>CAWBRY010000001.1:0-2211418 GCA_963791295.1 uncultured Sphingobacteriales bacterium | reverse complement strand
TCCCGGTCATCGGCTCAACCGTGCGATAGAACTTTTGCAGGGTAAGCTTGACAGTCCCTAAATTGGAATTGGAAAGTGAAAATCCAAGGTCCTGATCCAATCCGATATTTCTTTGGACGGTCCCTTTACCGTAGGTAGAGGTAGATCCAATAATAATTCCGCGATTGTAGTCCTGGATAGCTGCAGCAAAAATTTCTGAAGCTGAAGCGCTGAACTCATTGACCATAACTGCCAATGGGCCTGAATATAAGACTGAATGGTCCTTATCTTTTAATACGCTGGGTTTGTTGTCCCTGTCCTTCACTTGCACAATAGGACCGTCTTCGATGAAGAGGCCGGCCATTTGCACTACATCGTATAGCGAGCCACCGCCATTGTTACGCAAGTCAATGACAATGCCGTCTACCTTTTCTTCTTTCAATTTGATGACTTCCTTTTCTACGTCGACGTAACTCCGGTTTCCATTTGGATGTTCAAAATCCGCATAAAACTCAGGAAGGAATATGTAACCAATCTTTGAATCACCGTTCTTAACGATAGCACTTCTGGCAAACGTTTCATCCTGCACGATCTCATCGCGGATCAGTGAAACGACTTTCATCGTCCCATCTTGTTTCTTCAAGGTTAATTTGACTTCTGTGCCCTTCTTTCCACGGATCAGCTTCACTGCGTCGGTAACTACAAAGCCTGTTAATTCCACCGGTTCTTCCTTTCCCTGGGCCACTCTTACAATGATATCACCCGTTTGAATATCGCCGGATTTCCACGCAGGACTTCCAGTAATGATGCTACTGACCTTAATATTTCCATCATCGTATTGCAGCGAAGCGCCAATCCCAAAAAAGCGCCCGCTCATCTCTTCATCAAAATATCTTTTATCTACCGGAGGAAAGAACTCTGAATGAGGATCCATCGTGGTGGTAATAGCATTTACAAAGACATTGAATTTGTCATCGTCAGAGAATTTGAAACGGAACCGCTCAAACATTCTGTCCACAGATCTTTTTACTTTGTCGCGAGCATCCTTCTCTAGTTCCGCGTCCGTCTTCACGACGAAATTTTCTTTTCCTTTATTTTTTTCACGTAGGTCCTGGAGGTCAGTGAAACGCTCCAGCGTCATGAATTTCAATTTTTTCCTCCAACGCTCTTTTCTTTCAGCATCGTTCGCCGGGTGATCGAGCTTATCTCCATCCAGGACAACATTTTCATCAAGAGAAAAATCAAATGGTTTAGATAGTATCTCATTGTAAACCGCAGCTACTTCTTCCATGCGCATAGTGAAAGTTTTTCCGGCTGTCAGGAAAAATTCAACCGGTGCACCTTTGATTTCATCATCGATCCTGGTTTCGTATTTCTTCAGATCATTGAGGTCGGCCTGGAGATACATGTTCTTCTCCGGATCCAAATCATTCATGTATTTATTGAAGATCTTTTTTGAGAAGGCGTCATTGATATTTTGCGGACTATAGTGAGCCTGCGCCAGCATCTGGCCAACCAATTTCAGGATCTCTTCATACCTGTTGGGCGGGTTTTTTTTATCAGATCCAACACTCTGAAAAGCAAGGAATGAACCTGCCACAATCATCAGAATCACAATAGGAAGTCTTTTCATGTTCAAAAGGTATTTTAATGCATTAGACATAGCTCAAATTTAACGCAAAAACGTTGGATTTCTTGCCCTTAAGAGCTTTTAACAGAGGTTTTTGATGAGTGGAAAAACCCGCAATGATCACTCCACATGCGGAATCTACGGGTTCGCGATAGTTTAATCACCATTGGAAGGCTAGTGTTTTTTCAGACGACGATTATCAGCCGAAATCTTTCAATGTTTGATATTTTCCGCAAGGACTGTTCATAAAAAAGCCCCGATAACCGGGGCTTGACGGGTGGCCAATGGGGTTCGAACCCACGACCCTCAGAACCACAATCTGATGCTCTAACCAACTGAGCTATGACCACCATCTGACCGGGCAAAAGTATATAAAATCAATTTTGACCCCAAACGTGATTTTGAATCGGGCGCTGCTTTCTGTTTCTTTGCTCAGTTGAAAATTATCGCTGAATAGCTGAAGAAGTGCCAGCGAACAACAAATGATTTATTGGCTACTCATCATACCTCCATTCTCAGCCCTGACCGGTTGGATCGTCATCCGCGTGTTTTTTAAAATAATATTTTACCCCCATCCAAAGAGAAAAAATGAATGGACGATAAAATTGGGAAAGCTTGTCAGCGCTGAATTTCAGAACTCCTTTGATATAGAAAAAAAGATCAGCGATCCTGAACAACTGTTGAAAGTAATGCCCCTGATTGAAAAGCATGTGGAAGAGTTCCTGCAGGTAAAGTTGAAAGAAGAAATACCCATGCTAAGCATGTTTGTCGGAGACAAGACAATGCTTTCGGTGAAAAAGATATTCATGCAGGAGATCAAAATATTATTTCCGGAGATCATGAAAGAACTAGCAAGCAATTTTAAAAAGAATCTGGACCTCGAAACGATCGTAGTTCAAAAATTACAGGAAGCCTCTCGGGGAGATTTTCAAAAAAGGATCGGCGAAACACTGCAAAAAGAACAAAAGCTGGCAGCCATCCTCGGTATAACAATTGGCTTTATTATTGGAGTCATTGAATTGATCATCATCGTGGCCGTGGCAGTTTGAGCCGTTATCGACCATTCATAAAGACTGAAAGACCATTTATCAAATTGGATCAATTCTCGGAGCAAGTTCAGGGACCTTTAAACGTCTAAAAATTCAAATCCAACGGATGCACAAAATACTAATCCCAATTGCTTCAATATTAATTAGTTATTCGGCTGAATGCCAAACTCCTCCCGTCGGTGGCAACCGAAACGGAGGTTCCCGTCCCCAAATGACGGGAAGGTTTTACGGAAAAATAGAGGAAGCAAAAACGAACAAACCCATTGAATACGCGTCTGTTCAACTGATTCAGAGCAAATTCGATTCCGTTACGAAACAAAAAGCAGAGGTAGTCATTGCAGGAATGCTGACCAGGAGCAATGGTGAGTTCAGCCTGGAAAATATTCCCCTGATGGGGAAATATAAACTGAAAGTTTCTGTAGTGGGGTTCACTCCTCATGAACAAGACGTGTCTTTTGACTTTAAACGGGGCGGCAACAATGGTGATATGAGTGCTATGCTCGGAAGTCTGGACAAAGACCTGGGAAATATTAAGATCAACATCGAAGAAGCCCTCTTGGGAAATGTTACCGTGACGTCTACCAGGGCTGGTTTGCAATTAGGAATAGATCGCAAAGTTTTCAACGTAGATAAGAACCTGGTGTCGGCAGGCGGTACCGCTGTCGATGTGATGCGAAACGTGCCATCGTTGAATGTGGATATCGACGGAAATGTCACGATGCGAAATAATACACCGCAAATTTTTGTGGATGGCCGTCCCACTACAATGACGTTGGATCAGATTCCTGCCGACGCCATTGAGAGTGTCGAGATAATCACCAATCCGTCTGCCAAGTTTGACGCTTCCGGCGGTACAGCCGGTATATTAAATGTTGTTTTAAAGAAAAATAAAAAAGCAGGGTATAATGGAAGCATTCGTTCCAACGTCGATTCGAGAGGAAGGGTGGGAATTGGCGGGGACATTAATATTCGGCAACAAAAGATCAATATTTTCCTGAATGCCAACCTCAATCAACGGAAGTCGCTCGCGAAGGGCACCACCGACCGAACCACGCTGATAGCTCCGGAAAGTGTGCTTCACCAGGAAGATCGCAATGAAACCCAGGGCAATTTCAAATTTATTCGCGGCGGGTTTGACTATTTTGTCGACAATAGAAATACCATCTCTTTATCCGGGAATTATGTCAGGGGAAGGTTCCGACCGACGACAACCAGCCAGATGTCTACAGAAGTCATGTCTGTTCCACCAGTCTCTTCCATCGCTGATCGATATTCAAAAAGTAACAACGGTTTCCGCAATGCCGGTTCCACGATCAGTTACAAACATAATTTTCCAAAAGCAGGACAGGAACTAACGGCCGATGTTACTTTCAATTCCGGCAGGAATACAAATTTGAATTTCATTAAAACCGATTCGCTCGACATTCCAACACATAATATTGCCAAATCCTCATCACAACAACAAATTGGGAGCGGCACAAATCAAAATACGATCATCCAGGCAGATTATACCAATCCTATAAATGAAAAATCAAAATTTGAATCAGGCGTTCGCATGACGATACGGAAAGTAGACAGCAAGAATGATTTTTATAATGTTGATGAATCCGGAACAGCGATATATGATCCGCTATTGTCGGTAAGTTATAATAGTACTGACCGGGTTTATGCTGCATACAGCACCTATTCTAACCAAATAAAGAGTTTTGGATACCAGTTAGGATTGCGTGTAGAGAGCTCAAAATATGAAGGCCATCTTCCCAATAAGAATGAGAATTTCAATATCAAATTTCCTGTGAGCGCTTTTCCCAGTGTTTTCTTAAATAACAAAATGAAAAATGACCAGGAGATACAATTAAATTATACCCGGAAGATCAACCGGCCCAATTTTTTCCAACTTTATCCATTTACTGACTTCTCCGATTCACTCAATATCAGCCGTGGAAATCCAAATTTGAAACCGGAATTCACTAACTCCGTTGAATTGGCTTATCAAAAAACGTTTAAGAATAAAGACAACTTCATCGTCTCCCTATACTATAAGAATACGAACGACCTCATCACGAGATCGCAGGCAGTAGAGACTAATCCATCGAATGGAGAGGACATTCTTGTAAATACCTTTATTAACGCCAGCAGTAGTTACGTCACAGGTGCAGAATTCGTTTCCAGGAACAAACTGACGAAGTGGTGGGATATCACCTTCAATCTGAATTTATATACCTCTCAAATTAAATTAGATGATCCTACCCAACCCGATCAGGATCAATTTGCAAGCTGGTTTGGTAAGATCAATAATACTTTCAAACTGCCCAAGAATTTTACCCTGCAGATCTCCGGGGATTATCAGTCCAAGACGATCCTTCCTCCCGGTGGAAGCAATTCAGGCGGGGGCCGCGGTGGTTTTGGCGGTGGCGGAGGGTTTTTCGGCCAGTCCACTTCGTCACAGGGTTATGTTAGGGCCACTTACACGGTGGACGCTGCACTCCGGTTTGAATTCATGAAAGAAAAAAAGGCTTCTTTATCATTAAACATCAATGATATCTTCAGAACAAGAAGGTCGGATATCCATTCGGAGTCGGCTTATTTCATTCAGGATGCTCTTCGTCGCCGTGATGCACAGGTCCTGCGTTTGAACTTCAACTGGCGATTTGGAAAATTTGATGCATCGCTCTTTAAGAGAAAAAATCTCAGGAATCAAGGAGAGGATACAGACAACAGTAACCAGGGGCAATAACTAGATACCAGATGCTAGATACTGGATTCTAGTATCTAGCATCTAGCTTATCTGTCTATATTTGAGATAGTGAAAACCACTCCCCGATTTGCTATTATTGGATGTGGCCAGATTGCCTGGCGTCATGCTGCTCAGGCATCAAGACTCGGGCATCTCGTGGCCGTATGTGATATTGCCGAAAACAAAGCCGATGAATTGGCACGTGAATTCTCCGCAAAGCCTTATTATTCGATAGACGAGTTGTTGGAAAAAGAAAAGCAAGTAGAGATCGTTGCAGTTTGCACTCCTAATGGACTCCATGCTGCTCATTGCATTCAGTCCATGAAAGCCGGAAAAGATGTATTGTGCGAAAAACCGATGGCCATTAGTTCTGCCGAGGCCACGGGAATGATTGACGCAGCCAGGACTTTTCAAAGAAAGCTTTATGTTGTCAAGCAAAACAGGTTTAATCCTCCCATCGTTGTTTTAAAGAGTTTGTTGGATAATAAAGAGCTCGGCGAGATCTTCAGCTTCCAGATCAATTGTTTCTGGAATCGCCCGGTTGCATATTACCAGAGTGATTGGAGGGGAACCCTGGAAATGGATGGAGGTATATTGTTTACTCAATTCAGCCACTTTATAGATCTGCTTTACTGGTGCCTTGGAGATGTGGAGAGGACGCAAGGTTGGCGCAAGAACTATCTTCATAAGAATGTGATCCAATTTGAAGATACCGGAGTAGCCGTACTGGAATTGAAGAGTGGCGCCATCGGGACGATTCATTATACAATAAATAGTCATCAAAAAAATATGGAAGGATCTTTTTTGGTGTTTGGCGAGAAAGGAACCTTGAGAGTGGGAGGACAATACCTCAATGAGCTGGATTATTTTTCCGCTGAAGGAAAAATCAGTCCTCCACTATTAAAGAGCAATCCTTCTAATGAATACGGATTCTATCAGGGCAGCATGAGCAACCATCATTTGGTTTATGAAACGCTGATCCAGGCTATCGATGATCCTTCTCTACCTTTCATCACGACAGATGAAATGACAAAGACCATTGAGATCATTGAAAAAATTTACAAGGGATCGCCTTTGCTGGAATAACTTTATGGTGCGCCAACCATCCTGAATGAAACGACTTTACTTCACCGTTACCAACGACTTGAGTTATGACCAGCGGATGATCCGCATTTGCACATCCCTGGCGGTTGCGGGATATAAGGTGACATTAGTTGGCCGAAAATTGCATGAGTCTCCTCCCCTTTTGGAACAGCCATTTGCCCAAAAAAGGATTTCCTGTTTTTTCCGCGGTGGAAAAGCGTTTTATGCAGAGTATGCCGCCCGTTTATTGATTTATTTGCTATTCAAAAAAATGGACCTGATCTGCGCCATCGATCTCGACACTATACTGCCCTGCTATTATGCGTCCCGCCTGAAAAAAATCAAACGCGTCTACGATGCCCACGAACTATTTTGTGAAATGAAGGAAGTTGTCACGCGGCCTTCGGTCTACAAGAAATGGAAACGAATTGAAAGATCAACCGTTCCGAAATTTATAAAAGGATATACCGTTAACCAACCCATTGCAGATGAGTTCAACAGAATGTATGGAGTTGAATACGCCGTCATCCGTAACGTGCCTGTACTTCGACCGTTACAAATACCCAATAAGAACGAGAAATACATTATCTACCAGGGAGCTGTCAATGAGGGTCGGAGCTTCGAGACCCTGATCCCGGCGATGAAGGATGTCCACAGTAAATTGATCATTGCGGGGAATGGAAATTTTTTTCTTCAGGCTCAGGAGCTGGTTAGAAAAAATCAACTGGCTGACAAGATCAGCTTTACGGGCAGGATCCCACCAGGTGAATTATTCGAGCTGACGCAAAAGGCATGGTTAGGGGTCACTCTTTTTGAGAATAAAGGCCTTAGCAATTATCTTTCGTTGGCTAACCGGTTTTTTGACTATATGAATGCAGGCATTCCCCAACTCTGCGTAAACTACCCCGCCTATCAAGAAATAAATAAAACCTACAAGTTTGCTGTGCTCATCGATGACCTGACGCCCAAATCTATTGCAGAAAAACTCAATCAAATGTTGGAAGATCAAACTCTTTACCGCCAGTTGCAGGAGAATTGCATGAAAGCCCGGGAAGAACTGAACTGGCAGAGAGAAGAAAAAAAGTTAATTGAGTTTTATCTGTCGATTTGGGAATAGGTTGCTGAGTGCGTGAGACACGCACCAAGGCGGTTGGTTGTTGGTGTGTGAGACGCGCAGCAGGGTAGATTACTCCATCGTGATTGAAGCATTATCGATCACTCTTCCCCGTTCGGTACGGATCATTCGTGCAGGAAATTTTTGAACGACGATATAATCGTGAGAGGCCATGACGACAGAAGAATTATAATCTTTTGAAATTTGAAAGAGTAGGTTCATTATTTCATCAGAAGTCTCCGGATCGAGATTTCCTGTTGGCTCATCGGCCAAAATAATCTTGGGCGAATTGAGAAGGGCCCTGGCAATATCTACTCTTTGCTGCTCACCTCCACTTAGTTCAAAAGGCATCTTAAATCCCTTGGCTTTTAAGCCTACTTTATCCAATACATCCATTACTTTCTCGTCCATCAATTTTTCATCTGTCCAACCGGTAGCGCGTAGCACGAACTTCAGGTTGTTATTGATATTACGGTCTGTGAGCAATTGAAAGTCCTGGAAGACCACGCCCAGATTTCTTCTGAGATAAGGCACTTTCTTCCAATTGAGGCCTCGCAATACATAGCCGGCAACGGTGCCCTCGCCTTCCGTTAGTGGCAACTCTCCATACAGGGTCTTTAACAAGCTGGATTTTCCGGTGCCGGTCTTTCCTACCAGGTATACAAATTCCCCTTTGTTTACCGTGAGGTTTACATCCTGCAATATAAGATTGTCACCCTGGTAAATATTCGCATGATGTAATTCAATGATCGGCTCAGTCATTCTTTAATTCTTTGATGCAAAATAAAGCAAAGAATGTCGAAGGAAATAGAAAAATTTTATACAATTAAGTTCCATCAAATAAGAGCTCAGTGGCGCTATTGCGAATGATCAATTGTTTTTTTTCTCCACTTTCGATCCGGCCCATTACTCTCGCATCTATTCCAAACGCCTTAGCGATGCCGATGATTGGTTCCGATTTTTTTTCCGTCGTATAAATTTCCATTCTTGTTCCCATATTGAACACCTGGTACATTTCCCGTTGATCCGCATTGCTTGCTTTTTGGATCAATTGAAATACGAGCGGCGGCTCAAACAAGTTGTCCTTAATGATAACGACTTTGTCAGGCATGTACTTCAGACATTTGGTTTGACCTCCCCCGCTGCAATGGATCAATCCATGAATGGAATCGAAGTGTTTTTCAAGAATTTCCTTGAGCACGGGGGCAAAAGTCCTGGTAGGACTCAACAGCAGTTTGCCCACGGTAACGGTTGAGCTTGGCACATTTTCAAAATGGTCCGCTTGAATTTCTTCCTGAAGCAGATGATCTCCTACATAGGCTACCTGATCATCCATCGTGGTATCATACGATTCAGGAAAGCGGGTAGCGTAAGTCTTGTCCAGCAGGTCGTGCCTTCCGCTGGTGAGGCCATTGCTTCCGATGCCGCTGTTGTATTCATCTTCATAGCTGGATTGGCCGTAGGATGCGAGTCCTATGATAATGTCGCCGGCCTTTATTTTTTCATTGCTGATGATTTTCGACCGGGGCCAGCGGCTCGTCATCGTGCCATTAACAGCGATTGTCCGAACCAGGTCACCCACATCAGCGGTTTCACCTCCCAGGTAGTGAATATGCACACCATATTTATTCATGGTGGAGAAAAAATCCTGGCTTCCGGCAATGATAGCCTCGAGCACGTCTCCCGGGATCAGTTTCTTATTTCTGTCAATGGTGGATGAAAAAAGCAGGTTACTGTATATGCCGGCGCATAGGAGGTCATCGAGATTCATCACGATGGCATCCTGGGCAATGCCCCGCCATACAGAAACATCGCCGGTCTCCTTCCAGTATAAGTAAGCCAGGATGCTTTTCGTTCCAGCCCCATCAGCATGCATGACATTCACCCAATCCTTATCCTGACCGAGAATGTCCGGGAAAATCTTGCAAAATGCTTTTGGGTAAAGGCCAGGATCAAGTGACCTGGCTGCTGCATGAACCTCTTCTTTTTGGGCTGAAACTCCGCGTTGGGAATACAACGACATCTCTACATGTTGATTAGTTGGCAAATCTAACTTATAAGAAGCAAATCAGGTATTTACTAATTTCTATCTTCGCGATCATTTTATGAAAGTACATTATGACATCGAAAACCTTCCGGCGTTCCGAAATGCGATCATTACCATTGGCACGTTTGATGGTGTACATATGGGGCACCGCCAGATCATCGATAAATTGAAGACGGAGGCATTGGCAATTGATGGCGAAACCGTTATCATTACCTTTCATCCTCATCCCCGTAAGGTGGTTTCTTCAACCATTCTCGGCATTCGATTGATCAACACGCTGGGCGAAAAATTGGAACTGCTGAAAGACCTGGGGATCCAACATGTAGTGGTCGTACCCTTCACGGATGCGTTTGCCAATCAATCTGCTGAAGCCTATGTAAGAAATTTTCTCATTGGCAAATTTCATCCCCATACATTGATCATTGGCTATGATCACCGGTTTGGTAAGGAAAGAAAAGGCGATTTTCGATTGCTGGAAAAAATGTCTGAAGAACTTGGATTTCGGCTGATGGAAATTCCCAGGCAGGTGCTGGATGAAATTTCAATCAGTTCGACACGGATCAGGGAATCGCTGCTCGACGGAAAAATTGAAGTAGCGGACAAACTGTTGGGATACGATTTTTTCTTTTCAGGAACTGTTGTTCACGGCGATAAACTGGGAAGAAAATTGGGTTACCCCACGGCCAACCTGAAGATGCAGGATGAAGAAAAGATCATTCCCGGCAATGGCATCTATGCCGTATATGTGCAATTAGACAGGCAAGTCACATTGCTCAAAGGAATGATGAGCATTGGTTTTCGACCGACAGTGGATGGCAAAAAAAGGGTGATCGAGGTGAATATTTTTGAGGTCGACAAAGATTTATACGATCAAACACTCAAAGTATATGTAAAAAAATACCTGAGAGAGGAGATCAAATTTGACAGCCTCGAAGAATTAATTAAGCAAATCGGCCAGGATAAAGTGGAGAGTTTGAAATACCTGTAATTCGAGACCGATGTTTGCGGATAATATTTAATATTCGATCCGGTACTCCAACTTAGCCGGGTCGGTAAAGAAATCTTCAATACTACCTTTCACGGTCACTTTCTTTTTGTCAGCAGACAATTCAATATTTTTCCCTTCTGCTTTTTTTGCGGGTTTTGGTAAATTGATCACATAGGTAGAGGTCATTCGCACGCCCACCGCAGCCGATTCTTTCATTCCGGCAAGATACTGGTCGCTATCGGCCATTGCATATTTTATTTTGTCCAGTTCTTTTACGATCAAACCTTTGGAATAGCTACTCTTGTAATAATCCTCGAAGGAAGACATTGGAGGTGTGCCTTCCATAGAACCAACTGGGGTCTCATTTATCTTCTCCTTTAATGCCTGAGCCGTCACCTTGGCCGAAAGCTGGTTGAATGCATTGATCTCGGCAGGTGAAGTGAATGGGAATTGCATCGTGGTAAGAAATTCATTTTCCTTGATATTCATATGGATCTGCATTGTTCCCTTCTTCATCATTTCCTTTTCTTCATCGGTGAGGCCGGCAATGCTGTCCACCTGGGAAGCAAGAGACATCGTAGTATCCATCACTTCATCTTCCAGTTTCCCGGCTTCCTTGCTATCCGCCTGCATTTCTTTCATCAGACTTATTAAAGTGCCCAGGTCGTTCGTATTGCGCAGTGTTCCACTGCCATCTTCATTTAGCGTAATTTCCTGCGTGGTCTCAAAGCAACCCATGAATAAAAAAGCGCAGAACAGGGAAATCAGCAACAATAATTTTTTCATATATTAAATGTGTGTGATGCAGTACAAAGAAAAAGGATTTCGGTCAACCGGTTTGTTAAGGTTTATGCCATTATTTTTACGACCATTTCTTTAAGCAGCGAATGGTCTTCTGTCCCGATGTCGCCTACACCAACACTCCTCAAATTATAATGATGCAGTAGTAACAAGACTTGTTCGATCCCCGGATAACCATAGAGCCGGGCAGCCTGCAAATAATCTTTCATGAAATAAGGGTTGACGCCTATGGCGGAGGCTGCTGTCTTTTCATCCAGGCTGGCCGCACCGAAAACCATGAATACCTTACTAAAAAAACTGTAGAGCGAAGGCAAGACCATTTGTATGGGTGCCGCTTTTGGATTTGCTTCAAAATACTGGAGGATACGGATGGCATGGGGAAGGTCCTTGCTCGCAAGAGCAGTCTGCAGTTCAAAGACATTGAAGTCCTTGCTGACCCCTATATATTCTTCTATATCGTCTTCGGTGATAGAGGTCCGCTTTCCCAGGTTGACAATGATCTTGTTGATCTCATTTTCGATCCGTGTAAGATCATTGCCTATATGATCGACTAATAAAGCCAGGCCTTTGGGAGAAATTTGAAGTCCTTTCGAACGAAGTAATTCTTTGGTCCAATCCGGCAACTGGCTATCATACATTTTTTTGGTACTTAACAAGACACCTCTCTCCTTGATCAATTTCGCAAATTTTTTTCTGGCATCCAGTTTCTTGTCTTTATATGAAACGATAAGCACTGTTGAATTCAGTGGAGATTCAATGTAAGATTCCAACTTTTCGATATCCTTCATTTGTTGTGCTTCCTTGATCAATACGACCTGTCGTTCAGAAAACATTGGATAGCGACTGCATGTATTTACTACTTCCGTCCACTGTGCATCCTTTCCATAAAAGATACTTAAGTTGAATGCAGATTCATGCTCAGTAAGTATATTATGTTCTGCATAATTCATTGCTTTATCAATAAAGTATTCTTCCTCTCCTTCCAACCAATAAAGCGGTTTGAAGACTTTGCTTTGCCAGTCGCTAATTATTTTTTCTACACTCATAAAGTGCTAAGATACAGGCTTTCAGCGTTGTTTATTTAAAAGAAATCCACTTTGTGTTTTAAGCAGTTACGAATTCTGGCACGATTTTCGAAAATTGATACCCCAGAATGATCTTTTAACGGAATTAACCAACGCTAAGTTGCAACCGGCAACTTGTTTTGCAGCCTTAAAAAATCCATTCTTTTCTAAACGTAAATCAAAATAATTAAATCCTTTTATTATGACCGACACTAATTATCCATCAGCAACTCCAAGTACTCCAAATCGGCCCAAGAGTAATGGCACCAAAAACCTTCTAATTGGTTTAATGGCTGCTGGTCTTTTGGGAACTTGGGGTTATTTGCTTTGGGACAAAAACAAAACCAGCGAAAAAATCCAAATCACGCAGACAGCGTCAAATAGCTACATGTCTCAGCGGGACTCCATCAAGATGATGTATGATGAAGCCGAAATGAGATTGGATTCAATCACAGGCGCAAACAATAACCTGCAGGGTAACCTGACCGAAAAACAAAAAGAAATCGAATCTAAAAAGGCAGAGATTAGAAAGATTCTCAGCGACAGAAACGCTACTAAAGCTCAATTGGACAGAGCAAAGACATTGATCTCAGAATTGAATGACAAGATCTCTACTCTTGAAGCAGATGTTACACGTCTGACTGGCGAAAACCAGGAGTTGAATGTAGCAAACACCTCATTGAAACAAGAAAAAACCGACCTCGAGCAAAATCTGGAAACTACAACAACAGAAAAAGAAACTCTGGAAAAAACAGTTGATGTAGCTTCTACATTTAGCGCTTCCAATATCCAAGTCACACCAGTTGACGAAAAGAAAAACGGAAAAGAAAAGACAACCTCAAATGCTAAGAGAGTAAACAAGCTCGTCGTATCATTTGATGTGGAAAACCGCATTGCAAAATCAGGTCCTGCTGACATGTATATAGTTGTTACAGCACCTGACGGTAAAGTAATATCCAATGAAACTTTGGGTTCAGGCAGTCTGACTACCCGCGATGAAGGTGACAGAACGTTTACTTCTAAGGTTCCTGTAGAATACGCACAAGGATCAAGGAAGAACGTACAGTTCGCAATTCATCAGGATAGCTTCATTATTGGAGACTACAAAGTAGAAATTTATCACAATGGCTTCAAAATTGGCGAAGGCGTCAGAAGTCTTAAAAAAGGTGGTTTATTCGGTTAAAAGCAGTTAACTCTGCAACAAAGAACCGTCTTGTGCACAACAAGGCGGTTTTTTTTATGGAAGCCGCCGTCATCTCAGGCGTTTCAATTCTTTTAGAAAATCATATTGGAGGTCCTCATGCAAACTCTTCAACAGCACCTGCACCTTCTTAATCTGTGTATTGTACATATTGAGAATGACCTGGTTTTTTTCAAAGGGAATACCCGAGTCATTCAATTTGGTGCAGAAATAGATGAGTAATTCCACTTCAGCCAGTTTTGAACCCATATAGCGCAGGTGCTTATTGATTCCTCGCAAAATCTTTCGCAGGCTCTTTTTAGCAAAATATAGCTGCGAAAGATTGATTTCGGCAAATTGCAGATCGGCTTCCTGCTTAATGCGGGATATATATCCGGCATCATCATGCGCTTCGAAGAGAAGGTAGGTCAGCAACTCCTTATTTTCTTTCTTAAACCGGGCAAGGCGCAGGCATAATTGCACTAACCGGGGTTGCTTGGTAGCCGATAGTTCCAGCTTGATCTCATGAATATTGGCGGCTTTCATGGAGGCTTATGAAGTTTTAAGATGTCTTATTTCACCGATTAAGATATAGAATTTCGAAGAATTACAATTTGATCGTAATTATACGATCTGCGTATAACGTAGTATCCGCATTTTTTATGGCAATAAATATTTAATTCCGGCGTTATTCAAACCACTGAATTGCAGGATGGAAGCCGGGTTCGTCTCAAAAAGATTTTCTATAGTTAAACTTTGATCAGGCTAATAGGTCTACATCTGCAACCCCAAAAATCAAATTCTATACGTATGAAACAAAAAATTTTCTTTTTCTCTGTCCTTCTTTTCTCTTTTGCCTTAAGCTTTACAGCATGTAAGAAAGATAAGTCCACTACAGATAACAGCGCCGAGGTTTCCGCACAATCTGACGATCAGGCTCGTTTCTCATCAGAAACGGATGCGGTCGCCAACGATGCTGAGGCCTCCATTGAATCTTCCTCATTTTTCTCAGCTCGCCCGGGTGACAATCAAGACCTGATCTGCGATGCTACTATCGAGCTGGATACGCTAAGTGATCCAAGAACGATAACGATCACTTATGACGGATCTACTTGTTTAGGTAGTCCGCGTACACGAAGCGGAGTAGTAGTGATCTCTATGGCTGCCGGAGTACACTGGAAAGATGCCGGTGCCAGCATAAACGTCAACTATCAGAATCTAGTCATTACGCGTTTATTCGACAATAAGAGCATTACGATCAATGGGGAGCATACCATCACAAATGTAAGCGGTGGTCTTTTATTTAACCTGGCTACTCTAGGTTCCATTACTCACCGGATCACCAGCAGCGGAATGTCAGTCACCTTTGACGATGGAACAGTACGCACCTGGCAAGTAGCCAGACAGCGCGTATTGACATATGATGGAGGGTTTGTCATTACTACCACGGGATTTCATACCGAAGGAAGCACGACGAATATAGCCGAATGGGGGACCAATCGCGCAGGTAATGCATTTACCAGCTCGACCCTTGAGCCATTGGTCGTTCGCCAGGATTGCAATTTCCGTCTGGTGAGTGGAAAGATTATGCACACGGCGCCTGCGGTTACAGCTACGGCAACGTTTGGTTTGGATGCTACGGGTAATCCAACAGGTTGCCCAGGTCTTGGACTATATTATTTCAAATTGGTCTGGACCGGTCCAGCTGGCAATACATTTACACTGATTTTCCCTTACTAATTCAACATATATCCTTTTCCAAACCGTCCACCAAGCTGGACGGTTTTTTTTGCTATAGCCCATCCCTTTGCGGATGATAGAAGAAAAGCGATACTGGTGCAAAGAATTAATTCTTGCTTTCTGAAAATAATTTTAAATTTATATTAAACTGATTTTTTATGAAAAAGATAGCCGCCGCATCCATCCTGCTTGCATGTATCCTTTTACAATCCTGCTCCAAGCAAGAAATGAATAGAGCTTCTGTACCGCTGCCAGGTCAATCAGCCATGGACGGACAGATCATCAATGCGAAAGTGTCTCCCGGCGGTATCTATAATTTGAATTTCACTGCTCCCGCCATTGTTACAATAGTACGCCAGGCATCACATTTTACAATCAGCGAAGCGAAGCTGGGTGAAACTAGTGGATCGGTAAATTACAGGTATTCGCCTGCAGACAAATTCCTTGGTGAAGATCGGGTAACATTGAGTTACAAGAGCTCCTCCTATTCCGACAACGGCGGTTGCCATGGTGGCCCCGGAGGAAATCAGAATGATGCTACGCTGAATTATGTTACCATTAAGATCAATGTAGCTAATTAATCTTTGGTGTAAATAGCCGAGGGAAAATCCTGTTCTACGGTGAAATTTTCTATGAGTTGCATCACCGTCACTCCTTTTTCTGCACTGGAAGGATTGGGGCCTTCTTCTAAAAAATATTCCACAACTTTTTCGATCATAGGTTGCTGAACATGTTGCAGCGGCTCAAATACCAGAACCTCTGACTTTCCTTCACTGGTAACGCAAATCCGGGGCGTTCCAAAAATACTAAAACTCATCTCCCCTTTCTCACCAATGATTTCAAAACTGTCTCTTTCATTTGTTTCTCCTAAATTGAAACTCCAGGTTCCGCTAAACAGCAGGTTGTTTTCAAATACAATATTACCAGCAATCGTGTCTGCTGCTTCGTACAGTCGTCCCTGATTGACAGCGAAACCCATTGCCTTGTCAATGTTTCCGAAGAAATAGCAAGCCAGGTCGAGTTGATGTGGTGCCAAGTCGTGGAAGAGTCCTCCACCGGCAACCCTTGGATCAACACGCCATGCGTTTTTTGGAATTTCGAGTTCTTCAGGGCTAAGCGCTTTCTTATAAAGATCCAGTTTGGCAAATCTTGGAACGCCGATCTTTTTTTCAGAAAGCAGCTCTTTTATTTTTTTAAACATCGGTTGTGCGCGACGATAATGTGCAACCACTAGCTTGCCCTTAGTTTCGGTTGCTGCTTTGCTTATATTCCTTGCCGAAGCCAGGTTTTGTGCCATCGGTTTCTCAACATATACGGGCTTGCCTGCTCTTAAAGCAGCTACGGAATAGACTTCATGGGAGGAGGGAGGTGTAGCGACATAGATCGCGTTTACATCCGGATCATCGATCAGTTCTGCGGCATTCGTATACCATTTTGGAACCTGGTGGCGGCGAGCATAATCTCGTACTTTTTCTTCATCACGGCGCATGACGGCTATTAAAGACGAATTCTTTACCTTATTAAATGCAGGTCCACTTTTTACTTCTGTCACGTCGCCGCAGCCGATAATACCCCATTGGATCTTATTCATTTAGATGAATTTGACAGTTAATTGACTTAGAAATTTAAAGTTATCTGAAATCCAATAATAGTAGGCTGGCACAGATACCTAAAATTGGTCTAATTTTGGAGCTTCATCGGGAAGCGAACCCCTGAAATTGAAAATCAACAAATGGAAATGCCGGCGATTGGTACTGATACATCTGGTGAGAGAGTGCGACAGCTGGCCGTGGTCATGTTTGCAGATATGATGGGCTATACTGCCCTTATGCAGGCAGATGAAAAAAAGGCCAAGGTAATGATGGATCGCCAGCGCGAAATTCTTGAGAAATACATCCCATATTACCAGGGCCGGATCATCCACTACTACGGCGATGGAACGCTCAGCGTTTTCGTCAGCGCCGCTGATGCGGTGAGGTCTGCCATCGAAATACAAAAGGAATTGCAAAAAGAACCAAAGGTCCAATTGCGAATCGGCCTCCATTCGGGTGACATTGTCTATGAAAAGGGTGATATATATGGTGACTGTGTAAACATCGCTTCACGCATTGAGGCGTTGTCTGTACCGGGCGCCGTCCTCATCTCCGATAAGGTTTTTGACGAAATAAAAAACCAGCCAGACATACACGCTCTTTCCCTTGGAAGATTCAGTCTTAAGAATGTTACAAAACAAGTAGAAGTATTTGCTATTGCCAATGAGGGACTGGTCATCCCTTCACCTGCTCAGGTCGGAGTAAAAGCCGGAGCTGAAAAAAGTATTGCCGTCCTTCCCTTTGTAAATATGAGTGCGGATCCGGAAAATGAATATTTCAGCGACGGCATTTCGGAAGAGATCCTGAATGCGCTGACCCGGGTGGAAGGGTTGCAGGTAACCGCCAGGACTTCCTCGTTTTCGTTTAAAGGAAAGAATGAAGACGTCCGGCAGATCGGCAGCAAGCTAGGCGTAGCAACCGTACTCGAGGGCAGCGTAAGAAAGGCAGGAAAAAGAGTCAGAATCAATGCCCAATTGATCAACACCGTGGATGGTTATCACATATGGTCGGAAGTGTATGACAGCGACCTCGAAGATATTTTCCAGGTACAGGATGAGATCTCCTGTAAAATATTAACCCGGTTAAAGGAGAATTTTGCTATCGACGAAAAGAAGGAGCCGATCATTAAGGCGCCAACAGAAAACCTGGAAGCATATAATCTTTACTTAAAAGGGAATTATCACTGGAATAAATCCAATCCGGAAAGTACGACCAAAGCAATAGTTCTGTATGAACAAGCGATCAAGATTGATCCGGAGTTTGCCCTACCCTATTGTGCTTTGTCATTTTGTTATTCGGCCATGGGATCTTCCGGTTTGCTACCGCCGAGCGAAGCATATCCGAAAGCTAAAGACCATACTTTAAAAGCGATCGAACTGGATCCAAATCATCCCGAATCCCACCTGGCGCTTGCTATCATTAAATTCTATCACAACTGGGACTTTGATGGTGCAGAGATCTCCCTAAACAAAGCCATCAACCTCGGATTGAATTCTTCTTTATTAAATCAGGTGCACGGATGGTTGTTGATTGCAAAAGGCGATCTAAATCATGCCATCGATAAAATGGAGCAGGCACTAACGCTAAATCCGCTTTCGATGCCCCTGATGTGCAATTTGGCAGACGCTTTTAGTTTTGGTCGTCGGTTTGATGAGGCGTGGGCTCAGTATAACAAGATCATCGAAATGGATCCGAATTTCCGGAGAGCCTTTGAAGGCCGCGGCCTCATGTTTCTGGCGTTGGGAAAAAACGAAAATGCAGTCCAGGACCTGGAGCACTATCAAAAAATGACCGGAAGCCCAATGAAGGGACTGAGTGCGTTGGGCCACGTTTATGGCGCAACCGGTCAGCCGGAAAAGGCAAGGAAGTGTCTTGAATTATTAAAGCAGCGGGAAGTGGCGGAACCCGACGTTCTCCTTCATATGGATTACGCATTCATTTATACGGGGCTGCAGGATTATGACAATGCATTTCAATATCTCAATAAGACCTATGATCAGAGGATGGGCATTGCCTGCCTTGGAATGATCTTTTGCATCCGCTTTCCGTTACTTCATGGCTTAAAAGCGGATCCCCGTTATAAAGAACTGACCGATAAAATGGGATTGGGCGCCTAGTTGCAATCAATTTAATATGAAGCAAAATAAAACGCTTGTCATTTTCTCCTTTGCCCTGCTTGCATTTGGATTTAAGAGTTCTACCGGCACGGATCACGAGTGGGAGTCTTTATTTAATGGAAAGGATTTGACCGGTTGGGATACCTGGCTGGGCGCTCCACTGGATGATGCTGGGAAGCAAATTACTACGATACCAGTGGGACTGAACAATGATCCCAAACGTGTCTTTACGGTTGTCAATGATCAGGGAGATAATGTGATTAGGATTTCTGGTGAAGCCTGGGGAGGAATTTCAACTCTAAAGGAATATGAAAATTTTCATTTTCAGCTAAAGTTTAAATGGGGTTCACTAACCTGGGCATCTAAGAAAAATAAGAAAAAAGATAGCGGATTGCTTTATCATGCGGTGGGCGATCACGGTGCAGACTATGGGGCGTGGATGCGTTCCCAGGAATTTCAAATTGAAGAGACAAATAGTGGAGATTATTGGGGCGTTGCCGGCGGTATCGAAGACATACGTGCAACTAAGAAATCGGACAGTGAATATGTTTACAATCCTAATGGTGAGCTTTATACTTTTAAAGATAAGAGTAAGGTGGGTCGTCACTGCATAAAGAGATCGGACGCAGAAAAACCCTCAGGAGAATGGAACCTTCTCGACCTTTATTGCCACGGTGATACCAGCGTACATGTCATTAATGGAGTTCCGATGATGGTGCTGATCCATTCACGACAATTGCAAGACGGAAAAGAAGTTCCCCTGACAAAAGGAAAGCTTCAAATTCAATCGGAAGGCGCGGAGGTTTTTTATAAGGATCTTCAAATCCGCAAGCTGGAATCGATTCCCCCAGAGCTAATGAAGTAAGATGTTGGTAATCAATTTTTAAATGCAGTCATCTACTTTTTCACTTTAGAAAGTTTGTGCTTTGACTTTCCGGTTTCAATAAAGGATTCGAAGCGTTTGATTGCGAAGGAAAGTTCCCGATATTCAGTTTTGTTTAATCCGACAAAAGGGACTGTCTGAATTTGAGCAGTCCCATTCTTCAACGTCCGTCGCCAGGTGCCGGCGATCTTTCCCCTAATCACGATCATACGATTAAAGACCGGATTGCCTCCCTTGATTGTGAGAGTAAGTCTTTTGGGATCAAATATCGCGCTACGGTCCTTATAACTTATTCCGTATTCATCATAGTCCGGCATCAAAAACGTATCCTGAATTTTTCTACTGGCGGGGGACGAAATATTTTCCAATGCAGCAGGTGTAAAAAAATATTCTTTTCCATCGATGATTTCCTTTGCAAACAATCCTTTCATCGATGCGATAGTATCTCTTACATCTTTCATCAGCACTCCGGACCAGGTCATGAAATCGGCCAGGGTGGCGGGTCCTCTGCTTGTAAAATATTGCCCGACTAACTTAGTCAGGGCTTCTTCTCTTGTCAATGGCTTTGCCGCAGGCACCCATTCATCTATCAGCGCATAGGTGAATTGATTTCCCTGGCGGGCACCGCTGCAGATAAGTCCATCCAATTCCGCTTTCATCATCAATAGGCCGATCCTGACACCATCTCCCTGTATTTTTTTACGTGCGAGCGCTTCCTTTAAAGAATCGCGCGTCAATTGCTTTCCTCCTTCGAGGGCCTTGACGATAATGTCGTGAGAACGTTTAAAGACAGATGCATCCAGCTCCATCTTGCGATACATGAATGCATTGGCAGCATTTACCCGCGGACCAGTGAGAGCGAGCAACCATCGTAAGTCATCGGGCGTTACGAAGTGCCAGGTAGGCCTCAATAAATGTGTGCGGATGATTTTTCCTGAATTAAAAAATGTTTCTATATCCACATCTTTTAAAACAGGCATTCCCTTATTGTCTGAACCCAATCGCAATCCGATCGACCATCGCGCCATGGCAAATTCCTGGGCTTGAATCGCTACCATCCAAGACAGGAGATCCTGCACATTCGTATATCTAGAATTGGCGATCTGCTGATTGAATAGCCGGGATTTTATGATGTCGGAGTCTTTCAATTGTCGACTTCGGAAATTGGTTTCCTGCTATCCCCTGCCCTTCGGCGGTCATATCGGATCTTGAATTTCGATAGATCCGGTTTAAAGACGCGAGGTCTTTGCAATTCATATTGATAAATAGTTTGCCCCAGCTGATAGAAAAAAGGATGGCCAATAGAATCATAATCGTAATGGTCGTCATTCAGAATACCATCACTATTCACATACACGGTGCAGGAGAGCATGAACTCGATTTTATTCCGGAAGTCTGCGATGTAGGATATATCTGTTAAGAACCCATAGGCCCAACCTACTTTATTGAAGACTCTAATCTGCGGAGGCAGTTTGCGGGAGGAATCCCGAAAGAAAAATTTCACATAGCTGTCGTAATACTTTGTTGTGTCGTAGTAAGGATAGTTGGTTTCCGAAGGGAACTGTGACAACCATTTATTTAAGAAAGCATGATCATCATTGTTCAATTGAAATCGCTGTCGCGCGGCCACCGATGTGGGAAAAAGGGCGGATTGGAGCATCTGGTGAAGATCTTCCAGGGACAGATTGTTATGTTTGGTGAAATCGAAGGGCTCGTTGACCAGGCTATCCTCCCGGTTATAGTGTGCTCTACCCAGCTTGATCTCACGTGGAAAATAAAATGAATCGGTATTAAATGCCGCTGGCTGCAGCCAAATCAGACTGCCGTTTTCTTTGATAAATCGAATTTGATTGGTATGGCGGTTCTGGTCTGGAGTGAACCCTTTGAACTGTCGGATGATGCGCAGGTCCTTATATCCTTTGTCAAACAATGAATGATAAATTGTGTGCTGGCCAACAAACTGGTACATGCGGTTGTACGCGTCATTATCACTGACCAAAAATGCTTTTTTTATAAAGTGCGCAATAGATGGACGACCGGTTTCTGAACTACTGTCAGAGTACTCTGTGTTCTGTCCGGCATAGCTGCTGTCAAATTGTATCGCCGTATACTTATCAACTCCTTTTTGATGGATCTGATTTAACTTTTCAAGCGCCAATAAAGCGAGAGGAAGTTTTACGGTGGATGCTGGGTTGAAATAAAGCTCCGGATCGAAATGAAAATAATAATTCTTAAAAGATGGGCGGTTGTAAATATCCCGGTTGATTTCCGTGTAGATGATCTGAAGCCGATAAGTCATCGGCTCCTTCAACACTGCTCGAAATATGGAATCATTGTTAGAGGAGAAGATCTTTTCCAGGAATGCATCCGTCTTTGGCTGAGCCAGGATGCCGGAAGTAAATTGAAAAAAGATAAACAGGCAAATCCAGCGCATGATGTTGAAGATACTTGATTATACGGATTCAAAATAAACCTCCGTTATCTGACAAAAATAAAAATAGCTCCTGCCAACGTCAGGGCAATCACCACCTTCCTATAGTTTTCATCTTTGATTCTCGCAACGATCTTCACTCCGGCCCAGAAGCCGAGAACCAATGCTGGTAATAGATAAAGGTCCAGCCGAAGTGAGTCGATCGTAATATTTTTCCAATAGAAAACCTGGAAAGGCAGTTTGAACAGATTGATGGCTAAGAACACCCATGCCGCAGTGCCGATAAAATCGTTTTTAGGGAGACGCATCGCCAGGAAGTAAATGTTGGAAAAGGCACCAGCGAGATTGCCCATCATCGTAGTAAAACCCGCCACTAATCCCGTGGATCCGACGAACCATTGATTAGTAGGGATGATCAAGGCCCTTCGAATTTCCAAAACAACCATGATGACTACAGTCACAATGATCACGACCGCCATTATCTTCCTGAACAACGCTTCATCGAGATCCTTTCCGGCGTAAACTCCCACCAGGATGCCCACAATCATCCAGGGAAGCAATCTCCAAAAATGTTTCCACTGAACATGGCGTTTGTAATAAATAACGGCCAGAACGTCCATAGCGCATAACAATGGAAGGACTACACCCGTCGATGCCTTGCCGCCAAATACAATGGCCATGATGGTCACATTCATCATGTCTATTCCTTTCAGTCCGGCTTTGGAAAGCCCGATGATAAAGGCAGCAAGCATGATCAGGATCCAGTTGTAGAGGTGCATGGGAGTTCAACAAAATCACTTGCCAGACGACATTATGAATTCCGCGACATCCTTCTTAAAAGCGGCCGCTGAGGCATTGTGGGTATACATCATGTGCCCTGCTTCATAATATTTCATGGTAATGTTTCCTTTCAATTTTTTATCCAGGCCCAGGTGATCGAAAGTATATTCGGTCCCATAAAATGGCGTAGCCAGGTCCATGAGCCCATTCATAACAAGCACCTTCATTTTCGGATTGTGAGACATGGCATTCAAAAGGTCAGTACCTGTATACGGAGAGGATGCATCTCCAAAAAATCCAAAGCTGCGTGGATGTTTCCAGTCCCACTTGAAATCAGCCATGCTATTGGCGCCAACATTGTATTGCCTATCCTTTGCCACCTTTAACTCCGTGGTATAATAGTGCATGAATGCCGAAATAAAGGCGGGGCTGATATCGTATGACTGGGGATCTTCAAAAGCAAATTCACTAAGAGCGTCCTGGGCTACTCCTTTATATCTGGAATCCAGGCGGCCCACATATTCCTTCGTATCACGCAACAATTCGCTGGAGTATTGAGGTTGCGATACGCGCAGGTTTGCCTTGTCCAGGTATTCGCGGCTAAGCCCGGTATAGGAAGCGAGTTTAGTCAGTATTCCATCTCGCTCAGCAGTGGCTAATTGATCGCCTTTGATCAATGCGCTCGCATATTCCCCTGAAGAAAATTTTCTTACTTCGGTTAAAAAGGAATCCAGGTTAGCCGGTTTCTTCGATAATTTGTTATGATACCAGGAAGTTGCAGCATAAGTAGGCAGATAGACAATATAAGAGAGATCGTCGCCGGGTTGAAAATTTAGAGTCCGAATATCCAACACAGAAGATACCAGGATAATACCGTTGACAGAGATGCCTGTATTTTCCTGTAGATAGTCCGCTATTCCTGCAGATCTGAATGTACCGTAGCTTTCACCCAATAAGTATTTAGGTGAATTCCATCTTTCATTGTCCGTAACGAACTGGCGGATGAAGTCACTGATGGATTTTATGTCCTGGTCGACACCCCAAAAATCAGCGCCCTTCCCTTTCCCAATGGGCCTGCTTAATCCGGTGCCGACGGGATCAACCATTACGAGATCAGTCAGATCCAAAATGGAATAGTTATTATCTTCCAGCTTATATGGCGCAGGACCATTCGGTCCCGGATCGTTTACTACAACTCGCCGCGGACCCACAACACCAAGATGAAGCCAAATCGATGATGACCCGGGTCCACCATTATAAACGAATGTAAGAGGTCGTTTCGAAAGATCAGCTTCACCGTCTTTTATGTAAGAGGTAAATCCGAATGTAGCAATGGATTCGTCTTTTTCGTTTTTCAGGATCAGGGTGCCGGCGGTAGCCGTGTAATTGATCTGCTTGTTATCAATCTTGATATTGTGTTTGGTAACTGACTTTTCGGCCTTGGGCACCGGCGTCCCTGAAGAATCAGATCCAGAGGAATTTTGCGCCGACGACGGTTGTGAATACGAAATGGTTGATAAAAGAAAAAGCAAGAACAAAAAACAAGTAAAGGCGGTTCGGTTCATTGTAGTATGATTTATAATAAAAGTAATACAGTTAGGCAACCGTATTGGAATTTTTTCAAGAATTCGTAAAAAATGACGTTTTTCATTTTTTAATTTTTGCTGTCATAGTTTTGTTTACCATCCTCATCAAATGCGGGGAAAGACAAAATTTATAAGAATGCTGATCCTGGGTATGCTAACTGCCATAGGTCCCTTTTCCATCGATATGTATCTTCCCGGCTTCCCGCGATAGCAAAAGACCTACATACCACCGTAATAGGAATTTCGGCAGGACAATTATTATATGGCCCTCTGCTTGACCGGTATGGTCGTAAGTGAAAATGCAAAAATATTTTCCTTGCTTATGCTCGTGGTAGGTATTTCACCAATCATTGCGCCTACTGCTGGTGGTTATGTTACAGCTACCATCGGGTGGCCATATATCTTTGTGATTCGGCTTTCCGGCATAAAAAAATGTACCGCAGCCAGGACGACCGCCGCAATCCCCGCCAAACTAGATGCCGGATAGTAGAATGCTAGGTTTATTTGATGACGTTACCTTGTTCAGCGATGAGTTGCCAACTGGTGTCTCCTTTCATCCACACCGAAGTATAGCGCTCATTTATATTCAAAGGATTTCCGCGGTAATCACCTCGCGCAACGAATAACCCCGTTACTATGGCCATTTTTCCATAGACTTTTACCCTCACCTCCGTGCTCTTGCCTTCGTGCCACTTTATTTCGGAGCTACTGATACTCGTTGTCTGTTCATCTTTAGTCAACAGCTTTCCCTCCGGATTTGTATATACATAATCCTTAGCATAAAGTCGTTTCAATGTTGTGATATCTTCGTGCACGATGGCGCTATCATAAAGATTGTTCAGCCGTATTAATTCCGATTCCGCTCCCACCCCTGATTTTCCTTTGCCGCAGGCTGAAAGAATAATGGCCATCAGGCATGATAAACCTATAATTTTAGACATATCGCTTGGTATTTATTGCCGGGATTGATCTGGGTAAAGGTATTTGAAAATATAATATCGGCCCGGATCCGCTATCTGCAAAAAATAAACCCTGCCAACTGAAGATCCTTTCGGACCAGTGACAGGGTTTAATCTAAACCTCAATTTAGGCTAGGCGCACTTGTATTTTTCTACAGGAACTGTTCTTAATTCAACTGGTCCCTGCCTGTGATTAGAGTTTGCTAAACTTGAATTTTTGTCCGCCTACAGAAGCCTCATACATTAATCCTCCTTTCTGTTGGGTAAATATCATTACGCCATTCGCATATTTCGCATTTGCAGAAGCACCTGCAGTAACAGCGACTGCTGAAGCCTGAGCCGAAAACTCCACGTTATTTTCTTTAAACCGGTCCATATCCGCTTTGGATTCAAAAAATATCACTTCGCGATAAGCCTGACCTCCCCATTGAAAGCCGACGGTAACCTGTGTCATCTTAGCCTTTCCGACCATGGCACCTTTTTCATATACAATTCCGTTTCCGGCTGCACCGCCGATTCCAATGGCGCCCTTGCCGACATTGGGAAATATGGCATAACCATATGAATTTTCAAAGAGATTTTTGAGTAGTCCATCTGATTTAATGAAATCTGCTTTTGCGTCGCCAGCGTCTGCGATGATCTTAGCCTCTTTTTCATCATCCTGAGCAATGGCGAAATTTGCGGTACCTAATCCAGAGATCAGAATGGCCAGCATGGCCATCCGGAAAATGCTATTTTTTTTCATAATTGGTTTTTTAACGATTGAAGTGAAGTAATAAGGATTTGTATCCGGTGAGGATACAATATTTTTTCTTGTCAATGGTATATCAAAGACTCTGCCAACAGGCTAACCCGATAGCATTGCACGGCTTTTTTGCTCCAGTTTAACCCGGGTGGGGAATTAATTCCATTTTTCCACACCAAATTCTTCTATTCGAGCTTATTGAAGAAGGGTAAGAAGAATAGCATTTTTCATTTCGTCGGCTTTTTTTGACAATTCACCATCTATTAATACACCCAGGTTGGTGGCGAGGAAAAGATAGATCTTGTGAGAAGGGACATAAAGCAGAGCACACCCGGCACCAATACCGCCACCGCCGTGACCGTATGCCGGCAAACCTCCGAGATCGAAATAGATCATTCCCATACCATATCGATTTTGACCTTTTTCATCTTTTACGAAATCCAGCATTTCTTTCATTGATTCGGAATTTAATAGCTTTCCTTCTATTAAACCTTTTAAAAATTTTACGGCATCAACCGGTGTGCACACGATTCCATCATCACCCTTGGAAGAGGCGACCGTCACTTGCTGGAACTGCGAAAAATTGGCAGGTCGCCCGGCATTTAGCGCATCCCAATACGATTGAGGAAGATATAATCCCTTTAGATAATCATGCCCCAGTCCATAGTAGGAGTTTTTAAGTCCAAGCGGTGCAAAAATATTTTTCTTAATAAAAGCTGCATGATCGCCGGTGATGGCATCGCCAATGAGGGAAAGAAGCAGGTAATTCGTATTTGTATATACATATTTGCTTCCCGGAGGAAATTGTGGATCTTCTCCTTCAATTGCCTTAAGACAATCTTCTTGCGAAAAAAAGGTCGTTGGATGCATAAGGACCTTTGAAACAAATTTTGGATTGCTATTGTATTCAGGAACACCTGAAGTTTGATTGAGAAGCATTCGAACGGTGACCTTCCCGGCGTTTTTAACATACTTACTATAACGAACGGGAAGATAGCGCGTTATAGGGGCATCCAAATCTATCTTACCTGTTTCTTTCAAAAGGAGTATTTCTACCGCCATATACGTCTTGGAAACGCTCTGAATATATTGAAGGTGGCAATTTTCCATCGCTGTCTTTTTATTCAGGTCAGCGAGGCCCTGGGAGCCAGCCCACCAGCCCTCAGCTTCAGAGTATACAGCCAAAGAAAGTCCGGGCAATGGATTAGGAGCATAACTTTTCATTACGGAGTCCAGGGCCCTGCCTTTGGAAAACGCACCATTTATATCAATGCCCAGGTCGCAACCAGCCAGCGGGCGGGAGGATTGAGAATTCAAAACGATGGCGTGAATCAGTAGAGCCGCGAGAAGCGTTGATCTCATAAATTTTATTTTTTGCAAAGCAACAACCAAAGCCCGTCTTGCTCCAAATTCCCGCGCTGCCTTTCCTCCGGGATGTGTGAGAAAGAGGGTCGAATGCAGACCGTCGTGCGTTCAAAACTCCGGTGTGGCGTCGAAATGTAGCAAAATAAGGGTTGAAATGCAGACTTGGCTTAATGATCTGGCGGTTGGAACCAATTCTTGAATGAGGCGGCCCTTATCCGGCTCACGGGAACCACTTTTGGGAAATTATCAGGCGCGCTGATCATTACATCCAGTTTGCCGTCACCGGTTTTTTTGAATCCTGTCAACGCCTTTCGATGAAGGATGTATTGTCTGTTAAGGCGGAAGAACATTTCTTCCGGCAAACTACTTTCAAGCTTATCCAGGGACTTGTCTGGAAAATACTTTTTGTTTTCCCATGTGAGCATAAGGGTATATCCATTTTCGACATAAAAGCCAAGGATATTTTCGAAAGGAACGATCAGGTTTTGATTTCCCTGTTTTACAGTAAGTCCTGAGGAGCGAAGCTTTTTATCCTGCTGGCGTTGCGTCTCCGATGATTTCCATTCGGCATAATAATGCATTCCGATGTAAATACCGTTTATGACAAGAAACCAAATGACGAAAATGAAAATGTCGAATAAATAAAAACTAATGGGAAGGGGCCGGCCTCGGGCTATCCAACTCACCAGTTCTGTTAACAGGATGATCACTGAAAGGCCCGCTATTGTGGTGATCAATATCTGTATCAGGATCCTTTTTAGAGGCTTGTTGGTATAAGGCAGCTTCTTGTCCATGTATATGATGATCGAGCGCAATGCCCACCATGCCAACCATCCCTGGACTGTATCAATAGTGTAGGTGATTACAAGAAACCAGTTGAACCGGATATTGCTGTAAGTGAGATAATAATTAAATGCGCTGATGAATGCAATGGCGATCAGAAAGAATTTAATATCGTGGTATTTGGAGTTGCCTGGCATCGGCGCCTTTTAGCCACAAGAATACGAATTCTGAAGAACCTGCTATTCGGTGATCAAAAACCCGCATTGATTGCAATTCTTACTTTAAATAAATATCTTTATCCGCATGCCAACTTAGCTCAGCTGGTAGAGCATTTCATTCGTAATGAAAGGGTCGTCGGTTCGATTCCGATAGTTGGCTCTTAGAATAGCATATGAAGTTTATAAGGTATATAAGGTCGGCCTGTTTATTGTTGGCAATAGGTACGTCTGTGGAGCGATTGCATGCGCAGCCGGATACAGTGAAGGTGGGTATTTACATCACCAGTATTCACGATATTGATTTCAAGCAAAAGGAATATACAGTCAATCTATGGCTTTGGCTGAAATATCGCAACAGGGCTTTTGATTTCCTGCAGAACCTGGAAGTGCCGCCGGCAAAAACCGTAACCAAATCCTTTACAACCGCCGATAGTTCGGGTGAATATGTGAGTATGCAAATGAAGTTGCAATGCGTTATGAAAGATTCGTGGAGGATCGGCAATTTTCCCTTCGACCGTCAGACTCTGCGCCTATCCATTGAAAATTCTCAGTTTGATTCACGCAGCCTGATTTTTATCCCGGATACAGTCGGCAATCACTATGATCCCCGTTTTACACTCAGCGGATGGAAAATAGATAGTTGTAATATTTCTACCGGCGTCAAAAACTATGAGACCGCCTTTGGGGATGAAAGCCTTTCCAAACCTCATTCGGAATATAGTGCTTTCAGGGTGAGGATCGGCATCCGGCGTGACGCCGGCGGATTGTTCTGGAAAATGTTTCTGGGAATGTACATTGCTTTTCTGATTGCTTATGTTTGTTTTCATATTCATGCGGATGGTATCGATTCCCGGTTTGGGCTTAGTGTAGGCTCACTGTTTGCCGTCATTGGCAATAAGTATATAATAGATTCGTCGTTGCCTGAGTCGACTACATTCACTCTCGTAGACACACTTCATGGCCTTACGTTGTTCTTTATTCTTTGTGTCATCACTGCCACTGCCTATTCCCTTAAGCTGGTTAAGAAAAATAAGATCAAGGAAGCCTACCGGTTCGATATGATAGCTGCAAACGTCTTATTGGTATTGTACATCGCCCTGAATACATGGTTCATTACCCGGTCGATTTCCTGACTCGACACCAAAAACCGCCTTATCTTTATCACAAACTCTCCCGGATGAAATGGCCCCTGATAGTCCTCTTTGGGCTGATAGCTATTGCTCTCATCGTTTTTTTAGTCGTTCGCAATCAAAAAGATGAGAAGGAATTTGAGAATCAATTGAAAAATGATTATCGAAAGCCTCCGGACAAGGAGGGAGATATCGAGGTTGATGATACAAAGCAATAAATCAAAATATTATTGCCACTTTCTGTTTTTTCGGTATCTTAATTTCAAAACAAGATTATGAAAAAGTTTATTTCAATTCAAGCTACTGCTTTCTTACTATTGACTTTGATCATCTCTGCTAAAACGAGTGCCCAGGCGTTTACTTCGGATAGTGTAAAGGCACAACTGGTAAAAGAATGGGAAAGGGCAAAAAACTATACCGTTGTTTACCTCAATACCATGCCGACCGACAAATATTCGTTTAAGGCTCAAGACAGCATTCGCAGTTTTGCCCAACAAATGCTTCATCTCGCACAGGCTAACTTTTTTCTGATGTCCGCCGCAACCGGTCAACAAGCCCCGGCATACGTACAGTCCGATATGGAACACAATCCGGGAGCACAGACAAAAGACTCCATAATGTATTACGTTACCGCTAGCTATGATTTTTGTGCCAATGCCGTCAAGAACTCAGACATGAGCAAATGGGGTGAGAAGACTTCCCTGTTTGGGATGCAAGTAAGCAGGTTCGGGTTAATGATAAAGACATTCGAGCACCAGACGCATCATCGCGGTCAAACAACTATTTATATTAGGCTGCAGGGAATACACCCTCCACAGGAAATGCTGTTCTAAGAAGTATTTAAAATTAAAGAGCCATCCATGATTGTCGGGATGGCTCTATATTTATTCAAAAGCAGAGTTATTTAGCTTTTGGTTGGACTGCATTCATGAGTCCTCCCACGTCAAAAAATTCGGCTGCGTCTGTCACCTTGCCGTCTTTGTTGAAATCGTAAGTGCCATAGAAAGCAACGCTTGTGGCAACGCCGGATTTATGAACGCCTTCCCAGGTCCCATAGTATCTTACACTTCCATCCATTTCGTGAGTGGCAGAATCAAGACCAGGTAAGAAACTCGGGTTAACCAGTTTAAGATTATCCCAATTGTCAGTAAAAAACTTCAGTGATTCCAGGCAATGGGCAGCCGTTGTAACAGTGTCTCCGTAGGCTGGGGAATGCCATTTGGCGCCTTCAGCAATGGAGGAGGCAAATGTAGTAAGGTCTTCTTTTTCAAAAGCCGCAATGCTGGCTTTGATAGTCTGCAGATTTTTTTCATAAAGGGCTTTTACATCGCTGTCTTTATTTACTGGTTCATCTGCAGCCTTTTTTTCCTTGCTGGTACAGGCTGCGACTAATAATAAAAGGATCGGGATAGAAAGTAATTTTTTCATGCTGATTAGTTTTGGTGAAGAAAGATAACTCGGTAAAACTAAGGTTTAACTCCTAGAGTCTCCAAAACCTGCCTGGTGGAATAGAAATCGCTTGAGAATTTTAGAGAAAATAATGTATATAATCGACGTAATATCAATAATTTAAATAGGTTTTCAGGGATTTAGAGAACAAAGGTAAATCTGCGTTGACTTCGCAATTTATCATTAACTAAAATCGTTTACTTTTTATTCGTACCCTTCCCGGTCTCCTCTCATCAAGACTGAAAATAATTCTTCTGCCTTTGGGCAGCATTCATAACGGCTTATTTTTTGATGAATTAAGCGAGAGAGAAAAACCTTTCTATTGCCTGGCGCCGATTACTTTAGATTACGTTTCGTCGTTACATGCCGGGCTGCTTTAAGAAAATTGACCAATTAAAATCTGATATATATGAAAAAAAAGGAAAAATTCTACCCTTTAAACATGCAGGAAGACGAGGATGGATATGCATTCTATGCGAACAGCCTTACAGGACTTACCGATAAAAAAAAGAAGCAAGACAAGAATCGCCGGGATCAAAACCTGGCTAGTTCGGTGCAGCAGCCCAAAGGCAGACTCGTTGGCGAACTGCAGTATTAAGGTCGCTCTTTACTCGATATCCATTTAGTATAGTGTAATAATTTCCCCAGGATGCCTCGCCATAATCAAATCCAGGCAGATATCTTTGTGCAAAGTGATTTATTATGAAACAGGGGTTTTTACTTGCTATCTTATTACTCATAGTAATAAGCTCAGGCTTTTCGCAGACCAATTATTATTTTTCGGTTCGGGCTACCATTGAAAATGGGATCATAGAGGGTAACTATGATTCTAAAACAGGTATGCAGTTTTATTTCGGGGTTCCATTTGCCAGACCGCCTGTCGGAGAATTAAGGTGGAAAGCACCTCAACCCCTTGCCAACTGGAAGGGCGTAAAGGAAACTAAGAAGTTTGGGCCACGGCCTGTCCAGGGAATTGTTTTTGGAGATATGAAAAGCCGCTCCGACGGCCTCAGCGAAGATTGTTTATATCTCAATGTCTGGACTCCCGCAAAACGCAATACAAAAAATTTACCCGTCCTCGTCTATTTCTATGGTGGCGGTTTTGTAGCTGGTGACGGTTCTGAGCCAAGGTATGACGGAGAAAGCATGGCAAAGAAAGGAATGGTCGTGGTAACCGTTAACTACCGCCTCAATATCTTCGGATTCTTTGCCCATCCGGAATTGAGTGCGGAAGCCCCATATAAGGCGTCCGGGAACTATGGACTTCTGGATCAATTGGCAGGGTTGAAATGGGTGCGTAAGAATATTGAAGCCTTTGGCGGTAACCCCAGCAAGGTGACTATCGCTGGTGAATCAGCAGGTTCCATTTCTGTCAGCTATCAAATGGCCTCACCGCTTTCGAAAGATTTAATTGCGGGAGCGATTGGTGAAAGCGGCGCAGGCATCAATCCCACCCTGGCGCCTGTTCCCCTTTCGGCAGCAGAAAAGACAGGAGCGGATTTCGCAAAAAAAGCGGGCTTTCCCACATTGGCGGCGCTTCGTCAACTTAGTACGAAAGAATTGTTTGAAATCTATAGCGAGTCGCAACGATTCGGTTTTCCTGTTGTCATTGATGGTTATTTTTTGACAGCAACCCTTCCTGAAATATTTAACGCCCGGAAACAAGCCATGGTACCTCTCCTGCTTGGTTGGAATTCTGCGGAAATTCCCGCCATTGCTTTCATGGGTGGAATGGCTTATACAAAGGAGAATTACATCAAAAGGTTGGAAAAAGAATATCCTAACGACCATGACGAAGTATTCAAACTATATCCTGCCGATTCAGCCCGGCAAATTGAATTGGCAGCAACGGCTCTGGCTTCGGACCGGTTCATTTCATATAGTACGTGGAAATGGTTTGATCTTCATCGAATGAATAGCGATCAGCCGGTATATAGATATCTGTTCAGCAAATTACCTGCTCCAGCTGTAGCGCAAACCGGATCCAGCAAAAGAAAAAAAGAGGCGGTGCCATTTAAGATGCCTGATCCGGTCGGTGCGGCCCATGCCGCCGAAATCGAATACTGCATGGGTAACCTGGACCTGGTAACTGACTTTGCCTGGACGGACGACGATTACAAAGTGGAAGAAGTAATGCAAAATTATTTTGCCAACTTCATCTTTAAGGGCGATCCCAATGGTGGATCATTGCCTATTTGGCCGGCGGCCGGGGCGGGAGACAAAAACCCTGACGTGATGGTGATTGATGTTCAGTCAGCGGCGATCAAAGCGAATACTGATAACCGTTATCTCTTTCTGGATAAAGGCTATAGCAAGAAAACGAACTAAATTTCCAAAAGAAACTTCGGTGAAGCGAAAAAAAGCCAGTCCGATAGCATCGGACCGGCCTTGATATGATGTTAGTGAAGTAATACTTCTTCTTACCTCATAGCGCGATTAACTTCCACCAGCACACCCTTCATTGTAGTTTTTCCAATGTTCTTTACAGCATGTTCCCCTGCCGGCCTGATCACAGACTGCCCTTTTTTTAGCTCCATCACTGTTTTTGTTCCGTCTTTGGCTGTAAACTCCGCCTTACCACCTTCGGTGACATACAACGCATTGTCTGGATGGCTATGCATAGCTGAGGTATCACCGGGTTTATAACTGAATTCCAATACCCTTATTCCCATCGTATCCTTTGCCACTGTATATTCCTTTGGCGCAATTTTTACAACATCCATGGCGGCATCGGTGGGAGTGCCTCCGACTGGACGGTTCACTTCGACAAAAAAGACTTTAAATGTATTCTTGGTTTCATTCTTTACGCTATGAGTTTCAGCAGGTCTTACCATAATTAATCCGGCTTTCAATTCGGAGACCATTTTCTCTCCACCCTTTGGATAGAATGTAGCATTGCTGTTTGTAACAGCATAAACAACGTAATCAAGGTGTGAGTGAGAAGCAGATGAATCGCCAGGCTTGTATGTTGCTTCTATGGTGCGTATCCCAAGAGTGTCTTTGATCAATTTGTATTGGTCAGGAGCCACTTTTGTCGCATCCATAGCCGGATCCATGGTATTAGTTTGAGCGGGTTCGGTGCTTACCGTTGCTGTAGTGTCGGATTGAGCCGGTTCTTCTTTTTTACTCTTGTTGTTGCAGGCAACAAAGGCAAGTGTGAGACAAAATAACAAAATGAATTGCAGGTTGATCTTTTGGTTCATAAAAATTAATTTTTAATTTATTTGATTTTAATCCGGAAGGGAGTTGCCGCAGGGCGGTGATTGAATATAAAACTAAGAAGAAAATAAATCTCTCGGAGAAAATTGTTTTGGGATCGCCCAACTCAAATGTTTAACCGGTTCATCTCATCTATTGCATAGTGACAAGCGCGTGCAGTAAGTGCCATATAAGTTAGGGAGGGGTTGAGACAGGAGCTGGATGTCATGCAGGAGCCGTCGGTGACGAAAACGTTGGGGACCTCGTGCATTTGATTGAAAGAGTTGAGAACAGCAGTCCTCGGATCATTTCCCATTCGTGCAGTTCCCATTTCATGATTGGCATTGCCTGGAAACGACATTTTATTTCTAACAACAATATCCTTGAACCCTGCCACCTCCATCATTTCCCTGGCGTTGACCACCATTGCTTCATTCATGATCCTTTCGTTGTCCTTGAATTCGCAGTCGATTTGAACCAGGGGGCGGTCCCACTTGTCTTTTTTTTGTCGGTTTATGGTAACGCGATTGTCTGCATAGGGCAGGCATTCGCCAAATGCATAAAGTCCCATATGCCAGGATCCTGCTTCGCTCATTGCTTCCTTTAACGATTCGCCAATGCCCGTTTCGCTTCGCCCCCGGCTTCTCGAGGCGCTGCCTCCAAAATGAAACCCGCGGAGAAATATTGAGTCTTTCTTTTTTACGTTACTAAATCGCGGGATATAAATATTGGTCGGCCGTCTTCCATAGTAGTAGCGGTCTTCAAAACCCTCTACTGTGGCGTACGCAGAAAGCCCTTTGTGATGGTCCATCAAGTTTCGGCCGACCTGATCGCTTCCATTGCCCAGTCCATTAGGGAACCTGGAGGAAACGGAATTCAATAGAATGAAAGCAGTGGCGACGGTAGAAGCATTCAGAAAAATGAGTCGGGCGTTGAAAGTCACCAACTCGTTGGTTGTCGTGTCTATTACCTGTACACCGGAGGCTTTTTGTTTTTGTTCGTCATATTCTACTCTATTAACGAGCGAATTTGGACGAAGGGTTAAATTGCCAGTCGCTATTGCCGCAGGGATTGTGCTTGAATTCGTGCTGAAATAAGCACCATAGGGACAACCGCGGTGACATAGGTCGCGAGCCTGGCATTGTCCCCTCCCCTTCACCGGCTTTGTAAGATTAGCGGTTCTACCCATAATCACCCGGCGCTCAGGATAATTTGATTCAACTTTTTCTTTAAAAAATTTTTCAACCGTGTTCATCTCAAAAGGAGGCTGAAAAATTCCATCGGGCAAATGAGGTATACCATCGGTCGAACCGCTTACTCCAATAAAGGATTCAACATAATCATACCAGGGTGCAATATCCTTGTAGCGGATCGGCCAATCAATGGCAATACTATCTTTCAAATTGGCTTCGAAATCAAGATCGCTCCAACGATAGCAAGCCCTGGACCACAAGAGCGAACGCCCACCTACAATATTTCCTCTTATCCAATCGAAGCGTTTCGTCTCTTCATAGGGATTATCCTGGTCATTGATATAAAAGTGTTTATTGTCTTCACGGAATGACCAGTGTCTGCTCTGAATAAATTGACTTCGTTTATCTTCCTCGGATAAATGGAGACGATGGGGAAATTCCCAGGGTTCTTTGGTGGCTGTTGGATAATTGGCATGGACGACGTTCACACCTCTTTCGAGCATCAGGACTTTTAAACCCTTTTCACAAAGTTCTTTAGCAGCCCAACCACCGCTGATACCGGAACCCACTATAATTGCATCAAAAATTGTTTGCTCCTTTGCATTCTTATTCACAGAAGTCGTATCTCCCGGCATGAACTAAGATATTTTAAAATGGCGCTTCATGAGGATGGGATATTCTGCTAGTGCAATCTCAGGTTCTTCCAGTTCAGGATGCCATAATTTTTCCCACTCAAAACTATAGTAGCCCTTATAATCATCTTTGGATAAAACATCGATCGCATCAAATATGGGAACTTCTCCCTGGCCAAATAACGTGAGCTTGGTTTTCCCATCTATCACTTTCGCGTCCTTAATGTGAGCATGGTGTATGTATTTTTTCAATTTTTTATAAACCTCCTTAGGATCTTCTTTGGTTATAGTCCACATATTCGTGATATCCCACACCATTCCAACGTGGTCATGCTCAGCAGCCCGCATAACTTTTTCCAGGTCATCTGCCCATACAAGATCGCCGTGAGATTCTATCAGCACCTTTACGCGGCTACCTTTGGCGTAGTCACCTAGTTCCAGCAAACCTTTAGTGATCAGGTCCATGGTTTCATTCTTGTCCCGGTCTTTTGGAAAAATATTAGGATAAACCCGGATAAAGGGACAATGAATGTCCTGCGCCAGGTCGATAAATCGTTTCCCCTCGTCCAGGTTTTTCTTTCTTTCGGCCGGCTCATTAAAGTGCAAGGTTGAAGATGATCCAAGGTCCACAAATCGAAGTCCTTTGTCCTCCACCATTTTCAAAGTCGTTGCACGGCTTTCCGCATTCTTGAATTCGTTGCATTTAGGCAGGTCCAGTTCACGCAAAATACCCCGGACCTCTATTCCATGATATCCATGTTTAACGGCAAAATCCAGGATTTCTACGAATGTCCAATCCGGACAGCCAAGGGTTGAGAATGCCAATAGAGGCGCCCGGTTTTTCATTGCAAAGTGATTGAGCAGTATGCTTCCGCAAGCAAATGCAACAGAAGTCTTTAGAAATTCACGACGCGTGGCTGAGTACATTTGCTCAATTTAATTAAAAATGGATAAGCTGTTTTATTTTCCTGGTGATGCGGACAAGGTTAAGGAATTTCAGGTTGAGGAAATCATAGTGAGTGATCAGCAGCAATGTGACAGCAGTTTCTCTTAAAACAATGGCAACATCGAAGCACTCCAGGGCCTTTTCTCGCGCTCCTGCCCTGGCATAGTCCCGTCCCATCCAAAACTCGGAGATATACTCACCCGATTTCCTCAACACGTTATAATGTTCATCGACCTCCTTTTGCAATAACTTATAATCCCCATCGCGATAGAAGCGAACCAATCCGGGATTTTGTCCTTGCTCCGCAGCCGCAATAGCTTCTTCTTTATTTCCCAGGGCCCAATACAATCGAGAAAGATCAGCATACCTGGATTTTTGACTGATCGGTTCGTAAGCCGCTTTTTCTATCAATTGCTTTTGTAACCGGATCGCTTCAGCATGGTTGTTGACATTGACCAATGCCCGGATCTTATTTTGAATTAGATAATCCCATACGGGATTCAATTCGCTTCCTTTATTGTAGATCTTTATCGCCTCTTCACGTTCCTCTTTAGCCTCCAGGAGAATAGCCAGCCAGAGATAAACGTTCGACTGGTTGGGGTTTAGTGAAATAGCTTTTCGATAAGTTTTTTCTGCCTCTTCCCAATTAAAAGTCTGATGATACCAGTATCCGAGCGTGGCCTGGATCTCTCCGGACGCAGCGTCCAATGCCAGTGCCATGTCGATATTCTTCTTACCCAGCGGCAGCATGATATCAGGGTCTTCATATCCGCGGTAAGAAGAAAGAAGATATGTATCGGCCAAACCCGAATAGCCAATCGCAAAATTCTTGTCCTTGTTCAGGGCCTGGTGGAATAGTTCGCGGGCAATGAGCAGATCGGTCTTATTTCTTTTTTCCACCAAGAATTTTCCCCGCAAGTAAAGATCATAAGCCTGTACGTTGACCGTCGGCGTATTACCCAACTCTTTGGTTTCCTTTTTTGAAAGCTTTGTATTTAGTACGGAGGCAATGGCCATAGCCACCTCGCGCTGGATAAAGAAGATATCCTTAACAGGGCGGTCCCAGGATTCTGCCCATAAATGATCATCGCTGGCCGCATTGATAAGCTGGGCCGTAATACGAACATGGTCGCCATAACGCTGAACACTTCCCTCGAGGATCACGGTTACGCCTAACTCCCTGCCGATTTCCTTGATAGGTTTAGGATTTTTCTTGTACTGCATCACCGAAGTACGGGAAATGACCTTTAAGGCTTTGATCTTGGAAAGCTGTGTAATGATATCATCCGTGAGGCCGTCGCTAAAATATTCCTGTTCCTGATCACTACTCATATTGGAAAATGGCAAGACGGCAATACTGTTGTCATCAACGCGTTTGGCAACGGGTGGCGCAACTACAGCAGGAGAAGAAATATGTTGTTTCCTAAATTCAGTTACTATTTCATAGATCCGCATCGGGTCTTTTACGTTCTTCAATGATTGCTCCTTAACAAAGACAGAGTCAAGTCCTTTCTTATTGGTAATATTCTGGAAAACCATTTCAGAGATATAGATGCTGCTGACGGGTGCGAGCGCCTGGATGCGGGCGGCTATATTTACAACATCCCCGAAAACGTTGCCATTCTGGATCAGGACATCCCCCATGTGAATTCCTATTCGGACAGGGACCAGCGGAGGCACAATTAGTTCGGTCTGCAATAGTTTGGCAAATTCAGCTGCATCCGTTGAACTATTAAAAAGCAGCAGGGACCCGTCCCCGTAATACTGAACTATTCTGCCGTTCAACTCGGCGGCGATCGTTTCAATAGAGTGCCTGAAGCGGTTGACTTTTTCTACCGCCGCATTTTCATCTTCCTGCATCATGGCCGTATAACCGACCACATCGGCAAAAAGAATCGCCGCAAGCTGATGTGAATGTTCAGGCATTGATTGATAGTTGGAGTCGCAATTTAACGAAAAAGTCGTTCGGGATTTTGGTGCTGAATTTGCAGAAGTATGTGGATTGTCAGGATGAAATATGATGTTATCATTATCGGAGCCGGTGCTTCAGGGTTGATGGCCTTGAATGAGTTGTCATCGGCGGGTTACAACTGCTGCATCATCGAAGCAGCTCCTATACCGGGAGGCCGGATCAACACCATTGAAGAAAAAGGATTCGATCATCCTGTTGAAACCGGAGCCGAATTTATCCATGGAAAGCTTCCCTTAACGACCAGGTTGCTGAAGGATGCAGGAATCAAATACCAGGAAGCGGAGGGAAAAATGACCGCTGTCCAAAATGGTAAATGGTTATTAGATGAAGAACATGATCCTCATTGGGGTGAATTTATGAAGGAGCTCAAACGATTGAAAACCGACATCACTGTTCGACAGTTTCTTGACAAGTTCTCCGATGAAAAATACCGTAGCTTGAGAAGATCTATTCAGGGATTTGCTGAAGGATTTGATCTTGCAGATATAGACAAGGCCTCCATGCTTTCTTTAGGAAAGGAATGGACGCACATGGACCAACCGCAATTCAGAGTCATCGGTGGTTACAAAGGATTGATCGATTATTTATTGCAAACCGCTCCGGCGGCAATTCATTATTCTTCCCCTGCCTATAAAATAGAACATGAAAAAGATAAAGTGATCGTACACGTATCCGGCAACCGGCAATTTGAATCTGCCAGGCTTATCATAACAGCCTCCCCCGGTATAATGCTTTCAGGGATGATTGAATTCGTTCCCTCTCTTGATGAACTAAAGGATCATTGGAAACTATTGGGTTTTGGATCTGTTATTAAGGTGTTGCTGCAGTTTAAGACGCCATTTTGGATCGACCATGAAAAGGAGATTGGTTTTTTGTTGAGTGACCAGGAAATTCCGACCTGGTGGACTCAATATCCGGAACAAAGCAATTTACTGACAGGTTGGTTGGGTGGACCTGGTGCAAAGGCAAGGGCAACGAATACGGACGCGGAATTGCTGGCCATCTCAATTCGTTGTTTATCCACCATATTTAATTACAAGCCCGGGTCATTGAAGAAAGAACTCATTCATCATAAAATTATTTGCTGGGCCAACCAACCCTTTTCGCAGGGAGGTTATAGTTATACTACACTTTTTTCAAAAGAGGCAATAAGCAAGTTGTCCCAACCTGTCAACGATACTTTGTTTTTTGCCGGAGAAGCATTATGTACAGGCGATTCGCAAGGCACAGTGGAAGCAGCACTTCAAAGTGGCAGCGAGGTCAGCCAACGCTTAATTAAATTGAGATAAACGACAGCGTTAATTTGAAATTTCGATCGGATGAATCACATGATATAATAGGTGACGCCGTTGATCACCTGCCGGAGCGATCCCGACCTTAATGCACCTTTGTATTGATCATTCGAAGTGTACCAAATATAGGCGCTGCCGCCAATGCTTTTGATCTTTCCCTTGATCGACTTATCATCAAACGTGGAGTAATAGACGATCTGGCTGCGACCAACCGATTTTAACTTTCCCTGGATAGCCTCATTTTCGTAGGAGCCGTAATAAGTAAATAGCGTGGACCCTGCCGTCTGGAGTTTGCCCTGATAGGCGGCATTCTCATAGTTGGAATAGTAATCCAGTATCAGATGTCCAATAGTCTTGATTTTTCCTGCGCGGACCGGAGTCTCATAAGGTCCATAGTATGTTATGATACAAGTGCCTATACTTTTTACCTTGCCCCTCGACAAAGTATCCGCTTCGTCGCCGTAATAGTCCACCCTGGCCATGAAAGGCTCCAGTTTTCCCGGTCTGTAATTCAGGCGACGAGGGTCCATTTCGGTTCCCCATTCCAGCACTTTGCCATCGTTGGTGATCTTGATGATCACTTGTTGATCGGTTGTAAATGAAAAAGAGGCAAATGTTGTTCCTCCGGTGAAAGCTACATGACTTAATTCCTGGGAACGGCTGAATAAGGCACTGAGAACAAGGGGTAGGGCTACCAGCAATCGCTTTATCATGCAACAAATTTAATTCATAAAATTGGCAGAAACTAGCGAATCGTATTATTACGATTGTGAAGATTTTTTGGCTATTTCAGCATGGCAAGCTGACCCAAATGATAGGCCATATGATGAGTGCGGGTGATCATCACGTTCAGCCTGTTCCTGTGCGGCTCTTTTAAAAAATCCTCCGGGGAAATGGAAGTATGTCGCTCAAACCATTCAGAAGCGCTGAGGTTCTCAAAGTGCAGCGCCAATTTTTCATTAACCTGTTGCAAGCAGTCTTTTAATTCACACATGGCTGGCTTCTGCATCCCCGACTTATCAGGGTTCATCAGAAATATTTCGTATAAATGCGGGAATACTTTCTCGCCGAAGCCGAGTAGAGGTAATAATGCATCATTGACTGTGATGAGATGTCCTGCCAAATAGATGCCCGAATTCTTGCCTGGAGCTACCTCCCTTTCAAACTGCGCATCCGTAAAAGTCGAGAGAAAAAGATTCAATTTATCGTTTTGTGCACCCCAGGCTAATAATACCATCTTAACGAACAATTCCCGATCCGATGCACTCATGTTGACTATTTTGTAACGGCCTTAATGACTAAACGACATCCTTCGTCTGTAGCTTTTTCCGCGGCATCGTCTACTTTCCCTTCATATTTCCCATCCACCTTTTGCGGCGGAGGATTGGCTGCTCCAGTAAGACTGATCAAGGTGAGAGAAGCTTCAATATTAAAGGAGCTTGCGGCTGACGGATCGGTATTCTTAATCGCCTTTAGCAGTCCGCCTATTTTATTCGCTTGTTTAAGCTTCATAAATTCGGTGGTCAGGGAATAATCACAATTCATTTTTTTTGCCTCTTCTTCCGTAGCAACGACGACGCCTTCGATATTGCCGACTGTTAAGGTCTTTGCCATATGTTTTTGCAGATCGCTTCCCTGGAGTTGCCCTTCACTTTTAGGTTCATATACTCCAATCCGGAGTATTCCAGTCTTTTTTATTGTCGGATCCACATTTGCCACTTCTTTATCATATTTAGCACCGGCTTGCTTTATGATCTCACTTACATCAAATTTATCCTGCAACTCATCCTCTGTAGCAGCCTCCTTATAACCGAGAGGAATTTCAAAAAGCATGGAGTCAAGTTTTGCCGTTGTCAACTCCAGTGTTTCGAGAGTCGTTTCAAAGTTGCTCGTTTGTGCTCCTGCACCGGTAATGATGGTTCTCGTTTCTGTTAACGGAAATCCGAGCTTTCCTTTCCCACTGCGGCGATTAACATATCGGTCTTTGCAATCGATGGTTTGTTTTACCGGAGCCATCGTTTTGGAAGGCTTGTAAGAGACGGGACAATTGAATTGAGGCAGATCGATATACCATCCATCCGTTTTAATAATCATACTGTCTTTCATCGTGCATGCGTCGGCAGATGGTTTGATTTTTTGATTGGTCCAAACATGCCTGGCTGTGAAACCGTATATTTTTTTTCTCTCGCCCGTATCGTTGATACTGTACCACATAAAAATGGTGCCTCCTTTCTTGGGAGTCGTTTGTTCAACCGGCTTTGTCTTTACGGTGGTTGCTGGCTTAACGTCCTCGTCGATCTCTTCATCATCGTCCTTTGCGAAAGGTTCGATAAAATAAAGTTTCTTCTTGTCGTTGATTTTAATCGTACGTTTTAGATCACATTGTTCAATTGTAGTAGGCACGTTTACGATGCCCATTACAGTTCCTCCTTCCGTTCTTTTACGCGAACCTTTGACATAGATGGTGGATTCTGTTTTCATGCCCATTATCGTGGTCGCCTGGTGCAATTTATATTGCTGGGCTGCTGCTTCCTCATCTGTGAAAATCGCAGCCAACAACATTGTACCCCAAATGAAAAAGGTCCTTCTCATAAAAAAATGTTTGGGGTAAAGTTAATTATTTTGACTCTTCTGTATATTTTCGAAAGTTATCCAGAATCGCCTGCCACCCACCCCGCTGCATTTCAACGGAATTGGTAGTTTCAGCCTCAAATTTTACCCCTACATTGGTTTTTTTTCCTTCGGGCGTGAAATTGACTTTTACATTTCTTCCATCTCCAAGGGTATATTCAATGTATTCTTTATCCCTCACCTCGTCGTAAACGCCACCAAAATCAAAACCCATGCTTCCGTCCTTTGCCTCCATCCTGGAAAGGAACTTCCCACCAGGCCTCAGATCATTCTCCGCCCGTGGCGTATGCCAATCGTCTGAGGGAGTATTCCATTGAACAATGTGCTCGGGTTTAGTCCAGTATTCCCATACCTTTTGATCAGGTGCATCGATCGCAGTTTGGATCGTGATGACTGTAGCTGCCTTTGTTTCCATATAATTTAATTTTTAAGGTTCATTTTGGAGTTGATCCTGCAAACTTCCGCCAAATTTCCAAATAAATTTCTGTGTAGATGCGCCAACTTGTGGGGGATTTGCGACAGTTTTCTTCGGAGGTCACGTTTGTCAAGTAAATGAGACCGGATGTGTAGGAAATCATGTAAGTCCGATGGATTGGTTTAGGTTTGAATGAAACTAATGGGTATGAAATGTCTAGTTGCTTTTTCCCTCGTGCTAATGTTGAACTTCCAGGCAGATGCAAAGGAGAAGGTTTTTATTGGAAGCACTCCGGCGGATCCTGTTGTCCGAACCTTTTTGGGCATTTCGCTAACCGATTCTATCGATTTTATCCGATGGAAACTATTCCTTGGTGAAAAAGAATACCGCCTTGAATGCAACTATGGTATAAGTAAGGCTAATACGAATGGATTTATCGATGGAGGCAAAAAAATTTCTTTGACTGGCGCCTGGACAAAAACCAGCAATTTCTATCGATTCCAAAATAAGAGTGAGGTCTTAAATGCTGCCGAGTTAAATCGTGACCTCCTGCAGTTGATGGACAATCAAGAAAACCTCCTGGTGGGGAATGGCGGGTGGAGCTACACTCTTAATAATGTAGCTCCTTCAGCAACAGATCAAATCAATATTATCGCAAAGCCTGGTGTGTTATTGGATTCGATCGCATTCCAGGGCCGAACTCCGTGCAAGGTCCCGGGCGTAGTTCCTGCGGGCACCTTATGTTATAAGCTGAAATGGTACCTGGTACTCTATGCCAATGCTGCACGAAATGAGCCGGCAACTTATAAAATATTCGGAACGGCTTTTCGCAATGAAGGAGTCAAAACAGGAACCTGGAAAATTATTTCCGGGAAATATGGGAATGCGATTTATCAACTAAATGACAAAGAAGGAAGGCCCGCTCTCTACCTTTCCAAGTTAGACGAACACGTATTTATTTTTACTGACCGGGGAGAAAAGTTGCTGGTTGGCGATGAGGATTTTAGTTATACGCTCAATTATACTAGCTTTCTGAATATTCATTGATTCCTTACCCGGGATTCACACAGATGACCTTTGCCTGTTGCCTGGCTCCTGTCTTAATATTAATCAGTTGTAAATAATAAATTCCACTGCTCATTTTTTTATCAAAGATATTCAAGGGCTGCTGTGATGAAATAAAGACGCGGCTCCATTGTTGAACAATCCTGCCTTCGGAATTCACCAATTTCATATTATAATAGTCTGCTTTGCCGACTTCGATGTATGTCTGCTGTGTGAGCGGCTGAGGATATACCTTCAAATCGGTGATTTTGTTGTTCCTTTTAAAAGTAACAACCGGTGAATAGGTAAATGTATTGTCCAGATCGACCAACTTGATTCGATAGTAAACCAGTTCAGCACTCAATGAACTCAGGTCATCCGGGTATTGATAGTTCAAAGTTGCGACTGAATTAACTGCGGCGGGAACCTCACCTAGCCGTGTATAGAGGGAACCATCGGCGCTTCGCTCAATATCAAAATGACTGCTATTCTGCTCCGAAGCTGTTGACCACTGTAGGAGTGGTTGTCCATTCACTTCGGTCACTGTAAACGAAAGTAATTCTATCGGAAGAACAGTCAATACCGGCTCTGATTGTGCCACTCCTGTAAAGGCGACCAGGTCAATTCCACCTGCCCCCGTTGCGCCATCGGTCGTAGTTGGAAAAAAAATTCCATCGGTATAGTCGACTGCCTGTGCAGGAGTTCCGGTAAAATCAGTCGCAAATAAAGAATAGCCATACACTGGCGTGCCGTTGGCAATACCAAAATCAGAATATTTAAATAACACTCCCCCGATGGGTTGATTGGTAGTGGTTGAAACCATTAGTTGCAGATCGATGGCGTTGTCTCTTCTTGCAATTACATAAGCTTTGGGGGCGACCACATCCGTTCCCGCATAATTGACGGATGTAATAGAAAGAATAGAGGAATAACTTGTCGGAAGACCCGAACCATCTAATCCCAGTATTAATGCCGCCTTAACAGGATCATGTGCCGCCGTAGCTCCTCTTTCAAATATGGCGAAGCCGGCCTTGCTGTTGTCCGTAGCGAAGGTGCCCGTAGGAAAAATGACATCTACCCTCTCAATATTATTATAATTTCCGTTGCCATCATTCAAATTGGCGAACAGGTTATCGGTGCCGGAATTAAACCCGTTATTTTTATTGAAGAAATTCTCCATGTTGTCATCGTAAGTGCCGGTAATATTTACATTGGCTCCCGAAACTGTTCCCTCATCAAATTTCAGGTTTCTTACGCCGGTAACAAGGGCGTTGTCCACTCTCCTCATTCTCACAACGGAATTATTCACCGGATAATAGAAATATGTCGTTCCTCCCGCATCATAACTATCGATCTGAAGATCGTTATTTGTCGTGCCTGAAAGATTTCCGTAGGTGTAAGTATAAGTATTTGCCGCTATTGGAGAACCAGGCGCTCCGTTAGCAACATACGTAGTGCCAGTGCTTGCAGGAAGGTAATTGACTGTGGCGGCAGTGATGGGGGTCTGACTTTTCAGCGAGGAAATGCTTCCCAGAAAAAAACTGAGCAAAACAACCCGTTTTTTCACATGACAACTCAACTCTTTCGTGTAGAATTTTTCCACGTGGCAGATTACGATGGTAAAACAAGAGCAAAGGTAGCGAAAGAGAAACTACAAAACTTATTCCGTAGTCAAAGTCTCTCGGTGAAGTCTAACCTATTTTTTTTCAAAGTTTCCTTCGCCTTTTCATATCCCGCGTCCGCATGGCGAATCACGCCGGTCCCGGGATCATTGCGCAAAACTCTCGACAAACGTTTTTCTGCATCGTGACTACCATCAGCAACAATCACCATGCCAGCATGAATACTATAACCCATTCCTACTCCGCCACCGTGATGTAACGACACCCAGGAAGCGCCACTCGCGGTGTTGACAAGTGCATTTAGAATAGGCCAGTCAGCTACAGCATCGCTGCCATCCATCATTGATTCGGTTTCGCGATTTGGAGAAGCGACAGAACCCGTATCCAGGTGATCGCGTCCAATTACAATAGGTGCTTTGACTTTTCCTGTTCTCACCAGGTCATTAAAAACGAGTCCTGCACGCTCCCTTTCTCCCTGGCCTAACCAGCAAATGCGTGCAGGTAAACCTTGAAAAGCGATTTTTTCCTGAGCCAACTCAATCCAGCGCAACAATGATCTGTTTTCCGGAAATAGTTTGCAGATAGCAAAATCTGTGACTGCAATATCATGTGGATCTCCACTCAAAGCAGCCCAGCGAAACGGACCCTTGCCTTCGCAAAACAAGGGACGGATGTATGCCGGAACGAAACCAGGAAAGTCGAATGCATTCACTAACCCAGCTTCATGCGCTCTTGCCCGGATATTATTTCCATAGTCAAATGTGATAGCACCACTGCCCTGCAATTCCAACATCAATTCAACATGACGCTTCATGCTGGCATAACTTAGTTCAAGATATTGTTTGGGATTTTCCTCCCGCATAATGGTGGCCTGTACATTATTAATAGTATGAGGTATATAACCAATTAAAGGATCGTGTGCGGAGGTCTGGTCGGTAAGCGTGTCGGGAATAACATTTCTCTCGATCAGGCGTTCGAGTAAACAAACGGCATTGCATAGCACGGCAATGGAAATTGCTTCGCCATTTTGTTTTGCTTCCAGGGCGCGATCGATCGCTTCATCCATGCTTTCAAAAAAAATATCGCAATATTTTGTCTCGATTCTTTTTTCGATACGCCATAACTCCACTTCGGCAATCAAGGCGACTCCGCCGTTCATGGTTATAGCCAACGGCTGGGCACCACCCATCCCTCCAAGTCCCGCAGTTACATTTAAGGTCGATTTTAAAGTCCCTCCAAAATGCTTGTCAGCAACGGCTCCATAAGTTTCGTAAGTACCCTGTACAATTCCTTGAGAACCAATATAAATCCAGGAGCCAGCGGTCATCTGCCCATACATCATTAATCCTTTTTTTTCTAGCTCATCAAAATGTTCCCAGGTTGCCCACTTAGGAACAAGTTGCGAATTGCTGATCAATATCCGGGGAGCATCATGGTGAGTTTTTAATATTCCAACGGGCTTACCACTTTGGATGAGCAGCGTTTCGTCGTTTTCCAACTCTTTAAGTGCATTGATGATCAGGTCGAGAGATTCAAAATTACGGGCGGCCTTTCCGCGGCCGCCGTATACAATGAGTTCGTCGGGTCTTTCAGCTACCTCCGGATTCAAATTATTAAGCAGCATTCTCAAAGCTGCTTCCTGTATCCATCCTTTGCATTGTATTTTTGTTCCCGTCGGGGTGGCATATTTGACGGCATCGTATTTGGATTGTGCGATCGTTCCCATGCCTGCAAAATTCGTCTATTTTTAGATATCATTGTAGGAGCCTTTCTATAATGAGCTGCCCTACCTTTTGTCCCGTGTTCGCACCTTCGTTTACACTAAACCGGTAGTGAATGCCTCCGTACACACGACTGATGGAACATTCTTCGGCAGCCTGTACAAACGAATCAAAATGGCGTTGGAGCCCGATATATCTAAGATCGCTGGTATCCTGGAATGCAAAATTCTCTCCATATAATTTGGTCAGGACGGCAGCTGCACTTCGAGTAATGGTACTGTGCCCGCTGGTATATTCAGGAAATGGCGGAGTTTGCAAAACAGGTGTCCATGTTCGGTCAATTTGTTCATTGATCACAGTCACAGGACGGATATAATGACTTCGGTATTTTTCATCCCAGCAGGAAATGAAAGCATCGTAGAGCGCAATCGCCGTGAGGGCGTAAGATTGCGCCGTTTTAACGGCATCTGCACCCGACTGTTTTGCTGCGATGGCAGCTATGCCCATCCAATGCCCACCCGGCGTAATTTTTTTATTGGCAAACATGAGATGGCCCGAATGTTCCATCACAAATGGGTTGTCATCCCAATACCGGGCAATCGTTCTTTGTTCAGTCGTTAGGTTTTTCCCAATATCATACACCTCCTTAAGCGCTTCGAAATAAACGCTATTGGTGTCTGTACTAAATACCGGTGGTCGAGGAGGCGTGAATTGAGAAGCCGAATCCATGACCATTGGCAGCATCGCATTCCAGCACCATTCCACTCCATCCATATAATCCGGAGGTGTGGGCCGCCATTTTCCTGCATCCTGACTTCCGAGGTATTTAGGTTTTCCCCTGGATAATAAATAACCGTCTTTTTTTGCCCTCGCGAGAATGACGCTGGCAACGGAATCGCCAAAAGCTACGGAGCGCTGATAAACGGAGTCATCCAGGTTTTCCAGGAAATTGCCGTATACGGAGTTTTCATAATTCTTTAATGAATCCACTGAAAAAACTTTTACGTTTCTTACCACAGTAAAAAATGCTCGCGTTGCGGCAAGTGTGTAATCATATTTTTTTCCGTTCTCCGGCAACGGCATTTTTCCGAATCCTTTTAATTTTTCTGCGATGGATGTAGTTCCCTCTTTTAAAAACCGGATAGCTTCGTAGGAGGCGAGCGAGGAATAAACATAGATCCTGGCTGCAACAGGCGGTGTGAATACATCATAGATGATCACCTCCGTAAGAATGTCCTCATTCTTATGGAGGATCTCGGTAGCGGCCTTTAAAGCTTCGGACTTTTTCTTCTGCTGACAGGAACTGAAAAAAACCTGGATGGCGAGCAAGATGCCAAAATATTTTAATATGCTATTTACAAAATTCATTTGAGGATAGTCGAACTGGGCTTCTATTTCTTGGTGATATTCTTTAGGAATAAAAAGAACGGACCATTTTTCCAATCGGCATGAACCGGCGCATTTTCCGGCGTAATTGAGAAATTACCCAGGAATAAGTCCGGCTTTCCATCATTGTCCCAATCGCCAGCATCCATGGTAAGCCAACGCCCCGATGCCATACCGGGTATGGTGTACGGTTGAAAATCGAAGTCCCCCTTATTTTCAAGGTACAAAAAACTTTCCTCCGGATGCTTTTCATTGTCGGCAAAGAAAGAGATTGCTGCAATGTCCAAATCACCGTCGCCGTCAAAGTCGCGAGCCATCGCCTTAAAGCAACCATACATGGCGAAGAAAGATTTTTGTTTAAAATGATTTTTTCCGTCGTTCAAAAAAATATATACACCATGATATGGTTTCAATACCGGTGAAAAGTCTGCATTGTCTCCGCAGGTGTAAAGGATATCTGGAAATCCATCCTGGTTAAAGTCGTTCATTTCAAAGTATGAAGAGCCAAAAACTGGTTGAAAACGGAGGATTTGTTCCTCGGCGAATTGCCCCTTGCCTTTATTAGTAAACAAAAAAATTCCTTCCTCTCCCTGAGTGAAAAGGGCCCAAATATCCGGCAGCCCATCGTTGTTTACGTCGCGGATATATGCTTTAATCGGACCCGGAGCAGAACGTAATACGTGTTTTTCAAATTTACCTTCTCCCGTATCTTCCATCCAGGATAGAGCCCCCACGAGGTTGCCAAATTCGCACACGAGATAGTCGGTTTTTTTATCCGTATTCAGGTCGACCGAAATTATTTCGACCGGCCGGGCCAGTTTTTCGATCTTGAAACTACTATCTGTTTCCATCTTATGCTGATCATCTAATCGAATCTTTTGGGCGAGACCAAATTTGCCGTTGTTTGGATTCATCACGCCCACATTGCAGGTAAGTAGGTCATGAGAGTGTATTTCCATATCTACCACCGGCGAGGGACCCTGGAACGAATCAATCATCGAAAATTGATTGTCAAAGCGAAAAATATTCATATTGTTCGATTCGGCAACGATCAACTGTCGAGGCGAAACTGATGTATCTATTCTCAGGAAACATACTGCCGGGTCCTCCACTTTGAAACGGGCGATTTCAGGCTTGAACAGCCTGGGATTGGCCTTTACTTCGTATTTTCTTTTTTGTGGGGGCAATGATTCAGGAGAAACGGCGGTATAATAATCTATGATATTCTGCCACTCCTGGTATTTTAATACCGGCGTGGAAGGATAGTAGCTTTGATCGAGATTTCTGTCATTCCTGCTCGAAGGATATAGATCATTGCCATACGCAATGATTCCCAACCGGGGTCCCATTTGCGGAAGAACTCCTCTTTCCCAACTCTTTGAATCAAGCTGGGAAGGATCAGGAAGCAAATGGCATGATTGGCAATACTTCCGGGCATAAAGTTGACCTCTGGCAATCTGGGCATCAGACACATGCTGATGAGATTCATTCTTATCGAATTCATTGCATGACGCAATAACGATGAATAAAACAAATAACAAACGTCCCTTTCTCATCGATTCAAATTTACAACACGGCTTTTTCCATTGAAGTCATAGATGCTTATCGACGTAGCGTTGCTGCCAACAGATAAGAATCGGGCCGACTGGGAAAGAAACGAACTGCCATAATAGAATTCCTGTTTTTGAGAACGGCCTGTCTTGTAGGTTATGACAGCGTAAGCCTCGTTTGAATGAATTGGAATGTTTTGAATTTTTCGTTTCAGTTCAAAGACTTGCAAAGGCCCCCGGTTTTGCGTCGCGGCAACCAGGTAGTTCCCATTTTTATCCCTCAACTTCACCATTGCTTTCCCATTTCCAGGAAGGAAAACGCCGCTTTGCAATATGGATGCGGGATGGAAGCCACCGGCACCGTTGCCAAGCAGCAATAGTCCATTCATAGCATCGTATCTTCCTACCGAGACTTCCGTCCCATAATCATTGCCATTGATCAGAATGTCCATATTGCCATCGCCGTCGAAGTCATCCACTGTCATTCCGTTTAGTGGAGCAAGTTGAGCCTGCATTGGAAGAGGTACCAGCGCGAATTTGTTTTGTCCATCATTTCGCAGCAAGCATGACTTAAAGTTATTAGCCTTCAGGATCAGAACGCCATTCAACTGCTCTTTGGTAAATAATTCATCGATCGTTGCGCGGCCAAATGATTTATAATTCTGAAATTTAGAGCGCATGCCGATCATTTGTTTCACAATATCGTCGCGGGTCTGTGCGGGATATTCCTTTTTCGTTTGATCTTCCTGGCTGGCCGGTATAAAATAGGCCGGAAAGGCGTCATAGCTTCCATTGTTGTCAAAATCCTTTGCATAAATAGAAACAGGATAACGGTCGCTGGCTTTGTAAATTGAATTCTGACCGATGTTTCCAATGACATAGTCAATGTCGCCATCATTGTCAAAGTCGCCGGGAGCGATGGTATTCCACCAACCAACCTGGTCATTAACTCCTGAAACAGCAGAGATTTTATTAAATTTTCCGTGATCATTTTTCAAAAAAATGATCGGCATCCATTCACCAGCGAGTAAGAGATCGGGCCAACCGTCATTATCGAAATCTGTAAACACGGCGTCGCATACAAGGCCAATATCTTTCAGATCCCTGGCCACTTGATTTGTTACATCGCTAAATTTAACGTGACCCGGCTTTGAATCATTCCTGTAAATGAAGCTGGACACGGGTTTTGGGTAATTCCAGGGATCTACACGACCGGCGACAAATAGATCCAGGTCGCCATCTTTGTCAAAATCCATTGCCCGAACGCAAAATTTACTGGTGAGATTGTGAGGAAGCGAAGCCGTATCCTGCGTGAAATTTCCTTTTCCATCATTCACGTAAAATCTGTCTTCATACGCGTTGGTGTTTGGCTTATTTTCATATCCTCCGCTGGCAACATAGAGATCAAGGTCATTATCCCCATCTGCATCAAAGAGCAGTAACCCGGTATCTTCTCCTTTCTTATCAGCAAGAGTGGATGTATCCAGCAGCGAAGATTGCTTAAAAAGACGGTTGGGTTGCTGCAGAAACAGTTGCGCACTGTAAGACGGCGATCCGCCACTCACCAGATCATCCAGCCCGTTTCCATCTATATCGCCCACTGAAAGCGGGGGACCATATTGCGACAATTTGTGAGGCAGCAGCTTTTGGATATTGAAATCAATAAAATCATTTTCGCGATGTACAAAATGAATTCCTACGCTATCGGTGACATCCTTAAATAACGCATTCTTCAATTCTTGAGAATTTGAAAAGGCATAGTCCAACGAGGCAGCCGAAAGCTTTACATCTATCCGTTGATCAACCTTGACATTTTGCAGCAATTGCATTTTGCCGTTGGGCCATTTAATCAACACCGAATCGACCGACTCGGTGGGCCCAAGGCCGAAGTGAATGACGGGGTAAACAGAAGACAAGTAACCGCGGTAGGGCGTATTCTCATATACCTGCTGCTGGCCTTTATAATGGAGCTCTACAAAAGCTCCCAGGCCATTTACATTGGAGGGGCCACCCGTCAGCTTGACCTGGAGGTAGTGATTTTTCTTATCTATTTCTCTTGAATTATTTCGGTAAACCAGGGCTTCATCGTCAATATTGTTGACGATGTAATCGAGATCTCCGTCATTGTCCAGGTCCGCGTATACGGCACCGTTAGAAAAACTGGGTTGATACATGCCCCACTCCCTTGTCACATCCGTAAACGTAACGTCTCCGTTATTTTTATAAACGTAATTCGAGATCTTCACGATCGGGATCTGTTGGAGGATATCTCTTTTGGTTGCCAGTGAGAAAGCTTTCTGACGGAATACCGTAAAATCATGGTCCGTTACATCCTTTGGAAATCCATTGGTCACGATAATATCGCGAAAGCCGTCGTTATCCAAATCTGCAACGGAGGGAGTCCAGCTCCAATCGGTTTCAGCGATGCCGGAATAAAAGGCCACATCGCTAAAAACGGGGGCTCCTATCGAATCGTTTTTCAATATTCTCGGACCCCGGTTGAGCTGCAGGACATTTCTTACATATTGATATTGATATCCGAAATAGTCGTTGTTCTGGTATCGCTGGTAGCTAAGGGCATTCATCATCATTTTTTTCCGGAAATTATCTTCCGGATTCATGTCCAGTTCAATTACATCCGGAAGCCCGTCATTGTTGATATCGATCACATCCTGGCCCATGGAACTTTCAGACGTATGCTTAAAATATTGATCTGATTCGTCGACGAAACGACCATTTCGCTGGTTGATGTAGAGAATATTATTAGAAATGAAATCATTGGTGACATATACATCTTTCCATCCATCTGCATTGATATCGACGATGGTGACCCCATGGCCGAAACCTTCGATCGTAACTCCGGCTTGCGCGGATACGTCGGTAAAGACAGGATGTCTCAGGCTATCATTCCAATCATTGCGGTAGAGCTTATCGGTATTTGGATGTTCCCTGTTTTTCAGGATGGGTTTGAATAACCCGGGGTATTGGTCCTTGAGGATCTGGTTGACCAGGAGGTACATGTCCAGGTCGCCGTCGTTGTCATAATCAAAAAATGCCGCCATGGTTGAATGAACGGTATCTGCCAGCCCATATTCTGCGGCTTTATTGATAAAATGAGGGATCCCGTCCGCATCCACACCTGTATTTACATAAAGTATATTTTCCCTTTTCTTCACGTCCGGCGACAGCGTTGCACAAACGTAGATGTCCATCAGGCCATCATTATTGATGTCTACCACGGTTACGCCGCGGCTCCACCTGCCAGCCCCATTCACACCCGCCTGATCGGTAATATCCTTGAACTTAAGCTTTCCTTTATTCAGGTATAATTTATTGGATACCTGGTTTCCGGTGAAATAAATATCTTCCAAGCCGTCGTTATTAAAATCGCCGATCCCTACCCCACCTCCATTATAAATATTCTCGACATCCAAAATATTTAGAGAATCATTATCAGTGATGGTATTGCTGAAATGAATCCCTGAATCGGCTGATCTGATTTTAGAAAACCTTTTTTTATTTCCGCAGGAAAAGAAAACACAGGAAAGTACAAGGATGAGGATGAGTCGATACATTCCGCGCTATTGAACTGTGAAGTTCATTTAAATCGTTTAAAAAAATACGGGCATTCTCACAAAAATAGAACCACCCGGAAAGGTGGTTCTATAAAAGTAAATTCAATAAAATGTATTATTAATAATTTGGATTTTGCTTCAACGTTTCTTCGCCTCCTTTGATGCTCTTACTAATTGCATCTTCTGGTATAGGCAGGTATTCATTCTTGTTGAGTGTGAATACAGCCGGTGATAGCGGGAAGTTGCCATTGTCGCCGGCATATCTTGGTGCTTCAAGAGGAAGATATACTGTGTTAATGAATGTAGCTGCTTCTCCCCAACGTACCAGGTCGAAGAACCGATGACCTTCCATACCTAATTCAAGCTTTCTTTCAAAATGAAGAGCTGTTCTGGCTTCGGCCTGATTCCAGGTTGCCGTATATTGCTTTACATTGTATGTTGCTGGTGCTCCTGGAACCGGGGAATTGGCGGCTCTGGCACGGACCAGGTTGATCAGAACCTGGGCAGCGTCGATGTTTGTCTGTCCTCCCACTTCAATGTCAGCTTCTGCCGCCATCAACAAGACATCGGAAAAGCGCTCCAAAGTGAAATTAAGAGCTGTATTGTTCCAACCCCAACCTACTGAGCCTGCCGTAGCACCCAAATCTGACTTGTAGAAGACATTCTTCTTGGGAGAATATGGCCCACCGAAACCAACTTTTCTAATCCAGCTTCTTCCTGGGTGTGCACCCCAATCCAGATAAGGTATACCTCTTCTGCCTACAGACCAGTCAAGTCTCGGATCGAGGTTGCCGGCATAAGGAGTAAATGGATCAGACGATAGCAAAGCGGCATCGCTGGTAACATCCACATCATTATAGTTAGCGGGTAGGGGCAAGCCATCCGTTGGTCCCGTTCCTGTTCTAAATGAATTAACAAAGTCCTGGCTGGGTTGAAAGAATCCACAGCAACCTGCCCCTGGTGTGGTATTGCTGTGTGGAAAGGCCAGCGTCTCATCATAATTTCCGTTCTGGGTAGAACCATCGCCATAGGATGCTTCGATAGCGAATACAGTTTCTGTATTATGTTCCGTGATAACACGGAAGTTTTCGTGGTAATTTGCGGTCAATGCGTAAGGCTTTCCCTCGGCTGTGGTACCCTGCACAATGATTACATCCAGCAACGCTTTTGCTTCGGCCCATTTTGCCTGGAATAAATATGCTTTAGCCAGGTAAACGGCTGCTCCCCATTTATTTATTCTTCCCTTATTCTCCTTAGTTGCCAGCAGGTGGTCATAGGCAAACTGGAAGTCGGCCTCTATTTGCGGCCATACTTCTACATAAGTCGTTCCGTCAGTTGTATTCGGCACCTTGAAGTCCGTCACATTCTCATCCAGGTAAGGGATATTTTTAAAGCATTTCTTCCCTTCAAAGTGATGATACCCCCTGAGAAATTTCGCTTCAGCTTCAATTTGCTCAGCGACTCCAGGATCCAGAGACGTAAGCGCTTTCACAGCTCTGATAACTCCGTTAGCCTGAGCCACGCCATCCCAAATTCCATTCCACTTGCCATTAACAGGGGGGCTACTTGCGCCCACTGAATACTTCATAACGGGGTTTATATCCACCTGGTCAGAATATTCACTTCCCTTAAGCGCATCACCTCCCAATACGCTACCCCAGACCCAGTTGCTGCCCCCTTCATACCAACTACCGTCGCGGCCGGCGAGCGTAGAATAAGCGCTGATGAGAATTCCGTTTAATCCGGCTCCATTTGTAAGCTGCGCTTCACTGTAAACTCCCTGAGGTGCAATGTCCAGGAAGCTCTTCTTGCAGGAGTAAAACGCAGTGACAAAAACCGTGGTCAGCGCAAGTAAAAATATTATTGATTTATTTTTCATATGCAAAAGTTTATTATTTATCAAAATGAAAGGCTTAGTCCTACCAGGATTTCTTTAGGGTTAGGGAATCCTGTGCGGTCAACACCAATATAAGTATCCGTATTGTCATTATTCAGCAGGTTCAAATCAGGGTCCGGTCCTGAATAATTCGTAATTGTGAACAAATTGGTTGCCTGCAGATAAATTCTTGCATTGCCCACCTTGGCTCTATCGGTTATCCTCTTTGGAAAAGTATAACCCAATTGAAGAACTTTTGCCCTTAAGTATGAGCCATGCTCAACATAGAAGGAATTGGATTTACCCGTAGCAAAGTCTGTAAATCCACTGTTCGGTCCGATACCCAATTGAGGAAGTTTTGCATCCGTTTTCGATGGCGTCCAACTATCATACAGAACCCTCGTACTGATGCCTCCAACGAATACGCGCATATCCGTATAATATTTCACGTAGTTGAAGATTTCATTTCCGTGGTTCCAAAACAGGAAAGCCGTGAAATCAAAATTCTTGTAGTCCAGGCCAAGGTTCATACCCATTTGGAAATCAGGGTGAGGACTACCCAGGATGATGCGGTCTGCTTCTGTAATATCGCCATCACCGTCGACATCTTTATACATCCATGTTCCTACTACAGTCGGCAATCCACCGATAGTTGGTCCTTTGGTCACATCATCAGGGGTGTTGTAGAAGCCAATGATCTTATAACCATAGAAAGATGAAATAGGATCTCCTGCCCTGGTGATCAAAGCATCTGACAAACGGTCAAGTGCAACACGAAGCACTGTACCTTCTTCATTGACCTTGATCAGCTCATTCTTATAGTGGGAGAAGGTAAGTGAGAGATCATAGTTAAGATCGCCAGTGATCTTACCCTTGTTGTTGAGCGTAAGTTCAAATCCGGTATTTCTCATCGTACCCAGGTTGATCTTAGGCTGAATCAGGTTCGGCTCTGTACTGGGGCGGTTTCTGTCGACCAGCAAATCGTGAGTATCATTTTTGAAAACATCGGCAGTGAACGACCATTTGCCTTGTAAAATTGACAGGTCCAGACCTATATTTCGCGTTTTAGTAGTTTCCCACTTTGTGCCTGGGTTACCCAGCCGCTGCTGCACATACCCCTGAGCAATGCCGCCCGTATTAACTCCACCTATATCATAATATGTACCAGCGGGTGCTGTGGTATACGTTGAAAATGCATTAGCCGGATCCACATTACTGATACTACCGACCTCACCAAATCCACCACGAATTTTCAGATCAGTTAACCATGCCATTCCTTGCATGAATGATTCTTCAGATACACGCCAGCCGACTCCAAATGAGGGAAAGTTTGCATAGCGGTTTTCAGGACCGAATACCGATGACCCGTCCCTCCTTATTGTACCGTTGAAAAGGTATCTTCCTTTAAAGGAGTAATCCAACCTTCCAAAAATGGAATAGAGAGTGCTGCGTCCAACATTGAAATTTTCAATTCTTCTATCAGCCTGGCTGGATAGATCAAGAGAAATGAAATTCGGATCATCCAGATCAAAGCCCTGTCCGTAGGCCCTATGGCCACGGCTATTATGTTTGATAGCTTCAGTACCCAAAAGGAGCTTTACATCATGAGCACCCGCGAATGTATTTTGGAAGACAAGTGTATTAGTCCATGTCCAATTTACAAAACTCCAGGACTGCTCAGTTAGCTGGGTCGTACCTTGGTTTTCAGCGCGCTCATACGTTCTGTAGGAAATGAATTTTTGCGCCTGCTCACCGTTGTCAACGCCAAATGAGGTCCTGACAGTGACATATTTGGTAAGGTATAGTTCCGCAAAAATATTTCCAAATACCTTATTAAGTACATCGTTATTATCCTTGCTTCTATAGAGTTGAGCCACCGGGCTGGTTCCATTACCTGACTCACCAACTCCATTACCTCCCCATCCACCTAAAATATCATTGATTGGAATATATGGAACCATTCTAAATGATTGAGACCAGGCGCCAGCTTCATTCCTGTTATCATTACCAAGGCGATCTTCGCGGCTGACCTGGATATTCTGTCCAAACCTTAAGAAGCTCGTTGCCTTGATTGAGCTATTTGCTCTTACAGTATATCTCTTATAGTCAGTAAACTTGAAAGTTCCCTGTTGGCTAAAATAATTCAGACCAACGGAGAAGCTTGCTTTGTCTGTACCGCCCGATGCGGTAATTTGATGGCTTTGAATAAGTCCGTTTCTGATCATCGCTTTGAACCAGTTGGTTCCTTCCGGCGTGGTCTTCAGGACCTGGTAAATACTACCAAAAGCCAATGACGATGAATCAGTGTGGGGATCCCCTTCGGCAACCCCTCCTTTAAAACCGGCACTAACAATAATATAATCCGGCAATGCATAAGACCCGAACGTACCGAATACCACGTGCTTATTACCGGTGGTGGTGGTTTTATTGAGATAATCAATGTATTCCGAATTATTCAATAGATCGGGGATCTGGTTATTAGCGATCCGCTGTGTACCTAGATAACCCTCGTAAGTAATCGTAGTTCTTCCAACCTTGCCTTGCTTAGTCGTAATAATAATAACTCCATTAGCTGCACGCGTACCATATATAGAGGCCGCAGCTGCATCCTTCAATACCTGAATGGATTCGATATCATTCGGGTTGATTTGAGAAGGATCTTGCGTAGGAACTCCATCTATAATATATAGAGGGTCGTTGTTTCCGTATGATTGAAATCCACGGATACGCACAACCGCAGCACCGCCGGGCGCGCCCGTGCTACTAACAACAACACCGGCTGCTCTACCTTGCAGCTGACTTGCGACGTTTGCTACAGGCGTCATCTTCATATCCGCAGTATTTACCACAGATACGGCACCGATGATGTCTTTTTTACGTTGGCCAGTGTAACCTGTGACTACAACTTCATTTAAAGCTGCATTTTGGCGAACCAGTGTCACGGACACATCCGCAAGATTGGTGATGTTACTGATGTCCACCTGTTGAGTGACAAAGTCGGCGAAGGATACCCTAATGATATTCTTACCGGCCGGGACATTAATAGTAAAGGCTCCGTTGGCATCTGTCCTTGTCGCTACCGTCGTCGTTGGGACTTCGACAGTTGCGCCTGCCAATGGAGTGGTATTTTCTCTAACTACACCTGAAACTGTTTTTTGCGAAAATACCGTTGAGGAGAGGAGAATCAGAACGGCCGAGGACAATAACAACCTGGCCACCCTTACAAGAGATTTGGGTAAATTTCTCATATAGCAAAGCATTTTTTGGTTTAACTGATCCGTAAATCTATTAACATTCTGTTAATCAAAGATCAAATTTCTTAGATTTTTATAAAAAATATCAAAAGTTGATAAAAAAGTATCACCATGAAATTTATCTCTGAAAAAAAAAGCGAAATCAAATTACCGATTTTTTCCAGAAGAATCTGTCAAATTTAAAATCACAGGATGTTGATAACCTCTCGTGAAATGTGCATGGGGATTGGGGTCGGTCGCTTTACTCGTTGGTACTCAATCTTTTTATTGCGCTTCTAACAAATGTTCGTACCCGGTCAATCAATGGCGAAATCACCTAATATGAATCGCTGGAAAACTTTTTTTTAGGAAAAGGAAGATTTGATTTTTGTGTCTTAGCTACACAAAAGTGGCTGACTTTTTACCATGATCGCAAACGTTTGCTGATACTTTTTTTAATGGGCAAATGTTAGAAAAGTGTCTGTTTATGCAAATATTGATTGGAAATCACTATATCCACCATTTAATAGAATACCATTTGCCTGAGCCGATTTATCCACTTTTCTTACAAATGAAAAGTCAGAAATAATCGTTTTTATTTTAGCAATATCCTCGGCAAATATCCGGTCTTCTTCAGCAAAACCAACCAGGCCTCTAACAAATTCGTGAACCTGTTCAAGAAGTTCACTGCTCTTTAAAGGCCTTCGGAATTCAATGGCCTGGCATGCTGTTAAAAGTTCTATTGCCAAAATATATTCGAGGTTGTTTAGTACCTGATCTAATTTTCTTGCACTGATACTGCCCATGCTAACATGATCTTCCTGTCCCAATGAAGTCGGTATACTATCCGCACTGGCAGGGAAACACAAAGTTTTGTTTTCAGTCACCAATGCAGCAGTGGTATATTGCGGCATCATAAATCCACTATTCAGTCCAACATTTTTCATTAATAGCAAAGGCAGGCCCCACTTGCCTTCCAACAATAAGTAACAACGCCTGTCAGATATATTTCCTATTTCGGAGGCTGCGAAACACGCATAATCAAGTGGCAACGCAAGCGGCTGACCATGAAAATTTCCGCCACTGATCGTATCGTCGGCAGAAAAAATAATTGGATTATCCGTAACGGCATTCAATTCTATTTCAGTCAACTCTTTCAAATGTAACCACGCATTTCTTGATGCGCCATGAACCTGAGGCATACAGCGCAATGAATAGGGATCCTGCACTCGTCCGCAATCAACATGGCTTTTCATGATCTCAGAATCTTTCAGCAACAACCGAAGTCGTTGCGCTACCAATTGACTTCCTGCATAAGGACGCAGTTGATGCAGTCGTTCATCAAAAGGCGCTTTTGTACCAGTGAGTGCTTCCAGGCTCATTGCTCCGATAATGTCAGCAGCTTCGAGGGCATAGTGCATCCGGAGTACCGCTTTCACTGCAAAGGCAAGGATGAATTGAGTGCCATTGATCAAGGCCAATCCTTCTTTGGGTCCCAACTGAAGTGGTGATAATTGAAATTGTTGCAGGATCTCCCCGGACCGGTATCGTCGTCCTTTATAATGACATTCGCCTTCGCCTATCAATGGCAGGAACAAATGAGCGAGCGGCGCCAGGTCTCCACTTGCGCCAACACTGCCTTTTTCCGGGACGACGGGGATGACATCATTTTCAATATGCCAAATGATACGTTGGAGTGTTGCTGTTTGTACGCCGCTGTAGCCTTGAGCCAGGGCGTGAACCTTGGTGATCATCATCAACTTTGCAATTTCATCGGCTACCATCTCCCCTACTCCCACACTATGACTTTGCAAAATTTTTTGTTGAAGCAAGCGCGTGTCCGCTTCGGAGATCCTGGTGTCGGATAATATTCCGAAACCGGTGTTGACTCCATAAACAGTTTTATTATTGGCAACGATCTCCTCGACGAAGTGACGACTGGATTCAATTCGTTGAATAACATCCTTCGTCAATGTCGCCTTTACCTGCCCGCTGGCAATGGACATAGCTGCCGGTGCAGTGAGTCGATCCGTTCCATACTTGAAAATTTCATCCATATTTATTGGCCTAATAGAATATAGATTCGTCTTTGATTTTTGCTTTTATTTCTTTTAGCTTGGTTGTTTTGCCAAAATAGTGTGACTCGAGTATTTGATGAACTTTTGACTGAAGGACGATTTCATATTCTATTCCTACTTTTTTTTTGACAGCCAAAATAGCTGACACGGGAAGGAGGATCTCCGTATCGGTGATCCCCGAACCAACTACTTCCGGTACCAATGTTACTTTGAGAAAGGACAGGCTCATGAATTCATTGAATGACGAAATTAATCAATCCCCATCATTTATATATTATCGAGAGATCGAACGGAAGAACTAAGGCCGGTTGTGCTCTATATAATATTCCTTCATGATGGTAAAGACTTTCTCTTTCAACTCCTCTTTGGTTAGCATTCCAACCGGAACTGGTTCCAAAAAATGCATTTCAACCCGATGAGGCCAAAAGAAAAACCTTTTAGAAGGCAATACGATCGATGAATAAAATATCAAAGTAGGTAAAATAGGTTTCCCGGTTTCGATAGCCAGGCGAAATGCGCCATCATGGAAGCGTTGCAAAGGTTCGTTGGTCTTGTTTCTTGTTCCCTCGGGATAGATGCACATGTGCAAACCCCATTCCAGAACCTGCTTCATCTTTTGAAAGCTTGCCCTTCGACTCTCTTCGCTCTGCCGGTCAACGAGAACAGCTCCCCGTTGATATATGATGCCAAAGAGCGGAACGCGAGCCAATTCTTTTTTAGCAATCGTCTTGTTTGCTCCCGGGATCCCCGGCGAAGAAAGAGGAACATCCATGAAGGAATTGTGATTGCAGAGAACGATAAAATTCTCCTTTGGAACGAAGTGTTGTTTGCCTTTGAAAATTCGTCGAACGCCGCTCAGCGTAAAAAATATTTTCATCCAGATACGAGACAACTGAACAAATGAAATGGTTCGACGGGGTTCCGGCCACCATCCGCTAATGAGGAATGGTATGTAAATCAAGAGCATTGATGTAACGAAAATGAGCAAAGCCCAGAACGCAAAGATCCTTCCCAGGATATTTTTAATAACGGTCATGCCTAACTGAAGTTTTTAAAGATAGTTTTCTGAAGCCCGGGCCATTCATTTTTTAATACGCTATAATAAATGGACGTACGCCTGCGATCATTCCACATGGTCATGTGACTTCGGAGAATGCCCTCCTCAACGCCTCCTACATTCCTCAATCCCTGGCGTGCCCGCTCATTGAGAACATCGGTCTTGAATTCGACCCTTTCGAAATTTAATTCTTCAAAAGCATATTTCATCATCGCCCACTTCGCATGCTTATTAATTCCCGTACTCCGGTAATTTCTTCCCAACCAACTCCACCCAATTTCCAATCTAAGATCGGGAAATGAGATATTACCCATGCTGCTGCTTCCCGCAATGTTGCCTGATTCCTTTTCAATGATGGTAAATGGCCTCCTTGTATTTGCCGATCTGTCAGCAAAGGCCATATCAAACCATCTAGTGAGCTGCGCGCGATCACCAAGATGAAATGTGAAATATTTCCACATATCATCATCCTGTTGCGCCAGTTGAAGAAACGGCTCGAAATCGTCTTTATCCAATGGTCTTAAAATGACTTTTGTGGTTTCCAGGGTCAGCGAAGGAGGTATCATTACTTGTATCAGTTTTGTGCGGTAAATTATAATTTCCAATCGATCGGATCAAGTCCATGTGAAGAAAGCCATTCATTTGTTTTTGAAAAATGGCGGCAACCGAAAAATCCCGCGTGCGCAGAAAGCGGCGAGGGATGGGCGGCTCTTAATATATAATGACTTGTTTCATCAATTAAGCTCCTTTTTTCCTGCGCAAACTTTCCCCACAATAAGAAGACTACATGCTTCCTGTTAGCAGAGATCTTTTTTATGACGGCATCGGTGAATTGGGCCCACCCGATCTTGGAATGGCTCATCGGCTCCGCCGCCCTCACCGTCAATGATGCGTTGAGCAAAAACACGCCTTGTTCCGCCCAGTGAGTAAGATTGCCATGGTTGGGTAAGGAAACTCCTACATCATCCTGGAGCTCTTTAAATATATTGACCAGCGATGGTGGTGGAGCGATACCTGCAGGAACAGAAAAGCAAAGGCCGTGCGCCTGACCCTGACCGTGATACGGGTCCTGACCAAGGACCACCACTTTTACTTTATCAAAGGGCGTTGTATTAAATGCATTGAATATAAAGCGTCCCGGCGGATAAATGATCTTTCCCTGGGACCTTTCTGTTTTTATATGGTGGGGAATCTGTTGAAAATAGGGTTGATTGAACTCACTCTTCAGTATTTCTTTCCATGAGGCTTCAATGGTGACATCCATCTTATGAATTTCTATAATAAAAAAAGCGTCCCGGACCGACATCATCGGGATTCAACGGGACGCGCCGTGATCCGGATTGGATCAATTTTAGCTTAATTCAATTTGATATCATTTTGTTTGCTCTTCTGCCCAAACTCGCCACAGACCTGAATTTCATCAAAAGGATAAATTAATAAGGATTGCCTACCGACAAATTTTTGTGTCCCCTTCAGTTGTCCCCTCAATTCTCTATATTTTGAAAATAACAAGTAAAATTTATGCCTCAAGCCACGTTTGTTTTAAAAGAACCGAGAGCTGAAAAAACAACTTTAATCTATCTAATTTTCTCGCTTCAATCGGTCAAAGTTAAAATATTCTACAGGACAAAAAGCAAATCCTAGATTCTGGAATACAGAGAAACAGCGTTTGAGGGAATCTAGGGCGATTCTAGCCCATCAATCCATAAATATGATATTAGATGAGCTTGAATCTAGCGTTGGAATTCGCTACCGTAAATTAATCTTAGAAGGTACTTCGCCTAACCCCGAACTCTTGAGGATTCGACTTAATCAAGTATTGAAGAAGGAAAACTCTCCATCAAAAGACCTGGCCCAATATACATCAGAGAATATTAGACTCTTCCAACAAGCGAGAGGGCACAAAGAGGACAATCCGCCAAACCATAAGGAATCTAGAAGCCTTTAAGGAGAAAACAGGGAAAAGCTCTTCATTTCGATGCAATCGACATCTGATTTTTATGACAAGTATCTTGAATACGCACAGAACCAAGGATATAGTCATAATACAATAGAGTCTCACATCAAAAATATAAAGTCTTTTATGAGAGAAGCTTTTGAGCGGGATCTCACCAAGAATGTCTCCTTTAAGCGCAAACGGTTTAAAATCCTTGAGGAAGAAACCCAGAGCATTCATTTGACACAAGAAGACCTTTCAATTATTGCGAATATCAATCTTACAGAGAATCCGAAGCTTGACAAAGTCAGAGATTTGTTTATCATAGCCTGTATACCGACCTCAGATTCTCTGACCTTAAACAGCTTAATGCTGTAAATATTGATAACCATAAACCAGTCATCAGAGTTAGAACGCAAAAAACAGACGCAATGGTCATGATTCCTATAAATTCAGCCGTTGATCAGGTTCTCAGAAAATATAATGGAAACCCTCCTCCCGCAATCAGTAACGAGAAAATGAACGAATATTTAAAGGAGCTTGGTAAAACTGCCAACTTAAATCATCCAATCGAAACTACATCAACGAAAGGTGGCAAACGAATAAAAGAAATCTTCAACAAGTATGAATTAATGACCGTTCATACTGCAAGGAGATCATTTGCAACAAATGCATTTCTTATGAATGTTCCAACTATTTCAATTATGAAAATAACCGGACACAGAACTGAGAAATCATTTATGAAATATATCTCTAATAAGCTAAGCAAGACAATGTCAACCAATCAACAAATCACCCATTTTTTAGATAGCTAAATAAATATCAAAAATTTCTACAAGTTCACTGCAAGACCTAAATAACATATGCAACTAAATAGTCAACACGAAACAAAGTAAAAATACAATTCAAAGTTTTACAAATTCCTCTGACACAAACAATCCAAACCAAGTTAAACAGCAAAACACAAAAAGCAAGATAAACATACCATTCAAATTCTTAGAAATTCCTTGACAAAAACAATCCAACCAAGTTGAAACAGGAAACACAAAAAAACAAGATCAACATGCGATTTAACCTTTACAACTTCATTAGATTAAAGCAACCCAATCAAGTTTGAACAATAACAATCAAAAAAACATTCAAAACATCAATAGCAATCAAGTGGATAAAAAGAGATGGCAAGTTCTATCTAATTTAATAGTTAAAGTCTGATTTTAGTCATAACTAAAAGCAGATTAAATGAGCGAAATTATTCTACATGGTATAACAATTGAAGATCTATTGGTCAAGATCGGTAAGATAATTGACGATAAGATCACAAAAAAAAATTCACTTATATCTAAAGAAGCACAATATCTTTCTAGAAGAGAGGTAGCAAAACTTTTAAAGATAAATTACCAACTTTGCATGACTGGACAAAACTAGGATGGTTACAATCTTACAAAATCGGAAAGCGAGTTTTATACAAACCTCATGAAGTTGAACAGGCGTCAACTAAGACCCTTAATTCCAAGTACAACAGAGAGATGTCTTAATAAGTGTTTTCACAATCTCCCATCTATTTGTAAAACCCATCTTTTTAGAAAAAATTCATCGAATGTGACATCTCGAGTATAGGTGCACGGGACTAAAAACTACTTCCAGGTAATGGTTTTCACATATTCAATTGTGGCCAATATGATTACAAGGACATATATAATAAAATTTTAGTCCGATCCTGGGACATTATGTAGCTTGTTAAAGAAACTCGCTACCTACTTTTACTAATCAGTTTTAGAACCCAATCCTCAACCCCTGTGCAGGGGTCTTCTGGGTATTTCAAGGATATGGATTTAAAAGTTTAAGAATTCCTCGCAGCAAACAAATTTTAAAATTGAACCAACCGTTCAAGTATATTTCAGGTACTAAATTCAAAAACAAAAATCTACGAGATTGCAAAGTCGCTCATTCTCCATAAATTTTACTAACAACCTATCTATAATTCAAATTTCATAATTTTTTTAAAACCCTCCCTCATCTCTTTGCATCGTTATTTCAAAATTAGAATTCACAATTATGAAATTCATACTATCTATTTAATCATTTAAAATAATATACCCAACTTTTATGGAAACATGAACAAAACGAGTCTCCTTAATAAATTCAACCATAAAAAAGAATCTTTACCACTTACCATTACTACTTATCCCTTTCAGTTCGTCATCACAACGACAAATGCCTTTGGATGAAATAATAATAAACTCGACTATTAAACTTAAAACTTTCGAAAAAAAACTAAAAGCTACATAACAGTATACTACGTCTCTTCAGAGACGGGATTTATTATCAACTATAAAATTTCAGAATATAAAATATCACTTGTTATTGTTACTTATAAACATGTTATTGTCAATTCTTACCGAGAAATTCTTTATTTCAAAACGCCAGATTCAACCATATTTCCAATTCTCGGTAAAACCGAAAAACTAATCATTTCAGATTTCAGTGCCATGTAAACAGCTCATCCTAACACCGCAACATATTTAGTAATTACACCCCTAATACCAATTCTAAACAATTACAAAGCTCTCCACCGCAAAGAACCTTTTCTATACGTATTTAAGATAAAAAATCATTCCAACAAACTCTGTAAAAGATCTTTTATAGCTATGAAATAAATAATAATGTTAAGCTACCTTACAAACTTAGAGACACAGTCAATGATTTACCCATAGTCCGAAGAGAAATATCAGCAACTCCAATATTTTTAAACTTTAACTCAAAAAAAAAGTTCTTAACCGATATACCCGTTTATATCCGTTTAAGTATATCACCAATATTAGTGTATAACTACATTCCTATAACACAAGAAATTCGTTTACTGTGAGTAATACTGATAGAGTATATCTTGTTATAATAAACTATAATACCTATTTTAGAGATTTCTACTGCAAAATTATTCCCAAAAAAACCTCAAATTTTGAAATTCCCGAAGTTCAGACACTACTTTCATCTTAAACCTTAAAATAATTATCAACGCAAAAGCTTTTAAATTCAAACCTCTTATTAACAATTTTAAATAAACTCCATCAACCTAAGTTTTGAGAATATTTAAATTGTAAACCAATAATCACACAAACAAAATCCAAAAGACAGAATAAAATTATTCTTACACTATATCTTTATTTCTACCCAAATAGAGGTTCAATCTATGTTAAAAACCCCAAAATTGTGGAACTTTCCGAAATCCTTAATAAACTACCTCTATTCCCGTTAAACCAGATCAGTACAAGTTCAGAAATCCCAACAGAGTAACATTAAAGTTTTCAAATTTCCTTGCCATTGATCCTTCATATGAAGGCAAAGGCATAGAGGCATATTCCAAATTAGATAAAGAGGTTTTTGAGTAATTCTATTCCAAGCAAAAGGAATTAAGCAACATAACAACAGAAATCAAATCTATTGCTACAGATGTAGGATTGTCAAATATCATTTCTAACGTTGAAGATGACGAAATAAGTAACAGTGACAGTGTAAAAGAAAGTCAGATTTTATATAAACTACATAAGGTAAGAGAAAGGGACAGAAAAATTGTTAAAAAAAAAAAAGAAATTGTTTTCTTAAAAGAAAGGTAAGCTTGAATGCGAGACCTGCGCATTTGATTCTCATACGAAATATGGAGAAATCGGAAGTGTATTCATTGAATGTCATCATATCGTTCCCCTTTCAAATTTTGATATTTCAAAAGAAACTAAGCTAGAGGATCTAGCCTTAGTTTGTTCAAATTGTCACCATATGCTACACAGGTGCATCTCTATTCTAGAATTTAATGCCTTTAAAAACATAATCAAAGCAACGCAATCAAACTAATTTTATCAGTCTTTTCCATAGTCCAAAATCAATACAATCGTTTTTTTACCTGTTAAGGCCTAATCTTCTACTGTCGTCTCTGTATTTGTGGTTTAAGGTATTAATTTTAGTTTCTCCTCTGCTTGAGTTGAGTTAAATACTGCATGCTTTAACTAACCAAGAACTGCCAAAAAGCCATTTTTACCTCCAGAATCGCCTAACATTGTTACAATATTTTGACTCATATGGCTTAAAGAGTATTTATTTCTAATTAAATTATAAACTGCTTCCGTTTTTGCTGTGTCATAATGTTTTAATTGATAAAACTAATATCAGCCTTATCAGAGGCAACGAAAGCGCCAACTTCCTCATATGTCGCTTTTCTGCGCCAATCTAAAAGAAATACCATCAGAATAAATTAAAATTATTACAATGAAAATTCATTTTGCAATCAAATCATATTTAATAAATGCCGATGAAAAGAAGTATTTGATGACCAAACTCCGCACTGATGAAGCCAATATCGAAAGCGTATTAAACGAGATATCGAAGGCAGCTCTTTCCGAATTTCTTGTAATGCTGAAAGTTAGCAGTGTCCCAAAATAATATAGGAAAACTACTCTAAGACAGATTTAATTGTTTAATGAAATACTATTTCAATACAAGTATCTCAGACGAAAACGAGCTAAAATTACTTTTCAAAATTAGCAAAACTAAAGCAAAAAATATTCTAGAGACATGTAGTAACAATGTACTAATGGAGCATTCCAGGATAGAATTAATAAAATCAATTTTAACATCTGCGGAAAAAGATGAAGATTATTTTCATTTTGTTATTGCCCAATATTTCATTCTGGACGAGCTAAGAAATGGAATTGAAACTGATTGCAAAAAACTCGAGCATATTTCCCCTGTGAAAAATTCAACAAGAAAATTTCAGTGTCATATTGATACCTATACGTTCTTAAAAAAAAAGATATGGAATTAAGTGATATTCTCTCGGCCACCAGTGTACTTTTAGTTTTTCTCTTTTATGCACTAGAAAAACTAATATCGTCAATTTTTGATTTCTTAAAAGAGAAATTTCCAGACAAGATAAAAGAAACTGAGTTTCAGAGGTTCAAATTTCGCATAAACTCCTATTTAAAGAGAGCATTTCTTGCATTTATAATCCTTTTTTCTATCTCGTACATTTTTTGCCCCACAACCTATAGAATTTTGGAAATGTCTGAATTTGATATATGGGATTTTAATTTACTTAATACCTTGTTTATCTTAATTGAAACTTGTTTAATATGCGTAACAGTATTCGTTGCATATTTGACTTACCGCATTATATCTAAGAGAAATGTTTATAAGAAAATTAGTCTGAGCGCCACCTAAATTTTTCGAATTGGCTTCATATTTCATGTGGATAAGATAGTTAGGTTAAACTATTCGAATAAAATTAGAGTAATTGAGAGACAGAATTTGGTATGAATTAGCGCAGGCAAAGCATAACTACTTCTATTGTTGCTTCCTACTGTCCTCCTGGAGAAGGGGCCAACGGATATTCAATATATTTATCCTGGCGTTTTCGGCTGGCGGCATAATGGGCTGGCCCATATGGAATAAAATGCCCTTAATTTCGTGTATAATTATTTCAGCAATATCACTTTTGAAATATCTTCAGATCCATTTGGTCCCTACAGATAAACAAGTGTACAAATTAGACATGATTGTGGGATTTTATTTCGATTATTATAATAAATTGGAAATCTTGTGTATGGATTTTTATAACTCAAGATTGGATGATCCTGAAGCCCAAGAAAGGTTTTATGGCATAAAAGAAGCTGAAAGGACTGTTAACAACCTTACTAACGAGATTATCAACTCGACAAAGAAGGAAATCTTAAGAAAAGCAGATTTTGAAACTAGGGAATATCTATTAAGAGTATTTAATACAATTTAATATGTCAGACAAGAAATCAATACCGATCAACACCCCTCAACCAACCAAGCCTGAATCAGGAAAGAATAGTCTGCCTGCTTTTCAAAATCCACCGCCGCCACCACCTCCCCCACCTCCAAAAGGAAAATCAGGTTCAAAGTAAACTGTTAAATCCTTTTCTAGTCTACTCTGAATCCAAAATATTGTGGATGGCCTTTCTTCAATTAACTTTTTAGTATTGCTAATAGGGTAGCTTGAGGTTTATATTTGTCAGTGTTTCTAGCTCATAGTCAATCTTTTTTAACCCAGATAAAACAAGCTTTAGCTCATTTAGCTCATCACTTCTTGAAATTGGAGATTGAACAAAAAAGCTTCTATGAGCATATGATCCTCTCTTAGATCCATATGAATTCAATGTAGCTAACCAGGCAATATCCAAATAAGTTTGTGTTACTCCAATAGGTATAAGCATAAGTGCTACATTTTTTTGTTTTATACCATGATTGTCGTTTATTTTACTCAAATAGGACTGAGCACACACATTAATCCTGTCTGTAACCTAAATAAATGAATCCGAATCAAATCTGTTCGCAGAATAAAGAAATAGATATTTGAACCCTGGCAAAAGCACACCGCTTCTCCATTCAGAAAGGTATTTATTAATCGTGCTTTTAGCTCGTTCTTCCAAATAATATTCTATTTCAGCATTACACAACAACCGAAATGACATTAACTTATCTTGATTCTCTTGAATGAAAGAGTCAGCATTATCGAAATTCAAAAATCTATGTTCTAATTCGATAATCCTTGCTTTCAAATTCGTAAATTCACTTGAGAGACGCATTCAAAGTACTCTTTAAGTGTTGGCCCTATATATTTTTAGCAAATTGGTTGGTATTTCTACTGATTTAATTATTTTTTTTAATGCGACACCCCAAATAACGAATTTAGCAGATGTCTTAATCAGGTTGTCTGGTATTAGTTGTAATTGATTTAAGAAATCTATTATTTCTTACACATAAAGATTTGAAGGAGTCAATAACTAGGTTTCCTTTCTCAACAAATTCTTTCCTAACTGATTCATTGTGAATATAAAACACCATAATGTCAAAAATTGTTTTATTAAACCCACTCGAGTATTTTGCTCCTTCCCATCTTTTAAATGAGTTCCCCTTGAATATTTGACTTACTGCATTGATTGAATTTTCCAAAGTTTCAGCTTCTTGTTCGATGGATACTTTATGTTTCTTCCAGTCTTTATTATAGAAGTCGCAAGTTGAATCCAGAAATGTTTTGAAATCACCCTTATATTGACTAATTCTCGTTCCTAATGCAAAAAATCGGATAATTAAATCTAAATCTCTCATTCCATAATCTGGCCCTTGAAGGTTGAGTGCTTTTTGAATAATTAAACTGCTAGAAGCAAAGTCGTCAACAAAATCCATGAAAGGCCCCGGCTTTAAGGCTCTTCTTAATTCTTGAGGGGACAGGCTTAAACTTCCAGTATTCAATCGATAGAAAATCGTATACAGGAAGTGTTTCGTAATGCCAGTTTTTTATAATTACCGATCTAATGGATTGGTTTATGAAGTTGTCAAATAAGGTCTTTTGGTTTTTTGCTAATGATACGAAAGTGGCATTGTTTAAGAACGGGCTTTTTAAATTTGAAAGAACCTTAAATGGTCTCTCAAATTCCTCAGGTTGACAGAATTGCTTCAAAGTCAGAAGTCTCTGTTTCCCATCTACGATTACATATCTTCCCTTCTCACTTTGACTTTCGGCAAGTACTATTTGAGGTATCGGCAAGCCGATAGATTAAGGATTCAATAAATCTGCTTTTTTTCTTCACATTCCAGGCATCTCGGCGTTGAAATTTTGGACTTAAATTGATTACAAGCCGTTCCAATTGATTAATAAGCGATTCAACCGTCCAGTCCGTTGACCAGGTTACTGCTTCCGAGATCCTATTTAGATAGTCGACAGTTAAATCGTCCTCGGTCTCTTCCCCTATTTGGCTCGAGGAATCTTCGATGTCTGGAAGTAAATCCGCTTGCACAGATTTTTTCTTTTGCTGCTTCCTCGGCGTGCTTGATTTTCTTTGCATACTAGGTATATTTATAATTTCTAATATAAAGATTTTGCTAACCTGATCCGACCTATCGCGAATAAATATTTCGATATCGTCCCCTAAAAACGGCCCCTTTAATTAAAAAATGCTTTATAAGTTAATACCTACAAAGCATTTACATTCTACGTGTGATCCGGATTGGATTCAAACCAATGACCTATTGCTTAGAAGGCAATTGCTCTATTCAACTGAGCTACCGGACCGATTTTTAAAGAAGGGCAAAGATAGTAAGAAGTGAGAAGTCAGAGTAAGACGTACTAGATGCGAGATACTAGATGCTTCGCTCGCAACTCACAACTCACCGCTCACCACTCACAACTTTCGTATTTTACCTCTTACTCTAGAACCCCGTAAAGAATCTCGACCTGTTGATTCTCAAATCCTGGAGGACAGAAGCCTTTGGACTAATAGTGAAACTAAATGACCTGTACAGCCCGATAGGCGTCACGTTAATCGCCAATTGCCAACAATGCATTTCACGATTGATTGACATTTGGAAAGTCTGAAGTTTATGTGTCTTGAAATCATAATACCCATTGGAGCTGAAATTCCATTTGGGAGTAAGACTGAAACTTCCGCTGAAATTAATATTGGTGTTGAAGGTCTTCTCAAATAATTGAGTCGTTTGATTGAATGTGCTGTTAAAATAAAGGGAAAAACTCAGACTTACCTGCCAGGGAATATTGAAGTCTACAAACTCCGCCGGATTTTGTTGCATGTAATCCAACAAACGCTGTTGATCTGCAATCAGGGATAAATCGCCCAATTGTTCCTCCGTCAACCTTTTTCTTTCTTCTTCTTTTTTTGCATCCTTTGGTTTGCTCCGCAAACTGGTGGTCAATGAAACACTTCCGTTGGTTAATCTTCCCAACTTGAACTTTCCATCCTGCCAGGCATACTTGTCAATGGGGTTTCCGCGCTCGTTAAATTGATAAGGATCCAATGTGGTGCGTGCAGATATACTCACCTTTTCAAATAACGTAGTACGGAAGTACAATTGGACCGGTGAAAGCTTCAATGAATCACCAAAGAAATTATAGCCCGTAGTTAACCCATATCCGTCGATGAGTTTTATTTTTTTGATGGATTCTGTGCCCGTATCCTTTTTGCTCCGCCATTTCATTTCCACGTTATTGTCCAAACTGAAACCAAGTCCGCCAAATCTTCCTTCGGAGTAGGGAATGAAAAGAGGTCTGTCAAATTCGTTTACACGCTGCCGGTATGTTGTTGTATCTATTTGCAGGTCATAATAGTGTTTTTTTGACAGGTCCGGTCTATAACTAACGCTCAAAGAAGGCCTGATCACGTGACGGATCGCAATGATCCTCGACTTCTTGAACTGGTAAGTACCGAATACGGCTGTATTAAAACCCAATGAGAACGATGTCTGGCGATCGGCAAAAAAACCCTTTGTGATGGTCGTATCTACCTTCTTCGCGGCCGTATCCCAGATCCGCCGGCTTTTTTGATTGAGCCATACTTCCGAATAAGAAACCGAAGGTGAAACGATGAGTGCTCCACCAAATAAAGGAGGAAGCGAGAGTGTAATCGGAACAATGTGTTGAGCTCCCCATTGTAATGTTTCAAATATATTTTTAAATGTAGCCGCCGTATCATAAAAAGATATTCGATCCAGGAAATTTCCTGTATACCCAATACCTAATTTCTGATACCACTTCGGTGTGCCTACAAAATCTTTTCCCTGAAAGGGATAGATCGTGCTGACTGTGAATGCAGCAGATGGCAGACTCACGTTGATCAGGTGGGTGAGGTTATTTTGGTTATGGTTGGCAGTCAATGTCAAGTTATAAGGTTTGCCCTGCCAACTTTTTGAATACGCTATCGACGAACCCAATTGATTCTGGAAATTAAGCTGCGTATTATTTGGAACGAGCCGGTTATATCTGGTAGAGCCGGCATTTACGCTCGCGGAAAAGGTAGTTCCCGGCCTGGCGCGACTGTCGACGGCATGACTCCAGCTCAAAAAATAACTTTTATTGCTCAGGAAATCGGGATCTCCTTTAAAGTTCAGCTTCGTACTCTGAATGCTCGCCGTCAATGTGCCATTATAACGGTAACGCCTACGGTAGGTTGGATTCAGGTGTGCGGACCAGCCTCCATAGGAATAAATGTTGCCGTACAATTTCACATCCCAGTAATCGCTTAACACCTTATAATAACCCAGGCCCTCTAAACCAAGCCCGTATTCTTCATTCGTCGTGAATTGAGGTGGGATCAACCCGGAATGGCGGCCCTGGGATAGTGGATAAAACCCAAAGGGTATATATATAGGTACCGGCACTCCTTCAAATTCCGGATGTGCGGGGCCGGAGACGGCTAATTTCTTATTGATCACTTTCATCTTATTGGTCACAAAAGCAAAGTGAGGATCATCCAGGTCGCATGTTGTAAACCGCGCCCTCTTGATAAACGTTGTGTTCTCATTTACTTTTTTGGCCACATCCCCATGAATAACGATCTCACCGTCTTGTGTATACGTATTTTTGGTGAGGCCCACCTGCGACTTAAAATTATAGCGGATGGTATCACTGGTAAATTGGTTATTCCCGTCTTTGAAATTTGCGTTTTCAATGATGGCTCCTGTCGTATCCTTGAGATTATAGGCAGTGACGATCTGGGTCTGCTGGTCCATCTCCACCTTGGGTGCAGTCAATAAAATGTCTTTGTATGTTGTTTTTGTTTTGCCATACAATAATATTTTTTTATTCTGCACTTGCACGACTACTGAATCTTCCGCTTCGTAAATAAGCGGCGCATCCAATGAATCCTTGGAAAGCTTTAAGGAGAATGTGTCAACGCGTACTATCAATGATGAGTCCCGACCCGGGATCCCAGTTGTATCGCGAATCGTTGGAAGAGTCCCGCGCGAACTGTCTGTTGTCGGCAATATCGTTGTATCGGTAGGGGCTGTTAAAGTAGTGCGAAATCCGGAAGAGTGGACGCTGTATGCCGGCGTTTTCCACGTTATTGTGAAAAACATCGCAGCAGTCAGAAATCCATTTGAAAGATAAATTGACCTAAATTTGAGCAGTTGCTTCATACGGTCATACGGTAGGAAGCAAAAGTAACTCATTATCCGAAGGCGACCCTTGTACAAGCTTAAACATTTGTGAAGATTCCCTCCGGTTAATTGCAGTTCCCACCAAACCCGTCAAACATGAAGATCCATGATTAAGCGAACCCTGTTGTATTTATTGTTTTCCTTTTTTTGCGTTATCGATTTTTCATTTGCCAGGAAAGATAAACAGGAACACAGCCATTACCAAAAGGCTGTACGCACGATCATCGTCGATGCCGGTCATGGGATCATGGAGAATGGCGGTCACAACGGAGCAAAGGGCGCGTTCTCCCATGAAGATGAAATCTGCCTGGACATTTCAAAGGAACTTGTTGCTGTTTTGCAAAAAGAACTTCCTGAAGTAAAAATTATTGAGACACGCCCTACTGAAAGGATTGTGGCTTTGCATAGACGCGCAGAGATTGCGAACGAAAACCACGGCGATCTTTTTATTTGCATACACGTAAATGCGGCTGGGCCTATCCGTCACTCTGAAGTAACGGGCTATCGAACGGCTGTTACTTACGTCGGAAAGGGTAAGAAGAGAAGGAAAGTCACCCGCAAGGTTCCAAAATACCGCTACTGGACAACTCCCAATCCTGCTAAAGGCACCGAAACATATATCTGGGGAGCTCATAAGAATGAAGACAAGGAAGTAGCCATGCGAGAAAATTCGCCGATGCTTGAAGAAGCGAACTTCAAAGAAAATTATGGTGACATCGATCCAAATTCACCGGAATTCATTGCGCTTTCTTTACTAAAGACTAAACAGTTCTTCAAGCGCAGTGCAACGTTAGCCGGATTTGTACAGGATGAGTTTGCTAAAGTAGGAAGGGTTGACAGGGACGTTCGGCAGCGTGGGGTAGGCATTTGGGTGCTGCAGGCAACAGCCATGCCCAGCATCCTCGTCGAGACAGGTTACATTACGAATCGAAGCGAAGAAGAGTACCTCAATAGTAAGGATGGACAAGTGGAAGTGGCCAACTGTATCACCATTGCAATAAAGAACTACATCAGCTGGCTCGAAAAACAACAAGCCACTAGCGAAAACACCAATACCGGCAGTAATAATAAAGGATCAAAACTCTCCGATGTCCGGGCCTTCCTGAACCGCGTTGAAGAAAAAGAGACTATGAGCAAATGATTGCAATGAACGCTAAGATTTCATTGACTGACCAATCTAGCCATCTATGAATCATTAAATCATAGTTGTAACTTGCGCACTTATGAGAAATCTGTCCTACGTAATAACTACGCTTGCCCTGCCTATCCTGCTATATCTGGAAGGTCCAACCGAAAACCCGGCAGCAAAACCCCTTCAAACAATTGTCATTGATCCCGGCCATGGAGGATTGGATCCTGGAGCCAGGGGCACTTTTTCTTCAGAAGCTGATGTCAGCCTTTCCGTTTCTCTAAAATTGGGTGAGGTGATCGCAAAGGAATTCCCTGCGATGAAAATAATTTATACCCGCACCACCGATGTATTGCCCGGCAATATGCCCAACAAGGATGCTGCGCTAAAGTACCGGGCTGACCTGGCTAATTCATCACATGGAGAGTTGTTTATAGCGATCCATTGCAATTCGGCCGGTCGCCATCCCGGGGGCTGGTACGAAAAAAAAGTGATTGGCAAAATTCCTCACTATAAGACCGTAAAAAAAGGCAAGAAGCTCATTAAAAAGAAATATTATGAATACAAATACGAATCCTTTTGGGTAGAGAACAAAGCAAAGGGAACAGAAACGTACATCTGGGCAGTCAATAAGAATGACGCGAAGGTCAATTCGGTGTCAATGAATAATGATTATTATGGAGAGATCGATTCAACATCGACCATTCAGCTGCCGGATCCTTCCGACCCCGCGGAAAAGGCAATGATGCTCATCTATGCGCAAAATTATTTCCGTAAGAGTCTAAATCTGGCCGACCTGGTTGAAAAGGAATTCGTGGCTGCCGGCCGCACCAGCCGGGGCGTGAAGCAAAGGAATGATAAAGGCATCTGGGTTCTTCAGGCGACGGGAATGCCCAGCATATTAGTGGAGATCGGATTTATCTCTAACAAGGAAGAAGAAGATTACATTAATAGCGATGCCGGCCAGGAAGTGATCGTAAATAATATTTTTACTGCTCTCAAAAATTACAAGACCAGGTTGGAGAATAAAACGGAGCAGGGGCAATAACGCCTTCATACGAAATCCGTTTAAAAATAATTGGTTAATTTGGGCTGATAAACCAGTCGGCTACTGCCGGACAAACCCACGCGAATGAAGATCAGCAACGAAACAAAGGTTGGCATCCTGTCCATTGTCGCCCTCACCATTCTTATCCTTGGCTTCAATTTCTTAAAAGGTAAAGATGTCTTCAATACCAGCAAGCAGATATATGCAGTCTTTACTGATCTCGGGCCGCTGACCAAATCAAACGAAGTAAAGATCAATGGATGGGTGATCGGCAAAGTTTATTCCCTGGATGCGCAGGACAAAAATGTAAATGGAATTGTAGCGACCATCCACCTTACAGAAGAAGTCAATATTCCGCGTGATTCCAAGGCTTATATCTCCAGCCCGCTTGTCGGTTCTTCGTTCCTGGTGATTGAAAAAGGAAACGACAGTATTTTCCTGCATTCGGGTGATACATTAAAGACGAGGGTGGACAGCGGTATATTAGATGATGTAAAGGCACAATTAACGCCGACACTCAATAAGGTTCGAAATTCTCTCGATTCATTGAACAGGGTAATGAGTAATGTCAATAATGTACTGACTTCCGACGCGCGCGGGCACTTGCAACAGACCTTGGCTAACCTCAACCAGGCAAGCAATTCACTTAGCGGACTATTAAATAATCAAACAGGATCTTTAGCTAAGACACTTAATAACGCAAGTTCTATTACCGAAAATCTGAAGAACAACAATGATAGCATCACCGCTGTAATTAGCAGCGCAAAGAGAGCCGCCGAAAAAATCTCCAATCTTGACGTTCAACCTACACTCGATTCAATGCATGCGGCTATCGCCGAGTTGAAAGCCATTATCGGCAAGGTCAACAGTCCTAAAGGAACCCTGGGAGCACTGATCAATGACAGGCAACTATATAACAAGCTCAATGATGCCATCATCAGCGCGGAGTTGCTGATGGATGATCTTCGGACGCATCCGAGACGCTATGTTAATCTTTCCGTGTTCGGCAAGAAAGACCGCACAGGCCCCATAACTTCGCCAACGAAAAAGGATTCTCTTTCTTCGGGTAATTGATGCGATATAAACAAATATTTCCCTACTTTTTCCTGGCAGGATGCCTGCTTTTAGCTACTGTTTCATACGGTCAAATTAATGACCTCGCTCCCAAAACCACCACTCGCACTGCAGAGGATTCCCTGGTGACCATTGAGATCCTGACCGGGAGGAAGCTCGAAGTCAGGAAAATAAATGACTCTACGCAACTTCAAATATTAGCGGGTAATGTTCGACTAAAGCAAGGGAGCACTCTTTTCGATTGCGATAGCTGCGTCATTAACAATAACACTAACATCTTCGAAGCGTGGGGGCATGTTCACATTAATGATTCAGATACCGCAAATATTTATTCCAACCATTTAATTTACCTGATCAAGAAAAAGGTTGCCTACCTCGATGGGGCTGTTCGTCTTACAGATGGCAAGGGAGAGCTGACGACGCCCGACATGGAATATGATGTAGATACCAAGATTGGAATTTACCAGCATGGAGGCAAAGTGATCAATAAAAAATCGGTGCTCACCAGCAAAGAAGGTTTTTATTACACCGACTTGAAAGATGTTTATTTCAAGAAAGATGTCGACTTGAGGGATCCGGCCTATACAATAAAAACGGATTCCCTGCTCTATAACACGGAGAGCGGTACGGTGAGATTTATTGCCGAAACATTTATTCGGGATAGTAGTGGAAGGACCATTCAAACAAAGGAAGGCTTTTACAATCTTCAAACGGGTAAGGCAGAATTCGGCCAACGACCGACCATTAAGGATGGAAGTACAACGATCCGCGCAAACCGCATTGCCATTGATGATAGCACGGGCGTTGCCCAGGCCGAAGGCAACGCGATTATTATAGACAGCACCAATCAAACAACTATCCTGGCTGGCAGTATCTTTCGAAACAAAAAAACGGAGGCGATCCTGGCTACCCTGAAGCCGGTCATGATCATTAAACAGGATAACGACTCCATATTTATTACCGCAGATACTCTCTTTTCTGCGCGGTTGACTGATTTGCCAGTTAGAAAGACAGACTCTGTTCAGGATACTCTTACCGTGAGTAGGGATTCAGTCAATGTAGATAGCACGGGGCGCATTGTCAATAGAGATTCGACTATTGCGCGGGATACGATTACCAACTTTGACAGTATCAATGTTAAAAAAGTGGCCGTTCCGCAACAAAAGGACACTCTTGTCTCCCAAAGCCTCAACTCAACTGAGGCGGTAGCAATGAATGAAAAAGATAGCACCAATCGCTACTTCGAGGCTTACCGGCATGTCCGCATTTTTTCTGATTCCATGCAGGCAGTATCAGACAGTTTATTTTATTCATTCAAGGATTCGGTATTCCGGTTATTCCAGGATCCCGTCGTGTGGGCAAACGAAAGCCAGATCACGGGAGACACCATATTATTATTTACAAAGAATAAGCAGGCCGACCGCGTTAAGGTCTTCACACATAGTTTCCTGATAAATCAGTTGGACCCGGAGGTCTTCAACCAGATCAAATCCAGCAGGATGGATGGATTTTTCAAAGAAGGTTCAATCGATTCTGTGCGTTGCAGTGGTCTTGCGGAGTGCATTTATTATATCCAGGACGAGGACAGTGCTTATACCGGCGTAAATGAATCAAAATCGGATATTCTTGACATCTATTTTGCGAATAAGGAATTGAACAAAGTCGTTTTCCGAAGTATGGTCACGGGGACTGTTTGGCCAATGAGGCAAAAGGATCCAAAAGAAATGCGGTTGCCGGGGTTTATTTGGCAGGAATCGAGAAGACCGAAGACGAAATTCGAATTGTTTGAATAGCGGGCACGTCGGAAATGTATGGAGCATATACATTCGTAATGTTAAAAACGTTTTTTGATCGCGGCAATCCATGATAAGATCAGTACAAGATTATTGCATGTGATTGAACTTTTGCATTTTATTTAGATTTTATTGGCATTGTTTTTCGTTTACTCTACAAACAAATAAAATCACCATGAAAAAATTCATCCTTGTTATGATGTTGGTGGCTGGAACATGCTACCTGAATGAGTCGATGGCCCAGGATTATAAAACAGCACTAGGGGTAAGACTTAGCAGTAGCGCACCTGCCGTGAATAACTCAATTTCCATCAAGCATTTTGTCACCAATAAAATGGCATTAGAAGGACTTTTTTCATTTGGCGATCCTCTGGCCCTCGGATTACTCATTGAGATCCACAAACCCTTTTCCTCATCCGGGTTGCAGTGGTATTATGGAGCCGGCGGTTACCTGAGTTTTGTTAAGACCTATAATCCCAATAAGCAAAGAAATGAGACCAACACCAATTTTGGAGCTCAGGGTGTATTGGGATTGGACTACAAATTTCCCAACGTTCCGTTGAATCTTTCCATGGATTGGAAACCGGAACTAAATATTGTCAGCGACATCAACTTTGAACCGGCTGCGGTAGGCTTTACAGCCCGTTTTACGTTTGGAAAAAAATATTCTGAAGCTCGTAGCGAATAAGTACACATGGCGCACATCCCCTGATCGTTCTGCAATTTCATTCGGAATTTGATTTACTTTAGATTTAGTAAAATTGCCGAATGTTAAAGAAGGAAAGACAGGCTTATATTCTGCACCAGGTGAACCTGCACAATAAAGTTCTTTCTTCTACCCTTTGCGCAGAGATTCATGTCTCCGAGGATACGATTCGCCGGGACCTCCAGGAGTTGGCAGACGAGGGTAAAGTAATCAAAGTGCACGGTGGAGCGTTATCGCATTCTTTTCACCAGGTCTATTTTCCTACCAGTGGTGTTTATTCTCAAATTCAAAAGCAAAGAATAGCTGAAAAAGCTATTGGTCTAATTAAGGATGGTATGGCCATTTTCACGAATGGAGGTACTACCATTGTGGAAATGGCTCGTTTGCTCCCGCCAGAGCTGACAGCCACCTTTATTACGGGGAGCATACCAGCCATTTTGGAATACATGCGCCATCCAAACATTGATGTCATATTGATTGGAGATAAAATTTCAAAAGGATTTAAAATGACCGTTGGAAATGAGGCTATTGCTAAGATCAAAAAATATAAAGCGGATATCTGTTTTATCAGCCCGGAAGCGATAGACCTGCAACATGGCATCACAGCAACCGATTCAGACCTGGTCAAGCTAAAAAGGGCGATGATCGAATCTTCAAATAAATTGGTATGTCTGTCTATCGCCGAAAAGTTGAATACGGCGCAAACCATCCAGGTTTGTGAACTCAGCGAAATCGATACGTTAGTTACCGAACTGGATTCGAGTGATCCAATATTAGCTCCTTATAGAAATGCAGGAATCGAAATCGTGTGAGTGGTGAATGGTCAGTGGTGAGTGGTGAGTGGTGAGTGTCACCGGAAGAACAAATAACATAAGATGATCGCCGCGATTATTCCCATTAGATCCGCGAGCAGCATCGCTCCTACCGAGTACCTCGTATTCCGGATACTTACTGATCCAAAATAAACTGCAACCACATAGAATGTCGTATCCGAAGAACCCTGGAGGATACATGCCAGCCTACCTGCAAATGAATCGGGACCAAAAGTCTTCATCGTATCCACCATCATTCCGCGTGCACCACTGCCGCTCAACGGCTTTATCAATGCAGTCGGTAATCCATCCACGAACCTGGTATCTGTCCCCAATGCAGCAAAGAGGGACTTTATTCCATTGATCAGCACATCAAAACTGCCACTTGTTCGCAGCATACTAATGGCCACCAACATTCCTACGATATAAGGAATGATCCGGACGCCGGTTTCAAATCCGCCTTTGGCGCCTTCAACAAAGGCGTCAAAGACATCTATCTTTTTATAAATACCTCCAAGCACAATTAAAAGAAAAATGCCGAGAATGATTCCATTGCTTAATATCCCTGAAAACGTTTGGGCGTAAGTAGCGTCGAGGCGACTAACATAAGTTACTAGCAAAGCAATCAATATCGAGATACCGCCTACCCAGGCAAGGATGACAGGCTGCAGTACATTGATCTTTTGCTTGAAGGAGACGATGATCATCGCGGCAATAGTTGCGACGAAGGTGGCGATCATACAGGGTATAAAGATGTCGGTCGGATTTCGCGCACCCAACCCCGAGCGATACGCGATGATCGTCACTGGGATCAATGTAAGTCCCGATGCATGCAATGCCAGAAACATGATCTGCGAGTTGGATGCAATGGATTTATTTGTATTCAATTCCTGCAGGCTTTCCATCGCTTTCAGTCCGAAAGGAGTTGCTGCGTTATCCAGGTTTAACAGGTTGGCTGAAAAATTCATCATCATGTGGCCGGTGGCAGGATGACCTTTCGGGATTTCTGGAAAAATTTTCGAAAAAAATGGCCAGATGATCTTTGATATAAGCCGCACTCCGCCCGCTTTTTCTGCAATGCTCAAAAAGCCCATGAATAATGCCAATACGCCAATCAGGGGAAGGATAATATCTAACACTGCATTCTTGGCTGTTTCAATGATGCCATCCACATTTCTATGAAGGGTTTTCTGCACCGATACATAGGTGATGGTCTGCAGAGCCGGATTCAAAGTTTTTGCACTGATCACCGAATCATGGGTCAGGTTATCCGTTAGTAAGACCGTTGCGCGATTTACAGAATCCGTCTTGAAATAGCCATATTCCTTGAGAAATTCAGGATAATTGGAAGCAAGATTTTGATTCAGGTAGGAGCCGACGGCGTAATAATATACACTATCATACTTGTCAGAAGACCTGCCCACAACCATTCTCGTAAAGATCTTTTGATCTCCTGATACCATCCGGGCGCCGGCTACGAGGATAGCAATGATGATAAATGCCGACCAGATCCTGCTCAGGGCCATAAGGTTTCCAATATTTAAGATTCAAGATTCAGGATTTTTATGTAAACACCAAAAGCATCTTTGCACAAATCGCTTTCCTGCAAGATCATCATGACTTATCTTTGCGCCTCAAAAAATAATGTCTTCTATTGTCGAAGTACGTTATCGATTAAATTTATCTGAAACACTAATCTAAGATGGCATTGCAAGGAGGAATTGTAGGATTACCAAACGTAGGAAAGTCGACCTTATTCAATGCGGTAAGCATTAGCGCCAAAGCCCAGGCGAGCAATTACCGCTTTTGTACCATTGATCCGAATGTGGGCCTGGTAGACGTACCCGACCCCCGGTTATACAAGTTGGCCGAACTCGTCAAACCGCAACGAATTGTACCTACGCAGATCGAAATAGTAGACATTGCGGGATTGGTGAGAGGTGCAAGCAAGGGGGAGGGATTGGGAAATAAATTCCTTGCTAATATCCGGGAAGTGGATGCGATCATTCATGTGATCCGGTGTTTTGAAGATGAAAATATTTTACGTGATGAGGGAGCCATCCACCCAGTGAGTGATAAGGAAATAATTGACACGGAACTGCAGTTGAAAGACCTGGAAGGCATCGACAAGAAAATTTCCAGGACTGAAAAACAAGCCCGCATCGATCCCAAGCTGAAATCCGAATTAGATGCTCTCACTCTTTGTAAGAGTCAACTGGAAAAAGGAAAGAACATCCGGGAACTGGACTTGTCCAAAGAACAAAGAAACGCCATCGCCGACCTTTTCCTGCTTACCGATAAACCCGTGCTCTATGTAGCGAACGTGGATGAAGCATCCATGCATACGGGCAATCGATTTTCTGATGCGCTGATGAACGCTGTAAAAGATGAGAAGGCAGAAGTGATCATCATGAATAATTCTATCGAGGCACAGATAGCAGAAATGGAAAACCCCGATGATAAATTGCTCTTCATGGAAGAGTATAAGATGACGGAGCCGGCCCTGGATAGATTGATCCATGCAACCTATAAACTATTAAGTTTATATACCTATTTCACGGCGGGGGAACAGGAGGTCAGGGCCTGGACTATTCATGAAGGATGGAAAGCACCGCAGGCAGCAGGCGTCATTCACACAGATTTTGAAAAAGGATTTATCAAGGCCGAAGTGATCAGCTATAACGATTACCTGCAATATGGATCGGAAGCCGCGTGCAGAGAAGCAGGTAAATTAAGGATTGAAGGAAAGGAATATGTGGTGAAGGACGGGGACGTGATGCACTTTAGGTTCAATGTTTAGAACAACGCTGTGATAGATGCTCTTCCAACATGCACTGTTTTGGAGATGCCTGCCTTTCTTCCATCATATTGAAAACTCAGTTCCAGGTTGTTCAGCAATCTTTTCGTCAGGGCCAGGGTCCAGAGAAAATTCTTGCCCGGCAATAACCCGTCAAGCATGATATAACTCACCGTTGTGTTGGCTGGAAATTTATAGTCAATGTTATTGAATGTGAATTTGCCGGTGATAGAGCTATTTTGAAGAATATTATATTTCGATTCGATATTGAAGGAATTAGAAGTAGATTTCTCACCGCCATAAATCGGCCGGTTCTTTTTAAATTCATACTCATATCCGGTGACCAGGCGGAAAGAAGTCCCGCGAATATAAACCAGGCTCGGTTCTATGCTATACGTCTTTAACTGGTAGTTCTTGTTATTGAACTGCGGCGTAAGCAAATCATTCTGCCCTTTTTTTCCATTGATGGAAATAGACACCGATTTATTCATATTCCAGCGCCACTTCAGGATCCAATCATTTAATCTCCTGGTTTCATATCCATACGTCAGCAACGATTTTCCGTTGTTACGCAGGTTGGTCAGATCAAAACCCCAAACACTGCTTAGTCGATTGAATGAAATGGTATTCAGGAACGCCGTGCTGAGCGTAATGAGCGCTGTGTCATTGGGCGCATATTTAAATGGATTGAACTCAAAACTTCCCCTCGCCAGTGACTTTTTATTGGTTTGTAAGGAAGACAGCAGGTTGATGCGTGATAGGAACTCCTTCATTCCTTTTAAATCCGGAGAATTCAGAATTGCACGGGGACTGAAGTTGAGACTATAGTTGAATGTGATATAATTGGCCTTAATAAAATCATTTGTCGGCGTAAATATGCGAATGAATTTTGCCTGGTCTGGAAAGGCCGCCAGTTCAAATTCATTGAGTTGCTGCACGCCGTCGTTGTTATAATCCAACCATGCATATTGTCCGGTACCTGCAGGAGTCTCCAGGTATGCATAGTCGCGTCGCTGTTCCTGCCCCGCTCCCACCTCGTAAAGAACATTGCCGGTGAGTAAGCCTTTCCATTCATTCATTACATATTCTGCTCTTCCAAGTATGGTTTCATCTTCTACCTGCTTTGAAACAGTCCCATTGTACACTTTTAATTTTCGGAAAGTAGCATTGAGATAAAACTGGCGGTTCGTATTAGCCAGGAGTTCTGTCTGAAGATTCAGATTGAGGCTTCTATCCCCCCTGATGAAATCTTTATTGACAGGATATTTATCCGAACGCGTAAAAAACGTAATACCATAACGGTTTTTTTTATTCTCATCCGACCTCAGATAAACGGCGTAATTATCATAAGAAAAAGCCACCGGCGTGAGTATATCTGTGGTCGTATTGTGAACCGAATTTCTTTCCATGGCATAGCGGAAGCCGAGTCGCCAGTTGTTCATTTTTTTCAATTGTTTACTCAAATCCAACACTGGCCTGAAGAAAGAACCCTGATCATTGGCAATATGGAAATTAGTTATCATTAATTGGTTATTTAAGATCCAGCCCTTCCAATTAGCCAGGTGTAGGATCGTGTTTTGATAACCATTGTAATTGTCGCTTCGGTGGTAATTCGTGAATTGGTAGGAAATGGATTGATTGTCGCCATTCTTTAAGCCCACACCTGCACGGATAATATTCTCATCAGCCGGCGCTAAGACAAGAGGTAGCCCCCAGTCCCGGGAGAATTCAACCGTGCGTAATCTCTCCAAAGGCCTAAACTTTCGCTGGACGTATTCGTAGTCCAACAGCGTAGTCAGCAATAATTTTTTTTCAGGCTTGATGATCTTGTTATTGGTGATCACAAATTTGGCCGCCCAACCCCTGTCGTCTCCTTTGTCTTTGGTTGAAAAAGTATTGACATCCGTATTACTGGTGGCTATTTCAGTTTTCAAAAGGGTGTTCTTATCCAGGTAATAGTCTACACCGAGGTTGACGACCTGTTGTTTTTTCGGAGTCACGAGTATTTGTACCGGTTCATATCGACCTTGTTTGAGATTACCTACCGGCGCAACAAATCGGAATACCTTCCCATTCGCTCCATTGAAATCAGGAATATAATTTCCGTTTCCTTGTCCCACGTCCGCAAAGGAAAGACTATACTTAGCGGAATCGGGATCAATGGAATATTGGTAAAACGAATCAATACCTGCCCCCGGATTATAATAAAGTTTCTGGTAAAGTATCTTGCCTGTGCCAAAAGTGTCGAGGACAGCAGCCGGATAAAATGCCCGTTGAATGCTATCTCCCAGGTTGGCCAGGATCTGCTTTTGATTCGCATCCAGCGTTTGATTGATAGGTGAATTTTTGGCGTCGCCGTTATTGAATACTCCGACACGGATCTTTAGATTCTTATTGATTTCAAATTGTTGCTGCAGAAAAATATTTGCATTTAAGAAATTTCGGTCTGCATATTCAAACTCAACCTGAATTCGGGAATCTTTGGTGATCATGCGTCGCGGCGTAAAGGTGACCTCTGCTGAATTGTAATTGATCACGTAATCCTGGTCCTCGCCCCGTTGCAACAATTCTCCATCGAGATAAACTCTTTCCGTATTTGCAAGGACAATAAAGAAAAATTCGTTATTAGCTCCCGTCAATCGGTAAGGACCCTGATTGCCTTCAAGCCCACTGAAAATATTCCTGGTGAATTTTCCTTTCGCTATCGATCCGCTGACCAGGGTTTTTGAAGTAATGTTTTTGGAGAGTCGCGCAACGGTTTGAAATGATATTCCCTGGAGCCTTTTGTAAAAGTTTAGAAAATAGGTATCATTCTGGCGAATATCGATATCACCCAAATTGAGCTGCCAGTTTTTTTTCTTAAACTGGAGATATACCTGGTCAAACTCATTTAGTTGTTGAGTGGTCCCATCGGGTTGAATGGGGATATTGTTGTCTGTTATGGCCGCCTGTATTTCAATGCTGTCACCCAACATACCGCTTAATTGAAGATTGAGTGTGGAATTCAATACAGCATCCTGGCTATTGCCAAAACCGATTTGTCGCCCAAAGCTTCCTTCTGCTTTCAATGTTCCAAAATCAAATATTCCTTTTTGAGCAGCGGTGAGGCCGTCGCTGATCTGCAGTGGAGCAACGTAAAAGTTGTTAACCACACTATCGTAGTCCATTCGTTGCGCGATGGGATTAAGCTTGTAAGGAAAAACCCGGTAAGTGATTAAGACCGTATCGAGTTCAGGCCTTACTTTCCAATACAAAATGGCGTTAACGTAGTCGAGGAAATAGTTTTCCGCGGGAACATAAGAAATGGAAAAAGAACTCGGAACGATGCTAACTGTATCGATACGCAGCGTATCCCTTTCCACCTTGAAAACCTTTTGTCGGAGGTTGGTGCCGAGGCTGCCGGGAAAAGTGATTTGAGCGTCGCTCCGGAGGCATAGGAGAAGCCAGCACAGGAAAGCCAATATTCCGCCTAAATATCTCAATAACAGAGAGTTTACTCAAAATCGTAAAATTGGTTGGTTTTATTGTCTTAAAGTTATCCCACGCTGTTAATTCCCCTGAAATGCACCAAATTTGATGTTCGATTGTCCTCATCCTGTTTTTGAGCCACTGTGTAGAAAATGATTTATATCACTTTTATCCGCTTCTTGACACACGTTTTATTTCTCTTCCTGGTCATGCTTTTGGACATCAGATCTGTTGCTTCCCAAGAACGGAGTAATCCAAACGGCAGAAGCAATAACCTGTCGGCTGGTATCAATTTTCCGATGGGCGATTTTTCGGAGACACATCGTTTGGGCATTGGCATCGACTACTCATTTACCAATCATCACTTTGGTTCGATGGATGTAAAACCACGAAGGCCGCTTGCATTTATCTTGAATGCGGGAGCCGATCATTACCAGGGGAAAAAAGAGACGATTGGAGGCAATCAATTTAAATATCCATCCTATACTTATTTGCACGTTTTTGGAGGCGCTTTTTATCAAACCGGCCACAAGACTAATCTTGCGTTGTCTATAGGCCCAAGTGTTGGACTTTACTCTGGCAATATCCAAATGGGTTTTGGAGTAAATCTGGACGCAAGTTATTATCTGAAAAAAAACATCGCGATCACCCCATTGATTAGGTTGATGAAAATTTCAAGAGCTGATCCATTGTGGATTGGAGCTGTGAGAGCTTCATTTTGTTTCTAAACACGAGCCAACGATCACTTATCGGCCGAAAGACTGGCCATTGTATACTCGGTATTGAGCCGGGCAATATTGGTGATCGGTATTTCTTTTGGACATACTGCTTCGCAGGCCCTGGTATTAGTGCAAGCGCCAAAACCTTCCTTGTCCATTTGAGCAACCATATTCATCACTCTGGTCTTCCTTTCTGGTCCCCCTTGTGGTAGTAAGGCCAGGTGGGAGATCTTTGCAGAAACAAAAAGAAGTGCAGATGAGTTCTTGCAAGCGGCAACACAGGCGCCGCAACCAATACAAGCCGCTGCAGCAAAAGATTTATCGGCGTTCTCTTTGTCAATTGGAATAGCATTGCCATCCACGGCATTGCCGGTATTGACAGAAATATATCCTCCCGCCTGTATGATACGATCAAAAGAAGTGCGATCGACGATCAAATCTTTTATAACAGGAAATGCATTGGCCCTCCAGGGTTCAACGACAATAGTGTCTCCATTTTTAAAAGCTCTCATGTGCAGCTGGCAGGTAGTGGTGCCATGCCAGGGGCCATGTGGCCGGCCGTTAATATACATTGAACACGTGCCACAAATTCCTTCCCGGCAATCATGGTCAAAAGCGATAGGTTCCTTTCCCTCGTGGATCAGCCTTTCATTCAGAACGTCAAACATTTCCAGGAACGACATTTCCGAGGAGATGTCTTTGACTTCGTATGTTTGAAATGCTCCCCGATCCTTTTGATTCTTCTGTCTCCAGACTTTCAACGTAATATTCATGGTGTAGTGTTCCATAATGCTTTCACTATTTATAGCTGCGTTGAGTAGGTTTTGCCACTTCGAAATTCAACTCTTCCTTTTGCAAATCCCAATTACTTTCGCCTTTGTATTCCCACGCAGCGACGTACGCAAAATGCTCATCATCTCTCTTTGCTTCTCCTTCCTGAGTCTGCATTTCTTCTCTAAAATGTCCGCCACAGCTCTCCTGGCGGTGAAGTGCATCTATGCACATCAATTCGCCCAATTCGATGAAGTCAGCAACGCGGTTCGCTTTGTCCAGTTCCGGGTTCATTTCATTTATTTCGCCAGGTATGCGCACATCATTCCAGAATTCTTTTTTTAATTGACGGATCTCAGCAATCGCCTGCTCCAGCCCCGCAGCATTCCTTGCCATTCCACATTTCTCCCACATGATCTTGCCCAATCTCTTGTGAAAGCTTTCCACCGTTTGCTTGCCATTTATGGTCTTTAGTTGCTTGATCCTGTCGGCGACTACTTTTTCAGCCTCTTCGAATGCAGGATGAGTAGTTGCTACCGGAGCCGACTTAATCTCTTCGGATAAATAATTCCCTATCGTATATGGTATGACGAAATATCCGTCAGCTAATCCCTGCATGAGTGCGGAAGCTCCCAACCGATTAGCACCATGGTCTGAAAAATTTGCTTCTCCTAAAGAATAAAGACCCGGCACATTGGTCATTAATTCATAGTCCACCCAAAGTCCGCCCATTGTATAATGCACAGCGGGGTAAATTCTCATGGGGATCTCATACGGATTCTCTCCCGTGATCTTTTCATACATGTCGAAAAGATTGCCGTATTTTTCTTTAATAACCTTTTTGCCCAGTTCAATCACCTCTTCTTCGCTGACATCACTCAGGGCTTGTTTACCGACTTCTGTTTTTCCATAACGCACAAAAGCATCTGCAAAATCAAGATACACCGCTTGCCTGGATGAGCCCACGCCGAAACCCGCGTCACACCTCTCTTTGGCGGCTCTTGAGGCTACATCTCGAGGAACCAGGTTGCCAAACGCAGGATATCTTCGTTCCAAGTAATAATCTCTTTCGGCGTCGGGTATTGTATTTGCTTTCCTTGTATCACCTTTCGTTTTAGGAACCCAAATGCGTCCGTCATTTCTCAACGATTCGGACATCAGCGTAAGCTTGCTTTGATGATCACCCGTGACGGGGATACATGTAGGATGTATCTGTGTAAAACAAGGATTGCCAAATAAAGCGCCTTGTTTATGTGCCTTCCAGATGGCAGTGACATTGCTGCCCATCGCATTTGTACTCAGGTAAAAAACATTTCCATATCCTCCCGTACATAATAAAACAGCGTGGCCAAAATGACGCTCTAATTTGCCCGTGATCAGATCACGAACAATGATACCCTGGCATTTCCCATCGATCTTCACGATGTCCAGCATTTCATGACGGGAATGCATTTCTACATTTCCCAACGCTACCTGTCTTTCCAAAGCCTGATATGCACCTATCAATAGCTGCTGACCGGTTTGACCGGCAGCATAAAAAGTTCTTTGTACCTGTGTGCCTCCAAAAGAACGATTGCTTAACAGGCCGCCATATTCTCTTGCAAAGGGAACTCCCTGGGCAACGCATTGGTCAATGATGTTGACACTTATTTCTGCCAACCGATGAACATTGCCTTCGCGGGAGCGATAGTCGCCTCCTTTGATCGTATCATAAAAAAGGCGGAAGACCGAATCACCATCATTCTGATAATTCTTTGCAGCATTGATTCCCCCCTGTGCCGCGATAGAATGCGCGCGGCGCGGGGAATCTTGAAAGCAAAAGGCTTTTACTTTATATCCTAACTCGCCCAATGATGCTGCCGCAGATGCGCCGGCGAGACCGGTACCGACAATGATCACTTCCATCTTACGCTTGTTCGCCGGATTCACGAGCTTACAATGACCCTTGTAGTCGATCCATTTTTGTTCCAGACTTCCATTGGGGATCTTCGACTCAAGCATACCGAATTTTTTAAAATATTTTTTTGTTATGACTTATACCCAATTCAGATAGAGACTGACCGGCATCATTGCAAATGCGAGTGACACGATCACGGAAAAACCAATACCCATCACATTGATCATTATTAAGTAACGATTATTGCTGACGCCAATGGTCCTGAACGCACTTTGAAAACCATGGATCAGGTGCCAGCACAAAGAAAAACAGGCAAGCACATAAACGATTACCACCCAGAGCTGGCTGAAAGTGATTTTCATTAAACCATATAGATTATGCATCTGCTTTCCACCGATCTCGACTTCATCTACATGGCCGAACCGGGAGGGAATCCAGAAATGATACCAATGCAGGATAAAAAATATCAATATTAGCGTACCCAATAACCCCATGTTCCGGCTATACCACTTGCTGCCTCTGTTTCCCATGGGAATGGCATATCCGGTTTTTCGTTTGGATTGATTGCTGACTGTCAGTACATATCCCTGAATGATATGGGCAAAAATGAAGACGAAAAGCCCGACTTCAATAATTCTTATAACGATGGTGGATCCCATAAAATGAGCCGCTTTATTGAACATGACGCCGCCGTCATTGGCCCAAATGCATGCATTAACTCCCACATGAACGACCAGGAAACTGATCAGGAATAAACCGGTGAGCGCCATTATTAACTTTCTTCCGACCGAAGAAGTGAAGAATTCAGACCATTTCATAAGCGATCCTAGAGGGGGTGAACAATTGCTCCATAGGTCAGCATAACCCTCCAAAGGGAGTTCTTAGAACTATCGTGGTGGGTGTCAACAATGCAAAATTAGCACCGGATCGTCATATTACATATTGTTTTTTATCGCATCATTTGGAATTTCATTTAATGCCAAAAAAAGGCCATCCGTTTGCACGGATGGCCTGGCATCGAGGGGTACTGCGATTGAATTTATTCTTTCACGAATCTCGAAAACGTCGTTTTTTCATCCTGAATAATCCGTACGGAATAAATACCAGTCGGCAGACTTCCAATATTCAACGTGACCGCCGTTGCATTCAATTTTTGCTGCATGACAATTTTACCATTGTTGTCGATAATATGGATCATGGAAGGCTTTGTAGCCGATAACGTAATTGTTACAAATTCCTTTGCGGGATTTGGATAAAGCATGATTCCCTGTCTTGGCGAGCGCTCCAACCGCAGTATCTGGCTATAAGTAAATTTTCCGCCGAGATCAACCATCTTCAACCGATAGAAATTCATGCTTGAAATTTGGTTATGCAAGTAAGAATAGCTCTGAGTTCCGGCTACATTCCTGGCCGAAGTGTTCGAAACCGTTTGCCATTTCATAGCATCGTTACTCCATTCCAATTCAAATCCTTTCATATCCTGTTCAGATGTGGTTTGCCAGTTCAACTGTGCCTGCGTGTTAGTGAGTAATTTGCCGCTGAAGTTGAGCAATCTCAATGGCAGGCTGCTATTATCCGCTTTTAATATAATATTCGTGGCGTTATAAGTAAGGGTCCAAAAGTTTGGTGATATATCCGGTAGGTTGGTCGTGGCAAAGGTGCCTGTCTTGGATGCGTAAGTCATGATCACGAATTGATCGCCCATTGTCGGTGTAAATGCACTGACGAAACTTACATTCAGTGTACCGCTCAGCGTTGCTGTGCCACTAACTGCAAATTGATCATAGTCAGTTCCGGCAGTGGTGGCACCACCCAATTCCATATTCATGGCTCCCGATCCATTATCGAAGTTGCCAGTCAGTGAGAGTTTGCCGGGGCTATTGCCGGGGGAAATAATACCGGCATTTGTAAGATTGGCATTGACCAGCGTGCCGTTTCCTTTCAATATTCCATTTTGAGTTAGGGTGCTGCTTACCGTGAGCGTATTACCGCTGTTAATCGTGAGCGTTCTGCCTGAGCCCAACACCAGATTGTTGAATGTGACGTTGCTGCTCACCACGGGGTCACTAGTTACTGGACCTTCCAAAATATATGCGTTGAGAGCCGTTGAAGGTGCAGTGGTTTCTACCCAGTTCCCTCCTGTTGAATTATCAAAGACAGCTGAGGCAGCGCCATTCCATACAAAATTGCCAATCTCATAGGCGCCAAGGTCGGAACCATTGCCGCCGCTGGCATTTGTTACGGCACCGTCGTCTATGGTCCTCGGTGCGCCGCGTTCATCATTGGTTAGTGCTGGGGAAGGTGCAACTCCTTTATCTTTTGCCAATTCAGGAGTGGATGTCAACAGTCTGTGAGTCTGTGTAAATCCCCCGTTATTTGCCAGCGTGCCCAGATTTACGATGGCAGGACTTCCTGTCGTACCCACGTTGCTTTGCGATACAGTATTAAAAGCCTGACCGGTAAGCGCACCGACCACTGAATAGGTGGCTGTTTTACTAGTTATCCCGGAGGCGTTCCATGTTATGTCGTCTGCAGTTGTGCTCGGACTTGCACCGGCAAAATTTCCAACAACTAGAGAATTCATGAGAACAAGTGGCGAACCTGAATTGCATCTTATGCCCCCCGCGATTGCTCCTCCTTCCGCCCGGTTATTAGTCACGGTGCAATTCACAAGCGTTGCAGAACCGGATGATCCTACCATCAGTCCTCCTCCGTTCGAAGTGGTAGCCCGGTTTCCAGAAATTGTGCAGTTCTTAAAAGTGCCAGTCGTTTGCGTCAGGTTTAATCCTCCGGCATTTCCTCCCGAAACATTTCCAGAAAAAATTGAATTGCTAACTGTAAGTGTGCCTGTACCAGTAATACTAATGCCGCTTAAGCCTGCTCCCCGATTTGCTGAATTGTTGATTATTTTACAATTATCCATGGTAAGAGTCGGATTGGTTCCTTCCAGGCTGATACCTCCGCCATCAGTGTTGATGGCGCTACAGCCACTGACGGTAACATAGTTTAGGGTGACTGTCGCCGTTGCAATCCTTATCCCACCACCTAAATCTGTAAAGGCGGTTCCGGGGTTCCCATTGGTCAATATCAAACGGTTAAGAGTAACTGTTGGCGGAGAAACAGAATTGCTGATATTAAAAATGCGAAAATTACCAGCGACTCCCCTGGTGATTGTCAGCGTTCCGGTACTTGCCAATGGTCCACTAATGGTAAGCGTAATGCCGGTAATGGTTGGAAGTGCCGATTGCAGGCTAATGGTTCCCGTTATGCCGGTCGCATCTATGGTGTGTGGTCCAGCACCCGCTGCCAGCGCACTTGTGAGGGCGATTCGAAGTGATCCTGCACCTGCATCACTGGTATTTGTGACCGTATAATTGGTGGCAAATAATGGAGGAATGATGGAGACAGTGAGAAAAGCGGTTATAAAGGCTCTGACCCGGAAAAATTTTCCGGGTAGCGGATAAGGGGCTTTCATGAAATAGATGGATTTAAGGAATGCGAAGCTAAATCAATTTTATAATTCGAAAATTTTCCAATTAAAAAAACTAAGGGGAAATCATTACTTCAGATTTTCGGGTATACCATACAGTTGGTGTCGTTAAGCACCTGTGAAGAAAACTACTCCTGGACTTTACTCTCCAGTCTTGCTTTCTGTTCGTTGTCTATCTTCTTAAATAGATGGAATGGTTTATAGACACGCCAATTATCCAGGTCGATCAATTCGACGTAGCGGTCGAGGTGAGCTCTTTTAAAATCGTATTGCGTTTGTTCGGGCATGTTTAAACAAACGACCCATCCGTTTTGTTCTTTCACTTCTTCATTCAATTCTTCATAGTAGTCGAGCCCATCGCTATGATAGTTTAAAACATTTTCCGCCACCAGGATAAACTTATAGATCCCTTCATCCATTAATTTTTCCAAAACCTCCCGCTTCAATTCCATGATATCATTTTCTATTGCATCATTCCATTCTCCGATCATTTCAATGACGGCATATTTTTCTTCATAGTCTGCCAACAGGATCTTCAAATAGAGCGTCCGGCTGCCAAAATCATCCCATTGCGGATGGATAAAATAATTGTAAACAGTTTGCGTGAATTCAAACTCGGAATAGACGCGACCGAAAAAAGGAGATCGTTCGTCTTCCTCACTTACATAGATATGTCTCCAGTTATAATATGGCTCGATATTATGCATAACCCTGCTCCCGGCACAAATATACTTCAGGGGAATAAATTATTTTAGCAGGAATTCCTTTAAATTTTCATAGTCCGTATCAATAACGACACTGGTTTTCTTTTTATTGATTGACTGCTGAATAGAAGGTGGAATATCGATCTTCTTATCAATGCTTTTTTCAATGGCCGCAGGAAATTTTACCGGGTGGGCCGTCTCCAGGAATATTCCTTTTAGACCTTGATGGTCATTGCGCATTAGATATCGTAGCAATGAGAGATAAGCAACAGCGCCATGCGGATCGAGTAGATAATGATGTGAGTTGTAAACATCCTTAATGATGTCGATCGTTTCCGCATCCGAAATACTCTCTGCACTCAGGCAAGTTTTCAATTCAGGAAATTGGTGATGAAAAATTTCCAGTATACGCACAAAATTGCTTGGATCTCCAACGTCCATGGCATTGCTTAACGTGGCGATCGCCCTTGTCGGTTTAAGAAGACCAGTATTTAGATACTCGGGGATCACTTTATTTTCATTGCATGCCGCAATAAAATGGTTGACCGGAAGACCACTTCTATTTGCGAGAATGCCGGCGCATATATTTCCAAAATTTCCGCTAGGCACACTTATAATCGGAGCTTGCTTCTCTTTGTGAGGCCATTGTTTGTAGGCAAAGAAATAATAAAATTGTTGCGGAAGCCACCTGGCTACATTGATTGAATTGGCCGAAGTAAGAAAAGTCCTTTTATTAAGGTCCTTGTCGGCAAAAGCTCTTTTCACCATCTCCTGGCAATCATCGAAAGTTCCTTTGACTTCCAGCGCTTCAATATTCTTCCCCAGCGTGGTCAATTGCATTTCCTGTACCTGGCTGACTTTCCCAGACGGATAGAGGATCACTACATTCACTCCTTCCACTTCATAAAAGCCATTCGCAACTGCCCCACCCGTGTCGCCCGAAGTCGCCACCAACACCGTCACTTTTTTATTCTGTCCTTTCAGGAAATAACCCAGGCAACGACTCATGAAGCGGGCGCCGACATCCTTGAATGCAAGTGTCGGCCCATGAAATAGCTCCAGTGAATAGATCGCATTATCATTTACTTCAACCAGAGGAATTGGAAAGTTGACCGTTTCTTTGACGATTTCACGAAGTTGTTGTTCCGGAATTGTTTCAACGACATAAGGCTTGATCACGCGAAAAGCGATCTCTTCATTTGAATAATTTTCAATCTTATCTATGAATTCCTTTTCAAGACGTGGAATTTTTTCCGGAAAATATAAGCCCTTATCCGGAGCCTGCCCATTGATGGTGGCCTCTTTGAAATCAGCTAAAGGGGAATTATGATTTGTACTATAAAATTTCATTTCTTGCACACCACTCCCGATTTACTGACTGTGGTAACGTAAGTATTGAATTCGATCCCAATTCTATTGTACACGTCTTTCATAACCGATTCAACAGACCTGGCTGTTGCTTCGGTCTTGCTCAACATAAATACGGACGGTCCTGAACCAGAGATGCCACCACCCAGTGCTCCTGTCTCTTTGCAACCGGTTTTTACTTCATCAAATCCAGGAATGAGAATGCTTCGAATGGGTTCGATGATCACATCTTCCAGCGAACGACCAATGAGATCATAATCTTTTTTCATGAATCCCGTCACCAATCCGGCGATATTTCCCCATTGCTTAATAGCGTCCTTCAACAGCACCTGCTTTCTCAATATTTGCCTTGCATCGGAGGTCCTCACCTCAATCTGCGGATGAACAACGGTGATATAAAGTTCAGGCCAATCCAATGCGACGATATCCAAAGGATGGATCGATCGAATGAGGCTAACGCCACCCCAAATACAGGGAGCGATATTATCTGCATGTTTCACACCGGAGGCCAGCTTCTCTCCATTCATCGCAAATTGCACCAGGTCCTCATTTGAAAAAATATGGTCGAGCAATTCATTGGCTGCAACGGCCGCGCCCGCAGCACTGGCGGCACTGGACCCGATCCCGCTTCCCGGTTTAATATGTTTTTCTAATTCCAGCTCAAATCCAAATTGTCCATTCATCTTTTCAATGATCGACAGCAAAACGACCCCTGCAACATTTTTCTCCGGTTCCGTCGGCAGATTGTAATCATCCTTATTCGTAATCTTCACTCCGGGATCGGAGGTCAACTTCAGCGTCATGATATCGTAGGGTTCGCTCAATGCCATACCGAGTATATCGAATCCGCATACCAGGTTGGCTACCGTAGCCGGACTATGCACCGTACAAACGCGGTCTTCTTTCATGGAGTTCCAGCTCTTAATATGTCAGCAAATACACCGCTGGCCGTCACATCCGCCCCAGCTCCCGCTCCTTTTATTACCAATGGTTGTTCCTTATACCGATCCGTGTAAAATAAAACGACATTGTCCTTTCCATAAAGATGGAAAAGATCATGCTTCGGGTCGATATGTTGCAGTCCCACAGAGGCTTTGCCGCCCTGACCAGAGACGTGCTCAAACGACGCCACGAATTTTAATTTATTGCCTCCTTCCTTTGCCTTCTCATATAGCTTCTTAAAGTGTTGTTCCTCTTTGGCCATTTCTTTATAAAAATTCGCGACATCACCTTTCATACAATTGGGCGGCATGAAGGAATTATTTTTGATATCCGCCATTTCAATTTTTTCTCCGGCCTCGCGCGCCAGTATCATGATCTTTCTCATCACATCTGTCCCGCCGAGGTCGAGTCGTGGGTCGGGTTCGGTATAACCTTCATCCTGGGCCTGCTTTACTACTTGTCCAAACGGTCGTGTGCCGTCGTAATGGTTGAACACAAAATTGAGTGTGCCGCTCAATACGGCCTCAATCCGATGCACCCGGTCTCCGCTACGCATCAGATCATTCAATGTACCAATGACAGGAAGACCCGCGCCGACATTTGTTTCAAATAAAAACTGGCAATTGAATTCCCTGGCCAGGTCCTTCAGTTTTTTATAATTGTTATATGAAGAAGAAGCAGCCACTTTGTTGCAGGCAACCACAGAAATACTTTTTTGCAATAGTTGTTCATATACACTGGCTACTTTATCATTGGCGGTTATATCGACAAACACAGAATTTCGCAGGTTGCGGGTAATGATCTCGTCAATGAATTTTTGTAAATCAGCTGCATCAGATCCTGTTAATCTTTCTTTCCAATTCTTTAGTTCGATACCTTCTTCATCTATCACCATGGTTCGGCTATTGGACAGGCCAATAACTCTTACCTGCATACGCATTTGTTCGCTTAGTACTTTCAGCTGTTGTTCGAGTTGTCCCAGCAGTTTCGCACCCACATTGCCTGTGCCAATGATGAACAGGTTAACCTGCTTATAAGTGGTCTCAAAGAAGTCCTCGTGCAAGACGTTGATTGCCTTACGGACATCCTTGGTTGAAATAACGGCCGAAATATTTTTCTCTGATGATCCTTGCGCAATCGCGCGGATATTCACACCATTCCTACCCATGGCACCGAACATCCTGCCACTGATGCCCGGATGGTTTTTCATATTGTCCCCTACCAGGGCGACAATCGAAAGCCCTGCTTCTATCTTTAACGGCTCCACTTTTTGCAAAGCGATTTCATTGCTGAAAGCGTGGTCCACCGCATGCTTGGCATTTTCGGCTAAAGAAGCATCGATGCCTGCCGTAATTGAATGCTCAGATGAACTCTGTGTAATCAGGATGACATTTATCTTTTCATTGCTCAAAGCCTCGAACAGGCGTTTTGAAAATCCTGGAATGCCGATCATACCACTTCCTTCCAGGCTGATCAATACAATATTGTTGATGCTGGAAATACCGCGAACGATATTTCCTTTTTCTGCAGATACCGATTCGATCAGCGTACCCTTATCATCGGGGGCAAATGTATTTTTTATCCATACCGGAATATTCTTGCTCATTACCGGTTGTATGGTTGGCGGATAAATGACTTTGGCGCCGAAATGCGAGAGTTCCATCGCTTCCTGGTAAGATATCTGAGGAATGATGCGCGCATTATTGGTCAATCTCGGATCGGCGGTCATCATTCCACTCACATCCGTCCAGATCTCCAATACGTCGGCTCCCAATGCCGAAGCGATGATGGCGGCAGTATAATCTGAGCCACCACGGCCCAGTGTGGTCGTAATCCCGTCTTTGGTGGCTGCGATGAAACCGGGAATGATGAATAATGATCCTTTAGCACGCTTGAAATATTCAGCGATTTTTTCATTAGTTAAAGAAAAATCTACTTCGGCTGCATTGAAAATGGAATTGGTGATGATCAATTCACGGGCATCTTTCCACGCATTTTCAATTCCCTCAGCAGAAAATTTTGCAGAGATGATTTGGGAAGAAAGCCATTCTCCGTAACTGCTGATCCTGTCTTTAGATCGTGGAGTCAGTTCTCCTAATAAAAAAATGCCATTACATATATCTTCAATCTCATTGCTTCCTTTTTTTACCAGGCTCAATAGCTGACTTTGGTTTGCTACGGGTATCAACTGTTTTACCGCCTCCAAATGCCGCTGTTCAATCGTCGCCAGGGATTCCTTGTATTGCTCATTGCCTTCTGCTGCCATAGCTGCTGCATTCAACAACAGATCAGTCACTCCACCTAGTGCGGAGACAACCAGGATTGTTTTTCCTTTTTTTGTTGTCTCCTTTCCTATCGCAACGACCTTGTTGATATTTTCTGCATTCGCAACCGATGTACCTCCGAATTTAAGAACCTGCATTATCTTAATTTAAATGATTGAAATTTGTTGATCGCTGAACGACCGAAATCAACTACTTGCCAAATGCCTCTGTCGCCTTTTTTACGCTGCCATGCTTGAGCAAAAGTTGTTTTGCTTTATCATAGTCTTGCATCGTGATTCTCTCCATTAGCATTTTCACTCCACGGTCAACCAGTTTTTCGTTGGTGAGTTGCATATTCACCATCTTGTTGTCCTCCACCCTGCCTAATTGAATCATTACCGAAGTCGAAATCATATTTAGAACTAATTTTTGTGCCGTTCCACTTTTCATTCGCGTACTTCCGGTAACGAATTCCGGGCCCACAATCACTTCGATCGGAAAATCGGCTGCGTCGCTGACTGGTGAATCCGGATTGCAAGCGATGCTGCCCGTAACTATTCCTCTTTTCCTGCATTCCTCCAAAGCCCCGATCACATACGGCGTAGTACCGCTGGCGGCAATGCCTATGACCACATCTTTATCAGAAACATGGTGTGATTGCAGGTCTTTCCAGCCCTGCGTCTTATCGTCTTCGGCGAATTCAACAGGCATGGTGATCGCTTTTTCGCCGCCGGCAATAATACCAATCACTAATCCATGAGGCACGCCATAGGTAGGTGGGCATTCGCTGGCATCGACAATTCCCAATCGCCCGCTGGTACCTGCACCAATATAAAACAGGCGCCCGCCCATTAGCATTTTATCACTGATCACATCGACCAGCTTTTCAATCTGTGGAATGGTCTTCCTCACTGCGCCGGGCACCACTTGATCTTCTTCGTTAATGTAGCTTAGCAATTTCCCAACGGGCATTTTCTCCAGGTGGCGATACCTGCTCGATTGCTCAGTAATCTTTTCAAATGGCATTGCCGGGTTTCTTTTGGTGGTGATATTCGATCAGTCCTTCCATCGGATTTTTTAATACTTTACCCAGGGTAAAGCCATAATTTTTGCAAATTTCCCCTAACACATCCTTAAATCCAAATCCAACGCTGCCGGTGAAATGAATCGGATATTTCAATGCTTCCTTGTATTGGGTCAAGTGCGTTTCAAAAAAATCATTGAGTCCGTCGTGAATGATCTTTTCAATGGTCTGGTGGCCGCGATTCTTTGCCAAAAACTGTGTAAAGCTTGCCAGGTAACGATTTGGCAAAGGCTTCTTATAAACATTGTCGAGGATCTCAACAATACCAATACCATAGTCGTTGTCAAAGCGTCGTCTTAGTAGGTCGTCAAACTTATCGTAGAAATAGTGTTGAACCACTTTTTTGCCCAGGTAAGCGCCGCTTCCTTCATCACCGAGGACGTAACCCAGGCTTGACCTGTTCTTAATTATTTTTTTACCATCATAATAGCAGGAATTGGATCCGGTACCGAGAATACAAGCGATTCCCTTGTCCCTTCCGCATCCAGCCCTTGCAGCCGCCACCAAGTCTGTATTGACGGAGATGGCCGTCGAAGTAAATACATTGCTCAGTGCCTTTTTCACCATTCGCGCATTTGCCGGATTGGCACAGCCGGTACCATAATAAAATATATAATCAATCGGGACCTTTCTCAGTTTCGGCTGCAATTCTTTGGCCAGGAGAGCTGTGATCTGCTCTCCGGTGAGAAAATAAGGACTGATACCCTGCGTAAAAAATGTTTTGATCCTGCCTTTATGTACGAGGCACCATTCCGCTTTTGTGGCTCCGCTATCGGCTATCAGACTGGTGAAAGACATAATGGCTAGTCGGGATAAAGTTTAACATTTGCAGTTTTTAAAGCTTGATAATTTTACCAGCTAAAGGAGATGGTATCTAAAGTATTCAATCTCAAACTTTAAACTTTTTTCTAATTTGCATCAAATTAACCGTAAAGATAGACGATGAGGAATTATAAATTGCAGGTTTGGTTACCACTGGTGTTTTCGATAGTGATGATCGCAGGGATGTTCTTTGGATACCAAATGCACGATCCGGGCGGAAACGGAAAGGGATTTTTTCTGGCAGAGAAAAACACGCCTCTTCAGGAGGCGCTCGACCTGATCAAATTAAAATATGTTGATTCGGTGCGATTGGATTCACTGCAGGGAGGAGCTATTGAGCAAATGATGAGCAAATTGGATCCGCACTCTGTTTATTTCCCCCCGGTTGAATTAAAAGAAGCTAATGAGGAGCTGGCAGGAAATTTTGATGGCATTGGAGTTGAATTCAACATTTTCAAGGACACAGTGAATGTTGTATATGTGATACCAAAGGGGCCAAGTGATATTGCGGGCCTGCAAATAGGCGATAAGATCTTAAGAGCAAACGACTCTTCCCTCACTGACCGTTTCAAAAGCAATGATGAGATCAGGCAATTGATCCGGGGTGAGAGCGGATCAAAAATCATATTACATATACTTCGTGGTCAAAAAAACGTGGATATTACGGTTACACGTGGCCGTATACCGGTATCGTCGGTGGACGCTGCTTATATGATCGATACGGCGGTCGGCTATATTAAGCTCAATAAATTTACGGAGAGCAGCTATGAGGAATTCATGGAATCCCTGGAGAAATTAAAGAATGAAGGTGTTAAGCAACTGGTATTAGACTTACGGGGCAATGGCGGAGGATTCATGAATGAAGCGGTTGAAATGGCAGATGAGTTTTTGGATGGTAATAAATTGGTGGTTTATACCCAGGGCGTTAATAATAAAAAAAGAGAATATCGTTGCAGGCGAGATGGATTGTTTGAAAAGGGAAAATTGATTATCCTCGTGGATGAATTGTGTGCCAGTGCCAGTGAAGTGTTGGCCGGTGCTCTCCAGGAATGGGACCGTGCAACGATAATTGGCCGCAGGACATTTGGAAAGGGATTGGTGCAGGAACAATATTCCCTGAGTGACGGGTCGGCTATCCGGTTGACAGTGGCCCGGTATTATACGCCGTTGGGCAGAAGTATTCAACGCCCTTATGAAAATGGAAAGAAAGTATATATGGATGAACTATGGGACCGTTTTTCCAATGGTGAAATGCTGTATGCCGATTCCAATAAGGTTAATAACGGAAGAGAATATAAGACAGAGAACGGAAAGATCGTATATGGCGGGGGTGGTATCATGCCCGATATTTTTGTCCCCATCGATACCAACGGATTTCAGCCAGGTGTCAATCGCATGCTTTTCGATGGAAATTTCAACAGTTATGTCTACAACTATTATTTGCAACACCGTTCCAAGGTAGATCAATATTCAAATCTCACTGCCTACGTCGAAAAATTTGATGGGACCAATGAAATGTGGCAGGGACTGGTGAATTTTGCAGTTTATGATTCCGTCAATCTCAATACTATTAGCCCCAGGGAAAAAGGAGCACTACAAAAAAGATTGAAGGCATTGTTGGCAAGATTTCGATGGAGAAATACCGGATTCTATCAAGTGTTGAATGAAGATGATCCGGTATTTAAAAAGGCTCTTGAGGAATTAAAGAAATAGGTTGATTATTAATTATTCGTGTCAGATTCCTGATAATAGCTGTCATTCTAGCGGATCGTTTCCTTATTCTCATCCCACCATTTCTTTTCAATTTTATATGAGCCCAAAAACCAAGACCTCCACCGATTGCTATGAGAGAGAAATAAATTGCTTCATTTCCGTCATGGTGATGAAAACCACCCTGATTCGTCTGAAGGACATAGTTATCCAAAACGTAGGCAAGGAACAAGCCTAGTCCTGATCCTATCAGTAGCAAAGCCCATTTCAAATTTTTATAAGGAGCAGGCCGATTGGCAAATTCCTTTGGATTCATTCCTTTTTCGATCATTGCCAGGTTTTGGCGGGTTTTCAGATATACGATTCCAAATATCATGGCAAAACCGCCGGCAAAAATGGTAATTGGGATTAAGATTTCTCGCGTTGTGCATAATATATATTTTATTGTTATTAAATCTTTTGCGTTGTTGTACTTTCTATGACAACCTGCTTTTTAACCAGGTTACAGCATTTTTGAACTTTTTTCAATTAACTACCGAATACACCATCTATGACTACGGCCGGAACACCGAGGTTACACGCTACGAACTCTCTATCACATTTTACCATATATAAAGGCCACAAAATGAACTTACTTTGTACTGTAACCTGCCCGGAAAGCGAATAGTCTTATTTTAAGAAGAATGTCAACCGGACTAAATGATAGCGAAATCATTAGCCAAGTGCTAAGTGGTGATCAACAGGCTTTTGCCGGGCTGGTGAGCCGGTATCAGAACTATGTTTTTACGCTGGTCCTGCGGTTTACCAAAAGCCGGGAAGATGCGGAAGAACTTTCTCAGGACATATTTGTAAAGGCTTATCGTTCGTTAGCTGATTTCAGGGGAGCTTCTAAATTCAGCACCTGGCTATATACCATTGTAAATAATACATGTATTACTTTTTTACGAAAGAAGAAATTGGAGGTACATTCTCTGGATAATGAAAATGTGTTTGAAGTCGCGGACAACCAGGTTTCAGGATTTGGTGCCAACCAGGTAGAGCAAAAATCAAGGGTGGCGATGGTAAATAAAGCAATCAGCTTGCTCGAGCCCGACGATGCGACTGTACTAACTTTGTTTTATAAAGGGGAACAAACCTTGAAGAAATAGCACAGTATTGGGTATCGAAGCAAATACGGCAAAAGTTAGCGTTGCATCGGGCAAGAACAAGACTAAGAGAAAAGATGGAAATGCATTTTAGTGAAGAAGTAAAAGATATATAATGAATCTATTACTAAATCTGATAATAATGACTATGAATACAAAACACAACGAAACATCTCCCAGGATGGAAACATAGAAGAACGTCTTTGGAATTACATCGATGGATCGAGTTCGCCGGATGAAAGATCCTTTGTTGAAAAGCTTCTTGAAACCAATCTCGAATGGAAGGAGAAATATAAGTCACCTGCTGGAAGTGCAGCAACTTACTCCACTCCACAGAACTGGAAAGCCCTTCCATGCGATTTACTAAAAATGTGATGGAAGAAATTGCAAGGCTGCATATTGCCCCGGCTACCAAGCCTATATCAATAAGAAGATCATCTGGGGATTGGCATTTTTTTTATCAGCCTCGTTGTCGGATTCCTGATCTATGGATTTGGACAAATTGATTGGACGGCAAAAGGAGACAGCCAAGCTTACCGGTGGATTTCAGCAAAGTTAGATTATAGCAAATTGTTCAGCAATACGTATGTAAATGTATTCATGATGATCAATGTGGTGCTGGGTTTATTCCTTTTGATCGCTATCTCGCTAATAAAAGAAAAAATTTCGAGAAGAGCAGGAGATTAAGATAAAGTTGACTAGAAAAGTAAGATGCTTGGTGATTCTATCATCAGGTCCGGTAAGCCCTCCGTCCGGTCAGCCGGGTGCGGAGGGTTTTTTATTCGCAATTGATCAAAAGCGTAACTTTGGTTCAGCAAATTAAACATGGATATTAAGAATAATATATCTCGAGACTATCGGCAATACTCCGCTGATAAGATTAAATAAGATCGTTAAGGATTTTCCTTGTACCGTACTTGCTAAAGTGGATTATTTCAATCCGGGCAATTCCGTCAAGGACCGGATGGCATTGAAGATGGTGGATGTAGCCGAACAGGAAGGAAAATTAAAACCAGGCGGAACCATCATTGAAGGTACCAGTGGCAATACCGGCATGGGGCTTGCACTCGTAGCCTGCGTAAGAGGGTATAAATGCATTTTTGTTACCACCGATAAACAATCCAAGGAAAAAGCGGATATTCTGAAAGCCGTAGGCGCAGAAGTGATCGTTTGCCCTACCAATGTTGCACCGGAAGATCCAAGAAGCTATTATAGCGTTGCCAAAAGGCTGGCCAAAGAGATTCCCGAACTCCTATCATATGAATCAATATGATAATCTTGCCAACCGGTTGGCGCACTATGAAACTACCGGCCCTGAGATCTGGAAACAAACCGATGGGAAAGTCACTCACCTCGTTTGCACAGCAGGTACGGGCGGAACGATTACCGGCGCGGCAATGTTTCTAAAAGAAAAAAATCCGTCAATATCCAAATTTGGGCAATCGATGTCTATGGTTCTTTGCTTACGAAATATTTTCGCACCGGAGAAGTGGATATGAATGAAGTTCATCCTTATGTAAGTGAAGGATTTGGTGAAGATTTTGTTCCCGCAGAATTATGATATGAGTGTGATCGATCATTTTGAACAGGTAACGGATAAAGATGGGGCCCTCATGGCAAGGAGACTCGCGAAAGAAGAAGGATTGTTTTGCGGCTATAGTGCGGGCAGTTGTTTGCAAGGTCTTATTCCAATTGAAAGACAGGTTGAAAAAAGATGATCTGGTGGTTTGCATTCTTCATGATCATGGGAGCCGGTATGTCGGCAAGATCTACAATGATCAATGGATGATCGAAAGAGGTTTCTTGCAATAAAAACATTCAGCGATGTTATTAGTGCCAGAGGCACCAAAAGATTGATCACCATTGACCCCGACCAAACTGTATTGGAAGCAGTAGAATTGATGAAGAAATATGACATCGAACAGATACCTGTAATGAATGGCAGCAGGGCCCATCGGCGCAATCAGCGAAGGCGGCCTGTTTCAGAAGATCTTTCATAACCCTGAGATCAAGAATTCAAGGGTCTCAGAGGTGCTTGAACCCTCCTTTCCGATGGTCGCCTTCGACACTCCGGTCGAAAAATTGAGCCATCTTATCAATAAAGAAAATGGAGCGGTGCTGGCAAAGGATGACGCGGGCAATTATCATATTGTAACTAAATATGATGTGATCCAGGCGCTTGGGTAATTGAGGCTAATCCCTATGCACCTGATGCACAGGGAATAAGCCAACAGCTTGCTTAGTAGAATTACGAGGAATTCACCGTTATTGCCGCAATATTTTCAGGGGCAGACTACGATAAAAATGGGCTGGTATTAACGTAAAAAAGTTGGGCAATTTTGCTCTATTACAGTATGGGTCTGGCTTCTATATTTGTTTCAGAAGTTGATTGATAGTTGTCAATCTTAATCCGAATCCAATATCCAAACATAGAAAAACCAAGCCAGAACTAACTCTAACCAATCCTAAGAAAAACCAGACAAATCCAGTATCGATCAACTTCTTCCTATCTTTTTGAAGTCTTGAAAAACCAATTAAGTCAAGATCCAAACTGAAGACCGTCCAAGACTCCCTTGAAAACCGACCAATTCCTTGTGAAAACCATCCAAAGTCCAATGGTCCTTATTAAGACCGTCCAATGTCCTTGAAAACCGTCCAGATCCTTGAAAGCCAAACCCAAGATTCACCGTGTCCAAATCCAATGAAACTTAACAAACTAAAGGTCCGGAACCCTCCTGCTGTATTTAATCTGAAGATTTAGTCAGCAGGAGGCGCGGTGATGATCCTGAAAAGCCCAAGCCCCACCCTCTCTTTCTTTTTCAGATCTTTCCCAATGCTTTAATCCGACGCCTTTCGTAACTTACCCCGATGAGTTTCGGGAAAAATAATGCCTCGTGTAGCCGGAAAGATATCGGCAAACCATCCCGCAAGAAACCGATGTATCCGGTGAATGACGAGCCTTCGCCACTATCTTCAATCAACCATGGCCGGGAAGTCAAACTTGCCGTGTCACCTATCAGAACCTCCTCAACTATACCTGGGCAGTTCCAGCTAATCGATAAGAATGGCAACGATACGCTCTGGGAAAAAACTTCCTATGACAGCCGCGAATGGGATTATATCCGGGAAGGATTGGTGAAGATCTATGCGATTCTAAAACGAAAGGGTGATCTCAGCTTCACCTAGCCACCTGGATGTGGCGAGGATCGACTATTGCACTTTTGGCAACTCCCATCCTTTCCGGATCACGGATCATCAATAAGTTCAATGATAACTATGATCACTATTATATCAAGATTGCCGATGCATCGCGGATCTATGGCCTGGAACTCGAACATCTGCTTTCTCCCAACCGCATCACTTTTTTTACCTGTGACAACACACTGGTTGAAGAACATATTGCCGGGATTCCCGGTGATCGTCTTCATTCAGCAAATGATGAAGGAACCACAGACCAATAAGATCAGGCTGGCAAAAGAATTTGTGAAATTCAATGAACGATGTTTTGTGAGATTGCTGGGTGATATGCGCAGTTATAATTTTGTCGTGGATATTACCCCGGATATCGAAGACTATCAATACCGCATCCGGGCCATCGATTTTGATCAGCAATCTTATGAAGGAAGAAAGAATCTTATATCTGCCGCAATTCTTCAAAGAAAACTATCCTTATGTAGATCTTTCGATGAAACACCTCAACAAAGCAATCCATTGCGCAATACCAGGCAGAAGAAAGAACGATGATCACCTTCCGGCTGGCTTCTTCGCGCTATCGGATCAAGGAATTACTGGATATCATGACGCGGCGACCAGATTTCACTCCGAGAAAAAACCAACAACTTAAATACGCAACTCAACGAACATTTTCAAACCAATGTTTTTGATAAATGCCGGTCAATGGGCCAGGTTGTAAAGAGGCAGTTGAAACAAACCTTGCAAAAGAACCTGATGCTATTCAAAAGAATTTTGGAAAGACGATCGATTGAATCAATGACGATTGATGTGCCTCATGTTATTCGTAATCAAACTAATATTATCTTCGCTGAGGCCTTTGATGCATGGATGATATTTCTATTAAACATTCACTTCATAAACAACGTTTTAATTAAGAATGGGAAAGTACAAAGCCGGAGTGCTCTTTGGCGAAGAACTTGCAGCTCTCCTGCAGGATGCGAAAAACAATCGATTTGCATTTCCGGCAGTCAACTCGTATTGGCACCAATCTACGATCAATGCAACGCTTGAAGCTGCTGCCAAAGTCAATTCACCTGTGATCATCCAATTTTCCAATGGGGGCGCGCAATTCATCGCAGGTAAAGGAATGCCGAATGACCAATTGCAGGCAAATATTTCAGGTGGAATTTCCGGCGCCCTCCATATTCACAATGTTGCAAAATATTATGGAGTGCCGGTGATCTTGCATACAGATCATGCATCTAAAAAATGGCTTCCCTGGATCAGCGGTTTGATCGATGCCGGTGAACAATATTTTAAGGAAAAAAGGCAGCCACTGTTCAGTTCCCATATGCTGGACCTGAGCGAAGAACCCATCGAAGAAAACATTGAGACCTCCGTTGACTTTTTCAAAAGCATGAAACCATTGGGTATGGCGATCGAAATTGAATTGGGCGTAACGGGCGGCGAAGAAGATGGTGTCGATAATAGCGATGTAGAAAATTCAAAGCTTTATACCCAACCGGAAGATGTGGCTTATGCATATCAAGGAACTGAGCAAAGTGGGTGACTTGTTTACTGTTGCGGCCGCCTTTGGGAATGTTCATGGAGTATATAAACCGGGCAATGTTGAACTGCGGCCTGTAATCCTGAATAACAGCCAGGTGTATATTGAGAAAGAATTGAAGACGGGTCCGAAACCTGTATTCTTTGTATTCCATGGCGGAAGCGGTTCTCCACAACATCAGATCAGGGAAGCGATCGGCTATGGCGCTATCAAAATGAATATTGATACCGACCTCCAATGGGCATTCTGGGAAGGCGTATTGACATAATTATAAGAAATAGTGAAGGCTACCTGCAGGGCCAGCTAGGTAATCCGGAAGGAGACGACAAGCCGAATAAAAAATATTATGATCCGCGTGTCTGGCTGCGCAAAGGCGAAGAAAGTTTCATCAAAAGGTTGGAAGTGGCTTTTGAAGATTTGAATTGTATTAATCGCAATGCGTGAGAAGTAAGAAGTGAGAGTAGAAATACTAAATGCACAACAGGATGTTTACCTGGACTAGTCAGTAACTGCCGTCGCAAAGGCAACTTTCGCCCGAATTGTCCGTTATTGCAGGATAACCGAATCCTATTTAAACTGACGGCTCTTCATGCGCAAACTTTTCCTGATCACGATCATTCTGGTCTCTTCAGCCTCTATTTTCCTGGCTTGCACAAAGGACAATTCAAATACCGCTGCAAAGAATTTAGATTGCTCTACCGCTCCCAAATCATTTGCCAACGACATAAATCCGATCATACAGGCTAATTGCAATATTCCAGACTGCCATGCCAGCGGTAGCGTCAACGGTCCCGGTCCATTGACCAATTTCAACCAGGTTTACAATTCACGCATTGCCATACGGTCAGCGGTAGGTGCAGGGTATATGCCCCTTAATCGAAACCTTTCGACATCGCAGCGCAATACCATCCTCTGTTGGATCGACAGTGGCGCATCGAATAATTAATATTGCTTCCTCCCTCCTTTTATTCAGGTCTCTCCATTTTCTATTTCTCGATATATTTATAGCCTAAACTGGCCGTATGTTCAAACGAACCCTGATAGGTTTACTGCTATTCACTACGTATAACCTGGATGCACAAAAGCTGGACAAGCTTACCGTGGAAAAAATAATGAGAGATCCTAAGTGGATTGGAACTTCCCCTTCCAATCCGGCCTGGAGCCTCGATGGCAAATACCTCTATTTTTCCTGGAATCCTGACAAGGCTGACTCAGATTCATTGTATTTTATTTCGATGACTAACAAGACGCCTGTAAAAGCCAGCGTGGCACAGAAGCAAGCGCTCGCGACTGTTAACAGCGGTACATATAATCTGTCAAGGACCAGCTATGTGTATAGCAAGGAAGGGGATTTGTATTTCCTGGATTTGCAAACGAATAAGACACGGCGGATCACGCACACTACAGATCTTGAATCCAGTCCCCAATTTTCATTCAATGAAACCAAAGTGGTTTACACAAGCAATTCCAATCTATTTGCATGGGATTTGGCCACTGGCGAAACCTGGCAGCTCACCAATCTCCAAAAAGGAAGCAGTGCCAAAGGCAAAGACAGCTTGAGCCAGGAAGAGCGTTGGCTAAAGAACGATCAGCTTGAATATTTCGAAGTATTGAAATCGCGGAAAGAGAAAAAAGATAAGGCAGACGCTTATACAAAGAATCATCGCAGGGAAAAAGAGTTGAGAACAATTTACATCGACGACAAGAGTCTCCAGGGTCTTAGTATAAGTCCGGACGGCAGATTTATCACCTATCGGCTTACAAAGCCAGCGACGAACGCGAAGCCAACGATTATTCCCAGCTACGTTACTGAATCAGGATTTACAACAGACATTTCCGGACGCACCAAGGTTGGTTCACCGGAAATGCCCTCTGAATTTTATATCTATGATCGTAATAGGGATACTGTGCTATCTATCACAACAGATCAAATACCGGGTATTCGTGACTTGCCCGATTATTTGAAAGATTATCCCAAGGAATTAGAAAAGCGGTCCAGGGATACTACCGGCCGACCTGTTATCTTTTACGGTGTTTCCTGGTCACCTAAAGGCAGTCATGCTATATTGGATATTCGCTCCTTCGATAACAAAGACAGATGGTTGATGTTGTTGGATACTATGGGCGCAAAACTAAAGCTGCTGGACCGCCAACGCGATGAAGCATGGATAGGCGGACCGGGGACTGGAGGTGGCTTTGAAAATAATAATTCAGGATGGCTCGACGAAAATGTATTTTGGTTCCAATCAGAAGCAACGGGTTTTTCTCATCTATACTCTGTCAACATTTTAACGGGCGAGAAAAAAGCGTTGACGACTGGTAAGTATGAAGTGAAGCAGGTGCAATTGTCCAGGGATAAGAAAACATTTTATTTGTTGACCAATGAAGTGAGGCCGGGCGAGCAACAATATTATCGCCTTCCCGTCGGCGGAGGCAGACCTGAGCGAATCACAACGATGACTGGTGCCAACTTAGTCACATTATCACCGGATGAGAAAAACCTGGCTATTATTTATTCTTACAGCAATAAGCCCTGGGAACTATACCTGCAGGAAAACAAGGTTAACGGAAGGCTTGAACAAATCACCAATAAGGCGCAGAGTGAAGAATTCAAATCATATTCCTGGAAAGATCCTGATCTCATTAGTTTTAAGGCAAGAGATGGAGCCTTGGTATATGCGCGATTATACAAGCCTGCAAGTCCAGATCCTCATAAGCCCGCAGTATTGTTTGTTCATGGAGCCGGCTATTTACAAAATGCACATAAATGGTGGAGTAGTTATTTCAGGGAATATATGTTCAATAACCTGCTAGCAGATAACGGTTATTATGTATTGGACATTGATTACCGGGGAAGCGCGGGCTATGGCCGGGATTGGCGGACGGGTATTTATCGTCATATGGGAGGAAAGGACCTGGAAGATAACGTGGATGGGGCGGATTATCTTGTAAAGAATTTTGGTGTGGATCCAAAGCGAATTGGATTATATGGAGGATCCTATGGTGGCTTTATTGCACTGATGGCTTTATTTACGACGCCGGATGTATTTGCTGCAGGAGCTGCCCTGCGTCCTGTTACGGATTGGGCAAACTATAACCACGATTATACATCGAATATATTGAATGAGCCATTTACCGACAGCCTGGCATATCGTCGAAGCTCTCCTTATTATTTTGCCGAAGGACTCAAGAATCATTTGTTGATATGTCACGGTATGATCGACGTAAATGTTCATTTCCAGGACGCCGTTAAATTGACTCAGCGATTAATTGAATTAGGAAAGGACAATTGGGAAATAGCGCCCTATCCGTTGGAAGATCATGGCTTTGTTGAACCCAGCAGTTGGACGGATGAATACAAGAGAGTATACAAATTATTTGAGACGGTGTTGAAGCGCTAGGTACTAGATACTAGATTGGGATATTCTTATATTTGTAAATTAAGTGTTGGCTATGGCGAAACAAATAGAAGACTTTGATGCTAACCTGGCTGGAGAGGAAGGGAAAACGGAAGAGACAAAGACCAGCTGGTTCAAACGGATTAAGAAAGGGATCAACACAAAAACCTCCGAAAAGAAGGAAACGCCGGAGGGACTTTGGGTGAAATGCCCGGATTGTAATTTCATTTGTACCGTCTCCGAATTGCGGGAGCACTTGTTTGTCTGTCCCAAGTGTGGCTTTCACCATCGCATCAATAGTTCAGAATATTATGAGATGCTTTTTGATAATAATGAGTTCACCGAGCTTTTTGATAATATACGCAGTAAGGATTTTTTGGAATTTACAGACCTGAAACCGTACAAGAAAAGATTGGAGGAAACATGGAGCAAGACGGATTTGACAGATTCAATGCGGGTAGCAGTCGGAAAGGTGGATGGTCATGAGATAGTGATTGCCTGTATGGATTTCGAATTTATCGGGGGCTCATTGGGGAGTGTGATGGGTGAAAAATTTTCAAGAGCAGTGGATTATTGTCTTGCGCATCGTCTCCCCTACATGGTCATTAGCAAAAGTGGAGGAGCCAGGATGATGGAAAGCGCTTTTTCATTAATGCAATTGGCCAAGACCAGTGGAAAGCTTTCTCAGTTGAGTGATGCGCGAATCCCATATATTTCCCTACTTACAGATCCCACCTTTGGAGGTATCTCTGCTTCATTCGGCATGCTGGGCGATTTGAATATTGCCGAACCGGCGGCTTTAATAGGATTTGCCGGTCCGAGAGTGATCAAGGAAACGATCAAGAAAGACCTGCCCGAAGGCTTTCAACGCAGTGAATTCATTCTTGAACACGGGTTCTTGATTTCATTCTTCCCCGCAAAGAGTTAAAGGAAAAATATCCACTTTGCTCATTGCTTTTTGAGAACTAAAGCGATCCATCCACCAATTGCATTCTGCCTATCTTTAAGCTGATTTATATTCAGGAGATAAAATATGCCCGATATCAGAAACCGCTCTGCCTTTCACGAATACTTCATCGACGACAAATATGAAGCCGGGCTGGTGCTGCAAGGAACAGAAGTAAAATCCATACGCGGAGGAAAAGTAAGTTTCAATGATAGCTATTGCCTGGCGCACGAAGGAGAAATTTGGCTTAAATCCATGCACATCGCCGAATATTCGCATGGCAACCTGAATAACCACGAACCGGTGAGGGATCGGAAATTACTGCTTCAAAAAAAAGAAATAAAAAAAATTGAAGGAAATCTGCGCGAAAAAGGACTTACACTGGTTCCTTTACGAATCTATTTTAATGAAAAGGGCCTTGCAAAGATTGAAATCGGCCTGGCCAAGGGCAAAAAGTTGCATGATAAACGGGAAACCATCAAGCAAAAAGACGTCGAAAGAGAAATGAAGCGTTATTTGAAATAAGTAATTTGCATCACCGTTAGAAGGAAGCACGGTTTTTGTCCCATTGTTACACAATAGCTATGAAGAAATTTTTGATACTGGCGTCTTTGTTTATTTCCGTTACCGTCGTACTCTCAATCGGTTTTTGGATATTGGTATGGTAATGCGAACGTGAAAACTAAAAGTTCGGCCAATAATTATTTGCTGGAGTTGATCGTGCAGCCGGAAAAAGGATATGTGAAAGCTGTGCTGAACTATTATTTCAAGTCCTCGTTCCGAAGTCTGCTTTTGAAGGGGAATTACAATGCAAAGACCAAGGCAATTGAGCCTATATGATATTCCCATTCCCTATCATGGATCGTTTGCCAACTTCGAAGTGGATTGCATCATGAATATGTTGGGCACCCTACGAGTTTCCAGGGTCGGTTCCAACCTGCTGGGGTCATTTGTCAGTCTTCCCAAGTATAAATATACCTGTGCCGACATCCGGTTTGATTTAAAATTGAATACAGACATCAGCAACCAGGATTCCGTATTAAAGGCAATCCGGGAATATAAGGAGATCATACCAGGTATGGAAGCCCACGACTTTTGATACATTGGTAGCTGCGAACATCATTCAAAGAAAGGTAACCAACTATGTGATCGAAGATGAGTTTAAAGAAAGAGAAAATATTGTAGACAACGAAATCACGTGGAATCCGACTCGTTCAAAGTAGATTTTTACGATAATGGAGAAGTAGATGGAGATTCTATTTCCGTTTTCTTTAATAATACACTCATTGCTTTCACCAGAAACTCAGTACGCGGGCTATTCATTTTGAACTTCCCCTGGATAGTGCCCGCGAAATAAATGAACTCATCCATGTTTGCCGATAACCTTGGTTCCATTCCTCCCAATACTGCACTGATGCAGGTGTATGATGGTACCAAGACCTATGATATCCGGATTTCGAGTAGTCTGGATAAAAATGCCACGATTCGGATCAAGAGGAAAAAAGGTAGTCGCTAGTATCCAGCATCTAGTATCTAGCATCTAGAACAACTCCGCTTGTACTCCGCACTCGGTGTTCCACCCAATTCATTTCAATGCTTTTTGAAAAGTCAACCAATTTGGAGCCCAGTGCCTTCCATCCCATGACTCTCAGCAACTTTAACGATCTTGATCTTTGCTTTTCTGGCATTGGAACCGCGGCCGCTTTGCATGGCCAGAACGGGTTCTTCCGCTGTTGTCGCACGGACAATGCGATTCTCCTTGCCCTCACGGATCGCGAAGAATTTATTATGAAGAGTAGTCGTTTCAATCTTGAAACGCTTAACGGTAAACTGCTTTTTTTCCATATCATGATAGATCAGTGAAACAATTTTTTCCGGATTGAATTTTTCTATCAATCACGATATTCTCCGCATCGAACCGTTGGTCATCTCCTGATCGGTGATCTCATAGTTGCCATCAGCATAAATGACCAGGATGCGGTCCTCAGCTTCGAAGCCTCCTAATGCACTGCCTTTGCCTTCTGCATTCAGGCGTCCAAACTTATCATCAAACCATAAATTTCTTCCGCTAAGAGTAGCTTTTCCCGCCTCTTTGAATCGACCGACTTAATGGGATATTTAGTCACCTGGTTGCCCATGCTGCTGCGGCCTTTGATCGCCAACTCTTCAAATGAAAAATCAAATTCCTTTATCCGGGCGGATGACTTCCGGGAGTCAATATGATCATGACTGTCTCCGCCTCGCCATTTGGATTGGCAGTCAGGTAATGGACCCTGCTTTTTTCATCTCCTTTTGTCAGATCATATTCCTTGTCCCTGGTGACACCCGTCACATTAAACCGCTTGGCATAACTGACGCCCCCTCTTCCGTCTGCATATATCATATTGTAGGTGGTTCGTTCATCATTTTTCTGGAATATGGCGACGTGCAAGATGTCCTTACCTATAAATACTTTTTCCGCGACTTTCACCACTTTCATGATGCCGCTACGTGCAAAACGCTATGATGTCGTCAAGGCTTGAACAATCCAGAACAAATTCATCTTTCTTCAAGCCGGTACCGATAAAGCCTTCCTCGCGGTTCATATAAAGTTTGGTATTGGCTATGGCCACCTGCTTTGCTTCGATCATCTCAAATTGTTTGATCTCCGTTTTTCTTTCCTTCCTTTACCATATTTCTTTAGCAAGTTTTCAAAATAAGCAACCGCAAAGTCCACGAGGTTGTTTATATCGTACTTGACTTGTTTGATCTCGGCTTCCAGTCCGCGGATCTGTTCATTCAATTCTTCGATATCCAGTCGATAGATCCGCCTTACCGGCTTTTCTGTCAACTTTATTATATCTTCCCGTGTAATGGCTCTCTTTAATTGCTTCTTGAATGGAACAAAGGCTTTGTCGATCGCTTCCAAAACCTTTTCCCATGTTTCATGTTTTTTCTCCAGCTCCTTGTAGATTTTTTCTTCGAAGAATATCTTTTCCAGGGAAGTATAATGCCATTTCTCCTGTAGTTCACTCAACTTGATCTTTAGTTCCTGTTCCAAAAGATCTTTCGTATGGTCCACGGACAATTTCAATAGATCATTCACTCCAAGGAATTGCGGTTTCATGTCCACGATCACACAGGCATTAGGAGAAATAGAAACTTCGCAATCGGTAAATTTGTATAGCGCATCAATAGTAATGTCGGGAGAAATGCCTGGCGCCAGGTCGATCTGAATCTCCACTTCGGCAGCCGTATTATCCGTCACTTTTTTGATCTTGATCTTTCCCTGGTCATTGGCCTTCACGATGGATTCCATCAATTGTGTCGTCGTGACTGCATAAGGAACACTTCTTATTGCCAGCGTTTTCTTATCCAATTCTTCAATGTGCGCCCTGACTTTTGCTTTGCCTCCACGTTTACCCTGGTTGTAATCGGAGACATCGATCTGTCCTCCCGTCTGAAAGTCGGGATAGAGTTCAAACCGCTTATTGCGTAAATGTTTGATCGAGGCCTCTATGATTTCGCAAAAATTATGTGGGAGAATCTTGGTTGAAAGACCCACTGCAATCCCATCTGCTCCCTGCGCCAGAAGCAACGGGAATTTCATGGGAAGGGTCACCGGTTCATTCTTTCTTCCATCATAGCTTAATTGCCATTCCGTAATCTTGGCATTGAATGCTACCTCTAAGGCAAACCTTGCTTAGCCTTGCTTCAATATACCGCGCGGCAGCTGCGTCATCGCCAGTTCTGATATCACCCCAATTACCCTGTGTCTCAACAAGCAGGTCTTTCTGACCCATGTTTACCAATGCATCCCCAATACTTACATCTCCATGCGGATGATATTGCATTGCCTGACCGATGATGTTGGCGACCTTATTGAAGCGTCCATCATCCATTTCCTTCATAGCATGAAGGATCCGCCGCTGTACCGGCTTTAATCCATCGTCCACTGCCGGTACGGCCCTTTCCAGAATTACATATGAAGCATAATCAAGGAACCAGGACTTATACTGACCGTGGAGGCCGGTGTTGTTGTCTTGTACCTCGATTTTTTTTGATGGAGAATGTTTATAAGCTTATTATTTATTATTGACTATTGATTATTAGCGTAAGTCATTCAAGATTAATAATCAATAATCAGTAATCCTTCCTAGTTAATATCATTAATCAAATTTTCTACATCAGCGCTTTCCATTTTCTCTCCCGGTAATTTGACATCGAATTCCTTCCATCCTTTGCCGACATCTCCAAGCGTTTCTATTCTGCCCTCCATGATCAATTGTTTCATCCTCCACATAATGTAGACATCGCCCGTCTTGATTTTCATGCGGTGCAGGGTGTTGGACAAAACCCGCCATGCCTTTTGCCATTCGGTGCTGAGGTTTTTCAGGATATCATTGTCATAGAATGATTCCTCCCTGGCTACGATCTTCTTTCCTCCCTCCAAGTATGCGCACCATTGCATTTTCTTCTGATATTCTTTTCCATTCGTCCGGATCTATCTCAAATTCGCTGAGCGTGATCGGCCTGGCAAGCTTCTTTGCCTTTACCGCTTCCTTCGGAATATGTCATGAAGCGTCATTGGATAAAACAACTGACCTTTTTCATTTATAAATGGAAGATTGTTCAAATACAGGATCATGAGCCTTCCCTGATATTCTCTTAATTGCGGAATCTAGCCAGATAGTAGCCCGTCACATCATGCTGGTTCTGGCCCATCCAGATCCATGCCTCCGTCAACGGATCGGCGTCGAGTGTGGCTTTCAGTTTGCTCACTGTTTCGCGGTCATCAAAGCTGCCCACTATTTTTTCTCCATAGGGTGAATCCTTCAGGAGCATTCTCCACCAGTCTTGCCGCAAGCGCCAGCCTTCATCGGTATCTATAGAATTCAATGGCCCAACGCCCCATTCGTCTTTGATCTCAACGATTTCACCGCGCATTTCCTTATCCAGTTCCATGGCCTTTTGCAACAGTTCCACATCCGCCTCCTGAAAAACAATATGTATCATAAATTATTTATTTTTTAATATCTCCGGTTGAATGATATAATAAACACAGGTTGTAAAAAAATTCCGAATAAAAGGAATTGCTTTAATCATTATCCACTGGCGCCTGGGTTTCCATCCAAATTTCCATTCATAGATTGGGTTTATTAAATAATGACGATTATGCAGCAAATCATAACCCTGCTTTCCTGCAAATCTTCTTAAATCTTTCGATACTGATACCGGTATCCCGGATTTCCATCAGATCGTCTACCGGCTCCTTTTTTTTCTTTAGGATCCAACGATAAATGCCTCTAGGCAGGAGATGTATGTATGGCAATCGCGACAATTTTGAATGGCAGATCTGTTGATGTCCCCCGAATGGCATGTACCACGGAGGAAAACCAAAAAAAACAATTCCTCCCGGCTTCAGGAACTTCTTCATCCAACCGATGAGTTTTGGTTGATCGTGGATATGTTCAATCACGTCTTTTAATACAATGATGTCAAATAGCCCGTTAAAGTCGTTTTCTACGTCAACCTGGTAAATATCTTTGACAATAAAGCGGAGTCGTCCAGCCGCCAGGTCCTCGGATAAAAACTTCTTTGCGTCTTCGACACGGGGTGCATCTAATTCCACACCGACTCCTTCACACCCTTTTTTAATAAATCCTTTCAATACGCCCCCTTCGCCGCATCCAATCTCCAATATCCTCATGCCGGGGTTTATGGGAAATTTTTCTTCGATAAAGGGAATAACATACTTTTCGGCGTTTAAAACCTGGATGTCAAAGTATCTTTTCCGGTCGGCATGAAATTCAAACACAGCTTCGTTAATTAGATATTGGCGTATCTAACTCTACTTTTAGATTTTCAATAATAAATTCCTGTCTTTCCATTGTATTCTTTCCCATATAATATTCCAGTAATTGCTGGATATGATCTCCCTGCTCCAATCTCATCAATTGTTTGCGAATGCCCGGACCGATGAATTGAGCGAATTCATCCGGGCTAATCTCTCCCAGCCCTTTAAAACGGGTGATCTCGGCCTTCGCACCAATCTTTTTCATCGCCGCTTGTTTCTCACTCTCGTCGTAACAATAAATAGTTTCCTGCTTGCTGCCCCGGCCGGTCAATGTACGAACCCGAAATAAAGGAGTATCAAGGACGTAAACCTTTTCATGCTTCACCAGGTCTGGAAAGAATTGAAGGAAAAAAGTCATTAGCAATAGCCGTATGTGCATTCCATCTACGTCGGCATCGGTGGCAATCACAATATTATTATACCGAAGTCCTTCCAGTCCTTCTTCTATATTCAATGCGTGTTGCAGTAAGTTGAATTCTTCATTTTCATAGACCACCTTTTTGGTCAGTCCGAAGCAATTCAGCGGCTTTCCGCGGAGACTAAATACAGCCTGGGTCTCTACGTTTCTTGATTTTGTGATGGATCCGCTGGCGCTATCTCCTTCGGTGATGAAGACGGTAGTCTCATTTTTCTTTGCGGTGAATTCTTCCTTGCCGCGGGCTGGCAGGTCATCGTTGAGATGAACGCGGCAGTCGCGCAATTTTTTATTATGCAGGTTTGCTTTTTTCGCCCTTTCGTTGGCCAGTTTTTTTATGCCTGCTAATTCTTTTCTTTCCCTTTCACTTTGTTCAATTCTTTTTTTGAGCGCATCAGCCAGCGAAGGATTTTTGTGCAGATAATTGTCCAGTTCCTTTGCAAAGAAATCGCCAATGAATTGGCGCATACTTTGACCCCCTTCTTCGATAAATTGAGAACCCAGTTTTGTTTTTGTCTGGCTTTCAAAAACGGGTTCGACGACTCTCACCGAAATGGCTGCTACGATCCCGGTGCGAATATCCGCGGCATCATAATCCTTTTTATAAAAATCGCGAATGGTCTTGACAAATGCTTCACGGAATGCTTGTTGATGCGTTCCTCCCTGAGTCGTATGTTGGCCATTGACAAAACTATAGATATCCTCTCCGTAATCATTGTTATGGGTGATCGCCACTTCAATATCCTCGCCTTTCAAATGAATGATGGGATAACGGATCTCATCCTCGTTGGTTTTGCGTTGCAGCAGGTCCAGTAATCCATTCTTACTAACGTAACTCTTCCCATTGAAAATTATTTTCAATCCGGCGTTGAGGAAACAATAGTTCCATATTTGATTTTCGAGGAACTCCGGGTGAAATTTAAAGTTGCGAAAAACGGTTTCATCGGGGATAAAGGAGACCATGGTGCCGTTTGATTCGCCAGTCTTAGTTTCTTTATACTCCTTAATTAATACGCCTCTTTGAAATTCGGCAGTCTTTTCCTTGCCTTCGCGGAAGGCAGAAACTTTGAAATAATTGCTTAATGCGTTGACTGCCTTTGTGCCGACTCCATTTAAACCGACGCTTTTTTGAAAAACCTTGCTGTCGAATTTCGCGCCTGTATTCACTTTGCTCACGACGTCTACGACCTTTCCCAGCGGAATGCCGCGGCCATAATCACGAATAGTCACGGTCTTTCCTTCTATGTTTAATTCAACCGTCTTACCATATCCCATCGTGTATTCATCGATGCAGTTATCGATCACTTCTTTCACCAGGACATAGATGCCATCATCGGGAGATGATCCATCGCCCAGCTTGCCTATGTACATTCCCGGACGAAGACGGATATGTTCTTTCCAATCGAGGGATTTGATGCTGGCTTCGGTGTATTCGAAGATATCGGTAGTTTCTTTGGTCGGACTTTTACTCATTGAGTATAGAATTTATGGGCCGGACGAATCATTTAATGATTTTCCAGGCATATTCTGGCAAATATACCAAAACGGGTTCTGGAGTTGAAGTTGGCAGTTATTAACAGATGGGGAAAAATCTTTTCTACAATCAAAGAATTACACTCATTGGCTTGACTTTGCCGCTCCACAGTTCCTGGTTGTTCGTACACAGTTGATGAATGTGATTATTGAGCAGTGGGACCTCCTTACGCAGTATATTGTTTCCGGATGAATAAAGAATTTCTACGCGATAAGGCAACGGCTGATCATGAGCTCCCAATGCGAGGATGTCGTAGTCTTTAGCAAATGGGTAATGTTGATGAAGCCATTTCTTGGAAGGTTCTTTCGCCTCACCAGGAGGATTTTTCCAGAATTGCGCACTATCTAATTGAAATTGATCGCCGGTGTAATGCTTGCTCATGACTACCGCGCCCGCAGAGTCTAATAAATATATTTTGTTGATTTTTTGATTGGGACTTTTGCTGATATCCAGCATTATCATGGTCGAACCGTCGTAGCGGCAGTGTTGGGCCAGCGCAATCAGGCCAAGACACATGAGCATTCCGCAGAGAAAATATTTTTTCATCATGTTGAAAAAGTTAAGTGCCTGACAAATTTAGGAGGTTTGAATCGAATTACCGGTGTGAGATATTCATGAAGGTTAAGTAGTCAAGGATTAAATTTGTAATCGTCTCTGAACAACGTCACATGCCAAGACTAATTACATTGTGGGCCATTTTACTGCTTGGAATCGGCAATTGTTTTTCGCAGGAGAAAACAATAGACAGCTTGAAAAACGAACTTGCCAAAACTAAGGTTAAAGATTCCAATTATGTCTTCCTACTATATAACATTGCAAATAGTCTGTTGAACAAAGGCGATCTTAATGGCTCCAGCGACTATGCAAATAAAGGGGTTGAACTCGCCAATAAGATGAGCTGGGACAGGGGTTCCGTACTGGGGTACCTGAGGCTATCCGATCTGAAAATCGACGAAGCTAAATACGATAGTTCGGCCGAATACGCCCTTACTGCGCTGAGAATTTCTGAAAATATGCACAATGAGGAATTCATGACGAACTCTTATTTCCAGCTAAGCACTGGTTATCGTTTGATGGGAAACCATAGTCTTGGGGAATACTATGGGGTAAAATTTCTTGACGGGGCAAATCGTTTAAAAAATAATCAGTCGATATTAAGTGCTCTTCTGAATCTATCACATATTTATCGCATTGAGGGTCACGAGGAAAAAAGCCAGAAACTCCTGGACAGGGCGTTAAAAATGCCGAACGTAAAAGATAATAAAAGGGAGCTTGCCAGGATATATGAAACAAAAGGAACGGGAGAGGAATTGCTGGGGAATTTTGCATCAGCGATAAATTTCTACAGACAAGGGCTGGACTTATGGCAACAATCCGGAGATCTTCATTGGCAGGCGTACACAATGACAGACCTGAGTAGGGTCTATTCTAAAATGGGTAAAAAAGATAGCGCTTCATTTTATGCTTATTTCGCGCTTGATTTGGGAAAGAAAAACGACCTTAAGAAGGAATTAGGAGACACATATTCAACATTGTTTTTTCTTCACCAGACATTTGGAGACTACAAAAAAGCCCTGGATTACCGCCTGCTTTACGATTCTATGTATTATGAATCCTATAATTTACAAACAGCGCAAAATAGTGAACGTACCCGGTTAAAATTTGAACAGGAAAAAAAAGATATCCTCACTAAGAGGGAGCAGGAAATAAAAAATAATGCGACAAGGAAAACCCGCAATTTACAATATGGTATTATAGGAGGATTTATGCTACTGGCGATCTTCCTGTTTTGGAATAACCGGCAAAAGCAAAAGTCAAATAGAAAAATAGAAATAGCTTACAACGAATTGCGAGCTACTCAATCTCAGCTCATCCAATCGGAAAAAATGGCTTCACTTGGAGAACTCACTGCAGGCATTGCACATGAAATACAAAACCCTTTAAACTTCGTGAATAATTTTTCTGACGTCAATAAAGAACTCCTGGAAGAATTAAAAGACGAAGCAGATAAGGGAAATATAGATGCACTAAAATTAATTGCAAATGATATAATAGGTAATGAACAAAAAATAAATCAACACGGCAAGCGTGCAGATGCCATTGTAAAGGGAATGTTGCAACATAGCCGCAGGAGCAGCGGAGTAAAAGAACCGATCGACATCAATGCTTTGGCCGAGGAATATTTACGGCTATCCTATCATGGCGTTCGGGGAGGGGATAATTCATTTCATGCCACTTTGCAAACTGATTTCGATAAAAGTATAAAGGCTATTCCCATTATTCCACAGGATATTGGAAGAGTATTGCTCAACTTATACACCAATGCTTTCTATGCGGTTTCAGAGAAAAGCAAACAACAGCCGGTTGGTTATGAAGCAATCGTTTCAGTAAGTACAAAAAGAATTAATGGTAAAATCGAAATAAGAGTGAAAGATAATGGCAATGGTATTCCTTCAACAGTCTTGGATAAGATTTTTCAACCCTTCTTTACTACGAAACCAACCGGGCAGGGCACCGGACTAGGTTTATCACTGGCGTATGATATTGTGAAGGCGCACAGTGGTGAGCTGAGGGTGCAGACGAAGGAAAGAGAAGGAAGTGAGTTTTTAATTCAATTACCGTTAAGTTCTTGAAAAGTCTGGAAGGCCAGACGCGGTTTCAGAGGATACGTGCCATCTCAATCAGGATCAAATATTCTTGCAGAAGACCGGAATTTCCGACAAATTTGCAATCCCAGTTTTATTGACTCCGTAGCTCAGTTGGTAGAGCTACTGACTCTTAATCAGTAGGTCGTAGAATCTAAAACCTAGTTACAGATAGATTCTCCGCAAATTGTGCATGCTGACTTGCTACATTTTTTGCTACATACTAGAGGTCCTGACCAAAAACTTTTATGAGTAAGCAACGTGTAAGGTTAATTAATTTATGTACCAAAGATAACTCCAATTGCATTTGGTAGGCTAATGGTTTGAAAAAAACGCCGGAGGTTAATCCCCGGCCCCAACTAATATTAGTCTGCAAATTTGTTAGGACAACCCTACAGGTAGATGTTTGGGGTACATTGGGAAAAACACTAGATCCTACAGTTTTTTTCTTCTGAGCCTTCGTTTCAGCGCCTTTTCTATATTGCTAGGTGTAAAAGATCACTCACCATCCGCCCATACGCATTTTCAACAATAATCATCTATGGAGTCTCCTCCTAACCATTCAAGTCCCTGTTCAAGGGAGAACTGCTTTTCTGCTCCATTTAGTTCGAAGAATGTACCTAGGCTAGAATGTACAAATAGGTCGGCCTCGTAAGTTATCTTGGCAAGTGCCCAAGGTTTGACGCCGTTTTTGCATTCAGATATCACATATAGCGATTTTCGGTCTTGTGAAATTGCACTCTTTGATACTAGAGAAGAGTAACTATCATTGCGGCAGAATAATGAACCTGATCTCAGGTTTTCACCATAAGTTAATATTGGCTCTTCAACGTATGTCTGTGGGCAACATGGAAATTCAGAAGGCGTCCGCCAGTTACGTTGTGCCGCATTCAAGGTTTTTGACATTATAATATCAGGTTCTTTCGGCCAGGTAGCCCGATTAAATATCCATTCACTTAATGAGCCACCAGACGGTATTTTATCACTCTTTGCCCAGGATAACATTCGATCTAAACTATATTGTCCTTCCCCCTTGCTAACTGCGGACATCCATTTGTAATTTGGCTCTTGAAACTTATCTCGAAACTTTGAAGGATCAGCCAGAAACTCTTCAATCTTACAGCCACAAACAAACTCTATTCGCTTTACTGTGATTGGATTAAGTAATATATTTTCTAACCTTGTAACCCACCGAAGGTTTTCTGGTCGGTTATTTCGTCTGTTTGTATCGATATGATCAACTACGTGACCTGTAGTTGGTGGTGCTCCGAGGAATGCTGTTGCCACGATTCTATGAACGGGGACACAGGCAAATTTGACATAACCGGTTTTGTCATTTGGTTTTCCAAAAGTCCACTGATCATCGATTGGACGTGTTCGCTTTCCACCACGAGAATGTCGCAAAACTTCTCCATTTTCACGCACTGAGTATTGTTCGTCTTTGTAAGTACAATTTACTTCTCTCATAGGATTCTTATTTAACGGTATATACTGTGGCTAGTGCGTGTATTGTGTCCATTTCTTCCGTGGACTATGAGGGTGTGCATCCATAGCCCGAATTTACATTCAAAGCTGTCCGTCCATCCGTTTCCCTAGGAATCTTGGACAGACGGACAAATAGGAATGAAGATTTATTGTAGATGCCCTTTCCAGGCCATAGTTATACATAGACCTTTGCCGTCTGAGTTAAGAAGACACAAGCAATCATCATTCGATCAATAGGCATTTTTAGTCAAAATGTCCATCCGATATTTTTAATTTCCTTGCAACAGGCATTCCTCCTTAAACCGTCGAGACAAATAGGATAATTCCATTACGACTCCATTAATTCTTGTTACTTCTACTTGCCCATCAATCCAAATGGTACTTCCCTTTTCATCACTGCAAAGATATTTTCCTTTGTTTGGTCGAATATCCGTTTTAAATAATAGGCTCGAATAACCCTCATAAATAAAACGGTCACCCACCTTCAAATTCTTATTTGAGATTTTCTTTCGCATGGAATTGAGTCGCCTGATGATCTCGAATTTAGAATAGCGATCAACTTTCTTTTTCATATGAAGTATTTGTACTAAATATAGAAATAATACCATCAAAATTGTTAGTCTGCTTAACCTAAAGATTGTCCGTCCATCCTTTTCCCTTAGGAGTTGGACAGACGGACAGGCAGGAACTGAAGATTATTGCAAGAACCAGCTTTGGGCCTTGTTATCTAGTGCTCCTTTCAGTTCCTCAACGAAGGTGTACGAGCTTACTGACCGACCTACATCGAAGTTTTATTTCAGGTGAAATTGTTGATGGAGATAATCCATTAATTTACCTGCTTCTTTTTTTTGAATTGGATACAATTCATATTGCATAGCATGATTAAAAAAAACTAACTCGTTTATTACCCCCTTTAAATTTCGCACTCCATCTGGTTTATAAAATGATATCCCAGTTCCTTCAGGGTGTTTATTTTCAGTAAACAATTCTGTAAGAATAGAATTGTCAAGGTTAAAAGCGACAAAATCAATCAATTTATGTGTCCATTCTATTTCAACTGCCTCACTTAATTTGAAATCCTGAGTATAGTATTCATAATTTGATATCATCCTGATCAATTTATCATCAGAAAAATAACGCAGGTATCCTGCATTTTTTAATTGGCTAATTGTACCAGATGCTTGGCTGAACGCGTAATGAGTGGTGGTGTGTAAAAGGTTACTGTAAAAAGAATTGCGGTCAATTGTTTCCAAAGGACTTTGTAAAAGGACATTTAAACTATCATGATTTAGTTTTTTTGTTTCTCGATATTTTATTAACATATTTAATTGGGCTGTGTCATGCTGCAGGTCCTCTAATAAAGAGGTAACAAGTTCTTGTGCCCGTTGATGCTCAACTTTATTTTCCCTATAATTTTCAGCTAAAAATCCACAGAACACGGCAAGGAACAACATGAGAAACTCCCAGAGATAATGAGTGAATTTTTTCCGTTCGGTATGAGTGTGGTGGTGCACTTCCATCTCTAATATTTAAGATAAATTGTACTTTTTCAAAATGAACTCTCTTATTCCACGTGCTTTTTTTCTTAAATTATTTAATAAATGATTGATGATTTCATTCATACCGTTAATATGGTTTAATGTTATTAAAATGGCATTGATTACTTCAGGATCAGCTGACAGTAACTTCACTTGCCCCTTAACAGGCATATCTCTGAATTCTTCGTTTTCAAATTTTCTATACTCAACCCCATCCAATAACATTGGAAAATAAGTACGAAGTGAATGCCTAAATTCGGTTGACTCTTCAAAAATAAACCGGATAAAATCGACTTGTTTATAATAATCCATCATACTATCGGAAACAGCTTTATCAGAAATCATGCGCATACCGCCTGCATTTCTTAGCTGAATAATTGTGCGGTCATTTACAGTGAACAGATCACTCCGGTGCAGTTGCCTCAAAAAATGATAGATATCTTTAGCCACTGTATCCCGGTCTTTGCGGGTGAGTAGTCCTATTGTTGAATCTGCCAGCTTTTGTGTGAATGTGCTGTAATTTATCCGTTCACCCAGGCTATTAATATCCGCACCAAGATCTTCAACAAAGGATCGTATATATTGTTTTTCCCTGTCTTTTTCAATTTTGTGTTCCCTGAAATTTTCTGCCAGAAAACCACAGAATACCGCAAGGAATAACATGAGAAACTCCCAGAAATAATGCGTCCATTTCTTTCTTGCGGTATGTGTATGAGCGTGTACTTCCATGACCCGAATTTACACTCAAAAGGTGTCCGTCCATCCTTTTCCCTAAGGAGTTGGACGGGCAGCAGATAGGAATTGATGATTATTGCAGAAACCAACTCTGGCCTCTATTGTCTAGGGCTGATCTTAAATCCTGAACAAAGCTGAAGGAATTCACAGACCTTTCCAGAAAGGTATCAATGTAAGAAGACTTGTTACTCCCTGTGAATAGGTTGTATAACTTCCACAGGTTAATATTACCCTCCCCATCCTTGCAGAATGAATCATCCTTGTAATAATCCCTGACCACAGCCCCGAGTTGAGTGTCACTCAGAAGTAGTGGGCTTATGTCAATTTTCAGATCGTTGGGGAGGTAGTTGTACATCCTGCAGCGACCAACGAGGTGGGCAAACTGATTTACAGATAGGGAATAGTCAGTAAGCTTCCTCAAAGAATGGAGATGGTAGTTGGCCTTGTTGCCTTGTACCAAAGTCCGGATTGAGGCTTTGAGCTGACCCGCACTCTTGACCTTGAGATCTCCGAGGTATCCATCGGTAGAGACACAGAGGTTGGTGCAAACCGTATTCTTGAACCCTATGAAGATCTTGAAAGACTCTTCAGCCCCTTTACGACTATGAAGGTTATCCAGGTTGTAGGCTTTTACCCCGCCAATCGTAAGGGACAGCAGATTCCCGTCAATCTCATCATTGATCGTGGGAACTTCGATTATGAATGCCATCCTCTCGTAGTACAAGGTTTTTTCATGCTCCAAAAGTTGAATGGCAGGTTTGTCTTTTGCCTCGGGTATTCTGCCCTTAATAGGGTGTGAAAGCCTGACTGCTGGGCTCAAGATCGTTTCAGAAGGGTAAATCTCAGCCACTATCTCTTGAGTGGCCTCAATGAAGTCGGAGTGTGATATGACTGGCTCATTATCCTTGATGAAGACAGGGATTACGTGGCCCTTTTTGATCTCCTTCAAGGAGCTTTCTATCGTGTTAGCTTGAATGAAGGGTTTGTCGGTTGATAAGGCATGCAGATCAAAAACGGGTGCAGGTGTGTTATTGAATATTGCCGTTTCCATGGGTTGATAGGTTTGAGGTTAGAGAATTTGTTTGGAGCTCTTTCCTACGATTTAGGAATTGTCCATGGTAGGATTTTTGGTACTGCGGATTATCAGCATACAGCTTTTTGAGCTCATCATACGACTGACAGGTATTAATCTGGTACGAGAATTGATCGGCCTCGGGCTCAGATGGGCTGCCTTCATTACACCAGGCAAGAACGTTTTCTCCTATTTGTGCCGTGATCTTGAATTCCGGTTGATCCATGAACAATCCGGTCCTGTCCTTTGAGGCATGAGCATTATGCTTAATGTCAACTTCCAGAACTATGGTGAACTCATAGTCGGTTCCCTCCCTGGTTACACCTTTCAACCCAATCTTTTCGGGTACATGCTTGCCATTCTTTTCACTGATGACGTAGTCCTGTTTACTCCGAATCGTGCCCACAATATGGACTGAGCTTTGTAGGATTGCTTGAACAAAGGAATTGTGGCGAGGAGTCAGCTTAGCCCAATTGGTGAACGAGTTTCCAAGCATATTAGAATGTGTTTCTAGGATGCCACCTACACCTTCCCACTCATGGGAGATGCTGTCGATTACGATGACCTTAAATCCCCCATCCTCACAAAGCTTGATAGCTTCTATGTACTTCTCAGGTGAGAACGGTGCTGTAATGTTAACTACTGAGAACGGCCCTAAGTGAGCATACAGGGACGCTGAGTAGTTCTCTGTGTCGATCACAGCAATTTTACTCCAATCTCCACAGAGACCGTAGGCAATGTTTAATGCTCCCATTGTTTTCCCGGAGCCAGAGGAACCTTGCAGTGCCATTTTGATTTTGGCCTGCTTGCGTTTTGCTAGTTGTACTTTCATCTTGTTACTGATTTATGGTTAAGAAATAGATAACGAGGAGCTGATCTGATCCACAAATAGGTATATATTGGGTATAGCTTAATCCAGGATGAATAGAGTAATGCCCAGTTAGTTTTAGACAGGTTAAGCCTTTATATGCTTTAAGAATATCCCTGTATTTGAAAAGGTAGCTTTGTATGTTCCCGTAATTCAAGAATTGAAGAATTGTGGATTACTTTTGAAGTAACTCTTTTGCTGGACAAATCAGAGTTCAGATAGCTCTTACAGATTGATCATTTAGGAGAGTGGAATTCTTTGGAGACGCATAAATTTTTCAGGTTCACGATTGCAACATGGAGGGATAGAGGCGGAGGATCAATATGCCGGGGGTAGTTTGCATGTTCAGTACTTTACGTTATCACATACTGGCTAAAAGATTAGCTAGTGGGATACAGCTTTACAGCCTAGCGGCCTTAGTTTCTGCTTGAAGAAACTCTTTAAAACCTAACGTGTAAACTAGAAATTCACCACCAAAGTAGCTATATATTCCATCGCTGACCTTCTTAGGACGCATATTACCCATCGACGATTTATAAGGGAAGAATCGCAATACAAACTCATAATCCATTTTATTTGTAATGAAGTGTGGGTCTACTATTACAATCTTCACTGATGGATTATACCTTAATGCAGATTTCAAAGTGTAGTTAATATGCTCATCGCCAAAGGAATACCCTATGATCATAATCGTGTCAGCTAAACAGCAGTCTGCATCAAATGCTGATTGCATTTGTTTGAAGGGTGTAAGCATAGACTTTTGAGCCTTTTGATACCCTGTAATGATATTGGTTATGAGTAGTGTTTTTCCCCTTTCAATTTGAATTGAAGCGGGGCTATTGTTCGATTGCAGATGAATGTTATCAGACAGAACGATCTCACTATTGGGCAGTTCATTCTCATCCAGATCAAGGACTTCCCAATAAGCTGAACCATGCAAATTATAGTGCACGTTGCTTTCAGTATCTTGTAATATCTTGAGAACATTCGGTCTATAATGTTCCCCTAAGCTCATAAATTCTCCACAATCAAACCCTTCAAACACTGGAATAGCCGCTCTTTTCTAATAATACTTTGAAAATTCTATCATAGTTTAAAGTATACATTCGTAGTATTCCATTACTCGTTTGGAGTTTCATCCATTCAACAAATGTTTTACTCACCTCGTCTTCCGTGTTCAGAACTGAATGGCCAGAAGTGTGGTAAGCATATTCAGAAATGGACGCACTAAGAGTAGATAAAAGTTCTCCGATTAAATGCTGAAAGAAGAATTGCTCTGGGGTTTCTCCTTGAAGAGCGTGATGTGAGAAAATATAATCAACCCCTTTTGGAATTTGAAGTTCATATCCATGAATGATTTTACCACTCTTTACTGAGAAATTTAATAAATCACTTTCACAGGTTGAATCAAAAAAGCATTTCAGTAATGAGGGCAATTGCTTTGAAGAGTTAAATTCTGAATAATAAACAAGCAATTCTTCAATGACATTTATAAGTGTTTCAAAATTGATATCTGTCTTAGCATATCCCTTGTTAGTTAACCGATCATAAATGTATTGGGTAATAGTCATTTTATTATCGGTAATACGAAATCCTGACGTCAAAACTAAGTGTGTTAAGTCAGCTGTGCTTAATGAACCCCAGGGCATGGTTGCTCCAGCGCCGAATAGGAAAACAGCCCTCTTTTTATTCAAGTGTAGGAATTAACATGCAGCAAATGATTTTTCTTTTGAGTGTTCATCCTGAATCCTATCTGAGAAATTGTCAGGATGGTTCTCATACAATTCAAACAAGAATTCTATGCATTTGGTTTAGTAAGAAAGGCCTGAGGGCGACATCATAGATCCACTGGAGTCATTTGACTATCTAGTTGCCACTTATTCGTACTACTAATAAAGTTATTGCTGCGCCAATTATTCCGCCCATAACATATTTAAGTATTTCTACTAAAATCCAATATTCCTTTAGCCAGCGTTCTTTTTTCTGAATGTCATAGCTCCTTAAAATTGAAATATACTTCTCTCTTTCTTTGTAATAAAACTTGCTTTTAAAGTCTATTGCTCCTCTATAAGTTAGTTTTATTGTCCTTCCTACATTTTTGCTTCCATCCTTTATAAGTTTATCCTCAACGTGCCTATTTAACGATAATAATTCTATTGCACTTGATACATCACCACAATTGTACCTTTTTATATTAATGTCTTCGGTTTTTACAATAAGGGATTGCAAGGCAGTCTCGTTTTTATATTTCTCTGGATTATTTAAAACGTCAACCAAAGTTCCAAAGTGAAGCATTGACATACTATAATCTCTTACAAAGATTGGTATTGATTTACCGCCAGGTGTGCCATATCCAGCTTGCATAAGTGAAGTATGGAGATAAAGTGCCTTTAATATCTCGTGTTCTAGTATATCAGCATTGTCAGCCATAAGTTTGTGTCAAATTATGAACTATCCAACCTAGTAGGCTATTAGAAACATTCTTTAAAAGTGAGGGGCTATTTAACATCTCTAGTATTGTCGCTATTATAATCTATCTTATCAGTATGAAGATTTTGTTTGTCGCTAAGCAATAACTTTTTAGCATTATCAATTAATGCTCTGTGCTTAGGCGTAGCATTTCCCAATCTTCTCAATTCATGCTCAGCAAACGTACACAAGATAATATTAGCTTTCACCATTTTAAGCTCTGGATATTTTCTCATTTCCAATAGATAATCGAACATCCATGTCTTTGGTATAGGGCTCATCAGGGGGTCCCCACTTACTTCAGAAAGATGAGGTCGTTCATGCCATATCTCCATAAACAATTCCCACAACCAGTCTGCCTCTCTTTGAGCTCTTTGCTCTGTATCATTTCTCATTTCGAAAAGGTCTTAACAATCGAATTTATGAAGGAATCTTTACACTTTCTCTGTGAGTTCAAATTTGTTGGATACGTTCATCAGGGCTTATGCCCTGAAAATGACTAAGATTTCATATCGTTTTTGGAGGTAGGATGGTGTGCTTGATCCGAATTATGAAAGTATGCCATCATAGCTAATATTTTATTTACTCTTTTATGTAAGCACAAATAATCATTGTTGTAACAGTTGAACTGCTTTCTTTCACCGTGAATATTACTTTATCTTTTGTATTTGGTGAGTATAAGCATACCTCATAGTCTTTTAAATCTTCATTTTTGCAGAAATAACAAGTAATTGAGCAATAATCATCTTTTCTCGCCTCTGTATTTTAATAATATCATAGGTTTCTGTTTTATTTCTATCAAAACTAATCCTGCTTGAATTAAAATCAAATGCTACAAAATCAACAATGGATGGCGTACCATATTTAGTAGTAGCGGTTTTCGTTTGTGATTTCCTTTGCTCGCACTTTAAATATTTTGTTATTTTGGCTTGCCCCGAACAATGGAACAAACCCGCACAAAAGAATTAAAATATGTTTCTTCATATTAACGATTTAGACTGACGTTAATTTATTCTCCCCTCACTGTCAATCGCAGTGTGTATTATGTTTACTTGTTCGTCCAACGATGAACCGATAGATTGTGACTGGTATCAGGGAAATGGTTTTTTTATTGACAAATCCAGCTATGATAAGACTGTGAAAAGCATCTTTTACATAAGCTGTTAGTAAAGGATATAGAAGTTACAAAAAATATGCATGCGCTAAAAATATTCATCTAAAAACATAGATGTACGATTATTATGCTGTCTTTAATCACAGCATGGTTCATTTGAATCTCTTAAGAACGATTTGGCTAATTGCTACCACTAAATACTCTTGTGTCTTTCCAATTCAATCGTCCTGACGTTTAGGAGAAATGAAGAATTATTGAAATGGATCCTTTTTTCTTTACCTTTCTATGCTCTCGAACTTGCTACGGACCGCTATTCGCAAGCTCTGCAGGCGCCTTCTTCCAATCGAAGTCTATATCCATTGTCTTGCTTTTTAATTGTGGCTACCATCTATTCTTCAATTTAGGTTATGAGAAAGTATTTTCTATTACTAGGAGGAATTTTAATGCTTATCTCTTGTCATAAAGATGGAGTGTTCCAATCACTTCAGTAAGGATCTGTAGCCAAACTTGAATGGATCAAAATTTGGATGTGACAACGTATAGAAACGGAGATGCTATACCACAGGTAACTGATCCATTACAATGGGCTGCATTACGGACCGGAGCCTGGTGCTATTATAATAATGACCCCACAAATGGGGCGATTTATGGTAAATTGTATAACTGGTATGCCGTTAACGATCCCAGAGGTTTAGCACCGCAAGGTTGGCATATTCCGACGGATGCAGAATGGACTGTACTTACAGACTGTTTAGGTGAATTGAGCTTAGCAGGTGGAAAAATGAAAGAAATCGGCACATCCCATTGGGAAAGCCCTAACACCGATGCTTCAAACAGCAGCGGCTTCACAGGCCTTCCAGGTGGCCTCCGAGATGACGGGGGAAATTTTGGAGGGATTGGCAGGGATGGGTATTGGTGGAGTTTAACGGAGTCCAGTACAAATTTTGCATGGACACGCTTCCTGTTCAGCGCAGTTGCCATCATTGGTTTCGGTGGGGGCTATAAGCCGGATGGTATATCAGTTCGTTGCCTCAAGGATTGATCATTTTTTATTCTGCCTCCCTTCATCATTTACACTCTTCAGGGTAAGCTTTTCTTTTGGATGGATGGACAAAATGGCAAGTTTGGCAAGCTACCATTTTTGATCTTTTTGGGGATTCTATGCAAACACATCCAAAGGTAATGCTGTCGGTCTCTAGCTATGCCTATTTGATTTTAACAATATATAGAAGGAATAATCTAGTATGCTTCATAATATACATATAGGGGATGAAGATATTCCGCATTAGGAGTTGAATTCTCTATATCTCTTGACAGATATTGAGCCCCCTTTTATGGCTTCCTGAATTATTGTTAAAACCTTTCGTGAGTTCGAAACTCAATTCACTGTATGTACGTGAGGAAAGCTTTAGAATAAGGATCGGGATAACCCGTGTTCATTTTTCATGAATGCTTCAGTGATTGACTTGGAATTTATCAAAAGGAAATACCCATATGATCCAACACTATTCCTCCAGTCCCAACCGAGAGATTGCCATTCATGGTTACTCCGCCAACTTCCGTTTTTTCGATGGTAGCCTTAATACTATACTCACCAACAGAAAAATTTCCGGTTATCCTGATTATTCCATCCAGTAGATTCGCATCAAGAGCCTGCCGGACGGGTCCAGTGTTAGGTAAAGACTCGTCCAAAGGGTCTAATTGTTCAACGTCAATTACAACTGTACCATCATTTTTTATAACAGTAGTTCGTTTCTTATCATATATAACCTTTACATTCTCACATTCAACAACAGGCTTACTCTTAAATAATTTAACCTCTCGAATACCATCGATGGTTTTAACATCAACATCTAAGGCTAGGTATGAGCCATTTGAGCGTTCACGATAGATTTCCTTAACTTTTAAAAACTCCTTAATTCCTCCCTTCGTTTTATATCCTACAACGCCTGAGGTTCCGATAAACATGTTAGATCCAAGGACAATTGCGTATTTCATGGCTACTATTTTATAGTATATAATAATGAGCCTAAATCTTAAAGACGGCGGGATTTCATGCTGTGGCTTGGTTCTTAATGGAACCAATTTTCACGCCTAGCTCTCTTTTTGCGGCGTAATGCACGTGGTAACGTTGCATTACAGAAGCAGTCAAGGCCTCTTCCGATAAAGCTGCGCCTATATTTACTTGCGTCCAATCCTTTCTATTCATTAGCCCTTGAATGCCTATGATAGTTTCAACTAGGGCTTGTTCGAACCACCCTCGGATGACTTCTTCAGTTACCTCCATGATGCCCGGCGCTTCTTTGTATTCCTTTCGAAAAAAAGTCAATCATATCAGTAAAAACAGAAAAATCCGCATTTATCAAAAGCAGATTCAGGTCTTGCAAATACTTTGCAGCTCTATCTTCCATGTCCTTTGGATCTCTTGTCCCATTGTTAACGGTTACCCACTGAACTTCAGGAAATGGGTCAGGCTTAATTTTCTTGCCCGGGGTTCCACCTACCTTTTCGAAAACGGAATATACATTTCCTCCAGTACCTCCACCGCTGTTCGTCTTCGACGAGCTGCCCTTTCCTGTGCTTCGGGTTTGATTACCGATACTACCTCCTCTAACTAAGCGATCCTCATCCATAAATACGCTTCCAGTTGGCAGTGGTCGGTAACGGCTAACCTTAAACAAGTCCATTATATCTCGTAACCTGTCCTTGATTGATTTTTGATGGTCTGTGTTGGCTGCAGCTGCGGCTTTTTCCGCTACAAGCTTTGCAATTTCCTCGGGCATGTTATCACGAAACTCCGATGCCCAATCAGCCCATGGCAGTAAATCATTATTTATAAGGAGACTCGTTCTCGCAGTATTAGTAGTTAGTAATGAGGTGTTGGTGGGTTCCAGATATTACTACAAAACGATACCCAAAGGTTACTCCAAATTGTTGAAGCTTGGCCATAGCTGAACGACCTGTGCTTAATTCGTAGAGCTCATTCTGATAAAGTGCTGCGGCGTGCCCGAGCGGATTTAATGTACCCCGAATTATTAGTTATTGCAGATTCATCCTTTAATATCCACCAATGAGCAATTGCATCAGTCAGATCCAGTTTTCCTGATGAAAGTGAATGTTGCTTTAAGTAGTTTGCTTGACCAGAAAGTCCTCGTAAATAGTTTCGATCCTGGTCAGTTCGTGGGTACTCCCATCCTTCTCTTGCTTTTAAAGTAATTTCCGGAGAGAGTTCGTAATACCGAGTGTTAAGGTATTTTGATATCCACCGTGAAGCGAAGGAGCACCCAACGGTCTTGCATTGTGTTCGATCTTCACTTAGCCCTAACAGGACGACTTTAGTACCATGTGTATCGATCAACTCAGGCTTTACATCATCCTCAAGCGGTAAGTAATGTTTGTAAGAGCCGTCCGCATGTTTCCACTGTTGAAGGCCATATTGACCTGTATATTCATCCTTATACATCTGTATCATAGAACCCTCACCATCTTTCCATGAGAGGTATAAAACTCCAAACGGGTTCTTTGTAGCTGTTGTTATTTTGGCACCAACGCCATAATTACCGGACATTGATTGTGTTGCCATGGAAGATGATAGTTGGTTGATCGTACCATCTCCTCTCCTGTCATTCCATCTCCATTGTCAGTAATTGATAATTTAAATACACCGCCTTCCAAGTCATAAGTTATCCAATCGACATCCCAGACGATCTCCCCCTTTCCACCTGTTCGATGAATTGCCTCGATTGAATTTTGTGTGAGTTCCCTTAAATGCTGTAATGGATTACAGTCTTGACCTAATCTGTCGACAAGAAAGCCGATGTTGTTAACTGACATGGCGAGAAAGTTATCGCCACCGTTGGTGTTACGTGCAGACACATGTACTCCTTTTTTAAAAGTGGGTGTTAACGACCTTAATTGTTGAGCTGCAAACCTTGTTGTAGAGTTGAAGGAGATTGAGATCTGCGACATCCACCAGCAACATGGTTCACTCGGCAAATGTATGTATTTAGATTGGTTGGGAAATTTTTGTCCTTCAATGATCATACTCGAACTCGCTCTGCGTTGTCTTCTCTTGGTCATAGCGCCCAACCTATTGCTCGAAAGTCGCTACTCTATACCCGTTGATCCCAAATACCTCGAAGAAGTCGTCCCAAAAGCTCTTGGCCTCGACACGCTCGTTGGGCCGTAGCTCCCGTTCTTTGCTGAAGGCAGTTGCTCGAGTTTGATTTCATTCCAACTAGGGATATCGTTATGCATCGACGGGTTGCAGACTATTGAAAATGACCTTTACGAATTAAGGCAGGTTTAAGTTACCGTGAGAACGATTCACACTAGAGAATTTGCCAAGGCAGGACCACCCTAGCAATATAGCCCATGGAGTTATTGCTGCTAAAGCCTTGAAAATGACGCCAAAATGTTGTATGTTTGTAGCCGAATCGTCACTTCATGCCATAGTATTGTTGTATACTATCGGCCAGCAATTTACCGGCAGCACCGATCCCGATTTTCCACGAAGCATCCAGTGATTTGTCCAACATTTTTTTTATCCATCCATTTACTTTTTGCCCGAAGGTTTTATTTTGCAAGTCCGGCTTTTCAGTATCAATAACTGATTGCAAAGCAGCGATGTCTTCTTCGGCCATTCCATTATCAGCTAATAATTTGCTGAGGCTGACAAAATCATTTTTCTGTATGCTAGTCGTGATGTTCAACGCTGAATGACTGCCCGTGTTCACCACATTCCCGTCGCCGGTATTATGTATGATGGTTTTACTCATGATCGTTGTGATTTTTTCTTTGATATTTTTTTGCTCGGACAATTTGTTAATATCAGTCACAAAACCGTATTCTTCGTCAATTTTCAACATAAAATCCAAGAGTCGTGATCGGATCGTTGCAAGAATATCCCGGATCCTGTTGACAGATATGCGTTTGGAAGCGCTGACCAGGCTGAAAGCCGGGTTGCCGAAGCTTCGGACTTTGGCGGCCACCATCTCGGTTAGCTCACTGGTAAGCGGCTGCGATAATTCGGATGCTTCACTGTTGCTGGTAAACGCTTCAAGACCGGCAATGCTTTCCGTAAATGTTATGGTTGAAAAATACTCATCCCAATCTTCTTTGTACCCGGTCATCGGAAGGTCCATCGGGAACCTTTCCAATAACCGCCAAACCCGGCACCATTGACCCAGCCTGCCAGAGTCTGCACCCGCTTTTTCTGTAATCAGGCACTTTTTCTGCGTCACTATACCCGTTTAGCTCGAGGCTAATCCATGAACGTAATTCAGCATTCTTCACCTTCGCAGCCAACACCTTTGTTTTTAAAAAAGGCCCAGTCAATGATTTCTCGGGATCGATAAGTTCCTCGATTATATCGGCGATCAATTTCATTTCCAAAGATACCAATTCCAAAAGGAGGGACGTGCAACATCTATTCATCAGGAGGGACGATAGTGAATGCGATGGCGGTTTGTTGGCAGCAATCCTATTCAAAGCCTCATTCCCTTCGGACTCCAAGAAGTCAGGATTCTCAGGTACTAACTTTTCTTTATATAGTAGTCAACAAAAGTGATGGCGGGTCTCTAATATCCGACTTTCTTTCCCTGAAAAGTGAGGCAAACCAATTAATAAGTGAAATCCCTTAGATATATGGCTTCTACCCTGGGCAAAATCAGATAAGAACTTTCCCCTGCAGATTAGTAGAGAAGGAGTCAACATGAACCTTTCGGCAAAAATGTTCCGGGGTAGATCTTGCTCTGAGGAAATATGAAGTGCATACTGAAAGGTGGTATAAAAAAGCAGATCCTGATTATCCTGGGAGAATGATGGAGGCATGGGTCTTCAATCTTTACTATCTATCGGCTACTTTGATTCTTCTCAGTCTGTCCAACCATATAATAATTAGTTCTTCTCTAATCTTGTAGGTGTGGTCAGGAAACATGGCGGAAGATATCGACACCAACCTTTTGGCAATATGCACGATTGGCAAGCCATCACTTTTGATCTTTATCGGATTCTTCGTATTTAATCTTAGGGTTAATTCTGTTGATCCCTAAATATTACCAATTTTGATATTAGTAATAATATATTATAAGAACAATCCAATATTAGATTAGTAGTAGTACATATAGGGAATAAGCATTCCCGCCTAATGTAGAGTGAATCTATATGTCCTGACCTGGTGTTGATGAATTCGTCCCCCTATGGCCTGGATTATTATTGCAAGCTCTTGATTAATCGAAATTAATTGCCGACTGGTGCGTCAGGAAAGGAAAAAATAGAGTTAGTCGATTGATTCCATCATTCTCGTCGCATTGACCTTTGATTACTCTATGTCCGTCCCTCTTTTTGTGGTGCCTACGGACGGACCGACCGTCCCTCTACCAATTGACACTCGCTTTCCTATATTCCAGGCTCACCTCAAGGCCAACAAGGGGCATGAAGTAAATAGATTCTGGTGCTAAAGAAAGGTGCCTGAAGACAATTCAGACACCTTCTTTATATTAAACTTAGAATCCCCCTGATTGGGATCACTTAGTCTGCATCGATCAATTCCAGTCGTAATCCTCCGGTTCCCTCATGTAATCGTCATCTTCACCAGCATCTTCCTCAGATTCTGGAATGCCAATGTGCGCTGTTGCATCATCTCGTCTCTCACATATTTCAGCGCATCCATCAATTCCGTCATTGAGGTCATCTAGATCACCACTATCAAGTTTGCTTACGACCTGCTCCTGCGGTAGCGGATTCAATTCGGGATCTACCCTAACGTCTTCTAATGGTAAGCCACGATCCTGAACGCAGTGGCCCCTATTCAGTAGTTGTCCGTCCCTACCATTCTCTAAAGGATAACGGACGACCGGATAATCCCTCACCCACTCTGAAATGGCAGTTTTTCCATATTCCAGACCTTCTTCGTCTAAAGCCTTCGCTATTTTTCTCACGGACAGACCTTGCTTTTTCATTTCAATCGCCTTTAGTTTGGCTTCCTCTTTTTTAATATCATTCTTCTCAACTCCGGTTTAGCCAAACTTGCAAAAGCCACCCTTTGATCCAACTTCGTGAACACAAGATTATCATCAAACTTCAAGACATAGCTCATTAATTTCTCATCATTCGGTATGTAATTGGCTTTTACAAGGCATAGATGCCTTTTATTTGAGTCTGAATAGTCCATTCTCAACTCCATCACTACTCTCATTTTAGATTCGAATCCCTGACTGCCTAGAAGATTATCCTTTGATGGTGGTAGATGTCCTCCTTTTTCCCCGTGTGATGGAGAAAAATGAACAGACATTTGTATCTGCTTGCTAGAACACTAAACCCGTTTAAGTAGCTTCTCACTTTGTTCGAGGCATTTAAGTCACCTCCGTATGTATCCGTAAACGTGTCTATTATTACACAGTCCGCTGCCTGATCCTTCAATTCCACCTCCACTTTTTCAATGAGCTCGTCACTTTCGAATACAAATCTCAGGCCTCTCAAATCCTCCGCTTCCTTGTCCGCTGGCTTTTGTTTGTTTAGGAGAAAGCTTACAGCTTGGGCATCATCTTCGGTGCTCACATAAATTACCCCACGATGCTTGGCGTTGATTGGAAATCCCAAAAAATCCTTTTGCTCATAAACAATAGACGTAGCGAGCTGTCTCAATAAGCTGCTCTTTCCGACATCTGAACTTCCGGCTAGTGCTACGACACCTATTTGTGGGGAAAACATCCCTCAATTAGGTAGGGAAGCCGTTCAATTTTCATGTTCAAGAGTTGTTCTCCCGTGATGCAATATGATCTTCTTTTGTTTTCTCGTGGGTTTGTTCCAAAGATTTCCTCTAGATCCCTACTCTGAAAATTCTCATCGCTGTTTATCTCTGTCATAACTATTAAGTTATTGGGTAGCCGCCTTTTAGTGGAGACTACCCAATTTGATTTTATAAATAATTGTTCACCATTTCGGTTACTCTGCCCGTCCAACCATCCACTTCCTCGTCGGACATTGGTTCCTGTTTCATAATCGCCTGTACCACATTTTCAATAATGCTCTTTCTTTCAAGGTTCGGCTCCTTTTTTCATAAACTTCTTTAATTAGCGTTTTAATCAATTTGTCTAACTTACTCGTAATCATCTTAATAACGATGTTTAAGCCTTTAATATGTTTCTTTACTGGCCAGTCTGCTTTTTACAAAGCTCTTCCGGCGTTTAGTTATTTTCGAACCATCTACATTACATTTTTTGTTAATAAACTAATTTTAGTGGGATAAACTAATAATTCACTGCGGGTCATGCCCCATCCCAGCATTACAAAGGTACAATTTGAATTAGGCGATGGGAAGTGAAATGATTTTTCACTGCTGATTATCATGGTATTATAAGTGTTGAATTTCTGTCGCCCTTTCGAGGACGATGATATAGTTTTACAAGGTGCTACCGATTGGAAATAGCTGAAGGGGGTAGATCGTTTATAATTTGCTCAGTGTCTTAGTAAGGCAAATTCTTTAAAGCCTGAATCGAGCCTTTCCTTTACGCTCTCCAGGGGAGCATCCCAGGGGCCGAGTGGACTTTTTAGGCTGGAAACTTGCGTGTTCAGAGATCTTGGAATTTTATATTCACCAGTTGCGTCGTCTTTATATGAAAAATGGGTCCTGATAAAGTCTCACGTCCTTTTGAGGCTGACTTGCTGTGTTGAAAATTCCTGCACGGTACAAGAAGGACAATAAGGATTGCTAACTCATTCAGATTGATGTCAATTTTCAACCTTACTGAAAAATCAAGTATATCTTCAGCAAGGATGCAAATATCAGAGAAATTTGATCCAATAACCTTGAGCAATTTATCGCTTACATATAATAATAGCCGATATTGTTCATCTTCCGTCTTTAATGTTCTCCGTTCAACAATGGCTGCATTTGCGGTTTTGATTATTTGATACTTTTCAGCAAGACTCTGCAGGGAATTAATCGTAGTTTCTAAGACGTCAATTATTGGCCTGGTGATTTCTTCTGCATCCGCCTCATATCGGTCCTCTTCTTCTATAGGTCCTCTCGAAGCATAATAATTTACTATATTGTTCCAGCAATAGTCAAATAGGTTCACATTTACGTGTATTTCTATTTCGCCCTCGAAAATTGTTGTAGATATTTTTTCCTCCATCGGGATGTAAAATGGATGTTCCTCAAATTCGGATCTAATTCTTGCAAACCAACTTGGCGATAGTTTTGAAAAGCATTCTTCAATTTTAGATTGTATAGACATCAATAAAATTTAAGGGTTAAAAAAATCATTGCTTATCCAAATCGTTGAACCTAAAGTTACGCCTACTGTCCTCACTTTATTGGCAACCAGCCAACTTATTCACATTGATGTCGAGCTCAAGAGTTGGGTTCACCATTTGATTACATTTGTCAAAACCAATATCAAATGACAAACAGATTAACAGGATCACAGCAAGTAAAGTTATTTCCCATGGCGAAGGGTACGTAATTTAACAATGGAGAAAAAAATCTGGAACCCCTATTTTGTCGACGCAGTTTGAGAGACGCAGGGGTAGTTTGAGATGAGCCTCCTGCAGCAGATCAGTCATGCCTTGGGGAATGAAGAATGGACCGTTACCTTTGTTGCAACGCCTTCCATTGAACCAAGATACTTCGTAGATATCTTCCTTGACGATGACAATACTTCCTGTCTGTATGGAACATCATAAGGAGAGATATTAGTGCCGAGATAAACCTACAGCCCTTTTATAAAGGGACGTTAACGGAATATATATTTAAGGGTCTAGAGATTCAGGGAGACTGAATGCAAGCTTGTCATTCCCGCTGACGTTCCATCCCTTACCAGATAATACGACGGTGTCCCAAAATCTACACCTTATATATGTACTTCATTCGAGGCTATTGACAAGACAACGAATCAGAGCAACTCAGAGCTCAAAATCAGCAGATGGCCTTCCGCACAAACCTTAGGGTAGAAAGCATATTGCAATGCTGCCGCCTATTTCCAAATTCATTTGGTGTAGCGAGTTCTTTGCTACCCAGAGGTATAAAGATCACTGATTCACCTAACCATATCATTGATTGAGGATTGCTCAGGGTAACCCATCAACTGTCCTTGCGCACGGCAACATGAGGATAATCTGTTTCTTACGAAAAGTGTGTGCGACACCAAACCTTTACCGATGGATATTTAAGGGGCCCTTTTGAACGCAGTCAGTTGTGCAGCAAATTTTCTTTTACACGGTCCGGAAAACATTTCAAGTAGTTCTCTGTAGTTTGTGTGGTTGTATGACCTAGACTTTCTTTGATGTAGTGTATGGAAGCACCTCGATTTTTCAATGTTGTGGAAAAGGAATGTCGTGCGGTATAAGTTGTCAACTTTGTCTGAATGTCCAGTTCCTTGGCGATCCTACTCAGATACTTGTTTGTGGTCTTGATAAACTGTTTCGTCAACTGGCGTTCCTTCAGAGGTCCATCGTTGGCCGTGAGAACAGGGAAAATAAATCCTTCGACCGCTTCCTTCGGTTTTGCCCACTTACTAATTATCCTTGTGAGATCTTCTGTCAAGATGACAATTACAAGAGGACCACCACTTCTTGACTGTGCAGTTTTGGACCTCTGGAAAACAATTGTATCGCTCAATACGTTTGAATATCTCAGCCTGCAGATATCCTTAAAGTTCATTCCATTTGCTAAATAACTGAAGAACCACAAGTCACGAGCTTTGTCTTCGGGGGAAAACGCAGGGGCTTTGTAGTAATATAAAGATTCTATCTCCTCCTCGGATAGGGCTCTTTTGAAATTGAAACCTCGTGGGATTTGATATTTTCTCCTACCAAAAGGATACTGTTCAGCTCTCATACAACCCTGCTCAATGGCTATGTTAACAAGCGTACGCAATGATCTCAGGTATATCCCAACCGTTGTCCTGCTCCTATTCCGATGTAACATCCAACTTTCATATTCCTTTAACAGCATGGCACTGATGTCCATTAGTCCTAAAGTTGGCCTAAAAGATAGGAGTGATGCCTTAGCGTTTGTATAAGACTCAGCAGTACTTGCTCTTCCTTCCTTAGTAAGTTGCTCGATGTAGGAGTTAAAAGCATCTTCTACCGTCTCCACTCTCCTTGGTTCGTTAAAGTAGATACCTTTAAACTTCGGAAGGTGAACTCTTCTAAGGTTTGAATTATGCAATCGACTTCATTCAACAATCGGATAGTCTGTCCTCGAACTTCAATAATCTGGGTATCGTGATTCCTCGAGTTGACTTCTTCCACGTATTAATGGTCAGGTCAATTTCGGTGGAATAATATCGACGTTCCTTCTGGAAGGTTATACGCAGTTTCAAAGGGTAGGTACCCTTGATCTTCACTCTACGCTTGTCGAGGTACAGAGCAGTCAAAACTTTCATACCAAAAGATTTGCTACACTATTTGCTACACTCTACCCGTAAAAAGCTTTTGTCTACTGTATCCTGTAGGTCCGGTCAGGATCAAATATTCTTGCAGAAGACCGGAATTTCCGACAAATTTGCAATCCCAGTTTTAATTGACTCCGTAGCTCAGTTGGTAGAGCTACTGACTCTTAATCAGTAGGTCCAGGGTTCGAGTCCCTGCGGGGTCACCAGGCCGAACATTGACAATCGAAAAGTCTTTGTTTGGTTTTGTATTTAGTAAATGAGAGTTCGGAAAACTACGCACCAAAATCACCGCTCATCTAAATTTTTTGCTTCGGCCAGGAATTCTTCGTAATTTTTCTATTCAAAAACTATTGGATATGAAACGACTTCTAATTGCCCTTATTCTGATCGGCGGTATTGTAGCCGTTGCCTTTGCAACCATGAGCACAAGCAGTGTAAACAAAGCAAAAAAGAACGACAAGCAGGAAATAAAAAAAGAACAGAAAGAAAAGAAGAAGGAGTGCAAGCGCACCTGCCTGTTCAGTTAAACGACTGAAAATGATTCTGGTCCCGGTAATATTTATTATTGCCGGGACTTCTTTTATATATGTCTCACTTGAATTCTTTATCCATAAGCCATGTCTCCTTTTAACTGGAAACAATTTACTAAACGAATTACCATAAAGGCTCCACCTAAATCCATTTATGATGCATGGGCGACTCAACAGGGATTGGAAAGTTGGTTTCTTCGCCTGGCACAATTCACCAAACCAGATGGTATCCTTCGTCCAAAAAATCAGCATATAGAAGCAGGTGATAAATACCGATGGCTATGGTTTGGTTATGATGACTCGGCGGTTGAGGCTAGAGAAATAGTTTCTGCCAATGGGTGGAACCAATTAAAATTTGAATTTTCCGGAGGCTGCCTGGTCACCGTTTCTGTGCAGCAAGAAGATGGCGAAAATATATGCGAGTTGATACAGCAAATGCCCATGGATGATGTGAATGAACAGCAATATTTTTATATTGAATGCGGCAAGGGCTGGACATTTTATATGACCAATTTAAAATCAACGCTGGAGGGCGGAATAGACCTGCGCAACAAGAATCAAAAGCTCCAACAGTTGATCAATGCCTGAACTCCTCCCCCTCTTACCTCCCTAAAACCTGGCCCGATAGACACGCAATTCTACGAATCATAGGGCTTATGCATTGCGGCTTATTCACTATATAATATCTTGATAATCAGTATGTTTTGATTAATTGAAATTATTTTTTTCCAAATCTTCGATTTTGGATTTTTGAAACAGGCCAAATTGCTAATTTTGATTACTACTCATTCCCATTCGATTCTTCCCATTTTCACCTGCTTTTGATGCCATTAGATTCTGCTTATTTGTAAGATTAAAAAACGCTTAAAAAGGGGGGCTTTATGTATACCTATGACTTGATGGAAACCGGATGTTACTACCTGGTGAAGGAAAAAGAAGATTCACCAATTACACTCATTAAAGTGGCCGTGGAATCGGACCATTGCCTCTTTATTCAGCGTTTTGAAAATCCTACCGATACCGAATGGAAGATGAAGAAAGATGCTCTTTATGACATTATCGAATGCCTCAGCGATGAAGCCGTAAAAGTGTGGGAAGAACATTACAAAAGCAGCGAAGACGCTTATTACGAAGATGACGAAGACGATTGATCAGTCCAAATGATGCGCCAGCCTTATTAGAAAACCGTATAATCCCTCAGCAAGAGTTCCCCGTCAGGGGCACCCGTATTGTCAAAGAATTCAAATTTTATTAGACCAATGCCCCTGGCATAGTAACTTTTGCCAGACCCCACTGTGCTAGTGATATCATTCCAATTGGTTCCGTCATATTGCTCGTACTCTTCTTTTACAACGATGACATTTTGGTAGGTTATCGTGCCTTTTGAAGTAGTTATGCTGATAGGTACATCTTTTTGGAATATCGAGTACTTAAAGCGAACACTCAGAGTAGTTACTGGAGGAAGGTCGATGGATCCGGTTATTGCAGCAGAGTTCCAGACCGTGCCGACAGGTACATCATCCTTAAGCATCACATATTCCATCCAGATCTCCGGTGGATCGAAACCTATAAAACCGCCCCCGTCAAAATATTCAAAATAATCGCCACCGGCCTTTCGGTAATAGCCGGAGGAATCAAAACCGCTACCGTCGGAAGCCATGAAAATATTATATGTATTGAGTCCAGCTACCAGCGTCTGCGGTATGACTTTGCGAATGATCGTGTCATCCGGAAAAGTTGGGTCGAACTCATAAGTCCAATGGCTATCTGCCGTCCGGGGAAAATAATCGATAGGTACGACAATAACATTAACGTCGAAGCTACAAGTGGAAGCCCCGGCTGTAATGGGAACCGTATTCGTGCCGGCCGTCGTCGGAAGTCCCGACCCGTTTAACGTTACTGATTGCAGTCCTGTTGAAACGAAGGCACCCGTTTTTGAGAAGGTCATGCCCTGGAATGTCGCCGTGATAGTATAGCTACCGATCGTGGTTACGTTTACCTGGATAGCTACTGTATTCGAGCCTGTCAACCCTATTCCGACGGCATAAGTGCCATTCACCACTGCACCTGTACAACTGGCCCCTGCTCCTGCCAACGTAAATTCAGCCGGACCACCACCACTCGAGGGTAGTACCGTGACGGAAATATCACAAACTGAGCTATTATATTTTATAAGGAAATTGTCGGTGCCCTGCGCCGAAGGGATGCCTGCTCCTATCAAAATAATCGTAGTGTCGCCAAGGCTGTTGAATACGCCAGAGGCACGAAAATAATATCCATTTATAGTGTCAGAATAAATATTGAAGACACCTGTTTTGGTGACATCGACATCCACAGAAATTGTATTGGTTCCCGTGAGCGCCGTACCTGCTACATATATCCCGTCTACGGATTTCGGCAGACAATCTCCGCTGACATTACTTTGCAAACTTCCATCAGAAGGAGTTCCGCCGGCTTCAAAGCTCTTCTCTTTCTTGCACCCGTTCAACAAAATAAGCCCCATCCCGAGGAGCAAGTAAAGAATGCGTATTTTCATAAAAGGTGAATTATTTTAACTCCTAAAAATAGGACTATTTCGCTAAAGGTATTTCGGTACGAGTAACAATTTGCCAACAGCAGGATGCTGGTGGAATCAACAAAACCCTACATTTGATGCAAATTGGGATAATTGAACAACGTTTTCCTACGGTTTTTATTATTGGTGTTATTACCCCGTAAAAACCGTCTGTAGGCGGCTGGCTCAACCTATCCAAATTCATACAAAATCCATATGAAAAGAAAGTCCTTTATCCAAACCTCCGCCGCCTTGATCGGTACCCAACTCCTTCCAAATCTTTCCTGCACGCAAAAGACAGATCCAACCGGTAAGGGGCTTCGTGTGGCGCACATCACCGATATTCATGTACACAAAGGACTGATCCCGGAAACGGGGATGGCCAAAGCGCTACATCACGTTCAGGAGTTGGATCCTGCCGTAGATTTTATTATTAATGGAGGCGATTCCATCATGGATGCTCTCGAGGAAACCAAAGAGGAAACACAGCAACAATGGACCCTCTTTCACAGCATCCTGAAAAATGAGAACAGCTTGCCGGTCTATCATTGTATCGGCAATCATGATATCTGGGGTTGGCTTATACGGCAAAATAAACCGGAAAATGATCCATTGTATGGCAAGGCCTGGGTGGTAGAGACACAAAAAATGCAAAACAGGTATTACCGATTCAACAAGGGAAAATGGCATTTTATTGTTTTGGACTCTACCCAGCAGGATCCGGTCGATGGCTATATTGGTAAACTCGATCCTGAACAGTTGGATTGGTTACAACGTGAATTGCCGATGATCCCGTCTCAAGAATTTATTTGTATTGTGTCCCATATTCCCATCCTGTCCATAAGCTCCGGCCTTTTCTTCAACAAAACCGAATCCAATGGCGACATGACGATCAAAAGAAACCTTATGCACACCGATTTCCTGGCGATTAAAAAAATATTTCTAAATTATCCGAATATTAAAGTCTGTCTCAGCGGCCACACGCATTTACAAGACGAAGTAAATTATCTCGGCGTCGACTACTATTGTAATGGCGCAGTTTGTGGCGGCTGGTGGGAAGGATCCTTCCAGGAATTTAATCCTGCCTATGCGGTCATGGAATTTTACGACGATGGCGCCTCCAAAAGAACCATGATGAAATATGCCTAAGCATCGAATTTATTTAAATAGCCGTAATATGAAATCTGCTTCTCCTGTTTTTATTATCCTCTCCATATTTATTTCATCCTTCGTTACCGCTCAGCAGCCACAAGTAGAATTGCTCAGCTCCGGGACGAATACAAGTCTTCGAGGACTCAGTGTCGTCAACGAAAATGTTCTTTGGGTAAGTGGAAGTAATGGCACGGTAGGAAAATCCACCAATGGCGGAAAGAATTGGAAGTGGCTAACCGTAAATGGTTTTGAAAAAAATGATTTCCGTGATATTGAAGCCTTCGATGCTTCTACGGCAATCATCATGGCCATTGCCGAACCGGCTTATATTTTAAAAACGCAGGATGGTGGCGAATCATGGAAGGTGGTGTATGAAAACAAAACCAAAGGGATATTCCTGGACGCGATGGAGTTCTGGAACGAACAGGCCGGGATTGTAGTAGGTGACCCGATTGATGGAAAATTTTTTATCGCTAGAACTTTTGATGGAGGTTCTACCTGGCAGGAAATTCCAATCGACAAAAGACCCACAGCCGATAGCGGTGAAGCCTGTTTTGCCGCCAGTGGCACCAACGTGAGGGCTTTGGACAGAGATGAAGCGGCGTTTGTAAGTGGTGGAAGGACATCCCGGCTTTTCACAAGAAACGAACGAAAGTCGTTGCCCATCATTCAGGGAAAGGAAACGACTGGTGCGAATTCGCTGGCAGTATGGGATCACTACCGATTAAAAGGAGGAAAAAAAATGATCATCGTCGGAGGCGACTTTAATGATAATGCTTCAACTAAGGACAATTGCGTCTTTACAAGCAACGGCGGCAGCTCCTGGAAAACACCCAAAACTCCGCCGCATGGCTATCGCAGTTGCGTGGAATACTTTTCAAAACGAGAGATCTTCAGTTGTGGGATCAATGGTGTTGATTACTCCGACAATGGCGGACAAAATTGGAAATGGATCAGTAAGGAAGGCTTTCACGTATGCAGGGCTTCTAAGTTGGGATCTGCTTTCTTTTTCGCAGGCGAAAATGGAAAAGTGGGAAGGATTGCGTGGAAATAGCAGGGGTTCTTAACTAGAAGTCGCCCGCCCTACAAATTAGCAAAGATCTCTGCGAGGGGTGCCTGCTTCTTATAGTCGGGTTCAAAAAACCGGTAAACGATGGTTGTTTCTTTGTTGATGATATACACTGCCGGGACGGGCAGAAACTTTCCGTTGGTGCCATTGGCCTTTTCAATATCAATTCCGGAACTACGGTAACGGGTAATCGTATTTTCCGGCACCTGGAACTTCACATCATAAGCCTTCATAATCTTCAGTTCTTCGTCATGAATGATCGAGAAGGTAACTTTTGTTTTTTCTATGGTCTTTAAGATATTTTCTGGTTTTTCCGGTGTCACGGCGACTACTGCTGCACCCTTACTTTGAATGGCTTCCAGCGTGTCTTGCAGCTTTTGAAGCTCTTTATTGCAATAGGGGCACCATTCCCCGCGGTAAAAGATCAGGACAACCTTGCCTTTTTTCAGGAGATCTTTCAATCGTACTTCCTTCCCATTTTGGTCCTTGCCCTTAAAGTCGGGTGCCTTGGACCCAATAAATAAACCTTCCGGCGCGCTCTGCCCGAATAAAAAATAAGTATTAACTAATAAAAAAGCCAGGATGAATATTTTTTTTGTTGCTTTCATTTTGTCAGATAAATTTCCCCGCAAATTTCGTGGATAGATATAGAATCATTCGTTTAACATGCAATAATTTTGCCCTAATTTTGTGTTATAAGAGACCTGTCCGATACTCAACTCTTAAACTTAAATCACTGTCCATGTCAAACCTTCACCACGATCGATACATAACGAAACTCTTGCTGGGCTTTACCTTTGTGATCTGCAGTATCTTTGTGATTTTCTATGCGTGCTTTGAAAGGACCCGCCAGGATGACTGGTATTTTTGGGGCATGGTTGCATGCGCGCTGATGTGCATAGGGCTTTACTTTCTATTTTCTTCATTCGTCCATAAGATGAAATCTGACCTGATTAAGCGTTCCAAAAAGAAAGAACAAATCAAGACCTATACGCCAGAGGTCATTGAATAGCGTTTTCCAAATCCAGGTTTGCAGCAAAAGGAAGAGAGGTAATTAATTTTGGCTCAAAGCCCTGAAATCCACCGGAACCAACCTACTTACTCCTGGTTCCTGCATGGTCACTCCATATATAACATCGACGGAATTCATCGTCATCTTATTATGCGTTACAATGATGAATTGTGAGTTTTCGACTGAATTGACGGATCATATTGGTGAACTTGCCTACATTGGCATCATCCAGTGGAGCATCAACTTCATCGAGTATGCAAAAAGGAGCGGGTTTGATAAGATAGATCGCAAATAATAGCGCCGTTGCAGTTAGAGTCCGTTCTCCTCCGCTCAATTGCGTGAGCGACGTGGGTCGCTTTCCCTTTGGTTTCGCAATCACATCGATGCCCGTTTCAGAAAGATTTTCCGGATTTTCCAGGATCAGGTCACATTGATCATCTTCAGTGAACAGCGTCTGAAAAACTTTTTGAAAATTATCCCTAACCAAATGGAATGTTTCCAGGAATTTTTGATTGGCTGTCGCCTCCACTTCCTCAATTGTCTTTAATAGACTTTCTTTAGCGCTGACCAGGTCATCTTTTTGTTCCAGTATGAAATCATACCTTTTTTTCATTTCAATATAGGCTTCGATAGCTGTCGGATTTACCTCACCTAAATTCTCCAGTCTCTTTTTCATCCGGTCCGCACGCTCTTGCAATTCTTCTACCGGGGTTTCGTTTGTCCGGGCTTCACCCAGCATATCTTCCAAATTGATTCTGAATTCTACATTCAGGCGTTCTTTCATGCCCGCCAATTGCAACTTCATCTCATTTAGCCTGTCCTTTATCTCACTCAATAATAATTCAACCTCTTCTTTTTCCCTCACTCTGAACCGGATCCGACTTTCCTTTTCGGCTAACTGGTTACGGAAATTGTAGTAGGCCTGGTCTGATTCATTCAATTTCCTTTCCTCCTCTTCCTTTGTTTTCATCATTTGAAGCAAAGCATTTTCCAAATCCAATAAAGACTGAGCGGACTGGTCTATATTGCTGATCGTCTCTTCCAACTGGGCCGCGTTCTCTGCGATCTGTTGCTTCAGGTCATTCAGTTGCTTCGTTTTAAATTCCCCTTCCTGCTTAAGTGCGATGATCTTACTTTGCTGACGCGTTACATTCAGATTAAATTCATTGTATTGTACCGACGCTTCATCATAGGTCATTTCCGATTGCTTGTAAGCCGAATCTGCATCGCACAATTTCAACGAGTGGGCTAATACCTGCTCATTATAATCTGTCAGCTGATTTCTGACCCCTTCCACCGAACTGTGGGTCTGCTGCATTTGCATATTCAATTCTTCCAACCGATGCTGGCTATTGGTTTGCATGGAATGCAGATTTTCCAACTTATTGTGTAACGCAAAAGATTGGTTGGCTAATTGCTGAATTTCCTGTTCCGTATCCTGTATAGTGGTCTCTCGCAAATCTTCATTGAATGCGATCACTTCATTGTTGCGCGATTGAATTTCTGAACGCAATACTTCCACGACTGCAGCCTGCGCGCTAATCTCTTCCTGCAACTTTTCCAGGTTTTTCACCCGACCGATCTTTTTTCCTTCGATCATCCCCACACTTCCACCGGTCATTGAATATTTTCCTTTTACATATTTCCCGTTCTTTTCAATGATCACCAACCCACCGATCTGTTTTCCGGACTCAAACCAGGAAAGAGCATCATCAATCTCCGCAACGAACACATTGCTTAATAACGTTTCAGCCAATTTTTTATATCGCTCTTCTACTTCCACCACCGACAATGCCGGTATCGCTCCTTCAAATGGCAGCGAATCATTGGGCAGAGCGGCATCTGATGATTCATTGAGTGAATCCAACAAGAAAAAATTCGCCTTACCTTTCTTATTCTCATCCAACAACCGCACGGCCATCAATCCTTCTGCCAGGTTGTTCACCACGTAATAATTCAGATAGGGTTCCAATACATTTTCCAGAGCAGTGCGGTATTCTTCATTCACGTAAAGAATATCAGAAAGGATGGGTGATTCATGCTTCCAGTCGGCATTATTATGCAGAAATTTCACGCTCTCCGGATAGCCTTCCATCGAATCGATCATGCTTTTCAAGAGTTCATGTTCATTTCTTTTGGCATCCAGTTTGCGATTTTCTTCTGCCAGCTTATTGCGAAGCGTTTCGAGCATCATTTGCGTTTGCAAGATCTGCTCCTTTGTATTTTCCCGATGGATCTGCAATTGTTCCAGGTCTATTCGCTTGATCCGAAGTTCTTTTTCCCTCAATATCCGTTCCTGGTCCAGATGATGTCTTTGCTGGTCACGTAACCGGCGTTCTTCTTCCAGTTGAGCGATCACCTTTTGAATGTTGTGAGTCGAAGTATCGGCTACGGCGACTTTTTTTTCTGCATCAAATTGGTTTCGCTGTATTTGTTGGAATTCCCTGCGAAGCGAATCCAGGGTCCTCCTTTTTTCGTCCAGCACATTTCGGCGGCCGTCTACTTCTATCCGCATCTGGTTAAGCTGTTCATTCAATGCTGTCAGGACCGTCTCTTCTTCTTTCACCTGTTGGTTTGTAAAACCGATGCTTTCCTCAATTGCCTGTTGTTGACCTTCAGCCTTTGCCAAAAAGTCTTTGATGCTACGCTCCTTCTCTTTCAGGTATTCGACCCTTTGTGCGGAAAGATTCTTGTCGTTTTCCTTACTGGCAACGCTTTGTACCAGTTCATTGAACTCATGTTGCATCGATTGAAGCGCTTTCTCTTTTTCAATCAGATCCAGCTTCTCTCTTTCCAATTGGGCTTCTTCGGTGCCGATCTCTGCTTCAATTTTGATTCTCTTGTCTACTTCTGTTTCCTGTTGCTGATTTAATTCCTGGAAGGTGAGATTGAACCCTTCCAGTGCTGCTTTGGCCAGCTCAATGCTTACTTCCCGGTAATCTCTTTTTATTTCATGGTATTTTTCGGCTTTTCTGGCCTGGCTTTCCAGGGTCTTAAGTTGGTTATTAATTTCAAACAAAAGGTCTTCGATCCGGGCAATGTCCAGTTCAGTCGCGTCCAACTTTAGCCGTGCTTCTCTTTTACGTGTTTTGTAAATAGAAATACCTGCAGCTTGTTCGAGCATGCGACGACGACTATTTTCTTTGTCTTTGATCAGGTCATCCACCATGGCCAGTTCGATAATGGCATAGCTGTCTGTAGAGATGCCCGTATCTACGAAGAGGTTTTGAATATCCTTAAGGCGGCATTGAACATCATTGAGGCGATATTCGCTTTCTCCACTCTTATAAAACTTTCGCGTAACGGTGACCGTATTGAACTCGGTTGGTAAGAGATTGCGGGTATTTTCAAAAGTCAGGCTTACTTCGGCCAGTCCGGAAGCCGAGCGGGTTTTGGAACCATTGAAGACAAGGCTGTCCAGGTTCTCACTACGTAGGTGGCTGATCTTTTGTTCCCCGATCACCCAGCGGATGCTATCCACGATATTGGATTTACCACAACCATTGGGGCCGACAATCCCGGTGATATTGTCGTCGAAATTGACGACGGTCTTATCTGCAAAACTCTTGAAGCCCTTGATTTCTAAACTCATTAATCTCACAGTGTACAAGTTTTTATTAGGGGCGAATTTAATCCATTATGCTTGCAATACACTTGGACCTCAGAGTTTTCCACAAATTTTAGGGTGTTGTGGAGAAGAAAACTTATGTGTTTTATTCAAATCCGGGAATAAGTAAGTGTAGGCATATCGCAGCAGGTTTCTGTGGGGAGGAAGACCAGGTCATTCTTATCCAACTTTATTAAAAGTGACGCAGCACCATTATTCATTTGACTCGTTAACCGCAGGGTCCATTGACCCGGGCTGCTTGAATGATTGATCGTAAAGGTGCCTTTGTCTGCAATCGCTCCATTGGATCTATACGAAAAATTTCCATTGGCTTCAAACGTGTAAATATTTCCGTTGCCCGGGGCAAATTCGATAGTACCTGCGATACCACCCTCGGATCTACGCAGCTCCCAATTGCCAATGATTTCGCTGGTAATTTCAAAATGCGATTTGTCGCAGGCAAGGCTAATGACTAATAACCATGAGAAAAGCATCCTTTTCATAATCCTTTTTTTAGACTGACACTTGATCAACCTCCTTCGTTGCAGCTGTTTGGTTAAATCTCAGAGCGGAATAGGATTTTTTCTCAAAAGAACTGAAAAAGACATCGAAAGCTCCGGGTTAGTCCTTTAGGCATCGAACAGAAAAGCCTACAGTCTTATTCGCCACATCCAATTGAGCCTGGGGAGTATTGTGGCTTAAGATGACGTATGTGGCGCCGGGAGCACCCAGATCTTCAGTCGTCCACCAATAACCGGAACTACTAACGTTCTCAAATGTAGCGTTGGCATCATCCTGTCTTGATCCACCCGGTAATGCGTTAAAGCAACGCGTATCTGTGATTGTCCCGTTGTTATCCGTGAGCCAATGACTAAGGCCAAATTCTTTTAATTTTCCTCCTGCTACAGAAGGACCGCCCAAATAATCGATCAGAGTGGTCCATTCCACATCGCTCGGCACGTGCCAACCCGTAGGAGTAAGGCCGCGAGAATCACTAACCGCATACCAGTTGTATAACTTTCCATATACAGCATCCAGCCCCGGATCATTATTATAGTTGGCCCAACTACCCTGAGTGAGCGCTCTCCATCCGACGCTGCTCGTTACATTGGGAATCTGAGTCCCATCCCTGTATTCGGTGACCTTGAGATTTTCAACCAACCATTCCTGTGTACCAATAACAATGGAAGTATATACATTTCCGCTTACATCCGTCACTGCAACATGCCTTGTACAAACAATAGGCTGGGGTTCTGATTTTCCCTTATCACATGAGCAGGAGCAGATCAAAAAAAGCAAGACGATCGGTAAGTGGATTGTTTTCATGAAATCTATTTGACTTGACCAAGTTAAGAAAAGCCAGCAAGAAACGGCTATTCAAAGAGTTAATTCTAAAATGAGAATTCAGTGTAAACGGATTGGATCGACTGTCCGTTGCCTGATATCCGGCTATTTAAGATCTACTTTTTTCCCAATTTTTATTGACTGGTAAATAGCGTCCATGATGATCAAATCCTTCAACGCTTCTTCACCATCGACTGGCACCGTTGGTTGTTTTCCTCGCAAAATAATGTCGGCCATTTCATCCATTTGAACTGTTTGATGAGTGACGTGAGGTTGGGTTAATTCACCGAGGTGGGTTCTTCCTTCTATAGGACCATAGCCTGTAGCGGGACTTAATTCGCCAAATCCTTTTTGCCCATCTAAAAAAAATCGATCCAGGAAATTCATGCTATAAGTAGACAAGCAGGAGGCCACCGCTCCACTGGGAAACCCCAGTTGAAATTGAATTGTTTCATCCACACCTTCCTTGAATTTTTCGGGATTGGTCTTTGTTTCCTGAGCATTCACCCAAACAGGTTCCTCGCCAACCATATAACGTGATCCATTTACCGCATAAATTCCGATGTCCATCAAAGCGCCGCCACCAGCGAGGTCTTTTTTCAGTCTCCATTGGCCCGGATCACCAATTTGAAATCCACTCAATCCCTGAAAGAATAATATTTTTCCAAATGCACCTTCTTTTCTCATGCGAATTATTTCCAGAGTCTTTGCTTCGAAGTGCATCCTATAGCCGACCAACAATTTTACATTTGCCTTCCTGCATGCATCCACCATTTCTTTGCCTTTTGCCGCAGTGACAGCCATCGGTTTTTCACAAATGACATGTTTGCCTGCACGAGCCACACGGATCACCTGGTCGTGATGCAAAGCATTGGGCGTAATTACATATACCGCATCAACATCCGCATTATCTTTGATCTTATCGAAATTCTCATAGTTATAACAATTTTTTTCAACAATGTCGAACCGGCTTTGCCAATCTTTTATTTTTGAAGGTGTACCGCTAATCACGCCGACTAACTTGGCCCTGGTGCACGTACGCATGGCTTCAGCTACGCGATTGGCATAACTTCCCAATCCCATAATAGCCACTTTCAATACGCGATCATCTGAGAGATGAGGAGAATAGTTCATTCTTTTTGGCTGATCAATTTTTGACAAAGGAATAGCCAAAGCTGTTGCGGTTATTTTTTGCAGAAATTCCCTACGCGAGTTCATGGTAAAATGTTTTGCAATTAGAAAATAAAACGTGTTTCCAAATCCCGCTGCAATTTATTTATTACTCGAGTTATCTACATCAGCTTGCCGTTTGTTGATAAACCTTTTTCCGTTCTTTTTTTCCTTACGGTAAATTTGCAGCGATCTGAAGAAATATTTTACCCAATTTAATATAAATCAAGCAGCATGGTACTCAAAACCTATTACAAGACAAAGGATTATTGCAAAGTGAAATTCTCATTTACGGTTGAAAATGCGGAAACGATAGAGATACTGGGACTTAACAGTGACTGGCAAAATTCCATCATCATGAGCCGGAAAAAGGATGGAACGTTTAGTGCAGACGTAAATCTGCCGAAGGACTCCAAGCATGTTTTTAAATACCGTGTCAACGAGAAGGAATGGGTGAATGAACCGGGGGCAGATAGCGAGGAGCCGAACGAGTTTGGGGGCAGCAACAGCGTCATAATTATCTGAGATTGAAAATACGAAGGCGAAACCATGACTACGCTCGCTAAAATTTTAGGTCATAAAATTGTGGCGATCCTGCGTGGGGCAGATCCTGATCAAATCCTTCCAATTGCAAACGCACTTCATGAAGGCGGGATCTATTGCATTGAAGTCACTCTCAATTCGACGGATGCATTAGGATGCATTGAAATGCTTTCTCAAAAATTAAAGGGTCATGTTATCGTGGGTGCGGGGACTGTATTGAATGCCAGTTCTGCAAAAAAAGCAATTGCCGCCGGAGCGCAATTCATTGTTTCACCGATAACGGATGAAGAAACGATCAAAGTCACTAAAGGATTGGATGCCGTTTCCATGCCTGGTGCATTTACACCCACGGAAATATATAAAGCCCATTCACTGGGGGGAGATATTATCAAGGTCTTTCCAGGGACATCCGGTCCTGCGTTTATCAAAGAAATCCGCGCACCTTTGCCATTCATTCCTCTGATGCCGACGGGAGGCATAAACTTGCACAATATCGCGGAATTTAAGAATGCAGGGGCTGTTGCTTTTGGAATTGGCAAGTCGTTGGTGGATACAAAAAAGGAAATGAATAAAGAATCCGTCCAGCAGATAACTGCAAATGCACAAAAATTCCTGGCGGCGATAGCAGACATCAGGGAAATTCACAAGTAAGGCATCCATGAATAAGTTTCTTAGTTGCGATTGGGGCAGTTCCGCATTTCGACTACGCCTGGTGGATTCCAAGAACTTGTTGGTATTATCCGAAGTAAAAACCGGTCATGGGATCACTTCGATGTTTGAGTCGTGGACGCAGGAAGGCGAACCGAAGCAACCAAGAAGAAAATTTTATGAAAGCTATTTGATGGAGAGGATACGGGAAATTGCATCCTCCTGCGACCGGCCCATTGAGCAGATACCCATCATTATCTCTGGTATGGCGTCTTCAAGTATAGGATTGGCAGAACTACCGTATAAAGATTTGCCTTTCGATTGCGAAGGAACAGGTCTGATTACCCAATCACTGACGATTGGAACCGATCCTGTGTACAGGGTAACCATCATCTCAGGTGCCAGTGCGAAAGAGGATGCAATCCGGGGCGAAGAAACCATGTTGGTCGGCTGCGACCTGGTGATGAACAAGGGAGACACGACCCTGATCTTTCCAGGGACTCATTCAAAACATTTATCCGTTGAGAATGGGTTGGTGACAGGAATTCGTACTTACATGACAGGAGAATTATTCGATTTGCTTTCGAATAAAAGTATTCTCGCCACCTCGGTGAGGAGAAATGAATTGGATGAAAACCATGATCGAGTTTTTAAAGATGCTGTCAGGAAAGGTATAGAAGGTAATTTGTTGAATAACATTTTCCAGGTCCGTATCAACGATCTGTTTAAAAGAATCGGAGCTGAAGGTAACTACCATTACCTTAGTGGATTATTGATTGGTCATGAAGTGGCCAATCTCTTGAAGATAAAGCCCCGTGCTATCACATTGGTTTCAAATCAAACCCTGGGATCTTCTTATGCAAAGGCTTTTGAGGTTGCCGGGTTGGATAAAATTGTAGAGTATAAGGATGCGGATACGGCATTGATCAATGGACATCGAAAGCTTCTTTTAAGATTAATGGATTGAATTGACGTAAAATATCAACGAAAAAAAATTGCACGATATGAATCTGGCTCGAATCTTCACCGTTTTTACGGTCGTTATTATACTTGCCGGCTGTAAGAGTAAATCGCCGAAAGTTAGTGTTGCCAATAAGGATTCGAAATTAAGAATTGAAATCATCGATTCGGAAGCTTCGAAGATCCTGGACAGTACTGCCACCGTGGAAGTGATTGGCTCAGGTTTTAGTTGGACGGAAGGACCATTATATATTAAAGATGGAGACTACTTGCTCTTTTCCGATATTCCGGCAAACAAGATTATGAAATGGAAGGAGGGACAGGGAGTAACCACCTACCTCACTCCCTCGGGGAACAGTGATTCGAACAATAAAGTAGCTGAACCCGGATCAAATGGACTTTTGCTGAATGCGGATGGCGAGTTAATACTGTGCCAGCATGGGGACAGGCGAATCGCCAAAATGATCGCGCCGATTAACAATCCATCGCCGCAATTTCAGACTCTTGCAGATAAATACCAGGGAAAAAGATTGAACAGTCCAAACGATGTAGTGTTACATCCAAATGGCGACTTGTATTTTACTGATCCTCCCTATGGATTAGGAAAGGGAATTGAAGACTCTTTGAAACAGCTCGATTTTCAGGGCGTTTATCGCCTCAAGCCAAGCGGGCAAGTAGATCTTCTTACCAAAGAATTGAAATATCCAAATGGGATCGCCCTGTCTCCTGACTCCAAATTCCTTTATGTTGCCAGTTCCGATGCAAATAATGCGGTCTGGATGAAATATGAATTAGATTCGAATGGACTTGCAAAAAGCGGAAGTCTCTTTTATGAAGTCCATGCTTATGAAGGGAAAGACCTGGGCGGTCCAGATGGAATGAAAGTCAATAAAGCCGGGTATATATTCGCTTCTGGTCCGGAAGGTCTATGGATATTTAATGCTTCCGCTAAATTGCTGGCCCGCATATATACAGGGCAGCACACTTCGAATTGTGCACTATCGCCAGATGAACATTTTTTATTTATGACCTGTGATGATTACCTGATGAGGGTGAAACTAAAATTTTAGTCGTGCGTAGTCAATATATAAAACGTCTCAGTCTTGATCTAGTAAATATTTAATATTATGAAAAAGTTACAATTCAAAGTAAGCATCAATGCACCTGTGACCAAGGTATATGATTTTATGCTTGGCATTAACAGTAAATCAACTTATGAACAATGGACTTCTTTGTTTAACCCGACATCTACCTATGAAGGAAGTTGGGACAAGGGAAATAAAATTCTATTTATTGGAGTAGATGAGAAAGGAGAAAAGGGAGGTATGGTTTCCAGGATAGCTGAAAACATTCCCAACCGATTTGTTTCAATTCAACATTATGGGCTTTTAAAAGCTGATAAGGAAATTACAGAAGGACCAGAAGTAGAAAAATGGGCAAACGGATTTGAAAACTATACTTTCGAAGAAAACAATGGAACTACAACCGTTACTGTTGACTTAGACACCACAGAAGATTTTTTAGATTATATGAACCAGACCTACCCAAAAGCACTCGACAAGCTGAAAGAACTTTGTGAAAAATAACAATTTCAAGAATATCTTAGAGTGGAGCAGGTAAAACTCCCATCCGTAGTAAAATATCAACTGGTTTCCTAAAGACCCTCAGGACCAACATTTCACATATTCATGGGTAATATTTCGACGGAAATTCAGCCGAAAAACTAATTATTAATAAAAGAATTAATATTAAAAAAATTAGTGCAGAAACCCGCATTTATTAGACCAGCGAATCCCATATAAACGATTGATTTTAATGGTGCTACATAGGCAAATATCTCCGTACCATTGCGAAAAAACTTCATAAGGGGTCTTGACACGGGGATAAATATTATGTAGATTTGTAGTACTCCCATCCCTTTGTAAAATCACAAAAGACAATTTTTTTCAGTCTCCGGTTTCCCTGTGGAATATCTTAACCCCATTTTCGAAACTCAAACTTTTGTGCATGAAAAAAATCAACACACTATTACAGAATGACAACGTACAGGCTGCTATTGTAATTATTTCGGTGTTTCTGATAATCGCAGTGGTTACCCTATTTGCTATCTAATAAAGTGGCCTCTCCTGTACGTACCCTTGCCTATTAAGGCAGGCCATCATCAAAATCTTTGAAACCGGCACTTGCGGCCGGTTTTTTGTTTTTATATCCTTCCGAATTTACTCCCTCCATCCCCATAAGACCTGGATTAGAGAAATATGGTGCAGATGTAAAATCGTTATAATTTCATCCGGTCATTGCAAGATTCTAAAAATTAAATCAGGAATTATACTGTTTATGAAAAAAGTTTTAATACCGGTATTAATCCTTTCTGGATTTTACCAAGTTGGCCATGCGCAACAACAGGGCTACTACCGCACTCCCGCCATCCACGGCAACATCGTTGTTTTTTCTTCAGAAGGAGATCTGTGGAAGTATGATATGACCACCGCAGTAGTTAACCGATTGACCACTTATCCCGGATGGGAGGGCAACCCAGTGATATCGCCCGATGGAAAGCAAATTGTATTTAGCGGCCAATATGAAAACGTAGGAGAGTTGTACCTGATCGACATCAACGGCAGCATACCTCGCCGACTTACCTATGATAATTGGTACAACAGACCCGTCGGATGGGCAAAAGATGGGAAGATCATTTATGCCAGTAGCCGGTATAGTAACCTCAATGACCTTCAACTAATAAAGCTGGATCCAGTCACACTCTCCACGGAAATGATTCCACTTGCGCAGATCTCAGACGGTTCTTATGATGAGTCCAATATGCTTTACTTTTCAAGGCTTCCAAAGCAAGGCAGCAGCAACAAACGATATGTCGGTGGAACTATTCAACAGATCTGGAAATTCGATGGCAAGCAGGAAGCAAAATGCCTAACCTGCGATTTTAATGGAACGAGCTATCATTCTATGATTTACAAAGACCGGATCTATTTTGCATCGGACCGGGACGGTTCCATGAATATATGGTCGATGGACAAGGAAGGCAAATCCCTGAAGCAACATACATTCTCCAAAGAATGGGATATCAAATCCCCATCGTCGGACGGGGCCCAAATCATTTACCAGAAAGGAGCGGATCTTTATGTTTACAATATAGAATCGAATAGCGAAAAAATGCTGGATATCCGCCTGATCTCCGATTTTGACCAACGAAAATCAAGGTGGATCAAGAATCCCAGTGAAGCAATCAGTTTTACGACACTTTCACCAGAAGGAAATTTTACCGCGATCATCACCCGCGGAAGATTATTTGTCATTCCATCCAAAGGCGATCGGTGGGTAGAAATCAACAGGAAGCCTGGAGTTCGAATCAGGGAAGTTCAATTTCTTACCGAAAAGACTGTAGCATATTTATCTGATGAAAGTGGCGAGTTTGAAATATGGAAAACAGCCGCTGATGGAAGCGGCAGTCCCCAGCAATTGACAAAAAATACAAAAACGCTCATTAATACGCTAAAAGCTTCGCCGGACGGTAAATACATTGCCTTTAAAGATAAGAATGAACTCCTGCGAATTATAGACTCTGGTTCTGGCAATATTAAGTTCGAAATCCAGGACCAGGATTATGGTATCGCTGATATGTATTGGTCGGCGAATAGTGATTACTTTGTCTTCGCTCACGGAATAGAAAATCTAAACCTTCAAATGAGTTTGGTCGAGATAGAAAGCGGCAGAAATATTCCGATCACCACTCCCCGATTAGATAGTTATAGCGCATCCTGGTCAAAAGATAATCACTGGATTTATTTTCTTTCCGACAGGAACCTGCAGACCAAAGTCTCCTCGCCATGGGGCTCGCGGCAACCCGAGCCATATTATACCGAGACGACGAATTTGTATGCGCTGCAGGTAGATACCACCGATAAATTTCCATTTTTGGAAAAGGATGGATGGGTTACAGACACTGTTTCGACCGGGACACCCACTGCCGCGAATAAAAAGACAAAGAATGAAAAATCAGGAAAGATTCCACCGCCAATAAAAAAAATCGACTGGCAGCATATTGCTCAGCAAATATTCCAGGTGCCAGCTAAAAGCGGCAATATTCGTGACTTGAGTGTGGCCGACGGTTTTCTTTATTGGATAGATGCCGGAAATGGAAGTGAAGGCTCGGCGAAATTGTTTGCGCTCAAAATGGCGTATGATAAAAAGATGGAACCTGTCGAAATAGTAACGGGACTGGATTATTACCAACTCTCATCCAATAAAAAGAAAATTCTTGTCGCCAGGAAAAAGACTTTTGCAGTAGCCGATGCGAATGGTGAAAAGCTCGATTTTGAAAAGAATAAAATTGATCTCGCTAACTGGAAATTCCAGGTGAATCCGGTGGAAGAATGGAGGCAAATGTTTGCGGATGCGTGGAGAATGATGAGGGACTATTTCTATGATCGCAACATGCACAATGTCGATTGGCTGGCAGTTAGAAAACAACATCAACCATTGGTGGACCGCCTCACCGATCGCAGCGATCTAAATGACCTGGTAGCCCAGATGGTGGCTGAATTGTCTGCTCTACACACTTTCGTTGTTGGCGGGGACACCAGAAGACCAACCGATGAAATTCAAACCGGTTCATTGGGAGCACGCCTGGAAAAAGATGCCAAGGGCTTAAAAATTGCGCATATATATCGCAGTGACCCCGATTACCCCGAAGAAAGATCACCCTTGAGCATGACCTGGCTAAGCGTTCGCGAAGGCGACATCATCACTGGAGTCAATGATATTCCCCTGACGCAGGTGCAGGATATTTCGGAATTACTGGCAAATAAGGTCGGGATTCAGGTCAAGCTTAACCTGATAAATCAAAAGGGCGAAACGTTTAGTCAAATTGTAAAGCCCATTAGTTCCAACAAAGAATCGGATCTGCGCTATTCGGAATGGGAATTAACCCGCCGGATGCAGGTTGATAGCGCCAGCAAAGATGAAATTGGGTATGTTCATTTGCGCGCTATGACGTCCAGAGACATGGATGATTTTGTTAAACAATTCTACCCGGTGTTCACCCGGAAGGGATTGATCATCGACGTACGTCACAATGGCGGTGGCAATATTGATAGTTGGGTGCTGGAAAAACTGATGCGCAAGGCCTGGTTTTATTGGCAGGGAAGAACCGGCAAGCCGGTCTGGAATATGCAGTATGCCTTCCGTGGTCATATGGTCTTGCTTTGTGATCAATTTACGGGTTCGGATGGAGAAGCTATTGCCGAAGGATTTAGAAGACTAGGGCTTGGAAAAGTGGTCGGCATGAGAACCTGGGGAGGAGAGATCTGGCTATCATTTGACAATACACTGGTGGATGATGGAATTGCTTCTGCTGCTGAGTTGGGCGTATTTGGGCCGGAAGGAAAATGGTTGATTGAAGGCCACGGAGTGGACCCAGACTTTGTGGTGGATAATCTCCCCAACGAAACTTTTAAAGGAAAAGATGCACAATTGGAATTTGCGATCGACTATTTGAAAAAGAAGATCGAGAAAGAACCCGTGGACATACCTAAGGCTCCGGCCTATCCGGATAAATCGTTTAAATATAAAACTGATTAGAGAGTACTTGTAGCAAGAAAAGATTAGTTCATCAACAGAACGTTGATGCTTCGTTGGAGAATATTGAAGGCTATCTCAGCCATCAGATTTTCTTTATCCAATGTCGGATTGACTTCGGTTATTTCAAAGCAACAAACCTTTCGATTCTGCATGAATTTGCTGATCAGGTCTTCCACTTCTCTTTCCCTTAACCCATTGCTGACCGGTGTGCCGGTACCTTTGGAGATGGAGGAGTCCAGGCTATCGACGTCGAAGGAGATGTAGATATCGGTGCAGTCTCCCAGATACCGTAAGACAGCTCGCACCACATTTTCAGCGCCTTTATTTCTCACCTCTTTTGTAGTGACGACTTTCATTCCATACTTCTCAATCAAATGGCGCTCTTCCTTTTCATAGTCACGTAAGGAAATAAAAACCACATCCTCAGGAAGTGCTTTTGGAGAGATCTTTCCGATATTTTTTAAATAATCCCATTGCTTGATGGTTTCGGGATCGACATCATGAACGGCACAGTCTTCATTGTTCTTACTTAATGCCACCGCCATTGCCATACCATGCACATTTCCCGACGGAGTTGTAAAAGGTGTATGCAGATCAGCATGAGCATCAATCCAAATAATACCCAATTTGCTTTTTGGACGGGCCATCTTGATGCCGGCAATGGTAGCGCCTGCCGTGCTATGATCGCCACTCAGGACGACGGGGAAGAAATTATTTTTCATTGAATCACACACGGCTTTGCTGAGTTTTTCATACAGCGCAGCGATTCCTTTGATCCTTTTAGCATAGGGTGATTCAATGGGTTCATACAGCAACTTGTTTTCTGTAGGGATCTTTTCCGAAGGAAAGTGAATGAAGAAATTGCTCATGAAATCGAGTGCTGCAATCTTAATTGCCTCCACGCCCAGGCTGGCACCGCGGGTTCCGGCGCCGATTTCAGATGGCACTTCAATCAGTTTGATGTTCTTCATGCACGAACACCAAAGGTAGATAATTGTCCTCGTGCCGTCAAGTCCCCGCGTTTGATACGCCAGGACTAAACCTCCTATTCATGTGCTGCAAGGATCGGGATATGACTGTGATAGGCTAATTTCTTCGTATGAGTGCTGGTGAACAATAGCCTGGCGTTGCTGTCGTGCTTGGGAATGGTGAGCAAAATATCAATGTTATAATCCTTGATGAAATTGTCCATGGCTTCGTAGAAGTCGTTCATCCCTATAAAATAAAACTCAGTATCATAATCCTTGAACATTTTTTGAAGTATTTCTTTGCCTTTTTGGTAATCTTCAGTAATCGACACATAGTGTCGGTTGCTTACATTCACTATGTGTAATCTTGGATTGAACATCTCAAGAACAGCATTGATCAATACGGAAGGCGTGGTTTCCTCCACATTTTGGAAATCGGAAGCAAATGCTACATTTTTTATTTCGGAGTAGCTGGCATCAGACGGGATGATCATCACGGGGTAAAGATTTTCATTGACGAGTTTTAATGTGTTGCTGCCAATGAAAATTTGTTTCATGTTTGACTTTCCGGTCATTCCCATGACGACCAGCGTCGCTCTCCGGGTATGCGCCAACCTGGCAATGTTATGAACCAGATCCCCTCCCATTTCATTTTCATACTCCACCGTCGCGACTCCTTTGGTTAGGAATTCATTTTTCAGACTTTCCAGGAGATTTTCACAATCATTCAATTCAGACCTGCGTTCATATCTGTGATAAAGAATGACCGTAACATCTTTCTTACCAGCCAGCATCTGGGCAGTGAAGCGCGCAGCATTGTAAGCTGGTGCTGAAAAATCGATCGAAATGATTACTCGGTGCATAAAAAAAATTTTGATTTCGGGGAGCTAAATTTAAAGCATTGGCTGGGAATTAATAAAACTTTTACTTCACACGTGAGCCGCCAGGATCGGAATGTGGCTATGATAAGCCAGTTTGCGCGTATGGCTGCTCTTTAATACGTTGATATTACTGCTCTCATGCCTGGGTATGGTCAGCAGCAAGTCGATCTGATGTTCCAGCACAAATTTATCAGTAGCATCCTGAAAATCATCATTTGCTAAAAAGTAAAATGCCGGGGAATAATTACTAAACATCTTCATGAATTCCTCTTTGCCCTGCTCCTGCAACGACGAATCCGCAGATTCCTGTGTGGGAATCACATTTAAGATGTGTAATGTGGGTTCAAACATTTCTAGTACGGCATTGATCATTTTAGATGGTGTGGATGTGCTTATGTCTTTAAAATCAGACATAAACGCAACGTTCTTTATCCGAGTATAGGTAGCACTGGTTGGAATGATCATTACCGGAGAAACTTTACGGTCGACCATTCGCAACGTGTTGCTTCCGATCAATACCTGCTGCAACGCAGATTTCCCCGTGATGCCCATAGCGATCACGGTCGCCTGGCGAGCATTGGCAACGCGTTCGAGGTTATCAATCAAATTCCCGCCTTTTTCGATTTCATACTCTACATGGCAATCCCCTTTTATCTTCAGATCATGTCGTAAGGTTTCCATAAAGCTTTTTACCACATCGTAATCATCATCCTGCTCATAGTTGTGATAAAGAATGGCCAAGGCATCTTTTTTATCAGCCAGCATATGGGCAGTGAAGCGCGCTGCATTCAATGCTGTTTCCGAAAAATCGACAGGAATGATGACTCGGTGCATATTGATTTGTTTTTTTCGCAAACATAATGTAGTTTATTTGTCTATTATGGCAAACGATGATTGCAAAAAGAACGCGGCCACCTATGCAGCGGACCTGGTGAAGAAGGGAATGATTGTGGGACTGGGATCGGGTTCTACTGTGTCCTGGCTTATTCAGGAGTTGGGCGCGCGACTGCGAACCGGGCTGGAGATAAGGGCCGTTCCTACATCCAAAGAAACGGAGCGCCTGGCAAGGAAACAGCGTATAAAATTGGTGGATTTGAATTCGATATCCGAGATAGCACTCACCATTGATGGCGCTGATGAAATTACTGCTGATGGCACGTTAATCAAAGGTGGTGGAGGAGCGTTGCTCCAGGAAAAGATGGTTGCTGCAGCCTCCCGAAAATTGGTCATTATTGCAGACCATTCCAAGATGGTGAAAACATTGGGGCGATTCCCATTGCCAGTGGAGGTAGTCCCTTTTGGATTTAAACAGGTTTCCAAATATATCCGGGCTAATACTTCGTGCAAAAAAGTCACGTTAAGAAAAAAACAATCCCGTCCTTTTATCACCGATCATGGTCATTACATCCTGGATTGTCATTTTGGAAAAATCACCGACGCTAAGAAATTGAATGATCTGTTGCATCAGATGCCCGGAGTCGTTGAAACCGGGTTATTTATCGGTATGGCTTCCGGGGTGATCATTGGGGAAGCGGATGGATCTATTAGGGAAATGTCTTTCTCAATCCCTCGATGAAAGATATAGGATGAAAGTCCAAATTTTGTTTTGCCTTATCAATATTGAAAATAGTTCTGAATGGTCTTTTCGCAGGTTGTACGAGGTCAGCAGCGGTTATTTTTATGACTAACGATTTATCCAGGTTGAGGTGATCGGCTAGCTGAGATGCCATTTCCCAGGGCGTTAATACATCCGTCCCGGATAAATGATATATCCCTGTAGCTCTTGTTTCGATGATCTTTAATATTCCTCCTACTAGATCCTCAACATAAGTTGGAGTGCGTATCTGATCATTGAAGACCTGGTAGCTCTGGCCGTTTTCAAGTCTTTCTTTTATAATGGTCAGAATATTTCCTCTGCCGGTGCCGGGGTTTCCATAAACCATCACTGTCCGGATGATAGCCCAATCATGCAAGTATTCTGCTACCGCTTCTTCTGCTTCGACCTTTGTTTTGCCGTAAAAATTCACAGGTCCCGGAAGATCGTCTTCATTATATACTTCTTTACTGCCATCGAAAATAAAATCAGTTGAAATGAAAATAAAGAAGCTCTTGAATTCCTCGGCATTGAATAACATTGTCAATGTGCCCTCCACATTCGTCATATAGGCCTTCCATTGCTGTTGTTCGCATTCGTCAGGCTTTCCCATGGCGCCTGCATGCACAACCACCGTTGGCTGATACTTTTGGAATACATCATGAACGGCAAAGGGATCAGTGAAATCCAAAGATTCAAAGATGAACCCTGAGGCGCCAATAAACGGAAGCCGGCAAACTCCCTTAGAAGTGGCAATGACTTCGTAGTCCCGTTCGAGCAATAGCCTACAGAGATAAAAACCCAGGAACCCATTAGCTCCGGTTATCAAAACTTTCATTATTCAAATGTAAGATTCCTACTTGCGAATCACTGTAGGCGCTCCACTGGAAAGCCAGGTTGCAAATACCTCCGCTATTTTCCATTCCCGTCCGGCATATAGCCGTGGCCTTGCTATTACATAGTCCAGGAAATCGACCATGTCCGGCTTCGCACATACAACCATTGCATTCAGCACCATTTGATTTTGGTATTTTCCGGTGGCGATTTTGACATTCATCGAAGGATTATTTTCCAGAAAATAATTTCCCGTAAAGCGAACGTCTCTAACCATAGAATCAATCAGTGCGTCTTCATCCGATTGCTCCCATTTATTGAATACAGCATACCGGTCAAACAGGTCTTCGTCATACACATTTCGAAAGACTATAAAATGGGATGCCACAGGAATAATCTGCCGCCGGTAAGCAGGAGGTCTTGGGATCCTTACATATAAAAGATCATTTCGCCGGGGAAGAGTACCACTTAACTTCCAGTTGATAGTAAAATAATAGTAATCTCCCTTGATGAGGTTACATCGGCCGGTTCCAATCATTGTAGTGTCGGATTTGGATTCACGATAAACACCTCTCAAAACGCCAACTTGTTTCATCTGGATGGATGGCCCGGTGGGCAGCTGGACCTGAACTATTTTCACGCTATCATTCACATCCATCATATAATCCGTAATGGGGAAAGCCCTAAAAAAAATAGAGTCAGCTTGCGCCGATGCGTTGGCTGATATGAAAATAAAAAGAACGCAGAAAAGCTTTTTTCTCATGACAGAAATTTAATGCAACTTACAAAACCTTATTTTTGCCTGCTCTTGAGAACTGATGTCTTTCTAACGATTGTTAGCCTATACAAAAGAATGGATGATTAATGTAGAATCTCGGATTCATCTATGGCAAATAGCAAAGTAACCAAAATTGGAGTTCTCACTTCAGGAGGCGATTCTCCGGGAATGAATGCTGCTATCAGCGCGGTTGTCAGGACCGGCATCTATCATGGGCTTGAGGTATATGGCATCATGCGAGGATACCAGGGCTTGATGGAAGATGAGATATTCAAGATGGAATCGCGATCGGTAGCCAATATCATTCAACGGGGAGGCACCATGCTAAAAACCGCGCGATGCAAAGAATTTCTTCGAATATGAAGGCCGAAAGAAGGCTTATGAAAATCTGAAAAGAAGGGATATCAATGGCCTGGTGATCATTGGAGGTGATGGTTCGTTTCGCGGTGCCGTCAAATTCAGTCATGAATTTGATATCCCATGCATCGGATTGGCTGGTACGATCGACAAGGATATTTATGGGACCGATTTTACCATTGGTTTTGACACAGCCGTCAATACCGCAGTAGAAGCGATCGATAAGATCCGCGATACTATGGATGCTCATGATCGAATCTTCATCATCGAAGTGATGGGTAGGGATGCGGGTTATATTGCCCTGCATAGTGGTATTGCCACCGGTGCGGAAAATATTCTGATCCCGGAATTGAAAACCAATATGGATGAGCTGATCAATTCTCTACAGGAAAAGGAACGTCGGAAAAAATTAGTAAATCTGATCGTTGTGGCCGAAGGGGATGAATTTGGAGGGGCCAATGAACTTGCAAAAAACATTGAAAGAAAGATTACCCAAGGCAGAAATAAGAGTTTGTATCCTTAGGCCATATTCAACGCGGCGGATCTCCGAGTTGCATCGATCGATTGATTGCAAGCCGAATGGGATATCATGCAGTTGAATGCCTGGTAGTGGGAAGACATAATGTATTTGTTGGCATTTTAAACAACAAGATGCATTATATTCCACTGGAAGCCGCTGTGAAGAATAAGGGAAAGATCAGTGAAGAATGGATGAAGATTGTGAAGATCCTTGCTCTGAACGCTGATCATCAATAATGCTGAACCAGCAACCACTAACGAGAAACCAATCATGGCCAAACACGCAGCAAAGTATTATCACAAAGAAATGGACCGGGATGCCGGGGTCGCACACAAGATTCATCGGACAAAGATTGTTGCTACTGTTGGACCTGCCTGCGACACCTATGATAAGTTGTTTGAATTGACCAGCGCAGGAGTAAATGTTTTCCGCCTGAATTTTTCACACGGTTCACACGAGGATAAACTGAAGATCATTCGGACATATCCGCAAGATCAACAGCGAAGAACCATTCAATATCGCCATCATTGGTGATCTGCAAGGACCCAAATTAAGAGTCGGTGATATCGAAGGAGGTGAGATCGAAATTGAGGAAGGTGATATCCTCACGTTTACCAATACCAAAGTATTGGGCAATAAGGAAAGGATATATGTCTCGTATCCCAATCTGCACGAAGATGTTAAGGTCGGCAATACGATCCTGATCAATGATGGTAAATTGGAAGTCAGGGTCAAAAAAGTGTTGAAGAACAATGATGTGCAGGTAGAAGTTACACTCGGAGGGACTTGTCATCTAAAAAAGGGATCAATCTTCCCGATACAAAGATCTCTTTGCCTGCGCTGACTGCAAAAGATCTTGCCGATTTGAATTCATCATTGAACAACAATTGGATTGGGTAGCGCTATCCTTTGTTCGACGTGTAAAAGATCTTGGAAGTACTTGCGCGATTTAGCTTGAGAAAAAGAAGCAGTAAGACCAAGATCATTTCCAAAATTGAAAAGCCAGAAGCGCTTGAAAATCTGCGGGATATCATTGTCGAATCGGATGCAGTGATGATTGCGCGCGGAGACCTGGGAGTTGAATTGCCGGTTGAAAAAATACCGTTGTTGCAAAAACAGATCATCCGCATGTGCCTTCATCGTGCAAAGCCAGTGATCGTTGCCACACAGATGATGGAGAGCATGATCGAATTTAATAAGCCCAACCGTAGCGAGATCACCGATGTAGCAAATGCTGTATTGGAAGGTGCCGATGCTGTAATGCTGAGTGCAGAAACAGCAGCAGGAAAGCATCCTACGCTGGTGGTGGAAACCATGTGTAAGATCATTGTGGAAGTTGAAAAGAACGGATATCATTATAATCGAGAAGATGAACTGGCGCCACAGCCCCACTCTCCTTCGTTCCTGAGTGATGCGCATATGCTATAATGCTTGCAAACTTGCCAAGGATGTCGAATGCAAATGCATTGATCGGAATGACTCAAAGTGGATATACAGCATTTACCTTAAGCACTATCGGCCTAAAGCACCACTATATATCTTTACCAAAGAAAGATCGCTGGTCAATCAATTGAGTTTGAGCTGGGGAGTAAGGGCTTTTTATTATGATGAAGAAGAAAGCCTGGACGATATCATCTTCGATCAGATCGATATTCTCAAGGAACGGAAATTCCTTAAGGTCAGGAGATATCGTAGTCAATACGGGAAGCGTTCCCGTTCATCTTCACCTTCCAACCAACATCTTTAAAAATTACGAAGGTTGAATAATGCTTGGGTCATCTCCAAACTGCAATGATTATCCCGGCAATGATCGATCCGACCATATTATATCCTCCATTGATCAGATGAAGACCCAGCGGCCGTTTCTCATATAAATAAGAAATAGAGATGGCAGTTGCGGAAAAACATATTCCGGCAAGTCAATCCTACTTTTACTCCAGACATCATAGTGACGAAGGTCCAATCCGTGCTAAGGATAATTGCCAGACCAATGCTGGCAATGATCATCAAGATCAGGGAGCAAGCATCATGATTTGAGCAAAGTTCTTTCTTGCATTCGGATCATCCATCCTAACTCTTCGTCATCCTGATCCATGGATAACAAACAATAATTTGGAATACCATAATGCGCCTAAGGCAAAATAAGCAAGGCCTGCTACGACAATGGCCAGCCAATTGAGCTGAGAAAGAATTTCAGTTCCCATGACTTTTGGTTTTGGTTGACCAAAGTTAGAATATTCTTAACTAGATCGTTGATACTTCCTGACTTATACGGAGCAAACTTCGTTGCCATGATCCTGAAGAGCGAAACCGGCCTTTTTTAAATGTGCCGAATCCAGGCATGGATGCTTAAATTTGCTTGCTGCTATCATTTTATCTCCAATTATCATCCCACATGGTTGTGGATACCATATTTTCTCCATTTAGAAAAAGATCCAAGTTTTCCATTCACTGCTTTTATTTCAACCGATATTCCATTCGCCGAATGGTTTAACGGTTTCTTTTGAACAGGAGATCAGATCATAAAGATCTCCTGCGCGGTGTTTTATGATCTTTGCATCCGGATGACCCTGGTTGTCCAGCACCTGCATTTCAGGTCCTGTAGTCCATGGCCATTTATACTTCGCAGTATCCTCTTGCGATATAGAACATGATCCCGCTATTTCCATTTTGGGATATTTCCATTCCATTTTGAAATCAAAATTCTCGAATTCGTCATCAGTTACGATATCACCACCACCTCTTTCCATTTGGATCCAGCCGGATCGCAGCCATCGGAGATTGTCCAGGCAGCTCCAACAGGTTTGTTGCCATATTGATGCCAGCCCTTTGTTGTCGTCCCATCGAATAACAATTGCCATCCTTCGGATTTCTCCTGATCAGTTAAAGTATTATTTATAATGGTATCCATACGAGATAGAGTGCAGTCGGCATTCGAAAAATTTTCACCATTGGCAAAAAACCCAATAGAGCCAATCGTTAGTAAAAGCGAACAGCTAATTTGACTTATCATAAATTTATTTCTTAAGTAGCATGATATATTTCACCATGGCTTCGGCATCGGCTTGAGAAACGCCGGGATGGGGAGTCATGAATACCTGACCAAATACACCACTTCCTCCATTGATAATTTTCCCCGCGAGGTGCGCGATGATCGTGTCAGGCAGCCCAGTGTACTTATTTGCCATTTCACGATATGAAGGGCCAGTAAGGGGTTCATCGATCTTATGGCAGGTAAAACAATCCGACTTGGCAACCAAATCCAATCCTGCCTGGTAATCAGGATTCTCTGAAAGGTCATTGGTTGCAACTGCCGGCTCTTCTTTGTCTTTTTTCTCATCTTTGGAATCGCCACCTCCGCATGCTGCCAATGATACCGTTACAATCAAAGTAAATAGAATCTTTTTCATATCAATTTTTTTGTTGAATGGAAATATACAGCGATTTTTTTTCAATCCAGACCGAGAACAGACCGGTTGAACTTTTGGTCCTGGCCTGTCTTAGCAAAATCATCAAATGCTTTTTCCGTTACCCGGATGATATGATCACGAATGAATTCCGCTCCTTCCCTGGCGCCGTCCTCGGGATGTTTTAAACAACATTCCCACTCCATCACTGCCCAACCTTCATAACCATACTCAGTTAGTTTGCTGAATATCTTTTTGAAATCGATTTGTCCATCGCCTGGCGAACGATACCTGCCAGCTCGTTTTAACCAACTTTGATAACCGCCAAAAGTTCCTTGCCGGCCAGTGGGATTGAATTCGGCATCCTTTACATGGAATGCGCGAATACGTTCATGATAGAGATCGATGTACTGAATATAATCCAGGCATTGCAAAACAAAATGAGAAGGATCATACAGCAAGCATGCGCGCGGATGGTTATTTACCTTTTCAAGAAACATTTCATAGGTGATCCCGTCAAATAGGTCTTCACCCGGATGAATTTCATAGCAACAGTCTATGCCGCATTCATCAAAATAATTTAAGATCGGCAACCAACGCTTGGCCAATTCCTTAAATCCTTCTTCTACCAATCCGGCAGGGCGTTGCGGCCACGGATGAAATAGTATGCCACATCAAAGATCCACTGAATGTTGCATGAGCATTCAATCCCAGGTTCTGCGATGCCTTTGCGCCATATTTTAATTGTTGAACAGCCCATTCGGTCCTCGCCTTGCTATTGCCGCGTACGGATTCCGGCGCAAACCCATCGAACAATGCACTCATAGGCAGGATGAACGGCAACCAACTGTCCCTGCAAGTGAGTTGATAGTTCGGTAATTTCCAATCCGCATTCATTCACCAATCCTTTCAATTCATCGGCATATGTCTTGCTTTCCGCAGCCAGCTTTAAGTCCATGCAACGCGGATCAATACGTTGGAATTTGAACTCCTTTGAATCCAAGGCTCTCAGCCCATAGACAAATTGACCGTAGATTATTGAACGGAGCTTGATCGCCCATGAACTGGGCTAAAAAAATTCCGGGGCCTTTGATCGTTGTCATATGCGATGCTTGATTCTAGATGCTAGATACTAGATAAAGTTATACTGTGAAGTCGATCCATTTTTCATTGCTCTTTCCACTTTTCACTACATTTTCAATAAATGCCATTCCGCGAATCCCTTCATCTACTCCAGGAAAGTCTAGCCATTCCGCTTCCGGTTGCTCACCATTTATTCTTGCACGTACGGTGAGCGAAAAATTCCTGTACAGATTTCCGAATGCTTCCAGATAACCTTCCGGATGACCCGCAGGTGTCCGGCAATTATGACTCGACCAAAGGAATTGAGATAGCCAGTACCAGCGCGATATACTTCGGTGGGCTTATCCAACCATTTTACAAGCAGCGTATTGGCATCTTCCTGTTTCCATTCCAGTCCTCCTTTTTCACCATAGACTCTAATCTTGACATTGTTCTCTTCGCCCGCCGCCACCTGGCTGGCCATCAATACTCCGCTTGCACCATTATTGAACTTTAGAAATACGGCTCCATCGTCGTCGAGCATTCTTCCTTCAACAACGATATTCAAATCAGCACAAAGTTTAGTAACTGTCAGTCCCGTAACATATTCAGCCAGGTTAAATGCATGAGTACCGATGTCCCCCATACTTCCTGCTGCGCCGCTTCGCTTTGGATCTGTACGCCACGAAGCCTGTGCCTGGCCAGTTCCTTCAAGGAATGTGCTTAACCATCCCTGAGGGTATTCCACATATACTTTTCTTACTTTCCCAAGTAGTCCGGCTTTCAACATTTGTTTCGCTTGCTTGACCATCGGGTAACCGGTATACGTATGCGTTAGTAAAAGTGTCAGCCCTGTTTCATTTACTTTCTCCTTTAGTTGTTTGGCCTGTTCCAGTGAGAACGTGATCGGCTTTTCAATCACTACATTGAATCCCTTGTCCAGCGCCATCATCGCGGGATCAAAATGAACAAAGTTGGGGGTTACGATGCTGACGAAATCCAATTTTTTATCATCCGGCAGCGATGACTCTTTTTCCAGCATCACTTTATAGTCGGTGTATATGCGACTGGGATCGAGGAAGAGTTGGTTACCTGAATCAACAGCAATCTCAGGATTGATGCTCAATGCTCCTGCAACCAATTCAACCTGCCCATCCATATTAAAAGCAAGTCGGTGAACAGCTCCGATAAAAGCATCTTTACCACCGCCGATCATTCCCATTCTGAGTTTGCGGTTATTCATAGCAATCGATTGTTGTTTTAAAATAAATTATCATATTTTTCAAGTTCACAAATATATTTTTAAAAATAGTATATTTAGCTTATAGAAATCACCATTTAAAAAAAACGATATGCAAGCCGTAAACCGGAGATCACTTTTTTTGGCCAGCCGTATTGCGTTAGTTACCACCGCCATCACTTTCGCTTACAGAGCTGCTCTTGAAGGAACCTGGGGCACCGAATTTGAATTAACCAAAGAACAAATTGGCTGGATATTCAGTCCGGCATTTTGGGGATTTACATTGGCAATGATCTTTGGAGGACCATTGTGTGATTTCTTAGGTATGAAAAAATTGGTGGGCCTGGCCTTCATCGGTCATATTGCCGGGATCATTTTATACCTGGTTGCTAAAGATGCCACGATGTTATTCATTGGTACAGTTTGTATTGGCGTCGGCAATGGAATGGTTGAAGCGGCATGCAATCCGTTAGTAGTTACTCTGTACCCCGACAATAAAACTACCATGCTGAATAAATTTCATGTATGGTTTCCAGGAGGTATTACTATAGGCGGTTTGTTATCCTATTTTATATTGGAAAAGTTGCATCTTGACTGGAGGATCCTGGTCAGTATTTTGTTTATTCCCGCCATTATTTATGCCGTCATCTTTTGGAGGTTGAAATTTCCGCAAACCGAAAGAGTGCAGAGAGGGTGTAAGCACCAAAGAAATGTTTACCAGTTGCCTGAATCCGTTTATATATCGTTATGATTTTATGCATGTTCATGACGGCAGCGACTGAATTAGGAACCGGCACCTGGATCGGATGCACTGTTGAGTGGCGCCGATGTTTCGGCATCCTGGTTTTGGTCTTCATCAACGGCATCATGGCGGTCGGTCGTTCTTTTGCAGGTCCGGTCGTACATCGGTTAAATCCGAATGGCATGTTGATCTTTTCCGCCTTCTTTGCGGGAATCGGCTTGATATTATTAAGTATGGCATCTGGCTATGCTGCGTTCGGAGCTGCAGCCGTTTTTGCAATCGGCATTTGCTTTTTCTGGCCCACGATGCTGGGTTTTGTTTCTGAATATTTACCCAAAACCGGCGCGTTGGGTCTTTCATTAATGGGTGGAGCTGGAATGTTTTCTGTCTCGCTGATGCTACCTGTCATGGGACGTTGGTTTGATAAAGCAAAGAGCTGCGGCTATTGACGCCGGAACGGATGTTGCCAAAGCCGAGGCGGTTGCCGGTACGGATACCTTTAAGAAAGTGGCGATCATGCCTGCCATTCTTTTTGTCATTTTCGTATTGATCTATGTTGGTCAGAAGAAAATATTATACCGCTCATAAACAAGCTGCCACATCGAATACCTGAAATTCCCTAACTTAGTATCCGATTGCCTCAGAATGAAAAAAACAAACCGAAGAGAAGCTTTGAAAAATCTTACCGCCGGCTCAGTAGCACTTAGGATCTACTTCTTTGTTGAGTTCATTTTCAAATGCCAATCTGGAAGACGATGATACCCCTCTCAAAGGCAATATCAATCATTCTGTTTGCTGGTGGACTTACAATTTCATTCCCCTAGAAGAATTGTGCCAGACTGGTAAAAAGATCGGGCTTTAAAGCCATTGATCTCGTCGGACCTAAAGAATGGCCTACTCTAAAGGCCAATGGCATCCACTCCTCCATGTGCAATGGTGCCGAGATCAGCCTTACCGAAGGCTGGAATGATAAGCAATATCATGAAACATTAATCGAGAATTATACAGAACATATTGACCTGGTGTCAAAAGGCCGGCTATAAGAACCTGATCTGTTTTAGCGGGAATCGCAATGGCATGGACGAATGAAACCGGGCTGAAAAATTGTGTTGAAGGATTGAAACAGATCATTGGCCAGGCCGAACAAAGAGGCGTTATCATTCAGATGGAACTTCTTAACAGCAAAGTTGATCACAAAGATCAGATGTGTGATAATAGCACCATGGGGAGTTGAACTTGTAAAACGAATTGGTTCGCCGAATTTCAAGTTGCTATATGATATTTATCATATGCAGATCGATGAAGGAGATGTGATCCGCACGATTAAAAATAATCATCAGTATTTTGGGCATTATCATACGGGCGGTGTTCCGGGAAGGCATGTGATCGACGAAAGCACAGGAACTTATATTATCCGGCTATTATGAAAGCAATTCTCGAAACCGGATTCAAGGATTATGTAGCCCAGGAATTTATTACCGACAGGTGATGAAAAATGAAGATCGGCTATCGCAATTGAAAAAGGCGGTTAGGATCTGTGATGTTTAATAGTATGAATGTAAGGACAGATCAAGGTTGAAGATGGTTTTTAGATAATAGAATAAATACATACTTAACAATAAATATAATATGGCAGACAATACTTATGATGCGATTGTCATCGGCTCCGGCATCAGTGGTGGCTGGGCTGCAAAAGAACTTACCGAAAAAGGATTGAAAGTATTGTTGCTCGAACGCGGCCGCAATATTGAACATGTCAAAGATTATGTAAATGCCAATAAGGAATCGTGGGAATTTCCTCACCGGGGAGGAAGAACACAGCAAATGATCAAAGATTATCCTGTTTTGAAAAGAGATTATCCGCTGAATGAAATCGTCGTGGATATGTGGGTAAATGAAAAGGAAAGCCCTTATACAGAAGTAAAACGCTTTGATTGGTTCCGCGGATATCATGTTGGAGGCCGTTCCCTGATGTGGGGCAGACAAAGTTATCGGTGGAATAAATGGGATTTCGAAGCCAATGCGAAAGATGGTATTGCTGTTGACTGGCCGATCCGCTATGAAGATGTTGCGCCCTGGTACAGTCTATGCTGAAAAATTTGCGGGTATACAGGGCAGTAAGGAAGGACTGGAAGTATTGCCAGATGGGGATTTCATGCCAGCCATGGAATTGAATTGTGTGGAAAAGGATGTTGCAACACGCTTAAAGGACCATTATAAAGGTCAGCGGCATCTGATCATTGGCCGCAGTGCAAATATTACGCAACCTCTTCAGGCAAGAACCAATTGCCAGTACCGCGACCGTTGCTGGCGAGGTTGTCCGTTCGGAGGATATTTCAGTACGCAATCTTCTACCCTTCCGGCAGCAATGAAAACCGGGAACCTTACTCTTCGCCCTTTTTCCATTGTTACAAAATTTTGTATGATAAGGATAAAAAGAAAGCAACAGGCGTGGAGATTGTGGATGCAGAAACCAATAAGACCTATGAATTCAAATCAAAGATCGTTTTTGTTTGTGCTTCTGCATTTAACTCGACCTGGGTATTGATGAATTCAGCTACCGATATATGGCCCGATGGCTTGGGCAGCAGCAGCGGTGAACTGGGACATAATGTAATGGACCATCATTTCCGTTGCGGCGCAGGTGGCACAGTGGAAGGATTTGAAGATAAATATGAATATGGACGCAGGCCAACTGGATTTTATATTCCACGGTTCAGGAATATCTATGACGACAAAAGAGATTATATCCGTGGCTTTGGTTACCAGGGAGGTGCAAGCCGCGACAGGAATGGAGCTAGCAATGTGGCCGAATTTACGATTGGCGCAGAATTTAAAGATGCTTTAAGTGTCCCAGCCGATCAATGGAATATTGGAATGACTGCTTTTGGTGAAATGCTTCCTGATCATGAGTAACTAAGATCACCCTGGATAAGATAAGAAAGATAAGTGGGGATTGCCGGTTTTGCTTTTGATGTCGAAATAAAGGAAAATGAAAAGAAGATGCGGAAGGATATGATGGACGATGCAAAGGAAATGCTGGAAGCAGCAGGCGTTAAGAATGTAAGGACTTACGATGGCAGGATATAGTCCGGGCATGGGTATTCATGAAATGGGAACAGCCCGCATGGGTCGTGATCCAAAAACTTCTGTATTAAATGGCAACAACCAGGTTTGGGATGCACCCAATGTATTTGTGACCGATGGCGCCTGCATGACATGTGCTTCTTGTGTCAATCCATCATTGACCTATATGGCATTGACAGCCAGGGCAGCCGATTATGCGGTGAGCGAAGTTAAAGAAACAAAATCTTTAAGTTGACAGCGATGACGAACCAATATAAATTTTATCCGATGACTGACATATGATGCAATTGTTGTCGGCTCCGGCATCAGCGGAGGCTGGGCAGCAAAAGAACTTGGCGAAAAAGGATTGAAAGTATTGATGCTGGAACGCGGTGCAGATTATAAACACATTGAAGATTATAAAACGGCCAATAAAAGTCCGTGGGAATTTGAGCATCGGGGCATGACGACAGCGGAGCAGAGAAAAAATTATCCGGTTATCCATCGTGGATGGGCGGCGCAGGAAGCAAGTGATGGATGCCTGGGTAAATGAAGTAGATTCGCCATATACCGAGATAAAACCTTTTACCTGGTGGCGGGTGTATAGAATGGGTGGACGTTCGATCTTATGGGGCAGGCAAAGTTATCGGTGGAGTGATCATCGATTTTGAAGCCAATGCAAAGGATGGATTTGGTATTGACTGGCCGATCACGATATAAAGATATTGCGCCATGGTATGATCATGTCGAAAAATTTGCCGGCATCAGTGGTTCTTTGGAAGGATTGTCACAATTACCCGATGGACAATTTTTACCTGCCGGTACCATTGAATCTTGTTGAAAAAGATGTGGCAGACCAGGATAAAGAAGTATTATAACGGACGAACGTCATCTGATCAATAGCCGGGTTGCCAATCTTACGGTGCCGCATAATGAAAGAACGAATTGCCAGTTCAGCAACCGTTGCTGGGAAGGTTGTCCTTTCGGTGGTATATTTCAGTACACAGTCTTCTACCTTGCCGGCAGCGATGAAAACAGGTAACCTGACAGTAAGACCTTTGTCATTGGTCACCAGAGTTCTGTATGATAAGGACAAGAAAAAAGCAACAGGCGTTGAAGTGCTGGATACGAGCGAATAACAAGACCTATGAATATAAATCAAAGATTATTTTTCTATGTGCTTCTGCATTGAACTCAACCTGGGTACTTGTTTAATTCGGCAACGGATATTTGGCCGGATGGATTGGGAAGCAGCAGTGGTGAATTAGGACACAATGTAATGGATCATCATTATAATCTGGGTGCTTCTGGCGAAATAGAAGGTTATGAAGACAAAACAGAATATGGGCGACGGCCATGTGGATTTTATATTGCACGGTTTGCCAATTTGCCGGGAGACAAGAAAAGAGATTTTGTAAGGGATTTGGTTACCAGGGAAGTGCAAGCAGGAATGGATGGAGACGAGACAGTAGCGGAATTGAATATTGGCAAGTGATTTGAAGGAAGCATTATGCTGAACCCGGAGGTTGGAGGATCGGAGCAACAGGTTTTGGAGAAATACTTCCTTATCATGAAAATAAAATATCCTTGATAAGATAGAAAAGATAAATGGGGATTGCCAGTCTGGCGATGGATGCAGAATTGAAGGAAAATGAAAAAAAGATGCGGAAGGATATTAAAGAAGAGTTGACAGCTATGTTGGAAGCAGCGCGGTGTGAAGAATATTACGACTTATGATAGCGGACATGCAATTGGTCATGGGATTCATGAAATGGGAACCGCCAGGATGGGAAACGATAAGAAAACATCTGTTTTGAATAAATGGAACCAGGTATGGGACTGCATGAATGTATTTGTTACGGATGGGGCATGTATGACTAGTGCTTCCTGTGTAAATCCATCACTGACTTATATGGCATTTACGGCCAGGGCGGCGGATCATGCAGTAAATGAATTGAAAAAACAAAATCTATAATAGCCATGCAAAAATCGATGGCAATTGATAACTAATAATTTAAACTTTTCACTATGGACAGAAGAGAACTTATTAAAAATGATCGCTGCGTTGACCGGTGGTGTTGTTATTGGCGGTGAAGTTTTTCTTACGGGATGTAAGACCGGAACGAAAGCAGAAGCGGGATTTAGTCCTTCCAATATTGCCTTATTGGATGAAGTAGGTGAAACCATTATTCCGGCAACTACTACCCCCGGCGCAAAAGCAGCACAGGTCGGCGAATTCATGAAAGTAATGGTGACCGATTGCTATACCGAAAGGCAACAGACTAGTATTTACCAAGGGAATTGCCGACCTGGAAGAAGCTTGTAAAAAAGCAATGGTAAGATCATTTATGGAATGCACGCCGCAACAGCGTCATGACTTTCTTGGTAACGCTGGAGAAAGAATCGAAAGAATTCAATACGAAAAGGGATGAAGAAGACAAACCCAGACGTGAAGCGCTGGAAGAAGAAAACAGGACGATAGCCTTGAAAGATCAAAAGGAATTTGAAGCACGCCAAGTCATTATTATACGATGATGAAGCAATTGACCTTGTTGGGATTCTTTACTTCCAAGACAGGAATGACCGAAACCTTGCGTCATGTACCAGTGCCCGGGCATTATGATGGAGCTTGCCCTATAAAAAAGGCGATAAGGCCTGGGCAGAATAATAATATTATTACAATCGGATTATTACATCAAATATTAATTATGAAATACGACCGCAGAAAATTTTTGACGATTGACGGGTGCCGCAGCTTCTGGGCTTGCCTTGGCGGGATTGGGAAGCAAGTCCTTGCTTTCCTTGATGGATCAGGAGGAAAAAAAGAAGATAAAATCCTTTGGACTTCAATTATGGTCGGTCAAAGATGAATTGGCCAAAGGATCCGAAAGGAGTGCTGAAACATGTAGCTTCTTATGGATATAAACTGTTGAAAGTTTTGAAGGAAAGGACGGAATGTTTTGGGGAATGAGCAATGTTGAATTTCAAGAATTACATGGATCAATCTGGGAATGACGATCGTTTCCAGCCATTGCAATATTTCAAAGGATTTTGAAAAAAAGGCTGCCGATGCAGCGGCGATCGGAATGAAATATCTGATCTGCCCGTATAAAGGCCCTCAAAAGAAGTTGGATGATTATAAAAAGTTTGCAGATGAATTCAATGCATGTGGGGAGATTTGCAGGAAAGAATGGGATCCGGTTTGCCTATCACAACCATGACTACAGTTTTAAAGAATTGGAAGGTCAAATGCCGCAGGATGTGATGATGAAGAATACGGATCGCAGCACTGGTCGATTATGAAATGGATATTTATTGGGTAGTGACTGGCGGTCAAGATCCGATTGAATGGTTAAAAAAATATCCCGGAAGATTGGAAGCTCTGTCATATCAAGGACCGTATAAAAGGATGCAAAGAATAATAATGCGAGTTGCGTTCTGGGAAAAGGAAGTATCGATTTCCCTCCTATTGCCTCAAGGAGGCCAAAAAACAAGGCATGCAATATTATATTGTAGAGCATGAACGCTATGATGATGGTACTCCGCTGGAATGCGTGAAGGCCGATGCCGCCTATATGAAGAATGTAAAGATGTGATAAGCTTATTCGGTGCCTGTCAATGCTATAGCGCAGACCTTCACTTCTTCGGATTGATGTGCATTATTCATATAACTTTCACTTGAACCCTCAAAAGCGGGATGGATAAATTCCATCTTGCTTTTTTCTTTTTCACGCAAGGAAGAATGAAATTCTATGCAGCCGGTCGTGGTCTGCGAGCATTTTTATATTTTCTTTCCTCACGCCGCTTCCGGGCATGATGATAATGCGGTGATTTGCCTGTTGTTCAATTCTCCGATCATCTCAATTCCTTCGGGTGCGGTAGGTTTTTGGCCGGAGGTCAGAATACGTTCACATCCGATGGTGATCAATTCTTCAAGTGCTTCAATTGGATCGAGGCAGCGGTCAAAGGCCCGGTGAAATGTCACGCCCATCGGATAGGCCAGTTCAATCAGTTCTGATGTTCGTACTGTATCGATCGTTCCATCCATATTCAACAAGTCCGGTGACGATGCCGTCGCAGCCCAGTTGCTTGCAAATTCTACTTCGTGAACCATGATTTCATATTCACTTTTTAGTGTATAAAAAATCACCGCCGCGTGGGCGGATGATCGGATAAAGTAACACTGAAAAGTTTTACGGCATTGTTTGATGGTGCCATAGGATGGAGTAGTGCCTCCTTCGGCAAGGTTGGCGCAGAGTTCGATGCGGTCTGCGCCACCTTCAACTGCAGATCTTGTGGTTTGAAAATCCGAAGTGGCTATTTCGATGAGGAATTGACATTCTTTTAATCTGATCGGTAGTTCTTATTAAGATCAATTCATCCAACTCGCAACTGCTGATTAAGTCTTCTTTCTCATCCGTTGCGATTGCATAGGTAAATCCTGTTTGAATGGCGATATGCGCCGACAATTCCCTGTTTATTCAATGCCAGGAAAGCCACCTGGAAATCCTTATTTTTCTCCTTTAATTTTCATGATTCGTTCGACTGTCTTTTTGCAAGCAATTTCAGGAGTGAGGCCCTGTCTCATGAATTCAACGACCAGTGTGAGATCCGGCTATACGGATCACCTCTTCACCCTGGCCCGTGGCTACGCATGCCCCGATCTCATTGTCCACATATAAACCTGCACCAATAATGGGTGAATCGCCCATCCGTCCCTGCATTTTAAAAGCCATACCACTGGTAGTGCAACTTCCACTCAAATTTCCATTGCCATCGAGGGCAACCATTCCAATCGTATCATGATTGCTTTTATTTTCAATATTGATGACCGGTTTATATTGCGAATTTTTCAACCACTGATCGTATGCTTTTTGTGCCTCGGGCGATAGTTTTGTTAGGCTCAAGTGGAAATCCTTCGGCAACAGCAAATTGTTGAGCCCCTCTCCCACCAGCATCACATGCGGAGTTTTTTCCATTACTCTCCTGGCGACGGAAATCGGATGCTTGATCCTTTCGAGAAAGGCCACGCTACCACAATTAAAAAATTCATCCATGATGCATGCATCGAGAGTAACATTTCCTTCCCTGTCGGGATTTGCTCCGAGTCCCACGCAACAATTTTGGGATGCTTCTGTCACCATTACGCCGGCTTCAACGGCATCCAGTGCACGGCCCTTCTTGCAAGGATTGCCCAGGCGCCTTTGTTTGCTTCCAGTCCGGCATCCCAGGTAGAAATGACAACTGGTTTGAATGATGATGGCAGATAGGTCGTGTTACTGAGACTTCTCTTTGCCACAAGGGTAAGTAACGATGTAAGAGCGGAAGCGCGAATAAACTTTCTACGGTTGAGCATTGTTGACATTTAAGTTGTCGAAATTAAATCATTCACCCTCATGGTGGCAGACTTGCATTACTTAATTGAAAAGAGCTGAAATTCTGCCAGAAATGGGTCCTAGCTGCCAAAATGCTGAAAAACAAGAGGTGGAATATTATTTGATGTTTAAACACTAAATAAACATTCATATTTTTTAATGTACGCTTAAAAAAAGGAAGATTTATGAAATCCATAATTCATCGTGCGAACACCCGCGGCCATGCCAATCACGGATGGTTGAATTCCTATCATTCGTTTAGTTTCGCCGGGTACCATGATCCGGAGAGGATACATTTCGGCGCTTTGCGCGTTTTGAATGATGATAGTGTAGCAGCAGGGATGGGTTTTGGAACACATCCGCATGATAACATGGAGATTATTTCCATCCCAACCGAAGGGGCTTTGCAACATCAGGACAGCATGGGAAATGTGCAGGTCATCCAACAAGGTGATGTCCAGGCTATGAGCGCGGGCACGGGAATCCAGCATGGCGAAAAGAACAGGAATACGGACAAAGACGTAAAATTTTTCCAGATCTGGGTGATTCCAAATAAAAGAAATGTAAAACCCAGGTATGATCAGAAGCATTTTGATGATACGGACAAACACAATAAACTATTAACCGTTGTCTCCCCGATTGGCACCTCCGATGGGGGTGTTCAAATTCATCAGGATGCGTGGTTTAGTTTGGGAAAACTAGATAAGGATTTTCGGGCCACCTATCAATTAAAGAAGAAAGGCAACGGTGTTTATGCCTTTATCATCGACGGCGAAGTGACCATTAACAACGAAAAATTGAAAAGAAGGGATGGCATAGGGATCACCGAAGCAGATCAACTAGAAATTATAGCAGATAGCAACGCTGAATTGCTATTGATGGAAGTTCCTGTTTAATGTTTCGTATCAGCATCATATAAATCATAAAATTCAAAACAATGGATACAAGGACAATTGAAGCGATCATTCCGCCGCCTGCACCACACATGGTTGGAAATGGATTCAGGGTCCATAGTTTCTTCCCGGGCGGAAAAATAGACAAGAAAAGAATGAGTCCATTTTTTCTGATGGACTACAACGCTAAAATCGAATTTTCGCCAAGTGATGAACCTCGTGGCGTAAGTGTGCATCCTCACCGTGGATTTGAAACTGTGACGATCGCTTATCATGGACGGATAGCACATCATGATAGTGCAGGACACAGCGGCGTGATCTACGAAGGAGATGTACAATGGATGACGGCTGCCTCCGGATTGCTCCACAAAGAATACCACGAAAAAGAGTTTAGCAAACAGGGTGGAACATTCCAGATGGTGCAGTTGTGGGTAAACCTTCCTGCAAAATACAAGATGGTCCCTCCAAAATACCAGGAGATCAAGCAATCCATGATGGGAAAATACATTTTACCGGATGAGATGGGTATCGTCGAAGTGATTGCAGGTAATTATAAATATCCGGGTTCGGCAGATGCAGGTACAAAGGGAGCAGCTTCGACTTTTACTCCGCTCCATGTATATAATATCCGGCTGAAAAAAGACGGCAACGTACCCGTGAGCTTTCCAGCAAATTTCAATACCGGCATGTTGGTAGTAGAAGGCAGCGCGATCATTAATAATGAAAGGATCGAAGCCGATCATTTTGTTCTATTTAAAAATGATGGAGAATTAATTACGGTGAAGGCATCCGAGGATACAATCGTCCTGGTCTTATCCGGAGAACCCATCGATGAGCCGATCGTTCAATACGGACCGTTTCTCATGAATACCTGGGAAGAGTTGGAACAAGCTGTAAAGGACGTAAACGCGGGAAAGCTAGGGGTGTTGGAAGAATGAGATCAGTTATTTCCATTTTTATTTTTCTTCATCATGAATGCAGTGAGGTTTTTTCGTGCATTGTTCCGAACCTTTCTTTTCATGAAGCCCGTCCATCCAAAGATCACACCTTTCCAGCCCAGTGCCTGGGCGCTCCACTTGCTTAATTTGAATGCATCGCTGTGTTCGATGATCTTGCCATCACGAATCCGCATATAGGCCTTAATATGATTGACCACCTCTCTTCGGGTGGCAGAAAACACATAGCGTGCAGTCCACTCACAGGTGGCATACTCATCATCTAATAGTTGAATATTTGAAAAATTCAATGAAAAATTTTTTGCCCGCGTGCAGAGCATTTCCCACATGGCTCCTATCTCCTCGCCCTGCAAGACACCGAACACAGGATCACTAAAGACGGCATTGTCATCATAACACTCCTGCATGGTTTTATAATCTAGTTGCTGGAAGGCAGAATAAAACCGTTCAACGAGTTGTTCATTTGTTTGCATATAAGACCTTGTTGAAATACTATATACACGGTCACGAAGTTACATCCAGGTTCACTCCACACCCCGTTAATAAAATCAACGATCTGTATAATCTATAATTTGCTAAATTGCCCTTCTACGCAATGATCCGGAATATGCAAAAGGCTGGCCGTCTGTTAATTCTGATACTTCTTCCATATTTCATTGAAGCTCAGAAGGTTAACATCATTCCAGAACCTGCTCTCGTGGAGCTAAAAAAGGGCACTTTTACCATTTCCACCGAAACATTCTTGCTCCCGTTGGGAAGTGGCATGGATAACTCAATCAATTTTTTGAATGATTATCTCAAGACTTTTTATGGATTTCAATTGAGGAAAGAGACAGGGTTAAAGGTGGTAAATGCAATCATACTGAACTTTGAAAGGATGGATAAAAACTTGCCGGGAGCATATGCGTTGACTGTTGGAAAGAATAATGTTCAAATCAATGCGGATAATGAAGAGGGTGTTTTTTATGCCGTTCAATCGTTGATTCAGTTATTCCCTTTTGAGAAATCCAAGACAATCACTATACCTCAGGTAACGATTTTAGATTCCCCGCGATTTGCATACCGCGGGATGCATCTGGATGTAAGCCGTCATTTTTTCCCCGATCACTATATAAAAAAATACATTGATTATATCGCGATGCACAAGATGAATTATTTTCATTGGCATCTGACAGATGACCAGGGTTGGCGCATCGAGATCAAGAAATATCCAAAACTTACCGAGGTGGGCGGATGGCGAGATGGAACCATTATTGGTCGCTATCCGGGAACGGGTAATGATCAAAAACGATATGGAGGTTACTATACACAGGAGGAAATCAGAGATGTAGTCAACTATGCTGCCAAAAGGTACGTCACCGTTATTCCGGAGATTGAAATGCCGGGACATTGCCTCGCAGCGCTGGCCGCATATCCGCAATTGGGTACGACTCCTGATAGCGGTTATAAAGTAGCCCAGACCTGGGGAATTAATAATCGCTTTAACAATGTGCTCAACCCTTCCGAATCTACTTTTGCTTTTTTTAAAGATGTCCTGGATGAAGTGATGATGCTCTTTCCTTCTCCTTATATCCATATCGGAGGGGATGAATGCTGCAAAATTTGGTGGAAGAAAAGTCCATTCTGCCAACAGCTGATGAAAGAGAAAGGGTTAAAGGATGAACATGCATTGCAGAGTTATTTTATTCAACGTATTGAAAAATATATCAACAGCAAGGGAAGAAAGATCATTGGCTGGGATGAAATATTAGAAGGTGGTCTTGCGCCAAGTGCCACAGTAATGAGTTGGAGAGGCGAACAAGGCGGCATTGATGCGGCCAGGCAGAAGCATGATGTCATCATGACTCCGGAAAATCCCGTTTATTTCGATCATTCGCAGAGCATGTTTGAAGATTCAACAACAATTGGGGGTTATAATCCCCTGGAAAAAGTATATAATTATGAGCCGGTTCCCAAAGAGCTGAGCAAAGACAGGCAAGCTATATTCTCGGCGCGCAGGCAAATGTGTGGACTGAATACGTTGCCAATATCCGCAAATTGGAATACATGATCTTTCCCAGGATGAGTGCATTGAGTGAAGTCTTATGGACACCCGAAGACAAAAGAGACTGGTCGAATTTTGAAAAGAAATTACTGGTTCAATTCAGACGCTATGATTTGTGGAGAAGCAATTATAGCGTGGCATATTATGATTTAAGGCCAACGATCATGCTGCTGAAAATCTTGATGGAATTCAGTTGAAGCTTGAATCCAGTTTGAAGGAAGCCGACATCACTGTTTATAAAGTCAACAAAAAAGACACTGTTAAATTCGGCATTTACACAAAGCCCCTGATCATGAAACAAGCGGGTGAATACATTGCTGATTTCAGCGTCAATCAAATGCTGATTAACAGGTATAAGCAATCATTTACTGTAAATCTCGCAACAGGGAAACCTGTTACACTTACTTACCCGCCTTCTTCGGACTTTCCGGGCGATGGTGCATTTACTTTGGTGAACGGAGTAGTCAATACCCGCGGGTATGTACGATCGTCGGATTTTTTAGGATTTAGCGGGCAGGATTGCGAAGCAGTGATCGATCTTGGAGAACATGAAAACGATCAAAAAGATTGTCGTCAATGTTTTAAGAAGGGAAAATAACTGGATATATCCGCCACAAGAGTAGAGGTTATGGGCTCGGTTGATGGGAAAAATTATTATACCCTAGGGCAGACCACTGATTTGGTCGAAAAGGAGAATGGAAAGTGCACTATGACCATTGACTTTCAGGCCACCTATGCGCAGTATGTGAAAGTGTTCATTAAGAATTCGGGAACTGTTAAGGAAGGAAGTCCGGGAGCAGGAAATACGCCTGGCTTTTTGTGGATGAAATTGAAGTGAGATATAACCTTTTTCATTTATCTTTATGATTCAAACCAAGGCTAATGGCGAAAAAAAATGTCTCGATCGACCTGACCGATAGTTTTGAAAAAATCCCGTAAAAATATTTCCCGATCTCAAGCAAGGATCCATTCGGTGGCAAAGGAAATTGCTAGGCTGATTCGTGAAAAGCAAAAGCAAGAAAAAAAAGTGCGTGCTGGGATTGGCTACCGGCTCTACGCCAAAGACCTTGTATGCTGAACTGGTCAGGATGCACCGGGAAGAAAAACTGAGCTTTCAAGAATGTGGTCGCCTTTAACCTGGATGAATATTACCCGATCGATAATGATGCGCTTCAGAGTTATAACCGTTTCATGCGTGTGAACCTATTTGATCATGTTGACATCAGTAAGAAGAATATCCATATTCCCAATGGGGAGATCAAAAAAGAGGACATCAAATCTCATTGTCAGGAATATGAAAAGATGATCAAGGATGCGGGTGGGATTGATCTGCAGATCCTCGGGATCGGCAATAATGGTCATATTGGCTTTAATGAACCCGGCTCTGGCATTTATTCAAAGACAAGGTTGATCACTCTTGACAATTCCACGCGGATGGCCAATGCTTATGAATTTGCAAATATTTCCCAGGTACCGAGGTTGGCGATCACGATGGGGATCAGCACGATCATGAAGTCAAAGAAGATCCTTCTGATGGCCTGGGGATCCAGCAAGGCTGCCGGCGATAAAGAAGCTCGGTGGAGGATGATGATAATGAACATGTGCCGGCCTCTCTTTTGCAGAATCACGATGATGTGACTTTTGTCGTAGATGATTCTGCTGCTTCCGAATTGACCCGTAAAAAATCGCCATGGCTTGACCGGTGATTGTGAATGGACTTCCTCCATGATCAAGAAGGCGGTTGTAAATATGTCCTTGAAATTGAAAAAGCCGGTACTGAGTTTAACCAACAGTGATTACAATGAATATGGATTGAGTGATCTGCTGGTAGAAAAGGGCGATGCTTATGAAATCAATCTGCAGGTATTTTATTTATTGCGGGATACGATTACGGGCTGGCCTGGTGGCAAGCCGGATCCATCATACCACAACATCCGGAACGTTCCGAGCCCTATCCAAAAAGGGTAATTATTTTTTCTCCTCATCCGGATGATGATATTATTAGCATGGGAGGAACTTTTCAACGCTTACATGAACAGGGACATGACGTGCATGTGGGATATCAAACCTCAGGAAATATTGCAGTGACGGATGAATTTGTCACGCGCTTCCTGGATTTTGCCGTGGGATTTGAAGAAATTGCCGGGATAGATACGAGTAAATCCGGCAAGATCATGGCAGATGCGAGGAAATTTCTTGATCATAAAAAATCAAACCAGGTTGACAAACCAAGCATTCGGGCGATCAAAGGACTGATTCGGCGATGTGAAGCAAGCGCGACCTGTCGCTATGTTGGGATCAAAGAAGAAAATGTTCATTTTCTGAATCTTCCATTTTATGAGACAGGAACTATCGAAAAAAAGCCTATCAGTGAAAAAGACATTCAGGATTGGAATGGATTTGATGCGGAAAGTAAAACCTCATCAGGTCTTTTGTGCTGGAGATTTTGCCGATCCGCATGGGACGCATATTGTATGTTTTCAGGCCGTATTGGAAGGACTAAAAAGATTGAAGGCTGCCGGTGAAGATTGGGTAAATGATTGTTGGCTTTGGCTATATAAAGGTGCCTGGCAGGAATGGAATATTGAAGAAATTGAAATGGCGATTCCGATGAGCCCTGACCAGGTATTAAAGAAACGCTTTGGGATTTTCATTCATCAGTCGCAAAAGGATATGGTACCGTTTCCAGGGAAGTGATTCACGCGAATTCTGGCAGCGGGCAGAAGAAGGAATGCGGCACGGCGAACTTATATGCTGAACTGGGTTAACACATTATGCAGCGATGGAAGCTTTCGTGAGGTGGCATTATTAAAAAATAAGCCAGCCGTTCGCGACCGGCTTGGACACACAAAGCTCAAGGCTTAAATAAGGTATCATTTGAGGTCAGATTCAAAAGTTGGATCTTATAGTTTCAATATCAAGGGGTTGAGATTGTGCATTATTCATGCAAATTCGTTAAACTGTCAGATTCGTATTCCATCTACTTCCCCATTTTTATTCAACACAATCGGATTCATCAATTATCATTATTTCCAGGGACAAGGAATCACTCCTGAATCACGATTTTTCCACGAAGAATAATCTGAAAATTCCCAGGTGCTTGGTTTTCTTGCTGCCTGATTCAGTTTGGAAGTTGTGATATCATATGTAATCCAAATTGGTAATTCTTTATAACTGACTCCAAAATATGGGATGATCGCATTTTTTGACCAATACCATGTCCGCGTTTAACAAGGTTCCTGCTTCATCCCCAATGTAATATCCCAAGGCACCCCTACAGAAACATAGTGAGTAGTTGTTTGCGATTGGTAGATACCATTAGCATTGAATACGATCTGATCAGTGAGAAATGTTTCAAAATTGGCATGTGCCACTTTTCTGATTCGCAAGTTCCTGGTTGTTGTCTTTGAGAAATGTTTGTCGTGGCTTGTTTACATGATATGCTGCCACGCCAAAATCGACATTGCTTCTTTCAGTATTAAAACTATATAACAAGACCCACTTCGCAGAAATAAATCCTTTCATATTGGACAATGCAGTTTCCCCGGTTGGAAGGCTGGTATTAAATCCTGTGCCGGTAAATTGTTCTTCAAAATCCAGCCGGCTATAATCAATTGATCTGTCTCCATATGTTGCGCCGAATCCTAATGCCAAGCCGCTGAGTAGTATAATCTGTTTCCAATAGCTTTATGCTATAAGCCACATTTAATGAGGCATAGATGCTTTTTACAATTCCGCTCATGGCCTTATCATACATGACCATCCCTCCTATCCCATGATATTATTCTCAGGCATATTGGGCATATTATGTTTCATTGCTTTTTGTATCATAGGAAATCGTTCCCGTGACATAAGGAGCTGCCGGTCCAATCCACTCATCGCGGAAATTTGCAATCATTCGCCAATCGCCATTGATATTTCCGGTAAGCGCCGGGTTGATGTTTAACGGTGAAGAAAAGAATTGCGAAAAGCTTGGGTCTTGCGCATGCAGTGATTTAATCATGAACAGCGCGCAAGACCTCCTACAACATAATATGCTTAAGCGTTCTCATACTGCAAGTTTTACCTTAATAAGACTGAATTACCGCTACGTTATAATTTTTGACCATCCACACCTACCGCTTCGACAGTCCAGGTATATACATCCGATACCTGTGGTTGTCCGTGTAAATGCCATCCCATCCAAATCCAAGGACATTCGTTTCAAACATCAGCTGACCCCATCTGTTAAATATCCTGAAGTATTTCAATTCTACAATATTAAGTGTCAGCGGATATAGTTTATCATTATGACCATCCCCATTTGGCGTCCATGCTTTCGGTACAAAGAGATCCGATACAATGATTGGTGCTTCAGTTCTCATCTTCACCAACAGTGTATCCACAACTGAACATCCCGACGGTGTTGTGATTGAATCAGGTATATTGGGTTGTATGATCATAGTTGAATATCGGATTATAGACGAAAGGATCGTTTAATCCTGACGGTGGATTCCAGGTATAAGTAGAACCCGCGTCCAAAGTTCTGAGCAATAAGCTGAACTGGCGTGTTTGGATCTGCAACTACAGACGGATAGCGGACTGACTGAATGGCTGGTGACACGGTTACAGTCGATGAAGTTCTGTCGCCGCTGTTCGAACATGTTGCATCTGTTGTATTGGTGATCGTATAAGTAGTCGTAATGGCCGGCGTTACAGTGAATTGATAGGTAGGCGTTGTAATGTCACTAACTGCGACCACATTAATGCCATCGGAATAAGTAAATCCGAATGGTCCGGTGCCTGTGAATGCGACTGTCAGGGTCTGGCTTGAGCCGGCGCAGATTGTTCCGTCACCAGAGATGACTGAAGTCGGTGCATCAATCACCACAATGTTCATCGTTACCGGCTGACTACATTGTCCGAGGTTAGGCGTAAATGTATAAGTTGCGCTCGCCGTTGTGCTCACCACCGCTGGACTCCAACTACCGAGTACTCCATTAAGTGAAGTAGACGGAAGGATCGGTGCGGGACTACCCTGACAGAGCACGCCTATCTGATTAAAGGTTGGAGTGATCTGTGGAGTGATCACGATATTCATTGTTGCTGGTACACCACACTGGCCAGGATCGGGAGTAAATGTATAGGTTCCGTTAGCGGCCGTGCTGATCGTCAGTGGGTTCCAGGTTCCAGTTATTCCCTCAATAGAAACTGCTGGAAGAGACGGAGGTACTGATCCCTGGCAAAGTGGCCCGAGCTGAGCGAATGTCGGTGTGATCTGGGTACTAACCGCAATATTCATGATTACCGGCGACCCGCACTGACCTGGATCCGGTGTGAATGTATATGTTCCGCTGGCAGCTGTGTTAATTGTTGTTGGACTCCATGTACCACTTATACCATTAATAGATATGGATGGTAATAATGGTGCAGTTGATCCCTGGCACAGCGGCCCTATCTGAGTGAATGTCGGAGTGATTTGAGTAGTCACTACCACATCCATCGTTGTCGCTGTACCACACTGACCTGGATCAGGTGTGAAAGTATACGTTCCACTAGCTGTCGTGTTAACAATAGCAGGCGACCATGTACCGGTGATTCCATTTATAGATGTAGTCGGCAGTGCAACTGCTGTACTACCCTGACACAATGGTCCGATCTGTGTGAATGTTGGAGTGATCTGGCTAGCAACCACAATATCCATAGTGACTGGCGTACCGCATTGGCCTGGGTCAGGTGTAAATGTATAAGTTCCGCTCGCTGTCGTACTGACCGCAGTTGGATTCCATGTACCGGTGATGCCATTGGTGGATATAGATGGAAGGATTGGTGCCGCGCTGCCCTGACAAACTGGTCCGATCTGAGTGAATGTTGGCGTGATCTGAGTTGTCACAACAATATCCATGGTGGTCGACGTGCCGCACTGACCTGGGTCTGGAATGAATGTATATGTTCCACTGGCTGCCGTGCTAATTGCTGTCGGAGTCCATGTACCGGTGATACCATTAATAGATGTTGTCGGTAATGCCGGTGGTGTAGATCCCTGGCACAACGGTCCGATCTGTGTGAATGTTGGAATGATTTGAGTAGTCACAACAATATCCATCCTCGTTGTTGTACCGCACTGACCTGGATCAGGAGTGAATGTATATGTTCCACTGGCTGCCGTGCTGATCGATGTTGGACTCCATGTTCCGGTGATACCATTGATAGAGGTTGTTGGCAATGCCGGTGGTATAGATCCCTGACACAACGGTCCGATTTGAGTGAATGTTGGAGTGATCTGGTTGGCGATCACAACACTCATCGTAGTAGTTGTACCGCACTGACCTGGGTCTGGAGTGAATGTATATGTTCCGCTAGCTGTCGTACTAATTGCGGTCGGATTCCATATACCGGTGATACCATTAATAGAGGTAGTTGGTAACGCAGGTGCTGAAGATCCTTGACAGAGTGGTCCGATCTGAGTGAATGTTGGAATGATTTGATTAGTCACAACGATATCCATTCTTGTGATCGCACCGCATTGACCTGCGTTCGGAGTGAATGTATATGTTCCGCTAGCTGTCGTGCTAATCGAAGTTGGACTCCAAGTACCGGTGATACCATTAATAGATGTCGTTGGTAATGCAGGAGCTGTTGATCCCTGACACAGAGGTCCGATCTGAGTGAATGTTGGAGTGATCTGTGTTGTGATCACGATATCCATAGTGATAATGCTACCACACTGACCTGCATTCGGAGTAAATGTATATGTTCCGCTAGTTGCTGTGCTGATCGATGTTGGACTCCATGTACCGGTAATACCATTAGTCGATGTTGTCGGTAATGCAGGAGCTGTAGATCCCTGGCACAACGGTCCGATCTGAGTAAATGTTGGAGTGATCTGAGTAGTGATCACAATATCCATAGTGGTAATGCTACCGCATTGACCCGCATTCGGCGTAAATGTATATGTTCCACTAGCTATCGTACTGATCGACGTTGGACTCCACGTACCTGTAATACCATTAATAGAAGTTGCTGGCAATGCAGGAGCAGTTGATCCCTGGCACAACGGTCCGATCTGAGTGAACGTTGGAGTGATCTGCGTGCTCACCACAATATCCATAGTGGTTGTTGTTCCGCATTGACCTGGATCCGGCGTGAATGTATATGTTCCGCTTGCAGCTGTGTTAATTGCTGTTGGACTCCATGTACCACTTATACCATTGTTAGATATAGATGACAGTAATGGTGCGGTTGCTACCCTGGCAAAGTGGTCCTATTTGAGTAAATGTCGGAGTGATTTGAGTAGTTACTACCACATCCATCGTTGTCGTTGTACCGCACTGACCCGGATCAGGTGTGAATGTATATGTTCCACTTGCTGCTGTATTGACAATAGCAGGAGACCATGTACCGGTGATGCCATTTATCGATGTTGTTGGCAATGGTACTGCTGTACTACCCTGACACAAGGGTCCGATCTGGGTGAATGTCGGCGTGATCTGAGTGGTCACAACAATATCCATCGTTGTCGTTGTACCGCACTGACTTGGGTCAGGTGTAAATGTATAGGTTCCGCTGGCTGTCGTACTGACCGCAGTTGGATTCCATGTACCGGTGATACCATTGGTGGATGTGGATGGAAGTATTGGTGCCGCGCTACCCTGACACAATGGTCCGATCTGGGTGAATGTTGGTGTGATCTGAGTGGTCACAACAATATCCATGGTGGTCGACGTACCGCACTGACCTGGGTCAGGTGTAAATGTATAAGTTCCGTTCGCTGTCGTACTAACTGTAGTTGGATTCCATGTACCGGTGATACCATTAATAGATGTTGTCGGTAATGCCGGTGGTGTAGATCCTTGACACAACGGTCCGACCTGAGTAAATGTTGGAATGATTTGAGTGGTCACAACAATATCCATCCTGGTTGTCGTACCGCATTGACCTGGGTCAGGAGTAAATGTATATGTTCCACTGGCTGCCGTGCTGATCGATGTTGGACTCCATGTACCGGTAATACCATTAATAGAGGTCGTCGGCAACGCAGGAGCTGTAGATCCCTGACACAACGGTCCGATTTGAGTGAATGTTGGAGTGATCTGGTTGGTGATCACAACACTCATCGTAGTGGTTGTACCGCACTGACCTGGATCCGGAGTGAATGTATATGTTCCGCTGGCCGCCGTACTAATCGATGTTGGATTCCATGTACCGGTGATACCATTAATAGATGTCGTCGGCAATGCAGGAGCTGTTGATCCCTGACAGAGCGGTCCGATCTGAGTGAAAGTCGGACTGATCTGAGTAGTCACTACGATATCCATTCTTGTGATCGCACCGCACTGACCTGCGATCCGGAGTGAATGTATATGTTCCACTCGCCGTTGTGCTAATAGATGTTGGACTCCAAGTACCCGTGATACCATTAATAGATGTCGTTGGTAATGCAGGAGCAGTTGATCCCTGACACAGTGGTCCGATCTGAGCAAAGGTTGGAGTGATCTGAGTAGTGATCACAATATCCATAGTTATAATGCTACCACACTGACCTGCGTTCGGAGTAAATGTATATGTTCCGCTAGCTGCGGTGCTGATAGACGTTGGACTCCATGTACCGGTAATACCATTAGTCGATGTTGTCGGTAATGCAGGAGCTGTAGATCCCTGGCACAACGGTCCGATCTGAGTGAATGTTGGAGTGATCTGAGTAGTGATCACAATATCCATAGTAGTAATGCTACCGCACTGACCTGGATCTGGTGTGAATGTATATGTTCCGCTGGCAGCTGTGTTAATTGTTATTGGACTCCATGTACCGCTTATACCATTGTTAGATATAGATGACAGTAATGGTGCGGTGCTACCCTGGCACAGCGGCCCAATCTGAGTGAATGTCGGAGTGATTTGAGTAGTCACTACCACATCCATCGTTGTCGTTGTTCCGCACTGACCCGGATCAGGTGTGAAGGTATATGTTCCACTTGCTGCTGTATTGACTATAGCAGGAGACCATGCACCGGTGATACCATTTATAGATGTCGTCGGCAATGCAACTGCTGTACTACCCTGACACAACGGTCCGATCTGAGTGAATGTTGGTGTGATCTGGGTAGTCACCACAATATCCATAGCGGTTGTTGTACCACATTGACCTGGGTCAGGTGTGAATGTATAAGTTCCGCTCGCTGTCGTACTGACCGCAGTTGGATTCCATGTGCCGGTGATGCCATTAGTAGATATAGATGGAAGTATTGGAGCTGAGCTACCCTGACACAATGGTCCGATCTGAGTGAAGGTTGGTGTGATCTGAGTTGTCACAACAATATCCATCGTCGTCGGCACGCCGCACTGACCTGCATCCGGCGTAAATGTATATGTTCCACTGGCAGCTGTGCTGACCGATGTCGGACTCCATGTACCGGTGATACCATTAATAGATGTTGTCGGTAATGCCGGTGGTGTAGATCCCTGGCAGAGTGGTCCGATCTGGGTGAATGCTGGAATAATTTGCGTGGTCACAACAATATCCATCCTCGTTGTCGTGCCGCACTGACCTGGATCAGGAGTGAATGTATAGGTTCCACTCGCTGCCGTGCTAATCGATGTAGGACTCCATGTACCGGTGATACCATTAATAGATGTCGTCGGTAATGCCGGCGCAGTAGATCCCTGACAGAGTGGTCCAATCTGAGTGAAAGTCGGAGTGATCTGAGTAGTCACTACGATATCCATCCTCGTGATCGCACCGCACTGACCTGCGTCAGGAGTAAATGTATATGTTCCACTCGCTGTTGTGCTGATCGATGTTGGACTCCATGTACCGGTGATACCATTAATAGATGTCGTTGGTAATGCAGGAGCTGTATGATCCCTGACACAGTGGTCCGATCTGAGTGAAAGTCGGAGTGATCTGAGTAGTCACTACGATATCCATCCTCGTGATCGCACCGCACTGACCTGCGTCAGGAGTAAATGTATATGTTCCACTCGCCGTTGTGCTAATAGATGTTGGACTCCAAGTACCCGTGATACCATTAATAGATGTCGTTGGTAATGCAGGAGCTGTAGATCCCTGACACAGTGGTCCGATCTGAGCAAAGGTTGGAGTGATCTGAGTAGTGATCACAATATCCATAGTTATAATGCTACCACACTGACCTGCGTTCGGAGTAAATGTATATGTTCCGCTAGCTGCGGTGCTGATAGACGCTGGACTCCATGTACCGGTAATACCATTAGTCGATGTTGTCGGTAATGCAGGAGCTGTAGATCCCTGGCACAACGGTCCGATCTGAGTGAATGTTGGAGTGATCTGAGTAGTGATCACAATATCCATAGTTATAATGCTACCACACTGACCTGCATTCGGAGTAAATGTATACGTTCCGCTAGCTGCTGTGCTGATCGATGTCGGACTCCATGTACCCGTGATACCATTAATAGATGTCGTTGGTAACCCAGGAGCAGTTGATCCCTGGCACAACGGTCCGATCTGGGTGAACGTTGGAGTGATCTGCGTTGTGATCACAATGTCCATAGTAGTAATGCTGCCGCACTGACCTGCATTCGGAGTAAATGTATATGTTCCGCTAGCTGCTGTGCTGATCGACGTAGGACTCCATGTACCGGTGATACCATTAATAGATGTCGTTGGCAATGCAGGAGCAGTTGATCCCTGGCACAATGGTCCGATCTGAGTGAACGTTGGAGTGATCTGCGTGGTGATCACGATATCCATAGTCGTGGTGGTACCACACTGGCCTGCGTCAGGAGTGAATGTATAAGTTCCACTTGCTGCAGTACTAATTGCTGTTGGACTCCATGTACCACTAATACCATTAATAGATATAGATGGCAATAATGGTGCAGTTGATCCCTGGCACAGTGGCCCTATTTGAATGAATGTTGGAGTGATTTGGGTTGTCACCACAATATCCATAGTAGTTATCGTACCGCACTGGCCCGCATCTGGTGTGAAGGTATATGTTCCACTTGCTGCTGTATTGACTATAGCAGGAGACCATGCACCGGTGATTCCATTTATCGATGTTGTTGGCAATGGTACTGCTGTACTACCCTGACACAATGGTCCGATCTGGGTAAATGTTGGATTGATCTGAGTAGTCACCACAATATCCATAGTGGCTATTGTACCGCACTGACCTGGGTCAGGTGTGAATGTATAAGTTCCGCTGGCTGTTGTACTGACCGCAGTTGGATTCCATGTACCGGTGATACCATTGGTGGATGTGGATGGAAGTATTGGTGCCGCGCTACCCTGACACAATGGTCCGATCTGGGTGAATGTTGGTGTGATCTGAGTAGTCACAACAATATCCATGGTGGTCGACGTACCGCACTGACCTGGGTCAGGTGTAAATGTATAAGTTCCGTTCGCTGTCGTACTAACTGTAGTTGGATTCCATGTACCGGTGATACCATTAATAGATGTTGTCGGTAATGCCGGTGGTGTAGATCCTTGACACAACGGTCCGACCTGAGTAAATGTTGGAATGATTTGAGTGGTCACAACAATATCCATCCTGGTTGTCGTACCGCATTGACCTGGGTCAGGAGTAAATGTATATGTTCCGTTCGCTGTCGTACTAACTGTAGTTGGACTCCATGTACCGGTAATACCATTAATAGAGGTCGTCGGCAACGCAGGAGCTGTAGATCCCTGACACAACGGTCCGATTTGAGTGAATGTTGGAGTGATCTGGTTGGTGATCACAACACTCATAGTAGTCGTTGTACCGCACTGACCTGGATCCGGAGTGAATGTAAATGTTCCGCTAGCTGCTGTGCTGATTGCTGTTGGATTCCATGTACCGGTGATACCATTTATAGAGGTAGTTGGTAACGCAGGTGCTGATGATCCTTGACAGAGTGGTCCAATCTGAGTGAAAGTCGGAGTGATTTGAGTTGTCACTACGATATCCATCCTCGCTATCGCTGCGCATTGGCCAGCGTCAGGAGTGAATGTATGTGTTCCACTGGCTGTTGTGCTAACCGTTGTTGGGTTCCATGTACCAGTGATACCATTTATAGATGTTGCTGGTAATGCTGGCGGTGCAGATCCCTGACACAGTGGCCCGATCTGAGTGAATGTCGGAATGATCTGTGGAGTGATCACGATATCCATTGTTGCAGTACTACCGCACTGGTTTGCATCTGGAGTAAATGTATAACTTCCACTAGCCGCAGTATTGATGGTTGATGGCGACCAGCTACCAGTTATTCCTTCTATTGATGTAGTTGGAAGATTTGAGGGTAATGATCCCTGACAAAGTGGTCCGATCTGAGCAAATGTTGTGGTAACCTGGTTAGTAATCACAATATCCATTGTCGTGGAAGTTCCACACTGCCCCAGGTCTGGGACGAATGTATAAGTTCCAGCTGATGATGTGTTAATAACCGATGGGTTCCAGGTTCCGCTAATTCCGTTGTCTGATATACTAGGTAATATCGGCGCTATAGTTCCGAAGCACAATGGTCCAATCTGAGTAAATATTGGCGTGATCTGAGTAGTGATCACGATGTCCATGCTGGCAATGGTACCACATTGGCCGCCATCTGGTGTGAAAATGTAGGTTCCACTTGCCGTCATATTTATGATCGCTGGAGCCCAGTTTCCACTAATACCATTTAAGGATGTAGTAGGTAATGCAACTGGTGTACTGCCCTGACACAATGGTCCGATCTGGGCGAAAACGGGTGTGATCTGGGTAGTAACTACAACGTCCATAGTGGTCGACGTGCCGCACTGACCTGCGTCAGGAGTGAATGTATAAGTTCCACTCGTGGCAGTACTAATCAATGATGGAGACCAGTTACCCGTTATTCCTTCTATGGATGTAGAAGGCAGAGCCGGCGCCACTGATCCTTCACATATTGGTCCGATCTGTGCAAATGTTGGTGTGATCTGAGTTGTGATCACAATATTCATCGTTGTCGGCACGCCGCACTGACCCGCATCCGGCGTGAATGTATAAGTTCCGCTAGCAGATGTACTAATAATGGACGGGTTCCAACTTCCAGTGATACCATTACTAGAGATCGATGGCAGTGGAGCTGCAATACTACCCTGACAGAGTGGTCCAACCTGCGTAAATGTTGGAATAATTTGACTTGTGATTGCTATATCCATCCTGGTTATGGCACCGCACTGACCCGCATCAGGAGTAAATGTATAAGTTCCATTAGCCGCAGTACTGATTGATGACGGTGACCAACTACCAGTTATTCCTTCAAGAGATGACGTTGGAAGTGAAGGAGGAGTTGATCCTTCGCATAGCGGGCCAACCTGGGTAAATGTCGGCGTGATCTGCGTGGTTACAACAATACTCATTGAAGTCGTAGTGCCACATTGTCCAGGATCAGGCGTAAATGTATAGGTATCACTTGCAGTCGTGCTAACTATAGCAGGGCTCCACGCACCAGTTATACCATTCGTTGACGTTGCTGGCAATGTTGGTGGTATAGCTCCCTGGCACAGCGGTCCGATCTGATTAAAGATTGGAGTGATCTGATTGGTCACAACGATATCCATTCTCGTTATTGCACCGCACTGACCCGGATCCGGCGTAAATGTATACGTTCCACTAGCTGCAGTACTGACTGCTGATGGTGACCAGCTACCCGTAATACCATTGGTTGAAGAACCCGGCAAAGTTGGTGCATTTGATCCCTGACACAATGGTCCGATTTGCGTGAATAATGGTATGATCTGAGTTGTGACCGCAATATCCATTCTCGTTATTGCTGCGCACTGACCTGGATCCGGAGTGAATGTATATGTTCCGCTGGCCGCAGTACTAACCGCTGATGGTGACCAACTACCTGTTATTCCTTCAAGAGAAGAAGCAGAAAGTAGTGGCGGTGTTGAACCTTCACATATTGGTCCGATCTGGGTAAATGTTGGTGTGAGCAGATCAGTTACAGTAATGGTTAGCTGCGCTGGTCCGGCACACTGACCTGGGTCCGGAGTGAATGTATAGGTCGTAGTACCAATGGTTGCAGTACTTACAGCCGGAGCCCATGATCCTGTTATATTATTCAGTGATGTGGAAGGCAATGGCGGTGCAGTAGCGTTCAGACAAACATCCGCTATCGGATCAAATGTTGGTGTGAGCTGATCGGTTACAGTAATGGTTAACTGCGCTGGTCCGGCACACTGACCTGGATCAGGAGTGAACGTATATGTCGTAGTGCCAATGGTTGCCGTGCTTACAGCCGGAGCCCATGATCCTGTAATATTATTCAGTGATGTGGTAGGAAGTACCGGTGCAGTGGCGTTCAGGCAAACATCCGCTATCGGATCAAATGTTGGTGTGAGCTGATCGGTTACAGTAATAGTTAACTGCGCTGGTCCGGCACACTGACCTGGATCAGGAGTGAACGTATATGTTGTCGTACCAAGAGTTGAAGTACTTACAGCCGGCGCCCACGATCCTGTAATATTATTCAGTGATGTAGTCGGTAATACCGGAGCAGTGGCGTTGAGACAAACATCCGCTATCGGATCAAATGTTGGTGTGATCTGATCGGTTACAGTAATGGTTAACTGCGCTGGTCCGGCACACTGACCTGGATCAGGAGTGAACGTATATGTCGTAGTGCCAATGGTTGCAGTACTTACAGCCGGAGCCCATGATCCTGTAATATTATTCAGTGATGTGGTAGGAAGTACTGGTGCAGTGGCGTTCAGGCAAACATCCGCTATCGGATCAAATGTTGGTGTGAGCTGATCGGTTACAGTAATAGTTAACTGCGCTGGTCCGGCACACTGACCTGGATCAGGAGTGAACGTATATGTTGTAGTACCAAGAGTTGAAGTACTTACAGCCGGCGCCCACGATCCTGTAATATTATTCAGTGATGTAGTCGGTAATACCGGAGCAGTGGCGTTGAGACAAACATCCGCTATCGGATCAAATGTTGGTATGATCTGATCGGTTACAGTAATGGTTAACTGCGCTGGTCCGGCACACTGACCTGGATCAGGAGTGAACGTATATGTCGTCGTGCCAATGGTTGCAGTACTTACAGCCGGAGCCCATGATCCTGTAATATTATTCAGCGATGTGGTAGGAAATACTGGTGCAGTAGCGTTCAGGCAAACATCCGCTATCGGATCAAATGTTGGTGTGAGCTGATCGGTTACAGTAATGGTTAACTGCGCTGGTCCGGCACACTGACCTGGATCAGGAGTGAATGTATATGTTGTAGTGCCAAGGGTTGAAGTGCTTACAGCCGGAGCCCACGATCCTGTTATATTATTCAGTGATGTGGTAGGTAATACCGGAGCAGTGGCGTTCAGACAAACATCAGCTATCGGATCAAATGTTGGTGTGAGCTGATCGGTTACAGTAATGGTTAACTGCGCTGGTCCGGCACACTGACCTGGATCTGGAGTAAATGTATATGTTGTAGTACCAATGGTTGCCGTACTTACAGCCGGAGCCCATGATCCTGTTATATTATTCAGTGATGTGGTCGGAAGTACCGGTGCAGTAGCGTTCAGACAAACATCCGCTATCGGATCAAATGTTGGTGTGATCTGATCGGTTACAGTAATGGTTAGCTGCGCTGGTCCGGCACACTGACCTGGATCTGGCGTGAATGTATATGTCGTAGTACCAATGAGTTGCAGTACTTACAGCCGGAGCCCATGATCCTGTTATATTATTCAGTGATGTGGTAGGTAATACCGGTGCAGTGGCGTTCAGACAAACATCCGCTATCGGATCAAATGTTGGTGTGAGCTGATCGGTTACAGTAATGGTTAACTGCGCTGGTCCGGCACACTGACCTGGATCAGGAGTGAATGTATATGTTGTCGTGCCAATGGTTGCAGTACTTACAGCCGGAGCCCATGATCCTGTTATATTATTCAGTGATGTGGTAGGAAGTACCGGTGCAGTAGCGTTCAGACAAACATCCGCTATCGGATCAAATGTTGGTGTGATCTGATCGGTTACAGTAATGGTTAACTGCGCTGGTCCGGCACACTGACCTGGATCAGGAGTGAACGTATATGTTGTCGTACCAATGAGTTGCAGTACTTACAGCCGGAGCCCATGATCCTGTTATATTATTCAGTGATGTAGTCGGTAGTACTGGTGCCAGTGGCGTTCAGACAAACATCCGCTATCGGATCAAATGTTGGTGTGAGCTGATCGGTTACAGTAATGGTTAACTGCGCTGGTCCGGCACACTGACCTGGATCTGGAGTGAATGTATATGTCGTCGTGCCAATAGTTGCAGTACTTACAGCCGGAGCCCATGATCCTGTTATATTATTAAGTGATGTGGTCGGAAGTACCGGTGCAGTAGCGTTCAGACAAACATCAGCTATCGGATCAAATGTTGGTGTGATCTGATCGGTTACAGTAATGGTTAACTGCGCTGGTCCGGCACACTGACCTGGATCAGGAGTGAATGTATATGTCGTAGTGCCAAGGTTGCAGTACTTACAGCCGGAGCCCATGATCCTGTTATATTATTCAGTGATGTGGTCGGCAGTACTGGTGCAGTGGCGTTCAGACAAACATCCGCTATCGGATCAAATGTTGGTGTGATCTGATCGGTTACAGTAATGGTTAACTGCGCTGGTCCGGCACACTGACCTGGATCTGGAGTAAATGTATATGTCGTCGTGCCAATGGTTGCAGTACTTACAGCCGGAGCCCATGATCCTGTAATATTATTAAGTGATGTGGTCGGCAGTACTGGTGCAGTAGCGTTCAGACAAACATCAGCTATCGGATCAAATGTTGGTGTGATCTGATCAGTTACAGTAATGGTTAACTGCGCTGGTCCGGCACACTGACCTGGATCTGGAGTGAATGTATATGTCGTAGTGCCAACAGTTGCAGTACTTACAGCCGGAGCCCATGATCCTGTTATATTATTAAGTGATGTGGTAGGCAGTACTGGTGCAGTGGCGTTCAGACAAACATCAGCTACCGGATCAAATGTTGGTGTGAGCTGATCGGTTACAGTAATGGTTAACTGCGCTGGTCCGGCACACTGACCTGGATCTGGAGTGAATGTATATGTCGTAGTACCAATGGTTGCAGTACTTACAGCCGGAGCCCACGATCCTGTTATATTATTCAGTGATGTGGTAGGAAGTACCGGTGCAGTAGCGTTCAGACAAACATCAGCTATCGGATCAAATGTCGGAGTGAGCTGATCGGTTACAGTAATAGTTAACTGCGCTGGTCCGGCACACTGACCTGGATCAGGCGTAAATGTATATGTCGTAGTACCAATGGTTGCCGTACTTACAGCCGGAGCCCATGATCCTGTTATATTATTGAGTGATGTGGTCGGAAGTACCGGTGCAGTAGCGTTCAGACAAACATCAGCTATCGGATCAAATGTTGGTGTGAGCTGATCGGTTACAGTAATGGTTAACTGCGCTGGTCCGGCACACTGACCTGGATCAGGAGTGAATGTATATGTGGTAGTACCAAGAGTTGCAGTACTTACAGCCGGAGCCCATGATCCTGTTATATTATTCAGTGATGTGGTCGGAAGTACTGGTGCAGTAGCGTTCAGACAAACATCAGCTATCGGATCAAATGTTGGTGTGAGCTGATCGGTTACAGTAATAGTTAACTGCGCTGGTCCGGCACACTGACCTGGATCTGGAGTAAATGTATATGTTGTCGTACCAACAGTTGAAGTACTTACAGCCGGAGCCCATGATCCTGTTATATTATTCAGTGATGTGGTCGGCAATACCGGTGCAGTAGCGTTCAGACAAACATCCGCTATCGGATCAAATGTTGGTGTGATCTGATCGGTTACAGTAATGGTTAACTGCGCTGGTCCGGCACACTGACCTGGATCAGGAGTGAATGTATATGTCGTAGTGCCAATGGTTGAAGTACTTACAGCCGGAGCCCATGATCCTGTTATATTATTCAGTGATGTGGTCGGTAAGTACCGGTGCAGTAGCGTTCAGACAAACATCAGCTATCGGATCAAATGTTGGTGTGATCTGATCAGTTACAGTAATGGTTAACTGCGCTGGTCCGGCACACTGACCTGGATCAGGAGTAAATGTATATGTCGTAGTGCCAACGGTTGCAGTACTTACAGCCGGAGCCCATGATCCTGTTATATTATTAAGTGATGTGGTCGGAAGTACCGGTGCAGTAGCGTTCAGACAAACATCCGCTATCGGATCAAATGTTGGTGTGATCTGATCAGTTACAGTAATGGTTAACTGCGCTGGTCCGGCACACTGACCTGGATCAGGAGTGAATGTATATGTTGTAGTGCCAACAGTTGCAGTACTTACAGCCGGAGCCCATGATCCTGTTATATTATTAAGTGATGTGGTTGGTAATACCGGTGCAGTAGCGTTCAGACAAACATCCGCTATCGGATCAAATGTTGGTGTGAGCTGATCGGTTACAGTAATGGTTAACTGCGCTGGTCCGGCACACTGACCTGGATCAGGAGTGAATGTATATGTCGTAGTGCCAACGGTTGCAGTACTTACAGCCGGAGCCCATGATCCTGTTATATTATTAAGTGATGTGGTCGGCAGTACCGGTGCAGTAGCGTTCAGACAAACATCAGCTATCGGATCAAAGGTTGGTGTGATCTGATCGGTTACAGTAATCGTTAACTGCGCTGGTCCGGCACACTGACCTGGATCAGGAGTGAATGTATATGTCGTAGTACCAACGGTTGCAGTACTTACAGCCGGAGCCCATGATCCTGTTATATTATTAAGTGATGTGGTCGGCAGTACTGGTGCAGTAGCGTTCAGACAAACATCCGCTATCGGATCAAATGTTGGAGTGATCTGATCAGTTACAGTAATAGTTAACTGCGCTGGTCCGGCACACTGACCTGGATCAGGAGTGAACGTATATGTTGTAGTGCCAACGGTTGCAGTACTTACAGCCGGAGCCCATGATCCTGTTATATTATTAAGTGATGTGGTAGGTAGTACTGGTGCAGTAGCGTTCAGACAAACATCAGCTATCGGATCAAATGTTGGTGTGAGCTGATCGGTTACAGTAATGGTTAACTGCGCTGGTCCGGCACACTGACCTGGATCAGGAGTGAATGTATATGTCGTAGTGCCAACAGTTGCAGTACTTACAGCCGGAGCCCATGATCCTGTTATATTATTAAGTGATGTGGTAGGAATACCGGTGCAGTAGCGTTCAGACAAACATCCGCTATCGGATCAAATGTTGGTGTGATCTGATCGGTTACAGTAATCGTTAACTGCGCTGGTCCGGCACACTGACCTGGATCAGGAGTAAATGTATAGGTCGTAGTACCAATGGTTGCCGTACTTACAGCCGGAGCCCATGATCCTGTTATATTATTAAGCGATGTGGTAGGAAGTACCGGTGCAGTAGCGTTCAGACAAACATCCGCTATCGGATCAAATGTTGGTGTGAGCTGATCGGTTACAGTAATGGTTAACTGCGCTGGTGCGGCACACTGACCTGGATCCGGAGTGAATGTATATGTCGTAGTGCCAACGGTTGCCAGTGCTTACAGCCGGAGCCCATGATCCTGTTATATTATTAAGTGATGTGGTAGGTAGTACCGGTGCAGTAGCGTTCAGACAAACATCCGCTATCGGATCAAATGTTGGTGTGAGCTGATCAGTTACAGTAATGGTTAACTGCGCTGGTGCGGCACACTGACCTGGATCAGGAGTGAATGTATATGTGGTAGTGCCCACCGCTCCAGTACTTACAGCCGGAGCCCATGATCCTGTTATATTATTAAGCGATGTGGTCGGCAATACCGGTGCAGTAGCGTTCAGACAAACATCCGCTATCGGATCAAATGTTGGTGTGAGCTGATCAGTTACAGTAATAGTTAGCTGCGCTGGTGCGGCACACTGACCTGGATCAGGAGTAAATGTATATGTCGTAGTGCCAACGGTTGCAGTACTTACAGCCGGAGCCCATGATCCTGTTATATTATTAAGTGATGTGGTAGGTAGTACCGGTGCAGTGGCGTTCAGACAAACATCAGCTATCGGATCAAATGTTGGTGTGATCTGATCGGTTACAGTAATGGTTAACTGCGCTGGTCCGGCACACTGACCTGGATCCGGAGTAAATGTATATGTGGTAGTGCCAACGGCTCCAGTACTTACAGCCGGAGCCCATGATCCTGTTATATTATTAAGTGATGTAGTAGGTAATACCGGTGCAGTGGCGTTCAGACAAACATCAGCTATCGGATCAAAGGTTGGTGTGATCTGATCAGTTACAGTAATAGTTAGCTGCGCTGGTCCGGCACACTGACCTGGATCAGGAGTGAATGTATATGTCGTAGTGCCAACGGTTGCAGTACTTACAGCCGGAGCCCATGATCCTGTTATATTATTCAGTGATGTGGTAGGCAGTACCGGTGCAGTAGCGTTCAGACAAACATCCGCTATCGGATCAAATGTTGGAGTGATCTGATCGGTTACAGTAATAGTTAACTGCGCTGGTGCGGCACACTGACCTGGATCAGGAGTGAACGTATATGTCGTAGTGCCAACCGCTCCAGTACTTACAGCCGGAGCCCATGATCCTGTTATATTATTAAGTGATGTGGTAGGAAGTACTGGTGCAGTAGCGTTCAGACAAACATCCGCTATCGGATCAAATGTTGGTGTGATCTGATCAGTTACAGTAATGGTTAACTGCGCTGGTCCGGCACACTGACCTGGATCAGGAGTGAATGTATATGTCGTAGTGCCAACGGTTGCCAGTACTTACAGCCGGAGCCCATGATCCTGTTATATTATTAAGTGATGTGGTAGGAAGTACCGGTGCAGTAGCGTTCAGACAAACATCCGCTATCGGATCAAATGTTGGTGTGAGCTGATCAGTTACGGTAATCGTTATCTGCGCTGGTCCGGCACACTGACCTGGATCTGGAGTGAATGTATATGTCGTAGTGCCAATGGTTGCAGTACTTACAGCCGGAGCCCATGATCCTGTTATATTATTAAGTGATGTGGTAGGAAGTACCGGTGCAGTGGCGTTCAGACAAACATCCGCTATCGGATCAAATGTCGGAGTGAGCTGATCAGTTACAGTAATAGTTAACTGCGCTGGTGCGGCACACTGACCTGGATCAGGAGTGAATGTATATGTCGTAGTGCCCACCGCTGCAGTACTTACAGCCGGAGCCCATGATCCTGTTATATTATTAAGTGATGTGGTAGGAAGTACTGGTGCAGTGGCGTTCAGACAAACATCCGCTATCGGATCAAATGTTGGTGTGAGCTGATCGGTTACAGTAATCGTTAACTGCGCTGGTCCGGCACACTGACCTGGATCAGGAGTAAATGTATATGTCGTAGTGCCAATGGTTGCAGTACTTACAGCCGGAGCCCATGATCCTGTTATATTATTAAGTGATGTGGTCGGAAGTACTGGTGCAGTAGCGTTCAGGCAAACATCGGCTATCGGATCAAATGTTGGTGTGAGCTGATCGGTTACAGTTATGGTTAACTGCGCTGGTCCGGCACACTGACCTGGATCAGGAGTGAATGTATATGTTGTAGTACCAACGGTTGAAGTACTTACAGCCGGAGCCCATGATCCTGTTATATTATTCAGTGATGTGGTAGGAAGTACTGGTGCAGTGGCGTTCAGGCAAACATCCGCTATCGGATCAAATGTTGGTGTGATCTGATCGGTTACAGTAATGGTTAGCTGCGCTGGTCCGGCACACTGACCTGGATCAGGAGTAAATGTATATGTCGTAGTGCCCACAGCTGAAGTACTTACAGCCGGAGCCCATGATCCTGTTATATTATTAAGTGATGTGGTAGGTAGTACTGGTGCAGTAGCGTTCAGACAAACATCCGCTATCGGATCAAATGTTGGTGTGATCTGATCAGTTACAGTAATAGTTATCTGCGCTGGTCCGGCACACTGACCTGGATCTGGAGTAAATGTATATGTCGTAGTGCCCACAGTTGCAGTACTTACAGCCGGAGCCCATGATCCTGTTATATTATTAAGTGATGTGGTAGGCAGTACTGGTGCAGTAGCGTTCAGACAAACATCCGCTATCGGATCAAATGTTGGAGTGATCTGATCAGTTACAGTAATGGTTAACTGCGCTGGTGCGGCACACTGACCTGGATCCGGAGTGAATGTATATGTCGTAGTGCCCACCGCTCCAGTACTTACAGCCGGAGCCCATGATCCTGTTATATTATTAAGTGATGTGGTAGGAAGTACCGGTGCAGTAGCGTTCAGACAAACATCCGCTATCGGATCAAATGTTGGTGTGAGCTGATCGGTTACAGTAATCGTTAACTGCGCTGGTCCGGCACACTGACCTGGATCAGGAGTAAATGTATAGGTCGTAGTACCAACGGTTGCAGTACTTACAGCCGGAGCCCATGATCCTGTTATATTATTAAGTGATGTGGTAGGCAGTACCGGTGCAGTAGCGTTCAGACAAACATCCGCTATCGGATCAAATGTTGGTGTGATCTGATCAGTTACGGTAATAGTTAACTGCGCTGGTGCGGCACACTGACCTGGATCAGGAGTAAATGTATATGTCGTAGTGCCAACGGCTGCAGTACTTACAGCCGGAGCCCATGATCCTGTTATATTATTAAGTGATGTGGTAGGCAGTACCGGTGCAGTAGCGTTCAGACAAACATCCGCTATCGGATCAAATGTCGGAGTGAGCTGATCAGTTACAGTAATAGTTAACTGCGCTGGTGCGGCACACTGACCTGGATCAGGAGTGAATGTATATGTCGTAGTGCCCACAGCTGCCAGTACTTACAGCCGGAGCCCATGATCCTGTTATATTATTAAGTGATGTGGTAGGCAGTACTGGTGCAGTAGCGTTCAGACAAACATCCGCTATCGGATCAAATGTTGGTGTGAGCTGATCAGTTACAGTAATAGTTAGCTGCGCTGGTGCGGCACACTGACCTGGATCCGGAGTAAATGTATATGTCGTAGTGCCCACAGTTGCAGTACTTACAGCCGGAGCCCATGATCCTGTTATATTATTAAGTGATGTGGTCGGCAGTACTGGTGCAGTGGAGTTCAGACAAACATCCGCTATCGGATCAAATGTTGGTGTGAGCTGATCGGTTACGGTAATGGTTAACTGCGCTGGTGCGGCACACTGACCTGGATCAGGAGTGAATGTATATGTGGTAGTGCCAACGGTTGCAGTACTTACAGCCGGAGCCCATGATCCTGTTATATTATTAAGCGATGTGGTAGGCAATACCGGTGCAGTAGCGTTCAGACAAACATCCGCTATCGGATCAAATGTTGGTGTGAGCTGATCAGTTACAGTAATAGTTAGCTGCGCTGGTGCGGCACACTGACCTGGATCAGGAGTGAATGTATATGTGGTAGTGCCAACAGTTGCAGTACTTACAGCCGGAGCCCATGATCCTGTAATATTATTAAGCGATGTGGTAGGAAGTACCGGTGCAGTAGCGTTCAGACAAACATCCGCTATCGGATCAAATGTTGGTGTGAGCTGATCAGTTACAGTAATAGTTAACTGCGCTGGTGCGGCACACTGACCTGGATCCGGAGTAAATGTATATGTCGTAGTGCCCACGGTCGCAGTACTTACCGCCGGAGCCCATGATCCTGTTATATTATTAAGCGATGTGGTAGGCAGTACCGGTGCAGTAGCGTTCAGACAAACATCAGCTATCGGATCAAATGTTGGAATGATCTGATCGGTAATCACAATTACGACGGATGCTGGACCAGTACATTGTCCACTGGAAGGTGTGAAGGTATAAGTTGATGGGCCTGGGATGCTAGTGTTGACTGTGGCTGGATTCCACGTACCTGAAAGTCCCTCAATTGAAGTAACTGGCAACGGCGGCGCGACAGAATTTAGACAGTAGGGTCCAATTGCTCCAAAGGTTGGCATTGTCTGATTAACTACTGTCAAGTTTAGGGTAGCAATTGAATCACATCCGGCGGCACTTGTAAGCGTTACCGTGTATGTGCCCGCTGCTGAGTATGAATTGTTGTTCCAATTGAATGGTAATTGATTGCTGCATATAGCTACTCCTGTAGTGCTCGTGGCTATTGGAACAACTGTGATGGTTGTTGTCGCCGAATTGCTGCATCCATTCGGATCTGTATATGTATAGGTAATTGTGTGAATTCCTACGCCAGAGATCGTTGGATCGAAATTATTTCCACTTACTCCAGGGCCACTAAAAATTCCTCCAGTTGGCGAACCAACAAGACTTACAATACCTTCATTTATACAAGCATTAGCATAGGTTCCTGCATCTACTACTGGCAACGCATTTACAGTGATCGTAGTTGAACCTATTCCACTGCATCCAGCAGGATCAGTATAATTGTAGGTAATTGTGTGTATACCTGTTCCGGCAAGTGCTGGATCAAATGTTGTTCCACTTACTCCCGGCCCGCTAAAACTGCCTCCCGCAGGTGATCCAACCAGGCTAACAGCCGAACCATTAATGCATACATCTGAGTATGTTCCTGCGTCAACCGCAGGATCAGCATTAACTGTTATAATTGTTGTTGCCGTTGCCCGACATCCATTTGCATCCGTAATATCACAAGTAATTGTATGGTTTCCTGCCCCTGCAATCGCCGGATCAAATGTTGTTCCCGTTACTCCCGGTCCACTAAATGAGCCTCCTGCTGGATTGCTACTTAAAGTTTGAACGGGAGAGCTTACGCATACTGCTGGGACAGCATTTATTGATAAAGACGGCAATGCATTTACAACTATATCGATCGATGCGGATCCATTGCAACCCGTAGGATCTGTATAATTATAAACGATATTATGAGTTCCACTTCCTGCAAGAACTGGGTCAAAGGTATTTCCAGATATACCTGGTCCAGTGAAAGTGCCTCCTGCCGGAGTACCGACAAGAGTCAGTGGTAAGGCATCAGCACACATAGCTGCTACCGGGTCAATTGTCACGGTGGGAAGAGCCGAAACAGTAATTGTTGTGTTTGCTGTTGCGCTACATCCGTTTGCATCGGTAAAGCTATATGTGATCGTATGGATACCTGCACCTGCCAGAGCCGGATCAAAGGTTGTTCCGCTAACTCCTGGTCCAGCGAATGTTCCTCCAGCCGGAGTTCCAATCAAGGCAATCGCTCCTGCATTGATACATGATGCGGGATATGTTCCTGCATCTACAACTGGAAGTGCATTGACAGTGATGGTTGTGTTTGCTGTTGCGCTACATCCATTGGCATCGGTAAAGCTATATGTGATCGTATGGATACCTGCACCTGCCAGAGCCGGATCAAAGGTTGTTCCGCTAACTCCTGGTCCAGCGAATGTTCCTCCAGCCGGAGTTCCAATCAAGGCAATCGCTCCTGCATTGATACATGATGCGGGATATGTTCCTGCATCTACAACTGGAAGTGCATTGACAGTGATGGTTGTGTTTGCTGTGGCGCTACATCCATTGGCATCGGTAAAGCTATAGATGATCGTATGGATACCTGCACCTGCCAGAGCCGGATCAAAGGTTGTTCCGCTAACTCCTGGTCCACTAATGTCCCACCTGCAGGAGTACCAATAAGCGTAATAGTTGCCGCATTGATACATGATGCGGGATATGTTCCTGCATCTACAACTGGAAGTGCATTGACAGTGATGGTTGTGTTAGCTGTTGCACTACATCCATTGGCATCGGTAAAGCTATATGTAATTGTATGGATACCTGTTCCAGCAATTGCCGGATCAAATGTTGTTCCGCTAACTCCTGGTCCAGCAAATGTTCCTCCAGCAGGACTACCAATTAAGGTAATTGTTCCTGCATTGATACACGATGCGGGATATGTTCCTGCATCTACAACGGGAAGTGCATTGACAGTGATGGTTGTGTTTGCTGTTGCACTACATCCATTGGCATCGGTAAAGCTATATGTGATTGTATGGATACCTGTTCCAGCAATTGCCGGATCAAAGGTTGTTCCGCTAACACCTGGTCCACTGAATGTTCCTCCAGCAGGAGTTCCAATTAAAGTAATCGTTCCTGCATTGATACATGATGCTGGATATGTTCCTGCATCTACAACTGGAAGTGCATTGACAGTGATGGTTGTGTTTGCTGTTGCACTACATCCGTTGGCATCGGTAAAGCTATATGTGATTGTATGGATACCTGCACCTGCCAGAGCCGGATCAAAGGTTGTTCCGCTAACTCCTGGTCCACTAAATGTTCCACCTGCAGGAGTACCAATTAAGGTAATTGTTGCTGCATTAATGCATGATGCGGGATATGTTCCTGCATCCACAACTGGAAGTGCATTGACAGTTATAGTTGTGTTTGCTGTTGCACTACAACCATTGGCATCGGTAAAGCTATATGTGATTGTATGGATGCCTGTTCCAGCAATTGCCGGATCGAAGGTCGTTCCGCTAACACCTGGTCCAGCAAAAGTTCCTCCATTGGGAGTTCCAATTAAAGTAATCGTTCCTGCATTGATACATGATGCGGGATAGGTTCCTGCATCTACAACAGGAAGTGCATTGACAGTGATGGTGGTGTTTGCTGTTGCACTACAACCATTGGCATCGGTAAAGCTGTAGGTGATTGTATGGATGCCTGTTCCAGCAATGGTCGGATCAAAGCTTGTTCCACTAACACCTGGTCCAGCAAATGTTCCCCCAGCAGGAGTTCCAATTAAAGTAATCGTTCCTGCATTGATACATGATGCCGGATATGTTCCTGCATCCACAATTGGAAGTGCATTGACAGTGATGGTTGTGTTTGCAGTTGCGCTACATCCATTGGCATCGGTAAAGCTATATGTGATCGTATGGATACCTGCACCTGCCAGAGCCGGATCGAAGGTTGTTCCGCTAACTCCTGGTCCACTGAATGTTCCACCTGCAGGAGTACCAATTAAGGTAATAGTTGCTGCATTAATGCATGATGCGGGATATGTTCCTGCATCTACAACTGGAAGTGCATTGACAGTGATCGTTGTATTTGCTGTTGCACTGCATCCATTGGCATCGGTAAAGCCATATGTGATTGTATGGATACCTGTTCCAGCAATGGCCGGATCAAATGTTGTTCCGCTAACTCCTGGTCCAGCAAAAGTTCCTCCAGCAGGAGTTCCAATTAAAGTAATCGTTCCTGCATTGATACATGATGTGGGATAGGTTCCTGCATCCACAACTGGAAGTGCATTGACAGTAATAGTTGTGTTTGCTGTTGCACTACATCCATTGCCGTCTGTGTATGTATATGTAATAGTATGCGTGCCTGCACCTGCCAGAGCTGGATCAAAGGTTGTTCCGCTAACCCCTGGCCCGCTGAATGTACCGCCACCAGGTATTCCAACCAGATTGATCAACGCGGCATTGATACAGGTTGCCGGATAGGTTCCTGCATCTACAACTGGAAGTGCATTGACAGTGATGGTTGTGTTAGCTGTAGCACTACATCCGTTGGCATCGGTAAAGCTATATGTGATCGTATGGATACCTGCACCTGCCAGAGCCGGATCGAAGGTTGTTCCGCTAACTCCTGGTCCACTGAATGTTCCACCTGCAGGAGTACCAATTAAGGTAATAGTTGCTGCATTAATGCATGATGCGGGATATGTTCCTGCATCTACAACTGGAAGTGCATTGACAGTGATCGTTGTATTTGCTGTTGCACTGCATCCATTGGCATCGGTAAAGCTATATGTGATTGTATGGATACCTGTTCCAGCAATGGCCGGATCAAATGTTGTTCCGCTAACTCCTGGTCCAGCAAAAGTTCCTCCAGCAGGAGTTCCAATTAAAGTAATCGTTCCTGCATTGATACATGAAGCGGGATAGGTTCCTGCATCCACAACCGGAAGTGCATTGACAGTAATAGTTGTGTTTGCTGTAGCACTACATCCATTGCCATCTGTGTATGTATATGTAATAGTATGAATACCTGCCGCTGCCAGAGCCGGATCAAAGGTTGTTCCACTAACTCCTGGTCCACTGAATGTACCACCACCCGGTGTTCCAACCAGGTTGACAACTGCTGCATTGATACAGGTTGCCGGATATGTTCCTGCATCTACAACTGGAAGTGCATTGACAGTGATGGTTGTGTTTGCTGTTGCAGCTACATCCATTGGCATCGGTAAAGCTATATGTGATCGTATGGATACCTGCACCTGCCAGAGCCGGATCAAAGGTTGTTCCGCTAACTCCTGGTCCACTGAATGTTCCACCTGCAGGAGTACCAATTAAGGTGATAGTTGCTGCATTGATACATGATGCGGGATATGTTCCTGCATCTACAACTGGTAGTGCATTGACGGTAATAGCCGTATTGTCTGTGGCGCTACAACCATTGGCATCGGTAAAGCTATATGTGATTGTATGGATACCTGTTCCCGCAATGGTCGGATCAAAGGTTGTTCCGCTAACACCTGGTCCAGCAAAAGTTCCTCCAGCAGGAGTTCCAATTAAAGTAATCGTTCCTGCATTGATACATGATGCGGGATAGGTTCCTGCATCTACGACTGGAAGTGCATTGACGCTAATCGTTGTGTTTGCTGTTGCGCTACATCCATTGCCGTCCGTGTATGTATATGTAATAGTATGCGTGCCTGCACCTGCCAGAGCTGGATCAAAGGTTGTTCCGCTAACGCCTGGTCCGCTGAATGTTCCACCACCAGGTGTTCCAACCAGGTTGATAACTGCTGCATTGATACAGGTTGCCGGATAGGTTCCTGCATCTACAACTGGAAGTGCATTGACAGTGATGGTTGTGTTTGCCGTTGCAATACATCCATTGGCATCGGTAAAGCTATATGTGATCGTATGGATACCTGCACCTGCCAGAGCCGGATCAAAGGTTGTTCCGCTAACTCCTGGTCCACTGAATGTTCCACCTGCAGGAGTGCCAATTAAGGTGATAGTTGCTGCATTGATACATGATGCGGGATATGTTCCTGCATCTACAACTGGCAGTGCGTTGACGGTAATAGTCGTATTGTCTGTGGCGCTACAACCATTGGCATCGGTAAAGCTATATGTGATTGTATGGATACCTGCTCCAGCAATGGTCGGATCAAAGGTTGTTCCGCTAACACCTGGTCCAGCAAAAGTTCCTCCAGCAGGAGTTCCAATTAAAGTAATCGTTCCTGCATTGATACATGATGCAGGATAGGTTCCTGCATCTACGACTGGAAGTGCATTGACGCTAATCGTTGTGTTTGCTGTTGCGCTACATCCATTGCCGTCTATGTATGTATATGTAATAGTATGCGTGCCTGCACCTGCCAGAGCTGGATCAAAGGTTGTTCCGCTAACTCCTGGCCCGCTGAATGTTCCACCACCAGGTGTTCCAACCAGGTTGATAACTGCTGCATTGATACAGGTTGCCGGATAGGTTCCTGCGTCAACGACTGGAAGTGCGTTGACAGTGATGGTTGTGTTAGCTGTTGCACTACATCCATTGGCATCGGTAAAGCTATATGTGATCGTATGGATACCTGCACCTGCCAGAGCCGGATCAAAGGTTGTTCCGCTAACTCCTGGTCCACTGAATGTTCCACCTGCAGGAGTACCAATTAAGGTAATAGTTGCTGCATTAATGCATGATGCGGGATATGTTCCTGCGTCCACAACTGGTAGTGCGTTGACCGTAATAGTCGTATTGTCTGTGGCGCTACAACCATTGGCATCGGTAAAGCTATATGTGATTGTATGGATACCTGCTCCAGCAATGGCCGGATCAAAGGTTGTTCCACTAACTCCTGGTCCAGCAAAAGTTCCTCCAGCAGGAGTTCCAATTAAAGTAATCGTTCCTGCATTGATACATGATGCGGGATAGGTTCCTGCATCTACGACTGGAAGTGAATTGACGCTAATCGTTGTGTTTGCTGTTGCGCTACATCCATTGCCGTCTGTGTATGTATATGTAATAGTATGCGTGCCTGCACCTGCCAGAGCCGGATCAAAGGTTGTTCCGCTAACGCCTGGTCCGCTGAATGTACCACCTCCCGGTGTTCCAACCAGGTTGATAACTGCTGCATTGATACAGGTTGCCGGATAGGTTCCTGCGTCGACGACTGGAAGTGCGTTGACAGTGATGGTTGTTGAGGTTGTCGCTGTGCAACCGTTTCCGTCTGTATAGGTATATGTAATATTATGTAAGCCAGGCCCTGCAATTGAAGGGCTAAATGTTGTTCCGGCAACCCCGGTTCCACTAAAGGTTCCTCCTGAAGGCGATCCGATCAGTGGAACATTGGCCGCATCAATACAAATCGAAGGATAGGTACCTGCATCCACAATTGGAAGTGCATTGACCGTAATAGTCGTATTGTCTGTGGCGCTACAGCCGTTGGCATCGGTAAAGCTATATGTGATCGTATGCGTACCTGCCCCAGCAATGGCTGGATCAAAGGTTGTTCCACTGACTCCTGGTCCACTAAACAGTCCTGCAGCTGGACTGCCAATCAGTGTAATGGTTCCAGAATTTATGCACGAAGTAGGATAAGTTCCTGCATCTACGATTGGAAGTGCGTTAACGGTGATCGTTGTATTTACCGTAACGCTACAACCATTTCCGTCCGTATAATTATATACAATTGTATGCGTGCCAACACCAGCAATTGCAGGATCAAACGTTGTTCCTGAAACTCCAGGACCAGTAAATGCTCCGCCTCCTGGAGTGCCAGTTAATGCAACAGTAGCTGCATTGATACAAGTTGCCGGATAGGTGCCTGCATCTACTATTGGGAGAGCATTGACTGTAATCGTTGTACTTACAGATCCACTGCATCCATTTCCGTCGGTAAATGTATAGGTAATAGTGTGCGTACCTGCGCCGGCCGATACCGGATTGAATGTTGTTCCAGTTACACCAGGCCCGCTGAAAGTGCCGCCTGCCGGGCTGCCTGCCAAAGTCAAATTGCCCGCGTCAATACAAATAGACGCATAGGTGCCAGCGTCAATGACCGGAAGTGAATTAACAACTATAGTAGTAGATGCCGTTGCGCTACAACCGTTAGCATCAGTAAATGTATACGAAATTGTATGTGTACCGGCTCCGGCAACAGATGGAGTAAATGTAGTACCTGCAACTCCTGGTCCACTAAACAACCCGCCGGATGGTGAGCCATTCAAAGTGATTGGAGCTTCGTTAATACATGCATCCGGATATGTCCCGGCATCAACTGTTGGAAGAGTATTAACCGTAATGCTCGTAGTTGCGCTTGCACTACAACCATTCCCATCCGTATAATTATAGGTAATTGTATGCGTCCCGGCACCAGCTAATGCTGGATCAAATGTAGAGCCTGAGACACCTGCTCCGCTGAAGGTACCGCCTCCAGGTGTACCTGTTAGGGTAATAACAGCAGCATCGATACATGTTGAAGGATAAGTTCCCGCATCAACAATAGGAAGAGCATTTACAGTAATAGTTGCATTCGTTGAAGCGCTACAACCATTATTGTCAGTAAATGAATAGGCAATTGTATGGGCCCCCGCTCCTGCCAATGCTGGATTAAATGTTGTTCCTGAAACTCCCGGGCCGTTGAATGTTCCTCCTGCTGGTGTACCACTAAGTGTCAGGTTTGGCGCATCGATACATAACGGAGGATATGTTCCGGCATTGAGTACCGGTAATGGGTTAACGGTAATCGTCGTGTTGTCAGTTGCACTGCAACCATTTGGATCGGTATAATTATATGTTATGGTATGTGTGCCAGCCCCTGCAGTGATTGGATTAAATGTATTTCCAATCACGCCGTTTCCGCTAAATGCGCCGCCTGACGGAGATCCACTGAGAGTAACTGTGCCAGCATCTATGCACATGTCCGGATAAGAACCCGCATCGACTGTTAACAGTGCATTTACTGAAATCGTGGTTGTGGCACTCGCAGTACATCCATTACCGTCAGTATAATCATATGTAATTGTATGATTACCTACACCAGCAATTGCCGGATCAAATGTAGATCCGGAAACGCCGGGACCACTGAATGTGCCACCACCAGGTGTACCAACCAAAGCAATAGATGTACCGTTGACACAAGTAGCCGGATATGTTCCCGCATCTACAACCGGTAGTCCATTTACATTAATTGTTGCGGTTGCAGAAGCAGAGCAGCCATTGGCATCCGTATAATCATAAGTTATTACATGGGATCCTATACCAGCGGTTCCCGGATTAAATGATGATCCGGTTACGCCGGTTCCGCTAAAGGTTCCGCCCGATGGACTACCGCTTAGAGGTAAGGACGCAGCATTCACGCATACGGCAGGATAGTTACCCGTGGAGACAAGCGGTAGAGGATTAACATTGACTGTTGTTGACGTCGATGCAGGACTTGCACAAGGCAGACTGCTCGTCATAATTACGCTCACCACATCATTATCGGCAAGACTAGTAGTCGTAAAGGTGTTACTATTTGTCCCGGCATCAATTCCGTTGACCTGCCATTGATAGCTTGGATTTGCCCCTCCATTTACAGGATTAGCGGTAAATGTCTGGCTTCCTCCAACACAAATTGATGGAGTGGTTGGGGTGATCGACACAGAGGCGCCGGCATTTGTTACATCTACAATTACCTGGTTACTGGTTACTACTGCCGGAGTGGCACAAATCGCGTTACTTGTCATTGTAACCGTAACCACATCATTGTCATTTAATGCAATACCGGTATATGTGGTGCTATTCATTCCCACATTAGTTCCGTTCACCTGCCATTGATAAACTGGACTGCTTCCGCCATTAGTGGATGTTGCAGTAAACGTTATACTACCACCCGGACAGATAGATGTTGGATTTCCTGTTATACTAACTGTTGGAGTGGTGGTTGTTGTTGTAATGATTATCTGATTGCTTGTTGCAGTTGGGGTGCTTGCGCAAGGATCATTGCTAGTCATGATCACTGTAACCACATCGTTATCAGTTAGCGATGCGGGTGTAAATGTATTGCTGTTAGTTCCGGCATTTGCTCCATTGATTTGCCATTGATAGTCGGGAGAAGGACCACCATTTACTGGAATGGCCGTGAAGGTAGCGGTGTTTCCTGCGCAGATTGGATTAATGGGTGTGTTTATCGTGACGGCCGGATCAACTGTAGTTGAGACAATTGGAATGCTATTGCTGTTGGCAGTTACCGGGTCTGCGCAAGGATCATTGCTAGTCATTATTACGGTAACAACATCTCCATCTACGAGTGCGGCAGTGGTGAAAACACTGTTGTTAGGACCAACATCAACGCCATTAATCTGCCATTGATAATCAGGGGAAGGACCACCATTAACGGGCAGGGCAGTGAATGTAATGCTGCCACCTGCACAAATGGTTGTAGTTGTTGAACTAATAGAAACAGACGGTACTACATTGTTTACAGTAATGGAAGTTGTTGCAGAATTACTACATCCGTTTCCATCAGTGTATGTATAAGTAATGACATGTGTTCCAACACCCGCGTTGGAGGGATCAAATGAATTACCAGAAACACCTGCACCGGTAAAATTACCACCGCCCGGGTTTCCTGTGAGAGGCAAAGCAGGACCATTCAAGCAAACATCTGGATAAGTGCCTGCGCTTACGGTTGGTAGTGCATTGACAGAAATCGTGGTCGTAGCGGTAGCGCCGCATCCATTGGCATCTGAATAGCTATAAGTTATCGTGTGATTTCCAATTCCGGCAAGTCCTGGATTGAAAGTATTTCCACTAACTCCAACGCCGGTAAATGTTCCGCCCGAAGGTGATCCACTCAAGGTCTGATTTCCTGCGTCTATACATACGTCAGGATAGTTTCCTGCACTAACATTCGGCAAATCATTCACAACAATCGTTGTTTGAGCTGAGCCCGTACATCCATTGCCATCATTGTATGTATAGGTAATAATGTGACTGCCTACTCCAGCTGTAACCGGGTTAAATGAAGAGCCGGTAACTCCCGTTCCGGAGAAGGTGCCGCCACTTGGGCTACCCGCTAATACTATGGTTGTCCCATCTACGCAAACCGGTCCATAAGTTCCCGCATTTACGACAGGCGTATTGTTGACGTTTATTGATGCAGTAGCCGTTGCTGTGCAACCATTGCCATCAGTATAGCTGTATGTAATGATATGGGTTCCAAGTCCCGCAGCATTTGGATTGAAACTATTTCCTGAAACTCCTACCCCACTGAAGGTTCCTCCGGTTGGAGTTCCGGTAAGCGTAATTGCCCCACCATCAATACAGGTTGCAGGATAAGTTCCTGCATCAACCACTGGAAGATCATTTACAGTAATAGTTGTAGTAGCAGTAGCTCCGCAGCCACCAGCTCCTGAATAGTTATATGTAATAGTATGAGTGCCTACTCCAGCAATCGAAGGATCAAAGCTTGTGCCCGTAACACCTGAGCCAGTAAAGGTTCCGCCGGCCGGTATCCCAGCAAGAGTGACTGATGCGCCATTGATACATACTGACGGATAGGTTCCTGCACTGACAGTTGGCAGAGCTAACACCTGAATGGTGGTAGTAGCATTTCCAGTACATCCGTTTCCATCGGTGTAGGTGTACGTAATTGTTTGATTGCCTACACCAGCAACATTTGGATCAAAATTGTTTCCAGTAACTCCTGCTCCACTGAATGTACCTCCTCCTGGATTACCCGCTAAGACAACAATTGCTCCATTTTCGCAAACATCAGGATACGTGCCAGCATCGACCACAGGAAGTGCATTAACAGTTATGGTTGTTTGCGACGTATTGGTGCAACCATTGCCATCAGTATAGGTATAAACAATAGTATGCGTTCCTGCGCCTGCCGTTGTTGGATTAAATGTTGAACCAGTAACTCCAGGCCCGCTGAAGGTGCCACCTGATGGAGTTCCGTTCAAAGTAACAGAAGTGCTATTTACGCATGTGGCAGGATAAGTTCCTGGATCTACAACCGGAAGTGAATTAACAGTGATAGTTGTGGTCGCAGTGGCAGTACATCCATTTGCATTTGTAAAGCTGTATGTAATAGCGTGTGTTCCGGGACCTGCAACTAGCGGATTGAATGTATTGCCTACGACTCCTGTTCCACTAAAGCTACCGCCGCTTGGGTTGCCATTAAGTGTAATAGTACCTCCATCCACACAGACAGGGGAATAGGTTCCAGCATCCACAATCGGAAGGTCATTAACAACTATCGTAGTTGTCCCTGTTCCCGTGCAACCATTTCCATCAGTATAGCTATAATTGATCGTATGGCTTCCCGGTCCTGCTACATTCGGATCAAATGTATTACCCGATACACCTGTGCCGCTGAATGTTCCGCCTGATGGAGAACCCGCCAAAGAAATGACAGCTGCATTTACACAAATTGCAGGGTAAGTTCCAGCATCTACGGTGGGAAGACTATTGACGGTAATAGTAGTCGAAGCAGTTGCCAGGCATCCATTGCCATCTGTATAGCTATATGTGATTGTTTGAATGCCTACGCCTGCTACACTTGGATCAAAAGTATTGCCTGTAACTCCGGCTCCGCTGAATGTGCCACCGGCCGGAGTACCATTCAATGTAATTGGTGCGCTATTTAAACAAGTTGAAGGATAAGAGCCTGCATCCACTGCCGGCAGACCGTTTACAGTAATTGTTGCAGTTGCAGAACCTGTACACCCAATTGCATCAGTGAAAGTATAAGTTACCGTAAATGTGCCCGCACCTGCTGTTGCAGGGTTGAAACTAGTTCCCACTACCCCAGTTCCGCTAAAAGTTCCTCCCGCAGGACTACCAAGCAGGGTAACTATTGCCCCATCAACACAAACATCCGGATAAGTTCCTGCATCAACGACAGGAAGAGCGTTTACGGTTATTGTAATTGAACTGGTACCGGTACAGCCATTGCCATCAGTATAGGTATAATCAATGGTATGCGGTCCTGGTCCTGCAGCAGCTGGATCAAATGTATTGCCGACAACACCAGCTCCGCTAAACGTACCACCAGCTGGATTCCCTATCAAGTTGGCTGGGGCTGCATTGACACAGAGGTCAGCAACCGGAGTGATGGTTACGATTGGCAGTGCATTGACAGTTATAGTAGTGGTGTTGGAATTAGTACATCCATTACCATCCGTAAATGTATAAGTTATAGTATGTGTCCCCGGTCCTGCTGCGTTAGGATCAAATGTTGTTCCTACAACACCTGTTCCACTGAATGTACCACCTGTAGGAGTTCCAGCCAATGTGATAGTACCAGCATCAACACACACCGCCGGATAAGTACCTGCATCCACCACTGGAAGCGGGTTCACGTTGATGGTGATCGTTTCAGTGGCTGTACAACCTGCCGGATCTGTATAGCTGTAAGAAATAATGTGTGGGCCCGGTCCTGCCGTGACTGGATTAAAGGTTGATCCACTAACACCAGTTCCGCTAAAGGTTCCACCTGTTGGATTAGCAGTTAATGTAACTGTGCCTGCATTCACACAAAGATCTGCAACAGGAGTGATCGTAATGGCTGGAAGTGCATTAACTGTTATGGTAGTAGCATTAGTACCGGTACAACCATTGCCATCAGTATAGGTATAATCAATAGTGTGTATTCCCGGGCCGGCAGCAGCTGGGTCAAATGTGTTACCGACAACACCAGGTCCACTGAATGTACCACCCGTTGGATTGGCATTTAAGGTAACCACTGCTGCATTAACGCAAAGGTCTGCTACCGGAGTAATCGTCACTACCGGAAGCGGATTAACAGTTATAGTAGTGGTGTTGGAATTAGTACATCCATTACCATCCGTAAATGTATAAGTTATAGTATGTGTCCCCGGTCCTGCTGCGTTAGGATCAAATGTGTTGCCGACAACACCCGTTCCACTAAATGTACCACCCGTAGGAGTTCCAGCCAACGTAATAGCACCACCATCAACACACACCGCCGGATAAGTACCTGCATCCACTACTGGAAGCGGGTTCACGTTGATGGTTATCGTTTCAGTGGCTGTACAACCTGTCGGATCTGTATAGCTGTAAGAAATAATGTGTGGACCCGGTCCTGCCGTGACTGGATTGAAGGTTGATCCAGATACACCAGTTCCGCTAAAGGTTCCACCAGTTGGATTAGCAGTTAATGTAACGGGTGCAGCGTTAGCACAAAGATCTGCAACAGGAGTGATGGTAATGGCTGGAAGTGCATTAACTGTTATGGTAGTAGTATTAGTACCGGTACAACCATTGCCATCAGTATAGGTATAATCAATAGTGTGTATTCCCGGGCCTGCAGCAGCTGGGTCAAATGTGTTGCCGACAACACCAGGTCCACTGAATGTACCACCCGTTGGATTGGCATTTAAGGTAACCACTGCTGCATTAACGCAAAGGTCTGCTACCGGAGTAATCGTCACTACCGGAAGCGGATTAACAGTTATAGTAGTGGTGTTGGAATTAGTACATCCATTACCATCCGTAAATGTATAAGTTATTGTGTGTGTTCCCGGTCCTGCTGCATTAGGATCAAATGTTGTTCCTACAACACCTGTTCCGCTGAACGTACCACCTGTAGGAGTACCGGCCAATGTGATAGCAGCTCCATCCATACAGACGGCGGGGTAAGTACCTGCATCCACCACAGGAAGCGGGTTCACGTTGATGGTGATTGTTTCAGTAGCTGTACAACCTGCCGGATCGGTATAGGTGTAAGAAATAATGTGTGGGCCCGGTCCTGCCGTGATTGGATTAAAGGTTGATCCGGTAACACCAGTTCCACTAAAGGTTCCACCGGTTGGATTAGCAGTTAATGTAACGGGTGCAGCGTTAGCACAAAGATCTGCCACTGGCGTGATGGTAATAACTGGAAGCGCATTAACTATTATGTCAATGCTATTAGTACCGGTACAACCATTGCCATCGGTATAGGTATAATCAATGGTGTGTGTTCCTGGGCCTGCAGCAGCTGGGTCAAATGTGTTGCCGACAACACCAGGTCCGCTGAATGTACCACCCGTTGGATTGGCATTTAAGGTAACCACTGCAGCATTAACGCAAAGGTCTGCCACCGGAGTAATCGTCACCACCGGAAGCGGGTTAACAGTTATTGACGTTGTATTGGTTCCCGTACATCCATTTGCGTCTGTGTAAGAATAGGTAATCGTGTGCGTTCCAAGTCCCGCTGCTCCCGGATCAAATGTGTCACCAGTAATACCAGGCCCACTGAAAGTTCCTCCAGTTGGATTGGCTGTTAACGTTATTGGAGCGCCGTCAATACACAAGCTACCTACCGGGTCAATGACGATTACTGGTAGTGGATTAATGGTAACGAGTGTGGTACAGTTGGAAACATTACCGCAGGCGTCGGTTATTGTCCATTGAATGGTTGAGACACCAGTATTAAATACTCCGCTGGCATCATTTCCTGCGCCAGCTCTAGTCGTAGCTCCGGTAACCTGGAAGCTAGTTGTAATGGCGCCAGAGCAATCATCTGTTGCAGTCAGCAGCGGAACAGCATAGTTATTTCCTGGAACCTCACATACCTCTACATCAGCCGGACAAGTTACTACAGGAGGTGTTACATCCAATGTTCGTGTAATCGTCTGAACTACAGTTATACTATTGTTACACGCATCGGTAACACTATAAGTTCTTAATGTTGTTTCAACACAGTTAACCAGCGATGTAGCATCAGATACGAAGGCAACTACCGGATTGCCGCAATTATCAGCCGCATTCGTCACGACTGAAACATCGGGTGCAGGAACAGTGGCGTTACATCCTGCCAGATTTAGTGGAGCCGGATTTGTTGCGGTTGGTGAAATATTATCGAGGGTTCTTGTTATTAGCTGAATTACATTGATAGTATTATTACAAGCGTCAGTTACGCTATAGGTCCTTGTTGTTGTTTCAATGCAGTTAACCAATGTTGTAGCATCAGAAACAAAGGCAACCACAGGAATGCCGCAATTATCTGCAGCATCGATAACTACTGTAATATCTGGTACCGGCACGGCTGCATTACATCCTGCCAGGTTAATCGCAGCAGGATTAGAAGCCGTCGGTGGAGTGTTATCCAGTGTGCGAGTGATGATCTGAGTAACATTGATCGTATTGTTACAAGCATCGGTAACGCTATAAATTCTGGTAATAGTTTCGACACAGTTAACCAGCGATGTTGCATCCGATACAAAGGCCACTACCGGAGTTCCGCAATTGTCGGCTTCGTCAGTCACCACCGTAATATCCGGAGCTGGAACGGCTGCATTACATCCGGCCAGGTTAATTGGAGCAGGATCTGATGCTGTTGGTGGAGTATTATCAAGTGTGCGAGTGATGATCTGAGTAACATTGATCGTATTGTTACAAGCATCGGTAACACTATATGTTCTTGTTGTTGTTTCAACACAGTTAACCAGCGATGTGGCATCCGATACAAAAGCAACTATAGGAATACCGCAATTGTCTGCTTCGTCAGTCACCACCGCTATATCTGGTACGGGAAGCGCGGCATTACATCCTGCCAGGTTGATCGTAGCAGGATTTGATGCTGTTGGCGGCGTGTTATCCAGTGTTCGAGTAATGATCTGAGTAACATTGATCGTATTGTTACAAGCGTCGGTGACACTGTAGGTTCTCGTTGTAGTTTCAACACAGTTGACTAATGAGGTAGCGTCCGATACAAAAGCAACTACCGGCGTACCGCAATTATCTGCTGCATCAGTGACGACTGTGATATCTGGTGCCGGTACTGCTGCATTACATCCTGCTAGGTTAATCGCAGCAGGATTAGAAGCTGTCGGTGGAGTGTTATCCAGTGTGCGAGTGATGATCTGAGTAACATTGATCGTATTGTTACAAGCGTCAGTAACACTATAAATTCTGGTAATAGTTTCGACACAGTTAACCAGCGATGTTGCATCCGATACAAAGGCCACTACCGGAGTGCCGCAATTGTCGGCTTCGTCAGTCACCACCGTAATATCCGGAGCTGGAACGGCGGCATTACATCCGGCCAGGTTAATTGGAGCAGGATCTGATGCTGTTGGTGGAGTATTATCCAGTGTGCGAGTGATGATCTGAGTAACATTGATCGTATTGTTACAAGCGTCCGTTACACTATATGTTCTAGTTGTTGTTTCAACACAGTTAACCAGCGATGTGGCATCCGATACAAAAGCAACTATAGGAATACCGCAATTGTCTGCTTCGTCAGTCACCACCGCTATATCTGGTACGGGAAGCGCGGCATTACATCCTGCCAGGTTGATCGTAGCAGGATTTGATGCTGTTGGCGGCGTGTTATCCAGTGTGCGAGTAATGATCTGAGTTACATTGATAGTATTGTTACAAGCGTCGGTGACACTGTAGGTTCTCGTTGTAGTTTCAACACAGTTGACTAATGATGTAGCGTCCGATACAAAAGCAACTACCGGCGTACCGCAATTATCTGCTGCATCAGTGACGACTGTGATATCCGGAGCCGGTACTGCTGCATTACATCCGGCCAGGTTGATCGGAGCAGGATTAGAAGCTGTTGGCGGCGTATTATCCAGTGTGCGAGTGATGATCTGAGTAACATTGATAGTATTGTTACAAGCGTCAGTGACACTATAAATTCTGGTGATGGTCTCAACGCAGTTGACCAGTGAGGTAGCATCCGATACAAAGGCTACTACCGGCGTTCCGCAATTATCTGCTTCGTCAGTCACCACCGTAATATCCGGAGCAGGAACGGCGGCATTACATCCGGCGAGGTTGATTGGAGCAGGATCGGATGCCGTTGGCGGCGTATTATCCAGCGTTCTTGTAATGAGTTGAGTTACATTGATCGTATTGTTACAAGCATCGGTGACACTATAAGTGCGAGTGGTTGTTTCAACACAGTTAACCAGCGACGTTGCATCAGAGACAAAGGCAACTACCGGAGTGCCGCAATTGTCGGCCGCATCGGTTACTACCGTGATATCTGGAGCAGGTACTGTTGCATTACATCCTGCCAGGTTGATCGGAGCAGGATCTGATGCCGTTGGTGGCGTGTTATCAAGTGTTCTGGTGATGATCTGCGTAACATTGATCGTATTGTTACAAGCATCGGTCACACTGTAAGTTCTTGTGATGGTCTCAACGCAGTTAACCAGTGATGTAGCGTCAGATACAAAAGCAACTACCGGAGTACCGCAATTATCTGCAGCATCAGTAACCACTGTGATATCTGGAGCCGGAACCGCTGCATTACATCCGGCCAGGTTGATCGGAGCAGGATCTGATGCCGTTGGTGGCGTGTTATCAAGTGTTCTGGTAATGATCTGAGTAACATTGATCGTATTGTTACAAGCATCGGTCACACTGTAAGTTCTGGTGATGGTCTCAACGCAGTTAACCAGTGATGTAGCATCAGAGACAAAGGCAACTACAGGAATACCGCAATTGTCCGCTGCATCAGTGACGACCGAAATATCTGGTGCAGGTACAGCCGCATTACATCCTGCTAGGTTAATTGGAGCCGGATCCGAAGCTGTTGGTGGCGTGTTATCAAGTGTTCTGGTAATGATCTGAGTAACATTGATCGTATTGTTACAAGCGTCAGTGACACTATAAATTCTTGTGATGGTCTCAACGCAGTTAACAAGTGAAGTTGCATCGGAGACAAAGGCAACTACCGGAGTGCCGCAATTGTCTGCTTCGTCAGTTACCACTGTGATATCCGGAGCCGGTACAGCCGCATTACATCCCGCCAGGTTAATCGCAGCAGGATCCGAAGCTGTCGGTGGAGTGTTATCCAGTGTGCGAGTAATGATCTGAGTAACATTGATCGTATTGTTACAAGCGTCAGTGACACTATAAATTCTTGTGATGGTCTCAACGCAGTTAACAAGTGAAGTTGCATCGGAGACAAAGGCAACTACCGGAGTGCCGCAATTGTCTGCTTCGTCAGTTACCACTGTGATATCCGGAGCCGGTACAGCCGCATTACATCCGGCCAGGTTGATTGGAGCCGGATCCGAAGCCGTTGGTGGCGTGTTATCAAGTGTTCTGGTAATGATCTGAGTAACATTGATCGTATTGTTACAAGCATCGGTGACACTATATGTTCTGGTTGTTGTTTCAACGCAATTCACTAATGATGTAGCGTCAGAGACAAAGGTAACTACAGGAATACCGCAATTATCTGCTGCATCGGTTACTACCGTGATATCTGGAGCAGGTACTGTTGCATTACATCCTGCCAGGTTAATCGGAGCAGGATCTGATGCCGTTGGTGGCGTGTTATCCAGCGTTCTTGTAATGAGTTGAGTTACATTGATCGTATTGTTACAAGCGTCCGTTACACTATATGTTCTTGTTGTTGTTTCAACGCAGTTAACTAAAGAGGTCGCATCCGATACAAAGGCAACTACCGGGATACCGCAATTGTCCGCTTCATCCGTTACTACCGTAATATCCGGAGCCGGAACCGCTGCATTACATCCTGCCAGGTTGATTGGAGCAGGATCTGATGCCGTTGGTGGCGTGTTATCCAGTGTGCGAGTGATGATCTGCGTAACATTGATCGTATTGTTACAAGCATCGGTCACACTGTAAGTTCTTGTGATGGTCTCAACGCAGTTAACCAGCGACGTTGCATCCGATACAAAAGCAACTACCGGAGTGCCGCAATTGTCGGCCGCATCGGTGACCACTGTAATATCCGGTGCAGGAACAGCCGCATTACATCCGGCCAGGTTGATCGGAGCAGGATCTGATGCCGTTGGTGGCGTGTTATCAAGTGTTCTGGTAATGATCTGAGTAACATTGATCGTATTGTTACAAGCGTCAGTGACACTATAAATTCTTGTGATGGTCTCAACGCAGTTAACAAGTGAAGTTGCATCCGATACAAAGGCAACTACCGGAGTGCCGCAATTATCTGCAGCATCGATGACCACTGTGATATCCGGAGCAGGAACCGCTGCATTACATCCGGCGAGGTTGATCGGAGCAGGATCTGAAGCCGTTGGTGGCGTGTTATCCAGTGTGCGAGTGATGATCTGAGTAACATTGATCGTATTGTTACAAGCGTCCGTTACACTATAGGTTCTGGTTGTTGTTTCAACGCAATTCACTAATGATGTAGCGTCAGAGACAAAGGTAACTACAGGAATACCGCAATTATCTGCTGCATCGGTTACTACCGTGATATCTGGAGCAGGTACTGTTGCATTACATCCTGCCAGGTTGATCGGAGCAGGATCTGATGCCGTTGGCGGCGTGTTATCCAGTGTGCGAGTGATGATCTGCGTAACATTGATCGTATTGTTACAAGCATCGGTCACACTGTAAGTTCTTGTGATGGTCTCAACGCAGTTAACCAGTGATGTAGCGTCAGATACAAAAGCAACTACCGGAGTGCCGCAATTGTCCGCTGCATCAGTGACGACCGAAATATCTGGTGCAGGTACAGCCGCATTACATCCTGCCAGGTTAATTGGAGCCGGATCCGAAGCTGTTGGTGGCGTGTTATCAAGTGTTCTGGTAATGATCTGAGTAACATTGATCGTATTGTTACAAGCGTCAGTGACACTATAAATTCTTGTGATGGTCTCAACGCAGTTAACAAGTGAAGTTGCATCGGAGACAAAGGCAACTACCGGAGTGCCGCAATTATCTGCAGCATCAGTAACCACTGTGATATCTGGAGCCGGAACCGCTGCATTACATCCAGCCAGGTTGATCGGAGCAGGATCTGAAGCCGTTGGTGGCGTGTTATCAAGTGTGCGAGTGATGATCTGAGTAACATTGATCGTATTGTTACAAGCGTCCGTTACACTATATGTTCTTGTTGTTGTTTCAACGCAGTTAACTAATGATGTAGCGTCAGAGACAAAGGCAACTACAGGAATACCGCAATTATCTGCTGCATCGGTTACTACCGTGATATCTGGAGCAGGTACTGTTGCATTACATCCTGCCAGGTTGATCGGAGCAGGATCTGATGCCGTTGGTGGCGTGTTATCCAGTGTGCGAGTAATAATCTGAGTAACATTAATTGTATTGTTACAAGCGTCAGTGACACTGTAAGTTCTTGTGATGGTCTCAACGCAGTTAACCAGTGATGTAGCGTCAGATACAAAGGCAACTACAGGCGTGCCGCAGTTATCAGCAGCATCTGTAACAACTGTGATATCTGGCGCAGGAACCGCCGCATTACAACCAGCCAGGTTGATCGGCGCAGGATCTGATGCCGTTGGTGGCGTGTTATCAAGTGTTCTGGTAATGATCTGAGTAACATTGATCGTATTGTTACAAGCGTCAGTGACACTATAAATTCTTGTGATGGTCTCAACGCAGTTAACAAGTGAAGTTGCATCGGAGACAAAGGCAACTACCGGAGTGCCGCAATTGTCTGCTTCGTCAGTTACCACTGTGATATCCGGAGCCGGTACAGCCGCATTACATCCCGCCAGGTTAATCGGAGCAGGATCTGAAGCCGTTGGTGGCGTGTTATCCAGTGTGCGAGTGATGATCTGAGTAACATTGATCGTATTGTTACAAGCATCGGTGACACTATATGTTCTTGTTGTTGTTTCAACGCAGTTAACTAAAGAGGTCGCATCCGATACAAAGGCAACTACCGGGATACCGCAATTGTCCGCTTCATCCGTTACTACCGTAATATCCGGAGCCGGAACCGCTGCATTACATCCTGCCAGGTTGATTGGAGCAGGATTTGATGCCGTTGGCGGCGTGTTATCAAGTGTTCTTGTGATGAGCTGGGTAACTGTTATACTGTTGTTACAAGCGTCAGTGACACTATAAGTTCTTGTGATCGTCTCAACGCAGTTAACCAGCGACGTTGCATCCGATACAAAAGCAACTACCGGAGTGCCGCAATTGTCGGCCGCATCGGTGACCACTGTAATATCCGGTGCAGGAACAGCTGCATTACATCCTGCCAGGTTGATTGGAGCCGGATCCGAAGCCGTTGGTGGCGTGTTATCAAGTGTTCTGGTAATGATCTGAGTAACATTGATCGTATTGTTACAAGCGTCAGTGACACTATAAATTCTTGTGATGGTCTCAACGCAGTTAACAAGTGAAGTTGCATCGGAGACAAAGGCAACTACCGGAGTGCCGCAATTGTCTGCTTCGTCAGTTACCACTGTGATATCCGGAGCCGGTACAGCCGCATTACATCCCGCCAGGTTAATCGGAGCAGGATCTGAAGCCGTTGGTGGCGTGTTATCCAGTGTGCGAGTGATGATCTGAGTAACATTGATCGTATTGTTACAAGCATCGGTGACACTATATGTTCTTGTTGTTGTTTCAACGCAGTTAACTAAAGAGGTCGCATCCGATACGAAGGCAACTACCGGGATACCGCAATTGTCCGCTTCATCCGTTACTACCGTAATATCCGGAGCCGGAACCGCTGCATTACATCCTGTCAGGTTGATTGGAGCAGGATCAGATGCTGTTGGCGGTGTGTTATCCAGTGTTCTGGTAATGATCTGAGTAACATTGATCGTATTGTTACAAGCATCGGTCACACTGTAAGTTCTTGTGATGGTCTCAACGCAGTTAACCAGTGATGTAGCGTCAGATACAAAGGCAACTACAGGAATACCGCAATTGTCCGCTGCATCAGTGACGACCGAAATATCTGGTGCAGGTACAGCCGCATTACATCCTGCCAGGTTAATTGGAGCAGGATCTGAAGCTGTTGGTGGCGTGTTATCAAGTGTTCTGGTAATGATCTGAGTAACATTGATCGTATTGTTACAAGCGTCAGTGACACTATAAATTCTTGTGATGGTCTCAACGCAGTTAACAAGTGAAGTTGCATCGGAGACAAAGGCAACTACCGGAGTGCCGCAGTTATCAGCAGCATCTGTAACAACTGTGATATCTGGCGCAGGAACCGCCGCATTACATCCGGCCAGGTTGATCGGAGCAGGATCTGAAGCCGTTGGTGGCGTGTTATCAAGTGTTCTGGTAATGATCTGAGTAACATTGATCGTATTGTTACAAGCATCGGTGACACTATATGTTCTGGTTGTTGTTTCAACGCAGTTAACTAAAGAGGTCGCATCCGATACAAAGGCAACTACCGGGATACCGCAATTGTCCGCTTCATCCGTTACTACCGTAATATCCGGAGCCGGAACCGCTGCATTACATCCTGCCAGGTTGATTGGAGCAGGATCTGATGCCGTTGGTGGCGTGTTATCCAGTGTGCGAGTGATGATCTGCGTAACATTGATCGTATTGTTACAAGCATCGGTCACACTGTAAGTTCTTGTGATGGTCTCAACGCAGTTAACCAGCGACGTTGCATCCGATACAAAGGCAACTACCGGAGTGCCGCAATTGTCGGCCGCATCGGTGACCACTGTAATATCCGGTGCAGGAACAGCCGCATTACATCCGGCCAGGTTGATCGGAGCAGGATCTGATGCCGTTGGTGGCGTGTTATCAAGTGTTCTGGTAATGATCTGAGTAACATTGATCGTATTGTTACAAGCGTCAGTGACACTATAAATTCTTGTGATGGTCTCAACGCAGTTAACAAGTGAAGTTGCATCGGAGACAAAGGCAACTACCGGAGTGCCGCAATTGTCTGCTTCGTCAGTTACCACTGTGATATCCGGAGCCGGAACAGCCGCATTACATCCCGCCAGATTAATCGGAGCAGGATCTGAAGCCGTTGGTGGCGTGTTATCCAGTGTGCGAGTGATGATCTGAGTAACATTGATCGTATTGTTACAAGCGTCCGTTACACTATATGTTCTTGTTGTTGTTTCAACGCAGTTAACTAAAGAGGTCGCATCCGATACAAAGGCAACTACCGGGATACCGCAATTATCTGCTTCATCCGTTACCACTGTGATATCTGGTGCAGGAACCGCTGCATTACATCCTGCCAGGTTGATTGGAGCAGGATTTGATGCTGTTGGCGGCGTGTTATCAAGTGTTCTTGTGATGAGCTGGGTAACGTTGATAGTATTATTACAAGCGTCGGTGACACTGTAGGTTCTCGTTGTAGTTTCAACACAGTTGACTAATGATGTAGCGTCCGATACAAAAGCAACTACCGGCGTACCGCAATTATCTGCTGCATCAGTGACGACTGTGATATCCGGAGCCGGTACTGCTGCATTACATCCGGCCAGGTTGATCGGAGCAGGATTAGAAGCCGTTGGTGGCGTGTTATCCAGTGTTCTGGTAATGATCTGGGTTACATTGATTGTATTGTTACAAGCATCGGTGACACTATATATTCTGGTAATCGTTTCAACGCAGTTAACCAGTGAGGTAGCATCCGATACAAAAGCAACTACCGGCGTTCCGCAATTATCTGCTTCATCGGTAACCACCGTAATATCCGGAGCAGGAACTGCTGCATTACATCCTGCCAGGTTAATTGGAGCAGGGTCTGATGCCGTTGGTGGCGTGTTGTCCAGTGTTCGTGTGATAAGCTGGGTAACTGTTATGCTATTATTACAAGCATCGGTTACACTATATGTTCTCGTTGTGGTTTCAACGCAGTTAACTAATGATGTAGCGTCAGAGACAAAGGCAACTACCGGAGTGCCGCAATTGTCGGCCGCATCGGTGACCACTGTAATATCCGGTGCAGGTACAGCCGCATTACATCCCGCCAGGTTAATCGGAGCAGGATCTGATGCCGTTGGTGGCGTGTTATCCAGTGTGCGAGTAATAATCTGAGTAACATTAATTGTATTGTTACAAGCGTCAGTGACACTATAAATTCTTGTGATGGTCTCAACGCAGTTAACCAGCGACGTTGCATCCGATACAAAAGCAACTACCGGAGTGCCGCAATTGTCGGCCGCATCGGTGACCACTGTAATATCCGGTGCAGGAACAGCCGCATTACATCCGGCCAGGTTGATCGGAGCAGGATCTGATGCCGTTGGTGGCGTGTTATCAAGTGTTCTGGTAATGATCTGAGTAACATTGATCGTATTGTTACAAGCGTCAGTGACACTATAAATTCTTGTGATGGTCTCAACGCAGTTAACAAGTGAAGTTGCATCGGAGACAAAGGCAACTACCGGAGTGCCGCAATTGTCTGCTTCGTCAGTTACCACTGTGATATCCGGAGCCGGTACAGCCGCATTACATCCCGCCAGGTTAATCGGAGCAGGATCTGAAGCCGTTGGTGGCGTGTTATCCAGTGTGCGAGTGATGATCTGAGTAACATTGATCGTATTGTTACAAGCATCGGTGACACTATATGTTCTTGTTGTTGTTTCAACGCAGTTAACTAAAGAGGTCGCATCCGATACAAAGGCAACTACCGGGATACCGCAATTATCTGCTTCATCCGTTACCACTGTGATATCTGGTGCAGGAACCGCTGCATTACATCCTGCCAGGTTGATTGGAGCAGGATTTGATGCTGTTGGCGGCGTGTTATCAAGTGTTCTTGTGATGAGCTGGGTAACGTTGATAGTATTATTACAAGCGTCGGTGACACTGTAGGTTCTCGTTGTAGTTTCAACACAGTTGACTAATGATGTAGCGTCCGATACAAAAGCAACTACCGGCGTACCGCAATTATCTGCTGCATCAGTGACGACTGTGATATCCGGAGCCGGTACTGCTGCATTACATCCGGCCAGGTTGATCGGAGCAGGATTAGAAGCTGTTGGCGGCGTATTATCCAGTGTGCGAGTGATGATCTGAGTAACATTGATAGTATTGTTACAAGCGTCAGTGACACTATAAATTCTGGTGATGGTCTCAACGCAGTTGACCAGTGAGGTAGCATCCGATACAAAGGCTACTACCGGCGTTCCGCAATTATCTGCTTCATCAGTAACTACTGTGATATCCGGAGCAGGAACCGCTGCATTACATCCGGCGAGGTTGATTGGAGCAGGATCGGATGCCGTTGGCGGCGTATTATCCAGCGTTCTTGTAATGAGTTGAGTTACATTGATCGTATTGTTACAAGCATCGGTGACACTATAAGTGCGAGTGGTTGTTTCAACACAGTTAACCAGCGACGTTGCATCAGAGACAAAGGCAACTACCGGAGTGCCGCAATTGTCGGCCGCATCGGTGACCACTGTAATATCCGGTGCAGGTACAGCTGCATTACATCCTGCCAGGTTGATCGTAGCAGGATTTGATGCTGTTGGCGGCGTGTTATCAAGTGTTCTTGTGATGAGCTGGGTAACTGTTATACTGTTGTTACAAGCGTCAGTGACACTATAAGTTCTTGTGATCGTCTCAACGCAGTTAACCAGCGACGTTGCATCCGATACAAAGGCAACTACCGGAGTTCCGCAATTATCTGCCTCGTCAGTAACCACTGTAATATCTGGTGCAGGAACAGCTGCATTACATCCGGCCAGGTTGATTGGAGCCGGATCCGAAGCCGTTGGTGGCGTGTTATCGAGTGTTCTGGTGATGATCTGGGTAACATTGATCGTATTGTTACATGCATCAGTGACACTATAAATTCTGGTGATGGTCTCAACACAGTTAACCAGTGATGTTGCATCCGATACAAAGGCAACTACCGGAGTGCCGCAATTATCTGCTTCATCAGTAACTACTGTGATATCCGGAGCAGGAACCGCTGCATTACATCCGCCAGGTTGATCGGAGCAGGATCTGATGCCGTTGGTGGAGTGTTGTCGAGTGTTCTTGTGATGAGTTGGGTAACCGTTATGCTATTATTACAAGCATCAGTCACACTATATGTTCTGGTTGTTGTCTCAACACAATTCACTAATGAGGTAGCATCCGATACAAAGGCAACTACCGGAATACCGCAATTATCTGCTGCATCCGTCACGACCGCAATATCAGGTGCAGGAACAGCTGCATTACATCCTGCCAGGTTGATTGGCGCAGGATCCGATGCTGTTGGTGGCGTGTTATCCAGTGTGCGAGTAATGATCTGAGTAACATTGATCGTATTGTTACAAGCATCAGTGACACTATATGTCCTGGTAATCGTCTCAACACAATTAACTAAAGAGGTTGCATCGGAGACAAAGGCAACTACAGGAGTGCCGCAATTATCTGCTTCGTCAGTTACCACTGTAATATCTGGTGCAGGAACAGCTGCATTACATCCGGCCAGGTTGATCGGTGCTGGATCTGATGCCGTTGGTGGCGTGTTATCCAGTGTGCGAGTAATGATCTGGGTAACATTGATCGTATTGTTACAGGCGTCAGTGACACTGTAAATTCTGGTGATGGTCTCAACGCAGTTGACCAGTGAGGTTGCATCAGATACAAAGGCTACTACCGGAGTGCCGCAATTATCTGCTTCATCAGTAACTACTGTGATATCCGGAGCAGGAACAGCTGCATTACATCCGGCCAGGTTGATCGGCGCAGGATCTGATGCCGTTGGTGGAGTGTTGTCGAGTGTTCTTGTGATGAGTTGGGTAACCGTTATGCTATTATTACAAGCATCAGTCACACTATATGTTCTGGTTGTTGTCTCAACACAATTCACTAATGAGGTAGCATCCGATACAAAGGCAACTACCGGGATACCGCAATTATCTGCTTCGTCAGTTACCACTGCGATATCTGGAGCAGGAACAGCTGCATTACATCCTGCCAGGTTGATTGGAGCGGGATCTGATGCCGTTGGTGGCGTGTTATCCAGTGTGCGAGTGATGATCTGAGTAACGTTGATTGTATTGTTACAAGCATCAGTGACACTATAAATTCTTGTAATTGTTTCAACACAGTTAACAAGTGATGTTGCATCCGATACAAAGGCAACTACCGGGATACCGCAGTTATCAGCTTCATCTGTTACTACCGTAATATCCGAAGCAGGAACAGCTGCATTACAACCAGCCAGGTTGATTGGAGCAGGATCAGAAGCCGTTGGTGGAGTGTTGTCCAGTGTTCTGGTAATGATCTGGGTTACATTGATCGTATTGTTACAAGCATCGGTGACACTATATATTCTGGTAATCGTTTCAACGCAGTTAACCAGTGAGGTAGCATCAGAGACAAAGGCAACTACCGGAATACCGCAATTATCTGCTTCATCGGTGACTACTGCAATATCCGGAGCCGGTACAGCCGCATTACATCCGGCCAGGTTGATCGGAGCAGGATCAGAAGCCGTTGGTGGCGTGTTATCCAGTGTTCTGGTAATAAGTTGAGTTACCGTTATACTGTTGTTACAAGCGTCGGTTACACTATATGTTCTTGTTGTTGTCTCAACACAATTAACGAGCGATGTTGCATCAGAGACAAAGGCAACTACCGGGATACCGCAATTATCTGCTTCGTCAGTTACCACTGTAATATCTGGCGCAGGAACCGCTGCATTACATCCTGCCAGGTTGATTGGAGCAGGATCGGATGCTGTTGGTGGCGTGTTATCCAGTGTGCGAGTAATGATCTGAGTAACATTGATCGTATTGTTACAAGCATCGGTTACGCTGTATGTTCTGGTAATTGTTTCAACACAGTTAACGAGTGATGTTGCATCCGATACAAAGGCAACTACCGGGATACCGCAGTTATCAGCTTCATCTGTTACTACCGTGATATCTGGCGCAGGAACAGCGGCATTACATCCTGCCAGGTTGATTGGAGCAGGATCAGAAGCCGTTGGTGGAGTGTTGTCCAGTGTTCTGGTAATGATCTGGGTTACATTGATCGTATTGTTACAAGCATCGGTGACACTATATATTCTGGTAATCGTTTCAACGCAGTTAACCAGTGAGGTAGCATCAGAGACAAAGGCAACTACCGGAGTGCCACAATTATCTGCTTCATCGGTGACTACTGCAATATCCGGAGCAGGAACAGCCGCATTACATCCAGCCAGGTTGATCGGAGCAGGATCTGATGCTGTTGGTGGCGTGTTATCCAGTGTGCGAGTAATGAGTTGGATAACATTGATGGTATTATTACATGCATCGGTGACACTATACGTTCTCGTTGTTGTTTCAACGCAGTTAACGAGCGATGTTGCATCCGATACAAAGGCAACCACAGGTGTACCGCAATTATCTGCTTCATCGGTGACCACTGTGATATCCGGCGCCGGTACAGCTGCATTACAACCAGCCAGGTTGATTGGCGCAGGATCTGATGCCGTTGGTGGCGTGTTATCCAGTGTTCTGGTTATGATCTGAGTAACCGTTATGCTATTATTACAAGCATCGGTGACACTATAAGTTCTGGTAATCGTCTCAACGCAGTTGACCAGTGATGTTGCATCCGATACAAAGGCAACTACCGGAGTTCCGCAATTATCTGCCTCGTCAGTAACCACTGTAATATCTGGTGCAGGAACAGCTGCATTACATCCGGCCAGGTTGATCGGTGCTGGATCTGATGCCGTTGGTGGCGTGTTATCCAATGTTCTGGTAATAATCTGGGTAACATTGATCGTATTGTTACAGGCGTCAGTGACACTGTAAATTCTGGTGATGGTCTCAACGCAGTTGACCAGTGAGGTTGCATCAGATACAAAGGCTACTACCGGAGTGCCGCAATTATCTGCTTCATCAGTAACTACTGTGATATCCGGAGCCGGTACAGCCGCATTACATCCAGCCAGGTTGATTGGAGCAGGATCAGATGCTGTTGGTGGAGTATTATCCAGCGTTCTTGTAATGAGTTGAGTTACATTGATCGTATTGTTACAAGCATCGGTGACACTATAAGTGCGAGTGGTTGTTTCAACACAGTTAACCAGCGACGTTGCATCAGATACAAAGGCAACTACCGGGATACCGCAATTGTCCGCTTCATCCGTTACTACCGTAATATCCGGAGCCGGAACCGCTGCATTACATCCTGCCAGGTTGATTGGAGCAGGATCAGATGCTGTTGGCGGTGTGTTATCCAGTGTTCTGGTAATAATCTGAGTTACATTGATCGTATTGTTACACGCATCGGTGACACTATAAATCCTGGTAATGGTCTCAACGCAATTGACTAGTGATGTTGCATCCGATACAAAGGCAACTACCGGAGTTCCGCAATTATCTGCTTCGTCAGTTACCACTGTAATATCTGGTGCAGGAACAGCTGCATTACATCCGGCCAGGTTAATTGGTGCCGGGTTAGAAGCAGTCGGTGGAGTATTGTCTAGTGTACGAGTGATGATCTGTATTACATTGATCGTATTGTTACAAGCATCGGTAACACTGTAAGTTCTCGTTGTTGTTTCAACGCAGTTAACCAGTGACGTTGCATCCGATACAAAGGCAACCACCGGAATACCGCAATTATCTGCTTCATCTGTTACTACCGTAATATCCGGAGCCGGTACAGCCGCATTACATCCTGCCAGGTTGATTGGAGCAGGATCTGATGCCGTTGGTGGCGTGTTATCCAGTGTTCTGGTAATAAGTTGAGTTACCGTTATGCTATTATTACAAGCATCGGTAACACTATAAATTCTTGTGATGGTCTCAACGCAGTTGACCAGTGAGGTAGCATCCGATACAAAGGCAACCACAGGAGTGCCGCAATTATCTGCTTCGTCAGTTACCACTGCGATATCTGGTCCAGGAACTGCTGCATTACATCCTGCCAGGTTGATTGGAGCGGGATCTGATGCCGTTGGTGGCGTGTTATCCAGTGTGCGAGTGATGATCTGAGTAACGTTGATCGTATTGTTACAAGCATCAGTGACACTATAAATTCTTGTAATTGTTTCAACACAGTTAACCAGTGAGGTAGCATCAGATACAAAGGCAACTACCGGAGTGCCGCAATTGTCTGCTTCGTCAGTTACCACTGTGATATCTGGTGCAGGAACTGCTGCGTTACATCCGGCCAGGTTGATCGGTGCTGGATCTGATGCCGTTGGTGGCGTGTTATCCAGCGTTCTTGTAATAAGTTGAGTAACCGTTATACTATTGTTACAAGCGTCGGTTACACTGTAAGTTCTCGTTGTTGTTTCAACACAGTTGACCAATGATGTTGCATCCGATACAAAGGCAACCACAGGTGTACCACAATTATCTGCTTCATCCGTTACCACTGTGATGTCCGGTGCAGGTACAGCCGCATTACATCCAGCGAGGTTAATCGGCGCCGGGTTAGAAGCTGTTGGTGGCGTGTTATCCAGTGTTCTGGTAATGAGTTGAGTAACCGCTATACTATTATTACAAGCATCAGTGACACTATATGTTCTGGTAATAGTTTCAACACAATTAACTAAAGAGGCTGCGTCGGAGACAAAGGCAACTACAGGAGTGCCGCAATTGTCTGCCTCGTCAGTTACTACCGTAATATCCGGAGCCGGTACTGCTGCATTACATCCGGCCAGGTTGATTGGAGCGGGATCTGATGCCGTTGGTGGCGTGTTATCCAGTGTGCGAGTGATGATCTGAGTAACGTTGATTGTATTGTTACAAGCATCAGTGACACTATAAATTCTTGTAATTGTTTCAACACAGTTAACCAGTGAGGTAGCATCAGAGACAAAGGCAACTACCGGAGTGCCGCAATTGTCTGCTTCGTCAGTTACCACTGTGATATCTGGTGCAGGAACTGCTGCGTTACATCCGGCCAGGTTGATCGGAGCAGGATCCGAAGCCGTTGGTGGCGTATTATCCAACGTTCTTGTGATGAGCTGAGTAACCGTTATACTGTTGTTACAAGCGTCGGTTACACTATATGTTCTGGTTGTTGTTTCAACACAGTTAACCAGCGATGTTGCATCCGATACAAAGGCAACCACCGGAATACCGCAATTATCTGCTTCATCTGTTACTACCGTAATATCCGGAGCCGGTACAGCCGCATTACATCCTGCCAGATTAATCGCAGCAGGATTAGAAGCAGTCGGTGGAGTATTGTCTAGTGTACGAGTGATGATCTGACTAACATTGATCGTATTGTTACAAGCATCGGTAACACTATAAATTCTGGTAATGGTCTCTACGCAGTTAAGTAGTGATATTGCATCGGAGACAAAGGCAACTACAGGAGTGCCGCAATTGTCTGCCTCGTCAGTTACTACCGTAATATCCGGAGCCGGTACAGCTGCATTACATCCGGCCAGGTTGATTGGAGCAGGATCTGATGCCGTTGGTGGTGTGTTATCCAGTGTGCGAGTGATGATCTGAGTAACGTTGATCGTATTGTTACAAGCATCAGTGACACTATAAATTCTTGTGATGGTCTCAACGCAATTAATCAGTGAGGTAGCATCCGATACAAAGGCAACCACAGGAGTACCGCAATTATCTGCTTCGTCAGTTACTACGGTAATATCTGGTGCAGGAACTGCTGCGTTACATCCGGCCAGGTTGATCGGAGCAGGATCCGAAGCCGTTGGTGGCGTATTATCCAGTGTTCTTGTGATGAGCTGAGTAACCGTTATACTATTGTTACAAGCGTCGGTTACACTGTAAGTTCTCGTTGTTGTTTCAACGCAGTTGACCAATGAGGTTGCATCCGATACAAAGGCAACTACCAGAGCCCCGCAATTATCTGCTTCATCTGTTACTACTGCAATATCTGGTGCAGGAACCGCAGCATTACATCCAGCGAGGTTGATCGGGGCAGGATCTGATGCCGTTGGTGGTGTGTTATCCAGTGTGCGAGTGATGATCTGGGTTACATTGATCGTATTGTTACAAGCATCAGTAACACTATAAATTCTGGTAATGGTCTCTACGCAGTTAAGTAGTGATATTGCATCGGAGACAAAGGCAACTACAGGAGTGCCGCAATTGTCTGCCTCGTCAGTTACTACCGTAATATCCGGAGCCGGTACAGCTGCATTACATCCGGCCAGGTTGATTGGAGCAGGATCTGATGCCGTTGGAGGTGTGTTATCCAGTGTGCGAGTGATGATCTGAGTAACGTTGATCGTATTGTTACAAGCATCAGTGACACTATAAATTCTTGTGATGGTCTCAACGCAATTAATCAGTGAGGTAGCATCCGATACAAAGGCAACCACAGGAGTACCGCAATTATCTGCTTCGTCAGTTACTACGGTAATATCTGGTGCAGGAACTGCTGCGTTACATCCGGCCAGGTTGATCGGAGCAGGATCCGAAGCCGTTGGTGGCGTATTATCCAACGTTCTTGTGATGAGCTGAGTAACCGTTATACTGTTGTTACAAGCGTCCGTTACACTATATGTTCTGGTTGTTGTTTCAACACAGTTAACCAGCGATGTTGCATCCGATACAAAGGCAACTACCGGCGTACCGCAATTATCTGCTTCATCCGTTACCACTGTGATGTCCGGAGCCGGTACAGCCGCATTACATCCAGCGAGGTTAATCGTCGCCGGGTTAGAAGCTGTTGGTGGCGTGTTATCCAGCGTCCGTGTAATGAGTTGAGTAACCGTTATACTATTGTTACAAGCATCAGTTACGCTATATGTTCTAGTAATAGTTTCAACACAATTAACTAAAGAGGCTGCGTCGGAGACAAAGGCAACTACAGGAATGCCACAATTGTCTGCCTCGTCAGTTACTACCGTAATATCCGGAGCCGGTACAGCTGCATTACATCCGGCCAGATTAATCGCAGCAGGATTAGAAGCAGTTGGTGGTGTATTATCCAGTGTGCGAGTGATGATCTGGGTTACATTGATCGTATTGTTACAAGCATCAGTAACACTATAAATTCTGGTAATGGTCTCTACGCAGTTAAGTAGTGATATTGCATCGGAGACAAAGGCAACTACCGGAGTTCCGCAATTATCTGCTTCATCAGTAACCACCGTGATATCTGGTGCCGGTACGGCGGCATTACATCCTGCCAGGTTGATCGGAGCAGGATTAGAAGCTGTAGGCGGCGTATTATCCAGTGTTCGGGTAATGATCTGAGTAACATTTATCGTATTGTTACAAGCATCGGTGACGCTATATGTTCTCGTAGTTGTTTCTATACAATTAACTAGTGACGTTGCATCCGATACAAAGGCAACCACAGGAGTTCCGCAATTATCAGCTTCATCGGTCACGACTGCAACATCCGGAGCCGGTACAGCCGCATTACATCCGGCCAGGTTAATTGCCGCCGGGTTAGAAGCAGTTGGTGGAGTGTTATCCAGCGTTCTGGTAATAACCTGGGTTACATTGATCGTATTGTTACAAGCATCAGTGACACTATAAGTTCTCGTTGTTGTTTCAACGCAATTAACCAGTGATGTTGCATCGGAGACAAAGGCAACTACGGGTGTTCCACAATTATCGGCTTCATCAGTTACCACCGTAATATCCGGAGCCGGTACAGCCGCATTACATCCTGCAAGAGTGATCGCAGCAGGATTAGAAGCGGTCGGTGGCGTGTTGTCCAGTGTTCTGGTTATGATCTGAGTAACATTGATAGTATTGTTACAAGCATCGGTAACACTATAAATTCTGGTAACCGTCTCAACGCAGTTGACCAGTGATGTAGCGTCAGATACAAAGGCAACAACAGGAGTGCCGCAATTATCTGCTTCGTCAGTTACCACTGTGATATCTGGTGCAGGAACTGCTGCATTACATCCGGCCAGGTTGATCGCAGCAGGATTAGAAGCGGTGGGTAGCGTGTTATCCAGTGTTCTTGTAATCGTCTGAGTTACATTGATCGTATTGTTACAGATATCAGTAACTCTGTACGTTCTTGTAGTAGTTTCAACGCAATTAACCAGTGCTGTTGCATCGGAAACAAACGCCACGGTTGGAATTCCACAATTATCAGCTTCATCTGTCACTACTGTAATATCCGGGGCGGGAATCGCAGCATTACACCCGGTGAGGTTGATAGGTGCTGGATTGCTCGCCGTTGGTGGCGTTATATCTGTTGCGCTAAATACCTGTGTACAGGTGCTGCTACACCCATTATTAGTAATGGTAAGGCTTAGAGTATAAGAACTGCAGGTTGCAGGGGCTACAATGGAAACCGTCTGACCTGTAGCAGATCCTGAAATCGTGGCAGTGCCGGCAGTAATCGACCAACTATATGTTGTCATTCCCGCAGGAGCCGTATATATATTGGTAGATCCTGGACAAACATTATCAGGCCCTGTTATATTACAAACAAGAGAAGCGATAGTTACAGTAGTTGTACACTGAGAGGTGTTGCCACATGGATCAGTTCCAGTCCAAGTGATAGTTGAAATTCCTTGATTAAATGTTCCGCTCGCATCGTTACCAGTTCCACTCCTCGTGGTCGCACCCGTTACCTGATAAGTATAGGTGATAGTTCCACCGCAGGCATCGATACCTGTCACGACAGGGATTGTATAATTATTACTTGGTACTGTGCAAAGATTGACCGGTCCAGGACATGTAAGCACAGGTCCTGTAAGATCGACTGTTCTAATAGTTGCGGGAGACATCTGGCATGCAGCTATGATGCTGGCAGTATTAGCTGCAACCGTACCGCAGGCGGCAGTAGTCACATATCTTGTCCTGATTCTGTATCCTGCGCAATTGTCCGCAGTAGGGGGAGTATTGGCACCCCATGTTGCTCCATCGTCGAAACTATATTGTGCTGTAAATGTTCCGGTAGCTGGAGCAGTGACAGTAACATTTGGCGGCGGCGTAACTAGAATGGCGCCGCAACCTGCGTTCAGAGTCGGTGCTGCGGGCGCGGGCGGGAACATAATAACATTAACTGTATTGCTATTTGCACAAGGGCCTGTGAGCAAAGAGAATCCCGGCGGAAATCCTCCGCATGCTGCGGCAAGCACATATTTTGCCTGAATGGAATGACATCCAACTGAAGCAGCAGCGATATTTACCGAAGCAGCAAACGAACCACCATCCACACTGTATCTTATTGAAAATCCTGCAATGGTTGGAACAGGGACGCTTGTAGTATTTATTGTTAATTGAGCGTTGCATGCATTAGCAGGAGCTGTTATGGTCGGCGCCGAAGGGAATATGATTACACCAACAGTGGTTTCACCACAGGTACCAGTACCAGCAGTTCCAGCCAATGTTGTTCCACAATCAGCGGCAAGTACGTAGCGCGCCCTTACCTGATGGCAACCCACTGAAGTGGGAACCGTCGGCGTAGCTGAAAACGTTCCTCCATCAATACTAAATTGAGCCGTAAATCCCGCAACAGTTGGAAGAGTAGGTAATGTGAATGCAGCGTTACAAGTATTGGCGATTGTTAATGCAGGAGCTGCGGGGAAGACTGTAAATGCAAGAACTCCGGGACATCCGGACGAGGTTGTATAAGTTACATTGAAGCAACCCGCAGTACCAGGAGTAAATACTCCGGTACCTGCAACTATAGTTCCTCCTCCGCTTACGCTCCAGGTTCCACCAGCTCCACCACCAGTTTGCGCAAAGGTGATATTACCTCCACCAATACAGGCATTCTGTGGAGTGATCGCCGGTGTCGAGTTGACAGTCACTACAACGGGCTTAACATCTGTGCAGCCTAGAGCCGTTGTTACCTTAATATAATATGTACCCGCTGTGGCTGTAGTTGGAGTTGTGTATGTTATTGTTGCCGGAGCATCGGTCCAGTAAGTCAAAGTTCCTCCCAACAAAGTAGATCCGGCGGTAACGGCGGCCGCGGTCAAATCAGCCGTAGCCGGCGAACATACTGCCGGCGGATTGGTAATGACCAGATTTGGTTTTGGATTAATAGTTACAATAACGGGCCTTATGACAAAACAGCCGGTGGCGAAGGAAGATCTAATATAGTAGGTTCCACCGACCGTTAGTGCCGCAGGAGTTCCATTACCCGCCGGGATTGCAATCGTTCCTGCAGCATCGCTCCAATAAGTAGTCGTTGTTCCTGTATTTGCAGTTTGAACAGAGCTGGTTGTAATATTTACTGTTGTCGGAGCACAAACTGCAGGTGGATCAACTATGGTGAGAGTTGGTATTGGATTAATGGTTACAGTTACAGGCCGTATCACGAAACAACCTGTTGCCAATGCCGATTTAATATAATAAGTGCCACTGGTTGAAATTGCATTTGGGGAAGCCAAAGAAACTGTTGCCGCAGCATCACTCCAATAAGTAGTTGTCGTACCCGTATTCGTGGTTTGAACTGAAGTGGTAGTAATGTCTACCGTAGCAGGCGAGCAGACGGCTGGAGGATTTACAACAGTCAGTGTAGGTACTGGGTTGACTGTGACCACCACTGGTCGGATGATTGAACAACCCGTAGAGGTAAATACACTCTTGATATAATACGTACCACTGACAGAAATCGCAGTAGGAGTTCCATTGGCCGCAGGAATCGCAGTTGTTCCAGCTGCATTGAACCAATATGTAGTTGTATTGCCGTTATTAAAAGTTTGAACAGCCGTTGTTGTAATATCTACGGTCGATGGCGAGCAGGCAGCCGGAGGATCAACGATCGTTAATGTAGGTGCCGGATTGATCGTTATTGATCCGAATTTGACAATCTGAGTACATGAGCCCGTAGTAGTTACTGAATAATTGAATACTCCCGAACCGACCGGAGTTCCGCTAATCGTTATGACATTACCCACCACATTGGTAGTTAAACCAGGAGGAAGACCGTCTACAATTACAGCAGGACTTCCATATGAATAGGAAATGTTTGCTATCGGTGTATTCTCACAAACTGTTTGTCCGTCGCTCCCGAACGGAGACGTTAGTTGTAGAAATGAGGTAAGAGTTCCAAAAGAAATGTCATCCAGACCAAAATCGTTACCCCCGGCAGTTAGATTCAGATTAATGATACGTATTTGGGCCGTTGTTGCTGCACCGGAATTCCATACGGGATTACTGTAAAAACGAACCCAGTTATTTACGCTTACCTGCCCAGCGTTCGTTGGCGTGGGTGCAACGGTAAGATCGGCAATGGTGCCAACCTGCACTCCATTTATCTCAAATCGCAACCTGGCCGGAGAAGCGGGATTCAAATTCATTGCCCAGGCGCTGAAATAATAGTCAGTATTTGGTTGAATGGTTACAGTTTCCTGCCAGATAACTCTTAAATGGGGAGGAGCTCCAATCTGGTTTGTACTTCCGTTTATCATCAGGAAATTGCCAGTCTGACCCACAGTAGAGTGTTCCCGACCCCAGAAATTGGCGTGGTAAGCATTGGCATTGGTATTAACAGCGTAAGTGCCCTCCGGCCACATTCCGGCACAGCACGCATTTGTACCCGGTAGAGGAACATTGGTATACTCAGTAAAGAATCCGGTATTTCCTGCCGAAAAGTTTCCATTCTGCACCAACTCGTTTGATACGTTTATCGAAGCAGTTCCGGAGCAACCGGAAGAACTCGTCACAACCACGGTATAAGCTCCCACTATATCAACATCGATGGTTTGGGTTGTAGGTAATGGCTGGATAGGATTGGTACTCCACGTATATGTAAATGGACCTGTGACAGGTGGTGAATTCGATACATTCGCCATCAGTCTTACTCTTCCAGGAACAGCACAATAATCAGCACTAATACTGACTATAGGAGTAGCACTGACAGCAACAGAATTGGTAGTCCTGGTACATCCGGTGGATGTTTGAGTAAACGTAAAAGTAGCGGTACCGGGGGCTAAACCTGTTATAACACCTGCATTACTAACCGAGGCAATACCCGGGGCATTACTCACCCAGGTTCCACCCGAATTTGGAGTTAAGTTTCCCGTACCGCCAACGCATATTCCCGCCGGTGATGTCACTGTAGGCAACGCATTGACGGTTACCGACGGACTGGTTCTGCTACATCCTGTCGATGTTTGAGTAAATGTGAATGTCGTTGACCCCGGAGCCACTCCTGTTATTACGCCTCCCGCCGTGACGGTTGCTATACTGGTATTGTTGCTAACCCAGGTACCTCCAGTATTTGGTGATAATGCTCCGGTGCCTCCGACACAAACGGAAGTAGGGGCTGTTACAGTAGGTAATGCATTTATTGTAACCGGAGAAGTTGTACTGGTACATCCGGTAGATGTTTGAGTAAAGGTAAATGTAGCAGTTCCAGCAGCAACGCCTGTTATTACACCCACGGAAGTAACTGTTGCGTTCGCCGGATTATTGCTAACCCAGGTGCCACCTGTATTGGGAGTTAAAGATGCAGTGCCTCCTACGCAAACAGCAGCTGGTGCTGTTACTCCAGGTAAACCATTAACTGTAACTGCTGATGTTGTGTTGCTACAACCTGTCGCTGTCGACGTAAATGTAAATGTGGCAGATCCTGGTGCGACACCTGTAATGACTCCTGCGTTCGTAACTGTTGCATTGCCCGGACTATTGCTTACCCATGTCCCTCCGGTTGTAGGCGACAAAGTCGCATTTCCACTAACACAAACAGAAGCAGGAGCGGTTACAGCCGGTAGTGCATTTACCGTTACAGAATTGGTTGTTCTGGTACAACCTGTCAGTGCATCAGTAAAGGTAAATGTGGCCGTTCCGGGAGCGATACCTGTAATGACTCCTGCATTAGTGACAGAAGCATTGCCCGGATTATTACTTACCCATGTACCACCGGTAGTTGGAGAAAGAGTTCCGCTTCCGCCCACGCAAACTGACGCAGGAGAAGTTACGGTAGGAAGAGCATTGATGGTAACAGAAACCGTTGTTGTATTTGAACAATTGGTTGTTGGTGAAGTAAAATTATAAGTAACTATGTAGGTGCCGGGCGTACTACTACTCGGAATAATGCCCCCGGTGGTAGTATTTAAAGAAAGGCCAGTCGCAGGCGCTGCACTAAAACTGGGATTGATAAACGGTCCCCCTGTAATGGTTACCGCCCTGGTTCCTGGAACACTAACGCAAAATGGCGCTCCGACGTAAGAGATCGTTGCAGTCGGCAATGCATTAACCACCACATTAACTGTGGCAGCAGCTGAGCAACCAGCTCCATTACTAACAGTTACAATATATGAACCAGCTGCGGCTGTGGTAACATTTGCTATAGTTGGATTTTGCACATTAGCGGTAAATGAGTTTGGTCCAGTCCAGCTATAGGAGGTTGCGCCTGCAGGTAATGAATTGAGATTTAATGTTTGACCGACACAACGCGGACTGTTGCTTGTAGCCGATGCGCTTGGTGCAGCATTAATGGTAAGAGTTTTTGTCGATGTGGCATTGGCACATGGCGCGTTCCCGGTTGCCGTCAATGTCAACGTTACGCTTCCTGCCGCGATATCTGCCGCACTTGGTGTGTATGTAGCTGTAGTCAATGAATTCGCATTGGCGAATGTTCCGGTACCACTCGAAGTCCAGTTGACTCCATTATTGTTTGTAGCACTCGATCCTGCTGTTATATTCACCGCACCTCCATTGGAACAAGTAACAACAGCAGTCCCGGCAATGGATGTGGGCGCCTGCGTAATTGTTAATGTCTTAATTGATGTTGCGTTTGCACATGGTGCATTTCCCGTGGCCGTAAGTGTAAGAGTTACGCTACCTGCTGCAATATCGGCTGCGCTGGGCGTATATGTCGCGGTGGTTAATGAATTAGCATTGGCAAATGTGCCCGTTCCGCTCGAACTCCAGTTGACTCCATTGTGATTGGTCGCACTTGATCCTGCCGTAATATTTATGGCTCCCGTATTGGAGCAGGTAGAAACAGCTGTTCCTGCAACGGCAGTTGGTGCTGCGTTAATGGTAAGCGTTTTTGTTGAAACCGCATCAGCACAGGTTCCATTTCCACTAGCAGTCAGTGTTATTGTCACCGAGCCTGCCGCAATATCCGCAGCACTCGGAGTGTAAGTTGCTGTCGTTAATGAATTGGCATTGGCAAAGGTTCCAGTTCCACTAGATGTCCATGTAGTACCTCCGTTATTTGTTGCACTCGAACCGGCCGTTATGTTTACAGGAGCGGAGTTGGAACAGGTAGTTACTGGAGTTCCGGCAACCGCTGTGGGGGCGGCGGTAATTGTGAGTGTTTTGGTAGAAGTGGCGTCGGCGCATGGAGCATTCCCAATCGCGGTCAATGTTATAGTAACACTTCCGGCAGCGATGTCTGCAGCACTCGGCGTATAGGTTGCTGTCGTTAATGAATTGGCATTGGCAAATGTTCCGGTACCGGTGGACGTCCACGTGATCCCATTATTATTGGCAGCGCTTGAGCCGGTTGTAATATTTACAGCTCCCGAGTTAGAACAGGTAGCAACGGCCGTTCCCGCATTTGCGGTCGGAGCATCATTTATCGTTAATGTTTTTGTTGATATGGCGTCAGGACAAGTTCCATTGCCAGCAGCGGTCAACGTTATGGTAACACTTCCGGCAGCGATGTCTGCAGCACTCGGAGCATAAGTAGCATTCGTTAATGAATTGGCATTGGCGAAGGTTCCGGTGCCTGTGGAAGTCCAGGTCGTACCGGCGTTGTTTGTCGCGCTCGAACCGGCTGTTATATTGACTGGCGGTGAATTGGAACAGGTAGTGATTGCAGTTCCCGCAACTGCTGTGGGAGCAGCAGTGATTGTCAGCGTTTTTGTAGAAGTAGCATTAACACAGGGTGCATTGCCTATAGCGGTCAACGTTAAGGTTACACTGCCTGCTGCAATATCAACTGCACTAGGGGTATACGTCGCAATCGTTAATGAATTAGCATTGGCAAACGTTCCAGTCCCGCTGGATGTCCATGTAATTCCATTGTTATTAGTAGCACTTGAACCTGCCGTTATATTCACCGCTCCGCTATTTGAGCAGGTTACCACAGGAGTACCCGCGACTGAAGTGGCCGCATCAATTACTGTAACGATCGCATCATCTGAAGCTGTCAACCCGTTGCCGTCAGTAATCGTTAGTGTATAGGTGGTAGTTACTGTAGGATTTAAAGTCGGATTGGCGAGAGTCGAATTGAATCCGGCGGGTGCCGACGTCCAGGCATAGGTGATTGTTGGATCTCCCGTAACGACGGGGTTGAGTTGTATGGAAGATCCTTCACAAATGGAGATGTCATCAATTGTTACAGTCGGAGTAGCGAGCGTTATTCCGCTAAATCCGATTGCCAACCCTGTAAAATTTATTGCGTTGGCGGTTAATTGATTGCTACCTGTATTGGCTGCACCATATCTCACCCAGGGCAAAGCCGTGTATTTACCCATCGCCACATTGGTCTCTGCTCCTACCACATCCGCTGGAACATAAGTCGAAACCACATTATATATAGGTCCGGTTATTCCACTCGTACTTAGATTCCAATAACGGTTTATATAATCGGTGGTGTTGGCATTGTTGGGATGTTTTGTGTTGATTACCTTAACTCCAGCATACGCTCCCGCAGCATAGGCGCCGCTGGTAAATGTGAGGGTAACCGGCGAATATTCCGCAGTGCCAGTAATATCACCGACTGGGAATGTAAAGGACCCATTACCGGTAAGAAGTTTCCTCACTTCTCCCCCACCCAACCCATTATTCGAAACAATCATGCCGGCATTCGCTGCAAGGGTACCATTAATAGCCGGAGCAGTTGAACCCAAAATCAAATTTTCATTATTCAACAACAGATGCCCATTCAGCGTGAGCTGATTATTAATCGTTAGATCATTGTTTAAGGATACGCGGGGATTGTTTGTATTATTTATAGTTAGATTGAAAAGAGGAATACCACTGTTGATTAAGAAGGTTCTTCCGGTTGCGGTAGAAGCATTTCCAATTTGAAAAGTTCCTCCGGTAATCGATTTAGTTCCTCCACTAATAATATTTATATCATTGAATGGGGTCGCATTCGAATTCGGATTTTCGATGATGATCGTTCCTCCAGTGATATGTAATTCGGAGGTATTCGTCATATCGAAAGAAGCCAGTCCATTGTCTGACTGGCCTACGGTATTTAGATTTATTGTACCTCCGGAAATCGAAACGCCATTTCCCGGAACGCTTGGAATTAATGGGCTGCTGGCTGCATTCTCGAGCCGACCGGCTATGTTTACCGTTCCCCCGGAAACATCAAAATATCCATTGAATCCTATATGAAGACTGTTCCCGGAATTGGTACCGAAATTGGCGGTCCCGGCACTGACTCGGATCCACCCCCGGTTATCGACTGTAAACGGACCACCCAGCAACGTTCCGCCGTTTACCCATAGTCCTGCACTGGCTGGAATGGTGGGACCGGTAATTCCTCCGAAATCAAAAGTTCCGTTCGTGATCTCCAGTATCCCATTAGTCAGTGTTAAAACTCCTGTGTTGGAGATCGCCCCGATTCCATTCGATTCGAGAACACTAGTTACACCGGTTCCTTTGTTAACAATTATATCATTAAAAGTTGTAATGGCATTTCCACTAATGGTCGAATTGCCTGCGCCTCTGAAGGTGACCGATCCGGTGCCGGCATTAAATGATCCATTATTTGTCCAATCTCCATTAACATCCAGATTGACGGCAGGATCAAAATCAAGTGTACCCGTTATCGTTAGGTTTTGACATGCGTTTGTTCCGGCGTCAACCGTAACGGTAGCACCGCCCACAATGATCACGTCGTCCGTTGAGCCTGGAATCACACCCCCTACCCATGTGGCGGTTGAATTCCAGGGCCCGCCCGCTGCGGTTGAACTAATTTGCGCCTGAAGTTTATTGGAAAAAGAAAGAAGAAGCAGGAATGATAAAAAGCAAATAACCCTCACCGGTAGAAATGAAAGTTTCCTCCTACGGTCAAGACTATAGTGTAAAGCAGTTATCTCTTCAACAGAGTGGTTCATGAGTTACAGGTTACCAGATTTCACACAACTACGGATAGGCGGTCCCACTACAGGCGTAACCGTCGCAGCAATTCATAAATATTGAAATGGATTTCTCTACCCTTAACCGGGTAAATTCATAGGGATTAGAAGGAATGCAACAAGGCCTTTACTATTCTTATTGGAATAATTCAATAAAATAGTTTCAGGTTTTGCTAAATAAGAATGGAATCAAAAAAAGCAGAAAACGGCAATCCGAATAAATCCTCTTAAGGAAGTCCATTCTAGTCAGCTTTAAAATTGGTTTTAAATCAATGGATTCCTTAGGTGATTGGGCTGTTGTTCTACCGGATTGTTATATAGGATTGGGGATGGGAATTAAAAATAGGCATATTTCGCTTATTACAGAATTTTTAACGGGTAATTTTAGGGCCATTTGCCCTCTTTTATCCACAGACGCGTGGGAATCGTAAATTTACTAAAGACTTGAATGGACAAGGGTGTTGGCGGGATTTCGATTCGTAATTCTACTATGAATGAAGCTTCAAATAATGAAGGAAGATTAGAATTGTGATAGATTGAATCAGAATTGAAAAAATTAGTTATTTCCACGGGCAGGGAATTATGCCAGTTGCCTTTTGTCTTCCTCTAAGGATCAACGAAAGTTCCCATGTACTTGGTTTGCGTGCAGCCTGGTTAAGTTTTGAAGTCGTGATATCATAGCTCAATCCAAATTGATAATCCTTGTAAGAAAGACCCACATAAGGTATCAATGCATTCTTCGACCAATACCAAAGACCACCGGTAAGCAGAGTACCTGCTTCATCTCCAAGATAGTATCCCAATGCACCGCCCACTGAAAAATAATAGGTGGTGGTTTGAGATTGATAGATTGCATTTGCATTCAAAACGATCCTGTCATTAAGAAAAGTTTCAAAGTTCGCATGTGCCACCTTTCGCATGGCTAATATCTGGTTTTGATCTTTTAAGAAAGTTTGTTTGGGTCGGTTGACATGATAGGCGGCTACACCCAAATCTAAATTTGATCTCTCCGTAGTATAACTGTAAAGGATACCCGTATTTGCTGAAACGTATCCCTTCATATTTGACAAAGCGGTTTCGCCTGTTGGCAGACTGGTGTTAAATCCATTTCCGGTAAACTGCTCTTCAAAATCAAGGCGACTGTAATCGATAGACCGGTGCCCATAAGTTGCGCCAAATCCGAGCGCCAGCCGGTGCGCATATTCTTCTGATTCAGAAAGTTTTATGCTATAAGATAAATTGAATGAGGCATAGATGCTTTTTACTATTCCACTCATCGCATTATCATACATCATCATGCCACCGATTCCCATTATATTATTTTCAGAAACATTTGGAATATTTTTTTGCATGATCTTTTTATCGAATGAGGCGGTACCGGTAACATAAGGACTTGCAGGTCCAATCCATTCATCTCTGAAATTCGCAATCACTCTCCAATCACCATTAATATTTCCAGTTAACGCAGGATTTATATTTAACGGCGATGAGAAGAACTGAGAAAAACTGGGATCCTGGGCAATGGATGATTGAACAATCAACATCAATATGTGCAAGAAAACAATATGTCGCAACTTATTTCTCATGATTCTATCTTAATAAAACTGAATTTCCACTGCGGCTGAATATCTTACCGTCCACTCCTACCGCTTCCGCGATCCAGGTATATACTTCAGAGGATTGTGGTTGACCACGGAAACTTCCATCCCAACCGAATCCAATTGTATTGGTCTCGAATACCAATTGACCCCATCTGTTGAATATGCGGAAGTATTTCAGCTCTCTTACATTCGACGTCAATGGGAATAGCTTATCATTATGTCCATCTCCGTTAGGTGTCCATGCCTTGGGAACGAACAGGTTCGAATTCGAAGTGGCCGGCGCTTCTATTTTCAATTTTACCAGCAAGGTATCCGTAACAGAACATCCTCCCGGCGTGGTAATATCAATTGTATACTCAATTTGTTGATCATAGTTGAATGTTGGATTGGCCACTGAAGCATCGCTGAGGCCTGCTGGTGGATTCCAGGTATATGTTGAACCAGCCCCGAAATCCTGAGCATTCAACTGAATAGGGGTATTCGCGTCAGCAATCACCGTCGGATAACGAACAGACCGGATAGGTGCTAATACCGTTACTGTTGCAGCGCTCCTGTCTCCCGCGTTGGTACAGGCAGCATCGGTTGTATTAGTAATGGTATAGGTCGTAGTGAGACCGGGCTTAACTACGAACTGATAAGAAGGTGTATTAATAGAATTAATGTTAAATATATTGATACCGTCAGAATAAGTAAATCCAAATGGGCCGTTTCCGGTAAAGGCGACATCTAGTGTCTTACTTAATCCGGAACAGATCGTGCCATCACCCGAAAGAACTGCCTTGGGTGCTATATTGACCAGGATATTCATTGTATAAGGTTGGGCACACTGACCTGGGTCGGGTGTAAACGTATATGATCCGCTTGATGCGAGAGTTACAACATCAGGAACCCATCTTCCGGTAACTCCATTAATGGAACTTAATGGCAGTACAGGAACAGTTCCATTCTGGCAAAGCGGTCCTATTTGGGCAAATACTGGAGTCACCAACGGATTTACAATTATATCCATTGAAGTGGCAGTTGCACAAGGGTCTGCTGGAGTAAATGTATACGTGATCATTCCAACAGCTGACGTATTGATCGTTGAAGGATTCCAATTACCCGCAAATCCATTGATGGATGTGCCCGGCAACAATGGCGCTACGCTATTCAAACACAATGGTGCGATCTGGGTAAATGTAGGCGTTACCTGATTAGCAATCAAAATATCCATAGTTGTAGAAGTCGCACAAGGATCTATTGGGGTAAACGTATAGGTGATCGTACCTGTAGCGGATGTATTGATCGTTGACGGACTCCAGTTACCAGCGAATCCGTTGTCGGATGTGCCAGGTAATAGCGGTGCAGTGCTATTCAAGCAAAATGGACCTATTTGTAAGAATGTCGGAACGATTTGTGAATTGATCACAATATCCATTGTAGTAATGGCAGCACAAGGATCGCTCGGAGTAAATGTATAAGTGATCGTTCCAATCGCCGAAGTATTGATGGTCGACGGATTCCAGTTACCGGCAAATCCATTGTCGGAAGTACCTGGCAGTGATGGTGCTGAACTATTCAAGCACAATGGTCCGATCTGAGTAAATGTTGGTGTCACCTGACTGCTGATCACAATATCCATTGTTGTGATGGTAGCACAAGGATCGGTTGGAGTAAATGTATAGGTAATTGTTCCAATAGCCGAAGTATTGATAGTTGACGGATCCAGTTACCAGCAAATCCATTGTCGGAAGTACCAGGCAGTGATGGTGCCGAACTATTCAAACACAGTGGTCCGATCTGAGTAAAGGTTGGCGTCACCTGGCTCGTGATCACAATATCCATTGTTGTGATAGCTGCACAAGGATCGGTTGGTGTAAATGTATAGGTGATTGTTCCGATAGCAGATGTACTGATCGTTGACGGACTCCAATTACCGGCGAATCCATTGTCGGATGTACCAGGCAGTAATGGTGCTGAACTATTCAGACAAAGTGGTCCGATCTGAGCTAAATGTTGGTGTCACCTGAGCCGCTGATCGTAATATCCATCGTCGTTACAGTAGCACAAGGATCGGTTGGTGTAAATGTATAAGTGATTGTTCCGATAGCAGATGTACTGATCGTTGACGGACTCCAATTACCGGCGAAGCCTTTATTGGATGTGCCAGGCAGTAATGGTGCTGAACTATTCAGACAAAGTGGTCCGAGCTGAGCAAATGTTGGTGTGACCTGAGTGCTGATCGTAATATCCATCGTCGTTACCGTAGCACAAGGATCGGTCGGAGTAAATGTATAAGTGATTGTTCCGATAGCAGATGTACTGATCGTTGACGGACTCCAGTTACCGGCAAATCCTTCATCGGATGTACCAGGCAGTAATGGTGCTGAACTATTCAGACACAGTGGTCCGATCTGAGTAAATGTTGGTGTGACCTGAGTGCTGATCGTAATATCCATCGTCGTGACAGCAGCACAAGGATCAGTCGGAGTAAATGTATAAGTGGTTGTTCCAATAGTTGCTGTATTGATAGTTGACGGGCTCCAGTTCCGGCAAATCCATTGTCGGATGTACCAGGCAGTATTGGTGCTGAACTGTTCAGACACAGTGGTCCGATCTGAGCTAAATGTTGGTGTCACCTGCTGCTGATCACAATATCCATTGTTGTGACGGCAGCACAAGGATCGGTTGGAGTAAATGTATAGGTCGATCGTTCCAATAGTTGATGTACTGACCGTTGACGGATTCCAGTTCCTGCAAATCCATTCATTGGAAGTACCAGGCAGTATTGGTGCTGCACTATTCAGACACAGTGGTCCGAGCTGAGTAAATGTTGGTGTGACCTGAGCAGCTGATCGTGATATCCATCGTCGTTACAGTAGCACAAGGATCGGTTGGTGTAAATGTATAGGTCGTTGTTCCAACAGTTGCTGTGCTGACCGTTGACGGGTTCCAGTTACCGGCAAATCCTTCAATTGGATGTACCAGGAAATGTTGGTGCTGCACTGTTCAGACACAGTGGTCCGATCTGAGCAAATGTTGGTGTGACCTGAGTGCTGATCATAATATCCATCGTTGTGTACCTAGCACAAGGATCGGTTGGTGTAAATGTATAGGTCGTTGTTCCAATAGTTGCTGTGCTGACAGTTGATGGATTCCATGTTACCGGCATAATCCTTCAATTGAATGTGCCAGGAAGTGTTGGTGCTGCACTGTTCAGGCACAGTGGTCCAAGCTGAGCAAATGTCGGTAGTCACCTGCTGCTGATCACAATATCCATTGTTGTTACCGTAGCACAAGGATCGGTTGGTGTAAATGTATAAGTAGTTGTTCCAATAGTTGCAGTGCTGACAGTTGATGGGTCCAGTTCCAGCAAACCTTCATTGGAAGTACCAGGAAGTGTTGGTGCTGAACTATTCAGACAAAGTGGTCCGAGCTGAGTAAATGTCGGTGTCAACTGCGTCGTGATCGTAATATCCATTGTTGTTACAGTAGCACAAGGATCGGTTGGTGTAAATGTATAGGTCGTTGTTCCAACAGTTGCCGTGCTGACCGTTGACGGATTCCATGTTCCGGCATAACCTTCAATGGAGTACCAGGAAGCGTTGGTGCTGCACTGTTCAGACAAAGTGGTCCGAGCTGAGTAAATGTTGGAGTCACCTGCTGCTGTCACATGATATCCATCGTCGTTACAGTAGCACAAGGATCAGTTGGAGTAAATGTATAGGTCGTTGTTCCAACAGTTGCTGTGCTGACCGTTGACGGATTCCATGTTACCGGCATAACCTTCAATCGGATGTACCAGGAAGTGTTGGTGCTGCACTATTCAGGCACAAGTGGTCCAATCTGAGTAAATGTTGGTGTCATCTGACTGCCGTCACATCGATATCCATCGTTGTTACCGTAGCGCAAGGATCAGTTGGAGTAAATGTATAGGTCGTCGTTCCAACAGTTGCATGTGCTGACCGTTGAAGGGTTCCAGTTCCAGCATAACCTTCATTGGAAGTACCAGGCAGCGTTGGTGCTGAACTGTTCAGACAAAGTGGTCCAATCTGAGTAAATGTTGGTGTCACCTGACTGCTGATCACAATATCCATTGTCGTTACAGTTGCACAAGGATCAGTTGGTGTAAATGTATAGGTGGTTGTTCCAATAGCTGCATGTACTGATCGTTGACGGATTCCAGTTCCGGCAAATCCTTCATTGGATGTACCAGGAAGTATTGGTGCTGCACTGTTCAGACAAAGTGGTCCGAGCTGAGTAAATGTTGGTGTCACCTGCTGCCGATCATAATATCCATTGTTGTTACCGTAGCACAAGGATCGGTTGGTGTAAATGTATAGGTCGATTGTACCAACAGTTGCTGTGCTGACCGTTGACGGGTTCCATGTTCCTGCATAACCTTCAATGGAGTTCCAGGAAGCGTTGGTGCTGCACTGTTCTGACAAAGCGGTCCGAGCTGAGCAAATGTTGGTGTCAACTGTGCTCGTGATCATCAATATCCATTGTTGTTACCGTAGCACAAGGATCAGTTGGAGTAAATGTATAAGTCGTTGTTCCAATAGTTGCTGTGCTGATCGTTGATGGGCTCCAGTTCCAGCAAATCCTTCAATGGATGTACCAGGAAGTGTTGGTGCTGCGCTGTTCAGGCACAGTGGTCCAATCTGAGTAAATGTCGGTGTCACCTGCTGCTGATCACAATATCCATTGTCGTTACAGTAGCACAAGGATCGGTTGGTGTAAATGTATAGGTCGATTGTTCCAACAGTTGCTGTACTGATCGTTGACGGGTTCCAGTTACCTGCAAATCCTTCAATCGATGTACCAGGTAGTGTTGGTGCTGAACTGTTCAGACAAATGGTCCAAGCTGAGTAAATGTTGGTGTCACCTGACTGCTGATCACAATATCCATTGTTGTTACGGTAGCGCAAGGATCAGTTGGTGTAAATGTATAGGTCGTTGTTCCAACAGTAGTTGTATTGATCGTTGATGGGCTCCAGTTCCTGCAAATCCTTGATCGGATGTACCAGGCAGTGTTGGTGCTGAACTGTTCAGACAAAGTGGTCCGAGCTGAGTAAATGTCGGTGTCACCTGAGCCGGATCATAATATCCATTGTTGTTATAGCTGCACAAGGATCGGTTGGTGTAAATGTATAAGTCGTTGTTCCGACAGTTGCTGTACTGATCGTTGACGGGTTCCATGTTCCTGCAAATCCTTCGATCGGATGTACCAGGAAGTGTTGGTGCTGCACTGTTCAGGCACAGTGGTCCGAGCTGAGTAAATGTTGGTGTCATCTGCGCCGTGATCATCAATATCCATTGTTGTGATAGCTAGCACAAGGATCAGTTGGTGTAAATGTATAGGTGTTGTTCCAACAGTTGCAGTGTACTGATCGTTGACGGGCTCCATGTTCCTGCATAACCTTCAATCGAAGTACCAGGAAGTGTTGGTGCTGCACTGTTCAGACAAAGTGGTCCAAGCTGAGTAAATGTTGGAGTCAACTGACTGCTGTAACATCAATATCCATTGTTGTTACAGTTGCACAAGGATCGGTCGGTGTAAATGTATAAGTCGTTGTTCCAATCAGTTGCTGTACTGATCGTTGATGGGCTCCAGTTCCAGCAAAGCCTTCATTGGAAGTACCAGGAAGTGTTGGTGCTGAACTATTCAGACAAAGTGGTCCGAGCTGAGTAAATGTTGGTGTGACCTGGCTCGTGATCATAATATCCATTGTTGTTACCGCAGCACAAGGATCGGTTGGTGTAAATGTATAGGTCGATTGTTCCAACAGTTGCTGTGCTGATAGTTGATGGATTCCATGTTCCTGCATATCCATTCAATCGATGTACCAGGTAGTGTTGGTGCTGCACTGTTCAGACAAAGTGGTCCGAGCTGAGTAAATGTTGGTGTCACCTGTGTGACATCAATATCCATTGTTGTTACGGCAGCACAAGGATCAGTCGGAGTAAATGTATAGGTCATCGTTCCGATCAGCAGTTGTATTGATCGTTGAAGGGCTCCATGTTACCAGCATAACCTTAATTGAAGTACCAGGAAGTGTTGGTGCTGAACTGTTCAGACAAAGTGGTCCGATCTGAGTAAATGTCGGTGTCACCTGTGCTGATCATCAATATCCATTGTTGTTACACGTAGCACAAGGATCGGTTGGAGTAAATGTATAAGTGGTCGTTCCGATAGCTGTTGTGCTGATGGTTGAAGGATTCCAGCTACCAGCATAACCATTATCAGAAGTACCAGGCAATGATGGTGCTGAACTATTCAAGCACAATGGTCCGATCTGAGTAAATGTTGGTGTCACCTGGCTCGTGATCATAATATCCATTGTCGTTATGGCAGCACAAGGATCGCTTGGAGTAAATGTATAGGTGTTGTTCCAATCGCCGAAGTATTGATAGTTGATGGACTCCAGTTCCAGCATATCCTTATCGGAGGTGCCAGGCAGCGATGGTGCTGAACTATTCAAACATAGTGGTGCGATCTGAGTAAATGTTGGCGTCACCTGGCTCGTGATCACAATATCCATTGTCGTGATGGCAGCACAAGGATCGCTTGGAGTAAATGTATAGGTGATCGTTCCAATCGCCGAAGTATTAATAGTTGATGGATTCCAGTTACCCGCATATCCTTGTCGGAGGTGCCAGGCAGCGATGGAGCTGAACTATTCAAACATAGTGGTGCGATCTGAGTAAAAGTTGGTGTCACCTGGCTCGTGATCACAATATCCATTGTCGTGACGGCAGCACAAGGATCGGTTGGAGTAAATGTATAGGTGATTGTTCCAATGGCTGAAGTATTAATAGTTGAAGGACTCCAGTTACCGGCATATCCATTATCGGAGGTGCCAGGCAGTGACGGAGCCGAACTATTCAAACATAGTGGTGCGATCTGAGTAAATGCTGGTGTCACCTGGCTGCTGATCACAATATCCATTGTTGTTAAAACTGCACAAGGATCAGTTGGAGTAAATGTATAAGTGATTGTTCCGATAGCCGTTGTGTTAATGGTTGAAGGACTCCAGTTACCTGCATAACCATTATTAGAAGTACCAGGAAGTGATGGTGCTGAACTATTCAAACATAGTGGTCCGATCTGAGTAAAGGTTGGCGTCAACTGGCTGGTGATCACAATATCCATTGTTGTGATGGCAGCACAAGGATCGGTCGGAGTAAATGTATAAGTGATTGTTCCAATCGCCGATGTATTGATAGTTGATGGACTCCAGTTACCGGCATAACCATTATCGGAAGTACCTGGCAGTGTTGGTGCTGAACTATTCAAGCACAATGGTCCGATCTGAGTAAACGTTGGTGTCACCTGGCTGCTGATCACAATATCCATTGTCGTGATGGCAGCACAAGGATCGCTCGGTGTAAATGTATAAGTGATCGTTCCGATAGCCGATGTATTGATCGTTGACGGACTCCAGTTACCGGCAAATCCATTATCGGAAGTGCCTGGCAGTGAGGGTGCTGAACTATTTAAGCACAGTGGTCCGATCTGAGTAAATGTTGGTGTCACCTGGCTGCTGATCACAATATCCATCGTCGTAATTGCAGCACAAGGATCACTAGGAGTAAATGTGTAAGTGATCGTTCCAATAGTTGATGTACTAATCGTTGACGGATTCCAGTTACCCGCATATCCATTGTCGGAGGTGCCAGGCAGTGACGGAGCTGAACTATTCAAACAAATTGGCGCGACCTGAGTAAAGGTTGGTGTCACCTGGCTCGTGATCACAATATCCATGGTTGTAATAGCTAGCACAAGGATCGCTAGGAGTAAATGTATAAGTGATTGTTCCGATTGCTGAAGTATTGATCGTTGATGGACTCCAGTTACCGGCATATCCATTATCAGAAGTTCCAGGCAGTGATGGTGCCGAACTATTCAAACACAACGGTGCGATCTGAGTAAAGGTTGGTGTCACCTGGCTCGTGATAACAATATCCATTGTCGTGATGGCAGCACAAGGATCGGTCGGAGTAAATGTATAAGTGATCGTTCCAATCGCCGAAGTACTAATCGTTGACGGACTCCAATTACCCGCATAACCATTGTCAGAAGTACCAGGCAGTGATGGAGCTGAACTATTCAAACATAGTGGTGCGATCTGAGTAAAAGTTGGTGTCACCTGGCTGGTGATCACAATATCCATTGTCGTGATTGCAGCGCAAGGATCACTAGGAGTAAATGTATAGGTGATTGTTCCAATTGCCGAAGTATTGATCGTTGACGGACTCCAGTTACCTGCATATCCATTGTCGGAGGTACCAGGCAGTGATGGAGCTGAACTATTCAAACAAATTGGCGCGACCTGAGTAAAGGTTGGTGTCACCTGGCTCGTGATCACAATATCCATGGTTGTAATGGCAGCACAAGGATCGCTCGGTGTAAATGTATAAGTGATCGTTCCGATAGCCGTTGTGTTAATAGTTGACGGACTCCAGTTACCAGCAAATCCATTGTCGGATGTGCCAGCCAGTGATGGTGCTGAACTATTCAAACAAATTGGCGCGATCTGGGTAAAGGTTGGTGTCACCTGGCTCGTGATCACAATATCCATTGTTGTGATGGCAGCACAAGGATCGGTCGGAGTAAATGTATAGGTGATCGTTCCGATCGCCGTTGTGTTAATCGTGGACGGACTCCAGTTACCGGCATATCCATTATCAGAAGTACCGGGCAGTGATGGAGCTGAACTATTCAAGCACAATGGTCCGATCTGAGTAAAGGTTGGTATCACCTGGCTCGTGATCACAATATCCATGGTGGTGATTGCAGCACAAGGATCGGTTGGAGTAAATGTATAAGTGATCGTTCCGATCGCCGTTGTGTTAATCGTGGATGGACTCCAGTTACCGGCATATCCATTATCAGAAGTACCGGGCAGTGATGGAGCTGAACTATTCAAGCACAATGGTGCGATCTGAGTAAAGGTTGGTGTCACCTGGCTCGTGATCACAATATCCATTATCGTGATGGCAGCACAAGGATCGCTAGGAGTAAATGTATAAGTAATCGTTCCGATCGCCGATGTATTAATTGTCGACGGACTCCAGTTACCGGCATATCCATTATCAGAAGTGCCAGGCAGTGATGGAGCCGAACTATTCAAACACAACGGTGCGATCTGAGTAAAGGTTGGTATCACCTGGCTCGTGATCACAATATCCATTATCGTGATGGCAGCACAAGGATCGCTAGGAGTAAATGTATAAGTAATCGTTCCGATCGCTGATGTATTAATTGTCGATGGACTCCAGTTACCGGCATATCCATTGTCGGAGGTGCCAGGCAGTAATGGAGCTAAACTATTCAGACACAGTGGTGCAATCTGAGTAAAGGTTGGCGTCACCTGGCTCGTGATCACAATATCCATTATCGTGATGGCAGCACAAGGATCGCTTGGAGTAAATGTATAGGTGATCGTTCCAATCGCTGAAGTATTAATAGTTGATGGACTCCAGTTACCCGCATATCCATTGTCGGAGGTGCCAGGCAGCGATGGAGCTAAACTATTCAGACATAGTGGTGCGATCTGAGTAAAAGTTGGTGTCACCTGGCTCGTGATCACAATATCCATTGTCGTGATTGCAGCACAAGGATCTGTCGGAGTAAATGTATAAGTGATCGTTCCGATTGCAGATGTATTGATAGTCGAAGGACTCCAGTTACCGGCATATCCATTATCAGAAGTACCAGGCAGTGACGGAGCTGAACTATTCAAGCACAGTGGTGCGATCTGACTAAATGTTGGTATGACCTGGCTGGTAATCACAATATCCATTGCCGTGATGGCAGCACAAGGATCGGTCGGAGTAAATGTATATGTGATCGTTCCGATTGCAGATGTATTGATCGTCGAAGGACTCCAGTTACCGGCATATCCATTATCGGAGGTGCCAGGCAGTGACGGAGCCGAACTATTCAAACACAACGGTGCGATCTGAGTAAAGGTTGGTATCACCTGGCTCGTGATCACAATATCCATTGTTGTGATGGCAGCACACGGATCGGCCGGAGTAAATGTATAGGTGATTGTTCCGATCGCCGATGTACTAATCGTTGATGGACTCCAATTACCCACATATCCGTTGTCGGAGGTGCCAGGCAGTGATGGAGCTGAACTATTCAAACAAATTGGTGCGATCTGAGTAAAGGTTGGTGTCACCTGGCTGGTGATCACAATATCCATTGTTGTGATAGCGGTACAGGGATCGGTTGGAGTAAATGTATAAGTGATTGTTCCGATCGCCGATGTATTAATCGTTGATGGACTCCAATTACCAGCATATCCATTGTCGGAGGTGCCAGGCAGTGATGGAGCTGAATTATTCAAACAAATTGGTGCGATCTGAGTAAAGGTTGGTGTCACCTGGCTCGTGATCACAATATCCATTGTTGTGATAGCGGCACAAGGATCGGTTGGAGTAAATGTATAAGTAATCGTTCCGATCGCTGATGTATTGATCGTCGAAGGACTCCAGTTACCGGCATAACCATTATCAGAAGTACCGGGCAGTGATGGAGCTGAACTATTCAAACAAATTGGCGCGATCTGAGTAAAGGTTGGTATCACCTGGCTCGTGATCACAATATCCATTGTTGTGATGGCGGCGCAAGGATCGGTCGGCGTAAAGGTATAAGTGATCGTTCCAATAGCCGATGTATTGATCGTTGAAGGACTCCAGTTACCTGCATAACCATTATTAGAAGTACCAGGAAGTGATGCAGCTGAACTATTCAAACATAGTGGTGCGATCTGAGTAAAGGTTGGCGTCACCTGGCTGGTGATCACAATATCCATTGTCGTGATGGCAGCACAAGGATCGGCCGGAGTAAATGTATAAGTGATGGTTCCGATCGCCGATGTATTGATCGTCGATGGACTCCAGTTACCGGCATAACCATTATCGGAGGTGCCAGGCAATGATGGAGCTGAACTATTCAAACAAATTGGCGCGATCTGAGTAAAGGTTGATGTCACCTGGCTGGTGATCACAATATCCATTGTCGTGATCGCAGCACAAGGATCTGTCGGAGTAAATGTATAGTTGATCGTTCCGATTGCTGAAGTATTAATTGTCGAAGGGCTCCAGTTACCCGCATAACCATTATCAGAAGTACCAGGCAATGATGGAGCTGAGCTATTCAAACATAGTGGTGCGATCTGAGTAAAGGTTGGTATCACCTGGCTCGTGATCACAATATCCATTGTCGTGATGGCAGCACAAGGATCGCTCGGGGTAAATGTATAAGTGATCGTTCCGATTGCCGATGTATTGATCGTCGAAGGACTCCAGTTACCTGCATAGCCATTATCAGAAGTGCCCGGCAGTGATGGAGCTGAACTATTCAAACAAATTGGCGCGATCTGAGTAAAGGTTGGTATCACCTGGCTCGTGATCACAATATCCATTGTTGTAATAGCCGCACAAGGATCTGTCGGAGTAAATGTATAGGTGATCGTTCCGATAGCCGATGTATTAATTGTCGACGGACTCCAGTTACCTGCATATCCATTATTAGAAGTACCAGGCAGTGATGGAGCTGAACTATTCAAACAAATTGGTGCGATCTGAGTAAAGGTTGGTATCACCTGGCTCGTGATCACAATATCCATTGTCGTGATGGCTGCACAAGGATCGGTCGGAGTAAATGTATAAGTGATCGTTCCGATCGCCGATGTATTGATCGTTGAAGGATTCCAGTTACCGGCATATCCATTGTTGGAGGTTCCAGGCAGTGATGGAGCTGAACTATTCAAACAAATTGGCGCGATCTGAGTAAAGGTTGGTATCACCTGGCTGGTGATCACAATATCCATTGTCGTGATCGCAGCACAAGGATCTGTCGGAGTAAATGTATAGTTGATCGTTCCGATTGCTGAAGTATTAATTGTCGAAGGGCTCCAGTTACCCGCATAACCATTATCAGAAGTACCAGGCAATGATGGAGCTGAGCTATTCAAACATAGTGGTGCGATCTGAGTAAAGGTTGGTATCACCTGGCTCGTGATCACAATATCCATTGTCGTGATGGCAGCACAAGGATCGCTCGGGGTAAATGTATAAGTGATCGTTCCGATTGCCGATGTATTGATCGTCGAAGGACTCCAGTTACCTGCATAGCCATTATCAGAAGTGCCCGGCAGTGATGGAGCTGAACTATTCAAACAAATTGGCGCGATCTGAGTAAAGGTTGGTATCACCTGGCTCGTAATCACAATATCCATGGTTGTAATAGCCGCACAAGGATCTGTCGGAGTAAATGTATAGGTGATCGTTCCGATAGCCGATGTATTAATTGTCGACGGACTCCAGTTACCTGCATATCCATTATTAGAAGTACCAGGCAGTGATGGAGCTGAACTATTCAAACAAATTGGTGCGATCTGAGTAAAGGTTGGTATCACCTGGCTCGTGATCACAATATCCATTGTCGTGATGGCTGCACAAGGATCGGTCGGAGTAAATGTATAAGTGATCGTTCCGATCGCCGATGTATTGATCGTTGAAGGATTCCAGTTACCGGCATATCCATTGTTGGAGGTTCCAGGCAGTGATGGAGCTGAACTATTCAAACAAATTGGCGCGATCTGAGTAAAGGTTGGTATCACCTGGCTCGTGATCACAATATCCATTGTCGTGATGGCTGCACAAGGATCGGTCGGAGTAAATGTATAAGTGATAGTTCCGATCGCCGATGTATTGATCGTTGAAGGATTCCAGTTACCGGCATATCCATTGTTGGAGGTTCCAGGCAGTGATGGAGCTGAACTATTCAAACATAGTGGTGCAATCTGAGTGAAAGTTGGAATCGTCAATGCAGTAATCACCACGTCCATAGTGGTTGATAAATCACATGCATTAGTTGGCGTGAATGTATAAGTTGTAGATCCAACCGCGGAAGTATTAATTACTGAAGGATTCCAGTTCCCTAAGATGCCATTGATCGATGTCGAAGGCAGCGACGGAGATGCTGCATTGCGACAAAGAGGGCCGATCTGCGCGAATGTAGGATTGCCTTGTGAATTTACGACAATGTCAATACTGGTCGAAGTAGCACAAGGATCAGTCGGACTAAATGTATATGTCGTGGTTCCGGCAACGCTTGTATTGATTGTTGACGGATTCCAGGTACCTGCGAAACCATTGTTGGAACTGCCAGGCAGAGCCTGAGGAATGCTGTTTTGGCAAATTGGTCCAATAAGACCAAACGTTGGAACTACTTGAGAATTTATGACTATATCCATGGTAGCCGCAGTTGCACATGGATCAGTTGGCGTAAAGGTATAGGTAAATGTACCGGTAGTGCTCGTGTTGATCGACGCAGGACTCCAGGTTCCGGCAAATCCATTGTTCGACGAAGCCGGAAGATTTATTGCAATACTGTTTTGGCAAATAGGTCCAATCTGTGTAAACGTTGGAGTAACCTGCGAATTGATTACAACACTCATAGTGAATGTGGTAACACATACTCCGCTCGATGGAGTGAATTTATATGTCGTTGTCCCAACCGCAGAAGTGTTTATGGCTGCAGGATTCCATGTCCCGAGAATGCCATTAATGGAGGTTCCTGGTAATGGTGGAGCACTGGAATTCTGACAAAGAGGCCCAATAGGCGCAAAACTTGGAGTGAGTGTATTTGTAACAGTCAGATGAAGCCGCGCAATCGAGTCACAACCTAATGAACTGATAAGTATCGCCTGATAATCTCCTGAAGCCGAATAAGGATTTCCGTTCCAATTATAAGGCAACTGATTGCTACAGATATTAACGTTGGCTAAGCTGGTCAGAGTCGGGATCACTCGAATCGAAATGCTTGCATTTGCTATGCATGATCCAGCCGTAGGACTGAATGTATAAGTAGTTAGACCGGCTACAGCTGTATTTATGGTAGAAGGACTCCAGGTTCCAGATACTCCATTATCTGAAATTGGAGGAAGTAAAGGTGCAAGACCGTTTTGACACAAAGGCCCGATAGCTCCAAATGTGGGAGTGGTTGGCGGAGTTACGTCAATAGTTGCCGAACCGCTGATCACACCCGAACAGCCTGCATCATTAACAGATACCAACGAATAGTTGGTCGTTGTTGCCGGTGATACATTGATAATGTATGGAGAACTAAGAATGTTGTTTATCGTCGTCGAAGCAGTTCCGTCAGTATAAGTAATTGACCATGGAGCCGTTCCCGTTAATGCAACGGATAGATTTGCCGATGATCCCACACAAATAGAAGAGCTTCCACTCAAAGTTGCGATCACAATCGCAGGTTCTGTAAGAGTCACAGAAACTGTTGCAGTGCAACCTTTGGAATCAGTCACGGTATAAGATATAGTTCCGGCAGACTGACTGAAAGTTCCCGTGCCTGTATAAGGAGCAGTGCCGCCGGTCGCAGAAATTGTAACCGTTGAACTAGCTCCATTGCATGAAATCGAAGTATGTGTTTCCGTCGCAGTAACAACGGTTGGTTGTGTTAGTGTAACTGATACTGCTGCAGTACATCCTTTCGAATCGGTAATGGTGTACGTTGCTGTGCCTGCAGACTGAGTGAAGGTTCCGATTCCGGTGTACGGAGCCGTGCCACCACTAGCTGATATGGTAACAGTCGACGTGCCACCATTACATGCAATGGCGGTATGTGTTTCTGATGCAATTAGTAGTCCAGGCTCACTGATATTAGCCGTAACGGATGTCGTACATCCCTTTGAGTCGGTAATCGTATAAGTAGTGGTGCCTGCCGATTGAGTAAATGTACCTGTACCTGTATACGGTGCAGTTCCACCAGTTGCTGATACAGTTACAACAGACACTCCACCATTGCACGAGATTTCTGTATGTGTCTCCGTTGCTGAAATAACGACTGGCTCACTCACAGTAACCGATACAGTCGCAGAACATCCTTTAGAATCTGTGATTGTATAAGATAAAGTGCCTACGCCCTGAGTAAAGTTGCCGGCGCCAATATATGGTGCAGTTCCACCACTTGCTGAAATAGTAACAGCAGATGTGCCTCCATTACATGCTATTGAAGTATGAGTTTCTGACGCAGTTAAAAGAACGGGCTCGGTCAAAGTAACTGAAACTGTTGTCGTACATCCTTTGGAGTCGGTAACTGTATACGTTGTTGCCCCTGCAGATTGAGTGAATGTTCCAGTTCCGGTGTACGGAGCCGTTCCACCACTTGCCGCAATCGTGACTGTCGACGAGCCTCCGTTACAAGCGATTAGGGTATGCGTTTCCGTTGCAATGATCGCGGTAGGTTGTGTGACGGCCGCAGAGATAGTTGCAGTGCATCCATTTGCATCCGTTACCGTATAGGATACGGTGCCAGCCAATTGATTAAATGTGCCTGTTCCCGTATAAGGTGCAGTTCCGCCGCTTGCTGAAATGGTCACTGTTGAAGCATCGCCATTACAGAAAATTTCGGTGTGTGTCTCAGTAGCCACCAGGATTGATGGCTCGGTCACACTTACAGACACAGTTGCCGTACATCCTTTTGAATCGGTTACGGTATAAGTTGTCGAACCGGCAGATTGTGTGAAGGATCCGGTTCCGGTATAAGGAGCCGTACCGCCAGTTGCAGAAATAGTTACGTTAGATGTCCCGCCGTTACAAGAAATCACGGTATGTGTTTCTGTTGCAGTGAGCAAGGCGGGTTCAGTAATCGTTGCATTTACCGCAGCAGTACAGCCTTTGGAATCTGTTATCGTGTATGAAACCGTTCCGGCAGACTGAATGAAAGTGCCAGTCCCGGTATAAGGAGCCGTTCCACCGCTTGCTGAAATAGTTACGGTTGACGTGCCTCCGTTACATGCAATAGCAGCATGCGTTTCTGTTGCAGTCAGCACCGGAGGTTGACTTATTGTAGCACTAATAGTTGCTGTACATCCTTTGGAGTCCGTGACCGTATATGATATGGTGCCAGCCAATTGAGTAAAGGTTCCTGTTCCCGTGTAAGGAGCTGTTCCACCACTGGCCGATATGGTAACTGTTGAGTTGCCGCCGTTACATGCAATCGCAGTATGCGTTTCCGCAGCTGCAAGGACAGCGGGTTCAGTTAAAGTAACCGATACAGTTGCAGTACATCCTTTAGAATCGGTAATCGTATATGAGATTGTGCCCGCGGATTGAGTAAAGTTTCCTGTTCCGGTATATGGAGCAGTTCCACCTGTTGCGACAATGGTTACAGTGGATGTTCCTCCATTACAAGCAATCGCAGTATGCGTTTCCGCAGCTGCAAGGACAGCGGGTTCGGTTAAAGTAACCGATACAGTTGCCGTACATCCTTTTGAATCAGTTACAGTATATGAAATTGTTCCTGCTGACTGAGTAAAAATTCCCGTTCCTGTGTAAGGAGCTGTACCACCGCTTGCACTGATAGTCACGGTCGAAGTGCCGCCATTACATGCAATAGTTGTATGAGTTTCTGAAGCAATAAGTATAACAGGTTCTGTAATCGTTGCAGATACAGTTGCTGTACAGCCTTTAGAATCCGTTACCGTATATAAACGGTTCCGGCCGACTGAGTGAATGTGCCGGTTCCAGTATAAGGTGCCGTTCCACCAGTTGCTGAAATGGTAACAGTAGACGTTCCTCCGTTACATGCAATTACTGTATGTGTTTCTGTCGCAGTAAGCATCGGAGGTTGAGTTATTGTTGCACTAACGGTTGCTGTGCATCCTTTTGAATCGGTGACCGTATATGATGTGGTACCAGCCAACTGAGTGAAGTTTCCGGTTCCCGTATAAGGAGCCGTCCCTCCACTTGCAGAAATAGTTACAGTCGAGGTTCCTCCATTACATGCGATTGCAGTATGTGTTTCTGAAGCTGTGAGAATAATCGGTTCGGTTAATGTCACCGATACAGTTGCCGTACATCCCTTTGAATCAGTTACTGTATATGAAATTGTTCCGGCTGACTGAGTAAATGTTCCCGTTCCTGTGTAAGGAGCTGTACCACCGCTTGCGCTAATCGTCACTGTTGAAGTGCCGCCATTACAAGCGATGGCAGTGTGTGTTTCTGAAGCCGAGAACAGCGGGTTCGGTTAAAGTAACCGACACGGTTGCCGTACATCCTTTTGAATCAGTTACTGTATATGAAATTGTTCCTGCTGACTGAGTAAACGTTCCCGTTCCGGTATAAGGAGCTGTACCACCGCTTGCGCTAACAGTCACTGTCGAAGTGCCGCCATTACATGCAATAGTTGTATGAGTTTCTGAAGCAATAAGTATAACAGGTTCCGTAATCGTTGCAGATACCGTTGCTGTACATCCTTTAGAATCCGTTACCGTGTAGGAAATGGTGCCAGCAGATTGGGTAAATGTTCCCGTTCCTGTATAAGGAGCCGTTCCGCCGGTTGCTGAAATGGTAACGGTCGAGGTACCTCCATTACATGCAATCGCTGTATGTGTTTCTGTTGCTACTAGTATGGCTGGCTGAGTTATTGTTGCGCTAACGGTTGCTGTACATCCTTTGGAATCGGTGACTGTATATGATGTGGTACCAGCCAGTTGAGTAAAGGTTCCGGTTCCTGTATATGGTGCCGTTCCTCCACTTGCTGAAATCGTTACAGTCGAGGTTCCTCCATTACATGCAATCGCCGTATGAGTTTCTGAAGCTGTTAGAACAACTGGTTCGGTTAGAGTAACCGATACTGTTGCGGTACACCCTTTTGAATCGGTAACTGTATATAAAGTCGTGCCTACAGATTGAGTAAAGTTTCCGGTTCCTGTATATGGAGCGGTTCCGCCACTAGCTGAAATTGCTACAGTCGATGTACCTCCATTACATGCGATAGCTGTATGGGTTTCAGAAGCAATAAGACCAACAGGTTCCGTCAAAGTAACCGAGACTGTCGCCGTACATCCTTTTGAATCAGTAACTATATATGATATTGTTCCCGCAGATTGAGTAAAGTTTCCTGTTCCAGTATATGGAGCTGTCCCGCCACTTGCTGAAATCGTCACGGTCGATGTGCCGCCATTACATGCGATCGTAGTGTGGATCTCCGATGCAACGAGAATTGCCGGTTGAGTAATGGTCGCTGATATGGTCGCTGTACATCCTTTTGAATCCGTTACCGTATATGAAACTGTTCCGGCTGATTGACTGAATGTACCAATTCCCGTATAAGGAGCTGTTCCACCAGTTGCTGAAATAGTAACAGTCGAGTTGCCTCCATTACATGCAATCGCTGTGTGAGTTTCGGCTGCCACAAGTATGGCTGGCTGAGTTATTGTTGCACTAACGATTGCAGTACATCCTTTGGAATCGGTGACTGTATATGAACTAGTGCCGGCAGATTGCGTGAAGGTCCCCGTTCCAGTGTATGGAGCTGTTCCTCCATTTGCTGAAATGGTTACAGTCGAGGTTCCTCCATTACATGAAATCGCTGTATGAGTTTCTGAAGCTGTTAGAACAGTTGGCTCGGTTAGAGTAACCGATACTGTTGCGGTACATCCTTTTGAATCAGTAATCGTATATAAAGTCGTGCCCACGAATTGAGTAAAGTTTCCCGTCCCCGTATATGGAGCAGTTCCACCACTTGCCGAAATAGTTACTGCGGAAGTTCCACCATTACATGCGATAGCTGTATGGGTTTCCGAAGCAGTTAGAAGGGTTGGCTGCGTAATGCTCGCCGTTACAACTGCTGTACATCCTTTTGAATCAGTAATTGTGTATGATACCGTTCCGGCAGATTGAGTAAAGTTGCCAGTTCCCGTATAAGGGGCCGTTCCACCGCTGGCACTAATAGTCACGGTAGATGTTCCACCATTGCAAGAGATAAGAGTATGGGATTCAGTAGCAGTGAGAACAGAAGGTCCGCTGATCGAAGCCGAAACTGTGGCAGTACATCCTTTGGCGTCTGTCACTGTATATGATGTTGTTCCGGGAGATTGGGTAAATGTGCCGATCCCTGTGTACGGTGCTGTTCCGCCAGTGGCGCTGATTGTTACCGTTGATACTCCACCATTACACGATATCTCTGTATGAGTTTCCGCTGCGACCAGGGTCGACGGTTCGGTTACGATAACAGCGACAGTGGCTGTACAACCCTTTGCATCAGTAACAGTATAAGATAAAGTACCAGCGGATTGGCTAAAGGTGCCCGTTCCTGTGTATGGTGCCGTGCCGCCGCTTGCAGCAATGGTAACTGCCGAACTACCACCATTACATGAGATCGCCGTATGTGTTTCTGAAGCGACAAGGACGTTTGGTTGAACAATCGTTGCTGATATTGTTGCTACGCAGCCTTTTGAGTCGGTGACAGTATAAGAAACAGTTCCTGCTGATTGCGTAAAAGTTCCTGTTCCGGTATAAGGAGCAGTTCCACCTGTTGCGCTAATCGTAACCGTTGACGTTCCTCCGTTACAAGAGATAGCCGTATGCGTTTCTGACGCAACAAGGATTGTCGGTTGAATAACGGTTGCGGATACAGTAGAAACGCAACCCTTGGAATCCGTAACCGTATAAGATACAGTTCCTGAGGATTGAGTAAATGTGCCTGTTCCGGTATAAGGCGCTGTACCGCCGCTTGCGCTAATAGTTACAGTCGACGTGCCACCATTACATGCGATGGCAGTATGTGTTTCTGTCGCTACAACAGCCGCGGGCTCAGTAACAGTTACTGATACGACTCGCTGTACATCCTTTAGAATCGGTTACTGTGTATGAGGTAGTACCTGCTGCTTGAATAAAGTTTCCTGTTCCGGTATATGGAGCTGTGCCTCCGGTTGCTGCAATCGTTACAGTTGAATTATTGCCATTACAACTAATGGCAGTATGCGTTTCAGTGGCTACTATTACCGAAGGTTGTATGATAGTGACCGATACCGCAGCTGTACATCCCTTTGCATCAGTAACTGTATATGATACAGTGCCGGCTGATTGAGTAAAGTTGCCTGTTCCAGTGTACGGAGCAGTTCCACCTGTTGCGCTAATGGTTACAGTAGCCGTTCCTCCATTACAAGCGATAGCTGTATGTATTTCTGAAGCAACAAGGATTGTCGGTTGAATAACGGTTGCGGATACAGTAGAAACGCAACCTTTGGAATCCGTAACCGTATAAGATACGGTTCCTGCTGATTGAGTAAAGTTGCCTGTTCCGGTATAAGGAGCAGTTCCTCCCGTTGCGCTAATCGTAACGGTAGACGTTCCTCCGTTACAAGCGATAACTGTATGAGTTTCTGCAGCAACAAGAATTGTCGGTTGAATGACAGTTGCGGATACAGTAGAAACGCAACCTTTGGAATCCGTAACCGTATAAGATACAGTTCCGGCGGATTGAGTAAATGTGCCTGTTCCGGTATAAGGAGCGGTACCGCCGGTTGCTGCGATCGTTACAAGCGATGTGCCTCCATTACATGCAATGGCCGTATGTGTTTCTGTCGCTACAACAGCCGCGGGTTCAGCAACAGTTACTGATACGACTGCAGTACATCCCTTGGAATCGGTTACTGTATAAGAGGTAGTGCCTGCTGCTTGAGTAAAGTTGCCTGTTCCAGTATATGGAGCTGTGCCTCCGGTTGCTGCAATCGTTACACTTGAACTGCCGCCATTACAAGCAATGGCAGTATGCGTTTCAGTGGCTACTATTACCGAAGGTTGTGTGATAGTAACCGATACGGTAGCAGTACATCCTTTTGCATCAGTGACTGTATATGAAACAGTGCCGGCTGATTGAGTAAAGTTTCCTGTTCCAGTATACGGAGCAGTTCCACCTGTTGCGCTAATCGTTACAGTAGACGTTCCTCCATTACAAGCGATAGCTGTATGTATTTCTGAAGCAACAAGAATTGTCGGTTGTATAACGGTTGCGGATACAGTAGAAACGCAACCTTTGGAATCCGTAACCGTATAAGATACAGTTCCTGCTGATTGAGTAAAGTTGCCTGTTCCAGTATACGGAGCAGTTCCACCTGTTGCGCTAATGGTTACAGTAGACGTTCCTCCATTACAAGCGATAGCTGTATGTATTTCTGAAGCAACAAGAATCGTCGGTTGAATAACGGTTGCGGTTACAGTAGAAACGCAACCCTTGGAATCCGTAACCGTATAAGATACAGTTCCGGCGGATTGAGTAAATGTGCCTGTTCCGGTATATGGAGCAGTACCGCCGCTTGCGCCAATAGTTACAGTCGACGTGCCACCATTACATGCGATGGCCGTATGTGTTTCTGTGACTACAACAGCTGCTGGCTCAGTAACAGTTACTGATACGACTGCTGTACAGCCTTTAGAATCAGTTACCGTATACGAGGTTGTACCTGCTGTTTGAGTAAAGTTTCCTGTTCCGGTGTATGGAGCAGTGCCTCCGGTTGCTGCGATCGTTACAGTAGAATTACCACCATTACAAGCAATGGCAGTATGCGTTTCAGTGGCTGCTATTACCGAAGGTTGTGTGATAGTGACCGATACAGCATCAGTACATCCTTTTGCATCAGTGACTGTATATGATACAGTGCCGGCCGATTGAGTAAAGTTTCCAACACCAGTATACGGAGCCGTACCGCCCGTCGCACTAATAGTCACGGTAGACGTTCCCCCGTTACAAGCAATGGCTGTGCGTGTTTCCGATGCATTAAGGATTGCCGGTTCTGATACGATCACCGCAATGACCGCTGTACATCCTTTTGAATCGGTGACAGTATAAGAAACAGTTCCTGCTGATTGAGTAAAGTTGCCTGTTCCAGTATACGGAGCAGTTCCACCCGTTGCGCTAATCGTAACAGTAGACGTTCCTCCATTGCAAGCGATAGCTGTATGAGTTTCTGAAGCAATGATGGGCGGATTCACGGTAATAACTACCGTAGATATGGCAGCATCGCAAGGTCCTGCTGGATCATTGGTAGTTAATGTCAGTGTTACAGTTCCACTGGTAATTGACGGGGTATACGAAGACGTTAGTGAATTTGCATTTGTGAAAGTTCCGCTAGGAGCAGACCAGGTTGCGCTTGTGCCGCTGCCTCCAATTGTTCCTGCGAGACTAACCGTTTTTCCTGAACATACCGTTTGAGTGCTACCTGCATTTGCCGTGGCTGCCGGGCTCACAGTTATTGAAATGGATGAAGTGGCAGTCGGACAGGTACCTGAAGGATCATTATAAGTATAAGTTATTGTATGAGTTCCCGAACCTGCTACGGTAGGATCAAACGAATTTCCGGTAACACCATTACCACTGAAAGTTCCTCCCACCGGAGAAGCATTAAGAGTAACAGCCGCGTCATCGTTGCACAAGGCTGAAACCGGCGTAACGACTATTGCTGGTAATGAATTTACTGAAATGGTTGTGTTATCCGTAGCAGTGCATCCGTTTGCATCAGTATAGCTATATATAATGGTGTGGGTGCCTAATCCCGCAACCGAAGGATTAAATGAGTTTCCTGTTACTCCGGGCCCGCTGAAGCTGCCGCCTGACGGAGTTCCGCTCAGTGCTACAGTAGTGGCGGATATACATACGTTGGGAAGCGGATTAATAGATACCGTTGGTAATGGATTAATAGTCACAACCGTAGTGCAGGTAGAAACATTGCCGCAGGCATCTGTTGCAGTCCAGGTAATTGTTGAAGTACCGAGATTGAACAATCCGCTGGCATTATTGCCTGACCCACTCCTTGTAGTAGCGCCCGTAACCTGGTAAGTGATCGTGATTGCTCCGGCACAATTGTCTGTAGCTACTAGTAATGGAATACTATAATTGTTACTTGCAACTATGCAGAAACTTTGAGCTGAAGGACAGGTTGTAGCGGGTCCGGTATTATCCAAGCTCCTGGTTGTAGCCGGAGATTCTTTACAAGCAGTAATGATACTTGCTGTACCAGCAGCTATTGATCCACATGCTGCCGATGTTACATAACGAGTCTTTATTTTATACCCCAAACAATTGTCTGCCGTTGGAGGTGTGTTGGCACCCCAGGTTGCTCCATCATCAAAACTATATTGCACCGCAAATCCTCCGCTGGGAATGGATGGTGCCGTCACCACGATAGGACCACAACCTGAATTAACTGTTGGTGCCGGTGGAGCTGGCGGGAAAACGACAACGTTTACCGTATTGCTTAGTCCGCAGGGTGATGCATTTGGTAATGATATGCCAGGAGGCACAGAAGGTGCACACGCTGCTGTAAGAAAATATTTTGCCTGAATACTATGACATCCCGGAGTAGTCGGTATCGATGGCGATGCAGAAAATGCACCCAAATCGATACTATACCTTACACTAAATCCAGGCACGGGCGTAACAGATGGCAAAGTAAACGCCGCATTACAAGTATTACTGGGAGCAGTAATTGTTGGAGCAGGAGGAAAAATGACTACACTAACTGTAGCTTCTGCACATGCCCCCGTACCCGCGGTGCCGGCGAGTGTCGTTCCACAATTGGCTGTGAGTATATACCTTACCCTGATTTGATGGCAACCAACAGCAGTTGGAATTGTTGGAGAATTAGAATATGTTCCTCCATCAATGCTGAACTGTGTTGTAAATCCTGGCACTGATGCGACTGTCGGAAGATTAAACGCAGTATTACATGTATTAGCAGGTGCTGTAACCGTAGGTGCACCGGGAAATACAGTAAACGTTGTAGTGCCGGGACATCCGGCAGATGTATTATATGATACAGTAAAACATCCTGCAGTTGAAGGTGTAAACACGCCGGTAGCAGCCACAATCGTTCCTCCCCCACTGACAGTCCATGTACCGCCCGGGCCCCCACCTGTTTGAAGAAATGTTATTGAGCCGCCGCCGATACAAGCATTTTGACTTGTAATCGTTGGTGAAGAATTTACAGTTACTACTACCGGCTCCACATCAGTACATCCAAGTGAGGTAGTTACTTTAATATAATAGGTTCCGGCGCCCGCAGTGGCTGGTGTTGTATAAGGAATGGTAGCTGCTGCATCCGTCCAGTAACTTAATGCTCCTGAAAGCAGGGTGCTTCCCGATGTGACAGAAGCTGCAGTCAAATCCACTGTAGCCGGAGAACAGACGGCTGCAGGGTTTGTAATGACCAGGTTTGGCTTGGGATTAATTGTTACTACGACAGGACTGATGACAAAGCAACCCGTAGCCATTGCCGACTTAATATAATATGTACCGCTTACTGTGATTGCAGCCGGAGTACCATTGGCAGCTGGAATTGCTACAGTGCCAGCGGCGTCATTCCAATATGTTGTTGTTGTCCCGGTATTCACCGTCTGTACGGAGGCAGTTGTGATATTAACGGATGAAGGAGAACATACTGCCGGTGGATTAACAATTGTCAGTGTTGGCAGAGGATTGATAGTAACCACGACGGGTCTAATAATCGAACAGCCGGTAGCAAAAGCAGTCTTAATATAATAAGTACCGCTCACTGAGAGAGCCGCAGGTGTTCCGCTTGCTGCCGGTATAGGAATAGTTGCTGCTGCATCACTCCAATATGTTGTAGTCGTTCCTGTATTCGTAGTTTGAACGGCAGGCGTAGTAATATTCACCGTTGCCGGAGCACAGACTGCAGCAGGATTTGCGATGGTCAATGCAGGTATAGGGTTGATAGTAACAACAACAGGCTGAATAACGGAACAATTTGTTGCTGAGAGAACCGACTTAATATAATAAGTGCCACTTACTGAAATGGCAGCAGGAGTTCCATTGGCTGCAGGGATAGGAATTGTTCCCGCTGCATTGCTCCAATATGTTGTGGTATTACCTGTGTTAGTTGTTTGTACAGATGATGAAGTAATGTTTACCGTCGAAGGCGAACAGACTGCAGGTGGATTGACAATGGTTAATGTCGGCGCAGGGTTCACAGTGATAGATCCAAATACAGTAATGGGTGCGCAAGTGCCGGTCGTCGTGACTGAATAATTATAATTTCCGGCAGCGGTTGGAGTACCACTGAAAGTAAGAACGCCTCCGAAAGTCAGTAGACGGTGACACCCGGAGGAAGTCCTGATACGGTTACTGATGGACTGCCGTAAGAATAAGCAATATTTGTTATGGGAGTGTTTTCACAAACAGTTTGTCCATCCGTTCCAAAAGGAGACGTCAGGTAGAGGAATGAAGAAAGAGTCCCGAATGAGATATCATCCAACGCAAAGTCGTTACCAGGATGTGAGGTTTCCAGGTTGATGATTCTAATCGTAATGGGACCGCTTACTGCACCAGAATTCCATAACGGCGTGCTATAGAATCTAACCCAATGATCATTGGCGGCTGCTTGCGCATTGCTTGTTGCGCCGGGTCCCAAATTGGCTATGGATCCGACGAGCACTCCATTAACCTGGAATTGCAATCTCGCATACGGTCCGGAATTGTTTAAACTCATAGCCCAGGCAGAGAAATAATAATTCGTATTCGCAATTACATTTACCGTTTCCTGCCATACCGTAATATTATCATGGCCATTAACAAGCATGAAGTTTCTGGGCCCTGAAGTATTTGCCGTATGATCGATTCCCCAGAAATTGCCGTGAAAATTTTGTCCACTGGTTCCGACGCTATATCCATTATTTCCATTGTCTGGTACCAACTCGCTATTTCCACCAATGTCTGGCCAATATTGATAGTTGCTGGTAAATCCGGTATTCCCGCTTGTGAAATTTCCATTCACTACTAATTCGCTCGATACATTAATTGACGCTGTTCCGGAACATCCGGCTGCAGTAGCCGTAACGGTATAACTACCCACAATGTCTACATCGATGCTTTGAGTAGTTTGCACCGGCGAAGTACTCCAAGAATAGGTAACACCCGGAACCGTAGAGCTTGCCGTTAACCGAACTTTTCCAGGAACAATACAATAGTCTGCGGAAATAGAAACTACAGGGCGGGGATTGACAATAATGTTTTTACTAGCTGTTGCAGATCCACACGAACCTCCGCTGCTGGTAAGCGTTAATGTTGCTGTGCCGCTATAGGAAGCAGGCGGAGTCCAGGTAGCATTTAATGTGGTGGCATTTGGATTAAATGTTCCACCTGCAGAGCTTGACCAGGTTACACTCGTTGAGGATCCGCCCATCGCACCTCCCAAACCGGCTGAAGTAGAACCCTGGCAAATAGCGGCCATTGCAGGACCGACATTTACAGTGGGGTTTGAATTGACAACAATATTCTTGGTTGCAAACGTTGTACCACAGGGACCTCCACTTGTAGTCAGGGTTAACACAGCTGTTCCTGAATATCCTGCTGGCGGTGTCCATGTAGCATTTAATGATATTGCGTTCGGTGTAAAAGTTCCACCTGCAGGAGTAGACCATGTTCCGCCAAGTGCGCTACCCCCGACAGCTCCGCCTAATGGAGCAGAACTAGTCGCCTGGCAAATAGGTGACATAGCCGGCCCAACATTTACAGTCGGACTCGGATTTACGGTAATGTTCTTGCTGGCTGATGTAGTTCCGCAAGGCCCGCCGCCTGTGGTCAAAGTTAATATGGCTGTTCCATTGTAAGCCGCAGGTGGTGTCCACGTAGCGTTTAATGTGGTTGCATTTGGATTAAATGTGCCACCAGCAGGGGTCGACCACGTTCCACTTAGTGCGCTTCCACCAATGGCGCCACCTAATGCACTTGAAGTTCCTCCCTGACAAAATGCAGTAATGGCTGGTCCAACGTTTACTGTGGGATTAGCGTTTACTAATATTGTTTTGCTCGCAGACGCAGTTCCGCAAGATCCGCCGCTGGTTGTTAGTAGAAGTGTTGCAGTCCCGGTAAAAGCAGGTGGTGGAGTCCATGTGGCATTTAATGTTGTAGCATCTGGGTTGAAAGTCCCGCCAGCCGGCGAAGACCATATACCTCCAGTTGCACCTCCACCGGTAGATCCTCCCAATGGTGCAGAAGTTCCTGCCTGGCAAATAGCGCTCATCGCAGGTCCAACATTAACTGTCGGAATAGCATTGATAGTAACCGATCGGGTCGTTGTATTAGAGCACCCGGTAGCAGGCAATTGGAATGAATACGTGACGGTATATGTTCCGGGTGTGCTCGTGCTTGGAGTAATTGCTCCTGAAATAGGATTGATGATCAATCCCGGTGTAGATGAAAAACTTGTATTAATGAATGGCCCACCCGTTATTGTTACCGGTTGAGCAGCTGTCAGATTGTTACAAAATGGCGCACCGGCATATGAAATAGTAGCTGTCGGTAGAGGATTGATCGTTACGTTTGTCGTTGCCGTGATTGAACAACCCGCACCATTGCTAACGGTTACAACATATAACCCACTAGCGGCTGCGGTTACACCAGTAATCGATGGATTTTGTGAAAGAGAAGTGAATCCATTGGGACCTATCCAGCTATATGATGTCCCTCCACTTGAATTAAGATTCAGTGTTCCATTTACGCAACGCGGACTATTACTTCCTGCTGTAGCAACAGGTTGCGCATTTATAGTTAAGATTTTGGAAGAAGTGCTGTTTGAACACGGCGCATTTCCATTTGCCACCAGTGTAATCGTGACTGATCCCGCTGCTATATCCGCTCCACTGGGTGTATAGGTAGCTACGGTCAACGAATTGGCATTACTAAATGTTCCGGTTCCACTGGTTGTCCATATTGTACCAGTGCTGTTAGTTGCACTCGAACCGCCGGTAATATTAACTGCGCCTGAATTGGCACATGTAGAAAATGCAGGACCGGCGACTGCGACGGGCGCGGGGATAACAGTGACGATTGCATTATCTGTGGCTGTAAAGCCATTTCCGTCGGTAATCGTTAAAGAATAAGTTGTATTAGAACCCGGACTTAAAGTGGGGTTGGCAATCGTTGAACTAAAACCAAGAGGTATTGATGACCATAGATAAGTAATAGTTGGGTCGCCGGTAACAATAGGATTTAATTGCACAGATGAACCAGAGCAAATGTTAGTATTGTTTATCGCGACTGTCGGCGCTGCCAGCGTTATTCCTGTAAAACCGATAGCCAGGCCTGTGGCATTTACCGCTGTAGTTGACAAAAGATTGGTGGCCATTGTTGCCGCTCCATATTTAACCCAGGGCAATGCGGTATATCGGCCCATCGCCATATTCGATTCGGCACCGACAACATCTGCAGTAAGGTAGGTGGCATCGATATTATAAAAAGGGGTAGTAACACCGCTTACACTCAAGCTCCAATACCTGTTGAGATAGTTACTTGTGTTGGTATTGCTCGGATGCTTGGTATTGATGACTTTTACTCCAGCGTAGGCGCCGGCTGCGTAAGTTCCACCCGTAAATGTTATCGTCAGGGGTGAATATTCTACCGTCCCTGTTACGTCGCCAACCGGGAATGTAAATGAGCCGTTAGCCGTAAATAATTTCCTGACCTCTCCCCCGCCAATTCCCATATTCATCACGATCATTCCATTGGCCGCACCCAAAGTGCCGTTGATAGCTAGTGAACTGGCCCCGAGAATAAGGTCCTGGTTATTTAGTAGCAGCCTGCCATTCAAAGTGAGCTGATGATTGACTGTTACATCATTGGTATTCAGGTTTAAAACGGGAGTATTTGAAATAAGGTTATAAAAGATAGACGCTGATGAGCCCCCCAGCATACTTAGCAAAGGATCCCGAAAAGTGACGGACCCTGTATTTGGATTGAATCCGCCATTATTTGTCCAATCGCCATATACGTCAAGGTTGATACCAGCATTAGAATTTAGATTACCGCTAATCGTTAGATTCTGACAGGCACCTGCAGGAGCGTTCACCGTTACTGTTGATCCTGCAACAATGATCACATTACTTCCTGATCCGGGAATTATACCACCGACCCAGGTAGACGTCGAGTTCCATGGACCGCCAGCCGCAGTAGATGAAATTTGGGCATTAAGTTGATTGAAAAAAAGAAAGCAGAAAAGAATAGGCAGAAGGCCCAGTCGTCTGACAGGCATGAGAGAAAGGATCGATTTTCGACCTTTGCCACGTTGCCCAAAATGTATAATTCCTATAGAGTGCACGATAAAGGGTTACAGAGTTATGGGTTTCAGATTTGCACAGTCTCGCCAGGAGAATATTCTCCATAGCAACAGCTGTAATGCGGCAATTCATAATGGTGAAAATGGATTCTGAATTCTTACTCGGAAAAATCCATAGGAATTAGAAGAAAGTTGAACTTACACTATTGGCAATCCATTGGAAATACCCAATTGGAATGATTGAAAACTTAATGATGAATGTTGGATTTAAGAGATTGATTCCTCAGATGTTGGGCCGGTTCTCCGGCATTCGGGGGATACTGAATAGCTGCTAAAAGTAATACATATTGCCTTTTTAAGGAAGTTTTAATGCCGAAATTTTCTAATTATATATTTCCACAATTTTGCCCCTTAAAAGAAGGTAAAAATACTATAAATCTGATCTACGAATTTGTTCATACTTACACTGATTTCATTGTTATTTCCAGGGACACGGAATGATCCCGGATGCTTTCTGCTTTCCTCTCAAAATCAGGGAAAATTCCCAGGTGCTTGGCTTTTTTGCTGCCTGGTTGAGCTTTGAAATGGTTATATCATAACTTAATCCGAATTGAAAATCTTTATACGATAAACCAACGTATGGAATGACCGCATTTTTTGACCAATACCACAGTCCTGCATTCAGTAGCGTACCCGCTTCATCTCCTAAATAATATCCCAGTGCAGAACCCACTGAAAAATAATGGGTCGTAGTTTGAGACTGATAAATGCCATTAGCATTTAGAACAACCCTGTCTGAGAGGAACGTTTCGAAGTTGGCATGAGCTACTTTTCTAATTGCCAGTTCCTGATTATTGTCCTTTAAAAAAGTTTGCTTTGGCCGGTTCACATGATACGCCGATGCTCCAATATCAAAGTTGCTCTTCTCAGTAGTATAACTATAAATGATACCCGCACTAGCTGAGACATATCCTTTCATATTTGATAAAGCTGTTTCTCCGGTAGGCAGACTTGTATTAAATCCGTTACCCGTAAATTGTTCTTCAAAATCCAATCGGCTATAGTCAATGGACCGGTCGCCATAAGTGGCGCCAAATCCAAGCCCCAGACGGTGAGCAAAGTCCTCCCCTTCTCTTAATTTAATGCTATAGGACAGATTCATGGTCGCGTAAACACTTTTTACAATACCACTCATCGCCTTATCAAACATTACCATGCCGCCCAATCCCATAATATTGTTTTCAGGCACACCTGGTATATTATTTTGCATTATTTTTTTGTCATATGAAATAGTGCCGGTCACATAAGGACTTGCCGGCCCAATCCATTCGTCCCGGAAATTCGAGATGAGTCGCCAGTCCCCATTGATGTTTCCTGTCAATGCCGGATTGACATTTAGCGGCGAGGAAAAAAATTGCGAAAAACTTGGATCCTGCGCGCGTGATGACATCATCATCAATAATGCAAGACTCACCGCGACGATATGTTTTACCTTTCTCATAACTAGAGGTTTACTTTAATAAAACTGAATTTCCACTTCGTTGAATGGTACGACCATCCTCTCCTACTGCCTCTGCAACCCACATATAGGTGTCAGAAACCTGGAGTTTTCCCCGGTAGGTGCCATCCCAGCCAAAGCCAAGAGCATTTGTTTCAAAAACTAACTGTCCCCATCGATTGAATACGCGGAAATATTTAAGTTGCCTGATATTCATTGTCAGCGGGAATAATTTATCGTTATGACCATCTCCATTCGGTGTCCAGGCCTTGGGAACAAACAAATCTGATTTTGTTACTACTGGATCGGTCTTGATCCTGACGGATAGAGTGTCGACTACCGTACATCCGGACGGCGTAGTAATAGAAATGGTGTATTGAACCGATTGATCATGATTAAAGATCGGGTTATTCACGAATGGATCATTTAATCCGGTTGGTGGACTCCACACATAACTTGAGCCGGCTCCAAAATTTTGTGAGCTTAACTGTACCGGCGTATTGGGTGTGGTGACTATATCCGAATATCGAACAGATTGCAGGGCTGGCAATACCGTCACGGTGGCGGATGTCCTGTCCCCACTATTTGAGCAAGTTGCATCTGTAGTGTTCGTAATAGTATAAGTGGTCGTCAATGTTGGGTGAACGGTGAATGAATATGTCGACGTCATGATCGAGCTGATGGTAACTACGTTCACACCGTCTGAATAAGTAAATCCAAATGGCGCAGTGCCTGTAAACGTCACCGACAGAGTTTGATCGGAACCAGAACAGATAGTTGCTCCGCCGGCCAGGTTGGATCGAGGCGCCTCATTGATGACTACTATTATGGGCTCAATACTGAAGCACCCGGCAGCGGTCGCGGCTTTGATGTAATAAGTTCCTGCTGCGCCGACCGCTTTTGGATTTGAAAGTTCACTTGTAGCGGCAGCGTCTCGCCAATAGCTGAATATCAATCCCGCAACGGTCCCATCTACAATTGATCCTGATGTAAGGTCAACAGTTCCGAAAGCGCACAGCTGAGGAGGATTATTTATCCTGAAAGAGAGATTGCTAACTACCAGGTTCAATTTTATGGTCGAATCACATCCCAGCGAACTGGCTGTCGTGAATGTATAGGTTCCAGGTCCCGTGATAGTCTGACCATTCCAATCGAAAGGCAATGCGTTTGCACAAACTGTGGAATCAATCACTTTGCTAATTACTGAACTAACAGACAAGTTTAGAGTTGTTGTGGAATCGCATCCTAACGAACTGGAGGTAGTAAATGTATATGTTCCTGCGCCGGTAATCGTCTGACCATTCCAATCGAAAGGCAATACGTTTGCACAAACGGCGGAATCGATCACTTTACTAATTACTGAATTGACAGACAGGTTTAGTGTTGTTGTCGAATCGCATCCTAATGAGCTGGCTGTAGTAAATGTATATGTTCCTGCGCCGGTAATCGTCTGACCATTCCAGTCGAATGGCAAGGCGTTTGCACAAACGGTGGAATCGATCACTTTACTAATTACTGAATTAACAGACAGGTTTAGTGTTGTTGTGGAATCACATCCTAACGCGCTCGCTGTAGTGAATGTATATGTTCCTGGCCCCGTAATCGTCTGACCATTCCAGTCGAATGGCAATGCGTTTGCACAAACCGTCGAGTCAATCACTTTATTAATTACGGATTTTACAGACAAATTCAGTGTTGTCGTGGAATCACATCCTAATGAACTGATAGTGGTGAATGTATATGTCCCTGCCCCGGTAATCGACTGACCATTCCAATCGAATGGCAATGCGTTTGCGCAAACCGTAGAATCAATCACTTTACTGATTACTGAGTTAACAGATAGGTTTAGAGTTGTCGTCGAATCACATCCTAACCACTGGCTGTAGTGAATGTATAGGTTCCTGCTGCACGTAATCGATTGACCGTTCCAGTCGAATGGCAATGCATTGGCACATACCGTGGAATCAATCACTTTGCTAATTACTGAACTAACAGACAAGTTTAGCGTTGTCGTCGAATCACATCCCAATGAGCTGGCAGTGGTGAATGTATAGATGCCCGCACCAGTAATCGATCTGACCGTTCCAGTCGAATGGCAATGCATTGGCACATACCGTGGAATCGATCACTTTGCTAATTACTGAACTAACAGACAAGTTTAGAGTTGTCGTCGAATCACATCCCAATGAACTGGCTGTAGTGAATGTATAGGTCCCTGTTGCAGTAATAGATTGACCGTTCCAGTCGAATGGCAATGCATTGGCACAAACCGTGGAATCGATCACTTTGCTAATTACTGAACTAACAGACAAGTTTAGAGTTGTTGTGGAATCACATCCCAATGAACTGGCTGTCGTGAATGTATATGTCCCTGCTGCAGTAATCGATTGACCGTTCCAGTCGAATGGCAATGCGTTTGCACAGACGGTGGAATCGATCACTTTACTAATTACTGAATTTACAGACAAGTTTAGAGTTGTTGTGGAATCACATCCTAATGAACTGGCTGTCGTGAATGTATAGGTGCCTGCCGCAGTAATCGATTGACCGTTCCAGTCGAAAGGCAATGCGTTTGCACAAACGGTGGAGTCGATCACTTTACTAATTACTGAACTTACAGATAAGTTTAGAGTTGTTGTGGAATCACATCCCGAACTGGAGTACTGGCTGTGCGTGAAATGTATAGGTGCCCTGCCCCGAGCTAGATACGTACTTGACCGTTCCAGTCGAATGGCAATGCGTTGGCACAAACGGTGGAATCAATCACTTTATTAATTACGGATGTTACAGACAAATTCAGTGTTGTCGTGGAATCACACCCTAATGAACTGATAGTGGTGAATGTATATGTTCCTGCCCCGGTAATCGCCTGACCATTCCAATCGAATGGCAATGCGTTGGCACAAACCTTGGAATCAATCACTTTGCTAATTACTGATGTTAACAGATAAGTTTAGTGTTGTCGTGGAATCACATCCTAATGAACTGGCAGTAGTGAATGTATATGTCCTGCACCGGTAATCGTCTGACCGTTCCAGTCGAATGGCAATGCGTTTTCACAAACCTTAGAATCGATGACTTTGTTAATAACTGATGTTACAGTAGGTTTAAAGTTGTCGTCGAATCACATCCCAAGGAACTGGCTGTCGTGAATGTATAGGTCCCCGCACCGGTAATCGTCTGACCATTCCAGTCGAATGGCAATGCGTTAGCACAAACTGTGGAGTCGATCACTTTACTAATTACTGAATTAACAGACAAGTTTAGCGTTGTTGTGGAATCACATCCCAATGAGCTGGCTGTAGTGAATGTATATGTGCCTGCTGCAGTAATCGATTGACCATTCCAATCGAATGGCAATGCGTTTGCACAAACGGTGGAATCGATCACTTTACTAATTACTGAATTGAACAGACAGGTTTAGAGTCGTCGTCGAATCACATCCCAACGAACTGGCTGTAGTGAATGTATAGGTCCCTGCTACAGTAATCGATTGGCCGTTCCAGTCGAATGGCAATGCGTTTGCACAAACTGTAGAATCGATCACTTTACTAATTACTGAATTGACAGACAAGTTTAGAGTTGTCGTGGAATCACACCCTAATGAACTGATAGTGGTGAATGTATATGTTCCAGGTCCCGTGATCGTCTGACCATTCCAGTCGAATGGCAATGCGTTTGCACAAACGGTGGAGTCGATGACTTTACTAATTACTGAATTGACAGATAAGTTTAGCGTTGTCGTCGAATCGCATCCCATCGAACTGGCAGTAGTGAATGTATATGTTCCAGCTCCTGTGAGAGTTTGACCATTCCAGTCGAATGGCAATGCGTTTGCACAAAGGTGGAATCGATCACTTTACTAATTACTGAATTGACAGACAAGTTTAGAGTTGTTGTGGAATCACATCCCAATGAACTGGCTGTAGTGAATGTATATGTTCCTGCTCCAGTAATCGTTTGACCATTCCAGTCGAATGGCAATGCGTTTGCACAAACTGTGGAGTCGATGACTTTACTAATTACTGAATTGACAGATAAGTTTAGCGTTGTTGTGGAATCACATCCGAAAGAACTGGCAGTAGTGAATGTATATGTTCCAGCTCCTGTGATAGTTTGACCATTCCAGTCGAATGGCAATGCGTTTGCACAGACTGCGGAATCGATAGTGGTATTCAACAGAGGATTTATAAAAATCCTTATTTGCGCCATCGCGGAACATTGATTCCCATCTGGCGTGAACGTATAAACAGCTTCGCCGCTTACGGATGTATTTATTGCCGACGGACTCCAATTGCCGCTAATCCCGTTATCAGAAACTACCGGCAACGAGGGAGCAGTGCTATTTTGACAAAACGGTCCAATTGGACTGAATGTCGGAATGACCTGATCTGTTATTTCAATATCCATGTAAATGGTGCGGGTACATGATCCTGCCGGTGTAAACTTATATCTCGTAGTGCCAATAACAGAAGTATTGACTATGGAAGGATTCCAGGTACCTGTAAATCCATTGTTCGAAAGTGTAAGCAACAGAGGCGGCGTACTATTTTGACAAAGAGGGCCTATAGAAGTAAATACGGGTATGCCCTCGGAAACAATGAACAGGTTCAATGTTGCAATAGAATCGCAACCTTGCGAATTGGTCAGTGTTGCAGTATATGTTCCTTCCTGGTCATAAGGATTGCCGTTCCAGTTATATGGTAATTGGCTACTGCAAATCGTCACACGGGTAGTGGTGTAGGTAATGGGTTTAATGATAACTTCCATCGTAGCCGTTTGCGCACATTGACCCAACGTAGGTGTAAATGTGTAGGTTGAAATTCCTGCGTTGTTCAAATCGATAACGGCTGGATTCCATGTCCCAGTAATGCCATTGTCCGAAGTAAGCGCAAGATCCGGAGCCGGAGAGTTTTGACAGAGCGGACCGATCGGAGTAAAGATTGGACTAACCATCGGATTGACCACGATGTCCACCGAGCCATTCACTGTTCCTACGCAATTTGCATCGTTAACGGACAAAAGGGTATATGTAGCATTGCTGGTGGGAACAACACTGAAGCTGAATGGCGAGCTGGTAATATTATTTACAGTGACAGGCGTTACACCATCTGTGTACTCAATGGACCACGGAGCATTACCTGTCAACGCTACTGATATAGTTGTTGGAGAACCTTCGCAAATGGTAGTTGATCCGCTAATAACGGCGGTCACCGGCGGTGGTTCAGTTATTGTTACACTTAAATTGGAACTGCAACCATTTGCATCAGTGATAATAAAATCATGCGTTCCTGCACCGAGGCCGGTTTCAGGGCGGTTGATCGTGTAAGATCCTACACCACCAGACGGCTGAATCACCACCGAACCTGTCAATTCACCACTACACAAAACATCCACTATCGATAAAGTAGCCGTAATCGCTGGCGGTTCTATCACCGTGACTGCGATCGTTGATTCACAACCATTCTCGTCACTCACCGTATACACTGTTGTTCCGGCAGACTGACTGAATTCGCCTATACCGGTATACGAACCAGTACCACCTGACGCCTGAATTGTCACCGTCGAATTGCCGCCATGGCAAAGAATGTGGGTATGCGATTCAGACACCGTTAATGGTGAAGGTTCATTAATCGTTATTAAAATTGTCGCTGTGCAACCATTTGCATCAGTAATCAAATAATTTGATGAACCCGCGGTAACAGTGTGGTCTCCTGTCCCGGTATAAGGGGCGGTGCCTCCATCTGCATCGATCGTCAGTATGGAATTACCACCGCTGCAAAGGATAGGTGTGTGTATTTCTGAAACTGAAATCGGAGCAGGCTCTGACAGTTCTATGGTAATGGTTTCGCTGCAGCCATTCGCATCGCTCACAGTGTAAGCCATCGTTCCGGCTGCCTGGCTAAAGATTCCGGTCCCAGTGTATGGTGCGGTGCCGCCGTTTGCACTAATCGTGACAAAAGAGCTACCGCCACTACAATAAATGGGTGTGTGCGTCTCCGTTACTGACAGTACCACCGGTTCAACCAGGGTTACCGAAATATCTTTCGAACATCCATTGGCATCTCTTACGGTATAAATCACCCTTCCAGATGATTGGTTGTAGTTCCCAGTCCCTTCGTATGGAGGAGTACCTCCAGTCGCGATGATTGTTACATTCGATGTGCCTCCATTGCAGACTATTGCACTATGCACTTCTGTGACCAGTAACGGTGAGGGTTCGGTTACACTGACTGAAAATGTTTTCGAACAACCCTGCGCGTCAGTGACTGTATATATTGTTGTGCCAGCTGATTGATCAAAAGTTCCGCTACCTGTATAAGGCGCTGTTCCTCCAGATGCATTGATGGTAACAGAAGACTTCTCGCCTTTACAAAAGATAGGCGTATGAGTTTCTTCAATGACAATGCTGTTGGGTTCTGCGATAGCGACATCCATATCAGCCTCGCATCCATTTACATCTCTTACGCGGACATGATAATTTCCTGCTATTATTCCTGAAATGTCCTGGCTTACGCTACCATTGCTCCATGTGTATGTGAATGGTGCAGTGCTACCGCTAACCGAGAGATTGATGGATCCCGTGCCGCCACCATTACATTTTGCATCTATGTGTGTTTCAGTCAATGATATAGGTGAAGGCTCGGTGATCACTATTGTCTTAGTGATTGTACATCCGGTAAAATCAGTTACAACAACAGTATACGTTGACGCAACGAGGCCAGTGATATCCTTTGTTATCGCACCATTACTCCATATATATGAATATGGAGCAACGCCTCCTGAAACGAAGAGAGTAATTGATCCACTCGCTCCACCGTTACATAATGCATTACGATGGGATTCACTGATGCTGAGAACTGCCGGCATTGGGTTCACCGTAACCTGGCTGGCTGCAGAAACACAGGAGACGTCCAATGTGCTTCTAACAATGATATTGTGAACTCCAGGGTTGATTCCAGTATAAGTTGGCGACAATTGGAAGACGCCCCCATCGATACTGTATTCGAAGTCGGGACCCAAAGGAGATGAAATGACGACAGTTCCGGTTGAAACAGAACAATTGGGCTGAACACTAACAGTAACAACTGGCTTCGCAGGTGCCACAGGTATCGCCTGGATGCTGATAGAGGCCGGATTAGAAATACATGTTATATCTGTTTTGCTCCTGACGCGTATACTATGATTGCCCGGAGTAACTAAACTAAATGTTGGTGATGACTGAAAAGTTGATCCGTCAATACTATAGTCCCAATTGCTTCCTATCGGAGCAGATACGACAATTGTCCCGGTGGGCAATGCGCAGGTTGGCTGCTTAGTTACAGTGAGAACCGGAGGTTCTGGAGCAGCCGGCAATGAGTTAATACTAAAAGTCAGTGGTGTCGATACACAATTTATGTTCGACGAATGTCTTGAATTGACCGTATGAGATCCTGGAACGAGGCCGTTAAACACCGCCGACGATTGGAATGGAACTCCATCTAAACTATATTCATAACCTGATCCCAGCGGTGTTTTGATTGTAATTGTTCCGGAAGGGATGGCGCAGGTGGGTTGAATTATTGTTATTGTAGGCGTAGGCGAAATAGGATTTACAGTCACCCTTGCAGAAAATGCATTTCCCGCACAGGATCCTGAAAGAGGCGTTATAGTGTAAGTTGCTGTGGCCGCACCGGTTGTTGTGTTCGATAATGTTTGACTGAAAAATGGCTGGCCAGTAGCCTGAGCAGTTCCACCGGTTATTGCCATGATTGGCACAACAACAGGGGTTGTCCAAGTATAAGTTGTACCAGCCGGAACGCCAGTGGACTGTATCATGAAGGATGAACCGCTGCAAACAGAAAGCACTTGATTGGCCACATTCGGTTTGGGGTTTACTTGAACGGTCAACTTGAATGGATGGCCGTCACAACCTCCTGCAACCGGTGTTACAAAATACGTAGCGGTTACCGGATCGGCAGTTGTATTAATGAGTGAACCCGTGATGGAGAATTGACCAACACTTTGGGATGCTCCTCCTGTAAATCCGGAACCGGTCGGCGATGTCCATGTATATGTAGTGCCAGAAGGAATGGTTGCTCCCGACGGTAGTAGGGAAAATGACCCCCCACTGCAGATAGTTATAGTTTGATCGCCAACAGCTGGTAATGGTTTTACTGTTACATCCACATCACCGGTAATCGGACATCCATAAAAATCAGTAACAGTAACATTATATTTTCCATTGTTTAATGCCGAGCTGTTTGATGTGACCGTTGGATTGGCGGTGTTAGAAGTAAATCCATTTGGTCCAGTCCATGAATAATTAATAGGACTGGTTCCCCCGCCAATATTTGCAAAAAGAGTTAATGAACCTTCTGCACAGATCACTCCTCCTGATCCTTCACCCACGGCGATAGGATCGGTAGTGAATGGAACAGGTGCCAAAGTACTGATTGAAATATCGTCGAGACCAAAATCGTTTCCATCAGCCGCTGTTTGTAAGTCAAGAATCGAAAGTGTTGCTGAAGTGGAGGATCCTGAATTCCAAACTCCATAGAATCTGACCCAGCCGGCATTTGAACTATTGGCAACGCCAGGTGGCAGTACGGCGGTTGTGCCTATCGCGATGTAACCTCCTCCCGTATTCACATTGAATTGCAATTCTGCAAAAGGGCCTTCATCATTCAAACTTTTTGCCCAGGCAGAAAAATAATAAGTTGTATTTGGCTTCACCGTAACCGGACCCTGCTCCCAAACAATTTTCCCATCCGGAGGGGGACTACCGTTGACGATCAAATAATTTCCTAAACCTGGAGTTGCCATTGTATGATCATAACCCCAAAAATTAGGATGATATGCATTTGCATTATTGCCGACGGCATAATAACCCTCAGTCCAAAGGCCCATGGGAGAACTTGGATTATTTGTATAAGCAGAATGAAATCCAACATTTCCCAAAGAGAAATCTCCATTGACGGCGAGTTCTTGTGAAATGGTGATAGTTGAAGTAGCCTTACAGCCGTTGCTATTCGTGACGGTAACTGTATAATTTCCGGCGATATCGATATCAATGGACTGCGTTGTTTCGCCATGATTCCATAGATATGTATAAGCTCCTGCTGGAACAGGTTTCGCTGTCAGTCGTACCGTCCCTCCCCCAGTGCAATAGTTCGCACTGATGGAAACTGAAGGCAATGGATTTATACTAATCGTAGTTGTTGCTGTAATTATTCCACAGCCGTTAGCAGCGGGCAGCGAATTGGTAACTGTATATGTTCCGGGCGTACTTGCCGCGAGATTAAGCTGACCAGTTGATGTATTGACAAAGACCAAACCCGCAGTGGAGGAAAATGTTCCTGCCACTCCGCCTCCACTAAAGACCGGAAGCGGATTTGCTGATCCGGAGCAATATGATGACGCCGGATAATTAAAGGTCGCAACAGGAGGATTGGTAATAGTTATAGTACTGGATGCAGTCACGATACCGCATCCACCCGAGGCCGGTATTGTATTAGTTATTATATATGTACCTCCTGCAGTAGTTGCTAAATTTATTTCTCCCGTCGTTGCACCTACGAAATTCAGGCCTGCAGGTGCGGAACTAAATGTTCCGGCACTCCCTCCAATACTAAATGTGGGGACGGGGTTCGTTCCAGTCTTGCAATAGGGAGTTCCGGGATAAGTGAAACTCGCTATGGGCAGAGTTTTGATAATGACCGTACTCGTTGCTCTTACAACGGCGCACCCCGCTGCCGCAATAGTATAAGTTATTCTATAACTTCCTCCAGTACTGGTAGCTGGAGTAATGGCTCCCGTTGTTGCATTGAGAGTCAAACCTGGAGTTGAAGAATAAATGCCACCGGAGGTTCCTGTGAGATTAACCGGAATTGTTCCGGCGATACTCGTACAGAATGGTGAACCGGTATATGAAAGAGAAGCGGTAGGCAAGGCAGTTATCGTAACCAATGTCGTTGTAGTTACTACTCCGCATCCCGCAGATGGAGCAAGAGTATATGTGACAGTATACGTGCCGGCACTGCTCGTACCTGGAGTGATTTGTCCGGTACCGGCGTTAATAGTGAGTCCCGCCGTAGACGAATAAGTCCCGCCCGCTGGCCCAGCTAAAGTAACCGGCTGAGCAGTTGATACTGTCTTACAAAATGGAGTGCCTGAATAACTAATGGTGGGTGTAGGCAGCGCAGTTATCGTTATTGATGTCGTAGTGTTAAAAGCAGCGCAACCACCGCTCGCGGGAATTGTATACGTAATTAGATATGTACCGCCCGAACTTGTAGATGGTGTGATGGCACCACTATTAGCGTCAATCGTCAATCCCGGTGTAGAAGAATAGGTACCTCCTGGAGTTCCAGTCAGAGTGGGTGACCTTTGTCCGGCTATACTTGTACAGAATGGTGATCCGGAATACGAAATGGAGGCTGAGGGTGGATTAGTTACGGTAACTGACGTGGTGGTTGTAATAACTCCGCATGAGCCGGAGGCCGGGATCGTATAAGTTACAGTATAGGTGCCAGCGCTACTGCTATTAGGAGTAATCGCTCCGGTAGTTGGATTGATTGTTAATCCTGCGGGTGCCGAGCTGTATGTGCCTCCCGTGTATGAACCCGTTCCAGTGATGGTTACCGGTTGTGCAGTCGCAACAGATTTGCAAAACGGTCCGGCATAATTAATCGACGCCTTAGGCCCGGTGATCGATAATGTCGTAGTAACGGATAAGGCGGCGCATCCGCCAGAAGCTGGTATGGAATAGGTAATAGTGTAAGTGCCTGGATCACTCGATTGCGGAGTGATGGAACCGCTGGCAGGATCTAGGGAAAGGCCTGTTGGCGAGCTACTAAATGTTCCACCGCTATAAGTACCTGTCCCTGTTAATATAACCGATTGCAGCGATGCAATCGATCGACAGAATGGACCTGCATAGCTGATCGATGCAGTCGGACTTGCATTGATAGTTACTGTTGTGCTGACAGGAATCGCGGAACACCCACCCGTACCAGGTATCACATAAGTGACCGTATAGGTCCCGGGAACGCTGGCATTTGGATTAATTGTTCCGCTGAATGCGTTAACGTCGAGACCGGAAGGAGTAAAACTATAACTACCGCCGGTATATGATCCTGTTCCGGAAATGATGACCGGCTGAAGAGTTGTTTGTGACTTACAATAAGGATCTGCATAATCTATAGATGCCGTTGGAATGGCAGTGATCGACTGAGTTAATGAGCCCGTGCTCGATGTAAAAGTTCCATCACCAGAGTATACGGCAGTGATCGGATGCGTTCCCGCAGAGAGATTTGAAATGGCAAGCGTAGCGGCTCCACTAACAACATTAACGGGAGCGCCCAATGGATTTCCATTGTCGAAAAATGTGACGGTGCCGCTAGTGACAACTGGACTTATGTTGGCAGTAAGACTGACGCTACTGTTAAGACATGCAGGATTGTTGTTTGATGAAACGTTGGTAGTCGTCGCCTGGCAAAAGATCTTTGAAGAGTATGAGGAAAGTAGAAAAGCAAATAAGATGGATATAATCCTGACCGTTGATAAAAACGACGATCTGCTACGACGCGAGCCATAGTATAAAACAGACACGTTTTCAATGAGGCGGTACATGGACTGATACGAATTACAGGGTTACAGATCACGGTGTTCTCAAAGACGAATCATCGCTGGCGACAAACCGTCCAGTCATTCATTGAAGAAATGGATTTGACATCGACTAAATGAGGAAAGTCATAGGGATCAGAAACACGGATTACCAATTGAAAGGATTCAATAGATAAACATAATTCGTAGAATATTAATGGATTGAAAGAAAGTTTCCGTGGGGAAGCTTTACTGTTGGCTTAAATCAGGATAGCAGAGGGGGCTAAAGTAATAAATAATCAGTTTTTTAGGGAGTGTTATGCTGACTTTTTTTGATTTTGTGGATAAACAGGCTCTAATGGGCGGGAGGCCATGTATTTACTCAAATAAATCCTGGCAACGGAAGCTTAAAACTCCATTGTTCGTAGATCTACGTATTGTTCTATTTATTGAGCGTCGTGCAACAGCCTAATGTGAGAATATAATTTTCTCATTTCCTGGATTTGGCCGCCGATTATGTTTTTTAGATCCTCGTCGAGGTCCGTTAGGAGCGTTGCGGATGATGCATTAACCAATGCTAATTCATCGTTGGCGCAATGAGCCAAAATCGTTTTTTTATCACCGGCCATAAAGATAGCAGATCCGCCCCAATCTTCAGATGACCTGGATGATCCGTTACTCTCTTTTGAAATTAAAGTATGTGAAAGCTGTTCTTTGCAGGTAATGCTAAGTTCTATAATTCTTTCAAAGATCGCCCTTAAGTCACCTTCCAGATTTTCGGATCCTCGCAGCACATCCCTATACAGTTTGATGATTTCTCTGTGAGTCCAAATAAGGTCACTGATGCTTGTAGAATTTGATGTAATAGTATCCATGCAAGTAATTTCTTTACCTATACCCAAAGACCATACCTAATTTTATAATTTGATACGTTTCTCATGCTTCTTTTTCTGAAGTTCCAGGTAAAATAAATTGCCGTAGAAATTTGAAATTCAATTACTTACTCCTTCTTAAAAAGTCGAATAGTTTTGTTTGTTACAAACGGCCTTGCCCATATTCCGACACTAAGGATATAGCCCATTGTTATATATAACAGGAGCATGCCGAAGCGAAGTCCGAGTTGATCACCTATCCATCCTATAATAAGAGGCATTACTGCGCCACCAACAATTGCAGTCACCAATATGCCTGAGAATGATCCATGATGTTCCTTGACGGAATTTAGCGCCAGTGAGAATATGATGGGATACATCACCGATGCAAAAAATCCTACCATTGGAAAAGCAACAAGGGAAATTTTTCCGGAACTAAATAAAGCGACGGTAAAAGAAAAAATGGCCAGTAGTGTAAATATGACCAGAACCTTTCTACTATCCATTATTTTCAGCAGCAGCAAACCAATAACTCCCCCAGCCGTCATCAATCCCCAAAAATAGGCGACGGTTTTGGCCCCAGTTGTTTGCGGATCATATCCATGATAGCTTGATAGAAATTGAGAGATCCAGTTGGCAACCCCCTGCTCTGTGCCCACATAACAGAAGATCGCAATGAAATAAGTTATGACTACCCTTTTCCTGAATAACATCGTGTGTGTTTGCCAGGCACCGGCTTTTTCCTCAGTACTCAATTCAACTTTAGGAAACCGGGAAAAAAGAATGATGAGGATCATCACCAGGCAAATCACTACGAAGAGCCAATACAGGGAGATCCACGGCAGATCGGGCGGAACCAATCCTGAAAGAGATGAAAAAATACCCTTCTTGCTGCCCGGATCTTTTAGATTTACTACCAACTCTGAATAAACAAGCGGGCTAAGGAATGAGGCCAATCCAAAAATGAGCTGAGCCATTACTGAATTGAACGCATAATGCTCCTCCCCTCCCGAGGTTCTTAATAATGGATTGATCACCACCTGGAGCATGGCCATTCCTGAACCAATAAGGAATAAAGAACCTACGGATGTCAAATAATTTGGAAATAAGGCCAATAACAGGGAACCGAAAAAAGCCATGATGAAGGCGGTAATCATGACTTTCTTTTCTTTGTATTTTTCTATCATCATCCCCGATGGAATAGACATCACTCCATAAGCAATAAAGAATGCGAATGGCAGCAACGCCACCAAAGTGAGACTAAGATTAAATCCCTTGATGATATCCGGGATCAACGCTCCGATGACATTGGAGAGGAATGAAATAACAAAGAAGGTAAGCATGATGAGGCCTACCATGTAGTAGTCGCGCTTCATGAAATTTTTTCTTGCTATACACCAGGCCCTACTTTATACATTGGAAAACCTTAAGTGAGCCAGTTACAGTTTTTTTATTTTAATATTCCGGAACCACAATTTGCCGTTCTCTGTGCCCTGGAAAGAAATATGACCTTTCTTAAAGGTTCCGAAATTAGGCATGGAAGCAAATTTGGTGCGTGCAATCTGTTCGCGCCAATGATCATCCCACATGTCCATTTCTATGATCTTATGTCCATTTTGGAATAATTGAAGGTGCCCGTTTTCCGCCTTCACTTCATAGAGATTCCATTTACCACCTGTGGTCACCCATTCTGTATCTGCCGCAGCCAAATCATAGAGATCACCGGCACGATTCATCAGCACACGACTATCGCCGCTGCAATAGAGATCTACGATTTGCATTTCAGGGCCTGTTTCATAGGTGGCTCCGTACTCGGGAGATTCATGAACATAAAACATCAACCCGCTGTTTCCGCAAGGTTCCAGTTTCCACTCCAGTTTGAGATGAAAGTTTTCAAACTCCTCATCGGATACCAAGTCGGCAAAGTCTTCATATACACTTTTGCTATTTTTATTCAATGCAATGGTACCATTCTGGACCTGCCATGCTTTACCGGGTTTATTTTGCAGATAGGAATGCCAGCCTTTAAGATCCTTCCCGTCAAATAATAACTGCCAGCCTTCTGCTTTTTCTTTGGGGGAAAGCGTATTGGATAATTGGCCATTAATTAGATTGATGACCGATGTAAGCAGCATCGAACTAAAAAGGAGAAAACCTATTCTTTTGTACATGGGTGATATTTTTTTAACTAAGTTAGATACTCTAGTTTGCACAAAGCTCATTAATCCATTGAAACATTCTTTGATTGGCAGCCATGGCCATTTTTGATGGAAAGAACACGAATGCATGAGGGCTTTCCGGGTAGACAGCAAGAAATGTTTTATTACCTGCCAGGCGCCAACGATCTTCCAGGAAATATGTATCATCTACTAAAGGGTCTAATGTACCAACCGTGAATAAGGCCGGAGGAAGATTTTTCAGATCCGCATATAAAGGTGAGAATTCAGGCTGCTGCAATTTTTTGATATCCCATCCTCCAAAAACAAGTTGGTAGGTCTCATCGATATATTTTTTATTAACAGCGAGGGTAGAGTCCGTTGCCTGTCTGCAAGAAGGAGTCCGCGAAAGATCAAAGCAGCCGAATATAAGATTAACGCCCTTTACTTTGCCTATAGCATTCAGAGAATCCCGGATATACAATGTTGTCAATGCTGCCAGATGCCCGCCGGCAGAAGCACCTGTGAGAAATAATTTATCTGTGCCGAATTCTTTCTTCGCATTGTTCACCATCCATTTTGCAGCAGCCTTACAATCTTCAATGCAGGCAGGAAAAGCACTTTCCGGTGCCACCCGGTAATCGACACTGATGACCACGACCTTGCAGGTCCTCGCCATCAGATCATTAAAAAAATCATCTGATTTAGCGCTTCCTAGTGACCATCCTCCTCCATGGATATCTAACACAACTGCGCGGATCGTATCAGGTCTGAAAATCCGAAGTGAAAGGTCTCCGCCAGGCCCTTTGATGGTTGTGACAGTTGGTTCCAGTTGCGGCTTCCTGAAAGCATTTGCATCCATCTCCTTTCTCATTGCCGCCAAACCTTCCTTTGTTAAGATGGAACTATCGCGGCGCATTTGCATGAGTTGTTTATTAAATGCTCTTGCTTCAGGTAGGAAAGCTGAGTAATCCTCATTCGAATTCGATCCCTGCCCGAATGCTACATTTACAAACAGGATTGACAGGGAAAGAAGAGCAGCAGTTGCCACAATTTTAGCCATGGTGTACAATTTACTATTTACAATATCATTATAAAGTACTTCCTAATCAAAGATAAACTCGGAATTGTCATGAAAAAACAAACCCCTAATAAAAAGGGGTTTGTTTTCAGTTATGCAATGATCAAATTAGCGCTTACAGCAAGCCTGACCATGGCAGCTTGTTGGACAAGGGGCACAACAGGTTGTCTGCTGCTTCTTTCGATTCTTCTTTTTTCCCTTGTCGCCTGCATAGGCTGTAGTGCTGATAGCCATGAGGCCGAACAATGCCAGTTTCATCAATGATTTCATTGTGAAATATTTTAGGGTTAAATAAATTAGTTTACGAATGAATTACAGCGTTGCCTGATTCGGCGGTTTCCAGTGGCGGGAATAATAGTTGGAAAGATTATTAACAAGCATAACTGAATACTCTGTTCGACTAACAGGTTTCACCAAGTCAAAAACGAATTCAGATTGAAAGGTAAATGTGTAGCAGAGCGGACAATCAATACACGATTTGGAACTGGTCTTGTCTTTTTTATGGGGAGACTTTGCATTGATGGGGCAGCCCCCTTTCATTTTAGCAGCCAGACTGCATTTCGCCGGTTCTTGGGTACGACAAACTTCAGCAACTTTCACCGTCTCGATAGATAAGACAATGAGAGGTATCAATAATATGCCTGCGTATATCCGCTTCATCAAGCCTCAAATTTAGATAATCTCCTGGTAAGAGAGATTTTTGGCGTTCATAATCTGTTTCGCTACATTTAATCTGCTACAATGCAACTCACACAATTTATAACCAGCTAAAAAAAGAATACAATGAAAGAATCAACAACTGATGGGCGATCCATCAGAGTGGGAGTCATCACCGATCAAACCGGTGCACTTTCGTTTATGGGCACCGCAGATGCAAATGTTGCCAAGATGGTCATCAATGATATCAATGCAAAGGGCGGCATATTAGGACGGCAGGTAGATCTTTACCTTGAGGATAGTGAAACGACAGATAGTGTAGCAGAGGAGAAGGCAACTAAGCTCGTCCAGGAAGATCAGGTTGATGTGATATTCGGCGGCATTTTTTCGTCCACCAGGCAGGCTATTAAAGGTCCCGCAGTGGTAAAGGGTAAGAAGCTTTACATTTATCCGGAACAATATGAAGGCGAAGAGTCGGATCCATTGATCTTCTGTACCGGTCCCGTACCCGCACAGCAAGTGGATCCTCTGATCCCTTGGTTGATGAAAGAAACGGGCGCGAAGAAATTCTATTTGCCATCAGCCGATTATATCTGGCCACATACCATGAACAAGAAAGTTCGTGAGGTGGTTGGAGCAAACGGTGGAGAGATAATGGGTGAAGAGTACTTTCCACTCGATCATTCCGATTATAGCAAGACAATTGAAAAGATCATCTCCAGTAAAACTGAGGTGGTATTTAATACGATTGTTCCTCCAGGACTCACTCCTTTTCTCGAACAGCTCTATGAGGCTGGATTCACCAAAAATGGCGGGCATATCGTCACTACCTACTTTGATGAGAATTTCTTCAATTTGGTACCTGCTGCACACGTGGAGGGTCTTTATAGCTGTCTGGATTACTATCAGAATGTGAATGATCCATTCAGTAAAAAACTGATTGACGAATACAATAATCTATATCCCGGAAGCGCTATGTTTACCGCCGGCAGTGCCTGTTCGGGAATGTACAGGGGTCTGAAACTTTGGGAGGCCGCGGTAAAGGAAGCCGGTTCATTAAACCAGGAAGATGTTATCAAAGCATTGGATCATGCAAAGATTACCGAAGGACCTGGAGGTGCAGCTGAAATGGTACCCGGTCAGCATCACGTTCGCATGAACATGTATATTGCCCAGGCAAGCAATGGCAAATTCAAGATTGTAAAGAGCCTCGGTGTTATCGAGCCTAAAGAACGCATGCTAAATTAAATGGAAAGATGCCCGAACAAGCAATCATTTTCATTCCCGACATAAGCGGTTTTACAGATTTCACGAATGTTACTGAAATCGATCACAGTGCGCACATCATCACCGAACTGCTGGAACTGATCATTGATTCGAATGAGACGGAGTTTACTGTGGCAGAGATCGAAGGTGATGCTGTTCTATTTTATCGAAAGGGTGAACCGTTAAAGCGGGAACAGCTGATCGATCAGTGTCTCAAGATGTTTTCAAACTTTCATCGCCAACGCATGGTCATTGAAAGAGATACCGTCTGTCAGTGTGGTGCATGTCAGTCGGCCACGAATCTAACGCTCAAATTCATTGTTCATTTCGGGTCTATTAAAGAAATCAAAGTCGCTCGGTTTATCAACGCAACCGGTGTTGACATGATTGTCGCTCATCGCCTCATGAAGAATGACATCGATTCTCATGAATATATTCTCATGACCGATCCCTGTTGCGAAGCAGTTGGTCGCACGGACGAAAACCCGATTCTTTCTTGGTCAAAATCGAGTCAGACCTATCCATCCATCGGCAAGGTCGACTATGAATACGCCACCCTGACTGATTATAAATCACAGATCCCCGCACCTCCTGCCCCGCCGGATTTTGTCGTTGTTAAAGGTGAAGACAATTTTGAATTAGTCATTAATGCCCCATTGAAGAAGGTGTATCAAGTGCTGATCGACGTGGACAAGCGAGCGGAATGGCTGGGTGTTGATTCAGTCGACCGCGAAATGACCACCGAGCGAATAGGGATGCGGCACAACTGTATATTGATGGGCATGGTGTTGGTGAACACGGCTGTGTATAGTGACTATGGCGATGACCATGCACTTTATTCGGAACGGGTAGAAATAAAAGACATTGGTCTCACTCTCCTGGCCAGTTACGACCTTACCAGGCAGAGCGACGGAAATACGCTCTTGAATTTCAATGTCAACTGGATGGGTTCGGCATTGCCCGCCGAAAACAAGAAAGGCATGATGGAGGGGCAGGCGGCGCATCTCAGGGTTCTCAAAACAATGTGTGAAACCGAGCCTGAGCTCGTCTAAATCTTGATCCTTTTTGTGACCTTTGTGGTCAATAAAAAATTCCCATGGAGATACGTACTTACTTAATAGCAACGATCTTATTCCTTAGTTGCAAAGAGAAGCCTGCTGAAACACTGTCATCCGATTCCATTCAGCCAGTCAATTTATTTACTCTTTCAGATGCCGAGAAAATATTGGGAGAGCCGGCTCATTTAACAGATAGTTCATCCAGAGTCATTGTCGATACTACTGATTATCGGTGCGCTTATACGGCACTTTCCGAGGATGAAAAAACCGGCAAGACCGGCAATATTTATTTCTTATATGAAGAATTTACCAATGATCAGATTGCAAAAGAACTCTATTCCTTTATTAAGAAAGGCAATGAGAATCATGAGGGCGTTGTGGTAAGACACGATCTAGGTGATGAAGCTTACTTTCACAGCGACGGCAAGAATTTCTATTTTATCTTGGTGAGGAAAGGGAAGCGAATGATGAGAATGAAAGTGAACAAAATAACCAGTAAGACCTCTGTGACTGAATTTAATTCAATTGCAAAGAATATAGCTACGGTCATGTAGCCAAATCATTTTTTCCTTACCACTTCATTGTATGCAGAGATCAGCGCTTCCTGCAGGATCTCCCTCGCAACTTTATTCAATTCAAAAGTCGTCGCCCCTTTCTCGCCCCATTTGTTGGGAACGGGATAAATATTCACTTTATCCATTTTGCAAAAAACGATCTGTTCAGCCGGTGTCAGAAAAATATTGGCTGTGTTGTTGGCCGCCAGGTAAGTCGTGAACATTCGTTTTCCGATTACTCTAAAGCCTGTCCTTTCAAAGTGAGGGGTTGTTTCTACTCCGGGAAAGGCGAGTGCCATTTTCGAGAAGTTTTCTTCATTAATCATTCGTCAAAAATAGATCGCCAATTTCGCTTTGACGAAAAAAGGAATGCCTGGCGTAAAATTTAATTCGGTAACAGGTCCTGGTTCATTCATAAGCCTGCTTTCTGTTGCAAATTGCGCTTCATTCCATTCAGCGTTGAGGATGTTCTCCAGGGCTACTCCTACTTCATACTTTGGTTGGGAATAATTAATTGATGCATCCAATAGAAAATACCCTTTCGCAACTATTGAGTTGTCCTCATTGGCGGGTCTGCTTTTAATATATCTATAAGTTAGGCCGCCATTGATGCCTTCTCTCTTCTTATAGAATATACCACCGGCACTGGTGACTCGTGGAGCTAGGGGAACATAATCTTCACCTTTAGGCTCTCCTATCGCCTGCGGTTTAGCGAAGTCGAGATTTAGATTGGCAAATAAAGCTTTTGTAAACTGGTAACGGGCAATGATATCAATCCCCTTCCTTCTTGTCTTACCGCTCGGTTCAATATTTCCATCATCACCTACATAGACAAATTCCTGATTCAAATGGAGATAATAAGCGGCTATATTTAATAGCAGGTTGTTATTTGGTTTTAGGATAATTCCCAAGTCAGCGCCATAAGCCGCGGGTAGAATTTCTTCGCCTTTATTTGCAACGACCACCCGCGTATCATTTGAATGGAAACCTTTTCCTAGCTTAACATATATCTGAATCTTTGGAGAGACTGTATATTGAATATTCAATTTTGGACTTAAGATAGTTTTTCCTTGTGTGGGTAATTGCGGAGATTGTAATTTGTCCAAATAATAAAAATGCAGATAGTCCAACCTGGCGCCGGCGTCTATAACCCATTTTCCAAAGGTCGCTTGCTGTTGAATAAAACCAAAGGCGTTGGCCTCTTTTATATCTCCAAGTTTGATGTAATCAATAAACCTGCGTTTTACCGTGTGTGCCAGGAACGAATTTCTAGTTGCATCATGCCGCAGGCCCATGCCATAGGTGGAATTTAAAGTCCAGTTATGATAAATCTTGTTTTTAGACAGCGTGGAATTAAAGCCAAAAATGTTTCTCGTCTCCGATTGATTTATTTCATCTGCATTGACAGGATCGTTAAGATAAAAAGTGAAATCAGAGTATAGGCTGAATAGATTACGTGTAAAAAACGCCTGATTCAGTAGTGACAGGCTTTCTGAAAATACATGAGAGAGAACCAGATAGGCATTATATCTTGCTGTGTGCCCTCCTTCACTCGGGTCAATAGATCCAAAGCGGTCAATAGTTCGGTTTGTCACTGCGCGTGATGGCACCTGCCCTGAGGCGTCCCACTTACTTTTGAAAGCTGATGCAGAAACGGTGAACCGGGTTTTGGCAGATATGGCAATATTATATTTACCAAATAAATTTATGCGATTGAAGTTTTGCTTGTTGATGGTTGCTCCATCGGAATAATTAAACTCTGCAGCGATATAAGCACTCTGTTTTTCCTTGTTTTTCTTCAGCAGGTCAATTATTGCAAGGGATCGCAATGTATTATACCTGCCTGCTTCTACCTGCACCTGGCTTCTGGAGATGTTGTTATAAGTTGTAAAGGCAATATAACCCGCTGTATTTAAGTTTCCGTGTTGCGGGTAATATGGACCGGTGCCATAGTCAATTTTGTTGATGGTTTCAGGAATGATAAAGTGGGAATCTGCATAACCCTGTCCATGAGCATGAGATACCATGTTTACCGGGATGCCGTCAATGCTAACTTGTATATCGGTGCCATGATCACAATCAAACCCTCGTAAGAATATTTGTTCAGCTTTCCCGCCTCCAGCATGCTGGGCCACAAATAAGCCAGGCACGATCCTCATCAATTCCTGCGTGTTCCTCACGGGGTGCAGATCCAGATCTACTTTTGCCAGGGCGCTGAACTTTTGCTGTACACTTCTACTGTCGATAAGAATATCGCCAAGATTAACCACGCTTTGATGCATTTCGATTTTTACATTGCTCTGTCCACTAATACTTGCTCTGATAGATTGAAAGCCCACATACGACGCTATTAAAGTGGAGTTAGCGTTAGTAACCTTTATTAGGAAATTGCCATCCTGGTCCGTTAAAGCAGTATATTTTTGGTTAGTTTCTTCTACTATGCTCGCACCTGCCAGGGATTGTCGACTTACCGCATCTATGATTTTACCGGTTATTATGGTTTGTGCATGCAGTACTGATGACAGGCAGAGCAGGAGTATCAAGGAATATGCCGAAGAAGAGTTCAAGCTTTGGTATAAAAGGGAAATGAATTTTGCACCAAAGGCATATACGTGCTCAGGGATTAGACGGATTGGTAAGCCGGCAGAGCTATCTGGGTATTGGTTAAATGAAAAAGGAAGGAAATGCAATCAGTGAACGACGATCTTGCGGATAACATAATTCTTTCCGTCAGCAACATAAATATTTCCGCTCCCATCTACTGCCAGTCCTGATGGTCCGTTAAAAGTAGCCATATTGGCGGGACCATCTGCAGAGCCGTCCGCACCGGTGCCAGCAAGGGTGGAAACTATGCCGTCAGTGCTTATCTTTCGAATCTTGTTTCCAGTATAATCTGCAACATAAATCACTCCATTAGCATCGACCGCCACTGACATTGGCGTGGCAAAAGTAGCGATGCTCACAGGTCCATCGACCTCGCCAACGCTCGGGTTGCCGAGGCCTGCGACTGTTGTTACCACCCCAGCCGGGGTAATTTTCCGGATCATAAAATTTCCCATATCGGCAACATAGAGATTAGCGGTATTGTCGATTGCTATACCATTAGGATTCGAAAAACTAGCAGCCGTGCCAACACCGTTTGCTGAGCCCTGAGTGCCACCTGCGAAAGTAGTTACCACTCCTGAAGGAGTGACTTTACGAATCGCATTGTTACCCTGGTCCACAACAAATACGTTTCCGGTGGCGTCAACAGCAACATCCGTAGGCAAATAAAAACCAGCGCTGGAACCGGTCCCGTCTACAAAACCGCCTCCAGCCCCTCCCGCCATGGTCGTAACTGTTTCCTGCGCAGTAATTTTCTGGATTTTGTGTTGCCATTGATTGGCAACATATACATGATTATTCTGATCTACGTCCACCCCGATGGGGTAGTAAAAAAATGTGCCCGCGCCTGTGGAAGCACCTTGGCTCCCACTTCCTGCCAGGGTTGTGACCATTCCGTCTGTGGAAACCCTCCGAACCAAATTATTGCTTCCGTCCGCTACATAGATATTGCCGGCATAATCGGAAGCAATATCCCAAATAAACGCGAAGCTGGCACTCAATGCTGCTCCGTCCTGGTGACCGAAGCTATGATTACCTGCAATTGTGGACACTTCAACTAAACCCGTCGTGCCACCCGGTCTTGCAGTGAAAACAGGACCGGTTACAGTTTGCCCGTTCACCTGTACAGATATATTTCCCGTTGATACCGGATCAGGAACTCTGACGATAAGCTGGGAGCTGGTCGCGTTGATCACGGTTCCCATGCTGTTTCCAAAAAAGACGGTGTTTGACGAGGGCACCGGATCGAAGCCTCTTCCTTCAACCGTGTCTAAGGACCCGGGTGCCCCACTGGTAGGATGGATAGAAGTAATTTGAAGAGTAGTCGTGTTTGGATTATTCGGGCCGGAGGACCGGCTGCATCCATATAGAACGAGAACCCACAAGACCTTTGCAACTATATTGTTTATATGGTGGCGCATACTTTAAGATAATATATCTTCTCGAAATTCGGAAGGACCTGAAAATCTTGCGCCCTGGTGTGTGTCTCACGCACGCAACAAGAATGCCGTATTATTGCTTTTTTAAAAAATTCAGCTTCCATGCACCGTGTTGCTTTTAAAATGAAATTGTTTGCCGGGAAAGCGGCAGAGTATAAACGACGCCACGATGAAATCTGGCCTGAACTGAAAGATCTTCTAAAACAGGCGGGAATTCAAGAGTATTCTATTTTCCTGGACAAACAAACCAATACATTATTTGGGTCCCTGAATGTAACTGATCTAAAAGCATTGGACAGCTTGCCACAACAAGAGCTTATGCAGAGGTGGTGGCAGTACATGGCAGATATAATGGAGACAAACAACGATAAATCCCCTGTGAGTATTAAATTGGAAGAAGTCTTCTATCTGCAATAATCCCTAATAAGCTGAAATAGAATTGCTTTGAAAAAAAGGCAGTAAAAATTTCTTGAAGTTGGCTAACTTTTCTCTTGCAATAGGTAAGATTAATTTGAACCTAATCCCAAAGCGCATGAGAGTAGCTGCAGTGTCTTTGCTTTTCTGTCTTTTTCTCCTCCCCTGTTTTTCGCAAACGCCCCTGATTGACAGCCTCAATAATCTTATTTCCAAGGCAAGTTCCGATACAGCCAGGATCAACCTGATCAATAAAAAAATACCCAGACTAAGTGAAATTAATCTGGACTCAGCGATTGCACTCGCTCACGCAACGATCGAAGAAACACGGAAAATAAATTACAAAGCGGGAGAAGCGGATGCGCGAGTGGGACTGGCCAGTTCTTACTCATATAAAGGAGAATGGGCTGACGCAGAAGAAAATTTGAAGACTGCTGGCATTTTATACACGGCCTTGAAAGACTCACTAGGGAAAGGATTCCTTTATGTGGCCTATGGAAGAACATACGGCATGCAGAGTAAATATGATAGCTCCATCATTTTTTTTCAAAAGGCCATTGATATTGCGGAGCAAATGAAAAATATCACGTTGATGAACAGAGGTTACCAGGGCATTTCTGTTTCCTTATACATGAAATCAAACTATTCCCAAGCCATATTTTATCAACAGAAAGCCTTGCGATCAGCCGAAGAGCAAAATGACATCAACACGCAATCCTACCTCCGAATGAATATGGCGCTTGCCTATAAGAGTATGGGAGATACAACAAGAGCAGAAGAATTTCTTCTGAAGGCTATCGAGCTGGCTCAAAAGTCGGGAACTAAAAACGTTGAATTGTATTCCTATTCTAACCTCGCAACCCTGTATGAGTTAGAAAATAAGATGGACAAATCGTATGAATTTGCGATGAAGGCGGCGACACTCGGAGGTGAAATGGGCGACCTTGGCATCCAATCCGCTAGTTTGGGGAAGGCTGCAATATGCCTGGCGCACGAAAAACAATATGACAAGGCCAAAGAACTGGCAAAAAGATCTATATCCATTGCGGATTCGTCGAATCAGCCGTTGAATATCTACCAGACCTATGCGGGAATGGGCTCGATACTAAAAATGGAGGGAAAATGTAAGGAAGCTATCTTTTATTTCGAGAAGGCCTTTGACGCGATGAAAGACGCAGACATCTTTGATGAACAAGTCGGTAATACCTACTCGTCCCTGTCTGAATGCTATGAACAAACGGGAAGTTATAGTAAAGCGTTAAAAACTTTCAAACTGTCGGCGGAGATTGTCGACTCTATGCGCAATAAAGAAAATGTCCGCAAAGCCACCGAATTGACAATGAACTATGAATTTGAAAAAAAACAAGAGGTAGCCCGTGCAGAACAACAAAAGGAAAAAGCAATAGCCCGGACCCGTCAACTAACCTTGATCATCGGGCTGGTTCTGACATTGGCTCTGGCAGCTATCGCCTTTACTGCTTTTCGCAATAAACAACATGCCAATAAATTATTGCAACAACAAAAGGAAGAGATCCAGAGTACACTTACTGAATTGAGAGCAACGCAACTCCAGTTGATCCAGTCTGAAAAAATGGCCTCTCTCGGGGAACTTACTGCCGGGATCGCGCATGAGATCGAAAATCCGTTAAATTTTGTAAATAATTTTTCTGAAATAAATACTGAATTAATCGCCGAACTAATGGATGAACTGAAGACGGGCACTAAAGAAGATGCGATGTCCCTTGCCAATGATATCCAGGAAAATGAGCATAAGATAGCCCATCATGGCAAAAGAGCCGATGCGATTGTAAAAGGGATGCTCCAGCATAGCCGTAGCGGAACTGGAATAAGGGAACCGACCGACATAAATAATTTGGCCGATGAGTATTTAAGGCTTTCCTATCACGGTTTTAGAGCGAAGAATAAGTCGTTCAATGCAAAGATCCAAACTGACTATGATCCAGGCCTTGGCAAAATAAATATAGTCCCTCAGGATATTGGGAAGCTGCTACTGAACCTGTATAATAATGCCTTTTATACGGTTGCAGAAAAAGGGAAAAAGCATAAGGATGGTTTTGAACCAATGATTTCTATAGGCACCAAAAAGATGAATGGCAAGATTGAAATCCGAGTGGGAGATAATGGCAATGGTATTCCTCAAAAAGTGATGGATAAGATCTTTCAACCGTTCTTCACAAATAAACCCGCGGGCCAAGGAACGGGATTAGGTTTGTCCTTAGCGTACGACATAGTGAAAGCACATGGGGGTGAAATAAGGGTAGAAACAAAAGAATCGGAAGGCTCGCAGTTCATAGTTGAATTGCCAATAAAACCCTCCTAAAAATTCTTCTTTTCATTATCCCTGATCATTTTCAGCTCCTCCGCTATCCTGATTTGCCTCTCAGGATATTGTGATAGATCTACCATTTTGCCCACATTGTCGGTCCAACGCATTAGTATTTCATTTTTGAGATAGAGCGTCGTCGATTCCTCACTCGCAATTTCCGTCTTTTCTGCAAAGAGAGGGGCTTTATACTTTAAGAGTGTTTCGGAAATTGAAATCAGATCGTTGCTTAAGAAATAATATTCAGATATTGATTGACCTGTTTCACCGTAAAAAGTAAGAACAGCTTTCCGAATCACATTCCCGTCGTAATATTTTTGCAATTCCGCTCCTTCAGTTGATTGGTCATCAAGTTCAATTTTAACAACTTTGAATTTTGGAAGGTCTTTATCAATCTTAGCGACTTCCGTCTTAAGAACCGTGATCAATGTATCGGGATTGTCTTGCGCGGCGCTACGATTCCATGCAAGCGACGCAAGAAGAATCATGACTGTGACCATCTTACTTTTATGGTGTTGCATGTTTCCGCTTTAATTGTTTAATAGTTTGTCCAAATGTCATCTGGAAATGCGGGTGGTCTGTTTTGGGTGGCGCCCAATCGCCTCCCCATTCAAATCCTTCCTCTTTTCCGATCTTGGCCACATTTTCAGGAATGATTGTGTCAAAATCAATTTGTCCATTCTCTTTCACAATGGCCACATCTATTGCAAGGCCATAATTATGATAGCTTTCCCAAGCCTCGGCGTAAGTTACAGGAATGCCAAGAGGTTTTTTAGCAGTTATCTTTATTCCGGGCGTTGTTCTGCCTTTCGCAAATTCCGCATCCTGTTGCGCGGCAGTTCGTAAACCAGATACCACCTTTAGTTTGATGCATAGTTCATCATGTACGCGCTTGATGAATTTCTCGGCGGCGGCCTTCACCTTCGCTTCTATTTTCGCCAACCTGGATTGCGGATCATTCCATGGAGGACAACCTCTCAGATCCCAGGTAACGACGATCAAAACTTTTCCAATAGTAATGTCCTTGTCCGTGGTTTGCCTTCCTGAGAGGTGATAAGGGCTTGAATTAAATTTATAGTCATGTACTGTAATGTCCAGGCCGGTTCCGGCACAGTGACCGTCTGATCCGCTACCTCCTTTGCAGGGAGGACTAATCGCATGAATAAAATAAACACTGTCCATGAGGTCAATCGCTACTTCGTGCAATTCGGATTGCCCTTCTCCGTGGCAATCGCAGGAGCCGAATTCTATTTTTTCTCCTTTGTCTCCTTCCGCTCTCATCTCCGTATGTTCTGTTATAGTACCTGTGCCTTTATCATCTGTAAAGTTAAAATCCGTTGTATTTATATTCCTATCAAGGGTGGGAAAAGCATTAGTAAAATTAAGGTCAATTTGCTTCTCGCTTATCCCCACTAAGCCAGAATACTTTTCTACCATGCTGATTGTGCCGGTCCATCTTATTTCCCGAATAACCGACGACTTGGTACTCAACACTGATTTTTTTACCGGCGTCTTCTTTTGCGGCGAGGTTTTTTTGACAGGCTTTTTAGCAGGCTTTTTTACTTGAGCATCTGCTGTAACAAAAAGTAACAATCCAAAAAGTAAAAGGAGAGTTGGTGATCTTTTCATCGAAGGACCTTATTTATTGATTCGGTTGCATTCTATTAAGCAGGAAAAATGGCAATCGTGAAATTAGAACGACGCTGAATGAAGGTCAATAGGAAGAAAGTAAGAATAAGGGTATAACGAATGTTATAGAAAGAGGGATTGTACTTACGGTTCCAGCTTCAGTACTTCTATTCAGCGTTTGCACATAACTTTGGTATATTGGCCATCAATTCCTGTTTCTTTCTTACCTACAATGAACAAAACCGACGATATTAGGAGAATTACAGTTGGCAGTATTCTAAAAGAGGCCTGGCATTCTTTGACCCATATAGAAAAAGGACTTCGCCGAACAATAGTTGATTTGGCTGTTGCACCAGGAAAAATGATGAACAATTACTTAGAGGGGGACCGGAATCCGTATCAAAAGCCTTTTTCATTTTTATTAATAGTAACAAGTCTATTTGCATTAATGATTCACTTTTTTCATCAAAATTATTTAATCCTTTCTGCTACAACTTTTCAAGACAATCTTTTTAATAAATTGGTGCTATTAGAATCAAAGTATTATTCATGGCTTCAACTTGCATTGTTACCAATTTATGCGGCGGTCTCTTTTCTAATTTTCAAGAAAGTAAAATATAACTATGCTGAATGGATTGTGATATGTTGCTATTTGATTTCGTTTGTCTTACTACTTCAAATCCCTTTTTACATACTAGACGGCTATTTGCATAGCAGTGACACCTTACACAAATTCATCCAACTATTAATTACGGAAGGGTATACGTTCTATGCGCTCAATGACCTTTTAAAACTTAAGATGAACCGGGTGCGGTATGTATATATTTTAATCGGGGTTGTAATCAACTTTTTTATTTTTGTTTATACCTTTCAGGGGATAGCATATTTGATGACAAAGTAATTTTGGATTAAAAAAGATGGCCTCAAAGACCGTGAATTTGTTTGGCCTTACTCCAATTTCTTGCTAGGATGGGTTTAGAATACGTGGTATATCCAATTTCTCCAGAGAAATGACAATAGTGCCCCTTGTAGTTTGGATCTTTCTCGATCATCCACTCCTTGTGCAGGTCTGGTGAAAGAGGCTGATTTAAGTTAAACGGAATACTTTTACCCGATACGATACAATAACCATTTAATTCCACATTTGGCTTTGTTGCTTTCCCGCTTGCAAGCTTGGTTTCAACTTTGTCCACTTCGACCCGCCTAACAAACGCACTCATATGACATATTTTGTCTACCTTTCATATCTCCGAATTTAAGATCAATACCTTTTTCATCTGCGTAATCAGATTCCGAGAAATCAGCAAAATTAAGCCGAGAAACTATTTTGATATTGAGGGGTATGAGCCATATCCAGGTTCTATTTATTATTCGAAGTAGCCCATATACAAGATAAATAGCCAATCGCCTCGTAGACTTCTAATTTAACCTAACCACCATGATAAAGTATGGATTGACAATCGGACTTCTGGTGTTACTTGCTTGCGCTGTAGCATTTTTAGTCACGTCATGCACTAAAAAAAAGAGGAACCTATTGATTCTGGAACGATTCAGATACACTTGGGGGACAGTACCTCCAAAGCATCCAAACCAATCGCTAGCTCAAAAACGGAACTTCTAAAAAGCGTTCATGTTTACTAGTTGCAGTTTCTGTAATTACACGACATGAGTGTCTGTAGCCAAGTAGGCTATTAGATCAACAAATAATTGTGGAGTCCAGAAACCATTGTAAACGGGGCGTAACCGAAAAGCCAAATGAGTAGGAAACCAAAATTAAATAAAATGAAAAGGCTACTATTTACAGTTGTCGTTGGAATGTGTACGATGGCAGGATACACGCAAACGGTAAATGACATTCCCCTAAAGGACATTGACGTCGAATACGTTCAAATTGTCGGGACTTCCAGATTCTTAAGTAATAAGCTGACTATTGAGATCGATTTTGGACAAGTTGATAAGCTTTTTAGTTCGGATAAAGATACTCGACTCAAAGACGTTAATGGAAAGAACTTGATATTTAATTCTATGATTGACGCATTAAACTTTATGATCGATAACAATTATGAATTTGTTCAAGCATATGCATTTGCCGTAAACAATCAAAACGTATATCATTATTTGCTGAGAAAGAAAAAATAGGTACTGCAAATGGCAACCTGGCACAATTGGTAAAGGATAATCTCTCTAAAGCGTCGTTCTTTTGAATCACAGGAATATTAACAATTTACCTTACCTCTCTTCGAATTTCATGATCCTCTGCGCGGTTGCCTGACCCAAAGCCATTGCGATCCGCCTGCGGCGGTTCACTGGTCTTTTTATTTGTTCGCTGATGCAAGCAAGCTTGCAACGCTCCAAACAAAAAGCCTCCGACTTTGTCGAAGGCTAAGTGACCCCGTCAGGATTCAAACCTGAAACCTTCTGATCCGTAGTCACAGTAACTCCTATTTCAATTTGTTTCCTTCCTTTTCCACTCGTTGCAAAACAATTTGTTAATCAGTAGGTTATGTGGAAAAATTTATTCATTCAACTGTAAGAGTTAGCAGTCCGTTGCTACTTTTGTGGTGCAAATTTGGTGCAATTATGAACTTAGCTAAACCAACAATGACACTATTTCTGGACACACGAAAGATGAAAGCCAATAGCAAATATCCATTGAAGATGACAATCTATTCCCGCCCATATAAGAAGAGGTATAGCTCAGGCATTGACCTAACAGAAGATGATTGGAAAAAGGTGAATGGACAGCGCCTGAAGGATGAAAATCTGAAGAAGGTTCGTATATCGGTAAATGCCTTGACATCTAAAGCAGAAAGGATTTTCGAAGAAGTGATTCCATTCTCTTTTGTGGCATTTGAGAATGCATTTTTCACGAACGGAACGACTAAGACCGACCTCTCCCTCGAGAATTGGTTCATGCAATATGTGAGCGAATTGGATTCGCAAGATCGAATAGCTACCTCCATTTCCTATAGGACGACATTTAACTCTTTGAATGCATTCAAGAGCAACCTAATGCTTACAGACATTACAACGGAATTCTTGGAAGATTATGAGTTATTCATGAAGCAGAAAGAAAAATCACCATCGACCATAGGCATCTATCTGCGCCAATTGAGAGCTATTCTAAACCGGGCAAAGGCCCAGCAAGTTTTGAAACCGGACTGCTATCCCTTTAAAGCTTATAAGATCCCCGCATCCAGGAATTGCATCACTAGTCTTTATAGCCCCAAAGCTTTTAATTCTAACCAAATCACCTCAATAATATTGGCTCAAACTCCAGGTTCGATAAATTTCCGTCCGTTACCGTGATGGATGACCGATCAATGCTATTTTTCCATTTCACTTTGGCTTAGTCAGATAGATATTGGGAAAGAATTTCTAATTTACAATATGTAGACTCTTGCTGTATGTCGTTCAATTTGCCATTTATTTTCTATTACTCGCAATCGGTCTTCATTTTGTTCCTCAATGTAAATCTTAAATGATGAAGAAGTTGCTCTTTTTTTTCGTACTGACTGTTCTTGGTATAAAAGGCAGTACCCAAGATCCACACAAAATAGATAGTCTCAAGCACCTTCTTACCAATGCAAAAGAAGACACTATAAGCGCGCTGGCCATTTGGGAATTATGCCGTGAGTATATATACGCCATACCGGACTCAGCTTTATATTATACAGGTCTAGGGCTTGAGTTAATTGACGATAAAGATATTAGGCGTAAATTTCAAAATACCAACAATCCCATTCTTTATGCATTTGAAACAAGGATGTATTCAGTTAGTTCGAGTGCATTAGCCCAACAAAGAAATGACTCTCTCGCGGTCAGAATGGGACTAAAATCCCTATCCTTAGCCGAAAAATCTAAAGATAAGTTCGACATTCAAAGGGTTTACTTCGGTTTAGCGGAAGTGTACCAATACATCGGTGAGCCTGACATTGCCATCGACTACATAAGAAGAAGACTAGCCTCAGATACTTCCGAGTTTGCCATAATTTCTGATTGGGCAACCCTAGGGTCGTGTTTTTGTGACGCTCAGCAATTTGATTCAGCTTTGTATTATTTGAGAAAAATTGACCCCCAGCAAACTCTTCCGGATGGGGGTTTCTGGCCATATCCTCACCTATCCTTGGCAAAAACGTATTCCGGAAAAGCGAATTATGAGAAAGCGTCTAATGAATATCGCATCGCAATTGAATATGCGAAACAGGGATATGTAACAACTGACCTTCTATTTGGATACTTGGGAATTTCCCAGCTATTTAGGAGGATGGGGTTACTCGATTCAAGCCTCTCATATGCGAAGCAATCCCTTCTACTCGCGCAACTTTTGAAACTGCCACAACAAAATCTAGAGGCATCTTCTATCTTAGCTGACTTATATGCAGCAAAAGGCTCAATAGATAGTTCGTATAAATATTTGAGGACTTCACTCAATCTAAAAGATAGCATATTTAATAAGGAAAAAATTAAGGAGGTACAGAATTATACTTTTAATGAAAAAATTCGCCAGCGAGAAATGGAAGAGCAGCAAGCTAAATTCAAAAGTAAAGTAAAAATTTACGTCTTAATCGGGGGGATAACTATAATGTTAATTGCTGCAATATTCTTAGTAAGGAACATCAGACATAAGCAAATAGCGAATCGGTTATTACAAGAGCAAAAGGGAAAAGCAGAAAATGCCTTGCGCGAATTAAAACTGACTCAATCACAACTCATTCAATCTGAAAAGATGGCATCACTTGGAGAACTGACTGCAGGTATTGCTCATGAAATTCAAAACCCTTTAAACTTTGTCAACAATTTTAGTGAAGTTAGCAATGAATTGGTTGACGAAATGAATGAAGAACTAGTCAAAGGAGATATGGAAGAAGCAAAAGCTATTGCAGGTGACATAAAACAGAACTTAGAAAAAATAAATCATCATGGCAAGCGTGCCGATGCGATTGTAAAAGGCATGCTACAACATTCGAGGCAAACATCAGGTCCACAACAGCCAACAGATATAAATGCTTTGGTGGATGAATACCAACGGCTGGCCCTCCACGGCATTCGTGCCAAAGACAGTACGTTCAACACCGCACTGCAAACTGATTTTGATGGAAGCATTGGTAACATTAATATCATTCCACAGGATATTGGAAGAGTGTTGTTGAACCTATATAACAATGCATTTCATGCTGTATCTGAAAAGAAGAAACAAGCAGCTGGAGGCTACCAGGCCGCAGTTTCGGTAAGTACAAGAAAAGTTGGTAGCAAGGTTTTGATTTCTGTGAAGGACAATGGCAGTGGCATTCCCCAAAAGGCATTGGACAAAATATTCCAACCCTTCTTTACTACCAAACCTACCGGTCAGGGAACAGGATTAGGTCTTTCATTAGCTTATGACATAGTGAAGGCACACGGCGGAGAGCTCACCGTGGAGACAAAAGAAGGAGAAGGTTCGCTGTTTATTGTTGAATTGCCAATAAAGTAACCTGTGTATGGGCGAAGACAGACTCCTGACCTCCTAAATACCCCGGGTGTTCGCCTTAATGAATTGAAAATAAGGCTACGATTATAGTATTTGGTATGAGAAAAACTGTTTTAGAATAACGTAAACAATTAAAAAACCGACCATTATAAGAAGATAACATCGACTAACATTTATTAAAGACATAGCGTGCCATATCAAGACATACATACAATCCATCTCAAAGAAATAACTGAATTAATAAAGGCCAACAAGATCACTGGGATCAATGGTTTTTGAATAAACAAAAGCCTTTAAATCCACACCATTACTTGAATAGGATAAGTTTTGATATGTATCGCTTCGATGAACTCAATTAAGAAATTTATCGAGTATGAGGAATGCATTAAGACAACTTTCATGGCGATCGGGATAGATTTGATGCTGAATATGGAAGATAAGAAGATGGAATTAATTAAGAAGGATTCCCAGGACTGTGAGAAAAACAGTCTATTCTTTTGAATTCGTATTTTTGTTGTCCCTATGTTTACCCTTTAAAAAACAAAGCCTTGCAAGTTTTTGATTTACAAGGCTTTACGATTGTAATAAGTGACCCCGTCAGGATTCAAACCTGAAACCTTCTGATCCGTAGTCAGATGCTCTATTCAGTTGAGCTACGGGGCCATTGATGGGCGGCAAATATAAGATAAAATCGACCAGCCCTACCTCTCCCTCCACCCAGGGACATACTGATCTAACAATTCTTCATACGGCTTATAATGCCTCAATCCCGAGAGATCGGAATCCAAAAACAAATCATCCTTGTTCTTATATCCCCTCTCCAGGGCCTGCCGCAAATAAATCACCGCCTGCTCCGGTTGATTGTTCAACGCATAACTGCATGCCAACCGGAAATAAGATCTCGCCTTCAAGGGCTCTATCTTGACAGCCCGGCTTATATAAAATATTGCCGAATCATACTGACTTCTGGCATGATACAATAGACCCAAGTTTAACAACGCATTCTCATAGTCAGGATCTAATACCAATGCCTTCCTATAATAGACTAATGCCGAATCGCCCTGGTCCAGCTTCATGTATGCCATTCCTATATTATTATATGCCGGTAAGAAGCCGGGCTCCAGATCCAACGCCTTCTTATAATAAGTAATCGAAGAATCATAGACTTTCATATCATCATAGAACCCGCCAATAGTCTGATAAGCCAACGCATTTTCTTCTGTACGCCTGAACAATTGCTTTTTATAATAATAAACCGCCGAATCCAATTGCCTCAATTGCTTAAACACGTTGGCCAGGTTCGTCCAGATGGATGAATTGTCCGCATCCAGCTCCATCGCTCTTTGCAGCATATACCTCGCCGAATCATACTGCTTCAATCCTATCTGGGCACGCGCCAGGTTATTATATAATTGTGCATTAAGCGGATCCTGTTTCACACCGCGACCAAACCAGAATCGAGCCGAATCATATCGCTTTAAATCTAAGAAGGCCAACCCCATCTCATTCATGAAGCAACGACTGTTCGGATCCGCCAGCGAAATTGTTTCCAGGAGATCGGTGACGGAATCCTGTTGGTTCATCTCCTTAAAAATCTTTATCAGGTTATTGGAGGCTGACGTATAGTCCGGCTTGATGGCTAAGGCCCTTCGGAAATAAGCTTTCGCTGAATCGAAGTTTCGTGTCATTTCCATAAATGGCCCCCAGGTTATTCAGGACGCCCGGGTTTCGCGGCTCCAGATCTGATGGCCTTCTGGAAATAAGCATAGGTAGAATCATTTTGCTTTAGCTTCTTATAACACCAGTCCAATATTGATCAAGAGAGAATGCAGAATAAGGATTGACCTGCAATGCCATCTGGTAATAATAATTGGCTGAATCATATTGCTTCAATTCAAAGCAAGCACGCCCAAGATCATTGTATGCTTCTTCATAATTTGGATCGATCATCGTAGCCAACCGGTAATAGACCTTCGCCGAATCATACTGCTTCAGATCTTTATAAAAATTACCGATATAAACGTTGACGATCGATTTGTCCTGGATAATTCGCAAACGCCTGCGCATAGTATATCCTGGCCGAATCATATTCGCCCATCGTGAAAAAAGTCTTGCTGAACCCATTGTAAGCATTGATGAACTTTGGATCAGAGGCGATGCTCTTCTTGAAATAAACGATTGCCGAATCGTATTTCTTTCGTTCACTAAATAACCATCCGATATTATTGCTGGCATAGACATTCGCCGGGATCCAGCGCCAACGCTCTCTGATAATTGACTATGGCTGAATCATCCTCTGGATAATGAATAATAATAATGACCCATGTCCACGTAGGCATCGGCATTGGACGGATCTACTTCCATTGCTTTATGATAATATTTGATTGCAGAATCCGGACGGGTCAACGTCTTATACGCGAAAGCCAGTGTCACATAAGGATAACGCCATTTGGGCGCAGCGACAATCGCTTTCTTCGCATAATAAATGGCGCTGTCATAGTCGGTTATTATCCAGGTGCAAGGAGGAAAGCGTATTTAGAATATAGGCAGCATTGTTATCAGCAGCGTAAGCAGTATAGGCGTATTGAAATGCCTTGTTGATATCGACCATTCTTCCGCGCCCTTCCAAAATATCCCCGTGCCTTGAAAAAATACATCCGTGCCCATCAGTGATTTTGCAAAATCCGGATCGTCGGGCATGATAAAATCAATTGCTTTCTCCAACATATCTCCTACTTCATAAAATTCCTGCCGCGCCACTTTTTCCATTCGGTTCAGACTGGTATTGATCTCATCGGTTTTTTCACGTCTCATCTATCTGCGCTCTTATCCGTCTGTACGGTCGACGCATCCTTGCAATCCAGGTAAAGATTGATCTTCGTCTGTGCAAAATTGATGAACTCAACAGCCAGCGTCGACTGTGCATCCGTTGTATAAGAATTTCCCGGGATATTGTTTCGCCATCAGATTGTAATAATATTCCGCAGAAGCTGCTCCCGTCAACCTGCTTTGCTTGACTGCCGTATTGAAGAGATTATATGTTTCGATCAACTGCGTATCGACTGGGCATAATTGACTTCGCGTCTTATCTTAAAAGAATTGAAGAAGTTCCCGGCTCCTTTGTTTGAGCTTTTTAGTTCATCAACCATCTTCTAAGATAAGCTGGTATCCACGATACTTACGATTCTTTCACCATTATCATTGCAACAAAAGAAAGGATCCTGTTTGCGTTTGAATCGTTGCTGTGCAATAGTTTGGCACATTCCGATCTACATATTTCTGAATCTCAGTCAAGGTGATCTTATTGTCCTCCGTCCCTCCAACGAATCCGCCATGCCAGTCAATCCATCGATAAGGTAATAAGTAAACAAGCCATGACCCGTTCCAATGGAAGCATCCTCAAGCGATTCCTGGCCCGCACCGGTCGCCAGCATGATGATCTCTCCGGCCCTTTTTTCAGAAATGGCCGCATTCAGAAAATTCTGTCCTTCTGATCCTCCGGGCAGTTCATTACTACGACATGCATCCATGATAAAATAAGACTTCAACTCCTTTGGCATGTTTCCTTCGCAATCTTTTTCTTCAGATTGAATAATTGGATGGCCCCACCCGCCAGATAATTATTCTTATCTCCGGCTGGATTGCAATCATAAGCGATATAAAAAAACTGGTCCTCATCAATAGCATCGCCATGTCCTGCCAGATAGATAAAAAGTTTGTCGCCTTGTCTGAAGCTTCTTTGCATCCAGCCATTTAAATCCTTTGGTCCAAAATGTCGTGGAAATGGCCTGGTCATTCAAGAGACAAAAAATATTATCATCAGGGACCTTGTCCGCCTGCCGGCGATCTCAAATAATCGCTAAACATTTCTGCATCTTTATCCGCATAGACCAGTGGCCTCACAAATTTATAGGTGGAAATCCCCATGATCATTGCAAAGGTTTGTGGACCTGCAATCGGTCGTATCTCTGGGTTTTGGCGGGGCTTGTGCCGGATGCAGGTGACGGTCGCAGCGAGAAGATTAAGAAACAAGCTGACAATTATGGAAAGATAAATTCGCATAAATTCGACCTACTAATTTACAGATTTACAGGGGAATAATGATTCAAGGAAGTCACAAACTATACCCATAACGATTAACTACATGAAGAAACCGATCCATAAGCATATTGCACACCATGTGAAGCGCTATCACAGCATTTCACCAAATATCTCTATGAACGCGATACCATTTTTGCCACGGCCTGGGTCTTCATTTTCATTGTCATGGTCAAATTTCATGCCGCTTAAGCATGCATCTGTTCGACCCGATGAAGGATGCATTGGAGGACTTTGACTTCAATGATATCGCTTATTCTAAACTGAAAAAAACCGAGGGAAATTCCTTGACAGATCGATCGTCGTGATCAATATTGGACGAGGCCGACCGGGAAGGATTTGCCTATGATCACTCGATAAGACTGCCTCCATGAATCCCAAAGTCATCGGCCTCGATGCATACCTCGAAGGCGCAAGGGATCCATACAAAGATTCCCTGCTAAAAGCTGTTATTCGAAGGAACAAAAACCTGGTCGTGCCCAGTCGTATTCGATTGGGCACGATCATGCAGGATCCGGCGTTACAAGAAGGAGTTATTTTAAAGATCGTCGTAGCCACAAGAAGGATATGTGAATATGCTCGGCTGACGAACTAAGACGGTACCATCTGGTCTCCTTTTTTCGATATGAAAAGATCGTAAAATTCTTTCCATTCTTCGCTCGCCAGCATCCTCGTAAAAATTATGATGAAAATAATTTTAAAAAACTGGCTAAGCGACATGACCACTATGAAATCATTCATTATATCGCGCCGAAAACCCAATACCGGTTATCGAAGCAGAAGATCTAATGACCGGCAATGTTGACCCTTCAGCACTTAAAGGAAAGATCGCCCTCCTGGGTTACGCTAATGATAACCCCAACGACATCGAGGATAAGAAATTCACTCCGATGAATGCAAAATTTGCAGGAAAGTCTGTCCCCGACATGAATGGGATCGTCGTTCATGCCAACATAATTTCAATGGCGCTGGATGGGAACTATATAAATAAATCTACCTTCGTGGGTGTATATCATGGTGGCGTATTCGTCGGCTGGCTGCACATGTCCTTCTTCATCCGTTATTATCTCGAAAATCATATCTGGTTCCACCTGGTAGCAAAATTTGCACAATTATTTCGGCTATATTTTTTGTGTACCTCGGATATTCTCTTGTACAATAAGTATCAATCCAAACTCAATATGAGCCTGACCCTGGTCGTGATCGTTCTGGCCGTCGATATCATTTATTTTTACGAGGCATTTGCTGTCTGGATGCATAAAAAATTTGGATATAAAACTGTTTTTCATCAACAACATCATTAAAACATGAAAAAAAATTATTGTCTCATTGTCCTTTTACTGGCCGGTATCCTGGTCCATGCGCAGGATAACAAATTTCTTTTGTATAGTGTGAATGGCAATGTTTCTGTCGTCGAGAATAAGGTAGAAGCGAAAGCCAAGATTGGTAAGATCGTCAATAATACCGCAACCATCAAACTTGCAGCCGGCGCTACGGTTACCATCATCTGTAATGAATCATCGATGTTTTCTGTCCGCAAGGCAGGCACCTACACGATGACCCAATTCAATGATTCCTGCGAAGTGACAAAGAGTTCGGTGAGCAAAAACTATGTAAAATATGTGTGGCACCAGATGACCAGTCATGGTGAAGGTTCACCCGGCAGCAACCGCAAGATGTTTATGAAAACGATCGGGGCTGTGAGCCGTTCGATCAATAATATCTGGATAGATCCACGGCTGGATACAGTGAACTACGCCAGCGGCGAATTTCCTCTATCCTGGAAATCATATGCGGACGCAAAAGATTTTGATTTCTTTCTGTATAGCAATGCCAATAGCACGGAACCTGCATTCAAAACAGAAGTCGGTAAGCTAAAGATTTCCATCCCCTCATTTATCAATAAGATCAAACCGGGAAATGCTTACTACTGGACTGCGGCAGTTAAAGGAGAGGAGAATGATGAATTGAAAGTTTTTAACTACGTCACCAAGGAAACCCTCGATGAAGTCATTAGCAATATTAAGAGTCAGGGTCCCGGACTAGAAAGCCAGGCCGAGCAAGCCTATCGCATGGGCTTCATGCTCGAAGATGCTCACTATCTCGCAGAGGCATATCAATATTATCTGAAAGCTTCGACGGCGGCTCCGGATAACAGCCTCTATCGCTTTACTCTTATGTCCTTTAAAAAAGATTACGAAATCAAGTAGTAGATAATAGAAGTCGGTAATATTAATAAAGTAAATTCAACCAAGACAATGAAAAAAATTTTGGCCCTCTTATTCCTGGCAATGGCTATCAATAGTTATAGCCAATCGAAAGCCGATGATGTAAAATCCTTCACCCTGAAAAACGGAATGAAGTTCCTGGTGCTCGAAGACCATTCCATTCCCAACGCCAATATGTACTTATTCTATCGTGTGGGATCTAGAAATGAACACCAGGGTATCACAGGGCTCTCCCACTTCTTTGAGCACATGATGTTCAACGGAGCTAAACAATATGGGCCAAAGGAATTTGATCGGACGATGGAATTCAATGGAGGCGCGAATAACGCCTATACGACGGAAAACGTGACTGTATACACGAACTTTTTCCCGGCATCGGCGACAGAAGTGATCTTCCAATTGGAAAGCGACAGGATTTCGAGCCTTAGCATCGATCCAAAGATGGTAGAAAGTGAAAGAGGAGTAGTAATCTCTGAACGCAGTACCGGATTGGAAAATTCACCATGGGAATTGATCACTCAATCCGTACAGGGTCAGGCTTTCCAGGAACATCCCTATCATTGGCCAGTGATCGGCTATCTCGATGATATGAAGAGTTGGGCGCAGGAAGACCTGGAACGCTATTTCAAGACTTACTATGCTCCCAACAATTGCGTAGTGGTGATGTCAGGCAGCGTTAATTTTGATAAGATCAAGGAAATGGCTATAAAATACCTGGAACCGATTCCTTCGCAACCAGATCCGCCAAAAGTCCATATCACCGAGCCTCCACAAACAGGCGAAAAACGAATCCTGGTTCAGAAAGATGTGGCTACACCATATTTAACCATCGCCTATCATGTGCCGGAGACAAAGAGTGAAGATTATTATGCCCTGGAGCTACTCAGCGATATTCTCAGCAACGGTCAATCTTCAAGATTATACAATTCCCTGGTCGATAAGAAACAATTAGCCACGGGAGTTTTTACCAGTTATGAAGCAAGCTTCGACCCCACCCTATTTTGGTTTTATGCGATCACGAGTAAGGATATCGACGAAAGCAAAGTAGAAAATGCTATTTACGAAGAGCTGGACAAACTAAGAAAAGATGGCATAACAGAAAAAGAACTGCAGAAAGTAAAGAACAAGAAGCTCATGGAGTTTTATAATCAATTGGAAACAATCGATGGCAAATCCAACAATGTCGGAACTTACGAGGTATTTTTCGGAGATTATAAAAAAATGTTCGATGCTCCCGCTGCCTTTAACAAGGTGACAGCAGATGACATCAAGAGGGTTACTGAAAAATATTTTTCAAAAGTCAACCGCACAGTGGGTATTCTCAAATCAAATACGACAGAATAACCAAAGAATCAATCATCAATTTTTTTTCAACTGATTAAAAGACTACAATGAGATTTATCAAATATACATGCCTACTGACAGGAGTCCTTTTCGCAGCCATAGTGAATGGACAGGATTTTAAAGTGCCGGCCTATTCCAAATTCAAATTGAAAAATGGACTTACAGTCTATTTAATGGAACAACATGAAGTACCAACTATTAGTGTTTCCATCGTATTGCCGGCAGGAGCGATCTATGATGGAGATAAAGCAGGTCTTGCATCTCTGACCGCCACCGCACTCAAACACGGCACAAAGAATTATCCCAAAACCCGTTTGGATGAAGAGTTGGATTTCCGCGGAGCGACAGTCAATACATTCGCCTCCAAGGAATCGGCAAGCCTGCGGGCTGAATTTGCAGCAAAAGATAAGAATGACGTGCTGGACATCATCAAGGAAATAATTACCGCTCCCACATTTGATACTGCCGAATTCAGCAAGGAGAAAAAACGAGTGCTGTTAAGTCTGGAGCAGGCAAAGGAACGGCCCAGGGCTGTCATTGGCTCCTACTTCGATAAGTTTTTGTATGGGAATCATGTATATGGCAATGTCCTTCCTGGTACCATCCAAAGCGTGACGGCATTAAGCGCAGCGGACCTCGGCAAGTTTTATCATGATAATTATCTTCCTAATGCAGCCGCCATTGCCGTAGTCGGTGATTTCAATACGGCAGAAATGCGGGCACTGATTACCCGCGTTTTTTCCACGTGGCCGTCCGGTAAGCAAGCCAATGCCAGCCTGGCTTCAAACCCGATTGCAAAGCCGGAAGGCAATCGCGTGTTATTAGTGAATAAGGACGATGCCAAGGAAACGACTTTTTATATAGGCACTCCGGGTATTAGCCGCAATAATCCGGATTATGTAGCCATACAAGTGGTGAATACCATGCTGGGCGGAAGGTTCACTTCGTGGCTAAACGATGCACTGAGAGTAAATTCGGGGCTTACATATGGCGCTTTCAGCGGATTCACTGCATTGAAAAATGGAGGTTCATTTGTCGTCTCAACTTTTACAGCAAAAGAAACCACGGAGCCAGCAATCGATCTTGCCCTCAAGGTGCTGGATAGTCTCCAAAAGAACGGCCCCGATGAAAAGACACTTTCCTCTGCGAAGAATTATATCAAGGGTCAGTTTCCTCCGGACTATGAAACCAGTGACCAGCTGGCAGGTTTGCTCACTCAAATGTTCTGGTACAATTTCGATGAGTCTTATATAAACAATTTTGAAAAAAATGTCAATGGACTTACAGTCGACAAAGCCAAATCCATCATAGATAAATATTTTCCCAAAGACAAGTTGCAATTTGTAATGGTGGGCAAATCCTCTGAGATTAAGAAGGTGGCGGAAAAGTATGGGCCGGTAACTGAGGTGGAGATCAGCCAGGATGTGAAGAAAGCTTTTTGAGGGTTTATTATTAATTATTGATTACTGATTATTGATTTAATCTATGATTATCAAATCTTCACCACCTGAATTTACTTTTCATCAGTTTTAAGTCATCGAAGTGTACACGAAATAATCAACAATTAATAATCAATAATCAAGCACAGCGTCTATGAAATTCCACATCTACAGTGTGGGCAAGCCCAATGAAAGCTACATTAAAACCGGTGTGGATGAATTTACGAATCGTATATCAAGATATTATAGTATAGAATGGAAGATCATTCCTACCCCGAAGAATTCGTCTTCGATGAATGAAACGACTTTAAAAAAGAAGGAAAGCGAGATCATCCTGGAACTCCTGAACAAGGAAGCCTACCTCGTGGCGCTAGACAGCCAGGGAAAGCAATTGGACTCCGAAGGCCTGGCCAATTTCATGCAAAAAAGGGCGAATGAAAGTATAAAGAACCTCATTTTCCTGATCGGTGGTGCTTATGGATTAGGTGAAGAATTAATGAAGAGAGCCAATTTTAAGTGGAGTTTGTCGGCATTGACCTTTCCACACCAATTGGTGAGGCTTATCCTGGCGGAGCAGATCTATAGGGCTTGCACTATTCTTAAGAATGAGAAGTATCATCACTAAGTTGATTATTTATTATTTATTATTGATTATTGTTGTGAGTCGTGAGCGGTGAGTGGTGAGTATTACGTCTTAAATCTCGAGCATCGATTAAAATAATAATCAATAATTAGTAATCAATAATAACAAGTATAACCTACAGGCTAAATGGAATTATCAATCACGTTGATCATCGTCATTGTTACCTGCCTCGTTTCTATCGGTGGATTGAGCAGTCAGAAAATCATAAATGACCTGATCTTTTATCCTCCCGCCATCAATCGCAACCAATATTATCGCTTCATTACACATGGATTTATTCATGCAGATTATTTTCACCTCGCTTTTAACATGCTGGCTTTATATTCCTTTGGTGAGTCCCTGGAGAAAGTTCTGTTTAGTCATTCCTGCGTTTTCGGCGACAACGGAAAATATTTCTTCCTGCTCCTTTACTTTACCGGACTGATCGTATCGAGTTTGCCTGATTATATCAAGTTCAGGAACAACTATCAATTCAGAAGCCTCGGTGCCTCAGGCGCCGTTTCTGCTGTTTTATTTGCAACCATAACCCTCCTACCCCAATTGCCCATCAATTTTATGTTCATACCGATCGGTATACCCGGATTTATTTTCGCCATCATATATTTATTTGCATCTGCCTACCTGGACAAGCGTGGTGGAGGGAATATCAATCATTCCGCGCACTTGTGGGGCGCTCTGTTTGGGATCATTTTTGTATGGATCTTTGTCAAATTGTTCGGCCAGCTGGATGTCTATGAAAACTTTATTAAGCAGATACAATCACTCAAACATTTCCTTCCGTTCGAATGCTAATCGGACTACTGTAGTTGTCTTATCCGAGATCTTGAATCGATCATCGATGCGGTAGGGCATCACCCAAATGATCTTTTGGTCCATTTCCAAAACCCATGCATTTTCCTTTTCTGTCCTGGATAATTTCTGATCTATAAAGAACCGCGCGAGTTTTTTTTTCTTTCTCATGCCCAGCGGATAAAAATAATCTCCTGTCTTCCATTTACGTAACAACATGGGAAATTGAATGTCCTTGGCGTCAAGGCAAACAGTCATATTTCCCTTGGGCACCTGACATTCCGAAATGGGAAGCCGGCTGATCTGCAGGCGACCCATTGACAACTGTTGCGTCTTCTGCTTTTCTTCTATGATAATGTTCTCGAGAGAATGATCCTGCTTTGGCGCGACAATAAACCATCGGCGATGTTTGATAATACGCATTCTTTCATTTTCAATGAAGTGCCCGGAGTCGCTTTCTCCCAATTTCAAAACTTCATCCACCTGCTTCTCTGAAAATCCATGTTCAGAAATAATCTCATAGATCAATGCCCGGTTATTCAGCTTAAAGAGTTGTTTGATCGGTATATGGATCTCCACACCCTTTTGACGGCACAATTTCATTTTCAATGCATCTAACGTATGCCGGTAAAGATGATTGATCTCCTTAAATCTTTTGATCGTGGAATATAGGTTTTCTCTTACCTGCGGGTAAGCTCGGGCAAGTGCCGGGATGATCTCATGACGGAAAAAATTTCGGGTGTACTTCTCGGAAAGGTTGGATGAATCTTCGACAAAAGCCAAATTGCGTTCCTTAGCGTAAGAAATTAATTCTTCTTTTGAAAATTCAAGCAACGGTCGCCGGATATGACCTGCTCTTACCGGAATGCCGGTCAGTCCCTGCAAACCGGTGCCGCGACATAAATTCATCAACAGGGTCTCTATATTATCATCTGCATGGTGCGCGGTTAGAACGATGTCCAGTTTTTTTTTGACGGACTGGCCATTCATGGGTTTTTCCTTATCAGTTTCGCATCTGATCAATTCTTCAAACCAGGTATAACGCAGAACTCTGGCTGCTTCCTGGATTGAAACCTTATTATTAGTTGCATAGGTTGCCGCATCAAATCGCTTTACAAATACGTCGACTCCATATCTAATAGCCAATTGCTTTACAAACTCCTCATCCCTGTCACTTTCTTCATTTCTTAATTGAAAATTGCAATGAGCCAACGTAAAATCAAACCCCGCGTCATGACACAAGTCGCAAAGTACGACTGAATCGATCCCACCACTAATAGCCAGCAACAGGCTATCTTTTCTGGAGAAAAGATCCTGCGCTTTGATGTTTTCAAGAAATCGATCAGTTAGGTTCATTTGTATGATTCCAATGGGATTCAATATTTGATGGACTGTAAAGTTTAGAAGGTCAGTTCTTCCCAGGCGCTTTTCAATTCCCCGTACGCAAATTTCTCACCTGCTTTTTCGGCTTCATTCATTCCTTTTAAATAAACCTGGTTCGCCCTTTCAACGTCACCAATCCTCTCCAGCAACTTAGCCAGGTGATAATATGAACCAATATAGTCCGGATGACCTTCTATTATTTTTTCAAACAGTACCTGCGCTTTTTTATCGTCGCCGACTTTGATGAATTCCAGTGCCAATGCATGTTGAAGGAAAGAATCATCGGGACTTTCTCTCAGCCACTCCTGAAGTTTGTTGATCCGATCCATCTTAAGTAAATAAAATTTATCGCAATTTGTGTTTACTATAGCGCTCAAACCTTATCTTTGCGTTAGTTGCATAAACAACCTTTTAAAAAAGATATCCTTCATGACGAAAATCCTTGTTTGCATCAGCAAAACGCCGGATACAACGGCAAAAATAGCCTTCACCAATAATAACACGAAATTCGATAGAATGGCGTGCAATGGATCATCAATCCATATGATGAATGGTATGCATTAGTGCGCGCCATTGAACTAAAGGAGGCTGATCCTTCTACGGTTATCCACCTGGTTAATGTTGGCCCGGCGGATGCCGATCCAATTATCAGAAAGGCTTTGGCTCTCGGCGGCGATGAAGCAATACGTGTGAACTCAGACAGTCATGACAGTTTTTATATCGCCGCGCAAATCGCCGAGATCGCCAGACAGGGACAATATAACCTGGTATTTACCGGCAAGGAAACGATCGACTATAATGGCTCTTCTATTGGAGGAATGGTTTCAGAATTTCTAGGAATGTCTTACGTAGCCCTTGCCACCCAATTTGATCTGTCGGGGAGTAAAGCCACCATCACTCGCGAAATCGAAGGTGGCGAAGAACAATGCGAAGCGAACTTCCATTAGTCGTGAGTTGCCAGAAAGGCATGGCCGAAGCAAGAATCCCCAACATGAGAGGTATCATGGCCGCCAGAACAAAACCATTAAAAGTAGTCGAACCTGTGGCTGCTGAAACCATGACTACCGTCGAAAGTTTTGGCCTGCCACCCGCCAAAGCTGGAGTCAAATTGATACCAGCAGATAATGTGGAAGAATTGATCAGATTATTACATGAAGAAGCGAAAGCTTTTTAATATTTCAAAAAATCAAGTCTATATATTATGCCTGTTTTAATATTTATTGATGTAGCGGATGGCCATGTAAAGAAAGCGTCTCTGGAAGCAATGTGCTATGGATCGGCGATTGCCGCTCAATTAGGAACGGATTCTGAAGGCGTCGTCCTGGGCTCTGTCCAGGAGGATCTTCCATCGCTTGGAAAATATGGGGTAAAAAAAATTCATCAGGTCAATAATGATTCACTGAATCATTTAGATGCCCAAGTCTTTACGGCCGTCATTGGGCAGGTAGCAAAAGCAACCGCCGCCAACGTCATCATCTTTTCCAAACAATGTAGATGGCAAAGCCCTTGCTCCACGTTTGTCGGTTAGTTTAAAAGCAGGATTTGTTTCCGGAGCAGTAGCACTGCCCGATACATCGAAAGGATTTGTTGTGAGGAAAAATGTTTTTTCTGGAAAGGCCTTCGCCAATGTGCTGCGTGAATACGGCAATCAAGATCATAGCTCTCAATCCAAATGCTTATCCAATAAAAGACGGGAGAAGGTAAGGCAGAAGTGATTCCATTTGAAGCTAACAGTAGATTCACCGAAAATAAAAGTTACAAATATCATTAAGGCCAAGGGAGAAGTGCCTCTGACGGAAGCCGGAATAGTCGTTAGCGCCGGTCGCGGAATGAAAGGTCCGGAAAACTGGGGCATCATTGAAGAACTGGCTAAAGTCTTGCATGCTGCCACGGCTTGCAGCAGACCGGTGGCCGACGCGCATTGGCGACCGCATAATGAACATGTTGGACAAACCGGCATCGCCATTGCACCCGACCTATATATAGCCATCGGAATATCCGGAGCGATCCAACACCTGGCCGGCGTAAACCGAAGTAAGATCATTGTAGTCATCAATAAAGATCCGGAGGCTCCTTTTTTTAAAGCGGCAGATTATGGGATAGTGGGCGATGCCTTCGAAGTAGTTCCGCAAATGACATCGGCCATAAAAAAACTTAAAGGTGTAGCATAACCCTCCCAAAAAAAATCATGAGAATGCCCGGACAGGGCATTTTTTATGTCCCAAAAAATATAGGCATTGATATGAAAGGCTTAAATTCGTAGCCGGAATAGGATTATGAAAAAAATAGAATTGGAAATAGTAGCGCTTTCACACAGTATTACTCAAACTCATTCGTATGCCGTGGTCCTGGGCGAAGTGAATGGACTTGCGCCGACTACCTATTGTCATCGGCGGCTTTGAAGCCCAGGCTATCGCCGTTGCCCTTGAAAAGATGCAGCCAAGCCGGCCACTGACCCACGATCTCATGAAGAATTTCATGAATTCCTTTGCCATTGACCTTCATGAAATCATTATCTGCGACCTGCAGGAAGGGATCTTCTATTCCAAATTATTATGTTCTACCGAAAACGATACGGTAGAAATCGATTCCCGAACCTCCGATGCCATCGCGCTGGCCGTTCGGTTTGGTTGTCCGATCTATACATATGAAAATATCCTCGAAAGTGCAGGTATCCTGATGGAAGATACCGCGGCTACCGGCAAAAAGAAAAAGACGAAACAGGAAGCAATTGTCCAGGATGAAAAAAGCTGGAGGCACTGAAGACCTGAAAACCATGACTTTGGAAGAGTTGAATAACTTTTAAATGAAGTCCTGGAAGGAGAAGATTATATCCGGGCCATCGCCATCCGTGACGAAATAAACAGCCGAAGAAAGAACCGTTGAGAAAAAATCCCCGAATCCTTATGCGACTGAATCTGACAATCCCTGAGAATAACCATAAACTCTTGCTGCTTGATCACTTTCCCCAATTGCAAATTGAATCTTGGTCTCAATATCCTTCGAAAAAGGAAGGACGGATTCCATGACTTGGAAACGATCTTCTACCCGCTACCTCTCACCGATATATTGGAAATAATCGAAATCTACGAAACGAACGGCTACGCTTCCGTTTTCGATTACCGGACTCGTCATGGAAGGCGATACGGCATCTAATCTTTGTATGAAGGCGTATAGTTTACTTAAAAAAGAATTCCCTCAGCTACCACAATATCGAGATGCATCTTCACAAAGTGATCCCCGTTCGGCTCAGGATTGGGTGGAGGAAGTGCAGATGCCGCTTTTACACTCAACATGTTGAATAAACAATTCAAGTTGAACCTTCGATACTGCACAGCTCATCCACTATGCACTTCAGCTCGGAAGCGATTGTCCGTTTTTTATTATCAATAAACCATGCTTTGCAACAAGTCGCGGTGAAATACTGGAGGAAGTGGATCTTTCATTGAAAGGCTATAAATTTTTCATCATTTATCCGGGCATTCATATCGATACTGGAAGCGCCTTCCTGCAAATCATCGCCTACCCTTCCCAAAAAGTCAGTGAAGGAAATCATCGTAGTCCGTTAGAAACATGGAAGTATGAACTGAAAAATGATTTTGAGATCTCTGCTTTTAAGAAATATCCTCAATTGAAAGCTATCAAGGAACAACTCTATGAAGCAGGCGCGGCATATGCATCGATGACGGGAAGCGGTTCCACTCTTTATGGAATTTTTCCTGCCGAAGCAAAGTATTCAATTATCGTTTCCAGATGAATATTTTATTCGAGAATTAATCTGCTAATTTGCTACTCAGCAGTCCTTAAGATCCAATGCATTGGTAACCATCTACCAGGTTTCCGTTTTCATCGCTGCGGCCACTCCTCCTTTGGCCGGTCCCAATAAATTCAACTCCATTCCTGTCGGGATCATCCAAATAAATTGCTTCGGATACGCCATGATCGGAGGCACCCGTGAGTGGATAGTCGGCATCCATCAATCTCTTTAACACAATTGGCAAGATCCTTCCGCGTCGGATACAGTATGGCAGTATGATATAGATCCAGCGGCACTGCACCGGCGCAGGTCCCGCATCCTTACTGTGCCATGTATTCAACCCTATATGATGATGATACCCCCCGGCTGAAATAAAAGCAGCACTATCACCATAATACTGCTGTAATTCAAATCCTAACAAGTCCCGGTAAAATTGCAATGACCTTTCCAGGTCAGTTACTTTTAAATGTACATGTCCGATGCGGGTGCCGGCTGGTACTGTGTACGGCATAATTGGTTAATTCTGATCCTGAAATTTTAGTATCTTGCAGGTCAAATTTCGGCACTATCCAACTGAATTCACAGATATCATTTTTCTTGATCAGTAACCTCGATCTACTCAATCATCGAGGGTAGAGTTCATCTATTTCAGCACCGCGGCGGAGCCTGCCCATTGTTTCAATACCATTCATTCATTATTCAACTCACTTCTCTATGCAATCCATTATTTCAACTCGCTGAATAAGACACAATGATTATCTTGAGCTCGAAGATCAATACGGAGCTCATAATTATCATCCCATTCCTGTTGTCTTGAAACGGGCGAAGGAGTATTTCTTTGGGATGTCGAAGGCAAACGCTATTATGATTTTCTTAAGCGGCTATTCTGCCCTGAACCAGGGCCATTGCCATCCAAAAATCTTGAAGTCCTTTATTGAGCAATCCCAAAAACTTACCCTCACCAGTCGCGCCTTTCATAATGATCAATGATGGGAGAATATGCCGAATTCATCACCCGATTTTTCGGTTATGATAAGGTGCTGCCCATGAATACCGGTGTGGAAGGAGTGGAAACAGCCATCAAACTCTGCCGCAAATGGGGCTACGAAGTGAAAGGTATCAAAGAAGATAAAGCAGTGATTGTGGTTTGTGAAGGCAATTTTCATGGAAGCACAACCACCGTTATTTCATTTAGCAGTGATCCGACTGCGCGAAAAAACTTTGGACCATTTACGCCGGGGTTTAAATCGTATTCCTTACAATGATCTGAATGCATTGCAAAAGTTTTGGAGAGATAAAAATGTGGCGGGTTTCCTGGTTGAACCTATTCAGGGAGAAGCAGGCGTGCTGGTTCCGGATGAAGGATATCTTACCAAAGCATATGAACTTTGCAACGATGCAAACGTGTTATTCATCGCCGATGAGATTCAAACGGGACTTGGCGAGAACAGGAAAAATGCTTGCATGTGATCATGAAAATGTAAGGCCGGATATTCTGATTCTTGGAAAAGCATTGAGTGGTGGAATGATGCCTGTAGTGCGGTGCTGGCAGATGATGAGATCATGCTGACCATCAAACCAGGTGAACATGGATCTACTTATGGCGGCAATCCACTTGCATGCAAAGTAGCGATGACCGCATTGCAAGTATTAATCGACGAAAATATGGCTGAGAATGCAGCAGCAATGGGTCGATTTACTTAGAACAGAATTGCAATCGATCAACTCAAAGCATATTTCCGTTATCCGCGGAAAGGGTTTACTCAATGGGATTGTCATTGATCACCCAAATCACGGATGCGGCATGGGACTTATGTCTTCAACTTAAAGGATCACGGATTGTTGGCAAAGCCGACGCATGGAGATAAGATCCGGCTGGCTCCGCCATTGATCATCACCAAACAGCAGGTGATGGAATCGGTAGATATCATTCGCAATTCCTTATCTTGTCTCGATTAATCGACAAGCGAATAGCGAGCGCATATGGAAAAGCAAGCCGATCATGAAGAATTGCATTTAAAAAGCAGTGATTTACTCAGCGATATCGTCATTGGCATGAGCGATGGACTAACTGTCCCTTTTGCACTAGCTGCAGGCTTGAGTGGTGCCGTGGATTCAACGGGAATTATTGTCATTGCTGGAATTGCCGAGATCGCTGCCGGATCAATCGCCATGGGACTGGGTGGTTACCTGGCAGGTAAAACCGGGCAGGACCATTATGAAAGCGAATTAAAGCGAGAATTTTATGAAGTAGATAATCTTCGTCACAAGGAGATCGAGGAAACAAAAGAATTCTTTGCCAATATCGGTCTCAGTGAAGAACTGCAGGAAAAAGCAACGGAAGAAATAGCCCAGCGACAAAAAGCAATGGGTTGATTTCATGATGAAATATGAATTGGGTTTGGATAAACCCGATCCAAAAAGGGCAAGCAAGTCTGCACTGAATATCGGCCTCTCTTATGTGGTCGGGGGATTGGTTCCATTAAGTCCGTATTTCTTTCTTGATAGCCCCACCGAAGGATTAAAAATTTCTGTCGTCGTCACCCTTCTTTGTCTATTTGTATTTGGCTATTTTAAAAGTCGCTTCACTGGAGTAAATGCCTGGGGCGGCGCTATTCGAGTGATGCTAATAGGAGCCGTGGCTGCAGGAGCAGCTTTTGGTGTAGCGAAACTTTTTGAAGGATGAGAACTCACCACTCACCTTTCACTTCTCACATCTGGAAACAATGAAGCTATCAGCAGTATCCCTGAGCCCAACAACATTAAATATATCCCCAGCTCCTTTACCGGACAATCTCCACCGCGACATTGAGTAATGATGAAATAATTCCTGATGGCCCAGCCCAGATTTAATGCAGCTACCAAAACATTACTTCGCGTCGACCAAACTCGTCCCACCACAGTGAAAACAATAAATAAACCAGACATAAACAAATGGAAATAGCCGGGCTTGCCAAAGTTGGTTCCCTCGGCATGAATACCGCTGACAACAATATCCTTCGATTCAATGTGAACCCAGGGGATAAGGCAGGCGACTATTAGAAGAATTGCGCCGATGATTCCAGCCCATTTTATCATTTGCAAAGGTGCAAGATAACAATCACAACTTAATTCCAAGCATCACACTGAACACCCTATGTTTATCCTTCTCATCCGAAGAGCTGCTAGATCCGGATTGGAGTTTTGCAAGTCCCAATCCATAATTCAAAGCAAGTATAGTGGATTTCATTTCAATCCCGCCAAGGGCATTAATTCCATAGTCGAACCGTTTCATGATGCCAAAACCTGAACCTTCCTCATAATTTAATGTGGACGGATCATCATCTGACCATTTGATTTGCTTTTCGCTATGAAAGGCATTACCCAGGAATTTTCCGTCGACTTTGTTCTTCCCGGATACGCCGATGGCCAGGTATGGCCCTGCTCCTACAAAAAGTTTGATCGGACCTGTCGGTGTTTTCAAGACAAGATTAAATGGGCATCTCCACATAATATGGATTGGATGTCGCTCTGAAATAAGTAGCATCAGACGTGCTTCCTGATTCTGTCTTGGAACCTTTTCCTGTAAACAACACGCCAGGTTGGAATGAAAAGAAAGGTAAATGTGAAGATTGCCGGTAATTCCGACCTGGAAGCTTGTCAGCGTGCGCGCATCCGAAATATCGCCATCATCGGAGATACGTTACGTTCGCGAAATTGATACCGCCACGCAGATAGGCTTTCTGCGCAGTCGCCGTTTGAAGCAAAACAAAAAATATTAAAAGCGTAGAAATAATCGTTTTATTGACACTCATATTTAATCTTATTTAGTTATGGTGATTTAGACAAAAGGCTTGCCAAACCAATTCTATATGGCTTATCTATGGAAAGGAAAAGTCAGTAGGGATAATTCAAGTAATATCACCTGCAGTGGCGGGAAATGAATTCCCCAATAAATAATAAAATGAAAATAACTAAGAGGATCCGTACACTTTGATAACGGGTTCACGCAAGTCGACCGCCTCCTCCGTGCAATGGAAATAAGATAATACCGGCAATAGTCTCCGGTTTTACCCATTTGCTAAAATCAGTGTCGGGCATGGATTGCCGGTTTTGGGGCGTGTCGATCAGTGAAGGCACGATCACTGAGGTCACCACAGATTGCCCTTTTGCTTCTTCATTCATTAATTCAGCAAGACGGAAGATCAGCGATTTCGACAATCCATAGGCCGTCGTTCCTTTGCTATTCATCATTGAAGATCCGGCTCTGGAACCAACCATAAATATGCGACCGGCTTTTTGCCGCATCATTTGATTAAATACCGGCCTGGCAACATTATAAGTGGTTTCAAAATTCAACTTGTACTGCCGGGTTATATCGGATGTCCGGGTTTCAGATATCGACCCGGTGGTAAATCCACCGACAGTAAGAATTGCCACATCGATGCGTCCATGTTTAATGGCGATCAATTCAACAAATTGCTGAGCAGCATCCTCATTCATTAAATCGACAATAGCGGTCTCGAAATTCTTGCCCTGTATACTTATTCCGACCGGATCATTGGGAACAATCGTGCCTATCACGTAAAATCCTTCAGCCAGAAATTTTTTTATGATTGCCTGACCGAGGTTTCCGGAGGCCCCGGTAACTAGGGCGATATTCATTTTATAGAGTTGAGCAGCGAATGTACATAAAAACGCGCGCTATAAGTTAGACAACGAAATTCCATCTATGAGTATCGGGATGGGTCCCATTGCGAATGCCTTCCAGATGATGCTTCAATCTATTGAAGAGGCTATTATTGTTGTATGGAGGCAGGTGAAAATCTTCATTGTGGATTTGAATCGTTTCTATGGGAACGACTAAAGCTGCCGTTCCTGCCCCAAAAGCTTCGGTAATGGATTTATTTGCAAAAGCATCTTTTAATTCATCTATCGAAACCAGGCTTTCTTCAATTTTGAAGCCATGGTCCTGCGCAAGGGTTAACAATGAATCCCGTGTAACTCCATCTAATATCGAATCGGATAAGGGTGCAGTAAGTAACCGATGGTTGATCACGAAAAATACATTCATCATTCCGGATTCTTCAATGAATCGATTTTCGATGCCATCAGTCCACAATACCTGGTCGTATCCTTTTTCCCTTGCCAATTGAGTCGGATAAAATGCGCCGCCATAGTTTCCTCCACATTTGGCAAAGCCAGTCCCGCCCCTGCTCGCCCGGACATAATTGGTTTCAACAATGACCCTGATCGGCTTCGCATATAGCGAAGGCACCGGACCGGTAAAGATGATAAATCGATATTCGTCAGATACTTTCACTCCGAACCTCGCTTCACTGGCATATTCAAACGGACGAATATATAAGGAAGTTCCCGGTTGCTTCGGCACCCACGCTCTATCGAGCCCAACTAATTTTATTAATCCATCAATAAAAATTTCCTTTGAAGGAACAGCCATACACATCCGCTCCAATGACCTCACCAATCGCTCGTAATGCTTATCCAACCGGAATAAGTTGATCCTTCCATCCTGCATGTGGATTGCCTTCATTCCTTCGAATACCGTCTGGCCATAATGAAGAGCCAATGTCGTAGGACTTAAAGAAAGATTTGCGAATGGAACAATCTTCGGATCTTGCCAGCCGCCACCTGCATAATCGCAAACGAGCATATGGTCCGAAACATATTTTCCGAACTCCAGCTTATCAAAATTCACGTCGCCCAACCTGGACCGCGTAGTGCGGGTTATTTGTATGTCAGAAATCATATCCATTCGATCGTTTAATTAATCTACATCTGATATCTAGCATCTGCTTAGCATCATGCTTCTTCAACAGTCATCATCATTTTGACATCGGAACGTTTATAACCCGAATCTGAGACGGGCACGTGTCTGAACCCCAATTTTTCGTAAAGGGCAATGGCCGGCTTGAGAATGCTGTTGGAATAGAGGATGATCACTTTTGCTCCCAGCTCTTTTGCTTTCCGGAAACTTGCATAGCTCAATTCTTCTGCAATTCCTTTGCGTCGGAAATCTTCATGGACCGCCATTTTAGTAAATTCAAAGGTGTCTTCATCCACTTTTTGAAGCGCTACTGTCCCTGCAACACAGCCTTCATAGAGCGCCATTAGCACTGCCCCGCCCCTGTTGATCAGTCGCTCTTGTGGTTGGGTCAAAACTTCAATGTCACGCGACTCCATTTCGAAATATTTCTCGATCCATGCACGGTTGAGCGATTCAAAATGGGGTTGATGTTCCGGGCGGAAATCTACAATCTTTATTGGGTTCATTGGTTCATATTTTTCACGTTACTTAAGAAACATCCAATGCTTCGAAGCCTCCTGTCTTGCAATACAAATTTTGCTCAAATTTTCTAAAAAAACAGATTCAGTTTTTGTATTTTTGACTAGATCAGATTAGAAACCTATCGAGGTATGCGAAGTAACAATTTAAATTCAGACGATCACTTGTATCAACAGGTAGCGGACGGACTGGAAAAAATGATCGCCGGATGACATTCTCAAAATCGGCGACAAGCTTCCTTCTGTTAGTGTGTTGAGTGATGAATATGGAATCAGCATGGGCACTGCCTTTCAGGCTTATTATCACCTGGAGGGAAAGGGATTGATTGAATCGAGACCTAAGTCCGGGATATTATGTGCGCTTTAACCACAAACGTTTTCCCGATCTGCCAAAGATCGTCACAGCCCGACGTTGCGTCCCATGATGTGAGTGTGAAGGAAATGATCGCCTCGATCTATGAAGACATTGCCTCCACAAATGATAAAGTGATCAATTTTGCATTGGCTGTTCCTGATGTTTCACTTGCTCCCGGCTGCCAAGATCAATAAATCCGTTATGCATGCCATGCGCAATGGCAAAGACCATTGCATTAGTTATGAGAACACACAGGGCAATCTGGATTTGGGAAAGCAAATCGCCAAACTGGCTTTTAATTGGGGAGGGAAAATAAAGCCCGAAGAATGATTGTCACGGCCGGTTGTCTCGAAGCCATCACCATTGTTTACGCGCCGTTACCAAACCGGGAGACACGGTCGCCGTTGAATCTCCCAATTATTTTGGCATATTCCAGGCTATTGAAAGTCTGGGATTAAAAGTAGTGGAGATCTCATCAAGTCCTGTCGACGGACTGGATATCGATACCCTGATCAAGATCTATAAAAAAATTTTCGATTAAAGCACTGGTTGTTATTCCCAATTTCAATAATCCGCTGGGAGGATGCATGCCGGATAGATATCAAAAAGAAATTGGTAGAGATCATCACGCGCTATCAAATCCCATTGATCGAAGATGATATTTATGGAGAACTGTATATTTCGGGAAAAACCGTCCGAAGACCTGCAAATATTACGATACGAAAGGGCTGGGTGATGCATTGTTCTTCCCTTTCCAAATCATTGAGCTCCGGGATACCGGATCGGATGGTCAATCCCGGGAAAATTTCTCGACCAGTCCACCAGATCAAACGAGCACAAAATATCAGCAATCCCACCCTCACTCAGGCCGCTATCGCGCATTATCTGCAAAACGGCCGTTATGAATATCATTTGAAAAATATGCGAAAAGCTCTTATATACCCAATGCCTTCGCTATATGCAAGCTATCATTGATTATTTTCCGGAGGACACAAAAGTTTCCAGGCCACTGGGTGGTTTTGTATTGTGGGTTCAATTAAATAAAAAAGTCAATGCGTTTAAACTTCGTACCGAAGCGATGAAGCATAATATTTCAATTGTTCCGGGAAGAATTATTTTCAGCTAATCGTCATTCACGATAATTGCATCCGCATCAGTTTTGGAAAGCCCTGGGACGATAATGCCGATTATGGACTGATGATGCTGGGAAATGATCCAAAAAATGTAGCTAGATCACACGCTAGTCAATTTAGAAATATGGCCAAGCAACTCATGAAAATGATGCGTGCCTTTTTCCCTTGTCACCGAATAGCGGCCATGTTTATAAAATCGCGAATGCACGCCTTTTTGCACCTGCTGTACGATCTCCTCATCTTCCATCTCCACTTTGTCCAGTTCTCCGCCTGCACCCGCACTTCGCAACTCTTCTTTCCATACATATATATGAAAGGAAACTTTGGTCCGGTTAACAGCGAGGGGCTGAACGATATTGATGGATAATCCCCAGGGGTAAAAATTGAACATCATATTCGGAAAGACCCAAAAATAATATGCCGCCACTTTTTTACCATGATCGTGGAGAGACGGCAGGAGGATCAAAACAATTCTCACCGGTTTTGCTAATACCGATCTGCAGACTTGAAAACGGATAAAATAATTCAGTTGAATAATCGGTGAAATCAATCGCCGCATTCAAGGCTGCATGCACAAAAGGAATATGAAAGCCTTCCAGGTAATTCTCACAATAAAGTGCCCAATTAGCATTGATATAATAATCTTTTGAAAGGTCGGGACGATGACGGAACTCATCCAGCGGCATCCAGGAAACCCTTTCCATCATATCCTTAAAAAATACGTCGGCAGGAAATCGCTGATCGATGGAAGTGAATAATAATTTACCCCATTGAAAAAGCGGTAGGGAGTGTTAGGTTATCCTCTGGTGAAGGAAAATCCTTTACTTCCTTGAATTCAGGCATGGATTTGAACTCTCCATCGAGTTGAAATATTCTCCCATGATAACGGCATCGCAATTGGGTCACCTTGCAGGATTCATAAACCAGTAAGTTGCCCGCGATGGGTGCAGACGTTGGAAAGGCAATGCAACTGGTTCTTTTCATCACAGGTAATGAGGAGGGGCTCATCCAAGATATTTTTCTAACAAAGTAAAGGGATGGCAATATCCCGGAGACTTTCACCATATCCGTATCGCCAGCGAATTGCCAGGAATCGGCAAAAATTCTTTCCTTGGCCATTTCAAAAAAGGCTGGGAATTATATACCTCGGTGGAAATAGTCTGTGCCTTAGATATATCCGGATCGACGTAGAAATTATCCATGCCTGAATAATTTAAAGTGGAAGATAAGAAAATGCCACCCCGGACTTGGTGACGGGTGGCTTTTACGAACTCAATTATTTTATGGCTTCAACCCGAATCCGGGAAATCGTCAGGATACTTTCCGCCCGGATACTAATTTTCCCGGAAAGATTAACAGGTAAGGAAGGATGGATCTTGGGAATGTCGTTGGATACAATGAACTGGGTCACTAAGATAATTTGAACAAGGGTATTTGGCAAGCGAAAAGGCGATTAAATTTTCGGCGTTTAGCCCTATAGGTATTCTGGACACATTAGCAGAAGTAAATAGTTGATTTTGTATCGATTGTGACGGTGGTTGACTATTTAGCTCAGGACAAATTTGAGGCGATTTTAGCCATATAATTCCTTTTTCAAATGCCGTACCCGTTCGTCAGCCAGGTACTCATCAAATTCCATCAACCTATCAATTACGCCTTTTGGCGTCAATTCAATGACCCGGTTAGCAACTGTCTGCATGAAGGTATGGTCATGACTTGTCAGTAAAACAATACCTTGATATGCCGTGCATTGTTCATTAAAGCTTTGGATGCTTTCCAGGTCCAGGTGGTTGGTGGGCTGATCAAGCAAAATAACATTTGGATTTTGTAACATCATTCTACTGATCATGCAACGCACTTTTTCGCCTCCGCTCAATACCTGAGTTTTCTTCATTACATCGTCTCCACTGAAAAACATTTTTCCCAAAAATCCGCGCAGGAATGGTTCGTCCACATCGGTAACGTGAGAAGGAACATACTGGCGCAGCCAGTCCATCAGGTTAAGGTCCTGTTCAAAATACTGTCCATTTTCCTGGGGTAAATAAGCAGATGACACCGTACTGCCCCATGCATAAGAACCGCTATCTGCCATGGATTCACCTGTTATAATATTGAAAAATGTCGTAACAGCCAAGGGATCCCTGCTTAGAAGTGCGATCTTATCCCCTTTATTGATGGTGAACGTTACATTAGAAAATAATGCCCTGCCATCAACAGATTTGGAAAGCTTTTCGACATTCAATATTTGATTGCCGACTTCTCTCAATGGCTGGAAAATAATGCCCGGGTATTTACGATAGCTCGGCTCTATCTCGTCAATCGTTAATTTCTCCAATGCTTTTTTTCGGCTGGTAGCCTGCTTGCTTTTCGATGCGTTTGCACTAAAGCGTGCGATGAAATCAATCAATGCCTGGCGCTTCTCCTCCGTTTTTTTATTCTTGTCATTGATCTGGCGGGACATCAATTGAGAACTTTCATACCAGAAAGTGTAGTTGCCCGTAAAGATTTTTATCTTCTGGCGGTCCACGTCGGCGACATGGGTACAGACTGCATCCAGAAAGTGGCGGTCGTGGCTAACCACGAGGACGATATTTTCATAATCAGCCAGGAAATTTTCCAGCCAGCTGATGGTTTCGATATCCAAACCATTGGTAGGTTCATCCAATAATAATATATCCGGGTTTCCAAAAAGCACCTGGGCCAATAATACACGCACCCTTAAATTGGCTGGGATTTCTTTCATTAGTGCCTGATGAAATTCTTCATCAACGCCCAGTTCTCCCAATAGTACAGCCGCATCGCTATCAGCCGTGTAGCCACCCATCTCGCCGAATTCACCTTCCAATTCAGCGGCTTTCAGTCCATCTTCCTCTGTGAAGTCCGCCAGGGCATAAATGCTCTCTCTTTCTTTCAACACCTGCCATAGCTTGGTGTGGCCCATCATCACTGTATTCAATACCGTTTGTTCATTGAACTCAAATTGATCCTGTTTTAATACCGCAATCCTTTCACCGGGAGTTACTTCCACCCTCCCTTTATTCGGATCAATCTGTCCGCTCAGTATTTTCAGAAAGGTACTTTTCCCAGCTCCATTGGCTCCGATGACTCCATAGCAATTGCCTTTGATAAAATTGAGATTGACTTCTTCAAATAATACACGTTTGCCATAAGCCAACTTCAGATCTTTTACACTGATCATATTCTTTTGCTGATTTTAAGGGCGCAAAGGTACGATTTTTCTAGATACCAGATGCTAGATACTAGATGTTGGTAGTGGGTCAGTGCTCTTAAAAAAGAGGGGCGTACAAAATGAAACAGGCGGAGTTATCGGCCTTATTTATTTTTGCAGCAATTTATGCGCAATCATTTAGAAATCATCAAAGATATTGAGGCGTATTATCAGAATAATCACCTTGTGGCAGACGCCGCTGAACTCGATGATCAGGTAAAATCAAGCGCTACCGGTCTTGAGCTTTGTTACACCGTTGGAGGTTGGCTATTGACCTATAGGAAGAGAAACCAGGATATAGATAAACATTTAAGTAGCCTCATAGACGAGTTTATCCAATACTGCCATTTTAATGAGATACGGTTTTACTCTTGGCTTTATTAAATTTGAAGCGTTTCAGTCTTTTCTTTTGCAAATAATTTTTCCCCTGCTTGTGCCATTAGGATCTTTGAGGACGGTATTCGTTGGGCGAAGAGGGAAACACCAAATAATTGCACGCAAACACACAGCGTGAACTTCAAGTGCCTTTTTGATTGTCCTAATAAAAGTTGTTGATACTTTTTCATTCAATGGATATAAAAGATTTTCTCAGTATATACAAACGCCATCTGGTATCTGATATCTAGCATCTGGTATCTAGTGCACAAGCACCTTCCCATCTGCTAGTTTCTTGCCATTCGCATCGCGGACATCAACGATGTAAATACCTCCCTGGGCGGGCTTTATATTAATGTGTAGAAGAGTATATGGTCCCGATATAGTAAATCTTTCCTGGTGAACCCTGGCACCGTGAGCATCAAAGACATTTACCGTCCTGGTGGTTGAAGAGCCGTTAGAATTGAAATACGCGACAGTAAATTCTCCCGTGTTCGGTGTTGGGAAAATAAACAATCTATTACTGCCCGGAGCCGCGATCGTCACTTCATCGGAAACGTTGGTGCAAACCAGGCCGCCGGGCCATGCTTCATCAATTTGAACCTGGTATACGCCGGTCTCTTCCACGGTGACCAACCGGGTGTTCCCAGTGTTTGGCACGGTCACCGAATTAAGAATCCATTCTATAGTTATGTCGCCTCCTGTGGATGTGCTCGGAGTTGCCGTAAGCGTTGTCGACTGGCCGGGTGATAAACTCAATAGCGGAGCAGCAACCAGATCAATATTTGGTCGTTGTCTGACGGTCAGTGCCGCGGCGGTAGAAATAGTTGGCGTCGTACAAGCGGCATTAGAAAGCACGACTCTGTACAGATTTCCGTCGAGGTCTGTTGTCGCGCCGGTAATCGCGAGGATAGCCGAAGTCACGCCCGAATAAACACCGCCATTGGCAAGATTGGTGAAGTTGGCTCCGCCATTGGTGCTCACTTGCCATTGATAGTTGGCGGGAAGATCGCTGGTAATAGATACGTTCAAATTGATATTCCCTTCCGAACACACTTCGTCATCCTGCGGTTGAAGCGTAATCGCCACGGGTGCCACTACGGTTAGTGTAGCGGCATTGGAAACTGCAGGTGGAGCACAGGTGCCTGTTGCGACTAGCCGGTACCGGTAGCCATTCATTGCGAGAGTGACTCCATTAACGGTATAGCTGGAGGTTGTGGCGGATGGAATATTATTGAAATTAGTTCCGCCATCTGTACTTAATTGCCATTGCAGAGTTATGTTGGTGCCTGTAGCCGTCGCATTAAATGTGTTGCTGCTGCCGGTACATATCACAACAGTTTGAGGAGACGCTGTAATCGCAGGCAGCGATTGCACATTCAGCGTGGCCGCCGAAGATGTTACTGCGTCACAGGGACCGGTTACAATGCTTCTATATTGCCCACTGTTAGATAGCTGAACACCCAGGATACTATAAGAACTTGCTGTAGCACCGGCAATATTATTAAATGATCCTCCCCCATCTGTACTCAATTGCCATTGATAGGATGTGGCCCCGGTTGCAACAACACTGAAAGTCACGGGACTACCGACGCATATATTTTGCGTCGACGGTTGCGTATTAATAACCGGAGGCGCACCAGCCTGTATATTGAAAGCAAGAATGCGGGTGCGGGTGATAGCACCGGCAACACCTGTAACGGTGATTGGATAACTTCCACTACTGAGAAGGTTCGTATTGTTCAATGTAACGGAAGTAGAATTTCCTGGCGTTAATGGATTCGATCCGAAGCTAACAGAAGTGCCAGCAGGCGCACCGGAAGCAGAAAGGTTGATCGCCGTGGTAAAGCCAAAATTGGCTACGCTGCCTAACGTGATGGATGCGGAGGTCGGCGGTGGGCAGGCAATGGTGGCAGGAGCGGGTGTATCAAAATCAAAAGAAGGAACGGTAGCACTAATACTAAAGTTTGCATTAGAAATGTCGAAGAAAATATTTCCAACAGCCTCCACTTTGATCCTGGCTGTTGACGTAAGCTACAATAGGAAGGGTGACGCTTTCCGAACCATCGTTGGGAGTGCTGGCAATGAGAACGGTTGGATAAGTTAGGCCACCATCTGTTGAAACGGATATTCGCACGTTGGCGCAATTGATGGGCGCATTGTTTGTGCCCACTACATTCCACGTAACTGTTTGAGAACTGCCGCCGCTAAAGGTTTGACCTCCGTTCGGAGCGGTTAGGGCAAATGGCCCTGAAGTTGCAACCGTATTGATCTGGAAAATGCTTGTGAATCCGCTTTGGCATCCGTCGCCACCGGTGACTACTCCCGCCACCTCCTGCGCGATTATCCCTCACCGTTAGCCTGAATTTCAAAGCGCGGGCCACCGTTGGAAGTGTTTCACCTTTTAGACCTCCCGTAGTAGCTACCGGATTTGCAGGATAACCTGCAAGTATCACCGCTATATCCGGAAATGTCCTGCTACCTGTTGTTTTCGGCAACCTGGATTTAAACAGTGGTGAAGTTGTATTGGCATTACCGCCATTCCAGGTTGTATTCGGGCCCAGGTCCCATTCCTCCCAGGAGTAAGTAAGGACATCACCGTCTGCGTCGGTAGCGGCGCCCGTTAACGTGAAAGGTGTGCTGATTGGAATGCTCACTCCATTATTATTCATGGCAGTGATCACCGGCAGCGTGTTGCCCGTAGCGCTCAGGACTCTGCAGAAACTACCTCCCGTCTGTACATAGCTCCCAATTTCATCAAAGCTGATCGAATGAAAGTAAGGATCACTATGCGGTTGAATGTTGTCTGAACCACAGATACCCGCATAACACATAATCGTCGTCCCGCTCCCGACTTCATAAGAAGAAGAACTACTGGTCGCTCCGCCACAACTTCCATTAGTTCCGTTGAAGGAGTGATGAGCTCCGAACTGATGTCCCATCTCATGCGCCACATAGTCAATATCATAATTATCACCTACAGGATTAGCGGTGCCTGTTACCCCATAGCCTTTTGTAGAACCAGCACAAACAACGCCAACTCCGGCAACCCCTCCTCCCCCCGTACTGAATACATGACCTATATCATAATTCGCCGTACCAATCACTGCATCGATATTGTCCTGATTTTGGGAAAGCATAATATTTCCTGGATTGGAATTATTATATGGATCTCCTGTGGGGTCAAGGTTTATAAGTAAATTTTCATTTGCTATCAGAACCAGCCGGACGGATAGTTCGGATTCATATATCCCAGTTACGCGATTCACCGAGGTTACGATGGCGGCCAGCGTTGCATTCACAGTCGGCATGCTCGGAGCACAAACTGCCACTGCATATTCGCCCGTGCAGGCAACTGCCAGTCGATAACTATAAAGTTGGGTACCGCGACAAGGTCCCGCTTCTATCCGCTGAGCAATTTCTGTGCTCTGCACACTCGCAGGCAAATCACAAAAAAAAGATGTGTTTCTTCTATTGTCTCTTGTATAATAGCTTATATAGTTGTCGACATCACCCCTGGCATAGGGATCAATATAAATATTGCCTCTGATGGAAAGGATCTGTGCACTGAAGCCAAAGTAGGGGTTATAGTCAAAGCGAACTGTCGCGTAGGGATCGTCTATTCCCTGGCCCAAATAAGTCTTGATCTCCGGATATCTGGCCGCCAGGGCGGGGTCCATGATACTGCTTTCCCAAACCCTGAACCGGCCGTTGCCGCCTTCGGGCAAGGGTAGTTCTATGATCGGAGCCTGTTGGCGACTCCCTAAACTTGTTTCGCTGGGAAGAGAAGAAAGAAACGTTTTCATTCCCTGGGAATTCAATTTCTCAGCCCGGAACTTGTCGGGAATGATCATTCTTTTGCCGCTGGTCAACTGCAGCGCATTTTCGCCGGCATCTTGGAAAAACCTATTTTGGGCTATTAATAATTCGACTGGGGCAGTAAGAAGCAAAACCACCATGCCTACTCGAAACAATTTTCTCATAGAAACTCTGTTCGTTAACTAAGGATTTCTAAAAATACCTAAAATCAGGTATCCAGCAAATTGAAAATGTACGATTTAGAAGATTGAACCAATCCCTTTATTTTCTTATATAAAATAAGTAGTTCCCGTTATTATCGGCTGATAAAGTTGAAGGGTTGTCTGAGGGATCATTCAAAAAAAATCCCGCTCTTAAAAAAAGCGGGATTGTATTTGAATAAAACCTTTTATTAATAACCCATTCCACCCATATCAGGAGCGCCATGTGCATGCGGCTCTTCTTTCTTCGGTTTGTCAGCAACCACACATTCTGTAGTTAATAACATACCGGCGATTGAAGCTGCATTTTCCAATGCGATACGGGTAACTTTTGTAGGATCGATAACACCGGCTTTGAACAAGTTTTCATATACTTCTGTACGGGCATTGAAACCAAAATCAGCTTTTCCTTCTTTCACTTTTTGAACAACGATGGAACCTTCGATACCACTGTTGACAACGATCTGGCGAATTGGTTCTTCCAATGCTCTTTTTACAATCTGGATACCTGTTGTTTCATCTTCATTCGAACCTTTCAATTTTTCCAAGGCTTCGATTGCACGGATATAAGCAACACCACCACCTGGAACAATTCCTTCTTCAACAGCTGCTCTTGTTGCATGCAAAGCATCGTCAACACGGTCTTTCTTTTCTTTCATTTCCATTTCAGTAGCAGCACCGATATACAATACAGCAACTCCACCGCTCAATTTAGCAAGACGTTCCTGCAATTTTTCTTTATCATAATCAGAAGTAGTTGTTTCGATCTGCGCTTTGATCTGGTTAACGCGTGCAGTGATATCTTCTTTCTTTCCCTTTGCCACCAACAATTGTTGTATTGTCTTTATCGATCGTAACAGATGCAGCTGTTCCCAGATAGGTAAGATCAGCATTTTCAAATTTGTATCCCTGCTCTTCACTGATCACAATACCTTTTGTAAGTACTGCAATATCCTGCAACATTTCTTTTCTGCGGTCTCCAAAACCAGGAGCTTTTACAGCAGCAACTTTAATAGTGCCACGAATTTGTTTACCACCAGTGTTGCCAATGCTTCACCTTCCAGATCTTCAGCAATGATCAATAAAGGACGGCCGCCTTGTGCAACTTTTTCAAGGATGTGAAGAATATCCTTCATGTGCTGATCTTCTTATCATAGATCAGGATGTAAGGATTCTGCAATTCAACTTCCATTTTTTCGCTGTTGGTAACAAAATAAGGAGAAATATAACCCCGTCAAATTGCATACCTTCTACCACTTCAACTGTGGTATCGGTACCTTTTGCTTCTTCCACAGTGATAACTCCTTCTTTTCCTACTTTTTTCATTGCTTCGGCAATCAGTTTACCGATTTCTGCATCGTTGTTTGCAGAAATAGCAGCAACTTGTTGGATCTTGCTATTATCATTTCCAACAGCCTGACTTTGACTGTTCAAATGTTCTACGACTTTATTAACTGCTTTATCGATTCCTCTTTTCAGATCCATTGGATTTGCGCCTGCAGCAACATTCTTCAATCCTTCGCTGATGATTGATTGAGCCAAAACGGTTGCAGTAGTTGTACCATCACCTGCAATATCTGCGGTTTTGGAAGCAACTTCTTTTATCATCTGGGCACCCATGTTTTCGATGGGATCTTCCAGTTCAATTTCTTTTGCTACAGTAACACCATCTTTAGTAACAGACGGGTGCACCGAATTTTTTCTCAATAACAACATTGCGGCCTTTTGGACCCAAGGTTACTTTTACAGCGTTGGCCAATGTATCAACACCTTTCTTCATTTTATTTCGTGCTTCAATTTCGAAGAATATTTGTTTTGCCATAATTATTAGTATTTGAAATTGTTTTATGATTTGGTTATTGGAATGAGCCAGGCTAACAATCATTTCCGGATGAAACATGGACCTGCTGACAACTATGATTAATACGATCGCAAGAATATCTGATTCTCTCATGATCAGATAATCTTCACCTTCGATCTGGATCTCTGTTCCGGCATATTTGCCATAAAGAACAGTATTACCAACTTTCACAGTTACCGGTTCATCCTTTTTTCCCGGACCTGCGGCGATGACGATCCCGCGTCTGTGGTTTTCTTTGGCTGTATCTGGGATGATGATGCCTCCTGCAGTTTTTTCTTCTGCAGCAGCTGCTTTTACAATCACCCTGTCATGGAGAGGGGTAACATTTACTTTTTTAGCCATAGTTGTATTGATTTTTTGATTTTGAATTGAATTGTCCCATGAGATTTTGGGACGGCGAAGGTACGACGAATTACGTGCCATCAAGCGCAAAGCGGAAAAAATTTCAGAATTGTTAACCCGATGCACTTCCACGCGGTATTTCTCAGCAAATTTTACAGTCCTCGTGTCATATTTTCATCTTCAACCGACTAAGGCTTCCTGTGCTATTCGAGTTTCTGCAGGATCTCTACTTCATGGTCCTTCTAATGATAATAATATGACTTCCAACATTCCTCCCACACAAATCAAAACTCCTATCTTCACTCCCTGAATTAGTTCTTGGGCAATGATCAGCAGAAGAAATATCCGGGTGAAAGTGATGCAAACCCTGTACACTGTCTCCACATTAGAAAACGAAACCAATACTCCTCCCCCACGGACGGGAGGTTGACAGGAGTGCCAAAAAAGCTTCTGCAGCAACATTTTGATCAGACCCGCTCCTTATTTATATACCTCCTTTATTTCCTGGTCGAAGCTGACCCGCTACGCCAAGAAAGACTCGTCACAGCGGGCAGGCAAACACCTGCCGAATGCATCCGATCTGAATGTGAATGCTAAGATTGCCGAAAATGAATTAATTGAAAAAGTGCTGGAAGATGAAGTGCTCAAAGAGCAATTCTATGACCTTCGACCCGATCACCTAGCAGACCAGGAACTTCTTCGAAAGATCTACTATACACTTACCGAAACCGCCGAATATCAAAAATATATTTCCCAGCCCCAACGCGAAAAATCCGAAGAAAAGAAGATCATTGAATTTATACTGAATGATCTCTTGCTGGCCAATACGGTTTTTGTTTCCCATGTAGAAGATATTTATTCCAATTGGGATGATGATGGCGAAATGCTCGTACAGTTATTAGTCGGATATCTTCAAAAACCGGGAAGCTATAATTTCAGGCAAATGATGAGTGCAGAAAAAGACTTATTTGCCAAATCCTTATTGCAAACCGTATTGGAAAAAAACGAACATCTGCAAAGTCTCATCGTACCTAAGCTAAAGAACTGGGATCCAGAAAGGATCGCTCAACTGGATATGATCATGATGAAAATGGGAGTTGCCGAATTCCTTTACTTCGAAACGATCCCTCCCAAGGTCACCATCAATGAATATATCGACCTGGCCAAGGAATATAGCACCGCACAAAGTGGCCAATTTGTGAATGGCATTTTCGATAATATACACAAAGACCTCGTTGATCAGGGCAAGATGCAAAAAGTGGACTATCGAAAGGTCGACAAACTTAAAAGTTAGACCCCCTTATTAGCGAAAACTTTACATTTGCAATTCTTCAAATTTAAACCATGAAGAGATTCACCATATTGCTTTTTGTCTGCCTTGCCATGATCGCTTGCAAAAGCAATGACAAGAAGATGGGGCCGGATGGTATTTCCAAAGAAGAAAAGCAAAAGGTGCTGAAAGATTGTACCAATTTTACTACCATCGAATGGCTGGACTCAACTTTCAGAGACATGGGAGAGATCAAACGGGGTAAAGAACTCGAAGTTTCATTCCGCTTCAAAAATACGGGCGACAAAAATCTGGTGATCACGGATGTTACAGCCAGTTGCGGATGCACTGTAGCGGAGAAGCCTCAAAAGGCTTTTGCCCCGGGAGAAGAAGGTGTGATCAAAGCAAAATTCGACAGCAAGCGACAGCCAGTCGGAGAAGCCCGCAAAGAAGTGCATGTCACTGCAAATACCTTACCTTCCAACTCTCAAGCCCTTACTTTCCGCGTGGAAATCACCAACTAAAATTCAATTAATCATTTAATATCAATCGGAACATCTAAAAATTAGTCAATCATGAAATCAATTTCTTCTTATCTCACTCTATTTTGTTTCTCTTTTCTTCCTGATATCGTGTGCGCCGCCAGGCACGACGACGACCAATGGCAAATCATCATCTCCGGAGGATTCGGTGGTTTCCAGTTCATCTTTCTGGGATTGATGATCCTGGTGTTTTGGATGTTCTTTATCAGGCCGCAAGCGAAGAGTGCTAAGAATCAAAAAATGTTTATTGAGAACCTGGGCAAAGGAGATAAGATAGTCACGATCGCAGGAATTCACGGAACTATCAATAAAGTGAATGATGATGGAACTCTCAATATCGAAATTAGTCCCGGCAGTTATATAAAGATTGAAAAGTCTGCCATCAGCATGGATTGGACAAATGCGCTGAATAAGGCGGCTACCGGCTGAAAAAAAATAATCTGACCTCAATGCATTCCATCGCCGATGCTAAAAATTGGTCTCACCGGAGGTATTGGTAGCGGTAAATCCATTGTCGCTAAAATATTTGAAATATTAAGGATACCCGTTATTATGCAGATGATGCCACTCGCCAACTCATGAACCGTGATCCGGCGCTTAGAGCATTGATGGTAAAAAATTTCGGCGAAGAAGTTTATGTCAACGAAGTATTGAACCGGAAATATCTCGCTGATATCGTGTTCAATGATCCTGATAAATTATCGCTGCTCAACTCGCTGACCCATCCTCAAACGATTCAGAATGCAGCGGAATGGATGAACAAACAAACTTCTCCATACATTATCAAAGAAGCTGCTTTGCTTTTTGAAAGCGGCGCCGATAAAGGGCTGGATCATGTGATTGGGGTTTCAGCTCCGCTGCCTGTTCGAATCAAAAGAGTAATGGAAAGAGATAAGCTCACTAAAGAAGAAGTGATGAAAAGGATTAATCGTCAAATGGATGAAGAAACCAAAATGAAACGTTGCGATTTCCTCGTTATCAATGATGAAAAACAAATGGTAATCCCGCAGGTGCTGGCGCTGACATCAACAATTCATGGCAGGAAACAAGCCATGACAAGGCTCTATTTGAGTTGGCCAAGCACTTCTTGATGCGGCTAAATCCTTCTTCGATCTTTTCCATGCTGTTGGCAAATGAAAAACGGACGCAGTCAGGCTCTCCAAATGCATCTCCCATCACCGAAGAAACGTGGGCAACATTCAATAAGTACATGCAGAAATCCGCATGCATTGGAAATAGATATTTCACCATCTGATTTGCCATAATAAGAACTTACATCCGGAAAAATATAAAATGCGCCATCGGGTTCAGTGCAGGTGATCCCCGGAATTTGCTTTACCAACTCCAATACTTTTTTTCTCCTGCGCGTAAATTCTTTCACCATCTCCATCGATGGTCTGCAGATCGGTAGTCAATGCAACCACCGCCGCTTTTTGAGTGATTGAATTGGTGCCGCTTGTAAATTGTCCCTGCAATTTTTCACAGGCCTTCGCGATTTCAGTATTTGCAGCGATATATCCAAGCCTCCATCCCGTCATCGCAAAGCCTTTGCTCAATCCATTCACAATGATCACCCGGTCTTTCAGATCTTCGGAAATTGTGCAATGCTCTGATGGTCGCCGACGAAGTTGATATACTCATAGATCTCATCTGAAATGATCGTAATTCCGGGATATTTCTTGAATACTTCCGCCAAGCGCTTCCAATTCTTCCTTATGTATAAACAGCACCGCTGGGATTGCAGGGAGATGAAAACAGGAACATTTTTGTCCTGGAAGTAATAGCGGCTTCCAATTGCTGCCGGAGTGATCTTAAACCCATCGGCAGGAGTGGTATGAATTTCCACCACTTTGCCCCGGGCCATTTTCACCAATTCACTATAGGTAACCCAATATGGTGTAGGAATGATCACTTCATCCTCCTCATCGACCAGCGCGAATATCGCATTCGCCAGACTTTGTTTTGCGCCTGTTGAAACGACAATATTTGTCGGTTTATAGTCAAGATTATTATCCCTTTTGAATTTAGTGCAGACCGCTTCCCGCAGGTCCAGGAAACCAGGAACCGGAGTATAATGACGTCCAATTATCATGAATGGCTTTGATTGCCGCTTCTTTTATATGATCAGGGGTATCAAAATCCGGTTCGCCCAGACTTAGGTCGATCACATCAATCCCTTTTGCCCTGAGTTCCCTGCCCAATTTGGCCATTTTTAAGGTTTCAGGTTCATTAAAACGGTCTAAAAGGACTGGACAACTGCATTTCCGAAGTATTTATCATGCTGAATTTTTTGGTTAAAAGCAGTGCTGGCAGAGCAAGCGGGCTGCAAAAGTATGGATTAATTGAATTTAGCCATAAAAAGCTATCTTTGCAATCTTTAAAAAAATCCCTATAGCCTTTTCTTCAGGTTATCCTGGTCAGCCGATCGAACCAACAAAAAATTGCCGAGGATCCAGCAGAATGGGATAAAAATGTAAATCCAACAATGTTATGCAACTGAAAGGTCTGGTCCGCTTCTTCACGATCCTGCTCATTGCTTATTCCCTTTATCAATTGTCATTTACCTGGTTCGTCAAGAGCCATGAGAAAAAAATGAGCGCCCGGGCCAAGAGCTTTGTCAGGGTTAATTATCCTTCCGCCCTTGACAAATATCCAGGCAACAAAGATTCCCAGGCCGTTTACCAGGAAATCATTGACCGGGTTTACCAGGAACGGCTGAAGCGCTTGCTGGATAGCACCAAGGATGTAACCATCACCTATAGTTTTACCGGGCCGGTTAGTTATCAAAAGGCAAAGGAAGAAGAACTAAATCTTGGACTCGATCTTCAGGGAGGTATGAACGTTACCCTGGAAGTAGAAATGACCGGATTGCTTCGCGTCACTTGCCAACAATTCTAAAGACCCTAACTTTCTTAGCGGCACTGACCAATGCGAATCGGCGCAAAGCAAATAGCAATGCCGATTTTATCACCCTTTTTATTGAAGAATATCGAAAACTTGAAAAGACTCGCCCGCTGGCTTCTTTGTTTGCAGGCGCGAGTTCGAATAAGATCAATGTAAAATCTTCTGATAGCCAGGTAGAAAGCTATATCCGCGACGGAAGCCAGGGACGCATTTGACAGGACGTTCAGAGTTCTGCGCACGCGTATCGACCAGTTCGGAGTGGCTCAGCCGAATATCAATCCCGAATCGTGATAAGGCGATTATCAATGTCGAATTGCCGGGGGTGCAGGATAAGGACAGGGTTAGAAAAATTCTTCAATCTACGGCCAACCTTCAATTCTGGGAAGTTTATACACTGGAGGATCCTAACTATGCCAATGGCTGGCAAAAAGCCATTGATGCTTTTGCAGTGAAGATGGGTGCGAGCGTTGCAAAAAATGACACGTACCGCAGTAAAGGATACAACCAAAATTGATACCAGCAGTCGAATCAACTACTAGAATACCAATATACCTGCCACTGCAAAAAAGGATACCGGTAAAAGAAGACTTTCGGAACAATTGGGAATTGATCAACCCGACAGGGATACGGGCAAGACCTGCACCGGTGCAACTACCTTCGACAGTAGGCACCACGCTTGATAAGTATATCCAATTTATGACGCCCAGCCGCGATGAGGCAGGAAAGATCTTTTATCCTGCAGCCATTGGAACGTGGCTATAAAAGACACTGCGCTGGTTCGAGGCTTTCTTAAATGACCTTTCGTCTAATTTTCCCAAGCGACGCCGTTTTCGCTTATGGTATTCCCGCCAGGAATAAGAATAATAAACTGGAAAACAGGGTTCCCTTATACGCCCTAAAGACTTACGGCCGCGCCAAAGCAAAGTTGGAAGGAGATGCGATTTCTGATGCCGGTGTCGACTATGACCAGTTTGGTAAGCTCGAGATCATCATGAACATGAAGAATTTCGGATCGACCATTTGGGCCAAGATGACGGGCGATAATCATCAATAAGCCGATTGCGATCGTTCTTGGATAATATTGTCTACTCCTCACCGAATGTTATCAGTGCCATTACGGGTGGGAGGTCAACGATCACAGGGAACCTATACGCAGGAAGAAGCGCTTGACCTTGCCAACATCCTGAAAGCCGGTAAACTTGCCGCTCCTGCGAAGATTGTTCAGGAACAACAGGTAGGACCTACTCTCGGGAAGCAAGCGATCCAGGGAGGATACGATGGCCTTCCTCATTTCATTCATTGTGATCTTCGTGTTGATGCTGGTATATTATAATACCAGCGGATGTGATCGCAAATATTGCGCTGATCCTAAACCTGCTTTTTACCGTTGGCGTATTGTCGGGCTTGGGCGCCACTCTTACAGCCCCGGGTATTGCCGGTCTTGTACTGACGATCGGTATGGCCGTTGATACGAACGTAATTATTTATGAAAGGATCAAAGAAGAACTTTCGAAAGGCAAAGGGATATATCCCGGCGATCAATGAAGGATATAAGCGATCGTTACCACCGGTGCTCGATGCACACGTAACGACGATCCTCACTGCCATCATCTTTTTTATTTTGGGTTGGGCCCTGTGAAAGGATTCGCAACTACACAGATCATTGGTATCCTGCTTTCACTGTTTTGCGGGATCCTGGTGAGCCGTTGGGTATCTGAATTGTTTACCAATAAGAAAAAGCATCTTGAATATTTTACAGGAGTATCGCGCCGCATTTTCAAGCATGCCAAATTCAAATTCATTGAATATCAGGAAAATTGCCTATGTGATTTCTTTTGTGGTCTCTTAGGCTTGGGAATCGCTTCTTTTTTCAATGGATTTGATGAAGGCGTTGAATTTAAAGGAGGCCGCAGTTTTACCGTTCAGTTTGACAAGGCGGTAAACGTTGAAAAAGTCAGGGATGATCTGAAAGTTGCCTTGGGCAGAAATGCAGTTATCAAAACAGTTGGAGATAATTCCAGACTTGATATCACCACCTCCTATCTGATCAATGATACGAGACCTGAAGCAGATTCGTTAGTAGAAGTTAAATTGTTGGAAGGATTGAAGAAGTCATTTACCGCCAAGTATTACTTTTAATGAATTCAAACAGGATAAATACCTGGCCCAGAATCAAAAAGGTATTGCCAACAATTTCTGATGACCTGAAAGCGGGAGCGATCAAGGCCATCGTCTTTGGTCTGCTTGCCATCTTCCTCTATATATTTATCCGGTTCCGCGATTGGCGATATTCCCTGGGAACAATCGTGGCATTGCTCCACGACGTGTTTGTGACGCTGATCGTATTTTCTTTTGCGCGTGATATTGTCTCGGATTCCCACTGGAAATCGACCAGCACTTTATCGCAGCGATCCTGACCGTTATTGGGTTTTCGATGAATGATACGGTTATTGTATTTGACCGTATCAGGGAAGACAGCCGGCTCATGCCGACTGCTCCCCGCGGCGAAGTGATCAACCGTGCTATCAACGAAACCTTGAGTCGAACGGTGATGACCTCACTTACCGTGTTCCTCACCATCCTGATTCTTTTCCTGGTGGGTGGCGAAGTCACCAAAGGCTTTGCATTTGCCATGCTGATCGGGGTGATCACCGGTACCTATTCTTCCATTTTTGTCGCTGCTCCGATCCTTGTCGACCTTGGAGGCAAAAGGCCATTAGGAAAATCAGCTGCTCAGGATGCCAGGGACAAGAAGAAACTGCAAGTGAAAATTGAACAGGAGGGTTAAATTCCAAAGCTCGTGCCGCAGCCACAGGTGGTGCTGCATTCGGGTTTTATAGGTAAATCCTCGGTTATTAAGGCCGTTTTCCCAATCTATGACCATCCCGAATAGATAAATCTCGTGGGATTTGTTCATGAGACAGGAGATTCCTTCGATCTCAAATTCCATGTCATCTTTGCCCGATTTTATCAAACCCTAAGGTATAGGTCATTCCGGAGCAACCGCCTCCCTTCACGCCAATCCTCAACGCTTTGGTCTGATCAGAACCTGCGATCTTTCATCAACTTCTTGATTTCAAACATTGCACCTGGCGTCACGTCCACGGATTTTTGAAACTTTTCCATAAGGCAAAAATAGTCAATGTTGGCCATCTTCGCAACACTACCGGAGGAGTTCTCCGGAGTAAATACTTTTCCTATGGATTTAAACACGATCTTGTCTCTTCGTTGCCGTGATCGCTCATGCTGATCTCTTTTTATACTTTATATATTGTCAATGACCTTCGAAAAAACCGAAAGTGTCAATGATGACACTTATACCACCCGGCCTCTACAATTCAGGCTTATGAGCGCCTGGTGATGCTTGCTGAAAGGATCGCTCTTCCCAATCTGGTCAGCCGGGCCAATCAACCGGGAATGAATGGGAGGGAAATGCAGCTTTTGCTTCTGGAAAGCATTAAGCAGGAATTTGATTACAACGCGACGCAACAAATCTATGTAAGTCCGATAAGCTGGGAAGCAGTTCGAAGTCTGAAGGATCAGAACATGCATATCATTAACCAGGTTGCTTCAACACTTCCAGCGGAAGCATCAGGCCTGGATCTGAATAAGCGCTTATGGAATATGTGATGTCACAAAAAAAAGGAGCTCTTCACACCGTTGTATTAGAAGCATTGAATTTTGAAGCCAAGAAATTAATGAAATAGTCCACCTCAAGCCGGGTGACGACGCTAAATTCCGAACGATGGATGAAAAGACTAAACGATCAACGGAGAGTGGAATTGAAATCAAACCAATTTATACCAGCTAGCTGATCTTTCATCGCCGAATGCTCAACTGGAGGAACTTCCAGGAAATTTTCCATTTACAAGAGGTATACAGGCAGACATGTACCGCGGTAAGCTCTGGACCATGCGCCAGTATGCCGGATTCTCTACTGCTGAAGAAAGCAATAAACGATACCATTATTTATTAAGTCATGGTGTGAATGGGCTGAGTGTCGCCTTCGATCTGCCCACACAGATCGGATATGATAGTGATCATCTCATTGGCGGAAGGCGAAGTGGGAAAGGCAGGGGTCGCGATCGACAGTATAGAAGACATGGAAACTTTTTTAAGGGGATCAACCTGGAAGAGGTTTCCACTTCTATGACGATCAATGCGACGGCATTTATACTATTAGCCTTATACGCCGCATCGCCAGGAGACAAGGCACAGACTTGAAAAAGATCAATGGTACCATTCAGAATGATATTTTGAAAGAATATGCTGCGAGAGGTACATATATATATCCTCCTGGTCGTTCCATGCGCATCGTCACAGATATTTTCGATTGGTGCAGCCAGGAAATGCCGAAAGTGGAATACGATCTCTATTTCCGGCTATCATATTCGGGAAGCAGGCAGCACAGCCGTGCAGGAAATTGCATTTACATTAAGTAATGGTAAAGCCTATGTAAAGTCGGCGCTTGAAAAGGGACTGGACATTGATATGTTTGGGAAGCGTCTCTCCTTCTTTTTTAATGCTCATAATAATTTATTCGAGGAGGCGGCAAAATTCCGTGCGGCCAGAAGAATGTGGGCAAAGATCATGAAGGCATTAGGAGCAAAGATCCAAAAGCAATGATGCTACGGTTTCATTCGCAGACAGGCGGAAGTACGCTCACGGCGCAACAACCTCTCAATAATATTTCCAGAGTTACTATTCAAACACTGGCTGCGGTGCTTGGTGGAACTCAATCCTTGCATACCAATGGCTATGATGAGGCCTTAAGCCTGCCTACCGAAGATGCTGCCCGAACTGCATTGCGCACTCAACAAATTGTTGCATTCGAAAGTGGCGTGGCGGATACTGTGGATCCGCTGGCAGGTTCCTATTTTCTGGAGTCACTTACCAATGACCTGGAATCGGCGGCCTGGCAATTGATCGAAAAAATTGATGCTATGGGTGGCAGTGTGTCTGCGATTGAACAAGGTTTCATTCAGAATGAAATAGCCAGAAGCGCTTATGAATATCAAAGGAACATAGAGTCAAAAGAAAAAATTATCGTTGGTGTCAATAAATTCCAGGAAGAGGATCAATTGACAGTTCCTCTGTTTCGCGTTGATGACTCCATCCGCCAGGTCCAAATAGAAAAACTGAATTCATTAAGACAACGTCGCAATCCTGCCAAATGTGACAATATCCTTCAATCGCTGAATGACAAGGCGTCTGCCGATGAGAACATCATGCCAACGGTGCTGGAGGCGGTCGAGAATAACTGCACACTGGGTGAAATAGCGGACACGTTGAGAGAGGTCTTTGGAGAATATAAATAACATACCAAAAACATCCCCTCCTTGGAGGGGCGAAGTAAATGCTATAGCGAGATTGAGAACTTCGGGGTGGGCCGGTCCTAAAACTATAATGATAACATAGAAGTTTTCTTATGCGAAAAATTTATTTGATCATCATCCTGATCTGTTGCTATTCCAAATTGGTTTCCCAACCTGCCAGCGTAACCGCATATACGAAGAGCACCGTCATGATTCCCATGAGAGATGGAGTAAAGTTGTTTACCAGCATTTTTGTACCAGTCGATGCAAAGCAACCTCTTCCCCTGTTGATTCAGCGTACGCCATACGGCGCAAGTCGTGCTGATGATTTTAATATTTTGAATTTCAATTACTATACAGCTTTGGCTGCTGAAGGATATATTTTCGTCATCCAGGACGTTCGGGGTAAATACAAAAGTGAAGGCACGATGGAAATCCATCAACCGTTAATTCATGCTTCGCAGCCTAATGGGTTGGATGAAAGCACCGATACTTATGATGCGATTGATTGGCTTGTCAAAAATATTCCGAACAACAATGGCAAGGCCGGGATACTTGGCATCTCGTACCCCGGTTGGCTGGCTCTGGTGGGTTCTGTAGACCCGCACCCTGCGCTAAAAGCAGCGAGTGAACAAGCATGCATGGGAGATCTATTTTTGGGTGATGATTTTCACCACAACGGTGCATTCCGACTTAGCTATGGAATGGAGTATACTTATCAAATTGAATTTGACAGGACCACGGATAGCGATTTTCCGTTCCCACAATTCGATCTGTATGATTGGTACCTCAATCTGGGCTCATTGAAAAATGTAAATGAAAAGTATTTTCACAACAAGATACCCACCTGGAATAATATTGTCCGCCATCCTAATTATGATTCATTCTGGCAGAAGAACTCTCCGCTGAATTATGTCCATTATCCGCAGGTCCCGCAACTTCATGTCTCGGGATACTTCGACCAGGAGGATATCAATGGCCCCCAACTGATGTATGGGCACATGGAAAAGAAAGACAGCTTCAATCGCAATCATATTGTATTGGGGCCATGGAATCATGGTCAATGGGGCCGCGGCGCGGCTGACAGTCTGGGTATGATAGCTTTTGAGAATAAGACCGGGCCATGGTTCCTTGAACTTCAAAAAAAATGGTTCGATTACTGGTTGAAGGGAATCGGTGATGGAAAGTTTGAAGAAGCTTATTCTTTTCAAACGGGCTCCAATCAATGGAAGACTTATGCCACCTGGCCTCCCAGGGAAGTCACTATTCAAAAATTATATGCGCATGCAGACCATCGCGCTTCTTTCGAAAAATCGACTGGATCCAAAGGCGTTGTAAAGTTCATCAGCGATCCTTCACGACCTGTTCCCTATCGCCATCCACCCATCGAAGCAACTTACGGCCGCGGTAGCCGATGGAGATACTGGCAGGTGGAAGATCAGCGATTTGTCTACTCCCGCGCCGATGTGGTGAGTTTTTCCAGTGACTCATTAGTCGAAGAATTGACGGTTACTGGCAAGATAACAGCTCATTTATTTGCCAGCACTACCGGTACCGATGCGGATTGGATCGTTAAACTGATCGATGTTTATCCCGCATGGGATCAAAGTAATTTCTTAATGAGTGGTTTTCAGTTGCCCGTGGCCATGGAGGTCTTTCGCGGGAGGTTTAGAAAAAGTTTTACCAATCCTTCTCCACTCATCCCAAATAAGCCGGAAGAATTTATCATTGATCTTCACCAGATCAATCATACTTTTAAGAAGGGGCACCGGATGATGATCCAGGTTCAAAGCACATGGTTTCCTGTAATCGACCGCAATCCGCAAAAATATGTTCCGAATATCTTTGAAGCAAAGGAATCCGATTTCATAAAGGCGGAACATACTATTTATTGCAATTCTCAATATCCAACGTATATCGAAATTCCTGTAATGAAATGATATCGATGAAGCAAATAACATTTTTAATCTTTTTCACATTTTCATTTTTCGTATTAAAAGCTCAAAACTCTTTTATCAGGGACAGTCTTGATAAATATATTGAAAGAGGAATGAAGCAATGGGAAATTCCGGGCCTGGCCATTACCATCGTCAAAGATGGGAAGATAGTATTGATGAAGGGATATGGTGTACGCGAGGCCGGTAACGACGATAAAGTGGATGAGAATACCCTTTTCATTATTGCCTCCAACTCCAAACTATTTACGGGCACATCCATCGCCAAGCTGGATCTGGAAAAAAAGTTATCCCTGAATGACCGGGTGACCCAATACATTCCCTGGTTCAAACTATATGACAGCAATTCCACCAGGCTCGTCAACGTCCGGGATCTTCTATGCCACCGGCTTGGCACTAAAACATTCCAGGGTGATTTTACTTTTTGGGATTCTAATCTACCCAAAGATTCAATTGTCTGGAAAATGCGCTACCTAAAACCTCCCGGCGAGTTCCGGCAGGACTATGGCTATTGCAATTCCGCGTTTCTCGTAGCCGGCCAGATACTTGAAAAAGTAAGCGGTCAGACTTGGGAGCATTATGTCGAGGAGAATATTCTTCGCCCTTTAGACATGACCAATACCTACATGAATACGCAAGGATTGGAAAAGAGAAACAACATCGCTCAACCACATAACAATCTATATGGTCCGCTCACTAAAATACCATTTGACAATGTCGACAACCTTGGTCCAGCCACCAGCATGGTCAGTAATGTGAAGGATCTGAGTCATTGGTTGATGTTTCAATTAGATAGTGGTAAATATCAGGGCAGGCAGGTCATTCCCTGGGCCGCCTTACAAAAGACAAGAGATGCAAATATCCTGACCGGCAGTCGCAAATCAGTGGCTTTTCCAACCCATTTCCGCGCATATGGATTGGGGTTATTCATGACTGATTACGCGGGGAGGCAGGTTTACTGGCATACGGGCGGCGCTTTCGGTCACGTAACTAATGTATGTTTTGTGCCAGAGGAAAGATTAGGAATCGCCATTCTTACAAACAATGACAACCAAAGTTTTTTCGAAGCATTGCGCTACCAGGTTCTGGATGCTTATCTCGACGTTGCTTACACGGACAGGAGTAAATATCAGTACGGATTTTTTGTGCAAAGTAAAAAGCAAACTGACAGCGAATTGGCTGCCATGAAGTCGCGAGTCGATAAAAACGCTCCGCCTGAATTAAAATTGGATGATTATACCGGCGAATATTTTAATACGCTTTACGGGCGTGTCAACATTGAGAAAAATGGCAACGGACTTATTTGTCGATTTCAACGTCATCCGAATCTAACTGGCAAGATGGATTATATGGATCATCATGAATTCCGAATGACGTACTCTAACATTGGTTACGGCATTTATCCTGCAAAATTTTCGGTAAGAAATGGGAAGGCAGTCGCTATTGAAATCAAGGTTAACGATTTTGTGGAGAGTGATGCCTATTTATTTGTAAAGGATCCTGCGGGGATTGTCGTTAAATGAACCTGCTTCTTATTTACTGGAAGTCTTGGATTTACTCACTTCTTTGGTCCATGTATCTTTTAATGTAACCGTACGATTAAATACCAGTCCCGCTTCTCCTGAATCCTTATCCAGGCAGAAATATCCCTTGCGCAAGAATTGATAGCGATCGGCGAACTTTGCATTTTTTAATGATGGTTCGGCAAAGGCTGCTTTTATCATTTGCAGTGATTCCGAATTGATATAGTCCTTAAAGTCGCCTTCTTCGCTGGCAGGATCCTCCACTTTGAAAAACGGTCATATAAGCCTGAGCTCGGCCGTTATTGCGTGCGGAACGCTAACCCAGTGAAGCGTTCCTTTCACATTGATACCGCTGGTATCGTTTCCGCTTTTACTTTCTGGGATGTAGGAGCACCGGAGTTCGGTTATTGTTCCCTCAGCTCCTTTCACGACCTCGTCGCACCGGATAATATATGCACTTTTCAAGCGCACCATTTGTCCGGGTGCCAACCGGAAAATATTTCTTTGGAGGATTCTCCATAAAATCGTCGCGTTCGATATAAATTCCCTGCTAAAAGGGATTTCGCGTTTCCCGCTGTCGCATCTTCAGGATTATTTTCACTTGGAAACAAATTCTTCTGTTGTTGCGGAGGGTTGACTGGACGTAGTCAGGCGTTCCGGGTAATTAGTCATCACAACTTTCAAAGGATCAAAAACCACCATGCGGCGCGAAGCAATCTCTATTCAAATCCTCCCTAACGAAAAATTCGAGGAGGCCGACATCTACGATATTTTCTCTCTTGGCAATGCCCACGCGATCACAAAATTCACGAATACTCGCCGCCGTATAGCCTCTTCCCTCATGCCTGTAATAGTGGGCATTCTTGGATCATCCCAGCCGGTCACATATTTCTCAGCGACCAATTGCAAGTAATTTTCGTTTACTCATGACCGTGTAAGTCAGGTTGCGGCGGGCAAACTCATATTGCCGGGAAGGATAATATCTCCAACTTTTCGATCAGCCAATCGTAAATTCCCGGTGAGGAACAAATTCGAGTGTACAGATGGAATGAGTGACTTGTTCAATCGAGTCGCTTTGTCCATGAGCAAAATCGTACAAGGGATAGATACACCATTCGTCGCCTGTCCGGTGATGGTGGGCATGTTTGATGCGATAGAGGATCGGATCCCGCATCAGCATATTCGTGTGCGCCATATCGATTTTGGCACGAAGGGTTGCGGCTGCCGTCCGGAAATTCACCCTGCTTCATCTTCTTGAATAAGTTCCTTGTTTTCCCCGACACTCCGCTCGCGAAAAGGACTATTGCTGCCGGGTTCTGTGGGTGTTCCTTTCATTGTCGCGATCTCCTCGGAGCTAAGGTCATCCACATACGCGAGCCCCTTTTCGATCAGGGTTATGGGCAAATTCATACAGCTTATCGAAATAATCAGAGGCATAGAGCTCATTCTTCCATTCAAATCCCAACCATTTCACGTCATCTTTAATGCTTTCTACATATTCCGTCTCTTCCGTCTCGGGGTTGGTATCATCAAAGCGCAGGTTTGTGTATCCGCCGTATTTTTTTGTGAGTCCGAAATTGAGACAAATGCTGGTGGCATGTCCGATATGCAGATATCCATTGGGTTCGGGTGGGAAGCGAGTAACGATCTGTTTGTATTTTCCCTGCTTCAGGTCTTCTTCAACAATTTCTTCTAAAAAATTCAACGATTTTTCTTCTGGCATAGCGTTCAAAGATATCTCAAAATTCCTTTGCTTTTTTTATTGATAAATTTGCAAACCCGATCATAATTCTATTCCAATGAATGACATCGCCCGCGAATTTATTGATCAAAGTGTCCTACGGATGGCAGAAAACACTCCAAAGATCATGAAGTGCCTTGATCAACTCACCGAAGAACAAATATGGCTGCGACCTAACCAGGCCTCGAATAGCATCGGCAACATCATTCTTCATCTTTGTGGAAATATTGGACAGTACATTATTTCCAGCCTGGGCAATCAGCCAGACACGCGACATCGGGATAGCGAGTTTTCCGCATCAGGCGGCTTTAATAAAAATGGATTGAGAGAAAAGATGACGAATACAGTTGGAAAGGCAATCGACGTCATTAAATCCGTGGATGAGCCAGAACTCATGAAAATTCATTCAGTTCAGGGATTTGATCTTTCCGGGGTAGGCATCATTATTCACGTCACGGAACATTATTCTCACCATACCGGACAAATGATTTTCTGGACAAAGCAGCTGACTGCCCACGATCTCGGATTTTATGCGGACGTGGATTTGAATATAAAGAATAAAAAGACGTGAGGTTTTTTACCATTCCCTTAGAGTCCGTTTACACAAGTATTACGTATTATAGATATGGCATCACCCAGCAATGAACAATTTTTCACGCGGCTTCCGGTAAATGAAATCCCACTGAGTGATCTTCTTACCGAAGAGCATTTGTTTTTCAAAATCCCTGCTAACTGGTCAGTTATCATCACCGATGTAAAGAACTCGACCGCCGCTGTGCGAAATGGCCTCCATGAAACAGTGAACCTGGTAGCCACGGGAAGTATCGTCGCGCTGTTGAATATCGCTTACAAGTCAAACATAACAGTACCGTTTTTCTTTGGAGGTGATGGAGCCACTTTTATTGTGCCTCCATAATTTTACCCCAGGTCCAGCAAGCTCTGCTTCATCACCGCGATAATACGAAAGAAAGTTTCAACCTCGACCTTCGTGTCGGTACCGTGGCCGTTTCGGAGATCTATGAAAAAGGGCACGATCTCAGGATCAGCAAGCTGCGGACTTCTGACTTATTTGCAATTCCCGTTGTATTAGGAGAAGGGCTGACCTACGCGGAAAAAATTATTAAAGGTGAAGACTACCTCTTTACTCCCCTGCCTGCCGAGGAAGCTGAACTGGATTTATCCGGCATGCAATGCCGCTGGGATAAGATCAAGCCTCCGGAGAACAATTATGAAGTAGTGAGTTTATTGGTGCTCGCAAGGAAAGGAGTAAATCAATCCCAGGCTTTCAAAAGGGTTTTCGACCGCATGGATGAAATTTATGGCGAGCAAAAAATTCGCAAGCCGATCACGGTTTCAAAATTAAAATTAAAGGCACGCTGGCTAAGATCGGACTCGAAATGCGAACGAGGTTCGGCGGTTTTTATCCCTTGTACCTTCTTCGCACATGGATAAAAACCTCGTTGGGCAAGATCTATTTTCGAACAAAGAAGGGCAGGACCTATCTAACCCGGCTTGTTGATCTGTCAGATACGCTGGTCATAGATGGAAAGATCAATACAGTGATTACCGGCACGCCGGCTCAAAGAGAATCATTAATTGCTGCGTCTAAATCAGATTGAAGAGGAAGGAGAGATCACGTATGGTCTTTATGTCAGCACGGAATCAGTCATGTCGTGTTATGTCCGGAACCTAAATGATCGACACATCCATTTCATAGATGGAGCTGACGGAGGATACACAAAAGCGGCTGGTGTAGTGAAACAAAAGCTAATAGCAATCTAATGCCACAGTGCCCGATACCCGCAAAGTATTTAGAGTAGATCTTTAATTCTCAATCTCGCGATTAAAAAATCCTGAATCGGCAAGAATTTCTGCCGGTTCCGTATAATTCAGTAAAGTACCTTTAATGATCTCTGTCAATTCTTCCAGGCTGGTGCTGTAAGTCGACTTGATCAAAGAAAGTTTGTAGGAATTGATCTTGAAAAATGCGAGGCGGGCGGTCTGGATAGTGTAATCTTCAAAGAGGTGAAATTCTTCGGCAATATGAGCCTGGTCATTGTGGTAATGCTTGTTCATAGGGTTGGATTTAGTTATCAAGGATTGGATTCCTGATGTAAACGTAAAAATTTTCCCAAAATTGTATTTTGACAATCAATTGATAGATAGGAGTTTGCCCCTAATTGCTTGACTCATATCAACTCCATAGGGTGAAAGGTATGGCTCGACGGAACCGTTTGACTTCATCTAAATATCTCAACCAGGTGAACAATCACATTGAAAAGCAGGAAGATCGCGAGTCTAATGCCAAATTTTCCGCTGGCATGTTTTTGGAACTACTTTAAAAAAAATATTATGAAATATATTTTCGTCCTGGTGATCGCAACCGCATTTTCCGTTTTCGACGTGCACTCCCAGGAAAAGGACACCGCCATTAACCGGCAGGTCCTGGAATCTCAAAACTACATTTTCACTGCAGAATCGGTGTATCCCCTACGAGGCACCAACCGTCAGCTGACCTCGGAATATGACGTTGTAGTCTCCAAAGACACCGTCATCTCGTACCTACCTTACTTTGGGCGGGTAACTTCGGCCCCACTAAATCCTGATGACGCTGCAATCAAATTTACCTCTGTCGATTTTTCTTATTCTTTGCAAAAAAACAAAAAGCGCAATTGGTCAGTAACCATCCGGCCTAAAGATGCACGCGGAATAGAAGAATTATTTTTTACCGTTTTTGACAACGGAACAGCGATACTGCTGGTGAAAAGTTCGCAACGGGAGCCTATTACATTCCACGGCTATCTCAGCCCACGCGAGGAGAATAAAGCGAAATAGGTGTTGTGAACAATATCAGTCTGTCCCCTCCTTCTCATCTTTCCTTACTCGAATCTTGTAGCGAAGCACGAGGTCGTCATTGTATAGTAAGAATAACCATTCGACGTTGGGTGTGACAACAGGATATTCGTAGTGTTGAATATTTGAGATAGCCAGAGAACTGTCATTCCTTACGGGCTGCAAGAATACCCATGATCCCGATCGTGAAAAGATGGAAGAATCTATCAGCAGGTCCGGGGTAATCTGGAGATCACGCTGCGGATCGGACGTTTCAATATTTAGCCGGATAGTATCGCCAACCAACGCTTCAATGAACCCCGAAGAAGGATAATAAGAGGTGATCCTGTATTTAAGAAATGATTTTTGACGGAATGGAGAGTTTTTGAATTCTTTTGGCGTGGTCGGGTCCGCGAGCAGTGTCCATTGAAGATCGTCGGGATAATGGTCCTTAATAAATTCCTGAGGTGGTGTAAGAAAATAATGGCTGTCATATTGTTTAACGAACTCATCGCCACGCCAACTCACATACCCGCTGGCCCAGGTAGCATCCAGGAGATGCCAGTTAGTATCAATAAAGACCGCATTCCAATAATGATTGACTCCAAAGCGCGGACCTGATCTATTCATGTTGGTCTTTGCATACCCCGGAATGATTGCCGAAGGCACACCGGCATAATCGCAAAGCGTAGTAAAAAGTCGGGCATAGCCCTCACAAAGAGCAATTCGTTTCTGAAGCACCGTTTCAGCAACCCTTTCATTTAACGGCTTTAATGGTCCTGTATCATCGTCGATGTCCCGATTATTTCTAGCCGAGGCGGCGCCGATGGCTGCCCGCCTGTATCGAGGTTGAGTATTGTATTCGATATTGTCAGTGATCCATCTGAAAATCGCAGTCACTTTTTCCCGGTTTGTCTTACAGGATTGAGTAAGCCGATTGGCCAATGCACCTGGATCTTCCTGGGAAAATGCCGGCTGAATAAGGAGAAGAAGTAGTATGTTTAAGACCCATTTCATGATCCCTGACTCCGCTTTGTAAAACTACAATTTTTAAAACCAAAATTGTTTGCTTATGCCATCGTCGCTTCAACCCAACAAGCCTATTAATCCTGTCAGGTTCATCGTAGTCGCATGGCTTATAGCCGGCACCCTGGACATATCTGCAGCCATCATCCAATATTATATTAAGACAGGTAATAGCCCCGGCAGGCTATTGCGATATGTAGCGAGCGGATTCTTTGGACCCTCCGCGCTTGCAGATGGTACCGCCATGGCCGCGTGGGGACTATTTTTCCATTTTCTGGTGGCATTCATATTTACACTGTTTTTCTTTTGGATCTATCCAATGATCAGTCGGTTTGCGACCAATAAATTTCTCACTGGGATGGGTTACGGCTTATTTGTCTGGCTGGTAATGAACCTGGTCGTTGTGCCTTTGAGCAATGCACCGGCCGGACCCATTGTCTTGAAAAGAGCTATTGTTGGAATATTGATCATTATGTTTTGTATCGGACTGCCGATTTCACTTGTTATTGGAAATTATTATTCCAAAAAAAAACCCTGATTCGAGTTATATTTGCATCACAAATTGAGGCGTTATGTCACTACTTAATCAAAACAACAACAAGAACAAGAAGAAGGGGAATAAGAAAAATAATCCTGCGAGTAACCAGGGATCAAAATTTATCCAAAAGCCGAATAAATCCGGAGGCTTTGTCAGTAAGCAGTCCAATACGGGTTCTCAAAGAGGAAGCTAATAACCTTCTCCAAATTTTTAGGGCTTAAAGATTCCCTTGAATTCTTTTTTAAAAGCTAAGAAATCAGGAATAGAAACATTTCTTACATAGGGATTGGAGGGATGATTATAAACATATTCCTGATGGTAGGCTTCTGCGGGATAAAATTTCGTAAAAGGAACCACTTCCGTAACGATCTTTCCGCTATAGTTTTTAGCATCTGTCAATCTTTTAATCTCCGCCTCAATGACCTTTTTTTCTTTGTCATTCCTGTAAAAGGCAATGGATCTGTATTCACTGCCGACATCATTGCCCTGGCGATCTAGTTGGGTTGGATCCATGCTTGCAAATAAAGCCTTCACCAATGTTTCATATGAGATCATTGAAGGATCATAATAAACTTGTACAGTCTCAGCATGACCCGTCCTTCCCGTGCTCACTTTTTCATAATCCGGATTGCTGTCTGTCCCGCCTGCATATCCGGACACTGCATCCCTCACTCCCACCAAGCTCTGGAATATGATTTCTGCATGCCAGAAACATCCTTCGGCAAATGTTGCCACGGCTTCATTAGCGCTGGGTTTTTCTTTTGATGCGACGGGAATAGGAACACTGTTTCCCTGGGTCTGCGCACAAGAAGCCAACAAAATAATTGCCATGCTGGTAACGAATACTAACCTCATTTTTATTTAGTTTATTTTATGGTTTTGAACTAACGGGTGGCTTTCCACCTTCCGGAACGAAGATCAGTGCCGCCGAATTCATACAATATCTCTTACGCGTGGGGGCAGGACCATCATCAAATACATGCCCCAGATGAGAGCCGCTTTTGCTATCTACTACTGCCATACGAACCATACCAAAACTTTCATCCCTTACCAACCTTACCGCATCTGGCGTAATCGGTGCATAAAAACTGGGCCAACCCGTCCCGGAGTTAAATTTCGCTTCAGAACTGAATAAAGGCTGTAGCGTAGCAGCAGAATAATAAGTCCCTTTTTCATAAAAATGATCATACTTCCCAGAGAAAGCCGGCTCCGTACCTTCGTGGCGAAGGACTATTGTATTGAAGATCTGTCAGTCGCGCTTTCCATTCTGCGTCGGTATATTTTACAGGATACACCGTTTTAGAATCTGCCTCCTTTGGATCTGGATATTTTGCTTTATCTGCCTGGGCGCTGCCGCAACTGGCGGTCAATAGGAAAAGCCCGAAGACGAAAATAAGGTTGAGTTTGCGCATAAAATTTGATTTTCTGGATTATAAACGAAACCCATGCGAATCGGGTTTTTGAATCCATCAAAATTATTTTGCAAAGTTATACGCTATCGTTTGAGAAACTTGTTTTTTAACAATTTCTCTAACACTTCTTCTTTTAGATTCCGGCTTACGGGGATAGCGTGCTGGCCGATACGGATCTCATTTCCTTCAATGCTACTCACTTTGCCAGCAGAAATAATATAAGATTTATGCACTTTCATGAATCGATCAGAAGGCAAGTACTCTTCAATGGATTTGAATGTGAGATAAGTAATATATTTTCTTTCCGTGGTAATAATGGTGACATAGTTCTGCAAGGCTTCTATATATAAAATATCATCAAATAAAATCCTGACTAATTTATTGTCCGCCTTGATAAAAAAATGATCATCTACAACCTGGCTTTCCTTCAAATTCTTTTCCCGCACCTCATAATATTCTTTTGCTTTTAAGGCCGCCTTCAGGAATCGTTCAAATGAGATGGGTTTCACCAAATAATCGAGTGCATTGACTTCATACCCTTCAACGGCATATTGCGGATAGGCTGTAGTAAATATTACCGGGGGCGCCTGTGTCAGTGTTTTAAAAAAGTCAAGACCTGTGATCTTTGGCATTTGTATGTCTAAAAAAAGTAACTGCGCTTCCCCTCGTTTGATCAACTCAGTTGCCTTTAAAGGATTGTCGAATTCTCCGCCCAGACTTAGGAATTCAACATCTGCGATATATTCTTTCAATCCTTTCCTTGCCAGGGGCTCATCATCTATTATTATGCAGTTTATCATATTAGGCTGCTCGCTTTTATACAGTTAACTTCAGGTCAATAGTAAACAGGCCTTGTTGATCCTCGATTTGCAAACTGTGTTGACCGGGATACAGCAATTCCAAACGACGCTTCACGTTTTGAGTCCGATTCCTCCGGGCTTTTCAGTTGTTTTTTCCATTGCGTCTTTTGAATTCTCAATCATGAAATGAAACTCTCCGTTGTCGCGACTCATATCCAGTCTGATGAAATTGATCTCTCCTTTTCTATGTGAAATATGTTTAAATGCATTTTCTACAAACGGAATAAGCAATAATGGTTCAATCATGAACCCTTTAACTTCGGGGCTGCATTTCAATTGAACAGAATAATTCTCATCCTTACGCAATTGTTGCAAGATCCATATAATCATTCAGATAACTAATCTCTTTTTCAATCGGAATTTTATCTCCATTCATTTCATATAGCTGGTAACGCAGCATATCCGAAAATTTATGCAGCGCTTCCCTTGCCCCCGGGTTATTTTTATCGATCAGGAAATAGACAGAATTGAGTGAATTGAATAAGGAAATGAGGATTGATCTGCGATTTAAGAAAATTCAACTCGGCCTCTGCCTTTTCCTTTGCTATCTCCGCCATTCGCTTTTGCAATTCGGCATAGTCCAACATCAACTTCACGGCCGCGCCGGCAGTGACGAGGAAAAAATGCGGAACTATATTATTGTAGATCCTTGCCTTGAAATTGTTCGAAAGCCCATCCTGCAAAGGTTCGTTGAGTACCTGTGCCAGTATACTCATCTTAATGATGCAGCTGGTCACGATCATCAGCACAAAAATGACGGCAAACCAGACATATCTTTTCCTATAGAGCAGCCGGGGAATCAATATATAATTGGTGAAATAAATCATGATTACCAGGTCGAGCAACTTAATAATTGTGACCTGGAACGCTTTGACTGCATTGGGATAATCCTCATAGCGCAGAAAATACCAAACCCCGAAAATGAGGATCCAGAAGGTAACGTGGTGCAATTTGTACCTGAAGAACCAGTTCGGTGTTTACCATATGCAAATTAAATTACTAATTCCAGCCCGGATGGAAGATTACACCAATGGCTGATTTGCCTGACGTTCGCATCAGAATCCTACTCCATCTGCTATCAAACAAACTATTCTCTTGTTCTATTCATCACGTTTCATCTGCCATTGGTGTAATTCATTCCATAAATGATTATAAAGAATCCAAATTTTGCAGGGTAAAACATTTTATATGAAATATTCTTTGCTATTCCTTGTCTTTGTAGGCATAGTTTCCTGCGGCCGCTCACAAAACACCAATACAGATAATGCATCAACCGTTAAGGTCGGGTGGAAGTTGTGAAGGGTGTGAACCCATTTTTGAAAGTCCTATCCCTTTTAACCAGTTGAATTGGACCGATACCCTACCCGACTTTGCCGAAACGGGTCCAAAAATGGTCGTCTGTGGCATCGTTTATAAAGCGGATGGAAAAACGCCTGCAAAAGATGTTGTTTTTTATATCTATCATACCGACCAAACCGGAAAATATACCAATAAGAATAAGAGAAAGGTTCCGCCGGCAGACATGGATATATTAAAGGATGGGTTAAAACAAACGAAAAGGGACAATACCGTTTTTATACGCTAAGACCTGCTCCCTATCCCGGAGCAAATATTCCGTCACATATTCACCCGATCGTTAAGGAGCCGGGAAAAATGAATATTGGATCGATGAGTTTCTTTTTGATGATGATCCCTTCCTTACTGCTACAGAAAGAAAAAGACAAGCAGGGAGGGGTGGAATTGGGATTCTGGTCACGAAAAAAAGAGATGGAATGATCTATGCAGAGAGAAATATTTATCTGGGAAAAAATATTCCGAACTATCCAGGTGAAATGATCAAGTGGAAAATAAAGCTCCGCCCTCACCCGGTAGTAGGTGACAGCTCTTTCCACAAGGTTTGCAATGATACCTGACACCTTTAAATGCCAGAGATTCTTTTTCTGATCAAATGTGGACTCCACTGTTCCTGAACGGACATCAACAAATGAAACCTGTTGCCCGGACCGGAAAGAATATTTGGCTTCCACCTTGACTTATTGGACGCCGATCCTTTCATGATCGTATACTTTGTGTTTTTCAGTTTATTATCATGGAAAAAAAAAGTGAAGTATTGATCTCGTTGCTGTAATACGACGGTCAGATTTCCCTTTACCCGATCCACCTTCAATGTTGCAGGTTGAGATTCAAGAAAGAAGTTGTTGGATGTAACGGTGTCAGTGATATAGACCGGACAGTGCTTGAACATGGTATCCCTCTCTTGCTGCGCTGAGGCGCATGCACCGTAACTGATCAATATAAGTGAGAAAAAATAACGCATTGAATATAAAGAAAAATTTGTTTATAAAATTACGATGGAGCCTCATTTGCTTCGACGGCTCTTTCTCCAAAAATCAGGCTGCCGATCCGACCATGTTGCTTCCTTCCTCCATCGCCACTTTGTAATCCTGGCTCATGCCCATCGAAATAGTGGTAAATGTTGTATCCATTGTCCTCATTCTATCGAACACCTCTTTAAGATGTTTGAATTCCTTTCTCATCGTATCCTGGTTGTCGGTGAATGACGCCATTCCCATCAATCCGCTAATTTTTACATGACTAAATCCTTCTGCCGGCATCAACTTCACCAATAATTCTTCCAATTCTTTTTCATCCAATCCAAATTTTGTTTCTTCTTCGGCTATATGAACCTGTAACAGGCAATGGATGGTATTTTGGTTTTTTGCACCTTCTTTTTGATCTCTTCCAGCAATTTAAGACTGTCAACACCCTGTATCAGTTGCACGAAGGAAGCGATCTGCCTCACTTTGTTGCGCTGCAAGTGTCCGATAAAATGCCAGCGAATATCCCCGGGTAGTTTGGCTTGTTTATCTGCAAGCTCCTGCACATAGTTTTCGCCAAAATCGCGATGCCCCATCTCATATAATTCAAGAATGTCTGCTACAGGTTTGGTCTTGGAGATAGCGACCAGGACAGTATTTGATTTGATCCAGTTCTGCCTTTATTTGCTGGTATGCTTGTCGATTGATTGCCACTCACTATAATTCTTTCAAAATGGATCGGCTGATGACGATACGCTGCACCTCACTCGTGCCTTCATAGATCTGTGTGATCTTTGCATCCCGCATCAATCTTTCCACATGGTATTCCTTTACAAATCCATATCCACCATGAATCTGGACGGCTTCAACAGCTGGCCCACATGGCCGTCTCGCTCGCAAACACTTTAGCCATTGAGCTGCTCAGTGTATAATCTAAGATTGATTATCCTTTTCCCATGCGGCTTTCAGACAAAGCAGCCGGGAAGCTTCTATCCGTGTCGCCATATCGGCCAATTTGAATGCTATTGCCTGGTGATTCTTGATCTCCGTACCAAATGCTTTCCGCGTTTTTGAATATTCCTTTGCGAGTTCATAGGCGCCACTGGCAATACCAAGGGCCTGAGATGCAATGCCGATCCTGCCGCCGGCCAAGCGTCTTCATGGCGAACTTAAATCCAAAACCATCTTCGCCGATCCGGTTTTCTTTGGGCACCCTTACATCATTGAACATAACTGAATGCGTATCGCTTCCGCGAATTCCCAATTTGTTTTCCTTCGCTGCCACTACCACGCCGGGCCAATTTTTTTCAACGATCAATAGCATTGATCCCTTTTGATTTCTTAGCCGCATCAGTCTGCGCGATGACCAGGTAGACAGAAGCCGTTCCTCCATTCGTGATCCAGTTCTTCGTTCCATTGAACAGATAATGATCGCCTTTATCTTCGGCGGTTGTTTTTTGAGAAGTAGCATCGCTCCCCGCTTCAGGTTCGCTCAGCATAAATGCGCCGATGTATAGTTCACCATCCTTTCTGCCTTGAGCCAGGGGAACCAGGTATTTTTGTTTTTTGCGCTTCAGTGCCAAATTCCTGCAATCCATAACATACCAGGCTGTTGTTCACGCTCATCACCACACTCACACTGGCATCGATCTTGCTGATCTCTTCCATCGCCAAGAACATAACTTATGGTGTCCATGCCTGCACCGCCATATTCCGATTTCACCATCATTCCCAAAAATCCAAGTTCAGCCAGTTTCATGATCTGTTCTCTTGGAAATTGCTGCTTCTCATCTCTTTCAATCACTCCGGGTTTACATTCCTGTTGTGCAAAATTCCTGGCTGCTCTGCGGATCATCTCTTGTTCTTCAGATAATTGGAAAAACATCTCATAGTTTTATTCTTTTAGTTATTGATCAAGCAGGCAGCAAAGATAAGGGTAAACAGTTTTGAAGGATGAAAGCAGGACAGATCATCCATTTTAGCTAACTTTGGCCGGTTAAGCCGGGTTAATCCCGCATGAAAGAAGATGAAAAGAATTCATATCATATTACTCGTGCTGATTGCCGGAGCGATCGCTGTGTTGGTCAGCTTTTTAAAAGGAGCTTCAACTTATGATTCGATTGAAGTGGGCTAAAGCCAATCCCGGAAAGTTTGTCCATGTCGCTGCCAAGTTGGATCACATCTATGCCTGTGGACTATGATGAATTGAAAAACCCCAACTATTTGAGTTTTATCGGCCATTGATACACTAGGCCAAAAAATGAAAGTGATCTACCGGCAAAGGCAGGATTGAAAACCTGGAAACCAGCGAAAAATTGGTCTTAAAAGGATCATACGAGGATGATCATTTTGAATGCAAGGACATTCAAACCAAATGTCCTTCCAAATACAAAGATGATATGAATGCAGCAGAAAAAAATATTCAAACCAACTCCGAAACGACACTCTCCGCAAAGACATGCGACAAGCCCGACGCTTATTGAAATAAATAATCAATACGAATGGGCTACATCGGTGAGCATCTTATTACCCGGGACAACTAGGCCACTTTTTTATTGTTCTTATCCTTGTGGCCAGCTCTGATTGCAGCCTTTTCTTATTTCCGATCCGCTCGTGCAGATCAACAAGAAGATGCCGCCCATTGGAAAAAATTGGCGCGCATTGCCTTTCTTAACCGAAGCTGATTTCAGTCATTGCCATTTTCAGTATCCTTTTTTACATTATTCACAATCATCTCTTCGAATATAAATATGCATGGCAGCATAGCAGCCTTTCACTGGAATTCAAATATTTGCTTGCCTGCTTTTGGGAAGGACAGGAAGGAAGTTTCATGCTATGGAGTTTCTGGCATTGCGTATTGGGACTGATATTGATCATAAACAGCAAGAAATGGGAAGCGCCGGTAATGACTGTGATCAGCCTCGCTCAATTTTGCCTGGCCACGATGATTGCGGGCATCTATATTTTCGATTGGAAGACTGGGTAGCAACCCTTTCATGCTGTTGAGAAATTCCGGAGTTCTTGGATAATGCTCCGGCATACCATGTGGATTTCGATGTCACCAATGCCATTGCGACCCGACTATCTGTTATCGATTCGCGATGGCAATGATCTCAATCCCTTATTGCAGAATTATTGGATGGTGATCCATCCTCCTGTCTTGTTTATTGGATTTGCTTCGACTATCGTTCCATTTGCGTTATGTCATTGCGCCGACTTTGGATAAAGAAGAATGATCACTGATACCTGGACCAGGCCCGCATTGCCATGGGCTTTCTTTTCCTCTGCCGTTCTTGGCGTAGGGATCATGATGGGTGCCATGTGGGCTTATGAATCGCTCACTTTTGGCGGTTATTGGGCTTGGGATCCGGTAGAAAATGCATCATTGGTTCCCTGGCTGGTCATGATTGCCGGCATCCATACACTACTTATTTATAAACACAGTGGCCATTCGCTTAGAACAACACACCTATTTTTCATTTTGGCCTTTTGCCTGATACTTTACTCCACCTTCTCACACGGAGCGGCATCCTCGATGATTCATCCGTCCATGCATTTACTGACCTGGGCATGAATCATCAATTGATTGCCTTTCTATTGTTGTGGGTTATTCCCGGATTACTTGTTTTTCATGACCGCTATAAAGAAATTCCAGCGATCCGAAAAGGAAGAAAGCAGCTCTTCCACGAGAATTCTGGATGTTCATTGGTTCGTTGGTATTTTTTCTTTCTGCATTGGTCATTATTGGAAAGACTTCCTTGCCTGTATTTAATAAAATTTTTGAATCAAATATTGCCCCACCGGAAGACCCGGAATTTGCTTACAATAGTATTCAAGTATATGTCGCCATTATAATTGCGACTGCTGACTGGCTTCGGTACAATATCTCCGGTATAAGAAACACGCCGTTGAAATTTTTTGGAAGAAAATCTGGAAACCCACCCTGATCGCGGTAATTGCAGCCATCGCTGGTCATGGCATTGGGAGATATCAATTATAATAAGAAAGGACCTGTTTTTCTCGGTGCTATCTGGTTGGGGATCGCCTGCAGCATTTATGCAATCGTTGCAAATGCAGGGTATATATGGCTTGGGCTTAAAGGGAAATCTAAAATTGTCCGGCGGTTCTATTTCGCCATGTTGGATTTGGATTGGTGCTTGTTGGGAATACTCCTTTCCTCTTCTAAAAAAGAAATTCTTTCCTATAATACCAGTGGTATCGCCATCAATTTTGGAGAAGAAAGTGAACAAAAATCGGGCGAGAATCTCACGCTGGTAAAAGGTTTACAACGGATATGGGTAAATATTGGGTCACCTATGAAAGTGATTCGGCACATCCCAAAAAACAACTTTGGTTTTATAATATCCGATTCAAGAGCAAGGATGGAAAAGAAGAATTTGTACTCCAGCCGAATGCATTTGTAAATTATAAAGGAAATGAAGGATTGATGGCCAACCCTTCTTCCCGTCATTATTGGGATCATGATGTATTTACTTATATCACTTCTCTTCCGAATCCGGAAAAACAAAAAGATAAGAGCGTTTTCAAGCCACAGAAGATGAAAGCGGGCGACACGATTTTTTATTCAAATGGATACATGGTACTCGAAGATGTCAGGTCAAAAGAAAATCTTCCCTTCCAATCTCTTCGGACCGAATGACGGCAGCCTCTTGAAGCACCCTTTAAAAGTTTTTTCCAAAACCGGTTCCATTTCTACGATCACTCCGAAGTTGGCAATCGGCTAAAAAATGAAGTGACTCGCACATGCCGGATACGTCGTTGCAGAAAACCTCGATGCATCAGATTACAAAAGATGAATCCCGACAAAACGCATCGAATTGGGTGTTAAAGAATCAGAAGACCGTGATGCAATATCGTTACGCTGAAAGCTTATAAATTTCCCTTTATCAACTTGCTCTGGCTCGGGGTCGTGATCACTGCTACCGGCATCATCATCAGCATGGTCCGGCGCATCTCGCTGAACAAGCGAGCCTAACAAATTCTTAAATTTGCCATTTTTCAGACAGCGATCCGCCTGGCCTTTTCTTGTCTCACTTAGTAATGCCTTCAGGCTCTGTTTTTTAACTTTACAATTCGATGGTCAGTGCGTTTAAATATCATTTTATTCGAAATGTGGTTCTCCTGGCCTTTGCTGCTCTTGTCAACTCTCAGTGCATCTTGCACAAATTGATCCTCCAACCGCTCGTACGGATACAATCCCTCCTATTCCACCAGTTGTCGGAAAGAGCAAAGAACTGGGGACCCAATGATACGATCGTTGTCGATGCAATTTGGTACCAGGGTGAACTGCTTCCATATAAAGAATTGGAGATGGCCTGGGTTTCTAACCTTGCCACCTGATAAATTGGCAAAGCATATTGCAGAATGGACAAGATTGCGAAATGCGGTTTATGTCACCTATCCGTATGCAAGAATTGCCGGAATGACGATCAATGATATCAATACCAATCTGACAAATGTGCATTCAAAAAAAGAACGGAAAGAAATATATTAAGTCAAGAGAAAAAGAATTGAAGAAAGTCAATTCAGTGATCCTCTCTCCAATCTTTCCGTTTATCAGGGAAAAATCTTAATGAAACTCATCAACCGGCAAACGGGCAATAATTGTTACGAAATAGTGAAAGAATACCGTGGCGGATTGACCGCAGCGCTTCTATCAAACTGTCGCTTTCTTCTTTGGGAGCAATATGAAGCAGGATTGGGATATTAAAGAAAAGACCGACCATCAAATCGAACTCATCGTTCAAGAGATCGATGGGAGTTGGTATAATAATCCTTATAGGAGATAGTGGGAGTTGGGAGTCTGGAGTGGGACTAGATCCAGCATGAATTTATTATCGTCAATTCTTTCTAGCTCCAGACTCCTGACTCCCGACTATCCTTATTTGCGTTATGAAACTAGACCTCCTCGCCATCGGCGTCCATCCCGATGATGTTGAACTCGGTTGTTCCGGAACACTGATCAAAGAAATCAAAAGCGGAAAAAAGCAGGTATCGTTGACCTCACCCAAGGTGAATTGGGCAGCGCGCGGCAATATTGAAACGAGGGCACAAAGAAGCAGCGAATGCTGCCATCGATCATGGGCAGTTCAAATGAGGGAAAACCTCAAAATGCGGGATGGTTTTTTTGAGGATGATGAAGAAAACCGAACTGAAGTTCATCCAGGCCATCAGGAACTATCAACCCGATGTGGTGATCTGCCAATGCATCCTGCACGACCGCCATCCCGATCACGGAAGGGCCGGGAAAATGATCGCTGAAAGTTGCTTTCTGGCAGGCCTGGTTAAAATCGAAACGCTGGATGAAATGGGAAATGTCCAACCGCGCTGGCGCCCCAGCTACGTCTTGCATTATATTCAGGATTGGTATCACGAACCTAATCTTTTAATTGATATTACCCCTGTTTTTGATCAACGAATGAAGGCAATAGAAGCTATTTGATCCCAATTTTATACGTCAGCGATACGAGTGAAGAAGGCCCCCAAACCTATATTTCTACCCCCGATTTTCTGGAGAGCATTATCGCCAGAGCCAGGATGCTCGGAAAACGGATTGGCGTAAAATATGCAGAAGGATTTACCGTCGATAAGACGATTGGCATCCGGAACCTGGATGCGCTCGTCCAGCTCGAAACATAGAGCCGCTCATTCTCAAAGATTTAATCCGGTTTGCATAATAAGCGTTACCTTTGCACGTCCAATATTAATACAATTTTAAAATGCCCATTCCTAAATTCTCAAATATCTCCCAATCTTTCCACACTGAATTAAAAAAAAGGATCAGCGATTATTTCAATAGAAGTCGGAAAGTCCACATACCGGTAATTTCTCCCTCTTCCTCAAAGCGATCGTCTTACTTGTTAGTTTCATAGCTATCTATATTCATCTGATTTTTTATACGCCTGACGACGTGGCTTGCAATTACCGAATGCCTTGTGCTGGGAGGATTGACTGCTGCCATCGGCTTCAATATGATGCATGATGGCATGCATGGGAGCTTCAGCCGTTATAAATGGGTGAATAAATCGCAGGGCTTTCATTGAATTTCCTGGGTGCTAATAATTTCATGTGGAGATCCAAGCATAATATCATTCACCATACCTATACGAATATTGACGGAGTCGATGACGATATCGAAGCAAAACCTTTTCTGAGACTCTGCGAAACACAGAAGTATTATAAAGTTCACCGCTACCAGCATTTTTATTTTTGGCTTGCTTATTCCCTGCTTTATTTGTGGTGGGTCCTTGTTACCGACTACAAAAAATATTTTTTGAAAAGGATCGGACCGACGCCGCTGAAAAAAATGAATTTGGCGGACCATATTTCTTTTTGGGGATTTAAGCTCATCCATGCCTTTTTGTTTGTTGCTGTTCCGATTTATCATCTTGGGTTTCAGGACCTGGATCCTCGGCTTCCTGGTCTTTGCTCTGTTTGCGGGTTTTGTTTTGAGTATCGTTTTTCAATTGGCACATACGGTTGAAGAAACGCATTTTCCTGCAGCCAATGCATCGACCGGAAAAATGGAAGATGAATGGGCGATCCATCAATTGAAGACTACAGCCAATTTTGCAACAAGAAACAAATGGATCTCCTGGTGGGTTGGCGGATTGAATTTCCAGATCGAGCATCATCTATTTCCCCGCATATCACATGTGCACTATCCTGCAATCAGCAAGATCATTAAGAAGGCTTGCCAGGATTTTGGAGTTCCCTATATAGAATATCCAAAGATGAGCCTGGCCGTCGCATCACATGTCTTGCATCTTAAGCACCTGAGCCGGAAATAACCGACTGCAATTTTACATCCGCTTTTCTGAAGCCCTCTTCATTCTGATTTTGCTGAAATTGCAAAGGCATTTAACTTGCACAGCTTTTCAATAATCGCAGTATGGTTGATTTTTCCAATTACGACCCGGAAGATGTCAGTAATCCCAATTTCAACATCTTTGGCTTACCGAGCAATGAAAACGATGCCCGCCTGGTCATTGTTCCAGTGCCCTGGGAAGTTACAGTTAGCTATGGAATGGGAACAGCCCGAGCTCCTGAATCCATCTTCAAGGCCAGTCTCCAGGTTGACCTCTATGATCCCGAAATGCCTGACGCCTGGAAGACAGGGTTTTTTTATGCGCCAGAGCGACAGCAAGATCCTGATGAAAAGCGATTATCTCAGGAAAGAAGCAGAATTATACATTGATTATATCGCCCGGGATGAAGATGTTTCTGCCAACCATTTCATGTCAAAAACCCTGAAGGAAGTAAATGAAGGCAGCGCTTATCTCAACAATTGGGTTTATGAACAAACTAAAGTCCTGCTTGTCAAAAACAAACTGGTGGGCTGTTCGGCGGCGATCATAGCACTTACCTTGGGTTACCTGAAAGCCATCGCAGAAAGGAATCCCGCTTTTGGCATTCTTCAAATCGACGCCCATTGTGATCTGCGCGACGACTATCAGGGATTTAATTATTCCCATGCAGGCATTATGTTTAATGCATTGACTGAGATCCCCGAACTCCAAAGACTGGTACAGGTTGGTGTACGGGACTATAGCGGCGGCGAATGGGATTATATCCGGCAAAGTAATTATCGCATCATTACTTATTTTGATAAGGAGATCAAAGGCCGGCAATATGAAGGCCAGACCTGGAAAATAATTGCGGAAGAGATCGTCGCAAAACTTCCTGAAAAAGTTTTTATCAGTTTTGATATCGACGGACTGGATCCGAAACTTTGTCCAAATACCGGAACGCCGGTGCAGGGAGGATTCGAAACAGAACAAGTTTTTTACCTGTTTACTAAACTGGTGCAAAGTGGCAGCACGCATCGTCGGATTTGATCTGAGTGAAGTAGGCGTGGGAGAAACTGATTGGGATGCCAATGTTGGAGCCCGGGTATTATTCAAACTGTGCAATTTACTAGTGACCAGCAATTCGCTCCCGAACTTAAAGGTCACGACACATGCCTCCATATACACTGGTATTAAAAAACGAAAAACGAAGATCTTATGGCCGGCTCACGATCTTTTTATCATTGTGAACATCACTCGCGATATTATCTTCACAATGGTGGCTCGCTTTCTTTCCTGTATTCATTATTTATTCTTCTTACCGGATATCCACCAGAAAACTTCTGGTTACAGTTAGATACCGACACCATCAGCTATCCTTCCTTTCCGAACACGTATCCATTGAATGGAGCAGAATTATCCAATCTGATCCTGAAAGATGGATTGTTGACACTTGGATTTTAAGAACAATAAGATCATTCAGCAACTGGTCGATGAAGGATTTTCGAACCCAGGAGAAAAAGAATTCAACGAATTTTGCAAACAACAGCTAAAAGATTAATGCTTTCTCAATCTCCATATATATTATACTCCGATGGCAAGGGAACCATCTTTGAGGATACGTACGCTCTATGTAACCGGACGTAGCGGATGGGATGCATTGCCTGTTCCTCACGAGGATTGGATCGAACTTACCGCAGGGAGGATCATTGTATGAATTGCCGGGAAGACGAGGCATCGGCATCGATGTGATCAACCGGGGAAATGCGTTTATGTGAAAAAGGATGGGCCGTGGCAGCTTTCATTCCACCTGCACACACTGGATTTTATTTGGCAGCATATGAATCAGCGGCCGAGTGCTCCTACCCTTCCACTTATTTTGTTATACTGCGGCCGGCTGGCTGAATGATAAATTCTATGTTCCGGCCAGGAGGATTGAAGCCGATATCCGGCAGGACAGCGAAGGCTATGATCCAAGCAAAGTCGATGCAGGAGTTCAACAATTATTAAAAGCCTATCCGCATAACCGGCTGGTCGAACACATTGGAAAAAATTGCGCATTGACCTATCATTGCCCTGCCGCCCGGAATTTTTTCCTGGGGCGATGGGAATGCCCCGTTCCTTCTTCTCCCGCTTGCAATGCCAATTGCATCGGATGCATTTCATTTCAACCATTTGAAGAAACGATCGTGTCCACACAAGACCGACTGCAATTCAGGCCGACGGCAGAAGAGATCATAGAATTTACCGTTCCTCATCTTGAATCAGCCCCATTTCCGATCGTCAGTTTTGGCCAGGGATGTGAAGGCGAACCTTTGCTCATGTGGGAAACGATCAGGGATGCGATTATTGGAATCCGCAAACATACCCAAAAAGGAAGTATCAATATCAATACCAATGCTTCAAAGCCAGATGCAGTGAAGATCCTTATGTGAAGCAGGTCTGGATTCTATTCGCGTTAGCACCAATTCGGCACGCCGCGAAATTTATATGCCATATTACCGGCCAAATAATTATGACTTTGATGATATTGTTGAAAGTCTCAGGGTGGTGAATTCTTTTGGCGGCTGGACTTCCATCAACTACTTTGTATTTCCAGGAATGACGGATAGTATCGCGGAATATGAAGCGCTTCAGAAAACTGATCAAAGAAACCGGATTGAAAATGATCCAATGGCGGAATTTCAATATCGATCCGGACTGGTACCTTGGAAAGATCGGCATTACCGATACCGGCGAATGCCTGGGAATGAATCAACTGATGCAATTGATCCATGAAGAATTTCCACAACTGCGCTTTGGATATTTCAATCCTCCGATCGAACGTATCCATGGTAACTTCGAAATGGACTTTGCTCATTCCTGATTTATTACATGCAACCACCATCTATCAAAAAATATTTAGCCAGGGCATCGGACTGGCAGTGCTTGGCCGCGATCATCTGGTCAGGCAATTTTATTATCGCCCGCGGAGTGATCAGGCAAATCCCGCCTGTCAGTCTTAATTTTTACCGTTGGCTGATCGCATCCATCATCATTTCTCCTTTTGCTATCAGGCAATTCAAGAATGAATGGATGACTGTCAGAGCAATCCCTGCATTATTTGTTTTGGGTTGCACTCACGGGCATTGCCCTGTTCAATACGTTTGTTTATGTCGGCGCGCATTATACGACGGCGATCAACCTCGCGCTGATCGGCACCACTTCTTCTCCCGTCATGTCGATCATCCTTGCCCGGATCTTTTTAAAGGAAAGGATCGGCTTTTAAAAATGAGCGGGATACTGATCTGCATTTGCTGGGATTCTTTTTCTTTTGTCAAAAGGAGATCTTCAAAATCTATTGACCCTTGCAATTTACGAAGGGTGATGGATGGGTGTTGCTGGCTGCCTTTTTCTTTGCCAGTCTATAATACGCTTGTTAAAAAAAAACCGGCGAACATTTCGGCAATCAATTTTTTATTCATTGTATTTAGTTTGGGAACCATCCTGTCTGATTACCTTTCTATCTATGGGAATTGAATCATCATCCGGCCGTTCACTGGGACATCAATCTGTTCTTAAAAATTCTCTATCTCGGAGCTGGAGCATCGGTGATCTGTTTTTTGTGCTGGAATATTGCCATCGGAAAATTGGGTGCGGGAAGGACCGCATTATTTGGAAATCTGATTCCCATCTTCAGCAGTCTGGAAGCTGCGCTGATCCTACATGAAGATTTTACATGGATCCACATGTAGATTAGTATGATAGCTTGTCATTTTCGGGTAATCTTGTTAGCGAATCTTCAAAGTTCTTAAAATTCAAATCGAAGACGTGATATAACATCCTTTAAGATAATTATCAATTGAAACGTCTCTTCGGTATTGCTTCAAGCCTGGTTTTTAACAATTTCATATATCGGCTATCATACAAGTTGCATAGCATTTGATCGTTAATAACAGGTGTTGAAAATTGGGCACTAGTGGTTCTGACCGTTAAAATGTAAATTTGTATGAACAACGCTTACGCTATGTCTGCAACCCTTGAATCCAGGAAAAATTCCCAGGCCACTATGATCACTGCCGGATTTGCCGGACTGATGGTGCTGTTGATGTTCCTGCTGAAATGGAAGTTGCCGGTATTTGAAAAAATCGTCCCCGAGCCGGGTATCGAAGTTCAATTAAATTTACCTGAAGAACCCGTTTTGATCGCCAAAGGTGGCGGTGGCGGCGGCAATCCCGTTCATGCTGCCGGTCCTGGTCGCAACAGCCCCTCAATCGCCCCCGCACCAGGCATGAAAGATGATTCCAAGGATATTGAAGAAGACAATGATAAAGAAAATCCGGAAGTCTTAAAACCAAATAATCCTAAGCCTAACGCCACGAAAATTGATAATAGCTCAGTGTTAAGACAACCTTCCGAAACCGGTGTTGAAACTCCGGCGCCTCCTCCACCCAAGCCAAAAGCAGTCGTCGGAAAGACACTGACGGGATCAGGAAAGGGTGGCGGCTGGCCGATGATTATGAGCGCAGCGGTGGTAAGGGAAATGGGAACGGCGTTGGGAATGGCAATGGCTAATGACGGAGGCAGGGGAAATGGCAATGGAGGAGGAAATGGCACGGGCTCGAGGCGGCGGATCCGGCCCAAAAATCACCAACGGTGACCGAAAGATCGTCCGTTATTATTCTTTCCCTGGCGATCTCGAAAAAGCAGTTGTGTATGCCAATATCAATGTTTCTCCTGACGGAGTCGGTCAATTTGTAAGCATTGCCCGCGGGTCGTCTACCAGTTCGGTAGCGCCTATAGGGAAGCCATCATTCAATATCTTCAGAACATCCGATTTGATAAGGCCGATCATGAATCGATGTGCACAGTCCAGTTTAATTTCAAAATCAACTAAGGATTAGAATTCAGGTCAATAGCCATCCTTCGGGGTGGCTTTTGTATTTTATCCATTCACATCCCGCCATCGGCCGACTTCCCTTTTCTTACATTTGCGCGGCATGAATTATCAGCAGACTATCGACTATCTATTTACACGATTACCGATGTTCAGCCGGATCGGCTCGGCGGCATTCAAGAACGATTTGACAAATACAGTCCGTCTATGCGAATTTCTCGGCAATCCACAGTTACGAATTTAAAAGTATTCATGTGGCCGGCACCAATGGGAAGGGTTCTGTCAGTCACATGCTGGCGACAATTTTACAATTGGCCGGCTATAAGACCGGTCTCTACACGTCCCCCCATTTAAAAGACTTTCGGGAAAGGATCAAAGTATCTGGTCATTCTGAGACTGAAGCGATAGAAAAGTTAACGATGATTGATCCTGATTTCGTTGTCGATTTCACCGAACGGTTAAAACCGCTTATAGAAGAAATCGAGCCAAGCTTTTTTGAAATTACTGTAGCTATGGCATTTGATTATTTTGTCCATCAGGGTGTTGAAATGGCAGTGATTGAGGTGGGTCTGGGTGGAAGGCTGGACAGCACTAACATTATCACGCCTGAACTCTCCATCATAACTAATATCGGATGGGACCACATGAACATGCTCGGAGATAGCCTGGAAAAAATAGCTTTCGAAAAGGCAGGGATCATCAAACAGGATGTGCCTGTTGTCATTGGTGAATTCCTGCCGGAAACGCTCCCCGTTTTTACAAGGATCTCTAATGAAAAAAATGCGCAAATGACCATCGCCAGTGAAAAAAGACGTGTAGCTCAACTGGCACTGGGAAAAGAATGAGCTTGTTGTTGAAGTTTCTGAGGAACATCATACCGATCACAGAAATATCATCTGGACCTGCCGGGCATTTATCAAACAAAAAACCTGCTAACAGTCCTGGAAGCCTGTTTTCAATTAAAGGAAAAAGGATGGAAAATAGAACATGAAGTCACCCATCGCGCTCTGAGCCAGGTAAGGAAACTAACGGGATTGCATGGCCGCTGGGAGATCATCCACCACACTCCCAAGATTATACTGGATGTAGCCCATAATGTAGATGGCATTCGTCAACTTCTCTATCAACTGGAATTAATGGAGCCTCATCAGCTTCACGTGATCATCGGACTGGTAAAGGATAAGGAAGTGGAAAAGATCATGAACCTGCTGCCGAAGAATGCAGAATATTACTATACAAAGGCGCAAATCCCAAGAGCGATGCCGGAAGAAGAATTAGCAACCATAGCGGCTGCCGCCGGCTTGCATGGAACTACCTTTAGCGACGTAAATCAGGCGGTGAAATCAGCGTTATCCAAAGCGGGCAGAGACGATTTGATCCTGGTCTGTGGGAGCGTCTTCCTGGTCGGGGAAGTTAATAGTTTAGCTCCCCGATCCGGGTGAGAGCATAAAAAAGGCAAGTGACGTGCATGCTCTGAAGTATTTTTTGTTCTCTCAATAACTGCTTCACTTCTTCAATAGTGTACAATACCAGTTCAATTTCTTCATTGTGGTCGAGCTGTTGGGATGAGATCTTCTTACCTCCTTTGGCGAGGAACATGTGCATCAGATTATTATTTGTGGAAGGATTGGAAGATGTATTGTCCTAAATATTCAAATGATGAAAAAGAATAACCTGTTTCTTCCAGTACTTCGCGGGAGATGGCGTCTTCTAATTTCAGTCCGTCTGATCCACGCAGCCACCGGGCATTTCAATGCCGATCTCTTCTATGGCATGCCTGTATTGGCGAACCATCATAACTTTTCCATCTTCGGTCATGGGAAAAGCCGTGACCCAGGTTGGAAATTCATAAACGTAATAGGGATCGACGATCTTGCCTTTCGGTGTCTCACAGATATCCTTTCTAACCTTAAACCATAGACATCGAAGAGATATTCTGAAGAAAGGATTTTCCATCTTCATGCTCACCAATTATTTCTTTGTCTCAGGCCGATGATATGCGCAACATGATGCCTTCCATGCCACGCATACATGCCCAGCATAGTCCAGAGCCGAATAGTTTTTTTCTGTTCCGGATGAAAAATCGTCCGATTGTTCCAATCATTATCCGAAACACCTTTAATCGTCTCATGCCATCGTTGCGTGGAGCGCATGCAACAAGGTGATTGAAATATTTATCGGAAGCTTGTGGACATCATTCATCTCAGCCCATAGTTTTTCATCATAGGGCTTGATGGTGGGGTTCTCTTCCGTTAAGTGCAAGCTTGAACCGACAATAAGCATTTATATGACTGTCTGCAATATGATGAACCAATTGATGGACAGTCCAGCCACCATCGCGGTACGGCGTATGCAATTGAGCTTCATCCAGGTTATGGATCGATTGCTCCAATTGTTGCGGAAGAAATTTTAGATCCGCCAGCCATTCCACCTTCTGCTCAATGGAAAAAGGTTTGGGCTGATATTCGCCAATCGGGTAACGGAGGTCAATGGCCGTAGTTGACATAAATTCCAGTTATTTTCTGATCACCTCGATTAATTCAATTTCAAATGACAAGTGTTGCCCCGCCCGGGATATCGTGCGCCCGCTCCCCTGTCTCCATAAGCCAGGTCTGATGGAATCCACAATCGCCAATGACTTCCTTCACTGCATCAATGGCAACGCTTCCTGCCATCCTTTTATCAACGAACGAAGAGGAGCTGTAAAAGGTTGGCCACGCTTAAAAGAATTGTCAAATTCCTTTCCATCTAATAGGGAGCCCTTGTAATGCGCCTTCACTGCATCGGTGATCAGCGGGCTGTGCTCCCGTGCCTTTCTTTAATTCGAGGTATTGCAATCCTCCTGGAATTCCACCACGCCTTCTTTTTCCTTATTCATTTTTAAAAATTGGCGCCCGTTTCTTTTTGCGCTTCGATTCTGTCTGCCATAATTATTTTGATTTTGTTTTATGAAAAATGACAGTGACAATGGTTAACTCTTCTCTCGTAATGAATGTCCGGTTAACTGAATAAAAACATCTTCCAGGTTGGCCAGTTTCATTTCCCTCGGTCTTTCAAACCCCGATGCGAGTAAATTGATCGATCAATTTGTCGGGACTATCCATGCCACGATATTGCCCGCATCAATGATTGCCACGCTATCACATAAATATTCCGCCTCATCCATATAATGCGTAGTGATGATGACGGTTGTTCCGCGCTGACGAATCTTTTTAATCAATTCCCAAAGACTTCTTCTGGCCTGTGGATCCAGTCCTGTGGTTGGCTCATCCAGAAAAATGATCCTCGGTTCATTGATCAGGGTTGTCGCTACGGAGAAGCGTTGCTTCTGCCCACCGCTCAACTCTTTGAATTTTGATTTCGCCTTATCTTTCAGATTGAACGTCTCAAGTAATTCCATCGGTTCGACATTCCGGTTATACAGTCCGCAGAATAATTCGATCAGGTCTAATCAGGCTTAACCCCGGATAATACCCGCTCGTTTGCAATTGAACGCCAATGATCTTCTTGATTTCGTGGGGTGCTTTGTCGAGGTCCAATCCGTCTACGTTCACTTCACCGCTTGTTTTTTGCCGAAGGGTTTCGATAATCTCGAGAGTGGTGGATTTGCCTGCGCCATTGGGACCCAATAAACCGAATATCTCACCTTCATATACGTCAAAACTGATTCCTTTTACCGCCTGGAAATTCCCGTAATTTTTCACCAACTCTTTTACGGAAATAATTTTTTCAGCCATTTTCACCGATTAAATGTTAAAGATACAATTCATCCTTCGTCGCATTACCTGGTTGAGATCATCATAGATTAATTCCATCTTCACATCCGCCGAACGAATGGTGCATTTACATTCGACATGCCTGAAACCATAGTTTTCATAAAGCCTAATTGCGGTCTGTCAGCATTGACTGTTGGAAAACAAGGAATACCTTTTGCGCTTTTACTCTTCTGGCCTCGGCAAGGCAATGTTCGAGTCAAAAGTTTGCTGATCCCTTTGCCGCGGTGTGCTGGAGTCCACTGTCATTTTTACCAACTCATAATTCACGCTTCCTCTTCTTTCCACCAGCCCGGCTGTTCCCACTATTTCCCCGTCGATTTCCGCAAGCCAGATTGACCCGCCGCGATCGAGAATGGTTCCTCTGGGATCATCGAGCACTATCAGGTCATGGGTCTCCGCTAGATTGGTAGTTTTCAAGCCATTCCATATTGAGTTGTTTAAAATCAGCATGATGCTCGCTGCGTATGGTATGATCTTGATTGCCATCGGGAACGCAATTTAATTCAAAACTGATGAATATAGATCTTGAATCAAATCGCTAACTCTTTTTCCAATTCTTTCATCATCATCCTGCTACCGATAAACATTGGTGAACGTTGGTGCAGCTCGTCAGGCTGGATATCCAGTATTCTTCCTATCCATTGGTGGCCTTGCCTCCGGCCACTTCATGATAAAAGCAAGTGGATTGCATTCGTACATCAATCCTCAATTTTCCTTTGGGTTTGTCAATGGTGCCAGGATACATAAAGATCCCGCCTTTGATCAGATTCCGGTGTACATCCGCGACCATGCTGCCGATATATCGTTGCGTATAGGGGCCACCGTTAGTTCTTATCCTTTCCGCTGGCAAATTTCTATATATTTGTCGGACAGGCTCATCATACTAAAAAAATTACCGTGGTTGACCGAATATATTTTTCCATCGTCCGGACATTGATATCCGGATGACTCAAGGTAAATTCACCAATGGAAGGATCGAGTGTAAATCCATTCACCCCCCGGCGCGTCGCATAGACCATCATCGTGGATGAACCATAAATAATATATCCTGCCGCCACCTGCCGGATGCCGGGCTGCAGAAAATCTCTCGCTGTGGCAATGCGTCCTCGTGGTCGTAACTCGCGGATAAACGCTGAATATCGTTCCGATGGAAACATTTACATCGATATTTCCACTGCCATCCAGAGGATCATAGAGACATACATATTTGGAATCCCTGCTTTCTACATCATCAAATGGAACAAAATCATCGATCTCTTCGCTGGCAACACCTGCGCAACTGATACCATGACCCAATACACCGGTAAACTGATCATTGGCATATACATCCAGTTTCTTTACCTCCTCACCCTGCACATTGATCGTGCCGGTATCACCCAATATATCAACCAATCCTGCCTTATTCACTTCCACATTTACTCGCTTTGCAGCCAGTCCGATATCTCTCAACAGGCTTGAAAGCTCGCCGGTCGCATTGGGTATGCACACGCAATTGCTGAATCGTGAATTCATCCAGCGTGAGCACCTTACGGTTGACGATCATGAAAGAAGGTTTATGGTTATTGACAAAAGTAAGGGATTCAAACTTCGTTTAAAACTGAGATAGGCAAGTGCAAAGAACATGAATATTCCCGACATTTGCAACCCTTATTCAGATTACTTCATTTAACTTAAGTTATTATCATACTGACTATGAAAGTTTTCAAATTCGGCGGCGCTTCCGTGAATAGTATTGAAAGGATCCGGAACGTCCGGGATATTCTCAAGATTTATCGCGGATGAAAGGATCTTGGTGGTGATCTCTGCAATGGGAAAGACAACCAATGCACTGGAAAAAGTTGTCGAAGCATTTTTTGCCGGTAGAAAGGAGAAGCCCTTGCGCTGTTTGAACGAGGTAAAACAGCAACACCTGACCACTGCCAACATATTTATTGGTAACCAGCTATCTGGCATGTGAAGAACAACTGAAGAATTTTTTTACTGAAGTGGAATGGTTACTGCATGATAAACCAGTACGCAGCTTTGACTATTACTATGACCAGGTGGTTTGCGCAGGCGAACTACTTTCCACGAGCATTGTCAGCGCCTATCTGAATGAAAGCGCGGATTCCCAATAAATGGATCGATGTCCGGGATATTTTCCGCACCGATGATGATTTCCGGGATGCAACCATTGACTGGGAATTTACCAACACGCCAGCGTTCAAACTTCGATCTTGCCGGAATTTGAACAGACTGATATCATCCTGACGCAGGGATTTATTGGCGCCACGGATGAAAATGAAAGCACCACGCTGGGAAGGGAAGGAAGTGATTATACGTGCGGCAGTCTTTGCCAACATGCTGGATGCGGAAGGACTTAACGATCTGGAAAGATGTGGCAGCGGTGATGAATGCCGATCCAAAACAATTTCCGGATGCCAGAGCCATCGCCGAACTGAATTATGATGAGATCATTGAGATGGCCTACTATGGAGCGCAGGTCATTCATCCAAAAACGATCAAACCCCTGCAGAATAAAGGCATTCCGCTATATGTAAAATGTTTTCTTGACCCTTCCCTTCCGGGAACAGTCGATCCATAATAAACCAGTCCATCACTTGCCACCAGATCATTGTGTTGAAAGAAAAGCAAGTGATGATGCAAATGAGCTCCAGAGATTTTTCCTTTGTTGGAGAGCAACATGTGGGAAAGCTTTATCATCTTTTTGAAAACTTGCATCTTAAACCCAACCTCACACAAAATGGCGCTATCAGTTTTGTATGTGTGTTCGATGACCGGCCCGATAAAATTGAAAAGCTGGCCTTGGCAGCATCAGAGATCTGGATGTGCAGGTAGTGAGTGGATTATCCCTGCTCACCATTAGGCATTATACCAACGAATTGTTTGAAAATCTTACTCGCCAACAAAAACATTCTGCTGCGACAGCAAACGCCGGTGACCATCCAGGCTGATTGCAATAATAGTAGCGGATTATTTGATCTTCGACAGTTACCGTCTGCACCATTTTCTTTGCAACCGGTTTATCATTTAATATAGCAGGTTGCCAGTTGGGCATATTCTGCATCCGGTCGATCAGCTCATCATTGAAATCTGCATCCTTGAAACTCCGCAGTACCTTGAAATTCACAGGCATGCCATCCTTATCTACTATAAATTCAACCTGGACATAAGCTTTTTCATTCCCGTCAGGCAAATATGCTACCATTTCCTTGCCCAATTCATCCAGCCATTTCATTAATGCATCGGCGCCACCGGGATATTGCGGCCATTGTTGTACTGCCTCCGGCAATTGGCCAACGTTCCTGTACGCGGCGTTGAGCGTTACGATTTTTTGGCAGGCTTTTCTTTCTTCTCGGGTTTTGGCAGCACCATCAATGATGTATTCTCCTTTTCTCCAATCATCACGACCGGCAATTGTTTGTACTTTTCAAAATAATCAAATGCATCTTCCAGATCGTGCATGCAAATTTTTTTAATGCAGGATCATCCTTGGTCAGGATTGTCCAGGAAATTCACACTCCTCTGCACATTGTAACGAATCGGGAAAATATGAACCGGAATAAAATCCTGGCCCTGGTCTTTTGCCTGTGCCGCCAGAATATATACTTCATCGATCTGCTGGTCCGTGATCGGAATGCAGCCAACCGTTACGCAACTGCCATGGATATAGATGCCGCCCCCGGCCGAATGGAATCGCTCAGATACCCGATCAGATACATTGGGATAATTGATCCCCAGTGATAAATAATAATTGCTGTTGGGATTGAATTCATCGATATAATAAAATCCTTCCGGTACCTGGTAATCTCCTTCCATCCTTTTGGGGCCCAGGCTTCCTGCCAGTGCACAAACCTTATAGGTCTTGAAAAGCTTGAATTGGTCTTTGAGTTCATTCTTTACCCAAACTTCCAATTGGCTATCATATTTGAATGAACGGATATAAATATATTTTGCCGGCCATTTCAGTCCCTTTGCCTAAATTGTTTTTGCAGGGTGTCTTCTTTCTTCTTCAGTGCTTCGACCGGACGCGGAAAATTGCGCTGGTAGTCGATAAAGGAAGAATAGGCAAGCCGCCTTTTTGGTAGGAAGTTTGAGCGGTTGCAGATAGCCTGTACAAAGCAGGAATAGGGAAAGAAGTGAAAAGGGTATTTCATCATCGGTTAAGTTCTTAACGGCGTGGTACTGGATTTATTTCCGTCGAAATGCAAATGATGTGTAAAGATACAAGCCCACATTTTAAAATCAGAAGATACAACATGCAGAAAACCAAATTTATAATAGCGGTGCATACAGTACTACGGGCTCACTTCGATGTCAAGAAGATTACAAGTTCCCCCTCGCTTCCTGCTCTCTTTCAATCGCTTCAAACAATGCCTTAAAATTTCCCTTCCCAAAACTCGTTGCCCCTTTCCGCTGAATGATCTCAAAAAAAAGCGTGGGCCGGTCTTCCACCGGCCTGGAAAATAACTGCAGCAGATAGCCTTCATGGTCCCGGTCAACGAGAATACCCAATTCTTTCAAAGGCTCCAGGTCCTCATCAATCTTACCTACCCTGTCCAACAGTTCATCATAATAAGAAGTTGGGAACTCTTAAAAATTCCACGCCCCGGCTCATCAGATTCCCTCACTGTTTTCACAATATCGTCGGTCGCCAAGCGCCATTGCTGCACTCCTTCTCCATTATAAAATTCCAGGTATTCTTCTACCTGTGATTTCTTCTTCCCTTCCGCAGGTTCATTGATCGGGAATTTTACATAACCATTCCCACTGCTCATCACTTTGCTCATCAGCGCCGAATATTCGGTGGAAATATCTTCATCATCAAATGTGAGGATATTTCTGAATCCCATTACATCTTCATAAAATTTTACCCATGGATTCATCTGGTTCCATCCGACATTTCCCACGCAATGATCAACATATAGCAACCCGGTATCGGCAGGCTGGAAATGTGGATTGCTCCACGTCCTGTATCCGGCATGAAAGCTCCTTGATAATTCTTTCTTTCAATAAATAGGTGAACTGTATCTCCATAGGTATGGATGCCACTCATGACCACTTCGCCTTCATCATCTTCAACTTCTTCGGTTCCATACAACTTATTGCTCCTCGCTTGGTCGTTTCTTTCCACGCTGTCTGTGCATCATCCACCCATCAATGAAATCGATTTTACACCGTCCCCATGATTGTGAATATGTTCCGCCATTGGATTGTCCTGTCCGTAAAGGTGTGGTCAACACAAAAGTGAGTTTGTGTTGCCGTACTGCATAACTGGCCCTGTCCATCACTCCTGTTTCCGGTCCGGCATAGGCCAGGCCTGAAATCCAAATGCAGTCATATAATAATGGGCCGCCTGTTTGGCATTGCCAACATAAAATTCGATATGATCGGTTCCCTGAAGAGGAAGAAAATCGGCGCCCGTTTTTGGATCATATCGGTTTTTGTATCAATGGTCATGATTGCTCAGTTGCTTGTGAATATTATAAATGGAGTCAGTAAAAGCTTCAATTGAAATTAGATCAATTCATCAACATGGCATCCATGGCCAGGGTTTCCATCAGCAGGCTGAAGCATGCCTGCGTTCGTCTGAAAATAATTTGTGAGGATAATCAGGAAGCATGTTGCAAAGGTAAAACTTCCTACCTACACCGACCCTATCTTTGCCCCCATGCTAAAAGTTGGAATTCTTGGAGGTGGACAATTGGGCAGGATGTTTCTGCAGGCCGCCGCAAACTATCCTGTCGAAACATTTGTTCTGGAAAATGAACGAGGATTGTCCTGCCGCTCATCTCTGCCATCATTTTACAAAAGGCGATATCCGAGATTTTGATGACGTCTATCAATTTCGGAAAAGGACTTGATGCACTGACTATCGAGATTGAAAATGTCAATATCGAAGCCCTGGAAAAATTGGAAACAGAAGGTTTGAAAATTTATCCAAGCCCTCTGTTCTACAGAACCATCAAGAACAAGATCCTTCAAAAAGAATATCTATGAGCAACATCAAATCCCGACTGCACATTTCATGATTACCAGAAACCTGGTTGAATTAGCAAATGACAGGTAAGTTTTCTGCCGGCGGTGCATAAATTAGGCGAAGGCGGTTATGATGGACGCGGCGTTCAGATCATCCGAACAAAAGAAGATATTGCCAAAGGGTTTGACAATCCTGCCGTATTGAAAAATTGATCATACATTCATAAAGAAATCGCGCAGATGGTAGCTATCAATGATACAGGCGAATCTGCATTGTATCCATCCTGTCGAAATGGTCTTTGATAAGGATCTCAACTTATTGGATTATCAGACTTTGTCCGGCTGAACTTGATAAAAAAACTCTTTGGAAGGTGGAAGCAATTGCTCTTATCCGTTGTCAGGTCGCTTTGCATCACCCGGAATATTTGCCGTGAAATGCTGTTGATAGGGAAGGCAATGTTTTTGTAAATGAAACAGCACCCCGCGTTCATAATAGCGGGCATCATACCATCGAAGCACATTACAGTTCGCAATTCGATATGCTTTGGCGGATCATCCTTGGATTATCCCTTGGGAAATCCCGATGCCATCATTCCTTCCATCATGGTAAATGTGATGGGATCGGAAGGTCATACCGGACCTGTGCAATATGAAGGCCTGGAAGATGTTTTGAAAATTGACAATGCCTTTGTCCACCTCTATGGAAAAAAATCGACACGAAGCCCGGCAGGAAAATGGGACATGTGACTATCCTGAGCACAGAAAAACAGGATTTACTGCATCAGTCAACAAAGTCAAGAGAACTTTGTTAGCCCAAGACCTAGTCCCTCTCGTCCGATTATGAGGCCGTTTGTAATTAGTGAATATTCCGCGTGCAGGAACTGGCTCCATTTGACGTCCAATTGTTTATCGATTATCCTTTATCTTTATCGGCCAATTTGTTAATCAAATACATAGCAGCATTCCAAGATGAGACTGATCAATTTCCTTCTTCTTATTTGCTCCTTGAATCGCCCTTACCGGTTGCGGCAGCAAGGAATAAGAAAACCGCCGGCCCAACTGCAAAGTGGCGCATCGGAAAAACAACCTCCACTTCAGGTCGAAGGCTTTATCGCCCAACCCACAGTGCTCAACGAGATTATTGAAGTTCCGGGTTCCTTGCTTGCATTTGAAACAACCGAGATCCATCCCGAGGTTGCCGGAAGAGTTGTGCAACTGAATGTGAGGGAAGGCAGCTTTGTTTCGCAAAGGCGCTCTGCTTGCCAAACTCTATGACGAAGACCTGCGGGCTCAGATGAACAAATTGCGAATTCAATTGGACATCGCAAAAACAACTGAAGACAGGCAAGGTAAACTATTGAAAATCCAGGGGATAAGTCAGCAGGATTATGATTTAAGTTTACTAAATGTAAACAATATTAAAGCGGATATGGACATTATCCGGACAACCATCTCAAAAACAGAGATCCGGGCTCCATTTTCGGGTAAGTTGGGCCTTAAGAATATTAGCCCGGGTGCTTACATTACTCCTACCACCGTGATTACTACGATCAGTGAAGTAAAACAATTGAAACTGCAATTTACGGTTCCGGAAAAATACAGCTCACGGATCAAGAGGGCCAGGAATTAAATTTACTATTGGATGGCTCTCCAAAACTTATTCCGGTAAGGTGGCCGCAACTGAAGTTTTTATTGAGGAAAATACGCGCAGTCCCTGCCGTGAGGGCTGTTGTGAAAACCGACGATCGCCTATTTGATTCCCGGAGCATTTGCCAAAGTGCAAATTGAATTGGGAAAGAATAATGAGGCGATCATGGTCCCTTCACAAGCGATCGTACCCTCGGGAAGGAAAAAACAATTATTCTTATTCAAGAGCGGGAAAGGCATTGACTACTGATATTATCACCGGCATCGGGATTCTTCGAATGTTCAGGTGGTCAGCGGATTGACGAAGGGCGATACTGTCATTACTACCGGTCTCTTTACCTGAAACCCGGAAGTGATGTAACTCTTGCCAAATTCGGCCTGAGCAAGGAGTAATCAGGTTATACTTAATCTGAAAAAAATATTCAGACAACAGGATGAATTTATCAGAACTCAGTTTGCGAAGGCCGGTGTTGGCCATGGTCTGTTCCATCCTGATCATCGTATTTGGATCTATTGGCTATTCATTTTTGGGAGTCAGGGAATATCCGGCCATCGATCCCTCCGTCATCAATGTTCGCACTTCCTATGTCGGCGCCAATGCCGACATCGTTGAACAACAGATCACAGAGCCACTGGAAAAAGCCATCAATGGGGTTCAGGGCGTAAAAAATATCACTTCCAACAGCGCGCAGGGCAGCAGCAGCATCACTGTTGAATTTGAACTCGGTGTCGATCTTGAAAAAGCGGCTAATGATGTCCGTGATAAAGTCGGACAGGCCGTAGCCAACCTTCCCCAGGATATTGATGCCCCTCCTATCGTAAGTAAGGCCGATGCGGATTCCGATCCCATCATTTTCATGCAGATCCAAAGTCAGCGCAAGGATCTGATGGAGCTCACGGATTTTGCCGAGAATGTAGTACAGGAAAGATTGCAAACGATCTCGGGAGTAAGTTCTGTGACTGTTTTCGGCAGGCGGTATTCCATGCGGCTATGGGTCGACCCTGTCAAGCTGGCGGCATTTAATCTGACCATTCAGGATATCCTGGCAGCGCTCGACCGGGAAAATATTGAGTTGCCTGGAGGCAAGATCCGCGGAAATATGACCCAATTGATCGTCAAGACCTATGGGAAGCTTGTTACTGAAGATGATTTCAATAATCTCATCCTTCAGTGAAAATGGCTCCCGCATTGTTCGGTTTAAAGATGTGGGAACCGCACATGCTGGGCCCCGACAACGACGAAATCGCTTCCCGGAAAAATAATGTGCCTTCGGTCAATCTTGGGCGTGATTGCCCAACCGGGTTCCAATCAAATCGCCATTGCGGATGAAGTATATAAGCGCGTTGATGCAGATCAAGAAAGAAATGCCTCCGGATATTCTGCTGGAGGTTGGATATGACCGCTCCAATTTTGTGAGGAAGGCCGTCAGTGAAGTGAAAGAAACATTGGGTATCGCGATCCTTCTCGTCATCGTGATCATTTACTTGTTTTTCAGGGAATGGTCGTTGGCCTTCCGTCCATTGATTGATATTCCTGTTTCTCTGATCGGCGCATTTTTTATCATGTACCTCTCCGGATTTTCTATCAATGTACTTACCGCTGCTGGCGATTGTGCTGGCGACGGGATTGGTGGTGGACGATGGGATCGTTGTGACCGAAAACATCTATAAAAAGATGGAAGAAGGGATGAATAAGCATAAGGCGGCGATAGAAGGTTCCAAAGAAATTTATTTTGCAGTCATTGCCACTTCCATTACGCTCGCCATTGTATTTCTTACCGATCATTTTCCTGCAGGGATTTGTGGGACGCCTGTTCCGTGAATTTGGAATTGTGGTGGCCGGAGCTGTATTGATCTCTGCATTTGTTTCACTTTCACTAACACCGGTATTAAATATTTATTTGGCCAGGAAAAAACATGGACACTCCTGGTTCTATCGGCGCACGGAACCTTTTTTCACTGGACTTGAAAATGGCTATCGGCGAAGCTCTTCAGGGCTTCATGCGCGTGCGCTGGATGGCGTTTGTCATCATTGGGTGTGCGCCGGCATCATCATTTTCATCATGGCAAACAATACCTTCCGAGCTGGCTCCTATGGAAGACAGGAACCGTATCCGTACTTCAATCACCGGTCCCGAGGGCTCCGATTTTGACCTTACCGATAGAATCAATTATGAGATCGCGCAAATGCTATTGGATTCTATTCCTGAAAAAGGTGTCGTGCTGGCATTCGCACCAGGATTTGGCGGAGGCGGCAGCAATGCTTCCTTTATCAGCATGGGATTGATCGATGCCAGCGAAAGCGAAAAGGACGCAAGATCGAGATCACACAACAAATGACACAGGATGTTGCGAAGGTATACAAATGTAAAAGCCTTTGCGATCCAGGAACAAACTATCTCTATTGGTTTGGGTGGACGAGGGTCATTTCCTGTACAATTCGTTTTGCAAAATCTAAATTTTGAAAAGCTGAAAGAAAAAGTGCCTCTGTTCCTGGATGAAGTTTCGAAGAGCAAGTCTTCCAGGGATTTGATGTCAATCTCAAATTCAATCAACCTGAATTTCAGGTGAGCATTGATCGGATCAAGGCCAATGAATTGGGCGTATCGGTGCTTGATATCAGCAATACATTGCAGCTTGCTTTGAGTGGACGGAGGTTTGGTTATTTTATCAAAGATGGAAAGCAATACCAGGTCATTGGCCAGGTAGACCGAAATGACAGGGATGATCCCTTTGATCTCAGAGGATTTTATGTAAGGAATAAGAACGGCGAACTGATCCAAATGGATAACCTCGTCACTTTTACTGAATCGGCCAACCCCCCAACGATTTTCCATTTTAACCGTTTTAAGAGCGCCACCATTTCGGCAGGTCTTGCTAGATGGTCAAACCCTCGGTGATGGAATCGCGGAAATGCAACGGATTGGAGATAAAGTATTGGATGAAACATTCACCACTTCACTCGCCGGAGCATCCCGCGATTTTTCTGAAAGTTCTTCCAATATTTCCTTTGCCTTTTTCCTGGCCTTGATTCTGATCTTCCTGGTGCTGGCGGCCCAATTTGAATGCTTTATCGATCCCTTTATTATCATGATCACCGTACCGCTGGCACTTGCCGGTGCCATATTAAGTCTGAGCATTTTTGGGCAAACACTGAACATCTTTTCGCAAATCGGTATTATCATGCTGATCGGACTGGTTACAAAAAATGGAATCCTGATCGTGGAATTCGCCAATCAAAAAAGGAAAAGAGGCGAAGCCAAAGATTCAATGCTGCCGTCGATGCTGCAGCAGCCAGGTTGAGGCCCATCCTTATGACGACACTAGCCACCTCCCTGGGCGCATTGCCCATTGCCATGGCAATCGGTTCTGCCGGAAAAAGCCGGGTTCCACTGGGAATCGTCATTGTCGGTGGTTTGTTATTTGCATTGGTGCTCACGCTGTATGTGGTCCCGGCCATCTACACATTCCTATCATCTAAAAAGAAAGTGCTTGAAGATGAAATGCAATAGTTTCGCTATTGATCCTCTTGTTGCCTTTGAGCGCTTCGGACAAATCATTGCTTACCTTGGAGGAAGCAATAGCGACGGCACTTGCTTAATACAATTACAATATCCTGATTGCGAAAAATGATTCCGCTCGTTGCCGGCGTTGGATTATTCTTACCGGAATGCGGCCTTTTTACCACCGGCTAATGCAACTGGTTCAAACTACTTGGTACAATAAGCGCAACGAAGCAGGTTTTATCCGATGGAACAGTAAGGCAGAGTGATCGGTCTTAAATCAAATAATATAACCATGCATCGCTGGGCTTGAATTGGACATTGTTCGACGGCTTGAAAATGTTTGCCACCCGCGATAGGGTTGAACAATATGTGAGGCTGGGAGGATTGGCCGTGAAAGATCAGGTGGTGAATACAGTTGCAACAGTGATCAATACCTATTATAATATCGTTCAGCAAAAACAACAATTGAGGGCGATCGAAGAACAAATATCCTTGAATGAAGAAAGGGTGAAATTGGCTCAATATAAACTGGATATTGGTTCGGGCGCTAAACCGGATGTGTTGCAATCCAAAGTAGATTTGAATGCACAGAGGGCAGCCAAGCTGGCAGAACTAACGCTGATCGCACAATTGAAGCAACAACTAAACCAGGTAATGAATATCAATGCATCGATAGATTATGATGTAGCTGATTCCATTCCGCTAAATACAAGCCTTGCGCTGGGAGAGATACAAAACGGGATTCTGAATACAAGTCCGGCAATGCTAATCCTGCAGAAAAATATTGATATTGCCAGCCTCACTCTCAAAGAGCATCGTGCGGAAAGATGGCCCATCCTTGCTTTTACTTCATCATACAATATTATTCGCAATACGAATCAATCGGTCATCAATAGCTTTTCAACACTTTTTAACCGCAACCGCGGGGTCAACTACGGATTTACGGCCACTATCCCGATCCTGAACAATCTGAATACCAAGCGGCTTATCAGGCAAGCGCAATTGGATATTCAATACCAACAATTGATTTATAATAGCCAGCAATCATTGCTCAATCTTTCGGTGGTCAACTCATTCCGGGGCTATGAAATGCAAAAAACGGCCCTGGCCCTCGAAGAAGAGAATATTTTACTGGCACGCGAAAATCTCGATATTGTCTTACAGACTTTTAAATTAGGCGCCAGCACCCTTCTGCAACTTAAGGAAGCACAAAAAAGTTTACAGGATGGCTATAACCGATTGATCGCAGCCAGATACAACACGAAATTGGCTGAGACCGAATTGTTGCGACTAAAAGGCGACCTGGTGAAATAGGACCTCAAAAGATTTTTTTGACGTTTCTTTGCTTCTCAATTATTATTCATGGAACCTCTGGTCGGCATTATTATGGGTAGCGATAACGATCTACCGGTTATGCAGGACGCGGCTGACATCCTCAAACAATTTAATGTTCCGTTTGAAGTAACGGTAGTCTCGGCACATCGCACACCAAAACGAATGATGGATTATGCCCTCGCCGCCAAAGAAAGAGGACTGAAAGTAATTATTGCCGGAGCCGGTGGAGCAGCCCATCTTCCGGGGATGGTAGCATCACTGACCACTCTACCCGTCATTGGCGTTCCAATCAAATCATCCAACTCGATCGATGGGTGGGACTCGGTTTTATCCATATTGCAGATGCCCAATGGAATACCCGTCGCCACTGTTGCACTGAATGCTTCTAAAAATGCAGGCATCCTGGCGACAGAAATCCTCGCTACATCCGATGAGACCTTTTCCGAAGTGATCTCTAAATACAAAAATTCGCTGAAAGAGGATGTCTTAATGAAAGCCGATAAAATGAAAAAGCAGGGATGGGAAAACAAGTTTGATAAATAAATCCCGTCTTTACTTGCCGGGGTTTGCATCCCCTGGTTTTTCCTGTAGAATAGTAAACTCCTGCTCCAAAGCAGGCGAATGTTCATAAAGTTGTTCAAGGAAGTCTTTCCCCCATTTAGCATAGTAGTAAAGCAGGTTATCGTACCTCTCCTGCAATCCGTTTGATGGAAATAAATGTTGCTTTACTGTATGTATCTGTCGTTGCTGGTCGGCGAATTTTCTTTTTTCTGCCCTTAACATTTTTTTCTCCAATTCGTGGAGCCGATGAATCGTCTTTACACGAAGCGCGTCGACATGCTTTTCCAACGTAACGTCCACTGAAGCGGCTTGTTTTCTAATGGATTCATATAATTTTTCTGTCTCGCCAAGGGTGCCGTTCAATAGCAACTTCTTATCCGTATCCCTGGATACTAATCGATTGACCAATTCCTCTTCGGACAAGAAAAAGTCATCTATGGTAAATCCGATCTTGGTGATCATCGATTGCCATTTCCTCTCCACGATCAGGAAAGAATTTCTCAGCACTAAAATCGGATAAGGTGTGGCGTAATGGTCAAAGAGATCCTTCAATTGGAGCCAGTAGGCCAATTCGCCTCCTCCACCAATGAATGCAATATTGGGAAGAATAGTTTCCTGGTAAAGACCGCGCAAGATCACATTGGGACTAAATCGCTCCGGATGATTTTTCAATTCCTCCTTCAATTGCTTTTCGCTAAATCGAATGGTAGTATGATGAACCTGGAAATCTGCATCCGGATGAACACTGGTTGGTTCTCTCTTAATGATCCGTTCTCTTATATCATCTTTTAAGTAAAATAAATTGATCTCGCGGGGATTTGCCTGAACCCGATATCCGCCACTACCTAATTCCCTGGCAGTTTTTTCAACGATAGGAGATGCGGTTTGGTTGAAGAGTTCGTCTTCAAAAATTGTCAACATCCTTTTCTTGAAAGCGGGATGGTCGGGAAGAAAAATCACGAGTCCATGATTAGAAAACAGCCGGTGAACGATCCGGAAACTGGCATCCTGGAGACTGAGACCTTCCTGGTAACATTCATTTAGTAAGGAAATCATTTCATCACCATGAGGCAGGACAGAAAGTTGGCCGCTCACCGTGCCGACCAATTGTACAAGGTCCTTGTCCACCTTCATCCGGCCCACGGCCCCCTTTTGGTCTGTGTTCCAGGTTAATCGTGCGCCATCCAAATGAATGTGATTAAGTTCATCCAGGTCTGCATCTTCCGTACCCATATAAAAAACAGGCACAAAGTGATTTTCGGGCATCAGCTCGTTCAAATGGTTGGCAAGCCGGATGCTGTGAACTATTTTATAAATAAAAAATATGGGGCCTGTAAAAATATTATTCTGATGTGCAGTTGTTACCGTAAAAGTATTCTCCGACCGTAAGGATTCGATGTTCTTTTGAACAACTGCTGATTCGGCTACTTCCCCATACTGCTCTTTCAATACATCAACCAGGACCGTTCTGTCCGTAGAAAACTGTTTCCTCGCCGCAACCGCCTTTTGGAAGCCAGATATGGATGGAGCATTGGAATAAAAAGACTTTAGATCAGGTGACTGATCAATATAGTCAACGATTATTTTTGAAAAGCTATTGGTCTGCCGGTAAGGTATTCGACTTGCTGAGCAATCCATGATTTAGTAAAAATAAAGAGAGTTATTCCGCTTATATAACAGCTCCTGAAAAATTAACTTTACTTTACTTCATAGGCCACGACGGAATTTCTAAAGAATGTCGGCACGTAAACCGTTTGGGTTGCCGGGTCAAACCCAATATCTGCGCTATTTTTCTTTTCACCAGTTGTGTCTAATAGTTTTTGCTTTGTTCCATCCGCATTTATATACCAAATAACCCCTGCCCAACATGAAACGATAAAATCCTTTCCTTTTACATTCTCGATTCCATCAGCGCCGCCTTCCATTCCGTCGGTGATCATCGTTAATTTTTTATCCTTGCCGACCTTATACATGGTACCGGCATCCAGCAGGTAGAAATCATCGCCATTCATCAGCACTCCATTTGGTCCTTTCAAGCTGTCGAGGTACACTGCAGACGCATCTTTTTCAATTCGGAAAAGCTTTTTTTCCTTGGAGTCGGAAACATAAATCACTCCACTCTTGTCGATGGTCAGATCATTTAGTCCTGAAGCACCATTAACCGCTATCTTTCTCTCAATACTTCCCTTTTGCAGTTCAATCACCACCACGTTCGAAAGGTCGGCAACGTATAATTTATCCTGAAAAAGTCCCATGCCTTTGGGACCATCCAGTCCCGGCACCCACTCGGCAGAGATGACTTTGCCATCGAGACCGATCTTAGCAATAGAGCCCTTCCCATCCTTTGCCCAGGGGTCCGTTCCATCGATATTCGATGCATACAATACTTTGTTTTTCGAATCGAACAAAACCGATTCGGGAACCTTCAATACAGAATCGGTTTCCCACTTCTTCGTTAATTGATGAGTTTGTGCAGATATCCAGTTACAGGTAATTGCAATAAGAAATACAACAAGGGCTGTGCGCTTCATAAAAAAAGATTTATTGTAAGTTCTAAAGTTACTGAACTCAGGAAAACCGGGATGCGTCAAATGAAAATATTTCAATGGACGGTTTCTTCCCTCCAATGATCTCTTCAATGAGCTTGCCGGTCCCGGCAGCGGCTGAAACGCCCAGCATGGCGTGACCTCCGGCATAATAAAGGTTGCGGTACCTGCGATGTCCTCCAATATAAGGCATTCCATCGGGCGTAACGGGCCGATATCCATACCATGCCGATGCGGTATCCGGTTCCCGGATTCTCATCGCCGGATAATATTTCTTGAATGCCAGTGTAAAGAGCCTCCACTCTTTTTGGCAGGATATTATCACTGTGACCGCTTAACTCCATAGTACCTCCTATGCGCAGCCAGTCTCCGATCGGCGTGGTAGCCGTCCGGTCATCTACCAGGATAGAAGGAAATTGAAGATTTCTGGAGAGTCCTTTATATACCACACTATATCCCTTGCCTGGCTGCATCGGTATCCTTATTCCCAGCAATTTTGAAATTTGACCCATCCACGAACCATTTGCAATCATCAGGTGTTCACAATCCAATTCCATCTCATCTGTAATGACTGATTTAGATTCATCGATTCTTCTCTTATGAATCCCGCCACTTCTGTATTCAACCAGAATTTTACGCCGGCCTTTCCTGCAAGTGATGGTATAGTGACAGCATGAACTTCTTCGGATTGCAGGTGTGCATCGTCCAGGTAAAGTACACCTCCCGCTACATCCACTTCAACTTCCGTCTCCTTGTCCTGCACTTCATCTGCATTGCAGATGATTGTTTTTAAGCCAAACCGATCGGCCTGCTCGGCGAGGTGCTTTTCATGCTCACCGGTCTTGTCCGATTTATAAAGCATCCAACATCCTTTTTCTGTCAAATCAAAGGGTTCCGGCAAGTCGGCTTTCAAATGATTCATTTCAATTCCCGGCTTAATTGTAGGAGGTTGTTGAGATGAGGAACCGATTTTTCAACTGTCTTCGCATTGGCTCTTTTCCAAAAAACCATGCCCCAGCGTAAAAGGTCCAAATTCATCCTCGGCTTGATATAGAATGGAGATGACGAATTCAACATCCATTTCAATCCTTGCTTAACGATGCCCGGCGAGGCCAGCGGAATAAAATGGCTTGGAGAAATATATCCCATGTTCCCGAATGAACATCCGCTCGGTAATATCATTCGCGGTCGATCACCGTAACTTCAAATCCACTTTTTTGAAGGTAATAGGCGCAGCACAATCCAATTACTCCACCGCCAATAATGGTTACTTTCATACGACTAGTTCTTGCCGGTTATTTGGCGGATGAATTCAACTTCGCCTTCGTCATAGGGAGTTCCATCCTTCCTGAATACGTCGTGAAACCAAAGTTTTGGCTCGGAGCCATCGGGTATGGGCGTATCCCATTGATATATCGTATTGCTTTTGCCAGAGACTAATCCCCAATTGATAGCTCCGACGTTATATTTTTTGAAAATGGGAAGATGAGTTTGAAATCGGCTATTCCTCGGCCGTGCCATGTATTCACTGCAGATCACCGGCCGTCCCCATTTCAATTTTTCAATGCAGTTCCTTTTCCAGGTTGGCGGCATCATTATAATTATGAATGGTAATGACGTCGGAATGGGCAAGTTGGAATTCATTAAAACTTGCATTGTCATACCAGGTAGCAACAGTTAAGGGTTGAGATGGCCTAACGGACCAGGCCCATTGAAACACTTTTTTCAAAAGGGGCATCGAGGTCAGATTGTACCTGCTATTGCCAGGCTCGTTATATAGATCCCACATGAGTACGCGCTGATCATTTTTGAACGTCGTTAACACATCTTTTACATAGGTTTCCAGGTAACTCCATTTGGTGGAATCATTGTGTGTCGCCATGTTGGGACTTCGAACCCATCCTGAATTATGAATACCCGGCTTTGGAGCAGGCTGCGGACCAACTTTAGCGTCCGGATTCCAACAATCATCGAAGATGGTGAACAAGGTCTTAATATGATGCCTCGATGCAATGGATAAAAACTGATCCATACGGTTTTTGAAACCCACTGCATCTGCCTGCCAGGCAAGATCATGGAGATAAACCCGCATCACATTCATCCCAATACCTTCAGCCCATCCCAACTCTCTGTCGATCGTTGCGGTATCAAAAGATTCGGCTTGCCACATTTCCAATTGATTGATCGCCGTACTCGGCAAAAAATCGCTGCCTACGAGCCAGGGCTGTTCTTTGTACCATTCGTTAGCTTTTTCCTTCGACCAAATGGCAGGGGCCTGAGAAAAAGAAATCAGGAACACGAATTGAAGGACAGGCAAGAAAAAGATTCTTTTCATACAGTTTGAAATTAAATTCATTACTAATAATTTCCTCCATCTTCATATTTGGATGCATAATTAATCTTTACCTCCCGGATCTTTGTTGGTAGCCAGACCTGCATAGCATTGGCGCCACGGTTGGCCCAACAATAATAAGGTATGGCAGTCACTTTTCTTTTCACCATACTTATTCCCTGACCATTTTCATTGGCTGCGGCAGCAGGAAGTTCGGCTTGCAATGCTACGACGGGCTCATCCAAGACCTTATAATCAGTGGATGTAAACTCGGTATTGGCAGGAAGTAATAGATCCCAAACGCTGCCATCATTGTCGGCGCCCTCCATGCAATACACCAGGGGGCCACGCTGAAGGGCAATGCGTTCTTTGTCAAATTTCAAACCGGGATTGGCAACCAGCTTATATATCTCCATGGGAATATTATACTCAATTATATCACCTTTCTTCCATTCCCGGTCAAGTGTGATATAATCTTCGGCCAGGCTATACTGGATTTTTTTTCCATTGAGAATGATTTCCGGATTCGCCATGGTATTATCCGTCAACAAAGAATAAAGATTGCCGGGCACGGGAACTTTTTTTGACCAGCCCGGTATGCGAAGATGCATTGCAAATTTGGATTTCTTTATAGGATCTATGTTCAGTTTGATTTTGCCATCCCATGGATAATTGGTTTCCATCCTCACTCCTACGTCCACCTGGTTTATCTTGACAGTTGTATTGCTGCTGACGAAAAGGTTTACCCAAATGTCTCGATTGCTTTTTCCATAAATATAATTTCCTACCGAGCTGACCAGCCGGGCAATATTTGCCGGGCAACAGGCAGTCCCGAACCATTCCCTCCGTTGGTGTTGTCCGTTTGAAGCAAGCACATTATCATAAAAGAAACGATCCCCACTTAAACTCAATCCATCCAAAGCCCCATTGTACAGGCTTCTTTCCAATATGTCTATATACTTACTTTCGCCGGTAAGTTGGCACATCCGCTGGTTCCACAAAACCATTCCTACAGAGGCACAGGTCTCGCAATAAGCATCTTCATTCGGAAGTTCGTAATCCTTGCTAAACCCTTCGTTATCTCCCGTCGATCCTATGCCGCCAGTGATATACATATTACGGTAGACGACGTCTTCCCAAACTGATTTCATCGCATTCATGTAGCCATTGTCGCCTGTTAGCGCGGCTACATCTGCAGCGCCGGTGTACAAATACATTGCCCGGACGGCATGGCCCGTGATTTCGGTTTGATCTTTCACGGGTTTCAGGTCCTGCCAATACTCGGGTGTATACCATGATTTACCATAAGTATAGTATCCCTTTCCTCGTTGTTGCAAATACCAATCAGCCAGTTTCAGGTAACGGTCATCGCCCGTCACCCTGTACAGTTTCACCAATCCTAATTCGATTTCCTCATGACCACTAAACCATTTTTTATTGGCCAACCGGAATGTTGAATCAATATGATTGGCAAAACGGATAGCCACATCTAAAAGCTTTCGTTTATGCGGTCACAATGAAAATAAGCCACTGCTGCCTCCATTAAATGCCCGGCATTGTAATCTTCATGGGCGTCAATGTTGGTCCATCGCTGACTAATATCTTTCAAGGTGAAATAGGTATCCAGGTAACCGTCGGGTAATTGTGCTGCTGCGATTTTATCGATCCATTCATCTGCCTTCGCTTCCAACAGGCTGTCCGGATGTGTTTTTAATGAATAGGCCATCGCTTCCAATGCCTTGTATACATCGCTGTCGTCGTAATATAATCCCTCAAATTTCTCTCCTTTATTTCTTGCCACTTTTTCAAAATTGCGGATCCGCGGGGTTTTCTCTTCTGTTTGGTAAATACAGGCTTTCATCGTAACAGTAGCCACCTTATCGATCTTAGGCTTCCAAAAATGATCGGTGATATTGACTTTGGAAAAATTGACGAATTCAAATTTTTGTAACAAGGATTGAGGAGACGCAACTGCAGAAGAAATCAGACCCAGAACAAGGAAAATCATCTTATTCATACCGTTGATTTTAGTAAATCATTTAAATAACCTGGAACCCGTAGGCGTAGGGATCGTCATCGGGATCAATGGTAATCGTATTATATCCGTAGATCTTTGCCCAACCTTCGATACTGGGACGGATAGCCGGAACATCCGTTAAGAGTAGTTACTTCTTCTATCCTGCCAGTGAATTTACTGCCAATGATACTTTCATGTATAAATTCATCTCCCTTTTTCAATTTTCCTTTTGCATACCATTGTGCCATCCTCGCACTGGTCCCTGTACCGCAAGGAGAGCGATCGATCGCTTTTTCGCCATAGAATACTGCATTTCTCGCAGTCGATGATTTGTCCAGCACAGCTCCTGTCCAGAGAATATGACTGCAACCATTGATGGTCGAATCTTCCGGATGAACAAACTGATGTTTTGAATTAATGTTATTGCGTAGTATTCGCGACCACGCTATCAGTTCATCTGCTTTAAAATTCTCCAGACCGCGAAAATTTTTTTGAACCTCCACAATCGCATAAAAATTGCCACCATAGGCCACATCAATGATCAATTCTCCTAATCCCGGGCAATCGATATTTAACCCTTCGGAATGAAGGAAGGAGACGACATTCGTCAACTTTACATTTTCAACTTTGGGTTTCGTATCAATCAATGTATCCACTGTCTGGTCCATGGCATCCTTAGATAGCCGGTACTCGATCATCACCAACCCCGCAGGTGTTTCCAGTCTCACAATGCCAGGAGTTCTTGGTTTGATCAGGCCTTCTTCGATAGCGATGGTGATGGTTCCGATGGTACCATGTCCACACATAGGAAGACATCCGCTGGTTTCGATAAACAAAACGCCGACGTCATTTTCAGGATCATCTGGCGGATAAAGTATGCTGCCGCTCATCATATCATGTCCACGAGGCTCAAACATAAGCCCCGTGCGGATCCAATCATATTCTTTCAGGAAGTGCTGCCTTTTCTCACTCATGCTCTTGCCCACCAGCACAGGCCCCCCATCTTTCACTAAGCGTACAGGGTTGCCACAGGTATGAGCATCGATGCACTGGAAAACCCCTTTCTTATATGAATCATTGGTGATTTTGTAAATTTGATCCGGTGGAAACATATGGAAAGATACTACTGATTGCAATGCCTGCCTTTCTGCTTCTTGTACTTTTTGAGAAAGCATGGGGATGGTATAAGGGAAAAGATACTGTCCGCAATATGGATATGATCAGCAGTCTGAGCAGTGGTGTGACTAATGTCACCAAGGATGTATTGGGTCTCAGCATTGCCATCATTACCTATAGTTGGTTGGTGGACAAATTAGCGATCACACATATTAAAGCGACATGGATAACTTATGTCGTTGCATTTATCACGATCGATTTTGCAGGATACTGGGTCCATCGCTGGAGCCATCGCATCAATCTGTTTTGGAATCTCCACATCATTCACCATTCCAGTGAAGAATTTAACCTGGCCTGTGCATTGCGCCAGAGCATTTCGATGTTGATTAATCCATTTACATTTCTCCTAATCCCTGCCGCCTTACTGGGTGTGCCCAATGAAGTGATCGCGACCGTAGGCCCCTTACAATTGTTTGCTCAATTTTGGTATCACACACAGCACATTGATAAAATGGGGTTTTTGGAGCATATTATCGTTACTCCTTCGCTTCATCGCGTCCATCATGCTATTAATAAGGAGTACATCGACAAGAACCTTTCCCAGATATTCATCATTTGGGATAAGCTCTTTGGAACCTATCAAAAGGAATTGAAAGAGGCACCGCCTGTTTATGGTGTAACCAGGCCAGTAAGGACCTGGAATCCCATTAAAATAAACTTTGCGCATCTCTGGCTGCTAATGACAGATGCTTGGCGAACAAGCAGTTGGAAAGATAAATTGACGCTCTGGTTCAAACCGACTGGCTATCGGCCAGTGGACGTCATTGAACGGTACCCTATTGATAAGATCGACGACGTTTACAACTTTGAAAAATACAATCCAAAGAGTTCCACCGCCTTGAATGTCTGGAGTTGGATACAGTTATTGATGATTTTACTTTTTATCAGCTACCTGTTTGGCAACATTGCCAGGATCAACCAGGAAAATCTTGCCTACATATATTATTATGGATTGTTTGTCTTCCTGTGCGTTTATGCCTTTACAGAGTTGATGGACCGGAATTTTTATGCCTTGTTTTGGGAACTGACGAAGAATGTTGTCGGTGTTTATTTCATATATCAGCAGGGTGACTGGTTTGGCGCGAATGACTATTTACCCTGGGCCAGCAATGCACTGCTTGGTTATTTTATAGTCTCCACATTGATTACTGCTGCTCTTGCTGTTCGGCACAGGAAGGAGGATAGAGCCGCTATTTTAGTTTCTCAGCAATAAAGCGGTCCACCATCTTTTCCAATATTTTCAGCGTTACGGTTCCTCTTGATAATATAAGATCATGGAATTCCCGCACATCGAACTTGTCCTTCAACTTCTCTTCGGCTTTTTTTCTCAACTCTTTTATTTTTAATTCTCCCATTTTATAAGCCAAAGCCTGTCCGGGCCAGGAGATATAGCGATTGATCTCGGTATTCACTTCATGGAGAGAGAGGGCTGTATTTTCAGAAAGATAATCCACTCCCTGCTGCCGGGTCCATCCTTTTGTATGGAGTGCAACATCCAGCACGAGACGGCAAGCCCGCCACATTTCATAAGTTAATTTTCCAAATCGCGAATATGGGTTTTGATAGAACCCCATCTCCGTTCCCAGGTATTCACAGTATAACCCCCACCCTTCTCCAAATGCATTTACATAAAGATTTCGCCGAAATTCAGGAAGGTCGCTCAATTCCTGTGTCAGTGAAATTTGTAAGTGATGCCCCGGCACTGCCTCATGCAATGTCAACGCTTCCAAGGCATATAAAGGACGGCTCTTTAGTTCATAGGTATTCACCCAGTAGTGTCCTGCAGTCTTGCTGTTAAGAGCTGATCCGGAATACCTGCCGGCAGTATACGTAGGCGCCAGGTAGGCAGGTACGGCTTCCACGCCGTAGGGTTGGCGAGGAAGTTTTCCAAACAAAAGTGGCAACATCCCGTCCGATTTCTTGGCAATAAATGACGCCTCTTTCAATAGTTGTTCGGGAGTGGTTGCATAGAATTGGGAATCGGTCCTTAACCAACTTATGAATTCTTTCAGACTTCCTTTAAAATTCACCTCTTTTAATACGTCCAGCATCTCCTTCTTGATTCGCGATACTTCCGTCAACCCAAGTTGATAAACTTTTTCATAGTCCAGGTCCGTCGTCGTGTAATGGCGTACGCGATCCTGGTAGAATTTCAATCCGTCAGGGAAATTGGAAACACCGATAGTGGTCCTGGTCTTTGGTAAATATTCCCTGTCAAAAAATTTCTTTATCCGCTCAAAGCCTTTGACGGCAGAATCAAGCACGGCGGATCTTGCATCTATTATCAATTTTTTCCATTCATCGTCGGCAAGCCCAAATGGCTTAGTGCGGAAAGGGTTCCAAAAAACACTTTTCTCAGCATCCCGTACTATATGCTGTTCATAAGTGTTCTCATAACCATTCAAGATCGAGCGAGGTTGAGAAATTCCTAACTCCAGCCCGCGCTTCATCAGGCTGAGCATCTCATCGACATGTCGAGGTATGTCCTTCAATTGCCTGGTATAATCCTCAAATTCCTTTTTGGATGTCAAGACTCGTGAGCCCATCGCCGCCAGGTCTGTGTGAAAGCCCTCATCGGCGAGGATCGGCTTCAGGTACGACTTGAATTGATAAGAGGATATTTCATCTTCAATGCTATATTCAAGCAATTCCAGGTTGACTTCGTCATTGAAATCCAGTTTGCCTGCATCAATCTTGCTTAATTTATCAATGGCGGACTTATAAAACGTATACCTCCGTAAATAGTCTTCTTCCGCATTCGAACCGAGTAGATGGCCCGCGAGGCTGTCGTTTTTGGTTTCCCTGGTCTGAAAATCCTTTATTTCCTGAAGAACGTTCGCGATGATTTTGTTGCCCGCTGTTGGATTGTATTGGGATTTTGACGATATGCCAGCAAATAAAACTATCAGTAACAGAGCAATTCTATTCATAAGTCATTGTTAGATTTGATCGGACGAGCTGCTAATCCCATCCCTGGTTAATTTATTGTCTATCGTGCGCCAGATGCCCAACGGATTTTCATTTTTCAATTCCTCAGGCAGCAGTTCATTGTCCCAATTTTGAAATGCTATTGGTCGGGCAAAGCGCTTGATGCCATCCGCACCCACCGAAGTAAATCTCGAATCCGTTGTGGCAGGAAAAGGTCCGCCATGTTGCATGCTCAAACATACTTCCACTCCTGTAGGCACATTGTTTAATATCAATCGTCCGCAAATATTCTTGACGGCTTCCACCAAATCCTGATGCTGCCCGATATCTGTTGGCGTAGCCATTAATGTGGTCGTCAGCTGACCTTCCAGGTTTCTGGCCACTTGAAGCATTTCATCCATGTCTTTACAACGAATAACCAGTGAGTAAGGTCCAAAGACTTCCATGTGCAGCACAGGGTTGTTCAGGAAAGCCTGTCCCGAGGCCGTCGCCACGGTGGGTGCACCCTGGTTCAATTGTGGAGATGTGTCCGAAACGGCTACAGTCGTAACGCCCTCTTGCGAAAGAGCATTGGCACGGTTCTCCACATAGTTCTTAAATATACCGGGATGCAGCATCGTTCCCGGATTTGCATTTCTAATTTCCATTCCTAATTTCTCTACAAACTCCTGCAGCCCTTCGGTTTCAACTCCTATGATGAGGCCCGGATTTGTACAAAATTGACCCACGCCCAGTGTTACTGATAAAGATATCATCCTGGCTAATTCAGCCGAAGATTGATTGATTTTTTCGGGTAACAGGAAAATGGGATTGACGCTTCCCATTTCTGCAAACACGGGAATCGGATCTTTTCTTTGACTACCCCAATCGAATAATTGTCTGCCTCCAAGGTATGAACCGGTAAAGCCAACGGCTTTGGTGTAGTGATTTGTCACCAGCGCCTTCCCTACTTCTGGCGAACCCCCATGTATATGCGCAAAAATGCCTTTTGGCATATTGCAAATCGATGCGGCTTGAAAGATCGCCTGGGCAACGATCTCCGATGTTTGGGCATGAGCGGGATGGGCCTTAACGATGACCGGACACCCTGCCGCAAACGCACATGCTGTATCACCGCCGGCAGTCGAATAAGCGAAAGGGAAATTGCTTGCACCGAAGACTACTACCGGACCCAATGGGACAAGCATCTTTCGTATATCGGGTTTGGATGGTTTTCTTTCTGTATCCTGTCTATCTATTCTCGCGTCCATCCAGGTTCCTTCTTCACAGGCTGAAGCATAGTTGGTCAGTTGAAATATTGTTCGGGCTTTTTCCGCCCTTAACCTGATCTCGGGTAAATTAGTTTCCTGTTGAGCGATATGTATCAACTCATCGCTGGATTCCTCCAGCCGTTTTGCAATAGCCCGCATAAAATCCGCTCTTTGTTTCAAGGAGCATTTACGATAGACCCAGAAAGCATTCCACGCTTCCTCCATCACCTGATTGATCTCTTCTATACCAGCGTCTTTAAACATAGGATTCATTTTTTTCTTCAGGGAACTTAAATTATTATTTATTTCTTTCAATGAGCAACACCCAATCATTCTCCAAACCAGTCGTTGGTGGTGTAAACTCCATCCTCAACTCCTTTTTTAACACTTCAACTTTTTCCATTTGGCCATTTCTCGGATTGAACCAGGAGGTCTTCACTTTGAGACCGCCAATAAATGAAATATTCACAACAATTTTTTTGCCAACTGGCAAATAGATCATTGCATAGCTCTTTTTAATGTCCCGGAATGCGGTGATATACTCACCTTTTTCTCCCTGGCCATCAACGATGATTGATTGATCAGGCACTCGATTCAGTGGTAAATGCGATTGGATCAAAGTACTGAGATAACCTACCTGGTAGGCACCCGGCCGATCGATGGCTTCAGTCCAGTAGCGATCTGCATGATTGACGGTATCTTCCCGGGCGCTCAGGAATTGCCAGACAGCATGATGTCCATACGTCACGCCGCATGCTCCTGCAAATACGGAACGATAGGTTTGTTTTCGAACATCATAATCCCTGAAATATCCATTGGCAGGATCCCATTTGGGCCAGGGATTTACCGGATGGTCTTCATAATTGGGCTCTGCATCAAGCGCTGGTTTTGTGGGTAGCAGGCGACGATCATTCTCTATCATCTTCCAAACAGCAACATCATGACCGCTTCCATGCCCGCTTTGCATAGTATTAATAGCGAGCCAATTTTCTTTGTGTAAATATTCCGAAGTTGAATGGCCACCCCAAATATGATACGTGATAATCGCTCTTCTGTCTGTTCCGTCCCTTATTCCCCTGGCCATTGCTTTCCATACAGAAAGCACATTAATGGAATCTGTCATTGGAGGGCGGTCGCCACCGAGTATCCAAATAATATTCGGATAATCTTTATACCGATTACCCAACCAGCGGCCATATGTGTATGCATTCGCTTCATTAAATATAACAGGACCAACTCCCCATAAGGTAATTACCTTATCACCCCATGTCGGAAGAAGTCCCATAAACATGTTCTTTTCCAATGCGCGATCGACGGTGTAATCCACTAATTCAAAGTAATTTTCATTTGGACGTGTGGGATCCATGTCAATCAGTGGAAGCTGTCCATATTGATTGGGTCTTTTCAACCCATCGAATTCAGCGAGAATAACTGCCTGGATCACATTGAACCCTTTCTCTCTTCGGTTCTCGAGGTATTGAAGGATCTCTTCTTTCTTCAAACGATGAAATAATTCCCAGGCCGTATCGCCCAACCAGAAAAAAGGAGTGCCGTCTTCAAATTGTAAATAATGGCCATCAGCGGTCACTTTCAGTCGCCCATGTTTCCAACTCGATTGTGCATTTACCTGTACCAGCGATATGAAGGAGAAGAACAAAATGCAAAAAACTCTACGCATAAATGGCCGTTTTCTTTCCTATATTGAAGTAGGCTGATAACTCAGGTCGGGTGCTGATCCCTGCATCGATCACTTTCAATATTTGTTCCCGTTCTTCACCAGTCAGCGGCAATCGTGGAGGACGCACGAATTCCGAACCAATCCCAACGCGGCTTGTAGCCAGCTTTATATACTGCACCAGCTTCGGATGGATATCCAATTCAAGCAATGGCATAAACCATCTATATATTGCAGTGGCTTCTTCTATCTTGCCAGCCTTCACCAGGTGATAAATAGTCACGGTTTCTTCTGGAAATGCGCACACTAATCCGGCTACCCATCCATCGGCACCCAAACAAATTTCTTCCATAGCAAGAGTGTCAACACCACATAGAATCTTAAACCGGCTGCCGAACCGGTTGATCATCCTGGTTACATTAGTCACATCTCTCGTGCTCTCCTTTACGGCGGTGATGTTTTTACATTGTTGCAATTCATCAAACATATCCAATGTCACCTCAATCTTATAGTCGATGGGGTTATTGTAAATCATTATTGGCAGGTCAACGGAATCGGCGATCGTATTGAAGTAGGTCACGGTTTCCTTGTGATCGCTCTTATATCGCATGGGAGGCAAGAGCATCAATCCGCGCGCTCCCCAGGACTTCGCCAAAGATGCTTGTCTCAGTGCTTCTTTTGTACTGCCCTCAGCAATATTGACAACAACCGGCAGCCTGTCTTCAACTTTTGAAATGGCTGTTCTAACGAGTATTTCTTTTTCTTCGGTGCTGATAACACTCGCCTCTCCCAGGGTGCCCCCAAGTATGAGTCCCTCCACGCCTGCTTTCAATTGAGCGTCGAGATTCTTTTCGAACATCGCCAGATCGAGTTCATCTGAAGCTGTAAATGGTGTTACCAATGCGGGAAAAACGCCCCTCCATTCAAATGACATGATTTATGTTTTGGAGGGACTAAGGTAATTTTTTTCCGTTTCTTCGCTTAATTGCTTCACATAACGATAGATGGCTGCCTGCGCGGCAATCGCGGGCTCTCCTGGTTCAATAGGTATGCGTGGGTTATCCAACGCCGTAGTTACATAAACGCCTTTTTGATTGTCGCTGAGTTGCAATTGCAGTATATCGTTTATCTCTTTGCTCAGTTCGGGATCATAGATTGGGAAACAGACTTCGATGCGACTATACAAATTCCGATTCATCCAATCTGCACTACCCATGAAATAACGCGGTTGGCCATCATTGTGAAAGACAAAAACCCGGGCGTGTTCCAGGTAGCGGTCCACTATGCGATGAATCGTGATATTTTCACTTTGGCCTTCGACACCGGCTGCAAGACAGCAAATACTCCGGATAAGCAGTTGAATTTTTACACCAGCGCGACTGGCGTCATACAACCGGTTGATCATTTCCTTTTCCTGGAGATTATTGAGTTTGATGATGATACTTGCCGGGCGACCTTTTCGAGCATTCTTTATCTCGCGATCGAATAATTTATTGAAACGATCCATCAGGTTAAACTGCGAGACTAGCAAATGCTTGAAGGGTATATTGCCAAATTCAATGGGTTGCCGCCTTGATTGCAGGTAGTCGAACAGAAATTGTAATTCATCAGCTATTTCCCGGCTGGTCGTGAAAAAAACATGGTCGGTATAGAATCTTCCCGTAGCCTCATTGAAATTACCGGTTGCCATGAACGAATAATATTGCCATTGTTGATGTTCGTGTCTTTTGACCAGCGCCACTTTAGCATGGACTTTCAAACCGGGTATGCTGTTGATGATCCGTATGCCGGCAGCTTTCATCATTTTCGACCAGCGCAGGTTATTGGCTTCGTCAAACCTGGCTTTCAATTCAACGAATACCGTGACCTTCTTTCCATTGCGCGCAGCGCTGATGAGAGCGTTCACGATGTGTGAATTGGCAGCAACGCGGTAAAGTGTTACATAAATCTCTTTTACATTCGGATCAATCGCAGCCTCGTTAAAAAACCGCAGGATATAATTATAGGAATTGTATGGAAGATGTAAAAGACGTTCCTTCTCTTCAATCGTCTGGAATATGGAGTGATGGCTATGAAAGCCTGGATGAGCAATAGCCGGCCAATTTTCATAAACAAGTTCGCCCTTCCGTGGGTTTGGCAGATTCCCCAAATCTTTCAAGTTGTGATATCGGCCGCCTTCAACGAGCTCTTCATTTCTGAGTGTAAAATATTTTTGTACGAACTCCCTCGCCGTCAAAGGCATTGCCTGATCGAACAATAAGCGAGTGGCATGACCCACTTCTCGTTTTTCCAGTTGCTTTTCTATCTTTTCGGCGATGTCGCCGGTATACTCATCCACCAGATCCATCTCAGCATCGCGCGTGAGCTTTACACTATATGCACCGTGGACATTGAAACCGGGAAATACTTCCTGAAGGTTTTCCCGGATAGCGTCATCGAGAAACAAGATGTAATAGTCTTGCGCAATCGATGGCAATTGAATAAAACGGTCTAAGTGGGCCGATGGAATGTTAAGGAGCGCATACTGATGGGTTCCCAGCTGATCTAATGATTCAATATCTACAATAAAATAAAGGGCGTTGTTTTCGAGGAAGACGGTGGCCTGGTTTTCATTCTTTAGTATAATGGGTTGCAGGAAGGAAAGCGAACGGGACAGGAAATAATCGCGAACCGTTTCCTGGTGCTCCGACTTAAGCGGGTAACCATAATAAAGGAAAATGTGTTGCTCCCTCAGCTCCGGCAATATTTGTTGGGTAAATATGCGGCCGAATTCTTCGAGTTGCAGATGCACCGTCGCCTGAACCTGCTGACCCAGGTCCTTGGGATATTCATCGCGGATAGATGTCTTTTTAGCCTTGATGCTCGTAAATGCATGGATAGCAGGCATCCTTACGCGAAAGAACTCGTCTAAATTTGAAGAAAAGATCGATAAAAAGGATATGCGACTATAAAGCGGCACAGATTCATCTCCCGCCTCCATGAGCACGCGGTGGTTGAAGCTCAACCAGCTCAGATCACGGTTTAAATAACTATATTTTTCGTCATCCATTCAGCTCACAGGTTGAAAAACTAAGTTAACTACTTCCCTCCAATATATCTAAGCACTTCCATCGTCTCCCCGTGGTACACATAATAAAAGTAAACGACGATCAATAGAATGAATCCAATTATTCCGGCACCTGCCAAAACAGCATACACTTTAAAGAACCCTCCGGTTGTCTTGTAATTAAAAAACGCCTTCATTCCCCAGGTGTAGTAAAATGTTTGAAGAAACAGATTTGAATATAAAATAGGATAATGCCAACCGGTATTCCTGGTCATGGCCAACCAAGGTGAAAAAAGGATAGTGCTGGCGACGTTGGCAAAGCCCGTAAATAAAATATAAGCCACGCAGATTTCGGCAAAATTCCGTTGGCGCTCTCGAAAAAAAAGCCACAGAAAAAAGGCAAAATAGGGTGTAACAGCAACCGAGATCAGGTTTAGATTTTTGTTGGCAACATTTTGAACGCGTGCATTCCGCTCTACAGTTAGAAGGTAGAGATTCTTTAGTCTTTCATCCGGCATTCTCGCCATGATCCTGGGATCGGGGACCGTTAAATCGTTATATGGCTTGATCTGGCTATTCAGCAAGGCCATGAGGGCTATACATAATGCCAGAAAACCGAAAGGATTGAAATAGGTTTTTCGTTTGCCCTCCACATATTCGGCCGCCACGTTTCCGGGCCGTACAGCCAGCCCTTTAAATAGATTAAATAATCCCCGTTCAGCATGAGTAAAATATTGGAAAACGTCTTTTATCAGGCTGCGATTGGTAATCCGGGGCGTATCTGTTTTTTGTCCGCAACGATAGCAATATTGATGGTGTTCCTGCAATACCTCGCCGCAGTTTAAACAATTTCGCCGTTGCATGGTATTAAGATATGGAAAAAATAAATCACCCTTCTCTGGCCCTATGGTCCAGGATCAAAGCTTTGGTTCCAATATAAAAAATTACGAAGCCAACCCATCCGCCGAAGCTGTTGAGAATAATATCGTCTACATCAAATAGTCCCCAGCCGGTTATTAACTGGGTCACTTCAAACAATGCACTCAAAATAAAAATGAAAAGAGTCGTTTTCCACCATCTCCGCAACCTTGAAAAAAGGGCAGGCAGCAAAATTCCCAGTGGAATAAATCCAACAATATTTCCCAGGATGTTTTTGGTTAAAAATCCAGAACCCACCCGATAAAAAAAACGGATCGAAGAGAAAGGTTCCAGGTTTGCCTTTTTCCAACCTCTCTTAATGATCTCTACGTTGTTATTGCCGATAAAGAATTCCTTATAATAATGTGGTGGCCGTTTAAATAAAATATACTTCGTAAGGACCAGCATGCAAAAGATCAGCAGAATCCATAATACTATCCTTGTTGTCTTGTCTTGTGTGCTCATTTTCTTATAATCGGCTAATATATACAAAATCAAACTGGGCAGAAAGCCAAAATGCTTCTGATCTCAACTTCCTATAAAACTGTTAAATATTTTTGTAATGATTTGATCAAGCGTTTGGCTTGAGACTCTCGAGATAAAGGATGAGGAGGACTGCGCTAAAGAGTGCCATTACACTCATGAAGATGGGAACCATCAGGTTGGCTTCTAGTCCTCTCAACTTGATGACGATCACCAATGCGCCTACGGTGATATCCATTAAAACGCTAAAGAAGAGAATCACGGGCGCCATGAGCAATCCCAGGCGATGCTTTCGTAATAACAAGGCTCCAGTGAGTATTAATCCAGGTAAATAAAGAGAAAGGTCGAGCGCATGTACCGGATTGGTCAGCAATCCTGCCTCCTGCAATTCCTTTGGCTCGCTTTCCGAAATGATGGCGGGAAAGATCTGTGCCAACCAAAGAAGATAGAAGACCGCAGCAATCACGATCAGGTAAATGCCGATCACTTTATAAGGTAACATTTCATCAAACCATTTGTCGACCGGTTTATGATAAAACATCAGCATAAACCATAAAAAAAGATATACTGCTGTTCCCAGTATCAGGCAGTAGATGATGAATAACTGGTTCAGGTGAATATCGAAACAAAAAATAATATAGGTATATATTATATAGAGCAGCACTCCTGCCCGCAGCATGATCGCCTTTTTATTTTTTTGAAATGCGAGCACGGAAGTAATGACCAGGGAAGGAATAATGAGGAATAAGTTGACGATATCCTGTCCGGCCGATTGCGCCTGCCAATTAGGGGTCTCGCGGGCATATATAGCGGGTAAAAAAAGGCCAAGGCAGCTGACGATGGTGATCAGGACAGCGAGAAGAATGGATAGAGCAAAGACGATATAGCGGTGGCAGTTAGCAGGCATGCACAATTGGTTATGAAAGCGGGATCCAGCGTGGTTGGTGGCAAAAATGGATCACGATGTAAAATAACAATTAAACAACTGTGCGTCATTTCATTTCGAATAAATTATTTGCGTTGTCAGAATCAGGAACATGTGGATCGGTAATCGTAAATCTACGAATGGTCTTCGAAGCAGGTATGGACATGGTGAAGGTTTGGTTGCCTTTTTCCCAGATCGCAATGCTGCGATGAATTATTTCAGTGCTATTATCTGTATACTGAACTACCAGGTTGACGGGAACCGGTTTGGTGCCTTTATTGACGATCAACACATCATAGAGCCGGCCGCGACGCTTAGCGGACCGGATACTCAGGTCGACATCGCCCCCTTCAAAAAACCATTTTTTCCAAAACCAGTTGAGATTGCGTCCTGCTCCCTCATTCATACTATAAAAAAAATCGTTGGGCATCGGATGCTTGCCATGCCATCGTTTAATATAATGATGAAGAGCTTTCTTAAAAAGAGAATCGCCCAATAGATCTTTCACATATAAGTATCCCATTGCGGCCTTGGGGTAAGAATTGGTAAAATAGCTCGCGTTCAATTCACTGCTGAGCGTGACGATCGGCAGATCTGTTTCCGAATTTAGGTTGGAAGAATATTTTTTCACGCCATACTCGTCCACAATGGAAGAATCGATCATCGGAGAGATGAGCCATTCGCCTAAAGTGCCCCAACCTTCATCCATCCATGCATACTTCGTTTCATTGGTGCCCACATAAAAGGGAAACATGGTATGAAAAATTTCATGATCGGTTAGTTCAATACTTTCTGCACGGTCAGAAATAGGGTTGTCATTGACCATCATCGGATATTCCATTTGATCCAGGCCGTCAAAAATGGTTTCATGTGCATAAGGAAAAGGCCATGTCGGAAAACGATAACTCATTGCCTCCACCGTTTTTCGCGCATGCTCCACTACTTCGAAATAGGATAGGTGTTGTGGATTAAAGACAGCGTCGACTCTCGTCCTCCGCTTGGTTGAAGGATCCACCACGAGGCTGGTGGACTTCCAAACATAATGATCACTGGTAGCGACTACGAAATCCGTCACATTCCCGGCTTCATAATGCCAAACATTTTGATCGTTTACTGCATTTGTAATATTGTCCGTTTTTAGATCATTGCTATCAACGATATAGACAATGGCATCGTTTTTTTCTGCTTCTTCAATACGCCGGCAATACTTTTCAGAAAGCACTTCCGAACAATTCTTCAGATCGCCAGTTGCCCAAACAACAAAATTTTTGGGCACCTTAATATACACATCGAAGTGACAAAAATCATTATAAAACTCAAGCACTCCCAAATAAGGATGGCGATTCCATCCATCTATATCATCATACACGGCAATTCGTGGGAAAAAATAGGCGAGGAAATCGGCATTGGGTTCTACTTCACCCGTGCGGATACTTCCGCCTTTGTTCAAAACATAATGGTAGCTGATCTCGAACGCGATTTTTCCTCCAGAGTTCAATTCGGGTATACTCACTACCATATTCGTACCGTCAATCTCCAACTTCGATGAATCGCTGGCTTTTCCATTGATAGCTAGCTTGTCAATGGTCAACCCATCGCCAATATCATCCGGCAGGATATCAACCGCGTGAGGCACCCCTTTCTTAAAAAGATTCGGATATAGCTTGAACCAGATTGTATTTAACTTATCCGGACTATGATTGAAATATTCAATTTGAACCGTTCCGCGGATGAGTCTAGTGTCAGGCGAAAATTCGACGTGGATGGTATAGCTTGCCTCATTCTGCCAGTAATTTTTACCCGGAGCGCCGCTCGTGGACCTCGTTCCCTTATCATAGGCCAGTTGAATATTCCTCGGGGTCGGCAAAGATTGACCGAAGGACGCAATCCTAACTGCAAGGAGGAAAAATATGAATAGAATGCGCATGAATGTCTATTGGCGAATATAAGTGATCCTATGTCCTTATGCGGTTCATCTTTTCTTCCAATAACTTCTTCTCCACTTCAGAGGACGTTAGGCTCGCTGCTTTCGAAAAATAATGCAGGGCTTTCTCAATTTCATTCAACTTTAGGTAAAGCTCTCCCTGAATCGCCGGAAGGAGGTAATAGTTCTGAAGGTCTTCCAGATCGGGAATACTTTCGATGGCCTTGATCCCTTCCGAAGGGCCCATCAGTTCGCCTACTACAACCGACCTGTTCAATGCTACGATAGCCGTTGGCCGCAATCGATAAAGGATGTCATAATAATAAAGAATGTTTTTCCATTTTGTCGTTTGGTAACTGGGTGCAATAGCATGTTCGCCGGCAATGGCGGCTTCAATATAATAGGGACTAAGTTTTTCTCCGGCAGCCAGGTATTCCATATACGCAACGCCTTTTTGTATTCTTGATCGATCCCAAAGGCTCCTATCCTGTTTTTCAAGAATGATGATATGGCCGTGGTCATCCAGGCGAGCTGTGCTTCTTGCCGTAGTAAAACAAATCAATGCGCATAATGCGTAGACATCGGATTGCCGTGTTGACGGATATTGGAGCAATAATTCGGCGAGACGAAGACTCTCCTCCATCAGGTCATCCCGAATGAGCAGATCGTGCTGAGTAGAATTATATCCTTCATTGAACAGCAGATAAATGGCTGTCAATACATTTTCCATCCTCTCATTGACTTCGGCGTCCGGTGGGATTTCAAAACTTATTTCGTGTTGACGGAATTTCTGCTTTGCGCGATATAACCTCTTTTCAATGATATCCTTTGTAGTGATAAACGCGCGGGCAATCTCTGCAATGCTAAAGCCACAAAGTGTCTTGAGCACGAGGGCTACCTGGGATTCAGAACTGAGCGAAGGATGACAGCAAGCGAACATCATTCGAAGCTGATCATCCTTGATTCCTTCTTTACTCATTAACTCGTTCAGAGTGGTGGACAGGGTATATTCGGAATCTAACAGATAAGATATATCGGCGGCAAATTCGCGGTGGCGTTTTTCCTTGCGGATGATATCGAGGGCCTTATTTTTTGCGACAGTAAAGAGCCACGCACTTGGATACTGGGGAATCCCTCCCATTTTCCAACTATTCATAGCTGTTAGAAGCGTATCCTGGACTACATCCTCCGCCAGTTCGAGATTATGGGGACCAAAAATCTTTGTGAGTACCGAAACTAATTTGCCGGATTCCCGGCGGAAGAGATGTTCGAGGGTTTGATGAATGTCTGTGGCAGATGACAAGCGCGCATTTTTTGCAATTTAGTGGAGAAGTTATTATTTACCCCCTCTCCGTTTGTGGAGAGGGGGTTTGGGGGGTGAGGTTACATTTTCATTACCTGCCGAACCTGTACGCTGCCATCATATTCATAGTCCGGACAGTCCTTCGCAATGGTAACTGCATCGTCGTAATCATTGGCATTAATAATAAAGTAGCCGCCGACAACTTCCTTACCCTCCGTATATGGGCCATCGGTAACCTTCTTACTTTTACCACTAACCAGCTTTCCGCCGGGCAACAGCGGCTCGCCACTCAAGTATTTATCGGCCTTTCTTAATTTTTCTATCCAGGCCATCCATTTTCCCATATGTGCTTCCATGGTTTCCGGTGAATTTTCCAATTCTGCTGAATTAGCGCCATGAAAAATAAGCATGAATTTTTCCATAATTAATAATTTTAAAAGTTGGAGATAAGTTACTTTATAATGACGAGCGACCGGACCAAAACCGGACAAATGGTCAAGAAAAAATTTTATATTGGGATATTAAAGGGTGTTAACTGGCAATCACTTCGGCTTCCAGATCATAGTCAAAGGCCTTAGTGACCCTTACGGAAACAAATTCGCCGATTGGCAGCCGGCGATCAGAGTGGATCACTACTTCGTTGTCTACTTCAACGCTATCAAATTCCGTTCGGCCCAGATAGCGTCCCGCTTCTTTTTTATCTATAATGGTCTTGAATATCTTACCTATTTTCTGTTGGTTCAATTCATAAGAAATATCCTGCTGCACTTCCATCACCTCCCGTGCCCTTCGTTCCTTTTCATCTGGCGGCACGCTATCCTCTAAAGCATAGCCGCTGGTTCCCTCTTCATGAGAATAGGTAAAGATGCCAACCCGGTCAAATCGCTGTTTTTCCAGAAACCCTTTTAGTTGTTCTACGTCCTTTTCCGTTTCACCCGGGAAGCCGGCTATCAACGTAGTCCTCAGACAAATGCCTGGTACCTCTTCACGAATATTTGCCAACAGATCCTCCATCTCTTCTTTAGTGATCTGCCGCTTCATTGCAGTAAGCATACTGTTGGAGGCATGTTGTACGGGCATATCCAGATAATTGCAAATATTATCCCTGGCGCGCATGACCGGAAGTATTTCGGTTGGAAATTTGGACGGATAAGCATAGTGTAACCTAATCCATTCGAGGCCCTTTACATCAGCCAATCGATTTAATAGATCCGGCAACATTCGTTTTTTATAAATATCCAATCCATAATAAGTGAGTTCCTGTGCGATCAACATCACCTCTTTGACTCCTTTCCTCACCAGGTTTTCTGCCTCCTTAATTATATCTTCCATCGATTTGCTTACGTGCTGACCTCGCATGAGGGGAATCGCACAAAAAGCACAGGTTCGATTGCAACCTTCAGAGATCTTTAAATAAGCATAATGAGAAGGAGTGGATAATAACCGTTCACCCAGCAGCTCTGTTTTATAGTCGGCATTGAATTGTCTTAAAATATTGGGCAGATCCAGGGTGCCAAACCAGGCATCGACTTCAGGGATTTCTTCTTCGAGTTTGGTCTTATAACGCTCGCTCAAGCACCCCGTCACATATACTTTCTTCAGTTGACCACGTCGCTTCAACTCGACCTGTTCGAGGATGGTATTGATACTTTCTTCTTTGGCCTTTTCAATAAAGCCACAGGTATTTACGACGACAATGTTATGATCTTTCTTCGCGTTTTCATGTATGACGGGAATATCATTGGCCATTAGCTGGTTGCTCAGAACTTCGCTATCCACCATATTCTTACTGCATCCAAGTGTGATGATGTTTACCTTGTCTCTTTCTATGGATTTTGTTTTCATGAAAATCACTAGTAATACAAGGGAGCCAGTGGATTGCCGGGATCATTTTCCTTTGGCTTCAAACTTAAAAAAGTGGAGTATTGGTTATCAGTGAGAAAAGTCTTTATGTCTCTGTGGAAGTCATCAAAAACCGCTTGCAGGAACCGGGGCCTTTGCTCGGCGTCCTGGGCATTTGCTTTTTTCTTTTGTGCCATGAACGAAGAGATGGCCTTATTCATTCTAGTCTCCTGACCGGGGTCCAGTTTCAGTTCAGCCCCAAGAGATCGTGTAATTGCCGTTGTTGAATTTTTCTTGCCGCTTCGGCTCCCATTCAATGGAGTTTGTGGACTGGTATTTTGGGCGACTATATAAGAAGTGAAGGAAAATAATACAAGGAATAGGATATATATCTTTTTCATGGTCATGATTTGAATAAAATTAAAAATTTTTTGCCTGCCGCGAAAATTAATCCGCTTTATCCAGGCTAAATAAGCTGTCTACAAATTCATGTTTATCGAATACAAGTAAGTCTTCCATTTTTTCTCCCACACCAATAAACTTGACCGGTATCTTGAATTGATTGGCGATAGCCAATACCACGCCGCCTTTTGCCGTTCCATCTAGTTTGGTTATCGCCAAAGCCGTGACATCGGTAGCCGCTGTAAAATGCTTCGCCTGTTCCAATGCATTCTGCCCAGTCGAACCATCCAGCACCAACAACACTTCATGCGGCGCTTCCGGAATCACTTTTTGAATCACACGCTTTATCTTACTTAACTCTTCCATCAGGTGGGACTTTATTATGGAGCCGGCCTGCTGTATCGATCGACTACAACGTCATTTTGCCGGGAAACGGCACTTTGTACGGTATCAAATGCAACTGCAGCCGGATCGGATCCCATTTCCTGTTTTACAATCGGCACTCCTGCCCTTTCACTCCATATCGTTAATTGTTCAACAGCAGCCGCTCTGAAAGTGTCTGCCGCACCTAACAATACACTTTGCCGGCTTTTTTAAAATTATAGGCCAACTTGCCAATCGTAGTCGTCTTGCCAACACCATTCACGCCTACTACCAATATGATATATGGTCTTGCAGGAAGTTCGGAATCAAATGTATAGCTGTTGGATTGAGGGGCATCCATCAATAAATCGCTTCAATCTCTTCCTGTAACATCTTGATTCAATTCAGATGGTGCTGAAATATTTATCTTTTGCTACTCTTTTCTCAATCCGTTCAATGATCTGAACGGTCGTTTCAATACCAACATCGGCACCTACCAATGCTTCTTCCAGGCTGTCCAGCACTTCTTCATCCACTCTGCTTTTGCCTGCAATGGCCTTGGTTATTTTGGCAAAAAATCCTTGCTTGGTTTTTTGCAAGCCCTGGTCGAGACTTTCCTTTTCTTTTTTGCCAAACATTTATTAAAAAATCCCATGGCTATTGTCTTATTTAGATCTCAGTCTTCAGATGTCGATATACTGATTAAAAAAGAAAAGCCACCATACCGGCTTGGCATGATAGCTGCCAATATTTTTAACCATTCATGCAGGTATTATTTCTGAGCCAGGAAATTTTTGATCTTTTCCTTGTGGACGATTGCTTCTTTAAAAGTATAAGCGCCGGTCTTGGGACTTCGCACCGCCGAATCACCTTTGTCCAGTTTTTTGCCTCCGCCGCTGCCCTGGCATCTTTTGTCTTGATGGCGGTTTTTGCTGCTTTTGCCATGTTCCTTCAGATTTATGTTTCTAGTAACGAATGAAAATTCATGTTCATCACCCTTATTTGATCTCCTTATGAACAGTCACCTTTTTCAGGATCGGGATTGAATTTTTTCAACTCCAATCTTTCAGGATTATTCTTTTTGTTCTTTACCGTTATGTACCGGCTTGTACCTGGTTTTCCACTTGTTTTGTGCTCAGTGCATTCCAGGATCACCTGTACCCGGTTTCCTTTCTTTGCCATTTTATTTATTCGATTGTTCAGCTTATCGGACATCTATATTGAATTAAATATGCTATCCCTTTGCTCTCAACTCCTTGATCACAACTATACAAGCCTTTCTTGTTGATCGTGCGGATCGCTTCTGTTGAAACTTTCAAAGTAATCCATTTGTCTTCTTCTGCCAGGTAAAAGCGTTTGGTCTGAAGATTAGGGAGAAACCTTCGCTTTGTTTTAACATTGGAATGCGAAACTTTATTCCCACCCGATTGGCGTTTTTCCGGTCACCTGACATACTCTTGCCATAATTTCAATTCTTTTAAACCCTTAAATTGGGGAGGCAAAGGTAGGGAATAATTCGAGAATTAAATTTGTTCCATTTCACAATTTTTGCAGCCTGACGATGCAAAGACAGCTGATTTTCAGTGGTTAAGTACCCAAAATTCTCATCGATTTCCAGACCGCAATCCTGCAGGCTTTTTTTCTTTCCCTCATTTTCAACTAGCTTCGCAACTCAATTTGAAAACTTTTCAAACTGTAAATCTAAAATCATCAATCATTATGGCATACGATGTAGTTGTGATCGGCAGCGGTCCCGGTGGTTATGTGGCCGCTATCCGGGCATCACAATTAGGATTTAAGACAGCAATTATTGAAAAAGAAAGCCTGGGCGGTATTTGTCTCAACTGGGGCTGTATCCCCACCAAAGCTCTTTTGAAAAGCGCACAGGTATTCGAGGATATCAAGCATTCAAAAGATTTTGGCATCGAAGCCACGCGGAACTGCCAATTTTGAGCGCTGTGATCAAGAGAAGCCGCGGTGTGGCCGATAAAATGAGCAAAGGCGTTCAGTTTCTGATGAAAAAAAACAAGATCGATGTGATCATGGGTTTTGGGAAACTGAAAGCGAAAGGACAGATTGAAGTAACTGGCAGCTGATGGAAGCAAAAAAACAGTCGAAGCAAAACATATCATCATCGCAACCGGTGGCAGCAGCCGCGAATTGCCCGCATGAAACTGGATGGCAAGAAGATCATTGGCTACCGCGAAGCCATGAATCTTGCCGACTCAACCAAAATCCATGATTGTGGTAGGAAGTGGCGCCATTGGTGTTGAGTTCGGATATTTCTATAACAGCCTGGGCACAAAAGTGACCATTGTTGAATTTCTTCCGAGAATAGTTCCCGTAGAAGATGAAGAAATCTCCAAAGAACTCGAAAAGAATTTCAAGAAGAACGGCATCGAGATCATGACCAACAGCGAAGTAACTTCTGTCGATACTTCAGGGAATGGTGTAAGGCAAAAGTAAAAACGCCGGAATGGAGAAGTTACACTGGAAGCCGATATTCTATTGAGTGCTGTTGGTGTTTCAGCCAATATTGAAGGCATTGGACTTGGAAGAATTGGGAATAAAAACAGATAAGGGCCGTATCATGGTTGATAAATATTATCAGACCAATGTTCCTGGCATCTATGCCATTGGAGATTGTGCACCCGGACAGGCTCTGGCGCATGTTGCCAGCAAGGAAGGTATTATCTGCGTGGAAAATATCGGTTACAATGAAAAGAAATATAATCATCAACCGGAGCCTCTGGATTATAATAATGTTCCGGGATGTACTTATTGCTATCCTGAAATTGCTTCTGTTGGATTTACTGAAAAGCAAGCCAAAGATGCCGGCTATGAAGTAAAGGTGGGTAAGTTCCCATTAAGTGCAAGTGGTAAAGCTTCTGCTGCCGGACATATGGAAGGTTTCATCAAAGTGATCTTTGATGCCAAATACGGCGAATGGCTGGGCACGCACATGATCGGATATAATGTAACTGAAATCATTATCGAAACAGTAGTGGGTAGAAAACTGGAAACGACTTATCATGAAGTACTGAATAGCATCCATCCTCATCCAACTATTAGTGAAAGTGTGAAGGATGCGATTGAAGTGGCTTATGGAGAAGCGATCCATCTTTGATTATTGATTACTGATTATTGATTATTGATTATTGGAATTAACACGAAATAATCAATAATTAATAATTAACCACCGCCTACATTTTTACGAACTTCTGTTTTATGACCGCGCCATCTTCTCTTTTAAGAATTAGAAAATAAAGGCCTGGGCTTAACCGTCGAATATCGATGTGCTGAGTTTTGGAACTAACCGTAAGTTGCTGGACAATTTGTCCATCCTGGTTGCTGATCTTTATTGTCTTGCCCATCCATCTTATATCATAAGCCAGGTCCAGGATGATCTCACTTGAAGAAGGATTGGGATATAATCTTGCATCGAGCCATTTTGGCGATTCGATCGTAGGAGGCGCTTCATAAATAAGAGGTGTGCTAAGGCCTGTTGATGACAAGATCGAATTGCGTATGCCGCCAGGAAGAAATGTAGTTCTCATTCGTTGCTTCTGGCCTTCAGTGAACATATTCATGCAGGCATCCTGAGTAAAATCCATATAATCCATATACATGTTACCATTAGGACCATTGTTGCAGGAAATGCGAATGCCCGAGGGGCAACCAACCGTGTAAATGCTTTGCCTGGGAGTATCGTCTACGAGATCGTCACCGCAATCCGCATCACCCCAAATATGTTTTAGATTGAGCCAATGTCCGACTTCATGCACTGCCGTCTTACCCATGTTGAAACCGGAAGACGAACCATTACTGCCAAACGCATTGTAACCAATCACGATGCCGTCTTTATCTTCGGCACCTCCCGGCACACTTGAATACCCCGCAACCCTGTCCAGGTTGCAGACCCAAATGTTCAGATAACTTTTAGCGTCCCAGCCGTCATCGCCCGGTGTTGGAATTAAATTTCATTCTGTCATCGGCCTGCCAGGTGGTAACGGGAGTGTATTTTCGAACAATGCCCGATGTCGATCGCCTTCTGGGATCAGAAATGGCAAGTTGAAATTCTATTTCACAATCTGCAGCCAGGGGTTTAAAAACTGCTGGGGTATTAGCAGTGTCAGCACCTCGCCGGCGGTAATCCCTATTCAGCGCGTCGATCTGGCTGAACACCTGTGCGTCACTTATATTTTCGTATGGGTAATGGTATAATATATGTACGACAACCGGGATGGTAATGATATTCGGTCCGGAACCGCGTGAAAGTGTCTGGCTATTGGTCTGTTTTGCTTGCGCCGTGAATTTTTCAATTGCATTCATCCTTGTCGCCAGTGATGGTTCCTTCGCAATTTGTTCTTGTTGGTAGGAAAATGAAACGCAGGATTTTTGCCCCATTGATGAATGGGCAAATAGTAGGCAAATCAACGAAAGGAATAATCCTGTTTTCATGGTACGTTAGGGCCTGAATGAAAAACAATGGCTGGTCCAAAAGGCTCAAAATGTTTTTAAGAGACCTCTCTGGAGAGATTCAATGGCACTGGAAATTAAAGCAGGATATGAGGGAAATTATAGAAGGCGTCTCGAGGATAGGGTTTCGGAGATCACCTTAAGGAATAGACGTAAGGTTAAATCTGTATCAAATATAATCTATTTAATTGATTGTTTTTGAATTTTTTGTATCGTATTTTCCCTATAGCGAAGCATAAAAAACCTTTAACAGCCAGATAACCAGCGAGCACTTATTTTTGTACTAACTCAATTATTGTCAATGAGAATTCTTCTGTTTTTGACAGTTTTATTCGGGATGATTGGCTGCAAGGGCAAAGGTTCAGGAGAAAATGGGGATGGGACTGATACCACCATCGCCGGCCCCAAAAGCATGAGCTACTCCATCCTCAATACCTACCCGCACGATACCTCGTCTTTTACAGAGGGTTTGCTGATTTATAAAGGAAATCTTTACGAGAGTACAGGCGACTATGGCAAGTCCAGGTTAATACGGGTTGATCTAAAAACAGGAAAATCCTTGCAGAGCCTGGAGTTGGATAAGAAATATTTTGGTGAGGGTATTGTCATTGTCAATGATACTATTTACCAATTGACTTACCAGGAAAAAGTAGGATTCATGTATTCACTCAAAGATTTCAAAAAACTCGGTGAATTCAGTTTTTCCGCTCCCGAAGGCTGGGGCATGACGACCGACGGAAAACAGATCATTGCGAGTGACGGGACGAGTACTCTTTATTTTTATCAACCGTCAACATTTCGTTTGATCAAGACTCAAGCAGTAACGGACGCAGGCAGTTTTGCTTATAATCTAAATGAACTGGAATACATAGACGGATACGTATATGCCAATCAATGGCAATCTCCATATATTTTAAAGATTGATCCTTCCACCGGGCAGATCGTTGCAAAAGCCGATTTCTCTGCAACCTGCGACATGATCAAGTCCCGTGACCCCCATGCGGAATTTTTCAATGGGATTGCATACGACTCGGCTACCAAAAAGATCTATGTAACCGGAAAGCGCTGGCCGGAATTGTATGAAGTCCAATTTGGGCAATAGCATCATCACCTCAGCCTCCAATGAGCAACTTTATTCATTATAATTCCTGTCCGGTTTGTGGGTCAAGCGATGTCCAGTTCCAATTCGATATAAAAGATTATACGGTCAGCGGAGAAACTTTTCCTATCGTCCAATGCAACTCATGCACGGTGAGATTTACGCAGGACATCCCGGATGAAAAGTTCATTGCTCCTTACTATAATTCGGAGGAATATATCTCACATTCCAATACTTCGACTGGGATCATCAACCGGCTCTACCAATATGTAAGAAAAAACACCATCAAACGAAAAAGAAGATTGGTCTCTAAATTTACCCGAACAAAGAAAGGATCGATCCTCGACCTGGGGAGCGGAACCGGAACATTTGTGAAAGCAATGGTTTCGGCAGGGTGGAATGCAAAGGGCATTGAACCGGATACAACAGCGCGGGATCTTGCAAAAAGAATTTACCAGGTTGAACTTTCAGACACAAATGAATTTTATAAACTGCCAAAGGAGAGTTTTGATGCCATCACTCTATGGCATGTATTGGAGCACGTACACAACCTTGCGGCATATTTGAATCAGCTAAAATTGCTGCTAAAAAAAGATGGAAAATTATTTATAGCCGTGCCCAACTACAGATCAAAAGATGCAACCATCTATCGCGAATACTGGGCTGCCTATGATGTACCCAGGCATTTATATCACTTTTCTCCCGAATCGATGGAATTCCTGTTGAATAAGGGTGGTTTTGGAATTGTACAATACGGGCCCATGTGGTATGATAGCTTCTATATTTCTCTGTTGAGCAGTAAATACAAAAATGGGCGAACTCATTTTATCGCGGCATTGTGGAATGGCCTTCGCTCCAATCTTTCTGCGATGGCCAATGTAAAAAAATGCAGTTCTGTTATTTATATAATTGAGAAAATATAGTTAGCGTTACCTGGACACAGGCGTATAGGTAGATCCTCCGGTCTCGGGAACAACCTTCAATCGATTGGCGCTTGACGAAACGACGGAATCGTGTTGGGAGAAATAAAAGATAATAAAGAAGCTGGTCAGCAGGATAATTACCAAAATCAAAAATCTTCGAACAGAGATTTTCCTTCCGGGCAGACTCAGTAATCGGCTCATTTCAAGGGACGACTTTATCTGTTCACCGACCCTTATCTTATGAGTCGCATTGGTCCTGACAATCTTTTCGGCCGGAACCGGTTTTTCAATGACCAACCCTTTGGTATCGGAAGCGAATTTGATCTCACCACCCAAGCCTTTACTCAGCGTACCGACTCCTTTCCAATGAATGGTATTTCCACCGTTGAGCTGCTTTTTCAGCTCAAATGCAAATTCATTGAACCGAACCACAGCCTCCCATTCAGAAATTTGCAAGGTATTCGACAACCAATGAAGAAACCGCCTGGAAGTTGGTGCGGTAGCCGGTTGTAAGGCAATGGTATATGCGGGTGGCTCGACTCGCCTGTTTGGAAAATCGACCTGGGCCGGAATTCGTTCCAATAAAAAGCTGCCGATGCCAGGAATAGCCAAAACGTGCTGTTGAATCAAATACTGGTAAAGCTGTTCGTACACTACTTGGTCTTTTGGTCGAACGAAAATACGATTCCGGCGACAAAGTTAAACCCATAAACAGGTATTGATTCCAGCGCTGATATTCTTTATTGAAAATATTATTGAACTGAGACCAGAGATTGAGATTCTTAGTGATCTTGAATTCAAGGCCGGCATTCAGGTCGGTAGCGCCGGGAAGTTTGCCGGGACTTCCGTCATCTTTCAGATAGTGCGGCCCTGTCCAGGCAAACAGATCGCCTTTCAGCCAAAGATCTTTGATGATCTGCAGGCGCAGGGCGGTATTTAATTCAAGTGGTATCAAGCCCCAGGCTTTTGCATTCTCCTTCAAACCTGAATACTGATTAAAGGTAAGACCGGTGATAAGTGAAAATTTTTCTTCAATATTATATCCCAGCTCCCCGCCAAAATTGACCACTTCATCTCGGTTCATTTACCACCACGAAATGATTTCTCCACCATTGACTTGTTCGATATCATTGATAAATAAGTGGCTGATTGTTAAGTTTATTAAATCCGACTTTGGCGCATAGCTGAAATGATCGTCAACTGATCCTTTAAACCCTGCAAATCGTTCTTCTATCCAGGTATTCTTAAAGTCAGTAGGAAGCCACAAGCCATGGGTTTTGGGAAGCAAGGTATTGATAAGTTGTCTTGCGGATATATCCTGTCCATCCGGCCTGGAAAGTAAAGCGCTCGTCTTCGGTGCTGATATCCGCCAGGATATTCGGAAACATCTTGAATGTTTTATTATCCCAGGAAGGACGGATTCCTACCTGCGCATTGATATTTGAAGTCTTATAAAGAACGGATGGAGAAATATAATACATCGTGTTGTTGAACGACTGACTTGTCTTTGGGCGAAAGTCGGGTCAGATCGAATGTAAGGCCCAGGTTAACCGCAAATTCTTTTCCGATCGTTTTTTCCAATGGAAGGTTCACGACTGTATTGCTTTCGGAATTGTCATGATTGTCGCTGAATACGTCGATCTTCACTTCAGGTGAATAGGTCAGCCCAAATTCTGTCTTATTGATATTGTGAAATCCTACCCGGCCTGCTAATCGTTTGGAATTTCTGCCTGAAGGAATCGTTGGGAAATGACAGTGATCACCGGTTCAAATCCATATTTATAGGTTTTATCCTGCTTCATGCCAATTGCTAGCATTCCATTCCAGATTATTTCCCGATTTAAAAAAACCAGCTAAGTTTAACCTGTGTATTGGTAAAATTCTGAAATTCTCTTTTGCCTTCAGACGAAACATGTTTCGCATAGATATTTAACCCGGCTGTTTTTCCATCGCCAAAAGAAAAACCTGCCTGTACAATATGGAGTTCGCAAGCTTCCAAACCCAACTTTTATATAACTGCTATTATCCCATTTTCCACCTGAATCAACCTGAAGGCCAATGGTTTCAATGAACCGGGCTGATAGGCCAATAACAAATTCTGATTGGGAATTTCATAGTTTAGCCGGGCCTGGTGGTATCAGCCGTGGGCGGCGTCGCATTAAAATTGATCTTCGCAGCTTCCCTCAAGACGGGTTTAAATGAAGAAGTAATATCAATTGATTTTTTCTTGGTCGTATCCTGCGCAAAAGAAATTCCAAATGTGAAGACTACACATAACAGGAAGACCGATCTTAGCCAGTAATTGTTTCATTATTCTGTTTTGCTTTATTTGGACTACGTTTTAAATGAGATCTGCACATATTCTACCCATTCACTTTGCTGGACTTACTTTCCTCTTCTATCACCCTGCTCAATTTCGTCTGTGCTTCGGTTTTCAATTCAGCTATTGATACTATTGTCCACGATGCTCTGGAATGTCGCTTTTGCATTGAAATAATCTTTTTGCTTGAAATAAATATCACCCAGAAGTATATATGCTTTGGTCACCCAATAATCATAAGAACCCGATTTATTGATCGTTTCAAAAGCCGCTTTTTCCGCATCACGCAGTTTGTTCAGCTGAAACCAGCAATTGGCGATCTCATATTGCGCTTCTGCAGCCAAGTGCTGCCTTATTCAATTGCACGACCGTTTTGAAATTGGCGATGGCCAGGTCAAATTGACCATTCACTTCATAAGATTTGGCAATAGCCATATTGGCAAGCGATTTATCATCGCTGCTGCTTCCTTTGGCTGCTGTCAGCTCTTTGGCATTGTCGGCTGCTTCCGTCCATTTTTGTAACTGGTATTGGCTGCGCAACAAGCCGCGCATTGCTTCCAGCTTATTTTCCTGGCTGGAAGTGATCTGTTTCAATTGTGCATAATATGTTTCCGCTTTGGGATAATTCTTCAATTCAAAGAAATAGATCCGCGCCGCCGTCAGTACAGCTCTTTCCGCATATTTATTCGGGGCTTCTGCGGCAACCAGTTCATATCCTGCCAATGCATTGTTCCAATCTTTTTTGCCATTATATAATTCAGCCAGGTTGAAATGTGCATCCAATGCATAGACGCCGTCTGGGGAATTTTTGCAAATAACTATTGAAAGCATTTAGTGCAGCAGTATTATTGCCATTGTCATACTGATTTTCAGCAGCCAGAATAAGTCAGTGAATCTTCTGTGTTCACGCTGAAGGGTCGTCCTGCCTGCCGCATAAAACCTGCATATTCATCCGGCTTGCCATCTTCAACATAAATTGCTTTCACATTATCCAGTGCATCCTCCGCTTCCGGCGAATTGGGATATTGATCTATCAGTGTCTTGAATTGCTTTAACGCCTCGGCATTATTATTCAGGTTATAATAAGCAATTCCCATTTTCAGATATGCCTGCGGTTTCAGGCTGGCATTGCCAGTCGATTTAATCACATTGTTCAAGTATGGAATCGCCTCCCGGAATCGTTCATCGCTCATGTAGGTATTGGCTACTTCCATATTTGCATCTGTTACTAAGCGACGAAGTAGGAAATTTTCGGTTCATCGTATTTAGCAACGTGATCTTATCCTTGGAACTTCTGACGCCAGCTATCATCGACATTCTGGAAAGTGCATAATCTTCGGCCGGCCATGAAAACTTGATCACATTATCATACATCGTCTTTGCCCTTGCAAAATCCCTTTGCATGAAATAACAATCGGCCGTCCGGATATAAGCATCCTGGGTAAATTCATCCGAATTCAATGCGGGATTCTTTCCAAGCGGTTCAAAGAAGCTGAGTGCAACGGCATAATTCTCTTTGCGCAGATAACAATATCCTAGATTATACCGGGCATTGTTGGCATTGGCTTCTCCACTGGTAGGTGATCCGGCACTTACATAAGCATTATAATATTTAATGGCATCGTCCAATCTTGTTGTTGCGATATGCAACTTCACCTTTCCAGAAATTCACCAGACGCGACCACTGATCCATTATTCGGATCTTTTAATGCTTTATCCAAGCAATGCATCTGCTTCTGCCAGCCTTCCATCATTGATCAATTCTGTAGCACGTCCAAATAGAATTCTCGGATAAACTCGTCTTGGCATTATCGGAGGGCTTGTTCAGACTTTCCATGAAGTGCCTGAGCTTCCCGGTAATTATTTGTATTAGTCAAAACCCCTACCAGCAATTCCTTTGCTTCCGCATTGTAAGTGGAATTGGGATAATCGGTCAGAAATGCATTCAAGCCATTCAGTGCTTCATCCTGGTAACCCAATTCATAGGAAAGCTTGGCATATTGATATTTTGAAATTTCTTTTTGCGTTTGATTGCTGCTATTGGAAGCGCAGAAAAGAAATGCATTCCTTGCATTTGATTTCTGCCCCGTTTTCAAATAGGCATCTCCCAGTATATACATGGCATGCTGGCTCAAGTGAATCTGCTTTCCCACTCAATTGTTTGAAACCATCGATGGCCTTGTCGTATTGTTTGGCCTGGATAATAACAATAAGAAAGCTCATACAGGTCTTCGCGCCGCACTTTTTTGGAACGACTCACATAATCTTCCAGGTAAGGCAACGCCTTTGGCATAATCCTTTGCTTCAAAATAGGCATGACCGATCATTTGCTTTAATTCCAGATCATAATATTGCGTATTGGTACCCGACTTTAGCTTTATTCTGAACATATGCAATGGCTTCGTCCTTTTTTCCCTGTATATAATATATCTGGGCAATATAATAAGGAACTACGGTGGCATAATTCTTTTCATTTTCCACGATCTTGAAACTCTGCAGTGCTTCATTATACTGGCCATCACGAAATGCCAGGAACCCATAATAATAATTTGCATCGATGTAATTGGGATCATCCTTCATTGTCCGGATGGTATTAAATAAAGGCTTTGCCTGTGCAAACTGCTGCAGGGTGAAATAAGAATAGCCCTGGTGAAATTTCATATCGGCAGATTTCCCGGTTGCTGAGGTTGTCGATATTGGCTTGCTCATAAAGAGCAGCAGCTTCGGGAAATCTTTGGCTGCGGAAATAATATTCTGCCAGGTGAAAGCTCATCATCTGCACCCTGGCTGTATTCTTTTCCAGATCAATATAATTGTTGTGCCTGTTCTTCGGCCCTTCCTTCATTCTGCTTTAGTGCACAGGCAATTGTATAATAATTGATCTCCTGGACGGTGATGGGATTATTGGCTTTATCGGTTTCCCGGACAGATTGTTGCAATTCTTTCAACAACGGATAAGCGAGACTATATTGTTCCTTTTGAAAATATTCTTTTGCTTCTTTGAATGTTGATTGAGGATCCGAATAATATCGGGTTTGCTGGGAAAGACGAATAAAGTACTTATGCAAGTAGCGAGTACAAGAAAACAATGATTCTTCATGAAAGATGTCCTTTAACCGTTGGTGGATAAACGTCGCGAATATTAAATTTATTTCAGGTAAGACCAAACATCATTCCAAACAGGTGTGGATAAGTGCGAGGTATATACTATGATTTAACATTTCCTTCGTTTCTTAAATCATTAAAGAATATTAAAATTTTGTTGTTAACATTGCATATTCGAAATATTGAATCATGAAAAAGCTTTTTAGCTCGGGCTATTCATTAACGTCATTTTCCATTGCAACTCTCCTCCTGAGATTGGTATTGGGAGGGTTAATGATCCCTCATGGATTTGATAAGATCTCGCATTTCGCTGCGAATGCACAAAAATTTGCGGACCCGTTTCATCTTGGTCATACGCCTTCCTTACTACTCACCATCTTTGCAGAATTTTTCTGCTCTCTATTTTTAATATTGGGGCTATTCACCCGCTTAGCTTGTATTCCCCTGATCATTACCATGCTCGTTGTCGTTTTATACATTCATCACGGGATGATATTTGAAAAAGCACAAACGGCTACCCTGTTCCTGTCCGGATTCATTGCTTTATTGTTTTTAGGGCCTGGCCGATGGAGCATGGATCGACTTATGGGAAAATAATTAATTTGGCCTTCACCTTCAAATTGAATACTTATGAGAGAACAAGGTTTTGAAAATCATCCACGCTATATTCTCCTTTGGCATTTTCTGCTGCCTATCGCGATTGCCGTTGTTCTGACCGACAGCGTGATCAATCTTTTTAGTTTGACTAAGGCAAATCTCTTTCCCGCATCTTCTATGATCGTTATATGCCTGATCATAATGGTTCTGTGGTGGTATGCCCGATCGTTTGCTTTAAAAGCCCAGGATAGGGCCATTCGTGCAGAAGAAAATTTCCGTCATTACATTCTCACCGGAAAGCCTTTTGACAGCCGGCTAAGGATGGGACAGATCATTGCGTTGCGATTTGCCAGTGATGAAGAATTGCCGGCGCTGACTACGAGAGCCATCGAAGAAAATCTTACCTCCAAACAAATCAAGATGGCGATCAAGAATTGGCGTGCTGACTATCATCGTGTGTGATCAGAATCCCAACCTTCGGAAAAAAGACAAATCCATGTTCAATAGCCAGGGTGTGGCAAAGGCAGCAACACAAATCACGAGTATAAATATTTTTCCAACCACACTCATATCCTGGATCAGGTGACGATGCAATAGACTCTGAATCGTGGCCATGACCTTTTCCTCCCGCCTGCTGTATTCATAGGGAGGTCCCGGTGCGATATCCTTGAATGAAGGATGCTCTTCGATCAGGATGTTCCTGATCTTCCAATAGTCCTGGTCTGAAAGTTGTTCGTATGCCAGGTCGGTGTTTATGCCTTCACTATCAATCCTCTTTTCCACCTGGTTAAATTTTGTATCACTGATCAACCGCAAGAGCATCATTGCAGGAAAGATGAGCAAAGCATAAAATTTCAGCTTCCAGGCAAACCAGCACATAGCCAGAGAAGACAACAGGACGAAGGCTTTGCTCCAAAAACTCTCTTCATCCAGGAACACGCGATTCAAAAGCTGGCCTCCATCCAATGGATAGACGGGTAAGAGATTGATGAGATTTAAGATGATCAACAATATCGCAATTCTGGAATAGGAGATGTCGAGGAAATAAAGGCCAGAACTTTTTTGATCCAAAATAAACAACACAGTGCCTACTACAATACCGGGCAATGGTCCTGCTAAGAGAATGATGGCAGATTGTTTTTGAGATACTTCACGCTTCGTACCAGAAACATAGGCTCCGAGCAGCGGAATAAAAAAAATACCCAGGTCACTATACTTGAAATACTTCATGGCAAAAAAATGACCCAGCTCATGAAACATCACAATAGCTGTAATCAGCAAGAGTATCTTATAACTGGGGAAAAAGTAATATCCCAGGATCATGTAGAGAGCCAGGCTGATAAAAGAACGAAGCCAGATATTCGTGGTCTTTTCCTGCTTTTGAAATTTTGGCGGATAAATGACAGCACTTTCAGTTGAAGACATCAGTTCTTCATTGGACGGCGTAGGGGTATCCAAATTCTCCATCGGGTAAAATTAACCAAAATAGAATGTCATTTGCTACTTTAATACATCGAGCACTTTAAACATTTTGTTTACCAAAGTTGTCGTAGAACCACTGTAATTATTGACCAGAAATGAAAAGATATATTGTTCACCATTCCGGGCCTGGTGATACCCGCAAAATCCCTTGGCGTCATTGATCGTCCCGCTTTTCATTTTCATACCATTGTACTCCGGCAGAGCATCATAGAAATAGGCATACCAATCCCTGGTCCTGGCAAATTTCAATATCTCCACCTGTGCATGCGTTGTAATACGGTTCAGGGGCGACAACCCGGAACCATCATACATGTTGAGTTCGTCTTCATCAATACCCTTCTCTTTCCAAAAACTGCGAACGATATCGAGCCCTTCATGCGTTGTACCGGTTCCTGTTTTATTGAAAGCCATCGTTTTTATCATAGCCTCGCCATACAGATTGATGCTCTTCTTTAAAAACCAGTAAACGATGGAATCCAGTGCAGGTGATTGGACAGTAACAATGGGTATTGAGTCATAGCTTAGGTTTCTCGGTGCTTCCATTGTGCTACTGATCAGCTTTCCATTCAATCTGATCCCAAGTCCTTCCATCTTAGCCCGAAGTTCAGCCAGGAATTGCATCGATGGCAATGGCAACGATCCAGAAATAGTGAATTCCCTTGTTCCTAAAGGAATGGTCCCTCTTACAAAGCCCCGATGGGAATAGGGTGGGTAATATATGTAGCCGTTATCTCCACTTCCCTTTGCTCCAGTCCTTAACTCGTTCAGGAATGAGCCCGTATCCATTTCCGGATCTGTTCTGAGAATTTCCACGGCTTCATTTTCTTTTAACCCGGGTTTGAGGATGAGGTCATATTGATTGTCATTCCAATTCAATGCGGATGCTCCTGCTCCATAATAATTGCCAATGTCCTGCCAGATCCAGCCGTCGGGAGTAGTGTTTGTCTCAAAGGAGTTTTCGTCCACGATAATATTTCCATGAATGAACCTGATCTTTTTACCGGCAAATATTTTTCCAATGGAAGCCAGTATCAATTCTCTTTTTGTTTGTGCATAACGGAAAGAGCCAAAGGTTGGATCTCCGGTGCCTTTTATTATGATATCTCCTAAAAGAGTATCCCGATCGATACTACCGTTCATATAAATTGAGGTCTTATACTGATAGGTTCTACCTAGCAATTCAAAGGCAGTCGACGCCGTGATTATCTTTTGGGTTGACGCTCCCGCCAGTCCAACTCGGGAGTTTTTATCAAACACCACCTTCCCCGTCCTGGCGTTGATGACATAGAGAGAGCTAATGGCGTGTTTAAGTTGACTGTCATTCTCAAATTGCCGAAAGGCTTTTTGCAAGCCTTGGCTTACAATTTGAGAAAATGATGGAATAAAATATAGACAGGAAAAGATCAGTAGAGTCCATCGAATTATTTTCATCTGATAAAGATCGATAAAAAATTATCTCGTTTTCCCGGATATTTGCTTATGAATACGATCAATGCTTCTATCATCACTATTGGCGATGAATTGCTGATCGGTCAGACCATTGATACAAACAGCGCTTTTATAGCCGGCGAATTGAACACCATCGGTGTTTGGGTCCGTCGTCGCGTAGCAGTGGGCGATGTGAAAGAAGACATCCGGCAGGCACTTGATGAAGAAAGCTTGAATTCGGACATTATCATCATGACAGGCGGTCTTGGTCCCACCGCAGACGATATTACCAAACCGTTGCTTAGTGAATATTTTGGAGGTAAACTTGTTGTCAACGAAAAAGTGTTGGAGCATGTAAATCATTTATTTCAGAAAGTGTTTAACCGTCCCGGTCCGATGTTGGAAAGAAATCTCAACCAGGCCCTGGTTCCTGATAATTGCATTGTATTGCACAATGCAAGAGGCACCGCTCCGGGCATGTGGTTCCGAAAACCAGATACCATATATATATCATTGCCGGGAGTGCCGCATGAAATGAAAGGATTGATGAAGGCGGAGGTAATCCCGCGCCTACTGAAAGAATTTCAATTTCCGGCCATCGTTCACCAGACAATATTCACTGCCGGCCAGGGCGAGTCCTATATCGCCGAGTTGCTCAAAGAATTTGAAACTTCCCTGCCTCCCACCATCAAATTGGCCTACCTGCCTAATTATGGTATGGTGAAACTTCGATTGACGTCTGCTGGTGCAAATAAAAAAACAGTCGAAGACACGTTGATGCCCTATTTCAATCAATTGAAAGAGTTGGTCAGTGAATTCATGGTCACCGACCGCGATGAAGGACTCGAGATAGTGATGGGAAAGATCCTGAAAGAAAAAAATAAATCGATGGGTACGGCTGAAAGTTGCACAGGAGGAAACATCGCCCATCTGATTACATCGATTCCCGGATCATCACAGTATTACAAAGGCAGCGTGGTATGCTATTCCAATGAATCAAAGGAGAACATCCTAGGGGTGAGTCATGAAACACTTCTCCGGCACGGCGCAGTCAGTGAAGAAACGGTGAAGGAGATGGTAAAAGGCACGATCAAACATTTGCAGGTCGATTATGCTCTGGCTACTTCTGGTATCATGGGACCCGATGGAGGAACAGATGAAAAGCCAGTGGGACTTGTTTGGATCGGTGTTGGCAGCCATGATAAGATTGAAGCCAGGAAGTTTAATTTTCGATTTGACAGGAGCCGCAATATCGAAATGACTTCATACACGGCGCTCAATTTGTTGAGGAAGTTTGTTTTAGCCCCCTAAAAAAACTTTACCTTTGATCGCAGTATTGATAATCTGAAACATTTTTATGGCTATCGTTGACCTTGTCATGCCAAAGTTGGGAGAAAGCATTATGGAAGCTACCATTCTGAAATGGCTTAAGCAACCGGGCGATACTATAAAAATGGACGAAACCTTATTGGAAATTGCAACGGATAAGGTGGATAGTGAAGTTCCCAGCACGGCAGCGGGAGTTGTGGAAGAAATACTTTATAACGTAAACGATGTTGTTCCGATTGGAACAGTGATCGCCAGGATCAATTCCCAGGTTGAAGAGCCTGCGGAAGCATCAACTCCCACGACGCCACGGGAATCAATCCAAAGAGATGATGATGGAAGAGAAGAACCCGTGTCAGTAGAAACTGCCGGGTCAAATTACAAGGCCACTGCAACGTCTAATACAAACGGCCGATTTTATTCGCCCCTGGTCCTCAACATTGCTGCGAGCGAAGGAGTTTCCATGACGGAGCTTGAGAAAATTCCAGGGACAGGCAATGAAGGCAGGGTAACGAAAAAAGATATTCTTCAATATGTAAGCCAGAGAAAGTCAGGAGGCGGTGTCACGGGTCGTCAATCCATCCGTGAATCATCGGAGCCAAGATTTTCGGGTCAACATGAGATATCGATCGTCAAGGAATATAATCCCCCTACCACTTATACCGGAAATGTAGAGATCATTGAGATGGACCGGATGAGAAAACTCATTGCCGAACACATGGTGAGAAGCAATTCCACCATTCCTCATGTAACGAGTTTTGTGGAAGCCGATGTAACCAACCTTGTCATGTGGCGGGAAAAGGTGAAGAAAGATTTTGAAAAGAGAGAGGGGACCAAAATCACGTTTACTCCTTTATTTATAGAAGCTATTGTTCGATGCATAAAAAGGTTTCCCCTCATCAATTGTTCCCTGGATGGTGATAAGATCATTGTAAAGAAGGATATAAACATGGGGATGGCCACCGCACTTCCTTCCGGTAACCTGATTGTGCCCGTCATCAAGAATGCAGATCAACTAAACCTGGTTGGGTTGACCAAACAAATAAATGCATTGGCCGACAACGCTCGTAACGGCCGGCTCAAAGCGGATGATACGCAGGGCGGCACGTTTACGCTTACCAATGTCGGCACGTTTGGAAGCTTGATGGGTACGCCGATCATTAATCTGCCCCAGGTAGCCATCCTGGCAGTGGGAGCAATAAAGAAACGCCCCGTGGTCATCGAAACGCCTCACGGGGATAGCATTGCCATCCGGCATATGATGTATCTAAGCCTAAGCTATGATCACCGGATTGTAGATGGTAGTCTTGGTGCGACATTCCTCTCTGCCGTTGCTAATGAACTGGAAAATTTTAATGGAGAAAGGGATTACTAGATGCTAATTGCGATTATTCGGGATTCGACGGATATCCATACTTTCTTCTTTCAAAGATCATTTTCTTTCCCTTGCGTTTTACGATAAACAGATTATCGTATTCCCCATCTCTCAAATCATGTGCAATTTTTATCTCGCCGCATAGTTTATTGACAATATCATCTACCGTATTGGAATGGCCGATCACCAATACATTCCCTCTTTCAATGGATTTTAAATGATTCACAAACACATCCAGGGAATCTGCAGATGTACTGTAAAGTTCAATGGTCAAATTGCCTTTTAATTCCTTCAAAGGTTCGGCGGTGGACATTGACCGGAGCGTTTTGGTAGAAAATATATGGCGCACCTTTTTGTTCTTTAATTCATCCCTCAGGGTAAATGCCCTTACCTTGCCTGCTTCAGAAAGTGGTGGGTCATTGGCCAGCATATTCGCTGAATCCTTGCCCAACACCGTTTTTTCGGCATGGCGAACGATAAAATACCTGTTTGATGAACACGACATCATACCCAAAACACACAGCAAAAGGAGGTAACGCATAATCCTTGATTTAACAACCCGAAATTAAACTTCCTTTTCTTTTATTGAGTCTTTTTTTGTAAATTAGGAAACCTAAAAACAGAGCCACACTATGAAATCATTGTCCGAAACCTGGTTCGCCGAAGGCAATATAGATTTCGAGCTAAAGAAATATACGCTCCTCGCCTACCTTCAGGAGATCAATAAGTACTTTAATGAGAACAAGCTATACCCACAGTTGGCTGATGTCATTTTTCACTACAATAATATCGCCTCCTTCCGCGAGAACAAGAAATTCCTCCAGGAACATTTTCCGAAAAAACTAAACGGCATGCAGTTGGAAAAACTGCAGGTGCTTTATGAGCAATTGATCCAGGATGATGAGCTCATGCAAGAATTGGAAGATATCATTCACTATTCAGCGGGCAAGATCAAAACCACGATCAACAACGGAACAGCCATTTACGAATTTGTCGAAGGCAAAATAAACATCTGCCCGGTCGGTATCATTCCGCTGGACATACAGGAGGGCTATTTCTTTTTAGGCACCCATGATACCAAGAGTGTGAGGGTCTATCATTACCGGCTATCGATTTTTGAAAAGCATGATGAAAAATACCGCAGTATTAAAACGGTGTATATCGATCGCTGGCACCGGAGTCTTGCAAATACTTATGAACACATTAAATCGGACCTGATTCGTCATAGAAACGAACTTCCCAATCCGGCTGTCTATTCTATTGAGTCAGCGCTGTCTTTTCCCGTAGATGAAACTCTCCTTCCCGTGGCTAAAAGAAGTTTGGTGAAGTATATTAGTTCGCAAGCGGCCTAGCCTGTACTGATTATTGATTATTGATTACTGCTTGGGATCCATCCTTGGGTGATTTCTCTCTTATAATTACTCTTCCAATAATCAATAATAAATAATAAATAATTTCTGACATCTAGTATCCAGCATCTATTATCTGGCATCTAGTTCCAATCCCCAGTCCCTTCCTTTCTTAATCGCCGGTACTCCTTCCATAATCCAACGGGTAGGCTTTTCTCCTTTCAGGATCCAATCAAAAAATTGTTGCATACGAATCAGGTAGTCGCGCATATCCTGCCGTTGCGTTAGGCCATGTCCCTGACCGTTATAATTGAACATCCACACCTTCTTGCCAAGCCTGCGCATGGCAGTGAACAATTCAATGCCCTGGTACCAGGGAACGGCGCCATCGGCATCATTGGCCATAATGACCAATGGCGTTGTCACCTTACTCAAATGAAAAAGTGGCGAATTCTCAATATATAACTGTGGCTTTTCCCAAAGTGTAGCCCCAATGCGGCTCTGTGATTTTTCATATTGAAATTGCCTGTTCGCACCGCTCTCCCACCGAATGCCGCCGTACGCACTGGTCATATTGGCGACCGGAGCCCCTGCCCAGGCGGCCTTGAATAGCTTGGTCATCGTGATAATCGCTGCCACCTCGTAGCCGCCCCAACTATGCCCCTGGATGGCCATGTTTGTTGAATCCACAAAACCTTTTTTTACCAGGGCCCTTGCGCCACTAACTACATAGGTGTATGCGTCCCTTCCTGGATGACCGGTTCCGTAGTGTATATCCGGAAGGAAAATAATATAGCCGCGACTCACAAAGAGAGGGATATTGATCGCACTCCTTATCGGCGCTGGTGGATAATATACATTCAAATTGTCGCTTAGCGTTTCGTAGAAATAACAAATCATAGGATATTTCTTTCGGGGATCAAAGTCCTCCGGCTTGTATACTATGCCGGTCGATTCTTTTCCATTGTATGCTTTCCATCTGAATAGTTCGGCTTTTCCCCAATTGTAATTTGCCTGTTGAGGATTTAAATTGGAGAGCTTCGGGTATTCGGTAAAAATGAAGCGGCGCGGCTGCGTCGTTGAAGAATCATCCGTCTTCGCGGCTTTTCCAATATATATGTCGGGTGACGCTGAAAAGCTCTCTTTTGTAAACAGATACTCATCCGAATTTTTTGCTTTGGATATCCCCTTGATCGAATAGTCACCTTCCCAGGAGACGGGAATTAACCGGTTATCCGTCGTCGTACTGTCACCCGGCGCTCTGTATTGCCAAAGGGAAGATCTTTTATTGACATCGTTGAAGGCGCCGAATGTAAGAAGTTGATCCTTTATCACAAATCTTTCCTCGTTGTTCACCTGCACATAGCGATATTCTGTTTTTGAAGGGCGGCCATCCAAAAACAAACTGGGACTTCCTCCTGCGGGATCTGCTTTCCACACTCCATATTTATCATATAAAAACACGGCCTCATCATTTTCCATCCACCGCATGATCCCGTATGCATTCGGCGCTTCGGGCAATTCGGTATCTTCATTCCACAAGGGGACCTTGATTTTTTCACTGATATTCCTGGTGGTGACGCCATCCCAGCTAAAATAGGCCCTCGTCGTGCGATCATACCAAAGAATATAATTGCCGGTGGATGACGGATAGGCCTGGCCGAATAAATCTGCCTTCACCAATTTTTTTACACCGCTGTTCACATCGATCGCATATATATCTTTCAAGGTATTTCCCTTCCACTGGCTTTCTATTCTCTTGCCCATATCCGTGATGCCAATAAACGTCGCTCCGTCTCCTTCATTCGTCTGCACGACCTGCGGCAGTTCAGGACTTCCCAGTTGTTTTATTAAACCGCCTTCCAATTCGTAAACCGCAAGATAACTCTGCTTCAGGTCGGTATTCAGCCTAAACAGTTGGACTGTTTGCAAATAATCATCGTTATAATGCCAGACGTCCACCTTGGGATGTTCAAACTCCAAGAGGGAAGTGTCTTTTGGTGGTTGTATCGGAGCAGTTCCAAAAAACAACCGTTTCCCGGATTTACTGAAATTTAGACTGCCATTTTCGCTAACCGTCATGCCTAGCTGCATTCCAACCGAATTCCTATCGGCAATCATTGTTGCACTATCCATTCCGTCCTTGAAATACCAAAGACGATAGAATTTCTGCAAATCCTTAGGTTGCGAATCTCGTTCCCCCAAATAGGCAACCTGTGCACCGTTCTCTGAAAAAATAAAATTCCGGAAGTCATTTCCACCTCGACTCAGCGTATCGAATATTCTTTTCTGTAGGTCATACAGCAAGACCAGCACTTTGCTCGAAGAATCCTTAGAGTTCTTTGCTTTATGGATCAATAGTTTATTGCCCGGCTTATTAAAATAAAAACCTATTACGTTATTAAATATTTTTTCTTCGCCAGTTTCAAGATTGCGAAGGATCAGGTCTGTACCAAAATCCTTGCCTGCAACAGCAGGGTCATCGCCCTCTGCATAGTCGGCATTGGGGGTGATCTCGTCATCCTTCTTATTTTTCTCCTTTTTCCCAGGCATGGCTTCAATCACTTTTTTCAGTGAATCAATGATACGATTCAGACTGTCCGCAACATCGCCTGCCTGTCCCGAGCTGCTTGCGCTCTTGGGTTTCTCCAATTGATAGGCGACCCAGCCAACTCCCTTATCGGGCGCTTTATATGTCCTTACCCTCGTATTTTTCCAAACAGAATCCTTTCCCATTTCAACAATAGCAAATGAATCTTTTGGGAAATCTTCCGCTTTTTTCTTTTTGATCCTTGCTTCGCGGGTCTCACTGAAAAACGGTTTGATCATAAAGATGGCAAACCGGCTGTCCGGAGTGATCAACGCATTATAACCCCTGGCCACGCTCTTTTTATAATTTCCGTCTGAAGATTGGATGATTAATTCATTATCCCCTTGTTGGGGGTTGATCGTATAGACCACCCAATGACCGTCGTTGCTGATCATCTTTTCACCGATGCTTTGCCAGGAATCATAGACTGAATGGTCGAGCGGTTTTTTTTGGGAATAGCAAAATGACATGGAGGAGACTAAAAAAAAGAGTAGGATCGCCTTTCTCATTAGGAATATTTGATCTCTAAAGTTAGCAGGGATTGTTGAAAAACACTCAGGGCTTTTCACCGACGAACAATCCATATTGCCACCAGCCTTTCTTCTGACCGTAATATTGGTGCTTGCATGCTTCAATATTTCTTTTCTGTTGAGGAGTCGCCCGATTCGAAAAAGTTAGCGTCTTCCAGGCGAGATATAAATTGCCCAGATAATAAAAACGCAACAATCTCCGCGAAGAATTGGCAGTATGTTTTGATATTTCCCGGTAAACAATTTCGTCAAAGCCTGCATCCCTCATGAATTCGCGAAACCTGGATGGAGACTCCAAAAAATTTACCTGCCAACCGTCCAGCCAGCGACGAATGGTGGGTATCGCGTTATTGCTAAAATCCGACACGAATCCGTCGGCAACGACCAACCTGCCCCCCGGTTTCAGCAATCGATAAGCCTCTCTTACGAATTGCGCTTTATCATCGGCATAGCAAATGCTTTCACATCCCCACACAACATCGAAAGACGCGTCGGGAAAATCAGTGTGGCAATAATCCATTCTCCTGAAATCGGTCAGATCGGCTACCCCTTTGCGCTGTGCATTTTCTTTCGCCTGGTTCACTTGTCTTTCGCTTAAGGTGATACCGCTCACCTTGCATTGCATGTTCCTGGCCAGGAAAATGCTGCTGCCTCCTACTCCACAACCCGCATCTAAAACCCGCGACCCCTGTTTCATTGCAACCGATTCCATCATGATTTGATTCATCCTTTCCAGGGATTGCGGAAATGAGCTCACGTTGCTGTCCCAATAACCAAAATGGATCGCCAGGCTATTGTCCAGATCCCAGGAATCCCGGTAGGCATTCTCGGTCTGGATATAATATTCTTCAATTTTTTTATGGTAGTCTATTTGCATCAGAAATGAGTTTGTGTTCTACTCGTCGTAGAATGAAAAGATGAATCACCAGGGTTGCTGCAATAATTCCGAAGCCGACAAAAAACCATTTGCTTAGATATTGGTTCTCGTGAAAAATGATGAAGGCTAACAAAATGCCGTATACCGGTTCGAGATTATAGGTGAGGTTGACTGTAAATGCAGATAATTTTTTCAATGCATACGAAGAGAATTGAAATGCAATGACCGAGCATATCCACGACAATACCAATAACCAACCCAGGTCAGCCCATCCTGGAAAGATGGTATTAACCGGAGATCGCTGCAGGTAAAATGGGAGAAAAATAGATAAGGCAATAAATCCGCCTGTTTGTTGATAGGTAAGCAAAGTCTCTACATTCATCCGTTGCAGGAACTGACGGTTGTATATCGGGAACAATGAACCCAGTAGTGCCGAGGTAATACCTATTATAATGCCTGTCTTGTATTGAACATCAAAATGGAAAATGATATATATCCCAAGCATGGTAAATATGCCTAAGAGCAATTCAATCCAATTAAATTTTTGGCGGATGATCACCGGTTCGAAAATGGCGGTAAAAAAACCGACTGCGGAAAAGCAAACGAGGGCGACTGAAACATTGGAATATTTAATGGCAGCATAGAAAGTACCCCAATGCAATGCAGCGATGAATCCCACGGCTGTTATTCGGATCATGTCGGCGCGCGAAATTCGGGTGATCTTTTTTAGTAGCGAGAAAATCACCCACATGGTGGATGCGGTTAACAATAAGCGCCACCACACCATCATTCCTGCATTTAAGGTGATCAGCTTGCCGAGGATCCCAGTCAGTCCTGCCAAAAGCACAGCAATATGAAGTTGCAAAAAGGCTTTCTTCATGCCATGCAAACTACAATTCAAAATGTAAAGCGGAAAATGTAATTGCGTGATCAGTCAGTATTGGCAAGTACTTCAGCAGGACCGATAGCTGTAATGCCCGTGCGTTTGGGTTCAGCATTTTTGACCCTCTTTCTATATTCCTGGCAAACAGGCTATGCCAGCGAAGCTTTAATACTCCTAAGATTCCTTCCTTCACGATGCTCTTATTCATTTTAGAAGCGCCGAAAGTCCTGTCCTGAAAGGTTATGGGGACCTCTTTTAATTTGAACCCTAGTTTCCAGGCTGCAAATTTCATTTCAATCTGGAAAGCATAGCCAACGAAAATAATGGCATCCATGTTTATGGATTCAAGTACTTCCTTTTTATAACAGATAAACCCAGCCGTCGGGTCTTTTACGGGCATCCATGTGATCAGTCGTGTATACAGCGAGGCTCCTTTTGAAAGAATAATGCGATTGCGCGGCCAGTTGATCAGGCCTCCTCCTTTTACATAACGCGAGCCTATGGCCAGATCCGCTCCGCCCTTTTTACAGGCATCGTAGAGGCGTGAAAGGTCATTGGGACTATGTGAAAAGTCGGCATCCATTTCAAACACGTACTGATACTGGTGGGTAAGTGCCCATTTGAAGCCATCCATATAGGCTGTGCCAAGGCCGAGTTTGCGGTCGCGTTCTACAATGAATAAGGAATCGGGGAATTTCCGTTGCAATTCTTTCACGATCCCTGCGGTCCCATCTGGAGAATTGTCGTCTATAACAAGGACATGATAACCCTCATTTAGATTGAAAATCGCATGGAGAATATTGCTGATATTCTCTGTTTCGTTGTAGGTTGGTATGATTACAAGTTTCTCCAATAATAAACGACGGGTCTACTCAAATTTACAAAAATTAAGGGACGCTTCCTTGTTAAAATTGTTTGCCAGGAAAGGACTATCTCAAATCTTTTTCAGCATTGTACGGGTATATATCTCTGTGAGTTTCTGCTTGGTGTGCTGGGGAAAGTCACCTTTCATCATCCAATCGTAATATTGCGGCTCGCTCCTTAATACATCCGAGACTGCACGACCTTTAAATTTTCCAAAATTAAATACCTCGATACCGTTGTCCATTATAAAGCGCCGCGCAAAATCAACGATGGGCTCTTCACCGATGGCCTTAATGATCGAATCGATCGTGTTGCCCAAAACTGGATATCTTTCTGTTTGAGCTTCCAAAATTTCATAGGTAACCGTCGCATCTGCTTCTGCGCCGTGAGCTCCTTCATGAAGCTTGTTACAATAAAATTTATAGGCAGCTGTCAGTGTGCGCTGCTCCATTTTATGAAAAATATTCTGAACATCCACCAATTTTCGGCCCTTCATATCGAACTCTACCCTGAACCCTAGAAATTCTTCCACCAACAATGGGATATCAAACCGGTTAGAATTGTAGCCCGCAATATCGCAACCATCCAGCATTTGCTTCAGCTCATGAGCCACCTCTTAAACGTAGGAGCATCCTTCACCATCTCATCAGTGATGCCATGTACATCACTTGAAGCTTTGGGTATCGGCATCTCCGGATTAAGGATCTTGCGCTTTACACTCTTCGTTCCGTCGGGAAGTAATTTTAATATCGCAATCTCAACGATGCGGTCGGTACCCAGGTTGGTTCCAGTAGTTTCCAGGTCGATAAATGCCAGGGGTTTTTTCAGTTGTAGCATCGGATCAGGAGTTTCTCTTAGGTTATTGTTAATTAATCCGTAAAGTTAATGGTTTAGCCTGCTCACCAAAATGAAAATTATGGGGGTATTTTTGGCTGATCCGCAAAGATTACCAACGACTTATCGTGATCAAAAGACGGCTGGAAACCGCCGTTTTTTGTGCCTCGGCCGCTGATTTCTTATCTTTGCTTCCGCAAAATATTTTTGCCATTTTTCCGTTTACGAGCAAAGAATTCTTAATATGAAAAAAACCCTATTGACCGGCCTTATTTTGATCGCCCTAACTCTCTTCGTAACTTCCTGCTATTCATCCCGTAAAGCAGGTTGCCCCGCTAATCCTCAATCTAATTTTCGATTCAAGGGCTAATCGTATTAAGCTGAATTCTGGGCATCCGCTACTTTTCGCCTGAAAATCCCCCTTCGACCGCTTCCTTGCCTGTCCTTTGTTTACGGACATGTATACGGAATGCAGCTCGACTTCCTGTTGTTTTCCCTTTAATTGGAATGAACCCATGGCATCTGCATTTGAGGTATTTAGGCATTTCCAACTGGGTTATCACCCAATCTGAGACCAGTAATTCCGACTGTAACTCGTGGCATTTACTCAGGATCCTCGCCGTGGTATTTAACACGTCTCCGTGGTAAGCGATCTCTGACTTATATTTCCCTACTTCAGATACCACCACATTTCCACCGTGTAAGGCCGCCTTAAATTCCGGCACACGGCTGATATCTTTTTTCATATTGTTCTTTATAGCGCCGGATCTGTTTTTGAATCGCAAAGAAACAGCGGACACATAGAGCAAATCTCAAACCCCTTTTCAATGGCCAGCTTACGACGACTTCATCACCGACATACTGGTAGACCTTGCCAAAATAACGCGCTATGGGTTCGCTGATATCATAAAAGAAGTCCTGCAGAAAATGACTGAACTCCAGTTCGCCCATTTCTTCGGCAATGTCCGTTGAATTGTTGATGTCAATGAAAAGAAAAATCCTTTCTTCCTGTCGCACCTGGTGATATTTGCCCAAGTACGAGGTTGTAAATAGCATCGCTTCCCAATTTGCGATATAGTTCATCCATGAAATTTGAAACGAGTGAAATGGCCAGTGATATTCCCAGAAATTCAAACAACTTCCTGGTAGCAAAAAAATCATGAAGGCTATGTGGAAAGATCGTCTCGTAAGTGGCAATCGGTAGCCAATTAACAATGATCATAATGATGATGAACAGCATCATAAACGCAGAAAGTGATCCTCAAGGTGCGATAGATCAAATAAAGACCAAAGGGCATTCGCCGGTGCTCCGCCTGAATTCCATGGCTCTTGTTTCAAAAAAGGCAATGGTAAATCCGATAGGAAGACTTACGATCAGTGAAGTTGAAAAGGCGATCCAGTTAAACCCATGCCTGGCCAATGCATAGAGCAGCAAACAAAAAGACGGAAAGATAGATGATGAAAACATTGTTGCGAGAGATGAATTTGCCATGGATTTGCGGATCTCCGGAAGCCGTGATGTCGCGACTTCCATAACTACCGACAATGGAACCCAAACCTTCGTTCTTAGTATCCCTGCCTTCATCCATAATGTCTAAAAAATATAGACAAATAGTTGGAATAATTCAAATAATCCTTACTTTTGCCACCTATTATGACAATAATCGTACATATCATCATCATCATTTCTTGCTCTGCCAGGGTAGGCCGTGAGGATATTATGTGTTCAAACATATTATGGGCTTACTTCGGGTAAGCCTTTTTTTATGCCTAATGTATTGGGTGCTATAAGTTTCATTTAAGAAGAATTAATTATGACTACTATCAAGCAATTTCACACTCCGGTTGATTTCCGTTCAGGTAAGGAAACCGAAAGACTAAAAATCGCCATTCAGAAATCCGGAAGACTATATGATGGGTCTATCCATTTATTGAAAGAATGTGGGATCGAGGTTGGGAATGGAGGAATACGGCGTCGGCCGGCAGTTCACCGCGGTCAGTTGAGAATGGTTGCCGGAAATTTTCCCGTCGAGATATTTTTTCTTCGCGATGACGACATCCCTGAATATGTGCAGGATGCTGTCGCCGATATTGGATTCGTCGGCGAAAATGTTGTTCAGGAAAAGAACAAGAATGTCGAAATGGTGGAAAAGCTGGGTTTCGGGAAATGTCGCCTGTCAATTGCGATACCTAAAAATGAAACATGGAACGGTGTAAGCGAGCTTTCCGGTAAGAAGATTGCGACGAGCTATCCGCTGGTACTGTCGCGCTTTCTCCAGAAAAAAAATATTGCTGCGGAGATCCATGCTATCAGCGGCTCGGTTGAAATTGCGCCACGTATTGGTTTGGCTGATGCGATTTGTGACCTGGTCAGCTCCGGCAGCACTCTTTTCAGCAATGAATTAAAAGAAATAGAAACCATCCTGTTTTCGGAGGCCACTTTGATCGCCAACAAAGCACTTTCCCCGGGAAAAAAGCAGATCCTGGATCGTTTACTGTTTCGCATCCGTTCTGTAAAAAAAGCAAAAAATCATAAATATGTATTGCTGAATGCTCCCAATGATAAGTTAGAACTGATCTGTAAGCTATTACCAGGAATGAAGAGCCCTACCATTCTGCCACTAGCTGATCCCGGCTGGAGTTCGATCCATTCGGTTATCGACCGAAGCGGATTTTTGGAATGTGATCGAACAACTTAAAGACAATGGAGCACAGGGAATTTTGATCATTCCTATAGAAAAAATGATCGTCTGAAGTAAATAAGAGAAAAACATGGAGATTTATAAATATCCGCAAAGAGAACAATGGAATGATATCTTTCGCCGGCCTTCCGCCCAGCCCTCCGAAGTGGAGACGGTTGTGCGCAAGATCATCAAAAAAGTGAGATCCGATGGCGATAAGGCTATCCGCAAATATGCGAAAGAGTTTCACCAATTGAAGTTGAAAAAATTAGAGGTGACCGAAAGTGAAAAAGCATCGGCGGCCGATGAAATCAGTAAGGAATTGAGAACCGCTATCGAACAAGCCAGCAAGAATATTGAGACCTTTCATCTCACACAAAGAACTGAGGTCATCAAAGTTCAAATTCTGCCAGGTATTACTTGTTGGAGGAAATCAGTTCCCATTGATCGCATCGGCTTCTATATCCCCGGTGGTTCTGCCCCGCTCTTTTCAACTGTTTTAATGTTAGGAATTCCTGCACGGTTGGCAGGATGCAAAGAAATAGTGATCTGTAGTCCACCCGATAAAGAAAGTAAAGTGAATCCAGCCATTCTTTTTGCTGCTGCGGCATGCGGTATTTCAAAAATATTTAAGGCAGGCGGAGCGCAGGCCATTGCAGCCATGACCTATGGCACTGAGACCATTCCCAGAGTGTCAAAGATTTTTGGACCGGGAAATCAATATGTCACTGCTGCGAAACAATATGTCCAACAAGAAGGAATGGCCATTGATCTCCCAGCGGGACCGTCAGAACTCCTCATTATCGCCGACGAAACTGCGAATCCGCGTTTCGTTGCAGCAGATCTATTGTCACAAGCCGAACATGGAGCAGACTCCCAGGTGATATTGATAACCACCAATGAATCGCTGGCAGAAAAAGTGGTGATTGAATTAGCGGATCAATTGGAGAAATTGCCCCGTAAAGACATTGCTCACGCAGCGCTTCAAAATAGTAGACTTATCCTCGTCAAAAGCATCGAAGAAGCAGTCGATTTCTCAAATTCGTATGCACCCGAACATCTTGAATTGGCCTGTGAAAATTCAGAATCCGTAGCCGAGGTGATCACTGCTGCAGGCTCCGTGTTTCTGGGTAACTATTCGCCCGAAAGCGCAGGAGACTATGCATCCGGCACCAATCATGTATTACCAACCAATGGATTTGCCGCGCAGTACAGCGGCGTATCGCTGGACAGTTTCGTAAAAAAGATAACCTATCAGCAATTAACCAAAGAAGGTTTGGCGCAAATAGCCGACACAGTAATGACCATGGCCGAAAATGAAAAACTCGATGCGCATAAAAGATCCATTGCCATCCGCATAAATGCATGAATCATGGATTTTAATTTAGAAACACTTGTAAGAGAAAATATTAAACGTATGACGCCGTATTCATCGGCGCGACATGAATTCAGTGGAGATGCAACTATTTTCCTGGATGCAAATGAAAATTCATTGGGATCATCTGCCAATCCTGGACCAAATGATGTTGAGCTGAATTTAAACCGCTATCCTGACCCACTACAACAACATCTGAAAGCAAAAATTAGCCGGATCAAGGGAGTGCCTTCCCAAAATATTTTTTTGGGCAATGGAAGTGATGAAGCCATTGATCTCTTATATAGAATCTTTTGTGAGCCGGGCAGAGATAATGTCATTATACTTCCACCCACCTATGGCATGTATGAGGTCTGTGCAGAATTAAATAACATCGAAGTAAAGAAGGCTCCGCTGACAGCAGATTTCCAGTTGGATCACCGGATGATCGAAGGACTGATGGACTCATTTACCAAGTTGATATTTGTATGCTCTCCCAACAACCCTACAGGCAACAGCATCCGGCGGCATGACATAGAAACACTACTAAATAATTTCGATGGACTAGTTGTGATAGATGAAGCTTATATCAACTATGCCCGGCAGAAGACGCTTATTTCTGAGCTCACGGAATATCCTAACCTGGTCATCCTGCAAACGCTTTCAAAAGCCTGGGGGCTGGCAGGATTGAGGCTGGGCATGGCTTTCGCGGCGGAACCTATCATCAATTATTTCAATAAAACAAAATATCCATATAATATCAGTGCTGCAACGCAGGATGATCGCCATGGAGGCGCTTGACAACATAGAAAAAGTAAACGAATGGATAAAGACTATCGTTTCGCTAAGGGATTGGCTGGGGCAAGAGCTGACGGCATTTTCATTCACTCTAAAGGTTTATCCCTCGGACTGCGAATTTTCTGCTGGTGAAAATGGAGAATGCCCGCTCCATTTACGAATACCTGGCCGGCAAAGGGATCATAGTCCGCGACCGTTCAAAAATAATTCTGTGCGATGATTGCCTTCGCATCACCATTGGTACCTCAGAAGAAAATCAATCCTTGCTTCAAGCATTAAAAGCGTATTCAGGATGAAGAAAATCTTATTTATCGACCGCGATGGCACACTAATAAAAGAAGTGCCGCCACACTACCAGATCGATTCGATTGAGAAGCTGGAATTTTATCCGGCCATGTTCGCCTGGATGGGGCGGATAGCGAGGGAATTGGATTTTGAACTCGTCATGGTCACCAACCAGGATGGATTGGGCAGCCCTTCATTTCCTGAAGAAACATTCTGGCCCATTCAGGATTTTATCATGAAATGTCTGGCCAATGAAGAGATCATATTCAAATCCACTCATTTTGATAAAACATTTCCACATGATAATGCTCCAACCCGCAAACCCGGCATTGGCATGTTGAGTGATTATATGAACAATAAATTATACGATATCGGCAATTCATTTGTAATTGGCGACCGGATCACCGATGTGCAATTGGCCAAAAACCTTGGTTGCCAAGCGATTTGGTTAAATAATCACCCCGGCCTGGGCGCTTCCGAGATCCAGGATGATGTCCAGACACTCCAGTCAACAATCGCACTGGAGACGGGAAATTGGCGAACTATCTATGAATTCCTCAAATTGGGTCAGCGACGGATCAGGCACCAGCGTCATACCAAGGAAACAAAGATTGATATTGAAATAAATCTCGACGGCTCGGGGAATTCAGGTATCCAGACAGGATTGAATTTTTTTAATCATATGCTGGAACAACTGAGCAGGCACAGCGGCATTGACCTAAGCATCATTGTGGAAGGAGATCTTCAAATTGATGAACATCATACCATTGAGGATACTGCCATTGCCCTGGGTGAAGCGATGCAACTGGCACTCGGAGATAAGAAAGGAATAGAACGTTATGGATTTTTCCTCCCCATGGATGATAGCCTGGCACAGGTCGCTATTGACTTTGGTGGAAGGAGCTGGCTGGTTTGGAAGGCCGATTTCAACCGGGAGAAGATTGGAGATATGCCGACGGAAATGTTTTATCATTTTTTTAAATCATTTTCAGATGCCGCGAAATGTAACCTGAATATCAAGGTGGAAGGAGAAAACGAACATCACAAGATTGAATCCATATTCAAAGCGCTGGCAAAATGTATTAAGATGGCTGTGACAAGAAATGTCGACAATTTACAAATCCCAAGTACAAAAGGAGTGCTGTAATGGACGTAGCCATTATAAAATATAATGCGGGAAATATCCAGTCGGTAATATTTGCATTGGAAAGGATCCATGTCAAAGCCAGGGTCACCGATGAGCAAAACGAAATCCTTTCAGCGGACAAGGTCATTTTTCCGGGCGTCGGCGAAGCCAGTTCTGCTATGAGTTATCTTAAGGAAAGAGGCCTGGACGAAACGATCACCAAATTGAAACAGCCCGTATTGGGAATTTGCCTGGGTATGCAGCTACTGTGCGAACATTCTACTGAAAATGATACATCCTGCCTTGGCATATTCAACAACGTATATGTGAAGCAGTTTGAACCTTCAAATAAACAGACCAAGGTTCCGCAGATTGGATGGAACAGGATCACTGCCCTGCATTCTGAACTATTTGACGCGGTGGATGAGGGCAGTTTTTGCTACTTCGTCCATGGTTACTACGCAAACATCAGCGAATATACGGTGGCGAATACTCACTATGCTGGTCCCTATAGTTCTGCACTTCAAAAAAATAATTTTTATGGAGTACAATTTCATCCGGAAAAGAGCGCCCAAGCCGGTGAACGGATCTTAAAAAATTTTTTGAAAATATAATGGAGATCATACCGGCCATAGATATCATAAATGGAAAATGTGTCCGGCTCACGGAAGGGGATTTCGATCGAAAAATCGTATACAATGACGATCCCCTGGAAGTAGCCAAAGAATTTGAAGGCGCAGGTTTGCGTCGGCTTCACCTCGTCGATTTGGACGGAGCGGATTCAGGCGCTGTAAAAAACTGGAAGGTCCTGGAATTAATTGCTTCGAAAACGGACCTGTCTATTGACTTTGGCGGAGGTATCAAAACGGAAAAGGATGTTGAAATAATTTTCAATTCTGGTGCCGATTGGGTGACGATCGGCAGCATGGCTGTAAATAATGAGGAGGAATTAATAAATTTTATGGACAGATGGGGTGCGGCCAGATTTTTATTAGGGGCAGACGTGAAAAATGAACGGATCGCAATCAAAGGATGGAAAGAGATCACTCGGATATGGATCTATGACTTCATCGAAAAATACATCGCGCTCGGTATTGAGCAGCTATTCTGCACAGATGTGAGCAAGGACGGAAGATTGGAAGGTCCGTCATCAGAGTTATATAAAAATATTATAGAAAAGTTTCCAGGCCTGAACTTTATAGCAAGTGGAGGGATCAGCAGTCTCTCCGACCTGGAAGAATTACAGCACATCGGTTGCAAGGGTGCTATTGTGGGGAAAGCGATTTATGAAAAACGAATTCTCCTGAAGGACCTAAAAGGATTTTAAGAATGAAAGGAAGAGAATTGAAGGAAATATTTGCAGGAGTCGCAGAAAGCGGTGGGTTAAGCAAAAGAATTATTCCATGCCTGGACATCAAAGACGGCAGGACAGTAAAAGGGACGCGATTTGTGAACTTACTGGATGCAGGCGACCCCGTTGAACTGGCACGGCGCTACTCCGATTTGGGCGCCGATGAACTGGTATTCCTGGATATCACGGCCACCACCGAAAAGAGAAAGACCCTATCCATGTTGGTTAGAAATATAGCGACTCATATAAATATACCGTTTACTGTTGGCGGCGGCATTCATACGGTGGAGGACGTGAACACACTGCTGGAAAACGGGGCAGATAAGATCTCGATCAATACCGCTGCTGTCCTGAATCCTGCTCTTATTAATGAATTAGCCAGGCGTTTCGGAAGTCAATGCATTGTTGTAGCGATCGATACAAAAAAAATCGATGACGTTTGGAAAGTGGCAACTCACGGAGGAAGAAATATGACTGACCGGAGCACACTGGAATGGGCAAAAGAACTTACAGAAAGAGGAGGTGGAGAGATCTTACTCACGTCAATGGATCATGACGGCACTAAGAATGGATTCGCACTTGATATTACGAGCGAAGTTTCTTTATCAGTGAACGTTCCGGTGATCGCTTCAGGGGGTGCCGGAAATATGGAACATTTTGTCAGCGTTTTTCTCGATGGGTATGCAGATGCTGCCCTGGCCGCCAGTATTTTTCATTTCAATGAGATCAGCATTGGCAGCCTGAAAGCGTATTTGGCGGAAAAAGGGATACCCATAAGAGTTTGATGAGTTCAATGATTAAATAATAAAAATGAAACCTGATTTTTCAAAATTCAGCGATGGTTTGTTGCCGGTGATCATCCAGGATTCGGTGACTCAAAAAGTATTGATGCTTGGATTCATGAATGAAGCTGCATTCAATAAGACAAATAAAGAAGCCCGTGTAACCTTTTTTAGTCGAAGCAAACAACGACTATGGACAAAAGGAGAAACTTCAGGGAATTTTTTGGAGGTGAAAGAGATCCTGTTGGATTGCGATAGGGATACTTTACTTGTAAAAGCTGCACCCGTCGGGCCCGTCTGTCATACGGGAGCAGACACATGCTTCAACGAATCGAACCCGAAATTTTCCTTGAATAAGCTCGAAGAAACGATCGAAGAAAGGAAGAATAGCCCTCTTGCTGGTTCTTATACTTCGTCGCTGTTTGAGTCAGGCATCAATAAGATTGCGCAAAAAGTAGGTGAGGAAGCAGTTGAACTCGTGATCGAAAGCAAAGACAACAATAAAGATAAACTACTGAATGAAGCCGCTGATCTCCTCTATCATTACCTGGTATTATTGCACGCAAAAGGACAGCGGTTAAACGACGTGGTAGAGGTGCTTGCAGGGAGAGTGAAATAGGAAGGGATAAGCAGACACTATCTTAAAACAATCTATTAAAAATTGGGGATCGTTACTTCCAATTTACAACCATTGCCCGGTGAAGTCTGGATATCGATATGGCCCTCATAGAAGCGGGTTCGTTCATGAATATTTGATAGCCCAATGCCCTGGTGGGTTTGCTTGGAGTCGAATCCGACGCCATCATCCTGGATGATCAGTTGAACATTATCCTGCACGACCCGTAAAGAAATGTCGATAAGCTTTCCCTGGCTGTGCTTCAAAATATTCTTCAATTGCTCCTGTACGATTCGCAGGAAGGTAACTTTCTTGGCAGGCTGAAGCAATTCTATCTCTGGATCGTGGCTGTACTTTATCTTGATCACATTGGAGTAGTGAATATCGTCAACAAGTGTTTGCACACTTTCGGCAAGTCCCCTCCCATTCATTTGGCAAACGACCAACTCTTTGGATAACTTGCGAATCTCTTCAATGGCTAACTGGAGGTACTTATTGGTCTTTACTTTGAGCGCTTTCTCTTCCTTGTTGAAAGGCGTCAGCATGTCCAGGTAAAGTCGTACCGTGGAAAGGATCTGGTTGACATTATCGTGCAATTCATGCCCGATCCTATTTCTCTCTTTTTCCTGCACGTTAAAGACAGTCTCTGATAATTCTTTTTGGCGCTGCAGTTTCTCCTCCATCAACTTATTTTCAAGTGCCCTGAGTTCGGTCACGTCTTCCAGGGAGCCAATCATCTTAACAGGCAACTCGTTTTCATACACTACATAACCGTGGTCCCGAATATGTTTGTACTGGCCGTCCTCACATTTAAACCGATATTCATCTTCCCAGGAGTGCCGCTTCTTTTCGGTCGTTTCCTTTACTTTATCGCTCACCCGATTGCGGTCTTCGGGATGAATGCGGCGGAACCACCACGTTAAGCCACGCGTATCTTCCATCGGGTAGCCGATCATTTCGAGCAACGCTTCATTCCGGAAAACATTACCCGTTTGCATGTCCCATTCCCAAACTGCATTGCAATTTGCGCGGCTTAGATTTAGCAAACGGTCATTGGCATCACGCAATTGCTTTTCGACAGAATGTTTATTGGCCAGGTTGACGGCATGACCGCCCAGTAATTTTTTACCCCCGCTTCCCTGAATCGGAAACACATTCAAATGGAATGAAATATTGGTGCCGTCCGCTAATTTCTCTATTAATTCTTTTTCAATGGCCTTTCCACTCTCCAATACATGGATATGGATTTTATACATCGTTTTATAAACAACCTCGGGCAGAAGAGCAGACATCTTCATGCCAGGTGATCTCTCTTTGCTCAGTCCATACATCCTGAAAAATGCATCACTGGCAAAAACCAGACGCTCTTCATCGTCAACAACCCAGGCGAGATTCGGCGTCATCTTCAGGAAGGCTTTGACAATAGATTCCTGTTCACTCAGTAAATTATTGGAATGACATAACTGCTCCACGGTAGTGGCGAAAATATCTGCCGTTATTTCGTTGCTGGCCAATGTTTCTCCTTGCAGCTGAGGATCATCATGGCAGAGTTCTTTAAATTTCCTCAATCCTTCTTCGCGGGATTCTTTATACCCGAGGCATAAATAAGTCTTGCTTTCCGGATCGCTTCCCGGCAGATAATTTATCTCCCATTTCATCGGGTGAAAATGGCCATTCTTGAGATACAGTTCCGTGGAACAAGGAGTGCTATTCTCATAAGAAGATTGGATCGCCTTTCTGAAATTTTCATGATGCGCGTGATAAAGAATGTCATAGAAATTGCTGGAGACTTCACGCGGATTCTTTAGGTGGAGATTTCTAAGCATATTGGCGTTGGCGCAAACAATTTTGCCATTCTCGTCGATCAACGAAATGAACAAGTTATTCTGCCGGTTGCTTTCGCCAATAATCGCCCGCACATCAGTCCACCATTTTCTCATAATAATATTTTTAGTTCACGCATGTTACTGCCCGATTGCCCAGGTTCATGCGGTTAATGATATCTGGAACCCTGCCAAATTCGACGCTCTTATCTAAAAAATACGAGGCGCCCAGGCCCGCACATTGTTGTCGGTAATATTCGTTGGTATTGTTGGTAAGCATGATCACCTTACAATCCCAATTAGCATTGTATATGGTTCGCAGCACCTCAATTCCGCTTTTTCCCGGAAGGCTGATATCGAGCAACACTACATCGGGCTCGTCCAATAACTGTTGATGAGCTTCGTCATAATCCGTTGCTACTCGTATATTGTATAAATTTCCCGGATCATCCAGGATCCCAATCATGCGATCGACAAACTTCTTATTATCGTCGACGATCAGGACGATCAATTTTGTACTATTCATATAGGGTTTATTCGAATGCAAAGAAACAAAGCAGAGTCAGCTTAAAATATAGAGTGGGTTGTTATTGTCTTGTACTAAAATGCCTGTTCGGCACGTAGCCAAAATACTACGTTCCGCCCCGGAGGGTTAGGCCTTAAATAAGCTGATTTTGTCTCGCATAGTCGGCCAGCCCGGATTCGTCGTTCCTGTTCATTTTTGCCAATATACACCGGCGGTGGATCGTTACTTCGTCGGAGTCCATCGACAGTTCCTGGCTGATCTCTGGGATAGATTTTCCTTTTGCCAATAATTTGAAAATAGGGAGTTCCCTTTCATTCAATAATTCGTGGAGATGGGCCGCTATTTCGCCGGCAACGGCGTCGGGAATATATGTCCTTCCGTCAAGGATTTCTTTGACAGCGTGCAAGAGTTCGGAAGAAGTATAGTTTTTGTTGAGATATCCGGCTGCCCCTACCCGTATGACGGGAATGGCATATTGCTCTTCTGGATATGTACTCAGGATCAGGATCTTCATACTATGCCGTTCTTCGAGGATAGTTTCCAGTGCTCGAAGTCCACCTCCGCCAGGCATAGCCAGATCAGAAATGACCAGGTCCCAATCATCGGAGCATGCTTTTGAGATCAGTGTTTCGGCGTTGTCCGTTTCTTCAATTTTGATTGGAGAAAACGCATCAGCCAGGATCTGTTTGAGCCCTTCTCTTACTACGCGCTGATCATCAGCAATTAGAATCTTCAATGCCTGAATTTAAAAAGTGGTGTAGATGGCCAATTTCCGTCTCATGTCTCGAAGGCAAACCGTCAGCCTTTGATGTTTGGCGATGCAAGGTAATTCCTCGATAATTTGTAAGGTGTAGATGAGGGGTTCTAAACTATGTAGGTTATTTACTACAGTTTCCGCCGGCCTGAACTCAACGTCAGATCAACTTTTTCTCAATCGCATAGCGCGTCATTTCGGCATTGGTTTTCATGCTCATTTTTTCAAGTATGCGAGCACGGTAGGTACTTACGGTGGTCGAACTGAGTGAGAGTTGTTGTGCTATCTCAGAAATGGGCTTGCCATCGGCGAGAAGTTTGAATACGTCAAACTCGCGATCGGATAGCATTTCGTGGGATTGTTTGCCTCCGTCGGCATCAAATGCATCGGCCAGTTTCTCTGCAATAGAGGGGGTGATGAATTTTCTTCCTTTCAATACCGTTTGGACCGCGTGAATTAATTCTTCATGGATGGCGTCCTTGCCGAGATATCCCGATGCCCCGGCTTTAAGTACACGAACGGCATATTGGTCCTCCGGGTACATGCTCATGATGAGGACGGGCAATGTCGGCGTGGATTGCTTGATCTGGTGAAGGGCGTCGAGGCCGCTGCGTCCGGGCATGTTCATATCACAAACAACGACGTCCCATTTTTGATGAATGGCTTTGACAATCAAGCCCTCGGCGTCTTCTGCCTCTTCTATCACGGCCGTTGGGTATTCTTCAATGAGGAGTTGTTTGAGTCCTTTGCGGACAATGGCGTGGTCGTCGGCTATTAGAATTCGAAGCATTACAAAACTTGTTTATAATGTGTTAACAGGGTCAGTTTCAATCGCGAAGATACCAATGTTTCTTGGGTAACCGCATTTTTCAACGTCAATGCAAATTATGAAATAAGAGGAAGGATTGAAAGTGTAGTAAAGTTGAGATTACAAACCCTGCGCATTAATATAATTCACGAGCGACGCAGTATTCTTCAGGTTTAGCTTTTTCAGAATGTTATATCGGTGAACTTCCACTGTTTTTAATGAAATGTCGAGTCGTAAGGCAATTTCTTTGGATGACATGCCCTCTTTGATCAATTTAACTATCTCCAACTCTCGCCGGGAAAGAACATTCATATCGGGCAAACCTACATCGTCTTCCAGTTCTTGTTGTGCCAAAATATTCTTTACTTCTTCGCACACGTATTTTTTGCCACTATTTACTTCTACGATGGCGCTGATCATTTCATCTTTTGAGGAATTCTTGGTTACATAGCCCATGGCGCCCATTTGCAACATCCGCCTGGCATAGGCTGGCATGGTATGCATGGATATGCCAATGACCTTAGAGCCAGGGGAGAACTTGCGAATTTGCTTGGTCGCATCAAACCCATTGACGGGAGTCATGTTGACGTCCATCAGAACGATATTAGGCCTTATGTTTTTGGCAATGTCCACCGCCTCGTCGCCGTTGCTGGTCTCTCCTACAACCAGGAAGCGAGGGTCGCTATTAAGGATGAATGACCACGATTCTCTAATCAATTTATGGTCATCCACAAGCAGGATGGTTATTTTATCCATGCGGATAAGAACTAATTTGGTGGATAAGGTTTTTCCCAGAGATAAGTTAAGTAAAATATCTTATTATAGATCGCAAAGCAACTGAGAAAGCTGCTATTTTATAAAAGTAAAAAGCGATTCTAAGTAAATCTACTTAGTCTTGGTAAATATAATTGGAGAAATAGCCGGTTGTACGGCATATAATCGCTATAGAAGTTGGCCCAAATTTAAATCTGCCTTATTCCATTTCGTGATGTTTCACCTCCTCTTGCCGGAGTCGCTGGTCTCATTTTAAGGGGGAAAAACTTCTACAAAACTGCATCCCGATTATCTTATTCGGTTCAAAAAATATCCGTTTGTATTAGCGAGTTATATAAAGATTATTAATAAGTTATGAGGCATAACATTTGCTCGAAAATAGGCAATGAAGAAAAGGATCCTGATAGCTGACGACGATGATGGTATCCGGGATATATTTAGTATCATATTCAGGAATGCTGGTTATACTGTCGAGTTGAAGGCAAATGGTGAGGACCTTCTTCAAGGAAACTTTTCAATACCCGATATATTTTTGATCGATAAACAACTCTCCGGGCTCGATGGCCTTGACGTATGCCGGCATCTGAAAAGCATAGCCGAGACAAAGCACATTCCCGTTATCATGGTTTCCGCCTCTCCCGATATTGCCAACCTTTCCAGAAAAGCCGGCGCCGATGATTATGTAGAAAAGCCATTCAATATAAATCACCTGCTTAAGAAAGTCGAACAACATCTTGTTCCGGCCTCTACCGATTGATTTATTTCAGATTGTCCGGATTCGGAATGAAGTTAAACACCGAGTGAAAAATGGAATTGTATCTCCTCTTATCCAGTTTGTAATAAAAGGCTCCTTTCTTGGAGTGGGCTTTTTCTTTTTCTTTTTGCTTAATCAGCAGTTGAGCGGAATGGATCTTGCGACTAAAATTGCGCTTATCTAATGCCGCATTATAAACTCCTTCATAGAGATTTTGCAATTGAGGAAGAGTAAATTTTTCCGGAAGCAATTCAAATAAGATTGGATGAAAGGCTGCCTTGTATTGCAATTTCTCCTTTGCCATCTGGACCATCTTCTCGTGATCAAATATCAAGCGGGGAATTTTATTTAATGGGAACCAGTCGGCATGATAGTCTTCACTAATTTGTTGTTCGTATTTATGAATGTCGATGAGGGCGAAATAAGCAACAGAGACCGTTCGCTCAACGGGATCGCGCCCTGGATCACCAAATGCATATAGTTGTTCCATATATACTCCTTTCAATCCCGTTAGTTGTTTCAAAATGCGAGCGCCGGCCTCTTCAAAAGTTTCGCTGGGCTGCACAAAACCACCCATTAAACTCCATTTTCCCTTTTCCGGTTCGAAGCCCCGTTGTATAAGCAATATTTTCAGTTCCTGGCCATCAAAGCCAAAAATGATACAATCGATCGCAGAAAGAATTCTTTTTTGCCTGGAATAGTGTCTCATATTAGTGATGCTATCAAAAATAGGCATTCCGATAATTACAATTGATTATTATATTATATTCACTGAGCATGATAACGCGATTCATTTTATTATTGATCACCTGCAATTTCATCCTGGCGTCTTGCTACAGCCAAAAGAGCAAGTCACGAACATATTTTATTAGTTCCCTTGGCAATGATGAAAATCCGGGTACGGAAAAAAAGCCATTCAAATCGCTGGCTAAGGTGAACAGCATTACGATGAAGCCCGGCGATCAAATTCTATTGAAAGGAGGAGATAGCTTCAACGGAACCTTGTCCATCAACGCTCATGGCACGGCTCTTAAACCAAATGTTATCTCTAGCTATGGGAAAGGACGAGCTATAGTGAATGGTGAAAATAAAGAAGCGATCATTATCCGCGGCCAACATTTTAAATTAAAAGAAATTCATACAAAAGGTAATGGCCGAAATACCGGAAATGTCAGTTCGGGTATAATCCTGGATCAGGCATCAAATGGAAGCGTAACCAACGTCCGCACAGAAGGATTTCAAAAATCAGGGATTGAGATCCAATCAGCAAACAATATTGATATTAAAGATGTGCAGGCTATCAGCAATGGATTTTGCGGAATACATATTACCGGTTCCCAGGAAAAAGATCAAAAAATATCCGGGTTCTTGATTGCCACGCCGAAAATAATGCGGGAGATCCTACTGTTTTAGATAATCATAGCGGCAATGGAATATTGGCAGGCTGGTCAGACAGTGTTTTGATCGATCATTGCACTGCCACCAATAATGGTTGGGATATGCCGTGGCATGGCAACGGTCCGGTCGGTATTTGGGCATACGAAAGTGACAGGGTAATTATACAATACTGCATTAGCTATCGAAACAAGACTTCAAAAGGAGCAGCAGATGGAGGAGGTTTCGACCTGGATGGAGGAGTTACTAATTCCGTAGTTCAGTATTGTCTCTCCTACGAAAATGAAGGAGCGGGATATGGACTCTTTCAGTATGCGGGAGCATCGTTATGGAACAATAATGTGCTTCGATATTGTGTCAGTGTCAATGATGCAACCAAAACCAAGGGTTGCGGAGGTATTTTTGTCTGGAATGGTTCGGACGACAGTGTGCAGTTGGCCGACTGCCTGGTCTATAATAACCTGATCTATTCGACGCATTCACCCGCAATAAAGTTTGAGGAAAAAAGTCCGAATAAGAATTTTATATTTTATAATAATATTTTCATAGCCAACAACGAAGTGATCCATGGTCCGTCGTCCGGAGAAAAGTTTTTGGGAAATATCTGGTGGAAAGCGGAGAGTGAGATCAGATTCAGAGGATACAACACGCTGTTGGATTGGTCCAATTCGACGGGGCAGGAAAAAATAGATGGAAAAATTGCAGGTGAACAAATAGATCCATTGCTGGTTGGTCCGATCATAACTGATTGCAAAGACACGTACCAACTCAGCAGTCTAAAAGGATTTCAACTTTCTACTACATCTCCGTTAAAGAATAAGGGATTGCAATTGGCAACCCAATTTAAAATGAATGTACCAGCCCACGATTTTTTCGGGAATCCAATACCGGCGGGAAAAGCGAGGGAGCCGGGGGTTTATGAACTAGACGCCAGATACTAGATACTGGATGCTAGATTCGCTTCTCGCGATATTCGTTAGGAGACATTCCCATCACCTTAGTAAATAGTCTGGAGAAATAGTAAGGATCTTCCACGCCCAGCTTGAATGCAATTTCCTTCACTCTCCAATCTGAGAATAGTAAGTATTGACAGGCCTTCTGGACCTTCAGATGATTGAAATACTCAATGGGGGAAAAGCCAGTTTTTTTCTTGAAGAGCGCAGAAAAATGTGAGGTAGATAAATTCACCGAAGTAGCAATTTCTTCCAACGGGATCATCTGATCGATCTTCTTACTCATCAAGTCGATAGACCGGTTGATCGCGTCCTGCTCCGGAATACGGGTCATCGAATTGTATTTATCGTGAAAAATAAATGTAGTCAGGAAATATTGAAAACACATATTTACAAATAACAGGTTTTCCGCGTCAAAGCCGCTCTCCAAGAGTTGATAGATGCTGTCAAACAAATGAATACGTTGTTCGTGATAATGAAGAAACGCCTTGTGACCTCCGGATTTTTTAATTAATAGATCCACCAGGCCATTCGATTGCCTCCCGTCGAAATGGATCCAGTAGATCGTCCACGGATTTGCTTCATTGGCTCCGTACTTATGTGCATGAAATGGCGGAATAATAAAAAACTCCCCTGCTTTTATCTGGTATTGCTTTGATTTTATTTTGACCCAACCCTCCCCTTCTATACAATAGACAAGAATATGCTGTTCCACGCCCAGGGTTCGTTGTTGATAATGATACTTTGCTTTCGGATAATATCCAATGTCAGTGATGTACAGTGAATTTGCTATTTTATTTTTCGCGCATTGAGATAACAACGACCGCGGAATCGCCATCACTTTTTGGCCTTCAAAACCATCTTTTTTTCGAGTAAGCATATCGGGAGGGGGTTTTCAAAAATAATAACAAAATCCATCAAAAATGGAATTTTGTCCATTTTGGTGTTAAAAAATTTACTAAATTTGAGACGTAAAAATAAGTGTCATTTTTACACTTATTATATATTTTTTTAATGGCCTGGATAAGGCCTGGTTGGATTCGATGCGGTAGTAAACCAAAATTTCATTCTTAACGATTAAACTGTCATTATGAGTACAAGACGCTGCCTGACAAAGCACAGCCCTTTGCAAGCCGGGTTGTCGGTATTTAAAAAGACCTCTCCCCTTCTTTTGTTTCTGTTCGTCCTGCTGGCAATGTCAACACCCGGTTTGGCTCAGGGCAGGACCGTGACGGGAATTGTGAAGAATGAGAGAGGAGAAAATCTTGCCGGGGTCACCGTTTCCGTAAAGGGAACGAAGATTGCAACCAGTGCCAACGTAGACGGATTGTATTCAATCCAAATTCCCCAGGGAAAATCAACACTAGAATTTACCGGTGTTGGTTTCAAACCCATTGAACTCAGCGCAGAGGGCAAGGACCGGTTAGATGTAACGATGACTATCCAGCTCGTCGAATTCGATAATGTCGTGGTGGTAGGTTACGGACGACAAAAGAAAACTTCATTGACAGCCTCCGTCAGCGTGGTAAAAGGAAAGGACATTGCAAAGACACCGGTCGCTGATATTTCTAATAGTCTGACTGGAAGAGCAACGGGTGTATTGGCAACACAAGGAAGTGGGGAACCGGGCGGCGATGGATCCTTTATCACGATCCGCGGCATCGGCACCATTGGAAAGAATGCAAACCCTCTGGTAATCGTAGACGGCGTACCTCGCAGTTTTACACAACTGGATCCAAACAGTATCGAATCCATTTCAATTCTGAAAGATGCTGCGGCTGTGGCACCTTATGGATTGGGTGGAGCAAATGGTGTGGTGCTCGTTACAACGAAACGCGGCAAGTCCGGCGCTCCGATTTTAAATTATTCTGGTTATGTGGGTTGGCAGAACCCGACAATAGTACCAAATTCACAGATGCATTTCAATTTGCAACATTGCAGAATGCGGCCCAGGAGAATAAAGGCCTCCCCGCTATTTTCAGTGCAGACGATCTTCAAAAGTTTAGGGACGGCTCAGATCCGGACGGTCACCCAAATCATAACGTGTTTGACGAGATCATGAAGAAAAATGCCCTGTTCACCAATCATAACCTTTCCATCACGGGAGGAAATGAAACTGTAAAATATTATGCAGGCCTGGGCTATTTAAGCCAGGAGGGATTGTGGACGGCTACTAATTTCAAACGATACAACCTGATTGCGAATATAGATATCGAGGCAACAAAAACGACAAAGGTTAGTCTTAGTATGAATGGCAGAGTGGAAGACAGGCATTATCCTGCCATTTCAACAGTAGGCGACGGTGGAATTTTTAATATCTTATTCCGCACGCCGCCGATAGCTCCACTTACTTTTAGCAATGGATTGTGGGGAGACTGGCATGGGTTGTCTGCATACGGTGCACTCAATTACGGTGGATTCAGAACTTCGCAGGGTTATAGCCTTCTCAATCAGCTTTCAATAGAGCAGCAATTGCCCTTTATCAAAGGATTGAGTGTGAAGGCCGTTATCTCTTACGATTATAACCCTTCCCAACTTGATCCTTCCAATCCTAACAATACATTCGAATCCCTTGCTACATACACACGTAAATGGGAAGTACCGATTCCCTATTATACGATAGAGCCGAATTCAAATCCTTAACAATTTTATCCTGATTCTGGCATTGCTGGAAAAGCCTCAATATACCGTATCATATTCTCAAACACATGCATTCACATACCAGGGCGATATTAACTACAGCAATACTTTTGGAAAACACGAAGTAGGTGGATTAGTCGTTTTGGAAGCCATGGTCTTCCCGTTTTACTTTTTTTGAAACGATGCGGAAGAATTATGTGATAGATATTCCTCAACTCAACAATGGTGGATCGGCGGCAGGCGATCAGACAAACAATGGCTTTTCATCCGATGCAAAACAAAGATCGCTGGTGGGCCGGATCAATTATGCCTTCGATAGAAAATATCTTCTGGAATTATCGGGCCGATATGATGGCCACTATTATTTTGCTCCCGGCAAACGTTATGGATTCTTTCCGGCAGCTTCAATCGGATGGAGGATCTCCGAAGAAGGATTTATTAAAGACAACCTTCCCTGGGTCGATAACTTAAAATTGCGAGCATCTTACGGTGAATCCGGAGCGTTGGCCGGCGGACCCTTCCAGTATCTGGGATCCTATGGTATTCTTTCCGGTTACCCACAGGCAGTTTTAGGCGGCCAACCTCAAACAAGCCTTTACGAAGCGGCTCGAACCAAACCCCAATATAACATGGGAGCGAGCTAGAAACGGACATAGGGCTGGATGTAGTTTTATGGAATGGTAAACTCAGATTTGAAGGTGATTATTTTTTTGAAAGACGTACCGGCTTGCTGCTTGAACCAAATGTGACCGTGCCTGCTGAATACGGCATTGGACTTGCCCAGGAAAATGCCGGTATCATGGAAACGCATGGCATTGAATTCAATATCGGAACAACTCAAAGACTCAGGAACGGAATCATATTTGATATAGAAGGCAACTTTTCTTTTGCACGAAATAAACTTGTACAGGTCTTTGAAACAGATGCCACGCGCAATAATCCAAATAGAACGAGGACTGGAAGACCCTTGGGTACAGCATTTGGTTACGAGTCCCTGGAATATTTTCAGGTTGCCGATGACACCAACAAGGATGGTATTATCGACGCTTCGGAATATTCGGTTGACCAGCAAAACGGAGACCTGCACCCGGGAGATGTAAAATACAGGGATGTAAATGGCGACAATAAAATTGATCCGGAAGATGAAGTCGTAATTGGAAGACCAAACTTTCCGGAGATCATCTATGGTAACTCACGGGTAAGTTGGAAAGGTTTTGAACTCTCCGTTTTATTCCAGGGAGCTGCTAACAGAGATATTTATCTGGTGGCTTCATGGCCCTTTGCCAACAATGCCTCGGCACCGATTGAGAATCTGGATTATTGGACACCAGAGAATCCTAATGCTGAATTTCCAAGAATTTTGCCGACACCTGAACAAAATAACCACTTGACCGGATCATCATTCTGGATGAGGCATGCGGGTTATTTAAGATTAAAGACTGCAGAATTGGGATATACCATACCGGTAAGGATTGCGCGATATGCCAAAATGCAATCAGCGAGGGTATACGTAGCCGCACAAAACCTGGTGACCTAACGAAGATCAACAATTTTGATCCGGAGTTGGGTCAGGGACAGGGCTTCTCGTATCCCCAGCAAAAGGTCGTTACAGTTGGATTGAACTTTTCATTTTAAATGTGAAATTTTATTACCATGAAAATAAAAATCATTAAGAGCTATTTGGTTATTGCAACCATACCATTGCTCATTGTTTCGTGTTTCAAGGACAAAGACCTGGATGTTGTTCCGACAGATCGGGTAAGTGATGCGACAGTCCGGGCAGCCCGGTAATGCCGACCTATTCCTGAATGACATTTATGCAAGGACATACGACGGTAATGAACGGTGGGATCCATTGAAAATTTCTCGGATAATCCCATTCGCCCAAGCCCTTATTTTGCATCGAGGTATATCGAGCAGGCCAACTACAATGCATCTTCATTTATTTTCGATGATTACTTCGCTCCTATGCTACTTCTGGAGCTATGGCGGCTTTGGTAATTATGACAACATTAGAAAATGCAATGTTTTTATCAATAACGTCCAGGCCTCTAATGAGTCTTACCGATGAGTATAAAAAGAAAAGGATTGGTGAAGCAAGATTCCTCCGCGCCTGTTTCTATCAGAATTTATGGATCACTTATGGCGGTGTACCTATCATTACCGAAATTTTGAACAAATCGGTCATGGGTGATGACATATTCAGACCCAGAAATACTTCTGACGAAACGCTTGAATTTTTAAGAACAGAATTGGCTGCTGCCGCCGCAGATCTGCCTCTGGACAATGATGCGGGCAGGGCAACCAAAGGCGCGGCCTTAACTCTAAAAGGATGGTGCGAATTATTTGGAGGCAGGTACGCTGAGTCTGCAGCCACTAATCGCGAGGTGATACAGTTGGGCTTCTATGAATTATTTCCCAGTTATTCAGGTTATTTCCTGGCCAACAACAATAAAGAATCCATCTGGGCCCGCCAATATACAGTCGGCCTGGGCAGTAAGTTCGATACATGGCCGGCTCCGCCAGCCTGGCAGGATGGGGAATGTTGAACCCCACCCAGGAATCGATTGATGATTACGCAATGGCCAATGGAAAAGTAATTTCTGATCCGACGTCAGGATATGATCCGACTGATCCTTATACTGACCGTGAACCACGCTTTTATGAGACCATTGTATATGATGGATCTTTATACAAGCCCGGCTTTCCCATTATTACTACGCGGGTAGGCGGTACCGATCCAATTGATCAATCCGGGTTCACGAGCACGGTTACAGGATACTTCACTAAAAAAAGAATCGATCCTACCGTTGATATCAGTTCAAATTATGGTGCACAATCAAGTTATCAAAACTATACCTTCTTCCGTTATGCAGAAGTCTTACTGAGTTATGCGGAAGCGCAAAACGAGGCTACCGGTCCTGACCAGACTGTCTATGATGCTGTCGACGAGGTAAGAGCGAGAGGCGGATTGAGTGGACTGCCTACCGGACTATCGCAGGCGGATATGCGCACTGCGATAAGAAGAGAACGGCGCGTGGAACTCGCTTTTGAGGACAAACGCTTTTGGGACCTGATCCGCTGGCGGATAGCAGAAGTGAACTTAAATAATCCATTGCACGGAATGTTGATTGAAGATGTTGGCGGCACACTAACATATACTGTCGTTCCTGCAGCTGGTGGCGATAGAAAATTCACTGCTTCTAAAAATTATCTGTTCCCCATTCCACAGGAGGCGCTTGATAAGAATACTAAATTGGTCCAAAATCCAAATTACTAGGTTAAGTAGATATGAGTGGTGAGTAGTGAGTGGTGAGTTGTAGTTATATTCAAAAGAACATACATCTTATTTCTTACTTCTCACTTCTTAGTTACCATTCACCACTCACTACTCACCACTCACCTAATAGTGCCATACCGGCAGGGATGACCTTGACAGTCTCGATAGCTGTAAGTCGCCCGAGCAACTTGTCCAGGTAGCCCGCTCCGATCGGTCCCCAGCCTTCGTCATCCAATCCATGCAGATTGTAAACAAGCCAACCGGAAGGTTGCGCCAATAACTTTTCGATTTCTCCATCAAGATGAGCTTCGCTACTGTCTGGGCCGTGAGAAGTACAAGTCAGTTTTACCGGCCTTTATGCGGAAGTCGATTTATCGGAGGCCCACCGGTCCTAAAGGCCATCACTTTTGTTGGCAACCATTCCTCTAATTGCGGTGTAGATGCATTGAACGGAAAGTTGAAAACTGATTTAGACACGTCAAAGCCTTTTAATTCCTTATTAAAATAATCAATGTAACGAAGGATTAGGTCCTTTGCCGTTTCGAAAGGCAATTCACTTTTATTAGCATGCTTGTATCCATGCATCATGATCTCATGCCCCCTGACCTTTAGCTCGTTCCATAGGGCAAAATCTCCAACAGGCCATCGATGATACTCATTGGGCAAAACAAAATCGGGTTGATGTGCCGTCGCGATAACGTTAATACAAGCCGATAATTTATGCTTCTCAAAGATCTCGGCAGTAAGCATGCTCGACTTCTTAAATCCATCATCGAAGCTGAGAGTGATATAGTGTTTCTTTTCACTATTAGAGGCTTGTGCGAAGATTGTTTCCGGCGAAGCAATGACAGCTGCGGTGCCGATACCGAGGGCCTTCAATACTCTACGACGACTATAGGTTACCATAAATATTGTTTAATTAAAATGATCATTTTGATAGCCGTTCTTCTATAGCCATAGCCAACTCTCCGGGCAGGGCTAAATTTTCCCATTTACGAAGAAGCTTTCCATCTGTGATTAACAGTGTTGTGGGCAGTGCCACTACTCCATATTTTGCAGCAAGTTTAGAATCTTTATCAACAATGAATGGGATTTCATTCAGTTCATGGTCATTGATGAAATTCAAATAACTCTCGCTGGAAACATTCTCACCCGATGTGGAAGGCTCATTCACCAGGATTATTTTTAAATTTTTGCTGTATTGACGCTCCATACTTTTCAGGAATGTAATCTGGGAAGGAGTGAATGGTGCATTTGCTGGTCGCTTGTAATCCTCTGTCCGAATGAAACAGATCAGCACAAGAGCACCTTTGTACTCATCCAGGTGATGACTTCACCGCTTAATGAATTGCCTATATTCTTCCGAAATGGTTTATTCTTCAATTGGGCCTTATATTGGGAAGGAAGGCGCAATGGTTTATCTATAAATCTGCTGTGCATATCCTGTCCTGAATTCTTCTGCCATTCGGATAAGGAACAGTTTTCCTGCATAAAGCTCCATAGAGGTTTGCCGTTTGTTGTCCAATAGTGATTACTATCACACTTAATTAAATTGTTATTGAGGGAAACGAGCCATTCATGTTTGGAGTAAATGCTGTTGTTCTTAAAAATAATTGGAAGTTTGCCTGCAAAGTCGGCGTCATATTTCAATGCAGGCGCATTCGAAGCGGGATTCCAGTAACTCACGTTGTCGTGTATTTTCACCCCATTCAACAGACCCCCATTCCATGTGAAAACAAAAAAATCGCCCTGGAAAGCAAATGCGCTATCTCTTCCATTGTTCGAGAATACGTTATATCGCACTGTTGAATTGAGTGTCGGAAAACTTGCGTCGGCGCCGAACACCGAAACTCCATATCCCGAACAGTCATGCCCATAACAATATTGAACGGTGCTGTTTTTTTGCCAATAATCAATGTCGAATGCCCCGCCATCTGTTGTTGCGGCCTGGACGTGCGAGGCTTCACAAAATTGAATGGTACAATCCTCGGCATCGAAGAACCAGGCACCGAGCCCCCCAAGGTTCCTGCCCGGAAAGTTAGGCCAGGCACCATTTCTATACATCACACAATATTCTATAAAGCTTTTTCTTACGCCGTTCATCCGGATGCCATCAGCAGCGGAATATGCTGCTGTACTATTGCGGATGTAGTTTGCGGCGCCGCTCTTTCCCTGCACCTTACCAGAACTGACGCTGATACAGGTCCAGTTGTGGTTATATCGAACTATGCAATCCTCTATGACGACGTCATTAAAACTAGAATTAAAATCGACGGGATTGCCCCTGGCGTCAAAGGTGCCGTTTACAATAATAATTCCTCCGGTGGACTTTGAATAATCCCAGGACAGCTTGGTAGTGTCGCCGATATCATGGACATAGCAATTATTAATTCTCAAGTGCTGCATCACCAGGTCATGAGTAGTACATCCAATAAAAATGCCAGCTAGGCGCCCGCCACTCGTTTCAACATCTTCAATTTCCCAATAACCACTATCCAACAACTTTATTGCAAAATCATTTTTCCCGGCTACAATGACGGGCCTTTTACCAAAACCGTAGGAACTAAGTTTGATGGAATGGCCCGCTTTGCCTGAACCTTTTAGGAACAACAGCCCTTCGAATGACTGATCTCTTTTCAAATAAAGATGATCATCGGGTTCGAATTTCATGTTGTTCAATTTATCCAATGAACGCCACGCGGTTTTCGTAGTTCGCCCATCATTTGCATCATCGCCATTCATATTATCCAGGTAATAACTTTGGCCTGCTCCAAAGGCAGTCGCGAAGAAATGAAGCAGAAAAAGGCACAATAAAACCCATCCCCTTTTTTTCATGGAAGTTATCATTGATCAGTGAAAACAAGTTAAGTAATTAATACAAAGAATGAGGACAGATCAGCGTTACAGTCGAATAGTCTATTCTTTTAAAAAGATAGTCCATCTTCCTTCCATCATATTAAAAGTAAGTTTGAAAAACGCATTTTCATCAACCAGAACAAATCCTCCATGATCAAACACTTCTTGATTGGCACCATAATTTTCCTTGCTAAGACCGTAGTAGGACAACCTATTTTATTTGACAACGACTGGCGCTTCCATCGTGGAGGAGCGCAACGGGCCGAGATGCCTGAATTCGATGATTCAAAATGGAGAAAGCTCGACCTTCCGCACGATTGGAGCATAGAAGACCTTCCCGGAACTCAATCACCATTTGATCCAAATGCCGTGGGCCAGGTCAGCACTGGTTTTACAGTGGGAGGAACGTCCTGGTATCGCAAGACATTTGCATTACCGGCCGACGCAAAAAATAAGCAGATCTATATTCAATTCGATGGCATTTATATGAATGCGGATATCTGGGTTAATGGCACCCTGGTTGGGAACCATCCTTATGGTTATACTAGCTTCTGGTTTGATATCACGGATAAAGTAAAGATGGATCAGAAGAATTTGGTCGCTGTGCTGGTAAAGAATGAAGGTCAAAATAGTCGTTGGTACTCCGGTTCCGGCATCTATCGGCATGTGTGGTTGCGTATCGTTGATGCTGTGCACATAGCGCCATGGGGGCCTATTTAACCAGCCATGATGTAAGTTCAACATCGGCAAAGCTGGCCATTAAGACGACCATTAAAAATGAAACGACCGCCACTGCATCGGCAAAATTGCTGACTCGCATCGTGAACACCAAAAATGAGGAAGTTGCAAAGATTGAATCAACTCAAGCTATCGATGCGAATAATAGTTTTGAAATCTCCCAGGAGGTTGCAGTTGCTTCGCCCCAATTGTGGTCTACTGATTCACCTGCATTATATACCGCGATTCAAGAGATATATCTCGGCGATCAGCTGAAGGATAAGACTAGTTCAAAATTTGGGATCCGCACGATCTCTTTCGATGTGACCAATGGATTTATGTTGAATGGAAAATCAGTTAAGTTGAGAGGAGGTTGTGTACACCACGACAACGGACCTCTCGGTTCTAAAGCTTATGACAGAGCTGAGGAACGAAGAGTCGAAATATTAAAGAAAAGTGGTTATAATGCCATTCGCTGCTCCCACAATCCGCCATCTCCTGCATTCCTTGATGCCTGTGATCGCCTCGGTATGCTGGTGATGGATGAAGCCTTTGATATGTGGCGATTGGAAAACAATCCGCATGATTATCACTTATATTTTAATGATTGGTGGCAACGGGATATTGAAAGTATGGTCATGCGTGATCGAAACCATCCTTCCGTCATATTGTGGAGTATTGGAAATGAGATCAGGGATATGGAAAATCCCAAAATAATTGAAGTTGCAAAAATGTTGGCAAACCATATTCGGAAAATAGAACCCACGCGACCCGTTACTGCTGCTGTCAACAATCTCCGTCCCCAAAAAGACAGTTTTTTCGCAACACTGGATGTGTGCGGTTATAATTATGCCGCGGGTGGAGATCACAATCAACAGAGTTTGTATGCCCAGGATCATGAACGAGTCCCGAATCGGGTGATGGTTGGGACCGAATCGTATGCACTAGAAACGTTTAGTGCGTGGATGGGTGTTGTCGACCATCCATGGGTAATCGGTGATTTCATTTGGACGGCATTCGACTATATTGGTGAAGCCAGTATTGGCTGGAGAGGCTACTGGCAGGAATCCAGTTTCTATCCATGGAACCTCGCCTATTGCGGAGATATCGATATATGTGGCTGGAAGCGCCCGCAATCCTATTATCGCGAAGCGTTATGGAAGGAGAATCAACTGTCGCTTTTTGTAAAACCACCTAAACCGTCGTTTCCATTAAATCCCAATAAACAATCCTGGAGTAAATGGGAATGGCATGATGCCGTTGCGGATTGGAATTGGCCAGGATATGAAAACAAATCCATAGACATATCTGCGTATTCATCTTGCGAGGAGGTCGAATTATTTCTCAATAACAAATCTTTGGGAAAGAAGTCTACGAATCGTCAAAGCGAGTACATGGCAACGTGGCAAGTCCCCTATCAATCCGGCCTGCTTAAAGTTGTCGGCTATGCCGGCGGGAAAACGGTGGCCACAGCGCAACTGCAAACTGCCGGGAAAGTTTCGGGAATAAAATTATCAGCTGACCGCTCGACGATCACTGCCGACGGGCAGGACCTTTCTTATGTCACTGTTGAGCTGACCGACCAACAAGGCATTCGAAACCCGAAGGCAGAGAATTTGATTAATTTCAATATCGATGGCGGCAAAATTGTTGCAGTCGGAAACGCGAACCCTATAAGCCTGGAAAGTTATGAACGGCCGCAGCGAAAGGCATGGCTGGGAAGGTGTTTGGTGATCGTCAAATCGGATGGCAAGAGCCCTAAAATTACTTTGACAGCATCTTCACAAGGTTTGCCATCAACTAAATTAATTATGGCCACTTCTAAATAGCAGGTGAATTCTATTTGAATTAAACCACGCCGAATGCGATTGCCTTTGATCATACTGGTTGCTTATTTATTTGCCTATTGCAACTCTTCCAAAGAAACATCGCAAGTGCTGAGTAGAGAAAAGTCTTTCGATACCGGCTGGCGTTTTTCAAAGGATAGTGTTGATGGAGCGGAGCAACCTGGGTTCAATGACTCAGGATGGCGGGTGTTGGATACGCCACATGATTGGAGCATTGAAGATCTTCCCATTGAGGTCGAGGGTAAAACTGTAGGACCATTCTCCAGGGAAAGCAGGGGATCAATGAATGGAAGCTCCAATGCCCATGCTGTCGGTGGCACAGCCTGGTATCGGAGGCATTTTATTCTGGATTCTGCTGACCGGAATAAGTTGTTGTCCATTTACTTTGAAGGAGTGTATATGGAGACGGATGTTTGGATCAACGGAAATTTTGTCGGCGCACATAAGCATGGTTACACTTCTTTCTTTTTTGACATAACCAGGTTCTGCCATGCTCCGGGTCAGCAAAACACCATAGCCGTTCGGGTCAGGAACAAGGGCCAGAACAGCCGGTGGTATAGTGGTTCGGGCATATATCGTCACGTAAAGCTAGTGGTAACCAGTCCATTGCATGTGCAACAATGGGGTGTTTATATCACTACTCCGGAGGTATCGAGACAAAAAGCAATAGTGAAAATTGTCACCCGCGTTGTCAATGTGAAAAACGAAGATGCTGATTGTCAACTCACCATACGACTTCTCAATGATAAGAATGAGCAAGTGGGCCGTTCGGAAGGTTCATCTAATATTAAGTCAAATGATAGCGCTCTGATCGCCCAGGATATCGTCATTTCCTCCCCTCGCCTCTGGTCTCCTGACACTCCATATTTATATACTGCGGAGGTGACGCTAAAGTCAGGAGGTAAAATGGAAGACATGGTTTCGAACGAATTTGGCATCCGCTCCCTCCGTTTTGATGCAACTAATGGATTTGAATTGAATGGGATGGGTATGAAATTAAAAGGCGGATGCGTGCACCACGACAATGGCATACTTGGTTCAGCTGCGATCGACCGGGCCGAAGAAAAGAAAGTAGAATTGCTAAAGTCTTATGGCTTCAATGCAGTACGAAGCAGCCACTATCCGCCCTCCGAAAAATTTCTTCAAACCTGTGATAGATTGGGCATGTTGGTTATTGATGAAGCGTTTGACATGTGGCAGAAGCCAAAAAACCCAGACGATTACCATCTGTATTTTGATGAACATCATTATGCTGACCTTTCATCAATGGTCATGCGTGATCGCAACCATCCTTCGGTGATCTTCTGGAGCTTGGGTAATGAAATCCAGGAAAGGGCGGATACTTCTGGCTTAGCTATCATAAAAGAATTAAAAGCTCGGGTCAAAGAACTGGATCCATCGAGGCCAATAACTATGGCAATATGTGAATTTTGGGACAATCCGGGCCGGCCCTGGGCGGCGACTGCGCCTACCTTTGAATTATTGGATATAGGTGGATATAACTATCAATGGTGGCAATATGAGCCCGATCACCAAAAATTTCCGCAAAGGATCATGATGGGTACTGAATCCGTTCCTATCCATGCCTTGCAAAACTGGCAATTGGTAGAGAAGCATCCATATGTTATCGGAGATTTTGTATGGACGGCGATGGATTACCTGGGAGAGTCGGGCATTGGCCACACGTCATGTGAAAATGAAAAAGAAACACAACTAATGCCTTGGCCATGGTTCAACGCTAATTGCGGCGATATCGATTTGATTGGAAATAAAAAGCCCCAGTCATTTTTCAGGGATGTGATTTGGGGAAGAAGTAATATTGAATTGGCAATCCACAAGCCGCTTGCCCGCGGATGTAAGGAGAAAGTGAGCTATTGGGGTTGGCCTGAGGAAGAGCAAAGTTGGAACTGGAAAGTTGAAGATGGTACAAAAATGGATGTGTCTGTTTATTCGCGATATAAAGTTGTACTGCTAAAACTAAATGATAGAGTTATTGGCGAAAAGAATATTGCAGATAGTAATTTAATGACTGCAAAATTTGAGGTTGGGTATCAAATCGGAAAATTAACTGCCGTTGGGGTGGAGAATGGCAAGGAGGCTGATAGCGTTACTCTTTCAACTACCGGTCCACCTGCAGCGATGCGATTGAAAGTCGACAGGTCAACCATTAAAGCTGATAAGAATGACCTTGCTTATGTGATGGTGGAGGTAGTTGATGAACATGATAAAATAGTTCCCGACGCTCAAATTCAGGTGGAGTTTATCGTAAGTGGAGCAGGCATAATTGCAGGAGTTGGAAATGCCAACCCCTCAGATATGGCTAGCTTCAAAAAGCCCATGCGAACTACTTTTAGAGGTCGATGCCTGGTGATCCTTCAGCCAACGGGTGCCGGACAGATCACCCTGGAAGCTCGCTCACCTGGATTAAAGGCAACAAAAAATATAGTGACTGCTGAATAAGCGCCCAAAATCAACTGCTACATATTTGGTTTTATGAAAAAAATATTTCCGATAATTATCCTCTTTCATCTTTGCTGCAATTTGTCTGCCCAAAACAAATCGTCAGTAAAAGAATATAAGAAGGTATTTACAACTTATCCTTATTCCGATCCCAGTTCCATTCCCGATCCACTTGGTAAGATCTATCCTTATTTTCGATATGACGGTTTCACCACCATACCCGAACAAAAAGAATGGCAGGTCGTGGAGTTGGAAAACGAATACATTAAGGTGACCATCCTGCCAGAGGTGGGTGGAAAGATCTGGAGCGCATCTGAAAAGAAATCAGGAAAGGATTTTCTTTATAACAACCATGTCGTAAAGTTTCGGGACGTTGCCATGAGAGGTCCCTGGACGAGCGGAGGCATTGAAGCTAACTATGGCATCATTGGCCACACACCCAATTGCGCAACTCCGGTCGACTATATAACTCTTCAGAAGCCCGATGGAAGCGCCAGCTGCATCATCGGCGTACTTGATCTACTGACACAGACGCAATGGCGACTTGAAGTCAACCTACCCTCTGATAAGGCTTACTTTACCACTGAATCCACCTGGTATAACACTTCGCTGCTTGAACAACCCTATTACACGTGGATGAATACGGGAATTAAGGCAAATGGTAACCTGGAATTTATTTATCCGGGTAATCATCACCTGGGCCATGAAGGCGAATATGGAGAATGGCCGATCGATAAAAGAACGGGACGGAATATTTCTTTTTATGATCAAAACAATTTTGGCGGATATAAGTCTTATCATGTATTTGGTGTCTATACTGATTTCTTTGGCGGGTATTGGCATGATGATGACTATGGAATGGCGCGCTATGCCCGGCGCGATGATAAAGCGGGCAAGAAAATATGGATCTGGGGTCTTTCGCATCAAGGTATGATCTGGGAAAAGCTATTAACGGATAAGGATGGCCAATATGTAGAGGTACAGAGTGGAAGACTGTTCAACCAAAGTGTTGAGAAGAGCATGTATTCACCATTCAAATTCAGAGAATTTGCGGCTAATGAAACAGATAAATGGACGGAGTATTGGTTTCCGGTAATACAAACTAAAGGATTTGTAAAAGCAAATGAATGGGGAGCATTGAATACAAAAACGGAAAATGGATGGCTCAAGTTTTATTTCTGCCCTATTCAAAGCATCAATGAAGAATTTCGCGTACACAAATCATCGGGCGACTATTTCAAAAAACTGAACCTTCAACCACTTCAAACATTCTCCGATAGTATTCGGCTGGAGGCGAGTGATACATCCTGGAAAATTACTATCCGCTCGAAAATGGAATTTGACAGCAAAGGTTTCACGGAAGCTGCACTTTCAAGGCCCATAGCTTCTCCCCCGGATTTTGACTGGAACGGAATCTACGGTCTTTACCTCGCGGGAAAAAGTTATATCGAGCAAAGAAAATATCCAGAGGCGGAAGAAAAGATTAATGGCTGTCTAAAAAAAGACAAGAACTACTTACCTGCGCTGAGCAGCCTTGAGTGAACTTGAGTATCGAAGGCTCAACTATTCAGGAGCGTTTGAGGCCGCATCAAGGGCTCTTGCGATTAATACATACGATGCAGCGTCCAACTATTATTATGGATTGGCTGCGCTAAAACTCAATAAGACGTTTGATGCAAAAGATGGTTTTGACCTGGCTACCCAATCTGCCGAATTTCGAGTAGCCGCATTCAACCGCCTCAGCCAGATCTATTTTAGAGAGAAACAATTTGACAAGGCGGAGGATTGTGTTAAAAAGTCGCTGATCTACAACAAGCAAAATATAGATGGATTGCAGTTACTGGCCTTGATCTACCGCAAAATTAAAAATGACAATGCTTATGAAGAAAGCCTCAAATCAATTCGTGACATGGATCCGCTAAATCATTTTGTTTCATTTGAAAATTATTTCGTTCATCAAAACGATAATACTAAGAAAGCATTTTTATCTGCAATTCGAAACGAGTTGCCTTCTGAGACTTGTGTGGAGCTGGCAACCTGGTACTACCGCATTGGTCTGGATGAGGAGATAAAGGCTCTGTTATCCATCACACCTGCCGGAGTAGAGGCGGGAATTTGGAAAAGATATTTCACCATCAAAGAGAATGAAGCTGGTGATGTCCATACTCCAAGTGCCTACCCTTTTAGAGAAGAAACGGCAGAAATACTTTCGAAGCTGATAGAGTCAAACAAGGATTGGAATTTAAAGTATAGCCTTGCTCTAATCTATCATAGCCGCAGAAACCTTGATAAAGCAAAGCGACTCTTTCTGGATTGTGGAGACGAAGCCAATGATCCTTCATTCTACGCCGTCCGAGCCTCGTTAATCCCTGAGCACGCAGAAAAGGACCTCGTTCATGCAATTTCACTCGATAAAGGCCAATGGCGTTTCTCCAAGCTGCTGGCCGAATATTATCTTAAAAATAATGAACCTAAAAAGGCTTTAAGCGTCGCAGGGGATTTTTATGAAAATCACCCGACCAATTTCATCATGGGAATGCTGTATGCTAAGACCTTACTATTGAATCAGAAATACAAGGAATGCGATGTTTTGCTTTCCAAATTAAGTATCATTCCGTTTGAAGGGGCCACGGAAGGGAGACAGCTATATAGAGAGGCAAAACTAATGATGGCCGTGCAAGCGTTGCGCAACAATGATCATAAGAAGGCAATTCAATTTGTGCAGGTTGCAAAATTATGGCCCGAAAACCTGGGTGAAGGAAAGCCATACGATTCAGATATTGATGAGCGTCTTGAAAACTGGCTGCTGTATATGGCCTATTCGCACCTCCATAAAACAACGGATGCAGAGACCGCTTTAAAAAAGATCATCGATTTCATTCCTGGGCCAGAGATCACTTCTACGAACATCTATTCGGCTAATGCGCTGGTCACTGCCTGGGCTATGGAAAAGTCAGGACAAACAGATAAGGCGAAGGCCTGGTTGAAGGTTGAAATGACAAGATATCCGGGAGATAAGATCCTGATGTGGGTGATAGATACATTTGATAAAAATCAAACGGCCTCAAAGGCCCAGGATCCGACAATTCGCATCCTGGAAAAACTAATGGAAGTAGAACAGAAGTAAATCCTTCCTATTGAAAATCTTGTGCAATACTATCGGCGATTTCAAGATGTCTGCGAAGTATAGGCAGCATATCATCGGCATAGTTTCTTAGTGCGCTGTTTGCTCCGCCAATATTGTTCATTATATGTGCCAAATCCCGTTCGTCCAAATGATGCAGACTGAAATCTGTTAACAGACTTTAACAACCTCCATTCCGAGTAACTCGCCGAGATTCTGAATTCATGAACTGATATGTCCCACGCCGACTGCACAATGTGAGCCGGACATAATATTCCATTTGTTGACAAAAGCCTTTGCACCGATTGCAAACTTATAACGGCTATTGGTGTTGCCAATTTGCAATATGGGTCCTGCAACTGATTCAGCTTCTGTACCAGAAACCTAAATTTACCCGCCGACGCTTCTGAAATGCTCAGCAACGGTACAGGGCCATTCTTCATGCTCATTTCAACCGAGTGCCCACTTCCCATTTTCCATGATATACACTCAGCTGCTTCACTTTAGTCTTGCCTTCCGCAATAGCGATATGTCCAGGACCATCGTGACCCAGTGATACTACTTCATCGGTGAAGTCATCTTTTAATATTCGTAAAGGAGACCCGTACATTAAAACATTCCATTATCTTCATCGCTTACATTCTTTATTTCGAATTCTCCGGCAACGGGAATGTGATTGGCCGTCAACCATGAAGTGCCCAGGATGATGGAACTGATGGCTTCCTCATGTTCCGGGCTGCCACTACCTTTATAATAATAGGCCAGGGATCCCAGCTTATATTTTGCTACCAGGTTATCAAGTGCCAGCGATGTGATGGCAGCCTTCTTTTAATTCTTCTGGAGAACAGCCGGACTGTATTTCAAAGGCGTCATCAAACAAACGAAGACGTTCTTTAACGTCCCTCTCACTTACGGTTTTCCGAAGAGCTGCCAATTCTTCAACTTCAATCATTTCGATATGTCCGCCAAAATGAGAATAAAATTGTGTCAGATCGGTATAGATATCCAGCATCCCGCTATAATAGTGGCCCATACACCCGAGGCGATTGACGAATAATTTTCCGGCGACTTTCGCTGCATCCACCCAGTTCTCTATTTCACGCCAGCATTCTTGGTCATTGAGCAACATGCCGGTTACCTGATGAAACTGTATGCCACAGCGTTTAAAATCATTAGCCATCTCAGGCACTGACACGCCGAGCAATATGCAAGCCATTCGCCGTTTTTCATGTTGTGTCTGCTAAGGCATTTAATGAATCGTATGGAATAGCTGCCTCCGGAGATAGGTTGAGAATAATTACATGCGCCTTTGTTCGCTGCACCGCAGGCAATACTGTTGCAGACAATGCATAGGTGGTTACATAGAGAAAGATAATGTCTACACCTTCCCTGCGAAACAGATCTCCCGCGGCAAATGCTTTGTCAACATTGTCTACCAGCCCTGCATTTATAATTTCACGATGCATTGCTGTCAATTTCTCTTCCACTATATCCAGGTAGCCTTCCAGTCTTTCCTTAAGTCCGGTGAATTGCGGCCAGTAAGCATCTAACCCTATTCCGAATAGCCCTATTTTCATTTTATTAGTTGTGGCATAAGAATACATCATTTTTTTCTTTTACTCCTCTCCACCACGGATAACAGGAACATATGGTATGTCAACCAGGAATCCCTCGTATCCCCAACATTCTCCGTTCCAGGTCTTCCAATCCTTTGTTCTTCCATTTGCACCACAACCCTGGAAATTGCCTTCACTCATACTTTTGAGCAAGGGAAGTAGAATCATATCCGCATCCTCGAATCGCCCAAGCTTTTCCAATGCATGGATGGTGAAATAGGTGAAACAAGCAGTAGCCCCTCCATTCTCGTAGATCTGAAATCCATCCAGATTATCTTCCCTCTGTCCGCCACCTACCTCTAATAAGAGATCGGTATAGTCCTTTCGAATAACCGGGATAAGATTGCCTGGAAGGCCTAATTCGAAATTGGTATAACCGACATCTTTCATCTTTTGTAGTAACGCGTTCATGATGCGATTTGCCATCTTATCTTCTATCAGGCCATAGCTAATGGCAACGGTGTTGACGAAGATGAAGTAATAGTCATGTAATTTTCCGTCGGCGCTTTTCCATCCGGCGAGAACTCCGGTAGCCGGATTAAAAAATGTATCGGCATAGGCAGATTTTAACTGGGCTGCTTTTGTTTTGTACTCATCCGCCATCTTTTTATCTCCAAACTTTTCAATTGCCTCGTAAAATTTTATGAGAGCATTGTATGCAAGTGCGTTTCGAGTACGCATCTTTATGGCCAAATCCAATCGTATCGCACCAATTCGCGGGCCTTTGGGTCTTATCTCCTTCCAACACGCTATCCAGAAAGCAAAACCAGCAGGCCGTCAACCTACCAACCAACATACCGCCCAGCCCTGAGGTAAGGTCGACAAACCATGCACAGCACCAAGCAAAAAGAGGCGGACAAAAAGGAGGAAGGGCCAGCGAAGGCAGCAGGCCCCCGAGCCACCCTACAAACAAACCAGCACCCAACCTCTCCACCAAAACGCCAGGCACCGACAGACAGGCCAAGCCGTCAAGAGGAGCAGCGCGGGCAACGAACAAGGAAGGCACAGGCACGCTACGAGTCACAAGCAGACGCTAACGAAAAAAGAGAAATCTCGAAGCAACGACGAGACACCTCAACCCGAACTCCGAGAGCTCACCACTCAAAGAAGAAGAGACTGACCTGCGGCGCAGAAACAGCGACGCAAGCTGAAAACTGCGCGAAGCCAACTTACACCAACAGAGAATCGAAAGCGCCCAACAAAAGGCAGAATCAGCAGCGCGAAGCACATCGCACCACCATCACCCAAAAAGCGCGGTAGCAGCGTCAAAGAAAAGAAAGCGACACCCTCAGAACTCATCAACAATGAAGACGTCTGAACTTCACCCCAACCATAGCCCCGCGCGAAAGAAATATGCCTTTTCTAAAAAAGCGACCCTACCACGCGCAGCAAAAAAACGCCGAAGAAACACCAAGCAACAAGAAAAAAAACAAAGAGACAGTCACACGACGAAAGAAAACTACACAAAAAAACAAAAAAAAAAAAAAAAAAAAAAAATAGGCATAAAGAAATCCGCAAGACCCCTGAGGGTTCCTGACGATTCCTTATGCCTTCGTGGTAAAAACTTCCCGTATTGTGGTTAGACGTTCTTCACTTTTTCCTTCAGCGCCTTTCCTTCACCTACCATGTTTGAATAAGTTTCCTTTACGGTGTCCGCAAGTTCGCCTGCCCCGCTTTTCAGTTTCTTTCTGGTTTTTGACCCTTTACGGGGTGCAAACAAGATACCTGCCATTGCACCGAGTGCCAGTCCCGCAAAGAATGTCAAAGCTGATTTACGCATAAAAATGGTTTTTATTTAGAATTGATTATTTCCGTCATTACCATTAAAGAACTGTGCCAAAATTATCAAGGCTGCTCCGGCATGATTGCTGCATATAGAGATTGAGGCCAATCGTTGATGAAAAATTGACCAGGCCTGATGAGTTTTGATGAAAGAACTAATGATTTATGAAAAAAGAAAAAAAGCGTAACGAGGACAAGCAACATGGAGGCATCGCGGACAAGCACGACAAGAATGCCGGCAGTGGTGCTTTTAATCAGGGAGCTGAGCAAGACCCAAATTACGAGGGTGGTGTGGCTGACGGTACCAAGAATCCGGAACAGGTGAGTAAGGAGAAAGAAAATCCCAAGTCCGGAAAAGTCGGTTGAGAAGGAACAAGTTCAATGGCCCTGCAAATACAATAAGGCCCTCTCTAAAATCTCATCCTTATTGTTTTTAATAGATGCAATAGTTTTCGGAACTGTAATATCTATTTCAATACCCACTTTCTGTGTTGGAGTTTTGTCTGGATAATAAATCCCGTATCCTGAATAAGACACACTGATGCCTCCGCCGAGGGGTACGGAGGTATAGACTCCATCCACACCTGCTGTTTTTCGCCCAATTGTCACTGCACCGGGAATGGTCTGCAATACCATGCAGGAATATTCGCCTTGACTCTGAGTCCTTTCATCCGCAAGGAGGAGAACCTTTCCTTTAAAAGGATAATCATTGAAGCGCCCAATTTTGGGTGCAGGTTCCCACTTAAAAAGACCCGGCGATTGGGTTATCGCAATCGTTGAATAATTTATGAGTCTGGGTTCGGCAAGGAAAGGGTCGGCAATATAAAAGAATGCATCATTCTGAGGGTAATTCCTAACGTCAAAAATCACTGCTTTGGACCTGCCAATCAAAGTCTTGATAGTGTCCAGGTTCCCGTCCCAAATCTGCATTGCGTATATAAGCAGGATGGAATCGCTTAAGCTCTTGTACCCGACCTCATTGCTTGTATAATTTATAAAGCCTCCCCAGTTTCTGTTTGTATTCGGTACTCTTTTCACGACAGTATTCAATAGCCTATCTCCTCTTCGAATGACCAGGCTGGCCGTTAATTCAGGGCCATCCAAAATAAAGCGAGCCAATTGATGATATTCATCAGACTGATTCGAAGAAGAGATATATTTTTTTCGGTCCTTAATCAATTCATTGCATGGCTTGCCATTGATTTTTAAGACAATATCGCCTGGTTGGATATTTGCGGAGGTGGCAATTGAATCAGTGAATACTTTTCTTATGACCACTTTTCCGTTGAGAATATCGCAATAAAACGGCACCGTGTATGCGCCATAGATCAGATCGGTCACACTCCTCCCCTCTGGCAGGGAGAGCTGGGAATGTCCGTCATTCAATGATTTGCATAATTCAAGTAGGGCTTTATAGTAGGATATTGAATCCTTTGCAAGCAGAAACTTTGGTATGAATTTCCCCAAATTCTTTTCCCAACTATTTGCAAGGTATTTATATGGAGCAAAGTGAGTTATGATATTCCAAAAACGCGAAAGAAACAAGAGGCGAAATTCTAACGGAGGAAATCCCATTTGTTCATACCGGGTTTCGCCACTAAAATCCGCGGTATGATTGACTATTTTGATGTATTGGTTAGCTCCTTGATTCCTGTTCTGATATATCTCTGCAAGTTTCTTCTTTATCTCCATCGAAAGTATTTCCGATTTTATCATCCAGCCGTTATTTATTCGATTTCGAGTAAATAAACTGTCTGATTCATCTATTATCGGACCGGGTTTTTCGACCCGACCCGCCTGTTCCATAATAGCACTCACCACTTTATTGAATTCGGCATTGTTTTTTGCGTAGATTACTTTCGGAACAAATCCAAGGTATATTGAATCCCAATCAAATTGACCGGATGCGACGGCTGGGTGATAATACTTCAGGAAGCCCCAAACCTTCGAAAAGATCTCAATTCTATGGACTGTGCTTGAAGACTGCCCAAAAGATAGAATTGAAATACACAACAGCAGCAAGAGTAGACTTATCCTTTTGAACATCTGAATGACTTAAAATTAGTCAAAAAAGTTTCAATCAGCCATCCGCTACCTGACACCATGTATTCTACCCATTCTTTCCCATATCCTCGAGGATAAAGGTCAGGCGGCGAAGAGGTTTCACAAAGTGTTTCCTGTTTTCAAACCATGCAGCTACTCCATATATAATGAGCATGACTGCAGAAAGGATGATCGCGCCGGTAAAATGTTCTTCGAGGCCGCCGGGCACATACAGCTTAAAGATGATCGCGGCCAAAATCACTGAGGTAATGGGTAAAGCGACCATATCAAATCTTTTCTTAAAGCGAAAGAACTGGCCCAGCATTTCATGTTGATGGCGAACGCCTGATTGGACGTCTTTTCCATCGATTTCCCGTTGAATGAGCATTGACTTAAACTTTCTCATCAATATGATCGTCAGTGGCGCATACAAAAGAATACCAATTCCTGAAAGGGCGAGAATCTGGATGTCTCCCCAAAAGCGAACGATCAAATGGCAGGCAAAGGAATAGATAAGGATCTGATAGCTCAGGGATAGCCAGAAATATTCTGAGATATTTCTCTTTTCCTTTTTTATCCTGAACTTAATGACCTGTCGGAATTTTTCGCCGTTGACTGACATTGAACCTGAAGGAAGGTTCGTATTCTCATTCCAGAAATTTCTTACTTCATCAAATGTTTCCATAATATTTAATTTTTAATAAAGGATGTTTTTAATAGATGCTATTTTTAAGTTGTTCTTTCAGATTTCTCCTGATCCTTACCAACTTCACACTCACGTTACTCTTCGTAAGTCCCGTAATGCCTGCGATTTCCTCATAGCTGTTTTCTTCCAGGTACAGGAGGGTAATCGCTTTGTCTGTAGGACTTAGCCCGGAGATGGCCGAATAAAGCATTTTCATTTTTTCATTGGACAGTTGTTCCTGTTTTTCGACAAAATTTGTCCAGTCGTCGGGTAATAATTTTATCGTCAAATCCCTATTGCCTTTTTTTGAGTAAGTAATGGCGGTGTTCAGAGCAACCTTATACATCCAGGTTGAAAATTTGGATTCTCCCTTGAATCGTGGGTACGACTTCCACAATTGATATAGGATCTCCTGACAACCATCTTCCCTATCAAGAGGATCTTTAAAATAAATATTGCATACTTTATAAATGATCCCCATATAGCTGTTGATGGCGGCGACAAACTTATCTTCAGCGACGATCGGCATTATTTAAATGAGATTTTATACTCCATTAGTCTCGGGGGCAACCGAAAAACTACACTAAGATTGTAAAATATTAATTTGGGTTCATGGCTAAATGCCATTGTCGCCTTTTATAATGGTAGGCACTCGACCATCAATTTTAACATTCCCCCCTGCATATTAGCGACTCCCGGATGGTATATTCGAATGCCCGGTGAAAATTTTTAGCTTAACTGTAACCGTTGACGCCCGAGATCGTCAAAGATTAAAGCCTGAAGAGGAATTTGCAGCTTATTGCCCCCGACCAACAATAAATAGAGTAATAAAACCCCTACATGTTCAAAAACCTCCTGCGCATTGCGCTCCGCAACCTGAAAAAAGACAGTTGGTACAGCCTCGTAAATATCCTGGGCCTTACCATTGGCATCACCTTCAGTCTGTTCCTGATCTTTTATATCAAGGATGAACTAAACTATGACAAACACAATAGCAAAGGTGACCGGATCTACCGGGTGAACTCTTATATACATGAGCGGGACAAGAATACCGATTGGGCTCTCAGCCAGCTGCCGCTCGGCCCAACCTTAAAAAAGGACTATCCGGAAGTAGAAGAACAGGTAAGGTTTGTCAGCCGGGAAAGAACACTATTTAAGAACGGCGAGAATAATTTTTATGAAACCAAAATTTATTACGTTGACAGCACCATATTTAAGGTGTTTACTGTACAAATTCATCGACGGCAATGCCGATAACGGCTTTGAATGAGCCCTTCAATATCGTGATCTCAAAGATCGCTGGCAAAAAAATATTTTGGTAGCACTTCTGCCGCCGTTGGCAAAACACTCAAAACGGTATATGACGTCTACAAAGTGAATGGGGTTTTTGAAGACGTTCCCAAGAATTCTCACATCCGTTATGATATGCTAATCTCCCTTTCCACGATCATGAGAGGCAACCAAATCAGGACGGGCAACAGTTTTGGGGCAATTTCAACAATTTCACTTATCTGCTTCTGAAACCAGGAACGAACGCAAGTCGCTTTCAATAAAAAGCTGGATGACGTTTATAAAAAATATGTAGAGCCGATGTTTAAGCAGTTCAATGTTACAATGAGATATGAGCTGCAAGACATATCATCCATCCATCTGCATTCAAACCTGCAATATGAACCTGAAGAGCTGGGCAGCATGTCCTATATCTGGATATTTTCCGCAGTGGCTTTCTTCATGTTGCTTATTGCGTGTATAAATTATATGAACCTGACCACGGCCAGGTCGGCCCGCCGCGCCAAAGAAATAGGAGTACGTAAAGTAACCGGCTCATCAAGGAGCCAACTGATCATGCAATTTTTGGGAGAGAGTCTGCTCACTTCGCTGTTTGCCGTTTTGTTAAGTACCCTATTAGCCTGGCTGCTGCTTCCTATGTTCAACGGCATCTCCGGCAAGAATTTTACCATCTGGACTATGCTGCAGCCATCCAATTTCATGCTTTTATTAGCTGTATTTCTTTTTACGGGACTGGTTGGTGGAAGTTATCCTGCTTTTTATCTCTCTGCATTTAAGCCGGTGAGCGTATTGAAAGGCGCTTTTTCAAAAGCGTCGGGCAATATCAATCTTCGCCGTACGTTGGTAGTTCTTCAATTTTCCATTTCCATGATTATGCTCATCTGCACCTGGGTCGTCTATTCTCAACTTTCTTATGTTCGAAAGACAGACCTTGGCTTTAATAAGGACCAGGTAATGACCGTAACGGTGAATACCGGCGAAGATGAGCGGAGTAAGATTTTTGCTATGGATAATGAGTTCCGTAGTCAGCCGGGGATCAAAGATGTGGGTACAGGCAATTCTTATCCCGGGTGCACCGAATATCAACCTCAATTTATTTTCTGTAGAAACGAAGACCGGTTATGTGGACAAGGCAGTAGAATGTTATAGTATTGATGAACATTTTCTCTCTTCGCTTGGAATCAAAATCATGAAGGGCCGAAACTTTTCTTCCCTCTCCGATACGCTACACAACATCGTCGTGAATGAAGCCATGGTAAAACATTTTGGTTGGGACGAGCCGATCGGAAAACGAATAAAATTTCCCGGGCGATACCTCCGGCAATTATTTGGAAGTAGTTGGGTGTTTCAGTGATTTCAATCAAAAATCACTATATAATCCCATAGCCCCTCTCCTGTTTTTTTATTCGCCAAATGGCAATGTAATTCAGGTGAAAACCGATGGCGCAAATATGAAAGGATATATAGCCAAAGTGGAAAGCATATGGAAGAAATATTTTCCCCAACTGCCTTTTGAATATAAATTCCTCGATGAGATATTCAACTCGCAGTATGCAGCCGATCAGAAACGAGGTAAGATATTTGCCGCTTTTTCCGTCCTCACTATAATTATCACTTGCCTTGGATTGTTGGGTCTTACAGCATTCACTACACAGCAAAGACAAAAAGAAATAAGTATCCGTCGGGTATTGGGCGCATCGATCACGGAGGTGGTTACGATGATAACCAAGAATTACCTCTGGCTAGCGCTAATCGCAGCGGCGATTGCTTTTCCCACTGCCTGGTATTTCATGTCTAAATGGCTGAAAATATTCCCCTACAATGCAGGGTTGTCTTTGATCCCATTTGCTGTCTCTGCCTTAGTGATCTTGGTGACTGCGGTAGCGACGGCCGGCTTTCACTCTGCCCGGGCCGCGATAGCAAGGCCGGTGACGAGTCTGAGAACAGAGTGATATAAGTTGTAGAGTTATAGGTGGTAAGTAATCAGGAGCTTTTCATGACTACCATATTATAAAAATTATAGTCCGTCATTGGAGCATCAGTTAGTCCAATATGATGTCCTATAGTAGTGATTTGTCCCCGATGATAGCTACTGTGGTTCATGCAATGCTGAATAAATTCATACTTTGGCAGGCGTCCTTTTACCCAGGGCGTATCCAGAGAACACTCTTCAGCCAGGTTAGATTCTGTTAGTGAATTGACATAGGTTGAAAACTCTGACGAGTTGCTTGTTAATTCTGCTATCGCCTCTTCGTTAGTGCCTTCAAAGCTATGGTGCCGAAAAGACGGCGGGGGCGGGACTTCCTTTAACACAGACAGCCAAAATCGCTCGGTATCCCAGATATGTATCAGGGTCTTTGCAATACTTGAAAAACTTGAAGGCACTTCCCTGTCCAGTAGCTCCGAAGGCTTTGATCGTAGCCAGTCTGACATCGCTTTGTTAGCCCAAAAATTAAAACGGGCATAGTTGCTCATTAACTTTTGTAGACTCATTTTTCTGGCAAATTTCTCGCTTTTATTCAAATTAATAAGGAGTAAATTATTAAAAGGGCTCACGAAAAAACTTATAACTTACTAACTCATGAGCCTGGAGATAAATAAAAGCCGACTGGGGGCAAAATCAAAAATTGAAATTCCGATTTTTATTTCCTGCCGGACTGATTGTTTTTCTCCTATTAATATGGTGGCTGGCCAGTTTCTTTCATTAAGAGCAACCAGGATTTAATTCGAGGTAACCAGGGAACGATTGTAAAAAACCAGGGGCTCATAAAAATAACCAGGGGACGATTGTAAAGGATCAAAAGGGATTAAAGGATAATCTATCCTTACTAATCAACAGGCGATTCTAAAAAATCAAAAGGTTATTCTTCAAAATCAAAAAACACTGGACAAGATCCTCAAGAATCAACAAACCATCTTGAAATTGTTGAGGAAATAGGGATGAGTTTAGGGGTCATTCAAGTTTCATACATCTTCATATCCGCTTTTAATAATAGTGGAGATCATCTTGAATCGACCGTTGGGTTTAGTGAAGTTGGCCTTGTGTGCAGGTATGATCATCGCCTGGCCGGTTTCCAGCTGGTGCGATTTCCCATCCACAACAATCTCCACTTTTCCATCAATGATTTGCACAAAATTGTCGAAGGGAGAAGTTTTTTCGGTTAATCCTTCACCTCCGTCAAAAGACATGACGCTAATATTGCCGGTCGATTTTTTGAGAATGGTTTTTATTACCACTGAATTGGCTACGTACTCTATTATTTCCACGACAATGTGTGTTTTTGATTTCTCAAGATTAAGATCATCCATATACGAGGTATTAGAGAGAGGAAGCTGAAGCAAGGCAAAGGTCGGCCTATGAATGGCATTATACTTACACAGCTGTGGAAATTAATTACATAATTCACACATTAACAGGAGGCGCATAAGAATTAGCTGGTACAATTCAAAAGTTTTCCAGGTTATTGCGCCTTTTTACTTTTAACTTTTTGAAATGCGAAGGTGTCAAACCGGTTATTTTCTTAAACTGGTTGGATAAATGCCCCACGCTGCTATAATGCAACTTGTCAGCAATTTCGGTGATACTGAGTTCGTCGTATACCAATAATTCCTTCACTTTTTCAATCTTGTGCATAATGATGAAATGCTCGATGGTGGTGCCTTGAACCTCAGAAAACAGGTTGGCGAGATAGGTATAGTCGTGGTTTAATCTTTGACTCAGGAAACTGGAAAATTTTGTAAGAGGAGCCTCCTCCGTATAGTGGATCATCTCAATGATGACATTCTTAATCTTTTGGATCAGGATTGCTTTTTTATCATCCATGAGTTCCAACCCCGATTTCTTTAACTCCTTATTCAATTGGTCTCGTTGTTCAGGCTTAATATTTTCTACCAGGTTTACTTCCCCAAGGTCAATGGTAGTATACCGCAGATTTAGTCTTTCCAATTCCGCCCTGACCAGCATCTTACAGCGAATGCTCACCATATACTTGATGAATAGCCTCATCGATTAAAAATATCTTCACAAAGATAAGATGCAGTCGTTTCATCTTCCATGGCCTGCAAAATGTGTGAATTATGTAACATCTGCCAAGAATAGTGTAATGCAGCTTTCCCTAAATCTACTGACCTTTGTTTTTTATTTAGCGTTAGTTTTCTGATTATTGGCGAGAGCTTAGATAGGCACACCAATTCTTCCTGGATTCTCATTAGTAAATAGGCCCTCTCTTTTAGGATCACAATCATATTTCCTTAACGCCAACCAAAGCAGTATTTATTTAACTGCTGCATACTTCTCATTTTCTAACCTATAAGTTGATTTTATGGTTTTTATTATTCTTTTTTTTGTGGGGCATTGGTATTTGTCCTTGTTTTCCCAAACATTTTTTCAGCACCGGTATGCAGCCCACAGGGCTTTCACCATGAGCCGACTTTGGGAAAGGGTGTTTTTTGTTTTTTCTTACATTACCCAGGGCTCTTCTTATATGAGTCCAAGGGCCTACGGAATTATGCATCGGATGCACCACGCATACACCGATACGGACCAGGACCCTCATTCACCAAGCTATGACAAGAATCTTTTTGCTATGATGTGGCGAAGCAGGAATTTCTACCAGGGCATTCTTAGAGGGACATATCCAGTCGAGGCCCGGTTTACTAAAAATATTCCAGAATGGCGTTGGTTCGATGGATGGGGCAATTTCTGGCTGTCAAGGGTTTTGTGGGCGGGCTTTTATACACTTTTATATATTTTATTTGCTCCGTCTTTGTGGTTCTTGCTCCTGTTGCCCTTGCATATAACCATGGGAGCCCTCCATGGTGCAGTGATAAACTGGTTTGCTCATAAATACGGTCACGTGAATTACAATGTCCCTAATACATCCAGGAATCTTTTCAAAATTGATTGGCTCATGCTGGGCGAAGGTTATCATAATAACCATCACGTATTTCCGTCAAGAAGCAATTTTGCTTCCCAAAAAGGAGAGTTCGATTTTTGTTACCCCTTTATTTGGGCGATGGCAAAATTAAAGATCATTAGACCCCGCATTGAGCATCAAGCATTGAGTATTGAGCATTAAGCATTGAACACTTAGCATTTACCATCGAAATTAAACATTGAGCATCGACAGGTTTTGTATCTTCGAATTGAAGAATACTTAACTCTATGCCTGCTGATACCTTATTAATAAACAATAAGGCCGTAAAAGAAAATACCTACGACGCGATTGTCATTGGAACTGGCATGAGTGGCGGTTGGGCCATGAAGGAATTAACCGAGCAGGGTTTGAAAGTCCTGGCCCTCGAACGCGGAAAAAATATCGAGCATATAAAAGATTATAAAACTGCCGCTATGAATCGATGGGACGCGGCAGAGAGGGGCCAACTTTCGCATTCATTCATTCAAGAAAACCCAATTCTGGTAAGAGCCGGCGTTGTAGATGGATTTACTACCGATATGTTTCTTCCCGATCATGCTCATCCTTACATCCAGGACAAACCCTTTGACTGGATTCGTGGCTATCAGGTCGGCGGCAGATCATTGATGTGGGGAAGGTGGACCCAACGCTGGGGAGAGGCCGACTTTGAAGCGAATGCAAAAGAAGGAATTGGGATAGACTGGCCTATTCGTTACAGTGATATTTCTCCGTGGTACAGCTATGTTGAAAAATTTGCAGGGATAGCAGGAAATAGGGATGGACTTGCCCAGGTCCCTGATGGCGAGTTTCTTCCGCCGTTTGAAATGAACAATTTCGAAAAGTTCGTCAAGCAAAAAATAGAATCGACGTTTCCAGGCAGGAACCTGATTATCAGCAGGACGGCCAATCTAACAGTCCCAAATAGCATTCATACTTCACTAGGGCGTGGTCAGTGCCAGGCTCGTGACCTATGTAGCCGCGGATGCCCGTTTGGCGCCTATTTTAGTACTCAATCAGCCACCCTTCCTGCAGCACAAAAAACAGGAAGACTCACACTCCTACCCGATTCTGTTGTCCACTCCATTATATATGATGAAGGAAAACAAAAAGCTACGGGAGTGAGGGTGATAGATGCCCATACAAAAAAGACCACCGAATATTTTGCCAGGCTTATTTTTCTGAATGCAGGCTCTATTAATTCAAATCTCGTCCTGCTCAATTCCACATCAAACCGGTTTCCCAAAGGATTGGGCAATGATAGCGGCGTGTTGGGTCACTATGTTATGACTCATAATTACCGGGTTCGCGCGTCCGGCAGTTTCGACGGCATGCAGGATACTTATTATGCGGGCAGGCGTCCTAATGGGGTCTACATGCCGAGGTTTAGAAATTTTGGCAATGACCGCCAGTCCAGCTTTAAACGAGGATATGCGCTGGCCTGTTCATCATATAGACAGGGATGGCAACGAGGAAATAATATGGAGGAGATTGGAATAGAGTTGAAACAAAAATTAACGACACCTGGGCCATGGATCTTTTTCGGAACGGCGATGGGAGAAATGCTCTCCTATGAAGACAATGTTGTTTGGCTTGATAAAAATGAAAAAGATGACTGGGGTATTCCGTTGCTGCACGCCGACATTAGCTGGCATGAAAATGAAGATAAGATGGCCACAGATGCCGTTGAACAGATGTATGAAATGTTTGATAGGATCGGCCTGAAAAATATAGGATCGGCAGATAACCACCAGGCTCCCGGAAAGGATATACACGAGATGGGAGGCTGCCGGATGGGAAAAGATCCAAAAACGTCGATGCTCAACAAATGGAATCAGCTTCATGCTGTTAAAAATGTCTTTGTAACAGATGGCGCCTGCATGACTTCATCAGGCTGCCAAAATCCTTCGCTAACATACATGGCCATTACAGCCCGGGCGGCGAATTATGCAGTAGAAGAAATGAAAAAGCAAAATTTGTGAGGAGTTATGAGGATATAATTTTGAATTTACATAGATACTCAAAATGGCCAATTGTAATCTTGGTGGCAGTTTCGTGCAATCGAAAACCATCGGAACTCAACGTTAAAATAGAAAAAACGTTTGTAACAAATTCCATATCCTCGGGGTCGGGGCTATGTTGTATCGACGATTCAATCTATTTAGTAGGCGATGATGCGGAATATGTGCAGAAATTATCTCTGCGTGATTCGCAAAGTAGAAGAATTTTGTTTTACGCAAATGCATGTTTTTCAGGATGACTCTGATGATCTGCCTCCTTTCAGTCTCATTGATGTGTCACTTCCCCTCATTAATAATTTCCAGATTGGGTTTTCTGGAGTATGCGCTTTGAATGATACCGAATTACTTTTCACATCATCATTAGAGGAAACAACGGATTTTACAAAAGACGGTACTATTGAAGGCAGTTACATAGGAATACTGAAATTAGTGAATGACACCACGGTAAACCTCGTATCATTTACTAATTTTAACGCTACCTCAGGAATTTCCGTTACTCAAAAATTGGAATCGATCGAAGTTATAAATACGCAAGGAAAAACAATTCATGCAATAGCAGTTGCAGACAATGACAATGGTACTTCCAAAATGTTCTATTTGAGCATCCTGAGAAATAAATAAGTTATGAAGGGTAATATTCTTCTTCTATTGATATCCCATCGCTTGCAAACTAAATAGTTCAGCATATCGTCCTTTTTTATTCAATAGTTCAACATGACTGCCTTCTTCCAACAATTCTCCCTGATCCAAAACCAATATGCGATCTGCCATTCGCACAGTCGAGAAACGATGTGAAATGAGCACTGCAGTTTTGCCTTTTGTCAATTCTGAAAACCTTTGAAAAACCTGATATTCGGCTCTTGCGTCCAGGGCGGCTGTTGGTTCATCCAGGATCAATAATTGCGCACTTTTCATATATGCTCTTGCAAGGGCAATTTTTTGCCATTCGCCCCCTGAAAGTTCAACACCCTGGTTAAATCGTTTGCCCAATGCCTGATCATATTTACCAGGCAGCCTCTCCACCAGGAAATCAGCCATACTTTGTTTAGCGGAGTTTATAATTAGTTCTCTATTTTCCTTTTCGTCAATGTTACCTACTGCTATATTTTGTGAGACGGTCATCTGATAGCGCAGATAATCCTGAAAAATAATGCCAACCTGCTGGTGTAGCTGGGTCAGATCGTATTCCCGCAAGTCATAGCCATCTAATAGAATTCGTCCTTCTGTTGGGTCGTAAAGACGAGCCAACAGTTTAACCAGGGTAGTTTTTCCGGCGCCATTTTCTCCAACCAGGGCCAGCTTCTCACCTGCATGGAGTGTAAAGTTTAGATGACGGTTAGCCCAGCGTTCTGACGTTGCATATTTAAAGCCGACATTTTCGAAAGTAAACCCTTGTTGGATTTTTTCCGGGAAAGGCCTGGCGTTGGAAGATAGTTTTATCTTAGGCTGTATATTAAAGAAATCAAAGAAGTCCTTTAGATAAATAGCACCCTGGGATACAGTCGTAAAGCGGGAAAGGATACCCTCCAGCAAGCTTTTCAATTGTCTGAATGAACCAGCCAGAAATGTCAGGTCACCAATCGAAAGTTTTCCAGCAATGGTTTTTGAAATAATGAATACATAAGCCCCGTAATAGCCTACACTACCAAGTAAGGAGAATGCAGTTCCCCATAGAGACCTTTTTATCGCCAATTCCTTATTGTCTTTGAAAAATTTGCCGGAGAGTTGGCGGAAACGATCAACTAAGAAACCCGAGAGGTTGAATATTTTTACCTCTTTTGCAGTTTCATCACTGGCTCCGAGGAAGCGTATATAATCCAGCTCCCTTCGTTCCGGTGTATGCCTGCGGCTGAGAGAGTAGGTCTTATTATTAAAATAGGATTCCCCCATAAAGGCGGGCAAGACGGCAATAAATAACAGTAGAATTAGCCAGGGGTTAAAAACTATTAGTCCTGCTGCCAGAAAACCCATGGTAATTAAATCCTGGATTTGGCTTAATATCTGGGAGAGTAAAATGGTGCGTCCTACGGTTTGTTGTCTTGCTCTTTCCAGCTTATCATAAAAGGTGGAATCCTCAAATTGATCAAGATCTAAAATGGCAGCGTGTTGCATGATCTGAATGGAGGTATAGTTAGAGAACAAATCTCCGAGCAAACTATCCACCAAAGCAGTTGCACGACTTAAGCCATCAGAAAGAATAGCCAGTCCAAATTCAACAGCAACAAGTTGCCATAGATAATTTTGAGAAGACTCGCTTGAATGATTACTGATTTCTACTATCTGATCAATAATTAGTTTGGCTACATATAAAATAGCCACTGGTATCGCTGAGCGAACAATACGCAAGAGTGCATTGGTAATAGTAAGGGCAGGGCTGGCCCGCCATACTAACTTAAAAAATCTCGGAAGATTAGTTAATGCTGAAAACCTGTCCTTTAATGTGATTTTTTCTACCATTAACATTGAGCCATATCCGCAAGATATGTTAGCCGACTTCAATTTTCGGCAACGTCAGTTCCTTTATTTTGGGTTGCCCGGATTTCCTTTTCACAATCTGTTTCGGCAAAATGCCCCTTATTTCTGCGCACACGTACACTTTTCCTTTCATTACTTCTTTAATGGCTTTGAACAGTTCATCTCGGGATGAGTTTTTCGTGACGTATGCTTTGGCTCCCAACTGCAGCATCTTTTTTGCATAGATTGCCTGGTTATGCATGGAAATAGCAATGATCCTGGTCCTGGGTGAAATCTGGATTATTTTGACCACCCCATCGAACCCCGATTCCTGCCCCAGGTTGATATCCAGCAATACGATATTTGGTTTTTTGAGTTTGATCATTTCTATGGCTTCAATCAAATTTCCACTTTCTCCAGTTACTTCCATTTCCGTTTCATCAGCAAACATGGTCGTCCACAATTCCCTCATCAATATATGATCGTCAACTATTGCAATGGTAATTTTTTTCATATTGAACATATTTTGCCGTCAATCGGGCTAATGACTTACAGTATTGACCATTGTAATGAGCATTTTGGAAATCGGGAATGTTACATTTAAGATGCAACTCTGACCAGGTTTTGAAATAATATCCGCTATACCATTGTAAGTTGTCGCCCGGGCTTTGATGTTTTCTATCCCGATGCCTTTTCGTTTCTTGTCTGTATCAAAACCAATACCATTATCCGAAATTGAAAGAATAGTCGATTTTTTATTCTGTAAAAGGCGAATAGTAACTATCGTTGCTTTGGCATGCTTCAAAATATTATTCAGCTGTTCCTGCACTATCCTGAAAATATTCACTTTGAATTTATCATCGACGCTATCCTCTATAAAACTCTTCAGTTCACAGGTAATTTTGCAAGGATTTACTTCCATCATATCGCGGGCGGCATTGGAAATTGCTTCGCAAAGTCCAAGGTCCTTAATAATATCAGTGGTCAACCCCTTGGTCAATTTTCTAATCTCTTCAATAGCGGTGATTGTGTAATCGGAAGAACGGCCCAGGTACATTTCACTATTCTTTCCACCCAATTTTGCCATGTCAAGGTAAAGCCTGGAAGCTCCGAGCAGTTGGTTTACATTATCATGCAATTCCCTCCCAATGTCGGATCTCTCAGTCGCCTTTGCTTCATCGGTAGCTTCCGCGATCTGTGTTTCTTTTAACATGATTTCCTGCTCCAATCTTTCTTCCAGCACTCTTTGCTTGCTGATATCGTGTACGACCCCTATCATTCTGCGCGCTTTTCCGCCCGGTTCCCTGATGATCGTCGCTCTGCCAAACACGTTCGCGATGGAACCATCAGCTTTAATAAACCGGTAAGCATGCTCCCAGTGAGAGACCGAAGACGCCAGGGCGTCTGCTAGTCCCTTTTCAACTGCTGCCTTATCATCCGGATGTAAATGCTTACTCCAATCAGCCTTATTCCCGGTATTGTTTTTCAAGTCATACCCAAATAGTTCCTCAAATCCTTGGCCTAAAAAAAACTCATTGGTCAGAAGATTCCAATCCCATATTCCATCATAAGACAGTTTAGCAGCCAAACGAAATATTTCACTGTTTTCCCTTTTTATAGAAGTCTGTTCCCCTAGTTTTTTTTCTAATTCTCGCAACTTGGTAATATCATGCGTGGCCCCTATAAATCTTTTGGCCTTTCCATCATCATCTCTCACAATATTCGCGCGGCTAATTGTAATGGCAACAGAACCATCGCTGCATCTAAATTGAAAAGAATCGCTCCAGTTTTCATTGTCAGAGGCAATTGATTTCATCAAACTTTTTTCAACAATACTTTTTTGCTTGGGTAAGAGGCAATTCAAAAAATCGCTGAAACTCACAATATTATTGGGAATTTTATAGCCAAATATTTCCTCCACACTGTCACCGACATAAATATCGCCGCTCTCTAAATCCCAATTCCACATGACATCGTACGATGTTATAGCCATAGACTGGAACCATTCGGTATTTTCTACCAACAGGGAGTCTGCTTTCTCCTTCGCGATAATAATGTTATTGGCCACTATCCCTTCTTTTTTGATGTCAATATCCTTTTGCTTTGATTTAGCCAGAATAATATTATCAGCCACTATTTTTTCTTTCTTAACATCAATCGCTTTTTGCTTTGATTTAGCACGAACAATATTATCAGCTACTATTTTCCCATTTTTAACATCAATCGCTTTTTGCTTTGATTTAGCACGAACAATATTATCAGCTACTATTTGCTGTTTTTTAGCATCAATATTATTTTGCTTTAAGATGATTTGCGATTTATCCGCAATAGTGGTTATGGATTTTTCAATTTGATGATTTCCGACGAAAATCACGGATGTAATTTCACAAGACAACAGCTTTCCATTCTTCATTTTTAAGTTTACATCAGCGTTGACATGTCCATCTGCTGCTCTTATTCTGACCATTTTGACATAACTACTTTCTGATAAATTGAAAATGTCATTTCTATTTTTGGAAAGTAACTCCTTCTTAGAATACCCCAATAGTCTGCACGCAGCCAGATTGGCGTCAATTATTTTACCGTCGCTAACGATGGAGATAATGTTCGGCTGCAATGAATTATTAAATGCCAAACGGTGAAGCTGGTTTAGGTCTGCAGCAATTGATTGTTTGGAACGTATTGGCTTTGGGCTTGCGGTAATTCTGGTGGTTCGCATTTTAATAGGAATTGGATGTCTTAAAGCTACTCTTTATATTCCATGATTGCTATTATTACCATTTATATCTGCTCCGTTTTCTCCAGAAAAACCGATTCTTCCATTCGCAAAGCTTGCTTCAATGAAAACAAGACATTCAATTGATATCCTTTTCCTGGTTGGGATACGATTTTAATACCGCCCTGATACAATTCTGCCCTGCTTTTGATATTTATCAATCCAACCCCGTTTTTCACCTCAGAAATGTTGCACCCTTTGCCGTTATCTTCAACAATTAACATAATAGTATTCTCTAACTTGCTTATTGTAATCCGGCCGGATGTAGCCTTGGAATGTTTAATGATATTATTTAGCTGTTCCTGCACAATTCGGAAAATATTCAGCTGCAGTTTTTCATTTATCTCCTCTTCACTAATGCCGGTAGCGTAGAACTTAATTCTGATGGAATGTATCGTGTTCATATCCTTCAACAGGTTCCTTATATTATCAAACAAACCAATAATGTGGATGCCTGGAATCGCCAGATTCTTGGAAATCCTCCTGATCTCATTTATCACATGACTTATAGAATCCAAAGATGTATTCAAGTAGATTTCCCGGTTATCCAGTGACTTCATTGCCATTTGTATGTACATTTTAGCGATCGCGAGGACCTGGTTCAGATTCTCGTGCATTTCTTTGCCAATTTCCGTCCGTTCTTTCTCCTGAGCCGTCAGTACGGCTTCGGTGATCTCTCTTTGCTTTGTTGCTCTTTCTCTCGCCAATTTACTCTCGACCAATACTTTGTGGGTGACGTCCTGCGTGGCTCCTATCATTCTGCAAGCCTTCCTGTTTCTGTCGTAGATGATGTGCCCCCGTTCGTGAACGTATGCGTATTTCCCATTAGCTTGCTGAAACCAATACTCTTCTTCCCATATTCGCAAAGATGCTTCTGCAATGATTTTATTCAATCTATTGACCACCCGGTCTCTGTCGCCAGGAAAAATACGACTCTCCCAAAACGATTGTGGAATAAGCATATTTTCGATTTGATATCCAAAAGCCCTTTTGTGGCCGCCGTCTATCCAAAATATTTCTTTTGCGTGGAGATCCCATTCATATAGACAATCGTTAGTAACTTCTGTTACAATCCGGTACAACTTGTTTATGATCTTCAATTGCTGTCCGGGATGTTGCGGCGATATCGGATCAAGAGGCATTATTAGGCTGCTGCTCTTGAAAGAAACAGATAAGGTGTCGTTGCAATGGAAGGCAACTACATCAAACCAGGCACCCATTTCGCCCCAATACTCTTGAAATTGAATAGGATTGTTGTGTAAAAAGGCTTTGTCATAGTATGCATAAAAATTGATGGGCATTATCTCTGCAAATTCCTGCCAAATATTCTTATTTACTATATCCTTGGCTAAAACGCCGAGTAATTTTTCCGCGGCTTTATTCCAATATTTTACAGTCCATTTATGATCAACAGTAAAGAACCCATTCATAATAGTTTCACTAATATATGTCTCGTCATGGACATCCTGGGCGGAAAGGAGTTTTACTGTCATACTGATCTATTCATACCCGCTTTTAATAATGGTTAGAATCATCTTAAATCGTCCATTTGGTTTAATAAAGTTAGGAGCATGAGCAGGTATCACTATTCCCTGACCGGATTCGATCAAGTTCGAGACTTTGTCAATCACAATCTCCGCCTTTCCTTCAATAATCTGAACAAAAGTGTCAAAGGGGGAGGTCTTCTCCGTTAGTCCTTCGCCGTTATCAAATGACATAACGCTGATATTGCCTGTTGATTTTTTGATTATTGTTTTCATCACGACAGAGTTAGCCATGTACTCAATAATCTCTACTATAATGTGGGCCACCCCTTTTTTGAGCTCCGCGTTAGGTATCTCATCTTTTACTACCGCTTTATTTATCAACTTTTCATACTCTTTACTCATAGTATAAGATTTTATGGGTTCAATAGTATGGAAATAATACGAGTCTCGACTGTAAGTAACACTCAGGAATGAGTAAGATCAATCTCATTTTCGATGGGATCAGTTTATCCCGATCCGACAAACATCAGTTATCCCATGCAAAGGTCTGTGCCTTTATTTACTTCCGTATTATACATATCTGGTAAAAGTTTGTATAATTCACAGATGGGTGCCATGAAAGTCAAAACAGTGGAGGATTGCTTCAAAATTCGAATGGGCAGAATGACTGTTTTACAGTTCTTCGAGCATATTCCGCCGTCTTCGTCTGAGTTTCTTAAAATGAGAGGGTGCCAACCCTGTTACCTTCTTGAATTGATGGGACAGGTGAGCCATGCTGCTGTAATGCATGAGGTAGGCTATTTCTGTAAGATTTAATTTGTCATAAACGAGCAACTCTTTAACTCGCTCAACTTTATGAGCTATTATAAATTGTTCAACGGTGATGCCCTGCACTTCAGAAAAAAGGTTGGCAAGGTAAGTGTAGTCGTAGTGCAGCTTCTGGCTTAAAAACGTAGAAAAATTGATGCTGAGCGGCTCAGCCGAATAATGAACCAGTTCTATGATAACCGTTTTTATTTTCTGGATTAGAACACTTTTTTTGTCATCCATCAATTCCAATCCCCATTTCATCAGTGCGGTCCTAAGTTGATCTAGGGTTTCACCGGAAATGTCTTCCTGGATTGTCACTTCTCCGAGTTCAACGGTAACGGCATGCAACCGTAAATTTTGAAGCTCATTCTTCACTAACATTTTGCAGCGAATGCAAACCATATTTTTTATGTACAAATTCAAAGAAAGATGACAGGTGGTTTTCAGCTAATCTTGTTAAAGGTAAGCAGATCCTTGCGTTCAGCTGTCTAAGCTAAAACCCTTATGGGGATAACTTAGACCTTCGCGCGAGATCCAACAGATAAAAGAAATCAGATAAAGGTTTCATGACAACAATTTGTAGATAAAAAACAATTTTTAAGTCATGATTCTAAAGCTGTGAATGATTTCAATCATTTTTCAACCACAATGGGTACTGTTATCCTTTTAGAATTCAATTGAACTTGAATATAATATACGCCAGGGGATTTGCTGGATAAATCAAACTTTGATTGGAAGCCAGTGGACTCATATATTTTCTGAGACTGAGAGTTAAACATTTCAAAGGAAAGAATCTGATCCGTATTTCCGGTAAATACTAACTCGAACTTTCCACGCGATGGATTTGGAAATACAATTAAACCAGGAGTGGTATTATTTCTGCATTTCTGAACAGTAATAACCTTGCCGAACCGAAAATTTCCTTGCTCATCAGTTTGCTTTAACCTGTAATAAGAAGTCTGCTCAGCGGGAAATTTATCTGTTATGGTATAGCTACGGCTAGCGACCGAGTTGTCTGGTACTGCCACCGTTCCCACTATTTGCCAGTTTATTCCCTCCGCACTACGCTCGGCGGTGAAATAATTATTTATTCCAGACTCTGTTGTCCACTCCAATATTACATTTTCGCTAATACATTTGCCTGTAAATGAAATTAGATTAATCGGAAGAGGCATAGTTGAACAGGGCAGAGATACGGATACTTCGTAAATAGAAGCAGCTCCGGTAGTTGAAAATAACCTGCCCTCTAAATTTCCATTCGCACCCATAGAGATTGCGCCGTTGTTAGCGATTAGAGTTCCTTTCATTACGGTGACCGCTGCCATAGCGATCGCTCCTTCGGCCCCCCAAAACACGTTACATGCCGATGCGCCATTAATCAAATGGATAGTAGTCGAGGCGCCGGTAGTAAAGGCACCTCCGAACTTAAAGATAAATACTGCGTTAGCGTTCCATTGTGCATCCAATGTAAGATCGCCGGCTATTGATCCGGCAGCAGCAATCGCGTACACGCCAGCAAAAAGTGTCTCACCACTTCCAAAGGTCGGTGTATGACTAGTGGAAGTTGGAGCAGTGTTGAATAGTTGATCATATGCGGCTTGCAAGTCTACTGCGCATTGCACGGTAACAGCATTTCCAGAATCAATATGCCCGGTCATAGTCGTAGGCGGTCCGAAGCCTGTGATGGCACCATTGTTTGTACCGATATTACCGGAGATCTGTGAAATCCCTGTGTTTCCGACTGCTCCCGTTGCAGTAAAAAGGGTAAAACTTGTGGCGCTGCCTAAGTTGGGTGCCTGTGCCAAACTTGCATATTGTAATACTAGTAGTGTTGCAATGGCTGCGAAAAATTGGACTATTCTGGTTTTCATTTTTTGGATTTTAAAATACGATGGATGGCCGATCGGGGCATTTGTGTGGCGCTATATTGCATTTAAATTGAACTCAATTTGTTTTAAGTAAAACATTTGGGGCGATAAATAGGATTTTTAGAGTACATCCTTTCCCGGGTTGAGAGGCTAGCTCTACATTTCCATTATAAACTCCTGCCCGGTTTTTGATATTGTCAATCCCAATACCCCTGCTTTTTTTAGTGGTGTCAAAACCTACACCGTCATCTGATATAATTAACGTAATGGACTCATTGTTTTGAGTAAGATCGATATTCACTTGCTTAGCATGGGCATGCTTTAATATATTATTCAGTTGCTCCTGGATGATCCTCAAGACATTCAGCTTGAATTTGTCATTCATCCTATCTTCTGTGAATTGGTCCAACGCACAGGTTATTTTTACTGCGTCGACTTCCATAGTGACTCTCGCCAGATTTTCAATAGAATCACAAAGACTGAGATTTTGGATACCCTGGGTCGTCAATCCCTTGGTCAATTTTCTTATCTCTTCTATGGCACTCAGCGTAAATTCGGAAGAACGGCTTAAAAGCATTTTCCGTTTAGAACCATCCTGTTTTGCCATTTCAAGATATAACCGTGATACAATTAGTAACTGATTGACATTATCATGAAGTTCTCTTCCTATATCGGATCGTTCGGTTTCTTTCGCGTTTGCGATCTGCATTTCTTTTAGATTGATTTCATTCTCTAGTTTTTCTTCAAGCATTTTTTGCTTGCTGATGTCCTGCATAGAGCCGATCATACGGTAAGGTTTTCCTTCCGCATTGCGGAGGATGATGCGGCGGCTTAATATATTAGCATATGAACCATCCAGCCTTAGAAAGCGGTAACTGTATTTCCAACTTGTTTCATTGGAAGCGAGCATGCGTTGGTAATCGTTGAGCACGGCATCTTTGTCCGCCGGGTGCAGGTTCTTACCCCACACATCAGATGGCTTCATGTGCGGAACTCTTTTATATCCAAACTCTTTTTCATAGCCGTCGCTCAGTATGATTTCATCGCTAGTTAGGTCAATATCATATAAAACATCAGATGATGAATTGAACATTAGCCTAAAGTTTTCATTGTGCTCAATAAGTAGTTTTTCCGCAGTTGCATTTTGTTGATTCACCTTTTCCTCAAGGATTTTTTGCCGGCTTAGATCATGTATCACTCCGATCATGCGGCTGGCTTTTCCATCCGCATCTCTAATGATACTGGCCCTGCTGAGCACATTGACAACTGTCCCATCGGTTCTGATAAAACGGTAAGCATGCTCCCAGTTCGGAGCCAACGATTTTAAGGCTTTCGCCAGGCCTTTTTTAAAGGCTCCCCTATCATCCAAATGAACAAACTTATTCCAGTCATGATAGGAATTTCTTTCTTTGTTAAACTCAACGCCAAATAATTGCTCAAATCCTTCTCCTAAAAAGAATTCGCCGGTAATTATGTTCCAGTCCCATATTCCATCATAAGACAGTTTGGCGGCCATGTGAAACATATCATTGCTCTCTTTCTTAACGGCGGCCTGTTCCATCACCTTTATTTCAAGTTCCCGCAATTTGCTTACATCCTGTATAGCTCCAATCATCCGTATTGCTTTGCCATTAGGATTTCTTACAATGGTGGCACGACTATTAACAAATGTGGTCGATCCATCCATCTTCTTAATATTAAACGAGTCAGTCCAACTCTTGCTATCTGAAGCAAGCGATTCTTCTAACTCCCGGATAACTGAAACATCCAGACATTTCAGAAGATTTTGCTTTAATTCAATAAAGTTGATGATGTTGTTTTTCAATACATACCCGAAAACCTCTTTGACGCTATCACCGACGTATACCTTCCCGGATAAAATATCCCAATCCCACATAACATCGTAGGATGTCCTGCCCATATGTTTTATTAAAGTATTATTCGCCGTCACAATCGCGTCTGATTGTACCCGGGCAGCATGAATATTTTCGACAACAATCCTTTTGTTTTTAATATCTATCTTTTTTTGCTTGACCAGGGCGGCGGCAATATTGCAGGCCACCACTTTTTGTTTTCTTGCGGCGGTCTTTTTCTGCTGGAATTTTGCAATTATGATGTTGCCTGCAACGGATCGTCTATTCTTAATATCGATTTGCTTTTGAACCGATTTGGCAAGTATAATATTGCCCGCCACGGATCGCCTATTCTTGATATCAATTTTCTTTTGAGCAGATTTGGCAATTACAATATTGTCGGCAACTGTTTTTTCCTTTTTTGCGTCAATAGACTCTTGAATGAGGATGCTCGCACTTAGATCCGTAATGCTCGTGATTGATTTTTCGATATTATCCTTATCGATGAATATCGCAGTTGTGATTGCACAAGGGATCAAGACGCCTGACCTTTTGATAACCGTTACAGTTGCACTAGAACGGCCTTCCGCCGTTCGTTCCTTCAGCATTTTAATAAAGCCACTTGCCTTGATATCAAAAATGCCAGCCCTACTCTTAGTTAATAATTCTTTTTGGGAATAGCCCAATAGCTTGCAGGCTGCACGGTTAGCTACTACAATTTTTCCATTGCTTACAATCGAGATGATATTGGCCTGCGGTGTTTTATTAAAGGCAAGATGAAATAGAACATTGTTAAACCGAGGGATGCTGTGTTTATTCATAGGGACGGTGGGGAATTTCAACGTTAGTGGTAAACTAGTCAAAATTTCATGCCGAATTGCCCGTTTGAGATTATAGATTGAACAATTGACCAATGGTTTACGAACGTAAGGGTATACTCTTTCTTTGTGTGGTGAGATAGAGAAATTATATCAAACGCTAGTTATTTGTCGTGGGAGATATACTAGTAAATGCAGGGCTATAGGAATCAATAATTTGAACATATAAACTGAAGACCCGACTTAAAAGGTTATCTTACCTTATTCACCTGAAGCTTTTGTAATCATTCAACTTCTTCAAACAACCAGTTCCATCCTTACAACCGCTCTCCTGAAGTTTTTATAATTTGATTTGCGGCATAGTTCCAAATTATTTAATTAATTAATTAAACTAGATATCATGAACGCCATAGTGCAAAGTTTGCCTGATCAGTTGGAAATAAATGAATCAGAGGAAATATTGAACCCAGCCACAACTGAGCCAACAATGAAAGGGCTTGTATATGGCGGACCCGGTATAATTGAACTAAAAAGCATACCCATCCCGAAAATCAGGAAACCAACTGATGCCTTGGTTAAAGTATTAAAGACTACTATTTGCGGAACGGACTTAGGCATCTTGCATGGCAAAACGCCTTCTGTCTTACCAGGCACAACTCTTGGTCATGAGGGCGTTGGTATCGTGGCAGAGGTCGGTAAAGCAGTTAGGAATTTCAAAATCGGGGACCATGTAATTATTTCGTGTATTACGTCTGACGGTAGTTGCGAATATTGTAAAAAACAAATGTACTCGCATTGTGAAGATGGAGGTTGGATACTTGGGCATACTATAGATGGCACGCAAGCTGAATTTGTGCGAATTCCTCATGCCGACAATAGCCTTTATGCAATTCCCCCAGGAGCGGATGAAGAGGCATTGGTTATGTTGAGTGACATATTGCCTACAGGCTACGAAATAGGAGTATTGAACGGATGCGTAAGGCCAGGTGATACTATCGCAATTGTTGGCGCAGGACCTATAGGAATGGCGGCGCTACTAACTGCCCAATTCTATTCTCCGGCTAAAATTTATATGTTGGACGTGGATCAGCACCGACTCGACCTAGCCAAGAAATTAGGCGCAACTCACACAATAAACTCAGGTTTAGAAGATGTTATCAAAACGATTATGTCAGAAACAAAAGATGGAGTTGATGTAGCCATTGAAGCAGTTGGCATTCCTGAAACATTTGACATTTGTCAAAACATCGTTCGCCCAGGTGGCCACCTTGCAAACGTTGGGGTCCATGGAAAAAAGGTGGATTTTCAGATTCAAAAACTGTGGATCAGTAACATAACCATTACTACTGGGTTGGTTAATACCAATACAACTCCAATGTTATTAAAAACGGTGCAATCAGGAAAGTTAGAACCCGCAACATTAATAAGTCATCATTTTAAGCTAGATGATATCTTAGATGCATATAAAGTTTTTGGCAACGCTTCAAAAGAAAAAGCCATGAAAGTGATAATTGAACCCTAGTTGACTCTCCCGCACTTCCCCGATCATAATGTGCCCCCAATTTGCAAAAATTCCCTATAATTTTGATTAGTGAAATGAAAAACACAAAATCAAGATTGAAAATACTTATACCCGACCCAACAAAATATAAGGTCGGTTCTGAAATCAGGTCATACCTATCTTTCTCCCCATATTACAAACACCTTAAGGAAAGAATACAAAATCCTGATGAGCAATTCTTGAATTTCTATCTGTATGTGATACAGAAACTGGAAGAATACCCGGAATTATTGCAACCACTGAATAATCCGGAGATCATTGAAAAACATGAAGATCTCTTCCAGTTGATTGCAGCTACTATATTTCCATTTTCGACTGATAATGACTTGCAGTATTTTGCATTGAGTACTCCATATAAATTTGAAATATTTTTTTCCTCAGATTCCTTTGATAAATATTTTAGTCCCGACGAGCAGGGCTATATCTCCTTTCCAGCAGAGCGCCCATTTGAACAAATACAGTCCGAATTTGTAATGATGGCGTATCGCCTAATTTTCAGAAAATTCTTCAGCTTTGAAATTACGGTCCCGGAACGAAGGACAAACAGATGGGTTGATAAAGCCACAGGATTACTTCGGTACAGCCGCGTACATATTGATGAAAGCTTCATCGAAGTAACTGTGTCGGGCAAACTCCCTCGCTTCCCTGTTGATCTTATTGATCAAAGCACGGGATCGATTATTGATCTTGTGCGGTTGCAGCGGGAATTTCCACTTTCTCTATTCTCATTTGAAGGATTTATCATACGCAGGAGCATTGCTGATGTAACGGTAGAATCGTGTGTGACGGAAGTGAAGAATGCGCTGATTGAAATGCAATCAGATCAACCACAACCCGGATATAAAAAACTGAGATCAGCGGTTGAAACAATGCTAGGACTAAAAAATGTTGAAGTGAGTCTAAGCCCATTTCTTAAGCTCAACGACCTCTTCGTTTTTTATGATAAATACTCCGGAACGAGCATTTTACTGAAAGGCCTTTCATCGCCTGAAGAAAAAGAAGCTGCTTATAGTCATCTCGCTTTACTGCTCAGCCGGGAGAAAAAGCCCTTGTTTATAAGTAACCTCCACGAATCCGGTCCCGGAACAAAAAAATTTTCCGCTGACTGGATATCTGAAAAATTCTTCGGACTGTTGCTATATAGTTACCCCTTTATTTGATAATAATGAACTGATCGGCATGATGGAAGCGTCGTCCCCTACTCCCGGAGTGCTGAATGTTGAAACCTTGAAAAAACTTGAACCGGTTTATTCATTTTTTGAAATGGCGTGCAAGAATTACATCTCACAATTTAAAAATGAAGTCGGATCTCTTATTTTGGAAAAATTCACGGCTTTGCTGCCGATAGTTGAATGGAAATTCCTGGAAGAGGCGCTGGTATACCTCAAAGAAAAAGAGGCAGATTCAACTCGCGAAATTGGCGTAGTAAGTTTTGACCAGGTATACCCTGTATACGGCGCTGTAGATGTGAAAGATTCATCTACGGAAAGAAGCCGGTGTTACCAGAAAGATCTTCTTGATCAATTGAATCTGATAGAATCAACCTTACAACAACTTAAAGATAATCCACATGAGCTGGTGACAGAATCTTTACCTGTATTTCTTGAAAAGAATAATGATCTCAGGCAAAAAATAAAAAGCAGATTATTAGCTGAAGATGAAGAAAAGGTTAATAAATTTCTTGAACTCGAAGTAAAACCTTTCTTCAAGCACCTGCCGCTTGATGATGGTGGCTTTGAGCCAGTTACTCACTACATCGAATCTGTTGATCCTGTTACGGGCCATTTAAATAAGATACCGGCGTGACTATGATGAAAGTATTGGGAAAATAAATGCAATGATTTCCCGGTATCTGGAAACAGAACAGGATAAAATCCAGGAGTTTTATCCTCACTATTTTGAAAAATTCAGGACTGATGGGGTGGAATACAATATTTATATGGGGAAATCTTTTACACCGCATAAAACATTTGATTTTCTTGACCTGAAAAAAATCCGGCTCTGGCAATTATCGGTGATGGCTGAAATTACCCGCCTTACTCACCAGTTAGCTAAAAACATTCCTATTCCCCTTCAAACCACACAACTGGTACTGGTTTACAATAAACCAATCTGCATCAGTTTCAGAAAAGATGAAAGACGGTTTGATGTGGAAGGTTCAGAAAGTATTCGTTTTGAAATTCTTAAAAAAAGGATTGACAAAGTCAAAATAAAAAATACCGGAGAAAGGCTTATAAAGTCCGGGACTATTGCCATTGTTTATTCTCATGCCCTTGAAGTCGCAGAATATGATGAATATTTTCATTTTCTTCAACAGAACAATTTACTGGCCAATGATAAAGAAATGCTTGAACTGGAAGATGTCCAGAGCATCAGCGGTCTGAAAGCAATAAGGGTAAAAGTAAATGTTGAGCAGTAAATTCACTATACAAGCATGAAACAAATTCGCTTCTTACTATTTTTTAGGGAACGGAAACGGCAACAGAGGAAAGGATCGATGGGTGTCCTGGACAGTACCCAATGCATGCCACGGCTTGCTATGTTGTATGCCTATACATCAGAAGCAGCAAAGGCTCTGAGAATGGAAAAGAAGATAGGTTCTCTTCAAGCCGGGAAATTTGCCGACATGATTTTAATCGACAGAGATATACTCACTGTATCTCCGGAAGCTATGAATGGCGCTCGAATATTGTGGACTATGTTTGAAGGTAAAAAGGTTTATGAAGCGGTAGAGAAATGATCCTAAGTAAAATTTGCTACCTTAAGTGAAATTTCATGTCCATTAGTGTGAAAGATAAAATAAGAATCCTTTTTATACTTCTTTTCCTGGCGATGACCTGGGACAGCTATGGTCAAGCTGAGAACTTACGCTTTTACAAAATTGGTTTTGAAGAAGGATTGTCAAATGATAATGTAACGGCCATGTTGCAGGACAGGAAAGGCTATACTTGGTTCGGAAGTCAGCGTGGTTTAAATAAATATGACGGCTATACATTTACCCAATACCGGTTTGATCCATTCGATTCCAATTCTATTTCTCAAAATCTTATATATAACATTTTTGAAGATCACGACGGAGTGATCTGGGTTACGACGTTCGAAGGCTTGTGTAAGTTTGATTTGGCCACCGAAAAGTTTAGTTGTTATAGGCCTTCATCAACGGCAAAGTTCAATAATCCCAATATTTGGTCAATTGGTGAAGACAGCGAGGGCACACTGTGGGTAGGAAGTCTTGGGAGTGGATTGTGCCGTTTTAACAGACAAACAGGTCAGTTTTTGCCAGATACCTTTGATTTGGGGCACCTCACCTTGCCTGGCTGGGAGGATATTGACGGTGTAAACTGCATTTATAAGGACCGGGCTGGTGTATTGTGGGTAGCAAATTTGACAGGACTACACCAAATAAATTTAAGTGCTGTGAAAGCGGGTCATTCCAGGATTAGTAGGAATTATAAACATGATCCACATGATTCAACTACGTTAAGCAGCGATAATATCAACTCTATCTTTGAAGACAGAGCAGGAATTCTCTGGATGACGACCGACAAAGGATTAAATAGTTTCGACAAGAAAACAGGTCGTTTTAAACGCTATCAAAACGATCCTAAGAATGTTAAATCGATTAGCAGTAACGCTTCTTTCGCGTGGGGTGGCCATGGGATTCAAGAAGACAAGCAGGGAAATCTATGGATCGGTACCGACAAAGGATTGAATAGGTTGAATAAGGAACGTACCGAGTTTACCGCATATGTTCACAACCCGAACGATCCTTTCAGTATAGGTAATAACGATATTAATAACATACTCATAGACACGGCAGGGGTTTTATGGGCAAGTTCGTCGCTTGGAAAGCTTAACAAGGTGAACCTGAAAGACAAGGGCTTTAGACTTAGGCAAAACGATCCCAGCAATATCAATTCGTTAAGCAGCAATGAGGTTACTAGCATAGCCGAAGATTCATCTGGTATTATCTGGATAGGAACTTCTAAAGGATTAAATCGCTGGGATAAGACGACCAATCAGTTTACGAAATACACAAGCAGCTCCTACTAGTTCCAGAACGTTGAGACATGATGTCATTAATGCGATTCTAAAAGATAAGCACGGACATCTATGGATATGCAATGGAGATATGTTATCCCAATTTAATGAGGAAACAGGAGCAATTTACTCATTATAGTATCCTTGACCAGAATCATAAAAGGATATTTAGTCTGGAGATTTTTTCGATTTGTGAAGGCCCAGATGGATCTATCTGGCTGGGAACAGGCGAGGGCCTTAAGAAATTCGATGAGAGATCAAAAACTTTCGAACATTGGTACCACGACAAAAGAGATTCTACTACCCTGAGTGATAGGCACAGCAATAACCAGTCTTTGCCGACTCTAAAGGCTATGTATGGGTAGGCAATGGCAGTATTGCTACTGACAGGTTGGATACGCGAACAAATCGTATCACTCATTATAAACACTTCCTGATGACAGCTCAAGCATTAGCTCCAATATCGTAAGTAGCTTTCATGAGGACGCCAAAGGAATTCTTTGGGTTGGAACCTGGGGCGGAGGTCTATGCAAGTTCGATTATCAAAGTCAAAAATTTACAAGATTCACAGACAAACATGGGCTGCCAGATAATAATATATTTTCTATTTTAGAAGACAATGAAAATCATCTTTGGTTGGGAACACAAAATGGCCTGTCAAGATTTGATCCCGTTACGAAGACATTCACAAATTATGACTATAAAGATGGATTGCAAAGCAACATTTTTGGAGCTGGTGCCAGAGCCCGGGGTGCCAGGTGTAAGGGTAAGGACGGCACATTATATTTCGGAGGAAATAATGGATTTAATTTTTTCGATCCACGCCAAATTAAAACAGATAGTTCCATCGCACCCATAGTGATTACGCGGTTTAAATTATTCGATAGCCTAATAAGAGGCGCTAATGAATTAAAAGAGATTATTTTAAATTACGACCAGAATTATTTCTCTTTCGAGTTTTCTTCCCTAAGCTTTTTCAATCCAGATAAAAATAGATATGCATATCAATTGGAAGGCGTAGACAAAACCTGGGTTCAAAGCGGCCCCAGGCATTATGTGGCCTATACCAATATTGATCCAGGCGAATATACGTTTAGGGTAATAGGAACAAATAACGACGGGGTTTGGAATGAAAAAGGTGCCTCGATTACCATTATAATAAAACCTCCCTGGTGGCGAACCTGGTGGGCCTATGTTTTTTATGGCCTATGCATTATAGTCGCCCTGATTTTCATAGGCCGTTATTTGCGCAAAAGAGCAATTTCAAGAGAGCGGGATCGGTCAAGGGAAATGGAATTGAAACAGGCACGGGAGATAGAAAAGGCCTATCATGAATTGAAGGTTACCCAAGCTCAACTTATCCAATCCGAAAAAATGGCTTCACTAGGTGAACTCACGGCCGGCATCGCTCATGAGATTCAAAACCCTTTAAACTTCATAAATAATTTCTCGGACTTAAATACGGAATTAATTGAAGAATTGAAAAAGGAGGAATAGAAGGAAATTAAGAAGAAGTAATTGAAATAGCGAATGACATTAAAGATAACGAAGAAAAAATAAACCATCACGGCAAACGTGCCGATGCCATTGTAAAAGGTATGCTGCAGCATTCCCGTACCAGCAGCGGTGTAAAAGAACCGACCGATATCAATGTCTTGGCAGATGAATATTTAAGATTGGCATATCATGGCCTTAGGGCAAAGGATAAGTCATTCAATGCCACTTTACAAACCGACTTTGATGAAAGCTATTGGGAAAATAAACATCATCCCTCAAGATATCGGAAGAGTATTGCTGAATTTATACAACAATGCTTTTTACGCCGTGGCAGCCAAAGAAGGAGGCCGCCAAAGCCTCAGCGACGGCCGATAGTCGCTATGAGCCCGCAGTTTCAGTACACACAAAAAAAAGTAGCTGGCAAGATCGAAATAAGAGTGAAAGACAATGGTGATGGTATCCCTCAAAAAGTGTTGGATAAAATCTTCCAACCCTTCTTCACTACCAAACCTACGGGACAAGGAACGGGATTGGGATTATCCCTATCGTATGATATAGTAAAAGCTCATGGAGGCGAACTGAGGGTCGCCACGAAGGAGGGGGAAGGAAGCGAATTTATAATTGAATTACCCGTAAAATAAGTCGATGATTTAGTGAGTTCCGTAAATGCTGGTGTTTAAGAAATCATTGCGAAATTTTCCGATGCGGATCGTAAGTGGCTAGCATGTGCTTAAAATCATCCAACTTTTCATAACCGTGCGGCCAACACTTTCGGAGTAATAGTGAATAATTTACCCCAGTGAGGCCTTCACTTTAAAAGGCAAAAGTTCTTTTTCAATCAAAGGCAACAATTTAATCACTTCCCGCCACTCCTGCTTCCAAGTAAAATGAATCGCTACAGATGGCTGCTTGCGGCAAGGACTCATCCATAGATTGTCCGGGGCAATGGTACGTATTTCGGAAATAAAGAGGTGTGGACCAATTTGCTTACCCAAACGCTGGATAGCAAGAATGGCGTCCACTGCGTTGTCAATGGGAACAAAATATTCTGCCTGCAGCTCCTTTCCGCTACTCGGTGTAAAACCCATCTTAAAATGCGGCAGTCGTTCATACCACGGGCCAGGAACGCCCATTTGCTCAGTACAATTCTCAGCAGAAAGTTCTGCTATCGGGTGCATATTCCTTGTCGCAGCCTTCGCCCCAAAAAATTCGGGCATGGCATTATTATTTGCTGCATCATCTGTACGGCTTTTTATCCAAATTTCGTTTATGTTTTCATTTTGCCAATCTGTAAAAAGGCTTACGCTATAGCCGGCAGAAACGATCTTTTCAAAATGATCTTTTAATTCGGATAAAGGCATTTTTAAATAAACATTTTGCTGCAACAGTGAACGTTGGTTCAATATCAAGCGTCACCTTTGTTATTATTCCGAGCGCACCCAAACCAACCACTGAAGCCAAAAACTTTTCTCCATCTTTCTTTTGTGAAAGATGAACAATATTTCCGTCGGCAGTAACGATTTCCAGAGCACTGACGGCAGAAGCGAGGTTAGGGTTTTTTACACCGGAGCCATGTGTCGCGGTGGTAATTGAACCAGCCACAGAAATATGTGGTAATGAAGCAAGATTGTTCAATGCAAAACCTTGCTCATGCAGCCAGGGAGCCAATTCGCCGTATTTGATGCCGCCCTCTACTGTAACCGTACGCGCCGTCGAGTCAAGTGACACTACCTTATTCAATTCCCTGGTCGAAATAAGATTGTCCTTACTATCTGCAATTCTGTTGAAACAATGCCTTGTACCCAAGACCCTCAGTTTCTTTAACTTCTTCACCAAATTCTGTACTTCTTCTATCGATCTGGGATAAAAAATGTTACCTGTGCTATATTCTAAATTCCCGGCCCAGTTTTTTAATTTTTCCTGCGGCGTCCAATTTGCAATCGGGGAAAATAAAGGAGCGGCAATCAACGCAGACGACAATTCCAGGAATGCCTTTCTCTTCATTGGAATACATTTTTAGCTGATTAAAGACTGGTTTGCTAGCTATATAATACCTGTTCATCGGTGTAAAAGGTCTTCAGCATACCTCGATCTGCCAATTTGATTGTGGCGCCGGTTGGACTTTTAGTAAGCTTCTTAGTATGTATTTTCATATAATCTCTTACCTCTCCATGGATCAAACCGGGGTAATTTTTTAGAATCTTATCCCTTGCATTTTTTAACACCTTTCTTATTGTCGTTACAAGCTCTTTTATCTTATCGTCAGGAATAGCGTTAGCGACAGAGAAAGGTGAAATCCTGGTTTCCCATAAAATCTCATCACTATACCCATTCCCAATGCCTCTAATTACATTCTGATCCAATAATACATTTTTAACGCTGGTCTTTCTGTCTAAAGCCGTTTTGAGATAATTGAAATTAAGCTTGGGATCCAGGGCATCGATACCAGCTTTATCTTCCGGATTCAATTTGACATAGGCATTTTTCATTCGATCCGTCAACGCCAGATTCTTTCCATCGTTAAAATATAACTCGACGATTGTAGATTTCCTTTCATTCTTGTCTTCAAATGGGATTAAATCGCCAGTTAGCATTAGATGTGCTCCTAACGTTATGCCATTTGAAAACAGAAACCGTATTTCTTTTCCAGAACGGCTTACATCACTAAGCTTTGAACCCTCCAAACTTTTGGAAAGCTCAACCGGCGTATCCTTCAATTTCTTCCCATTAAGCACATTAACTTTCACCAATTTTTTACCGGCATACATTTTTTTCAAATTGATAGAAAAAACGTCAATATCTGGCAATTCAGGCATATATCTAATTTTAAAAAAACGGCAACTCTATTTGTAGATTTCTAAAACTATTTTGAATATAATTTCTTCCAGGCAGCTTCATATTTGTCGCCTTGCTTCCAGTTTGGCTGCGCCGGATTGTCGGCAATGTATTTGGCGGCTAAGATATAGGCCTTCATGTATTTCACAACATACGCTAAGTCGATATCGCCAATTTCGTCGCTGAGCTGATGATAACGTTTGAGAATCGATTCGTCAACCTTTGTCACTCCCATACCGAAAGTGGGCGCAGGTACTCCCTTCGCAGCAAAGCTTACATTATCACTCCGGTCAAATAGGTTTTGCTCCGGTGCAGGGTCACCAAAAAGGTCGAGGCCGTATGCCGAACAAGCTTTTTTCATGTCGTCATCGGCAGACGTTCTCCCAAGGCCTATCACATTTACACGGCTGATGTCGTTGTTGCCCCCGTTATCTATATTTAAATTGTACACGAGCTTTGCTAAATCTATGGTGGGATTTGCAGCGAAATATTTGCTCCCCAGTAATCCCAGTTCTTCACCGGTGAAGGCAATAAACAAAATCGATCTTTTCGTCGGGTGCTGGGAAAAATAACGCGCTGCATTGATGAGAGCAGTAACGCCAATGGCATTGTCGCGGGCACCGTTGTAAATACTGTCCAACTTTCCTTCTTCCATTTTGGCTACAGGTGCTACACCAATATGATCATAGTGCGCAGAAAGAACAATGAATTGATCTTTTAATTTCGGATCGGTACCCTCCACCCGGCCGATCACATTTTTTGCCGGTACACTTGTGATATAGTTGCCTGCCACAGATATTGTGGCCGTAGCTGAACTTTTTGATGCGGGAAGCAATTCACTACCCGGGTCGTGCACCGCGAATACAGGCAGCAGGCTGTCCAGCGGATCGAGGAGTTCGCTGACCGCTATAATAACGTTTTACAATTTGCCAATCGGCATCGGGATGCCAATACCGTTCAACCAGGAGAAGGGCACCTTTTTCCTGCAAGCGCTTTTGCTTTGTCATCCCTGAAACGGCCAGCTCCTCTCACCTGGGTTGAATCATTTTCACCCATGTTAACCACAACGATCTTACCCTTTACATCAAGGTTTGAAAGATTATCCGGGGATCCAAAACCGGCAAAGACAACCGGTGCCGTCAGTTGAAGGCTTGAACCCCTGACTTGTAAAAAGTCTTTCCCTATGCTGTAAGTCTTATTACCAAGAACCAAGGAACCATCAGTAGGCGCTACGATAAACCTGAGTTTAAAACGTTTGAAAATAGTCCTGCGTTCCTGGCGTTTCCATCAAACCGAAACTTCGGAATTGTTCACTGATGTAGCGGGCTGCAATATGGATTTCAGGTCGTGTTGTCGCCCTTCCCATGAGTTCATCCGAAGCCAGGAAGCGTAAAGGGCGCTAAGGCCTGGTTCGGAGAATTTAATTGATCGATTTCTTTAATGAGGGAGGGTTGTGAAAACGAACAAAGAATAACGAAGCAAAAAATGAGGCATAAGCTTGCTCTTTCTCATAACCATAAATAAACTTTTGTTTGTAATATACAACTTTAAAGAGGTTGTAAGTTTATGGTCTGAACCGCGATGAATTCTCAAGTCGCTTTGCAGGTTTCTGAAATTTATCTAACTTCAGACATATAGAATTGCCCCAATGCAGCCCGCAGATTGTTACAAAATATTGGGAGTTTCCTTTGGAGCTTCCATCGAAGAGGTAACGGTTGCCTACAACAAGCTTTCTGAAAAATTTCATCCCAGCGCCAATGCAGGAGATCCCTTTTTTCAAAAACGACTTAAAGAGGTAGAGGAAGCCTATCAAATACTTACCAATCTAACGTCTGCGGCTCCTTCTATTCCCAAACGAAAAAACCGGGGTATAGCAATTGCCGGTTCGATATTTGGCATCCTGATTATCGCGGTTACAATATTTAAATTTGTAAATGAGACCAAAAAAGCCTCTGACACCAGGCAAAAACTCAGCTCCCTTGGTCTTCTACCAAAAGATTCAGATAAAACGACAAGTGGTTCGGTCAGTTCTGATGAAACCCACCCTCCTATTCGTATTTTAAAAAACGAAATTTTCATAATGGCAATGATAGATGATGCCAACTCACGATTGGAAGTATATCCTTCATTTACTATTTTCAATGCAAAGAATGTTCTTTGTCATGCCAGGCTTTACTTTTACGACGACCAGGGCATTCATTTGAAAACAGAAAATCGAAGCGAGTATACCGATGCCGACGGCAATATTTTAACTTCCATTGATTTCCAACCACAAGACGATCAGGTTACATATAGCAGTAGTCATTCCGATTTAGTCCTCAGGATTCCGTATTCAAAATTATACCAGCCCCCTGGTACCGACCATGTAAAGTACGAGCTATATTTATATGACGACAACTGGACTCTTCTAGACAACAGCGAGCTCTTAAAAACAACCCTTCCCGCGCTACTTGCCTTGCCGTTGTATCCATTCCTTCATTGAAGCAGTCGGTTCTCCAGGCCCGCCGCTCTCATTGGCACATTTAATGCAATACTTAATAAATCTGAAGTAATTGGCCAAGCCTAATGGCTGATCTATCCAGTTTTAGGATAGTAATCAACTGAAATACAATGAGAGTAATTTTCCTATTGGTTAGTCTATTCTTGTATAATGTGGCGTCCGTTGCTCAATCCGATCCCGTCCGGGATAGCACCGCAGCAAAAGATACTTCCTCCATCTCCACCGATAGCGTAGGCATTCGAACTGGTGAAGAAATGGAATTCCATGCACCAGCGCATAATATATATGGCGGTCTCTTGAATGACGATCCTATATATAACCGCAGGTATCCGGTGTGGGTTCCCGCGACCAGAGTGGCTTTTACTAATATTGTGAACTGGGTCATCGTTCGCTATTGGTTCAAGTATGATTGGGCTGAGATCAGTCCGAAGACCTGGAAGAACAATCTGAAGGGCCCTTGGGTATGGGACAAAGACCGTTTTGGGATTAATTTTATCGGGCATCCTCATACAGGTAATTATTACTTTAACACAGCCCGCTCCAACGGGTATACTTTCTGGCAATCCTTTCCTTTTGCAATAGGCGGCAGTGCGATGTGGGAACTGTTTGGTGAAAAAGATCCACCTTCAAAAAACGATATCATCAATACCCCCGTCAGTGGAATGTTTCTTGGTGAAGTATTATACAGGATCAGCTCCAATATTCTTGATGACCGGACGCGTGGAGGCAATAGAGTGTTTCGTGAAATTTTGGCAGGCATTATAAATCCGCCCCGCGCATTCAACCGCATTACCCAGGGAAAAATGTTCAGGGTGCTTTCGAAGGAAGTTTATCAGAAGGAGCCATTGAATATTACTGTAAGCGCCGGAGTTCATAAGATCAACACAGACAACCATTTCGGTAGTGGATCTACCAACGCCATTTTTAATCTACAGTTTGATTACGGCGATCCTTTCGAGATAAGATCGCGCAAACCCTTTGATGTGTTCAGGCTGAAACTGGAATCCCGCTATGGTGATGATAAGAAACTTATCGACAACGTGATGGGTTATGGAATCCTTTTCGGTAAGAACATTGTGAAAGGAAAGCACGGAATATTGGCCGGCATCTTCCAACACTTTGATTATTGGAACAACCGCATTTTCGAGCTAGGAACTATTGGTTTTGGCCCCGGGTTTATATCAAGAATACAACTAGGAAGAAATTCTCAACTTTATTCAGGCATTCATGTTGCCCTAGTGCCCCTGGCAGGCAATAGTACCCGCTTCGGTCCTGATACATCAGAGTTCAGGGCCTATAATTTTGGCGGTGGCTTTGAAGGAAGGCTGGAAGAAACACTTAATATCACAAAATGGATAAGCCTTGGGCTTAATGCATATTATTACTGGATACACACGTATGATGGGTTGCCTGGAAACAGTATAATAGGGATACTAAAACCCAGAATCGTTTTCAAAATTTTTAAGAATACAAGTCTAGGAATGGAACATCATATTTATTATAATGATAGATTAGCAAAAAAGATCCCAGACCTCCACCTCGCTAAAACCGAACAAAAAATTTTCCTGCAGGTTTATCTCGAAGATCCAAAGCGAAGAGGCCGCTATAATTGACCTGCCGCCATCGCTAATGCTTCGGCGGGGGAGCCCCTCAAATAACAATTGTTTTCCAGCTAATCTTCCTTGGCTTCAGCTTCCCTTGAAACTTGGTTATTGCACTATTTGCGAACAGATTCTGTATCAAATCCGAACAATTTCGTAATACGCGCAGGCTTTACTTAATTGAATATCAATTACTTGTAGCAGCGGCACAGTTTTTATTCTACACATTCTGCTTAGTGTTTCTATTCTTCGTCCCACCTAAAAAGTAAGAAGCCATGTTTAAGAATTATTTCAAAACTGCCTTGCGGTTTTTGCTGAAAAATAAAAGTTTCAGCTTCATTAACATCATTGGCCTTGCCGTTGGAACATTGTGCTGTTTATATATTCTGCTTTATGTGGAAGACCAGTACAGTTATGATAAACATGAAAACAATGCGGCGGATATCTATCGCATCACGGCATCGTTATCCATGCCCGGCGATAAGCGTAACATTCCGCACTGTTCGCCACCGATCGCGCCTGCTATCAAACGGGATTTTCCGGGAGTGCTACAATTCACCCGTATAGTAACAGATTTTAATGCAGGCAAACATCTGCTTCGCTATAAAAAGAAATTGGTTTATGAAGACAAGCCGGTCTATGTCGACTCTACTTTTTTTGATGTTTTTACCTATCACTTCACGAACGGCAATGCGAAAGACGTACTATCGGAGCCCTATTCTTTAGTGTTGTTAAAAACTACAGCAGCTAAACTGTTTGACAGCGAAGACCCTATCGGTAAGATAATAGAGATCGATGATAATAATGGCAAGCATGACTACAAAGTAACCGGAGTTGTTGACGAAAGCCTGGGCAAATCACACCTTCAGGCGAACATGTTCATCACGATGAACAGCGGTGGCATGGGCCAATTCATTCGGGACAACAATATGTGGGCAGGAAATAATCTCACCTATTCCTATATTAGGCTGCGTCCCGATGCTGATGCTGCTGAGCTTGAAAAAAAATTGCCCGCTTTTTTGAACAAGTATGGTGGGCAGCAACTGAAAGAACTTGGCATGGAAAAAATACTGCATCTTCAACCTCTCGGCTCCATACACACTACCACCGGTTATGAGAGAGACCTTTCAAAAAGTGTTGATCCTTCTTTCCTTTATATTTTATTGTTGATAGCGATACTTATACAGCTAATTGCCTGTATCAACTTTATGAATCTTTCTACTGCACGTGCATCTAAAAGGGCAAAAGAAGTTGGCGTAAGAAAGGTAGTTGGCGCAGAAAGATCGGATCTCATGAAGCAATTCATGGGTGAATCGTTTTTATTGTCTCTTATCGGCGTATTAATAGCATTGCCTTTATTGCTACTTACTCTTCCTTTTCTTAACCAGGTTACACAGGCAGACATTCGTGTAACTATGTTTGCCAATTACCACATTTGGTTGTTGCTTGGTGGAATTATTGCGATCACGGGCCTGGTTGCAGGCAGCTATCCGGCTTTCTATTTATCAGCATTCAAGGCGATAAAAGTGATCAAAGGAAATTTTACCAATCATATTTCTGCCTCGGGCATCCGCCGTTCACTGGTGGTATTCCAATTCGCCCTATCTATCGTTCTTATTGCAGGCATTATTGTTATCTATAGTCAATTAAATTATATTCAACACAAAGACCTCGGTTTTGATCAAAACCAGAAGCTGGTCTTTAGTTTTTATACTCAGGATACGCGGAGCAATATCGACGCGTTTTCCAACGATTTGCGGCAACTGGCAGAAGTGAAAAGTGTGGGTAGGGCAAATAACTATCTCAGCCAGGCGGTGTTTAGCGATATGCCTGTTTATCCCGCTGGAGGAAATGCGGCTACTGCCACCGACGTGCAATTCATGACGACAAATGAAGATTTTGTAAAGGCAAATGGCATCAAAATAATCAGTGGCAGAGATTTTCAATTATATGACTCCGGAAAACTGTTAGTGAATGAAACAGTGCTAAGGCGTATTGGATTAAAACCTGAAGAGGCTCCGGGGAAGAGATTGTATACACAGTTTCCCGGAGTGCCGGAATTCTATCGTGAGATAGCCGGTGTAATGAAAGATTTCAATTTCAATTCTCTTCATGATGAAGTGAAGCCATTGATGTTTATCTATTTAGAGCCGCAGCCTGACATGTCGAATCTTACTGTTGCGACAGCGAGTAAAAATTACCGGGGACTGCTAACAAAAATGGAAGGACTGTGGCAGAAGAATTTTCCCTCAGCACCGTTCGACTACAAGTTCCTGGATCAGGAAGTTCAAAAACAGTACGAAACGGAGATCACCCTATCAAGGATCATCAACTCGTTTACGATTATGGCCATTCTGATCTCCTGTCTTGGTCTATTCGGACTGGCTGCCTTTAGTGCAGAACAACGAAAAAAAGAAATAGGTGTGCGAAAAGTCCTGGGTGCGAGTGTATCAGGAGTTGTTGGCTTGTTGTCAAAGGATTTCTTGAAGCTGGTTGGCATTGCCATACTAATTGCAACGCCGGTTGCATGGTGGGCAATGAACAAATGGCTGCAGGCATTTGCTTATAGGGTTGAGATCAGTTGGTGGATGTTCGCGCTTGCTGGTTCTATCGCGATTGCAATTGCGATGTTTACTGTAAGTTTTCAGGCAATAAAAGCAGCGATAGCAAATCCCGTGAAAAGTTTGAGAACAGAATAAGAATTTAATCGAGCGATATAGTTAACGATAAAGCAGGATAGTTAATTCTTCTCAGGGTGTAACCTTGTAAAATAGAAGCATCATTTAACCTCAACGAGCCAGACATCGCTGCCGCTTTTCTTCTATTCTTGCCCGATGCAATGAATAAAGGGATGCTGCCAAGTGCAGCCACGAACCCTATGGCAGTTATTAAGCTGCCTTTGGTTGTATATAGCGCAGCTAACGGATCGTTTTCCGATTTTTTATCAACTTCATTTGCCCATATAACACCTCCTGTGATTATCATGGCAGTCCCGCCAGCCAGTAGTAACCAGGCAGCGGTATTTTGACTCTTACTTTTTTTGAGCAGTGATGAGTAGTCTGTTGATTGCATTTTAGGAATGCTGGAGGTATCCGGCTGTGAACAAACGTTGAAGCAGATCAGGGTGGAAAGAATGAGTGGCATTAATTTTTTCATAATAGTTCGTTTTATTAACTAAAAATAGTTTGTTTCCTACACTCTTCCGATACTCCGCAAAATAAGATTTATCTTAGAGAAGCTCCTTACATGGCTTTCTCATGCAGAACCAACACCGACAACTGGCAGCTATTCTTTTCACTGACATTGTAGGGTACACCGCCCTGATGCAGGAAAACGAACGAAAAGCTGTTGCTCTAATCAAACATTATAACGTGGCGCTCAATCAGATTGTTGGTTTACATAACGGCAAGGTTTTGAACAACTATGGCGACGGTAGCCTGTGCACCTTCCCCAGTGTTACAGAAGCCCTGAATTCTGCGATAGAATTGCAAAAAGAATTACAATCGGAGCCGAATGTTCCCTTGCGCATTGGTTTGCATGTGGGTGAAGTTTTTTTTGAAGATGAAAAAGTATTGGGCGATGGAGTAAATGTGGCCTCCCGAATTCAATCACTGGGACAGGCAAACACCATCCTTTTTTCAAAAGAAATACTTGATAAGATCAGGAATCAACCGGAGTTTAAATCGGTGTCCCTTGGCTTGTTTACATTTAAGAATGTAGATGGGCCGATAGAGGTTTTTGCACTGACCAATGAGGATCTTGTGATTCCTGACAAAAAGAAAATTGAAGGCAAGCTGCTAGAAAGAAAATCGCCGCGTAAAAAAATAATCCTCATTTCTTCCCTGATCTTACTTGTCCTTGTTTCATTTATTGTCTATCGGCAATTTTTCAAACCCACCAATTCTGGTGAAAAAGGAAAATCCCTCGCCATCCTTCCTTTCAAAGAGATTGGAAGCGGTGCAGATAGTATGGGCGAAGGATTGGTCGAAGATGTCCTAGTTCATCTCTCCAAGATCAGTGAACTGACCAAAGTGATCTCCAACAGGTCCTCTTCAAAGTTTGCCAATTCTACCAAGACGCCGGCAGAAATTGGGGAAGAGCTCAATGTTAATACATTGGGGATAGGCAGCATACAACACGTCGGAGATACTATAGTGGTAAGTGTGCAATTGATAGATAGTAAATCGGGAAATATGCTGTGGGCAGATAAGTATACAAAGGCAAATACGCAAATCTTTGATCTGGAGACAGAATTGGCTACTCAGATTGTTAGTGCGTTGAAAGGAAAATTGACTCCCCAGGAAAAAAAAGGACTTTCAAAACGATATACCGAAAACATAGAAGCTTATAAATTCTATCGAAAAGGGCGCTGGTTCTGGAATGCAGAGGGCCGCCAAAATTTTGACAGTGCAGAAGCCAATTTCAAACGAGCCATCCAACTCGAACCCGACTACGCACTGGCATATGCCGGCCTGGCCGATTGTTATGCCATCAATTTCAGGAACCTGTCACCGTTGGATTTAGTTCCCATTGCAAAAATTTATGTCGAGAAAGCACTTTCGTTGGACAGTACACTAAGTGAGGCCTTCACTACATTGGGCTTTATTCAACAGAATTTCGATTTTGAATGGTTGAAGGCGAAAAAAAATTTAAGAAAAGCAATTGATCTTGATCCTAATAATTACGTCGCTCATATGTACTATGGACTGGTGTTGATGCATTCGACGCCTGATAAAGAAGGTGCTCTCCATGAATTTAAAAAAGCAGTTGATCTCAACCCTCTTTCCTATCGGACAAATTGGATACTGTCTCATAATTATTACTTCGCCGGTGAATATGATTTGGCTATGGAGCAATTTAAAAAAACTGCATCTTTTGCATCCAGAGGGACCCAATATGTGCCCATTTGGTCTATTGGGCTCATCTACCTAAAAAAGAAGCTTTACCCCCAGGCCAAAGTCCAGTTTGACCAGCTCCCCGAAATACCTGAGTCTCTGTATGACAACTACCCTATCTTGAAGAGTTATGCATATGCAGTGATGGGAGAAAAAGCAAAGGCTTTAGCATTGTTGGAAAAAACGCTGAAACAATACCCTAACCTGACCAACCATTACAGAAATTCACAGGTATATGTGGCGCTTGGTAATTTCGACGAAGCCATAAACGAACTAGAACTAGCGTATACCAATCGTGAAACACAAATGTTTTGGACAAAGGTGGACCCTGAGTTTGATCCAATTAGGAATGAGCCCGGTTTTAAAGCATTGATGAAAAAGATGAACTTAGATTAAGCTGCTTCGAGAAAAATTATTTGTATTTGCGCAAAATATTTCAACCAAAAATTCTTGTCTCAACGCTAGGACATTAACCCATAATTTAGATCATGGAAGTACATAGCCACACCAGCACTGCCCGCAAAAAATGGACTCATTATTTATGGGAGTTTCTTATGCTATTCCTTGCAGTGTTCTGTGGATTTCTTGCGGAAAACAAAAGAGAGAACATTGTCGAATCTCATCGTGCAAGGGAATATGCAAAATCGATAATTGAAGATTTAAGAAAAGACCGTTTGGAAATAGACGGTATGCTAGAGGAAAGTATCCAGGTAATCAGTGCATTTGACAGCCTGCAGAAAAAAATACACCTGGGAATAAAAAACCATGAAGTGCCTGGAAACTTTTATTATTATTCCAGGATTGGATCGATTGTACCTATCGTGACCTGGAATGACGCTGCCTTTATTCAGGTGATTCAATCTGGTAATCTGCGATACTTCCGGAATACAGAGATAACAAAAAAGATCAGTTATTATTATGCCTGCACCCAGGAAATTGATGGTCAACATGAAACAGACAGAACGTTCAGGGCGAAGTCAGTTGAAATACGAAATCGATTGCTAAATAATTATTATTATACGCGTTATTCCCACTTTAATATCGATCGAAAATCAATTGCCGATTCATTATTCACGAAACTAATCCCACTCCAGCAAAATGATCCGAATCTCCTCAATGAATACGCCAATAGTTTTGAAAACCGGAGGGCAACATTGCGGAATTTAATAACCATGCACTTTCCCAGAGCCTTAAAAACATCTGAAGACTTAATATATTTACTACAACAAGAATATCATCTTAAGTAAGGGACTTAGAGTGAGGGGCAGAAGTTCTCCCTCATTTTGCATAAAACCCAGGCTTTTTCCTTCATCTGCAAAAACTTTCGGGGCCATGGTGAAGAATAAGCCTACCTTGTTGTTATATGGACTCTCCCGCGCGACAAGTTGAAATGAAGTTTCTGATAGATCGGCTTCAAGAAAAGCTAAAGCAAATCGAAACAGCCAGAAGAAAAGATGTCCCTTTTGAAGAGAAGAAAAAATTATTCTTAGAAATCAAACATCTTAGTACAAGGTTACAGTCCTGCCTTGAAAATTCAAACGTAAGCGCCCCCCAAATAGGTTATCGTTTCGATCATGAAATGAATTATTGAATTTAACCTCTCCTACATATTACAGGATGCTTTAAAATTGTAATATTAGTAAATGATCAAAAAATCAGTTTACTTCTTACTTGGCCTAATAGGACTTTTAACTATCTCATACTTTCTACAACCACTTAAAAAAGGCAAAGGGTTTGACACTTCAATAAAATATGAGCTCGTAAAGAATTGGCTTGACTTACCAAAAGATTTAAAGTTGGGTAATCCGACAGGTATCGCCGTTGATACAAACCAGAACATCGTTGTTTTTCAAAGAGCTTACAGAAAATGGCCATTATTTGGCTCTATGCCTGACAATCCAATCAAAAACAAAACCATTTTTATTATTGATAAGGACGGCGGAAAGCTCATCTCCAGTTGGGGTGATAACTTTTACGTTCTTTAAAGTAAAACATCGGGGTTCGGACATTTTTATTTTTGACACGACAGGGACAGTACAGACACGATTTGGAAGAAGCGGCTCATATCAAGGCAATGTTACTTGGTATCACGACCTAACCGTTGATCAAGATAAAAACATTTACATCAGCGATATGTTGAGAAACACAATTCAAAAGTTCCAAAGAGTTTCTAATCCCTGACAGAGATGTAGTTTTAAAGCAAGGTGGAGCTAAGGGATTTCGAATCTTGCAGTCCAAAAATCATGCTGTTGACAATTCTCAAATATCCGCTTATTGAAATAACACAAATAAGTTATACCTTAAATTCAGTTTCAATGCTAAATGCTATATGCGCATTCAAACGTCTCCGATATTCATTTGCTCTCTTTTCTTCCTGTTTGTAGTTTCCGCTTATAGCCAGGAGCCACGAATAAAAAAGAAATTCACAAACTCCACCCATTGGGCGATTGTTGCAATTACGCAAGATAAACTGGGATATATATGGTTTGCTTCTCCGGGATCGGGAGTCACGCGATACGATGGTAAGGAATTTACAACAATTCAATCCATCTCTACGGATACTAACAGCCTTAGCAGTAATAATGTAACGTGCATGCTGTTTGATACATTGAATATAATGTGGGTTGGATTGGGTGGTATGGGGCTTGACCGGTTTGATATCGCAAAGAACCGGTTTACTCATTACCGGCATGATGAAAAGGATAGCTCAACCATCAGTAGTGATACGGTAACCTGTGTATTGGAAGACCGCAGCGGTAATTTATGGGTCGGCACTAACAAAGGATTAAACAGATTGGACCGGAAAACAGGCCGGTTTACGCGATACATAAATGAACCGGGTGTTGCAACCAGCCTTAGTTTTAATGAAGTCGCAAGCCTATATGAAGACAAACAAGGAACAATATGGGTAGGCTGTGGATTTCCCAATGAAGGCGCAAGCGAAGAAGATGGCGGCCTGAATAAATTTGACAGAACTACGGACAGATTCACAAGATATAAATCAGATCCCGATAACCCGAACAGCCTTGCCAATAATAAAGTGGGTGCCTTGTTTGAAGATAGCAAAGGAAATTTTTGGGTCGGTACTGCAGGGGATGGGTTGCATATTATGGACCGTGCCAGGGGTACCTTTAAACGTTTTCCATATGATCCCAAAAAACCGGTACAATTAAGCAGGCCTCCTATTGTGTCGCCCAGCAATTTTGACCCAATTCTATTTATTACTGAAGATCCACAGGGGGGTATTTGGATATCTACCTTACTCGGTGGAATAAACCGTTACGATCCTAATACTAATAAGGTGGATTTGTACGGTAAGTCCAGTGCAGCTGATTTCGATGCCAATAAAGTCCTCAGCCTCGACCCGAAGAAAAGATTGGACGATTTCGGTTTTTTACAGGCCTTTAAAGCTAATGATAACTCGCTTTGGTTTTCGACAGTCTTGGGTAGTCTTTATAATCTGAATTTTAATTATACAACGTTACCTTTTTATGATGATTCGGGTAGGGAGGCCTACTCATTTTATCTTGATACTGTGTCAAAAATGTTATGGGTGGGTACCAATAAGGGGTTGATGCAGAAAACTGCCGATGGCCGTTTAATAAAAACATTCACTCACGATCCTAACAACTCTAACAGTATACCCCATGACTATATCCAGGCAATGCGTGGGGATAAGCGTGGTCGCCTTTGGATGGCTCCCCAAAGGAGAGGTTTAACTTGTTTTGATCCGGCCACAGGTTTATTCACTAATTACGAGAATGTATTAAATGATCCAAGCAGTTTGAAAGGGGCAAGTGTTATAGAAACTCTTGCTTTTGACAATAAAGACAGGCTTTGGATTGGCTCCGACCTAATGATCGAACGCTTAGATAATGACAAGGGAGTTTTCAAACATTACATGCATTCAGATAAAGACACTAATACCATTTGTCAATGTAACCCTTATGCCATTTACCCTGATAATGCTACTGGTAATATGTGGATAGCAACCAACAGTGGGGCTGAACGTCTAGACCCGGTTAGCGGCAGCGTTACACATTTCCTGAAAAATAAGAATTGCAGGGCTGTCTTTGTTGACCATGAAAGGGTAACATGGGTAGGCAACAATAATATTCTTTTCCGTATGAAGCCGGGTGAAACAGATTTTTCAGTCTTTGAATACCCCTTTGCTGATAATAGCGGAGGTGATGGGATCTTGCATATCATGGAAGACGATTTACACAACCTTTGGGTTACCACAGGCTATGCTCTGCTGCAGATCAATGCAGCCCGCACAGCTGTCAAGCGCTTTGCTGAAAATTATGGAATTCGACCAAATGAGTTTACGTGGGCTGATAACTTCAAAACAGCAGATGGTAAATTGTACTTTGGTAATCGGTACGGCTACCACGCTTTTTACCCGGATCAACTGCCGCCAAACCCGCCTCCACCTGCTTTAACATTTAGCAGTTTCAGGTTGAATGAAAAGGAAATTATACCGGGTGAATCATCCGTGCTCCTTTCGCCCATCTGGAAGACTAAGGAAATAATGCTAAACCACAATCAGAATGTTTTTTCGCTGGATTTCATATCACAAAACTATCATTCGGATAAGCCCAATCGCTATTATTATATGCTGGAAAATTACGACAGCAAATGGCATAGTTTGGAAAATAGCCATAAAGCGATTTTCGTGAATGTTCCGCCGGGAAAATATATTTTTCATGCCCGCGTAGTTACTGATGAAGGAAGCGTAGCTGAAAAAACCTTAAATATCAACATTGCGCCCCCATGGTGGAAAACAAAATGGGCCTATGCTTTCTATATCATCGCCTTCCTGGTGATTGCCTTCATCGCTAACCGCATTATCCGCAACCGGATCATTGAAAAAGAGAGGGCTCGTAGCCGTGAGAAAGAACTGCTGCAGGCGAAAGAAATTGAAAAAGCATATACTAAATTAAAAACTACGCAGGCTCAATTAATACAGTCGGAGAAGATGGCGTCTCTCGGCCAGCTTACTGCAGGTATTGCCCATGAAATACAAAACCCTCTCAACTTTGTAAATAACTTTTCCGAAATAAATAATGAACTGATTGAAGAATTAAAAAGCCAAAGATTAAAATTAAAAAACGAGGAGCAAAATGAATTGTTAAACGATATTTTTCGGAACAATGAAAAGATAAACCATCATGGCAAACGGGCCGATTCTATCGTTAAGGGAATGCTTCAACATTCACGGGCCAACACCGGGCAAAAAGAATTAACTGATATTAATAACCTAGCCGATGAATACCTGCGCCTTGCTTATCATGGAATGAGGGCAAGGGAAAAATCCTTGCCTATTGGCAGGTCCGGATTCAATGCAGCCATTGAAACAGATTTTGATACTACGATAGGTGCAATAAATATTTCGGCGCAGGATATTGGACGTGTATTGCTAAATTTGTATAACAATGCCTTTGATGCAATGAATGAAAAATTCAAATTGGCAATTCCAGGCTATGCCCCGGTTATAAAAGTTCAGTCGCGCAAGGCAGGAGATAAAATAGAAATAATTATTACAGATAACGGGAACGGGGTAGCTCCAGCTATTATTGATAAAATCTTTCAGCCATTCTTTACTACTAAACCTTCTGGCCAGGGTACAGGATTGGGTTTATCAATGAGCTATGATATTGTAAAAGCTTATGGTGGGGAGTTGAAAGTAGAAACAAAGGAAGGAGAAGGTTCTGAATTCACATTCAGCCTCCCAATTATTTAAATGCAAGAAAGAATAGATCATGTCGCAAATTATTTTTTGCTACATACGGTAAACCGTAAACACTTCTTAAATTATCAATTATAGTCCTTTTCTGTAAGCCTGAATTAATAGTGCCAGTCTTAATCTGGATTTAATGGGTGGCTAACCATTCCATCCAAATCAAGAAGGGATAACGATATATATCTATACTTCCTTTTTCGATTTTGCTCAATTAATCTTTGAGGCTCCTAATTCTTTCCCTCCTGACAATGAACTAAATTTAATTATCCGTTCCCGGAATTTTGCGAAGATATTTTTGCCAATAAAATAACCTGTTATGCACCTTTTAAATGCTTCTTTAATTGCTTCAATGATTAAGGTTTTTTTGATAATCTCTTTGTTTGGACAAAGGATATCGCAAACGACTACGGTTTCAGGATACGTGTTTGAAGATAAAAACATGAACAATAAGAAGGATGACGGCGAACCAGGAATAAAGGGTGTTTCCGTGTCGGACCAGGTAGCTGTGGTAGTTACAGATGAGAACGGCTACTATCAGATAGAAAGGACATCCGGATTTGATATTATTTTTATAAGTGTTCCTGACGGTTATCGTTCAGCAGGTCTGTTTTGGAAAACTTCTCAGCCGTCTATAAACGACGCTGCTGATTTCGGACTTACAAAACAGACCATCCCTTCGTCTTTTAAAGTCATTCACGCGTCTGATACCCATATCAGCGAATCGAGTATCGACAGAATGGATAGATTCCGGGCGAAGGTAGATTCGGTAAACCCAAACATAGTTCTCATAACCGGCGACCTCGTAAAAGATGCCTTAAGAGTTCCGGAGAATGAGGCCACCGGCTTGTATGAACTTTTTAAGAAGGAGAGTGGCAGAATCAAAGCTCAGCTTTGGTTGGTCCCTGGGAACCATGAAATCTTTGGGATAGAGCGGCATTTGTCCCTTGTAAGCTCAAAAAACCCTTTATATGGAAGAAATATGTATCATCATTATTTTGGGCCGGATTATTATTCTTTTAATTATGGCGGAGTTCATTTCATTGGCTTAAACAGTTTGGAGTTCGATGATTTATGGTATTACGGACATATTGATAGCACCCAATTAGAATGGCTAAAAAGAGACTTAACCAAAGTCCCTTTATCTACTCCTATTGTAACATTTCAACATGTGCCTTTTTTTTCCGGCGGATTGAGTATAGCGCCGTATGAGGCCGATGGTCCAGGAAGAACGCTGGAAAATGAAAAAGGTACAGCTCAGTTCCGTCATGTTGTTTCTAATGCTCTTGAAGTCCTTGCAATTTTAAAAGGTCACAATTTTCCGCTTGCTCTTGCAGGGCATTATCATTACGAGCAAAAGTTTGCTTTACAAGGATTAAACACCCGGTTTGAACAAACAGGTGCGGTGATCGCACCTTCTTCTATAGGGCCAATTACTATGCCATCGGGGGTTACTTTATATACTGTCACAAATGGTAATATAGATGAGGGAAAATTCATACCACTTGATAAATAACAAGATATATGACTGAGAAATGTCGAGTGGACTTGCCGTAAATACCCTCCTGGCAAGCCCGATAAAATATGCCATATTTCAACTACCACTAATAAGGAGGGATCCCCTTGAATGCGGAATAGAGATTCCAGGTCATGATCAAATTACCGCGCGCCCGCCAGGCCTGCCGATCATTAGAAGTTTTGCGAGATGTCTTAAATATGTGCGAGGCTTTTTTTTGCCGGGCCCAAGGGTAACCCCATAAAAAAAACAGAGAATCCGTGCAGAGGTCCTTAGTCTCGAACCAATTCGCATAAACCATTTAGTATCATATTCTAGTACTTTTAAATTGCAGTGGCTCACTTAAATACTAAACAAAAATAACTTAAGTAATTTTGTGTAATTTATGTATTTGCTTACCAGTCCCAATTGTCGGCATAGCTATATAGTGAAGGCTTCGGGAGACCGATCAATTTCATGGTTGAGCTCGTGTCCAGTAAAATAAGCATTCGCTTTGCGAGCTGCAAGAGCGTCCAAAACACCACTATTATTACCTTTTTCCCGGTATTCACCAAATTGCATGGATAGACTAATGTTGTTTGAAGTTCTGCTTTTACAATTAACAAGGAAGCCTTGCCAATCTTGCCAGCTTGCTAATCATACCCGGGCGCAGGAATTTTATCTTTGAAGACTTACACGGCTCGAAATCATTGGCATACTCTTTTCATACCAAAAGAAATTAATAGTTATGGCGGACAATCCAAATAAAAAGAAAGCAGACGGCGAACGTATAAGTCAGCAGCCTCATGAACAGGCTTACCAGAAAAGAAAAGCAGAAGGTAAAACCGGCGCCGGTAAGAACGCAGAATCAAAAAAGGGCAAAGGCAAGGTCGTGTCATTAAAGGCGTACACGGATAAACGACCTTGAGGAAAAGCAGGGAACCTCGTGGCGGAATTTCCACAACACGATAGCTACAATTCATCAGAGAAGTATAATCATGCAGACCCAGTAATTAAATAATCTTAAAAATCGATTTTATGGGAAATTTACTTTATATCGTTGCGGTCATTCTAATCATTTTATGGGCGATTGGATACCTTGGATTTCATGCTGGAAACATCATTCATGCTCTGCTTGTTATTGCACTTATTGTTATCATAGTAAGAGTCATTCAAGGAAGAAAAGTCCTTTAGGAATTATCTGGATCCTCACTCAAATTAAGAACAAAGGATCACAATAATGATCTAACGGTTTGTTGCTCATGTTTATGGCAATTTAGCACGTTTGGTACGAATCTCAGGTTGGAAATTGAGTAGTATGATAGTCAGGTAGCTTCAAGTTTCACAATAGATTGTATCTTAAAACCTTTTTCTTCCCGGGCGATTTGTATTACGAAGCATTAAATGAACCGATTCGGAAGGAAAAACAAGATACCTTGAACCCTCAGCAATGGAACAACCCAATCTGCCAGACGAAATGCAAGCGCCAATACACTTTTCTAACGCAAATTGCCACCGCAAGTAGCCCAATTCCAACCACTGCTATTTCCGGACGGTGATTCCCATTGTTGTGTGCTCGGTCCCGATGTACAAGAAGGAGTTTTTGGTTGCGGAGAAACACCACAAAAAGCATTGATTGATTGGGATAAGAACTTACAAGACCGACGATTCACCGAACCAGCCACAACGCTAATGCTTCAACGATTGCGTCGGTATGTTCAGTTCACAAATATGGCAAAAGTTGTGCGATATTGGCAGTACCACTTCAAACAGCTTTATAAAACTTTAAAATGGACCTACACACTAAAAATGGACGACCTCTCCAGGTATCGGGAGATAAAGTACATAGCAGTTCGGGAAAAATGGCCGGCAAAATTAAAGGACAAAAAGTATATGGGACTAATGGTAGTTATGTTGGTACGATAGTAGGTGACCGACTTGTACATCGTTCGACGGATAGTGCTACAATTACCGCTCCATTTGCCTCTGCAAATCGAGGAGGGTGCGCGAAGGCTAACAAAGGAGGAGCAGCTATTTGGGGACATGAGCCAAATATTCCAGATTAATAACAGTGGCAGCTAAATGATCAGAGTGTTATTTCGCAAAGTCTTCAATTCAGCCCAAAAAGATTCCCTTCCCTTACCATGAGGATGAATTGAAAGGTTGTTAAAAAGCATAGGGTAGCCTCAGGCTCTAACCGATCTATACCGCAACTAAAACAAATGTAAATTTCTTATTCACCGTAGTAGCATATGTTACACCACCTCACTAGTTCAACGGTTTTTGAACCAAATAAAATTGGCTAAAAAGCCGGCCAATAGCGGCTTTAAAGCTAAATTTGATTGACCGCTTCACTAAGATTTATATTGATTTCACTTTAAAACGAAACATTTGCATCACCGATTAGGGCGTATACTGTTTGCAGTTTCAGCCACTGTGGTCTTGGTCATTCTTTCTTGCAAGAAGGACATCCAATATATGAGCAATGCTGAGATTATAGGATTTGACACGAAAATGTGTCCATGTTGTGGAGGTATAGAAATTACCATTGACAATGTTTCTAATCCAAATGGAAGAGCTTATTTTTTAGTAGACCGATTGCCAGCAGATTTTAACCTAGGTGACAATCCCAAATTCCCAATTGCAGTCAAAATAGATTGGAAAATTGACACTGCTCACTGTCTTCGCAATTACATTGACATTATTAAAATTGCAAGGAGGTAAAGACAGATTGTTTATATGATGCAATAGAGAACCGAAAAAAATAGACCTCCACAGCAAGCGTGCCGATTCGATTCGGTCACTCGACCTTCGACTGAAGCAGACCCCCCCTTTTCAGGAACAGGGCGTGTGCTTTCTGAACTTGGCTTTTTAGACGCACCTGCTATTGCCGTCAATCCGCCAACTATCATAAAAACGGAAAGTACTTTCAAATTAAGATATTCATGTTGAATATCATTTAGTTTGTCCTGCATAGGAAGACCGTTGTAGGCATATCCTTAACGATAAAGTCCCCGTTATGCAATACGCGATGGTTGGGCTTGTAACTATAAGAACAGGTTATCCTTACCCAGCCATAGTAGGTTTTACTACCATATTGAATTTCAATGCGGTCATAGCCGCATTACTTTCACTCACCGATATGACTGACAAGCCCAACTCCGATCCGTAGGTTCCCAAAAGATTATCTGCACATCGCAGTGTTCTAGATTTATAAAAATTAAAGTCATAGATGTGTCAGGATCAACCGTACTCCACTCATCTCTTTTATACCAACAATGTATTTTTTTACTTATTATTTCAACTAAATACACTGGTGATTGGGACATATTTCCATATGCATTTAATCGCGTAAGGTCACTTTCAATACTTCGCCACCACCTGCCACAGCACCAAATCCCCAATGTGACACATAAAGATTTTCATCCGGCCCCATAGTCATTGCTGTTGCAAAATTAAGCCCTGTTGCAATTACATCTTTTGAACCGTTTTTATTAACCCTTACGATCCTTCCTGTGCCTGGTGTGGGAAATGGATTACCTGTGCTCATTTCCAATACATATATTCGGCCAATCTTATCAAATACCAACCCAAGTATGGCGGTGAAACCTGTTGCCGCAATTTCTATTTGGCCGCCGGGAGTAATCTTGTAAATGTTTTGGGTGCCGTCAACCATAGGGAAAGCCCCGAGGTTACCAACGTAAAAATTCCCATGGTAGGAGTCTATTTCTGTAGGAACAATGTGTCCATAGCTTGCAGAAAAATCAAACACCCTAGTGACAGCCCCACCAGTTGTGACTTTCAATAACTGGCCTTGATTAGCTTCTATCACATAGAGATCGTTTCCGAAAGAGATCATCTTGAAAGGATTACCTTCCGGTTCAAAATCTGCGCCTTGGTTTGCAACATCAACAGGGTTTGCCACTTGCCAGGTTCCGATATCTGCAATTACTGTATGAGTTCCGTCAAAGTTAATCCTTACAATGCCGTTAGGAACTTCCGTAACTCCATGTGAACAGCCGGCCCAAAGCAAGGCATAAAGTTTGTAGCCGATGAAGGCTACATCAGCTACACCCAGGACACCACCATCTTGAGACGATATTGATGTAGGAAGATTTTCAGTAACGGTAGTTCTTACACCGTGCGCATTGACCCTTGATATTCGTCCTCCAGTTGGACTTCCAAGAAAGGGACCACCAGCAATAGCACTGGGCTGTATATCCGGACATATGTCTGAAGTATTTCGTGTGCCGCCCAACCCAGCTTCTGCCACATACAAATGGCAATCCGGTCCGAACTTCAATCCTCGTGGATTGTTGAAACCTGAAGCAAAGACTGAAACAGTTGGTTCTATGTTTTTTCCATTGTTGTCAGTATTTTTTTCTTTCTTGAACTCATCACAATTTCTTAATGGCGTATCATCCTTATCACAGGAGGCAAAAAGAAAAATAAATAGCAACAAAAGAAATAACCCGCGATTTTTTTTGAAGAAATGGTCTTCAATCAGGCTAAAATGGCTGACGTTATTTGATGTTTGCATAACAAAAGTTTGAAGTGAATAAATATAATACCGCTATGCAGAAATTCAGAAATGCAGGCAAAGTAAAATTTGATAACCCAAACCAGTTAACTACTAGATCTGCTAAGGGGCCGGACTTGACTTCAAAATTGGTAAAAAGAGAGAGCAATGTTCTATTCAGTATTCTAGAACTTCAAATTGGAGACTCTGAGTTCTTAGAAATATTAAAGTGAAAGCAAGGTAGGATCATTTAAATCAGGATTCCTGTAATATTTTTGCACAGTTCGCAAATGATAAATAATTACTTGAAAATGAAGAAAAATGCCCAGCGGTACATAAGCCTCGAACCTACTCATGGTCCCGTTGTGACGTTCAACATAACTAGTGGAAGCGTGACCAAGTTCACGGCAAATTCGGGGCCTATCATAGATCACAAATGTTAGAGTTACTGGGACTCAGAAGAATCTCAGTTATTTGAGCCCTGCTGCAGAAGAATCTCACGCCAAAGGCTTTCCTTAAAAGAAAAGTTGTATACCTGCATCCCGTAAAACCATTTTTTGCCGCAATAATCCCTGTGACACGTGAAACTTGTTCCAAATGATTTAAATTAGGCCCTCTTCATGAACCAACATCGCCAACTTGCTGCAATTCTCTTTACCGACATTGTTGGGTACACGGCGATGATGCAACAGAATGAAACCAAAACCATAGCCATTGTCAAACATTATGTAACGACACTCAAGGAAATCGTTGCAGAATATAACGGCGAAATCGTGAATGATTATGGCGACGGAACCTTGTGCACTTTCCCCAGTGCCACCGCAGCCATCCGGTCTGCCGTCAAACTACAGCGTGAGTTGCTAAATGAGCCAAAAGTTCCCCTGCGCATTGGAATTCATTCAGGCGAGGTATTTTTTGAAGAAGGGAAAGTGATGGGGGACAGTGTGAACGTGGCATCGCGTATTCAATCACTTGGACAATCCAATACTATTTTGCTTTCCAAAGAGATTTTCGATAAAATAAAAAATCAACCTGATTTCAAACCTGTTTCCTTAGGAAAATTCCATTTCAAAAGTGTGGACGAACCGATGGAAGTATTTGCCCTTGCAAATGATGGATTGCAAGTGCCCAAGAGGGAAGAGATGGAAGGCAAACTAAGAAAGCAAGGATCTCTAAAAAGAAATCTAACTATCACTGCCGCTTTCCTGGTTCTTGCAATCCTCTCTATTTTTCTCTATACCAAGTTTTTCAAGAGCAGCGATGATACCGGCAAGGAAAAATCAGTCGCGATTATTCCCTTTAATGTTAGTGGTCAGGGAGGAGATGAATTAAGTAACGGTCTCGTCGAAGACATTCTTGCCCACCTTATGAAGATCAAAGACCTGAAAGTGATCTCAAACAGGTCCTCCATGAAATATGCAGGATCTCAAAAAAGCTCAAAGGAAATCGGTGAAGCGCTGGGTGTAAATTCACTGATATTAGGCAATATCCAGCAAATTGGAAACAGGATCAAGGTGGCTGCACAATTGATAGAAAGCAAGTCGGGAAAAATGATCTGGACGGATGTATATGATCGTAATAAGCTCCAGATTTTTGACCTACAAACTGAGTTGGCGACGGAGATTGTCAATGCACTTAAAACAAATTTGACGGCCGAAGAAAAAAGAGACCTTTCCAGCCGGAATACGGGAAATATCGAAGCTTATAAATTATATCGGAAAGGTCAGTGGTTCCTCGATAAAAGAACTACTGCCAGCTTTGATAGCGCAGAACACTACTTTAAAGCTGCCATTGAGCTGGACCCCGACTACGCCCTTGCTTACGTAGGGCTTGCCGATATGTACATCCTACCGCAGAATGGAATGACGCAGGTAGAATCGATGCCCATTGCAAAGGATTATGTAATGAAAGCGCTTTCTCTTGACAGCACGCTTAGTGAAGCTTTGACTACTTTGGGATTTATACAATCTGCCTTTGACTATGATTGGAACAGAGCCAAGGTTACGCTTGAAAAAGCGATTGCTTTGAACCCCAACTATCCCAGTGCCCACCGGTATTATGGCAACTTATTACTTTACAATGAAAGTAATGTTGACGTGGCGCTCAACGAGATGAGAAAGGCGGTAGAATTGGATCCGCTTTCATCTTCTGACAACTGGGTGCTGGGCCGGAATTATTATTTTGCTGGTAAAATCGATTCCGGATACGATCAACTTAAGAGGACCATCGCCCTGGATCCCCAATACCCTCGTGCTAAGAGTTCCCTTGCTTTAGTACTCTTGATTAAAAAAAAGTACGCAGAAGCAATTGAGCTGATCAGGCAGCTCCCCCGGTCAGGCGCATCCAAAACCTTCGCTTACCAGGGAGCTTTGTTAAGTTATGCCTATGCAACTTCCGGAGACACAGCCCGCGCCAGGTCCGAACTAGTGAGTTCTTTAAAAGAGTCTCCGAATCAATCACCCTTCTTTGTTGCAATCGGTTACGTAGGGCTGAAGGAATATGATAAAGCCTTAACATGGTTAGAGGAAGCATACAGGGTAAGAGATATAAACATGTATTTTATTAAAGCGCAACCGGAGTTGGGGCCGATAAGAAACGAGGCGAGGTTTAAGGCGCTGATGAAACAGATGAATTTGAAATAAAACCGAGATCTTGGCGTATGGTGGAAGGAGTCCTTTTATTGGTAGTTGAAATATGGCATACTTTTATCGGGCTTGCCAGGAGGGTATTTACGGCAAGTCCATCGACATTTCTCAGTCATATATCTTGTTATTTATCAAGTGGTATGAATTTTCCCTCATCTATATTACCATTTGTGACAGTATATAAAGTAACCCGATGGCATAGTAATTGGCCCTATAGAAGAAGGTGCGATCACCGCACCTGTTTGTTCAAACCGGGTGTTTAATCCTTGTAAAGCAAACTTTTGCTCGTAATGATAATGCCCTGCAAGAGCAAGCGGAAAATTGTGACCTTTTAACATTGCAAGGACTTCAAGAGCATTAGAAACAACATGACTGAACTGAGTTGTACCTTTTTCATTTTCCAGCGTTCTTCCTGGACCATCGGCCTCATAGGGCGACATACTCAATCCGCCGGAAAAAAAAGGCACATGTTGAAATGTTCCAATAGGAGTAGATAAAGGGACTTTGGTTAAGTCTCTTTTTAGCCATTCTAATCGGACCGTAGTCGTTTGTGATATCCTGTGTCCAACCAAAGAGATTGTCAAAAAAACCTTAATCATTGAAGCAATTAAAGAAGCATTTAAAAGGTGCATAACAGGTTATTTTATTGGCATTATCTTCGCAAAATTCCGGGAACGGATAATTAAATTTAGTTCATTGTCAGGAGGGAGAGAATTAGGAGGTAATGGCCCTTTTGATCCAGGTTTTAAAACCGAAATGACTGCGGATAAAATTTCCAGCACGCCAGTTTGCTCCTTTCACATATCTATCAATATCGTTCCCTTTTACGCAATCGCCCTCTGGTTTAAAAAAGATACTTTAATTTTATTCTAGTGAAGTCCTTTCTCCTTATACTCCTACTATTTGTGTCCATAACCCGTGCCCATACCCAAGTAAGAGGCGTGGATAGCTTAAGGAATGAATTGGAAACTAACCAAAACGATACGCTAAAGTTGGTTTACTCAATTCTCCTTTCCGAAGCTTATGAAGAAACAAAACCCGATACCTCGTTTTATTATGCAAAAAACGCATTGATACTTGCCCAGAAATTGAAATTAAGGTTGAATGAAGCAATTGCTTTTATCCAAATGGCTTATGCACTGAAGAACATGGGCAACTTTCCCGCCTCTCTGCAAATATATTTGTCAGGAAAAGACATCCTCGAAGATGGTAAAGCTGAACAAAATATCCTACCTGATAAATACTTTAACCTGCAAGGATTTTTAAAGAGGCCAGTTACGGCCCGTATGAAGCGTCTCCAAATCTTAGGCCTGAGTCAGCTTGGGTTGAGCCTTGTGTATGGCGATGTCAATGATTATGAGAAGGCTCTATTTTATGCCTTTCAAGCCAAACAACGTTTTGAAGAAGCAGGCAATGTTCACAATTTGTGTGTTATAAATATGATGTTAGGGCGACTATACCTTTCTTTGGAAAAGAACGACTCAGCGTTGATTTTCGAACAAAAGGCTTATGACCTTACCAAACAATCTGGCTTTAAAAATAACCTCGGAAGTACTTTGTTAAATCTCGGAAGGATACATTTAGCAATGTCAAACAAAACACTGGCCATTGAATATTTCCGACAATCACTGACAGCAAGTAGTGAACAGGGTTATCTCAGGGGAGTGATCGCAGGGAATCTTATGCTATACGACATTTATCAACAAAACGGTCAAAAGGATTCAAGCCTTTATTTTGCCAATACCGCGCTCGGTGTTGCAAAGTCTCTGAATTTCCCAGATCTTTTATTAAGGGCATATACTAAACTGGCGGCATTTTATAGATCTTCCGACAAATACGATAGCACAGTAAAATACCAGACGTTGATCATCAAACTAAATGATAGTCTTTTTAATTCTAAACAGACACGACAATTTCAAAATTTAGATTTTGATGAACAACAACGTCACCAGGAAATTGAAGCAGATAAAAAAGCTTACCGCAATCGTATGCAGATTTATGGGCTGTTGATTGGACTAGCTATATTTATCTTAGTAGCAATTATTTTATGGCAAAACAATCGGCATAAACAAAAGGCTTATGTGTTATTAAAAAAACAGAAACAAGAAACAGACTTTCAAAAAACAAAGGTTGAACAAACTCTGGAAGAATTAAAATCCACACAAACCCAACTCATTCAATCTGAAAAAATGGCTTCGCTGGGAGAACTCACTGCGGGCATTGCACACGAAATACAAAACCCGTTAAACTTCGTGAATAATTTTTCCGAAGTAAATATAGAATTATTAGGAGAAATGAAAGATGAAATTAACAAAGGAAATTTGATGAAGCTAAAGGCAATTGCTGAATGATGTTATAGAAAATGAAGAAAAAATAAATCATCATGGCAAAAGAGCAGATGCCATTGTAAAGGGAATGCTGCAACATAGCCGCAGCAGCAATGGCCAAAAAGAACCAACTGATATTAATGCTTTGGCGATGAATATTTGAGATTAGCTTATCACGGATTGCGGGCAAAGGATAATTCATTTAACGCAACAATGAAAACTGAATTTGACGAGAGTATTGAAAAAATCAATATCATTCCGCAGGATATCGGAAGAGTATTGCTCAATTTATATAACAATGCTTTTTATGCTGTAACCGAAAAGAAAAAGCAATTGGGCACAAGGTATGAACCCACCGTTACAGTAAGTACAAAAAAATGAAATGGAGATGGTTGAAATCAAAGTGAAGGACAATGGCAATGGCATTCCTCAAAGATACATAGATAAAATCTTTCAACCTTTCTTTACCACCAAGCCAACGGGACAGGGAACGGGATTGGGTTTATCCTTAGCTATGATATTGTGAAGGCACATGGAGGTGAAATAAAAGTGGAGACGAAAGAAGGTGAAGGGAACGAGTTTATTGTTTTATTACCTTTTGATTGATCCATCATTTCACCCCATTTCATTCATGATGGTTCTATTATTATTGTTTGGTAAATGTAACCAACCCACTTCTTCCTCCGGAATAGCCCTCTTTCCATAAAGTTATTGAACTCTGCCCCACAACAATCTCAAAAACAAAATATCGTAACGACAATAAAGTGGTGCTCACCAGCCTGCTCCCCTATGAAAAAGGTTCCCGAACCCCCGCGACAAGGTCAGAAATATTCTCAAGGAAGCAATCAAGACTGCGATGCAACAAGACCGGCAATTATTCTCAACTCCCAGCTTGACCAATATCGCTTGCAGGATTGTCAAATACATACGTCTGGGGTATGCAGTTCAATAGCTTATTAAGCACTTATAAATCTATCTTTCGCTGCTCTTTACTTTATTCGATATTAAATGGTTGCTACTATCAAAAAAAGACAATTTCCTATTTGACCCTCTTATAATCTTATCATTAAAAATAATTTATCAAAAAATATTTCCTCATCATTAGTGAGTTGATTTCTTTTTTTCCTCATCTAAATAATGTTCAATCCATTTTGACTTATAACCTGTGCCAAAAAGTACCCTTCCATAAATGTAATCGCCATTATTATTTATTCCTAATATCCAATTCCGATTAATATCTGATGGAGAATTTGGCGCTCCCCAATACGAAGAAACGTTTTTTTGAACACTTGCTGCATTAAATGCAAACTGCCTTCGGTATGCTACGGCTTCCACTGTAAATAAAGTCTCTGCAGCGCCAGGATATAAGTTTTTGCCTTTCTCGCCACCAATTATTTGACCCTTCAACATTCGAAAGCCGTGCGTGGCTTCATGGATTGCGTTATTATCGCTCACTATTTCCATGGTTATTACACCATCCTTTAAATATGTATCGCCTTCAGCGCCCTCCATCTCTTTAAAAGTAAATGCCTGTGCTTCATCATCACTGCCCATTTCCGTGAGTTCTGTCGATGAGGCGTCAAGCATACTGATCATTTCTCCGGCTGATGCTGCTTCTGCAGTTTCTTCGGAAATTAGTTATCGAATTTTTCGTTATATACTTTCTGTTCAAAATTTTTCAAACATAGCCATTATCTACTGCTGAAGTTTGTCATGAGTTCTATTTGTCAATAAAATTCCGGAGCCATTCCTTTACAGATTTGTCAATTAAAAAATAATAACCTTTGTTATCGCCTGTATTACCAGTTATCTAAATTTGATTATTTTTTCTCGGCATGCCAATTGTTCCGGCCCACAAATTGATCTTGGTAATCACCCGTCCAGGTTCCATTGACCATGCGTAAGCTACCGCCATCATTCACAAGCTGAGCAGACCAGTGCTGTTTCCCCCCGCCCGGTTTCCCCCCGCCACTAGTAGATTCCTGACGGTCGAATTCAATTGTGTTGCCACGCAACTGTCCGTTTGTGACAAATCCGCCACCATACTCATCAGAAAACATTCCTGAGAAAGTGGTGCCTTCTTGCTTCGTGATGGTCAATATCCATCCCAGTGCGTCGTTGCAACATTTAATACTCCACTGTCCTATTAGCCCTCCCACCGCGTCGCCCCCCGACTGGTTACCAGTGCACTCACAACAACAATCGCTCAGTGCAATATTCCACAGGATATTGCAATGGATCATAATGATGTTAATATGCGGTTCAACGGAGATGGCGGAATTCAGGTTAACAGATGTAATAGAGCTTAATGGAAATCCTGGCACGCAGGGTAAAAATACAGCGAATGCATCCTGTGCGGTTTTCAAATGATTGAAAATTACTGTTTGCAGATTTGCAGGCATGGGTGCCGGCAGACACATGCGTGAAGAAGCATGCGCCTGTGCAGCGCCTATATGTATTCCCAGCCCATATAACGACATCAGTTTTGTTCCGCAGTCGTGGTTTACTTTCGCTATAGCAGCTTGGATTTCTTTAATGGTTGCTTCAATTTCAGCCACCGCCTTCACATTTGTAAGCGATGGAAGCTTTGCGATGAGAGCATCTATTTTCTTAACATCATAAGGAACACATTTCACCAGGTTAAGGGCGGCTTTCGCATTCCCAATTACCGCCTGCATATCGGCAATAGCTCCCGGGTTCATTACAGTTGGTTCATGTGCTGCACGGCCCCATGCCGAACCAAGCCCGCCGATGCCTGCATAGAATGTGCTTAATTCTTTCCGGCAAAGTCTTTGTGGAGTTTGTGCAATAGCACAAATAGATTGGATGAAAATTAAGGTCAAAATAGCAATGCGTTTCATTTTTGTATGAGTTAGATTGATGAATTTATTTTACTACCATTGTGCTCATCGCTTATATTTTTTTGTTGATTATTTATCTGTCAGGCGAATTACTCTTGATTGGGTTTCAAATTCTGCTATTATGGTTTTTATTATTCTGGTAACGATTCCTAATCAATAACAATCACAAACTTCTGCGGTTTATCGCTTACTTCCGATAATGCCCCATATTTCTATGAGGCTCGTTGTGACCCCGTCAGGATTCAAACCCGGAAACCTTCCTGATCCGTAGTCAGATGTTTTGGATCTTAATAAGAATGTCTCCAAATTTATTACTTATAAATGTCTTTTATTCGCTCCATATCGCTTTTGATCTTAAGTGCTACGACTTTTGCATAGTGCTGGGTTTGGCGAATACTTGCATGGCCTAACATTTTACTTACGGATTCGATGGGTATGCCATTTGCGAGGGTCACCGTTGTTGCAAATGTGTGCCTGGCTAAATGCACGTGTAAAGTCTTAAAAATCCCAGCCTGCTTCCCAATGAATTTTAATCCTTTATTCATCTTTTGATTTGAGGAAATATACCAGCTAAAGTGGCGAATATCGCCGCTCGTTGAATACTTCACAAGAATGTTTTTCGCTATCGGCAGTAGCGGAATGATGCTCTCCTCCCCCGTTTTCTGCCTCGGCTTTCTAATTAACTACGTGCCATCAGCATCTTGTGCCAAGTGGGACGAATTAAAGCCTTTTAGGTCGATATATGAGAGTCCGGTAAAGCACGCTAGTAAAAAAATATCTTTCTTCCTTTGTAGATCTGGGTCTTTTGATTGAAAAGCAATCAGGACATTAATTTCCTCAGGACTCAAAAATTCCCGAATTATCGGCTTTGGTCTCACCTTGAGTTCTCGGAAAGGATCTTGTTTAATAAAGCCACTGCGAACAGCAGGATAAATTATAGCTTTTACAAATTTAATATACCTCCACGCAACGTTATTTGATATGTTCTTTTGCTGCCGAAGGAAGTGAAAATAGGCTTCCAAAAATTTAACGTCGATCCTTTTGAGTGTGTAATTTTTGACCTTGTACTCGTATAACAGGAACTCCTGCATGTATTGGAGACTTCTGCGATATTTAAAATAGCTGGTTTTGGTTATTTCAACTCCTACCCTTTTGAACATGGCTTTATTTCCCTTCTCCAGGTAATCAATCAGTAGTTCAGGTTCTTCTTCTTTGCCTTTAAGTTTGCAAACAAGTTCTTCCAAACTGAAATCCTCTCCTGAAAAACGAAATGAGTCGAATACATCATACGCTTTTCGGAGTATGATTGCAAGGTTTCGATTTTTTTCACCCGCTTCCCGATCAGATTTAAGGACTTTTGCTGAAGTGGCGCTCCAATCCTTTTTTGAACAATACAGGCCTGTAAATAAGTCTGACCGTCTTTGACGAAAAGATATCCGCAGGATAATAGGGTTTTTCCCAGTTTTATCCTGGTAAGTCGAGCGGCAATGAAACCTAAATCGGATGTCAAGTAATTCCAGCATAATTGTAAATTTTAAAGGTTATAAAATTCACAAGCTGGTGTGGACCTTCAAAGTGCTAAGGAGTGCAGGATGCTGCAAAATTGGACACTGCGAAAAGTGAACCGGTAATTCAAAAAATGTCTCCGAAATTACACCACCAAAATGCAGTTTTTTGCAGCAAGTTGCATTTTTGAAAAAAAGAAACGACTGAAAATCAAAGATCTGCAGTCGTTTGCATCTTTTTGCATCAAAGCAAGGTGGAGCTGAGGGGAATCGAACCCCTGTCCAAACATATCCTTCGAAAGCTTTCTACATGCTTATTCCATTATTGCTTGTCGGCGGAAAACAGGAAATGGACAAACCAATTCCCCGCTTAGCTGGATATTCTTAAGCAACCGTCACAGCCTTCGGTTGCAGCATTCTGTTTTGTTTTGAGTCGGCGGCAGACATGGTAACAGACCAACCACCTTCCGCGGCCCTAATGACTACTTAATCACTGATTAGGCAGCCATGGCAAATTGTGTATTGCCATTTAAGGTTTACGTATTCAGATTAACCTGCTAATTACGCAACGCAGGACATGCTTACACTTTCAAAGATCTACGCTGTCAAAACCGGTACAGCCCCATTGTTGAAATTGCCCCTATCCCTAAGGGTTTTTATGCATTAATCACCACCTGCAAATTTACAAAAAAGCCGCGGGCCGGTTGTTAAAGAATGATTACCCGCCATCTTGTATATTTGACATGGTTTTAATCATTCGCCCAAGGAAACGAAACCGAATAACCCACATCTTATTCCATGAACCAACACCAACCAGCACCACCTACTCAAGGCAAAGAACAACTGTCCCTGTCTGAAAAAAATCTCTACAAACGCAGAAACCTTTTCGGCTGGTTACGCTTCTTTTACCCTGATCGCCGCCGTCATTGCCTTATGGCAGCTTTGGCCGCTCGGCGCTGGAGTCGCCTTCACTGTCTTCTTCGTTTTACTGGCCATCTTTACCTCCATGGTCATGAGCGACCTGAAAAACAGGGAAACTATCGCAAACATACAACTATTGATCCGATATAAACCGGCAGGAATTAGACATTCAAAAACATCACCTCGTCCATTTCGCCGATGGGCATCAACTCAAACCCGAACAGCATGCCTATGCGAATGACCTGGATATCTTTGGCAAAGCGTCGCTCTATCAATATATCAATCGCACTACTTCCGAACAAGGCAATCAACGATTGGCAGATTGGCTGCTCAATCCGACCGATCCGAGCACGATCAAAAGCCGGCAAAAAGCAGCCAAAGAATTGTCAGACCCGATTGCCTGGAGCCAGCAACTGAGAGCCTATGGGATCATAAATCCAGTAACCAACAATGCAGAAGAATAAGATCAGGGAATGGCTAAAGACAGAAAATAAATTCAGCAACTCAACCACATGGAGGATCAACCGCTTCGTGATCCCATTGATTGCCCTTGGCCGCTCGCACTTTTTATTTTTGAGATCCTTCCTTCTTCTCTATTTCCCTTTATATTATCACGTTCTTTGTCATCGCTTTTATCATTTCCCGCAAAGTCCGGCCACATTATTTGCAACTCAAGCAAGATTGTGGCCCAGCTCGAGTCCCTCAGAATATGCATCGCCTGGATTGAAAAGAGTTCATTTCAAAGCGACCTATTGAAGCAATTGAAAAATGATCTGGTTCAGGAAAACATCTGGCCTCTGCTTCCATAAAGCATCTGAAGAAGATCCTGGAAAGATTTGATTATCGCTTCAATCCGCTCGTCCACGTGCCATTGAATATCTATTTTCTTTGGGACCTGCAACAAGTCTTGTCCTGGAACAATGGAAATCACAGAATACACTAAACATATATCCGGCTGGTTCAACGCACTTGCGGAAATGGAAGCATTGGTCAGCATCGCGACCCTGTCTTTCAATCATCCTGACTGGCCATTTCCCCATCATCAACAGAGGAACTGAGCGTATTTGATGCAACCGATCTTGGGCATCCACTTATCCCAGCTCGAAAAAAGAGTGACCAATTCCTTCTCAGCACGCAGGTGAAAGCAACTTAACCTGGTTACCGGATCAAATATGGCCGGCAAGAGCACTTTCCTGAGAAGCATCGGCGTAAATACTGGTCCTTGCCATGATGGGCGCCGCCACCTGCGCAAGCCGACTGACGTTTCTGCATATGAAGGTGATGAGCACGCATGCGGATCAATGATAATCTTGAAGAAAATACTTCTACTTTTTATGCCGAACTGAAAAAATTAAAGGAAATCATTCGAATCGGTCGATCGAACGCGAACATGTGTTCCTGTTGCTGGATGAAATCCTACGAGGAACCAATTCCGCAGACCGCCATACCGGCTCCATCGCCCTCATCACGACAATTGATCCGGCACGATGGTTCAGGATGTGATCGCCACTCATGATCTGGAACTCACAAAGTTGTCAGAGGAATTTCCTGATAGCTCCACAACTATCATTTTGATGCACAGGTGAAAGATGAAGAACTATTTTTCGATTATAAACTGAAAACAGGCGTTCTGCCAAAGTATGAATGCCTCTTTATTGATGAAAAAGATTGGGATCGAATTTATGACAGGTTGCTAATGCTATTTACCCCAACCAAACCAATCATTGCCATTGGCATAAAGCATTAACGCAATCAGCAGCACCATGCCGGCTACCTGCGCATACTTCAAGAAACTCTCATTGGGCTTTCGTCCGCTGATCATTTCATAGAGAGTGAACATCACATGACCTCCATCCAACGCCGGAATGGGCAATAAATTCATGAATGCCAGTATGATGGAAAGAAAAGCAGTAATTCGCCAAAACGCTTCCCAATCCCAACGATACTTGGGAAAAATCGATCCGATCGCTTTAAATCCGCCAACGCCTTTATACCCTCCCGTCTTTGGATTCAATATCTTCTTGAACTGATCAATATAATAACTAACTCTTCGCCGGCTTTTCTCACACCCGCCGGAAATGCAGCGAAAGAAATCATATTTTCTAATATTCAACTTTAACCCAACCCAAGACTATCCATTTGGGCTGAAATCGCCATCGCCGTATGGGAAAGAAACCAATACTTTCCTTCACCATCTACCTTTGTCTTCAAGGACATGCTCCTGTCCTTCCGTAGTAATAGACAGGCGAAATCGTCTGATTCTTGTGTTTCAACAACTCATTCTTCAATTCATCATAAAACTGCAACATGCGTGGTATCAATCCCTATGATCTGATCGTTCTTTCTTAACCCCGCTTGATAAGCATTCATGCGTATCCGGAACATATAAAGCAATGACGGGAATTCGTGGTTCAATGAAGCCTCGATCCTTTTTTCTATTTTCAACCAATTTACCGATAAGGTCAACGGGTAAGTCCAACATTGACATTGCTGACCATCCCGCTCAACCGTGATATTGCTCCGCCAGTATCAACGCCCGGAACATTTTTTCAAAGTCCTCGGCCGGTTTTCCATCGACGGCAAGGATCCGATCACCATTCCGAATTCCCATCTTATATAATGTACTGTCGACAACATGCACGCCATATTTCAATGATTGGGCCGGCACTTTCTTATCACCCCAGATCATCAGGATGAATGCATAGATCACAAATGCCACCAGGACATTCATGATCACGCCACCCAACATCACGATAAGCGTTGCCAGGCAGGCTTACTGCGAATTCCCATTCCTTTGGTGGCTGCTTCAACGCTTCCTTGTCCATACTCTCATCGATCATCCCGGATATCTTTACATAGCCACCCAATGGCAGCCATCCGATACCATAGACCGTATCGCCGATCTTTTTCTTGATTAAGGAAAACCAGGGATCAAAAAAGAGGAAGAATTTTTCAACGCGGCACTTGAACCAGCGCGCGGTGATAAAATGACCGAATTCATGAAGGATTACCAGGATCGAAAGAGCCAGTAACAATTGACCTACCTGGAGACCGACATTCGCCCAATTAATTGCAAGTCAAATTCATATTGATTGTCGCAATTCACTCCAAATCTCCAGTAATGGGTATAGGTTTGTCAAAATTCAGCCTGCAAATATCTATTAAAAATGATAAGTGAAGATTAGAAAGTTTTCTTAATTCCAGGCATTCTAATAGTCAAGACATTACAAGTTTAATTATGTCGGCGGCATAATTGCGCGCTTCCGCATCGCTATCTAGATATTCTTCCAAAGCCGGTTTTTCAATAAAAGTGACGTGGCTGCATCGTCTTTTTCAACCAGATCGGTCATTTCCAGGAAACTGATCCGTTCCTCAAAAATGCATATACGGCGATCTCATTGGCCGCATTCATCACGCAGGGCAGGTTGCCTCCCTTATTCAAGCGCTTCGATCGCCAGGCCCAGGTTGCGAAATGTCCTCGTATCCGGTTCTTCAAAAGTCAGCGTGCTTACCTTTTTGAAATCATACCGCGGAAAATGGATTGGGAATTCGTCTTGGGAAAAGTAAGGGCATATTGAATCGGCACTTGCATATCCGGCAATCCCATCTGCGCTTTGATGCTTCCATCTTCAAATTGCACCATGCTGTGAATGATGCTCTGCGGATGCACCACCACCTTGATCTGATCCGGTCGCAGGTTGAATAACCATTTCGCTTCGATCATTTCCAAGTCCTTTATTCATCAGGGTTGCCGAATCGATGCTGATCTTGGCGCCCATTTTCCAATTCGGATGCTGCAACGCATGTTCTTTCTTTACATTGACGAGATAATTTGGCTTCCGGCCCAGAAAGGGACCGCCGGAAGCAGTCAGAATGACCTTTTCAATCTTGTTCCTCGTTTCCCCAACCAGGCATTGAAAAATCGCAGAATGTTCTGAATCGACCGGAATGATCGGCACCTGGTTTTCAACGGCCTTTCGCATCACGATATCACCGGCCACGACCAGGGTTTCTTTATTGGCAAGAGCGATCGCCTTGCCTTTCTTGATCGCCTTCAATGTCGGCTTCAAGTCCGGCAAAACCGACAATCGCTGCCAGCATCAGATCATAAATATCCATTTCCGCCACTTCTTCCAACGCCTTTTCACCGGTAAATACTTTGATGTTTGTCGATGCCAGTGCTTCTTTTACTTTTGGATATTTGCGTTCATCAACAATCACCACAATGTTGGGATTGAATTGAAGCGCCTGCGCGATCAACAATTCATGATTGCTTTGGGCGGTTAATACTTCAACAGAAAAAATATCGGGATTGGCGGCAATTACTTCGAGTGCCTGGCCGCCGATGGAGCCGGTTGAACCAAATATGGCAATTCGTTTTATAGGTTGTTCATTCGTCATTCGGTAATCATTAATCAAAGGGTATCAGACGATCCACGCCTATGACAGTTTGAAGCGTATCAGTCCATTTCACCAGTTCATTCGCTACTTTCCGGTCATTGCTTAACCGGGGGACTTTGTTTTGCCCGCCCAATTTACCAATAGATTTCATGTAATCAATAAATCCATTCTTAAAAACGGGGGTGATCTTCAGTGGCGTTAGAATATTGCCACTGACCAGGTCGTCATAATAAACGTTCTTTTCGCGTAAAAGTTGGTCCAACCGCAATGCAAATTCCTGCATATCGCGCGGCTTATTTTCAAATTCAATAAACCATTCGTGATAGGATTTCCCTTCATCCTTGCTTACAAAAGGAGCGACCGTAAATTCAGTGATCTGAATATTTTCTTCTTCCATTGCCTTTCGCATACTATACTCCACTTCTTCACCGATCACATGTTCCCCAAACGCAGAAATAAAATGTTTGGTCCTTCCTGTCGCAACGAAGCGGTAAGGTCAGTGGAAACAAATTTGATCGTATCTCCAATATTATATCCCCAAAGCCCTGCATTGCTATTGATGATCATGGCATAGTTCTCACCTGCCTTCACGTCTTTTAATGACAAGCGCGTGGGATTATCATTGTATATTTCAGCCGCAGGAACAAATTCATAAAATATGCCGCTGTTGGTATTCAACAACAACCCTTCGGCTTCCATGGAATCCTGGAATCCAAAAAATCCTTCCGATGCGGGAAACAATTCAATGCCATCAATTTTTTTTCCAATGCATTCAAACAGCCTCGCTTTATAAGGTTCGAAATTCACTCCGCCATATACCATCACGGAAAAATTCGGAAATATATCTTTTATCTTTTTACCCGTTCGCTTGATCAGTTCATCAAAATACATTTGTACCCAGGGTGGTATGCCGCTGATCAGCGTCAGATCCTTATTCACCGTTTCATCAACGATCGCCTTCAATTTGGTTTCCCAATCTTCAATGCAATTGGTTTCATAAGAAGGAAGCTGGTTGGTGCGGAGATATTTTGGAACATGATGGTTGACAATTCCGCTTAATCTGCCCGTTGGAATTCCTCCCACCCTTTCAAGTTCCGGAGAACCGGAAAAAAAGATCATTTTACCGTTGGCGAAAGTGGTATTGCCCGTCTCTGCCATATAACACAGCAATGCGTTCCGGGCAGTATTGATATGGTTGGGGATCGAGTCTTTGGTGATAGGGATGTACTTGGTGCCGCTGGTAGTGCCGGATGTCTTGGCAAAATAGATTGGCTTGCCCTTTCCACAGTATATTATGCTTTCCTTCTTTGATCCTGTCGATATAGGGCCGGAAATCTTCATAATCCCGGACGGGGACGCCTGCCGAATTCCTCATAATCATTTACCTGGTCTAATCTGGCTTCCTTTCCAAATTCGGTGATCCGACCCACCTTCAGCAGTGTTTTCAGGATATTTTCCTGGTCGGCCACCGCAGTATGTCATCCCTTTGCGGATACCTTTATATATATAGGAAGCGAAAGGCCGGGCTAAGAAAGATTTGATTTTCATACTAACTACAATGGGACCCTAGCACTCCCGTTCGGAAATTGAAACCCTGGTTTCAATAATTCCCCGGAAGTACCTGCAAATATAAAGGAAGCCTTGGCAATCAAGGCCCAATTTAGTCCCATTAAAACTGTGCATTCCCCTTGTAATTAGGCTTTTTCCCCTTACCTTTGCCTCCCTAATTTTAGGTCTATGATCGCAGTCGTAAAAATCGCCGGACAACAATTTAAAGTAGAAAAAGATCAAACCCTTTTCGTCCCTCACCTCGAAGGTAAGGCGGGAGATAAAGTGAATCTGGAAGTGCTCCTTTCTGACAATGAAGGTAAGCTATCTGTCGGAGATGGCATCAAGACAAAAGTAAAAGCAGAGATCGTTGACCATGTAAAAGGTGATACGGTTATTGCCTATAAACAAAAAAGAAGAAAGGGTTTCATAAAAAGAAAGGTCATCGTACTGCGTATACGAAAATCAAAGTAACCGACATTGCATAACAATAGCAATTTAAACTTATTTACTTCATAAATTTTTTATCATGGCACATAAAAAAGGTGAAGGCAGTGTAAAGAATGGTCGTGATTCACAAAGCAAACGTTTTGGTGTAAAAATTTTTGGTGGCCAAGCTGCTGTTTCAGGAAACATCATTATTCGTCAACGCGGAACAGTTTATCATCCCGGTAAAAATGTTGGTGTTGGAAAAGACTTTACATTGTTTGCATTGAGTGATGGTGTTGTTGAATTCCGCAAAGGAAGAAATGATAGAACTTATGTTTCTGTAGTTGCTGCCGAAGCATAACATTCGAATCTATCCAAGTCATTTTTTGAAAAAAAATTTGGGTAGTATGAAATAATTATTATTTTTACTATCGATAACCCATTTTTTACTAAACATTAAATTCAACAAAATGGCAACAAAGAAAAAAGTAGCTAAGAAAAAAGCAGCTCCAAAAAAGAAAGTAGCTGCTAAGAAAAAGAAATAGTTTAAGTTGTTTCTTAAATGAAATAAAAGTCTCCCGCACCGGGAGACTTTTTTTATGTTTATCACTTTCCAGAAATTGTAAATTGCGGACATGGATAACTATGCGATTGCCGATAATTTCTCGCTGCTGGCCAAACTCATGGATATTCATGGCGAAAACAGCTTCAAGACGAAAACCTATGCCATTGCGGCTTTCAACATCGAAAAGATGCCAGGTCCAATTGAAAGAAACACCGCCGCGAAAAACTATTCAAGATCAAAGGCATCGGGGACAGTGTGGGTAAAAAGATCCTGGAAATGCTCGATACCGGTGAACTGAAATTATTGAAGGAATATCTTGAAAATACACCGCGTCGGCGTGGTATGAAATGTTAAGCATCAAAGGCATCGGTCCGAAAAAAATAAATACCATCTGGAAAGAAATGGAGATTGAATCCGTGGGTGAATTGCTGTATGCATGCAATGAAAACCGGCTTACCCTCTTTAAAGGATTTGGCGAAAAAACACAGAAAAACGTCCAGGAAGCCATTGAATTCTTCCTGGAACATCAGGGAAGTTTTTTTTATGCTTCAGATCGATGCCCTATTTCCACAGATCAAGACCTTACCTGGAAAAATTGTTTTCACCTGATATAGTGAGAGTAACCGGGCATACAGGCGACAGGAATTGACCATCGATGAATTGGAATTTGTCATTCTGGAAACCAATGAAACACATTAAACCTAAGTTTCAGACAGCACAACCTCCAGAATTACTGGAAGAAACCGAAGACAGCTTTATTATATAAATTGAAAAATGGATTGAAGCTCCGGTTGTATACCAGGAACGGGCAACATCATTGAAAGACAATTTCTCACTACCGGACCTAAAGATTTTACGGAAGCATTTAAGAAAGCATTTCCTCCCTATAAAATTATCCAATCAGGGAATAGCCGCGGAAGATGATCGATCCGATCTTTGAATGCTGCGAAGATCCAATTCATTCCGCCCTTATCTGCGGGATTCGGCCAGCTATCATCGAAAAAGCGCAGGAAAAACAAACTGCCGACAGTTGATCCAGCCTGACGATGTCCGTTCGATCATTCATAGCCACAGTAACTGGAGTGATGGATTCAACTCGATCGAAGAAATGGCCAGGGAATGTATAAAAGAGGCCTTGAATACCTGGTCCTCTCCGATCACTCCAAATCTGCTATTCTATGCCAATGGGCTTACGAAGAAAGGATCAGTGAACAACATCGCCATATCGATGAACTGAATGCCAGTCGCTCAAGACCTTTCAGGATATTTAAAAGTATCGAAAGCGATATTCTCAATGATGGAAGCCTGGATTATCCCGATGCCGTTCTTAAAAATTCGACCTCGTCATCGCTTCTGTCCATTCCAATCTTAAAATGCCGGAAGATAAAGCGATGGCCCGGTTGCTCAAAGCTATCGAAAATCCTTACACCACCATTCTTGGTCATATGACCGGCCGCCTCCTGCTCAGCCGCAATGGCTATCCGGTCGATCATAAAAAGATCATTGACGCCTGCGCCGCCAACCAGGTGGTGATTGAATTAAATGCACATCCGCGGCGACTGGATATTGACTGGCATTGGATCGAATATGCATGGAAAAAGGTGTACTTATTTCAATCGATCCGGATGCGCATATGCTGGAAGGATTTAATGATATTAAATATGGAGTGCTGGCTGCGCAAAAAGGCGGGACTGACCAAAGAATCTAATCTGAGCAGTTATACCTTGAAGCAATTTGAAGAGTTCTTCTAAATAAAAGCGAAGAAATGCTGAAAGAAGATTTAGATGCTTTACTGACGATCAATCAATTAGCGCAGCAGGCAATTCTACATGGAATGTCGTTCCTCGTTCGTGTCGCCCGTTTCAAACCATATCCTTCCTTTGGCCTGTTCCACAATGCCTTTGCACATTGCCAAGCCCAAGTCCGGTTCCGGAAGATTTTGTTGTAAAATTCGGAATGAATATCCTCGATTGCATTTCCGGTGCAATACCTTCTCCATTGTCTTTGACGCTGATCACAATATTGCCATTCTGCTGTTCTTCCATCACTTCAATCCTACAAACATTTCCATTGCAGGCTTCCACCGCATTGGCAAATAAATTGGTGAATAGCCGGTTCATCTGCGTCTTATCGGCTTCCACCATCATCTTTATTATTTACCGGGCTCCATTCAAAAACGATATTGTGGTCGGGTTCGATAAAGTTCCTTCAGCGATCCGATCACTTCGTGAAGTCCAACACTTCCACATTGCGTATTGCCAATATTGGCAAATTGAGAAAAGTCGGCCGCAATCTTTGACAAGGTGATCGATCTGTTCTACCAGCGTATTCGCCACCCTGCTCGACAATTCCTTCACATTGGGCTGATTGCTGTCGATCGCCTTCTGCAGGTATTGAATGCTCAGCTTCATCGGGGTCAATGGATTCTTGATCTCATGCGCAACCTGCCTCGCCATTTCGCGCCAGGCCCCTTCCCTTTCACTCTTCGCCAGCATAATTGCACTTTCACCCAGTTTGGCCACCATCTTATTGTATTCGATCACCAATTCCCCGATCTCATCATCCCGGCTCCAGGCAATGGCCTCATTCATTTTGCCCAGATTTACTTTCCTCATCTTATCACTGATCAGGGAGAACGAACTCGTGATCCTGTTGGTAATAAACAAGGCGATCAATCCGGCGATCAGGAAAATAAAGGCATTCAGGTTGATGATGGTCACCAGGAAATTGGCGATTTCCTGGTTCAGTTCGGGTTGCGAAGCGAAATATGGAATATTCAGATAGGCGGACATCGCTCCCTTGTCATCCCTGACAGGTGCATAGATACTGAAATAGGAAAGCGAACCGATCTCTTCCTTTTGAATGTGTTGAATTTCCTCCAGCCGGTTAAGGTGATAATAAGCCACCGGGTTCATTTTCTTACTCAGCACCCCTTTATTATAAACATTGGCCTGGGAAGATACCTGCAGACTGCCTTTCAGATTATATACATTTACATCCACCCCATGGATATCCGAAACCTCATCCACCAGTGTCTGCAAGCCGTTGTTGCAACAGAGTCATAGATGGGAATGCACATCATCAAAGGTGCCATGCTCCATTAATTTCTTCTGCATTTCGTTGACCATGATCTTCATCGTCCGGCTCAGCTTGTCATTGTTGTTCCGGTTGTACCGCGTGATAAAGAATGAAATCGTGGCAATGCCTATGATGATAAAGGAAAGAACGCTGATAAAGATGATGGTGCCATGCACCTGGCTCCGGATATTCCATTGGAACGATCTTCTTAAAGCTGGCATCGCCCGAACTCAATCTTGAGCAACGCAGAGATCAATCTGCACAAGGAACACCAGGAAAAGAAAGGAACAAAATATATAAGAGAACAAGGTGATAGTCTCGATGATCGTATCCTGCTTTCGGGCCATCACCACCACTTTTTTGTTGGTGGCCCGGTACCAAAGCTCATCGTATTCGCCATTCTTCTTTCGCTCAAACTCTTGTTGAGGCAGGTCCTTTGTGGCTGATAGTCGTATGGAATGGATACTTTGTTGAAAAAGTAACCAGGGTTGTATCGTTATAGATGGCATAGGAATACACAGGCGAATTTTCAGGATCGATCTGTTTGAATTGTTTGAAAAGCTCCGGCAACAAGGCATCGCTTTTATAATTCCTGGGATTAGAAATGATAAAAACTGTGCCCGTCTTATCTCCCGCAGGCATCTGTCACCACCCGTTTAGTGAGATAAACGAACTTGTCGAAGGCCGTCTCATAAAAATACAAGCCCGGGATGCCGTTGGCTTTGAATGCACAGAAAGAATATTGTTCAGGGTCGAGTAGGGCGTTGCGTCTTCATTATTCAAGCCATTGTCGAGTGAATCATAAGACAAACAGCTTTGTTTCAAACTTATTCAGATAGCCTTTATAGTTTTCATTGATGATGCTGTCGCGTAATTCCTGGCTTCTTTCCTGGTCACTGAAACGATCAAAATTATCAGTCAGGAAAGTCATTATCGATATAGGTAAGTGCAATATTCAACATCCGCTCGCTGGAAGGATCGGTTTGCACGGCTTGTTTTTCCGCATATACTTTCCGGCGGTTCCATTCCGCCTTTTTATTTTCAGCCAGCATCACCGCGGCAATGGATACCGAGAACACAGAGATCCAAAAAAGGATACCAGCAATATTGATCCGAATCCGGCTGAGGATATGCCCTTGCCGGCTGACCATCCATACATAGATCAACAGCCATAGCAAGACCGGCAGATAAAAGAGGACGGCTGCATTGCCGGAGAGCAAGGTTAGGTAAACCAGCCCCGTGAAAGCAATCGCAAAATAGATGAGGTATTGAAACCTCTGAAAACAGCGGGAAAATAAGTCTGAACAATAATTGCGTAAAATAATAATAGGAAAGGGATAGCGAGGCCAGAACAATAAAGCCAACGATGGTGTACTCATCCAAACTGAAAAAATCGATGACGTCGAACGATATCTTTGAATCGGTGACCATGCTCCGGATCGTGGTCGCCAAGATAAGTGTTGAGCCGATCAATAAACAAAGGGAAAGCAAACCGGCCACCCATTTCGACCGGCTGTAGGGAATTTCCTCACCCGCTCATCCAGGTTCCGAGTTTGGACCAGGCAAATATGATGATCCAGCAAAATAAACGGAATTGATCAAAAGGTCTCCCAATGAACGTTGCACATGGTTGGATCCATAGATGGCGAAGGATCAAATAGATCAAATTGGCGCAGATTGAGGATCCATGGATAGATATAAGTGACGATTCGGAATGGCACCAGGAAGCAAGCAAGTAATACGACTCCCATCCAATCCGCTTTTTCGGATCGAAACGTATTCAGCGAAACGCGCAAAAAATAAAAAGAGGAAAAGGACTGCGCTCAACCTTAATATGATGGTCAACTGATCATTGTAAGGCACAGCCCGGCAACGCGCTTATTCAAGATAATAGGCCGATTTCACCGTTCAACATCTTTCACGGGATAGATTGGTGGGCTTTTCACTCAGGGTCACTCTGCTATCAGCAATCTTGCTAAAGGCAAATCGTTGAGGCAGGTATTCGGTTTCCAGGAAAAAATCGGACTCGAACAAGCATTAACGCAAAGACAAGGGCGGGTGCATCCATCCAGATTCGACTGTTCTTTTTTCAACAAAATAATAACCATTGGCCATGTGCATGAAATATTCGCCGTCTGCCTTGCCAAAACATTCGCTCGAGGGAACGATGAGTTGGCTGTTCCAGTTTGCAAGACCCCAGTTGCCGTGCATTACTGATCGTATAAATGAAAATCGAATAATTCTTCGACGTGAAATCATAAAATTCCTCGATGCTGGTCTTGCCTGCTGATGAGCTTTCGAATAATGATCTGCATCACCGGGAAATTCATTGAAATCCTTTCTGTTGTTCGTGCAGATAATCTTCGGCTACGCGCACTTCTCGCAATACGGAACTTCGACTGGTATAGAGTGTATTAAAGATGATGGAAAATGCAGAAGAGAATGGCTGAGATACGCCAGCAAAGTATATTTCTGTAAGAAAATATTTCGGAAAGTTACCATTTCACGTTCGCCCTTCGTGTTTGATGGTATTCCAGATGGCATCCATTTCCTGCAGGCTCATCTGGTTAAGGTCTGCCATTGTTTCAAGGCCTGTTCTTCCATTTGGGTAAACCGGTGGATGAATTTTTTATTCGTAAGCTCCAGTGCATTTTCGGCATCTACCTGCAAAAATCGTGCATAATTTATTAAGGAAAATATAAGGTCACCAAACTCCTCTTCCACCGCTCTGGTGGCTTTGATCAAGTTCGCCAGCAGCTTGTCCTTCACTAGTTTCCTTCGCAAGATCTCGCTGTTTTGATGGCAGCTTTCAATTCCCTGATCTCTTCCTCCACTTTTTCCCAAACCTGCTCCTTGGTTTCCCATTCAAAGCCTACCTGCTTGGCTTTTTCCTGTAACCGCATAGCTTTTACCGTAGATGGAAGTGTCTTAGGTACTCCGCTGAGGATTGACGTTTTTCCTTCTTTTAATTTCAATTTTTCCCAATTTCTTTTTACCTCTTCTTCGCCAGTCACCGTAATCATTTCTCCTCCTTCGACGGATCGCCATAAATATGCGGATGCCGGCTGATCAGTTTTTCACATATATCATTGATCATTTCTTCCAGTTCAAATTGCTTTTGCTCACTGGCCGATCTTCGGATATAAAATAGAATATGAAGAAGAAGATCACCGAGTTCTTCTTTGATCCCTTTCCAATCATTTTCAGTGATCGCGTCGGCCAGTTCATAGGTTTCTTCGATCGTCAGCTGGCGAAGCGTATGGATCGTCTGCTTTTTATCCCAGGGACATTTTTCCCGGAGATCATCCATAATACCCACTAAACGTAAAAATGCATCTGCTTGTTTTGTATTCATAAAAAAGAATTAAATGGTATAAGCTGAAAAAAACATTAATTGCGACAAACAATAACCATCATTAGAAACGATACGAGAGACACTATCATGAATTTAGAAATAGTCTTGCCCCTTCTCTGTTTATAGAAATTGCGCATCGACTTTATACAGATAGATGAACAACCAAATAAATAGCGCAGCCATCAGCCATCCGAAGAGTCGAGGTGAAAAATATCATCAAGGCTGTCTGCATAGATCACCCATCAATATGCAAAAAGCTGAAAACATATAAATGGATGGTGAATACCCCATGATCGGCATAATAAAATTGTTTTCGCCGTATATAGACCAATTTCAAGATAAGCGCAAATAGCGGGAGCGAGAAGAGTAGCATGTAAGGTAGCCGGTGTAAGATACTTTCTCCCAATTTCTCCATTAATTCATTTGGGTTTTCGTTATATTTTTCCTTGAAGTCAATTTCTTTGTGAGTTAACCGTCGCTTGAACCATCCATCCTTTTTTGCGGGCGGCAGATAGGTTTTGTGCTGAATCATAGGCTTTGCGTGTTTTGTAACGGATTGTTCGTAAAGTCGAATATTAATCCGCTTTGCCTGGCTGTTTCGATTGCCTGGTGAACCAGGGATTGGTTTGGATGTATCTTTTCCGTCATTCCTGACTATACCGCCCTTTGGTTCGGAGCGGAAATCACATCCCGCTTTAAATAAAAAGACAGGAAAAAGATGGCTGACGTGAATACGTACATCCGGATAGGATGCAGATATTTCACGCGACGGCCCGCGATATATTCATTGGAAAGAAAACCCGGACGAAAGATGAGGTCTTTGACAGTGGTGAAGAAGCTGCAATCAAAATGCGTGATATCGTAAAAGAAATGGGTCACCATGTGCCAGAAGGTCTCTTTAGGAACCACATTTTCCTGTCCGCATACATGGCAATAACGTCCCTGCACGATCGTACCGCAATTCAGGCAATCCTTCTCATTTCTTTGGGGGACGTGTGACAAAGCGAAATTTTTCTTAAAAGTAGTTACAAAAATACAAGCGCAGTTTGTTTTTCGTTACTGAACAATTGGAGTAAATTTGAAGATCAAACCAATATGAAAAACATTTTATTGCCGGCCTTCTCTCTTATTTGTCTTTCTACGCAAGCCCAGTATTATTACAACGATATCCTGACCACACTCGAATCAAACAGGCAGATGAAATCATACTTAGCGAATAAAGTGATGAGTGTAACTGCCAGGGGTATCAATTCCAACGGACAGGCCTCTACAGAATATTCCGAAACCCAGGAAGTAAAAGAAAACGGTACGGCGCTGAAGATCACCGCGCACAATAATTCAACGAATACATATTTTTTATCACAGGTTTGATCAACAGGGTCGACTGGTCAGCATTATCGATTCTTCCAGCGATATCCAAAGCGTGACCAACTATCAATATGATGGCAATGGCAGGATCACTCAAGTGGAAAATAAGACAAAGGATACCGCCAATAACTTCAATCAGGTCGGAGATTCACCAATGGATCTATAATGCCAACGGGAAGCCCGAAAGGATGTGGCGCATCATCAATACTACCGATAGCCTTGAACTGCGGTTTGCGGCAGATGAAGATGGCAATCCCGGGGATGAAAGATCATTTCGAAAAGCTGTCGAAGCCAGCGTGGTTTATTATTATTATGACGATAAGAACAGGCTGACCGATATTGTTCGCTATAATACCCGGCTAAAGAAACTCCTGCCGGATATGATGTTTGAGTATGATGAACAGGACCGGGTGATCCAAAAAATAACTACCACGTCGAGTCTGCACATGGGTTATTTGATATGGAGGTATTTATTTGATGAGAAGGGATTAAAAATCAGGGAAGCTCTATTCAATAATGAAAAAGAGTTGACGGGAAAGATTGAGTACAACTATGTCTTTGGCAGTTTGTAATCCAATCCCTACATCCCCCTTTTTGAGAGATTTGACGTCAACTCTTGTGCATCTTATACTTGGCAAGACTTATCTTTCCTTTTCCATCTTGGAGAAATCCCCATAAAGTGTTTCATTCTCGATTTTGCCATCCTTATTGAACTTATCGAATTGCACGAAGTCAACGGTTACCTTCACTCCGCTCTTCTTTGATTTACCAGACCAGCGCCACCATGATTGAACATACTTCTGATCCTGGTCGACATAATGCAGATAGTCGGGGTAACCTACTGTCACTAACTTAATACTATCAAAGGAATCAAAGTCACTCGCCCACATTTTCAGGGCTTCGTCTATCCCGATCTGCTTATCCATACCAGAGATCCAGACCTTAGCAGTATCAGCATAAAGCTTCTTGTTCCCGGCAATATCCTTGGCGAGGTAAGCCACTATCGTTTTATTTGCGGCATCGATGTAGGGATGTTTGATATATATAGTTCCATTTTCTTTGGTTTCCTGGGCAAATGAAACAAACCCGATGAGGAAGAGACCGCACGTTAAAAACAATTTTCTCATGATTTAGCATTTTTTGTGGTGAAATTTAAAGGTATGGCATTCCGTTAAACAGCCTAATGAATCTTATCAACCCTGTTGGATGATCTTTGCATTAATAACCCACTAAACGGCAACGAGCCCGAAAATCCCGTGAAAAGGGGTTTACAAGCTCGTTGATTGGTGCGGCAGAGGAGATTCGAACTCCCACAACCTTTCGGTCGCTACCACCTCAAAGTAGTGCGTCTACCAGTTTCGCCACCGCCGCATTGATAATTACAAATATAGAAAACACATTGATCGGAACCAAAGCTTTGATTATCAGCTGTAAAGAATAAAACGGAGAAAGTTTACCTTAGTTGAGCATTTATGGGTATAGCATCAAAGGCAAAGTATTTTTCTATGTCAACATCAACCAGATTCCTGCTGCTTTTTAGCCTTATCGGCATAACATTATTGGCACAGGGTCAAACAATCACAAAACTTGATAATAGCAAGATCCAGTTTGTTACACTGGATAATAAGGTACAGTCATTGATGAAGGCTGCCAATGTGCAAGGTCTGGCCATTACAGTCGTCAACAACAACGAAGCGGTATATAAAAAGACATTTGGCTATAAGCGAATTGATAAGAAAGAACCTATAAATACGAACACCAACATTTATGGGGCTTCCTTGAGCAAACCGGTTTTTGCCGTCTTAGTATTGAAATTGGTTGAAGAGGGTGTGCTTGATTTGGATAAGCCGTTACAGGATTACTTGCCTAAACCCATTTATGAGTATACACCCACCAAAAAATGGCATGACAATTACAGCGATCTCAGGGTTGATACCTTATACAAAAAAATAACCGCTAGAATGTGCCTTGATCACACATCTGGATTTTCAAATTGGAGATGGTATGAGCCCGATCAAAAGTTAAGAGTAAACTTCATCCCAGGCTCACGATATAATTATTCAGGAGAGGGAATGGTCTATTTACAAGTTGTGCTTGAACATATGCTGGGAAAATCACTGGAAAACCTCATGAAGGATAAAATCTTTGGCCCCTTGAAGATGACAAGGTCTTCCTATACATGGCAAGAGGACTTCGAAAATGATTATTGTGTCGGACATCAAAGCTCTGGAGCGTTATACGAAAAAGATAAGGACAATGACGCCAGGTCGGCCAGTACATTGGAAACAACGCTGGATGACTATACGCTATTTACGATGGCTGTCCTGAAAAATAAACTATTAAAGCCTTCTACTACAAATGAAATGTTTACACCTCAAATAAAACTCAGGTCTGTTCAGCAATTTGGTCCTTTAAGTTTGATCGACTCGACTGGCAATGATAAAATTCAATTGAGTTATGGACTGGGGTGGGGCTTGTTGCAATCACCATATGGAACCGGCGCTTTCAAAGAAGGGCACGGCGATGGATTTCAGCATTATTCAATCATTTTTCCAAAGGCAGGAACGGGAATTATCATCATGAGCAACAGCGATAATGCCGAAAGCATCTTTAAAGAATTGCTAGAAACTGCTATTGGAGACACTTTTACTCCATGGTATTGGGAAAATTATATTCCCTATGATCAAAAGAAAAATTGAGGTTCCAAGGTTAGGTAGCGTACTTAAAAGCTTTATTGCCCTCATATATTTTTAAAAACCTTTGATCTTCAGTCCAGTGATCCCACATTACAATCTTTGTCCTCACTTCCCCGCTCGGCATTATTTCAAATTTTACTTTATTAAAGCCATTTCCTCCTTCAAAAGAATTGGTCCCTTTAAATCTAAAGCCTTCTTGAAACTGTCCGTTTAATTTTAAGAACAGCAGATCGTCGTTTCGAATAAATTCTGCCATTCCATTTTCCAGTTCATATAAACCGGTAATTTTCTTATATCCGGCGTCATTCAATTGAAAGGTTTTACCCATGACAACATCAAACTTTACAACCTTTTCATTTGTGGAATTCTTCCTGATTTCCAAAATCCGATTGGCGGATTGCGGAGACCTGGCGGCGGCATCCTCTTCAATATGGGCATCGCCTTTAAAATATATTTGAGTGATAAGATCCTGATAAGAACTGCTGGAAATCCTGAAGTGAATATGTGCCGGTCTCCATCCATCGCCATCTTTATATGGAACAGGCACTATAGTCGTGAATGCATATTTACCATCCTGCCCCGTTTTTACTGTTCCCCGAAATAGATAGTCATCAGAGACATTATCATAGCGTTCATGTTCGTCGCATTGCCAGGCTTCAATAAGTACATTAGATAAGGGTGTTCTTCCATCCTTCTTAAAAATGGTTCCTCTTAAATGCATTACTTCACCTGTTGAACCGGGAGGAATTAAGTTGCTTCTCATAGGTGATTCAGGGCGGTAAAACGGGCCTAGAATATCACTAGTCGTTTCGTTGTCTCCTTCAAAGCATTTTCCATTCCAACTAATGGAACCAAAGGCTGCCATTCCAAAAGCTGTCAATGTAGAGTTTTTAACAAATCTTCTTCGGTTCATGAAAGTAATGTGTTTGCTTTTTAATCGTGCCCCGGAACGGAGTTGAACCGTTACGGCCATTGCTGGCCACAGGATTTTAAGTCCTGCGTGTCTACCAATTCCACCACCAGGGCAATCATCAAAAAAAATCCTCCGCCGGATGAGCAAGAGGATATTGGAGCGGAAGACCGGGCTCGAACCGGCCACCCCGACCTTGGCAAGGTCGTGCTCTACCAAATGAGCTACTTCCGCATTATAAAGAACTAAAGCAACAAGTAAAGGAACTGGATTGCAAAAATAGGCAAGAACCCTTTTTGAAAAAAATTTTTGCAGTCCTATTTGTACTTGGGAGTATAAAGAGTGCTCTCCTGGACCGTTACTTCCGGCTTGGTCAAAACGCTTCGTATAAAGCATATAACAACCGCCTAAAACAAAGGCAACGATACAAGCTACCTGCAGGTAAAAAAGAAAAGCAGAAGATGAAACCCAATTATGGGCAAAATCCCTGTCATGAACTTTTTGAAATTCCTCCTGGTATTCAGGTTGATGACTCATAGCATTGCTTTGTGGTGCAAAAATAGGGGTTCAGTATAAAAAACAATCACTTTGTTTTGCCCACGATTTCGGAAAAATACTTCTTCTTTTTAAAGAAATGCTGCCATACCATATTCTTCTGAAAATAGCCGCGCAGATGCCCGTTTTTGGTTGACTGGAAAAACACTTTTCTTTCGATGAAAAAACCACCATTTGCACAAATGCAAATTGCGCCCTGAAAATAGCAATAAAATATCCTCCTTACCCGTAAACAATCCTTTAATGGCAGAAAGCGCATCCAAAAATACTGCGTACCGGAATGACCCAAAGCTTTTTTGAAAATGGCAGATTTTTGGACAACATGATCCGGTTATTCCGAAAATTCAGAAATGTCTTTAATGAATTTCCCCGTGGCAAGTGTTCCGCCACCCACATGATAAACCACCGATGCGGGACAGGAATAAATCTTATGACCCGCCAATTGGATTCGCCAGCATAGATCGATCTCTTCCTGGTGAGCAAAAAAATATTCATCAAACCCTTTCATTTCATGAAAGACCGGAGCACGAATGAACAAGGCCGCGCCACTTGCCCAAAAAATAGGCTCTGTTTGATCATATTGCCCATGGTCTTCTTCACATACATCAAAGATCCTTCCTTTGGCAAATGGATAACCATATTTGTCCAGCCAACCACCGGCAGCTCCTGCATATTCAAACATTCTCTTATTGTCGAAAGAAAGAATCTTCGGTTGACAAGCGGCGATGGTCGGATCATTTTCCAACAAGTCAACCATTGGATCTAGCCAGTCTGGTTCCACTTCCACATCGGAATTCAGGATCACATAATAATCAGCCTCTACTTGTTTCAATGCTTCATTGTATCCCTTTGCAAACCCGAAATTCTTGTTGAATCGAATCATGCGAATATGAGGATAATTGCGATTCAAGAAATGAGATAGAATCATCTGTCGATCCGTTATCAGCAACAATCACTTCGTAATTCGAATAATTGGTTGAGAGAACAGAAGGAAGAAATTGTTCGAGAAATTTTCGTCCATTCCAATTCAGGATCACAATGGCTACTTTGGGCAGAGCACTCAAGGAGATTCAAAATATTTGTTCAAAAATAAGGGAAGCCGCTTTATCCTTGTTAAATTCGAAAGATGTTTCACGCAAATATTAAATTGGAGATCCGGACTGGCGGCTATTGCTATCCTAATCGTTACCGGGACGATCTTCTATTCTCAGTATCTGGCCCGGAAGATAGCGCGGGATGAGAAACAAAAAGTGGAGCAGTGGATCGAAGCCGGCAAATTCCTGATCAACTCACCCACCGACGCCGATACACGCCTGGCTTCAATGATACTTACTGAAAACACTTCCATACCCATTATCGAAACAAATGAAAACGATAGTATTTCACAATACATCAACCTGGATTCAGTAAAGGCTTCTAAAAGACCAAGGCCTATGTAGAAAAAAAACTTCGCCAATTCAAGGCACAAAACCAACCTATTGAATGGATAGACCCTAAGAATCCCAGGGTTCGCAATCTGTATTACTATGGAGATTCAAAGCTTCTAAAAGAAGTAAGGTACTATCCGCTCGTCCAATTGTTTATTGTCGGGCTTTTTATCATCATCACATTGATCACTTTGAGGAGCAGCTACCGCTCGGTTCAAAATCAGGTATGGGCCGGCATGGCCAAGGAAACGGCACATCAACTCGGGACACCCGTCTCTTCCCTGGAAGGATGGGTTGAAATGCTGAAGGAAAATCCTGTGAATGAAAAAATAGCGCAGGAGCTTGAAAAAGATGTGAACCGCCTGCGATTAGTTTCGGATCGGTTTCGGAAAAATTGGAAGCACGCCCCAATTGGAAAAGCAGGATTTGGTAAAACACGTCAGCAGCATGGTGGAATACATGAGGAAAAGGGCTACGGGCAAGGTGAGTTTTTCGGTGGAAACGCATGGACAAAAGGAAATATCGGCTATGATTTCCGCTCCCTTGTTTGATTGGGTCATTGAAAATCTTTTAAAGAATGCGCTGGATGCGATGGAAGGAAAGGGAAGTATAACGATAGATATAAAAGAGGAAAAAAATTCAGTTCAGATCGATGTCACGGACACCGGCAAAGGCATTAGCAGCCAGAACCTGGTAAAAGTTTTTAAACCTGGCTTTACAACTAAGAAAAGAGGTTGGGGATTAGGCTTAAGTCTTTCACGCCGCATCATTGAACAATTTCATAAAGGCCAGATTTTTGTTAAGCAATCCGACCTGGGAAAAGGCTCAACGTTTAGAATTGTCCTCCTAAAATGACGAATGAAGAACTTATCCTCATTTCTTACCCGACAATCGCACAATCAGGAAGATGACCAGGGCAATAACCCCCACCACCATTAATACCCCAACCCAAACACCGGCCTTAAAGATCCCTTCGATGACTGAGCAACTGCTCATGCTTATTAAGAAGAAGAAGACTGCGAGAAAGGAGTAGATAACTTTCATACAACTTTTGTTTTTCTTATTGGATAATTGGGATACAATAATTGCGCCGGGAAAAAGCAGGGGATAATTTACCTCACATGGCTGATCAGATACGTAAATTCTTTATGCGCCGGATATGTATCGAAGATTTCGTGGTAAATATTGCTCAAAAAAATATTCTCTCCACCGACCAATAAGCTGCAACAGCTGCAATAATGACCGACAAAGGATATACAATGATCTTGCGATAACCCGTTCTGCTTCTCAGAGGAATGATAATAAAAGAAAACATAGCCAGGATAATAGCAATCTGGCCTAACTCAACACCCAGGTTAAAAGAGAGAATGGAAGTAAAGAATTTCGATGGAGGCAGGCCGATCTCATTCAACGAACTCGCAAAGCCCATTCCATGGACCAATCCAAACAAGAAGACTAAAATGATTCGCCATGGCTTGAGTTCCTGAAGAATGATATTTTCAAGAGCGACAAATAGAATGGAAAGTGCAATGATCGGTTCTACAATAGCCGGCGGCGCCTGGATGATATTTTTCATACTCAAAGCCAGCGTAATTGAGTGAGCTACCGTGAAGGCCGTGGCCTGCCAGAGAATGGTTGTTATTTTCGTGCTTAACAGGCAAAGTCCAGCGACAAACAGAATATGATCAATACCCTGCGGGATGATATGCTGGAACCCTAATTTTAAGTAATAGCTCACCACGTCTCCTACCGGCGCCTTGTCCAGCGCGTAGTTGATCGTATGAGCGTGCACTGCAGTCGAACTGAATAATAAAAGCAATAGAAAAACAATCCTGGTTTTATTCTTCAATACCGGCTGTTGCATTGCTCGTCGATGCATTTCTAAAGTTTAGGCATAATAGTCTTGCATTCGGCCATGAGATTCGCCGGAATATTTGCATGATAGCGCAACGCATCCTGCATCAGTGTTTTGGCTTTTTCCTGATTTCCCGCCTTATGATAGATAAGGGCGGCATGGCAAAGCAAGACCGGGTTCCTACAATTTGTCTTCATAGCCGATTCCAAATAGGCCATCGCCTTGTTTGTCTTTCCTTGTTTATAATAAACCCAGGCCACTGTTTCGTTCACGTCAATATTGTCTGGCCTCCTGTTATATTCCGCCAGCGCATGATCGAGAGCCTTTTCATATTCATTTATCTTAATGTAATTGGTTGCGAGTTCCCTGTCTGAATAGTGACCAATACTTTCATCCTGCTCGCCTTTCTTCGCATCTCCCGACATGGCCTCGATCAGGGACATCGTGATGAATTTAGCTTTATCATTTTGTCCCATCAATTCATAAACATCCGCTAATGCCTCCTTGAAGGAATAATCATTGACAAGAGAATCTGCTTTCATGTAATAGTTAACTGCCTTTTCGTATTCGTTGGATGCTGTCGCAATCCGGCCCAGGCCGGCCAGCGCATAAGCGTAACCGGGACGGTTGTCCAGCGCCGTCTGATAATTCAATTCCGCCCTCTTCATATCGCCGGTATTCTCATACAGGTGTCCCAGTTGAATGCGAACCCACTCCGTAGATTCTTCACCGGCAGGACCAGCTCTCAAAGCCATTTCCATGGCTTCTATTGCACCGGGGTAATCTCCATAGATCTCCCGTAAATACGAGATCCTTGAGTATGAACGGAGATCGGGTCTGATAGAGACCATCTTTTCGGCATCTTTCAGTGCGGCATCATAATTTCCCATTTCGACATGGCCGTCTAAAAGGATCCCATAAACAAATGCATTGTATGGGTTGACCGACCTGGCCTTCTCCGCATAGGTCAGGCCATCGGCAAAGTGGTGTTGAGAAAGATAACAAAGTGATTTGAGCGATAGCGCTTCAAAATTCAAAGAGTCGATGTCCAGCACTTCGTTGATATATTTCATGGCAGCCATATCGTAGTACACGTAGTTACCAGTCACCCGTGCTTCCTTGATATAAATCCCAGCCAGGGCAATACGGGATTTTAGATCATCCGGATTTGTCCGCACCACTTTCATCATTTCCGCATACTGCCGCTGCACCTGTTTCCATTCTTCGGTTTGAGCAATTACACCTTGACGTTGCTTTAAAAGATAAAAAGCGGCCGCCTGGCTTTTCTTTTCCCGCTTATATTTGACGACGACAAATCCAACCGCAACCACCAGGAATACCAGGGCAATGATATATTGACTCGCTTTTTTCATATTGATGTTTTGCTTTGATGATTTCACCAAAAAAAAAGCCCGCAGTTTTACCCGCGGACTTTCGCCTACTCCGAAATTTTAGTTCTTAAGCAATGTGATCGACTGCTTTTGGTTGCCGTCTTTGATCGCTGTTATGAAATACGCGCCTGAGGAAAGATTCTTCGTATTCCAATCAACAGTATATGTGCCGGCATTTACTTTTTTATTGACCAATTCTTTTACCGCTCTGCCTTGCGCATCGAATACGATGATTCGCAAATTCGTTGGTGCTTCAACTCTGTAGCGGATCGTATTATTGCCATTTGAAGGATTCGGATAAGTGGATAAGAACACTTCGGGAGTAGCTAATCCAAGATTGCTGCTCGTAACTTTCATTTGAGAGGTAGGAATTGCATTATCTTTCTTACCAGAAGTTGTTGGGCCATCACAACTGCAATTGTGGGTTCCGGCCCATGGCGTTTGAACAAAGGGAAATGACGCTTTGAATGAAGTATCATTGATGTCTACTCCTGTATTATATCCTAGTACAGAAAGAAGTTTAGGAGTAACCGGGCTTGGGCTGGTGCCCGGAATATAATCATCATACCATAACCCGATAGCAGCTAATACGACACCACTGACGGCCTGCAATTCAATTCGGGTTACATCATCTTCCAACCTTCTGCCGTTCGGAAATCCATCCATGTTTGGAATGAATTCAATATTGGTATTCCCATTGAACCTTGGATCCAGCAATCCAAGAACTGCTGCCTGAACCAATCCCTCCGAACTAAAGTCAGCAGAATTTCTCGGTGTGGCAGGGACGGCCATATTCAATCGCAACATATCTCCACCGTTTGGCAGGAAATTATGAATGAACGGTTTGCCTTCGGCCAAAGGATTGCCACCGACTTTTCCTGTGGCCAATTGATAAGGACGAAGATTGGGAACTCCTGTTTGAAATATGGGGTAAAGATCCACAGACCTTGGAGAATTAGCTTTCGGCAGCAATAATTTTCCAAAAATGGCATCATCCAAAGCTGTTCCCGCTACCGCAGGAGATCCCTTCAAAGCAAACAGCCCATTTTGTCCATTTCCGAATCCAAATTGACCGAGTGAACTTTTTTGAACTCTCAATGGTGCAAACGCCGGTACAGCTCCGCCAAATTGGTCGTCATCCATGTATAAAGCTAATTCCGGGTTGTAAAAGTATTTGCCGAAGGTCTTCAGGTTAGCCAGGTCTTCATAAGGGGACATGCTGTTCCATAGATCCTTGACACCAATTGGATTCACTACTTCATTCGTCAGCGGCATACCCAGGCGGGAGACCTGTACCCACGGGCCCAGGTGTGTGATGCCATCATTGTCGTTCCAACGGAATCCATTGTCAGACCAATCGCGTTTAAAATCTCTCAGCACAGAAATTTTCTGACGGCTTGCTGATGCCCAGACACCAATAACATAGTTTGGATCCAGAACGTTGGCGGCATGGCGAAGCGATTTGTGATCCTTTTGCAAGGTGGAAACATCAATTTCCAGAGCGATCGTGGAGACATTGATGCATTTTAAACCGTCGGCTGTACGCGTAGGCCCCTGGCGCGGAGCATCACCGAGGTCAAAAATACCGCCGAGGTCAACAAAGAACGGATCATCAACGGGCCCACAAAAGATCCTTTCACCGGTATTGGAAGTTTTAATCGCCTGCTCGATCAGTGTATTATAGCCGGCAGTGTTCAATCCTACGGCTGAACTGATGGAGCGTTCTCCGATATTTGGCGGAGGTACTATACCATTATTAATAATGGTGTGGAAGGACCTTCCTCCATTCGTGCTTCTTTCAGCCTTGTAAGTTGTTTTGAGATTTTGTTTTCCAAGCCGGATGTTGAAGAAAGTAGTCGGGTCCTCATTGGTCTTGCGAAAAGTAAAACGGTAAATGATATCATCACCATTGGTTGCGAGGTTGTTGTCTATATGTATCTCGTAGCGTACATCTTCTCCAAACTGGAAATAATTGGGACCTCCCTGGGGTGCCTGAAACGGAATATAATTTGCGATGATAATGATCTTGTCCGGGTTAGTTGGACTTTTAAAAGCATACACATCGGTGTTGTCTGCCAGGGGATCGTTCGCGATCATCGGGGCTTCACGGTGACTGGAGGAACTGAGAATAAAAGAAACAATAGCAAGGATTGTCAGGGTCAGAAATAGGCGGACCGCCGGGCCAGATGCATTTTTTTTTCGCATAAGAATAGTTTTAATTGGAAATGATGATTATATCGATGCTTTGGCCTTTAGTTGGTAAATGAGAAGCCTTGGTTTAGACAGGGAGGGATTGAAGCGTATAGAGAGTTACGAGAACCGCCTGATAATAGATTTAACAAATTGGAGAATTTTTTAAGATTTGAGTTGTCAACATTTTGACCCATCAATTGTTAGCTGAACAAGTTGTCCACCTCTGCACCATTCAGTAGTTTTGAAACAAAGAAATGGGATTCATGCAGACAGATATAAAATGTCCCAATTGTGGGCACTCCTTTGAACCCAGCGGGGCAATGCGGGAGGAAATGGAAAGGGAATTACGTACAAAAGTGCAGGAGTGGCAAAAGAAAAAAACTGACGAATTCCAGGTCAGGTTAGAGGACGAAAAAAGGCGACTTCAACAGGCTGTTGAAACTAACCTGAGGAAATCCATTAGTGCCGATTTCGAGAACCAACTGCGCTTGTTGGAACGGAGCAATACGGAAAATGAAGGGAAACTAAAAGAGGCAAGGCGAAAGGAATTGGAATTCCTTCAAAAAGAAAGGGAGCTAAAGACAAGAGAAGCTGAATTGGAGATTACCACGCAGCGAAAACTGCAGGAAGAGCGAGCTCAACTTTCAGAAGAGATTCGCAAGCTGGAGCACCAAAAAACTGAAGCCAGGGAAACTGAATTCCAAATGCGAATGAAGGAATTGGAAAAACAATTGGCTGATCAGAAAAAACTGGCTGATGAAATGAGGAGGAAGGCCGATCAGGGATCGATGAAACTACAGGGCGAAGTGCAGGAATTAGCTCTGGAGGAATTGCTAAGAGTTGCCTTCCCGTTTGATGTGATCCATGTCGTTGGTAAAGGGGTGCGTGGAGCCGATTGCATACAAATCATCCACAATAATTTTGGCCAGGAATGCGGAAAGATCATTTACGAGAGTAAGCGTACCAATTCATTTATGGGCGACTGGATAGAGAAGTTGAAATCGGATATGCGCAGCCTGGGCGCCGATATCTCTGTGCTGGTTACGCGGACGATGCCAAGCGAGATGGAATGCTTCGGATTGAAGGATGGAGTATGGATCTGTTCGTTTACTGAGGTGAAAGCTCTGGCATCTGCATTACGGGACGGCGTGATCCGCACCTATAATGCCACAAAGAGCAATGATAATAACGGTGACAAGATGCATTTGCTCTATAGTATTTAAATAGTAATGAATTTGCCGAACAATGGAAGGCTATAAGGGAAGGGTTTATGACGATGAAGCTTTCGATCCAACGGGAAAGAGAGACGATGGAAAAACTTATGGAAGGCAAGGGAAAAGCAACTCGAAAAAGTTTTGCTGAATGCTGCCCATATCCGCGGATCTATCGAAGGAATTTCCGGCAATGATGTGGACCTGAATCTGCTTTCGTCCGGTGACGAACTGCAGAATTCTTTATGATATGATCCAGGCAAGGATTATTTGCTCAAACTGCACGGTAATGAATGACCAGGCTGTGTCGATTCTTTGTAAAGAAACATTCGTATCGTTTCGCTATTTGCCTCGCGTTCCTGTAGCAAGATGTTTTCCTTAAAATCCACTCCCCCTTCGCCATACCATTTAAATACCGACTCCTTTGCCGACCAAATGACAGTGAGGAGCCGGTGATCCGTGAGTCGGGGAAATCTCAAACATTTCCTTTTCGTTGTTATCGATGAATTTGTCTGCAATCCTGGCAATCTTTTCAGCGGGTATCTCTATGTCTATACCGACCCTTTTGTCCTTACTAACAATTGCAGCGGCGAAATCTCCGCAATGAGAAATGGAAAAATGATATTGTTCATCCGGTAAAAAAGGTTTCCGGGTATCGGCGATCTGTATCAATTCATATGGGAAATCCGGAAAGAGAAACTGAAGTAAAAACCGCCCTGCCAGGTGTTGAAGTCTCTTATGAGGATGAGTAACATCTCTATGTTGTGGAACATTCCCTTTAAAGAATTCTTCTGTTTCTTCAATTTTCCAGATGCCTAGCCGGGTTGTATCATCTGACCGGGTGTTGAAAAAAAATGGGCATTGGTTAGTTTTTCATCTTTATTTTGCTCAGCGCAGGTTGGCTGCGCTGGATTATTAAGAACCCGACGCAAATTTGACAATAAAAATCGAAACCGGAAAATGATACTATCTGATCTGCGGATACAAGAAGAAATGGAAAAACGGCACCATCAAAATCGTTCCTTATAGTCGGGAATTTCTGGGCAGTAATTCCTACGATGTGCATCTTGGGAATTGGCTCGCGACTTACCAGGACCATATCCTTGACGCTAAAAAACATAACCAGATTGCTCATTTTGAAATTCCCGACGAAGGATTTATCCTTTACCCGCATCAATTTTACCTGGGAGTTACGGCAGAATACACCGAAACCCACGCTCATGTTCCTTTCCTGGAAGGGAAATCATCCACGGGGCGGCTGGGAATTGATATTCATGCTACGGCAGGCAAAGGAGATGTCGGTTTTTGTGGCCACTGGACCCTTGAGATATCGGTGAAACAACCGGTAAGAATTTACAAGGGAATGCCTATCGGGCAACTGATTTATTTCCCTGTTGATGGTGAAATTGAAGTAAAATACAATCAAAAGAAGACTCCAAATACACGAACCAGCCGGACAGACCTATTGAAAGTATGATGTGGAAGAATGAATTTTAGTGGAGTCAGTTGGAGTCGGGAGTATCGGATGTAGAATTAGTTTAAAAGTCTTATCTGATCGTCCAAATTTCTTATAATAAGCAATCAGCCACGCCACCACTTCATTATAAGATTCTTTGCCCGCAGGTTGATTATTGGCTTTTAGATAATGTCCATAAAACCACATGATAATCGGCTCTACCGGATTCTTGTACTTTATAAAAAAATCGCGCAGTTCGCGGATATCTTTTTTTACCTGTGGATGAAGCTTTTCGTGAAAAGCCTTTGCCATTAACGTGTCCCGCCCATATATTTCACCAATAGCATAGCGGTACATATCAAAATACACCGAATACCTGAACACGGGAGAGTTGTAAAAATGGCATGCCAGGAAGCCTACAAAATTTGCTTCATTCTCTTTCGCATATCCGAGCTGGTGCGCCATTTCATGGGTTGTGACATATGGTACCAGGAAATTCGGCACGGTAGTGTTTACCTGTCCCTCTCCTGAAAACGGATTATAATATCCCTGGAAACCCAGGTAATTGCCTACATAACTGAATAATGATGGCTTGATGGAATGGGGTTTATACTTTAAAAAAGGAAATTCTTTTGCTAATGTATCGTAGGCTTCACAACTGGCATTAAACAATCTTCCTTTTGTATCGAATGAATCCCGCTGGGCCTCGTTAGCCATGTCACCATATTCATTCAACCGGGCTTGCAGCACCGTTGTGAGTGTATCCAGGTCGGCCAGGGTGTATGGTCTTACCGCCAGGCCCAATTGGCGCGCAATGCCATAGCGGTTATAATTTAGTCCCCACAGGAGATTGAAAAATACATATACAAATAGGAAAAAGAAAATGATCTGCTGAAGACCACTGATAAAATACTGTCGATTGAACTTTCTTTTGAATAAGATCCTCGTTCCAATTGAAAGATCTTATAAGCAGCACTACGATGAGGAAGGCATAAAATATATCCCCAATACTGAAAGGGACCCATCCGAACAGGAATCGCTGGATCTTCGCAATGTACTGGATAGACACCCAGACTGTAGTTTCTTTCCACCCAACCTGGATACCAGGAGACCCATTTGATCATGATCGTCATTGCGATGAGCAAGACCCAACTCCAGCTTTTCATCAGTCCGGCCAAATAAGCTCGCCAGAAATTGTTGCAAACATTCAGGTTTTAAGAAGTGTCTAAAATCAGTCGTTAATGGCTATCATCAGCAACGAAAATAATCCAAAATCGGCCTTCAATTTTCCGATCATTCCCCTACCTTTGCATCCCGATTTTTATCGGGTCAAAAAGTTGATCAAATGGGCCGTCGAAGGGAGTTTGAGATAGCTTATGTGGGACTAAAACCCGGGGTTCATGAGTTTAACTATTTGATCGATGACCTGTTCTTTGAGCCTTTCCAGAAGCAGGATTTTCGAAACTGTAAGGCCAATGTGAAATTAACATTGGATAAGAAACACGAGTTTCTGCCAGTTGAAATTCGAGATCGGTGGCAGTCTCGAAGTGACTTGTGACCGATGCAATAATAACCTGCCACTGGAGCTATGGGATGAATTCAACATCATCGTCAAAATGGTTGATGTTCCCGAAGAGATGAATGAGGAGGAGGAAGATCCGGATGTGTATTTTATTAGTCGCCATGAAAGCCACCTGGATGTTTCCAACTGGATCTATGAATTCATCAACCTCAGCATCCCTTTGCACAAGGTCTGTGGTTTTGAAAAAATGGACGGCCCTCATTGCAATGCAACAGTAAGAGACCTGTTGAAAAAATTAGAGGCCGAAGTAGAAAAGAAAAGTGAAAACCCCATTTGGAGAGGATTGGAGAAGTTTAAGGGACTGGAAGAATGATACTAGATACTGGATGCTGGATTGATATTTTAAATTTATAGCTTAATACTTATAACTTACAACATATAACTTAATTTATGCCAAATCCCAAACGCAGACATAGTCAGCAAAGAAGCGCAAAGCGCAGAACGCATTATAAAGCACACCCTTCGACATTATCAACTGACGCCACAACGGGTGAGATCCATGTAAGGCACCGCGCTCACGTAAGTGAAGGCAAACTGTATTACAAAGGCAAAGTAGTTGCCGAAAAGTCGCCCGTAAAGAAATAAGGACGTCAAACATTACTAGCCAATCAGCATAATCCCATACTAACCGGGGTCAAATTCCAGGTTCCATTTGGCAATCGTCAATATGGAATCTGGAATTCGTTATTTTGAATAAACAGGCCTTTATTGGGGAATTTGTAAATTGTACCGCTAATGAATATCGGCATTGATATGATGGGAGGTGACTTTGCCCCCCAGGAAGCCATAAAAGGAGTTAAATCCTATCTAGCTGGCCACAACATTCCCGCCAACCTCGTGCTGATAGGCAATCAAACGCGCATAGAAAAACTCCTCGCTGAAAACAGTCTGAAAAAAGATCATATCCGCATCGTTCATGCCGACCAGGTGATCGATATGCATGAATCTCCTACAAAGGCATTAAAGGATAAACCCAAGTCATCAATCGCTGTCGGCTTCCAATGGTTAGCAGTGGGAAGCATCGATGCTTTCATCAGCGCTGGCAATACCGGAGCCATGTTGGTGGGAGCGTTGTTCAGCATCAAAGCTTTGAAAGATGTGATCCGACCAACGATTTCCACCATTATTCCCAAAGCAAATGGGGCAACAGGTTTATTGCTCGACGTTGGTTTAAATACGGATTGTAAACCGGAACAGCTTAATCAATTTGCGATCATGGGATCGGTATATGCCCAACTGATACTTGGAATTGATAATCCTAAAGTCGGATTGATTAACGTGGGCGAAGAAGAAGGAAAAGGAAATCTTTTGGCTCAGGCAACTTATCCTATATTGAAACAAAATAAAAAAATCAATTTTACCGGAAATATTGAAGGAAGGGATGTGCTGACTGAAAAAGCAGACGTAATGGTTTGCGACGGATTTACGGGAAATATCATTCTCAAGCTGGCTGAATCGTTGTATGGAATTGCACAGGAGAAAAAAGTGAGGGAGGCGTATTTTGAACGTTTCAATTTTGAAAATTATGGAGGCACTCCTGTTCTTGGAGTCGCCAAGCCGGTGATCATCGGACATGGCATTTCTCATGCAAAGGCATTCATGAATATGATCCATCTCGCTCAACTAATGGTGGAAAAAGATCTGATGGTGAAGATGAAGGAAAGACTGGCCGGTTAAACTTATTACCGATCCATTATGACAATTGCCTTTCTTGAGTATCTTTACTTCAAATCCAGGCTCGTGAAACACGTTTTTTTCCTCCATTCCGTATTTTTCCTTTCCCTCCAATCTTTTTCACAAGCAGATACTCAATCGCGCTTTATTCCCATTGAAAAATCGATTTCTTACCGGCTGGGAGAAAAGAAAATCATTTTAAAAGTCTTTCAATACGGCGAAGTAAAGGACCTGGTATATGTGAATGTCCACGACAATGAATCAACTTCGGTGGAAGCAGCTAAATCACTTCTTGAAATCAACGGCGGCACTCTTCTGAAAATTGAAAATAATCAGCAGCGTAGTATCCGGTTCAGATTGAAGAACGTTTACTATACGTTTGATCCCAATAGAATATTTTCAAGAATAGGAATAGAGCAAACCCTTCGCATCCATAGACGGATTTCTGCATCTGCGATAATTGAAATTGAAAAATTTGCAAAGCGGATCCTTGAACTGATCACTGATTCTACTTCGTGCATCATTGCTCTCCATAACAATACCGACGGAGCTTACTCCATCAAGAGTTATCTGCCAGGCAACGATCGGCAGAGCGATGCCCGGGCGGTGTATTCAAATCAAACGCAGGATTTAGATGACCTGGCATTGACCACCGACAGCATCTTATATCAAAAAATGGCAGATCACCATTATAATACGGTTTGGCAAGACAATAAAAGAGCGAAGCGGGACGGGTCCCTGAGTATATATTGCGGAGAGCGCAACTGGCGTTATATAAATATTGAGACGGAAAACGGAAAATTCACGCAGCACCGGGAAATGTTAGAAAAGCTAATGGTAGTGCTCGGCCAGGCAACCCGGAATTTAGCCAGCACAGGAGCGTCGCGATAATCGGGAAGATCTGAAATTATCTAAGTTGAAATGAATTGCCGGAACTCGTGATTATCCTTTCCCGGAGGCGGGCTTATCAGAACTTTCATTTACGACGGAAATGATCACTGTCGTTGTGTTCCAGGCTCCCTGGTTATCTATCACTTTTAACTGAAACCGGTAAGTACCCAATTGCCAGAGAGGAGGCGCTACGAGGGTCACTGCAGAAGACGGTTCGAATATGCGGGCGACGTTGGGAATGCTTCCTATTTGTGTCCATTCATATCCAACGATATAACCATCTGGATCCTGACTATTGCTTCCGTCCAGGGTAATTACCAACCCGCCCTGCGGATTAGTCTTAAAAGCATAGGATGCCTTGGCAACTGGCTTTCTAGTGTCGACGGTTTTATGGGGAACGGTCAAATTAAATAATAACATGAAATAAATCAGTAACATGGTTTCTTCCAGGATGGGCCATTTAATTTCTTAAATGACGGCTAACAAATAATTTTCAATCTCTCAAGCAGAACCGGCACCAAAATCATTTGTCCGATTAATTTGATTCATAGTTTGGATTTAGCCTTGCCTAAGGCGAGTTGTGCGACTTTTCTAAAATTCTTGATGAAGTACTTATGACTTATCAATAAAAGTCAGCCACTTACGCCATTGTTGACTAAATAATCTTTCAATTATTCCAGGGGGAGGATCAGATATACGGGTATTTTATAGGAAGGATAGTAAGAAGAACTGCTATAGTACAATCACTATGCCATCGATTCATTTGCCACAGAAAAATTATTCACGCTAGGCTTTATGTTTTCTTAATTTTTCAGAAATTTCCTTTTCTGGCAGAGGAACGCTGATCATAATGGTTGTCCCTTGACCTGGTCCACTGGTAATATTAACAGAACCGCCAATCATATAGGCCCTTTCTCTCATACCTAACAAACCGAGTGTTTTCTTATGACCTGAAACATCAAAGCCTTTCCCATCATCAGTGATAGTCAGCATCAGTTCGCCTGGTAATACTTCCAAAAGAGAAATCACATTGCCTGCCTGTGCATGACGCGCCACATTAGTCAGTGCTTCCTGGTAGATGCGGAACAAGCTTATGGAGATGGAGGGATCAAATGTTGATTTTCCCGCGTGATGCCTGAAATGAACTGTAATTCCTGATCTCTTGCTAAACTCCTTGCTCTGCCATTCCAGTGCTTCAACCAGTCCGAAATCGTCCAATATGCTCGGACGCAGGTCGGCCGCAACTTTACGAATGGTCACGACCGCTTCGTCCAGCAACTCGGACATCTCATCCAACTTTTCCATGATCTTCTCCGGAGGCACATTCTTTTTCATTTTATCCCGAACCCATGATAGATCCATTTTCAAGCCGGTGATCTGTTGCCCAAGCTGGTCATGCATCTCCCGCGCAATGCGGGCCTGCTCTTCCTCTCTTATTTTTTCCAGGTGCCCCAGCACCATATGCAATTGCTCATTCAATTCCTTTAATTCTTCTTCGAATTGTTTGCTGGCGGAAATATCCTGCCCAATGCAAATGAAACATTCTTTCTTATCGAAGTTTACGGCCATGCCGGTGAAATAGTACGGGATCCGGTTATTTTGACGCGTGACTAAAATGGCTTCGGCAGCTCCATGACCATCTGAAAAAACTTTTTTGATAAACCCCTTAATATGGTCTTTGTCATTGCCTGTAAAAAAATATTCAGGAGTCATCCTACCTATTTCGCTTGAAGAATAACCCGAGATCCTTTCAAAATTCTTATTCCAGCGAAGAAAATTTCCTTTGCTATCACAGAAATAGAATAAGCCTGGCAAGCTATTGATGATCGAGGCGGATAATTCTTTTTCCATTTCGATCTTGCGTTCTGCCGTTTCCTTCTCGCGCTGGATTTTCTTTTTTTCAATGGCGCTTTTGATCGCGGCAGGCAGTCTGGTGAGATTGGTCTTTAAGATATAGTCGTCTGCTCCCTGTTGAATAATATTGACAGCAAATTCTTCAGATACAGTGCCTGTTACAAGAATAAAAGCCACATAGGGATTGGTTGCCCGGATTAATTTGAGCGCTTCCATCGAATTATATTGGGGCAAAGCGTTATCGGCCAACACCGCATGAAATCCTTCTTCATTCATTGCTGTAAGGAATTCTTTTTCGTCGCTGGCAATGATCGCTTTGAATTGCATCCCCGATCGCTTCAATAATACCTGTATCAACTCTGCGTCCGACGGATCGTCTTCAAGAAGCAACAATTTAAGCTCTGACGTCATGGATTAATGGTTTAGTAGTTTTTCATTGATATGGAATAAATAGGCATTATACGACCGCATGCGGACTTTCATTCAAAATGACCCAATACAATCCAACTTCATGAACTGCTTTGGCCAACGAATCGAAGTTTACTGGCTTCACGATATAACTGTTCGCACCAAGTTTATAACTTTCCACAATATCTCTCTCTTCTTTGGATGAAGTGAGCACCACCACCGGGATTAGTTTAGTATGCTCATTTGACTTCACCTGCCTTAAAATCTCCAACCCATCTACTTTAGGAAGTTTTAGGTCCAGCAGGATCAGCTTGGGATTTTGCATTCCTGCATTTCCCTCATATTCACCTCTCGAAAAAATAAAGTCGAGTGCCCTTTCTCCGTCGTCAATATGCATGAGGCGATTAGCCAGGTTGTGCTTTTTCAGGCTGCGAATGGTCAATTCAGCCTCGTGAGGATTGTCTTCTATGAAAAGGATTTCAACTTCGTTGCGATCCATGGGGTTTATTTATATTGTTAGTTTGCAAGTTCCGCCAATTCCTCAGAAGGATAGTTAACCATCAGGGAAGGCAGCGTAAAATAAAAAGTGCTTCCTTTACCAACCTCCGATTCAGCCCAAATCCTGCCGTTATGCTTGTTTAGGATTCTTTTTACAAGTGCCAGTCCAATACCTGTGCCGTCAAAGTCCGTTGCCTTGTGCAACCGCTGAAAGACACCGAACAGTTTTCCTGCATATTCCATCTTAAACCCTACGCCGTTGTCGCTGATTGAATAAATTAATTCGCCGCCCTTCTTCGATGACGATATACGCAACTCTGGTTGGGCCACTTTGCTGGAATATTTAATTGCATTTGAGATCAGGTTGATCCAAACCTGACGCATCAGGCTAGTATCGCATTCAGCAGGTTCCAGCCTGTCGACTGACACTCGGGCCTTGTATCCCGATGCCTGGAGTTGCTCATCTACTACATTGTTGACAAGCTCTTCCATATCGACCAACTGACTGATCAATTCCTTCCTTCCAATCTGGGAAAGGTTTAATAAATCGTCGATGAGTTGTCCCATTCTCCGGGCGTTGTGCTTGACCACTCCCAATGTTCGGCTTCCTTCCTCGTCCAGTTTGTCCCGGTAATCGTTGATCAGAATGTCTGTATATCCGTCTATGATGCGAAGAGGTGATCGCAAGTCGTGTGATACGGAATAAGTAAATGATTCCAGTTCCTTGTTGAGGCGTTGAATCGCGTCCTCGGCCTTTTTGCGTTCTGTTATATCGCTGATAAATCCAATGAACACATATTTATTATCAATAAATGCGGGAGATATGTTCAGGGCAATATTGAATTCAGTATTATTTTTTCGAAGTGCCTCTATTTCGATTGCCTTATTGATCACCGGCCCCTCCCCTGTTTTCAAGAATTTTTTAAGACCGGCGGAGTGCAGTTCCCTGTAGCGATTTGGTATAATCAGCTCACTTAAAGGTTTGCCAATTACTTCGTCTGATTTCCAGCCAAACAATATCTCTGACTTGGGATTCCAATTGACAACCTTGCCCTCCTCATCGATGACGACGATTGCATCCGGCGCGTTATTGAAGATGACCGTAGCATGTTCCTGGCTGCGACGGGCTATTTTTTCTGCTTTTTCTCTTTCGTGAATTTGATCGAGCAACTTGTTATTGATAAGCTGAATTTCCTGCGCACGTTTGAATACTTCAATTTCCATTTCTTCTACCTTATCCTGAAGGTCCGCTGTGATCTGCACATGTTTTGCCTGTGAGCTTGTAAGATGAACATATTGTGTAACGTCGTCTACCCTATGAATGATCCATTGCACTTTCTTCTGCTCGTTAAAGACGGGAGAGTTGATAGGACTCCAATATCTTTCCTCGAAGGTTCCATCGGGCCGCCGGATGTCGTATTTCTGGACCGCCATCGAATGCGCAAGTCCATTTTCAAGAACAAAATTGAGAGAAGCTCGTAGATTGGAAACGCCGGTAGCATCCGGTTCATCAGGATTATCAGGAAAAACATCGAAGAGTCCTCTACCCAAAATTTCATTGCGCTTGGTCATGGTGGCGTTGAGGTAATTATCGCTTACTGCCACGATGGTCATGTCCGGCTGCAAAACGAGGTATAAGCCGGGTGCAGATTCAAACAACCGTTGAAAATGTATGCTCTCAGGCAATTGCATAGAATATAGTAATCTCTCGAAGGTTTGTTAAGGGCTCGCTCTGGTAATAGCGTTGGAACAGAATTCATTCAGCATAGGGTGTCATGGAAACATTTCAGCACTATCCAGGCTCACTTCTTAAAAACTTGGCGATTAGGCCAAAATTTTAGGGGGTACGAACGGAGGACAAAAATGGAAAAAAAAACTGAATAAAGCTATTTAAGTTTGATTGACTGCCCCTAGCCTAGGGGTTAATATTTAATTTCTTGATCCTGATCGTCTTTCTGCGGTTTACCACTCCATTTATATCAGTTAAATCAACCGCTTCGAGGCCGCCAATTAAATTATTCGTAACAGCTTGTTCATCACCGTTTTTGCATAGTATACCTGTAATTCTTGTGGATCACCCTTGCGGCCGTCAATTCTACCTTTAGCCTTCACTGCTTCTCTATGAACGATCGCAAAAAACGCAAATAACTTGCCCGCGGATTCAGGGACGGGAGACGCATATCCTGTAATAGCAATTCCCCAATCGCTGGAATAAAGCTCGCAGATCTGCAGAGCCATTTCAATAGCAACTTTTTCAGAAACGCAGTTAACTGAAGAAGCATGAATGGGTTCAACCTGGAGGTGTTTATATTTTTGTCCCAGGTTATAAGCAGTAATGCCTCCTTGATAAAAACAGGCGGCATCCGGAATCGCCGATAGTGCCAACTGAAGCATGCCTGACGTAACGCTTTCTGCAACCGCTATCGATTCCTTTCTCTTCAATAATTTTTGTCCGATCGATTTCATTATCTTTTTATCTATTATTTCCATGGTTAATTATTCACCTGTTTCAGAATGTGGAGCATCTACTGGTTTGGATTGCGGCGATCCCTTCTGCCGTAGAAAAACCGAAAGAATCACGATAGCAAAAATGGATAGGAATTCACTCTGCCAGTTTTGAAAAGATTCAAACCAGAAGCGACTGCTGCCAATGTAGTCTCCCATACCCTCAGGAGGGAGTCCCTTTTGATAAAAGCTCTTCATTTTCATCTTTCATACTTCCATAAAAATGAAGCATGAATGAAAGCAAGAAAAGAATAAGGAGAGCGATGGTGAGAGAGTATTCGTAAATTTTTAAAACGAACCCTCCTTTTTTCACGGGCCATGGAGCTCCCTTTCGCCGGGGTGATGGTGTCCTGTCAACTTCTTCATCGCCGCTCAATTTTTTGGATTCTGACGAGCCTTTTTGCTTTAGAGAAATGGTCAGGACTACAAACAGCGCCATTTGTAGAAATTCACTTTCCCAATTCTCAAAAGTCGCCTCTAAGAAATGACCCGAGCAAATGTATTGAGCCATATCCTGCCGGGGGCTTCCACGCTTTTCCCTTTCCTTGTTGTATTCCGCAATGCCTGTGAATAACTGCCCTACGATTGCTATCATGAATAAGATCAAGAATGCAATAGAAAGTGCATTGTTACGAAAAAATTTTTTCATCTGTATTGACATTGTGATAACTGGACAGCCAAAGCCATACCAGACGAGTTTAAACGATAAAATTTGACTGGCATGCTGTTTGAATCCTGCAAGCTGTGGAAATAGATTTCATAAACTAAAAATAATTGACATGCCAACGACAAAATCAGCACCTGCGAAAGTTCGCCAACAAAAACTGCAACACGAAGCAGCCGGCGAAGGGAACTCACAGCTCGAGAAATACTTTACTGATTCATTAAAAGATATTTATTGGGCTGAAAAGCATCTTACCAAGGCGCTTCCGAAAATGCAAAAAGCAGCAACCACCGGGGAATTGAAAAGCGCAATTGAGGAACATATTACCCAAACAGAAGGTCATGTCGAGCGCCTCGAACAGGTCTTCGAAATGATGGGAAAGAAGGCACAGGCAAAGAAATGCGATGCTATGGAAGGATTAATCAAAGAAGGCAATTCAATCGTTGAAGAAACTGAAGCCGGCAGCATGACCAGGGATGCAGGCATCATTATGGCAGCACAGAAAGTAGAGCATTATGAAATTGCAACTTATGGTGGGCTGGTACAACTAGCCAAGACAATGGGTATGAATGAAGCTGCCGGCATATTGGAACAAACACTGGAGGAGGAAAAAGAAACCGATCAGGGCCTTTCTAAAATTGCAGAGACCAAAATCAATTGGGCAGCAGAACAAGAAGGTTCAAGCGACGAAGAGGAAGAATAGTGGATTGGGAAAACAATCACAGTATCGAAATTTCTCAATAAACATTTTTAGACCATGAAGACAGATAATAAATATACACTCATCACGGGTGGCACCAGCGGGATTGGTTTTGAGTTGGCAAAGATCTTTGCCAGGGAGGGACATAATTTAATTATTGTCGCCAGGGATGAGGCCTCGTTGACCATTACGCGTAACGGACTTTTAGAAACAGGAGTCGATGTGGTTATGATATCAAAAGATCTTTTTGTTCCTGAAAGTCCTTTTGAGCTCTACCAGGAAATAAAGGAAAGCGGTAGGGTTGTCGATATTTTGGTCAACAATGCCGGGCAGGGACAATACGGAGAATTCTCAGAAACCGATATCCACCGCGAATTATGCATTATCCAACTGAATATTTCATCTTTGGTTGCCCTGACAAAAGTCTTTTTAAAAGATATGCTCGAAAGAGGAGAAGGTAAGATATTGAATCTTTCTTCCATAGCGAGTAAAGCTCCTGGTCCCTTGAATTCCGTATATCATGGTACTAAGGCGTTTGTACAATCGTTTACAGAAGCTCTACGAAGTGAAGTAAAAGACAAAGGAATCACTGTGACGGCTCTACTCCCGGGAGCAACGGATACAGATTTTTTTAATAAGGCAGAAATGCATGACTCGAAGGTTGTGAAGGAAGGTAAGCTTGGTGATGCAACGAAGGTAGCTCAGGATGGATATGATGCACTCATGCGTGGAGATGACATGATCATCTCGGGTTTTAAAAATAAGGTCCAGGTTGCAATGAGTAATGTGCTTCCGGATAAAGTGGTGGCTGAAAACATGCACAAACAACAGGCACCCGTGGGTGATAAAAAATAAAATCGATAATGGTGCGTGTATATTATTGATACCCTGGTGCGTGTCTCACGCACCAGTTTTTCTGCACTTGGGTAACTTATTCATAGTCTCCAACCAACGTCAACACAGATCTGGGTTCCATCGTTAGCTTATCGGAAGCATTGACGGACGCAAATTCCAGTTTCTTAGTTGAACTAGTTGTATAGAATTGACAACTACCTTTAAACCTTTGATTTGTTTTAAGCATTAGTTGCTGTTCTTTTCTTCATCAGATCCTATAATACCAGGTAATCGCAGCTTTTTATTTTCAATATCCTTGTAAGCGGAGATCATGATGCTGCTAGCTGCTACCTGCAGATCCTAAATATATTGGATAGAGGCACCTACCCTCCTCATTCCCTATCTCACAAACCAGAGAAAATTACCAAATACCCATAACATCTTTGATTGTTCTATCAAACCATCATTCCTATTGCTTTCCAATTCTCCCATCTTTCCATTCAAATCCTTTATATATATTAACCCATCTTTATAGTCAGAAAGAGAAACACTCAAACCACCACTACCAGATAAGATGAAGCATTGCTATGAGCAGGTCCTGATGTATATCCGTGCCAGTGCAAGCTGTGGTCATAGTTAAGTCCTTTACCACCGTCTATCCCATCTTCATTATCCAAACACATATTCCGTTTGCCAAACCCAACCCTATTCCCGTGTTCTTTACTTTATTATTTAGCTTTTCTCTTGTGCAATCGCATTGCCTATGTATTGTTAAATACGCGTACCGCTATTATTTTTTCACATTCTTATATTTTCGCTACCCTACTAAATTCCAGAATTAGTACCACTTACTTCTCCCTAATTACCAGCACTATCATATAATAGTTATAAGCAGCAGTTTCGCCAAGCATCTCTGTTATAGCTTTTCCATTTCATTTATCTATTTCCTTATCACTTCAAAGCTTCTCCATTTTAGCTGCCGTGCCTTCAGTATCTATTGCAAACCCAATCCCATGCGTTCATTAAAAACTATATCTTCATGCTTTTCCGCTATTAGTAATTTTACACATTAACCAACGCAGCAAATCATCATACTTATCTAAACAATTCAGTTTTCCGCTTCTCTCCCACTAAGCCATGCACCTTGCCATTTCTTTCATATAAACCAACTACACTAAATCCTAAATATATTTACCCCCATCTTTTACCACCTGCAAAACCATTGCTACCTAGCTGTTTATTATAACACCCCATCCATTTAAAACATTCTTCTCACCATACTCCCTCAATCCCTCTTGCTGCGCCCTGCTCATAACTGCCGCACCATAAAAAACCCAAAGTGCAAATCCAATTCCCTTCTATTTCCAGCTGCATCCAATTCATTACTGAATAAAATCGCTATTTATTTCTCTTTACAAGCCAGTTCTTCCCATAAATTTCATATTCCACTCTCAACACCAAAACTGTAATCTTTTATTTCTACCATTTTAATCCACATTATCTTGTTAATCGTTAAGCTAATTTCCAAATTATCAATCTCACTTTATCCCAAACAACCATCCCAACCATACCTTGTTTTACATTACTTCTCTTTACACTTTAAATTTCCCATCATTTCTACCCAACCAATCACCCTACATATTATTTTCATTATACCAATCTCCTATCTTTTTTTATTATTTTTCCAGTACCCATATAACATACTGTTAGTATAATTCCCATATCCATTATTATAATTTCAACACTTACCTTCTGTATAACCGCATCTTGTTCATCCTTCAATATTTACCATATCCTTTGCTATCTTTACATCTACAATATTATAGTCCTCACTTTAATCACCCAACTCCTTAGCATCCTCCCTAATTCAAACACCTAATAATAGTATATCCATTCATTTATATTGATAATTTGCTGCTCCAGGCATTTCCCTTTCCCTGACTTATCAACTACAACTTCAAATGCCTCTTTCTGGATATCTGCAAAGTATCTGGATCTTTTCCAATCCCAGTAGAATCAAAGCGCTGCCTGAATGGAATAGAAAATGATGAAGGTTGGTTAATATGGTTTGAAAGCTTCCTTTTTTGTTCCTTGCGCGTGGATGAAACGGTATAAATACTTCCAGGATCGACGTCAAATTCCACCTTATTATTTTCCTTCACCAGTAGTTTCTGGATCATCTTAAACTGCTTCTGCCTCATCCGTTTTCCATTAAAAACACCTCCGGCTTGGATAACATGCCTTCAAGGGAAATTGAAATTGTGGTTTTCAATTCACTACTGTCGGTATATCTTACGGTACTAAAGTCATGCGTCAACGTATCATATAGAGAAGTAAAGTTGCTCCCACTCCAATTGTTGAAAAAGCCACATCCTTCATCGATATATCGCCAACCTACTTCTGTAAATTGGGTTAGGTGCGCTGTTGCCCAAATAGCCGGCCACACTTCGTAGTAGCCAGACCAGGGTTGGTCTGCCTGCATGAGTCCCGTAGAATACCATTCTCCTGTGTTGTCGTAATAGCCATCGAAGGGACACCAGATTTGCATTGCTGTGATCCGGTCCCGGATGTACATTTTGTTCAGTATCCCAGCAAGTACGTGCGCATTTTTCCAGCTCCCATCATGCATGGACCAATCTTCAGATGCCCACAATGAAGTGTTAGGCAATTCTTTTGCGACTTCCGTAGCTGCGTGGGCTTCGTTGTGAAGTTGAGGAAGATGATTGAAAACATAATGGTACCCGACGGCATTCACAATCGATGCCAGGCTGGTGTCCTTCTGCAATTCCTCGGCAAATTGCCAATCGCGTCCAAGATCATCCGGGGCCATAATTTTTATGCCGCTAAGACCATTTCGATCAAGCGCAGGCTTGAAAACATTCTTTAACCATTCGGAACTGATGGGGCTTTCATTTTTTCCGGGTGATATATATTGCATGTCTATACCCCAATACTCTTTGGCTCCTTTAATGAATTGCGCGATGTATTCTGCATTTTCCCGTGTCCAGTGTCCGGTGAGATAAGAAGGGATAGCCCATTCCAGTGCGGAAAAAATCATTTTCGGATTTCTTTTTTGCGCCTCTTTCATGAGCCAGTATTCGTAACCGCGATTGTAATACTCCTTTTTCGGAAACCGAAGTTCTCCGATATTTCTGGCATGACTCGCTTCGGCTCCGACTACAACGACATCTGCACCAATTTCCACTTTCAATTGCTGAAGGGAAGCTCCGAATTTGGGTTTGAATAAATAATCGAGGATTTGACTACGGTGCGGCTCGGGATAATCGATCAGTAGTTCAGATGACGCTCCTGCACTCACCCCACCTACACCTTCAAAAACTCTCCCGGCACTCTTTTCGTTTACGGTAATTGAAATAACACGTTGGTTTTCCTGAGCACTGACTGCCATCAACGACAAGATGCATGCAGGGACGCAAGTCAATTTTTTTAAAATAGCTAAATATCTCAATGAATAGTTTTGAAAGATAAGATCAAACAAATTTTAATATCAGGAATTTAATGAGCAAAGACCTGATCCATTTCTTCCAGCGTCTTTCCCTTTGTCTCTTTTACTTTTCTTGATATGAACACGGATCCTAATACGCAAATGCCGGCGTATACATAAAACGTCTTATCAATACCGATCCACCTTTCCAAAAGAGGAAAAGTAAACATCATGATAAAATATCCCGTCCACAAGAACAATACAGCGATAGCAGTAGCCGCGCTGCGAATCTTATTGGAAAAAATCTCCGAAATAAGAACCCAGGTTACCGGCGCCAATGTAGTAGCAAACAGAGCTATTGCCATTAATAGTGGTATTCCGGTCATCGACGACTTGGCGCCCAGCATACTCGCAATAATGATATACAATGCCGACAAGCCGATAGCACCCGCAAGCATCAACGGCTTTCGTCCCACCCTATCTACGAGCATTATCGCCAATAAAGTGAAGGCCAGATTTACCAAACCAATGATAACGGTCTGAAATAATTGATCGTCTTTACCTGAACCTATGCTTTCGAATATATTCGAAGAATAACTAAACACGACATTGATACCACACAGTTGTTGAAAGACAGCGAGTCCTATCCCTGTAATTACCGCAGGTAAATAGGCTGCATGAAACACTGAACGGTAGCTCATTTTTGTTTCACCAGTGAGCGATTCACTGATCGCCTTCATGGACTGTTCAATAAAAGATTGATTACCTATTTTTTTTAGTACCGTTCGCGCTTTATCTGCTTTACCGGCCTTTATCAGCCACCTCGGAGTTTCCGGAAGCCAGAGGATTCCGATAAAAAAAATGAGGGAGGGAAGAACCCCCAATCCGAACATATATCGCCAGGCATCTTCGCCATTATTTCGCAATGTATAATTGACAAAATTGGTGATCAGGATCCCGATCACAATCGTCAATTGGTTTATCGCCACCATTCTTCCACGCAGAGACGCAGGAGATATTTCGGCGATATACATTGGAGATAATGTGCTGGCCATGCCCACTCCCATCCCTGCCATGAAGCGCGCGCAAATAAAGAAGCTAAGATTGGGCGCCAGGCCCATGGCTGCGGAGGAGAACAAAAACAAAACAGCGGCAATTAATAATGCGGGCCTGCGTCCATATTTATTTGAAAAGCTTCCCGCTATGATGCATCCGACGATGGCCCCGATGGCTAGTGAAGCTGCCGTGAATCCTTCCCAATATTCATTTAATTTGAACTGCTCTCTTAAGAAGGGCAGGGCTCCGGAAATGACAGCAAAATCGAATCCGAACAGGTAACCTCCCAAAGCGGCAACGAAACAAATCAATACTATTGCGGAGGTTTTATATTTCATGATAGATTCTTTACTAATAGATCGATTTTACCGCTTTCTATTTTTCGTTGCTCTTGAAAAAATTCGTCCGGGCGCCGCGAATCCCAACATTTTTGATAAACAAAGAACCGCTTAAGGGATAGTTGTTTAGTTGTTGCGGATCCAGGCCAGCTCTCGCAGTAGTAATGAAAAGGTCTTGCATCTGATCACCGCCGAAAGCGCAGGAACTAACATTCGGTGCATCCACCAACACTTTGCCAATTAGCTCGCCATTGATCGGATCATAACGATTCACGGAGTACCCGCCCCAAATGGCCACCCATAGCATTCCCTCCTCATCGATGGTCATACCGTCTGGTAACAGTCCCGGGTCAGCGATCTTTACTATGATTTTTTCATTTGAAATAGTTCCATTCTTCAGATCATAGTTATAGGCCTTTATATCATAGTCGAATGAGTCAATGTAGTACATCGTAGCACTATCTTCTGACCAGCAAATTCCGTTTGAGACGCTGATCTTGCCCAGGACTTTTCTCAATTCCCCGTCATAACAATAAAGAGCTCCTTCATGCCAATTGGCATTTACATCCATGGTCCCGATCCATAATCTCCCATTTGCATCACATTTACCATCGTTACTTCTATTGTTGGGTTTGTCGGGTTCCAGTCGTATTAATTCCTTCAATGAATTATTTTCAAAATCGAGCATTTCGATCGAACCTTGCAATGCGACCAGTACGTTTCCGTCTTCGCTGGGTACAACAGTTCCCACTCGCTTGCCTACATTTCTTTCCTCTACATGCTTTGTGGTTCCATCAATGCGTCCAACCTTTTTCCCTTCGATGTCGACAAATAAGAATTTTTTCCAGGCAGGGTGCCAGTGTGCACCTTCCCCGACTTCAAGTTGTGTCTCATAAAGTAATTCAGCTGTCCAGGTTAGCATTCATTGTCGTTAATCCATGCGTGAGAGTCATCTTAATCATCCTGCATTAGTGCACTTCTTCCCCCATCTAATAAGTATGTTGTGCCGCTGGCAAACTCCGCATACTCACTAGCAAGAAAAACACACCAGGCACCGACTTCTTCCGGTGTTCCCATTTTTTTCACCGGATGTTTATCGATGGTGCGACTTCTCTTCCAACTCCGGATCGGGAAATGATTCAAACCATTTCTTACTGCCGGACGTTTCAATAAAACCCGGGGCTATCCCCACGGTTCGTATCAGCGGACTCCATTCGATAGCCAGGCTTCTTACCAAACCCGTCAGGGCCGTCTTTGCTACACTATATGGAAAGCATCCCGCTATACTGCTGAAAGCATGATTGGAACTCATGATGATAATGACCCCTTTATTCTGTTCCAAATAAGGCTTGCATAACCGGGCCAGGCGCCAATGTGAAGCAAGATTCAATTCAATATTCTTTTCCCATTGTTGGGGACCACAATCTGCCGCTCCTTCAAAAACATTTTTTCCTGCATTGGAAATAAGAAAATCAATCCTTCCAAATTTAGCTATCGTTTGCTTGACCAATCTCACCAGGTCTTCTTCCACGGTAACATCAATGGAAGTATACATCGCCTTCGCCTGACGTTTCTCTGCTTCCTTAAGAAACTCACTACCATTTGCGGAGGTTCCGCAGCCTGACACGTTGGCCCCCGCCATTGCAAACATTTTTGCAATGCCGGCTCCTATGCCGGACGAAACGCCGGTTATCAATGCAACCTTGCCTTCCAGATTTATTTGCAGTGCCATATATTTTATCGGGGCTAAATATAAAATCCCTCCCGGGGCATCGTTATTCCCGGATGTTTTTCCATTTCACTTTCCACCAGGTCTACACCTAATCCCGGCCTATCGCCCAGTTGAATATGTCCATTTTTAATCATGTCTTTGATGGGATGATCGATAATCTCATCACGCCAGGATACATCATTAAACATAAATTCCTGTCTGAAAAAATTTGGAACAGTTGCGCAAACATGCGCCGATGCAATCGTAGACAATGGCCCATTTGGATTGTGCGGAGCCATCAGAACATTATATGCTTCCATCATGGAAGCCATACGTTTCATTTCTGAAGGTCCTCCACAGCGCGTAATATCCGGCATGATCACGTCGCAGATATTCTTTTCCAAAATCGGCCGAATGCCATGCCGTGTATAATGGCGCTCACCGACGCAAATAGATACGTTTGAAGGAATCCTTTCGCGCATCGCTCTTAATGTATCCGCGTTTTCCGGTCCTGCGGGTTCTTCATACCAGGTTATGTCAAACCTTGCCAGTCGCTCAGCCATCTTGATCGCCATTTGGAAATTCAGCATAGCATGGGTTTCGATCATGATATCAAAGTCGGACCCGACGGCATTACGGACCGCCTCACAAACATCCACTGCCCGATTCTGTTGTTCCGACGTAAGAGTGAGATTGCTGCTCAAATCATCACCATATAGATAATCAGTATGCGCAAAGGGATCAAATTTCAACCCGGTAAAACCTGCTTCTTTCACTTTTTTTGCTTGTGCAGCGTAGTCTTTAGCACTATGACTTCCCCCGATGAACCAATAATTGGCATATAACAAAATCTCTCTTCTATAGGCCCCTCCCATCAATTCATAACATGGAATTCCTAGAAGTTTAGCTTTTAGATCCAGCAGCGCCATATCGATGCCACTGATAGCGCAGAGACTGGCGCCGAAAGGCCCTACCCAGTTAAGATCCCGATAAAGTTTTGTCCAAATAAAATCTATTCTCATCGGATCCATGCCGATGATTCGCTCTCCTACATGCTTTGTAGCGTGGTATATGATGGGGCTGCCAGGCCAGTTGGTGGATTCTCCAACGCCGGTATGACCGGTGTCGGTGAAGATTTTCAACAACGTCCAATTGTATTTTACTCCTTCAACTAACCAAACCTTTACATCTGTAATTTTCATGCTCCGAACCCGATTTAAGATTGCTAACAGGAAATATTTCGTTAGCGCAACAAATTACTTTATTAACCTGAAAAATTAATTGAGGATAAAAATGCCGGACAAAACAATGTGGCAAGAACTTATGAAGCACGATCACATGATACCATATTTATCAAAGGCTTCCTTAGCGGGCATTCCTTCTTTGATCTTTTCCTGCACCAGCTTCTCCCCCATGGCTTTTTCAAGTGCCTGGATAAAAACTTCTTCTTCAAATTCCTTCGGCACGACACAGACGCCATCCATGTCACCAAGAATAATATCACCTGGTTTAACCGAGACTGCTTCAATCTCAATACTTGTCCTAAAGTCAATCACCCTGCCCCGGGGCGCCTGATCCTGGGCGTAACTTCCATATGCAAATGTGGGAAAGTTCAGCTCTAGTATTTTTCGGGTATCGCGTGCGTAACCATTGACTACAGCCCCGGCGGCACCAAGTTTTAGGGCGCGGGTACTCATCAACTCGCCCCATAAAGCAAAATTTGGAGACGCTCCTGAGCATATATAAACCTCATTCCGTTTCAGATCATCCAACGCTTCCAGCATAAGTCCGAATGGTTTCTTTAATAATGAAGCATGCACTCCATCTGCAAATACGTCTGCTTCCAAAACGGGCATCGCACGTCCGACCACCATCATGTCATCTCTTAACGGTTGTATTTGTGGAGGTAGAAACTGATGCAAAAGTCCCATCTTATCCATTGTATCTCCAACCACGGCTGTATATAGTTCTTTTCTCACGAGATGAAACAATTCTTCGTCTGTCGACCACATTTCTTTGCTTTTGATCATGCTTATATTTCTTTAATAAATTATCAATAGTGTGGGTATTGATCAACTACCATCCGGGATTTTGCTCTAACTCCGGATTTTGGTCAATGGCCTTTGAAGGGATGGGAAACAAATTGTCGCGCGGCGCAACAAATTTCCGGGTAGAACTATAAGCAGGCACGCGCTCGAAAACCGGTGTTCCACCATTCGTAGATATTTTCATGCCGTGAAGGGTTGAGTTAAGCACATCGGGACCAATCCCCCACCTGATGATATCAAAATATCTCTTTCCTTCGAAGGCCAGTTCAACGCGCCGTTCATTCCGAATCCTTAGCCTCAGTTCATCCTTGCTCAGTCCGGCTGGTAAATCGGGTATGCCTGCCCGTTGCCTGAGCTCATTTATTTTAGCATAGGCCTCATTGGTGGGGCCATTCAATTCGTTTTCTGCCTCAGCAAAGTTTAGATTCACTTCTGCAAGGCGCAAGAGGATCGCATTGACACCACTCTTATCTGCTCCACCGGGCGTTATCTGCGGATCAATGAATTTGCGGTAATAATAACCTGTATACGTTCCCTGGTGAGATCCATTCTCATCAAAAAAATTACTGACTGTGCTCCCGATGTTAGGATTGAATTCTGTCTGCATAATACCTCCGCGCCACGAAGCGCCGTTGTATAATATGGTGGCATAGAACCGACGATCCCTATTCGTATACGGGTCGTTGGCGTGACCCGGATCATCTCCGGGTTTTCCATCTGTAAACTCATAACAATCTACCAGCTCCTGGCTCGGCAGAATTCCACCATACCCAATGGCCTGCTGACTCCCCGGGTCTATGCGAGGGCCCAAAAAGATCTCCGGGTAATTCCAGCGGGAGGAGCCGTCAAAGTCTACACCCAAGATCACTTCATTATTCGCTTCGCCAGCCGGAATAAACATCGTTTCATAATCCGGTGCCAGGCTATATCCCAGGGCGAACACCGCGTTAGAAGAATTGATACAGTCCTGCCATTTTCCAGCGAACAATTCAACTTCGCTCTTTAATGCAAAGCAGGCACCTTTGGTAATTCTTCCTTTCTCTCCGGAAGGCCAGGCAGCAGGGAGATCGGCTGCTGCTTCCGTTAAATCCTGTTGAATAAATGTTACACACTCCGCATAAGTACTCCTGGGATAATTGAGTTGCTCCCCGTTATTCCTGTCCAAAGGGATGGTAATGATCGGAACGCCTCCATAAAAGTTCACGAGCCAACTGTAGAAATATGCCCGGAAAAATTTGGCTTGTGCCACCAGCAATTTCTTTTGGTCCGCAGTGGCGCCTTCTACGGTCTCGGCTTTCTGAATTATAATATTGCATTTGCGTATATAGGCAAAAGATCCTTCCCACCAGTTAAAAACCTCGTTGCGGGCAGCAGGACTATTGGTAGAGTTGTACGTTCTGTTATTTACGGATTCGGTGATGGTCCAACCGTCGCCAAAAGTATGAGTGTTATTATCTGTCCAGCTGTCGAATGGATGGTAGGTAAAAGTTGTAAAGTCAGAAGGCAATCCCAAATAAACGCTATTCAGGAAAAGGTTGGCATTGTTATATGAACTCCAGACATTATCATCAAAGATGCCGTCCTTCGGTTCGGTATCCAGGTATGATTTTTTGCAACTGTTCATACCCGTTAGCAAAAGAGCAAAAATGATGATGAACTTTTTCTTATTTATTAACCGTTTCATATCGGAAGCTTTTTATGATTAAAAATTCAAAGTAATCCCGGCAGCGATGACGCGTTCCTGGAAATAATAATCGCTCGTTGAAGCATTTTCGGGATCAACGTATTTGGTGCTGGTGAACGTAAGGAGGTTTTGTCCGGACAGGTATATACTTGCCGATTGAATGCCGACCCGCTGGATCTTTCCGATCCCATAACTGAGGGTAGCACTTTTTAAACGCAGGTAAGCTCCGTTACGCAACCATATAGATGAAGGATAATTATTATAACCGAATGCAGCAGGGTTAGCGCTGATTGCCGGATAGGCAGCGTCGGGAGCACCAGAAGTCCAGTAGTCAAGATGATGTTTAAATGCAGACCCGAAGCCCTGGGTAAAAGGCTTCGCGGCCCATCCGGTAATCGCATAATTAACATTTGAGGCACCCTGGAACAAGACGTTGAGCTGAATTTTCTTGAAAGAGGCCCCCAGTTCAAACCCATATATAGTGGAAGGATAAAGTGGCTTGCCGATTGGTTGGTAATCATTGATATCTAAGACGCCATTTTTGTCCGCGTCTTCATATTTTACATCGCCGGGCGCAACAGCAAACCCAAGGTTCTGTGTATAAGGTGTATTGTCGATGTCATCTTGTGATTGGAAATATCCTATCGCCTGATAACCAAATTGAGTTCCAATGGGTTTTCCTGTCTGGCTTCTATTAGGATTATCGCGAATGGTAGCAGCTTCATTCATTTCCAGGACCTTGTTTTTTGCATACGTGAAATTGAGCGCTGCATTTAAGGACCAGTCCTTATTTATATTATAAATACTGCCGATACTGTAATTCAACACCCTTGTTTTCCATGACACCCGTATTCTCCTGCGCCAGGGCCAGTCCATATTCCAACGGCACCGTGGCAGTAGCCGGGATCAACATGTCCTTTCTTTTTTCATGGAAATAATCAGCTTCTATTGAAATGAGTTTATGCCATAGACTCAACTCAAATCCAATGTCTGTTTTATCGGCCTTCTCCCAGGTAATGTTTGGATTGGGTTCGATATCTTCGAAAATAGACATGACTGGCGACCCTCCGAGCAGATAGCTGGGACCAGAATTGTATTGACGCAGGTATTGATAAGCGCCCCCGGCGAGATTTCCGGATTTACCCCACGAAGCCCGCATCTTTAAAGTTGTCAATCGCCTTTGCTCCTTTCAAGAAACTTTCTTCACTCAATCTCCATGCGGCGGAGATACTTGGGAAAAAAGCATATCGGTGATCCGGCGCGAAATAATAATGGCCGTCATATCGTCCTGCCTGCTTCCAGCATATAGCGGTTTGTCATAATTATAGCTCACCCTGTATGCATAGCCGACCTGCCGCTGCAAGGATGATGTGCCTTGAATTAGAAACATCAGATGGCACTACACTCCCCATATTCAATTCGTCAATATATAGCTGATAGTTTTGGCGCTGTGCACCCAGGATATCACCACGAATGGACCTGGGTTCAAATACTAAAACGCCATCCAGGCCGTTAAGTCCCCACTGATGATTGTAGTTAATCATTAATTGGGTAGTGATTTGTCTTGAGTTAGCCTGTTGCTCCCATAAAATGGGTTTGGCAACATATCCCGTATTTGTCGAAACAAATGAATTGTCTGGCTGGATCTGCCATAGTTCATATGGTGTTGCCCATGATTTGGAAAATTGATTCCACGTATCCACTGAAAAATTTGCTCTGAATAATAGTCCGGGAACCGAAGGGTATCTTTTGTTCAAAGCGTAATGATATAGCGGTGTTGTAAAAATTTTCTTTATAGTATCCGCTGGCGTGAAGGTCCTGGTACGGATTGCGGTTTACAAATCCCACGGCTCCCCCATTGCTATAAAATATCGGGCTGATCGGACTCAGGCGCCACATATTTCCGACAATGTCAGCGGAGTTGATGGAAGGGTAATGAGCGTCCCTGAAATTGGCGAAGACATCCATGCCCAACTTCGTATTTTCATTCAACCGAAAATCGACATTGGTCCTTACCATGTATCGTTGAAAGTTGGTCACGTCTCCCCACATCGCGGTTTGATCGACGTAACCGATGGACCCGAATAAGGAAATATTCTTATTGCCTCCACTCACGCTGATGTTTTGCTGGTTGTACTTGCCCGTCTTAAAAAATCGGTCCATCACGTTTTCATTGGCATAGTGATCCGGGTCTGTTCCATCTCTCAATTTTTGTAATTCCGCATCCGTGTACACAGGTGAGGCGCCGTCATGCAATGCGCCGGCGTTCTTAAGTGCTGCCCACTCATAGCCGCTTAATTCTTTAGGAAACATCGTAGGTCTTGACCACGCTATTTTACCATCGTAGGAGACCAGGAATTTTCCATCCTTGTCTGAACCTCTTTTCGTAGTGATTAGGATCACTCCATTGGCACCGCGCAATCCGTATGGTGCAACGGAAGCAGCATCTTTCAAAACCGAAAAACTTTGGATGTCGTGGGGATCGATCGAATTTAACTGCCGCTCGATGCCATCGATAATGATAAGCGCGTTGCTATTGCCCAACGTGCCGATACCTCTAATCTTAATATTTGCATTGTCGTAACCGGGTTCACCGCTGACTTGCTTAAATAATACTCCCGATACCCGCCCTCCTATACTATTACTCAGGTCTGCAACGGGAACGGCGACGATTCGCTTGGGATCCAATGTGGAAACAGCTGCCGTAGTCGTTGACTTTCGTTGTTTACCATAACCTAGCACCACTACTTCAGTCAAGCCGGCAACCGCCTGCGACAATGAAATTTTCATCGGTTCGCTATTCGTTACGGCAACTTCTTTGGACAAATATCCGACAGAACTTAAAGTAAGTACGGCGTTGGATTGATCTAGCCAACAGAATGAACTCACCGTTCTGATCGCTGACCGTCGTTTTGTTTGATCCTTTTAAACTGACGGTAACTCCTTCAACAGGCAAGCCGCTAGCTTCATCTGTTATACTACCTGATATCCTTTGGTTTTGAGCTGATGAAATATATGAGCAAAACAAAAACAAACCAAGGGCAAGCAGTCGTTGAGGTAATTTCATAAATGCAGTTTTTTAGCTTTGTAAATGTAAATTCCTACAACTCCATATTCCTAAAATGCTCTTATCCACCTTACAAACTTTTTTACCAATTATACTCACATAAGTTATTTTTTATGTTAATTTAGTTTGTATAGTTGGACAACGCTAAGTGGAACCTCTCATACCGAAACAATTGGAATAATATGAAGCCACAACTCATCGATGTAAACCTATCAGGCTCGAGGGCCATCCAAATAAAAAAAGTGGATCAATTCTACCTGGATGCTCCATTTCATTTTCACCATCTGTGCGAACTGGTTTGGGTGGAGAAAAGTTTTGGTAAACGTATCGTTGGAGATAGCATTGACAATTTTGAAGATGGGGATCTGGTATTGATGGGGCCGGACCTGCCACACATCTGGCAGAACGATGAAATTTTTCATCGCAGGAAGAAGGGTTTTAGAGTAAAGTCAACTGTAATTTATTTTCCGTCTAATTTTCTGCTGAACCTGACGGATGAACAGGATATATTAAAACCCGCGCAGGAATTGATCAATCGTGCATCCAGAGGCTTGCGATTTACCGGAGTCACCAACCGTCAGGTCTCTGAAATTTTAGCCAGCATTTCAGAAAGGAAAGGTTTTAAAAAGATCATTCATTTTCTCCAGGTCATTGAGATCCTGTCAAACTCGGAAGAATATAATTTTCTGGCCAGTGTTTCTTTTAAAAATCTTTATGATGAGAAAGATACCGGAAGGATCAATAAGGTATATCGGTATTTAATGCAAAACTTTCACAGGGAGATCACCCTGGATGAAATTGCAGGCGTCTGCAATATGACTCCGAATTCTTTTTGCCGTTTTTTTAAGAGCCGCACTAAGAAATCATTGACCCAATTCCTAAATGAACTGCGGATTGGGCATGCATGTAAATTATTACAGAATGAGGAGTATTCGATCGCAGATGTATGTTATGAATCAGGATATAATAACACGGCGAATTTCAATAAATTTTTCAGGGCTGTGACCAAGCAAACTCCTTCTGCCTACAGAAAAAGATTGGGGGCGCGAGTATAATTTTTTTAGCCGTAGTGCGTGCCTCAGGCATTAACATTATAAATGCCCTGGTGCGTGTCTCACGCACCACCATTAAACTGTTTTTGAAACTTGAACAGCATTTAGACCCCGAGGTCCCCGTTCAACATGGAAACTAACCTTATCGGCTTCTTCCAAAGGCGCCAGGATGTCCTTTATATGAAAAAAGACCCGTTCTCCTGTGAGAAGGTCATTTATGAATCCGAATCCTTTGAGCTTGTTGTAGAAAGTAACAGTTCCGTTTCTTACCGTCTCCTCTGTGTGATCCTGCCGGGGAACACCGATTTGTATGTCTTCTTGCTTGAAAACCCTTTTAATCCGCGGATCGGAGGGGGTATCAGATAAGTTGCCGTTCTCGTCGAGGTAGGCCATCATCTGGTCCAGCGAATTGCCATTTTTCTTATTGGCCTTTCTTTCGTCCATCTTTTGCTGCTTATCCTGCTTTTGCTTGAATCGCCTCTGTTCCTTTTCCTTCTTATTATATGTTTCCTTTGATTTCGCCATTATTTAATAGATCATTGTAAAGTTGCAGATTGTTGAGCAGGATAATTGGTAGCACCAGACAGGCGCAGCAACGATGTAATTTAGACCATTCCACGGAAACGATCAAATGTATTCAATCCAAAAAAACGATCAATCAGCATTAGATTTGAACTTCACCGATATTTGTATGGCGGTTTAAAAAAAAATTGGTATCTTTTGTTATCCATTTCTCTCTGTTCCCACCCAAAAACAACCTATATAGAGTTACCATATGAATTGTAGAGCAACCTATAATAGGCGGAAACATATGGATACTACAAAATTTGTTTATTAGTATGCAAACATCTGTGATTACCGGAACAGGCGCCTACATACCAGGGGAGATTCAACTGAACAATGATTTTTCCAAAAACGTCTTTTTTGAGGAGTCCGGGTCTCCGTTGACGAATACTTCGGCGGTCATCATCGAAAAATTTAGAAAGATAACCGGGATCCGGGAACGGCGGTATGTACCTGAACATCTTAATGCTTCCGACATAGCGGCGGCGGCAGGAAAAGAAGCCTTGCTGGATAGTGGAATTAATGCCGAAACGCTTGACCAGGTGATTGTTTCTCACAATTTTGGGGATGTCGCATTTGGCAGCAGGCAATCGCAAAATGTACCTTCCCTGGCTTGCCGTGTGAAACATTTATTATCGATCCGCAGGCCAGAATGCCTGGCATACGATGTTTTGGTTGGCTGTCCCGGATGGGTTCATTCACTGATAATGGCCCATGCATGGTTTAAAGCTGGGATGGCTAATAAAGTGCTTTTGATCGGCGCAGAAACTTTGTCCAGGGTTGTCGATCCTTCTGATCGTGACAGCATGATCTTTGCGGATGGGGCCGGCGCTTGCGTATTGGAATATATGGATGTAGCGCCGGGTGGTCCTGGCATTCTGGGTGTGGCCGCGCAGACGCATAGCATGGAAGAAGTGGACTATATCAATATGGGAAAATCATATAAAACCTGCGATGACGACGAAAGCCTATACATGAAAATGAAAGGGCGCAAGGTATATGAATATGCATTGAAACACGTCCCGCTTGCCATGAAATCGTGCCTTGATCAGAGCGGTGTTGATATCCATCAGGTAGGAAAAATATTGATCCACCAGGCCAACGAAAAGATGGATGAAGAAATCGTGAAACGGTTCTACGAATTATACGGGTTGTCGAAACCACCTTCCGATATTATGCCGATGAGCATTCAGTGGCTTGGAAACAGTTCTGTTGCCACTATTCCTACTCTTTATCACATGATTCGCAAGGATGAGATGGCCGAACATAAGATTGAACGCGGTGACATCATACTTTTTGCTTCTGTTGGCGCTGGTATGAATATTAATGCCGTTTGCTACCGGGTATGAGGAGATACCAGCCTATTTATGGATAATGATTCTACAGTTTTAGTGACCAAATTCCGGAATTTGTCTTCCAAGATATTCCAGACGCTTTTTGATGGCTTCAGACAAAGTGTCAAAAGCCTTGACAGGCAAAAAGATGAAAATGTATTTCAGCAAATACAAGGCAGGTACATAAACGAATTGGAAAAGCAGTTGAGCCGCGAGGCGGGAAAAATGATCGGGGAACATCGCACCCATAGTGGCATTAATACACTGCAGAAAGAATTGACCAGCCAGATCTCTTATAATGTGTCGGAATTTCTTTTGAAAACAAAGTCGATGTAGTCAGTTCAAGGGAGCATTTCCAACTTGGTAAATTCTGAACCGTTAAAAATCCGGGCGAGGTTTTCGTCATGCGACTTGTTGTATTCAGCGATATAAGTTTCTCTTACTATCCGCCAGAGATTTTTTCGACTCAACTCCGCGTAGTCTGAAGACTTAATGAACATTCCCTTTATCGGAGTGCGTGTCTTAAACCGGATCTCAAAAATAGAATTCGAAGCATGTTTTTTTTTCATCACTTCTTCTATCTGGTCGTGCGTCATTAAATAAAATTAGGATTCTAATATAAGTATTTCAATCCGAGGTAGAAAGCGTATTTTCTACCCACTTGAAAACGGAAATCTCACTCTTCGCTTCCAGCGGTAAATCGCGCAGGATCTTTTGCTCGATTTTCTTTCCTTTTTCCACTGTGAAATCTTCGGACAAGCGGCCGTAATAGTTGATCAGGAACAGTACCTGGACACCATTAAACCGGTCAAAATTCCTGCGACTGGGTTGGCCGCTAAAAACCTGCTCATCACCGTGGCTCCAATTATAATGGCTGCCTTCCATATCGTCTTTATGAAACTGCATAAGCCTAATTTTAAGAAATAAAACGTCAGACGGAATTTCCCAGACGGATGCGGAATAGCGAGGAAAAGAAACAGGGAGGATGACCTCCCTGTACTATCATTACCACCGTTTTTTGTCGGAGCGGTTTTCTTTTTCTCTTGCGACTGTAACAGAAATTGATCGGCCTTCGATATCTTTTCCGTTCAGCTTACTCATTGCCTGAGAGGCTTCGGTACTTGATGACATTTCCACAAATCCAAAACCACGGCTTCTGCCTGTTTCGCGATCAGTGATCACCTTGGCAGAAGATACCTGCCCAAATTCTTCGAAAAGTTTACGTAATTCATCTTCCGTGGTATGAAAACCAAGGTTAGAGATGTACATGTTCATAATAATTGATTTAATTTAAAAATTGAGGATAAAAAAACGGCAACAAAAAGAAAAGAGGAGACTAACTATTACTGGTCTGAAGAGTAAGAATTGATACCGATCCTAACTGGTTGATGAAATATTTTTACCTATAGTACGAAGATAACCTATTTATTGAAGAATTCAAAAAAGCAATTCAAATACGTCTTACGCTCTTCGCTGATAAGATGATCTTCCCTGTCTTCTACTCTCACTATTGTTTCGATCACCATTGAACAAAGTCGGACGTGAAGAATGCTGTCTATTTTCAAGCGGAATCGACATTTCAAATGCATGTCCCTTTACTACAGGAATTGCTTTGTTGATCAGTTTTTGAATATCCTTTAAAAATGGTCTTTCATCGGAGCTACAAAACGAAATAGCTATACCTGCAGCTCCTGCCCTTCCCGTCCTGCCAATTCGGTGTACATAAGTCTCTGGTATATTTGGCAATTCAAAATTGATAACAAGGCCGATATCATCAATATCAATACCTCTGGCCGCAATATCCGTGGCCACCAGCACTCTGGTCCTTCTTGTTGTAAAGTTGCGCAGCGCTGATTGCCGTGCCTGCTGGGATTTGTTGCCATGGATCGCTTCGGCGCGTATTCCTTCCTTGTTAATGCTTCTTGCTACCTTATCAGCCCCGTGCTTGGTGCGTGTAAAGATTAACGCTGTTTTATGGCTTTCTTCTTTCAACAAATGGACTAACAGTGAAACCTTCTGCTGCTTTTCGACGTGATATAATGATTGTTGAATGAGGTCAACGGTGGAAGCAACCGGGGTTACTTCTATTCTTACAGGTTGTCGCAGCAATGAAGCGGAAAGCTTTTGAATTTCCGGAGGCATGGTTGCAGAGAAGAACAAGGTCTGGCGTTCTGAAGGCAATTTTGCAATGATCCTTTTCACGTCGTGAATAAAACCCATATCCAACATCCGATCGGCTTCATCCAGTACAAAGAATTTTATTTGTTGAAGGGATATATGCCCCTGGTTAATTAAGTCGATTAGGCGTCCCGGGGTGGCAACAAGGATGTCGGGATTTTGGCGTAGCGCACTGACCTGGCTGTATTGAGGCACGCCTCCATAAATTGCCAGATGTTTTATAGGAAGATATTTTCCGTACGCTTTGAAACTCTCGGCCACTTGTATTGCAAGCTCCCTGGTTGGAGTCAGTACTAAGGCTTTGATGGGATTGCGATGCCCGTTCGATTGTTGATGTTGAACATGCATTAGTTGTAATAATGGAATGGCAAACGCTGCTGTTTTACCCGTCCCTGTCTGGGCACAACCCAACAGGTCTCTTTGTTGTAAAATTACGGGTATGGATTGTTGCTGCACGGGTGTTGGCGTAGTATAGCCTTCATTGACCAGTGCCTTTAATACAGGCTCTATGAGCTGCATATTGTTAAATGACATTTAAATAAAATTTGAGAATAATTAATATGGTAAGGCCATCAGCTGATAAGGTGATACTTTACCTGCCTTACGTTAAGCCATCACGGTATTTGAAAGGGAAGAATCAATACAAACTCAGTGCGGGAGTAACATACAAGACCACAAAGATATGTCATTTATGCCAGAATAGTGAATCTAATTTGAAGGCTCTATTCAATCACCTATTTCGACCGGGCCGATGGAATCGCTAACTACAATTCAATAATTGGCAAATCAGGCTGCAGCCCAAAATAAATCTGACCGGCCGTTTCATACCGGCTTTCATTCATAAAGCCGTGTTGTCGTAAAACCTGCGCGTCGGTTAGATAGTGTGCCAGTTTATTCCTTGTATAAATGCCAGTGGTGCCTGCGGCAGTATACATTAATTCAACTGCTTCAACACAAGATTGATTAGCATGAGTGGCGGCCAATAAAAGACCAGCCTTTTCTTCAAGCGAAATATTTTCGCCAGCCACTGTCCTTTCCCAGCACCTTGAAATTGAATCGTGCAGGTATGCGCGACTTGAACGAACCAGGGCCTCTGCTATGCCTAATTTTCTCTGCATGACTCCTCTTTCTTTTAACGGAACCATCGAGCCAAGTGGTGTTTTCTTTTGAGCAATCATTTTTAATTCGTCAACGGCATTTTGTGCAACTGCGATTGTGATGGGTGCCAGCAAACAAGCTATGTTAGCTCCAGCGGCGGGATACTTGTAAAGCGCACTTTGGAAATGCTGCCCTGCGGTATACTCCGGCATTACATGGCAAAGACGATGGTCAGGAACAAATACGTCTTTGGCTTCCACATCATTGCTGTCGGTGGCATGCATTCCAATGACTTTCCATGTATCAATGATGCGGCAGTCCTTTGCCTTCATGAAGACACAAAGCATTTCCGGATGCCCATGACTCATTTTTGGATGATCTCCTTCCATTACTAACGCTAAGGTCAGGATCCATTCTGCCTCATGTACATTGCTAACAAGTGAATTTTTGCCGTTGATAGAATAGCCTCCGTCAATGCGGGTAGCTTTCATAGGTGGATGAACAGTTCCGGCAATAAAAGTATCAGGATGATCACTAAAGATCTCTTCAATTCCTTCCCGGGGAATACGAGCACCCATTACGACGGTGGTATTGGTAACCATGAGTGACCAGCCGGCTGCTGTATTATGTCTGGATATTTCTTCAACTACTTTAGCCGTCGTCAGCGGATCCGCTTCCAACCCGCCTAAAGAGCGGGGCAAGAACAATTTATAAAACCCTGCTTTTTTTAGTGCCTTGACGACTGCAGGGGATAGTCTCCCATTATTTTCTTCTTCGTCTATTGTTTGATTGATAACGGGGCCAAGCCTGGCCGCTGCATTCACCAGATCCTCTGTCAATACAGAGTCCTTCGACATAGTCAAGGTTTCCATACTAAAAGTTTTGAAATGAATATTTGAGAATGACTAATGCGATTTTCCTCAAAAATCTTGCTAGACTATATTTGACCCAGATCAATTTCCGGCCTTAATTTGACTTCAACTACTTTTATTTCAATTTTACATAGGAAATGATGGATGAAACATTCCATATCCCCGTCCTTTATAAAGGCGAAGAATTAAGTTTTGAAGCAAAGCTGTTACTTCTTGGTAGCTATACTCACAAGATCCAGGTCGAAATCTACGGGCATGAAGTGTTGTTCGAACCAGATGAGGAAAGGAATTACCGGGCAGTAATTAACGTTTCGCAAGTAGAAGAGGGTGAAAAAATTCCCCATGATCTATTGAAAGCAATTGCGGATAAAATTGAGTCAATCGTGAAATAGGATACTCTGCAAGATCTAATCAACAAATAATAATCTCCATTGCATTATTCAATTTTTGCCTCCCGGATAATGTTGATTGCATTTGAGGCTCTCGGAAAGCCAATGTAGGGATAGCTGTGCACCATAGCCGAGATGAGAGTCTCTTTGCTATTCCCGACCTTGAGATTACCAACGGCATGCGAGGCCATTTGTCTTTCAGTGCCTCCTAAAGCTGCTAAAGCGCAGAATATCATTAATTCTCTTGTTTTGATATCGAGGCCTCCTCTCGTGTAGAAATCTCCAAACGATTCAGTTAATAACCGCGGTATGGCGTCACCGAGACCAGCAGGCAAATCTTTCATATTCTGCTTCATCCGGTCCCCATACAGCGGTGTTTGTATTTCTTTTCCCTTAGCGAATCTTTGACCTTCTTCAATTGTTGCCTTATTTTCCAATGGAAGTTGAATTCCCCTGGTCTGAAAAACCCGGTTTATTGTATCCAATGCATTCAAAACTTTAGGAAGGCCAATAAAAAGAGCATTCTGGTAAACTACTTCTCTTATCTCAATGGGAGTTATTCCAATATTCAATGCGGCATTAATATGTGTTTTCAATTGAGGCAGTGTTTGGTTCGCCGTTAATACGGTGATCGCTACAAGCTCCCTAGTCTTATCATCCAGGTTGCCTATATAGAAAATTTCACCAAAAATGAGTCTCTGAAAGATCTTCATTAACTCCGGGTCCGTGTTGCCCGCGGCCATTTCCTGACCAAATAACTCCTTGTATTTATTTTCTGCTCTTGCAATCCTACTCGTATCGCCCGAGTTTGAATTTGATGCCTTATCGATTTGTCCATAGCATTTCGCGAATAAAATCGCCACCGCTGCAATAGTTAGGATTATCAGTTTCATACTTTCTGTTTATATGTGATAAATGAGGGCTTTGTGGTAAAACAAAATCAAACAAAAAATGTAAATTGTTCACAAAAGCTTGCAAGAAATCGTTGGTAAATTAACAATAAAATATTATGGCAAAGATTGCAACGAATCCTAAGATTGATGCATTTATTAAGAACTCCAGGACATGGCAGAAAGAATTCGAGAAACTGAGGATGATTATTCTTGATTGCGGACTCACTGAAGAATTGAAGTGGGGCAATCCTTGCTATACTTTTGAGAAAAGTAACATAGTTCTAATCCATGGGTTTAAACAATATTGTGCCCTTCTGTTTTTCAAGGGTGCCCTGTTAAAAGATCCGAAGAATATTCTTATTACGCAGACTGAGAATGTGCAGGCCGCACGTCAGATCCGGTTTACCCATGTCCGGGAAATAATGAAGATGGAAAAAACTTTAAAATCCTACGTTCTGGAAGCCATTAAAGTGGAAAAAGCCGGTCTGAAAGTACCTTTGAAGAAGACCAAAGAATTCAAGATGTCCGAGGAATTTCAAAATAAACTGGACAAAATGCCTTCTCTTAAACCTGCATTTGAAGCGTTGACGCCCGGCAGGCAAAGAGGATACCTCCTGTATTTTTCTTCGGCCAAACAATCAAGTACCCGCGAAGCCCGAGTTGAAAAATGCATAAAGCAAATTCTCAATGGAAAGGGATTGGATGACTGAACAAGTCCCCGGTAATTTGCAATTAACAAATGTTATTCAACAGAAAAACAAAATAGCATGAACAACATTGCCAGCAATAAAAAGAAGTTGCCGTCCGCACAACGCGAAGAACTGTTCAAGCTATTGAAAGTTCGTTTTGACAAAAACATGGCTCGTCATAAAGGTATTGAGTGGACCAAAGTGCTCGCCAGGCTGGAAGCCAACCCGGAAAAACTGTGGTCGCTCAATGAAATGGAAGGCTCAGGTGGAGAACCTGATGTCGTCGGTCAGGATAAGAAAACAGGTGAATACATATTTTACGATTGTTCAGCGGAGACACCTAAAGGACGTCGAAATGCCTGCTACGACGGTGACGCATTAGCAGCGAGGAAAGAATTTAAGCCAGAAAATAGCGCCATTGAAATGGCAGCGGACATGGGGATAGAAATTTTAACGGAACAGCAATACCGGGATTTACAAAAACTGGGAAATTTCGATTTGAAAACATCGAGCTGGCTGAAGACACCTCCTGAAATTAGAAAACTCGGCGGCGCCCTTTTCGGAGATCGCCGTTACGATACTGTCTTCACCTATCATAATGGTGCCCAATCCTATTATGCAGTCAGGGGGTTTCGAGGGTTGCTGAAAGTCTAGTGCGTCAGGTATTCATAGATGACTCACTGGAATAATTCCATCTGTCCTTTTGGAATTTCGTCTCCCGGAATATCCAGTGGCGGTAACTCCGGATAAAATGCTTCCTTCAATGGATCTGTTGAATTCAAAAAATCCTTCGCTAATGTATAATAACTTAAATCTTCCCATGGCATTTGCCATTTGGCGATTTCGGATATCCTTTGCTCAGGAAGGCTTTCAAACATCCATTCCCACGCAAGATCATCGGTTAAGATAGTAGGCATTCGCTTTTTCGAGTTGTGAATCTGTGACATTACCAAATGGTTGGTAGCATCCGTGGTGATGATAGCGCAAGTATCTACAGTTTCCCCGGTGTCAGCATCGGTCCACTGCTGCCAAATTCCTGCTATCCAAAAATATTCTTTTCCTTTAGCCATTACTCTGTATGGATATTTTACCGCCGTTTTAACTGGTTGCCCTGTTCGCTTGTTAGGAGGAAAAATATGTCGCCAATCGTAAAAGCCGGTTGAAGGAATGATGCAGCGTCGTTGAAGCGCTGCCTGGCGATAAACTTTGTTTGGCAATAAGATTTCTTCGGATACAGCATTTAGGAAATTCAATGGTTCGTTAAACCGGCCCCGGCTATCAGTATAACCTTTCCTTACCTTCAACGCTTGTTCCCTCGTTTCAATAAATGGCCATCTCAACGGATCCGGTAAGAAACCCCATTCCATTTGCACCAATTCAAAATCTTCTTTGCCGGGAATCGGTTTTAACACCGCTGTCGGACCAAAATCAAAACCGACGATCACATCCCTATTCAAAAAATTATAGTTTGCAACAATCTTTTCAAGGCGTTTTAACCTCATAAATTCGTCTCTTGTCACCCTTTGCGCATTATAATAACACATAGTTATCCTTTGCTTGTTAAATATTGGTCAATCAATTGGCCTATTCCTTCTGCTTCCTTCTGCCGCCCCTCCGGAATCGAAGTCCACGTCATAGGACTGGTCACAAATTTAGCTCTCGCAACCGTTATTGGTTTCCGATGGCTGCTAAAAGTTACATAAAAGGCCACTTGTTCTTCCACGTCTAATCTCTGACACATGATTGTGACGCCATAAGCTTCAAAACTAAATTTCTGATCGTTGGTATTGAATAATTGGCTGGACATTAGCCTGCTTTATTTGTAAAATTCGTAAAATAGACGCCTTATTTGAAATTTCTACCCTTAGGAAAAATTTCTTCCTGGATTGTTTTATATAAGGGTTTTTTACTTTGGCCAGGAAGCGCCGATGATTTTTGATCTGCCCGGGAAAGAGTTAGTACAGGTTGTTTGTCGTTTTGTTCTGCAGTAAGGTTTCTTAAAAATTTTGAAAGATTATAACAGCTCTTTACGATTATATGAATTACTTCACGTTCCTTTTGTAATCTCCCTTCCACCATTAATAGCCGTGAGTTTAAAATTTCCTTTCGGTATTTCTCAAATAAACTTTCGAAAACAATAAGATTTGCATTACCAGTTTCATCTTCGATGGTTATAAAGCAAACCCCTTTTGCTGTACCGGGTCTTTGCCTTACCAATACAAGCCCTGCAACCTTCACCATATCGCCATCATATAAATTTGCAAGATGAGCAGTCGATACGATATGAAGTTGTTCCAACTTTTCCCTGACAAAACTCACAGGGTGAGCCTTTAGAGAAAGTGCAGTTGACGCATAATCATGAACGACATGTTCCGATAATGTCATTTGTGGTAATGATACTTTTTCTTCATCTGCTTTATCAGGTTGTTGCCCTTCAAATATGCCCACTGGCCTGTCTTCACATGCAGACACCTCCCACAAAGCCTGGCGTCTATCCAGGCCAATTGATCTGAAAGTATCAGCGTCTGCCAACTTTTTAAGAGTTGCCGTGGATAGGCCAGCATCGCGTAGTTCATCAACGCTCGAATACTCTTTGTTTCGATTTGATACCAACACACTCATATCTTCTTCTTTGATACCTTTTATTTGTCGAAAACCCAGTCGCAAAGCACAATACTTATCTCCTCTTTCTTCCAATAAATTATCCCACCCGGAATAATTTATATCAACAGGTCTTACCTCAACATCGTGATTCTTTGCATCGCCAACGATTTGTGCAGGTTGATAAAAACCCATTGGCTGACTATTTAATAATGCACACGCGAATACATCGGGATAGTAACATTTAAGCCAGGAAGAAACATATACCAATAATGCAAAGCTCGCAGCATGACTTTCAGGAAACCCGTAACTACCGAAACCTTCCAGTTGTTTAAAAACACGGAATGCATACTCTTTTGTATAACCATTCCTCAACATGCCATTGATCAATTTCTCCTCAAACCTGGAAATCATTCCTTGCAATTTGAACGTTGCCATGCTACGCCTGAGTTCATCGGCTTCAGTGGGAGTAAAACCTGCTGCTACAATGGCAATCTTCATCGCCTGTTCCTGGAACAGTGGCACGCCGAGGGTCCTTCCTAATATTTCTTCCAATTCTTTTGATGGATATTCAACGGGTTCTTCACCATTGCGACGTCGTAGATACGGATGCACCATGTCTCCCTGAATTGGCCCGGGTCGTACAATGGCGACTTCAATTACTAAATCATAAAAACTTTTTGGTCTGAGCCTGGGTAACATCGCTTGTTGGGCACGACTCTCAATTTGGAAAACACCAATGGTATCTGCCCTGCAAATCATGTCATAAACAACAGGATCATCTTGTGGAATATTTGCAAGAGTCAAATTGAGGCTGTAATGTTGTTTGCATAGATCGAAAGCTTTTCGAATACATGTCAGCATTCCCAATGCCAATACATCTATTTTTAAAAATCCGAGTGCGTCAATATCATCTTTATTCCATTCAATGCAAGTCCTGTTTTCCATTCTTGCATTTAGTATGGGACATAGATCTGTTAGTCTGCCATTCGTGATAACAAATCCGCCGGTATGTTGTCCAAGCTGCCTTGGAAAACCCATTAATTGTCCCGTTAATTCCAATACTTTCTTAAGCAGCTTGTCGCCCGGATTAAAGCCCTGTTGTCGTAGTAGCTTTCCTTCAAACCATTCATCGCCAAAACCAGAAATAGACGCCGACAAACGGTTAACTGCATCCAATGAGAGTCCCATTGTTTTTGCTACATCCCTTACCGCTCCTTTTTGTCTTTCCTGAGTAACTGTCGCAACAATAGCTGCCCGGTGACGTCCGTACTTTTCATAAATGTATTGCATCACTTCCTCGCGTCGCTCATGTTCAAAATCAACATCGATATCAGGCGGTTCATTTCTGGCTGCTGAAATAAACCTTTCAAATAATAAATCAAATTTTGTGGGATCAACAGAAGTAATGCCTAAACAATAACAGACTGTGGAATTGGCTGCTGAGCCACGGCCTTGGGACAATATATCTTTTGACCTTGCAAAACGAACTATATCATGGACTGTAAGAAAGTAATTTGCATAGTTCATTTGTTCTATAAACGATAATTCATGCTTAATGGTAGCAGCGGTTTTCTCCGAAATAGAATCTGCAAAACGTTGCCTTGCTCCCTTCCATGTTAGAAAGGTTAGTTCTTCCTGTGGTGAGCGACCATCGGTAGTCAGTTCCTCCGGGTATTCATATTTCAATTCAGGTAGCGAAAATTGACAAGCTTCAGCGATTTCCTGTGTTCTTTTTATGGCATCAGGGTAGTGCCTGAACAGGCGAAACATCTCCTCCATTGTTTTCAGGTATCTTTCTGCATTTGGATACAGCCGGAAACCTGCATTTTGAATTGTACACTTTTCTTTTATGCATGTTAAAACATCTTGTAATTGCCGTCGTTCCGGGTTATGATAGTGTACGTCATTTGTTGCAACCAGGGGAGCCTCTATATATGCTGACAATCGTTCAAGAAGATAGAGATATTTATTATCATCCCCGTTATATCGTCGTGTGGCCGCGAGGTAAAGCGCAGTTCCGAATACATCCTTATATTCTCTAAGTGCAATTTCAAAAGATGATTCGAACTCAAATGCAGGGTTCAAACCTGGTGGCGGGATTAGAATAAATTTTATCCCTTTCGCATGTTTATATACGTCAGCCTTGTATAAAAAACACTTTCCTTTTTCAGCGCGAAGATTTCCAATAGTAAGCAATGCCGAAAGTTGTGTATAGGCATTTTTATTTGTTGGGTAAGCCAATAAACCAGGGCCGTCCAATAAATCGATTCGGCAACCAGGGATAAAACGCATGCCATTTGCTTTAGCTGCAACATGTGCACGAACAAGGCCGGCAAAAGTATTACGATCTGTGAGTGCAATTTCCTTGTAGCCATACAGCATAGCTTGTTCGACCAGTTCATCAGGATGCGAGGCACCCTGCAAAAAACTATAATTAGAAGTCACCTGTAATTCTGTATACTCCATATTTCTCCCGTCTATGCAAAAAACCCATGAATGAACCATTGAGGCTTTTTTTCGTTAGCATAATGCCCTAGTCTGAATAGCCAATAACGATTGCCATCTTCATCTTCCACACTATAATAATCCCGGTGCAATCCTTCCTCCAGCCACCATTCTCTTTCGATTCTCTCAGGTCCATCCGCCTTCTTTATTTTATGCAGTTGATTCTTATATCGAAATAACATTGGCGGATAGTCAGGGATTGGTGCGGTCACTTGAATCGGCTCGGGTCGGCGCAATAGCTGTATGGGTCTTGGTTTATCTGATTTCCAGGGAGTGATAGCCTTTTCATTAAGAGATAAAGCTTTCCGTATTGAACGCTCGGGCCAATAGTGTTGATCCGGTAAGTAACGATGAATACTATTTTCACCAATCCTGTTTGCCACACGGTCTAATAACTCAGCCAGCTCAGGACTTTCCAAGCTACAGTTCTCCGCCCATAATTTTTCCTGTATGGGTTGCAACTCTTCCACTTTTGATGTCTCCAATGTAAATAGTTCAATGCCTAATGCCGGTTCAATGGTTTCTATTTTTAATTGGAATAATTTAAAAAGATGATTGTAATGGTGCGAAGGGCGATTAGTTCCAATTTCTATTTTTTCGATTTTACCATCAATGCGATAACATTTAAAACAAGCACAACGAAGGCCTTTTTGCTCCTGTTGAAGTCTTAGACATAAAGTCTCTAAAAGTCTCTGCAGGGCGATCTCGATTCCCGTAGATGTTGAGATCAACTCGGGACAGGGCAATCTTTCATTATAAGGCTCAGGTATTTCCACCGGATGAATAGTTTCTTCTTTAAATCCTAATGCCTGGTCAATTCTTTGAAGCAAATGATTGCCAAAACGCCGGCGGACAACAGAACGAGGCATATCAATGAAACTTTCAACCTTCCGGAGGCCAAGCTTAAATAATAATTCAAGAGTTTCCTGCTCCAATCGCAGCGAAGCTGGAGGCAGGGAAAGTAAAGACGATCTATGTTGATCTTGCCCGATCACAAGTTCATTTGTAAAATGAGTTATTGCCCAGGCGGCGCCAATGGTATCTGCTATGGCCACTTTAACATCATAACCGAAAGTGTTGAACCGACTAATGATTTCTTTTACATAAGAATCTTCACTTCCCCATAAATGCGGGCACCCGGTCGCGTCCAGTACAAGACCATCCGGGTAATCAACAGCAGCAATGGGAGTATAGCGAATGCAAAACCTCGCAAATGATGTTAATAGTTTGTCAGCTAATTCAGGCTTGTCATTAAAAACTTTCAAATTGGGATAAATAGCTCTCGCGTCCGCCACCACCATGCCGGCATGTATTCCTTGTTTCTCAGCTGCTGCATTCACCGCTGAAACAATAATTCTGTTATGATCCGGCAAGGTTAAAGCTAAAGGTGTATGTAGAAGTTCGGGCTGACGGCGGCTCAGCCAATCCGTTTTTAAATGACGAAACCAAATTGTAACGAAACGTTGATCCATATCATCCTGCTTTTCTTCTTTCTTCTCCAGATTCTGCTGCAACAAGTGGTGATATTGGATGGAGTTTGCCTAACGCCCACTCCATTTGCCATGTTCCAGGTTTTCCGTTCCGGATTTTCAGTAGGTCTATATTCCATCGGGGAAAGCCAATACCAGGCAGGTTAAGTTTTGGATCACTCTCTAAAGGAGATATCTTCCATCGTGAAACACAGGCATTAATATTGGCGTTGCGTGGATGATTACGAATAATAAATCCGGTAACCAAACTTTCTTCCACGGCTAGTTGAAATCTTCTGGATGCTGTAAAACTTATTTCCGGCGTCTCGCCAACAACTGCGGCAAGTCCACCACATTTCAATGCCTCTTCAATAGTCCATAGGATTTCTTTTTCCTTCTGAACATTTATGAAAATGAATCGGTCGGGGTCTATATCAAAAGCCAGGAATGCCGGAGGAAAAACTGTCTGCAATGAATTTATCCATACGCATGCACCATTATTCTTCACTAATGAGGATAACAAACAACAAATAAAACCATTGGTGGCAGCAATAGATTCTGATCCGTCACTTATGAATTCATGAACGGCTGCCAAAGGTAAACACCCATTAGGAAGGTTATTATCAATGAGGCCCAATTTGATTTGCGCGGCATTATTTGAAGAAAAACTTTTAAATCCCTGCAATAAGAGAATCTCCTTTTGTAACTGAGAAATAGTATCTACTTTATTTAATGCCATCTGATTAAATGTACAACAATTATACTAATATTTTTAGTATATATAAGCTAAATTTATTAGTTGCTGATTTTAAAATCATTAGAATAGCTTGTGCTACCTTTTGGCCATTTGCGGACAATAACTGTATCAGATCAGAACATTTCGTATTTTATTATCGCCTTATACCAATGATTATCAATACTTTGAGAAAATGGCATGTTCTTAGAAACTGCAAGGCGTAAGTGTATCCAATTTTCTAAAATAGATAAGTATGCTTAAAAACTATTTCAAAACGGCATTCAGAAGTTTAACCCGTAACAGGAATTACACTATTATCAACATCGCCGGAATGGCTGTTGGTATTGCCGTTTGTATGATGATCTTTATTATTATACAATTTCAAACAAGCTTCGATAATTTTCACCCAAAGAAAGATCGCATCTATCGTGTGTTAACCGAATATCATCATGCAGATGCAGGAACTATTTCTTATGGGAAAAGCGTTCCTTTTCCAATGCCTGCAGGATTGAAAACGGCTTTTCCCCAACTAGAACAAGTAGCTCCGATTTATGCAAGCCACAATGATCAGTTACAGGTACTTGGATGCTAACGGAACTCCTGTAAAGAATTTTAAAGAGCCAGAGCGGTGTATTTTATACAGAGCCATCATTCTTTAAAATATTTAATTTCCCGCTGCTCGCAGGTTCGTATGCATCATTAAAAGATCCGAACAATGTATTGCTTACAAAAGAGATTGCAGAAACATATTTCGGCGACTGGAAAACGCGATAGGGAAAACCATTAAACTAACAGGGTCATATCGCATAGGCGCCGGATTGTTTCAAGTCCCGGCAATAGTGCTGAAAGTTTCAGGCATTCTCGCAACCATACCGGCAAATACAGACTTTCAGCTAAAATTGGTGGTTGCTTTCGGAACAGATTTTACCGGAGATAAGATATATGGATTGCAAAATCCCGATTGGGAATCGAACAGGACCTGATTTTGGTTGCTATATTTTGTTGCCGCCGAATGTCTCTGCTGACAATTTTAATCAACAATTAAGAGCATACTCACAAAAGGTAACACCTGCCGACAATAAGGATAGTTATATTATACAACCATTAAGTGCGGTGCATTACGATACGCAGACAGGCAATTACAGCAACAAAACAATCAGCCATGAACTGCTCAATGTATTGTGGCTGATTGCAGCATTCATTTTGTTGATTGCCTGCGTAAACTTTATCAACCTCTCCACTGCACAAGCTGTTAACCGCGCAAAGGAAGTTGGCGTAAGAAAAGTTTTGGGGAGTAATAAATCTCAATTGAAAATCCAATTCATCATTGAAACATTTCTGATAGTTACAGTTGCTGTAATGCTTGCGGCCGTTATTACAGGCCTTGCATTGCCTTATGTAAATCAACTTTTAGAACTTTCGCTTTCTTTCAACATACTAAACAATCCTGCAATTATTTTATTTCTTTTAACTGTAACAATTGTTGTAACGGCACTGGCGGGCTTTTATCCTTCCATTGTTTTATCACGTTTCAATCCTGTCAATGCCTTAAAGAGTAAACTCACAGCAAATACTGGAAAAGGAATTTCATTGAGAAGAGGGTTGGTAGTGTTTCAATTCGTCATTGCACAGGCACTCATCATCGGAACACTCATCATTGTACAGCAAATGAATTATTTTATGAATCAACCGCTAGGCTTCGATAAAGATGCCATTGTAAATGTTCCTTTCCGGCCCGACAATACCGGCAGCAAGCTGACGGACTATTTAAAGACAACAGTTATTGTCAGTAAACGGCGTGCAGGCTGTAAGCTTTAGTTCCAACACGCCGGTTGAAGATGATAATGATATGTGGACCACATTCAAATTTGACCATGCAATAAAAGAAGCAGATTTTCAGGCTATTACCAAATTCGCCGACAAGAGTATGTGCCGGCTTATAAATTACAACTGGTGGCCGGAAGAAATTTGCAACCCTCCGATCATGACAAGAGAATTTTTAGTGAATGAATCGCTTGTAAAAAGTTTAGGGTTTAAAAAACCGGAAGATATATTGAACAAAGAAATAAGCATGCTGGATGATCAAATAAAATGTCCTGTTGTTGGTGTATTGAAAGATTTTAATGACAGGTCTTTCCGCAATGATCTGGCACCATTGCTTATTACTACAAACATCACCATGTACCGCCAGGCCGCAATAAAACTTGCAACGACAAACATTTCTTCTACAATGCAATCCGTTAAAAAAATATGGGAGCAAACATTTCCCGACTATGTTTATGAATACAAGTTTCTTGATGATAAAATTGAAAGTTTTTACAAGCAGGAAACTCAGTTAGCACAGTTGTATAAAATTTTTGCAGCGATCGCTATATTTCTTAGTTGTCTTGGGTTGTATGGTCTCGCCTCCTTCATGGCAGCGCAGCGAATAAAAGAAGTGGGCATTCGGAAAGTACTCGGAGCAACAGCAGCAAATATTGTTTACCTGTTTTCCAAAGAATTTATTCTGCTTATTGCAATTGCTTTTGTTGATTGCTACTCCAATTGCATGGTATTTTATGCACCAATGGTTGCAAGATTATGCTTATCGAATCAACATCAGTTGGTGGTTATTTGCTGCAGGCGGACTCGCTGCCATAATAATTGCGCTGGCAACAATCAGCTTCCAGGCAATAAAAGCGGCGATAGCAAATCCGGTGAAGTCATTGCGAACAGAGTGAGAATAATGTTAGAACGGAATGGTCACATTCCCTCCTCTATCAATAGCACGTTGAATTTATGACCATCGGGATCAGCAAACGCAAAACCATAGTGATTGGTTTCGTCTCTGCCCACTTCGTGAAAAATGGTACCTCCTGCAACTTTTACCTTGTCTGCCCATTCCTTCACTTCCACCTCTGTGTTAGATGAAAGTGTGAAAATAATTTCACTGGTATTTTTTTTCCCAGCAGATAAATATTCATCTATTTGTGAACCCTCTTCAAAAAAATGGATCACAAAATCGTCGTCGCCAAAAAGAAAGCTAGCTAGCTTAGGATCGCTGCTTACCTTATTAGGCGTAAATCCCAATTGCGTATAGAATTGATTAGTTCGCTTTGCGTCTTTTACACTAAAATTGGCCCAAATTTTTATCCCTTTCATACTATTTAGTTTTGAAACAATTTACAGTAATCGTGCCAATACATTTTGAGAATTTCACGAACTTAATAGTAAGAAACCGGTGTACCTTTATATAATTAAAACTACAACATGAAAAAAACATATTTGATTCTCCTCATCCCTTTTACCATTACAAATAATGAGGTGTTCGCGCAAAATGATACGGTCGCTGGGTCCAAGGCAGGAACTCAATTGTCTTATACATCCAAATATGATTTTGTGCAGGGAGACAAGATAATAGCTTACGACGATTTTGCGTCTGTCAATCTCGGAGACTTCCCCGTAAAATGGAACACCAATTCAAGTGCAGAAGTAGTTACTGTAGATAACATAGAAGGTAGATGGCTCAAGATTGGATTGAAAGGTGTTTTTCACCCTGAGTTTATCACCAGCCTCCCTGAGAATTTTACCTTTGAATTTGATCTTGGAGTTAACAATGCAAATTATTTCAGCCCATTTTCCGTAAACATTGCCAGCTTGAAAAAGCCCGAGGATTTTGTTGAATATAACTATCTCGTCTCGATAAAGCCAGAGCATGCTGTTCACCTGGAGTTTATGGCCGCCAACCCTACTACGGACGGAGTATCTAAATTAGTTACCGGTAAAATGGGTCTTCCGGCGATTGACAATGCTATTAACTATAAAGTATGGGATGTCGTTAAAAATAAGTTCGCACATATTTCTTTCTGGCGCCAGAATCAGCGGCTTCGTGTTTATTTAAATGGAGAAAAAATATGGGATAGTCCCCGTGCATTAGAGGCCACCACTAAATACAACGCCATAACTTTTGCATTTTATGGCCCCTATAACAAAGAAGACTATTATTTGCTGAGTAATTTAAGGCTAGCTATAGGTGCGCCGGACACGAGGAATAAATTATTGACTGAAGGGAAGTTTGTAACCAGCGGGATTCATTTTGATGTTAATTCAGATAAAATAAAACCAGACTCTTACGGAATTTTAAAAGAAGTTGCTGCTGTCCTTAAAGAAAATGAAGCCGTTAAAATAAAGATCGTTGGCCATACCGATAGTGATGGGGATGACTCAAAAAACATGGAGCTTTCTAAAAAAAGAGCTGAATCTGTAAAGAATGCTTTGATCAATGAATTTCAGATCACCGCTTCAAGAATGGAAACTGACGGAAAGGGAGAGTCTATGCCAGCTACTAAGAATGATACTCCTGCAGGCAAGGCTCAAAACAGAAGAGTTGAATTTTTGAAAATGTAATTCAATTTATCATGCAACGATTTTAGATTTCCAGATGCAGAATCAAAAGCCAAATTATGAAACGTTTGAAAGCAGCAATTTTCCTTGGTTTTTTACTATTTTCCTTTGGAGGTTGCAATAAAGATGACATTACAAACGATTTTGCCGATTCTACTTCGGTTGTTGGCACCTGGGAGTTGAGACAGGCTCAGAACGGAATGACTCCAACCATAGATTACTCGCCCGGAAACGGAAACATTTTGAAGTTTTCAAATTCATCATACAAGAAATATACAAATAACAGCCTTGTTAATAGTGGACAATATATAATATCTGAAGATCCTTCTGTAGAAGCCGAAGTAGGCTTAGTCATTTCTGCAGGACAGTTCACCCATAAAATAGTTTATGACAATGACTTTGCCTCAGGTAAAATATTCATTCAAATTTCAACGGACAAGTTGAGCATTCTTTCTGGCTACTTTCCGCTCGATGGTGGTTCTTATGTGTAGAAGTTAAGATTTGATCTGACAGTTGGGATTAACTTTAAGTAACGACAACTTATTAATTAACCCCAAAAATGTCAGATCATGAATTCGGAAACTAAGTTAATCAAATCCCGGTTAGGCTTACTCAAACTAGCCGAACATCTAAACAACGTCACCAAGGCCTGTAAACTGATGGGCACCAGCCGTGACAGTTTTTACCGGATCAAAGAACTTTATGATACGGGTGGTGAAGCAGCCCTGGTTGAAATCAGCCGGCGCAAACCTATTCTCAAAAATCGGGTATCCCCTGAAGTAGAAGAAGCTGTTGTGAAGATGGCTTTTGATTATCCGGCCTATGGTCAATCCAGAGCCTGTAATGAACTGCGCAAACAAGGGATTTTTATTTCTGCAGCTGGCGTTCGGTGTGTATGGCAACGCCATGATCTGGAAATCTTTTAAAAGCGTTTAAAAGCCTTGGAAGCACGGGTTGCTCAGGAAGGCCTGATCCTTACCGAAGCCCAGATGATGGCCCTGGAACGTAAAAAAGAAAAGCGGGAAGCTCATGGAGAAATCGAAACCGAACATCCAGGCTATCTGGGATCTCAGGACACTTATTATGTTGGCACTATCAAAGGTGTAGGCCGTATTTACCAACAAACCTTTATTGACACCTATAGCCGTGTAGCTTTTGCCAAACTCTATGACAGCAAGCATGCTATCACTTCTGCTGATATCCTCAATGACCGGGTGTTACCCTTCTTTGATGAACAACAAATACCATTGCTACGAATACTGACCGATCGGGGAACGGAGTTTAAGGGAAAACCAGAAAATCATGAATATGAAATGTATCTGCAGATCGAAGGCATTGAGCATAGTAAAACCCAGGTCCGTCATCCGCAAACCAATGGGATCTGTGAAAGGCTACATCGTACTATGCAAGATGAGTTCTATGCTGTCACCTTTCGTAAAAAGCTTTATGAAACCTGGAACAGCTTCAACTAGATCTCGATGAATGGATCAACTACTACAATAATGAACGCCCGCACAGTGGAAGATACTGTTTTGGCAAAACTCCAATGCAGACTTTTAATGAATCTCTTACCTTAGCAAAACAAAAGCTGCTCGATGAGTTAATGCCAGCAGCCTAATTATTTTAATCCGATCCCTTTTGAAAATTAAAAGAAAAAATCCTCAACTGTCAGATCAAATACTAGTTATTACATCTTATGCCTTATATCAGAGAGTTGAAAACAATCCCTAAAATAGTTTTCATCCATATCGCAAAGTTCATGCGTTTCTTACAGAATAAGTGTTTTACCTAATTCCTTCCAAGGAAACCATCACAGTGGTATTGTAATTTCCAGGGTAAATCCATTTCCAGGTGAGGAGATAATATTTGCGATACCATTAAACAGGCCTAACCGGTCTTTAATATTGCGAATACCGATACCTGTAACTTTTTTGGTTGTATCCATTCCAATGCCGTCGTCCGATACTGACATGAAGAAAGATTTGGCTGTGGTAACCAGCACAAAATCCGCTTTGGTTGCTTTTGAATATTTGACAATATTTGTACATTGTTCCTGCGCTATCCTGTAAATATTAAATTTTCTGTCTGTATCCAATAACGCTTCTTTGAACTGCCCGGTATCTAAACAGACTTCTATATTGGCCGCTTTGAGCATATTGAATGTAAGTTTTCTTAACTGGGTCACTAAACTTTCTGTTTTAAGATCAGGCGCCACAAACACATGGGCAATTTTCCTGTTTTCCTGTATTGCCTCCTGGAATATGCTCCATGGAAGAAGTTATTAGTTCCTGGATTTTTTGAGGATTTGACTTAGTCATTGAAAGTGCCATGTTTGTTGCCACTAAAATCTGATTTACGTTATCATGCAATTCTATGCCAATAGCATTTCTTTCCTTTTCCTGTGCATTGAGCATAGCGCGGGTTATCTTTTTCTGTTCTTCTATTTTGGTTTCAAGCCTTTCCTGCTCCAGCCTATGCAATTCTGCTTCTGCTTCTTTACGTTCTGTTATATCCTGAGGATCCCAAAAAGTCGCACAGGAACTCCTTTTTTGTTAGATTCAAAGCGCCATTCCGTATAACCATGTCTTATTGCACCATCCTTACGGATAAACCGGAAACTAAAAGAAGAATTTAAAGCAGTCTGAAAAGCTTCCGCGACTTTTTTTTGCGCAAAGTCTGCATCATCGGGATGCATAAAAGACAAAAAAAGTTCTGCCGAGGGATTTACCTCTTCTCGTGTTGTTCCATATATCCTGTAGAATTCGTCGGACCAGGTATGAGTATTTTGCTCAAAGTCAATTTCCCAGTTACTAATATGCGTTATCGCCTGGGCCTCTTTTAGTGTCATTTCACTTTGCCTAAGTTCTTCTTCCGCTTCCTTGCTTTCCGTGACATCATGGGATATCCCGTATAGACCTATGGGTTTGCCACCGGAACCAAATTCAAATTTATATTCTGAATTGACATGTCTTATTGTCCCGTCTTTACGAACGATCCGATGATGAAAAGAGAGGTCCTTTAGCGTTGAATAGGAGTGGTCAACCAACTGTTTTATGTGATCCACATCATCTGGGTGAATAAAAGACATCCATTCTTCAACCGATAAATTGTGATCTCCAGGCTCTAATCCATAGATGCTGTAGGCTTCGTCCGACCATTTGGAAGTATTGGTTTCAAAATTAATTTCCCAGTTTCCGAGGTGTGCGGTGGCCTGGGCCTGTTTTAGTCTCATCTGGCTTTGCAATAGTTCTTCAATTGCGTTTTTCCGATTGGTAATATCCTCTGTGAAAATGATAATGCCCCCAATTTCCCCGGATGCTCTAGCCCATGGATGTATTTCCCATCGTAACCAGCTTGTGCTGCCGTCAGCACGGGTAAATGCGTCCTCTTCGTTTTTTTCAATGGCGCCCCTGAGACAACGGCTGTGAATTTCCTTCCACCGCGTTGGTACATCCGGAAATATCTCGTAGTGTGTTTTCCCGATCAACTCTTGCTTTTCGAGATTGTAATCGGTTATCCACCTGCGGCTAACAGCGATATATCTCATTTTGTTATCAAACATTGCCAGGGAGGCGGGACTGCGTTCAATAAATAGTTCAAGCTGTTTCTCCCGTTCACTTAACTGTTCCTCTATTTTTTTCCGCTCGGTGATATCCTTCCGTATAGCCAAATACTGGTAAGGTTTTCCGCGACTGTCAAGGAATGGAACCACGGTCGTATCTTCCCAATAGAATCTACCATCCTTTGCCTTGTTCCGGAATTCACCGTGCCAGATTTTTCCATTGGCTATCGTGACCCAGAGGTTCTTTATAAACGACGCAGAATGGTAGCGGGAATTGGTAATGCGATGGTCCTGGCCGATCAGTTCTTCTGCCGTGTATTGAGATATCCTGCAGAAATTTTCATTGGCGTAGACTATTATTCCTTTCTGATCGGTGATCGTTACATCAGCGGACTGATCCAATGCATACCGGTAATCACTAATTTCTTTTTCCACCCTGCGTTGCTTCAGGGCAGCTTCAATGGCAGCGGGCAGCCTGGTCAGCCGGTCCTTTAATATATAGTCATCGGCGCCGTCTTTAATAATATTCGCAGCATATTCCTCAGATACCGTTCCGGTTACTAGAATAAAAGGAATATGCGGAAATAATCTCTTCGTTATTTTTAACGCTTCGGCAGCATTGAACTGCGGTAATGAATTATCTGAGAGTATGATCTCCGGAAAAAAATCTTCCAGCGCCTGCAAAAAAAGCTTTTTATTCTTTGCGAGCCTGAACTCAAATTGCATTTCTTCCTTTAACAATACCCGCTGTATTATCTCCGCATCGGTGGGATTGTCTTCCAGTAGTAATATTTTTAAAGGGGTTGCCATGTTGGTGTATGGTTGTCGTTGGTTAAGTAAGAGCCAGTAAAAACCCAGGTTTTGTATGGCGATTGCGAAACCTTCAAAATTTACTGGTTTCACGATATAGCTATTTGCACCAAGATCATAGCATTTCTGGATATCGGGGTTTTCTTTCGACGAGGTGAGCACAACTACAGGAACTGTCTTCGTCCTGGGATCTTCTTTTATCTTTTGCAGTACTTCGATGCCGTTTACCTTCGGCATCTGTATGTCGAGCAGGATCAGCCTCGGCGGATGTTCGATATCCCTTGCGCCCTCATATTTACCCGTAGCAAAGACAAAATCCAGCGCTTCTTTTCCATTTTTTACATGCACCAGGTTATTGGCCATATTGTGTTTCTTTAATTCACGGATGGTCAACTCTGCATCGGTGACATTATCTTCTACGAGCAATACCTCAACTGAATTCAGGTTCATAAAAAGTATTTAAGTTTCTGATCTCATTTATTTATTATATCCTCTATACTGGTAAGGAAAAACTGAAACAAGCTCCCTCCTCTTCCTTTCCTTCTCCCCATACTTTTCCACCATGCCGGGATACGATCTTTTCCACCAGCGCCAGCCCACCCCGGTGCCCTCGAACTCTTCAGGATCATGCAATCGTTGAAATACTTTAAAAAGTTTATCCTTGTATTCTTCATCAAACCCAACGCCATTATCTCTTACATAAAAAACCGTTTGCCCGTCCTGCGAGTAAGAACCGATGTCTATACAGGGTCGTTCTTTATGACCGCTGTATTTGACCGCGTTCGATAGCAGGTTGATCCAGACCTGCCGGATGGTATTGACATCCGCTTTGACAGGTATTAGTTCCCGGATATTCCAGTGAATTCTGCCCTGTTCTTTTAATTCATCGATTATTTCACCGACCATTGCTTTTGTATCGATATCTACTTTCACCAATTCCTGTTTCCCTGTCCTGTAAAAATCAAGAGGTCATCAATCAGGTGACCCATTTTCATCGTATTGCCCTTAATTACCCTTGTGATACGTTTTGCTTCGTCATCCAGTTTGCTGCTATAATCTTCTTCCATGATGTTTTGCAAAGCCGATGATCCCCCTTAACGGCGCACGCAGGTCATGTGAAACAGAATAAGTGAAGGCTTCCATTTCGCTGTTGGCTGATTGCAATTCTTCGGTTCGTTGAATTACTTTTTCTTCGAGTTCAGCATTCAGCTTGATGATCTCCTCTTCTCCCTTCTTACGCTCGGTTATATCGGCCCTTATGGCCAGGGACTGGTAAGGCTTTCCCTTGTCATCCAGCAAGGGAACGATCGTCGTGTCCACCCAGTAAATAGTCCCGTCCTTCGCCCTATTCTTCAATTCCCCCTTCCATATTTTACCGCGGGCAATAGTGGTCCATAAATCCTTAATGAATTGTTTTGGATGATAACCTGAATTGATGATTCTATGATCCTGCCCTATCAGTTCCCCAATGGTGTATTTTGATATCTTACAAAAATTTTCATTGGCATACTTAATAATCCCTTTCTGGTCGGTGATGGCTACTATCGCCGATTCATCCAATGCATATTTGTAATCGGCGGTCTCTTTCAGGCTTTTTTGTAAATTCTCTTCTGCCTGTTTCCGTTCGGTGATATCTGCCCTGATCGCTACATATTGGTAGGGTTTACCGTCCTTATTCAGGAAGGGAACGATCGTCGTGTCGACCCAGTAAATTGTGCCGTCCTTCGCTCTATTCTTCAATTCCCCTTTCCATATTTTACCATTGGCAATGGTCATCCATAAATTTTTAATAAATTCCTTTGAATGATACCCGGAATTAATGATTCGGTGATCCATACCAATCAGCTCTTCACGACTATACTTTGAAATTTTGCAGAAATTATCATTGGCATGCCTGATAATTCCTTTTTGGTCGGTGATCGCTACTATGCTTGCCTCATCCAGTGCAAATTTATAATCGCTGACCTCCCGTAAAGTCTCCGACAACTTCTGTTCTGCTCTCTTACTATCGCTAACATCTTTATAAAAAATGGTGAGCCCGTCAGACGAAGGATATACTTTAACGGAAAACCAAATATCCATGGGTGGGTAGTAATCTTCTATTTCAACCACTTCCTTTGTGTGCATAGCTTGATGGTATTTGTCCCAAAAGATAGTTCCCTTCATTTCCGGATGAACTTCCCATATTACTTTACCCAATGTATTGTTTTTACCCAGGGGAAATGAGACAAAGCAATGTCATTTAAAAAAGTGTATCGCCAATTACTGTCGACAGACACTACCGAATCATTGATGCGGTTGAAAACGGTCTCCAATTCCTTTTCTTTTTTCTTGGTTTTGGCCCGCTGCTTGAAAAAACTAACACTCGCATAAAGCACAAGGATCCCGGATAGGATGAACAAAGAGAATTATTAGTATTCTTGCTTTTTTGATTTCATCATGTAATTGAACCTCTCGGTGTTCTATTAAGAAATTGGTTCTTTGAATTCCTTTTGTTATAAGAAAGTCAATCATCTTAAATGGAAGTAATGTGTCCAGCGCGCTTTGTTATGGATGATCGAGTCGGGGACATTGCTGTTAAGCAACCATGACAATTCCGATTTAATAAGACTATCCAGTTTTTCAGTAGTTTGGATATTTACTGAATCCCGGACCGAAGCTTTTAAGAGTTTTAACTGGTCGATAACTGTCAGGCTATCGGTAAAAAATAAGTTACGCATATCCAACCGACCGGCTTGCTTTGACGAAATTCCGGATTGAGGATCGCTGCATTATTTACTTGTCGGGAAAGGCCTTGATAATTACTATAAACAGCTGGAATGCCTATTTGTAAGTTCGGAATAAGCAGTTAAGGCCCTGTAAGCCCGATTAAACAAGAATAGGTTGATTACAAGCAGGATAAAACCAATAATATAGAAGACAGGCCGGCTTCGCATAGTGATTTGGAAGTAATGTCGTGGCGGGTACGATTGCGGTGGTGATAGAACTTAATCATTAATGTAGAATCACCAATAAACTCAAACTGTCGATCACCGAAGCTGAAAGAAAAAGCCAGCCTTGAATAGAGACTTTATTATGGAGAAATTAACCTGATTAATAAGTCTTTCCCTCTTAATGTAAATACTTATGCAAAAGTTGTGCTTTTTACCGAATAATGCAAGCTTTATCAGGTAATTGGCCTATCTAATGGTATACACCAAGGTACCAATAATGAAGTAGCTAACTTTTGTGGAAAATGAGGCGAATTCGAAACGTTCTATATAGAGTAAAAAACAAGGCCGCTTAAAATCGGCAACCTTAACCTGTGATCCCGCTGGGACTCGAACCCAGGACCCAAACATTAAAAGTGTTGTGCTCTACCAACTGAGCTACGAGATCTTTATCCACCCAAGCTTTTACGAAGCTAACCTCGCTTTTTGGGAGTGCAAAAATACAGGCTGACCCCCGCGATTCCAAAAGTTTTTCAATCAGTTATCACCAGCAACGCAGGTTGAATTAATCATCCTGCGAGCAAATGGATTTCAGCTCCTTTTCAATGTTGTTCTTTTTTAAAGTAGGTTTGCATCAATTACTGATCAACAATGTCTAGCTTATTTTAAAGATAAAGTGGTGGTCGTTACGGGCGGAACCGATGGCATCGGCAAGAGCATTGGTGGAAGACTTGATCGACTGCGGAGCTAAAGTAGCTACCTGCAGCCGCAACCATGACAAACTTTATCGACTCCAGTCCGAATATCCTTCCGCACACCTTGCATACCATGGTGGCCGACGTCAGCAGTGAAAATGATTGCCGTCGCTTTATCGAAACAACGATCAAAGCCTTTGGTGGCATCGACATCCTCATCAACAACGCCGGCATTTCCATGCGCGCCCTACTTGAAAGATGCCATCCACCGAAGTGATTAAGAAAAGTGATGGAGATCAAATTCTTTGGTCGCGTTTATTGCACGAAATATGCGCTCGATTCACTCATTGTCTAGAAAAGGGATCATTGTCGGCATCTCATCTATTGCCGGCTATCGCGGACTCCCGGGCAGAAGCGGCTATTCCGCCAGCAAATTTGCATTGCAGGGATGGCTGGAATCCATCAAGACAGAATTGAAAGAAGATGGCGTCCACGTGATGTGGATCTGCCCTGGATTTACCAACTCCAATATCCGCTTCGCAGCACTGAACAAAGATGGTCAAGCACATGGCGATACCCCTATGGACGAAGAAAAGATGATGAGTGCCGAGGATTGCGCCATCCATATCCTGAATGCTATCAGGAGAAGAAGAAGAACGCTGGTTCTTACATTTACCGGCAAGAGGACCGTGTTCATGAACAAATTCTTTCCCCGCATGGCCGACCACTTGTGAAAAAATTCTTTTTTAAAGACGGTAGCCTGGTAAAATGAAATTTTTTGCCGGATCAACGGATCCGTATGCACCTCTCTATAAATTACAATAACCTATCAACTCGCCTCGCATTGCCATTACTAACCCTTACTTCCGACATTGGCGACAGCGATTACCTGGTGGGAGCCATAAAAGCACAATTACTGCAAATCAGATCCTGCCTTTCAGCTCATCGACATCTCCCATAATATACCTCCTTTCAATTATCCCCAGGCCGCATATGTCTGCCGCAGCGCTTTCAAAAATTTTCCTGCATTTACTTTTCATCTGATCCTCGTCAACCTCTTCGAAGGCAAACCGGAACAACTATTACTGGCCTTTCATAGTGACCAATACCTGCTCTGCGCCGATAATGGACTACTGACGATGATCCTGGAGGAAACACCAGAGATTGCCATCGGCATTCCGCTCGATAAACTGGCTGTCAAGAATACTCTTTATTGCACCGGCGTCATGGGGCAGGCCGTCAGCCAAATATTACATGGAGAATCGATTCAGAATATCGGTGTGCCGAACATCGAGTTTGTCGAAAAACATCACCTCCGACCCCTGCTCGATCAAAACTGGATCGAAGGACAGATCATCTTCATCGACAATTTTGAAAATGTGATCGTAAATATTACGCGCGAACAATTCGAGGAGCAACGCAAAGGACGCAGTTTCAGGATCGTATTCAAGAGGGATGAAGTGATCGATCATATCAGCGAAACCTATGCCGATGTCAATGAGGGTGAAAAACTCGCACTATTCAATAGTGCAGGCTACCTGGAAATTGCCATCAATAAGGGGAATGCAGCCGGACTATTTGGTCTGAAAGGCTTCTCCGAAAAATCGAAACAGGCGTCTAATATATGCAAAACCAGCTTCCCTACCAGACAGTCCGGGTTTACTTTGAATAACCGGCTCTCTTTAGCATCTAGTATCCAGTATCTGGTATCTAGCAAAATCCTAAATCTGTCTGACCGGCTTAGAAATCTTCCTTTTAAACACTATTTTTGCTCTCTTCTAAAAACCAACCCTTTATGAATTTCAGAAAAGTCAATAATATTACTGGATTGGGCTGTTTTCCTGATCGCCTGCATTCACCTATTTCGATACACGTGAGGCAAGAGGTAGTCTTTGGGATTGTGGTGAGTTTGTCTCCAGTGCTTACAAAATGCAATTGCCCCACCCTCCCGGTGCGCCGCTGTTCACATTATTGGGTCGGTTTTTTATCATCTTATTCGGAGATAACGCCACGTACCGCTGCCAATGCCGTAAATATAATGAGCGCATTGGCCAGTGCCGCAACTATCTTATTTCTTTTCTGGACGCATCACCCATTTTGCGCGTAAAATGTTTGTCAACGGTGGTGAACAATTGACAGCCCAACCAATGTTTACTGCTATGGGAGCTGGTGTTGTGGGCGGCCTTGGCATATACATTCAGTGATTCATTCTGGTTCAGTGCTGTAGAAGGTGAAGTTTATGCTCTTTCTTCCTTCTTTACGGCACTCGTTTTCTGGGCATGTCTGAAATGGGAACATGCTGATGAGCGAGCTGGCAATGATCCGGTCGCCAGATTGCGCTCCGATCGCTGGATCGTCTTCCTGTTTTTCATGATGGGACTTTCCATTGGCGTGCACTTATTCAACCTATTGACGATACCGGCCGATCGTTATGATCTATTATTACCGACGTTACCAAGCAACGAAGAAAGGCGCCATCATCGCGTTTATCATTGGCTGTGTGATCACTGGCCTCGTTCAGTTAGGACATTATTCAATACTCCATGAAGGCGGCAGGCTTCTTCGATGTGTTCTTCGTGAATTCATTGCACATGCCTTTCTTTTCGGGCTTTACCATCTATTTTATTGCACTGGCACTTGTTGTAGCCTGGGCTCTACGGTTTACCGAAAGAAATATTGAACGAAACGAAAACTCATCATCTGGTTTATACTCTTTCTTGCGCTGTTTACACTTCCCTTCTTTACAACAAAGGGTTCACTGGGAGGACAGATATTTAAATTCCTGTTCATCGCCGGTATCGGTGCGTTTGGCCGGTTATTATTTCAAACCAGGTGGATTGAGTGTGATGAAGACTCGCCCTATGGTGCTTTTGCATTCATCATGCTTGGATTATTTCATGTACTTCACTCCATCATCCGCGCAAATGCATCGTCCGGCTATCAACATGAATGATGTTAACAATCCGATCAACCTTGTATATTATTTAAGCCGTGAACAATACGGCGAAGCGCCCCTGGTCTATGGGCCTCATTTCATGGCCCAGTACAAAGCCGATCCTGAATCTTCGAATGGAATTGCAATGAAGAAAGGAGAAATGAAATATGTGAAGGGCAAGCACAAATATATCCCAATCGGCACAGAAGATAAACCTGAATTTGAAAATCGGAAGATATGCAGCTCTTCCCGCGCGTTTGGGATAGCAGCAATGATCAACAACATGCCGATTTTTATGCCGAATGGTTGGGGCTGGACCGGGTTTCTGATCGGCCAGTCCGTTATGAATCTCCGACTTATGCGATAACTTTCAATGGTTCTTTACTTATCAGCTCGGACATATGTACTGGCGATATTTCATGTGGAATTTTGCCGGAAAACAAAACGATATCCAGGGCATTGGGAAATAAGCGAGATGGCAACTGGATCAGTGGCATTTCATTTATTGATAATAAACGATTGGGTGACCAGGATTTGACTTCCAACGATAGTTTGAAACATAACAAGGCGCATAACAAACTTTATATGTTGCCCTTTGTTTTAGGTATCATCGGTTGCGTTTATCATTTTTAAAAAACCGAAAAGACTTGGATAGTCAGTTTTCTGCTTTTCTTCTTTACCGGCATTGCAGTCGTACTATATCTGAATCAACCCGGCAACCAGCCGCGTGAACGGGATTATGCTTATGTGGGGTCTTTCTATGTTTTTGCGATTTGGATGGGATCTGGCCGTAGTTGCTCTGGTGAAGATGGCAAGTGAAAAAGAAGATAAGGAAACATTCAAGAATATGTTGGTTTATGGCGGCATATTGAGTTTCCTGATTACATTGATGAGTTGTTCGGCCGATCCTCTGCTGGAGGCCGTGATGACTGGCATATATGTCGGCGCACTGTATTGTATCGTTGACTGCAGGACTTACTTATCTTATAAGGGCCATTTCCTCGGCGGGACAAAATATCCGCATTGCTAAATATTGCCACTACAGCGATTTGTCTTCTCGCTCCCATATCATGGCGCAACAGGAATGGGATGATCACGACCGCAGCAAGAAAACCGTCGCTCCTGATATTGCCAAAGACTATTTAGAAAGTTGTGCACCCAATGCTATCCTCTTCACCTTTGGTGATAATGATACTTATCCGCTCTGGTATGCACAGGAGGTAGAAGGCGTTCGTCCCGATATTCGTATCATCAACAATAGTTTGCTGGGTATTGATTGGTATATCAATGAGCTGCGCTACAAAGTCAATAACGCTGATTCACTCGATGTACTTTGGACTCCGGAACAAATCGAAGGACATAACCGGGAATACCTCAGGTACCGGGCTCAGGGTGATAAAAATGCATTCTATGATCTTTATGACGTGATGAAAAATGTATTAGGAAAGCCTAACATCGATCCGGAAACCAAAAGGGATATTGGTTATGGAAGTTTCCCTGTTTCCCGTTTCAGTGTACCCGTTGATACATCGCTGGTCAGAAAAAATGGGACTGTTAATCCTTCAGACAGCGTTCTTTCTGATATGTTATTTGAAATTCCGGAATCAAAATTGAACGAAGGCGGTTTACTTCGTAGCGACCTGATCATCCTGAATATTATTGCCTCTAATGCGTGGAAACGGCCAATTTATTTCACGTCACCTTATGGCGAATTAGGTTTCCGGCAATACCTGCGCAAAGATGGGATGGCTTACCGACTCGTCCCAGTCAAAATTAAATATCCTCAAACCAATTGGGTGGCTGACCTTCTATGCGGCAGACGGGATTGGGAGGTTCGCAGATCCTGGATAATAACAGTGATTTCATTTATAATAACCTGATGAACAAATTTGAATTTGGAGGAGCAAATAAGAAAGGCATTTACTTCGATGAGGAAAATCGCCGCCATATATTAAACCTGCGGGCGATTTACGGCGAAGCAGCAGGTAACCTCGCCGATATTGGGCGCAAAGACGAAGCAAAAAAGCTGATCGATAAATCGGAAGGCGGTATTCATCCGGAGAATTTGCCTTATGCCATGACGAGCCGGTATAATAGCCATAATCAGACGGCCTTTGTTTACCTCGAAGCTTGTTATAAGGCAGGGAAAACAGATCTGGCAGAAAAAGTAAGAGCGGATCTGCGTAACGATCTGAATCAACAGAAAAAATACTATGAATATATTAAGGTGAGCCGGCCGGAACTATTTAAAGGATATGAACGTTCAGAGTATCCAATCAATGAGGCGATGCTGGATGTACTGACAGCCATAGAAAATAAATATGCTCCCAAGCCCGCAGCAAAGACTCCAACGGAGGGCAATAGCACCATTATTAATACAACCAAACCCGACACCACAAAGAAGGATACTGCAAAGCCAAAATAAGCTGTCATAGAAGGCGCCGACATAGCTAACCAGTTGTTAAGAGTCATTCTAACAAAACAAATTTTCGTAAATTGCATTCTGCATGCGAGGGTTTCATTTTACCAAATATGATCCTAGCAGGTGAAGGAAAATCGAAGTTTGAGCAACTCCTGGATATCTTTCATGCAATTGTTACCTATACCAATGGCGATGTGGGTGAAGCCCTGCAATGGATGAATGAACTGGACAAACAATACGAACTCACAAACGATGAATATGGAATGGGTGATTTTATCGAGGAACTTAGGGAAAAAGGATATATCACTGATAAAAATCAGCCGGGAGAAATAAAAATTACACCCAAAACCGAACAGGGCATCCGTAAAAGAAGCCTTGAAGAGATATTCGGCAAGCTCAAAAAAACCAAGCAGGGAGATCATCACAGCTTTAAGCCGGGTCAGGGAGATGAATTAAATCCTGAAACACGGCAATTCCAGTTTGGTGATATGCTCGAGCAGATCGATTTTACTGAATCCATCCGGAATGCACAGATCAATCATGGCATCGACAGCTTCCTGATGCAGGAAGACGATCTGAGCATTCGTGAAACAGACTTTAAAGCGCAGACTTCTACCGTTCTAATGATCGATATTTCCCATTCCATGATCTTGTATGGCGAGGACCGCATTACGCCAGCCAAAAAAGTGGCCATGGCACTCAGCGAGCTTATCACTACCAAATATCCGAAGGATACGCTGGATATTGTTGTATTTGGCAATGATGCCTGGCCGGTAGAAATAAAGGATCTCCCCTATTTACAGGTTGGCCCTTATCATACCAATACAGTGGCCGGACTTGAGTTGGCCATGGATATTCTGCGACGAAGGAAAAATCCGAACAAGCAGATCTTTATGATCACCGATGGTAAGCCCACCTGTTTAAAGATTGGAAAGAGATATTATAAGAACAGTTTCGGCCTCGATCGGAAGGTGGTAAGTCGTTGCATGAACCTGGCGGCTCAATGCAAGAAAATAAAGATCCCGATCACGACTTTTATGATCGCGACAGATCCTTATCTGCAAAGATTTGTCCAGGAATTTACTGAAACCAATAATGGAAAGGCCTTCTTCGCATCACTGGATAAGTTGGGTGCATTTATTTTTAAAGATTTTGAAAGCGGTAAAAGAAAAACAGTCTATTGATCTTCATTAAAAATTTACGCGAATCGCGGTTCCGACTATGAGTATTCCAAAAATTTCAACACTGGGCGAACTGAAAGCTAGTGGCTATCGACCGAAGTCGATAAAAGAAGAGATGAGGCAAAACCTTATCGTGAAGCTAAAGGCAAAGGAAAATACTTTTCCAGGAATTATCGGATATGAAGAATCCGTGATTCCTGACGTAGAAAGGGCTATCCTTAGTAAGCATAATATTTTGTTCCTGGGGCTTGCGCGGACAGGCAAAAACGAGGATGGCAAGGCAGATGATCGAATTACTGGATGAATATATTCCGTTTGTAGGCAGCAGTGAGATCAACGACGATCCCATTCATCCTGTTTCTAAACTAGCCAGAGACGTAATCGCTGAAAACGGAGATGCAACACCGATTCAATGGCTGCATCGCAGTCAGCGCTATGGCGAAAAGCTGGCGACACCCGACGTGAGCGTTGCTGATCTCATTGGCGACATCGACCCAATCAAAGCTGCCAATCTGAAATTGAGTTTTGCCGATGAACGAGTCATCCATTATGGTATTATTCCGCGCAGTAACCGCGGAATCTTTGTAATAAATGAACTGCCCGACCTGCAGGCAAGGATCCAGGTCGCTCTCTTTAATATCTTAGAGGAAGGCGATGTACAGATCCGCGGGTTCAAACTGAGATTGCCTCTCGACATATTGTTCATATTTACTGCCAATCCCGAAGATTATACCAACCGCGGCTCCATCGTTACACCATTGAAAGACCGGATAGAAAGCCAGATCCTGACCCACTATCCAAAGACACTCGAGAATGCCCTGGAGATCACAGAGCAGGAAGCGGTGGTCACCGAAGAACAGAAGGCAACCGTTAAAGTCAGTGATCTCATCAAACGCCTCATCGAACAGGTTGCATTTGAAGCGAGGGCAAGCGAATTTGTCGATAAAAAAAGTGGTGTGAGCGCACGCCTAACTATATCCGCTTTTGAAAATGCCGTGAGCGCCGCCGAACGCAGGGCCATCATTAATAATGAAAAGCAAACACAGGTTTGGATGGGCGACCTTGTTGGCATTATACCTTCTATTACCGGCAAAGTAGAACTGGTGTATGAAGGCGAGCAGGAAGGTCCTTACCAGGTAGCCATGAACCTTGTTGATAAAGCCATCAGAACGCAGTTTGCACAATACTTTCCCAACCCGGAGCTATTGAAGAAGAGAAGAAATACAGGCAAGCCTTCTCAACCCGAAAAAGAAGATGACAACCCATACAAGGCTATAACGAGTTGGTTTGATAAAGGCAATAACCTGAACATTTCGTTTAATACTTCTGATAAAGACAAGGTTTTGCTATTGTACAAAGTCGGTGGACTTCATTCATTGGTAAAAAAATATTTTGCCCAGGCAAATGAACAGCAATCAGCGCTGTTAATGGAGTTTGTTTTGCATGGACTTGCCTCCTATTCGCTCATCAGTAAAAAGATTTTTGAAAACAAGATTGAATTCAAGGATCTCATTGGAAGCATGATGAATTTAGGAAGCAAAGACTACGAAGAAGAATTTGATGAAGAGGCGTAAATTTAGATTATTAGAATTTTTTCTTGTCTTGTATGAATTTGTAGCCGATAGACAGCCCTCCATAATATGGAATAAATCCAAAGCTACCGAACACAGGGCTCACAAAGATTCGAATCGTCAGCCCCCTTTCTTCAGGCATCATCCGATAACCGGCAAGAATATAACCAAAGGTGGAGGTAAAGTCATCCTCCCTGAAATCCTTACCAGTAAGCGCTGGCGTTACTCCTGCTCCGACCTCGAAGTAATTCTTGTTGTCTTTCGTCACAAGATAATTGACCCCAATAGGAATATAAATTACCAGCGCATGTGTGTTCTTGGGAACAACGTTGGGTGTAACGGCTGAGCGTAAACTAAAGGCCCCAATTCCGATCCGGCCACCAAAACCGTCTTCTTTTTGATTAAACCGAGTGTCATAGTTCACCGATGCCAGTCCGGGTCCTCCCAGTTCAGCAAATATCGTAACCGCCTTTTGCGCAGATAAAACAATCGAATACATAATTGCCACAATCAGAATAGCTGCTCTTTTCATACACAATATTTGAATAACAAAAGTTAAGTAAAAATATCTTCACTCCGACTTTTAGGTAATATTTACTTCTCTTTCCAAAATCACTCCATATTTATCTTCCACACTTTTTTTTATTTCCTCACTGAGGTCGAAGATCTCTTTCCCCGTAGCATTTCCATAGTTCACCAGTACGAGAGCCTGGTTTACGTGACAACCGGCATCCCCGCGACGGTAGCCCTTCCAACTCGCAGATTCAGAGCGTGATCCGTTCGCAGGACCGCAATTCTCGATCAGCCATCCCGCTGCAAGTTTAACGGATCCGTCAGGATTCATAAAGCCAACAATCGAAGGAAATTCCGATCTCAACCGGTTAAAATCTTCCTGGGAAATCTGCGGATTCTTAAAAAAACTTCCAGCATTGCCGATGACCAGCGGATCTGGCAACTTAGAGCTCCTGATGTTGATCACGGCCTGGGAAATCGCTTTGAGGCTTAGTTCCTGCACGCCCATCTTCTCCAACTCCTGTTCCAATGCTCCATACTTTGTATTGAATACCGGTTTTTTCCGCAGCTTATAGGTGACGCTGAGGATAACGAATTGATCCTTATACTTGCTCTTGAAAACACTTTCTCTGTAAGCAAATCCGCAATCCTTCAAACTAAAGGTATAGTTTGCTTTTTCCTGCAAATGAAATGCCTTGAGTTCGCAGAATACTTCACTGATCTCGACTCCGTAGGCGCCAATGTTTTGCATGGGCGAAGCACCCACGCAACCAGGGATCAAAGAAAGATTTTCCACACCGCCCCAATCGTTATCTATGCAAAACAAAACAAACTGATGCCAGTTTTCTCCAGCCCCAGCCTTGACATAAACATATTCTTCATCCTCACCTGTTTTCCCAATGCCCTTAATCTCATTCTTCATTACCAGTCCATCAAAGTCACCTGTGAAAAGTATATTGCTTCCGCCGCCGAGGAGAAGACGGGATTGAATACCCGGAAATCCGGCATCTGGAACCGCGAGTTCGGCCAGTTCTTCATTGCTTGAAAATTTACTGAAATACCTTGCCCTGGCATCGATGCCAAATGTATTGTAGGGCTTGAGTGAGATATTTTCCAGAATTTGCATGAAAGACAATTAGGCGATCATGTGATCACATTGCATAAGTAAGCAAATTAACATTAAAATTATGAGTGCGAAAACCGCATCGATCATCGGAGCTTCGGGAATGGTGGGGACTTATCTATTGGATCTCGCAATCCAGGACAAGACATTTGATGAAATCCGGTTGATCGTTCGTCGTCCTGTTGAAGTGAGCGGACCAGGAGTTGCCATCAAGTTGGTTGATTTTGCGGATCCCGAATCATTGAAGCTGGCTATCGATGGAAGTGATGTTGTTTTCTGTGCCATCGGGACAACGCAGCGAAATGTGAAAGGGAACAAATCCTTATACAGGCAAATTGATTATGATATACCCGTGCGCGCTGCACAGTACTGTAAAGAAACGGGCTGCGAAAAATTCGTGATCGTGACCTCGGTAGGTGCCAATAGCAAGAGCAGGAGTTTTTACCTGAGATTAAAAGGTGATGTTGAAGATGCTCTCGCTGCCACTCATCTTCGATCAGTCCATATCATGCAACCTTCGATGCTTTTGGGATACAGAAAGGAAAGGAGGCGAAGCGAAAAATTACTCCAGCACAGTATGTTCTTTTTCTCTCATTATTTTTTTGGAGGCTGGAGGAAATACCGCGCAATCCATGCGGGAAAAGTAGCTGCTGCTATGCTAAATGCGGCGAAGAAAGAAGAACCAGGGTTTTTTAAATATACATATGATCAAATCCTGGCATTAGCACGTTAGACTGCATCTACATCAGCAATGATCGTGACGCTCCGGTAGCGTCTTTCGCTATGAAGAATAGCTCCCCATTCGAGCAGGTCCTTCTTGCATTGCTCAATGGTCTTTGTATCGCGGGGCAACTTCATCAACAATTCCATCAGGTATTGATTCCGGATCCGGTTGATGATCGGTTCAGCAGGGCCTACCAGGTATTGACCATACTTGTTTTTTAGAACGTCGGCATATCGGTAGGCAGCTTCCTCAACAATTTCCTTCAGCTTGTGGCGAAAGCTAATGTGGATGATGCGCGAAAATGGAGGATAGAAAAATTGTTTTCTTTTCTCCAATTCTTCATCAAACATTTTTTTATAGTCATGTTCCAGGACAAATTGGAGAACGGGATGCGAAGGCTGAGAGGTTTGTACAATCACCCTGCCTGTAGCTTCCTTTCTCCCTGCACGACCACTCACCTGTTCCATCAATTGAAATGCACGTTCATTCACACGGAAATCAGCAAAATGCAATAGTCCATCGGCATCGAGAATTCCCACTAGGTTCACATTATCAAAATCGAGTCCCTTTGCCACCATCTGTGTTCCTACCAGTATGTCGATCTTCTTCTGTTCAAATTGCTGAATCAATAAATCGTGTGCATTCTTGCCGCGCACAGAATCCAGGTCCATCCTGGCCACCTTGGCATCCCCAAAATGTTCCTGGATTTGCTCTTCGATCTTTTCTGTTCCAAAATTTCTTCTGGCAAATTGATGGCTTCCACAAACAGCGCAGCTGATCACGGGTGGATAGGTGCTGCCGCAATAATGACAAATCAATTTATTGGTGAGCTTGTGAAAAGTCAATGAAACATCACAGTTCTTGCATTGGGGGATCCAACCACACACTGTACAGACCTGGTAAGGAGAATAACCACGACGGTTTTGAAAGAGGATTGTTTGTTTCTTTTTTTCCAGCACTTCCTGCATCGCCTCCAATAATGCAGGAGATAAGATCACTTTGGATCTGTCCTTCTGAACTATTTTTTTTGTATCCACAATCTCTAAAGGAGGAAGTTGCAGATCTCCATAGCGTTGCGTCAATTCGACAAGCCCATATTTACCGGTCGTGGCATTAAAATAACTTTCAATTGATGGCGTAGCTCCTCCCAGCAGTACAGTTACGTCAGCGTGACCGCCCTCCTCAGACTTGATTATCGTTGACAAATAAATGGCCGCATCGCGGGCATGGTATCTTGGTGCTGGCTCTTGTTGTTTATAGGAAACGTCATGTTCTTCATCGCAGATGATGAGCCCAAGTTCCTGAAATGGAAGAAATATTGAGGACCTGGCTCCCAAAACAACTTTTGTTTCTCCATTCTTTACCTTATTCCATATCTCTACCCTTTCATTGTGTGAGAATTTTGAATGATAGATGCCGATGAAACCCCCAAAATGTTTTTGCAGGCGACGGATGATCTGAGATGTGAGAGCAATTTCCGGCACCATATATAATACCTGCTTTCCTTTTCGTATGTGGTCTTCGATCAATTGGATGTAGATGTTAGTCTTGCCACTGGAAGTAACTCCATGAAGAAGGCAAACAGGTTTAGTAGCAAATAGTTGTTTCAGTTGCTCAAGAGCGGTTGATTGAACCGGCGTCAACTGAAAATCGATATCTACATTTTTCGGGAGATATTTCAGGCGGTCAACCGTTCTTTTTTCTATGCGCAGTATGCCCTTTTCAACCAGGCCCTTTAACTGAGCTTCGGACGCGCCCGATTTTTTAAGCAGGCTCGATTTTATCACCTCTCCTTCAGTGCGTGTCAAGTGGAGATAAGCCAGTAGCAATTCCATCTGCTTGGGCGCTCTTTTCCATCCATTGAGCAGGTCCGACAATTTTTCTTCATTATCATACTCCGGATTCAGTAATACGTAAGATTCTTTTTTTGGAGAATAGGTCTGCTTTAAGGCTTCCCATACGAAACAAACCTTTTTGTTGATGAGACGGTTGATAACCGGATAAACATGAGCGGAATCAAGAATATCCTGCACTTCAGAGAGTCTAAGTTCCTTTTTGATGAGCAAAGCCTCTGCAACGAGGTATTCGTCATGATCCAATGTAGAAAAATCATCACCAAATTCTTCATTGAAAATGAGGATCGTTTCGCTGGACAATTTAAAGTGCGCCGGCAATGCTGCCGCCATCACTTCTCCCTCGCTACACATATAATATGAAGCCATCCATTCCCATAGTTTGAGTTGATGCGCATAAACTACTGGCTCATGGTCGAGAAGATTAAGAATATCCTTAGGTTCAAATAGCTCGGGTTTTTGTTTGTGTATCCTTTTGACAATTCCCGCATACTTTTTGTTTTTGCCTAGATTCACTTCCACGCGGCAACCTGGTTTTGCATAGTCTAGAATAGCCGATGGAACCGACCAGGTATAGTTTTTGGGGAGGGCCAATGGAATAATGATCTCTGCAAAAACACCAGTCTCTCCAACTTTTTCTTTCTCAAAGAAAGGTTCTACGTCAGCACGATTATCGGCGAGATTCATAGCTCACAAATCTAACTTGAAATCGGCTAAGTAAATTCTTAAAACATCCCCATTATTGGGTAGGAGCAGGCTGGATCCACGTTGCGTGGTATTCGCGCAATTTAGTTTCCATGATCGAAAATACTTTCTCTTTCAGCTTTTGTGCATCTGCCATGGTGAGTCCTTGCACCGAGACTTCATCCAGGTAGGCAGCGCGACATTTTCCTGGAGTGAGAGAGAAAATACTCATATAGCTCAGTCGGCTATAAGTATCTAGGAACAGAACTGGTTTAATGGGTATCTGCGTTTCGATGGCGACCCGGAATGCACCGTCGTAAAATTCTTTCAGTGGTTGATGGCCCATGTTAAATGTGCCTTCAGGAAAGACCAGGACCGAAATCCCTTTATGAATAATGGACCTTAGTATCATGATGCTTTTTGACCGATTCTCCGCGCTTGTCCTGTCCACCCCCACGATGACATTTCGATATATAAATCCAAAAACGGGCACTTTTGCTGTTTCTATCTTTGCCCAACGGCCTGATTGGCTGGCGAAATACTTTGACGATAAAGGCGGCGTCGAGATAGGAAATATGGTTGCTGACAAAAATATACGGCTTGGACTTATCGTGCGGCACTTCATAGATTCTTCTCGTGCGAATAAAAACAAGGAGAAACCACAAATCGCCCCACAGCATGCAGAGACGATAGATCATATTGCCCCCGCGAATACGGCCAAAGAATGTGGAGAGAAATACGAAGGGAAAGATCATGAGCATGATGGCCAGGAAGACGAACGTCGCATACATAAAATACATCCATTGAAATGGCTTCAGGAGTAGGCGCATCAATTCCTGTTTATGTATTTATCGTCGTCTCCGGGACAATGGCATTGCCATTCGGTTTCCAGGTCGATCACGGTGACAACCGTGGTGGATTCATTACATTGCGCAAAGACCATTCTTACGCGTTGATTATCGTGAGTTGTTCCTTCAAGGGCATAGCGCGGACAGCGCGCATTTTGAATATCACTTTTTGAATAGTTGATCTTACCATCTCTCATGATCTCTTCGACCTCCGATTGAGTAATATGGCGGCAATCCATCCGGCACCGGGCATGCTCGCTATATTTAATATAAGAGATCCGCCGATCGAATCCCCGATCACGGTCCACCGAAGAGGGGTCTTTGGGATTGGAGGGATTGTTCACCTTTGGGCGAGGGCCGGCGCCTTTATTTTTCTGGCATTGTTTGATGATCAGGATGCATATAGCCATCACCATCAACAAAATAAATGGCAATGCCTTTTTCATACAAACAATTTCATTGGATTGTGTTGCTCTTAAGGAGAAGCTGCAATCTACAGTCAAAATCTTAATTTTGCTGCCCTATGGCAGAAACGAGAACAGTGGCCTTTCATACGCTGGGTTGCAAGCTCAATTTCTCTGAAACTTCTTCCATCTCCAGGCTTTTGGAAAAAGAGGGATTTGCGAAAAGAGAGTTTTCCGACCGCGCCGATATATATATTATCAATACGTGCTCAGTAACGGAGAATGCCGACCGTGAATGCCGGCAGATCGTAAGGAGAATTCAACGAAAATCACCAGAAAGCGTGGTGGTCGTGACCGGATGTTATGCGCAATTGAAACCGGAACAGATTGCAGGCATCCCGGGAGTTGATTTGGTTTTGGGTGCCGCAGAAAAATTCAATATTGCCAGCCATATTAAGGAGTTCGCAAAAGGAGACTCGGCCAGGATTTGCTCATGTGATATAGAAGAGGTTTCCGATTTTATTCCATCGTATTCCATCCATGATCGAACACGGACATTTTTAAAAGTCCAGGATGGGTGTGATTACAATTGTTCTTTTTGTACTATTCCCATGGCGAGGGGTAAGAGCAGAAGCGATGCCATAGAAAATGTGGTGAGAAATGTCGAGGACCTGGCAAGCCAGGGTGTAAAGGAAATTGTATTGACAGGAGTAAACCTGGGAGATTTCCATGGCCTGCATAAAGGAGAAGATTTTTTCGCGCTGCTGAAGCGATTGAATGAGGTAAATGGGATACAACGATTACCGGATTTCATCCATAGAACCAAATCTGTTGAGCAATGAGATCATTGAATTCGTTGCCAATAGCGATAAATTCATGCCTCATTTTCATATCCCGCTTCAAAGTGGAAGCAACAAGATCCTTGGATTGATGCGCAGGAGGTATAAGAGGGAATTATACAACGACCGTGTCAACTTTATCAAGACATTGATGCCTCACTGCGCGATCGGAGTGGATGTGATCGTTGGATTTCCCGGCGAAACAGATTCCGATTTTAAAGAAACTTTTGATTTCCTGCATTCACTGGATATATCCTATCTCCATGTCTTTACATACTCAGAAAGAGATCATACTCATGCTTTAAAGATCAATCCAGTAGTTCCCATGAAGAAAAGGCATGAAAGGAATAAGGTACTGCGAAGTCTCTCCTATATGAAGATGCAATTCTTTACAGAGAAGCATGCAGGCGAAACCCGTAAGGTGCTTTTTGAAGGACAGAATAAGGATGGGATCATGGAAGGTTATACTGATAACTACATCAAGGTGGCGGCTGCCTGGCGTAAAGATTGGGAAAACGAAATCATTGAGTGGGTCATATGACGGGAGCCCCTCGGTTTTCCTAATTGATTTTCTTGCAAACTACTTCGGCTCCGCCCTGGTAAAGAATAAGGCCATCAACTTCTTTCTTGTCGTTCCAGGTAAATTTGATCTGGATATCGTCAGAAGTTATAAAGAAGAAATCCTCCTTTTCGCCGTACATAATTGCTGTTGGCTGACCAGTAGGCGCGGCTATCAATTGCCCATCGACTACACTCATCGTAACATTTAGGCCTGGTTTTATTGCGTATTCGCCGATGTACTGCTTTAATATTTCTTCGGGTACTTTGATCGCTACTCTTTCTTTTGGGATTTCATACTCCTTGTTATAGAGGATTGCAAAAATGTTTCTGGTAATATCTTCCAACTGGCGGCTGGATCCATTGCTAAGAAGAACTATACAGACATCATCCTCAGGTATTCTGGCCAGGTTACTTGAGAAACCGTGTATACCGCCACTATGCGCGACTTTCCTTTTTCCATATAAGCTGTCTATTGCCCAGCCATAGCCATAGTGCATCTTGACCGGCGTATATGCTTTTTCCTGCTGTTCTTTGGAAAGGATTGTGCTTTTTTCCAATGCCTGGTGCCATCTATATAGATCGCCGGTAGTAGAATAGATAGCTCCGGCCGAAAAAGAGACAGTAGAATCAACTATCGGGGCAGCGATTGCTGTTTTATCATCCAGCTTGAAATAGCCCTTCGTCTTTTCCTTGCTCTTCAAATTGGTAAAATCAAAACCGCTATGAGTCATTTGTAAAGGAGAAAAAATATAGTGGCGTACAACATCTTCATAAGGCTTTTTGGTCACCTGTTCGATAATATAGCCGAGGAGAGAGTAGCCGCTATTGGAGTAGTTCCAGTCAGTGCCCGGTGAAAAATCCAGTGGCTTATCTTTAAATAAAGCCATCATCGATTCCCGGTTGTGCGGTATGGAAACCTGGCTTTCCATAAAGTTCCCGTCATTGGTATAGCTATAGATGCCGGATGTATGCAACATTAGCTCTTCGAGAGTAATGCTGTCGCCTTTAGCATAGTCGGGAAAATATTTGCTGAGCTTATCAGATATGCTCAGCTTTTTTTCCTCCTGGAGTTTCAGAATAATGGCTGTTGTAAACTGTTTAGTGATAGAGCCGATCTGGAATATGGATTGCTCATCATTAGCTATCTTATCTTCGGCATTGCGGTAACCATAACCTTTGTTAAGTAATATCTTTCCATTTTTTGCGACAAGCACACATCCATTGAACTTATGCATTTTAGCATAGGCAGTGATCAACGTATCGATCTTGTCGCTTGACTGCTCGCAAGAGGAGAAATGGATAGCGCTAAATGTCGCGACCAGAAGAAATATTTTTCTCATCTTTGACCCATTTATGATTTAGAGAAACTCACTGATAAAGTCATTTAGTGAGGAATGGGCACAAACATAGATCATATTTCCCCAAGGGGCCGCATCAACCCCCTCGCTGGGGGAATTTAGAAAGATTAGGCCTTTTGCAGCTCAGTCTCAATGGCCTCATCCAGCAAGGTCTCATTTTCCTGGATCCATACCGGGGGTACCAGCTGAGCGATGCTCCAGTGGTTGTTATCACTTTTTTGCATACGGAAAAGGATCCGGTCGCCGCGATTATCGACTGTGTCGACGGTGAACAGTTCCTGGTCCTCTTTTTTGAATTTTCTGAAGTTAAATTCACGAAGGCGGCCACCGGCTTTGATGACCCGGGTAAAGGTTACGGCTTTGATAAAGTTCGTTATCATAGGAACATATTTTTATGATAAAATGTGAGCAATTTTTATGCTAAGTTGATCAGCAAAAAATAAAACTTTTGTTCACATATTATTGATTGTTATTATCTCATCAAAAACGATTGCAATTAAATTAGAAATTTCGGGAAGACCGCCAAAATCATACACAGAGTTTGAATGAGGCAAGGTGGTTGGAAATAAATACCAGCCTGCGTTACAGGATGACGTCAGTGAAACGGCCGGAAATCAATTGTCACGATCTGAAGCAAAACCCACAGGAATTGGATTTTACAAGCGACAAAATCGACCGTAATAAAACATTTAGATTGCTGGTATTTCCTAAGAGCAATTCTTGTTGTCGACGCGAACACCTACTACGAATTTGATAGTGGTTTTTCTTGTAGTGATGGGCAGCGTGGAGAAGTGGCTGCGTTCTGAGCTCTGAGAGGGAGGCAAGGAGGCCCAAAAAAAAGGGCGCTCAAAAAACGCCCTTCTTTAGTGTGAACAAATAATAAGGAGTTACTAGTCCTTGTCTTTGACTACCTGTCCGTCCGCTGAATAAACTATCTTAGTTTCCGGATCACCGTTTAGCTTAACGAGATACGTGATAGTTCCATTCTTATCAAGTTTATAGACTTCATTGATTGTCCTGCCGACATAAACGGATTTCGTATTAGTTGAAATGGCAGGTGGTAATTCTGATTCTTTAATTGCCACCCCCTTATAAACTAGTGTTCCGGTTTCATCGTATGCTGCAAGTTGCTTGATGTCATTGACCTTGAAGTGAGCCTTGTACTTTCCTTCTTTTGTGGTCCAGGTCACTCCAGTCGCATCAGCATACTGCGCTTTGAAGGAAGTCTGAATTGCAGCAGGTAAATCCTTATCCTGTACTGTTTGCATGTCTTTCGGTGTCTGTTGAGCGTTTAGACCTATAGCCAGGCCAGCTGCAACAAACAAGGTTAATAGTTTCTTTTTCATGATATATTGTTTTTTTGGTAGGCAACAAAAAGCACGCCATCAAAGTGCATTTCTCCTACATAAGGTTGAATGTGAAAAACTTGGCGTGGAAAAATCGCCACAAAAAAGTGCAGCCGAGACATATATCCACATTATGTCGTTAGCATTGTCTTAACTTATCATTTAAGGCACAATTTTGTCTGCAATCTTAAAGACAAACAAAAGAATCATGAAAAAGCCTTTCAAAATAAATATTAGCCAATCCATTCTTGATGATTTAAAAAGAAGAATATCAAATACCCGATGGACAGATGAGATGGAGAATTCTAAGTGGGAGTATGGAACGAACAAGGATTATTTAAAAGAATTATGCGATTATTGGCAAAATAATTTCGATTGGAAAAAGCAAGAAGAATATTTGAATTCTTTTTCAAATTTTAAAGCCACTATTGATGAAGTCGGAATTCATTTTATCCATGCTGCTGGAGAAGGAGAAAATCCCTTACCGCTCTTATTGGTTCATGGCTATCCTGATTCGTTTTTCCGGTTCTTAAAGATTATTCCGTTGCTTACTAAGGAGGATGAAAATGGGGTTTCATTCGACGTTATAGTTCCATCCACGCCAGGGTATGGATTTTCTGATATTTCTGCAGACAAAGGAATGAACACAAAACGGATTGCCGGGCTCTTCGTCAAACTCATGAAGGAGGAATTAGGATATGAAAAATTCATTGCCCATGGAGGAGATACCGGCAGTGACATTTCTGAAAAAATTGCATTGTACCATGGACAATCTCTTTTAGGCATTCACATTACGGATGTGCCCTGGCAACATGGACTGATGCCTATAAAAAATCCAACCAAAGCTGAAAAAAAATTCAAGGAACATTCGACGCAATGGTCGATGAAAGAAGGCGCCTATTCTATGCTGCAGAGTACTAAACCACAAACCCTGGCTTACGGTTTGAACGATTCACCCGTTGGATTGGCTGCCTGGATTGTAGAAAAGTTCAGGGGCTGGAGTGATTGCGATGGAGATATTGAATCTTGTTTTACAAAGGATGAGTTGCTGACAAACATCACGATCTATTGGGCAACTCAGACCATCAATTCTGCATTTCGCCTTTACAAAGAAGGTCTTGATGCACTGATGAATGCTATGTACAACCCTTTAGTAAAGCTCAACCCTTTTGATAAAACAGGAAACAGAACAGAGGTCCCTACAGGCTTCGCATTGTTTCCGAAGGATATTTCGTCGCCGCCGAAAGAGTATGCACAGAGGTTTTTCAATGTTCAGCAATGGACCAAAATGCCTGAAGGTGGTCATTTTGCAGCCATGGAGCAACCCGAACTTTTGGCTGAAGACATAAGAAAGTTTGTGTCCGGCCTAGTTCCTAATAATTTACAAGTGGAACGTACTGGGCTCGAACCAGTGACCCCTACTCTGTCAAAGTAGTGCTCTGAACCAACTGAGCTAACGTTCCGGGCGGAATAAAATTAAGCAATTCCAATTCTCTATGATTTCCCTAATTTAAGTTCTACTTTTATCTGGTAATTGATACATGCAGAAATTCCAGGTGACCATCAATTTTGAAATGAAGGATGAATTTATGGAATTAGTTCCTCCTCACCGTACCTATATTAATTACCTGATCAATAGGGGGACGATCGACCACTATGCCGTCAGCATGGAAACCCAGCGCTCCTGGATCACGCTGAATGCAGAAAATAAGCATGAAGTCAACAAGACTCCTGGAAAAATCTCCGCTTTATAAATTCTGGGACTCTGGAAATAGATGAACTATTTGTCTTGGACGGGCAACATTATCGTTTGCCCATCGTACAGCCCAATTGATTACGGTTGGACTATTTATTCATCGACCACATCGGCTTTTTCTTCATCACTTTTTTATAGATCGGGCAAGTAGCCACGTGCGCTCCTTGCAGATAGCCGGCACTCATCAGAAATTCATTGACGATCTCGCCACCGGTAAATCGAAAATTCTTTTTAAACAATTACGACCCATTCATCCTTTGTCTTTGGATGATGTTGGTCCAGCCAATTCTTGAAAGAACCCGTTTCCTTTTGAATGGCGTGGATACGCTTCGCATTTTCGATCACCGATTCGATTTTAAGTCGGTTGCGAATGATGCCGGGGTCCTGCAATAGCTTTTGATCTTTTTTTCGTTGATAGCGGGAAACTTTTTCAATATCGAAATTATCGAAGGCTTTAAAAAAGTTTTCTTTCTTCTTCAAAATAATTTCCCAGCTTAGTCCTGCCTGGTTAATCTCTAATACCAACCTGGCGAAGAATTCATCATCGGTCAATAGTGGGAAACCATACTCTTTGTCATGGTAGACACGGTGGATAGTATTCTTGCCGGCATTGAGGACGAAGTCGCAATAGGAGGAGGCCATGTTGCTATGTTTGGTGGAAACATCCCCTCCTTGGAGGGGCGAGTATCGGAAAGGTGCTGGTTAAGTACATTGGGATGGGTCCTCCGTCATTAAAATTTTAAGTATTAACTACTCTCATCTTGTTTCTCTTTTGATGACAGCCCCGCCAATACAAAGAATATCCCACTAAAGCTAAAAGATTCAAATACGCCCATCCATTCTGTAAAATCATTCGGCGCATGGGTAGTTCTTGGAATATGCAATAGAAAAAACCATAAAAGGATCATCAATCCAGAGAGGACTGCAGCCAACTTTCTTGTTCGCGTAAAAATGATACCGATGCCGCCGGCCAAGAGGGCGACGCCACAAAAATATGTCCAGAAGGAGCGGCCGGGTATGTAGCCAGGTATAAAATTTATTACAAATTCATCAAATTTAAAGTGGGCGATACCGCAGTAAAGCAAAAAAAGAGAGATGAAAAGGCAGCCAGTCAATACAAGATTATTTTTTGTAAGCCAATTACCGGATGCGAGTCTCACCTCTTCTAGGAACGAAGCTGCTATGATAAATGCCCCACCACCCAGGGCCAATGATTTGTAACCATTGCCAGCGTCAGACATTGCTGTCAGATGACGAAGCAAAAATGAATATGCCAGGAATAATACTCCGATAAATATTGCTGCTAACCTTCCTTGCCTGTTAACAATGATGGCAAGGCCGGCAATTATAACGAGAACACCGGAGAGATAAGCCCAAACAAGTTTCCCCGGAAGCGCTGCTGCCCATGCGGGCCAGGTAAGTGCGGGAGGCCGGCCTAAAACATAATCCCTCGCGAAGAATTGAAGAACACCAAGAGCGATGATACCGAGAGCAAAAATAATCTGCCCCGGTCGTATAAGTTTATGCACAAGTTTTGGTTTGATTAAAGTTAACGGTACTTGGTCAATATATCGTCAACTGAGCTCTCCTACGGAATCGCGAAAGCAATATATCCACCTTTGAAATTATTTTTCTGCTCGCCATTCACAGACACCACGACGTACTGCTTGTTGCCAACGGCGTAAGTGGAAGGGATCGAACTCGCCATGCCGGGCAACTGGTATTCCCACAATACTTTTCCTGTCTTCTGATCAAACGCGCGGAACATGTTGTCGCCCGTGGCGCCGATGAAGATCAAACCTCCTGCGGTAGCAATTCCTCCGCCGCGGTTGAACATGCCGGAATTTGCGAATGCCCATCTTTTTGAATTTCGGGTCTTCGCCGAGTGGAACCTGCCACACGATGTCACCCGTGTTCAGGTCGATGGCAGTCATTGTACCGAACGGAGGGGCGATGGCAGGATCACCTTCGGGATCAAGATAAAAACTGTATCCATTGAAGCCATAAGGTTCATTGTTCTGCGGAATGTCTGCTGTCTCGAATGATTGTTGTGCAACGGTGTCTTTAACATAGGCGACAATCGCTGCGATCTGCTCCTGCAGACAAAAATCCAAACGATGGCATTGGCGGAGCGCCTTTCTGAATGATACTTGCGATCTGCGCGTCTTTGTATTTTTTCACGCGCCCTGTAAGATCAGGCCCAACACCCGTTCCTTTTTTGTCGGCGCCGTGGCAGTTGCTGCAGTATGTTCTGAACAATATTTCAGGGTTGAGCTGGTTGGCCGCGCGGATTTTTTTCAGGTCGGTAAGTTTCAGGATCATCGGAATGTCGGTGGAGTTCACGAATAGCCTATTGGTTTCCGGGTTGACCGAAGCACCACCCCAGTTGGACCCGCCATGCGCTGTCGGGAGCATGATCAATCCCTCCATGGATGGCGGCTGATAGATGCCTGTCTTGTATTTGTTTTTGGCGATCTCCTCTTTGATCCACGCGGAAGAACGGCCAAAAAACTTTTCCTCGTATCCCTGGCGCGCAAATGGCGGATTCACAGGGATCGGTTGTGTAGGCCAGGGTTTTTCTCCCGGCATGCTGCTGACGGTATCGACAGGCACTTCATTCACGCCAAATAACGATTCGCCCGTTTCGCGATTAAACAGAAACAGGTATCCCATCTTCGTGACGAGCGCAACAGCATCGATATCTTTTCCGTCGCGCTTTATCGTAACAAGATTGGGCGGAGAACCATTGTCGCGGTCCCAAAGATCGTGGTGCGTGGTTTGAAAATGCCAGATGCGCTTGCCTGTTTTTGCATCGAGTGCCAGCAGGCAGTTGGCGAAAAGATTTTGACCGGGACGATCCGCTCCGTAAAAATCAAAAGAAGGCGAGGCAGTCGGGACGAATACGATGCCTCGTTTTTCATCCAGTGCCATCCCTGCCCAGCAATTAGCGCCACCGTTGCGCTGGCGGGCGTTATCGCTCCAGGTATCAGCGCCGAACTCACCTGGCTTCGGGATAACATGAAAGACCCATTCCAATTTGCCGGTGTTGATATTGAAGGCGCGGATATCGCCTGGTGTCGACGGAAGTTCATCCGGCACTTTGCATCCCACGATAAAGAGATCATTATACACAACTCCCGGCGCGTTGCTGGAGACGGGCACACGCGTACGCATGGAGTCAGGCACCTCCAGACCTTCATAGAAATCGACGCGGCCGTTGTTGCCAAAGTCCTTGATAACGGTACCATTCTCCGCATTGATGGAATACAGCGTGCCACCGGAAATGAGAAAGATACGGTCAGGATTACCGGGATGATAAGTCATTCCCTTCGACCAGTTAGGAATGGCTGATGAATCGGGAACAAACTCCCACAACAGCTTTCCGGTAGCAGCATCAAGAGCAACCAGTTTGTTGGAAGGCATCAGACCGATGACGCGGTTGTCCATCATCACAGGATTGAAATAGACACCCCCTCCTTCAGTGGCTATCTTCAAATCGCCAAACTTCCTTCAGCTGCGTGACATTCGACGTATCTATATCCGTGAGCGCAGAGAACTTGTTATTGGATACATCATGACCGAAGGTAGGCCAGGTAGAAGTGTCATTTTGTTTGTCGGGCGAGCAAGCGCCGAGGAAAGCCAGTGAGAGGATAGCCGAAAGCAGTTCGCATATTGTTATTCATGTGCAATAGTATCTTAATGGATTTTAATTTCAATGTCTTTAAATGATACAAGCATATCTTGTCCGCCATGCAGCTGAAGTGCAATATGTCCTTCAGTTCTTCCGGGATCGTTATGGATTTCTGCAGTTTTATAGCCATTAAGATGCACTACGACTGATTGGCCCTTTGCAGAAACCGTCATGGTATTCCACTCGCCTGGTTTATACCATTTCTTTACATCAGCGGAATCAGGTTCCACCACCCATCCTCTTCCTCCGGTCTCATACAGTCCTCCGGCACCCTGAAGCGGATCTATTTCTGCCTGTAAACCTTCAACTCCATAAGGTCCTCCGACTTCCTTTACCCTGAAGTACAATCCGCTGTTGCCTTTTACTGCGAGGTATTTTATTCTTAATTCGAAATCCTTATAGATACTATCTGTAACCAGCAATCCATGGCGTGGATCCGATTTTTCGCTTGTACCCACGATCATGCCTTTTTCCACTTTCCAGTTTCCGCCAGGCAAGGTATGCCAGCCTTTAAGCGTTTTGCCATCAAACAAAGGTTGCCATTCCTGAATGCAGGAAGATAAATTAAAAGACAGGCCGGTTGTGATAGTAAGAATAATAAAGAAGAAAGAATTACGCATGCAAGGCATATATAACTTTACTCAAGGTGATATTCCTTTTGAAGATACTTGAGCAATCTCTCAGTTTTTTCTTTGTATTGCTTTTCCGAAATTATCGTGACTTCCAGGCTTCCTTTTGCATTGGTGATCATACTGTAAAGCTGGTGTAACGCTGGTTTATCATATTGAAAAAAGATCTCCGTGTTTTGAAGAATATGTTTTGGAATGTTTTGTTCGATGGTTGTTGGCGGCGGTGGCAAATCCATTAGTTCTTGTGCTTTATGTACAACATCCCAATAACAGGTAACATTAAAATCAGTCGCAAACTTTACGCCCCTATAAAAGTTATAAACCATGTTTATTGAATCAACAACTTTCTCATTTCTTATAAGATTAAAACCCCCTGCCTTCAATTGTGTAATAGTATTATCGTTTTGGATAAAAGGTTGCATCCAGCAATAAAAAGGCAGGAAATGATAATAAAAAGTGTCTTGAGAATTTATATCCTGCAGACGATCAATTCGCACTTGCAAAGCGCTGTCCAGATGATCGATCCATAACTGCTGATAGTAAATAGAAAAATTAAGATCGGCTGTATCAGCCTTCAGATCGGCCACCATATTTTGTATAAAATGATGAGCCTTTTCTTTATTTACAAACGTTTCCCTGAGGTTTTCTGCCAAAAAGCCACAAAACACGGCAAGGAATAACATTAAGAATTCCCAGAAATAATGTGACCATTTCTTACGGGGTGTATGTGCATGTGCATGTACTTCCATCTCCCGAATTTACACTCAAAAGATGATGGCGCTATTCCAAAAATAAAAACCTCAGAAATTGATGGTAGCGTGCTGGTCTACTTGGATCTGAGTTCTAAGATAATTTTATCCGGATTGAACTTTCATTAATTCGTGAGGGAAAATCTTATTTCTGTTATTTAGATGTAGATGCAATTGATGCTTTTCATGCTGTGTATGTAGAAGCAGGGTAAAGGATGGAATCTTATATGCTGCTGTTGGTCTTACAACCGGTGATATTTATATGTATAAGATACCGACCAACCCATGCCTATCGTTACAACTATGTCTGAAGCTGAAGGCATTGGCTTGAAGTTTACCGATTTTTGCGCACTGATAGAACCAGTGCCTGCAGCACTTGCAGTGCGGTGCTCCTGGTCATCCGGTGTATCGGAAGTGAGCCCGCTTGTGGAAACCCCAATCACCGCGGAGATGGCCTGGTTACCCACGACCGTCCCGGAAAAGCCAAAGCTGACTTGGAAACCATTTAGCCCAAAGGAAAAGGGTGGTGGATTCCAGCTGTAATCGACCTTAAAGTCGCCGTTATAAATGCTGTAATGCGCGGAGGTAGATTGGGCCGTGTAACTCCATGCGTGATCTTTCCAGGTTACATTGGGGTCTTCAGGGCTAACGGTGGCTGACACCAACACCCAATCTCCTTTCTTGGCTTGCTTTATGTCTGGCTGAAGGTAGGCAGGATTGTTAGGTGTTATTTTTTTGTCACGGTCATTAGCAAGATTGTAATTCCCGGTTGCAAGCACCCACTGAATTTCGTTATTGTAAATAACTATCCAATTAGATTCACGGTCTTCGGGCCCTATCATATCTATGTTGTCATTGCGACCCAATGCTTCTGTAGGCATTTCGGATACCAATTGAATCCGGGCTCCCCTATCGGTTGCAGCGCGTACAAATGCTTTATTAACTCGTATCGTCCAGCCCACAAGTGTTCTAAGCACACAAAAACCGGCCTTGTTTTCAAAAGATTGTGTATCGGGTAGCCGTCCGAGAACCACAACTGCGTCACATTGGTTCACTGCTTTATATACTCGCCATGCAAGTTCCAGCTCATCGCGTCTTTCGAAACCCGCGCCGAATTTGGCGTCGAACTCAGCTAGCGTTTGAATACCTCCTTTTGGAGTTGATTTATTACTGGCACATCTGCAAAGAGTCTCTGGTGTTTGTATTGATCCTGTGTCACCACGGCTTTCAGCATCTGCAGGAGAATAAGAAAGGAGGCTAAGTGAAAAAATCGTAATAAATAAGATAGGGTTCCTCATGTTGATCCTTTAGTTTTTATTCTAGCAAAATATTTCAAAACCAGGTTATACCGGGTCGAGAAAAAGCCAACCCGAAAATATCAAATATTTATATAAAACTCATCGGCAGATGGATATTTCGGAGTGGTTGATCCATAATTTTCGGCCGGCATTGATCCAAATAAATGGAAGCGTGGTTATCAAAGTAAATGACAATGGCGCCGACCCTTTCGCCTAAGCGAATGCTCTGAAGGATTTAATATGGGAAAATAAAATGGCGTAGAATAAAAATACCCCAATTCCTTGAGGCATTTAGAAAAAAGATTTGGCCAGTTCCATTGAGATTCAATATTTCAACGAAGATTGTGGGACCTTATTTCCTCGACTATTAAATGAAATGAATGAATTTCCCTCTTTAGTATATCTTGATCAAAATGGGGTTAAATTTTTAGCCGATCAGTACTTATTAGAACTAGAAAAAATGAGGGAGACTGACTTTCTCTATTTTGTTTCTTCGTCCTATGTATGGCGGCTTGGTGAAACTCGTGAATTTAATTCTCACCTAGGCTTCGATTTGGAGGAGCTAAAACAAAACCCATATCGTTTTATACATAGAAGTGTAATTGATCAGCTTCGAAAAAAGTTACCCTCAGGATCTTCCTTACGCCTGTATCCTTTTTCAATCAAAAAGGGCGCAAATATCCATGGTATTATCTTCGGCGCAACGCATCCGCGCGCAGTAGACAAGTTTTTAAGTATATCATGGAAAAAAAATGAGACGAATGGAGAAGCTGACTTTGACATAGACGAAGATGCCAAAAAGATTCAAGCTGATTTATGGGGCGTTCAAAAATTGACGAAAGTTCAAAGGTTTAAAGAGAACGTCCGCGTTCGAATATTAAACGAAGAGATTGCTAATAACTTTCAATTATTGGAATATGTTCACGCGGAAGGTCAATTAGCCAGTCATGCTGCTGATGTTTTAAGAGAAATGAAAAAACAGGGATTGGTGACTTATGAAGGTGCATCACCATTAGTCACTTATGAAAACGTTTACAAACTTCAAAAGAAACTACAATACAACGTCATCAAGAAAGAATCCAGATCGGTAGCAACAATTTAATCATTAACTATGGCACAATCGAGTATTGAATGGACAGAGATGACTTGGAATCCTACAACAGGATGCAATAAAATTTCTGCTGGCTGTAAATATTGCTATGCAGAAACAATGTCAAAGCGTTTGCAAGCAATGGGGGTAGAAAAATATAAGGATGGCTTTGAACTACGCTTACATCCAGATGCACTTCAGATACCGTATACATGGAAAACGCCTAAAATAGTGTTTGTTAATTCAATGAGTGATCTCTTCCATAAAGACGTACCTCTATCGTTTATTAAGAAGGTATTCGATGTTATGAATGACAATCCTCAGCATGTATTTCAAGTACTAACTAAACGAAGTAATATACTGTTAAGATATAATAATGAGTTGCGTTGGGGGCATAACATTTGGATGGGAGTATCTGTCGAAAATTCAAAAGTTACACGAAGGATTGATCATCTTAGAGCGACAACTGCTCGTGTAAAATTTCTTTCCTGTGAACCATTGATAGACTCGTTACCAAATATGAACCTGGAGAGCATTGATTGGGTTATCGTGGGAGGGGAAAGTGGTCGGCAGCCACGTCCTATGGACGAAGAATGGGTATTGGACATTTTAGAACAATGTAGGGCTTCGGGGACGAAATTCTTCTTCAAACAATGGGGCGGAACTAATAAAAAGAAAACTGGGAGATTACTGTTGGATCAAACTTGGGATGAAATGCCTTGTTGATAATATTCGGCAGTTTTTGCAAATATTCTTTGAGCGGGGCCGTTCTTATTTAGCCACAGGCAAAAAATGATACTAGACAATTCGATTTTCAATCCGATGTAAAAAATAAAAAAGGACCTCTTCTCTGAAGTCCTTCATTATCAAAGTGGGAGTTGACGGGATCGAACCGCCGACCCTCTGCTTGTAAGGCAGATGCTCTGAACCAGCTGAGCTAAACTCCCAATTTCGGGAGAGCAAAGATAAGAGCCTGAAATCGTTAAACAAAAACAACTGCATGAAAATGATTGGCCTTGCTACGTCCGCTCCAACCTACAACTTCTCATCCACCGGTTCCCATAATTCGATCTTGTTGCCATCCAAATCCAGGATCCAACCAAACTTTCCATAGTCTTCCTCCTGCGCCTCCCCTACTACCTCCACCCCGTCTTTCTTTAGTTGCTCCAACAAGGCGCCAAGATCCTTGACACGAAGATTGATCATGAATGGACTGGTAGAAGGATCAAAATATTTACTGTCTTTTTTGAACAATGAAAAAACAGTGTTTCCAGGTACTTGCGGGTTGTCATCATTTATCCATTTGAAACTGACATATAGATTATCTCCAAACGTAAATCCGAGATGTTTGTCATACCAGGCAGCCAAAGCCTTTGCGTCGGCAGACTTCAAAAAAACACCGCCAATACCCGTTACTTTTTGCATATAGTTGATTTTGAATTAAAAATACAAAACTAAAATCTCCTGCTGCCGTCTTATTGCCACCAATAATTTGATAATTTTGTACTGATATGGCTCCTTTGAAAAATGATATGCAAACGAGCACTCAAGAGGAAAATGAAGTGATGACGATCGACGATGAGTATTGCAGTCTCATTGTGTGGAACGATAATGTCAATACATTCGATTGGGTGATTGAAACTCTCGTCGAGGTTTGTGGCCATAGTCATGAGCAAGCCGAACAATGTTCTTACTTCATTCACTTCCGCGGAAAGTATGCCGTAAAACAAGGTACCTATGAAGAGCTGAAACCTCAATGTGATGCTATCACTGAAAGAGGGATTGGCGCTACCATCGAAGTAATGGCATAACAACCACCTCTTACATCCTGATTCATTTCCAACTAATTTTTCTGCAAATTTGCTGATGCCTCTTTATGTTGTCGATAAAGAATTGATCTTTCCTCCCGTTGACCAGGCAGAACCCGATGGGTTGATGGCCCTGGGGGGTGACCTGTCACCAGAAAGATTGCTCCTGGCCTATCGCAGTGGCATTTTTCCCTGGTATGAAGGACAACATGTACTATGGTGGTGTCCCGATCCAAGATTCGTCTTGTTCCCCGATCAATTGAAAGTGACCAAAAGCATGGAACGACTTCTCAATAAATTTGAAAATGGAGATCGGGAGTCTTTCAGCGACTTTACTATCAATAAAGCTTTTCGACAAGTGATCCATCAATGCAAGGAAATCAAAAGACCTGGACAGGAAGGTACCTGGATAACAGATGAAGTCGAAAAAGCTTATTGCAAACTACATGACCTGGGTCATGTACATAGTGCGGAACTTTGGAAGGACGGGAACCTGGTTGGTGGACTCTATGGAATCCGAATAGGAAAAGTATTTTTCGGTGAAAGTATGTTTAGCAAGACGCCAAATGCATCGCGTTTCGCATTCATTAAATATATACGGCAAATAAAGGATGAAGGGGTGACTATGATCGATTGCCAGGTATATACTCAATATTTGGAAAGCCTTGGTGCGAGAATGATTCCCCGAAGTGAGTTTATAGAGATACTTAAAAAACTGATCTAAAATCGACTTCCCAAGTAGTGAGGTAACATAGCTCTCCATGTATTCCAATCATGTGGCCACTCCTCGCCCCAAATATCCAGTTCATACCAAATGCCTTTATCATAAAGGATCTTCGCAAACCTTCCACTTGCACCCGGATCTTCGTATGATCCGCTGCCAGTCAGTATATGAATATGATTGCTCTTCCTGGTTTGCTCGAGAAATTCATGATCTGAGAGGTTAGGCATATAATGCCAGGGACTATTAAAATATACATCCTCATCAAAATAGCCCTTCGTATATTCCGTCAGATCATATACTCCGCTCATGGCGATAACACCATTGATCAGATCCGGGCGCTTCAAAAAAAGATTCATGCTGTGCAAAGCTCCAAACGAAGCGCCACAGGTTATAATCGGAGTTTCAGCGCTCGTGCTGTTTCGAATAAAAGGAACCACTTCATTAAAGACATAATCGTTCCATTGTTGGTGACGAACCGCCTTATGTCGTGGGTCCATAGAATTATTCATCCAACTTTCATTGTTGATACTATCAATGGAAAAGACTTTTACCTTACCCCCATCAACAAACGGAGCAAGGTGGTCCATCAACTGAAATCTTTCATATTCGAGGTAGTCAGCGGCGGCTGTTGGCACCAGCAAGAGTGCAAAGCCGTAATCGCCGTAAGAGGCAATCGGCATTTCCTTTTCTAATCTTGAACTATACCAGGAAGTCAGTTCTCTTTTCATGAGATCAATTTTTAATCATTCATTATTTTACGAATATAATTTTAATTCCTAAGCCCATATCGATCAACAATTTGATATTAGAAGGATATGTAAGAGGATCGTTTTCAGCAGATTTGGCCTAAAGTTTGCGACATTTATCGCGACGGTCACTTATGTCTTAGTTAACTGACCTATCCCACCTCCAAGAAAACCGTAAATTTACTTGCTTTTCTGGGCCCGTGTTACTACTTTAGAATTCCAGTAGTTTTACTATCCAATCCAAAATCAGACTTCCTATTGAAATATTGAGTCTAGTCTGAGCTAAACAGCTGTCATCTTCGAGACCATTAGAACGGAGTTATTCATTTTACCGCAAAACATTTAGGGAAGCCGAGAAACCGCAATATCCGATGACAATCTAGTCATTGCGTTCACCATCTGTTTAACCAAACGACCAACTAAGATGAATGAGAAAAAGATTAGGATCATATTGGTAGATGATCATCCCTCCATCCGCCACTCCTGGAAAGTAATATTGGAAAATAATCCGCGCATCCAGGTGATTGCTGAATGTGCGCACGGAAGTAAGGCTCTGGAATTGGCACGACAATATTCTCCCGATATAATGTTGGTAGATATCAATCTTTGTCCACTAAACGGATTTACCGTTACGCAAACCGTGGTTGATAAAATACCATCCATCAAGATCATTGGGATCTCCATTAATAATCAACCCCGGTACGCCAGCCGAATGATGGAGTTGGGAGCTATGGGCTACATCACTAAAACTTCAGCTCTCGACGAAATCTATCTGGGTATCGATGAAGTGCATAAAGGCCATTATTTCATTTGCGAAGAAATAAAAAGGCACCTGCCTTCCCTCAAAAGAAAAGCAAAGTCTGACTAATCATCTTCCTTCATTCTCACTCATAATCAAGTCATTTCGTTTCGCCATCTAGGCAAAAGCTGGTAAATTTGCCGCCGAATGGGACTGACTAAGAACTTCGAACCCAAGGCGGTAGAGGAAAAATGGACCCGCCATTGGAAAGATCATCACTATTTTGAAAGTAATCCTGATGGACGGGAACCATTCACCATTGTCATTCCACCTCCCAATGTAACCGGCGTGCTTCACATGGGTCATACACTGAACGAAACCGTTCAGGATATCCTCGTCCGGCGGGCGAGAATGAATGGATTCAATGCGTGCTGGGTGCCAGGTAGTGACCATGCCTCTATTGCAACTGAGGCAAAAGTTGTCCAATTGCTGCAGGAAAAAGGGATTCAAAAATCTGATCTGACCCGGGAGCAATTCCTCGAATATGCATTTGAGTGGAAAGAAAAATATGGTAGCATCATCTATGACCAGATTGAAAGATTAGGCTGTAGCGTGGACTGGAAGCGCGTGAGCTTTACTATGGATCCGGATTATTACCGGGCGGTCATCAAAGTCTTTGTCGATCTGTATAATAAAGATCTTATTTACCGAGGCGCCAGAATGATCAACTGGGATCCCGCTGCGAAGACAGCCCTAAGCGATGAAGAAGTCGAGTACAAGGAATTAAGCGGCAAGCTTTACTATATCAAGTACAAGATAGATGCCAGCGACGATTATATCAGCATTGCCACGCAACGCCCGGAGACGATTATGGGCGACACCGCCGTTTGCGTAAACCCGACGGATGACCGCTACACTCATCTGAAGGGAAAAAAAGTTATTGTCCCGCTCGTAAATCGTAAGGTGCCTGTGATCTTCGACGAATATGTAGATAAAGAATTCGGCACAGGCGCTTTGAAAGTTACTCCTGCTCATGATATTCATGATTATAACCTGGGGCTTAAACATAATCTGGCCATCATTGATACGCTCAATGAAGACGGCACCTTAAGTTCTGCAGCTGAAGTGTTTGTTGGATTGGATCGTTTCGAAGCCCGCAAGAAAGCCATCTCACGGCTAAAAGAGGAAGGTTTGCTGATCAAAGAAGAAGACTACACAACACGGCTGGGATTTTCGCAAAGATCCAATGCAGTTGTGGAGCCTCGCATTTCCACGCAATGGTTTGTAAAGATGAAGGAACTCGCCGGACCGGCATTGAAAGAAGTTGTAGAAGGAAGAATACACATTCATCCGGCAGATAAATTCTCGGCGACTTATCGCTATTGGTTGGAAAATGTAAAGGACTGGTGCATCAGTCGCCAGTTGTGGTGGGGACAAAGAATTCCTGCCTGGTATGACCAGGACGGGCGATTTGTAGTCGCTGAATCGGAATCACTCGCTCATGAAATTTATAAGAATCAGTATTCATCAGAAGGGTCTTCATTAAAACAAGACGACGATGTGTTGGATACCTGGTTTTCTTCCTGGCTTTGGCCGATAGAAGTTTTTAAGGGGATCACTTCTCCGGGAAATAAAGATATCCGATATTATTATCCTACATCCGTATTGGTAACCGGTCAGGATATCATCTTCTTTTGGGTGGCTCGCATGATCATGTCAGGAATGGAATACATGAAAGAAAAACCATTCAGTGATGTTTATTTCACCGGAATGGTGCGCGATAAGAAGGGTAGAAAGATGAGCAAGAGCCTGGGCAATTCGCCCGATCTTTTGGAGCTGATCGATCAATATGGTGCCGACGCAGTGCGATTTGGTATTATGATCGCTTCCCCTGCCGGCAATGACCTTCTCTTCGACGAATCGGCACTGGAGCAGGGCCGGAACTTTAATAACAAGCTTTGGAATGCATTGAAGCTGGTAAAAGAAGTTTGGCAACCAGATACGAAAAACATAGATGCGTCCGAGGCTTCAACATCGCAAATTTTTGCCGTCGATTGGTTTGAACAACGACTTGAAGAAGTATCTATAGAAGTTCATAAATTATGTCAACAGTTCAAGCTCAGCGAAGCTTTAAAGCTGATCTACAATTTGATCTGGGATGATTTCTGCAGTTGGTACCTGGAATGGCTGAAACCTGAAGTGGGCAAAAAAATTCGGAATGAAGCATATGAACAGACGGTCGACTATTTTGAAAGGTTACTCGGACTATTACATCCCTTTATGCCCTTTATTACCGAAGAGATCTATCATCAATTGAAGGAAAGAACCGATGATCTATGCATGAGGCAATACAGTACAGCGACTTCGGATGGCCTTTATCTTCATTTAGCAGACGGTGTTTTGCTCAAGGAGGTGATCACCACCATCCGCGACGCAAAAAATAAGAACCAGATCAAGCCCAGGGATCCGATCCGTTTACATATTCTCAGCGTGGCACCCGCTATGTACAAGCGAATTGAAGACATCCTAAAAAAACAGGTAAATGCGGAAGCGCTTTCGTATACTGATTCTCCAGTCGCCAACAGCATTTCATTGGTGATACAAAAAGATAAATTCTTCATTGAATCATCCACAACGTTGAACAAGGATTCTCAAAAGGAACAGTTGTTGAAAGATCTGGAATATAATAGAGGCTTCCTGGCCTCCGTTGATAAGAAACTCAGTAACGAGCGATTTCTCCAAAATGCAAAACCGGAAGTCCTGGCCATAGAACGAAAGAAAAAAGCAGATGCCGAGGCGAAGATCAAGGCCATTGAAGAAAGCCTCACTCATATTTAAAAATGCAACTATTGATAAAATCGGCCAGAATATTCGTGCTCATCCTGATCCTCGGCACCGTCAGTCTTGCCGGAAATGCTCAACAGCCACGAAGTGGTTTTGACATTCATATATTATATGAATTGAAAAAAACGAGGTCTCCGTTGCAAACCTCTTTTTTCAGGACGATTTCAGATATCAATAATCCCGTTTGCCTCGGAGTGCCAGCCGCCCTCTTCCTGATCGGATGGATCAGAAAAATAAGGGCTCGTAGGCTAAATGCTTTGCAAGTAATTGAAACTATTGCCCTGAGCCAGACTTTGAGTTTCTCCCTAAAACTCTTGTTCGGGCGACTGCGACCTCAATTGTGGGACACGTCATTTGTCCCCATCGTTTATGCAATCAATAAATCATTTCCATCCGGTCACACTACCGAAGCCTTTGCCATGGCAACAGCGCTTACGTTGATAGGTTTCAAATGGTATATAATATTACCGGCTTATACCTGGGCAGTGCTGATTGCTTATTCCAGGATGTACCTCGGCGTTCACTTTCCAACCGATATCCTCGGCGGAATCTTGCTAGGAACAGTAAGCTCACTAATTATCTGGAGAATTAACAAGTGGATAAGAGCCAGGAAAAGAGAAAAAGATCAGGCTGAAATTTCAGTCTGATCATCGTGGAATGATACTTGCCGGAAGCACGAATTCAAAGACAGTCCCTCTGAACCCATCAAACTGGTCACGATCGAGCAATCGACTAACGCGAATGCCAAAGGTAACCGGGTATTCATTCCACCATTTTGTATCGAAGAAGAGTTCCGCTCCTACACTACACTGATCCCTGGTCATGCTCTTATTCAGGGAATAGACTTTCGTGAAATCATAAAATGCATTGGCCCGGATCTGCCTCAGATATAGAATATTTCCAAAGCCCCAATCCGGATAAACAAGTGGAAAATGATAGTTGGCAGACAATCGCCACATCCGGGAAAAATACCGGCCCTCATATCCTCTCGAGTATGCAAATTGATTGGAGAAGCCAACTTGTGCCAGCGTATCTCTTTGTTGAAAAGATCCGGTCAATAGAACATTGTGATTGGAAAGGATACCTGGAAGATATATGGAACCATTTCCAATAAAATGATATCCTTCATAGCGCGTTATCGCATGCCGGTGGATGGCGGAAAAGGCATATCCCAAATGTGGATATATGTGTTGGGCAGCCCGCTGGATCTGCTGACTCCATGAAATAAAATGCTGGAGATAACTAAAATTGGAGTTGCCGATGGAATCTTTAAAGAAACCTTTATTGAATTCATTGCGCAGCACATAGTAAGTGCCGACATTGAAATTCTTTATCGTGAGGCCGCTGGCATAGCTCAATGGCAGGCTCAAACCAAATCGCGTATCTAGTTGGTCCCAGCGCCTGATCCTGGACCCTACAACGTCTTCGCGATTAAAAGTGTATTCTGTGCCAAGGTTTAAATACGGAAACCAACCTGCATACACTGCGTTCAATCCAACAGCACTCGTGTGCTCATCCTGGTTATATAAATAGTATAACTCAGTCTGCATGGTATTCAAAACATTTTCGCCATACAGTGAGAAAGTGAATATGGGATCGGAATAATATGGACGCCAGCTATGAAAATTTAGGAGGCGGGTAGCTTTCTTATAGTTCGTTATCGGAAAATTTCTATTAGGCACCCTACCTAATATATCCTGGATTTCTTCGGAATGACTCACGGAGTACCGCTCCCGCAATTGATAAATCTCATCTGTACTCACTTCATTCCATTTGATTTCCTTTGCATCCAGCTGCCGTAACTGGTATCCTTCGCCCGTAAAGGCTGACCAGGTGATTTTTCCATTTGCCGCGTTCGGGAAGTAATTCCCGAATGGTCTACTGGTGATCCGGAATATTTTCCTGTCCGTCAACCGCAACGCAAATACGTCATCATTGCCGCCGAAAGATGCTGTAAAATAAATGATGCCATTCTCTACAGATGGATAGCCGATCACATTGAATGAAGGATCGGTTAACCTCACAACGCTTCCCAGCGAGAGGTCGGCAATGGCCAATGCCATTTTCCCGTCAACTAGCCGGACCGCACACACGAGAGAGTTGTTATCTATGAATTTAGGGTCCGTAAAAAGGCCAATCTCTGCCGATCTTACCTGGTTCAGAACAGTGCCATTCTTTGCATCGATGATATGCAATTCACTTTTTCCCTTGTCGTTGAGCTGCACGACTGCAATCCTGTTTCCATTGGGAGATATATCCGGAGTGAAATATCTTGTCTTACGTGTAAGTGTTTGTTGTCGCCCGGAAGAGATATCCAGGATCTTTATTACTGAATAATCGCGCCAACCCCATCGTGGATCGCTCTCATAGGAGGCATAAACAATTTTCCCGTTCCGGTAGCTGTATTGTTGATCAATGGAAATATCTCTTGCTCTTAGTTTGCGCTCTTTCGATTTATCCTTGATGAAAAATGCCGCCCGCTGACGAAAGCTTGCTTTCAGGTAAAGCAATGAGTCGTTACCTATAGAATGTGGAAAATAATAGTTCGTTAGATATTTATGGTTGACGGGATTGATAATTTGCACGCCCGGAACCTCGGGTTCGGGTTCAAAGTGTGCAGTGAGTTTGTCCTTCCCATAAAACTCATAGTATGAAAAAGCTTGTTTTCGAAAGGTTTTATAATCCATTCCCGAGTACTTCAACACAGCCTTTTGAAATGGATAGAACAATCCTTTATACGCTGAGGCGTCTCTTGTTACTTTACTCCAGAAATCAGCGCCGAATTTTTCACGTCCGTAATTGACCAATAAATAACCCAGATGATAATGACTGGGCACATAATCTTTCAGAGAGCCATTGCGCAGTTTCATCCAGGAATATCTCTTCTTAGACTGCCAAAGAGAGGGAAAAGCATTGAGGAACAACGGCAATCGTCCCCTGCCCTGGTTTGTCAGTATAGTCTCATTATATACAGCATCTCCCTCGAAAAACCAGTCTGGAACGGAGGCATTGAGTGCAAGCGCTAATCCTTCTTCGCCAAAAAGCGTCAACATCAATTTGCTCAGGCCGTTTCTAAAATTGTTGAACTGCATAACATGGCGGTATTCATGCACAGCGAGTTGATCGATCCACGGTATGCTGCCTTCAGCAAAATTGTCCGGGTCCGGGGTCAAAAGAAATTCGCTACGGTAAGGACCTAATCCAACATAAGCATTGGCAATGGTGCTTTGATTCTGCAATACAATATCGATTTTATGAAGGCCGGAGCCCAGGGCCAGCGAATCGGTGCCAGGAGCAGAATGAGCCGCCAGGTAATGAACAGTAGAAGCAATCCGGTTAGCCTGACTATCCAGGCCTGCGGGAAAGATGATCCGTGCCGAGTCTGTATTGATCTGTTTCCACTTTAGATAAGAAGGGTTGCCACCATAGCGCTGTGCGAAAGAAAGAAAGGAAACGAAAATGCAGGTCACGGAAAGGATTGGCCTCCTCATACTCCGGATATTTTGGGGAAAGTTACGGAGGAAATCATGGGCTGTAAGACAAATAAGAAGCCTTCATGAAAATCAATTTCTCACGCAAAAAATCGTTTTGAGATAATCTACTAAAAAATCTAATTCAAAAAAAAATGCATTGGGTTTTTTTTGCACAAACCGTTCAGATTTTGTGTCTAATAATTTTGTTTTCCCCATCTGCAAAAAATAGGACAAAGCTCCCCAACTTTGCGTGTTCATAACAGACGTTCTACCATTTGTTATCTTGATCACGAATACCCACCCAGCCATTCAGATTCTCCGACCCTTCCTCCAATGATTGCCAATCAATAACCCTTCAGAAGCTAAACATTCCGGACACCGGTAATTTGGCAAACTAACATTATTCAAATACTTGCTCAGGCTCCTTGAAAAGCCATCTTTGTAAGCGTTCACAACCTTGACGGGTGACCGGAGGGGCTCATCAAACCGTCAGGCCAATATCAAAAGTGCCTAAAACCACTGCAGAATCAGTATGTGCCATTTTTGCAGAAAGGGCAGCAAGAACGCAGAATATGCTTTGCGGGTAGGCTGGACTTATCCAACCCGAATACAGCCTTCCGCAAAGCATTCTTAATTCTAGATTCTTGATGTTAGATGCTAGATGCTAGTTGTGAGTGGTGAGTTGTGAGCGGTGAGTACAATATGGTGCCTTCCCAATAAAAAGCTCAAATACTTTCTATTCCTTTTATACCCTATATACCTTATTATTACTTATAGTAACTCAGCTTCATTTCAACTCTCCTGTTCTTTTGCCTGCCAGCAGCTGTCTTATTATCTGCTATCGGCGTCGTTTCTCCATGACCAGCTGAGGTAATACGACTTTCGGCAATTCCCTTGCTGACGAAATAATTCTTTACCGCTGCAGCACGATTGTCACTGAGTGTTTGATTCATTTCATCACTGCCAACATCATCCGTATGTCCGTCAATGGAGATAACCATATCCGGATTTGCTTCCATAATCTTCACTACTTCATTCAATCCCTTATTTGATTTTGCCAACAACTTATAACTACCCGTGACAAACAATATATTGTTCGCGGCAACATCCACCTTTTTCTTCACTTCCTGCGAAACCGGCGGACATCCCTGATTGTCTACAGGCCCTGCGAGATTCGGACATTTATCCTCTTCATCATTTACACCATCTCCATCCGTATCGGGAACGGGGCAACCCTGGTAACGTGCAACTCCAGTCACTGTAGGACATTTATCTTCATCGTCGTTGATGCCATCATTATCCGTATCCGGAACAGGACAGCCCTGGTAGCGGGCCAAACCAGCAACGGTAGGACATTTGTCTTCTTCATCATTGATGCCGTCCTTATCCGTGTCGGGTATCGGACAACCTTCATACTTCGCCAATCCAGCAACCGTAGGACACTTATCCTTATCATCAGGTATTCCATCCTGGTCACTGTCCTTTGGAGGTTGTGGTGGCGGCGGAGGGATCACAACAGGTTCCTTTTTCTTTTGAATAGGAACAGCCAGGCCTATGCTATGTTGAAAATGATAACTGGATGTTTCGTTGGTAATGGCAATGCGATACTGAGAGTTAACAAATAGATGATCGCCATCTGGAAAATTAACTGAAAACCCCAGGCCCAATGGCAGGAATGCACCATAATAATCCCGGTATTTATGACCGCCGACACCGACAATAACATAAGGAGAAACCCAGTAGGCGTTTGATGTTAATCTCAGGTTGAGGGTTGCACTTCCTTCAACCAGCAGGTAGTTCTTCGCAAAAGTCTTATTGGGCATCGGGTACATAACAAAAGATGCGCCAACCGCGCCAGCAAAATCCACATGCTTGGTTATTCCTTTGAAATAGTTGATGGCCAATCCCGTTTCCATATCTCTCCATTTGGCCCATTGACGATTTCCCAAAACCTTGCTTAATGAAGTAGCGCGTATCCTGTTAGCTGTAATAAAATCATTGAGGAAAAAACTAAGTCCGAGTTCCCGGCGCCTGATCTGGTCATCCTGACCATAAATTGCAGGAACTAAAAGGAAGAATGCTAACGACGCAGCTAATATCTTCTTCATAAGAGATAGTTTGGTTTAAGTCAAGGCAAAAATAACTGGTAAGTTCAGAATCCTAAAATAAATTATTTATCTAAGATTCAATTGGTTGGAGAGGAAAATTCATTTATTCTTCACACCCGAAATATGAGCAAGTTGAGCGAATGAAGAACATTTATTTGGATGCAAAATATTTAGATCGCAAAAGTTTGTCCTCGCCATAAATATCATCGTAAAAAAGAATAGTACCATTTTTTCCTTCACACGTGAAATAGCGGATAAAAAGAGGAAGTCGATTACGGACAGGGATACTATGTTTTTGTTTTCTTTTCAGCCAGCTTTGAAGAGAATCGCTTTTTACAGAAAATTTGACGGATGATTGCACACTATCGCTTTTCAAAATAAAATAAGCCAGCTTTTCCCATTCCTGCACACGCACGCAACCATGACTCAAGGCGCGAGTAGTGCTGGCAAATAAATAACGCTGGTTAGTATCATGCAGGTAAACAGCATACTTATTACTAAAATTGAACTTGAAAATTCCAAGGGCATTCGCATCGCCACTTCCCTGCACCACGCGATACGGAATTCCATGCTTATACTTCGCCCATTCCACCGTATATGGGTCTACTTCATCGCCGTTCTTATCCACCAGACTGAAATCTTTTTTGGCCAGGTATCCCGGATTCCGCTTGACAGCCGGAAGTATTTCTTTTTGAATGATGCTCGCCGGAACTGTCCATTGCGGATAAGTGATCATTTCCGAAATAGCGCTGGTCAGTTGCGGAGTCTTGGTTGCTATTTTGCCACAAATGATCTTTGAGCTGAACTTGATGCTATCAGCCTCCCATAGCTGCAGTGAATAACCAGGCAGGTTGACCCACAGATAATGATCCGGCATTTTCTCGGGCAGCATCTTGTATTTGTCCATGCTGATAGCAATACGAATAAATTTTTCCCGGTCGGACGTATTTAACATGCGGACGGTCCCCTCGCCAGCTTTCCCATCCACAGCGATTCCTGCTTTTTGCTGGAACTTTTTTATAGCCGCAGCTAAATGCAATGAATCCGCCGCCACCGAATCTGTCGCAAGAAAACCACCTTCAAATAAACGAGTCTGTAATGCTTTCTTGAAATTGGGATCCTTCCCGGGCGAAGGCACCACCGTGAAGGTTCGATAATCAGCACTATCCAAAAACTTTTTAAGTCCTTCTTTCAATAAAGAATATCCTGTTTGATTCGGCTCAAGGGATCTGATGATTTGCGGCAATGTCTTTGATGTCTGCAAGGCATCAAATTGTTGGACAAAAAATTCATTACTCAATACAGAATCTTTTCGAAGCGTGAGACTATCCTGAGGCAACCTTCCCAACTTAACATCCTTCATGATTCGAACAAAAGCATCCGTCATCAGGATATCTGCCTTCGACCACAATGCTGCATCCTTACGATCTCCTTTTACCAGGCTGTCATTAATGAATCGTTGCCGGATACCGGTCAATTCATCAATATGATAGTCTTCCGGAAACAAACCAAAGAGCTGCGCATTGGAAACAAACTGATATAAGGCTTCTCCCGAAGGTCGCCACTTTTCGGATTGACTCCAGGCAGGGCGATATTCATTCTTTTCATAAATCACTTTGGTCAATGGAGCATTGCTCAATTGAATGGAGTCGTCCAATTTGTTCTTGTTATCAATAATGGATTCCAAGTAGTCGTGGATCAGATCAGAGGCCTTTTGCTGCATCTCCTGCGGCGTATGCACGATCTGAGGACCCGAATGCTTGCTTTTGTTCTTGCAGGAGGCAAGAACAACAAGAAAACAGGAAAATATTATGATGGGGTACGAGTGGCGTTTATTGATCATAAGAATGGAGCTCTTCCAACTCCGGTTTTTTGCACTAAAATTTCATTTTCATCGTCCGGATGCGCACAATATAGGCAAACGTTTTAATATTCTTAAGGGGGTACTACTCGTTTTCTTACAGTCTAAAGGTCAGCGTGTTATGTTTAAATTTAATGCTAAAGAATACGCTTTATCCCTTGCTCCAATAAGAATAAATCCGCCAGCACCACAGCGGTCACAGCCTCCAGGATAACCGGCACTCTCAAAGCAATACAAAGATCATGTCGACCCTTAACCGAAACTGTTTCAATCTGGGCTGTTTCCCAATTCAAAGTCGTTTGTTCCCGCGGCGTCGAGGAAGTTGGCTTAATGGCTATTCGAAATACCAATTCATTGCCGTTAGATAATCCACCAACGATCCCACCGGCATGGTTGGTTCGAGTTTTTCCTTCCATGTTCTCGATGGCATCATTGTGTTGGCTGCCAAACATTTTTGCCGCAGCAAAACCCGTCCCGAATTCAATAGCCCTCACCGCGGGGATGGCAAATACAATATGACTAATCAACGACTCCGCAGAATCAAAGAATGGTTCTCCCAATCCGACGGGCAATCCTTCTACCCTGCATTCGACGATACCACCAATTGAATCCTTATTGTCAATGGCCTTTTGCAATCCCTTCTCCAAATCCTTTTCACCACCAATTTCCAAAATAGATGAGCTTACCGCCACTGTCGTTGCAGGCTCGTCAATTTTAGTTTGTTTCAGCAATTTTTTTGCAACCACTCCCGCTGCCACCAATGCAACTGTCAATCGCCCGCTAAAATGACCGCTTCCCCTATAATCTTCAAAGCCTCCCGCTTTTTTCCTCGCGACGAAATCGGCATGACCCGGACGAGGAACGGCTCGTTGCTTTTCATAGTCACTGCTGCGAATATTCTTATTTTCAAAAAGTATAGTGATTGGTGCGCCTGTAGTGGTATTGTTGAATAGACCACTCTTAAAAATAGGAAGGTCTTCCTCCTGTCGTGGAGTAGTGCCTTTCTGCGTGCCGCCCTTCCTTCTCTCGAGATCCGGAAGAAAGTCGTCAAGAGTTAGACTTAAGCCGGCAGGACAGCCATCAATAACAACGCCAACTGATTCACCGTGTGATTCACCAAATATTGAGATGCGAAATATGCGGCCGAATGAATTCAAGGAATATTTATTTGATTAATTAATGGTCTGGAATGGTAAGGTTACCGATGCACCCAGGTTTTTAAGATCATGGTAAAAATCAGGGTACGATTTCCTCACCGCCTGCGCTTCATCGATCACCGTTTCACTCTCAGCCCTCAATGCCGCGACCGCACAAGCCATTGCAATTCGATGGTCATGATGTGAATGCGTATCGGCGCCTTTGACAATACCGCCGCCTTCAACGATCATGTCATCGCCGTCAAACGTGATGGTCACTCCCATTTTATCAAACTCATCCTGAAGTGTAAGAGCCCGGTTGCTTTCTTTGTGAACCAGACGGTTCAAACCCCGTAGCGTCGTTTTGCCTTTGCAATATGCAGCCAGCGCTACGAGCGGAGGAAATAGATCGGGGCAGTTGTTAGCATCGAAATAAAAACCATCCATTTCCGATGAAAGAATTTTTATTCCTTTAGCTTCTATAGCCACGGCCGCATTGGCCGCCATCAACGCATCTATAATAGCTCTGTCCGCTTGCGTGGAAGTAAGGTCCAGACCTCTCACCGTGACGGGACCAGCAATGGCTCCCGCTACCAATAAAAATGCGCCGGCGCTCCAATCCCCTTCAACGATATATGATTTGGGTTCAGTAGAATCTTGATTCCCTGAACGATTGTAGAATATGAATTTTTCATAGTTCCTGTTCTCCGGCAGATTGAAGCCAAATTTTTTCATGACATCCAGGGTCAGGTCGATGTAAGGTTTGCTTTTGAGATTGTCGACGGTGATTGTTGCCAACACCTCGTCGGTACGTTTTGCATCCTTCCCAGGATCCGTTGGAAAAACCCCATAAGCCATCAGCAAGCCAGTCAGAAATTGCGAGCTCAACGATCCGTCGATATCAATATTTGCCGGTTGAAGTGGACCTTGGATCAGCAAAGGCAATTTTCCATTTTTGGATTCTACGCGCACTCCCAATTCGGGCAGGACACTGTCGAAAAAATCCATTGGCCTTCTTAAAAGACTCCCTTCACCATCGATCCTTATTTGGCGTTTACTAAGCGCGGCAATGGTTGTAAACATGCGGATGCTCAGCCCGCTTTCACCGCAGTGAATCGATAGCGGCGCATCTTTTTCATTTGCATCCAGTTCATTTGCGAATGGGAATCCTTTGCTATCTACAATCACTTCGCCCTTATTGTCAACAACATCGGCTCCTAACTGGCTGATGATGGAAAGCGCTGCTTTATCATCATTACTATTGCCGGGATTATTGATGATCGTCCTGCCCTTATTCAGTAGCGCAGCTGCGCATGCCCTTTGCATAGAACTTTTCGATGCAGGTGCATGAATAGTTCCTTTTAAGGGGGAAGGATAAATAGTTACTTTCATAATTATAGTTCCAGGATGATCTTTCTTAATTGGTTTATTGTGACAGGCTTGACAACCCCCTTACCTATTCTTTCGAGCAATACATAATTAATTTCTTTTTTTTCACGCTTCTTGTCCATCTGCATGGCAGCGAACACGCTCTCCTTATCGAATTCGATAAATGTGGGCAGATCATATTGCAGAAGAAGTCGCGTGACCTTGCTGGCATCTCGAAAACCGGTCACTTGTTCGGAAATGACTGAAGCATAGGTCATGCCGATGGCGACTGCCTGCCCGTGCATTAACTCATACTGGTTTTCCAATGCATGTCCCAACGTGTGTCCATAATTTAATAATCTCCTATCCCCTTTTTCAAATTCGTCCTGCTGCACCACCTTGACTTTGATCTGTGCATTTCTTTTTACCAGGTCACTGATGGCTTTCTTCCCTGTTTGATATTTCTTAAAGGAGCTTGCTTCCAATTCTTTGAACAGCGCCGCATCTTTAATGCAGGCATGTTTAATCACCTCGGCAAATCCATTCTCCCATTGCTTTTGCGGCAACGTATGCAGAAAGGCCATATCATATAGAATGAAGGAAGGCTGCCGGATCGTACCAAGCATATTCTTAAAAATACCTACGTCGATACCGTTTTTCCCACCGATAGCTGCATCCACCATCGACAGCAGAGAAGTGGGAACAAATCCAAAGCGTACGCCACGCATATAAATGGAAGCCACGTATCCCGTAATGTCTGTTATCACTCCGCCTCCTACTCCTACCAACACTGATTTGCGATCGGCCTCTATCCCTATCAACTGCTCGACAACCTCGTTAATAGTAGCCTGAATTTTATATTCTTCGCCAGGCCTGAGTATAATAGTATCCCATCCGTTGAAAAGCTTGCTGTGAGCATCATAGATGCTCTCGTCAGTAATCAGTACGGCAGAATCCTTGTCGACAATCTTTTTCAGGTTGCTGAAACGGGAATCGAAGTGAAACTCCGTTGAGGAGTTAGAAAATTTGTATTGAACCTGTTTCATATGTCCATCCCTGTTAGGAATTATTGAATGTGAAAAGCACTAACTATCCATGATCTTTTTCTGGTGGTTGATACTTTCCATGTGCACCGCATCAAAATACTTGGTGATGAATTCTTTGCTCAAACCATTCTTTTCTCCTTTGGTAAATGCCTTCTCTATGATCTCGTTCCACCGGTTCGTTTGGAGGATGGTGATATTATTTTCTTTTTTGTATTGCCCGATCTTTTCTGCAATCTTCATTCGTTGACTCAATATCTGCATTAATTCATCATCGAGATGATTGATTTGCTGACGAAGTTTTTCCAGGGCTGCATGGTATTCTGCCGAATTAATATCCTCTTTTCTCCAAATAATGCTATCGAGCATTTCTTTCAATCGCTCCGGCGTGACCTGTTGCTTCGCATCACTCCACGCATTGTCGGGATCGATATGACTTTCGATCATCAAACCATCAAAATCCAGGTCGATCGCTTTTTGCGCCACTTCCAGGAGAATATCGCGCCGGCCACAAATATGTGAAGGATCATTGATCATAATTAAGTCCTTGTACCGGAGCTTCATTTCGATGGCCAAATGCCACATCGGTGCGTTCCGATACTCCGTGTTGCCATAAGTATGGAATCCCCGATGAATCAATCCAATTTTTTTAATGCCAGCTCTCCCTATTCGTTCAACCGCTCCGCTCCATAATTCAAGGTCGGGGTTAATTGGATTTTTTATTAGCACCGGTATGTCGACGCCCCGCAAAGCATCAGCGACTTCCTGCACGCTGAATGGATTCACTGTAGTCCTGGCGCCTATCCACAACACATCTACATCGAATGTGAGTGCATCCTGTACCTGCTTGCCTGTCGCAACTTCCACAGTCGTGAGCAATCCGGTTAGTTTTTTTGCCTGCTGCAGCCATGGTAGTCCCTTTGCGCCAATCCCTTCAAACATCCCAGGCTTGGTGCGCGGTTTCCAGATGCCCGCACGCATCATGTCCACCTTGCCAGTGGCAGCGAGTTGTTGGGCCGTTTCCAATACCTGTTCTTCCGTCTCTGCACTGCAGGGACCGCTAATGATCAGCGGCCGCTTGTTCCAGGCGGTATCGACATTTACCTTTAAATCTGCTTCTTTTGTTTGCATATCTGATTTGATTTGTAAAGTTATTAATTATGCGCCAGCTAAATTTTTAATGATCGGCCGGTCTATCGATGATCTTCTTGATCTTGTTTGCGTTTTCAATCAACTCCACCAGGTATTCATAGTTTTCTTTTTCAAGGCAGGCTTTGAATTTGCGCAATTGCACAATATGCTCGTTCAGCACATCCAGCACATTTTCCCGGTTTTGCATAAAAATGGGTGCCCACATGCTGGGTGTGCTTTTGGCTAACCGTACCGTGCTTTCAAATCCGGCAGAGGCCAACTCAAAAATCGCTTCTCCTTCTTTTTCTTTCTCCAACACAGTATTGGCTAAGGCAAAAGAAGTAATATGGGAAATATGACTGATATAAGCCACGTGGATGTCATGATCGTGTGGATTCATATAAAGAATGTGCATACCCAATTCATGATAAACTTTTTCCATTTTATCAAACGCATCGCGATCCGATTTCTCTTTTTCGCAGAATACGCAGGCTCTTCCTATAAACGCATCTTTCACGGCAGCCTCGGGTCCGCTGTACTCTGTACCCCACATCGGATGCGTGGCAACAAACCTCCGGCGCATTGGATGGTTGCTCAATGAATGACACAATGCTTCTTTGGTCGATCCCGCATCTGCAATGATCTGTCCATCCGTTGCCAGGTCCATGATCGATTTCATGACGGGAATGGTTACGTCCACTGGGATCGCCACATAAACCAGGTCACTTTTTTTCACTGCGTCGGCCAACGGTAGCGCTTCGTCGATCAATCCCAAATCCAATGCCTTTTGAATGCTGGCTTCTGTGCGACTCACGCCGATAATATTTTTTGCCAAGCCTTTTTCTTTCAACGCCAGTGCAAATGAACCGCTGATTAAACCCACTCCCACAATGGTGACATTATTGAACATGGTTGCTTACTTTTTCAATGATTCTTTTATCCGTTGAGTACTTTCTAAAATCTTTTCTACCGTGCTACACAGGCTCACGCGGATATAATCCTGTCCGGCCGATCCGAAGATTGCACCTGGCGTAATAAATACACTGGCCTGGTACAGCAGTTCATCACTTAATATTCCTCCCGATCCCATCTTATTTTTTTCGTCCTGCTGAGCGCGGCGAGGAACCTTTGCCCAAACAAACATGCCGGCCTGCTCTCTTGAATACTTACATTCCAGGTAATCCAACATTTCAAAAACTTTTTCTCTTCGCGTTCTATAGACTTCATTTATTTGATCCTGCCAATCCTTATCCAGTGTTAGCGCTTTCGCAGCCGCTAATTGAACTGGCAGGAACATGCCACTATCCATGTTACTTTTGAACCGAAGCACATCTTCAATTCGATCCTTCGCCCCACAAAGCATTCCTACACGCCATCCCGCCATATTGTGCGATTTGCTCAATGAGTTGAGCTCAATGACAACGTCCTTAGCTCCATCTATGCTCAATAAGCTCATCGGATTTTCATTCAGGATGAAACTATACGGATTATCGTGAACGATCAGAATATTATTCTTCCTTCCAAAGTTGACCAGCTGCTCAAATAAATCTTTTGTCGGCAGCTGTCCTGTTGGCATCTGAGGATAATTGACGAACATCAACTTTACTTTAGACAAATTCTTCTTTTCTAATTTGTCAAAATCCGGCCGATATCCATTCTTCTCTCTTAACTTATACTCGATGCATCTGCCACCCGCCAGTGCCGCGGCGCTACTGTATGTTGGATAGCCCGGGTTGGGGACCAGAACCCCATCGTTCTTGTTTAGATAGGTCATACAGATATGCATGATCCCTTCTTTGCTTCCAATCAATGGCAATATTTCGGTGTCGGAATCAAGGTCTACATCATACCATTTCTTATACCAAGCCGCCATCGCCTTTCTCAAAACGGGCGAGCCTTTATATGATTGATAGGCGTGAACTCCAGTCTTCGCGCTTTCTTCCTGCAATACCTTAATCACCTCCGGATGCGGCGGCTGATCAGGGCTTCCAATGCCCAGGTTAATGATCTGCTTACCTTGCTTATTCAGCTCCTCGATCTCCCGAAGCTTTTGCGAAAAATAATATTCGCCGATGCCTTCCAATCTTTTTGCAACTTTCATTGTCTAGTTATGCTGGTGTGGTAATTTTTCCGTTCTTATAAACGCCATAGATGATCAGGGATTCGGTCAATAATTCGATTTGATCGATTACATCCTGGAACTGAGCGATCGATTCAAATTCCATGTCTGCATGAAAACTATATTTAAAGTCGGTATCCGGAATAGGAAAACTTTGCAGCTTGCTTAGGTTGATGCCTCCATCGGCAATCTTGGTCAACACTTTTGCAAGACTTCCGCGGGAATGGTCCGTCTGAAAACTCACGGAGGCTTTATCCGCTCCGGATACGGATGAAACGAGGTCTTCACGTTGAAGGATCAAAAAGCGGGTATAGTTATTTTTAAGAGTATGGATGTTGGGAGCGATAATATTTAAGTCAAATAATTCCGCAGCCAGCTTACTCGCAATGGCGGCTACATGTTTGCTCTTATGTTGTTGAATATGTTTCGCACTCAGAGCCGTATCCTCGGTTTCTATCAATTTCCAGTTGAATTTATCCAAATATTCCAGGCATTGCTGTAAAGCCATAGGATGAGAATGCACCTCGCGAATGTCTTCCAACTTTACTCCGTCATTGACCATCAGGTTTTGGCGGATCTGCAAATAAACTTCACCGATGATGCGGAGGTTGCTTTTCTTCAGGAGGTTATAGTTTGGCAAAATGCTTCCGGCAATGGAATTTTCAATGGCCATCACGCCGCCGTCGCTTTCTTTTTTGTTGCTTGCTGTCTTGATCACATCGCGAAACGTTGCACATGGAATAACCCGGACATTTGAGCCCAAAAACTGTTTAGCAGCCACCTGGTGGAAACTTCCTTCATATCCTTGTATGGCCCATCCCAAATCTGTCACTTCTTCCGGGCTATCATGTTGACTCCGTTGCATCAGGAAAACATTTTTATTACATTAAGATCATAAACTTAATTTCATTCCAAACACACTCCGCGCTGCCTTCACTGAATCAAAACAAAAATCCCGGCGAAGTGGCCGGGACTCTTTATGTTGATTTTGATTTTATGGCTTAGTGAAGTTTCAACAAAAGCTTTCCCGGCTTCATGATAAAATAAAAGAAGTAAAAATAAAACCGGGTGTATGTTCTTGAATTACTCATTGATGAAACAAATATAGGTTCCCCTACTTGTTTAACCAATTATTTGAAAGGTTATTTTCTATTTCTGCCCGATTCCGCATCATTCATCCGGATGCGCCGGCCCCGGTAATTTTTCCCATCGATAGCCTTGATCATTTTTTTCCCTGCACTGGGTTCGATCTCGATCCAACTGGTCATTTCCTTCATATCGATACGGCCAAGTACGTCTTTTTTAAGATCACTCATGTCCAGGATAAATTGCAGGAAACTGGCTTTGTAAAAACCGTCTTTGGTGCCAAGATTTACAAACAATCGTTGGTAATTGCCGCCTCTTGGAGATGCGGGTGCCCTTCTTGTATAATTAGTCTCTGTTTTTGTCCTGATTCCCTTTCTTTCTTCCATTCGCATATTCAGGTCGGCTGCATTTTCATAATATTTCAGGAACCGGTCAAACTCCAGTGCCGCTACCCGTTGCATGATCTCTTCCTTATCCGTATCGGCAAATTTTTCTTTTAAGATGGGCAAGTACGCTTCGTAGTCACCGTGGCTGATATCGGCCTGAAGCATTTTGTCAATGAAATGAAAAAATTGTTTGCGGCAAACATCCTTGCCACTCGGTATGTCCATTTTGTGAAAACGCGTATTCAATAACTTTTCGATCTGGCGCAGCCGGTAAATTTCCATAGGCGTAACAATGGAAATCGAGATACCGTTGTTTCCTGCTCTGCCTGTACGCCCGCTCCGATGAGTATACACTTCAGTATCGTCCGGCAGCTCATAATTAATTATATGACTGATCCCTTGCACGTCAATGCCCCGGGCTGCTACATCGGTAGCAATCAGTAACTGAATATTCTTTTCGCGAAACATACCCATCACCTTATCCCTCTGCTGTTGTGTAAGGTCCCCATGGATTGCTTCGATATCATATCCCTCGCGGGTCAATTGTTCGGAAATGCCCTGAGCATCTGATTTGGTGCGCGTGAATACAATACCATAGATGCCTGGATTAAAATCAATGATCCTTTTCAATGTTTCGTATCGATTGGAATGCCTGGTGACGTAGTACTGGTGATCAATATTGGCAGCGCCGGCATTTAATTTCCCGATCGTGATCTCAAAAGGCTGCTTCATATAGTTTTTACTCACCTGGCGGATCTCGGGAGGCATAGTGGCGCTAAAGAGCCAGGTGCTCTGCCGATTCGGCGTATCCTTCAAAATAAATTCGATATCATCTTTAAATCCCATATTCAGCATTTCATCTGCCTCATCCAATACGACATATTGAATGCGCTCCAGGTTAATAGCCTTTCGTTCAATTAAATCGATGAGGCGACCGGGAGTGGCTACTACAATTTGAGTCCCCCTTTTAAGGTCCCGGATCTGCATCGTGATCGAAGCGCCTCCATATACAGCTGTCACTGATATATTTCCCGCATTTTTCTTGAAAGTATTCAGGTCGTTTGTGATTTGCAGGCATAGTTCACGCGTGGGACAAATGATGAGGGCCTGCGGAAATCTTTCTTGTTTATTGATCAATTGCAATAAAGGAAGTCCAAATGCAGCGGTCTTACCTGTACCTGTTTGAGCGAGACCGATAAAGTCAGTTGTTCCTTTTAATAAGACCGGAATGGCTTTCTCCTGGATGGGTGTAGGCTCGGTGAATCCCAGGGCTTTAATAGACTGCAATAATCCTGGTTCTATACCCAGGTCTTCGAATGTGGTCACTTGTTGAATGATTTACAGGATAAATTGAGAAGCCGCGAAGGTAGCTAATAATTAGTGTTCTTCGTCCAAAATGCAACGCCAGAGAGCGGTTTCGCATAGGCAGAATCACTTAAGGGTTCATTAAAAAAAGAGCCATCCCGAAATTCGGGACGGCTATTAATAATGTGCAAAACTGTTTCACCGGACATTATAGCCGCCCGGTAAAATAGAAATTTGTTGGCCCAGGAAATTAAGTTTTCCTTAGTGCCTTGTGGTGTCTTTGCTAGCGGTCGTGTCCATCATCTTGGCGCCAGTATCCTGCATCATGTTGGAAGTTGTATCTGACATCGTGTTAACAACTGTGTCCGTTTTTTCTTCCGTCTTCTTGTCTGAAGAACTATTGCAGGCAGTTGCAAGAGCAGCTACAGCGAATACCAATAAAAGCTTTTTCATTTGATGCTATTTTTTAGTGTTTTATGAAATGATTCGGGGTTTATACCCAAAAAGCGAAAAGGTAACCCGGATGTTTTATTTTTTTTTTAGACTGCCTTCGGGTTACTATTTTTAAAAAAAAGTATTAAACAAGGGGTGTGAAACAGGAAAACAACGAGAAAGCTCTATTGAAAGGACTCGCCATCAACGATAAGAAGGCTGTTGAGAACATTTACCGGGACAATTTTAACATGGTTCAGTCATTGGTAATCAACAACAATGGGTCCCCTGACGATGCCAAAGACCTCTTTCAGGAAGCAATGATCGTCCTGTATGAAAAAGTGAGATCCGGAAGCTTTGAGTTGAACTGCCAGATCAAGACCTATGTATATGCAGTCTGCAGGAGATTATGGCTCAAGCGATTACAGCAACTGGACCGGTTTTCCCCTTCGGTGGAAAACCTGGAAGCGGCGGTACCGGTAGAAGAAGACATCGAGGAGCATGAAAAGCGAAATGCTGAGTTTGAGACCATGGACAAGGCAATTGGTAGTTTGGGTGAACCTTGTAAGAGTTTGTTGGAAGCATATTATTTGCAAAAGAAGACAATGCAGGAAATAGCCTTTAATTTCGGTTATACCAACGCGGAAAATGCCAAAAACCAGAAGTACAAGTGCCTGATGAGACTAAAGAAGATATTTTTTACTCATTATAAAAACGGTAACACGGATGGATGACATGATACTTTTAGATGCCGTTGAAAGATATATACGCGGGGAGATGAACCCCGACGAACGTCTCATTTTTGAAAATCTCCGAAAAAGAAATTCAGAAGTTGATCAACTCGTTGTAGAACACACCTTATTTCTACAGCAAATGAACCGCTTTGGCGAATGGCATAAGTTCAAGACCATACTACAGGATGTACATACAACCCTGGCTCAACAGGGTAAGATTGATTCACCGCGGTTGACCGGTAAGGCTAAGGTCGCCTATCTCTGGAAACGATATAAACGCGTTGCTGCCATCGCAGCCATTATTGCTGGGGTGACGACGCTCACGGTTTCTTCATTTGTTTATGTATTATCGCCAAAAGTCGATAATGAAAAACTGCAGGAACTAAGCCGCGACATCAAAGTGGTGAAACGCCAACAGAATGCGCTCGGTACAGAAGTAAATACGCTAAAAACAAAAATGGTAGAACCGCCGATTCCTTTTAAAGCAGGTGGTTCAGGATTTCTGATCGATGTAAAGGGATATCTGGTGACCAATGCTCACATCGTCCGAAATTCGAAGAATATTGTAGTATTGAATAGCAAGAATGATCAATTTAAGGCTCAGCTTGTAAAAGTATATTCGGAGATGGATATCGCGATCCTGAAGATCGACGATGAAACTTTCAAACCTCTTTCTACCCTTCCTTATGCAATACGCAAATCCGCAACAGAAGTGGCAGAACCTATCTACACGTTGGGATATCCGCGCAATGAGATTGTTTATAGCGAAGGATATTTAAGCGCTAAGACCGGCTTTGATGGAGATACGCTGAGTTGTCAACTGGGCATAGCTGCCAATCGGGGTAACAGTGGTGGACCTGTGTTCAATCATGAAGGAGAGATCATCGGTATCATCAGCACAAAACAAACAGAAGCCGAAGGAGTAGCATTTGCAGTTCAATCGAAATATCTATTTGACGCGATTGATGATCTGAAGAAAGACACCACATACCAGTCGCTGCGTCTGCCTGTTAAATCCAACTTGAAGGGGCTGGATAAACCTCAACAGGTGCAGAAGATAAGAGACTATGTTTTCATGGTAAAAGGAGATTGATCATAAGGCAGGGTCGCTACATCTACCTCCCTTCCCACAACCTTTCGGGGTATTCTCCTCGATCAACCAGCTCGCGAAGACTTTTTATTACGCCTGGCGCATCTTCCTTATAAGTAACGCCAAACCATTGAGAAGAAGTCGGGATGACTTTGATCTCGCCGAGCTTACGGTCTATAAATTGATCGGCAACAATGGGAATAAAGAATTCTGATTTGGGATTTGTGATATTGTCTTTGAGAAATTGATGAAACATCTTTTCGGTCAATGGGAATATCGAAGGATCAAAACACCAGAAATTCATCGAAACTTTTGTGTCAGTCGACAATTTTACTTTTACATCTCCCTCTTCGTAAACAATATCTCCATTTTCGCGGTAAATTTTTGTCCTTTCATTGATCGCTATCAGCATACCATTTTCGTCTACTTTACAAACACCCCGGCTGACGGACCCATGCTCGGACAATGTTTTCGCCAATTCATACCCGATGATCGAATACAACTTCTCACTGCACTCTTTAAGGAGAAAATCATTGGCTTTTTGAAAGGCGTCCCTCCCGTAAAAATCATCAGCATTGATGACTGCAAAAGGCTCCTTCACTGCATCCCGTGCACAAACAACGGCATGAGCCGTTCCCCAGGGCTTGACACGATCGGCAGGAACGTCAAACCCATTTATGAAGTAATCCATTTCCTGAAAAACGAACTTAAATGCAATTTTCCCTTTCAACCTGGGCTCGATGATCCGATTAAATTCTTCGGCAAATTCCCGCCTTATTATAAAGACCACCTTGCCAAATCCCGTACGGATCGCATCAAATATGGAATAATCCATGATCGTCTCGCCACCAGGGCCAAATCCTTCCACCTGCTTCATGCTTCCATACCGCGAAGCATTGCCAGCAGCAAGTATTACCAACGTAGGTTTCATATATCCATTTAAAAATCCGGCACGAATTTAAAGTAAATTCGTTTAGTACATTTTTTATTTGCCTTGCAGCCAATCAATGTTTCAAATAGCACAATCGATCCTTTCATATTAACTGGATTTGACGATAAAAAAATAAAGGCATCTGTTCTTCGGCTTGATAAAATCCATCCTATTATTAGCGGAAACAAATGGTTTAAGCTTCGGTACTACCTGGAAGATCTGGCCCGGACCGGCAAGAAGAGGGTCGTTACTTTTGGCGGTGCCTGGTCAAATCACCTTGTTGCGACAGCCGCTCTTTGCAAATTGAATGGAATCGATTGCATTGGCATTGTACGCGGTGAACAACCCTCGATTCTCTCCGCCACACTCGCGCAAGCAAAAGACATGAGCATGAAATTGATCTTTATCAGCCGGGATGATTTTCGCCTAAAGAAATTACCCCTTGAATTGCTGAACACCGATGCATATACGATCAATGAAGGTGGTTATGGTCCGCTGGGAGCGCAAGGCGCAGCAAGCATCTATGAGTTAATTGAAGCCCGGAACTATACCCACATCTGTTGCGCTGCTGCCACGGGAACAATGATCGCAGGACTAATCCACGGCGCTATGCCAGGCCAACAGGTAATCGGCATCAGCGTTTTGAAGAATAAGGACGAACTGGAAAAAAATGTATCTGATTTATTAGAAAGTCCGGGAAAAGCATTCCAGTTTAATCACAACTATACATTTGGAGGCTATGCCAGGAAAGATCATTCATTGATAAGTTTTATGAATGACGTCTATCGTCAAACCGGCGTGCCATCCGACTTTGTTTATACGGGAAAATTATTCTTCGCTGTGAATGACCTGGTAAAAAATAATTTCTTTCCCGTAGGCAGCCATATATTGATCATACATAGCGGAGGTCTCCAGGGTAATGCTTCACTCTCCAAGGGAACGTTAATATTTTAAGGATTTCATATGCTATCCTATCTTTGCCCGTCCTTTCAAAAAGAATCCAATCCTTTTATCGTTATAACAGCATGAAAAAATTAGTCCCGGCCCTTATTCTGATGGTTAACTGTGCCGGCCTCGCATGGTCACAGGATACTCTTCCAAAATTTGTGGCGAAGAATGTGGGCAATAACCGGATTGTTATTAGCTGGACCAATACTTTTCAGAATATTCGCCAGATCAGCATTCAAAGATCGACCGACAGCCTGATCAATTACAAGACCATTCTAACAGTTCTTGATCCGAGTCTGCCGCAAAATGGATATGTCGATACAAAGGCCAATACCGATCGAATGTTTTACCGTCTTTATATTATGCTCGATAAAGGCGTTTACATGTTCAGTAATACAAAGCGACCTTTCAAGGATAGTACTATTAAAACCGAACCGGTTACCATAGTTCCACCTGTAAAATCGACAGATTCGGCGCGTTCTTCCGTGGGCGATTCACTGAGCATTCCCATAACCGAATCGCCCATCCGGAATAAGATCCAGCCTTTTGCACCGTCTCCCTATGTACATACTTTAAAAGATGGCTATGTCCAGATCATCCTGCCCGATGCGAATACTGCTTCCAGTGCAAAGGGCGAGAAAAAGTATAGTATCAAATTCTTTGAACAGGACAATACCTTCTTATTTGAATTGAAGGAAATAAAGAATAAGAATTTTAAACTGGACAAGACCAATTTTTATCACGCGGGATGGTTCAACTTCGAATTGTATGAGGATGGTAAGCTACTGGAGAGGCATAAATTCTACCTGGCAAAAGAATTTTGATCTCAATGACGTTAACGCCGTTCAATCATTCACCCAGTCCACGTCGAAGGTCTTTCCAAAATGATACTTTACTTTTTCCTTTACTTCATTCATGTCTGCCTTATGTCCTAGCTCTTTTTCCAGCGATGTCACTTGTTTATTTACTATGCCGCAGGGAATGATATAATTAAAGTATTGCAGATCGGTGTTTACATTAAAAGCAAATCCGTGCATCGTAATCCACCGGCTGCTTCTCACACCAATAGCACATATCTTTCTTTCCCGGCCCGGTATCGAAGGTTGAATCCACACACCTGTCTCACCTGGAGACCTTTCACCCTGGATACCATAGTCTGCCAGGGTATTAATGATCACTTCCTCCATATTGCGCATAAACCTGCCGATATCGGTATAAAATTTTTCCAGGTCAAGAATCGGATATCCCACTATTTGGTCGAGGCCGTGAAATGTAATATCGCCACCGCGGTTAGTGCGAAAAAATTCGATGCCCCTTTGCTTCATTTCATCTTCAACCAATAAGACATGCGACATTTTTCCACTTCTACCCAATGTATAAACCGGCGGATGTTCGACAAAAAGAAGGTAATGTTTTGTCGGAGGATTGGGGTCATCACCATTGGCGGCCATTGCCATCGACTTTCGTTTTACATTGTCTGACAACAGCCGTTCCTGGTAGTCCCAGGCTGTCTGGTAATCCATTAGTCCCAGATCGCGGAATATGACACCTTGTTTTTCCATGCGGGTAACAAATTTACCAACAAAATGCCATCCTTACCTTTGCTTCATGTCGATGGACGAAATACCCAAGGACGGCGTTGAGCCGCAGGATAGCAACGACGACCTGTACGAACGATTCAATCTGACCATTGATAAGGGCCAGGAACCGTTGCGCATCGATAAATTCCTGATGAACCGGATTGAAGGAGCGACTCGCAATAAATTGCAACAAGCCATCAACACAGGATTGGTAACGGTGAATGGTAAGGAGATTCGTCCAAATTATAAGGTAAAAGCCCTGGATGAGATCATCGTGTATTCGGACATGAGTCCTGATGACACAAGAGTCGTTCCGGAATATATCCCCTTGAATATCGTTTATGAAGATGATGAGCTGATGATGATCAATAAACCGCCAGGCATGGTGGTCCATCCCGGCAGCGGCAATTATTCGGGAACGCTTTTAAATGGTGTCGCATATTATCTTCAGAAACAAAACCCGACTTTATCCGAAGAAATGCTTCCCCGGTTTGGACTGGTGCACCGCATTGATAAGAATACAAGCGGCCTGCTCGTATTGGCAAAAAATGATCAGTCCATGCGACAATTAGCTAAACAATTCCTGGATCACACGATCCGTCGACAATATGTTGCCCTGGTATGGGGAGATGTAGAAAAAGATGAAGGAGTGATCAGAGCTCATGTAGGTCGTAATCTGCGATTTAGAAAATTGTTTGAAGCCTATCCGGAAGGCGATCATGGCAAGGAAGCCATTACGCACTATAAGGTGATCCAACGATTCGGATATGTAACAGTGATGAGTTGTGTATTGGAAACGGGCCGCACCCATCAGATCAGGGTGCATATGAAATTCATCGGCCATCCCCTATTTAACGACGACTTTTACGGAGGAGACAGGATTGTGAAAGGAACTGTATTCACGAAATACAAGCAATTCGTTGACAACTGCTTCAACCTTTGCCCTCGGCAGGCGCTCCATGCAAAAACTTTGGGATTTATTCATCCTTCTACAAACCAGGATATGTTTTTCGAAACACCCCTCCCGGATGACATCGACCAGGTCATTGAGAAATGGAAGTTGTACTCACAATTCGTGTCGAAAAAATAATAACCACTGGTTAATAATCACCCGGGAAAATCCATTTTATAGTCGACTTCGATCTTTCCTTTGGAAATATCCTGGAGTTTTCCCTTTATCAATTTTCTCTTTAATGCAGGAATGTGGTCTATGAATAATTTTCCTTCGATATGGTCGTATTCGTGAAGAATGACACGCGCCGAAATCCCAGTGAATGTCCTCGTATGTAATTCGAACGCAGCATCGTGATATTGTAGCGTTACTTTTTCATGACGATAAATATCTTCTCTTATTTTGGGAATACTCAGACATCCTTCATTGTAGAGCCATTCGTCTCCATCCAATTCCTTTATATGGGCATTGACAAACACCTCCTTTACACCCGGGTCGTTGGGATATTCGCTTTTTTCCTCCTCATTCATATTGGCAAACATCTGTACCGTATCCACAATGAATAGTCGAATGCTCTTATTTATCTGCGGCGCGGCCAGTCCAACACCACTACTGGAATACATGGTTTCCCACATGTCCTCGATCAGCTTGTCCAATTGGGGATACTCCCGTTCGATATCCTCAGCTACTTTCCTGAGTGTCGGATGACCATATGCGAGGATGGGAAGGACCATTTTATTTCCAGGTTTCAGATTTTTGTAAAAATAAGATTATCGTTGCGTTTCCCCAATGCAACAAGGGTCGTTCTCTTATGAGCGTTCAAGGAATTCCTGCAGCAGAATCGTGGCGGCAATCTCATCGACGAGGCCCTTATTTCTTCGCTTCATCTTCTTCAAACCCATTTCGAGCATCGCTTCCTTCGCTGACTTGGATGAAAATCGCTCGTCGATCTTTTGGATGGGTATGTTGGGGAAATTTTTTTGCAATTCCTTAATACATTTTTCTACTAACGGTGTGGCATGTGTGTCACTGTCATCCAGGTTCTTTGGATCGCCGATCAATATTAACCGAACCTCCTCTTTGCTCAGATAATTTTTCAGGAAAGGGATCAATTCCTTCGAGGGGATTGTTCCGAGTCCCGTTGCGATGATTTCCAAAGGATCCGTTACGGCGAGGCCTGTTCGTTTTAAGCCATAATCTATAGCAATCACTCTGGCCAAAAATAAAATGATAGTTAGAAGTGAATAAATAGGTCTGAAATGACGAAGATAGCAAAGACAACGCTGGCGATCCCATTGGCGGTCATGAAAGCAATGTTGACCCGTCGCAGGTCATGCGGCTTGACAATGCTGTGCTGATAGATCAACATGCCGACGAATACGCCGACGCCAGCCCAATACAGCCACCCAAAATTTGCAATCCATCCGGCCAGCACAATAGATGCTGCGCTCAGTACATGGAGAAGTTCCGCAACTCTCAATGCTCTTTTTTTTCCCAACCATGCAGGCATCGAAAAGAGGTGCTGTGATCTATCAAATTCTTCGTCCTGCAACGCATAGATGATGTCAAAACCGCTGACCCAGAAAATAATGGTAATGGAAAATAAAATAGGTAGAATATCGAATTGTCCAGCCACAGCCAGATAAGCGCCGATCGGTGCAAGAGACAACCCTAATCCGAGGATCAGGTGGCAAAGAGCAGTAAATCTTTTTGTATAGCTGTAGCCAAGCACGATGAGCAACGCGAGGGGTGAAAGGTAAAAACAGATCCGGTTGATAAAAAAAGTACAAGTAATAAAGAAAAGGCAATTGACCATAGTAAATACAAGAACGCTCTGTGCTCCAATTATTCCCGAAGGAATTTCCCTGATACTTGTTCTTGGATTCTTTGCATCAAAGCTTCGGTCCAGGTATCGATTAAAAGCCATCGCCGCGCTGCGGGCAAAGATCATACAACCAATAACCAGCAGAAATTTGATGAACAACTCACCCCTGCCACCTACATGGATTTCAGGAAACCCAATACTTTTCAGACCCAGGAAAAACCCAATGAGGGCAAAGGGCATTGCAAAAATGGTGTGCGAGAATTTTATTAAACTCAGATAACTCTTAACCTTCAGCATGATTATTTTTTATTGCTCCTACTTTATTTTCATGAGTAAGCATTTCCCTTACAAGTTCCCATAAGACGATGGCTGCTGCCACGCTGACATTCAACGAATGCTTCATTCCCCATTGAGGAATCTCAACACTCCCGTCGCATAGTTGCAACGCTTCAGGGCTAACGCCATCTACCTCATTGCCAAAAATCACCGCCGTCTTCTGATTGGAATCGAAGTGCAATTGGTTGAGTAACTGACTTCCTTCAGTCTGTTCCACAGCATAAATGGTATACCCGGAATTCTTTAGCAAGGCAATGGCATCCTTCGTATTCTTGAAATGTGTCCAGGCTACCGTCTCCGTAGCACCTAGAGCGGTTTTATGAATGTCTCGGTGCGGCGGCTGCGGTGTGTATCCACACAAATAAATATGTTGAAGAAGAAAAGCGTCGGCTGTCCTAAAGACACTGCCCACATTATGCATACTGCGAATGTTTTCCAGAACGACAACAATGGGGATTTTGCCTGACTGCTTAAATTCATTTACTGACTTTCGACCCAATTCAGCCATGCTCAGTTTGCGCATGATGCAAAGGTACTATGAGGAAGACTATTCCCGGAGCAGTTTGAAGCTGGCCCTCTCACCCGACTGTGCTTCCACTTTGAAAAAGTAGACACCGGAAGACCAGGCGTTCGTCTTCACGGTAAAATAGCTCATTCCCGGCATCACATGAAATGCATTCAGCAGTTTTGTCCGCCCGAGTACGTCGTAGGCTCCCATACGGACAACTTGGTTAGAATTAGATTGAAATGTAAGATTAAGTTCACCCCGAAATGGGTTGGGTGCAAATTGGACAATAAATTGAGCGCCTCCATTATTAATTGGATCGAAACAAGCGCCGGTATTTGGAATCGCTCCATCAATCCAATCCAGGCGGCTCGACACCCATTGCTTTAAAACAGCAATTTCTTCGTCATAGGTGGAAGGGATGGGTTGAGGATTGGGCCATACATATTGACCTAACACAGGCCACCTTTGAAAATGCCTTGTCCGGGCTTCTGTTGTCAATGCGACAATCGAATCGATAAGGAAATTCAGATGTCCAACGCTTAATGTCGTCTCACGTAATTCTTTCCAGCGACATCTTAGGTTTGCTTGAAAAGCAGAATCAGCAGCAAATCTATCCCACCAAAACGGTACTTGCCAAAAGTCCTGGGGACAAACGCTGTTGAATGCATAGGACCAACCGGTGACGGAACTACCTTCACAATAGTCGGCATTGCGAAAAGAAAGATCATAGTCCCATACCGGCCCCGCCACAATTTTTCCTCCTTTGCTTTGACGATCCTTATAGAAAAATGTACTGAGGCGATAGCCATCTACATTACGACTGACCTCATTCACTATAAAGTAGTCGATAAATGAAGCTTCATCGGCATATCTCCTCCATCCATTAACCTTATCCTGGTAGTCGGGGCCATGCAATACATTTTCGAAGCTGTCGACATAGCTTTTTATATAATCTTTTTGTTGCTGAACGATATCATCAGCTTTCGGGTAGATATAACTAAACTGAATCCTTTGACCGGCAATCGAATGTTCCGTCCCATACGAAGAGTACCATGCGTCTGCATCCTTGTCGATACTGAACAGGTATCCGCCCGTCAAGGCATCTCCGGCTATGTCGTTCTCACTCATTTTGGGAACACTTACCCTGGCGCTGTTGCGTTTGATCTTTTCCATAAAAACGTAAATGCCTTTGTAATCGCCGTCAATCACCAGTTCAACATAGCGGCAATTGGCCGCCCAATGTCCCATTTCACGGGACAGGGTATATGCGAGAAAATTATGCATCAGCGTCTTTTCGTTATAGGGTGCGTACAAAACCCAATCGCTTTCCTTGGGTAAACCAAATAATGATTTATCCTGCGACTCACCCGCATCATCCGTCAGTTCAATGCTATAGGACTTCATAGGAAACATTTGAGACGATTTTCCCCTTATTTCAATTCCAATTTTCCCCTCATAATCATTAAATGCATCTGTGATATTGTTCCTCACACCCGCACCATTATTAATAATACCCATATCGATGATGATCTTGGGTTCATCCATGATGGTTTGTCCCGAGGTATTTAAAACGATGATCGGAAGGTCAGATGAAGTGAGCGTTTGAGAGTAAGACCCAACAACGGCAGATAGGCTGGCAGCCAACAGTAGCACCCTTTTCATAATCTTGGTTGAACAATAAAAATAGGCCATTCGCTGCATACCATGAATAGTATTTTGACGATCGGGCAGGCAATGGACAGGAACAGTTCCCTATTTTTGCTTATGGAGATGATGAAATGAAAAAGATGGCCAAAACAGGGATGGAGGATACTCCTCTCATGGTCCAGCATCGGGCTATCAAACAAAAATATCCGGACGCCCTGCTCCTGTTTCGCGTGGGTGATTTCTACGAAACATTTGGTCCCGATGCCGTCGTTGCTTCCCAGGTTCTGGGTATCATATTGACAAAAAGAAACAACGGGATTGCAACTTCTCTTGACCTCGCAGGATTTCCCTACCACGCACTGGATTCGTATTTACATAAATTAGTGAAAGCCGGTTATCGCGTGGCCATTTGTGATCAACTGGAAGATCCGAAGCAGGCGAAGGGCATTGTGAAAAGAGGTGTCACCGAAATGGTGACTCCTGGCACGACAGTCAACGAAAAATTACTCGAACATCATAGCAATAATTTCCTCGCCGGCATTCATTTCGCCGAAAATGATCAGTATGGACTTGCTTTCCTGGATATCTCAACTGGCGAATTTCTGATTGCAGAAGGGGACCGTGAATATGCCGATAAACTCCTGCAGGGATTTAAGCCGGCAGAAGTGATCTATCAACGTCATCAGCAAAAAAAATTCAAAGAATATTTTGGTAGTAAAGTGTACACTTATGCTCTGGACGAGTGGATATTCGATTCAGCTTACGCAGAAGATATTCTTCTCAAACATTTTCAAACACATTCGTTAAAGGGTTTCGGAGTAGACAACTTCAGGAACGGTTTGATCGCTGCCGGATCCATTCTTCATTATTTAAAAGAAACCGAACATCCAAACTTGCAGCACGTCACGACCCTGCAACGCATTGACAAGGATGATTTTTTATGGATGGATCGCTTCACTATCAGAAACCTGGAATTGATTTCGGGAAATTCGGAAGGCAACCATACCTTACTAAGTGTTCTTGACAACACGGTTTCTCCCATGGGTGCCAGGTTGCTAAAACGCTGGATCATCTTTCCACTTAAGGATATCCTTAAGATCAATGAACGGCTGGAACTGGTTGAATATTTCATTAAAGAAACAGACCTTAGGAATAAGATCTCCCAATCCATCAGGCATTGCGGAGACATTGAACGTTTAGTTTCAAAGATACCTGTCAAGAAAATCAATCCAAGAGAGGTTCTCCAATTAGCCAGAGGATTAAAACAGGTGGAAATCATAAAGCAATTTTGTTTGTCCTCAAATAATGAATGGCTCAAAAGATTGGGAGATGCGTTGAATCCATGTCCTTATATCGCAGAAAAGATTTTTAGAGAAATCATCGACAATCCACCGGCCCTGGCTATCAAAGGCGGCATGATGAACAGCGGCATCAATACGTCTTTGGATGAGCTTCGGCTGATCGCTCATAACGGCAAGGCCTATCTCGCGCAACTACAACAAAAAGAAACTGAAGCCACCGGAATCTCATCCCTGAAGATTGGATTCAATAATGTATTTGGCTACTATTTGGAGGTGACCAATTTGCATAAAAACAAAGTTCCCGCGGAGTGGATGAGAAAACAGACGCTGACCAACGCAGAGAGATACATCACTCCCGAGTTAAAAGATTATGAAGAGAAAATTACCGGTGCTGAAGAAAAAATATTGCAACTGGAATTGGAGTTGTATGAATCCCTGTTAAATGAACTCGCGGATTATCTCGCTCCTGTCCAAACCAATGGGAATATCCTGGCGATCCTGGATGTGATGAGTTGCTTTGCGAATAATGCCATTCACCATCATTATAAAAAGCCCACATTACACCTGGGAGACGAAATGGTCATTCGCGAAGGCCGTCACCCGGTAATTGAAAGAAATCTTCCGATCGGTGAAGCTTATATCCACAACGATATTGAGCTAAACAAACTTGATCAGCAGATCATCATTCTGACCGGGCCCAATATGAGTGGAAAGAGCGCCCTGCTAAGGCAGACAGCGCTGATCACGCTGATGGCCCATATCGGTTCATTTATCCCTGCCCGCGATTCCCGGATCTCACTCACGGACAAGATCTTTACCCGCGTTGGGGCATCGGATAATCTTAGCGGAGGTGAGTCCACATTCATGGTGGAGATGAATGAGACGGCATCTATTATCAATAACATTACTCCGCGCAGCCTGATATTGCTGGATGAGATCGGACGAGGCACTTCTACGTACGACGGCATTTCGATTGCATGGAGTATTGCGGAACACTTACACCATTCCTCTCATCAGCCAAAGACATTGTTCGCGACTCACTATCACGAACTGAATGAATTGGAGGACAAGCTGGAAAGAGTAAAAAACTATCACATCACCAATAAGGAAGTTGGTAATAAGATCATTTTCCTTCGCAAATTAGCGCCGGGAGGAAGCACACATAGTTTTGGAATTCATGTAGCCAAAATGGCCGGCATGCCTCCCTCCCTGATCGGCAGAGCGAATGAGATCTTAAAACATTTGGAAACCAAGCACGTTGATGAGGATACGGGTGAAGTGGTGAGGAAGATCAGTAGCCCAACATTACAACTTTCCATCTTCGATGCACACACCGAAACGTTCGAGGAAATACGTAAGCTATTGGAAGATGCAGATATAAATCGATTGACGCCCGTGGAAGCGTTGTTAAAACTTCAGGAGATCAAGGGAAGATTGAGGTGAAGTGGTGAGTGGTGAGTGGTGAGTGGTGAGTGGGGTGAGTGGTGAGTAAAAACAACTTAATACCCAAAACTTAAACCATACAACTTATCACGTAAAACTCATTGAAACTTTATTTGTCCGCGAATCTCTCCGGCGGGATAAGTCTTACTGTGGATATTCAGGTAATAAAACCCATTTAGCAAATCCTGTTCTTTTATTTTCGCTCCGTCAATCAACAAGGTGCCTGTATAAGAGCCCCCTCTGAACGGAAAGCCGGCTTCATTTTTTGTTGTGAGTATGTTCTGCACGATGGTGGCGGCAAAACCGGTCGGAGCCTGTCCATGAATATGAATGCCGACAATGGTATCGCTCAGATTTTCCCACTTTACTTTATAAGAAAGGACTTTTGAGCCTTTTGTATACAACACATCCATTGATCCGCTTGCCGTAGAAGCATTTGGAGGTGTTTCCTGGGCGCCTGTTAATGCGATAGCTGTTCTTGAAAACTCATTTGTCTTTTTCTTTTCAGCATCTTTTTCGCAGGATGTCATGCTGAAGATCACTGAGACAAACAAAAAAGAAAAAACAGTTAGCCTAAGCAATTTCATGGTTGCAAGTTTTGTAGTAAATGTAAGATAAAACTATTTTAGATAAATATTTTCATAGTAATTTAAAACCCTCAAAGCGCCAGCATGACTGACATCAAAGCTACCGGACGCACCCGAATTGATTCCATCGATATTTTGCGGGGCATCGTTATGGTGATCATGGCGCTGGACCACTCACGAGATTTCTTTCAGCGAATCGTGATTACTGACGGGTCCGGCATTGCGACCAATCCAACGAATATGGCGACCACTACACCTATCCTTTTCTTCACCCGGTGGATCACGCACTTTTGTGCTCCCATATTTGTTTTTCTTGCGGGCACGGCCATTTGGATGATGAGTCAGAAAAAAACCAGATCTGAACTTAGCCTGTTTTTAATAAAGAGAGGATTCTGGTTAATTTTTGTAGATGCCATCATCATCACATTCGCCTGGACATTTAATCCCCAATTTAATGTGATCATTTTCCAGGTCATCTGGGCTCTGGGCGTGAGTATGCTGATTATGGGACTTTTAATTTATTTGCCTTTTCGCGTAATGGTTCTCATAGGCCTGATCATCGTCTTTGGACATAACCTCTTGGATTATCCATCGATCAATAAGAACGTGAAAGAAGGGTTCCTGGCGGACATATTATATTTTGCAAAATTCCCTATCTATCCCATTGCTAAGGGGCACGTCCTCCTCATAGTGTATGCATTCTTACCATGGACGGGCGTGATGATCCTGGGATATGGGTTTGGAAAAATATTTACCACCTTTAGTGACCAGGCAAAAAGGAGAAAAATGTTGTTGCAGATGGGTGCCGGCTTGTTGGTACTATTCATCGCTTTGAGACTGGCCAATCACTATGGAGATCCGTTTCCATGGTTTGTCCAGGAAAGAGGAAGCATTTATACTTTTCTATCGTTTCTTAATGTAAATAAATATCCACCATCACTGGATTTCCTATCTCTGACTATTGGAGTAGGGATGATCATGCTGTCTATATTGGATGGTGTTAGGAACCGGGTCACCGATTTCTTCAGGATATATGGCCGTGTTCCGATGTTTTACTACATTCTGCATTTTTACGTTTTGCATACTCTTGTAGTAATTGTTTTCTACGCCGAGGGATTTTCCGGGGATCAGATAGTGAGTCCTAATAACCCTTTCCTGTTCCGGCCGCCTGGATCGGGATTCACCTTGGCTGGTGTTTATGCTGTCTGGATATTCGTCGTCCTTATCCTGTATCCGCTGTGCAGGAAATATGACCGGTACAAGAGCACTAATCGGGATTGGTGGCTGAACTATGTTTAAACCTATCCCTGGTCCTCGAACCAAACGCGTTTGCTATCATTCCAATCGCCGTTATAATTAATAAATATCTCCTCTCCTGCCTTAATAAAGTGCACAGTCTTTACACTAATCTCTCCCCGGACAAAATCCATTTCATATTCTGCGTTGCTCCGGTAAGAATGGTTGTATATGGAAACGTATCCAAACGCCACGCAGCATTGTTTTTTTTGTTCTCCCCATTCAAATATGTAGTCGTGCAGTCGTGTCTGATCCAGCCATTTCCTTTCTTCCTTTTCCATTACAATGACTGGAGATGTTTCGATCAGGGTGCCTTCATCAAGATCTGCTGAAGTAAAAACACCCCATCCCATTTTCTCCGTCTTCGATACGTACAGGCATGGAAGTATCATAACTACTAAGATAGTCGAAGATAAGATTGAATTCAGCTATCGATACTGCGACGATCATCTGTTTCTGAATATGTATTTTTGCTTCATGTCAATTGACGCAGGAAAGCAAAGAGTTGAGCAAGTTTTTCAGACAACCATCAACCAGGAGGATACGCATCAGTTAAAGGAATTTCTGGACGATCAGAACATCACTGATGTCGCGAACCTAATCGAAAAATATCCGGACCGCGAGGCCGAAATCATCGCTAATATGTCCGTCCACCGTGCCGCCAGTGTGTTCAAGATCCTCGACCTGTCATCGCAAAAAAGGATCATTCAGGACCTGCCTGCCAACACGACTGCTTCTTTATTGAATGAATTAGCGGCCGATGACCGTACGGCTTTTATGGAAGAGCTGCCCAGCAATGTCGTTAGGGAATTGATCAAACTACTTGACCCGGAGGAAAGAAAAATCACCCTTTCGCTGCTAGGTTATCCAGAAAACAGCATCGGCCGGCTGATGACGCCGGACTATGTGTATGTCTATCCACATAATTCGATTGAAGAGGTCTATGGCACCATTCGAAAATATGGAAAGGACAGTGAGACCATCAACGTCATCTATGTGATCAATGAGAAAGGAGAATTGCTGGATGATATCCGTATCCGGGATTTTATTTTGAACTCACCGGATAAAAAAGTCTCGGACCTGATGGATGGACGCGTGGTCGCACTGCATGCATACGATGACCAGGAAACTGCAGGCGAAGTATTCAAAATGAATAATCGGGTAGCCCTCCCCGTTGTCAGCAACAGCAACAAGCTTTTGGGCATTGTGACGATTGACGATATTCTATGGGTCGCCAGCGAAGAATATAGTGAAGACATGCAAAAAATGGGAGGTAGCTGCAGCGCTAGACCAACCCTATCTTGAAATGCCGGTCTTACGACTATTCAAGAAAAGGATCGGATGGCTGGTTGTTTTATTCCTCGGCGAAATGCTGACCGCTTCGGCAATGGCTTATTTCCAGGACGAGATCGCCAGGGCGGTCGTCCTCGCCTTGTTTGTCCCATTGATCATTTCAAGTGGCGGAAATAGCGGATCGCAGGCATCCACACTTAATTATTCAGGCTATGGCCGTTGGAGACATCTCCTTGAGGATTGGTGGAGAGTTATGAGGAGAGAAATCATCTCCGGTGTATTACTGGGAACCGTCCTGGGACTCATTGGATTTCTTCGTATCCTCGCCTGGCACTCGCTTTCGCCGCAATTATATGGGATCTCACTGGATGGCGATCGGAATCACTGTTTCAGTCACCCTTATTAGGGGTCGTCCTTTGGGGAACAATTGCCGGCAGCATGTTACCACTGATCCTGAAAAGGCTTGGGGCAGATCCTGCCGTAAGTTCAGCCCCTTTTGTGGCTACCCTTGTGGATGTAACAGGGTTGATCATCTATTTTTCCGTTGCCTTTCTAATGTTGAGTGGCAGCCTGCTTTGACCTGCCAGGACATTCAAATAGGTTGCTCTGCCTTACAATTTTTGCTGGGTTTCAATCGTTTACCTGTCTTGAATTCAATACCTTTGCGCATCAATAACATTCAAATCCAATGTGCGGAATTGTTGGTTATACCGGCCCCCGGGAAGCCTACCCTATTATTATCAAAGGACTTAAGCGGCTTGAATACCGGGGATACGACAGCACCGGCGTCGCACTGCAAAACGGGGCATTGAAAGTTTATAAGAAAAAAGGCAAGGTTGCCGAGCTCGAAGAGGCACTTGTCGGAATAAACCTCAAAGCACATGCCGGAATCGGTCATACGCGGTGGGCTACTCATGGCGAACCCAGTGACCGCAATGCCCATCCTCATCAATCTGCCAGCGGTAAATTGGCCATGATCCACAATGGCATCATCGAAAATTATATCCAACTAAAGACAGAACTCTTAAACAAAGGCTATCAATTCAAGAGTGATACCGATACGGAGGTATTGCTGAATTTTATCGAAGAGATCAAAAAAAATAATCAATGCGGGTTGGAAGAAGCAGTGCGAGTAGCGCTGAAGAGAGTCACCGGAGCTTATGTTATCCTATTACTTGATCAGGATGATCCGGATACGATTATTGCCGCAAGAAAAGGAAGTCCGCTGGTCATTGGCGTTGGTAAAGGAGAACATTTTCTTGGTTCCGACGCTTCTCCGATGCTGGAATACACCAAAGAAGTGGTGTATGTAAATGATTATGAGCTGGCGATTGTAAGGCCCGATGAACTGATCTTGAAAAATCTCGGCAATGAAAAGATCACTCCTTATGTTCAAAAACTCGATATCGAATTCGCGGCGATTGAAAAAGGGGGATATGATCACTTCATGCTCAAAGAAATCTTTGAGCAACCTCAAACGATCAATGATTGTCTTCGTGGAAGATTGGATCCGGTAGAAGGAACCATTACCATGAGCGGCATTCAGCAATATGCCGAGCAGATCATCAATGCCAACCGCATCGTGATGATCGCCTGCGGTACCAGTTGGCATGCTGGCCTGCTCGCCGAATATATTATTGAAGAACTTTGCCGGATCAATGTCGAAGTAGAATATGCTTCCGAATTCCGATATCGTAACCCGGTGATCAACCGGGGCGATGTGATCATTGCGATTTCGCAAAGTGGTGAGACGGCCGATACGTTGGTTGCTATTGAAACAGCCAAAGAAAAAGGCGCCATCATCGTCGGGGTAGTCAATGTTGTCGGATCATCAATTGCCCGTGCTTCTCATAGTGGGGCATATACGCATGCGGGGCCGGAGATCGGTGTGGCATCTACAAAAGCATTTACTGCGCAATTGGCAGTGCTGACAATGATTGCATTAAAGATTGGATACCTCAAAGGCGTCATTTCCCAGGAACGATACATGAATTTGTTGAAGGAATTGCATGAGATTCCTGAAAAGGTAGCCTGGATCCTGAAAAACAGTGAGGCGATCAAAGCTGTTGCCCTGAAATATAAAGATGCGAGAGATTTTCTTTATCTCGGGTCGCGGTTATAATTTTCCGATTGCGCTGGAAGGTGCACTGAAGTTGAAAGAGATTTCCTATATCCATGCGGAAGGTTATCCGGCTGCCGAGATGAAACATGGTCCCATCGCGCTGGTGGATGAAAATCTCCCGGTTGTGTTTGTCGCAACCCGCGACAGTTATCATGAAAAGCTGATGAGCAATATGCAGGAAATCAAGGCCCGGAAAGGGATTGTGATCTCCGTGATCACTGAAGGGGATGAATTTGCCCAAAGTCTTTCCAGATGATGTATTGATCGTTCCTGAAGCGGATGAGATCATGGCGCCGATGCTTAGCGTCATTCCTTTGCAATTGTTGGCATATTATATTGGTGTTGCCAAAGGTTGCGATGTAGATAAACCAAGGAATTTGGCGAAGTCTGTGACTGTAGAATAACAAGACTCGATGAATCAAATCACCAAAGAACCAATCTCCTCATTCGGATATAATTTCATCAAGCCGAAATATATTCCCAAAGGAAAAGACGAATATTATCTCCGCAACATCCAGCACCGAACCAATACGCAATATAGAAAGCTCAATCCAAGCGAAAGAAAGACATTGCTTCGTAACAATAATACTTCAGATAATTGGAATAATGTCTTTGTATCTGATGCGTTTAATCCGGACCTGGTCCGGAACTGTAAATTTTATGGATTTATACGCATCGGCAAACTCGAACCATATTTCATCGAGTTCAAGAATCTGCGGATGCCGGTGGGCTTTATAACACACCATCATCAGTTGCGATTTCGGTGACAATGTGGTGATAGATAATGTCAATTTCATGAGCCATTATATTATCGGCAATGAAGTCATCATTGTCAATGTCAATGAACTGGCCACCACCGATCATTGCCAAATTTGGAAATGGAGTTTTGAAAAATGATGAGCCTGAATCGATCCGGATATGGATGGAGATCTGCAATGAAAATGGCGGCCGTAGCGTGCTTCCATTCAATGGAATGCTGGCGGGCGATGCCTGGTTATGGGCAAAATACCGGGATGATGAAAAACTACAACAAAAATTCAAGGAATTCACCGATAAAAAATTTGATACGCAAAGAGGCTATTATGGAAAGATCGGCGACAGAACGGTTATCAAGAATTCGCGCATCATCAAAGATGTTTGGATTGGCAGCGATGCTTATATCAAAGGCGCCAATAAATTGAAAAACCTCACGATCAATTCCGCGCCGGATGCCAAATCCCAGATCGGTGAAGGATGTGAATTAGTGAATGGCATCATCGGCTATGGATGCAGGATATTTTACGGCGTAAAGGCCGTTCGTTTTATTCTCGCTTCCAATTCCCAATTAAAATATGGAGCCCGGCTGATCAATTCCTACCTGGGAGATAATTCTACGATCTCCTGCTGTGAAGTGTTGAATTCCCTGATCTTCCCTGCACATGAACAACATCATAATAATTCGTTTCTATGCGCGGCCGTAGTGATGGGACAAAGTAATATGGCTGCCGGCGCCACTATTGGCTCCAATCATAATTCGCGGAGCGCTGATGGAGAAATTTCAGCTGGTCGGGGTTTCTGGCCAGGACTCTGTGTTAGCCTCAAACACAATTCAAAATTTGCCTCCTTTACCTTGATCGCAAAGGGAGATTTTCCGGCTGAATTAAACATTCCAATCCCCTTCTCATTGGTGCATAATGATGTAAGCAATGATCGATTGAGGGTGATGCCGGCTTATTGGTTCATGTATAATATGTATGCTCTCGCGCGCAATGCCGCTAAATATTAGCAGCGGATAACCGCATGGACAAGACCCAGGAGATTGAATACGATTTTCTTGCGCCCGATAGTGTAAATGAAATTTTTTATGGACTTCAACTGATGAGATTATTTACCGGTGAGGCCTATGCGAAGAAAAACAAAAAACTCCGGACCGATAAGCCGGGTGAATTGGCAAAGCATGGTGAAATTATTTTAGAGCAAGGACCGGAAAAATCAATTGACCTCGAAATCCTTGCACATGGCTTCGAAAATAGCCACCGAAAAGCCGAACTGATAAAGGTTCCGGAAGCCTACCGGATATTTAAAGAATTGATCATTTACTATGGAGTCACGCTTCTTCTTCGGTTCATTGAACGCCACCGGATCGATTCCTGGGAAAAACTGACCAGGAAATTGCCGGCAAACCCTGTTCGCGATGAGTGGAGAAATATTGGGGGACAATTGATGAAATCAAGTGCGGTCAATTCATTGGTCCGCCAGATCCGGTCGGGGAAAATTGATAGCTGGGATGCTGTTCATGCTTTTTATGATAAAAAAAGCAAGAGCTACCAGGATGAAAAATTCGGTCACGCTTTTGCTTCTTTGTTGGAAGTCCTGCGATATCTCCTAAACGATTTACAAGGAAAATATTCCTTGATCTGCTCGATCAAACTCTCGGCATCCGCGAATGGATGGTGAAGGGCATTTATGATTCTCGCGCCAAAGATTATAAAAGTCCATTCCGGCAAATGCTGTATGAAACACAGGAAGAAATGGACAAGGTGATCGGTAAGCTGACGGACAATAGCTTTATAAATCCAACAGGAAGAATTGAATCAGTTCCGTAAGCTAGTGGAAAATATCACTGTTCGATTTTCAACCACGCGAAAAAAGACTGGTGCGTGAGACACGCACCAGGGCATGAGCGTGAGACACGCACCAGGGCTTTAATTATCGTGATACTTTTTGAAAGGATAATAGGTCAACGCAAAACCTAACTGATGACAAAAGGTATAATAGGCAAAGTCGAGCAAATAATTCGTTAACGGCTGTTTTCCCTCTCCTATTTTTATCACAAATGCAGACATCCAGGCGGTTTTATTGATGAAATTATTCAGATGATACTGATCAGTGAACATGATCAGCGCAGAAGTTGACAACGGATAGCGCGCACCAGCCTCGGGATCGCCATTCTTGTATTTATTTCTCCAGCTTTCATCAGGATTGAACCATTGAGGATTGGCGTTCGGAAAATGTTGACGAAATCCTTTCCAATGGAACATCAATGTCTCATTGAATCCCTTGCTGGCACCGGCAGTAAATACCAATCCTCCGGTGATCCATTTGTTGGAGTCCATATGCCAGCGGGAAGTTTTTGTTGGTTTCACCTGGGCTTGCGCAGTGATCCCTAATAGCATGAATGCAATGAATAGTTTCATATTGACAGATTATTTTTTAGAATTCGCAGGCCGTTCAATAGGAAACATGGAGGGGATCAATGGACAATCCATTAATCTTTAGTGCTATTACTTTGGAACAGAAGGCTTTAGAAAGGACTGATTTTAGGGTACGAGCGTAAGCCCGGTGATGAGATTGGATTACAAAATAATTATTGATCGCCGATTATACAAGGAAAGGCGAGAAATATTATCGCATCCGTAATTCTACTTATTTCGGAAAAATAAACGAACCGGTACCCCTTTGAAATTGAAGTGTTTTCGCAGTTGGTTTTCCAGGTAGTTCTTATAGGGTTGCTTTATATCATCGGGGAAGTTGCAGAAAAAAGCAAAGGTGGGGACCTGCGATGTCAGTTGCGTGATGTATTTAATCTTAACCGAATGTCCACGCACCACCGGTGCATGATGATTTTCGACAGCCTTAAGCATCACTTCATTCAAAACAGACGTAGCCACTTTTCTCTGGCGATTTTCATATACTTCCATGGCTACTTCGATCGCTTTGAAGATCCTTGTCTTGTCTTTGGCAGAGACAAAAAGAATGGGCACATCTGTAAAAGGCGCCAGCTTCTCTTTCAGTTTCTCTTCATATTCTTTGGCCGTGTTCGTTTCCTTATCTATCAAGTCCCATTTATTTACCAGGATCACAACACCCTTTCCCTTTCTTACTGCCAGGCTAAAAATGGTTAGATCTTGCGCAGCCACTCCTTTGCCGGCATCCAATAATAATAAGCAAACATCGGCTTCATCTAATGCCTTGATGGCCCGGATCACCGAATAAAACTCAAGGTCTTCATGCACCTTGGCCTTTCTCCTTATCCCGGCTGTGTCAATCAGAATAAATTCTTTTTGAAATAAGTTATAGTGCGTATGGATCGAGTCTCTTGTCGTACCCGCCACGTCACTCACGATAGTTCGCTCCGTCCCTATCAATGCATTCAACAACGATGATTTTCCGACATTGGGCTGACCGATAATAGCGATTTTTGGCAAGCCAGCCCTTTCACTCAATTCAGAGCTGCTATCCTCCTGTATCAATGGTGTAATCGCATCCAACAATTCGCCCGTTCCGCTTCCACTGGCCGAAGCGATAAAGAATATTTGGTCGAAGCCAAGGCTGTAGAATTCGGCTCCTTCCAACAATCGTTGATTATTATCGACTTTGTTGACAGTTAGAAATACAGGGGTTTTACTTTTACGGAGAAGGTTCGCCATTGCTTCGTCAAGTTCGGTAATCCCTGAGTGAGCATCAACCATAAATATCAATGCATTGGCTTCTTCCATGGCTATCAGCACCTGCCGGGCTATTTCTTTTTCAAAGACTTCTTTGCCATCGGGAACAAAACCGCCGGTGTCAATTACATTGAACATTTTTCCATTCCAATCACTTAATCCATACTGGCGATCCCGGGTAACGCCACTGACGTCATCCACAATCGCTTTACGTTGTTCCAGGAGTCGGTTGAAAAGTGTGCTCTTTCCTACATTTGGTCTCCCCACTATGGCGACGGTAAATCCCGGCATGAACGATAAATATTATTATGTGGGTGGTGAGTTGTGAGTGGTGAGTGATCTTGGCAAGTTAAACATTAAACATTGAACATATAGCATTGATTATTTCAACGTAATTGAGTTTCCCAAATTTACGTTTTTTTGCCAGCTTCAGTGCTGCCGCGGAGTACGACCATCAACTATAGCCGTATTGTTTTAAATAAAGATCACTATCTCTCCATTTTTCTCTCACTTTTACAAACAGTTCCAGGAAGACCTTTCTCTCGAGGAATTCTTCTATGTCTTTCCTCGCTTCAGTCCCCAATTTCTTGATCATGCTGCCGGCCTGGCCGAGAATGATTCCTTTCTGGGTTTCCTTTTGAACGATTATTTCAGCTCTTATTTTGATCAGTTCGGTCTTCTCTTTAAATTCCGTTACGAGCACGGTGCTTTGATACGGAATTTCATCCTGGTAGAGGTAGTAAATTTTTTCCCGTATCAATTCGCTGACAAAAAATTTGGTAGGAAGGTCGCTGATATTTTCATCTGTATAAAAGGGCGGACCCTCCGGCAACCATTCGAGGATGGCCTTGATGAATTTTTTCGTATTTAATCCCGTCAATGCGGAAATTGCAATTACCTTTTTACAATAAGAAGTCGCTTCAAAGAATTTGATTGCATCTGTTAGCCTGTCCTTATCAACCAGATCCAGTTTATTCAATACAACAATCGCCGGCACCTTTAGCTTCAGAGCTGAAAAAACAGAATCAGCCTCCTTCCAATCCTCTTTGACGTCGACCAATAAGATTGCGAGATCGGCATCTTCCAGCGAACCTTTTACAGCCTTCATCATTTTTTCATGAAGCTTGTATTTGGGCTCAATGATGCCAGGAGTATCGGAAAAAATCACCTGGTATTCCTTATCTGTGAGGATCCCTTTTATACGATGCCGCGTGGTTTGCACTTTGGACGAGACAATAGCCAGCTTCTCTCCGATCAATGCATTGAGCAGAGTGCTTTTGCCCGCGTTGGGCCTCCCAAAAATGCTCACAAATCCAACTTTCATGCACCAGCCTTACTTAAAAAGAATTTTTGCAAAAAACTTTTAAAATCCTGTAACCATTCAGAAAGAACTGTCGCCAAAAGTAAAAGATAGATATCTATCTCTCACCTGGGAAATAGCCTTATAGATAGTCTTTTAATTTAATCCTCGCTGCGCGAAGGCCTTCTACACTTTGAAGAGGATCGAGGCGCAAATCCTCCCATTTATCTTCGACATACCCCTTGTTAGCGAGGTAATGAACATGGCGAAGATAGGCAGCTGCCTCCTGCTCTAGTGAATAGACAATGGCAATCTGTCCAGGTTGTGTCAACCGATCGTGCGTACCAAGCACCGTGGCTTTATCCACGCGCTTCTTGAGTATTTCGTACCGAATATTATAAGCTCCATGCACATCCAGTCGCTTTTCGTCCGGCCGAAATTTAAGTGTAATGGGATTTCCGTGAGCGAGAATAAGTGGTGCAATCTGAATGGAAGATTGCCCAAAATTCGCGGCAGATTGTGAATCATTGGAGAGGGCGTTAATCGAGTTAGCCGATGTTCCAAACAATTCAGCTACCTTCTTCATGATCTTGCAGGTCCATACTAATTGACGAAGGCGAAGGTTATCCAGGTATAAAGGATTAAACTGGATCCCCGGAGTGATAGAAGCGCCGAGATAAATATTATATTCCACACCATCGGTCTGATATTTTTCGAAATAACATGGGAAGAGTTTTTGCAATGCGGCCTCCTCTTCCGTCAGGCAATCTGCTATACATTGATTTACCTGAGCCAGTGAACCTTCATAAAGCAGCCGATTCGTGGTGCTGATCCCGCTATCAGCGCAAACGACTTCTTTATAAAACAATTCTGCCTCCTGACCTAATGAGTAATGCTGATTCAAATGAGTGATGACGGGATTAACCTCTCGTTGAATAAATTCTTTGAGTTTCATCTCATCGCCGGTAGAGAATCCCGTCTTTATGCTATTCAGTTTCTCTTCTATGTCGTTGATCAATTCCCCGAGGATATCGAATGAAATAGATTCAAGGCTATTCTTTAAGACGGCAGCTGCTTTTTCCAGAGTGTAGACCAGATCCTGCTCGATCGCCTCATTTCTTTTTTTTGATGAATCCCGGATATCGAGCGATCCATAAAAAGGATATACATTCTCAAAACAGATATCATCTGCGCAGGCATCACTCCCCCGCTTCTCCAACAAACTGATAGCAGCATCTCTGAATCTCCACTGAATGGAAGGATGGATAGAAGTAAACTGTTCCAACATCTTTGCCTCCACTTTATTGTCAAACTCTTCCAGGAAACGTTTCAAAGCGTTTTCAAATATTGGTTTGATTCGGTTGACCTTAAACAGGGAAAGTCCATTGATTTCGCCAGGTAGAGGGGAAGCTAATTCGAGAATCCCGATGGTATGTCCATTAAATTTCAGTGGTGTTAGAAAAAGATTTTTGAATCCTGACCCAAGGATGAATTCCAGGCCAGGTGAATTTGAATTCGGATGGCGAGAAATATCTTCAATAATAATGGTCTCCCCCTCCTTGAGGATCTCCTCATAAAATGAATCGGCCAGGTTGGAACCTACATTTACTTCCTGCAAAAGCAAACTGGTCCACAATTGATTTTTCGAGAAATTGTTCAGTTTGCCATTTCCTTGCACCAGACCTATTCCAACCCGCAGACCAGGCAAGCGGAATTGATTCCTCATGCCCTGGCGCACCTTCTCCAACCAATCAGAATTACTTCCATAATTGTGATTTAACAAAGTATCCTGAAGGCGATTAGCTGATTCTTCGTTCGTAATATCTACCAGCGAAACTAAGGTTAGGCCGGAAAAAAGGAAATGATCATAAGGCAACAGCTTCGCCCATTGTGCGGAGTCAAATTGCTGATCAAGCATTTTTTGAAGAACCGATTTGTCTACCGCTGGCAGTGGCTTTATATTGGTTACTGTGATAAATCGAGGATTCGCATTCAATTTGAAGAATCGATTCAAACCTGTTATATGGTCTGTATAGGTTGAGATGATGGGTTGATCGATTGTCATCTCGAGGTCATAAAGTTTTCTAAGGATCATTTTATATCCATAGAGAATCCTGAAGTCTATATGGTCCCTGTTCGTAGAAAAATCAAAGCTTCCGAAATTCAGTTCATTAATATTAATCTTCTTAAAACTTTCAGTAGCGGCAACTGACTGGTAATTGGTAAATGGTGGGCAAACGCCCTGCATCATGTCGCTCCACATGGGCTGTAGCAGTGGCTCAAATAAAAGGTCCATGACCTCCTGGTGATCCTTTGTTAAATTGAGGTCTTCTATCGGTTCGAGTAAAAAGGGATTGGCTTCGAGGGTCTTTTCGATTTTTTCGACTGTTGCTTGCGAGATAGTTGATTTACCGGATCGAATTGAGTCGCGCCATGATTCCACATAGGGCTTTAAGTCTAGCATTACCCGAAAGGGAAAATAACGTTTGCCGAAATTCTCGTCATGAATTTCCATAACCTCAGGTTCTGGTTTTTTCCCACGTTTCGATGTTGAGCACTACGATTTACCTAATTTAAGTCTTATTGGTTTGTTGCGCTCTCACAATCCCAATGTTTAGCCGAACTCACTTTATTGGCAAGCGCAATAATTCAGAACCCTCTCCTTCCCTTGTCTCAACTTTTAATTCTCCCTGGTGCGCTTTTATGATACATAAGCTAATGAAAGTCCCAGTCCCGTTCCCTGACCCGTTGGTTTGGTAGTCAAGCGGTTGAATATCTTATCCAATATTGTTTGCGAATTCCATTTCCATTGTCCTTTACTCTGATTTCACTGTGTCGCCAATTTTCCTAGTGCTGACAGATACCGTTGGGTCAAAGGCTTCTCCAATTGCCTTTCTTTTTCATTGACAGCATAAATGCATTATTGTATAGATTCAGAAGTCTCGCCCAATATCCTGACGGTTAATAACATATTTCCAATGGTATTGTCAAAACTGTTTAGGGCGGCGCCGAACCTAACTTGTCGGGTTGTCAAGGCATTATCTTTGGTCCGATAGCCGTGAAAAGCAAGCTTTAATATTCTTCCGCCAAGGCATTAACATCGGTGGGTTCAACTACGCCGCTGCTATGACTATGCTGGAGCATACCTTTTACGATCGCATCCGCCCTTTTTCCGTGATGGTTTATTTTTTGTTCATTCGTTGCAATGCTTTCGGCAAGAATTATTGCATCTTCCGTATTGCCCTCTTCATTCCGTTTTCATTTCTTCTACCAATTCAGTATTTACATCCGAAAAATTATTGATGAAATTTAAAGGGTTTTGAATTTCGTGGGCTATTCCGGCTGTGAGCTCTCCGAGTGAAGCCATTTTTTCGGAGTGGATTAGCTGGGCCTGGGTATTTTTGAGTTCCGTCAATGTATATTCCACTTTCTCTTTTTGTTGAGTAAGCAAAGAATTTGCTTTTTGTTTATTCCGGTTATTGCGGTATAGAATAATTGCGATGACGAGAAAATTGCAAGCGCAGCGGTCAGTGAATAAGTCCTTATTCTGCTAACAATTTGTTTTTGTTGAATAATTTGTTCCTGACGTTTCTTTTCATCGTCGAAGTCTATACTTTGAAATAGTTGAGTCTGCTTTGAATTAAATATGCTATCATTCATCTTAATAATTAATTTTTGATATTTGACTACACTATCCACATCTTTTAGAGTGCCATAATATCCTGTCAATGCGGTATAAGATCTCAACAAAAGGCTGGGAATGTTTTGATATTTTGCCAATTTAAGTGCTTCATTTATACAGTAAAAAACAGAATCTGTTTTTCCGTAGTCCTTATAAATTTCAGCTAGGTAAAGGTTGCTCGCTACTGCGCCCCTGAAATAGTTGTGTTCAATGCTTTCACGGATAGCCTTTTGAAAAAATCCGATAGCAGCTTGTTTATCGCCTCGCGTAGATTGAATCCTTCCAAAATTAAGCAGGATACTGCCTAAATATTTCTTGTATTCCCGTGGTCATGGCAAGGTCATACGCCTTTTGTTCACAGAATTCTTGCTGAATCCGTATTTTTTAAGGATAAATATGCACGGCCCATTGTGGAATATATAGGACAGAGTGCCGAGCTGTTACCAATTTGCTCAGTAAGTTGCTTGGCCTTAAAATAATAATAAAGTTCTCTTTTGAAATTGTTTGTGGTTCCATATAAGATGCCTATGTAGTGATTGATCCTGCTCAGGATTACGAGCCTTTGGGTATGGGGAGAAACTGGCGACTTGAGAAATTTATTAGGCAGTAGAAATTGCTGAGGCAGGGTATTTTTCTCGCTTTTCGGATCTTCTGCAATAGCAAGGCCAGACAGAAATGTTTGTAACGAGCCGGGATAGTTGCCCATGTTTAATAATGCATACGCCTTTTGATCCAAAGCATACGCTTCGTTCAATTTGAGGTTCAATTTTTGGGAAAGTGTCAATAGTTCTTCAGCAAAATGTAGTGAGCTGTCAGGTCTTATTTCATTATAAGCTTCGGCGATAACGCTAAGGCGAACTGCCTTTCAGTATCATTTTTTTCCAAATTTATTTCTCGTCTTAATTGGTCAAAATTGATATGCTGCGCTTCGCCGGGCGTTATCAATAATATTAATAATAAGAAACTAACTAATAGCTGTTTGCCCATACCTAGGCCAATTTCAGATATAATAAAAATAAAGAATTACTAAATATAATTGAAAGATCGATAGGCATCGGAGTGCCATCTTAAAACGAGAGCGCAACCAATTAGGGAGATTCTATCCAATAACTCTTATTCTTTGTCTATTGTCAATATCGTTTGCAATAAAACATTCGCGCCATTTGCCATATCTACCGCTTTTGTAAATTCTTTAGGAGAATGGCTGATGCCCCCAACGCTGGGTACAAATATCATTCCTACAGGAACAATTAATGCCATATCCTGCGAATCATGTCCAGCCCCACTCTGCATGTATTTATAGGTAAATCCTAATGCCTTGGCAGTCCGCCCAATAATTTCCTGGATGGATTTATCCGTTAACGCAGGCTTGGCCCCGAGCAATTGATTTTGAAAAGTTATTGTTGTGCCGCTCAAAGCAGCAATGGCTGCGGCTCTTTTTTCTATTTCATGAAACAGCGCCCAGATCTTTTCATGCGACAGATCTCTTATCTCCAATCCCAAGACAACTTTTCCTGGCACCACATTGTAGGCTCCCGGCTGAGCGGAAATCTTGCCAACGGTACCAACCTGTTTGCCTTCATGAATGGTAATTACTTCATTCACAGCAATGATCAGTTTAGCTGCCGATAACAATGCGTCGCGTCGAAGATTCATGGGCGTTGTACCAGCATGATTGGCAAAACCGTCGATAGTTACCTCCCAGTCTTCAATCCCGACGATACCTTCAACCACACCAATTTGAATGTTTTCTTTCTCTAAAATCGCGCCTTGCTCAATATGTAGCTCTAAAAATGCTTTTAGGTCACCTTTTCTCCTGCTGACCCTTTGAAGACTATCTGGATTTCCGCCAATGGCTTTTATACCTTCTCTCACCGTCAAACCCGATTGGCTCACGGTTTTTAGTCCCTCTTCCTGGTTAAAATGCCCTGCGATTGCATTGCTCCCTAGTAAGCTTCCTTCCTCATCAGAAAATATGATTAATTCCAGAGGATGATTTGTGACTAGTTTACTTTCTTTCAGGATCTCCATTACTTCTAATCCTGCCACAGAACCAACGCATCCATCATAGTTGCCGCCGTCAGGCACCATATCTATATGGCTGCCAAATGCAATTGGCTTCAGGGAATCATTCTTACCTTTTCTCTTTCCAGTTATATTTCCTGCATAATCAATATTTACTTCAAGTCCCGCGTTTTTCATTTGTTCAATGAACCAGGCTCGTCCTTCGACGTCACCTTTGGTATAGGCAACCCGGTACCCTTTGCCGGTTGAATCCTTGCCAAATTTTGCCAATTCAAAAATTCTGCGCTCAATACGCTGCTGATTTACCCTCATATTTTCCCTCTGAGTTACGGGTTGACTATTTGTAGCCAAGGTCAAACCCGTTAAGCAGCATAGGAGGCCCATTCTTTTTGAAAAATGCATCATTGGTGAATTAAAATAAAAAGTGAGAAGGTCAAGAGATTTATTTCTACTCCTGTGGTAAAGATCAACGTTATTTTCGAGTTGAAAAAAGGCTGGATTTTAGCCGGAACCCACAACTTTCGCTAGTTGTTTGATTTATCTCTGTTGTTTTTATACTTTGATTGTAAATAATTCTATCTTTTCATCTCTTCCCCTCAATTCATTTTCCCCTAAAGTTCTAATTTTAAATTGAGAATGAATGTCAAGCTCTTTTATCAGATCACCCGAAATGAGTATGTCAACTTTATAAGTATTGCAAAGCCCTTGTATCCGGGCAGTCGTATTGAGAACATCACCTGTGAAGATTATATCCTTTTTAATAACCCCTATCTCTCCTGTGGTCACTTTTCCAAGATGAAATCCGGCTTTGAATTCAGGCAATAAACCAAATTTTTCCTTGTATTTCGTGGCTTCCTTTCTGATGGCTTCCTTCATTGCAAAAAAACATTGAATACAATTATTATTTTCCAATACGCTTTTGAGCCTCCATGACACGATAATCTCGTCACCTACATATTGATATATTTCACCTGAATACTTTACAATCGGGTCTGATAAATCGAAGTAATATTCTCTAAGCATTTCGAAGTACTTTACATGACCTAAACTTTCGGCTATAGTGGTGGAAGATTTCATGTCTAAAAACATAAAAATTCTTTTCTCTTCTTTAGGCGTATGATATTTTCCTGTAAAAAAATTAGCAAGAGTACCGTGGCCGAGATTTTCACTTATTTCATTATAAAAAAGTGAAACTCCAACCACCGTAGTGAGGTAGACCACAACGCCGCAAAAGACATAATTGAAGAAAAATTGGCCAGGTCTGAGTCCAGACCAATTTTGTAAAAACACTGGTTTTAAGTTCGATAGAATTATAAATAACCCTGTTTATTAACAGGAACAAAATAATTATTCCGAGATAAATGCTTGTTTTATATACAATCTTTTTAAGAAAACTTTTTTTGATAAATAACTTGTTTATATATAGAATCTCAATTATTCCGATCAACAGCCCTAACATAAGTGCAGTTATTGTAGCACTAAAAATGGCGGTGCCAAAATGATAAGGATTTCCTGTTGAAGGGTAATTAGTCAGATTGCCAAGAAGACCTCTCTCAAGCAGAGAATACGCTATACTGTACAAAAACCAAATCAGTGCAAAAGGAATGATCCGCGAAATATTTCTTTTTATTTTTGGTGATAGCATTTTTTTAGTCGTTGTGTCCTCAAACAAAAGAGGAGAGATAAAAAGACCAAAAAGCGAAACTGATATTTTTAAAATAAACTGCATAATTCCCGCATAACACAATTCTCAAATGCAAGGTCTGAAGACTTCTTTAAAATCAGATTACACAATTATTGCTGATAGTTACATAATTCCTACTTTTTTAGTCGTCGCTGCTGAAGCTTTCTTACCAGGAATAATAAAAGTTTTTTAGTCATAAATTGAGCGTTAAATTTCCAAATAATCCATTGGCAAGCAAGACAACCTTTGATGTAATAATAGTTGGTGGCAGTTACTCAGGCTTGTCAGCCGCAATGGCTCTCGGGAGAGCTCTAAAGAAGGTATTGATTATTGATAGCGAAAATCCTTGCAATAAACAAACACCTCATTCCCACAACTTCCTCACTCAGGATGGAAGTACGCCGGCCGAAATTGCAACTCTGGGAAAGCAGCAAGTCCGAATGTATAAGACGGTGGAATTTTTCAACGGTCAGGCAATACTTGGAAGAAAGGTTGAGAATGGTTTTGAAATCCAGGTAGAATCTGGCGAAACATTCCTTGCCGGCAATTTAATTTTTGCGACAGGTATCAAAGATATTATGGCGGACATCGACGGATTTGCAAATTGCTGGGGCATTTCAGTTATTCATTGCCCTTATTGTCATGGATATGAAGTAAAGCATGAAATAACTGGGATCCTGGCCAATGGCGAATATGGTTATGAATTCTCCAGGCTTATTTCCAATTGGACAAATGATTTAACGCTCTTTACTAACGGAGCTTCAACATTGTCGGTCGAACAAACTGAGAATGTCAAAGAGCATCAAATAAAAATAGTAGAAAAGGAAATTGAAAGACTGGAACACATTAACGGACATCTTCAAAACATCATTTTTAAGGACAAAACAAAAAGTTTTGTTAAGGCACTATATACCCGCATCCCATTTGAACAGCATTGCCAGATTCCGAAATCTTTGGGATGCGAATTAACTGATGATGGCTATATCAAGGTTGATTTTTTTCAGGAGACTACAGTTAATGGAGTTTTTGCCTGTGGAGATAATGTAACGGGCATGCGTACGGTTTCAAATGCAGTGGCCATGGGAACGACGGCCGGGATGACGGTAAGTAAGAGAATGATTTTGAAAAATTTCTAAAACAGTAGTCTGGGCCAATTTCTTAATCGCAGTCCTATTCCTGTACCTTTAGCAGATAAATGAAATTTAAGAAAATCAAAGAGGAAAAGGTCAATCCCTATCATTCAAATACGGATTAAGATTGTACTGCCGAAGTCTTCAAGTTAGAAATAAATGAATAGGTACTCATTGGCCATATTGGGATTAATTATTTTGCTGATACAAGTAGAATACGGCAATGCCCAGGAACATCCTGTAAAATTTGATCTCGTAGCCGGATCCAATGGAATTTTTTTAGGAAAAATAAACAGCATTACCAGGGATAAGCATGATGTATTGTGGCTGTCGGATCAAACGAACCGTTGCGTGACGCGCTATGATGGCACTCAGATGACCCGGTATCAAATGGATTCTAAGAATCCAGGCAACTCTCTGGGTGGAACTTATCCCGAAACTATTGCTGCCGATTCAACCGGTATTATCTGGATCGGATTCTATGGTATGGGCGTTGATCGGTTTGACCAGGAATCCAACAGCTTCACCCATTTCCGGCATATCGCGAATGACGCAGGTAGTTTAGCGAATGATACAATCAGCGCCTTATTGGTAGATCATTTGGGAAATGTTTGGATTGGCACCAATGCTGGCCTTGATCGATTGGATCCGAAAACTGGAACGTTCAAACATTTTAGTCATAATGTGAATGATCCATCCAGCCTTAGCTACAATATAGTGAGGGCTCTTTATGAGGATCGGGAAGGTGTATTGTGGGTTGGCACTGGTTTCGTATTTGATCTTATCAGCGCAGAGGGAGGGCTTAATCGATTTGATCGAAAGACTGAGACTTTTACCAGCTATCTCCACAATCCCAGGGATCAACACAGCCTGATAAGTAATAAAGTCAGGGCCATCTTTGAAGATAGCAAGGGTAATTTTTGGGTGGGTACCGATGGGGACGGATTACACACGATGGATAGGAGGACCGGATCATTTGAAAGGCATCCATATAACCCTGCCAAACCAGATCAGCTAAGCCGGCCTTTTTCCAAAGGCGGTTATGATCACATAACATTTATTACTGAGGATATAGAAAGGAATATATGGATTGGAACTTTTTTGAATGGGCTAAACCGGTATAATCCGGAAACAAAAAAAACAACTCATTTTGGCGGAGACGGCGATAAATCTACAGGGCTCAAAGATAGATTATGCTGGGCGGTAAATACCTCGGAAGATGGCTTGCTCTGGATAAGTACGCAGGAGGATAATTTATATAGGGTTAACCTGTTTACCAATATTTTCCCTGTGGATACAATACAAGGAGACGGGGTAAATACATTTTATGAAGAATCGGGCTCTGTTATGTGGATCGGTACTAACAACGGGCTTGTGCGCAGAGACTTTAAGAACGGCTTATCAAAAATATTCACAAACGATATTCAGAACTCAAATAGTTTAAGTAATAATTTAGTTAACTATATTCTTAAAGGCAAGGACGGGAATTTTTGGATTGGAACCGGAAGTGGGTTGAATCGATACAATCCATCTTCAGAAAACTTTACCCGGTTTCTGCAGGATCCGAATAATCCGGAAAGTATAAGTGGGGAATCGATAGTTTCTTTATTCGAGGACAGCGAATCCAATTTATGGATTGGCACTAATAACGGATTGAATTTAATGAACAAAAGAGCAGGAAAATTTTCTCACTTTAAGAAAGATCCTGCAGATTCTAGTTCTATCAGCGATAATTTCGTTTTATGTTTCCTCGAAGATCATGCCAACGACCTATGGATTGGCACGGGGAATGGCATGAATCGAATGAACCCTAAAACGGGAAAATTCAGGCATTATTTGCGGGGCACCAGCGTTACGGCTATTTATAGGGACTCAGATAGTATAATTTGGGCGGGTACAACAAATGGGTTGTATCAATACGATAGAACTTCAGATAATTTTCTCAACAAAAGCGAGAACAATTCGGCCTTAAATATCAATAATGTGGTGTCAATGATCGGGGATGATCAAAATAATCTTTGGATCGGCGCATTTTCGGGAATTTTCAGGATCAACAATAGACGGGATATGGTAATTTATTATGGCAAAGAAAATGGCATAGGATCCCAGGTGCTGTATTTTGGATCGGCATATAAGGGAAAGGACGGAAAATTATTTTTTGGTGGCAATGATGGATATTATTCTTTCTATCCTGATAAATTAAAGATCAGCCGGAATTTGCCGAAAGTTCAATTTAGCCGACTTTGGATAAATGGGCAGGCCGTCCAGGCTACTTCTGATGGACCTTTAAAAAAGCCACTAAATAATACTGGAGAAATTCATCTGAATTATGACCAAAATGTGGTTTCTCTTAGTTTTAGCGCTGTGGATTATAGCAATACAAACAATCAGATCCTGTATAAACTCGAGAACTACGATGAGGATTGGCGGAAGCCGGGTGCGGAAGGTCGTGCGTATTATTTTAACCTGCCGGCCGGTAAGTATAAATTTCGCATAAAAGCGGCAAATAGTACCAACGGAATATGGCAGGAAAAGGAGTTGGGAATAGTCATTTCCCCACCTTGGTGGAGCACCTGGTGGGCTTATTGTATGTATGGTTTGTTGTTTACCGGATTATTATACGCCATTCACCGGGTTCAAAAGGCGCGCTTAATAAAAGCAGAACGGGAAAAAGCAAGAGTGCGGGAATTGGCACAGGCCAAAGAGATTGAAAAAGCCTACAATGAACTTCGAATGACGCAGAACCAGCTTATACAAGCAGAAAAAATGGCAAGCCTTGGAGAACTTACCGCCGGTATCGCACACGAAATTCAAAACCCTTTAAACTTTGTAAATAATTTTTCCGAAGTCAATAAGGAATTAATTGATGAGTTGCACGAAGAAGAGCTTAAGCAAGACCGCAACCCTGACGTGATTGCCAACTTACTTACTAATCTCAACCAAAATCTCGAGAAGATTTCATTTCACGGCAAACGTGCAGACTCCATTGTAAAGGGTATGCTGCAACATTCCCGTACAGGTAGTGGCATTAAAGAACCAACCAATATTAATGCCCTGGCAGATGAATATTTAAGATTATCCTATCATGGTTTAAGGGCAAAGGTTAATTCATTTAACGCCACTATGAAAACAGACTTTGATGAAAGTATTGGACAGGTATCCATCATTCCTCAGGATATGGGACGAGTATTTTTGAATTTATTCAACAATGCATTTTATGCATCTCAACTTCGAGGCGAAGCAGAGCAAAGCGACCCCGCTCACCAGCATCTACCCACCATTTGGGTAAGTACCAGAAAAGAAGGCAATAAGGTTTTTATTTCTGTAAGGGATAATGGTCCTGGTATTCCTAAAAAGATATTGGATAAAATATTTCAACCCTTCTTCACTACAAAACCCACAGGTCAGGGGACTGGATTGGGCTTGTCACTCAGTTATGATATCATTAAAGCCCATGGTGGAGAAATAAAAGTAGAGACGAGGGAGGGAGAGGGCAGTACGTTTATAATTCAGATTCCTTTTTGATTTTAATTTTTAGCGAGCAAAAAAAACCTCATAGGCGCAATGATGTGCAACTATGAGGCGAGGAATAGGGCTGTTGTTGCGAAGGGGAGGTTCGAACTCCCGACCTTTGGGTTATGAGCCCAACGAGCTACCGCTGCTCTACTTCGCGGCGCAAAAATAGCGGTAACGCGGGTATTATCCAAACTAAAGTAACGGTCGATCTAAATTGCAGAACGGCAATTTTGCAAAAAAAAAGCCCCCTACCGGGGACTCTAAAATATTTATGAAAATTCTTTAAGAAGGGCTGTGACTAACGCTACCAGCGCCGCTGGTATGTATATCCCTGATCAATCCCTCTCCCCTATAGCGTATGTCGCTGGCTCCCGTCGCATGGGCAGACAATTCTTTGTTAACTGTGATCTTAATGTCGCTGGCTCCCGTAGCCCTGAGCTCACAAAAATCGGAGACCAGGTCAAACCCTTTGAAATCACTGGCGCCACTGACTTCCACATCCAATTGTCCCGTCTGCCCCGACACGGTCATGTCCGAAGCGCCACTCAGATCAACGGACAACTTCTTTACATCCAGTTTCCCTTTCAAATCGCTCGCCCCGGATTGCTTAATGGTAAGAGCATCTGCACGAAGAGTGCCATTAATATACACATCACAAGCTCCACTCACTGAAAGTTTATCTATTTGTTTAAATGAAATATACGCCTTCAGCTTCATCCTTTCACCATTAAATAAACCTTCTCTGTCACAGCTGATCCGTAAGATACCATCCCTCACCTCTACCTTTATGCGATCACGAAACCTGGTTTCCGAAGCGCTGACAGCTACCGCCTCTTCATTACTCTGACTCAGATACACATCAAAAGCACTGGACAAGCTGATGCCATGAAAATTTTTTGCTATCCTTACCTCTGCATTCTCATCGTTGATCTGCGCATTGCCATGGAGATAAAGAAAACATACCGTGAATATGGCCAATAATTTTTTCATGTAAAGGTGTTTTATCAATGAATCAACGACCTGTTTTCTTAATGCTGGATGATCCACTGGATTTGATCTCCCGTACAGTACCATTCCCTTTATAAAATACATCGCTGCCCCCGCTGGCATCGGCGCTCAATTCTTTATTGATGGTGATATAAACATCACTTCCACCGCTAGCCTCCAGCGTACAGATATCCGCTGAAAGACTATAGCCTTTAAAATCGCTTCCTCCACTCGCATCAATACTTAATCTTTTCACATCTCCGGAGATATCTACATCACTACCCCCGCTGGCTTCTACCTGCATATTGTCTATTGACACGGTTCCGTCAAAATCAGAACCGCCGGACACGTTCAACGCAAGCCTATCAACTTTGATGGATCCATCCACTTTAATGTCCGAGCCACCACTTGCTTCCAGGCGATCGATATTCTTAAAAGATACATAAGCCTTCATCTTGCGATTGCCCCAATCGACATTGACATGAAAATTCCTTTCATAATAAATCTTCAATACTCCATTAGATACCTCTGTCTTGATTCGATCCCGGTACTTGCTTTCGGAGGCGCTTACTGCAACAGATTCGTTGCCGCCCTGACTCAACAGCAGGTCAATGCCGTCAGAGACTTCAATGGCATGAAATCCACTGGCAGCCCTTTTTTCAGCATTGGCATCCTGAATTGTTTTTTGAGCCATCGCAGTTGACATGCATACAATAAGCATGATCAAACCCAGAACTTTTTTCATAGTCATATTTTTTGTTGAATTTATTAAATCTTGGAAACAGAACCGCCGGTATTTGTTGACGACCTGATCGTCCGCATGCTATCGTCTCCCCTGTATCGGATATTTCCACCCGTATTCGCCTTTGCACTCAATTCCTTTTGCACCGTGATCAAAATTTTTGCACCCGTACTTGCCGAGGCCGAGCAGGTATTCGTCTTCAAATCCTCACCCATGAATTGGCTTCCGGTATCGCCGTAAACTTCCAGATTATCTGCTTTGCCAGATACCCGGATCTTCGACCCGGTATTTTGATCCACTTTAAAAGTAGAAGCATTTATTTCTCCCCTGACCTGTCCCCCCGTATTTGAATGAAGATCCAGGCTTGATGAATTCAATACTCCATTTATTTCCAGTTCAGCGCCGGTAGTGACATTTAATTTATCCAGCTTTATATAAGAAACATATGCCTTCAGATCTTTATACTCCCTGCGGCGGTTGATCGACCCTAATTTCGATTCGTAATGAATCTTCAATATGCCATCCTTCACTTCGGTAACGATCTTATCACGGAATTCAATCGTGGAAGCGCTAACCACTACTTCTTCTGTGCTACCCTCTGTGATGATTAATTTTATACCGGTAGCAACGCTGATACCATGAAATCCACTTACCGTTCTTTTTTCTGCATTGGCATCATTGATTGTTTTTTGTGCCAGGAGAGTGTAAGCAGCAGGCGACTATTAAAAGCGAGATGAAAAGCTTCTTCATGAACGAATGGTTTTGAATGTATTACGAAGGTCAGTGTAGAAATGTTACAGCGACCGACTATTTTTTATCCTTAACTTTGCCCCAGTTCTTTAGCAGACTAACCCGTCGCTTTTAGTGTTTTTCAGTGTTTCCCGGGGTGCTTTACCCTGGCTTCAGCGCGTTTCTCCTCCTGGATCAGTGGAAAGCCCGCCCGGGCGCAGTGTGGCTGAGATCAAACCCGTAAAACCTGATCAGGGTAATGCCTGCGCAGGGAAGGAGGACAGCTATTTTCCCCTTTCACTACAGCATTTCCCTCTCATTTTTTATTTGGAGATAAAGTTCTGTTAAAAAATGAAGAGGATTGGCGCATTTAAAAATTCAAACTGAAGAGGATTGCATCTCTATTTGCTTCCTGTGAGTTTGCATCACAGGAAATTCCGGACCATGCAGAGAAAAAAGACAGTTTTTATATCCTGACACCTGTGGAAGTAAGAGCCGTTCGCGCCGATGAAAACTGCTCCATTTACTGTGTCCAATATCTCGAAAAAAGAAATTCAGAAATCGAACCTGGGCCAGGATCTTCCATTTCTTCTGAATCAAACTCCCTTCAGTTGTCATTAACTGCTGATGCCGGCACGGGAGTCGGATATACCGGTATACGCATCCGAGGCACCGACGCGACGCGGATCAATGTCACCCTGAATGGTATTCCTTACAATGATGCAGGAAAGCCAGGGCACATTTTTTGTTGACCTTCCCGATTTTGCTTCTTCCGCTCAAAGCATACAGATGCAACGGGGTGTTGGCACCTCGTCAAATGGCGCGGGTGCTTTTGGCGCAAGCATCAATTTCAGTACCAATGAGATCAACAAACAAGCATATGCCGAATTCAACAATAGCGCGGTTCTTTCAATACCTGGAAAAATACTATAAAGGCCGGCACGGGTCTGCTGGGCAATCATTTTACCGCAGACCTTCGGCTTTCATCTATTCGCAGCGATGGATTTATCGACCGGGCAAGCAGCGATCTGAAATCATTGCATTTTTCTACCGCCTATGTTGCAGAAAAGTCATCCCTCCGTTTTAATGTGTTTTTAGGAAAAGAAAAGACCTATCAGGCATGGTATGGAATCTCTGAAGCAGATCTTCAGGATGGCAATGCGAAAAATCAATTATGCCGGCATGGAAAAACCCGGCGCAGCCATATGACAATGAAACCGACAATTATCGTCAGAATCACTTTCAATTATTTTTTAATCAATCACCTGGGAAAAATATATCAATTTCAACACCGCACTGTTTTATACAAGGGGAAAAGGATACTATGAACAATACAAAGCCGAGCAGGACTATGCCGACTATGGCCTTCCCTACCCTATGAACGGCGGCACTTCAGTCGTTACATCTGATTTTATCCGTCAATTATGGCTAGATAATCATTTTTACGGTAATATCTTTTCTTTTCAATATAAAAAAGATAAAGAGCAGGCGACCGTAGGAGGAGGCTATACACGCTACAACGGCAATCACTTCGGTAAACTTATCTGGGCTTCTAATGGGATAACGGGTCCGGATAAATGGTATGACCTGGATGCATTTAAGGAAGATTTTAATTTTTACGGGAATTTCAACGGCAATTGAGGGGCTTTTGGTCATTATTTTCTGGACCTGCAATACCGGCACGTCAACTATAACATTCATGGATTTAAGGATAATCCCACACTGAATATTAGAAACAGGTATGACTTTTTCAATCCCAAAGCCGGCATTATCTATAAGAACAACGGTTGGAAAGGATTATTTTTCTTACAGCATTGCCAATAAAGAACCTAACCGCGATGATTTCGAAGCAGGAATGGATCAGATCCCTAAGCCAGAACATCTACGTGATATAGAGCTGGGTGTCGAAAAAACCAGCAAGAATTACGGTTGGTCGGCAACGTTATATTATATGAATTATAAAGATCAGCTGGTGTTAACCGGGAAGATCAATGATGTGGGGGCTTATACACGCACCAATATTCCTAAAAGCTATCGGACAGGCCTGGAATTGGAAGGAACAGTTAAGATCACCTCCTGGTTTCATCCATCGGCGAATTTGACGCTGAGTAAAAACAGGGTCGAAAATTTTGCCGAGTTTATCGATGATTATGATAATGGAGGACAAAAAATGAATGTGTACAAATCAACGGAGATTGCATTTTCTCCCTCCGTCGTCGGTGCAGTTAATCTTCAATTTTTGCCGTCAAAAAACTGGAGATCAGCCTGCCCGCAAAATATGTAAGCCGGCAATACCTGGATAACACCGGCAATAAATCGCCGTTCCCTGCATTCTTATTATGTACAGGACGCGAAAGTTATCTATACATTCCAGAAAAAATGGTTGAAAGAGGTCAACCTGATGTTCCAGGTAAATAATATATTCAATGAGAAATATGAACCCAATGGCTATACGTACAATTATATTTCCGGGGGCGTTCTGACTGTAGAAAACTATTACTTTCCCATGGCCGGAACAAACATACTGGCAGGAATCAATATAAAATTATAGATGTTATTGATCTCCAAATTTCTCCTTCCATGCAAGCATTCCTCCGGTCAGATTTTTTGTATTTGTAAATCCCATCGTTTCCAGGATAGAGCAGGCCTGCCCACTCCGGTTCCCACTCCGGCAATAGCAGATCACTTCCTGGTCTTTCAGGTCTTCGATCTCATCTACCTGCATTGCTTGTATATAGCCCAGTGGTAGCAAAATCCCACCTATATTAAATTCCTCATTTTCGTGTGGCTCCCGGACATCCACCAGGTGTAATTGTTCTCCAGCATCCATCCGTGCCTTTACTTCTTCTACTCCAATATTATCCATAAGAAAATCTTTAGAGGTCTGTTGTATCCTTCACTGGCTTTTCCACCTGGAGCTTTACATCCATTGTCTGGCCCGCATGAATGTGCTGGACTCTTTTTTCGTCATCGTAGCGTTGGGGATTTTGCCAATATATATAGGAGCCGGTCGTATCAGTTACATCGGGGTCGGGCAAGATTACAGCAAAGCCAATACCGTACGATTCCAATAATTTCTTGGCCTCGCCATAAGTCATGCCCGTAATCACCGGGACGGCAAACTCCCTGCTTCCCACACCATCGCCTAAAACCAGTGAAATCTCGCTCCCTTTCCGAATCTTCGTACCGGCGACAATCGTCTCACCTTTATATCGCTGTTCGAGCACCGAATTCCTGGCAAAATCGGGCTTTGAATGTCGTATCGCCTATTCGCAGATCCATATTCTTTAAAACCATCTCTGCATTCCGGAAACTATAGCCGATCAGGTTGGGCATCTCTACCACGGGAGGCACAGCGCGGTTAACAACTAGATAGACAGTCCTGTTTTCTTTCACTACTTCATCCGCCTCCGGAATCTGTTTGATCACGCCCATCGGTGGCAAAGTGTCTACATAGATTGAATCCTGTATTTCTACATCGAATCCCTATTTCTTCAGCTCCTTCTTTGCCTGTTCAAAATTCTTTCCCGTGACCGAAGGCACGGAGCGGGATTGCCATGATGAGTCAACCAATTGAGAGAAAGAATGAATACAGAAAAAATAATGACTGCCAGCAGAATGCCGGTCAGGATATTCAACCACAATGGACGATGAGTGATGTATTTTAACATAATCCCCCTAAAAACATTCTTCGACCAATTTAGTATAAAATTCCTTCAGGCTCCAACCCATTGCTTGCACCTGCTGAGGTACAATGCTGGCTTCACTTTGGCCGGGAATTGTATTTATTTCGAGCATGATAGGGCTCATCCCTCTTCTTCATTGTAAATGAAATCGATCCTCACTACGCCGCGGCAATTGAATAGTGCATAGATTTTTTCGGCAGCTTTATTGATCTTATCGGCTTTTGTTGCATCTATTTCTGCAGGCGTCGTCTCGGTGGATTTACCCTGGTACTTTGCTTCAAAGTCAAAAAAAGCCTTATCGGAATTCGCCCGCACTTCGGTGATGGGCAGGACAATGATCCTGCCTTTTGTTCTGAAGACACCTACAGTGAACTCTCTACCCTGTATCATTTCTTCCACCAACACCTGGTCATCTTCCTTGAAAGCCTTCTCGATGGCATATCCTAATTCATCGGAGGGTTTGTCCACTTTGGACATGCCTATGCTGGATCCTCCGTTATTGGGCTTGATGAAAACAGGGAATTTCAGGTGGGCGGCAATCTCATCGGGACTGTTGAATCTGTCCTTGATCAGGACTTCGGAGCGCGCCACCGAAATGCCGCCCGTGGCAGCGACGGCTGTCGCATAACGTTTGTTAAATGTAATGGCCGAAGTGGCCGCATCGCAGCCGGTATAAGGGATTTTTAATGTATCAAAATAACCCTGAAGTTTTCCATCCTCGCCTGGAGTGCCGTGCATCCCAATAAAAACGGCATCAAAGTTCATTTTTTTGTTGGCTAAGCGCAGAGAAAAATCATTTTTATCAATTTCGATCCTGTTTCCGTCACTCAACTCATGATACCAGCCCTCCGGGTTTATATCGATCTTATATACATTGAAATGATCTCTGTCCAGGTTCTTGTCGATAGTAATAGCACTCTTATAGGAGATGACTGCCTCGCCTGAAAAACCACCGGTCACCAAAGCTATGTTTTTCTTCATCATTTTTGGTTCCGCAGGGTGCGGGATTGATGTGCAAATATTGCAGAAAAAATCAAGATGTCCAACCCTTTGTAGCTGATTGGATTAACAAAGAAGGGTGAAATAAGAAAGGTGAAGGCCGTTTCTCCTTCACCTTTTTACGACGGGAAATATCACCCGCCACTGCTTGGGCAACTGCAATGTTGCCGTATATCATTGAGATATACTTGTAAGTTAAAAAAATAAATTTAATTACTGGTCTAAATTGAGGGACAACTTATGCACATCCCAGACACACGATCACATGTGCAATTTTTCTTTTTTAGCCAATAATTGCTCTACTGTCTCCTTATACATTTCATCAGGAACACAACAATCAACCGGGCAAACTGCAGCACACTGCGGTTCTTCATGAAATCCCTGGCATTCAGTACATTTATTGGGAGTGATATAGTAAATATCATTACTCACGGGTGGATTTTTTTGATCCGCATCTACAACAGATCCGTCTAGCGAGTGTAAAAGATCCCTTTACGGAAGTGCCGTCTGAAACAGCCCATTCCACTCCTCCTTCATAAATCGCATTGTTGGGGCATTCCGGTTCGCAGGCCCCGCAGTTTATGCATTCTTCGGTGATCTTGATTGCCATAAAACTTAGGTTAAATAGTTGATAGTTACTTTTGTAATACAAAAATACTGGACAGGAATGAATTTACAACATCGTATTGATTTATTAGTCAGATTGGGCGATTATATTTTGTCAAACGAAGAGGAATGGAAGGAAGCTAAAGCTGAAGCGACTGCTGAAAATCCGTTGGTTCATACCCGAATTTGTCGAGCTCGCGACCAATACTATTGCATCTTCATTTCTGCAAAAAGCAGCCCTCGAAAAATGGATCATTAACTCAGGCACTTTTTTCTCCATCTTCTTCAAAAACCTGTTTCAACAAAGGAAATAGGTCTTGTCATGGCGGGAAATATTCCTCTCGTCGGCTTTCATGATTGGCTATGCGTATTTATTTCTGGACATATAGCTCGCGTCAAGCCATCCTCCAAAGACCAGGCCCTGATCAGGCACTTGATCAGAAAAATTGATTGAATGGGATGCAGACATAAACGAATTTCATACGGTTTGAAGATATACTGAAAGATTGCGATGCATATATCGCGACAGGCAGTAACAATTCATCGCGCTATTTTGAATATTATTTCGGGAAATATCCGCATATCATCCGACGGAACCGCACCTCTGTCGCCGTCCTAACCGGGACAGAAACGAAAGAAGATCTGGAAAGGCTAGCGGATGATGTTTATTTATATTTTGGACTCGGCTGCAGGAATGTGACTAAGTTGTATGTACCGCCGGCAATATGATTTTATTGCCACTGCTATCGGCATTTAAGAAATATGATGGGCTGATCGAACATTTACAAGTATAAAAACAACTATGATTATAATCTGGCCTTGCTCCTGCTAAACAAAAAAGTTTATATGTCTAATGGATCCGTGTTACTGGTGGAAGAGCCTTCAATTTTTTCTCCCATCAGCCAATTGAACTACGAATTTTATGATGACAGACCGGCTCTATTGGTAGATCATTGAGAGAATCTGTTGAGTTACAATGCATAGTCGGCAAGGATTTTGTTCCTTTTGGTAAGGGCTCAAAACCCGGAATTGGAAGATTATGCCGATGGCGTAAATACGCTGAACTTCCTGGCCGGCCTTTAAAACTTTGCTTTTGTTTGAACTTAAATCTTAATAAATTTACAATTGCTGCGAAATACGAAGAGTCTTAGTAAATGATTTGTTAAACTGAACCGGCGGTTCTTTAAACACCCAGGCTATTCGTTATTTTGTATGTTGGACTTTAAGATAAAAATGATTTATTCAATAAATTAAATTGGATATAACCCATGAAATGGAAACAATTTTTACTCGTCGTTGCAGTGAGCGCTCTTTCAGCCAGCGGAACTGTGTGGATATATGGCAAGTATTCTTCTAGCGCGAACGGTAACGGCGTTTGTACAATCGGCCGAAGGAAAGATCCCTGGCAATTATGCGGGCTTCTTTGGACAACGTTGGCAGGTAGTGGCGAACCAATCGATTTTACCAAAGCTGCCGGAACCGCAGTTCCAGCTGTCGTGCACATTAAGACAAAAATCCCCGCGAAAAAAATAAGTAACCAGCTTCCCCGCACCCGCGGCAACAGCATGGAAGATTGGTTTGACCAATTTTTTAATAATTCGCCACAGATGCAACCTGAGCAAAGAGCATCAGGAAGTGGAGTGATCATCAGTGAAGATGGCTATATCGTGACCAATAATCACGTTGTTTCAGACGGCAGTACCGGTGTAGCAGATGAAATCACTGTCATGCTGAATAATAAGAAAACATTATAAAGCAAAAGTGATCGGCAGCGATCCAAGTAGCGATATCGCAGTATTAAAGATTGATGGCACCGGTCTTCCCATTCCTCATTTATGGAAATTCTGACAATGTAAAACTGGGACAATGGGTACTAGCAGTCGGTTATCCTCTTACGTTGGAAACGACGTCACTGCCGGCATCGTGAGTGCGAAAGGACGGTCGATTGGAATCAATGGCCGTCAAAGCCAGACACCGATCGAGTCGTTTATCCAAACAGATGCGGCCGTTAACCAGGGTAACAGTGGTGGTGCATTGATCAATACGGATGGTCAGCTTATTGGAATTAACTCAGCTATTCTTGCCCCCAGCGGAACATATGCCGGCTATTCGTTTGCAATCCCCGTAAACCTGGTCAAAAAGATTGTCAATGACCTTATTAAATATGGAGATGTAAAAAGACCCTACCTGGGTATATCCGCCTCCGAAGAAAGATTTGATGCGGGAGATGGCGCACATATAGGAAATGTCGCTAAAGACGGCGCGGCTTCGGAAATAGGTTTGAAAAAAGGAGATATTGTAACCAGGATCAATGATGTTCCTATTAATTCATGGACAGAATTGCAAGGTACAGTTGCGTCTTACAATGCAGGAGATAAGATCAAAATAACCTATAGGAGGGATGGTAAAGAATATGATGCGACAGCAACCCTGACGTCAAAGACCGGTACCTACGACGAGGTGGCTTCCACAGGTTTGGATGAGAAATTAGGAGCTGAAATGGCAACCGTCGATAAGAAAAAAGCTGAGCAATACGGCATTGATGGCGGTATTGTAGTAAAATCGATTAAAAAAGATAGCCCTATTGGCAGAACCCGCATGCAGGAAGGATTTATTATTACCAGTGTCAATGGAATGGATATTTCCAATACCGATGAATTGAGAAGAGCGTTGGGAAGCCTGAAAGGAGAAAGTATTCAACTCGATGGGATCTATCCGGGCAATGAAGGCGTATATCGCTATCCACTCAACCTGGATGATGAATAAAATCATTGTAAATTTTTTCAAAAGACCGCTCGATCATTCGCAGCGGTCTTTTTTGTTTTTTTATTTTTCAAAAACCAAATATCCCCATGCTTCTAACTCAATAATAGTTCCAGTACCGAGTTCCATGAGTTCATTTGAAAATGTATTCTTAAACTGACCCCGCAATCCTTCATCGAGAATGACAAGCTGTGCAATTTGTCTGAGCCGAAAAATTCAAGAAGACCAGGACTTCTCTTTTTTCTTTCCTTCTTGAAAATGCCAGCACCTCCTGATCGCGGTTCGTCATGATACGCGAATGATGAACAGTTGAATCGACGGCAGCCAAAGCTGGATGACGGAAATGAAGTTGCAAAAGCGTTTTGTAAAAATCATTCATGTGAAATGCAGAAGTCCAGGGAATCGGATCCCTGTCAAAAAATTTCAGGCGCTGCGTTTTCAATGGTAATTCTTGTCCTGAATAGATCAACGGAATTCCTTTCCAGGTGCAACTAAATACAGCCAATGCCTCAGCCATATTGCCATACTTCTCATATTCCGTACCATTCCAGCTATTCTCATCGTGATTGCTCGTGAACCAGGCGCGAACACAAGGATTGCCAAGCCGATCATAGTTTAGCAATAGCTGATATAGAACATCCATTTGCCGGTGCTTCTTATAAAAGTCTTCCGTTTCGTGCATCCACTTCCAGGAGTAACTCGCATCAAATACTTCGCCATAGGCGGGATGTTTCCAACTCATCAAATTCGCCTAACCAGAATAAGATGTCGCAATGCCTCCAATTCTCTCCTCGCTTCCAGCCAAAAATCAACCGTAACCCAAAAGGCCAGATCACAACGAAACCCATCAATATCGCATTCTTTTACCCAATATTGCATGGCATTGATCATGCTCGTGTCGCATCGCCCGATTGTCGAATTCCAACTCGATAATGTCTTCCATTCCACTCGCCATTTTAAAATCATGCGTGTCCGGATCCTTTGGTAATAGTCCGGGATGCTCGAGTGTCCAATGATGATCCCAACCGGTATGATTGGCTACCCAGTCGATGATCACTTTAAATCCCAAGTCATGCGCATTCGTTACAAGTTTTTTGAAATCGGTGAGAGTCCCGAACTCCGGGTTGATCGATGTATAGTCTGAGCAGGCATAATAACTCCCCAACGACCCTTTCCTGATGTTTTTGGGAAATGGGAGTAACTGGCATAAACCAGAGAACATGAAATGCCCATTTTCTCAACCTTCTCAAATGCTTTGAAAACGCCTTAAATGTCCCCTCCTCTGTATATTGACGAATGTTCACCTCGTAGATATTTGTGCTGTTCAACCAATGCGGTGGTTTGAAGATCTTAGCCATTCCTGTTTATCTTTTCGGTTATTTTAACGACGGCAAAAGATACACAAAGAATCTATGGATTAAGAAAACATCGGGATCAAACTATCTTTGCAAAATGAAAAGTTTTGAGGTCCCGATTATTTATCGAAGTCCGCTGATCTCTGCTATCAAAAAGAGGAGGAAGGACACTGGATAAGATGAAAAAGGACCTTTCTCCTACCCTGCTTGATTTTGGGCCCGTGCGGATATTTCTTGCGCGGCACTTTGGATTTTGTTATGGAGTGGAAAATGCCATCGAAATCGCCTTTCAAACGGTTGAAGAAAATCCGGGCAAGAGAATATTCTTACTGAGTGAAATGATCCATAATCCCCAGGTAAATGCGGATCTGCAGGCACATGGTATTCATTTTTTACAGGATACTTATGGCAAACAGTTAATTCCATTTGATGAATTAGCAAAGATCGATATCGTATTGATCCCGGCATTTGGGACGACACTGGAGATTGAAGAAAGACTAAACAATATTGGGATCCAGACTGAAAAATACAATACCACCTGTCCTTTTGTAGAAAAAGTATGGAACCGCAGTGAAGCGATCGCCAAAAATGACTATACCATTATTATACATGGTAAGCCGGGTCACGAGGAAACGAGAGCTACTTTTTCTCATGCTTCTGCAAATGCTCCTTCAGTTGTTGTCAAGGATTTGGAGGAAGCAAGGGCCTTAACGACTATATATCAGGGGAGAGAGATCGCCGTCCGACTTCTATGATGAATTCAAAGGCCAGTATTCAGAATGGATTTGATGTAGAAAAGGATTTGCAAAGAATTGGAGTGGTAAATCAAACCACGATGCTGGCCAGCGATACGCAGGCGATTGCCGACCTTTTGAAGGAAGCCATGATCAAGTAAATACCGGAACTTGCACCGGCGAATGTGGAACAACATTTTGCCGATACAAGGGATACGTTGTGCTATGCAACACATGATAACCAGAGCCGTCTGTAAATAATGCTGGAAACCGAAGCTGACATCGCCATCGTCGTAGGAGGATATAATTCATCTAATACTTCCCATCTGGTAGAGCTGTGCGAAGAAAAACTGCCGACGTATTTCATTAACCAGGAAGACAAGATCCTTTCGGAAAAAGAGATCCTTCACTATGACTTTCATAACAAAAACGAAAAGCTAACCAAAAATTATCTTCCGAAAGCACTTCCCGTCAAAAATTCTTATTACCAGTGGTGCTTCCTGTCCTGATGCATTGGTGGAGGGAGTCATTAGGAAGATCGTTGGTTTTTATCCCGGATCAAAAGATATTAGTGAAGTTTACGGAGAGGAAAACTTATAACTTATCTACTTATACAACAAGTCATAATATTCGTGTGCCATGCGGTTGCTGTCGAATTGGATATCGAACGTCCTTCATGCCATTTTTCATGACCTGTCGCCAGGCATTGTGATCTTCATAATAAAGTGGAAGGATCTGCTGTTTCTAAAATGTCGTATATCTGGTTCAGATCGTATTCATCCTGTTCGTGCACGGCCATCGTTGGCATAGTCAGCTTTGGGAACCACAAATCCATTGTTTCCATGATTGATGAACTCCGGTATCCATCCATCGGCAGTAGAAAAATTCACTGCGCCATTCATGGCGGCGGTCATTCCGCTCGTGCCGGATGCCTCCCTCGGTACCCTTGGATTATTCAACCAGCAATCGGCGGCCTGTTTCAATCTTTTTGAAAGAGTTAATTCATATCCGATCACCACAGCAACATTCTGAATAGTGAGCACTTAAATGCACCAATTGATTGAATTCACTGATCGCCGGATGATCCACCGGGTAGGGCTTACCCGCCCAGATGATTTGAATGGGATGTTCTTATTGTGCAAGCAGTTTCTTGAAACGTTCCTCATCGGAGGTAATAAGACTTGCTCGTTTATACCCGGCGAAGCGTCGCGCCCACACGAGAGTAAACACTTCGGGATCGAATATTTTCCCAGTTTGATCGGCGACAATTTCAAAAGATCTCTTTTTCAAATATTTTTTTCGGTCGTCAAAGGCGTGCATCATCTCCCGATTCGGAGAAGTTGTATAGTTGCTTGTCCGCCCAATACCCCCAGTTCTGTGCATTGGTTATGGAAATGATCGGACAGATCTTTTCATATTTGCTCCACATAGCCCGCGAAACCACTGCCATGCAGTTTTGATACCCCATTGGCCAGTTGCGCAAACCGTAAGTGCCGCCAGCGAATGATTGAATTGGTTGTCGGGCATTGCCCGTCAGTTTTTTTACTTCATCTACACTCAACCCGCAGAAATAACTCATTTTATGGCAAAGAAAAATGTCGTGCTTTTCATTGCCGGCTTCTTCCGGAGTATGCGTAGTAAACACCAATCGTCTTTCTCACTTCTTCGATACTGCCGTATTTATTATATAAATAAAAAGCAGCTGACAAAGCCATGCGCTTCATTCAAGTGATACAGATCGGGATTGAAGCCAATCTCTTCCATCAATTTTGCACCACCTACACCTAATAAAATGAATTGCGCCACTTTGGTGGCGACATTGGCATCATATAATCGGTGAGTGATGGTCTGCGATACATAATCATTTTCCGGAATATCCGTTGACATCAGAAACAAAGGAGCAGTCTTAAAAGTCTCGTGGATTTAAATAATAAACTTTTATCCAGACGGGGTGTTCATGTACGGTGATCTGAAATTTGATTCCGGTATCCTCGAGAAAACTATATTGTTTTTCATTCCAGGCAACGTCGAGAGTCTGATCCTGGTTCCGTTCCTGGTCATAGTATCCGTACTTCCAAAGGATACCGATGCCGACCAGGTTTTGCCTTAGTTCATAGGCGCTTCGTAAATGGGAACCGGCAAGGTAGCCAAGCCCGCCGCTGTAAATTTTTAAGGGCTGATGGGTGCCGAATTCCATAGAGAAATATGCAACTCGTTTGGCATAGCGTGCGATCGACGAGATAAGGGACAGAAAAATTCGTGAAATCCATATGTGTTTTTTTTACACGAAGCGCAATATATAGCATAATCTTTGAATCTTTTAGTCCCCGGTTTGCAATAACCGAGGTTTTTCACATACGTTGAAAAAAAGTTTGTTCAACGTAAAAACACAATGATCTACTCTATTTTTTTATGGGAGGTTTGGTGCTATTGACAGGCCGTACATATTTTTTCCTGGGATAGCTGCCTTCAAATAAACAACGAAGCCGCGGTGGGATCCGCATCCTTCCAGTTCTTTCAAAGTTACGGATGAAGATGTAAAATTGAATTGCAGAACGCAGGGATCGCCAGCTTCACGGTATTCAGCAACGTTAGCAGATCGTAATCAGGCTTCTCCTTTCAATTCTCCGGTACATTCACCTTTATTTTTTTCAAAATGAATAAAAAATTAATACGATCGCTTTTTCGGCCATCCCGGATGGAAACAATATTCATCTTATCGCTAGATAGTCTGCTGACAACTTATTCTTGCGGGACAATGGTATCGATTGGGTTGATCAATTCTGTTACCTTATCATCCAGCGGATCGGTCATGATGAGCATAGAAATTCCTTCGCTGCGGCATTCAGGATATATACATCCTTGCCTTCGCTGATGCTGCCATCTCCATTTCTGCTCATGATCGTATTTCGAATAATACTGTATTTCCTGTCCATCGACCACCGTTTGCATGGTGGAAGACGGAGGCCTGGCGCCGCAGGACGGGCATGCCTGCAATGAATTTATCATCCTTATCAAACCCGAGCACATAAATAGCCGCCCGGAATCGCCGGCAATCGCTTTGGCAAACAAATAGGTTTCGGCTTTCGGAACCTTTACCTTTGGCCAGATCGGATATATTTTGGGCTTGGCTGTTTTTGGAAAGACTTTGCGCATGATCGAATCCGGAACAAACTGGCTAAATACTTTATTGCTGATCAGGAACGAATCCTTTTCCTTTTTCGTGCAGCAGGCTATCCGTCAATTTGAAATGACAATGTAACGGGTTGAAAAAATTCAATGAAATCGGTAACCGCTACGGGCTCTTCACCGGCAAGGGACGGGTTTTTTGTGCTTGCAATCTGACCAATATGAGAACAAGCGAGCAATGCGATCCGGCAACTTTTACTAGACAGCCATTGAGAGTCAATTGGAGCCCGAATGTAAGCGATTCCCGAATCTTATCCATACAGAAATTTTGAAATTTCGATTCTTTTTTTTTAGGTTTGTCTAAAAATATTTTTAGGCGTGTTAAACTATTCCACCAGTGAGGAAAATTACATCAAGGCAATTTTTCATCTGCAGGGCGAGGATGTAATGGTCACGACAAATGAACTGGCCCGCGAACTGCGCACCCAACCCGCTTCGGTTACCGATATGATGAAAAAGCTGAAAACGAAAAAGCTCTTGCATTACCAGCCCTACCGGGGCTTCCGGCTTGACGCAGTGAAGGAAAGAAGGTAGCACTGGCAATCATCCGCCGGCACCGGCTCTGGGAATATTTCCTTGCAGAAAAATTAAAATTCAGCTGGGATGAAGTGCATGCCGTGGCAGAAGAACTGGAACACGTCAGCAGCAAGATGCTGATTGATAAAGCTGGATGAATTCCTGGGCTTTCCCCGCTTCGATCCGCATGGCGACCCGATCCCTGACAGTAACGGCAAAATCGAACCGAACAAACAGCGTATGCCTGACCGAAATTCCATTGAATAAGCCGGCAGTAGTTTCTAACGTTGGTGATCAGTCGAGCGAAATGCTGGACCTGTTGAAACATAACAACATTGGCATTGGAACCAGGTTGGAAGTCAGAAAGAAATTTGATTTTGATCATTCGATGGAGATAAAAATTCGGGCATACAAAGGCGGATCCAAGAGAACCAGCCATCGTTTACGATCAGTGAACAATTAGCCAAAAATATTTTTGTCACTCCCTGATGATGCAACCATCTAGTATAAGTCAAAACAAACCGGCAGGTAAATAAAGAATGGATCTCAAAAAAACATAGTTACGCATCGTTGAGTGAAGTCCATCAAAGTGTGGATACCACAAGTACGCCGGCGTACCGGGATGGAGGAAGATCCTGTCATTTTTTGGACCGGCCTACCTGGTCAGTGTGGGTTATATGGACCCGGGCAACTGGGCAACGGACCTGGCCGGCGGAAGCAAGTTTGGATATCAGCTCATCTGGGTATTGTTGATGAGCAATCTGATGGCATTGTTGCTTCAAAGCCTTTCAGCAAGACTGGGCATTGTAAGGGGAAGAGATCTTGGCACAAGCCAATCGCGAAACCTATCCACGTCCGATCAACTCGATGCTTTATGTATTGGCAGAGGTGGCCATTGCTGCCTGCGATCTTGGCCGAGGTATTGGGGATGGCCATCGGCATTCAATTGTTGACCGGCCTTCCTCTTATCTGGGGCGTATTAATCACCGTGCTGGATACTTTTCTTTTTCTTGTTGTTGCAAAGGTTGGGCATGCGAAAAATGGAAGCGTTCATCATTGCCCTTGTGGCGATCATCGGTATCTCTTTTCTTACAGAAATCATCCTGGCTAAGCCCAACTGCTGGGAGAAGTAATGACTGGCTTCGCTGCCGGATATTCCCAGTGACGAAGCCTTGTATATCGCTATTGGGATCATTGGCGCTACTGTGATGCCGCATAATCTGTACCTGCATTCGGCACTGGTGCAAACAAGAAAATTCAAGCGGGACCCCAAGGGAATAAAAAGAGCGCTGAAATTAAATTTCATTGACAGCACCATTGCGCTTAACCTGGCTTTTTTTGTCAATGCAGCCATACTTGTCCTGGCCGCGACCGTGTTTTATAAAACAGGCAGAACGGATGTGGCCGAAATAAAACAGCGCATGAATTATTGAATCAATTTCTTGGCACCAACCTGGCACCCACTCTTTTTGCCGTTGCATTGATCGCCGCGGGTCAAAGCTCCACTATTACCGGCACGCTGGCTGGCCAGATCGTGATGGAAGGTTATCTGCATCTGCGAATCAATCCCTGGATACGAAGATTGATGACCCGCTTGATCGCCATCATTCCCGCCGTATTGGTCATCCTGATCAATGGAGAAGAAAATATCGACAGCCTTTTGGTACTAAGCCAGGTCATACTGAGTTTGCAACTGGGATTTGCAGTAATACCTCTTATCTTTTTGTGAGCGATAAAAAAACGATGGGCAACTTTGCCATCAAACCTCTTACAAAGATCCTCGCATGGTTGATCACTTCCATCCTCGTTTATCTCAACCTGCGGATGGTGACCGAACAGGCAGGAGATTATTTTGCAACATCAGACAATATCTTTTGGAAAGCGGTGATCATTGCGGGCGGAATACTGTTTGTATCTTTACTCATCATTTCCATAGTTTATCCATTAATGGGCAAGCAAGCGCCGAGATATTCATCCACAATTGCATCCCGAAGCAAGCGGCTTGCAAAATGTCAGCCCACCGGTATTTAATAAAATCGCTGTGGCGCTTGAATTCAGTGAAAAGGATGAAAAGTTACTGGCTTATGCGATCGGCCAGGCAAATAAAAACACTTCCTTTGTTCTTAATACATGTTGTTGAAAGCGTGCCTGCCAAGCATTCTGGAAAATGAAAGTGATGACCTGGAAACAAGGACCGACCAGGAACAAATTGAATTTTATGCCCGGCAACTGATCAATTGGGTTATGAAGCAACCGGTGCACTGGGATTTAACCGTCGATCAAAAGAAATTGTTCGCATCATTAAAGAAACAAATGCCGATATGCTGGTCATCGGGGCCCATGGCCATCAGTGGTATTAAAGATTGGTTCTATGGGCAAACGATTGATACTGTCAGGCACGAATTGAATATTCCCGTGTTGGTGGTGCATCTTTAGATATTTAAACACTTACCCCATATCCGCGCTAACGACCACGTTTCTGGCATGACTGCGCTAAGAGATGTTTAAAGCGACTGAATGTTTCAGGCTTGATATTGAGATATGACGCGAGATATTTTTGCGGAACCCTTTGCATCATCTTGCGGGTTCTTGATCACAAAATTCATAAATCTTTCACGAGGGGTCATTTTCACCAATTGCATCTGCCAGTTGTCTTTGATCACCATCGCATACGTGATCATTAGCCTGGCAAGATGTTCCATGCTGTGCGAAGCAGCATATATTTTTTCAAGATCATCATAAGTGATCGAAACAAATATGGTGGGTTCGATCGTTTCAATAAAATATTCCGAAGGACGGCGGCTATGGAATGACTCCTGGCTGAGGAATCAGATGTCCTTCAAATGAAATTTGAGTATTGATTTCAAGATCTCCTTTCTGATAATACTTTCTGACCAGGCCCTTTCCGATAAAATTGAAATAGTTTTCTACCTCTCCAACTTTTGTCACCAATTCTTTCTTTCCAAAACGACTGACTTTGATTATCGGCAATCAGCCATTGCGTTAAATTCATCTTCGGTGATCTCGATAAATTTGCGGAGATAATTGCTGGAATTGTTTAACGGGATCCATTGATAAATCGACGCAAAAAGGTAAGCTAAATTATTGATTTAAATCAAGCTGTGCGGCGATTTTTATTTTTCACCTGGTGAATGCATTGGATGAGCCGCATAAAACCGCATCTATAGATTCCCTTAGTTTTGCTTCCCAATCCAGGCAAATCACAGAATAATACAAAATAAGAATTCGTATGGCTCAAAAAATCAAAGTTGCTAACCCTGTAGTTGAATTGGATGGTGATGAAATGACTCGCATCATCTGGAAATTCATTAAAGATAAATTGATCCTCCCGTATGTCGATCGGTCGATATCCAATATTTTGATCTGGGACGTTGAATACCGCGATCAAACAAACGACCAGGTAACCATCGATGCTGCGAACGCCATCAAAAAATGCGGCGTCGGAATCAAATGCGCAACCATCACTCCGGATGAAGCCCGGGTAAAAGAATTTAATCTCAAACAAATGTGGAAGAGCCCCAATGGGACGATCCGGAATATTCTAGATGGCACCGTATTCCGTGAACCGATTGTTATCAGCAACATTCCCCGGTTGGTGACCAACTGGACTGCCCCAATCATTGTTGGTCGCCATGCCTTTGGAGATCAATACCGCGCTACCGACACAGTCATCAAAGGAAAAGGAAAACTGACCATGACCTTTCAACCGGAAGGGGCGGTGAACCACAGACATTTGAAGTATTTAATTTCAAAGGTGATGGCGTTGCGCTTTGCATGTATAATACCGATGAAAGTATCATGGGATTTGCGACGAAGTTGTTTCAATATGGCATTGAGCAAAAAATGGCCACTATATCTCTCCACCAAAAACACCATTCTTAAAAAATATGATGGCCGTTTTAAAGACATCTTTGAAGACGATCTATGTAAATGAATTTAAAGATCAATTCATCGCGGCCGGCATTGTATATGAACACCGGTTGATCGATGATATGGTTGCGAGCGCATTGAAATGGAATGGAAATTTTGTATGGGCTTGTAAGAATTATGATGGCGATGTACAAAGTGATACCGTGCTCAAGGCTTTGGTTCACTTGGATTAATGACCTCGGTATTGATCACACCCGATGGAAAAACAATGGAAGCAGAGGCGGCTCATGGTACGGTTACCCGGCATTATCGCGACCATCAGGCTGGCAAACCAACTTCTACAAATCCGATCGCCAGCATTTTTGCATGGACAAGGGGACTGGCCTTCCGCGGAAAACTGGACAATAATCAACCCCTGATTGATTTCTGCCAATCCCTCGAAGATGTTGCATCGAAACAGTCGAGGAAGGAAAGATGACGAAAGACCTTGCTGTTTGCATTCATGGCAATAAAGTCAAGCATAAAGAACATTATCTATATACTGAAGAATTCCTTGAAGCAATCAATACCAATCTGAAGAAGAAGCTGAACGCATAACTGTCATGATTGTATTGCCCCCATGGGCAATGAATGCTATTTGCATTAAGAACTTAGCTAACGGGGCAAAATGCGTCACCAATTGATCATTTTCTTTTGAGAACGTGACGATTGTAGCCCACCGGGCACTGAGACCTTCCCTTCTGAGCAAAACTTTTGTTAAGAAGCAGCAACGGCGAAATGAGGCATCGTGTTTTCCAGTTTGGAACTAGGATAATTACTGGCGCTTTTCCGGTTGGATCGAATTTGCGTTAAGGGGCTGAATCCGTATTTTTACAACTTAAATCGCTGAGTCTGAAGAGATTTAAAAAAATATTACTCTGGTTCTTTGTCTCCCTATTCCTCCTAATCCTGGCGCTATGGATATTTATTCATACCCCCTTTGGCCAAAATTGGATAATCAAGCAAGTCACTAACCGCCTTTCCAAAAATCTACAGACCGTCGTCCGGATCCAACATGTTGACCTTTCGCTTTTCAATAAAATGGAGTTGAAGGGCGTATTGGTAGAAGACCGCCAAAAAGATACGCTGCTATATGCCGGTGAAATGCGGGTACGCATCACCGATTGGTTCTTTTTCAAGAAAAATATTGAGCTAAAATACATTGGACTGGATGATGCAATCATCAAATTTCAACGCGACTGATTCGATATGGAGCCAACAATTTCTGTTTGATTATTTTTCATCCCCTTCTTCCAAAAAAGAAAAAAAAGAAGGGATTGACCTGGATATCAAGAAAGTGGAATTGACGCGGGTGGTCTTCATGAAAAAAGACGGATGGCTTGGACATGACATGATCATTCGGGCGGGAAAACTCGACCTTGATGCAGATGAGATCGATCTTTCCAGGAAGTTGATCAATGCACGCTCATTATCTGTTGCACAACCTATTGTTTCGTTGAATAATTATCAGTGGTGCCAGGCCGCGAAGAAACAGGGTTATTTCCGATCCACCAGCGATGACAATTCACTAAAAACGGCTGACTCACTCATTCGCTGGAATCCCGATGGCTGGATGATGCATGTTAATAATTTAAAGATCGAAGATGGGACTTTCAGGAATGATAAGCAATCTGCTACTCCTCCCCTCGCATGGTTCGATGGCCGCCATATTGACTTCCACCAAATAGATCTGGGCTTTTCTGAATGTAACCTTGTACAAAGACACGATTACGGGCCACCTCGATCTAAAGACCAAAGAACGAAGTGGCTTCGAAGTGAAAGAAATGCTGGCCGATGTTAAGTTTACTCCCCGCGAGATGGCCTTTGACAACCTGAAGATCGAAACAAATAATAGCGTCATTAAGAATTCCTTTACAATGACGTATGAAGATTTCGGCGACATGGATGATTTCATTCACAAAATAAAAATGACCGGAAACTTTGAGGATTCGGAAATTGATAGTGATGATATCGCCTTTTTTGCGCCCGCGCTGAAGAATTGGAAAAAACGGATACTTCTGAAAGGTAAGATCACTGGCCCGGTAGAATGCCCTGATAGGCAGGGACATGCTGATACAGGCCGGTAACAATACCATATTAAATGGAGATATTTCCCTGACCGGTCTTCCAGACATTGATCACACGTTTATTGATTTTAAGGCTAATGAGTTCAATACCACTTATGCTGATGCTATTGCCATCATTCCAGCAATGCGACGAGTGACAAGTCCAGACCTGCGCAAATTGGAATACCTTTATTTCAAAGGAAGTTTCACTGGCTTCATACGCGACTTCGTAACCTTCGGTACACTTCAAACCACCCTGGGCACGGTCAAGACGGACCTGAATATGAAACTGCCGGAAGGGGCAAGACCCTGTTTATTCCGGAAATATTTCCAGCGACAATTTTCAGTTGGGTGAATTCATGGATGACCGAAACGTGAACGAGATTGCATTTACCGGTGCAGTGAAAGGAAAAGGATTCAGTGAAAAAACACGCAATACGCTGATGGATGGCACCATTCATTTCATCGACTATAAGGACTATCGATATACAAATATCATTGTGAATGGAAAGCTGGATAAGAAATTATTCAATGGGGTTGCTTCCATGGCGGATGAAAATGCCGGGCTTACACTGAATGGGAGTAATCGATTTCAACACACCGACGCCTTCTTTTGACATGCTCGTGGATGTAGTGAATCTCAATTTGAAAAAATTAAACTTAACCAAGCGCTGACCTTGCATTTCAAGGGGAAACTAAATATTGACTTCTCCGGAGCTACCATCGATAACTTCCTGGGTGAAGCCAGGATCACCGATGCAGAACTGACGAAGAGATGGCATACGTCTTCCTACTCGATTCTCTTGTCCTTTCGTCCACCTATATCGATAGTGTAAAAACATTGAAGGCGACTTCGAATGAATTTGCAGGGACCATCACTGGAAATTTCAACATCCAGGACCTGCCGGATGCCTTCCAACTGTTTTTAAATAAATATTATCCTGCCTACGTAAAACCTCCGAAGCGGTATCCGAACAACGAATCCTTTCATTTTGATATCACCACGTCAATATGTAGAAGATTATGTGCGTCTGCTGGATTCTACCCTTTCCGGATTCAATAACAGTCATCTTTACGGTGATATTAACCTTGAAAATCACTCGCTGGATATTCATGCAGAAGTACCGCAATTCAAATTCAAGCAATACAATTTTGATGAGATCAAGACTGCTGGCGAAGGGAGATTTCGACAGCCTCTTATTGACAGGGGAAGCACGGAATATCCGGATCAATGATAGCCTGAATATTCCGTTGGCTGTTTTTACAGTGAATGCTCATCGACGATTCCTCAAGGGTCAATATCAGTACTGGGAGCTAATCAAACTGTTGAAAAGGCAGACCTTAACGCGTTGGTGCTGACCTACCATGATGGAGCTAAGATCGAATTCGATCACTCCACCTTTCGCAGTGAATGGAAAGACATGGTCTATAGATGAAGGGGGAGAACTCGTTTTCAGGAGCAAAAGCACTGCCAGCGGACAACTTATTGTTGAAGAGAAGGAGAACAAATGATCATGCTAAATACGGTGCCGTCGGCTAACGGCAATTGGAATGACCTGAAAGTTGAGCTGATTAAACTGAATGTAGGCGACCTCTCTCCTTTCTTTCTTCCAAAGAACCGGCTGGAAGGATTGGTCTCCGGAGCATATCAATGTTGAAAATCCAACGGGACCCGATGCGATCGCTTCGGACAACATAACCGCGGAATTTCTTCGACTCGATAACGATTCATTGGGAAAGATCAAGGCAACGATACTTATACGATAATAAAACAAACAATTACGGCGAAGGAAGCACCGCGAACCAGGAAAATAATCTTGGCTTATGACGCAAATTCTTCTTTGGCGATGCTGAAAAACAAAAGAGTAATCTCATCGCCCTGAAGGCAAAAAATTTCCAGGTCAAAGTGCTGGAGCGGTTCCTGGGAAATCTTTTTTCGGATATGCAGGGATATATTACCGGCGATATCGATCATCAAAGGCGAGTTCAATCATATGAACGTGGTGGGAAAAGGCAGATTGAAAGATGCTGGACTAAAAGTCAATTTCACGAATTGCTTTTATAAGATCCAGGACACTGATATCGATTTGAAAGAAACTGAGATCAATCTTGACAATCTCGTGCTTATCTGATACGGTTACCTGGAAACCCGATCTATGTTAATGGAGGCATCCAGCATGAAGCATTTAGGAACATGTTCTATGACCTCTACATCTCCACGCGTAAGCCCACAGACTACCGGCGATGAAAATAATCGTCCAGTTCTTTTATTGAATACTGCCTATGGTGACAATAAACAATTTTATGGAAGGGTGAAAGGAACGGGTTCCTTCTCGCTTGCAGGGCCTCAATCCGATATGTTCATGAAAGTCGATGCCATCGCATCTACCATCGATAGCAGCATGTAACTATCCCATCTTCCAAAAGCAGGGAATCGAACATCGCCAATTTTCTGATCGAAAGGAAATATGGTCATGAAATGAGCGATAGCGGAATGCGACGGTCGATGCAGCAAACATCATTTATGATGTGGATATCACCGCCAATAATAAGGTAAATGTAAAAGTGGTGCTGGATGATTTGACCGGCGATGAGATCAAAGGAAAAGGTTCCGGATCGCTGAATATCCATTCCGGAACTTCTGAACCATTATCCATTCGCGGGCGGTATGATATCGATGAAGGAAATTACCTGTTTACTTTCCAATCCTTTTTCAAGAAACCTTTTGAATTGAGGAAGGGAGCGAACAATTTTATTGAATGGAATGGAGATCCTTACAAGGCGAGGATCAATTTTGATGCGGTGTACCGGGCAGAGAATGTAAGCTTCGCACCGCTTGCCAAAGGATTAAACCTGGATCCTACGCTTACACGTTACCGGGAAGATGTGTTTGTGGTGGCGAATATGTACAATGAGTTATTTGATCCGCGGTTTGATTTCAAACTCGAATTTCCCAACAACAGTAAGGCCAGCAGCGATCCGTCCATCGCCTTCAATATCGAGCAGATTGAAAAGAATCCGAATGAGATCAACCGGCAGGTAACCTACCTGATCGTGTTCAATAGTTTTGCTCCGCCGGATAATGCTTATAACGCCAGTCGTCCGTGCTCTGGGTTCAGCGATCAATGAATTTGCCTATTCAACAATTTCAAGTATTTCCGGATTATTCTTCAATGAGATCAACCGGCAATTGACTAAATCATTATCGAAGATCCTTAAGACAGATAATATCAGTATCAACTTCAGCGGTTCTGTCTATAACCGAAATCTTTTGAATAGTCAGGGAAATAACAGTTTCAATATCAATCAAAGCAATCCTGGATGTCAATATTCCGATCTCCTTGTTCAAAGACCGGTTTATTCTGACCTTGGGAAGTAGCCTGGATATTCCCCTTACTTCCAACATCCAACAAAGTATTGAGTTCCTTCCGGATGTCACGGCCGAATTCCTGATCAATCCAAGCGGAACGATCCGGGCCTCATTTTTTTATCGGCAAAACCTGGATTATCTAACCACGACTGCCAATGGCTCGGGACGAACGCAAAGTTCAGGAGCGGGGATTGCTTATCGCAAAGAACTCGATCGTCTCGGTGACATTTTTAGAAAAAATAAGAATAAGAAGGAAAAAAATAAACCGCCACCTGCGACAGAAGAAAAAACAGACCCTAGTAAAGAAACATTACTTCCCAAAGAGGATTGATCACTCGTCGTCGAGGATCTCATGTCCCAACTTATCTCTTTTTGTCCTTAAGTATTTTTCATTGTGCGGATTGGAGTTCACTTCAATGGGAATATTCTCAACGATCTGCAAGCCGTATCCGATCAATCCTACTCTTTTCTTTGGATTATTGGTCATCAACCGAAGTTTTGTAATTCCGAGGTGACGCAGCATTTGGGCACCAATGCCATAATCACGCTGATCCATCTGAAATCCCAGGTGAAGATTTGCCTCCACAGTATCCATGCCTTGCTCCTGCAACCGATAAGCTTTCAGTTTATTCAACAATCCAATCCCTCTGCCTTCCTGGCTCATGTATAAGTATGGCACCCTTACCTTCCTCTTCAACCATTTTCATTGCTTTGTGCAATTGTTCGCCGCAATCACAACGCAACGAACCCAGGATATCGCCCGTAAAACAAGATGAATGGACGCTAACCAGGACGGGTTCATCCTTTTTCCATTCCCTTTGATCAATGCAAGATGCTCATTGGTTGAATTCTTTTCCTTAAAAGCCACCATAGTGAAATTTCCATAACGTGTAGGCATATCCACTCTCACAATTTCGTCTACGAGGGAATCACTCTTGATACGATATTCAATTAGATCTTTTATCGAAATGATCTTGAAATCAAATTTCTTTGCCACTTCAACCAGTTCGGCCAATCTGGCCATGCTGCCATCTTCGTTCATGATCTCCACCAGCACGCCACCATAAGGTGGTGCAAATCCTGCCAGGCGGGCCAGGTCGACGGCCGCTTCTGTATGTCCTGCTCTTCTCAATACGCCGCCTTTTTTTGCACGAAGTGGAAATATATGTCCGGGTCTTCCCAGGTCGGAGGATTTGTAAATGGGTCAATCAACGCCTGCATTGTTTTAGCACGATCGAATGCAGAAATTCCTGTGGTACATCCATGGCCCAGGAGATCAACAGAAACGGTAAATGCGGTCTCGTGAAGCGCTGTATTATTATTTACCATTAATTCCAGTCCGAGTTCATCGCAACGGTCTTCGGGTAAGGGAGCGCAGATGAGTCCACGGCCGTGCTTAGTCATGAAATTGATCAGTTCAGGGCTTACATTTCCCGCTGCCGTAACAAAATCCCCTTCATTTTCACGGTCCTCATCATCTACTACGATAACAAGCTTTCCTAGCTTGATTTCCTGAATAGCGCTTTCAATCGAATCAAACATTTTTGAAGTCATTTTTACAAAGGTAGCAACTAATGAATTGATCCCCGCGATTTGAACATAGTCATCAGTAAATCAACGAGGAAAGAGTGCATCAGAGAGATGTACCATCGGTTACGATTTGTTAATATTTGCATATATTTAATTTTTGGAATTTTCCTTTTCTTTACAGCTGAAAACCAAACTATATGATTAAGAGAATCATCCCGTTATTGGCCTTCACATTCATTCTTACATTCGTGACGAAGGCGCAGGTAACTACTTCAAGTATTACGGGTACTGTCAAAGGTGCAAACGGAGATTATTTATTGGGTGCAACGATCACGGTAACTCATCTTCCATCTGGAACTGTATATTCAACTCTCGCAAAACAAGGTGGTGTATTTAATCTTCAGGGGTTGCGTGTGGGAGGTCCTTATACTATCCGCGTTGATTTTGTTGGACAAAAATCCGAGGTGTTTGACGAAGTATATCTGCAACTGGGCGAACCATATAATGTAACGGCTACATTGGGTACGGATGAAAAGGAATTAACCGGAGTTGTTTTAACAACGCGAAGCCGCCGATCAGCTTCCGATAAGGGAGGTATGAGCAGTGTTTTTAATAACCGCGCCATATCGGCCCTTCCCACCATATCCCGGAATATTACGGACTTTACCCGCGGCACGCCACAAGCAGGTGGAGCTAACGGAACAAGTTTTGCCGGACGGGATGCGCGCTTTAATAATATCACCATTGATGGGGCCAACCTCAATAATAATTTCGGCTTAAGCACTGATCCATTGCCGGGTGGAGGAAATAATCCGGTGTCACTGGATGCAATCGATGAGATCTCCGTGAGCATCGCTCCCTTTGATGTGCGCCAGGGAAATTTTACCGGCGCCAATATTGCCGCTATTACCAAGAGCGGGACCAATACATTTCACGGGACCGCATACACGTATTGGCAGAATGAAAAATTAGTAGGAGATGATGTGGCTGGAATTACTGCGAGCAATCCTCCGTTTAAGAGCAGTATATATGGTGGAAGTATCGGAGGCCCGATTATCAAGAATAAACTGTTTTTTTTCGTCAATGCCGAGTTTGAAAAACGGCCACCTGCCAGTGGGATAACTTGGACACCTAGTGGGGGCTCCGGCCAGGGAAACATTTCTGACGTTCCTCTTGATTCAATGAACAAAGTTGCCAACTACCTGGCTTCAGCATTTGAATATGATGCGGGCGCTTCGGATAATTTTCCAAGCTTCAAGAATGACAATCACAAAATATTGGGAAAGCTCGACTGGAATATCAGTAAGGCCCACAAACTGACAATTAAGTATAGTGACTTCAAAGGCACCCAGGACCAGTTGCCCAGCCAAAGTGGAAATATAAATGGAGCCAACTCATCCGGGTTCGCTACTTACGGTCCAAAATTTTCAAAAAGCGCGATGGGTTTCGCTGGTATTACTTTCTCACAAGTGGATAAGGTTCGTTCCGGATCTATTGAACTCAATAGCAATTTCCGGAGTCGCTTTGCCAACCAATTCCTGGCTACCGTCACCAAAATAAACTCTGACAAGGAGCATCCCGGTATTCAATTTCCTTTTATCGATATTTTGGGAGCGACTGCAGGAAACATTAATAATTTTATCAGTGTCGGAAATGAACCCTTCAACGGAAATAACAACAGGGTATTAAACGACATTTATACAGTCACGGATAACTTCACTATTTACGCCGGCAAGCACACTTTGACTGCGGGAGCAAGTTATGAGTATCAAAAGGTCGGCAATATGTTTATGGCTGGATCGCAGGGTTATTATGTTTTCAAGAGTGTGGATGATTTGGTAAATAACAGAGCTCCTGCAATTTTTTCGTTAACATACTCGCTAGTTCCAGATCAGGACGCTGTCTTTTCTGCTAATCTTAAAGTCGGCCAGCTAGCTGGATATTTACAGGACGAAATTAATGTCAACTCGAATCTCCGCTTAACGATGGGCGTTCGCTTTGACAAACCAATTTATCCTGAAGACCCACTCGAGAATCCGGCGATTTCTGCTCTCACATTAGCCGACATCAACGGAGACGCTACTCATTACACCACGGGCAAATGGCCCAAAGGCAAAGTCTTATTTTCTCCACGTATCGGATTCAGATGGGATATGGAAGGTGATAAATCTATGATCCTTAGAGGAGGAACGGGAGTTTATACCGGTAGAATACCTTTTGTTTATCTAACCAACATACCATCAGGTAGTGGAATGTACACATTTGGCACCCTAATCACAGCAAATACGGCGGGCGCAGATTTGAATGATTTCCTGTTCAACCCTGATCGCCATACCTACAATCCATTCTATAATTCAAGTCTTCCCTCCAATTTGTTTCCAACAACTGCGGGATCGGTCGCTTCGTCTGTTTTTGCTGTTACCAGTAGTGATTTTAAGTTCCCCCAGATCTGGAGAACCAATATAGCTGTTGACCGGCAGATCGCTCAGAATTGGAAAGTGACACTGGAAGCGATGTACACAAAAGATATCAATGCGGTCTACATGTTCAATGCCAATCAAAGACAACCTGATGGTACCGTCAGAACAGGAGCCGTTTCAAGACCTCGTTATTCCGCATCATCGTCCGCAGTTAGAAGACTGACCACCGCTACGAATAACGCGATTGTGATGGACAACACTAACAAGGGCAGTTCTTTTGTTTTTACCGCACAGTTAGCCAGATCGTTTGCGAAAGGTTGGTTTGCATCCGTGGCATATAATTATACATTCGCTCAGGATGTTACAGCAAACCCTGGTAGCCAGGCTGCTTCAGCCTGGGCCAATAATCCAACTTCCCGCACTCAAAATGATATTGAGCTGGCATATACCAATTTCTCTGTACCTCATCGCCTGATGGCCGGCATCTCTTATCACTTTGAATACCTCAAGCATTTGGGTACAACCCTGTCCCTGTTCTACGACGGTCGCAGTGCTGGTACTTTCAGCTATGTATATAATGGAGATCTCAACAACGATGGCAATAATAGCGGCGATTTGATGTATATTCCAAATAATGCCCGGGACCCCAATGAGATTCTATTTCAATCCAGTTTTGCTTATCCCAACGGGGTAACTTATACGGCTGCACAAATGGCCGACATCTTTGCCGGGTTCATTGAGCAAGATCCCTATTTAAGAAAGCATAAAGGCCAGGTGGCAGAAAGAAATGGGGCAAAACTTCCGTGGCTGGATAGACTTGACATGAAGGTCGCGCAGGATATATTTACCGGAATAGGCAAGCAGAGACATACGATCCAGTTCACCGCCGATATCGTGAATTTGCTGAACCTCATCAATAATGATTGGGGCATTCGTAAGATCAATACATTGGCTACGCCCAATCCGCTGACTCTTGTAAGTGTCACCGCCGGAGTTCCGACATTCCGGTTAAATACCTTTAACAATGCTCCTATTACCAGGTCTTTCCAGAATAATGTGTCCACCGCCAGCACCTGGGCCATTCAATTTGGGGTTCGATATATATTCTAAATTGAATAATTGATTCATAAGAAAAGCCGTCCTTAGGACGGTTTTTTTATTGACCATCCCCATTTCAGAAATGTGGGCATTGCCCTTCCCCAGGTAGGAACATCGTGCCTTCCGTCTTTCAATTCTAAATAATAAATATCCTTTTCTTCGTCGTATCCCTGAGCTATCAACTCTTTGATAATATCCCTGGTATCATCTATAGAATCGATGATCCCGTTCTGGTTGCGATCCCTGGTCTCATCCATATTGCCACACTGAAAAAAGAATTTCAGGCCGGGGTAATGCCGGCCGTTTCTTATCAACTGGTGCATGATGCGATGTTTTTCATCATCATATTCTTCCTCTGTCTGATCTATGCTTCTCCACCAAAAAGATCCGGAAAAGATCCCAAGCTTTTGAAATTCCTCCGGGTGACTCCATATTATATCCATGGCGCTCAATCCGCCCAGGGAAAAACCGGCAAAAGCTTTTGCGCGAAAAGTGTCGACAGCATATTTCTTGCCTATAAAGGGAATTAATTCCTGCAGAATAAAGGACGTATACAGTCCTGCTTTTGCTCCGCGACCGTTATAATCCAATTGTCCGGCGATACCATACTCTAGTCTTCTCTCCGTGCCGGCGTGGATTCCAACAAAAAGAATGGGCTCAATTTCTTTATCAGCGTACAGTCCTTCCAGTAATGAGACGAGCCCAAGTTTTTCCATATCCTGCCCGTCGTTGATCAACAGCAGTGTCATTTCTGAAGGATTCCCCGGCGGCTGAAGCATGTAAAAATCAATCTTTACTTTTCGTTGAAGGAATTCCGATTCGATTGATGTATTTTCAACCAGAATGCCGGGTACATTTGCCGATTGCATGGCTTCAAAATTAGGGATTTCAATAAAATGATCGGCAATGAATGCTGACTGTTGCCATTTGTTTATGTGCCCGTGAAAAAATAAATTTGACAGAAGCAGGCTCATCAATCCTTAGGAAAATAGTTCTGCTCTCATTTTAATCACTCAATTCAAACTATCTATGAAGAAAATCGGAATACTCTACGGTAAGGAACGCTCATTTCCGGAAGCATTTGTTGCCAGGGTCAACAGTAAAAATGTGGCGGGAATCACTGCTGAGCCAGTTCATATTTCGCGAGGCCATGCAGGGTGAACCCAGCGGTTATGCAGTGATCATCGACCGCATTTCGCAGGATGTCCCTTTTTACCGGACCTGGTTAAAGAATGCCGCGCTCACAGGCACCGCTGTGATCAACAATCCATTCTGGTGGAGCGCCGATGATAAATATTTCAACAATTGCCTGATGACGAAAGTGGATGTGCCGATCCCTAAAACCGCGATTATCCCTTCCCGTGACCTGCCGACCGATACTTCGGATGATTCATTCAGCAACCTGGCATTTCCCCTGGATTGGGAATCCATTTTCAATTATGTTGGTTTTCCGGCTTATATGAAACCCTTTGCCGGAGGCGGATGGAAACATGTATATAAACTTACCAGTGCAGAAGATTTCTTTAACAAGCACAGTGAAACCGGCCAACTGGTCATGCTGTTACAGGAAGAAATCGTCTTTACGGAATATTACCGCTGTTATTGCATTGGCGGAAAACATGTTCGCATCATGTCCTACGAACCCCGGAACCCTCACCATCTTCGTTATGTTGCCGACTTCCAACCTTCGCCGGAACGATTGGAACAAATGACTGACATTGTATTCCGCATCAATAAATACCTGGGTTATGATTTTAATACGGTGGAACTGGCCATTCGAAACGACGTTCCTTATGCTATCGATTTTTGTAATCCCGCGCCGGATGCGGAGCGAAACAGTGTAGGAGAAGAAAATTTTGAATGGGTTGTGGAAACCGCCGCCAATTATGCCATCGAAAAAGCCATGGCAAAGATGAAAACGCAGATAATCTTACATGGGGTGAATATGTGAAACGAAGCAGCAATCATCATTCACTGACCTAGATAATTCGATGCCTGATTCCAAAAAGTAAATAATAAATTGCATGAACCCGAATTACAAAAGCTTTACGCTAGGCGTTGAAGAAGAATACATGGTAGTGGACCCGGTAACGCATGAGTTAAAAAGCCATGAGCAAAACATTGTGCAGGAAGGCCAAAAAGTGATCAAAGATAAAGTCAAAGCGGAAATGCATCAGGCTGTGGTAGAAGTGGGAACCGATATTTGTGCCGATATCGACGAAGCATTCCTGGATGTATCTACGCTTCGCAAAACTATCTCCGGAATTGCGGACAACCTGGGATTTGCCATGGGCGCATCAGGGACGCATCCCTTTAGTCATTGGGAAAGCCAATTGATCACTGACCATGTCCGTTACAATGAAATCGTAAATGAATTGCAGGAAGCGGCGCGAAGTAATCTGATCTTTGGCCTTCATGTGCATGTGGGAATGGAAAGCCGGGAAATGGCCAATCACATTGCCAATTCTACTCGTTATTTTCTACCTCACGTATTTGCATTGAGCACCAATTCTCCATTTTGGGAGGGTCGCATGACCGGTTATAAATCTTTTCGGACCAAAGTTTTTGATAAATTTCCCCGGACCGGTATCCCCGATAGTTTTGACAGCATTGAAGCTTATGACAATTATGTGAAGTTGCTTATCAAGACCAATTGCATCGACAATGCCAAAAAGATTTGGTGGGACCTCCGCGTGCATCCTTTCTTCAATACGGTAGAATTCCGCATTTGCGATGTGCCCATGACCGTTGATGAAACGATCACCATCGCAGCGTTGTTCCAGGCAATATGTGCACGCATCTATATGTTACGCTCGAAGAACCTGAACTTCATTCAATATTCACGCGCGCTCCTCAATGAAAATAAATGGAGAGCCAGCCGTTATGGTGTGGACGGCTATCTTATCGATTTTGGAAAGGAAGAAGAAGTCAATACCCGGGTACTGATCTATGAATTGCTGGAATTTGTTGATCCTGTATTGGATCATCTGGGAAGCAGGCACCGGTTGGCTTATGTAAATAATATGCTGGAAAATGGCACGGGCGCTGATCGCCAGCTTGCAGTCTTTGACAAAACGAAGAATCTGGTTAATGTGGTAGAATATATACAGGAACAATACCTCGCGGGTATCTAATTCTTCTATCGACTCAATAAAACAAACCCTGCCCAGAAATAAGGATTTTTATATTTGGCTTTCACTTCCTTGATGGCATCCATGAATGCCTGCGGTTTATTGCCTGTCTTAGTATAATTAGAGTAAAATTAAGTCATCAATTCCCTCGTGGCTGCATCATTTACTTTCCATAAGCTCATGATGATACACTTCGCTCCGGCAATGAGAAAGGCCCGCTGCAAGCCATACACTCCTTCGCCCTGTTTGATCGTGCCCAGGCCAGTCTCGCAAGCGCTAAGTATAACAAGGTCCGTCTTATCCAGGTTCAGGCTCATTGCCTCATAAGCGGTGAGGATTCCGTTTTCATTGTTGGCTACGGGACGATACTTAGTATCGAATACATTTTCGCAATTGGCCAATAGAATACCGCTTCTAAGAAGCGGATTTTCTTTGGCTGCAAGAATATCCTCGCCTAATACTTTCTCAGTTTTTACTTTATTGAGATCAGCAAAAAAATAGCCGTGGCTGGCTATATGAAGAATACTGGGAGAATAAATTTCCCTCACTTTTGTTTCTGTCGCTTCACTACCGATCAAAGAAGTTGTTTCCACTTTGTAAGTAGTTAGTATTTTCCCAATGGTTTTCACTTCGCCTTCTGTCTCGGGCAGTTCAGGAACGCCGGCATTTTTTCCGAACGATGGATTGCCTATCAGGAACGCTGTATTCGGTTTGGCCAGCGTTCTTTCTGTCTGCTTGATCGCAACAATATCTCTGGTATTTCCTGTTAGCTGAATGGAATATTTATCAACCAGGTATTTCCCTGTAGCATCCTTTAGTGAATAAATGCTTAGCTGGTGAAAATCTCCATCAACCGATAGATATATTTTTGCAACACCCTTTATTTGTTCATCCAACGCTTTCCAGGTCAACCCATAGATCTCATCTTCGGCTTGTTGCCTGACAACTTTTTTCCTGTAATTACCGATGCCTTCCTGTATTAGCTTTGAATCTCCGAGGTCAACGAGGCGGACGCCCGTCTTTGTCACGAGCAGTGCAACAAAACTTCCTTTGTCCGTAAACCCATTGTTGTATTCCTTCAATTCAACAATTTCAATGGCTATTTCATTGGATTGCAATTGCGCTTGTATCGCGGCGAGGCTTACCTTCGAAAGATTATTACTTTCTTTAAAAAGAGCACTACGTTGCGAAAGCTCCCTTTCCAATTCATCGGCCCTACCTTTCAAGCTGTCTACGTTTACTTTATCCTGCGCCAACTCCTCCTTACTGAGCTGGTAGGCCTGGTTTAGGTTTTCTTTAGTCTCCAGCCACTGGCTGTAAGCGAGCTTGAGTGATTCATCGGTACTCGCGGAAATGATGTTGCGGATCTTGGAGGAATTATTAAATAAAAATCCTTTGGTATTGATCACTACATCATAAAATTGGTTCACCAGGTCAGGATCTGTCTTTGCCTGGCTATTGGCAAATGAATAGAAGCGTTGAAGGCGGTTATTTGTTTTTTCCCAATAAAGTGTTTTTTCATTTTCATTCAGGGAGTTGAAAAATGTATTTATATACTCAAGAGTATTGTCAATCACCTTTTGATAATTCAATTTTGTTTCCTGCACTTTATTTTCCATGCCATTGCGTCAGGGCCAGGTCTTCCAGTGCCTGCAGGTAATTGGGATGATTTTCGCCATAGATCTCCTTTTTCCTTTCCACCACTTTGGTGATCAATTCCATGGCCTTTGCTGTCTGGTTGGAATAACGGTAGAAATTGGCCAGTTCCTGTTGGACCGAAACTGTAGCAGGATTATTTTCTCCGAGTTTCCGTTGATCAATATCGTAGGCGTCAAGTAATAATTTTTCAACTTCGCCTGTCTTGCCCATTTCCATATATAACTGAGCAAGGCCTTTCTTGAGATGAGCCAGGTCCGGATGAGCACCCAATTTCTTTTCCTTTTGGTCTATGGCCTTGAGATATAGTTCTTCAGCCTGCGGATATTTTTTTTCAAACCGATATACATTGGCCAGGTTAATTTGCAGCTTGATAAAATTCGAAGCGTCGGGCTTTAAAACTGAAGATGCCAGCGTAATGCTCGTGTTCATGCTGTTCTCCGCATCCTCCAATTTATTCATGTCCAGGTAGGTCATGGCCAAATTATTATGTATAAGCGCCTTTGCCAGCGGATCATTTGTCTCGTTGGCCATGACCAGCGCTTTTTTGAAATCCGTTTCTGCTTCAACGTAATAGCCGGTTTCTTTTTCCAGCACGGCATAATTGTTTATAGAAACGATGAACATTCCCTTATTGCCGCTGTTTTGCCTTAGTTGCAGAGCCTGTTGATCGAATGTTCTTGCTTTGTTAAAACGGCCGATCGATTGGTACAATAATCCCAGGTCACTGATCACCTGCGCGTAGTTTGTGGTCGATTTCATTCCCTCCTCTTCATATAAGATCTTGGCAAGCTTAAAGCTTTGCTCAGCCAGGTAATGTTTATTACCAGCCATCAGTACTTCGCCATTCTTCAAATTTGTATACGCATAATCCTTTACTGTTCTTACTTCCTTACTCGCCATTTTTGAGCCGAGAAGTGCGTTGCTCACGAACCCACTACCTTTCTCATCTGCTTCAAATATTCCGCTGTTGTCCAAAAATGAGATCGCATAGTTAAAATTGCTCTCATCATACTCGCGGCTCATCTTCTCCCACCCTTCCATTACTTTTTCCGCGGCCATTTCCTTGACCTGATTGGTTTTTGCCTTCAGAATATTCTTTAAGATTTGTGATGGCGATTGCAGACACGCAAACAGAATGGGTAATAATAGGCAGATTCGTCTCATTTCCTTCTCAATTATCCGGCAACTAAGGTACAATACTCAGCAGTTCGACCACAAAGAAATTAGACTTTCGTTAGATGCCCCGCGAGCTGCATCCACCTTTGAATCTTTCCCTAAGTTCTGTATATTGTATTTTAGATGTGCAAATCTAAAACCAAGAGATTATGTTGTATCGTTTTAAGAGTTATTTGATCCTTGCTGCCATCGTCCTGATTGCCCTGGTCCTGGTCATGAACAAGCTGCTCGTTTATGGGATCATCGTCTTTGCAGTGGGTACTGTCGCTGTCGGCGCATATCATCTCTTCGTCAAACAAAAGGACGATGAAATTCATCAGTTAAAAATGCAGCTAAAGGACAGTGATAAAACAGCCAGCTCTTTGAAAACCGAGAATGTAGAATTGAGAAACAGAAAGCTGAATATTTCCGAGATCAAAAGCGTTGTTGATCTTGGACTGATGGAAGTAAACACAAATTTTACCCGCGTGTGGAATGAAAAAAGTGATCACGAGAATAAACATATCCGGTTTTTAGGTGCCTTGCAGGTGAGTATCGTTGCCAAATATGGGCTGGATATGAAGGACCTGCGTGTAAAATTCGACCCGGAAAAGAACGAGCTCACTGTGGCCAATATTCAGCCGAAATTCTTGTCATTTTCAGATCTGAATTTTGACTGGAAGATCGCGGAGGTATTGGAATACGATGTTCCGTTGCTGGGTGAGAAACACTGGCAAACGACTAAAGACCTGGAAGCGTTGAATGGAGAATTCAAAGAGAACTATCGCAAACGTATCAATGAAGAAGTAAAAAAGGGGCCAGCCGAGATGGAATGGATGATGCTCCCTTTAAAAAAGCAGGTGGCGGGCGCACTCGAACTAATGCTGGGAGCACAGGGAAGAAAAATCAAGATCGTTGAAAAATTCGATGATTCTTTTAAGGCACTAAAGGAATATGCCGATAAGGAAGAGACTTAGCGTGCCAGGATCGTGGGCATAGTTTTTGAACTGCTGTGTTGAGCAATTTGCTCATTCCATCTAAAACAGCTTGTCATGAAGGAAAAATTCAACGAGGCCACTCTCAATCGGCCGGAAGGAGATCGTCCAATAGATTCCCCACTTTTAACTATCGACCTGCCATCCCTGATCAAACAAATAAAAAATGAGGATGCATGGACGAAAAACGATCGAAATGCAATTACGGTTTTCAAGACGCCTGGAATGAGTGTTGTTCTTGTGGCGATGCATGCTCATGCGGAAATGACCACGCAAACGACAGACGGAGTATTGAAAATTGAGGTTCTGGATGGAAAGATCAAATTCAATACTCTTGACGAATCAGTCGAAGTGAAAAAAGCACAGCTTTTGACGCTGCACAGTGGCATTCCTTATAGTTTACTGGCACTAGAAGAAACGACGTTTCTATTAACGGTCGCGGAGGATGAACCGGTAGATACTGGTTCCCAGATTATTTAAATGTCCCCTCGTCGACATCCTTGATAAATTTGATCACTCCATCCATGAATACCTCCTGATCGTCCCACATGCACATGTGGCTGCCGTTCGGACAATATAAATATCGGCCCCGCTGCACCATCTTGCTTTGTTCCTCCATGGCTTTTGGATCCATTGTATCGTGTTTAGCACCAACCATCAATGTCGGCACTTTTATTTCCTTTAAGCGGGCTTTAATGTCCCAATTGGCCAGGCGACCGCCAACGCCAAATTCGGAAGGTCCTTGCATCAGGGTATAGATTTCGGCATTGTAATGTTTGAATGACCGATTAACTGCATCGGGCCATTCCTCCAGGCGGCAAAAATGTTTTTTGTAAAAATTGGGTACAACAATTCCATATACCGCGGATTATTAAAATCCTTTCTGGCTTCAATGTCTCTCACTTCCTTGAGCACTGCCGGATCCATCTGTTTAGCCAACACTTCCTCCGCATATCTCCCATACTCAGGAGCACTCGCCACCATGTCAGCTACGACCACCCCTTTCAAGTTATCCTGGTATTTCAGGGAGTATTCCATGGCCAACAGCCCACCCCATGAATTACCTAATAAATAAAAGTTCGAGCTATCGGCATGAATGGCTTTCCTTACCTGCTCGACTTCTTCAACAAATCGATCAAGGGTCCACAGACTGCTATCCCTGGGCTGATCGCTATAGTAGGAACCCAATTGATCATATTCATAAAATTCAAACCCCTCCTTTGGAAAAAAACTTTCAAAACATTCCATGTATTCATGTCCGAATGCGGGTCCGCCATGTAGCAAAAGCACCTTAATGCGTGGGTTATTTCCAAAACGCTTGGTCCATACCTTGAATTCGCCTACAGGAGTTTGAATGGGAATTAACCGTACGCCGCCTGATTGCACTCCACTATCCTTAAAATCGAAATATTGAGCAACAGACATCGCCCTTTTCTCTGTCTCTTTAGCAGATTGTTTACAACTACTTGTGGCCGTTAATAATGATGAAATGATTATGGAATAAATGAATGCTTTCATTCTATTTGAATTTGGCTAAAAGGTAAGGAATTTGTTTAATTTCAATCCTTATTTGATACTAATCATAGGATTAATCATGAGACTCACATCGATCCTGATCATTTGCATCATCCATCTCTCCTGCCGGTCACAACAGAAAATTGACTTGTTGGTTTATAACGGCACTGTCTATACTGTGGATTCGTCCTTTTCTATCGCTGAGGCCATAGCTATTAAGGATGGAAAGATCGTTGAAGTCGGCAAATCAAAAGTCCTTGAAAATAAATTCCAGGCCAGTGAGAAACTGGATGCACAGGGAAAATTTATTTATCCCGGATTCATCGACGCGCACGCACATTTTTTGGGATACGGCTTCAGTCTTGGGCGTGTAGACCTGGTCGGTACAAAAAGTTGGGAAGAGATCGTTGCCAAAATAATTCCATTCGCCAGGGAACATCCTCATGGATGGCTGGAGGGTTATGGCTGGGATCAGAATGATTGGGCAACAGAAGAATTCCCGACAAACCAACGACTAAATGAATTGTTTCCAGATCGCCCCGTTCTCCTCACGCGCATAGACGGCCATGCGGCCATTGCCAATCGTAAGGCGCTCGAACTGGCTTCTCTGAAAGCGGGTGATCAGATTGCCGGAGGAATTATTGAAGTAAAGAATGGTCAACTTACAGGTGTCCTTGTTGACAATGCCGTAGACCTTGTTTCAACACAGATCCCCAATCCCGGAGACCGGGAAAACGAAGAGGCGCTATTGAATGCGCAAAAGAATTGCTTTGGAGTTGGTCTGACTACCGTTGATGATTGTGGACTCGGCTTTCCAACCATTTTACAAATTGACAGTTTACAAAGATCCGGCGCATTAAAGATGAGACTGTATATAATGTTAAGTGATGATCGACCAAACCTTGAATTCGCACTCTCAAGGGGCAAGATCAAAACGGATCGTCTGCATGTCTGCAGTTTTAAAGTCTATGCCGATGGTGCGTTGGGTTCGCGCGGAGCTTGCTTATTACAACCCTATGATGATCGGCCTGGGTGGTCCGGCTTCTTGTTAAAGACGCCCTCTCATTATGATTCGATTGCCAATGTACTTTCAAAAAATGGCTGGCAAATGTGTACGCATGCTATCGGCGATAGTGGAAACCGGATGATCCTTGATACCTATGGAAAATACCTGAAGGGTAAGAACGACCTGCGATGGCGAGTCGAACATGCACAGGTGGTGAATGAAAATGATTTTAGATTATTTAGCCAATACAGTATCGTTCCTTCGGTACAGCCTACACATGCCACGAGCGATATGTATTGGGCCGGGGAGCGTATTGGACAAGCCAGGCTGAAGGGCGCCTACGCATACAAGAAGTTGATGGAACAAAATGGATGGATTGCATTAGGTACCGACTTTCCCGTCGAAGACATTTCTCCTCTGAAGACTTTTTATGCCGCAGTGGTGCGAAAGGACGCAAAAGGATGGCCGGACAATGGTTTTCAAATCGATAACGCCTTGTCCAGGGAAGCGGCTTTAAGAGGAATGACTATCTGGGCGGCCAGGGCAAATTTTGAAGAAACCGAGAAAGGATCACTGGAAGCAGGCAAGCTGGCCGATTTTGTCATGCTCGATAAAGATATCATGAAGGTCGGCGAACCCGAGTTACTCCAGATTTCAGTGATGGCGACTTTCCTGAATGGCGAAAAGGTTTTTGCAAAAAAATAACTTTCGATCCCCTATTGAATGGTCGGTCGAACCCGGATAAAAAATATTCCCGTTATAATTAGCCAGATCAACCAAAGCGTACTTCCAATAAGTCCGGCCATTTCAATAACAGGGAACCCTGGAATAACGGTCGCAAAAAGGTCTCCCTGGGCGGAGAAGTAAATGATGGATGCAATAATTCCTAACCAACTAACCCATTTTGGAAAAACCGATAATTTAATAAATGCATAGGATATCATTACCGTCCATATTACAGTAAACAACTGTCCAATGTGTTCGCCTAATAACACTCCACCGAATTGATGAACGGTTTGAAAATTTATTTTCGCTGCTGCTTTGGCCGCCTCATCGTTGGCCATAACGTAACTATTGGCAATGACCGGAATAACAAATACCCATCTCAGCAAGCCGATTATTTGGGCAATCCCGGAAATGATGCCCAACGTTGTCACCCATTTAATAAATCCGAGTCTGCCGTCGAATTTTTGTCCAACTAGCATATAACCAATCAGTAGCGGCAAGCCAAGGATAGCAAAAGCCCACCAGGTCAATATCAATGAAGTTCCACCTGCATGAAATTTAGTCAAAACGATCCCGGGATCCTGTCGAAGAATGTCCGGATAATCAAATGTCATGTTAAGAATGGTATAAGGAATAAATACTCCGACGGCGCCTGCGATGAGTAACCATCCAATGGTTTTTTCTCTTTTCATTAATTGACTTTTTTAAAGGCTGAAGATAAAGAGTTGAAACAAATTTAAAGCACCAACCTCCAGATTGTTAAAATTTTGGCTATATGGAGTAATCTAAATTTAAAATATTTATAAAACTCATTAAATCCACATCTGTGGGTAATTTTGTAAACCAAACCACTTATACTGGCGTTAAATAATCATTATGTTTGTCTAATGAGCTGGACTGAAAAACGAAAAGTCAAAATAGCGATCCTTGACCTATATGAAGGCGTGGCCAACCAGGGCATGCGATGTATCAGAGAAATTATCAAACAATGGAGCAAGGTCAGCGGGATGATCGTCGAATCGACCGAATTTGATGTTCGACGAAACAATATACTGCCCGACACGAGCTTTGACATTTATATTTCAAGTGGGGGACCCGGAGATCCGCTAATCAGTCGTTTTGATGATTGGGATATTGCCTGGTGTCGTTGGGTGGATGAAATGCACCGGTGGAACAGTTATCCGGAAAACACAAATAAGAAACATGTCTTTTTCATTTGTCATTCATTTCAATTAGCCTGTCGCCATCTGAATGCCGGCCTTGTTTATAAAAGAAAATCCACAGCCTTCGGGGTATTTCCCGTCCACATGCTGGAAGCGGGTCGCCACGAGCCCGTCTTTGAGGGGCTTCACGATCCGTTCTATTGCGTGGATAGCCGGGATTACCAGGTGATTCAACCAAACCATGACCTGTTAAGAAAAATGGGGGCAACAATACTTTGTATTGAAAAAAGCCGGCCACACGTTCCCTACGAAAGAGCTGTGATGGGAATACGATTTAATGAATATATGATCGGGACTCAATTTCATCCGGAAGCAGACGCGCCGGGGATGAGCATGTATCTGCAAACTGAAGAAAAGAAGAAAACAGTGATTGAAAGTTATGGTGAAGAAAAACTCATCAGCATGTTATTGCATCTCAATGATCCGGATAAGATCATGTGGACTTATGCCCATATCCTTCCCAATTTTTTAAATATTGCCAGCTCGGTCGAAGTACCGGTTTGAAGTCGAATACAAAAAAAATAAATTCCTATCTTCCATTCATGATACCCTTTATCCGTGAGAAATATAATCAACAGTTCACGAAGGAAAAATACCAGGCATTCTTAAAAGATTTGGAAGCGGCTCATCCGGGTCAACTAGATTTCCGCGTAGCAGAGACTCCCATCTTTGTATCCAGGGATTTCACCAGGAAGATGTTGGATGCCTGCGAAAGTATTGTCGACATCATTGTTGATCCGCGGTTTATTTCCCTTACAAAAGATGCTGTTCCGGCAGACGTAAAAGTGCCGAATGAAAATAGCCATCCACAATTCATTGCATTCGATTTCGGAATTTGTATAAGTGAGGATGGATCTTACGAACCACAATTAATAGAAATGCAGGGATTTCCTTCCCTCTTTGCATACGAGATCTTATTGGATGATGTCTTTGCCAAACATTTTACCATTCCTTCAGGCTTTAGCAGCTATTTAAGCGGATTGAACAAGGACAGTTATATCCAGTTGCTGAAGGAGGTCATGATCGGCAACCAGGCTACAGAGCATGTCATCCTTTTGGAAATATTTCCTCGCAAGCAAAAAACAAGGATAGATTTTTTCTGTACGGAAGAATACACCGGCGTTAAAATGGTTTGCCTGACGGAACTGATCAAGGAAGGAAAGAAATTATTCTATTTAAATAATGGAGTAAAAACGCAGGTTAAGCGCATATACAACCGCGTGATCTTCGATGACCTTCATCAACAACCTGCAGAGGTCCAGGAAAAAGGGAAGATCCTTTTTGAAGAGTTGGATGTAGAATGGGCACCTCATCCCAACTGGTTTTACAGGATAAGCAAGTATACCCTCCCCCTGATCCGCCACCCTTACGTTCCTCAGACTTTTTTCTTAGACCAGGTCAAACAGGTCCCTACAGACCTGGAAAACTATGTATTAAAACCATTATTTTCCTTTGCAGGACAGGGCGTGGTGATTGACCTCAAGGCCGATGATATTGCAAAAGTGAAAGATCCCGAAAACTGGATACTGCAACGAAAAGTGAAATACGCCGACGTGATCGAAACTCCGGACATTCCCGCAAAGGCAGAGATCCGCATTTTTTATTTTTGGAAGGATGGGGATGCCAGACCCATAGCAGCCAATAACCTCGCCAGGCTCAGCAAGGGCAAAATGATCGGTGTAAGATATAATAAGGATAAGGAATGGGTGGGCGGTAGTTTTTGTCTATTTGAAGGGGCTAATACATCTAATTAATTTATAAGCATGACTTATGGAATCTATTAAAGATATTCTCCCGAAGGCCCTGGCGCCTGGTATCATTGGGCATTACGCCCATGGCCAATCATTGACACTCGGGTATGTAATCCTCGACAAGGATAGCCGCATCCAGGAGCATAAGCACGTTCACGAACAGATCACATTTATTGTTGAAGGACAATTGGACATGGTTATCGACGGCAAACCCTATTCTTTGACGAAGGGCACGTATCATGTCATCCCTTCCAATATCCCTCATTCGGCGACAGCGAAAACGAACTGCATAGCGATCGACGCATTTTCCCCCGTCAGAGAGGACTATCGGTCCTAACGCAACGAGCTAATAACAACTAGAAATAGGTAGCCAATCCAAATTGAAACCCTGCCAGTTTTGAGGGAGGATTGCCGAGAATATCCTTTTGCCAGTTATACCTGTAATTCAAGCGCAATACAGTTTGCGCCGTGGGCCGCCAGCTGATGGCAGGAACAATTGAAAAAACATCATCCGCGATATTTGTACCCGTGGAAATAAATTTTCCTCTATTCCAATCGACATATTCCAGGCGAAGGGCCGCATTAATTACGGATTTCTCGAATCCGAGAATGGGTTTCTTGAAAATGGGCTGTACCAAATCGACAAAGCCTCCTTGCTGCTTTTCGCCGAATTGCTCCGAATAGGTGTCCGGTACATTTACATGGACCCAGGCCCATTCTCCATTCACAAATGTTTTTGTGGCAGCAATGGTCGAATTAAAATCAATGGCCAAAACATCCACCCTCCTTTTTTTGTCCAGCACTAAGCCATCTTCTTTAAATTTATTATATACACCACCCATATAGGAGAGACCCAATTCGCCAATTGCTTCCCTGCGTAGAGCAGTTTTTGCAGTAAGGAGCATAGACCCATTAAAGCTCTCTTCAAATCGTTCGGGATTTTCCTTGCTGGCCGGCAACGAAGTTCTGTTTTCTGAGTTGGCAATGATCCGATCATCAAATCCATTGGTAAGGTATGCTTCATAGGCAAAGACCCAATCTTTGGAATACTTCTTCCCATATAATCCAAACCCCACATTACTCCAGGTAGCCGGCAACATCTGTGTCGAAGCGATGGGCCGGTCGACAAACTCCCACTTGGGGCCATCATGGTTTTGATTAAACGCTCCGATGGGATTCAATACCACACCTGCCCGGAAATTAAGTAGAGGACTAAATTCAATATCTATCGAAGCAAATTCAAGGCTGATTTCTTTAGCGCCGTCTTCAAATTCTATTTCCGTAAGAAACTTAATGCGCCGCGAAATAGAAGAAGATAGAAATAAGGACACCCGCCGCATCTGGAACTGGTGACCTTCGGTTATGCCATCCTGTTGGAGATATTGGTAGTTGATTTCCGCATATCCGCCAAGTGCAACGGGCAATTTTCCAAGCTGTAGAAAGGGACGATTATATAGCGCATCCATATTCAAACCTGATGGAAGGCTATCCTTCGATACGTGCCTGAGCAAACTGGGATCTATTTGTCCAAGACACATTGCATGAATGCTTAACAAAAAAATTCCAATGCTTATTTTTTTCATACGGCTCTCAGGTCAATAAATAGTTGATTATTTGAAACAGTAACGGGAAAATTCCTCAGGTTTTTGTCAGCAGGTCCATTTCTTACCAGGCCTCTATTATTGAATTCACTTCCATGTGCAGCGCAGTGAAGAAAATCGCCTGATGCCTGAAGCTCGCTGCCCTGGTGCGTGCACCGCATCCATAAAGCCGAATATTCAGTATCGCTAAGCCGGAAAACACAAATTGGGTATTGCAAAACGTCATTTCTGACAATAATAAATGAACGATAGTTCTTCTTACCCCGATCATTGAAGACAAATTCAGACGCATTTAAAGTGAGCCCATCCCTACCCATCGTTCCGGCAGTATAATGTGTAGGGCTACAGGATAAGACCAAAGTTGCCAGACCAGTAGCAGAGAGGCATGCTACGCAACCACCTTTAATGAAGTTTCTTCTGTCCATCGTGTTATAGTGAGTCCAAAAATTTCAGGAGTTGCGCTTTTTCCGCAGACGTAAGTTGTTCGAATGCCGACTTGCTTTGCGCGGCCTCACCTCCATGCAAAAGGATTGCTTCTTCAATCGTCCTGGCTCTTCCGTCATGAAGCAGGAAATAATTTCCACCTTGTGAGTTCCTGGATAATCCCAATCCCCACAGAGCGGGCGTCCGCCACTCTGAAGAAGTAGCTGAGCCCTCCGTATAACCGTCGTCCAAACCCGGTCCCATATCATGCAATAGCAGGTCTGTATATGGAAAAAATGTCTTGTTGCTAATAGCTGCAATAGGCGCCGGACCTGTTTGTAGTTGTGGAACATGACAGGAGGCACAGCCGATATTGCCAAATATTTGTCTCCCATTCTGAACGTCTGCGTCATCCTGGTTGCGCTGCACGGGCGCTTTGAGTGTCCTCAGGTAAAACACCACGTCGAGAACGGTTTGTTCTGAAATTTCTGCAGCGATGTGTTGTCCGCTATACGTATCATTATATTCATATTCGGATGTAATTCCCATATCCTGATTATATGCATTTGCGGTTTGTTGTAGCAGATCATATACAGAAGCCTTTTTCCCAAAACGCCCTATATACCTGCCGTTTTGTTCAATGACCCCTGCACGCAGATTAGCATAGGCGGGTATATTTATCCAATTAGGTCTGCCTGAAATACCGTCGCCGTTCAGGTCGTTTTCGTCTGCCATAGCAAGTATCGAAGCATCTGCGACGAAATCGAGGAATCCAAGACCGGTGTTGGCAGGAGGGGTAAATTTCGCAAAGGTTGCTCCTGCAGGTAATTTCTCCGGCATAAAACCAGGGATCGCCCTTTCTTGTAGTTGCGGACCGCCCTGAGTTAGATATTGATTGCCGCTTGCATCTTTTTGTCCAAACCGAGTTAACGTTGTGAATGGATGTCCCTTGCCATCTCCAGCATGGCAGGAACCACATGATGTGGCGACAAACAAGGGCCCTAATCCACTTGTCGTTGTAAATATGTCATCATTAAACGCTATATCGCCGCGAAGAAATAATGCATTTTGTTCAGGCGTCAATCCCTCAACGGGCCCGTCTAACGCTTCGTCGTCCCCGGGAGCGGCGGGCAGAAGTTTCTGGCAAGCAACCAAGGCTGCCAATAAAATGACGATGACTACGGCCTTTTTCATTTTTAACTCTTCTAAATAAATTTTTAGGCTTGTCTAAAAATTTATTTAGTCAAATATAAGAATTTCTCGCAGGCTGCCAAAGAAAATGGTTGTTTTTTATGCTGAAGCGCTGGCTTCATTTGTGGCCCAGCGCATTGAGAAAGGTCCTCTCAAAGCTGATTTGCCAGCTATTGGAGGACATGCGTTGCATGTTCCCGGCCACCTGGAATCGATAACCGATATTTAATTTTGAATTGCTATTGAAGATGAATTGAACTGCCGGGCCAAAGTCGACGTAGTGCCTGGGAATATCGAGAGTCTGCTGAGCCAGAATTTCCAAGTATAAATTGATATTCAATTGCCGGTAATCCGTATATTCTCTCGGTATTAATAAATACCCCGCCGACAATGAATAGTTCATCGATTGATAGCTCCGCTCGGGAACATAGATCACCTTATCATTCCTAGACTTATCCAGCACCTGGGTATGGCTAATGGTAGCAGAAATCGCAAGTTTATTCCATAATTGCGTTGCAATAAGCCCCGCCTCTACCCCACTCTTATCGCCCATTAAAGTGATTTCATCATAGTGAAAGGGAGTATTGGTTTTGGAGGCATCTGCAAACAGGGCCATGCGGAAATGTTCATGCACATCATCCTTCGATAAAAAACGATACTTGGCATAGAGATTAACTGATTCATATCGGAAATCGGAAGTGTGCATGTTTCCAAGGGTCGCGCCTAGATGCACCATAAATTTTTTAGTCACTCCGATCATGATCTGCGGCATATAGCGCTGGGAGAATCGATCATAGATCCGATCGTGGGTTACAAAATGATTGGTAAGTTTTAAGCTGATGGAGCGGCCCGGCATATTCGAAGCCGGCTCGGAAAATACATAGAGTTCCTGTGCCTTGAGATTTATTGAGATAACAGTAATGAAGCAGCTAATCCATTTTTTCATTTTCCCGGATTGATCAGTTACCCAGGATATCCTTCAGTGTCTTTTCCAATTCTTTACTTTCCAGGTCCATGGCAATCAGTTTTCCATCCTTATCGATTAGGTATGAAGTTGGGATGACTTGTATATCCCAGTCAATCGCAGTCTTTGCATCCAACCCGCCTCCATCATTTACCTGCATCCAACTCACCTTGTCCTTTGAGATGGCCTTTGTCCATTTAGATTTATCTTGATCAAAGGAAACTCCATAAATCTCAAACCCCTTCTCCTTGAACTTCGGATAGAGCTTGGCCAATTGTTTATTTGATGCGCGGCATGGAGGACACCAGGATGCCCAGAAATCAAGAAGAACTACTTTTCCTTTGAGAGAAGATAAACGGATCGTGTCACCACTGGCTGTGGGCAATGCAATCTCCGGAGCATCAAATCCAAATTTTATCTGCGAATGAGCAGTAACAGAAACAAAAATGACACCTAAAAAGAAAAATATTTTTTTCATGGGCGATTCATTAAATAGTGACGTGATAGACGCGCGCATTCGCAGATGCTCCTTCCATCCCGCAACAGGGACCTGCCTTTCCAGTCTGCAGGCAATTCATTTTCGTAGCTCCACTGACCTTCTTAAACTCTTTTGCAGTCAGGAAATTCTTATCTACGACAGTAATTGTTTGCTCGCCATTCAGGGTTTGTTCACTTACGTTCAGAAAACAAAATTGTTTGTCACCGATAGCTACATGCTGATCGCTCGATATCTTTATTCCCTGGAAAGTTCCTGTTAGTTTTAATCCTCCCACCGCAAATCCAGCATCTTCCACAGCATCTTTTAATGCATCGATATCAACACCCGCCTCGGGCTTGAATACAATATCAAAAGCAGAATTTTTTATATCCGAACGGACGGACGCAACCGACGGTACTTTTTCTAATGCTTTATTGATGGCCTTGCTACACATGGCACAGGTCAGGCCGGTGGCTTTCAAAGTAGCCTTTGTAAACTGTGCCCGCAAGGGCAACATGCCAAAAATTAAAAGGATGCCCAATAAATGCCTTTTCATAACATCACAATTTTTATTCAATACGAAGGAGAATTTCCTCTTAAAAAAACAGTCGAAACGGACAACAAAACGCACTGCAAAGGTAATAAAAGGCCAAGGAGGATGCAAGCGGACATTTACCAAAGAAACCCTAATCTTTGCTTCTAATGTTGCTTTAATTTACAAAGCTCCAGTAAATACCCAGCCTGAATTGAAGTCCGGGTAATGCATACCCCGGTGCAACAAGATTATTTCGTGTAAAATTGAGTCCGCCACCCAAAGTTTGCGCCGTATTTAAATTATCTACCCTGATGAACACCTTGAATGGTTTGATCCTGAAATTGACATAAGCTGAAATATCGGGAAGCCGGTTCTTAATAGTTATACTATCCTGATAGAAAAACTGTCCCAATACGGGTGAATATCCGTCTGCTTTATATGGAGTATGATAACGGCCTTCCAACCCGACGGCAATGTCGAGGTTCTTAAACCCAAAATTGCCTTCATAAGCAATGCGGTTTCGGGTAAATAGCGTCGGAACATTCAGGTGAGCATTGCCAATAACCTGTTGAATGTAGATATCGGTATGCCAGTTCCAATGCTTCCCTACTTTGATTGTTTTTTCCAGCGAAAGCAATAAGACGTTGAACAAAGCATCTTCCTGCTTCAATTGGTAGTAATTGGAGATGTATGTATAATTCGTCAGAAGGTAATAATTACCGGTTAGCCTCAGTTGCAAAGAAGGTAAGAAGTAGGCTGCAAAAAGGTGAGTAGTATTTTCTTTTTTGAAGTTGACGGTTGAGTCAAGCAAATAGAAGCTGCTTCGGGAATCATAGATAAATGAAGGTGTGCGACTGATATTCTCAAACCCCATTAATATATAACCTAATTTTTTTCCAACATATCGCTGCAGACTAATGCTCGCTCGATAATCGGCGGCATTTATCCCGGTAAAAAATAACCTTCCACTAGCTTCCATATCCCATTTTTGATTACGGGTCTTGTTCCGGTATTCGACGTGTCCGGATGTGTTAAAGAAGGATTTTTTCTGCAAAGTGAATTCCCCCCAAATGTTTTGCACCGTCAGTCCTACTTTTATGAATTGTTGCAGGTTCTTAATATCCGGGAATTGATAAATCGAAAAATCATTGCTTAAACTTTTCCACTTCTCTCTAAATTCCACCGTATCTCCCGCCAGCGTTATCCCATAATTATCCTGGTAATAAGCCGAGTCCGGCACATAGTCTACCGTACTGCTGGAATTGGGGTAATCCTGGAATCTGAATTTAAAAACGTCATACTGCAGGTTGTGCTCAAGGCGCAGACGTGGATAAAACAAAGGAATGACTGTGGAATCGGTAACTATCGAATCTTTTTTTCCAAAATCATATTGCTGCCGCATGAAGGCTGTAAATTCATTGTACTTATTCCCGGTGGTGATGATTGTTGAAAAGAAGTCCCTTCCAAATTGCGGATCCCCACCGATCTTGGTTGATATATTGAACCGGTCTTTATATACCGGATTGTTCAGGTAATCCGCGTCGTCAAGGATACCTCCACTTTCACCTGATTCCAATTTGTTTCCAATCAACACGAAATAATTATTATATCGCTTGTTGATGGTTTGAAACCAGGAGTTGAGCAAGTAATTATTATGATTCACCTTTTGATTCTTGAAGAAACCCGGTGAGTTGATCAGGCGATAGTTAAACGAGGCATTCCAATTGGGTTTTATATTTTGTGTATGCAATAGTTCGATAATCTGTTCCACGCGGCTACCTAAAAAATAGTTGATCTCCGAATAAGGCCTCGTGACATTGAAGAAGCGAGCCTTCTCCAATTTCCATTTATATAAATCAAATGCGTGAAAGCCGGGGTCAAATCCACTGATCATATTGGGAGAAAAAAGAAGATTTTTCGCTGCATTGCCGGTATTACCGAGATAGATGTAGGTGGCAGGAATGGGAAAGCGCCGCGTGAAATCTGTCATCGACGAATCCAGCTTGTAGTTGCGCGTAGAATCGAGATAGCGAAAAAATACAGTGATTGAGTCCTCCAGGTTTGTACGATGATGTATGCTATCAATGCCTTTTCCCTGATTACCAAATCGCTGTCCGCCGAATTGCTGAACCCTTCTGCCAACGCCCCGGATCACCTGCTGTTGGGCAGATGCGGTCTCGGAAAAAACAAGCAGTCCAGCGATGACGAGATATATAAATTTGTTTGCCAGAGTATGGAGTTAGGTAAAAAGGGCAAATTAGCGAAGCAAAAATACAAATGTCGCTTTCAAATTGTTAAAGGACAGCTACCAATTCCCTGAACATGGTTGCCAGTTTGGGTTCGGCAAGCCTGGCGGCTTCCAGCACTTCTTCGTGAGTGATGACATTATTTTCATCCCGGATACCCAGGTCTGTAACCACACTAATGGCAAACACAGGAAGGCCCATGTGATTGGCAGCGATACATTCCTGCACGGTGCTCATACCAACGACGTCTCCTCCAATGATATGGATGAGTTTATATTCGGCTCTTGTCTCAAATGTCGGTCCTGTCACGGCAACATATACTCCTTCTCTTATAGTAAAATAATTCTCAGCGGCTATCCGCTTTGCTTTTTCAATCAGTCCTTTGTCATACGGTTTGCTCATGTCGGGAAAACGCGGACCCAGCTCAGAGAAATTTTTCCCAACCAGGGGGTTGGGCGTGAAGAAACTTATATGATCGCGGATGATCATGAGATCGCCGACCTGAAAAGCCGGGTTCACACTTCCTGCGGCATTGGATAATAATAAAGCTTCGATACCCAATAACTTCATCACTCTCACGGGCAAGACGACCTCCTGGGGCGAGTAGCCTTCATAAAAATGAAAACGACCAGCCATCGCGACCACATTCTTACCACTCAGCTTGCCGAAGACAAGTCTGCCTTTATGCCCTTTTACTGTGGTTATAGGGAAGTTTGGAATTTCTTCGTAGGGCACCTCGATTTCGACTTCCATCTCATCGATGAAATTTCCCAACCCGCTACCCAGAATAATTCCTACCTGCGGAGTGCCCTTGTATTTTTTCTTTAGAAATTTTGCAGCCTCTTCCAGCTTCTTGATTGATTTCTTTCCCATAATAAGTTGTATGTTATAGGTTTTAAGTCCTTACAACTTACAACTTATAACTTATAAGTTACCTTATCTTCGCCATAAAATTATCTAATGAACCTTCACGAATACCAGGCTAAGGAATTGTTGAAAAAATATAATGTCGTCGTGCAGGAAGGTTTTGCCTGCAGCACCGTACACGAGGCGGAGGATGCTTATCGGCAAATCAAAACTCTTTACGGTAGCAGCTTTGCTGTTGTCAAAGCGCAGATTCATGCAGGTGGTCGCGGGAAAGGAACCGTGAAGGAAACCGGAATCAATGGCGTTAAAGTCGGAAAGAATGTCGACGAGGTAGTAGAGATCTCCAAAAAACTTTTGGGTGGTACATTGGTAACCATCCAGACTGGTCCCGCTGGTAAAGTAGTCAACAAGATATTGGTGGCACAAGACATGTATTATGATGGACCCAGAGAACGCAAAGAATTCTATCTGTCAATTCTTTTGGACCGGTCGAAGGGACAAAACGTGGTCATGTATAGTACGGAGGGAGGAATGAATATAGAAGAGGTAGCGCACAACACGCCGGAGAAGATCTTTAAAGAATGGGTTCATCCATCAGGCGGCCTGCAGGGATTCCAGGCCAGGAAGATCGCTTTTAACCTTGGACTCAACGGAGAAGCATTCAAAAATTGCGTTCGATTTGTGACAAACCTTTACAATGCTTATACAGGACTCGATTGCTCCATGTTGGAGATCAATCCGCTTTTTAAAGCAGCAGATGATAAGATCATCGCTGTTGATTGCAAGATGAATCTTGATGAAAATGCACTGATGCGTCATGCGGACCTGGCCTCGTTAAGGGATATTACAGAGGAGGATCCGACGGAAGTAGAAGCGGGTAAATACAATTTGAATTTTGTAAAATTAGATGGAAATGTAGGATGCATGGTTAACGGAGCTGGACTCGCCATGGCAACCATGGATATGATCAAGCTCAGCGGTGGTGAACCTGCTAACTTTTTGGATGTAGGCGGGACAGCTAACGCACAAACGGTGGAAGCAGGATTTAAGATCATTCTAAAAGATCCCAATGTAAAAGCCATACTCATTAACATCTTCGGTGGCATTGTTCGTTGCGATCGCGTAGCCCAGGGCGTTATTGACGCGTATAATAATCTCGGAAATATCAAGATCCCCATCATTGTTCGGTTGCAGGGAACCAATGCAGAGGAAGCTAAGAAGTTAATCGATGAAAGCGGACTGAAAGTACAGTCTGCTATCCTACTCACCGAAGCAGCCGATTTGGTTAAGAAGGCAGTTGCGTGATTAAAGTTTTAACTTATAACCTACAACTTTTATTCAAATCAAAAACACATGAGAAAACTAAAATTTGTTCTGCTGCTTTCTTTTGTTTCAAGCATTTCTTTTTCTCAGGAAAAAACCAAATTTACCGGCAACAAGCGATCGGTTCTCGCTTCGATAGAAAAACATGAAAAGGACTTAATTGGGTTAAGCGATCAGATCTGGGCTTTTGCCGAGTCAGCATTGCGAGAAACAAAATCATCCAAAGTATTAGCAGACTATGCGGAGGCACAGGGTTTCAAGGTAAGTCGCGGTGTAGCCGAAATGCCTACAGCATTTATTGCCGAGTATGGTAGTGGTAAACCCATCATTGGTATTATGGGTGAGTTTGATGCGCTTCCCGGACTATCCCAGAAGGCATTACCGAAGAGAGAAGCATTGAATGAAGGCGCCCCGGGTCACGGTTGCGGTCACAATATGTTTGGGGCTGCCAGCCTCGGCGCTGCGATCACCATCAAAGAATTAATTGCGTCGGGAAAATTGAAAGGCACGATTCGTTTTTATGGTACGCCAGCAGAAGAAGACATAGGAGGCAAGATCTATATGGCCAGGGCTGGCTTGTTCAAAGATTTGGATATATGTCTGGATTGGCATCCGGAAGATGAAACAAAATCGAACATGCAGAGTTCGCAGGCGATGGTCAGCTATCTCGTAGAATTCAAAGGCAAGAGCGCGCATGCGGCCGCCGATCCATGGAATGGAAGAAGCGCATTAGATGGCGCCGAGCTGTTCACTACAGGTGTCAATTTCCTTAGAGAACACGTTAGACCTACTGTCCGCATGCACTATGTATATAAGAAGGCAGGTAATGTACCCAACGTTGTACCGGATGAAGCAAGTGTATGGATCTGGATCCGCGATTCAAAACGCAGTGGCGTTGCTATCGTGGAAGAAAGAGTCAGAGAAATTGCAAAAGGGGCTGCCATGATGGCGGGTGTTGAGTCAAATTTGAAATTATTGAGCGGCGACTATGAAATTTTGGTTATTGAATCCGGAGCCAAAGCAGTGCAGGGCAACCTGGATATGCTAGACAGCATCAGCTATACAGCCGATGAGATGGATTTTGCAAAAAAAATAATGAACGAATTTGGTCAGGAATTTGACGGGATCAGGGGCAAGCCCGGACCATTGGAACCAACCAGGGAAGATCCGGAAGGCGGTTCCTCCGACGTAGGTGATATAAGTTGGAATGTTCCTGAGGTGGGATTGGTTGTAACTACTGCGCCTTACCGTTCTCCCTGGCATTCATGGGTGGTGGTGGCTTGCGGCGGAATGAGTATCGGACATAAGGGAATGTTGTTTGCGGCAAAAGCCCTGGGCACTACTATGGTAGATCTTTTCGAGAATGAAAAGTTAAGGACAGAGATCCGCAAAGAATTTGATTTGAAAAAGGGAAAGGAAGTGTGGAAGCCTTTGTTGCCGGAAGGTCCGCCACCGGTACCTAAAGATTGATTATTGATTATTGATTATTCATGCCTCCCACTCGTCAACTTGCTGCGATCATGTTTGCCGATATTGCCGGATACACATCTACTATGCAGGAGGATGAGGAATTAGCACTAACGCTTCGAAGTAAGCTGGAAAAAAAACTGGAAGAAGAAGTAAGCACTCATCATGGCCGCGTATTGGAATTGAGGGGCGACGGAGCTTTGTGCAGCTTCTCCAGTACCATTGAAGCCGTCAGAGCCGCACTTTCACTACAATTAGATATGCAGAACTCGCCGATGGTGCCCCTTCGTATCGGTATTCATACAGGCGACGTGGTAGTAGATGGCAATACTATTTATGGCGACGGTGTAAATATTGCGTCCCGGATGGAATCCTTTGCCTTGCCCGGAAGCATTTTTATTTCAGGACGTGTACAGGATGATATAAAAAATCAGAAAGACATTCAAAGTGTTTCGATGGGCATGTATTCCTTGAAGAATGTAAAGGACAAGGTCGAGATTTTTGCTATCAGTCATCCGGGCATCAAGATTCCGGAAAAGGTGAGTTCAGACGGCAAGGGAGAAAAGTTTCAGGAAAAATGTATTATGGTCCTGCCCTTTGTGAACATGAGCAATGATCCTGAACAGGAATATTTCAACGATGGACTTACTGAAGAACTTATTTCGAATTTAACGCGCATCAAAGGTCTCAGAGTGATTTCCCGTACCACATCCATGAAATACAAGGGCACACAAAAAGATCTGCGTGCCATTGGAATGGAGACGGATGCGACATTTATTATGGAAGGAAGCGTGCGAAAGAATGGTAACGATCTTCGAATCACCGCGCAATTTGTAGACGCGAAAAGTGATGTCCATGTATGGGCGGAGACCTACCGGGGAACCATGGACGATATTTTCGATATACAGGAAAAAGTGGCGGCCAAAATTGTAGACGCATTGCGGGTACAGCTTACCGGTAAGGAATCAACTATTTTCCGCAAACGCTATACAGATAATTCGGAAGCTTATCAACTCTACCTGCAGGGGCGTTATTTCTGGAATAGAAGAAATGAGGCGGGTTTGAATTCAGCTATCCGCCATTTTGAAAAAGCGCTGGAAAAAGATCCGGACTATGCGTTGGCATGGGCAGGACTGGCAGATACCTATAGCCTGATGGGAGAATACACAAATGTTCCGCGAAGGGAGATACTTCCTAAGGCTATTGAGGCAGTCAAAAACGCGCTCGAACTAGATGATCAATTGGCAGAGGCGCATATTTCTTTGGGCATCTCCATTATGCTGAATGAATGGGATTGGAAAAAGTCAGAGAAGGAATTCAAGTTGGGTATTGAGTTAAATCCTGGCTATGCTACCGGTCATCATTGGTACGCCGAGTGGTGCCTGTTCGTCGGAAGGTTTGAAGAAGCCTTTCGCGAAATCAACCTTGCAGTTGAACTGGATCCGACATCGCAGGGTATATTGAAGGACAAGGGCATCTATTATTATTATACCCGGCAATACGCTCAGGCCATAGACGTGGCTATGGTTACACTCGAGCTCGACCCAAATTTTTCTGCCGCGCACCGACTACTTTCGCTAGCTTACCAGGCATTGGGAAGGATGGATGAGGCAATCGAAGCCAATCAACGCTGGGGTGACATATCTAATAATAACACGAGAACACTGGTAGGTCTTGCACAGATTTATGGAGTCTCGGGACGCAAAGAGGAGGCATTGAATATTCTTAATCAGTTGGAATCAGAAGGGAATCTTGGTGGAAACGACTATCGTTCAGTGGCGCTGGCCTATACAGCGCTGGGCGATAAAGACAAGGCATTTGAATGGTTCGAAAAAAGCTACCAGCGACATGAAGAATCATTATGTAGTCTCAAGATCGATCCGAAACTAGATGGCCTTCGCTCCGATCCAAGATTTAAGGATCTGCTAAGGCGGATAGGCCTCAGTTAATGAGCAGTCGATTCCAAAGGCAGCGCATTTCTTTCATATCACGCATAAATGAACCAACATCTTCAAAGGTTACTCGATTTTGTTCGGCAGGATAATAATTTAACGCCTGACAAAAAAGATCACCTCTCAAAAGAGCTGAGCGGTCTTGATAAAGAAATTACTATTGCAGAATCTAATCACGAAAGACCCAACAAATTCAAGCATCGCTGGAAAGCGTTCGTGCAAGAACCATGGCTATGCAGCGCAAACCTAAGTAAGATCCTTCATCACGGCAAAAGGGCTGATGCTATTGTGAAGGGGATGCTGCAACATAGCCGTACCAGCAGCCTGATAAAAGAACCCACAGATATTAATAAACTGGCTGATGAGTATTTGAGGTTAGCGTATCACGGTTTAAGAGCCAAAGACAAATCCTTTAATGCATCGATGAAAACAGAATATGACGAACGCCTGTCTGCCGACAAAGATGGCAATGGAAACATCAAAGTCATTCCACAAGATATCGGTAGAGTTTTGCTAAACTTATTTAACAATGGATTTTATGCGGTTACCGAAAAGAAAAAACAGGTTGGCGCTAACTATGAACCGGCTATTTTATTGACTACTAAGAAAAATAATGGCGGGGTAGAAATATCTGTAAAAGACAATGGCAATGGCATTCCTACGAGAGTGAAGGATAAAATATTCCAGCCCTTCTTTACCACTAAACCCACGGGTCACGGAACAGGTTTGGGGCTTTCATTGGCCTATGACATCATTAAAGCACATGGAGGTGAACTGAAAGTAGAGACGAAGGAAGGAGAGGGTGCAGAATTTATTATTCATATTCCCATCACGGATTAGATCACAGGCGCAAAATGTATCGAATGACACTATGATTGAGATAGCGGGATACTTTCTCTCTCTGTTGATTGGCCTTTCACTTGGACTCGTGGGTGGAGGAGGTTCTATACTGGCAATACCCGTGCTCGTTTTTTTCTTTGACATTAACCCCGTTCTGGCAACCACCTATTCTTTATTTATTGTAGGGTTGAGCGCCATCTCCGGTTCGATACATCACTATCGAATGCATAATATCGACTATAAAATTGCGGTCTTGTTTGGGGTCCCTTCTGTTATTGTTCTTTTCATCATGCGCAAGTGGGTGCTTGCATTGATCCCTCCTATTCTTTTTTACTTCGGCGAAGAAGCCATAACGAAACCACTTTTCATCATGATCATCTTTTCGATCGTCATGCTGGTCGCCGGCTGGTCGATGATCAGAAGCAAACGCTATGCGGGCGATATCGACAGGCAAAGTTATACTCGTCTCATTTTGTTGGGTTGCGTTACGGGTGCTATCACGGGATTCATTGGAGTGGGGGGCGGATTCATCATTGTTCCTTCACTTGTCCTGTTCGCCGGACTTCCTTTAAAAAATGCTATCGGCACCAGTCTTTGCATCATTACGGTTAATTGTCTGGTAGGAATTCTTGGAAATCTTCAGGCAGCCGCTTCCCTCGATTATTTTTTCCTATCTGTTTTTTCAGCGCTGGCAATCATTGGCATCCTGATCGGGTCCTGGATGCTGCGATTTATCCCGGATAGGCAGTTAAAGCCGGCTTTAGGTTGGATCATACTGGGTATGAGCATCATTGTTTTCATTCGGATCTTCATGCAACACTATTAAACAGAAATCCTAAATGCGCAAACATTTTGCTACTATCTTTTTGTCGATTTCAGTTGCAATAAATCTCCATTCCCAGGAACCGGGTATAGATAGTCTGAAAAGAGAGATCGCTACAACTACAAATGATTCATTGAAGATTTTCAATCTTGGCATTATCTCATCGACTTTTGATGAGACGAGACCCGATAGCGCTTTTTATTTTGCAAATCAAATGTTGGCTGTCGCAAGGAAATTAAGACTTCGCGTGACAGAGTCTTATGCTCTGGGCCAAATGGGATATGCATTAAATAATCTGGGTAACTATCCCAAAGCCTTGGAATATTCCCTGGAAGCGCTCGCCATCGCAGAAGATCCTAAGAGTGAAAAAAATGTTCTCCCGGAAAAATACCTTAGTCCTGACATGTTTTTTGTCAGTCCGCTCAGCCCACGTACTCAGCGTGTGCATATGCTTGCACGCACCCATAATTTGATCGGGACTTTGTACGGAAGTACCAATAATTTAGAAAAAGAACTATACCATGACCGGCAAGCTCTCCGAATCATGGAAAACTCGGGCAGTGACCGCGCACTTTCCCTGGTTTACCTGACGATCGGCCGGGCCTATCTTACTGCAAAAAAGCTGGACTCGGCCATGATTTACGAACAGATGGCCTATCAAATATCAATGAAAACCGGATACAAAAGATTTCTTGGGAGCATTTTGCTGAATCTTGGAAGAATTCAATCGGCCATGAACAACGCTGAATTATCTGAAAAGTATTTTCACCAGGCCATTGATGCAAGCCGCGAACAAAACTACTTGAGGGGTGTTGTAGCCGGGAATATTTATGTATCGGAGCTGCATACAAAATCGGGTCATTTGGATTCCGGCCTCTATTATGCAAATAATGCATTGGCAGTAGCTCAAACTTTGAATTCTCCTTCTCTCCTGCTAAGGGCCTACAATGCTCTTGCGGGAATCTATAGATTAACCGGCGAAAAAGACAGCATCTTAAAATTTCAGGGAATGATCATCGAGATCAATGACAATCTTTTTAATTCCAAACAGGTTCAACAGTTTCAAAATATTGATTTTAGCGACCAGCAACGCCGCGAGAATATGGAAGAAGCGAGAAAAGATTATCAGAAAAGACTCGAAAAATATTTGCTGATGGGTGGATTAGCCATCTTCTTACTGGCCGCTATTTTTCTCTGGCGTATCAGCCGCCACCGCCGGAAATCGAACCTGGTTCTGCAACGACAAAAAATTGAATTGGAGACAGCACTCATTAATCTCAAGACTACACAGGCGCAACTTATTCATGCTGAGAAAATGGCTTCCCTGGGAGAGCTCACTGCCGGTATCGCACACGAAATTCAAAATCCATTGAATTTTGTAAATAATTTTTCAGATATCAACAAAGAATTGCTAGATGAATTGAAGGCAGAGATCTTGAAAGGAAATCTGGACGAGGTGAAAGCCATCGCAACTGATGTGATAGATAATGAAGAAAAAATAAGTCATCATGGAAGGAGAGCCGAATCGATCGTAAAAGGCATGCTTCAACATAGCCGAACGCCGAACGCTACAAAGGAACCAACCGATATAAATGCACTCGCAGACGAATTTTTAAGGTTAGCTTATCATGGCTTCCGGGCAAAGGAAAAGAACTTCAATGTCGATATGAAGACAGCATTAGACCCTCAACTACCCAGCATCGACTTAATTCCTCAGGATTTTGGCAGGGTACTTTTGAACTTAATAAATAATGCATTTTACGCCGTCTTTGAAAAGCAAAAAAAGTTCGCTGCCTCGCTTGGAGAGAGTAATTATCAACCAATCGTCTACGTAACTACTCGAACCGATGCAAATAAGATTCTTATTTCCGTAAAAGACAACGGCAACGGCATTCAGGAAAAAAACCTCGATAGAATATTCCAACCATTCTTCACAACTAAGCCTACCGGTCAGGGAACGGGACTGGGACTTTCATTATCTTATGATATTGTTAAGGCTCATGGAGGGGAAATTAAAGTCATGACCAGGGAAGGTGAGTATACCGAATTTATCATTGAGTTGCCTGCGAAGTAAGGCCTTCGACCAAAAGCGGACGGAACAAGCAAAATAAACAGAATCAATGCGTAACTTTGGGTCATTGCGGTTTGATGCATCTCTTTAAAATAGAGAGGATTGCATGGTCATGTGAAATACATCAAAGATTGATGATCCAGAGAATTGCCTACACATCGCTGCTCACTTTTTTCATTCAGTCTGCCTTAGCTCAGCATTCCCAGCTTGATAGCTTGCGGCATCAGGATGCCATTGAGCAAAATGATACGCTAAGAATGCTGATCTATGCAAGACTGTCGAATGAATACACCGAAAGCAGTCCCGATAGCGCCTATTATTACGCAAATAAGGAATTGTCGATATCGAAGAAATTAAATCTCAAACTTGAGGAACTTCATGCTATTGGGGAAATGGGATATGCATCCCTTAATATGGGCAACTATCCCAGAGCTTTACAACTACTCCTGCCCGGTATCCTTACCGCGGAGGATCCAAAGAGTGAAGATCATGTACTTAGTGCCAGGTTTCCACCAACAGATGAGTTTACCGATAGAACAACTTCCCCGCACATTCAGCGCTTGACCAAATTGGCGCGAATTCATCAATACACCGGCATATTGTATGGGAACAATAATAGCCATGAGAAGGCACTTGTTCATTATCTATTGGCTCAGCAATACGCGGAACAGACGGGAAACCTGCGCGCGGCGAGCATAGCCAATTCAACCCTGGGCAGGGCATATTTAACCTTGAAAAAAGTCGATTCCGCGTTGATAACTGGAAAACGAGCCTATAGTCAGGCCTTACAAGTTGGATATAAACGTTATGTCGGCAGCATGCTGATAAATCTAGCAAGAGCGTATTCGGCCAAAGGAGATAAACAGTTGGCGGCTGAATATTTTAGAAGGGGCCGCGACGCCAGCGCAGAACAGGGATACCTTAGGGGAATTGTTGCCGCCAACCTCGCGCTGGCTGATCTACATAAACAATCGGGCAGATTGGATTCCGTCCTACCATATATAAACAGTGGTTTACCCAGCGCCTATGCCCTCAACGCCCCTGAACTCTTATTAAGATCTTACACGGCCCTGGCCGACTATTACAAAACCAAAAATGTCAGTGATAGCGCCGTTAAATACCAATCATTCATCATTAAGATCAATGACAGCCTTTTCAATTCCAAACAGGCGCAACAGTTCCAAAATATTGATTTTGACGAACAGCAAAGGAAACAACAGATCGAGGCGGCAAAAACCGCTTACCGGATCAAATTCCGGATGTATGCACTGATTGCCGGCCTGGTCATCTTTGTCTTCATCGCCATTTTGTTGGCTAGAAATAGTCGTCATCGCAAAAAAGCTAACGCTTTGCTTTCACGCCAAAAAAAGGAGTTGGAATCAGCTCTTACTTCTTTAAGAGCCACCCAGAAGCAATTGATCCAATCCGAAAAGATGGCTTCACTGGGAGAACTCACTGCAGGCATTGCCCATGAAATACAGAATCCGCTCAACTTTGTCAACAACTTCTCGGACATCAATACAGAATTGATCGATGAACTAATAGCCAAGTTGCAAAGCAATGAAAAGGAAGAAGCGCTCGACATTTCAAAAGATATCAGGGATAACGAACAAAAGATCAATTTTCATGGAAAAAGGGCCGATGGCATAGTCAAAGGGATGTTGCAACATAGCCGGGCAAGCTCGGGTCAAAAGGAACTATCGGATATTAATGTATTGGCGGAGGAATGCCTCCGGCTTAGTTACCATGGCATGCGGGCAAAAGACAACTCATTCAATGTCACGATGAATACGGACTTTGATCCGCGTATCGAAAAGATCAACGTTATTCCCCAGGATATTGGCCGCGTATTCTTGAATCTCTTCACAAATGCTTTCTATTCTGTTTCAGAAAAGAGGAGTCTTACAATCAGATCAAACGGAGCAGAACCTTCAATAACATCCGAATTCGAACCTCAACTTTCAGTCGTTACCAGAAAAGTTGGCGATAAATTGGAGATCCGGGTCAGGGATAATGGTATGGGCATTCCTCAAAAAGTGGTGGAAAAAATCTTTCAACCCTTTTTTACGACCAAACCCACGGGTCAGGGCACCGGCCTGGGTTTATCTTTGAGTTATGACATTATTAAAGCCCATGATGGCGAAATAAAAGTGGATACCAGGGAAGGCGAATACACTGAGTTTATAATTGAATTACCAGCGAAATAAACAATACACTTCAATGAAATCCTGGATTTTTATTTGTCTGATGGTATTCAATTGCCTGAAAGCTTCTGTACAGGAATCGCCACTGCACACGTTGTATCACGATGCAAGCAGTCCCAAAGAAGATACGATCAAAGTTCTTGCGTTAGCCAAATTGGCCGACTACTTCGGTTTCAATCAATTTGATAGTTCCATTCTCTATGCCCAGAAGACCATAGCCCTGGCAGAAAAAATCAACTACCCTTATGGTAGTTTCTTGGGACTGAGAAGTCTTTTCTTTGCTTACAATTGTCAGGCAAATTATTCCAAAGCACTCGAGGTAACTCTCAAAAACGATGAGATATCAACAAAAATAAAAAATCAATGGCCGCATGCCTGGGGTACGGTTCAATATCTTCTCGCAGTTCTAAACCAGGAAATGGAGAATTATTCAACGGCAATTTCTCTGTTTAAAACGGCGATTCAATGGAATAGCGACATTCACGGTCCGGAAGGGGATATATGGCCAAATTATTCGCGGCTGGCGCTTGTTTACCTGAGATTAAAGAAACCCGATTCAGCGCTGTGGTTTGCTAAAAGAGGATACGACGTCATGCCAACATCGAAGCGATACAAACAATACAGTGCGCTGGGATCAATTGTATTGGGGAATGTGTATATGCAATCAGGTAAGGTAGAAGTCGCGAAAGAATATTTTCGTCTTGCCGGGGAGCAAAGCAAAACATATAACAACGCCTATTTCCTGGCCAGAAGCTATTATAGTTTAGCCAATGCCTTGAATAAAACAGGGCATGTCGATTCATGCATTTATTACGCCCGCCTTTCTCTTCAAATTTGTCAACACCACGATTTTAGTGAATATGCAGTAGATGCCGCTACCATACTTTCCAGGGCCTTCGATTCACAACATAACCTGGACAGCACATACAAATACATGAAAGTGTTGTCGGAAACAAGAGATTCTGTTTATAGCCCGGCCAAAATGCAAGCCTTTCAACAATTCGTTTTTAATGAAGAACAAAGACAGCGGGAGATCAAAACAAAGGAAGATCAATATAAGGGTCGAATAAGGACCTATGCGCTGATAGGAGGTATTGTCGTCTTATTGTCTTTAGCTTTTATCCTGTGGCGCAATAATCGTCAAAAGCAAAAAGCCAATTACCAGATTGAAAGGGCATACAAGGACCTCAAGGCCACCCAGGCCCAATTAGTCCAGTCGGAAAAAATGGCTTCCCTGGGAGAGTTGACCGCTGGTATTGCTCACGAAATACAGAATCCGCTAAACTTCGTCAATAATTTTTCTGACCTGAACAAGGAACTGCTGACGGAATTGAGAGATGAGATTCAGAAAGGAAATCTGGCGGAAGTAAGTTTGCTTGCAAGTGACGTAATAAAGAATGAAGAAAAAATAAATGAACATGGAAGGAGAGCCGATTCCATTGTTAAAGGCATGCTGCAACATAGCCGTAGCAGTGCTGGCCAAAAAGAACTTACAGATCTGAACGCGATGGCCGATGAATATTTCCGGCTAGCCTACCATGGCTTTCGTGCCAAGGAAAAGAATTTCAATGCTACCCTTAAAAATGAGTTTGATCCCAAATTCCCTAAACTAAACGTAATATCGCAGGACTTCGGCCGGGTGCTTCTCAACCTGATCAACAATGCATTTTATGCCGTTAATGAAAAAAATAAAGAAAAAATTCCTGGCTATGAGCCAACGGTGACCCTGAAGACACATCTTAAAATCTCACCTTCTGCGGAACCAAAAGCTATACTTATTGTTGCTGACAATGGCAACGGCATTCCGCAAAGGATCATGGAAAAGATATTTCAGCCTTTCTTCACCACCAAGCCGACCGGTCAGGGAACGGGCTTAGGTCTTTCCTTATCTTACGATATTGTTAAGGCACACGGTGGCGAATTGAGGGTGGAAGCAAAAGAAGGGGAATACACTAATTTCATCATTGAATTGCCGGCGAAATAACCATCAATAGTTTCCCGAATTCAGTATATTTTTACTCGTAATATATTCAGCCACATCTTCTGAACTAAATGTAAATCATCAAATGAAAATCTTAGTCGTCGACGATGAAAAGGATATTCAAACATTGTTTGAGCAACGCTTCCGGAAAGAGATTCGAGATCACCAGATCGAGTTTGCCTTTGCTTATTCCGGAGAAGAGGCTCTCTCCTATCTAACCAATCATGTGCATGAAGCGGTCCTGATTCTTTCGGATATCAATATGCCGGGTATGAGCGGCCTGGAATTGCTTCAGAACATCAAACAAAAATTTAGTTCCCCTCCTCCCGTGGTGATGATGATTACTGCGTACGCTGATCCCGAGAATTATAACCAGGCCATCCGGCTCGGCGCTGATGATTTCCTGACAAAACCACTCGATTTTAATATATTAAAGGAGAAACTAAAAATTAAGAGTTAATGGCAAAGATATTAGTGGTTGATGATGAGGTCGATCTGGAAATGCTGATCAAGCAGAAATTCCGTCAGAAGATACGCGAACATCAATATGAATTTTACTTTGCGATCAACGGAAATGATGCGCTCGAGAAACTGCAGCAATTCCCCGATATCGATATTGTGCTTTCCGACATCAACATGCCGGAGATGGATGGCCTCACGCTGCTATTAAGATTAAAAGAGTCCAATCCGCTGGTAAAGGCTGTCATTGTTTCGGCCTATGGAGATATGGATAACATTCGTGTTGCGATGAACCGGGGCGCGTTTGATTTTGTCACAAAGCCCGTGAATTTTGAGGACCTGGAATTGACGATGCAAAAGACGATCCAGTATGTTAACCAGATCCGCGAAACCTTCCAGGCTATTAAGGAAAATAACATTCTCCGCATGTACGTGGATGAAACGGTATTGAACTTCATGAACACCCGCGAATTTGAATCCTCGCTAATGGTCAATGAGACGGTGGAAGCCAGCGTGGCTTTCATTGATATATGCAGCTTTACCACGATATCTGAAAATGAAACGCCGGATGCGGTAGTCAGATTGTTGAATAATTATTTCGATGTGATGGTTAAAGAAATCATCGCGCAAGGAGGCTATATCGACAAGTTTATCGGTGACGCGATCATGGCTGTATTCCGCGGCGACTACCACCTCGATCGGGCTGTGGACGCCTGCCTTGCCGTTCGCAAGAAAATTGAAAACCTTCCCAGGGAATCCGATAACCTGGATTTTTCTCCCAAAGTTTCAGTCGGCATCAACGGCGGTGAAATGATTTCCGGAAATATCGGTTCTGTCAACCTTCGACGCCTTGACTACACCGTGATAGGAGACGCTGTCAATATAGCCCAACGGCTTCAAACCATGGCCACAGACGGCCAGATAGTGATCACCGAATCATCTTATGAGAAGATGAAGGAATCATTCAATTGCAAGCCGATAGGTGAAGTGGCCTTGAAAAATAAGACCAATCCTGTGATGATCTTTGAGGTGCTGGACTGATCGTACCAAAATATACTGGTAAACGATCCGTTATTATCGTAAAATTGACCTGATATTTATTCGCATGTCCCAGTTTCGCCAACTCGCCGCTATCATGTTCACCGACATTGTCGGTTATACCGCCCTGATGAGCGAGGATGAGCAAGGTGCTTTTGAACTGCTGAAAAAGAACCGGGACATTCACAGGCCTGCCATCGAAAGTCATGGCGGAAAATGGATCAAGGAAATTGGAGACAGCGTCCTGGCAAGTTTCTCGACAGCTACCGATGCGGTGCTATGTGCAGGAACCATTCAGCAATTCTCAGCTGCTATACCCAATCTCAAGCTTCGCATTGGTATTCACCTCGGAGATGTCATTTTCGACAACAACGATGTGTTTGGCGATGGCGTAAATATTGCCTCGCGGCTGCAGGTATTGGCGAAAGAGGGCGGAATATATATTTCTGAATCCGTTTATAACAATGTAGCCAATAAGAAAGGTATCAGTGCAAAATTTCTCAAAGAAGAAATTCTGAAAAATATAAAGGATCCGATAAAAGTGTACGAAGTATCGATAGCTACGTCACTTTCGCCGGAATCCAGGACCAGCCCGGGTTACGCGCCCAAAGATCGACGACCTGAACACGCTCCCAACGGCAAGAGTATAGCCATCCTGCCTTTTGTCAATATGAGTAATGATCCGGATCAGGAATACTTTAGCGATGGTATGGCCGAAGAAGTAATCAATTCACTTTCACATTTGAAAGGGTTGAAAGTCGCGGGCCGCACTTCCTCGTTTCAATTCAAAGGAAAAAATGTCGACCTGCGTGAGGTGGGTGAAAAGCTGAACGTAAGAACAGTATTAGAAGGAAGCGTTAGAAAACAAGGCAACCGCTTGCGGATCACAGCTCAGCTGATCAATGTAGAGGATGGTTTTCATCTTTGGTCCGAACGATATGACAGGGAAATGGATGACATCTTTAGTATCCAGGATGGAATTGCCCTGGCCATTACCGAGAAATTAAAAATTACGCTGCTCGCTCATGAAAAGGCGATCATTGAAACTAACCCGACCGATAGTCACGATGCGTATGACTTATATTTAAAAGGACGGTTCTATTTAAATCAGCGTGGGGCCGGGATTAAGAAAGCGCTCGAATATTTTCATCAGGCAGCTAAGATCGATCCCGAGTTTGCTCTCGCTTATTCTGGTATTGCGGATGCATTGGCCATCCTGGGATTTTATGGTTCATTGCCACCGCATGATGCAATGCCTAAGGCACGGTTAAATGCTGAAAGGGCCATTCAAATAAATCCTGTCAATATAGAAGCTTATACAGCATTGGCTTTTATTAGTGCCTTCTATGATTGGAACTGGTCAGAAGCTAAAACAGGTTTTCAAAGAGTGTTTGAGATCAATGCTAATTATGCCCCGGCTCACTTTTGGTATAGTTATTATCTATCATTTATTGAAGGTAAGTTCGAGGAGGGAATAGCTGAAGCGAAGAAGGCGGTTGAACTGGAGCCACTCGTTTCTATTTCCCATCATGTACTCGCCATTACCTATGTCGCGGCCGGACGATATGAGGAGGCGCTGGTGACTGCAAGAAAGGCCATTGAGTTAGATGCAAATTCATTTCCCGGATTCCGGGCCTTAGGCATTAGCTATGCAACATTGGGTCGCTACGATGAAGCGGTTGAAGCATTCAAAAAATGTGCACTTGTTTCTCTTCGGCATCCGTGGCCGCTTGTTGAACTTTGTTGGGTTTACTCTCTGACAGGAAGGATTGCTGAAAGCATAGAGCTCCGTAATGAGCTGCTCGGACGCTCAAAAACCGAATTTATCTCCGGGCTCTTTCTTTCAGGAGCGGCTTATTTTTCAGGAAATGATGATCAGGCTCTGGAATTCCTGGAAATTGCCTTTGAGCAACGCGATGGATCGCTGGCATGCATCAATGCATGGCCCCTCTGCGAGTTTCTCCGGACTGACCCAAAGTTTCAACCTTTCGTTGAACGTATGAAGTTTCCTGAAAAGCCAATAAGCACTTTCTCACATTAAAAATTATCCAAAATGAATACTATCGAAACCAGGTTGATTGCACTTGAAAACGAAAATCGTCGTTACCGTCGCCTACTATTCTCATTAGTAGGGATCATTGGGCTGACAGCCATCTTTGCCTTTACCCGAACGAAGGCTGTCCCGGAAACATTGCAGGCAAAAAATTTTGAAGTGGTGAATGATCAAAGCAAAGTATTGGTACGTCTGACAACCCTTGATGGAAGTGGCAGGGTCAGCACTTTCAATCCAAGTGGACAGAAACAGGTCGATCTCATTCCCAATAACGCCGGTGGCGGTTCATTGCTGGTCTATGATGGTAAGGGAAATTTAAACGCAAGAATTACTTATACAGAAGGCGGCGGTGGATCATTGGGCGTATATAATGGAACCGGCAAACAAGTTATCCGCCTGGGTAATAATACTGCCGGAGGAGGCGATATTTATATTCGCGGATCTAAAGGCGATGATCGTGTTCGTGTGACTACGACGGAGGATGATGCCGGCAGCCTGTCTGTATTTAATAATACCAATGCGCGCATCCTGCATTTTAGTGCGGCCAATAATCAATCCGGAGTAATCAATGTATACAATGCCGCAACCACGCGAATTAATTCATTGGGTGCCGACAGTGAAGACAACGGCGGACTGGATTGCTGGAACAAGGGCGGCACGAAAACAGCGACCATTCCCAGCAATTAGTTTTTTGCAGAAATAATTCATATGAATCAATCGACGATCCGGAGGATTGAATCACGCGATAATCCGATCCTCGCGAAGATTGTTAGGGATACTCTCGTGGAGTTTAAGGCAAATCATCCCAACACCGTTTACTATGATCCTTCCACGGATCATCTTTACCAACTGTTCCAGGTAAGTGGTGCCGCTTATTTTGTTGGCGAAATAGACGGACAGGTCGTCGGAGGAGGCGGCATTTATCCTACCGATGGTCTTCCTAAAGATACTTGCGAGTTGGTAAAAATGTACCTGCTCCCCCATGCACGCGGTGTTGGACTTGGAAGAAAATTGATCCAACTATGCCTGGATTATGCAGCGGGTGCCGGCTACCGCCAAGTGTATCTGGAAACAATGCCTGAGCTACAGCAGGCTCTCAAGACTTATGAGCGTTCCGGTTTTAAATATCTTGATGCAGCGATGGGTAATTCCGGACATACAGGTTGCCAACTCTGGATGTTAAAGATTTTAGACTAAACGGTCTCTACTTCATAAACAGGACTGAATAGATATAGTCTTCCTGAATTAATTTCTTTGCATTGAAATCGCTTGCGAAGTCTTTTTCCCCGCTGAAAAATCCTTCCATCACTGGTGCGAAACAATCCATTGAGCGGGATCTCTTCCACCAATTGATTTGATGAGGCTTGAGCATCATATTGGCGTAGCACTCTCAGTAACCCATCTTCGGCACAACTGCTTGCCGCCGGATTCTTTAATGTGCGTAATAATTCTGTTTCGATCGCCGGTGGAAATATTTTGAGAAATTGATCCAGCAGCTGCGCATAAATACTTTTCCATTCCCTTCCATGAGCAACCACTTTATTACCAAATCTGTCAAAGGTAAGAAGGTGTGCCAGCTCATGCAGCAGAGTGATCAGGAATGAATATTTGTTGAGGTTTCCATTGACGCTGATACGGTGATTGCTTTGGTGCGTTTGGTGCCGGTAATCCCCAAGAATGGATTTTCGTTCTTTCGTAATCGTTAGATGTACCTTAAATTGGTTGAGATAAGAAGCCACTCCAGCGTAAGTATCGGGGGGCAGGTAATGCTGCAGGAGAGGAAGAGGCGCTTCTTTCTTAGGCATTCTTTTTTTTCTTCATCAGTTTCGTGAGTGCCGACACTTCTAAAATGGAATAGATCACATAAATACCCATACATGTAAAGAGTGCGGGCTTATTCACATTCTCTTTCACCAGCAGGATGTAAAAAATGGCCGCGAGTATGCAGATGAATAATTTGATCAGAAAACTCCCGTACATGGAACGGACTATTGCATGAGGATTGGTAGAATGTAGGCTTCTTGTTGCGAGAAAGTACGACGACAAGGTGGCGAGAAAAAGAACCAGGTTGCCACCGACCAGCACTGAGTTATCCATATTCCATTTTTCAAAGAAGTTCCTTCCCACAATAAAGAAGGCATTCAAAATAAGAAACAGGATAAGAACGGGTAAAAGCGGGCGCCAGTTTGCGTTTTTGATCATTCCTGAATTTGGCGCAAATATACTTTAGATACGTTATATACCTTTTACTTCATCAAGCTAAGAAAACTAACTAGCTGTAAGACTGCGCTTCCAACTTTATAGCGACCGGTGATTCGCCGTTGGACAATTCCACCGTGTTGGCTCCCATATGGCATTGACCATTGAAAGTAGCGCTCGGTTCAACTTGCAGCTTTCCGGCATATAGGTTTCCGGTTACGACCGAGTCGCCTCGTAGTTGCAAGAGTTCCTTGGTACGGATATTACCGGTGACCTTGCCAACGATATCCGCTTGCGTGCCGTAGATATCGCCCTCAACTACACCATTAGCGCCGATCACTATCTTGGCGGAACTATGAATGTTTCCATTTATGGCTCCATCAATTCGAAGATCACTGTTGCTACTGATGTCACCTTTGATGGTTGTCCCCGCACTGATCAGCGTTGTGCCGTTGCCACCGTTTGTTTTTTCTAGTTGCATGTCGGTTTTGTTTTTAGTATTAAACATAGGTATTGAGATTAATCGTTAGAAATTTCAGCTTTGGGTACCGCAATCTGCGTGGTATCCAATTTCAGACCGGTTCCGCCATTAAGTACGTTCTTGATGTTCTCTATGTAATTTGCCTGATATCCAACTTGTTTTTCGAGCGAATCCACCCGGTATTTCATTTCCCGGTATTCCCGTCCAATCTTAAGGTCGTCATATCCGGGAATGTAGTATTTCAGCGGTGTAAAGACGATGAGCGCTACTGTTAAACCAACTAAAAGCACAAAAATTGTGCTCAACATGATATAAACGCTCAGTCTCGACAATTTAAAGGTCACTACCTCCTCATAAGTGTCGTCGTTCATCACGACCAACCGGTAGCGATTCCTCAATCGCTTCAGGGTAGACCCGGCATCTAGCTTTGGCATAGAATAAGTTTAACAACTAAGTTAAGCAATACCAATGTGTTTTGCCAGAGACCTACCCTTCAATTTAACGTTCAAAAAATGGTTTAATTTCGTGGGCGGACATATTTCATTTATATGTGGTCCATAACCCTAAGATTTTGGCCCGATTTTATACTAAAATCTTTGAATTTCAGTTAATAAGCCTTTAGATTGCGCCCGAAAATGCGACCTATCCAATATACAAGAACAACTTTCCTTTTCTATATTTTCACCCTCTTTAGCATCACTTCCTTCAGCCAGTTAGGTGTCTCCCTTGACATTAAGAAACCTAAGGAATACGATGAACGGGTTTTACGGTCTGAAAAGTCAGATCAGAAAAAATTTACCCTTCCCCGCCGCCTGATACAAAATACCGTCACCCACTATAATTACTTCTTTAACGCCAATAACAAGCTCAACGAAGTACTTGAAAGGGCAAAGACTTCATTCACTGAAGATTATACTGAACTTCTCCCCTTTTACAACTATACCCTGGAAGCAACGGCACAGGATTCGATAAAACTTGATTCAATCACTTATAAGGCATCCACTGGAATTGCGCTTCATGACCTGCGCAATGACTGGGTGGATAACCTTTACCTGCTTTGGGGAGCAGCCTTTTACCTGCAAAAGAAATTCGATTCGGCGTTCCTTATGTTTCAGTTCATTAATTATGCGTTCGCCGAAAAGGAAAAGGACGGATATTATAAGACGATAGGAAGCCGTATGGACGGAAACTCCGCCCTTAGCATCGCTACGAAAGAAAAATCCAGTTTACCACGCAAAATATTTTCCGAACCACCCAGCCGAAACGACGCCTTTATCTGGCAGATCAGGAATTTTCTGGCCCAGGACCAGTTTGCCGAAGCAGCCAGCCTGATCGTTACCCTTAAGGATGATCCTGTATTTCCCAAACGATTGCAGAACGACCTGGATGAAGTGCAGGCTTATTGGTTTTACAAACAAAATATGTGGGATAGTTGTGTGGTTTACCTGCAAAAGTCACTCGATAACGCTACCAATCAATTGGAGAAAGCGAGATGGGAATACCTGCTTGCACAGTTGTACGAAAAGATAGGCGACTATAAAACCTCGGAGAAATATTATTCCAAAGTAGCCAATCATACCACCGACCCGGTGATGGATATATACGCACGCCTGTTTGCTATCCGGGTAAACAAGGATGAAGGTGAAAAGGACATCGAAAAGAATGTTGCCGAACTGGAAAAAATGGCGCGGCGGGATAAGTACCAGGACTATCGGGATATAATTTATTATATGGCTGCCCAGATGCAACTAGAGAGAAAAGACATAGATGCTGCTATTGCTTTATTGCTAAAGAGCACTCGCTATTTAAGCAACGATCCTTCACAACGCAATCGTGCATTTCTGCAACTGGCGGAATTGTATTTGACAAAGCAGGAATATCGCAAAGCGTTCAACTTCTATGATAGCCTAAGGCTGGATGATCAAACTTTAAAAAATATTCCAGCACTAACTGCGAAGAAAGAGCTATTGGGAAAGCTGGCAACCCAAATCGAAATTGTGGAACGGCAGGATAGTCTTCAACATCTTGCAGGCCTGCCCGAAGACGAACGGCGTGATTTCATAAAAAAATTGGTGAAAACGCTGAGAAAACAACAAGGTTTAAAGGACGAAGGAACGGGTGTTGCGACTTCAGGCTTTGGTACTACAACTCCTGCACCGTTTGCAAACACCGATACCAAGGGCGAGTGGTATTTTTATAATGCTGCTTACAGGAGTCGGGGTCAATCTGATTTTAAATCACGATGGGGAAACAGGCCAAACCAGGATAATTGGCGACGAAGCCAGGCTATTGTTTCCGGTATTCCAATTAATACCCAGGGTGTCACCGGCAGAGATGGGAAACCAACAACGGGTATTGTAACAGATGTCCCAACCGAACTCACATTCGATGCGTTGTATGCAAATCTTCCTCTTACCGAAGAACTACTCAAGCTTTCAAATGATTCAATTCAAAATGCCTTATTTACACTGGGCAAGATTTATATCCAGGAAGTGGAGGACTGTCGCTCCGGCATTGAAACACTGGAGAAGCTGAGAAGTCGTTTTCCTCAATTCGACAAGATGGACGAGGTATTGTTTAATCTTTATTATTGCTACAATAAATCCGGAGACGCTGCACAGGCAGCTTCCATGAAGAAGTTGATGAGTGAGAAATTTTCCTCCAGCAATTACACCACGATTGTGAATACGGGAAAGAATCCGCAGTCAACCGATGTTAATCCCGAGGCTACCAAAACGTATGAAAAGATTTATGACCTGTTTATCGAAGGCAATTTTGAGCAAGCCATCCAGGCGAAAAAAATTGCAGACAGTACCTATGGAAAGAACTACTGGACTCCTCAGCTTCTGTACATCGAATCCGTTTATTATATCAAACAAAGGAATGATTCTACGGCAAAGAGAATTTTAGGAGATATCATTGCACAATTCCAGGGAACACCTCTTGCTGAAAAGTCAACTACCATGCTCGACGTATTGAGCCGAAGAGCGGCTATCGAAGAAGAGCTTCGAAACATGGTCGTTGAAAGACCCAAAGAAGACAGCACTACACGACCAATAGATAATTTAATTACCAGAGTTCCGCCGCCAAAAGACACAACGTCGACAAAAATTGTTCAGCAACCCGTTGTCATCAATAACCCAGTCATTAAAAATAATCTTCCTCCGCCGGTAAAAGATACGGTCACGAAGAATGTGGCCGCCTCTGCCTTTGTCTTTGAAACAGAGACTTCCTTTTATGTTTTGCTTGTATTGGATAAGGTGGACCCTGTATTTTCAAATGAAGCCAAAAACGCCTTTTTCCGGTATAACCGGGAAGCATTTGGCAATAAGATCATGACGATTGACCTGCTGGAGCTCGATGTAAATAACCGGTTATTATTGATAAGTCCATTCAAGAATGCAACGGAGGCATCGGAATATGTAGACAAGACGCGGCCGCGGACATCTTCTGAAATCATTCCCTGGCTCAAGGGTGGTAAATACAGCTACACGATCATATCGGAGAAAAACCTGCAATCGCTAAAGGCCAACAAGGACCTGGAAGGTTACAAATCATTCCTGAACAAATATTTACCGGGTAAGTTCTAAGCATATCCCGAAGAAAGATCCCTTTTTGACAAAAAATTAAATTCATTATGCCCGCCCCGCTGGGGTTTTTCTTAATTTCGATAAGATATCTTATATGAAAAAATCTGTCCGCATTTTCTGGATTCTCTTCCTCGCCGGCCTGGGCTCGTTGATACTTTTGGTGGCGATGGCTAATTTTGGCGCTTTCGGTAAGATGCCTTCCCTGGCAGAGCTCGAAAATCCCTCTATTCTTCAATCCTCAGAAGTGTATGCTGTTGAAGGAACTTTAATGGGCAAGTATTACCGTGAAAAGGGAAATCGCAGCAGCGTTAAATACAGAGATATTTCTCCCCATGTCGTAGATGCTCTTGTAGCTACGGAAGACGAACGATTTTATAAACACAGTGGGATCGACTTCAAGTCCACGCTTCGCGCCATCTTCACCCTGGGTAGTGAGGGCGGGGGCAGCACCATTTCTCAGCAGTTGGCCAAGGCCCTGCTCGATCAGGGAAGCAAGAACAAGGCATGGCGGGTGATCGAGAAAATAAAAGAATGGATCGTCTCGGTAAAACTGGAAAGAAATTTTACCAAAGAAGAAATCATTACCCTCTACCTCAATGCAGTCCCGTTTGGAAATAATATTTACGGAATTCGAAACGCCTCACGAACATTTTTTCAAAAAGAACCTGACCGATTAAATGTGGATGAAGCTTCATTGCTGGTAGGGATGCTTAAGGGAAATACTTTATTTAACCCGGTGAGAAATCCTAAGGCTGCCTTAGATCGTCGCAATATTGTGATCGGACAGATGGAAATCAATGGAAAGATTTCTCCTGCCGAAGCTGCCAGGCTCAAAGCGCTGCCCATTAAATTGAATTATAGAAAGCTAGATGAGAACACCGGCTATGCGCCTTATTTCCGGGAGGTGTTAAAAGACGAAGTGAAACTTGCATTGTCTGATGTAAAAAAATCCAATGGCGACGCTTATGATATTTACGACGATGGCCTTAAGATCTATACAACGATCAACCCGAGAATGCAGGAATATGCCGAAGAGGCGGTTGCCATTCAAATGACGGCTCTGCAACACAATGTAAATGCCAGAGGAATCATAAAGTCCGGAGCTATCTGGAAGGAACATGAGAACGTCCTCGAACAGGCGATGAAGCAAAGCGACCGGTGGCAAAACCTGGCGGACGATGGGTTAAGTGATAAGGAAATCACTGCCAGTTTCTATCAGAAAGTGCCGATGAAAATATTTGCATGGAATTCAAAGAGGGAAAAGGATACGATCATGACGCCGTATGATTCCATCAAATATCATCGACAGATGGAACAGACTGCCTTCATGGTGATGGATCCGGTTACCGGTGAAGTGCGGGCCTGGGTGGGCGGCATAAATTTCAGGACCTATAAATTCGATCACGTAAATCTGAAAACAAAAAGACAGGTAGGTTCGTCTATCAAACCTTTCTTATATACACAGGCCATGGAAGAAAGAGGATTTACGCCCGAGACGGAGTGTGAAAACGATGCGCAGTTCTTTCCTGGTAGTGGTTGGGTGCCTGCAGGAAAAAAATGTCCTGGAGGCCTTATTTCCATGGCCAATGCATTGGCCTGGTCAAAAAATTGTGCGACAGCATATATCATGAAACAGGTGGGCCCTCAGCAGTTTGCGGACTTCCTGGCCAGATTAAATATACCTACCAAAGTCGAACCATTTCCTTCCATTGCTTTAGGGTCATGCGATCTTTCTCTATATGAAATGCTTTGGGGATATACCATATTTGCTGGTCGTGGATTTTCAACCAAACCTTATTTTATTAGTCGCATCGAAGACCGCAATGGAAATGTGATCAAACGGTTTGATTACAGTGTAAACCGTAAAGAAGCGGTTAGTGAGATTACTGCTTACCGGATGGCGCGCATGATGCAGGGACCAGTTGACAGAGGAACGGCTGCTGGTCTGCGGGACCGCCTGGGAGCGGTGGAAATGGGCGGAAAAACGGGCACAACCAATGACAATGCCGACGCCTGGTTTATTGGCTACACACCACAATTATTAGCGGGCGCCTGGGTAGGCTTCGATGACCGCTTTATCCGCAACGAAGGGGAGGGTTCGAGAATGGCGCGGCCAATTTGGGAAGCATTCTTTAAGAAAGTATATGGCGACAAGACATTGGGCATTGACAGGGATGCCAGGTTTGTGAAGCCTCCTGAGTTGGAGAATGAGATCAATAGTGCCGACATCATGGACCTGATTGATAAGACTCCTCCTCCTGGCGCCGAAGGTGAAGACCAGGGCGTGGGTAAGGAACAAGACTACGACATCAATGAATACATAGGCCCTGAATCAAAGCCTCTAAAGGATGATGACAATCCGGACAAGAAAGATTCGTTGAACAAGGCGAGTGTCAATAAAGAAGATGGAAACAGGCCCATTGGATCACCTGCTGAGAAGCCGAAGAAGAAAAGAGGATTTTTCCAGAAACTGTTTGGAAAGAAGGAGAAGAACTAGATACCAGATGCTAGATACTGGATGCTAGATTTTTTTCCATGATGTAATCATTCATGAAGAAGCCGTTGCCTATGTCGAGATTAATTTCCCTGGCCATCGTAAATCCTAATTTTTCATAGAACTGCCTGGCTTTATTATTCCGGTTTACCTGTAGAAACAACGTGGCGGCTCCCTGCAGCTTCACTTCCTTGATGATTTCTTCCACCAACCATTTTCCTGTTCCCTTTCCCTGTTGGGACGGGAGTACATATAATTTATGAAGCTTGAAAGTGTTCGGTTCCTCTTCGCCAAAAGATGCAAATCCAACCGGGTCAGCTTCATCATACGCGAATACGAATTGAGAACCTCCCGACATTTGCTTTTCCAGCGATGACTCACTATACATTTGATCGAGCATATAGTCAATCTGTTCCTTCGATATGATCGAAGCATAAGTCTGTGGCCAAACCTGGAAGGTGAGTTGGCGAATGAGAGGAATATCACTGACGGTTGCCTTGCGAATCTTAAACACTGGCTGTTGTATTCTTTTCTTTAAACATTTCGCGGGAAAGATTTCTATGCGAACGGATCAACTTACGGCAAAGCGCAATCGAAACGACGTAGGATACAATGGCGCCCCAAAATAATAATTGGTTTCCGGATTCTCGTCCCACAAAAGAATACTGGTTAACGAAAATGAAAAAATCAAAGGTGCCGTGGAAGAAGATGGCGCCGACCACTCCGGTGATCATTAAGATGACACTGGCCCCGGGGTTGAATTTTGCCTTACCTACAAAATATCCCATGATCACAGCGAAGGTGGCGTGCGCGGGTACGCTTAGAAACATTCGATAAAGCCCGATCTCAAGACCTCTCCCTATTTCAGCATATTTCTGCACGTACATGATATTTTCAACCGTGGCAAATCCCATGCTGACCATCACTGCATAAACAATTCCATCGAGAGGTTCATCAAAGCTTCTCTGATTAAAAGAGAATAGGCGAAGACCTAAAAACTTGCTCGCTTCTTCGCCAAAGGCAACTACTGCATAGGAAAAAATGGCGACGCCTGCCACTGTCCCGTCGAGTGTTGATTCAAGCGCTCTTTCAAAACCTATGGCCGGCAATATAGCGAGGCAACCCAGGAGAAAGCTAATCAGCAAATCAACCTTCGGCTCCTTATTGTAGATATCCTTGTAAAAAAAATACATGCAAATGGCAATGCCGGGTGCGATGGCCAGGACTATATACTCCATACTCGGTTGGTTTAGGAAATAAGGGTTTGAGGCAATTAGAAAGATAATAAAAGAATCTAGTATCTAATATCCAGCATTTAGATTTGGCCTTTTCAAAGAATAAACAATCAAATCCTTCGACTTACCAAAATAAACAAACCCGTTTTTTTGCAGCACATTTACTGATTTTATATTGTCAGGATGCAGATCGGCAACGATTACATTCAGATGCATGGAGCTGAATCCATAGTCGATCACCTCAATTAGAGCTTCCTGCATAATGCCCTTGCCCTGGAAATCGGGATGCAGCATGTAGCCAACTTCCGCCTCCATCCTCTCTACTGAAATATTCCACAGGCAAATAGTGCCGATAAGCCGTTCACTATCTTTTAATGTGATAGCCCACATGATCGCTTCCTGCTTAAGCATTCCTTCATTTACATTTTCAATAAATTTTTGGGCATCCTCAATGACTACCGCTTTGGTTATTTCAATGAATTGCAAAACCTGTGGATTGGAGCGAAGATCGAAGACCTCCTGATCATCTTCCATCGTCATTTCGCGAAGAAGCAATCGATCCGTGCTGAGTACCGGGAAAGGTGAAAAATTAAATGGCCCCATCTCGATGTGGTGGAAAAAACTAATTCTTTAAAATAAAGGTGCAATTTAGGTAGCCCGAAGGATCTACCTGGGTCTCGAAATCATACATCAGCAATTCAATCTTGCCTCCCGGCTTGATCGTGCCGATGGATTGACCGTCTTTTAAAACATCATTTCGTTTGACCGTTGCCGTTTCCAATCCTGAATACCAGAAATAATATTCTTTTTTCTTAAACTTATAAAATAACACCACTTCCCACTTGCCGTCGTCATCCGAACTGGCTTCTACGTTAGTAACGCGGCCGGGCACACAGGCTTTCACGAGCGTGTCCGGAATACTGGAAAGGACTATACACAGGTCGGGAGGATCATAGTGAATCGTATTGCGGGGCGGCGGCACTACTACCCCGCCGGTCAGGGGACAGGACAATCGAATGCTATCATTTTGCGCCTGCAGGCAGGTTGGAATTATGATCGCCAAAAACCGGCAGGATATCAGCAAACGTTTCATGATCATCCATTTAATATTTATGAATATTCAATTTCTGCGCCATTTCATCACTCATGGCTTCAGCAGATATCCCGTATCCATTGACCAGGACGCCCTTCAATCCATTCCGTGATTGGATGGCATATACGACGGCTTCATCCGATGGATCGCTGTCTCCTTCAAACCGGTATACTTCCATGATCTCAAAATCTGACGCGTTAAAGATATCATCGTTACAGACGATGCAATTCTCCTGAAGGTTGAAATCAACCGTGAATCCTCTTTCTCGCAAACCCTTTACTGCTTCCGTTACGGTATCGTAGCTAATATTTTCCATTGTAAACCGGCGTAATGTTCAAATAAGTTACACCTTAAATAGCATATTTATACAGGATAATTGTACCTTTGCACCGCAAAAAATCAACGCAAAATATGGCAACTGTTTCAAAATCGATCGATTTTAACCTTCCGTATAAGGTAGCTGATATTTCCCTGGCTGAATGGGGACGCAAAGAAATACGCCTGGCAGAGGCCGAGATGCCCGGACTGATGTCCATTCGAAAAGAATATGGACCCTCACAGCCCCTCAAAGGTGCAAGAGTTGCCGGCTGTTTGCATATGACTATTCAGACCGCCGTGCTGATTGAAACGCTAAGAGCGTTGGGGGCAGAAGTAAAGTGGAGTTCCTGCAATATTTTTTCTACGCAGGACCATGCAGCCGCTGCGATGGCTGCTGCAGGTATCGGAGTATTTGCCTGGAAGGGCCAGTCGATTGAAGAGGCAGACTGGTGTATCGAGCAAACCCTGTTTTTTGGAAGTGCTGATCGTCCGCTGACGATGATTCTCGATGATGGCGGTGATTTGACGAATATGGTCCTTGATACCTATCCTGAACTGGTTCAACATGTCAGGGGTATTTCCGAAGAAACCACGACGGGTGTTCATCGGTTATATGAAAGGGTAGCAAAGGGCTCTTTGCCAGTCCCTGCTATCAATGTGAATGATTCAGTGACCAAGTCCAAATTTGATAATAAATATGGTTGTAAAGAAAGCCTGGTTGATGCTATTCGCCGGGCTACCGATGTCATGCTTGCCGGGAAGGTCGCTGTGGTTGGTGGATATGGAGATGTAGGTAAGGGCTCCGCGGCTTCATTGAAGGGGGCCGGTTGCAGAGTGATTGTTACTGAAATTGATCCCATTTGTGCATTGCAAGCCGCGATGGATGGTTTTGAAGTGAAAAGAATGATCGATGCGGTAAAAGAAGCTGATATCGTCGTTACTGCCTCCGGTTGTCGTGATCTGATCACCGGCGCTCATTTTAAGTTAATGAAGGATAAAGTGATCGTTTGTAACATTGGTCACTTTGATATTGAAATTGATATTGCCTGGTTGAATGCTAATTATGGCGATACAAAAGATACGATCAAACCTCAGGTGGATATCTACAATGTCGATGGCCATGATGTAATCATCCTGGCAGAGGGCCGCCTCGTAAACCTCGGCTGCGGCACAGGACATCCCAGTTTTGTGATGAGTAATTCCTTTTCGAATCAAACGCTGGCGCAGATTGAGTTGTGGACTAACTACAAAAAATACGAAAACAAGGTTCATGTGCTTCCCAAACACCTGGATGAAAAAGTTGCCAGGTTACATCTGGAAAAGATCGGTGTTGTGCTGGAAGAATTGACCAGGGAGCAGTCTGACTATCTCGGAGTTTCTAAAGAAGGTCCTTTCAAGCCGGAGCATTATCGATATTAATGTCGTCTGCCCGCAAAGTCCGTATGGGCTTTGTGATTCTTATGCTTCCTCTGTTAGTTTTGCGGTAAAGACAGGCACTTTATAGGTGCGTGCTGTCAAATGCAGCTTAACGGTGTATACCAGCGAAAGGAATAGGAACATTATGGGCATCGGTATAATTTTTTGAAATTAAAAAGGCTGTTGTCAACAATTGGATTTTGATTTTTCCGGGCTTTTGAAGGGCCGCTATGCTCATTTGATTTTGTGGAAGGGTTGGTCGATACCAGTTCTGGAATGAGCGAAGTAGTCAGTGGTGGAAGAGAAGATGGTGACGCTGCAAAAGGGGAAAAGCCGGTATTAGTGAATTTGTTCATAGATATTGGATAAGGTTTCATTGGGACGAAAACGATAAATTCTGAGGACGAAGAAACGACGAGTTGAGGCCTGAAAAAATAGACTATAGTGTAATAATGATGTAATTGTACTACTACATTTTTGCCAATACCCCTAGATCTCTAAGAGTTTAACATTATTTCCAGGATCCGGGTCAGCGATGACGCTGCATATAATCGTAGATGATCTTTGAAACATTCGCCATGGCTTTGATGCCTGCTGTTTCATCTTCCAGGTTCTTTGAAAGCAGTACTAAAACATATTTACGTCCATCGGGCAGAAAAACAATTCCAGAATCGTGGTGAAGACCGCTGATATATCCCGTTTTATGGGCAACGCGGACTGCGAGAGGCAATTGTGCCGGAATGATCTCGTTAAAATGCTGATGCATCAGGATATTGATCATTTCATCTGAAGCCTTCGCGTTAACCGCCTCTCTTGAGGCTAATTTTTCAAAGATGACCATCAAATCATAGGCCGTGGTCTGATTATTCAATCCTTTTTCATAGGCCTTGTTATCCTCCACTCCTCTCAATACCTGAATTTCATGCGCCCCGAGACCTCGCATGGTTTGGGTAACATTTCTTGCATCGACCAGGCCAATGACCAAATTCGTTGCGAGATTACTACTCACCGTGATCATTTGATAAAGCAATTCATTGATCGTTCTTTTTTCGCCGATGTGCCTGTACAGTTCCTGTTCACTGTCCTCCGTTGAATCGAGCTGATATGTACTTCCATCAACAATGCTTTTGAAACTATTTTGAATGATGATAGAATCTGACAATTTGAATTTACCCTCCGATGCCTGTTTGAATAATTCAATCATCACGGGAGTCTTCATGGTACTGGCGGCGTGAAAAAACTGATGTTCATTGATCATCAATTCCCTGCCCGAGCTAAGGTCCTTAAATGCCATTGCAAACTCCCCCTTCACGAGCGAGAACTGTGTTTTTGCCCGCGCGGAGGTGCCGCGTATGTTATTTTTTGGCCCACTGCAGGCCGACAAAAAAAGGCTGGCGACACCCCATATAGTTGCCGAATTTCTTACTAATCTACTATGGCGCAACTGCATAAACATATATATGTTGAAAATAAATATCTATATCTTCGTGCAAATTATGGCACACACGCGTAGAAACCCTATGTTTCTTTTTGCTCATTGGCATGACTTTTCGATAATTTGCCTTAAACATTCATTATGAAATCAGACCGAAAAAAACGCGCACCCGTTGATAAAGATCCCAAGCCTTACAGTTTTTCCGATGAGGTTACGGAAAAAAAGGTAAGAAAACATCTTGAAGATATCAACGACGTCATTTCGGAGGACGATATCAAAAAGGTAAAGATCCCCGGAGGTGAGTCTGCTGCCGAGATCGAGAAAACGGCGAAGAAACCAGTAGATCCGGAAAGCAGTACCGAGGAAAAAGAAAAAGAGATAATCCCGGAAGAGAAGCAAAACATCACTCCCTGGAATATCTTAGAAGGATAGACGGTTGTTTTATTATGCGGTAAATTCCAAAATCACCAGCCAATCCCATAATCTTCACCATGATTGCTCGAGCCTCCCCAAAAGCTACCGTGTTTCCAGTCAAAGAAAATGGCATTGATGGGTCCCGAGGTACGATCTTCAAAGCTCAACGTGTATCCCATCAGCTTTAGTTCTTTTCGACTCCAATTGCTGGTAGAACTATTCAATAATATAGAACCGGGCTTTGGTTTGCGATCCTCGGTTTTCGTGCCACCCAATGAAAGCCAAAGTTGGTTGGTGTTGACATTGGGCGCTTCCACTGATTCCTGCACGGTCATTCCGAATTCCACCATATTCAAAAAGAATTGAAGCAAGTTTTGATCCTGCGTATCGCCTCCCTGCACCGCAAAGGCTAAATAGGGTTTACCATCTTTCATGGCCAGGGTCGGAGTCAAGGTAACCCTAGGCCTCTTACCCGGCTGCAAAACATTAAACGGATTGAGAGCGGAATCGAGGACAAAACTCTGCATCCGCTGACTCATACCTAATCCGGTTTGGCCGGCAATACAAGAAGGAATCCAACCACCACTTGGTGTGATGGATACTACCCAACCCTCTTTGTCTGCTGCTTCCACGGATGTAGTGCCGCGGCGAAGTCTGTCGATATATTCTTCCGTGATAGAACTTGAATTGAATGCTTCAAATCCATTTTGCTTTAAGATCTCTTTGAAAGGGTTGACTCTTCCTTCGAACGGATAAGGATCTCCCGGCCCGGGATTCGGATTATTTTTCTCAGGTTTGATCAACTTAGCTCTTTCCCTCGCGTATTCTTTTGATAACAATCCCTTAATCGGCGCCTGGGGGTTGAAGTCAGGGTCGCCATAATAGAAATCCCTATCAGCAAAGGCCAGATGCATGGCCTGGCATACAGTATGTATATATTGCGTGGAATTGTAACCCATCTTTTTCAAATCAAAATTCTCTAGGATATTGAGCGCCTGAAGCATCATTGGCCCCTGAGTCCACTGCGATAGCTTATACACTTCAACACCTTTATAGTTGACCGATAAAGGCTCTTCTATTTTTACTTTCCAGTTTGCGAGATCCTTTTCGGTTATGAGTCCTCCCTGTTCCTGGCAACCGCGTGCATATTCTTTTCCAATATCGCCCTTATAGAATCGGTCATAAGCGGCATAAATGGCCTCTTTTCTATTTCTTCCTTGCTTGAGGGCTTGCTGTTCGGCTTCCACCATTTTCTGCAAACTCTTGAGCAAGTCGGTCTGCTTAAAGATCTCTCCTGCCTCGGGAGCTTCTCTTTGCTCGCCTAAATGTGGCAGAAATACGGCCTTAGAGTAGGGCCATTGTTTAATCATCGCCTTTTCTCTTTCTATACTGTTTGCTGTCTGAGCTTCGATGGGATATCCCTCCGCCAGTTGCATGGCGGGTGCCAATACTTCTTTTAAACTCATCGAGCCATATTCGGCCAGCATGGTGCAAAGGCCACCGGGCGTTCCTGGCGTAACAGCTGCCAACGGACCGTACTCGGGTGGGAAATTCATTCCTTTATTTTTGAAGAAATTGACTGTTGCTCCGGTGGGAGCTACTCCAAGCGCATTGATTCCAATTACCTTTCCGGTCTTCGGATTAAAGATCAGCGCCTGCGTTTCCCCACCCCAGCTTAACACATCCCACATCGTGCAGGTAGCGGCAAGCATAGCGCATGCTGCGTCAACGGCATTGCCACCTCTTTGAAATACCATGGCTCCTGCTTCGGCGGCCAGTGGCTTACCAGTGATGGCCATCCAATTTTTTCCGTGCAAGGGCGGCTTTTGCGTTTGTTGTGCATGCATTGAAAATGGGATTATAATGAATGCAATGATCTGAAGGATTGCGCGGTGCATGGTTTGTTTTATTCTAAGGTAAATAAAGTTTCTTGTCTTTATTTAACAAGAGTCTTTGCTTCAGTCACCAGGCAGGCTGCCCAGGTCATAAATGAGGTCTGTTGTTCAGGGGAAAATGTGATCGCAGTTATTTTCTTATTGCCTCCGCTAAAGGATAAGCTGGTGACTTTTTGCGTGGTGAGCTTTTGCAACATGGAATTGGTGGTGGTCCCATTCCTAAAATTTATATGGAAGTAGCCGTCACAATTCATGCTGCCTGAATTTCGAAAGTTCAATTTTGCTTTAGTGCCTTCAAGAAAAACGGCAACTGTCGAATTATTATCGAAGCATTTGTCACTACCGCTTAAGGTCAGGAAAAAATCAATCTCCTTGCTGTCGGCATCCATCGTCACGGAAGCGCCCTGGAGCGCAATAAACCCGGTGGAGACTTTAGTTTCTTTCGTATAGGGATCTGTAAGTCGCTTGACCTTGCAATCCTGCGCTCCAGCGAGAAATGGGATGATAGCAAATATTATTGCAATGGTTTTCATAAATCTGAATAATTTCTAAAAATAAATTTTTATTGCTTGAATAAAAAGACCAGCTTGTTAAAATTCAGGAGTTTATTTGTTCTTTGTATCAATGCAATAAAAAATTATACAACTTTTACGAATTAATTAAGCCTTTTCAAAATTGTAGCACGTAACTTGTAGTTAAATACTTCTTCCCACTGATATTCGTTATCCTTTTAATACGAGTTTACTATGCACGTACAATTTATCAAAAACATTCAATTCACGCGGCTGGTTAGGGCTGATGGTCGCCTACGGGAATTTAATTTCAGGAAATTCAGCGGAAATGACGGTGAATTGCTTTTTTCTATTGACGTAGTGGATGATCGGGGCAATCGCATTATTTTTCGGATGCAAAAAGACGACAAAAGCTGGAAAATTTTACCGGGGCAATATCCAAGCTGGATTTCCCTCAACGAGAATAATTTTCATGACCTGATAGAGGAAGAACTTAACCAGTCCTCCTGACCAATCATTAGTCTAAAATCCCCTTCTCATTTAGGCAACCTGCCTGCACAGGCGATCGATTTGATGCGTATCTTTATAAGTACCATCGCATTTCTTTTTTCCAAGCAGATAAACCAAGGTTGATCCGTCCCGCTATTCAACGGTATGAAGAAGAGGGCAATCTATTCTGCAATTCTACTCATTGGCTTTGCACTCACAGCCAACGCCAGTCATATCACTGGAGGGGAAATGCATTATATATTTACCGGCACTGCCAATGGTAGGTATTATTATAGCGTGTCCCTTAAGCTTTTTCAGCGTTGTTTGAGTGGCCGGCAATTTCCAAACCCCTGCCTGGTCTCCGTTTTTGATAAGACAGACGGTACTCGATTGTTTGACATGGACGTAGTGCTGGGACATACGGAAAATATCAGCATTGGTAATTCCAATCCCTGTATCAGCAATCCGCCATCCGTTTGTTATGATGTCGCCTTCTATGATTTTAATATTGTGGTTCCCAGTTCGGCGCAAGGGTTTATAATCTCTACCCAGGTAAATTTCAGGATCGATGGGATCACAAATCTCCTTGCTGGTTCAAGCAGCGTTGGGGCTACTTATACTGCAGAAATCCCCGGCTTTGCCCAGATTCCCACCGCACCCCAAAACAGCAGCGCAAATTTTTTGGGAAGCGACCTGGTTATCGTTTGCGCGAACAACGATTTCAGCTACAGTTTTGCTGCTGGTGATCCTGATGGCGATGTCCTGCGTTATACTTTTTGTGAGGCCTATGGTAGTACTAATGGAAATACGTTGCCTCCAAATCCTCCCCCCTATCCATCTGTGCCGTACAATTTTCCCAATTTTGGACCTAGCTCCCCGCTCGGGTTAAAGGTTCAGTTAGATCCCAGTACCGGCTTGATAAGAGGAACTGCCCCTGCACAGGGTATCTATGTCGTTACCGTCTGTGCCCAGGAAATTCGAAACGGGGTTCTCATTGCAACCCAACGAAAAGATCTCCAGATATTTATTGCTGATTGCTCGATTGCGGCCGCTTCCCTATTGCCTTCGTACCAGGTCTGCGGGAACACGAATACTTTGACTGTTGCCAATCAATCCAACAGTCCTTTGATTGTATCTTACAACTGGCAATTTCTCAATGGTAATGGTAACGTCCTTTATTCGGCTTCAGGATCTTCAGCCACATACACATTCCCCGATACGGGCGTATATGCAATCAAGTTGGCCATCAACAAGAATCAACCTTGCTCCGATTCAACAGAATCGCAGGTTAAGGTCTATCCTGGCTTTAATCCAGACTTTGCAGCTGCGGGGGCATGCATTACAAAACCAACAAGATTTACCGACCGCTCTACTTCCGTCTATGGTACGGTTAACTCATGGGCCTGGGATTTCGGCGATCAGTTTAGCACTACAGATTTTGCGCTAACACAGAATGCGACCTATACTTACCCCAACATGGGAACAAGGGAGGTCCTGCTCACCGTCACGGATACCAAAGGATGCTTAAGTACTCTCAGCAAATTGATAAGCATTCTTGATAAGCCTCCACTTCTCCTGAAGTTTGCAGATACCCTTATATGCTTGAATGACCAGGTTCAATTAGTTGCCGGCGCAAGTGGAACTCTTAGCTGGTCACCTCCTGTAAACATAACTAATGCGAATTCGGCTACACCAACCGTTGATCCGAATGCTACGACCACTTACTATGTTGACCTCGACGACAATGGCTGCCTCAACCGCGATTCAGTGAAGGTGAGGGTGGTCGATCATGTGACTCTGCAGGTCATGAATGATACCACGATTTGCCAGGGCGACACAGTAAGGCTAAACATCGTTTCAGACGCATTGCAATATAATTGGACGCCGGCATCTCAATTTATAGATCCTCTTATGCAGAATCCATCGGCAATAACGAATAATAGCACCAACTACCAGGTCAGGGCGATTATTGGTGGATGTACTGCGCAAGAAAACATCGTGGTCACCGCTATTCCATACCCGACTGCCTTTGCCGGGACTGATACAACCATATGCTATAATACTTCCGCATTATTGAATGGAGTTAGCAATGGTAGTAGTTGGAATTGGTCTCCGCCAGTGAACCTAACTGATCCTTCATCCTTGCATCCCATTGCATCCCCACCTGGAAGCCTTGCATATATATTTACTGCTTTTGATACCAAAGGATGCCCCAAACCTGGAAGGGATACCGTCGTGGTTTTTGTAGAGCCGAAGATGAATCCTTTTGCCGGGAATGATACCTCGGTTGTTATGGGGCAACCTCTTCAATTAAATGCGAGTGGTGGAGAATTTTATTCCTGGACGCCGTCTACTTATCTTTCAGCAAACAACATTCCTGATCCCGTTGCATTATTTAATATTGCGTCTGATGACCTGACATATAAGGTAGTGATGTCAACGCCATCCGGCTGCGTGGATTCTGCTTTCATTTCCATAAAGGTCTTTGCTACACCGCCAACTGTATTTGTTCCATCTGCATTCACACCCAACGGGGATGGCCACAATGACATTTTGCGACCGATCGCGGTAGGAATATCGAGGATCGAAATCTTCCAGGTGTTCAATCGGTGGGGTCAGTTAATTTTTACAACAAATGTAAACGGCAAGGGTTGGGACGGCAAGATCAGTGGACTGGTTCAACCAACGGGAACATTTGTGTGGATGGTAAAAGCAAATGATTATACAGGAGCTTCTTATTTTCAGAGAGGAACGGTTACGCTCATACGCTAGCTGTAAATTAGAAAGAGGTTTCCTATTCATTCTGGCGGAATCTCTTTCGAATCACTTCCAGTTGATCTGGATTCATCTTAGATGTTGCTTTGAGCTTATTGATGAATTCGTTCACTTCATCTTCACTAGTAGGACAACCAATATTTTCGCCCGCATCCAGGCTTGCGCCGGCAGGTCTCATTTTCGAATCCGTAAGGAGTTTGCCATCCTTGTCGAAAATGAGCCAATAAGGAATTCCATAATCGCTGCCTTTGTATTTTGCCAGCAATTGCAGGGCACCGGGGTTTTCCTGGTTCTCCTTCCCTTTTGACTCAAATACGGTCAGGTATTTGATGACATAATTATTTTCAAATAATTGTTTACAGGATGGATCGTTTAAAGATGCCTCCATTTTTCGACACCATCCACACCACGACGCATGGAACATAAAAAAAACATTTTTGCCTTCTTTGCCCGCTTGCTCACCAGCCTGCTTAAGCACCTGATCTGCGGACGCCGGAGATGTCTGCGCGCCTGCAGTCTGTGCCAGTAAGAGAATCATCACGGGAAAAATGGTCCATGACCTCATATCAGAAATTTATGTGATAAAGATAATTAAATTCACTTCCCAAGGACGTTAAAATTTCGTGTCTCGTTGCATTGAACGCTTTTTTATATCATCAGAAAACAAAACCTTTGCAACCTGTCTCTTTTGATTTTTTTATATGATTCAAGCCTACAATTTTCTTGCTTCCTGGCAATTGTTTCCTGAAAAAGGAGCGTATGAACAAGGCGAGCGACCTAAAAGCGGCATATATAAAATTGAAGCTACTCCCAATAAAAAAGAGTTGATCATTTCTCATAACTGGGTAACGCTGGAAAACAAGGCCTTTGCATCCAGCTATAAGATCAATGCAGATGGCGAGCTCAATGAATTCGATAACCATGAATTAGCCGATCAGGTACAGGCCATCCTGCCCGATGGAATTAACCTTGAAATCCATTTTTACAGAAAAGGAATGGTGAGTATGCATGTGATCCATGAAATTCTGCCAAATGGCTATCTGAAAATAACTCACCAGGGTCGAACGAATGGCGACCGTGCATATTCCAACACGGAAATATATCATAAACAATTGAGTGTACTTCCTTATTCTGCTTCGGTAGCAGGAGCCGTGATCAAAGCCAATGAAGAAGGCATGATTAAACACAAAGCACTCACCGCGATGGAGGAACAGACCAATATGCAACTGGAACAGATACGAAAGCAAATTGAGCTATTGGCATTACAGGCACATGAAATTCAAAAACGAAAAGAACTTTCATTGATGATCTACGGAGCGAAATTATCTTTCAAGCCCAATATTGGTCAGATCTATTATCTATATGAAAAGGATGACGAGACTTTTATGTTGTCGCTGGTCTCACCAAAGGAATGGGGCGGGCATGGGCCTTTTAAGAAATTTATTGCAGCCGTGAAATTGCTTGCCGATCATACGTGGATGGAGTTGTAGGGAGGACAGTTACATACTTTATATACCTTAGATACCATATATACTTCAAATCCCACGCTTTTATAAACATCAGACACTATGGTTCACCTGAGCGTTAATATAAACAAGTTCGCCACGCTTCGCAATGCGCGGGGAGCAAATAACCCGGATCTTGTAAAAGCCGCTATCGATGTGCAGCAATATGGAGCCGATGGGGTCACTGTCCATCCTCGTCCCGATGAACGCCATATCCGTTATAATGATGTTAGAGAAATAAAGAAGATCATCAAGACAGAATTTAATATTGAAGGGAATTGTCGCGAATCCTCCTTTGTAGATCTTGTTCTTGAAAACAAGCCTGACCAGGTGACTCTGGTTCCGGATACGTTGGGACAACTCACTTCCGACCATGGCTGGGATACGATCAAGAATCAGGAATACCTGGTGAAGATGATCAGCGTATTTAAGAATGCAGGTATACGCGTCTCCATTTTTGTGGACCCCGATACTGCAATGGTCGAGGGTGCTGCTGATACCGGAACAGATCGGATTGAGCTCTATACCGAAGGATATGCTCGAAATTATGCATCGGGCGACAAGGAGGAAGCAGTAAGGCCTTATGTTGCAGCGGCAGAAAAAGCAAGGCAGCTGGGATTGGGCCTAAATGCCGGGCATGACCTGGACCTACAAAACCTGCAATATTTTCATCAGCATATTCCCTGGCTCGATGAAGTCAGTATAGGCCATGCATTGATTTGCGATGCTATTTACCTCGGACTGGAGAATACAATACAAATGTATAAACGGCAGCTATCGTCAACTAAAGATAGAATATCCATGGTTTGATTTGGGCTAAAGGTACCGTTCCCCGGGCAAGCGGCTGCCTCACATCATCGCCCTTCACTGCTTATCCTATGCAAAAAGCACTGGTATAAATCTTTCTAAGCAGGCTCAATTCTTTCCGTAGCTTGGCTTACTAAAACTAAGTTTATGAAAAAAATTGCTTCAGTCTTCCTGATGTTGGCGATTCTCACCTCCATTTCGTTTGCCCAATTGACATCGCTGCCCAGCGGAGGCAATCGAAAAGCATCCGTGAGTGAACGTATCGGTATCACCGATGTCAGCATTCATTACGATCGGCCGGGAGTGAAGGGTCGGGAAGGAAAGATTTGGGGGCAATTGGTCGCCGCTGGATTTACAGATCCGGGATTTGGCAGTAGCAAATCAGCTCCCTGGAGGGCGGGTGCCAATGAGAATACGACGATGGAATTTTCAACCGACGTGAAGGTGGAAGGACAAGCACTGCCTGCTGGCAAATATGGTTTCTTTGTGGCCTATGATTCTGCTGAATGCACGTTGATATTTTCAAAAAATTCCAGTTCCTGGGGCCAGTTTTATTATGACGCCAAAGAAGATGCGCTGAGAGTTAAGGTTAAGCCTCAATTATTGGACAGAAATGTGGAATGGCTGAAATATGAGTTCATGAACGAGACTGATACAAGTGCTATCGTTGCATTGCAATGGGAAAAGTTGTCGATCCCTTTCAAGATCGATGTCGATTATAGGAAAACTCAGGTGGAATCCTTTAGAAAGGAATTGCGTTCCGACAAAGGATTCAGCTGGAATGCCTGGGACCAGGCCGCACAATGGTCGGTGCAGAACAACACCAACCTGGAAGAGGCCCTTATGTGGTCAGATTCCGCTACTGGTCTGACTTTTGGGGGTGATAGAGTGTTCCAGGCATGGAGCACAAAGGCCCAGATCCTGCAAAAACTTGGCCGCGGCGCGGAAGCTACCGAAGTGATGAAGAAGGCATTGCCTTTGGGTAATGTGTTTGAGATCCATCAATACGGCCGCCAATTGATTGGATCAAAGATGTACAAGGAAGCCTTTGATGTTTTCAAAATGAATAGCGACAAAAATCCCAATCAATTCACTACGCTGGTTGGACTGACGCGAGGTTATTCGGCGTTGGGGGATTATAAAAATGCATTGAAGTATGCAAAACTAGCTTTGCCTATGGCACCCAATCAACTTAATAAAACGACTGTGGAAACGATGATCGATAAGTTGGGAAAGGGGAAGGATGTCAACTAAGGGAGATGTGAGTGGTGAGTGGTGAGTTGGTGAGTGGTGAGTGGTGAGTGGTGAGTGAGTGAGTTGTGAGTGGTGAACTGCTGTTCAGCCAGGAACTTATTTCTTATGATGTAAAATTTTTCATTTCTCACCACTCACCACTCACCATTCACTCAATTGCACCCAAATATCTCACATAGCTTGGCTTCCAATGCTGGCCCACGAAGATTCTTTGCAATGATCTTGCCATGTGGATCTACGAGCAGATTTTGCGGGATTTGCGAGATACGGTATAGCTTAGCCGCAGCATTATCCCAAAATTTAAGGTCGCTGACATGGCTCCATTGGAGATTATCTTTCTTGATGGCCTTTAACCAATTTTCTTTCTGCCCCGGCCTGTCTAATGATACACCAAGCACCGTAAAATTCTTTTGCTTAAACTTATTAAAATTGTCAACCACATTGGGATTCTCGTACCTGCAGGGTCCGCACCAACTGGCCCAAAAGTCAACCAGAACGTATTTTCCCTGGAAAGAAGAAAGCGATAGTGGCTGGCCCGTCGTGTCGGGCTGAGTGAAATCCAGTGCCTGTGTCCCTATTGCCCCAATTTTGCTTGCAGCGATCTTGTTCGCAAGCGTTTTTCCTTCCTCGCTATTTCTTACAGATTGATCCAGGCGGTTAAACCTGGTCTCCAGTAGAAGGGGGTCGTCATAAAAATTCGAAGTGATCCTCAAAGCAAATGAGGCGACAACGGAGTTGTGTTTATTAGTAACAAACTTATCGATCTCTTGCTGAATATTCTGCTGGGTATTAGTATAAATATTCATCAGTCCGTCCCTCTCCGATCCTGCCGGCATCGCATTGATCGATGTAGCCAGGCTACTCAATTGCTGCACCAACGGAATGAACTTAATTGTGAAATCCTGAAAGTCACGATGGGTTTTTGAGCCCGTAATAATGAATTTGCCGGGCCGGGCTTTATCGGGAGTCACCGTTATCGTGCTATTTTCCAGGTAGACTTCAATAGGGTTGCCGTTCCCGACAACTACAAAACATAAGGTCGGCTCCGAAACGCTGCCCTTAATGACGAAACTGTTGTTCTGCACCTTTGCCGATCCAACTTCTTCGTTTTGGCCGTCACGGTATAGATGAACATCCGTACCGTTCGCTACGCCAGTTACGGTGCATATAAGAGTAAATTTTTTTGTTTCGGTTTGGGCAAATATGAGCAGTGGAGATAGAAGAAAAACTAACAGAAAATGTTTCATATTAAGGGTTTGGTTCCCATGGCTAAAGGGAGGTCAGAAAACATCCAAAGTTACAAAATGAAGCTGAGAAGTTAAAGCCGGTCAACCCAAAATAGACGTAAGAAATGCCCGCGTGGCTGCTTCCGGCTTTGCGGCCCCCTCCAAAGCGCGAATGAAGGCGCTGCCGATGATCGCGCCGCGGGAATAACGGCTGGCGGCCTCAAAACCCACCTTGTCCTTTATCCCAAAACCGACCAGAACAGGGTTCTTGAGATCCATTTTATTGAGGCGTGAAAGGTAGCTGTCCAGGTCACCCTGATGCCCGGAGTTTCCCGTTGTGGAGGAAGCTGAAACGGCGTACAAAAAACCGCTGCTTAAGTTGTCCAGCTTTCTTATTCTCTCTTCTGAAGTTTCAGGGGTGATCAAAAAGATAAAATCCAGGCCGTGTTTGTGAATGATAGCGGCATATTCCGACTCGAATTCAAATTCTGGCAAATCGGGCAGGATCAATCCATCCACATCTACACGGGCAGCTTCCTCACAAAATTTTTCAAACCCGAACTGTAAAACGGGATTCATATATCCCATGAGGATAACAGGTATTTGGACTTCTCTTCTGAATTCTTTCAGTTGGTCAAATAGTATCATCAATGTCATCCCATTCGCCAATGCCTGCTGGCTGCTATGTTGGATAACGGGACCGTCTGCCAGCGGGTCGCTATAAGGCATGCCGAGTTCGATGATGTCGGCACCGTTTTTCTCCAGTGCCCTCATTATTTCTAATGTGGAGTTCAAATGTGGATAGCCGGCAGTGCAATAGATATTTAATACCTTTTGCTTGTTGGAAAACAATTTGGCTAGTCTATTGGGAACCTTTTCGATCATAGAAAAATATAAATAATTAAAATTTCTCACCACTCACCACTCACCACTCACCACTCACCACTCACCACTCACCACTCACCACTCACCACTCACCATTCACCACTCACCATTCACCACTCACCTCGCCATCGCCTTCATATAAGTTGACAAATCCTTATCTCCTCTCCCACTCAGGCAAAGCACGACCACGTCATCCGTTTTGAACTTCAATTGTTTTAACGCAGCAAGTGCATGTGCGGTCTCCAGAGCAGGAATGATGCCTTCCAGTTTCGCCAGCTCGAAACCTGCCGCGAGAGCCTCCTCATCTGTCGCACTGAGGAATTTAGCACGGCCGCTCTTATAGAGGTGTGCCAGCAAAGGGCCAATCCCTGGGTAATCCAGTCCGGCGGATATGCTGTGCGGCTCGATCACCTGCCCGTCTTCTGATTGCATCACCAGGCTCTTACTTCCGTGCAATATTCCAGGAGTTCCTAATTGTGTTGTTGCGGCGCTCATTCCAGATTGAATTCCATGACCAGCAGCCTCGACAGCGATCAATTCAATTCTGTCCTCGTTCAGAAAATGATAAAACGCTCCTGCAGCATTACTACCTCCACCCACGCAGGCCATCACATGGGTTAATATTAAGGGATGCGCTCTGTGTTTTTGTAATAAATTCTTTTCATCCAACTGCCAACGGATCTCTTCACTGATCACGCTTTGAAAATGAGCCACCATATCAGGATACGGATGCGGACCGACGACACTCCCCAGAATATAATGCGTATCGCGCGGATTGTTGATCCAGTCGCGGATAGCCTCATTGGTTGCATCTTTTAATGTCTTGCTACCGGAAGTTGCAGGGATTACCCTTGCCCCCAGCATTTTCATTCTCGCTACGTTTGGAGCCTGTCGTTCTATATCTTTCTCACCCATGTACACAATGCATTCGACTCCTTTCAATGCACACACGGTAGCCGTCGCCACTCCATGTTGCCCGGCGCCTGTTTCGGCGATAATCCTTTTTTTACCCAGGCGTTCGGCCAATAGGATCTGCCCAATTGTATTGTTGATCTTGTGAGCGCCTGTATGACACAGGTCCTCTCTTTTCAAAAATATCTGTGTTTTATATTTTTCACTCAACCGCCCTGCAGCATACAATGGCGTCGGCCGGCCGGCATAATCCTTCAATAGACTGGTAAATTCTTCGCGAAAAGAAACATCATTGATTATCTCCAGGTATCTAAGGCGAAGCTCTTCAACATTGCGATGAAGCATTTCCGGAATAAAAGCGCCGCCAAAACTTCCAAAATATCCCTGCTCACTGGGATACTCTTTCATGCCAATCGTGATTGGGCTCCAGTCGTTCGGGATTTTATTGCCGTTTTCTGATTTTAATTCTTTTTTCATTGCATCTTCTGCTCTATGACTTCAGTGCCTTTTTCAGCGACTGAATAAATTGTAGTAACAAGGCCATATCTTTTATGCCCGGACTTCTTTCAAATTTGCTGTTCAGGTCGACTGCATAAAAATCGGGATGTTTAATAGCCCTTATTCGTTGAACATCTTCGAGTCCGATGCCGCCACTCAAAAAAAATGGCTTTTCTATTTTGCTCTTACTGAGTAAATCCCAATCAAATTGTTGCCCTGTGCCGCCAAAGCTTTCTTTGTGACCGCCGGTGTCAAAGAGATAATAATCACATACGGAATCGTATGGCTGAACCATTTTATCTATATGAACGCTATTTCCCGGAGGAATACGAAAGGCCTTGATCACTTCCGTATTTTCCGAAAGTTCCTCGCATAGATCGGGAGATTCATCTCCGTGCAGTTGCACCACGTCCAGGCCGTAGTCTTCAATCGTGGCCATAATCTCATCGTAAGATTGATTGACAAAGACTCCCACTTTTCTCAAATCAAAATCTGCTTCCTTCACTTCGCTGCCGGAAATTTTGTCTCCGGCGTAGCGAACTGACTCCTTATAAAATACCATTCCCGCAAAATCAATATCCAAGCCTTCCAATTGGTGCATTTGCTTGAGTTGGGTGATGCCGCAGACTTTAATATTCATAACTTCCTATTGTAACGGTTTGAGTTCCTGCCGGAGTTCAGCAACAAATTTTTCAAAAGCCTTACCCGGATTTTCATCCTTCATAAAATTTTCTCCAATCAGAAACCCGTCAAACCCCTTGTTCCTAAATAGCGTTATATTTTTCACCGAGTGGATGCCGCTTTCCGCTATCTTGATCTTATCGGCCGGTATTTTTTCAGCCATCTTCAGACTGCGATCAATATCCACTTCAAAGGTTTGAAGGTTTCGATTGTTTATCCCAATCAGTTCGGTCTCGGCACAAATATGATCCAGTTCATCCTCTGCATGCAGTTCGAGTAAAACCTCCAGGCCCAGGTTTTTCGCCAATGTCGCCAGCTTTTTCACTTCCCCGGGAGTTAAACAGGCGGCAATCAAAAGAATCACATCCGCTCCAATTGCTTTGGCTTCAACAACCTGGTATTCGTCAATCATGAAATCTTTCTGAAGGATCGGGATCCGGTTAAACCGGGCATCTTTTAGATCTTTTTTTTCTCCGCCGAAAAATGAACGATCTGTGAGAACGGATAGCCCAGAAGCACCATGCAAGGTATATGCTTTGGTCACTTCTTCCACGGAAACGTGGTTATTAATAATGCCTTTCGATGGAGATTTTCTTTTGAATTCTGTGATGATCCCAGTCTTTTCGGGATCAAACAAAGATTTTCGAAGTGAAAACGTGTCTCTTTTGAAAAACGGCTGTCGCTCGAATTCCGTTACTGCAGTCAGCAATTTCTCATCTGTTACCTGTTTCCGTTTGGCCGCTATGATGGTATCCAGGATGTTCATTGAATGCTGATCAGTTCAGTAAAAGATTTTTTTGCCTTCCCACTCTCAAGGCTCTCTACCGCCGCATGATATGCGTCATCGTATGATGGAAAATGGCCGGTACAATGAAGCGCCATGGCAGCATTAGCCAGTACGACTGCATTCTGAGCCCAGGTTCCTTCGCCTTCCAGGATCTTCACAAATATTCTTGCTGATTCTTCCACGCTTGAACCGCCGCGGATATCCGACGGAGAAACCATTCTCTTGCCAAGCTTTTCGGGTGTTACGATCGTTTCTCCTGCATTGGTGATCACTTTAGTATCATTGGTCAATGAAATTTCATCGTATCCATCCAGCCCATGAATGATCGTAAAAGATTTGTTAGTCGGCTGCAGCAAATAATTATAGATGCGGGCCATCTCCAAATTATAAACACCGATCAACTGAACCGCAGGGTTTGCAGGATTCACCATAGGACCCAGCATATTAAAAAAGGTCCTCATCGCAAGATTTTTCCGGATCGGTCCAACAGTCTTCAACGCAGGATGAAATAAGGGTGCATGCATATAACAAATCCCTGCTTTATCAACCTCTCGCTCTAATTTTTCGTTTTCATTTTTGAATTTATAGCCCAAATGCTCCATCACATTGCTTGCACCGCTGATGGAAGAAGCTCCGTAGTTGCCATGCTTGGCCACTTTGTGACCGGCGCCCGCAACCAGGAAACAGGCGAGTGTCGAAATGTTGAACGTATTCTTTCCATCGCCACCCGTGCCCACAATGTCAATTAATTCGTAATTACTCAAATCTACCCTGACACATAATTCGAGCAATGCATCACGAAAACCTTCCAACTCTTCAATGGTAATACTGCGCATCAGGTAAACTGTCATGAATGCGGTTACTTCATGTTCATTATAGACACCCTTCCCAATATTCACCAGGACTTCTTTCGCCGATGAACGGTCGAGGGCCTTATGCTCAAATAATAATTGAAGTACCTTTTTCATTATTTATTAATTCGGCTTCCATCATGAAGCCAGCCAATTTCTCATGATTGCTTCTCCTTCCGGCGTGAGCACACTTTCCGGGTGAAATTGAACACCCTGCACATCAAATGTTTTGTGTTGCAAAGCCATGATATAATTATTATCATCGCGGGCAGTTACTTCGAGGTCCTCTGGAAAGTTGTTATCCGAAATGATCCAGCTATGATATCTTCCGGCCTCAAACTCTGTTGGCAGTCCTTTAAACAATGGACTTTCATTGCCTGATTCGGGAATTCCAACTTTTATATTGGTAGCTACTCCATGATATACGGTGGAGAGGTTTATCAATTCCCCGCCAAAAGCTTCGCCGATAGCCTGGTGACCCAGGCATACGCCCAGTATGGATTTGCTTTTCGCATATTCCCTGATCAATGGAAGCAGCATACCTGCTTCCTCCGGAATTCCCGGTCCCGGGGACAGAATGATCTTGTCATATGCTTTGACATCCTCCATGGGTAACTCGTCATTGCGAAATACGTCCACCTTTGCCGGCAATATTTTTTCAACCAGGTGTACCAGGTTATAGGTAAAGGAATCGTAATTATCAAATACCAGTATTTTCACTTTAATCTGCTATAATTTTCTTCTAAATATGATTGGACTTTGTGCTTCCATTTTGAATAGGCATTTATATTGTCTCAGCCATCAGGATCGCTTTTTTTAACGCTCCCAATTTATTATTGACTTCCTGCAGTTCGTTTTCAGGGATTGAAGCCGCCACTACTCCCGCACCAGCCTGGTAAACCAGTGTATTATTCTTGCTTAACAGCGTACGGATCATGATGGCATGGTTACAACTTCCATTGAATCCCATAAAACCAATGGCGCCTCCGTAGAAACTCCTTGCTGAAGGCTCATACTGGTCTATCAATTCCATTGCCTTAAATTTAGGAGCACCGCTCAAGGTGCCCGCAGGAAATGTTTTGGCAAGTAATTCAAATGTATTGCTGCCTTCTCTCACCTTGCCCGTCACTTCACTTACCAAATGAATGACATGAGAAAAATATTGTACCTGTCGAAAATTAGCCACACGGACATCGTCACACACCCGGCTTAGGTCGTTTCGCGCAAGGTCCACTAACATGACATGCTCTGCATTTTCTTTGGCATCTGCTAATAATGCTTCGGTTGCCAATTGATCTGTTTTGTCATCACCCGTCCTCTTGAAGGTGCCGGCAATGGGATGTAAGATCGCTTTAGTCTGATGGATCAGGAACTGGGCTTCGGGAGAGGAACCCATTAATTTATAATCTCCATAATCAAAGAAAAACAAATAGGGAGATGGATTAATACTTCGTAGGGCCCTATAGACATTGAATTCGTCGCCGATAAAAGGTTGTTGAAATTGCCTGCTTAGAACTATTTGAAATACATCACCTCGATGGCAGCTCTCGATCCCTTTCCGGACAATAGATTTATATCCTTCATTGTCCTGGTTAGATGTTTCTTCTCCCCTGATTAAAAATGGATACACGGGCACGTCCTTGCTGCGGATCAAAGATTCTATCAGCGGCAATTCTGATTCCAGCCCCTGCAAGCAATTTTCACAAATAATCAGCTCATCCTTGAAATGATTGATGGCAATAACGTACTGGTACAAACGATAACGCATCAATGGGATAACCGGATGCGTGCGGCTTTCGGCGCGCAACTTGATGGTATCAAAAAACTGTACGGCATCATAGGCTGTATAGCCAAAAAGACCCTGAGCAAAATCAGCTTCATTATTATCCTTTTCGCTTATTTCAAACTGTTTCATGAAATCCCAAATGATTCTTGGGACCGCTGAAACATCCTTGATCATCAATTTTTCGGGTGGACGATTCGGGTATTTTAGATCAATACTTTCTGCAGAACTGAACTCGATACCGGCAATAGCGTTGACACCTATAAAAGAATAACTATTCTCTGCGGCATGGTGGTCGGTACTCTCCAAAAGCACCGTATCCCTAAACCTGTCGCGTAACCGCAGGTAAATGCCTGCAGGCGTGAACAGGTCAGCCAGCATTTTTTTAGACTTCGTATGAATAGGTATCTTTTTCATATTCCCTTCCAGAGTTCAATCCAATAAAAAACCCCGATGAATCGGGGCTGATGCATATGTTTAAAATAAACACGACAATGGCATTACAGAACCCCTTCCGAGTTTGTATGCCACCACCAAAGTCTATTTGTAAATGAATGAGTCATTACAATACAAATATAAAATCAAATTCTACATCTCCAAATTCTTTTTAGATTTAGGTAATGAAATTGGTCGTTGCGTTGCTGCTGTTTCCAGCTTATTTGTGGGCCGATCCATCTGATACCACCATCCAGGGTGTGCTCCTCACGTTTAAATATGATTCTACCATGTTCCCGGAGTCCTGGCAAACTGCACCCATCAGCGCCCAGGGTGAAAGCATTCTTCCCGACGAGATTGACCGGACAAAGAGCGTAATGGTAAAAGCATTGAATAAATATCCTCAGGTCATCCTTGAAACGAATCTGAAAACGATCTATTACCTGCGAACCATGAAATACTATAACGTCGGTTTCGGTGGAACGAATTCTACTGATGCGCTGTACCTCACTAATAACGGAGTTCTCTTAGGATACACAGATGATTACCTGGAGCAGGCCTTTCATCATGAGTTTTCCAGTATTCTGCTAAGGAATTTTCCAACGTTCCTGGATACGGCTGCATGGAAAAATGCCAATGTACCCAGCTTTGACTATGTTGATCCGGAGGCAGGAGTGGGTGCAATTAGGAACAACCAATCTTCGCAGGTAGCCGATACCGTATTGTGCCGAATGGGTTTTCTTACACAATATGCCTTATCCAGTATGGAAAACGATGTAAATACAGTTGCCCAAAATTTATTTCGACCACATCCCGGATTTTGGCGGATCGTTGATAATTATCCGCTTATTCGCAAAAAAGTAAGCCTGCTGATCGATTTTTATCTGCTGCTTAGCGACGTATTTACCGAGAAATATTTCAGGAATTTTGAAAAACAATAACGCTACATATGACAATTCAGCGAAAAGAGGTCGATAATAGAGGAATGTTTTTTATTTCCGTCGATGATAAGATCCTGGCAGAAATGACCTATACGATGGCCTCGCCTACCAAAATGATCATCGAACATACGGAGGTCGATGATGAATTGTCTGGAAGAAATATCGGGCATCAGTTGGTTTATTCGGCAGTGGAATATGCCAGAAACCATAACATAAAGATCATTCCACTTTGTCCGTTTGCAAATTCTGTATTTAAGAAGAAACCGGAATATGCAGACGTGCTTTTTGATCACTAACAATTACAAAATGAAGAAATATCTTTCGCTATCCGTTTTATTGTTTCTCAGTATAACATCCATTGCACAAACCAGCGATAAATATATCCTATTGAAGCCAGACAGGGTTTTTGATGGAGAAGTATTTCATAGTGATTGGATAGTCCTGATTAAAAACAACCAGATTGAGCAGGCAGGGGCCATCAACTTCAAGTTGCCGGCGGGTTCAGTGGTAGTCGAACTAAATGGAATGACCTTGTTGCCAGGGATGATTGAAGGCCATTCGCATTTATTCCTGCATCCTTATAATGAAACCACCTGGAATGATCAGGTGCTGAAGGAATCCAGGGCAGAACGGGTGGCGAGGGCGGTAACCCATGCAAAAGCTACACTAATGGCCGGGTTTACAACGGTAAGAGATCTGGGGACCGAAGGATCCATGTACGATGATGTAGGACTTAAGACCGCTATAGAAAAAGGCATCGTACCCGGCCCGCGAATGATTTGTGCAACCAGAGCAATTGTTGCTAAGGGAACGTACGGACCAAAATTTACCTCTGCTGATGTGAACTTACCCCAAGGCGCAGCCGAAGTTTCAGGACTCGAAGACCTCGCGGAGGAAGTTCGGGTTCAATGCGGCAAGGGAGCCGACGTCATCAAAATATATGCGGACTATGGTTGGGGCAGGGACAGCACAGTAAAGCCCACATTTTCCATTGAAGCGATCACGTTGACTGTTCAAATCGCGGAGAGTGGCGGACGACAGGTCGTTGCTCATGCCGCAACACCCGAAGGGATGACAAGAGCTACCATGGGTGGCGTAAAGACGATTGAACACGGTGATAGAGGAACCGAAGAAGTGTTCAAACTCATGAAGGAAAAAGGAGTAGCCCTCTGTCCGACACTGGCTGCCAGCGAAGCCGTGAGAGAATATGACGGATGGAAAAAAGGAAAAGACCCGGAACCAGAGCGGATTACCGAAAAGAAAAAGAGCTTTGCACTCGCTTTGAAATCAGGCGTCACCATTTGCATGGGTGGAGACGTCGGCGTTTTTCCGCATGGAGAGAATACGCGCGAAATGGAATTAATGGTAGAATATGGCATGAAACCTCTTGATGTCCTTAAGTCGGCAACCTCGGTTAATAGTGATGTGTTCGGGTATGCGGACAGGTTAGGGAGAATAAAAAAAGGATTGTTGGCAGATATCATTGCCGTTGAAGGAGATCCTTCTGCGGACATCAAAAATCTCCGGAAAGTAAAATTCGTGATGAAGGGCGGGATAATTTACAAATCACCGTGAATCATTTTTTATAAACGATCTTCCATATTTTTCCTTTCTGAGAATCTGACACATAAAGAGCGCCATCGGGACCTTGTGCCAATCCACATGGGCGATACCTGGCCTGATTTGAACCGCGGATTTCCGTTGATCCCGCGAAACCGTTGGCAAAAATCTCATATTTACCGGAGGGTTTCCCGCCATTAAAAGGAACAAACACTACAAAGTAGCCGGCTTGCGGCAGTGGCGCCCGGTTCCAACTTCCATGAAATGCAATGAAAGCACCATTCCTATACTTCTCCGGAAACATTTTTCCGGTATAAAACATCAGATCATTAGGCGCCCAATGCCCTGGAAAGCCCATGATGGGTTTGTCTTTGCCGGCACAGCGTGCTATTTGTTTACCATCACCACCATATTCGGGCGCTTCCACTTTTTTCTTTTGAATTTGATCATAGTAGCAATAAGGCCATCCAAAGTCACTGCCTTTGTTCACCAGGAAGAATTCTTCAGACGGCAATTCGGCGCTTTGTTCATTGCTAAACATCTTTGGATAAAATGCAGATAGCTGGTCTCGGCCATGCTGCAACGCATAGAGGTGGCTCTCCTTAGCGTTCCAGAAGATGCCAACGATATTCCTTATCCCCGTTGCATAACGCACCCCCTGCTCGTAGGATTGGTTCTGCTTGCTCGCTTTAAATTGCCAAATGCCTCCCGCCTTCTCTAATATAGGGCAAGGGTCTTGTCCCGGCGAACCGACAGTTCTATCCACCACCTGGCAGGCATTAGAAGGAGCGCCGATGGTCACAAAGAGATTGCCTGCATTATCCAATGCAATCGACTTGGAAGCATGCTGATCTTTTTTCAATAATCCTGTTACAATTTTTTCCGGATTATCGGGATTAGTCACTTCGCTGGCTGCATTCAATTTATAACGGAAGACTTCTTCATCGGAAGAGGCGTATAGATATCCATTCTTAATCGTTATACCAGTCCCCGTAAAATTTCCAAAGCTCTTTATTGTTTCATATCGATCATTGTTCTTGCGGAGTACAAGAATTCCCTTGCCATTTTTTAATTCGGCTAATTTCACATAAATGTCTCCATTGTTATTGACAACGAGGTGGCGATTGGCGCCCAACTCATTGACAACAACTTCTGCCGTAAAGCCTTTTGGCAAAACAATATCGGTATCGACAATCACGTCATAATTACCTGTGAAGGAAGATGGGGTAAACAAAATAGCGGTCAACATGCTGAAATAAAAACCGCGACGAAAGGAATTATTTCTCATATACTCCAATTTAGTTTGGTAAATTTAAGTGATCGATATTAAATCTAACAACGCAATGAAATTCTGGATAAATAATGCTCCCGTTAAAATTGTTGTTGCTGCATTGCTTACCTGCGGCGTCATGAGTTTTAATCATCACCAGGCAAAAGAATGGAAACTCGTGTGGAGTGATGAGTTTGACAAGGATGGTCTTCCGGATCGTTCGAAATGGAACTACGATACGGGTGGTCATGGCTGGGGCAATCACGAACTGGAATATTACACAGCAAACAGGAAGGAAAATGCGCGAATTGAAAAAGGATTTCTGATAATCGAAGCCAGGAAGGAAGATTGGAATGGCAGTCACTATACATCTGCCAGGCTCGTCACCAAAGGAAAGGGCGATTGGCAATATGGAAAAATTGAAGTGAGAGCACGATTGCCAAAGGGTGTTGGGACCTGGCCCGCAATCTGGATGTTGGGTTCTACCACTCCATTACGATGGCCTGACGATGGAGAAATCGATATCATGGAGCATGTAGGATTTCACCAGGGATTTATTCATGGGTCCATTCATTGCAAGAAATACTACCATAGTATTGGTACTCAAAAATCAGATACCATAGAAGTGAAGGATTGCTCCGAACAATTTCATGTATACGGTTTAGAATGGAATTCAGATCAGATAAAGATCTCCGTCGACGGAAATGTATATTTCACCTTTGCGAATGAACATAGCGGATATGACGCGTGGCCGTTTGATAATAAAATGTTCCTACTATTAAATGTTGCCGTTGGCGGCGATTGGGGCGGACAAAAAGGAGTTGATGAGAACATCTGGCCGCAAAAAATGGAAGTCGATTATGTAAGGGTATCGCAGTAGATCACCCTGGACATCCCAGAGATGGGAAATCCTTTTGATTGACGTGTCAACTTGGAAGAAAATCTGTAATGTGCCTTGATAACCGGAATCCTTGACCGGATAAAATGTACGAACCTAACCCGGATAGAATCTTAATCGTTTCCATTTAAGGTAGTGGTTTCTTTCCCACTACTCTCTGCCCGAATAATTGCCACCGCAATTATTAGAATAGAAACGTACATAAGGCAGACTAGAGTTACTGTTAGATACATAACTTTTAATTTAATCTTACTCCGAACGTTATGTGACGCTAACAAAAGCTCCTCGGCATTTCATAGGACGATTGCTTGCGGCACCTATTATATAATAAGCCAGGTCATTTGTGCAAGACCCTGATTGTCAGTTTTTACACAAAAATCAGGCCATATTGACCTCAATTTTCTTGGTCAATAAGCCATCTACAATTTAATAAGAAACAGTGTTATAGACCTATTGATTTCCAAGAGACTGATGTAAAAGAACGTGTACGGATTTAGATGGGCAGTTTTTTCTACGCGTGGATTCTATGCAATGAAACGAAGAAAATATGACAAATATTATAAAATCTTCTTTTATGAGAAAAATTCTTGAAAAATTGGGGACATTAAAGCAAGGCCTCATACAGAATTTCCACAGGATGCAGGGCCTTTTTGCCTGTCCCATCCTTTATTTGGTGCCGGCAGCTCGTGCCCGGGGCAGCAATGATCGTCGCCTCATCCTGTTGGCGGACCGAAGGAAATAAGACCAGCTCTCCGATCTTCATAGAAATGTCGTAGTGTTCTTTTTCATAACCAAATGAACCTGCCATGCCGCAGCAGCCCGAAGGAATGGTCTCTACCTCATAATTTTCCGGAAGCGATAATAATTTAACGGATGAAGCAACGGAGGAGAGCGCCTTTTGCTGGCAGTGCCCGTGAAGTTTAATATGCCTTTTTTCTTTTGTGAATTGCGAACTGTTGATATTCCCTTTATCCATTTCAGAAGCGATGAACTCATCAATCAAATAAACATGGCCTGAAAGGTGTTTTGCCGCTTCGAACTGATCATCATCTGCCAGATCAATATACTCATCGCGAAAGGTTAGGATTGCCGACGGTTCAATTCCAATCAATGGAGTTTGAGCGGAAATAACGGGATGCAATAAACTTATATTCTTTCGAATGATTGCTTTGGCCCTTCGTACCAACCCCTTCGACAACCAGGTCCTCGCACTTTCCTCGTGGTTGGGAATGATAACTTCATATCCTAATTTCTCCAACAGCAAAATCGCCTTGATGCCAATGGAGGTGTCATTATAATTGGTGAACTCATCACAAAATAAATAGACCCGGTGCACTGACGCTCTCTCATTTTCCAATTTCGCCAATTCCAGATTATTCCCGTTCAATCCAGCGGTTCTCTTTTTCAATTTTTTTCTATGTCTCTTATACCACGATCTCAGTGTGTACCTATGCAGCGTGGGCATCGACCGCTGCAGTGCAAAGCCGGAAAACTTCTTGACCAAATTGCTGATTCCCGGGGTGGTCATTACAAAATTGTACAACAGAGGAAATCTGGCACCTAACGAGGAGGTATAGCTGAAGTTAGCAATCAATTTCGAGCGAAGCGGGATCCCATTGGCATCGTAATAATGCTGCATGAATTCAGCCTTCAGTTTTGCTACGTCTACATTGGACGGACACTCCGACTTGCAGGCTTTGCAGCTGAGGCAAAGGTCCATTACCTCATAAATTTCCGGATAGTCGAAGGGATTCGACTTTTCAGACCGGGTAAGCATTTCCCGAAGAATATTTGCCCTGGCCCTTGTCGTATCCTTTTCATTTCGGGTGGCCATGAAAGAAGGGCACATCGTTCCCCCGGAAAGCTCCGTCTTCCGGCAATCTCCTGAACCATTGCATTGCTCGGCATGTTGAAGGATGTCCTGGTCATAGAACCGAAACAGCGTTTTGAAATCAAATCGTTGCTGACCGGGCTCATAGCGGAGCATCGAATTCATCGAAGGTGTATCAACGATTTTGTGCGGATTAAATACGTTTTCAGAATCCCACGCCTGTTTTATTTGTCGTATCAACTGGTAATTCTTCTCCCCGATCATTTGCCTGATAAATTCTCCTCTTAGTCTTCCATCTCCATGTTCACCACTGAGTGAGCCTTTATATTTTTTTACCAGCGTGGCAATTTCTGTCGCAATGGTCCGAAAAAGATCGTTGCCTTCTTTTGTTTTCAAATTGATGATAGGTCGCAGATGAATTTCGCCCGATCCTGCATGAGCATAGTGGACAGAATACAGCTTATGCTTCTTCAATATTTCATTGAAATCCCTTATGTAAGCCGGCAGGTCCTTAACATCCACTGCAGTGTCTTCGATCACCGGAACAGCTTTTTCATCCCCAGGCAGATTTGCCAATAATCCGAGCCCGGCTTTTCGCAGTGTCCATATCTTCTTCGTGTCTTCTCCAAATAACAAGGGAAAATGATAGCCCAGTCCGGCAGCTCGCATAGCCGATTCCAATTGTCCGGCTATTTCGATGATCTCATCCTTATTGGACCTCTTAAATTCCACCACCAATATGGCACCCGGATCTCCCTGTACAAAAAAGCGGTTTTTCATTTGGTCCCTGTTATTCTTTGTGCATTCCAATATATAGTGATCGATCAATTCGCTGGCGCTGGGCTTAAATTGAACGGCGATCAGGTTCGCCCTAAGGGATTCATCGATAGAATTGAAGTGGACACATAAAAGGCCGGTTTCCCGTGGCGGCAATGGAACAAGATTCAATTTTATCTCAGTGATAAAAGCCAGTGTACCTTCAGAGCCTGCAATCAATTTGCAAAAATTAAAGTCGGGTTGCCCGGCCGTAAAAGGACCAGTTTCTAGTAACAAATCAACCGCATAACCCGTATTTCTTCTTTCGATAGTTTTCTTTGGAAACTCTTTCCTGATCTCAACCTGGTTTTCATATTTGCTCAGCAGTCCCCTCACCTTCTTATATATTCGCGCTTCCAGGTTTTCGCCATTACACTTGTCATGGAATTCTTCAATATCCAGGCTCCGGAACTCTGCCTCGGAACCATCACTCAGCAAAACTTTTAGTTCCAGTAAATGTTCACGTGTACTTCCATACACGATCGAATTGGAACCGCAGGAATTATTGCCGACCATCCCCCCCATCATCGCCCTGTTGGCTGTAGAAGTTTCCGGTCCAAAGAATAAACCATGAGGCTGTAAGAAGATGTTCAATTCATCCCGGATCACACCGGGCTGAACCCGGACCCACCTATCTTCAACATTCAGTTCAATGATCTTTGTAAAATATTTGGAAACGTCGGTGATAATGCCATTTCCGACTACCTGTCCTGCCAGCGATGTGCCCGCTGTTCGTGGAATAAGCGAAGTTTTATGAGACCGCGCAAAGGCAATCAATTTCTTAATGTCGGCGATGGATTTGGGGACGGCTACCGCCAAAGGCATTTCCCGATATGCCGAGGCATCCGTAGCATACAAGCTGCGCATCATGTTATCGTCGTACAGCTCACCTTCAAATTTTCGGGATAATTGCTGCAGCTGTTCATTCATTAGGGCCATAGTTTGGTCTGGTAGAACATTGTAAATTTACTTCCTTTGGTATTGCGGACAGTGCTCTTTACTAATAATTCCTTTCATGCCATTTATAGAGTGTAACAACGCCACATTATTTTATACTGAATCGGGCAACGGCGATGAATGCATTGTTTTCTCACACGGATTACTTTTTGACCATCTGCAATGGGAGAAGCAAGTACACCATTTTGAAAAAAAATATCGATGTATTACTTATGATCACCGCGGTCAGGGAAAAAGTCAATTAATAGGAAGTCTCGACATGGACACATTGTACGAAGATGGCGCCTCCCTAATCCGCCAATTGAATAACGGAACGCCAGTACATTTTATAGGACTAAGCATGGGTGGCTTTGTAGGTATGCGGTTAGCTGCCAGGAAACCCTCTCTTCTAAAAACTCTGACCCTGCTGGAGACCTCTGCAGACGCTGAAAGAGGTAAGATCAAATACAAAGCATTGGGATGGATATTTAGATATATTGGTGCGCGAAGCGTCAGTAAGAAGGTCATCAAAATCCTTTTTGGGAAAAGTTTTGTTAGCGATCCGGCAAACACTGAACTATTGAACTATTGGAAAGGCCGTATTGAATCCTACCCTTCCACGATTACCCGGGCCTTAGACGGTGTTATAACAAGGAAAAGCGTACATGAAGAGATTGCAGGAATTAGATTACCTACCCTGGTCATTGTCGGGGATGAGGATGTCGCCACCAAACCCAAACAAGCGAGACGTATTCACCAGCAGATCAGGACTTCAACGCTGAGTATTTTACCGAGGGCGGGCCATAGTGCCTGCCTGGAGCAGCCGGAGATGGTAAACGCGGCGATTGAAAAATTTATACTTGAAGCCCGGACGAAATAGTGAAGTAGCACTTGATATTTTAGAATTTTATAACTTCAAACCATCCATCTTCATTCATTACCTAAATATTTTCTAAAATGGCAAACTGCAAATGGTGTTTAAAAGAAATGGAGGCCAGCGCTATCCGCTGTCCTCATTGCGGAAAACTTCGCAAAGACATTTATGATGACAAGGTAAAGTGTTACTTTTTTTGTGCCTTGGGAGGTCTCCTCCTGGGTTTTGGCATATCCAACTCAGATCAGGTGTATGTCCTGGTAGCTGGCATCATAGCAGTTCTCGCGGGAGTATACTATTATATCCGAACGAGCCAAAAGCTCAAAACCTATTGGTGGATGTGATCTTTGCTAAATCTTATGATTTTCTTCTGATCGCGGTAGGAAAAAAATGCAACTTTTTATCCAGTCTGTCCGACTGACATTTAATATGAAACGGATCTCACTTTTGATACTAAGTCTCTTTTGCATTTTTTTAGCTAACGCGCAGAAAGTGGATAGTATCTTTTTTCATTTATACACGGACAGCCTGAAGAAAGGAACACACAATTATATAAATGTAGACGGTAAACTTTCCAACAGCCGATGGCTTCCCCTTACCGAAAAAGAAATAAAATTTAGTTGTTCCTATGGAAAATTTAGCGGGAACGAACTGGTGCTTCCTGCAAATCCTTCAGAAGAGAAAGTCCTCATTAGGGCTGAGCTCAAAACCAATCCGCAGATTTGGAAGGAAATAACGGTATGGATCAAGAAAATTCCGGACAATGAGAGGCTGCCCTCTAAAGATGATGTCCTCGACCCCCGCGATCGACCGAAGAATAAAAAGAAAGATTAGGTTGTGTCAACTGAAACCTCAGTTCGATTTCTTAGCATCTTCCAGGAACTTGGCCAGGCCAATATCCGTCAATGGATGCTTGAGCAATCCGAGGATCGACTCTAGTGGACAGGTACACACATGGGCGCCGGCCTCTGCGCACTTTGCTATATGTAACGAGCTCCGGATAGAAGCGGCAAGAATGGAAGTCTGAAAACCCTGCACCGAATAAATCTTTGAGATCTCTTTGATAAGTTCCAGTCCGTCCCAACCCGTATCATCGATTCTTCCAATAAAGGGAGAAACGTATTTCGCTCCCACCTTAGCACAAAGGATGGCCTGTCCTGCCGAGAAAACGAGGGTGCAGTTCGTCTGAATTCCGTTTTCAGTGAACCATTTCATGGCTTTAACTCCATCTTTGATCATGGGAACCTTGACGACAATGTTGGGATGAATAGCTGCTAATTTTTTCCCTTCCTCGATAATTCCATTGAAATCAGTACTAATCACTTCGGCGCTGATATCGCCATTGACCATTTCGCAAATGGTCCGATAGTGTTTGAAAATGGCCTCCTTGCCTTTTATTCCTTCCTTCGCCATTAGCGACGGATTGGTTGTAACGCCATCTAAGACCCCGAGTTCATTGGCTTCCTTGATTTGCTCGAGATTGGCTGTATCGATAAAGAATTTCATGATTTATTTGATAAAGGATTAATAAAAAATGGCAGGCTGATTACATCGCACCGCTCAACCACCTACTCTTGCTGCCTTCCGGCCCTGGGAGGGTTCAGCAGGAGCTGGTCGTGTAAGACCTGCCGCCGCAAAGATAGTGATTGAGGATTCAAGGCGATTCATCGTTGAAATATGGAGTTTAACCTGGCAAAGCCAATCAGCTCATCCGCCCTCGCTCCAAATGGCCGATAGTAGACCAGGATCATGTAGCTGTTTTCCGTTCCCCAATAGTCGCCTTCTGTATTTTGAAATGAGACCACGCTACCAGAAGGTTCATTATCCATGCGGGTGACGTAAGAATAATTATAATAGCCTTGTTTGAGGAAAAGTGTTTTTTCATAAGCACCTCTTTCTGCATTGAAAGTCATCTTCGAAGACTCGTCGGCGGAATAGTTGCTCAGTTCGCCGAAAATATAAACACTTCTGCCTTCGTATGGCCGGTTGCCAGGCGGGAAAAATGTAAAATGGACATCCGCGTAGTCGCTCTGCCAATATGGATTGTTGCCATCTTCATTCTCCACTGTATATATTCCATTCAGATCATGATAATATACATAGATCTGTCCCCGGCGTTCTCCATCCGGTTTCACGAATACATGTGTATGGTTGCCGCTATCCGATAATCGTTGCACCCGTTCGCTCATTAACCGGAGACTGCGAATATCCACCCATCGCCATTCCCTGCCTGCTGCAAAGGTCGTGAGGTCTTCATCGGTATATTCATAGTAATTGCCCCGGAATATGGTCGGGCGATCATTTCTCAATGCCGACATCCAAACATTATTTTGGACAAGGACCACCTTCAGGTCCTGCGGAGAAAAAGTATTGAGTTGTGCATTGGCAGTACTAACGGCAACCTGTAATCGCTGATGTGTCGTAAAGAGTTGCATATTTGATGCCTGTAAAACCTGCGCTGATGCAGTAATCTTGTTATCCACCACCAAAAACCGTTTTGTCAGGATCAATTGAGTCGTATCATCATTCAGAAATACTTTAAGCAAATAGTTCCCCGACCGGGTGGGCACCGAATTCCGGTCTGGCAGGATCGCCTGGTAATGGGTGTAAGGGATCATTGAAATCGACGAGTTTCGATAGGTACTGATACGGGTCGTCTGGAAGCCCCGGATATAATCATAGGTCTGAAGACTGGAAGGAGACCAATCCGAATTACATAGTTGGTAACTATAATAATAGTTTTTTATATCGGCGTCCATATCATCGAAATGCAACTCCAACTGATCGCTGCTATTGAGGCCAATGACCGGGTAACTATAAATGTCACCATATTTGTAAAGCTTAACCGTATGGACCGACGGCTGGTAAGTGTAGTCGGGTATCTGGGCGTTAGCCAGGACAGGGAGAAGACAAGCGAGTATGAAAAATAGTTTCATGGGCCTTAGTTCAGCTACCATTTGCAAGCATTGGAATGTGGCTGTAATTTAACAAAGTTTATGACCACTATGGGGCCGTACCTTTGGAAATGTTGTCAAATATCATTTTCAGGAATAAAAAGACAAATTATTTCATTTGAAGGTTGCAGGCTTCATAGCAAACCGCGTCGCTTTTAATTCCTCCAGGAAGGGTAATGGAAAGAAATCCTTTTCTGCCTTTATCATCCGTTTATCAATTGTCGCTACAGTGATCAGTGTGATGGTCATGATAGTGACTTTATCCCTGGCCAACGGATTTCAGGAAACGGTGAGCCAAAAGGTTTTTAGTTTTTGGGGCCACATACGTATCCAGGAGAAAGAAGAAGACAAGGCCGTCATTGCAGAGGAAAGTCGGATCATAAAGGACGATACACTCGTAAGCAACATTCGCCAAATTCAGAATGTAGAAAGCATTCATCCGTTTACTACGAAATCCGCCATACTAAAGACAAAGGACGAGATTGAAGGCGTGTTGGTGAAAGGCTTTGATAAGACTTATGATTTCAGCCACCTGCGCCCATTCATCCGGCAGGGGCGCCCCATTCAATTTAATGACAGCACTTATAGTCAGGAGATTATGGTGTCTGCCTATACTGCCACTCAGCTTAAATTAAAGGTCAATGACAAGATCCTCATCTATTTTGTCAGACCAGGGGCAAATGAGTCCGAAGATGCAGGAGGTATGAATATAAGGGCACGTAAATTGACGATCTCAGGCATCTATAAGACCGGAATTGAAGAATATGATAAGCTATTTGCCATTGCAGATATGAAACTGATCCAACGCCTGAATGACTGGCACCCGGATGAAGTGGGAGGCTATGAGATTTTTCTTAAGGATTATCACAAGATCGATGAAACCGCCAATAGCATCTACGACATGAATGATTTCCCGCCGACCTGGAACACGGTCAGCGTTAAAAACATTTCGCCTAATATATTTGATTGGTTGAACATGCAGGACGTCACCCGCGATGTGTTGATTGGTTTTATGATCATCGTCGCCGTCATCAATCTCATCACCTGTCTCATAATTTTAGTGTTGGAAAGGATCAGGATGGTGGGCATCCTTAAATCTTTGGGCGCCACGAATTGGACGATCCAAAAAATATTTCTTCGTCATTCCGCTATCATAACAATCACCGGCATCCTGCTGGGAGCAGCATTGGGACTCTGCCTGCTCTGGATACAGGAAGCAACCGGATTTATTAAGTTAAAGGAAGAAGCATACTACCTAAGTGAGGCAGCAGTAAAAATTATATGGTGGCAGGTAGCCGCAATTTGCATAGGCACACTCATCGTTTGTTTTTCGGTCTTGATGATACCTTCCATCATAGTGCGGCGTGTCCAGCCTGTTAAGGCAATACAATTTCGCTAAGCCTACAACTTCAAATGAGAAAGAATAATTCCAGTCGCAACGGCTGCGTTTAGTGAATTCACTTTCCCACTGCCGGGGATGGTGATCATTTCTTGCGCGAAACGTAAAATGGAGGGATCAATTCCTTTTGATTCATTGCCGATTATAAGAATGCATTCATTCACCCTCTGAACATTCCTTATATCTTTTCCGGTCAATGTAGACGCATAAACGCGAATGTCGTTCTGATTTTGCAGCCAGGAATCGAGTTCGGTATAAAATACATTTACCCTGGCAATACTTCCCATAGTGGCCTGAACGACTTTCGGATTATATACGTCTGCGGAATGAGAACTGCAAATAATCTGCTCCACGCCATACCAATCGGCGATACGAACGATGCTGCCCAGGTTTCCCGGATCCTGTATATCATCCAATACAATGGTTACCTGGTTCTTCTTTGCATCGCTTACCGCAATGGATAATTGTAGAACAACAGCAATTACTTTATTGGGTTTGGATAGTTGAGAAAGTTTCTCCAATTCTATTTCCGAAACCTCCAATAAAGGTATATCCCCCGTCAATTGCTCGTTTTCATCGATCCATTCCTTTAACGCATAAATCTGTTTAATTCGTTTTGGAATATTTGCTAAAAGTTCTTTAATGATTTTTGGTCCTTCTGCAACAAACAATCCTTCCTCTTCTCTGAATTTTTTCTGGCCTAAAGTTTGGATATATTTGATCTTCGATTTACCCAGCATTATTCTTTGTTTAGATTCTTATGATGACCGGCAAGTCAATTTACTACCGAACGCTCCTAAATTTAGTTGTTGCCGGCTTCCTTATTTTGATCGGCTTTTCATGCAAAGCACCCTCCATTGTTAAGAAATATCAACCTTATAAACCATTCGTCTACCAGACAAATATCAACCTAACGGGCAACTTTTCAAAAGCCGAGAGGGAATCACTGGTCTCGCGGTTGAAAAGTCAATTGGATGATAGTATGATTTCGAGGTCTGTGTCCAAAGTTTTCTATAGTGTAATGAGGAATCCGCCATTGTATGATAGTAGTAATGCTGATAAGTCGGTTACCTTCATGCGAACCCTCCTCAACAAGATTGGCTATTTCAAGGATACGATCACCTACACCACTTCCGTCAAAATTGTCGATAAGGAACAGTACCGCACGACGATCAATTTTGAGGTGAACCCGGGCAAACTAGTCCGGCTTGATTCGATCAGTTATGGCATCGAGCAGCCGGAATTGCAGACGCTCACTCTGGCCAACCTAAAAGAATCTTATTTAAAAAAAGGAGACGCATTCGATCAGTCGGCCATTTCTCTCGAACTGGACAGGTTGGTAGAACTATACCGTAACAATGGCTATCTCCGATTTAGCCGCGAAGAATTAGTGGGCGTATGGGATACGCTGGATGTTTCGTTCCTGCTGCCAACATTCGACCTGTTCGAACAACTCGAGGCCCTGCGAAAGTTGAAGGACCGGAAAGAAAATCCAAAGGCCAACCTGGAAATCAGGTTGAAGCCAGGATTAGATACGTCCAAGCTCACCAAATATTTCGTCGGAGATATTAGTATATATCCCGATTTCAGTCGAGATACTTTAGGTCGGCCCAGGAAAGAAGTTATGGTGAATGGGGTCAATGTAATCTATTATCGCAACCTGTTCAAGCCAAAGATCCTTCCGGAAAATATTTATTTCCGACGAGGAGAGGTATACAATGAAAAAAAATATTATAAAACAATCAATCGTTTTAATTCTCTCGGCTCATGGCGCCTGATTAATATTAACCGCCTTCAGCGAAAGGATCTTGATACGGTTGATTTCGAAGTTCAATTGACACCCGCCACCAAATACTTCTTTACAACCACTCTCGAAGGCAGCCGCAACCAAAGCTCTATCTCCGGTAATCTCTTTGGTTTGGCTATCAATGTCGGATTGCAAAATCGCAACTTCGCCAAGGCGGCTAATCAGACAAACACCAATGTGCGCTATGGCATTGAATTGGGGGGACGGAATGGAGAGAAGTTTGTCCAGACCCAGCAAACAGTTTTCAGCCATAATATTTACTTTCCGCGTCCGATACCCAACGTCAAATGGATGCCTAAAAACCTCAGGGAAAATTTCCGAACTGTATTTTCATTCAATGCGGCTCTTACCGACCGAAGGGACCTGTACAATCTCACAACGGTAAATGGTTCCTGGGGTTATGAATTTCAATGGAAGAAAAGTTTCTTCTCGGTCCGTCTTCCAAATGTCGAATATTCGTATTTACATCCACGGGAAGGGCTCAATGCGTTGTTTACTAATAACCCGTCGTTGCGCAATGTGTTCACAGATGGTTTCATCTCATCGGGCCTGGCGGGTTTTACTACCAGCGGTGGAAAAAATAAGAACGTGAATGTCTTCCGCGCTAATATGGAAGAATCGGGGTTGCTGACCGGACTCATACATAACAAATTCCTGGACACTAATCTCTACCGCTATATTAAAGTGGATGCAGAATTCGACCGAAAGATCCAGTATGCCAAGACAGCGATTGCTCTGCGGATATTTGCCGGCGTTGGATTCGAGCTGGGCTCAACCGTGAACCCCCAGAAAAGAAATAATCTGCCTTTTTTCAAACAGTATTTTAGCGGAGGACCTAATAGCATGCGAGCCTGGGGACTTCGTCAACTCGGACCAGGGTCCACGATCAAAGACTTTGCCGGATCTACCGGTATCCCTGAGCGTTATGGTGATGTGCAGTTTGAAGCCAATATTGAATACCGCTTTCCTATCCGGAAGATTGGCGGAGTAAAATTGAATGGAGCGGTCTTTACCGACATTGGAAATATCTGGTTGCTCAAAGAAAAAGCCGGCACACCTGAGCAGGTTTTTGATATCGAACATTTCGCCAGCGACCTGGCGATTGGCGCCGGGGCCGGTCTAAGGGTAGACTTTAGTTTTTTTGTCATCCGGCTGGATTACTCATATAAGGTAAAAGATCCCAGTCCCAAACCTTCCAATGCAACTATTCAAAATAAATGGTTTGGATACCGCTTCGGGCAAAAGGAAGCTACCCAATTTCAACTAGGCATCAGCTACCCGTTTATTCTATAACGATCATTCCTGCAACATTTGCTTAGCTTTCTCTTCAAACGCCTGGACAGATAGAGCATCTCTAAGATCAAAGTTTCCAATTCTTGTGCGGCAGAGCTGACTTAGATAGGCTCCGCATCCTAGTTCAGCACCCATATCGAATGCCAGGCTGCGAATATAGGTTCCGGTAGAACATGTTACCCGGAACTTCACATTGGGCAGCTCAACAGCAAGTATCTCGAATTGCCTGATCGTTATTTTTCTGGGCTCCGGCTTTACGTCTTGTCCTTTTCTCGCCAGTTCATACAATCTTTTTCCATCCACCTGGATGGCGGAATGCGCAGGAGGTACTTGCATGATCTCTCCGGTAAATCTTGTGGCGGCATGAACAATGGCTTCCGGCTGAATCGTTTCATAAGCCTTAAAATCTCCCGGTTCGCTTTCCAGGTCGTATGTAGGAGTGGTCGCTCCCAATGTGAATGTGCCTGTATATTCCTTTTCGAGAGCCATATACTCATTTATCTTCTTTGTAAATTTTCCCGTACAGATGATCAATAACCCCGTGGCCAGGGGATCCAGAGTTCCTGCATGTCCGACTTTTTTGACGCGAATGATCCGCCTTATTTTTTGGATGACATCAAATGAAGTCCATTCAATGGGCTTATCTATCAGCAATACCTGGCCTTCCTCAAAAATATTCATAAAGCGAAGATAATAATGACGCTGCTAGATCGACATGCGTGTCTTGAGTTCCAGATATTTATTTACGGTGTTGACCGTCAGGTTTTCCGGTATGGTGAGAATGGAAGGAATGCCATTTTTTTGAAGTTCTTTTACCATCAACCGTTTTTCATAGGCAAATTTCTCGGCGATGGTCTTGATATAAATGTCTTCCAGCGAAGAAGCTTTTCTTTCCACTAATGATTTCAATTCTGTATTCTCAAAGAAAACCACGAGCAGGAGATGATAGTGAGCAATTTTCTTCAATGCAACCATCTCCCGTTGTAAGCTTTCAAACGACTCAAAGTTGGTAAAGAGGATCAGCAGGCTGCGGTTTGTTATACGGTTACGAATAACCGAAAATAATTTCTCAAAATCCGATTCCAGGTATTCCGTCCGCTGCTTATACAATGTTTCCAGGATGTGATTCATTTGAGTGGGCTTCTTATCTGCTAGCAGGAACGTATCCAGGTTTTTCTCAAAAGTGATAATCCCCGCCTTGTCCTGCTTGACCAACGCGACATTCGACAAAACCAATGATGCATTGATCGCGTGGTCCAGGAGCGTCATTCCCTGGAAAGGCATTTTCATGACACGCCCTTTGTTGATCAGACAATACACCTGCTGGCTTCTCTCATCAGTATAGTTGTTTACCATCAAGCCGTCCTTCCGGGCTGTCGCTTTCCAATTGATTGTACGGTAATCATCACCCCGAACGTATTCTTTGATTTGTTCAAACTCCATGCTGTGGCCGATCTTGCGAATATGTTTTACCCCTACCTCCTGGAGCCGGTTACTTAACGCCAATAACTGGTAGCGCCTCATTTGCACATAAGAAGGATAGACCTTGACAACCTGGTTGGCAAGAAAAATAAAGCGGCGCTTTACCAATTGAAGTGGTGCATGCACATATACGTTGATAGCCTCAAAGGTGTATTCACCTCTTGTTGTTGGCCTCAGTGTATATTCGAGCATATACGTGTCATTACGTCCAATCATTGCCTTGCGGAGCCACTTCCGTTCCTGGAACTGAACAGGGAGCTCATCGATAATACTCACTCTTATAACAAAGCCATAATTGTTCACTAATTCAATCAATACCTGATTCTGGTCGCCGATACTGAATCTTTCCATTGTTTTTCTCACTGCAACTACGCCCTTGCGACGCCCATATACCAACAGCGCATCGACGATTACAGCCACCCCTAAAAACAGAATGATTAATCCACCCACTCGATATAATGGTGGGAAAAAATAACTTAGCACAAAGACGATCGAAGCAACGCCGGCAATGTAATAAACCGTATTATTTAAGTAAAATGATCTTATCATTTCAAATCAACTATGTGGATCCTAGCGCGGAACATCCATGCTTTGAATAATCTGTTTGATCACCTCATCTTCCGCCACCCCTTCCATTTCCTTATCTGGAGAAAGAATAATGCGATGGCGCAGTACGGGCGCGACAATCTCCAGGATGTCTTCCGGAGTGACAAAATCCCTTCCCTGCATGGCGGCGATCGCCTTTGATGCATACATGATAGCGAGCGAGGCTCGCGGAGAGGCGCCCAAATAAATGGATTTGTGATTCCTTGTCTGGTGAATAAGCCTGGCAATAAATTGTAACAATCGCTCTTCAATGATCTGGCTTTTGATCTGCTCGCGTAAATGTGCCACTTGTTGCCCATCCAGCACGGGTTTGATCAGGTCCAGTACTTTAGTATTTCCAAACCGATGAAATTGATTTAATATGGTCAGCTCCTCCGTTTCACTTGGATAAGGGACGATGATCTTAAAGAGGAATCGATCCAATTGTGCTTCAGGCAATCGATACGTACCCTCCTGTTCGATGGGATTTTGAGTGGCCAGGACCATGAACGGCGCACTCATCGGATAAGTTTTTCCATCGACTGTAGCCTGTCTTTCCTCCATAATCTCCAATAAAGCAGATTGCGTTTTTGCAGGAGCACGGTTGATCTCATCCACCAGGACAATATTGCTGAATACCGGGCCTTTCTTGAATTCAAAACTGGCTTCTTTCGGATTGAATACGGGTGTTCCCAATACATCCGAAGGCATGAGGTCGGGTGTGAATTGTATCCTGGAGAATCCGGCATTCACACTTTTTGCCACCAGCTTGGCTGTAAGTGTCTTTGCCACTCCCGGCACTCCTTCAATTAATACATGGCCGTCTGCCAACAGGGCCGCAATGATGAGCTTCACCATAGAATCCTGTCCTACAATGATTTTCTTTATTTCATTGCGGATAGACATCACGGCCTCATTGAGTGCTGTGAGGTCGGTGCGTTGTTTAAAAATCTGTTCTTCCATACTAATAATTTGTGCCGCCTTCGGCAAAGGTTAGGTCTTTTTATAAAATGCTTCTAATTGTTTATGAAATTGAATTAGCTGCAAATGATTGACAGCCGGTGTTTCATCGAGCCATTTAATATAAGATACAATGCCTCTGATCTCGGCTTCGGGGCAGCCTGTCTTAAATTGCAAGTTTTTTACAAAATCTTCGCCCAGCGAAGCCGGAGCTAATTTGTACCTGTTGCGTACATGCTCCAGAAAATAGGCTGCCATTTTTCTGCAAAGATTTTTGTGATCACCTTTATCGTAGTACAGCCGTCCTATGGTCTTGACAAATTCAAGTGTTTCATTGCGTGTGCGCGTGATTAAAGGAATGAAGCGTTGCTTTCTTCGCATTTCAATCAATACATACAATAGCAAGGTAAATATAGCTGTGAGCATCGCTGCTTTTAACGCAGGATAGCTGAATAAGACAGCCATCCAACCTTTCCTTCTCCTTTCACTTTCTCCATAACGTTTATTCAGGTAATATTCATCCCACACAACACGGGTAATTTCCGGTCGGATCATTGACAATACCTTCTCGTAATACTCCATATTATTCTTATGCAACAAGAAATAGTTACTGAAGGCCAGTGGTTCCATATGCAAATAGAAATTGCCTTTCCCTGCTCGCAAATGGATGAAATTGGCCCTGCCGCTTTCATCGAATCCCAAAACCCTTGTCGCGGATGAATCGATCTTATCGAAATAAGAATCAAATTTCTTGCCCGGGTATACGTAGGAGGAGGCCTGTTCAAAAGGCGGCTCACTCAAAAAAATTCGAAGGCTATCTGCCATCACTTCATCAGAAAATAGGGACAGGTCGTACGAACTGCTGTTGCAATGAAAAACGGCGTCGGCAGCTGCTGAAAAATAGCGCGTGCTGATAAACACATCGTTGCCGTGCTCCACGAAGGTCATTAGCTTTTTTAATTCCGATTCGCTGGCAAAAAATTTATTGGAGATAACAATGAAAGCCTGGTTAGCATTGTAAATGGAAAGAGAATCCCAATAACCCGGTTCCCGTCTATCCGTGTAGATGGTTGCTCGTGGAAACAGGTAAGGAAGATTATTGAAGGCGACATAGGATCCGTAAGGTATTTTATCTTGCCGTCTTAGCGTGACACGTTGATCGAGCTCACGTTCTCCATTATTTCCTGTCAGCACTAAAACAATAATGGCGGCCGATAACAACAGGGCCAGGCTATATGGAAGGTATTTTTTCAAGACACTATCGCCATTGATTATTGAATTGGTTAAAATCTCCCTGAATGATCCGGAATGCGTTTTCATTCACTTCAAACTGACCGTACCAACTAAATTCATAGTTGCGGGCTATCCTGAAAAACCCGTCGTAATAGCGTGTTGAATGAAGTTGCATCAGGTAATCGAAATTTGTCTTATCCTGGGTATACTGGATAATTTTCTTTTCAGATAAGTCTTTCAACATGCGGAGAAACATTAACCGTATGGCCAGGCGGTAGTTTTTTTGTTGAATAGCCTTATCGATTTCCAGCTGGTAGTTGATGTTGAAAATATCCTGGTCATCCTGCAAGGCCACGTCGCTTTCTATCATCTTATTCTTTTTCCTGAATAACCCTACATTACTGTCCGCCAAATACCAGATCAGCACTCCGGCAAAACTGGCAATGATGATCAGCCAGAGTAAGGTTTGGAACCATATCCTTTTTACAAGCGGCATCGAGGTTTCTGCCTTTTGCCGGGCCTTTACTTTGCGAATCATCGCATTTGCATACCAGAAGTCATCATCACGTTGAAGTTTCTTCACCTGGCCGGCCGGAACATGGCGCTCATGCAAGGTTGGCTCATCCTCCCTGTTTTCCCAATTCTGCAAAAAATGTTCTTCTTCTTCCACTCCATCGATTTGCGTCGGCACTTTTTTCGTCTCCGACGGTACCGAATCTCCGTCGGCCGCGGTATCCTGGGCCGCAACATTATTGTTATAGGTCATCACAGTCAACAGCAATATCAATTTGCCCCAATGAAGCAGACGGGTATTTAGCTGACGGGGATTAAACACTATACTTCCTCCTCATTTAATTGTACCGATAATCTTCTGGCAAGCCGGATGGGATAAATAATAAAATACCAGATCACGAAAACAACGGAAAGAGCAAAAATAATGGTCGTGAGAATTGAAATATCATTGTAGAGGCGCGTAATGAATCCTTCAAAGAATGCAGCCAATCCGAAGACAGGCATTAAACCCACCATTATCTTGACACCATCCTTTGCGCCCTGCTTAAATGCATCCATTCTTTTCATTGTTCCGGGAAATAAAAAACTTTTTCCCAATACTAATCCGGCAGCTCCTGAAATAATCAAGGCGGTTATCTCCAGCGTACCATGCACAAATACGACTAGGAAGAATTGAATACCCAATCCCTTTGCCACAAAATACTGGTCGAATATTCCCAGCATGACGCTGTTCTGTGCAAGGAGATAGAGGCAGGGCACACCACAAAAAATTCCGGACACGAACATCATGAATGAAACGCGAATATTATGGATCATCAGGTTAACCCAACTCAGAATAGGATTTCCGTGTTCGTAGATGCCGAATGGATTTCCTTTGTCGATATTTTCCTGGGTGTGATCGATATATCCGTCTCCAAAAAAACTTCTGGCAATCCCTTCATCTTTCAATGAAACAAAAAAACCAATGCTGAAAAAAACGAGAAAAAAAAGGAAGGAGAATAGCACGACGCGATGATGTTTCCGTATCGTTAGCGGAAGATCAACCTTCCAAAAGGTCAATAGGCGGTTTGATTCCTCTTTTCTGTTCCTATAAATATCCAGGTATATTTTAGAGGCTTGCGTGTTGATGAACCGGGTGACACGGCTGCTGGGATAGAATGTTTTTGCGTAGGCAAGATCGTCGACCAGCTGAGTGAAATCCTTAGCCATTTCGTCGGGGTCCACCGATGGCTGAAGCTGATTTTTTAACCAGCGATCGCGGTTTTTTTTAATAAAAAGGGCTTCTCTCAGAATCCGTTTTTTTAAGCTTGTAAAATACTGTTTTTTATCGCAGTTAATAGGCTTACCTCTAAATTAATTAGCCAAAAAAGTTTAATTTAAAGCTTGATTTAATGTAAACGCTATGGGCGTTACAAAAGTACCTACCAACTTCAATATTGACCTTGAATTTGAGATCCCGGAATTCTACCGGAGATTGCTTTCCTTATTGATCGACATACTCATAGAGTTTTTCTATTTCAAGATTGCATCACTAATATTCAATACGCTGTTACGCAATTTCTCTTACGGTCCTGACACGGCATACAATCTGCAGGCAATAGCGATGCTTCTCTTCTTACCTGTACTGATATATCATGTGGTCATGGAAATTACATTGAATGGACAGAGTGTCGGAAAGAAAATAACGGGTATTCGGGTAGTCAATGAGAATGGAGGCAAGGCCAGCATCAGTCAGTTCCTTATACGGTGGCTACTGCGCATCTCAGATGTCTGGATCGTAATGCTGATTTTTGTGCTGGCGAGCAACCCTGAGTTCGGCCGGAACCTGGAAACAACCTTTATTATATTGGGAGCTCTGGGCTTTTTGATTACAGATATTGTTCTCGTCGTAACGTCGCCCAAGGCGCAACGGATTGGAGACATCCTCGCCCATACGATTCTTATTCGTAGCAATGCACATTCCAGTATTGAAGAAACCGTTTTCCAGGAAGTAGCCGACAACTATATACCATCTTATCCGCAGATCATGCAGCTGAGCGATAGGGACATCAATGCCATCAAGAGCATTTTGGAAACAGCCCGACGAAAAGGTGATTATCCAATGGTGGCCTCAGCCAGCGAAAAAATAAAATCTCATCTTAAGATCGAAACCTCGCTATCGCCATTCGATTTCCTGGAAGTCTTGCTCAAAGACTACAACTATCTTTCTGTAAAATAAAAAAGTGCACCGGTGAGCGCACTTTTCAAAATGTTTTTGGTTCTTTATCGAGTGGTCGCCAGGTTAGCTACTCCGATGAGCATTAAGAGAAGGCAAATGATCATTAAGATGGCCCAAAAAGCAAAATAATTTCTCACTCCAGCAAATCCGGAGCTCAACGACATCTGGTCATTTGTTCTCAGTGCGCGCGTGATCTTATTGCCAAAATTCAAAGCAAAAATTGAGCTGATCAATAGAATGAGACCCAAAACGATATAGGTGATCATCCCGGCATTGGCGAGCATGCGGTTGCTGCCGCTAAAACCACTTCCGTAATAACGATCGCCATATCCGCTGCTGCTGATAGCACTTTGGACAAGCAATCCTATCCCAAAGAATAAGACGCCAATGATGATACCTACGATGGCCAGCACTTTAGCCCATGAAGCGGCGCTTCTTAGAGTATAACTGTTGGCGGCATCAAGGTTTAACTGAAATAATGAAGTCCCTGGATTCGGTTGATTCTGTTCCATGTTAGATGATTTTGGTTTCTATAAATGTATTATTTTTTTAGGATATCGACACTATGTGTATTCTATTTGCCTAACGCTCCTAATGTGCTAAAAAAATCAATACGCTCTCGCGAATAATACTCTTTGATTCGATGGCTTGCCGGTTAATATACACTTACCATTTTCCTGCGGATTTTTTAAAGGAATGCAGCGAATGGTAGCTTTTGTTTTCTCTTTTATCAATTCTTCTGTTTCTGCACTGCCATCCCAATGAGCGGAAATGAATCCGCCTTTTTCATCCAGCAACTGTTCAAATTCATTCCAGGTTTGAGCGGAAGTGATATGTTGGTCCAGGAATGCCCTGGCTTTGTTAAACATATTTGCCTGTATTTCATTCAGCAAATTCCCAACATGGTTGGCAATGCCATCTAAGGCTACTGAAGTTTTTTCCCTCGTATCACGACGTGCAATTTCAACTACTTTTTTCTCCAGGTCGCGTGCTCCTAAAGTCATTCGAATGGGGACACCTTTCATTTCGTATTCCGCGAATTTCCATCCAGGCCGGTTATTGTCATTATCATCATATTTTACCCGAATACCTTTCTGCTTTAATTCTTTGATGATTTCCTTTACGGCAGCATTGATAATTGTTTTTTGTTGATCGTCTTTGGCGATGGGGATGATCACCACCTGCCATGGAGCTATTCTGGGCGGCAGTACCAGTCCTTCATCGTCACTATGAGCCATCACCAGCGCGCCGACCAACCTCGTACTAACGCCCCAACTTGTAGCCCATACATATTCCTGTTTATTTTCTTTGCTGAGGAATTTTACATCAAATGCCTTCGCAAAATTTTGACCGAGAAAATGCGAGGTGCCTGCTTGCAATGCTTTTCCATCCTGCATCATGGCTTCAATACAATAAGTCTCGATTGCACCCGCAAAACGTTCGCTTGCCGTCTTCACGCCACGAATGACCGGCACGGCCATGAACTGTTCTACGAATTCTGCATATACTTCCAACATTTTTTCGGCTTCCACCACTGCTTCGTTGGAAGTCTCGTGGGCGGTATGACCCTCCTGCCATAAAAATTCAGTCGTCCTTAAGAAAAGCCGCGTTCGCATCTCCCATCTCACCACGTTTGCCCATTGATTGATCAACACAGGAAGGTCGCGATACGATTTTATCCAATCTTTATAACTATTCCAGATGATCGTTTCACTGGTAGGACGAACAATAAGTTCTTCTTCCAATTTTGCTTCCGGGTCAACGATCACTCCGGATCCGTCAGGACTGCTCTTTAATCGATAATGGGTGACTACGGCACATTCTTTTGCAAACCCTTTTACATGTGCAGCTTCCTTGCTGAGAAAACTTTTCGGAATGAATAGTGGAAAGTATGCATTGACATGACCTGTATCCTTAAACATCTTATCAATTGCATCACGCATGTTTTCCCAAAGCGCAAAGCCATAAGGTTTAATGACCATGCAGCCCTTTACTGCAGAGTAATCTGCCAGATCTCCTTTTAAAATGAGATCATTATACCATTGTGAATAATCCGATTCTCTAGATGTAATTTCCTTACTCATAGTGTTGCTTTTTCTATCCAATCCCAACACACTTTTCTATTTTAATTAACACGCGCAAACGCAATAAATTCAGCCAATGGCAGAATCTTTGTGACTCAATTGATTGTGTATTCCAAAGTCCGACAAAAGTAGTAACTTCATTTTTAACCCCGCTAAACCATTTGCCATGAAATCGACAATTTTACTCCTGGCATTAGCCGCAGCAAGTCTTAGTAGTTGTGTTACCGCATACAAAACAGGTCAGACACCCGACGATGTCTATTTTTCTCCGGCCCCTCCCCAGGATGAATATGTGAGTGTAGATAACAACGACGACAGAAAATATTCCGGCGATGCCGAATACTATGATGATCGCTACTTGCGGATGAAGGTGCATAATCGTGCGCAATGGTCTACTCTCGACGACTGGAACTATTACAATTATCGTTACGATTATAGCATGTATAACGATTGGAATAACCCATGGAGTCCCAGCGTTTATTGGAACTATTATTACAACCCCTATTGTAATAGTTGCTGCGTGCTAGTATCCAAAGGAAATATAGCTATCGGTAAACCGAGAACAGTCAATTTGAACACTTATAATTCTTACAATACTCAATCGCTCATCAATAAGAGTTACAGCAATTTCAGGCTGACCAATGGATATGTGCCCACCAATAATTCACCCAAGGTAAATACGCGTGTGAGCAATAGTCGCAATTCTGGAAATTTACTGAGGAATTTATTTAATAGCAATAACGACAACAATAATTCTTCCAGCACCAAACCCAGCAGTTCGTCCTCCGGCAGTAGTACTCGCAGTTCAAGTTCGAGTTCTTCATCGTCGAGTGGAAGCAGCGCACCCGTTAGAAGGTTTTAATGACCCTTATCGAGTTCCTCGACATATAATTTATTGTACTTAATTCATCATATTATGAGAAAGGTGTTTTTCATATTGGGCTCTGCTATGTCATCGTGTATGCTTTTTGCACAAGAACCTCCTGACGCTCTTCGTTATTCCTGGTATGCATCCGGCGGAACGGCCAGGCAGCAAGCCATCGGAGGAGCAATGGGGTCTTTGGGTGGAGAGATTTCTGCCGCTTTTGTAAACCCTGCAGGTATCGGATTTTATAAGACCGGAGATTTTGTGATTACGCCCGGTTTTAGATGGATAAATAACAAGGCTACTTATCTGGACCGAGTCGAAAAGGATAAACAAACCGGTCCCTCTTTTGGCACGACGGGTGTAGCAATGGGTTTTGCGACTAACAGAGAAAAAGGATTAAAGGGATCCGCAGTTGCCATTGCTCTTAACCAGACAGCTGTCTTTGGAAATAACCTGCTTTACCGTGGATTAAATAATCAAAGTTCTTATTCTAATAAATTCCTGGAAGAGATACGCGATGACCATGACGCCAATCATGTAGCAGACGGCTATCCATACGGAGCCAGCCTGGCTTTGAATACATACTGGATAGATACGGTGGCCGGTGGTTCAAGCGGCAACTACAATTTCCTGACGAAAGCGCCGATCAGTAGCGGTCTTATCCAGGAAAATTCGATCTCCAACCGCGGTGGTATCACCGAATTGGCTTTTAGCGGCGCGAACAATTACAATGACAAGCTTTATATAGGCGGTACGCTGGGCATTCCTTTTCTTCATTACAGAAGAGAGTCAACTTTCACTGAAGCAGACGCCACAACCAATGAAAACAATGAATTTGATTTTGCTTCTTTTTCAGAAAACCTGACAACAAATGGCGTGGGTATTAACCTGCGTGCAGGTTTAATTTATAAACCAACAGAATATATTCGCCTGGGTTTTGCCATTCATTCACCCACATACTATTTTCTGAATGATAAATACAATGCATCCGTAACTGCCAACACCGAATTGTTTCAGGGACTATTGACACAATCATCTGCCGATGTTAGCGGCGCTTCCGTTGCCGAATTTAAATATGGATTAGTTACTCCTTATCGACTTATTGCGAGCGCTTCTTATGTATTACGTGAGATCCAGGATGTGAAGAAACAAAAAGGTTTTATTACTGCGGATATCGAATATATCAATTACAGAGCCTCTTCTTTTAAGACGGATCCGGAGGGAGACAATAGTCAGGCAACGAAGGACTACTTGAAATCGCTGAACCGTGCTATTGACAATGCTTACAAGTCTGCATTCAACTTCAGAATGGGCGGAGAACTAAAGTTTACAACAATCATGGCTCGTCTTGGAGCAGCTTATTATGGTAATCCATATAAAGATATTGCGGGTGAAAAAGGCAGCCGGTTTCAATTGACGGGTGGGCTCGGCTATCGGAATAAAGGAATTTTTGTCGACCTCGCATACGTGCATACCATGGGCAAGGACGTTCACTTTCCGTATCGGTTAGAGAGCACGAGCTTTGCGGGAGCCAGGGTTAAGAATACTGGGGGAAATGTGGTGGTGAGTGTAGGGTTTAAGATTTAGGTTGTGAGTGGTGAGTTGTGAGTGGTGAGTTGTGAGTAGTGAGTTGTGAGTGGCAGCATTCGTTAATATCCCCTCCTTGGAGGGGCGCCTATCGGAGTGGTTGTAAATAAGAACGACTCAGGGGTGGGTCTAGCATCTAGTAAAACTTCTCAATAACATTCTCATGCGCCTCAAACCACCTGATTTCTTTATCCTTTTTAAACCATGTAATCTGCCGTTTTGCGTATTGCCGGGTATTAATAATAATTTCTTCTTTCAATTTGTCCAGATCTTCCCTCTTCCCCCTTCATCCAACCATTTAAACACCTCCTGGTATCCTACAGTCTGAAGCGCATTTAAATTCTTATACGGAATTAATTGCCTTACTTCTTCGATCAATCCAGCTTCAAACATTTTATTCACTCTGGTTTCTATCCGAAGGTTCAAGTCTTTCCGGGGCAAGTCCAGTCCGATCTTGAGGATATGAAATTCCCTATTTGCTTTTTGTTTTTCTCGAAAATCAAGGATCGACTTTCCCGTTGCTTCCATCACTTCCAAAGCCCTCATCATTCTTTGCGGATTTTGAATTTCACCGGCCTTAAAGTAAGCAGGATCCTTGCGTTGCATTTCATCCTGCAACCAGGACAATCCTTTTTCTCCGTAGTCATTGATGATCTTATTACGTATTAAAGGATCAACGGATGGTATCTTATCCAGTCCTTCGCAAAATGCTTTAATGTATAGCCCTGTACCGCCCACCATGATCACCCTGTCATGTTTTTCGAACAGGGATCTGGCGGTCTTCAATGCAAATTCTTCAAATGTGGCCGCATTCACTTCTTCCGTGATATGGTGGCTGGCAATGAAATGATGCCGGATTTCACTAAGTTGTTCCGGTGAAGGACGGGCTACACCAACATTCAGCTCTTTAAAACATTGGCGGCTATCAGCAGATATTATTTCAGTTTGAAAGTGCTTCGCTAGCTCGATAGCAAGAGCCGTCTTGCCAACAGCAGTTGGACCAACGAGAACAATTATCTCCTTATTGATGCTTCCATCTTTTTCGTTGCGGAAAGTATTTACCTGCCGAGCCATTCAGCATGAAGTATTGCGCACTTATTTTGAGAGGAAATGAATACCCTGTATTATATCTCTTCGCTACCACCTTCCGTAGGCACCTCATCATCCGCAACTGCGTCATCAGCTACACCAAGGTCCTCGCCATGCTCATCTTTTTCACCAAATCCCTCCGCAACCTGTGTCAGATCATATTTTTCTTCAACGTCGGCAAACTTCTCACCCAACAGGCCCTTGGTACCATATTGACTGGGAGGTATGCCCTCTGCCCGAACCATGGAAGGATAATTCAGTTTGGGGTTCTCTTCCTTGGATACATTGATGAGTTCAACCAGGAAACTCCAATTCTTATTGAAATCGTAGAGATAAACGAATTTCTGATTGGGGTCCCTGATCTCCGAGCCGATGGTCGTATCACTCATGATCAGGGGCGCGGCCTTATATTCCTTTTCATATTTCTCAAGGCTGATCTCCCTTCCCCGGTTCCAGTGATCATTACTGCGGAAAAAAGTGGCTTTGTGTTTATTGTCAAATTCGTAAGACCTTAATATTGCTTCATGCAGGTCCTGAAATGATTGTGAATGGCGGATCACTACGTCGCGATACACACTTTCATCCTCCTCCAGGTACACTCTAAATCTAAGTATTGCCATGAAACAAATTTAAGATTTTGCATCTAGATTTTTGAATTTTGATTTTTAACTTCAAGTCCCAATTCTTTCGCTTTTATTAACATTAATTCGTATGCTGCTTCGTAAGTATTGGGTATAATTCCATCGAGGATAGCGTCTTTCAAACTATCTTTAATAACGCCTACGGGCTTGGAAGGAGCCAGCCCAAATGTATCCATGATCAACTCTCCGGAGATTGGAGGCTGCCAATTGCGTATATGGTCTTTTTCTTCCACTTCTTTGCATCGTTGCCATACCCATTGAAAGTTTTCCAGGTATCTTTTCACTTTTAGTTTGTTCTTCGACGTTATATCCGCTTCGCAAAGCATCATTAATGATTCCAGGTCATCTCCCGCATCGAAAAGAAGCCGGCGGATCGCGGAATCGGTAATGTTTTCTTTCGTCAGGCTGATGGGGCGGAGATGCAGTTCAACCATTTTTCTCACAAACCGCATCTTTTCGTTTTGCGGCAATTTGAGTTGAACGAATATTTTCGGCACCATCCTGCCTCCTACTACCTCGTGACCATGGAAGGTCCATCCATGACCTTCCTCAAATTTCTTGGTGGCTGGCTTGGCAATATCGTGTAAGACGGCAGCCCACCTCAACCATAAGTCCTCTGTCTTTTCGGATAAGTTGTCGACCACCTGCAGCGTGTGATAAAAGTTATCCTTGTGTCCCTGTCCGTCTTTGTATTCAGCACCCGCCAGGTCTGCCATCTGCGGAAAAACCAGTTGAAGCAAGCCCGTCCGAAATAATCCATCAAATCCAATGGATGGCTTTGTGGTGGAAAGGATCTTATTCAATTCTTCGGTGATCCTTTCTTTGGATACAATGCGAATACGCGCGGCATTTTCCCTGATTGACTGAAAAGTTTTATCCTCAATGGTGAAATTGAGTTGGGCAGCAAACCGCAGAGCTCTCATCATTCTCAAAGGATCATCTATAAATGTTGGCGTAGGATCCATCGGTGTTTTAATAATCCCGTTCTTCAGATCATTCAACCCATTGAATGGATCGCTCAATTTTCCAAAATCAGACTTGTTTAAACTGATCGCCAGCGCATTGATGGTAAAATCTCGCCGGTCCTGGTCATCTTTGGCAGTACCCGGAGTTACATCGGGCTTTCGGGAATTATCACGATAACTTTCCTTTCGTGCGCCAATGAACTCGATATCGAAATGATGTGCTGAAGTGCCTTCAATAGAGTTCGGCGCGAGATTCACCTTGATCTGAGCGGTACCAAAATTCTTGAAATAGTTTACCTGCGGTGCAGGGTGAAATTTCCTGGCTACGGCTTTGGCCAATTCAATGCCATCTCCCACGCAAACGATATCTGCATCGGTAGAAGGACGGGAAAGTAATTTATCTCTGACGAAACCTCCTATCAGATAGGTTTCAACGCCCAACTGCTCGGCCGCCTCTGCTACTTGGTTAAAGATGAATAATTCCTGATCTGTACATTGAATGTCCATGATTGATGCAAAGATAATTGATCGTCTTTGCTACGGGCGTATTATAGCCATGGAACCGTCTGCATTAAATTTAACAAGGGAAGAGGGACGACCAGGTTGGTTATCGTCCCTACGATAGTTTACGATGTAGTCTACACCGTTTTTTATGTCATCTTTTATTTCTGAAAATATAGGAGCCATCGCATCGCCTGAAATATTCGCGGAGGTGGAAACAATTGGACGATCGAACCGGTCAATCAGTTGAGAACAAAATGGATCTTTGGTGATGCGGATAGCAATTGTCCCGTCATGAGCAGGAATGTTAGCAGCAATTCCTTTACCTCCTTCATATATAACGGTTGTCGGCTTCAGTGTCTGTTTTAAATAATTCAGTATCCTGGGAGCAGGCTCCTCGATGTATTGGAGTAGTTGGGATTCGTTCGAAACCAAAATGATCAATGCTTTTTTGTCCGGCCTTTGTTTTAATGAGTAAATTTTTTCCACAGCGACGGGACTCGTCGCATCGCAACCCAGGCCCCAAATTGTGTCGGTAGGATAGAGAATGATCCCGCCTTTAGTTAGTACCTCCAAACAATTTTCGATATCATGGCTGAAGTCTACCATAGTCCATTATATACATCCATGACTTTGCTTGCACATTTTTCAGGAGTAAAATTTTGTGCCTGCCTCCACCCCTTCTCTGTGAGGTTCTTGGCAAAAGCTGAATCATCGTGGATCCTTTTCATTCCGTGCGCGATCTCTTCGGCGCTGGATGGATTTACATAGAAAGCCGCGTCGCCACCCACCTCCGGAAGGCAAGATGTGGAGGAGGTAATCACGGGAAGCCTAGACCAAAGAGCCTCCAAAACCGGTATTCCAAATCCTTCGAAAAACGAAGGATAGATCATAGCAAGGGCCGACTGATAGATGGCCGGGAAATCGTGGGCAGTTTGAAATTCTTTTGAATTTTTAGCCGCTGTATTTTCCGACAGGAAGATGATTCGCTGGTCAACTCCATTTTGAAGGATATAATCCTTTACCTGTTGTTTGTAGCGACCACCATCACCGATGACAACCAGCGGGATCATCAATTCATTTCTCAATAGAAAAAGCGCCTTACAAATATTAAGAAGGTTTTTTCTTTCAATGATCGATCCGACATATAAGAAGAATTGTGAGGGCAGGTGATAAAGTTTTCTCACCCTTTCTTTTTCTTCGGCTGATATGGTTTCCCCGAAAGAAGGATTGCAGCTTTGGTAGCAGACGGATGTTTTATTTTCATTTATTTTATAGAATTCCACCACGTCTTTTTTAGTCTGCTCACTCACGGCGATCACGCGATCAGCGTGGATGCAGGCGTAATGAAACTTCCTTCTATAGATTCGGACGTCGATCGGATTATATTGCTGTGGAAATCGTTCATGGATGAGATCGTGAATCGTCACCACCGATTTGATGTCTGTTTGATCTATTCCTACGGGGATTTCATGGCTCAGTCCATGATAGAGGTCAATCTTGCTTTTCTTTAAGTCTTTTTTTATCCAGCTGCTTCTCCAGACAGGGTGAAATAACCTGGCGGCAAAACTGGTGGGTCTGATCTCATGAAGGTTGGGTCCTTCCAATGAGAATATGGGCGAAGGCTTGGGATTGAACAGGTAGTATTGATGATCAGGATAAAGGCGGGATAAAGAACGGATCAGCGTCCGGCTATAATGTCCCAGGCCGGTTCCGTTGTGAAATGCTCGCTTGGCATCAAAACCAATATTCATAATCGGCAAAGATAACTTCCTCGTGTGGAGTTAGGAGTTTCAGATTATTTTCGCAACAAATTTGATCCAATGAAAGAAGAGGTATTGGAAGCCTGGAATAATCGGGAGCTATTGAAGGAAAAGAAATATGCCGATCACGTTCGTTCGGTCATTGAGGAAGTGGACAAGGGCCGTTTGCGTGTAGCCAATGCGACGGGGGAAGGCTGGATAGTGAATGAATGGGTAAAGCAGGCGATCCTATTATATTTTGGCATTCAGCAGATGCAGACCTGGGATATTCCTCCATTTGAGTTTTATGATAAAATGTTATTGAAAAAAAATTATAAGGAGCTCGGAGTACGTGCTGTGCCGCATGCAGTAGCAAGGTATGGAGCTTACATAGCAAAGAATGTCGTGTTGATGCCTTCCTATGTCAACATTGGCGCTTATGTAGATGAAGGCACCATGGTAGATACCTGGGCGACGGTGGGTAGTTGCGCACAGATTGGTAAGGGTGTGCATTTAAGTGGCGGCGTCGGCATTGGAGGCGTGTTAGAACCATTGCAGGCAAGTCCGGTGATCATTGAGGACGGGTGTTTTATTGGAAGCCGGTGTATTGTAGTAGAGGGAGTAGTTGTTGAAAAAGAAGCAGTCCTTGGAGCCAATGTTGTCTTGACGCAGTCTACTAAGATCATCGACGTGAGTGGAACTATTCCCAAGGAATACAAAGGCCGAGTACCGGGGCGCAGCGTAGTGATTCCCGGATCATATATAAAGGAATTTCCGTCCGGTGATTATGGCGTGGGTTGTGCTTTGATCATTGGTCAACGCAAACCAAGCACCGATCTCAAGACAAGCCTTAATGATGCTTTAAGAGACTTTAATGTATCAGCATAAATGAAAACCCCGCCAGGACGGGGTTTTTTAATACTTCAGATTTTAATGGACAAAGCTACATATCAAAGAATTTCGTGGATAGGCATCCTGGTGACGGTGATAGGTTCCATATTTTTTTCGACGAAGGCGGTGATCGTGAAATATGCTTTTGCAAAAACGCACGTGGATGCTGTGTCGCTGCTGGCTGTGCGGATGTTATTTTCCCTGCCGTTCTATGTTGGGGCTGCGTGGCTGTCGGTCAGTAAGAAGGATAACATAAAATTATCCAGGAAGCAATGGCTACAAATTCTTGGATTGGGGTTGATAGGTTATTATCTCAGCAGTCTGTTTGATTTTATGGGATTGAAATATGTTTCTGCGGGTCTGGAGAGGTTAATTCTGTTTCTCTATCCCACGTTTACTGTGTTGATCAATGCGATGTTATTCAAAGAAAGGATCAGTAGAAGGCAGCAATTGGCATTGTTTCTTACCTATGCAGGAATTGTGGTAGCCTATGTCGGTGAATTAACTATCGAGCATCCCGATTCGAATTTCTACCTGGGCAGTCTATTTATATTTATCTGTGCGATCACGTTTGCCAGTTATATTGTGGGTAGCGGGCGCTTGATCCCGCAGGTGGGGGTGACAAAATTTACGAGTTATGCGATGATTGCTTCTACGGCCGGGGTGTTTGCTCATTTTTTATTGGCAGGCAGGTACGAGGTGGTGAACCAGGGATCCGAGTTTATTTGGTATGGATTGCTATTGGCTGTCGTTGCCACTGTTATTCCCAGTTTTTTGATATCGATGGGAATGAAAAGGATAGGGTCTAATAATGTAGCGATCCTTTCTTCTATTGGGCCTGTGTCGACGATCATCCAGGCGCATTTTATATTGCATGAAGCTATTTTTGTAGGACAGATCATAGGGACTATTTTGATTGTTGTGGGGGTAGGCTTGATCAGTTGGAAGAAGTGAATTTTCTTATATTTGGTTTAAGCCCGGGTGGCGAAATTGGTAGACGCACTGTCTTCAGGTGGCAGCATTCGCAAGGATGTGCTGGTTCGAGTCCAGTCCCGGGCACCTTATAAACCCGGCAAACCCAGTCCCAGAGCTGATTGTCAGGGTTTTGCAATTTTAAGTTATCCACGGTTTCCCGCTTTTTCATGTTTATCCCCACTGAATTTGGCGCAAAAATGGCGAACGGTGTGGCGAACGAATCCAGAATAGGTCGCTGACAAGATACCAACAAGGACACAAAACCTTACTCTTTCAGATTCAAAATCACCTTTGCGTTCTTTTGTTCAGTGGAAGTGATAAACACCTGGTAGCGTTTGTTCCCTGCAGTTATAATCATTACGGATGTATTGGGCGGAATAGAACCCAGATTCTCCGCCACCATGACCAACTCATGATAGGGATTTTCTGCATCAATCTTTATGCGGAATGTTAGGGGTTCTTGCGACAGTCTTGCTTTCGACACGATCAGGACATTGTTGTGATAAATACTGACTGTGTCACCATCTATTTCTCCGTTGTCATACAGGTTAAGTACGATTTCACCAGCTTCAATTTCAATTTGTTTGATCAATGCATTTGTTCTGGTCGCCAGGACCTTTGGTGTTGGCGGAAAAATTTGCCTGTTCTGCTTTACAGGCGGGTTAGTTATTGTTGATATTACCTTGGTATTCTCTCTTTCTTCGGGTTGCGTCTTTGTCGGTATAGATAAGGACTTTGGTTTTTTCACAGGTTGTTTTGATGCTATGGGCTGCTTTTTAGGCGTCAGTGCTTTCGGAGGGACTGCTACGGAAGCCGACCATTCCGGTATTATACATTCGCGAATTGTGATGTCATCTAGCGCAAAGTCGTTTCCGCAGCCTCCCGGCGCATTGTTGATCATGGTCAGCGTTAAGGGTGTTTTAATTGACGGAGTCGTAAAAATAGCCCGGTAGAGTCTCCATGCAGGTGTCCGCTCCCGCGCCACTTCTCCTGTGCCAAATTGAGCAATAGATCGCCCGTCTGTTCTCACTTCCATAGTAATATTGGGCAACAGCGGATAAGGGCATTTATCAGTGATCTTACACACATTCATGATCCACACTGAAAATTCATAGGTTGTTCCTTCCTTCAAGCCTTCTAACGCAGTCTTGAAAAACAGGCCCTCGTCATAGGACGAATTCACAAGCATCATATTGCCATCATTGTCTCCGGGTGTGTGATCTTCCGTGAGAGTAAACCAATCGCCATGAAAGCAATCCGATGTATACGGTGTGTAAGTATAATGGCCATCCTGAGGACAATCACTCTCCACCTTATCGTAGTTCAAAGGCATCACCGAATTCACGTCACGCACATTTCCCGCTCCAAAATGAATCGTGACAACAGGTTCTTTATATTGCCAAATGGGTATTTGCGCTTCTCCCCGGCCTACAAAAAAAACCACCAATAGCACAAGAAACGAATTTTTCAAAACTTCTAGATTCTATCCAGGTAATTTACTAAAGTTCTGATGCTATTTGTGGGAAAATTTGATAAGAGGTTCACAATTTTAGCTCCCACACAATTAACTTTACTATCCAAAATAAAATGAATATTATAATCATAATCCTACTTGTACTGGCGGGTATCATTGCATTGGTCCTTATTATTGCGCTTTTCATGAAGAGGGAACATTATGTCAATCGTGAAATTGTCATCAATGCGCCTCGACAAAAAGTATTTGATTATATAAAACTGCTTAAAAACCAAGACGAGTTCAACAAAAACGCAATGGCAGCCCCCGACAGGAAAAGAGAATTCAAAGGAACGGATGGGACAGTAGGATATATTTATTCCTGGAGCGGAAATAAAGACGCAGGCGTAGGAGAAAAGGAAATTAAAAACATTATTGACGGACAGAGAATTGAAACAGAAATTCGTTTTGTAAAGCCAATGCGAACCTCTGCCCTTGTAGTCATGGAGACGCAATCTTTAACAGATAATCAAACCAAAGTATCCTGGAGCAATGCTGGTAAATTGATATATCCTTTGAACTTGCTAGTGCCCATGTTAGAAAAACATGTTACAAAAGATATGGACAAAAGTTTGTCAAACTTGAAAGACATTCTTGATTGAAATAACATATAGAAAAATTTCCCGCCTTACCTTAAACCCCAATTTTTTATAAAGCCCAATCGCGATAAGATTACTCTTTCGCACATGCAGAAACGGAATCTCATCGTTTTCAAGTATAATCGAAACGAGCGCTTTTACCAAGCGTCCCGCATAACCTTTACCCGCGAAATCGGGGTGGGTGCAAACGGCGCTTACTTCACGGTAATTAGCCGCATGCAAACGGAAACCCGCCATGGCAGCCAGCCTGCCGTTTTCAACGATGCCAATATAATTACCGAATGATATGGTATTAGAATAAAAAGGTCCTGGCTTAGTCAGATGGGTGAGCTCCTTCATCTGATCAAGATATCGGTCATCCAAAGCTGTTATGCCCTGACTATCATCTGAGGCAATATCCCTTGACCCCTCATGCACCATTTGATATAAAACGTCGGACTCAATCACACTCCCTCCACCAGGCATTGCAAGAGGATCAGGTGAAAACAGCGCGACAATCCTCGCGTGTGGAAGTTGAGAATAGAGTCTGTTGAAATTAGCTTTAGAAAATTTGTGCATCCCTACAAAAGGACCCACATTTTCAAAAAACCAACCCACCTTTCCATCGTTGAATGAAAGTCGTTTCTCATCCCGCAGAATTGCATTCCAGATAACGTTATCTAAAGCATGTTCCATCGCCTAATAGCTAAATTCAACTTCTACCGCGAGATTATCCGTTTAATTATCATTTCCGACAATGCAGGGTTCTTACTTCGTCGAAAAATCCTCCACGAATTTTTCCATGGCAACTTTTGCCTGATTCTTTTGAGCGAGATTAGTTGTTGATCGATACTGCAAATAAGGTCTTATTCCCAAGTCAACCAGCCTGATCTTGTCCTTGCATTTCTCATAGTTCGTTTTGTTGATCACTTCCGTTTCAGTCAGGTGCTTGCGGCATGCGGCCACCCGGTTGTTAAGGTTGACTTTTCCCAAGGGAATGCTAGTATTTATCTCATCCCCCAGCGCTAGTCCCAATCCCCAAGTAACCGCGAGGTCGTTTACCGGTAAGCTGAACTTCTTCAAGATGGAATCATGAAAAGAGATAGCCTTTCGGTTGTCCTCCATCAACATGTGTATCGCCGAATCTCTGGCCTTGTACGGATTATCCAAGCCTAATTTATCCCACTGAACTTCCTTAAGCGCCTCTATCGCGATCTGCCACAATTTGAAATCAGATACTTTCTCTTCGTTATTATCGTAGGTTGTTTTTCCCGCGTGCGGAAACATTACATAAGGCTTGTGCTTTTTAAGGCTATCAGTCCCACTCCTGTTTTTAAGCACCTTATTGGAATAATATTCCATGGTGGACGAATAGCCCCAGGAATAATCCCAGCTTCGTTGTGCCTCGCAAACATCCTTCAAACCCAGAAACATCATCAGAACCAGAAATAAATATTTCTTGTTTCTATAAACGATTTTCAGACGTCCGAAGCCAAATTTCATTTTCTGCATATACGATTTTACTTTTCAATACTCTTTAAGTTCCTGTTCATTTTGCAAAAATAATATACAATTGAATCCAACTACAGTTTATAGTGCGTGAGACACACACCAGGGCGGCGGACTGGTACCTGAGACACGCAACAGGGCAGCAACATGCACCCGGGCAAAAGAAAACAAGTCCAGGTGCAACGGCGAGGATATTCTGATTGTCATCATGGCAAAAGAGCGTGTGAAATATACCGGCGCCATATTATTATTCCTGGGAATCATTGTTAGCTGCGACAAACCGAAAGCTGAAGCGGAGACCACTGAAGTCGACCTAACCATTATTTCAGCCAATACAGTAGCTACCGCCACCCAGGGCCAGGATATTGTTTCGGCTATCAAATGCATCGGCTCTGATCTATGTTATCAGTTTTCGCATTTTGAGATAAACCAGACCAAAGAAAGGGAATTTGATATCCGCACTAAAGGAACCTATCCCATTATGCCCATTGCATGCCCGCTGGCAATTTATTATAAGGACACGACCTTGCGTATTCCGGCGGAAACTAAAGGCATGTATATTTTGCGGTACTACAACCAAACCGTGCTCTTCGAGTCCGATACCATACCGGTAAATTAGCTGGATGACATTTCAAAATCAACAAATTAATTTCTTGTCAAAAAAAAGATTTTGCGAAACCAAATAGTTGCTTAAATTGCAACCGATTGGTTTCCCAATTGAAGCCACTAACCATGAGACGAGATGTTTTTCAGGCCATTGCCGACCCCACAAGAAGAGCCATCATTTTATTGATTGCATTTCAGGCAATGACACCCAACGCTATCGCTGAGCACTTTGACACAACGAGGCAAGCTGTTTCCAAACATCTACGCATATTGACCGAATGCAAACTTGTAAAGCAGGAGCAGCATGGTCGGGAGATCTACTACCAACTTAACCGAACCAAAATGAAAGAAATTGACAAATGGCTTGAACAATTCAAAAAAATATGGGAAAGCCGTTTCAGCGAACTTGACAAAGTATTATTAAGAATTAAAAACAATAAAAAATGACTCCTAATCTTGCATTTGATTTTTCTGTCAACAAGGAAAACAAAACAATTACAGTAAAAAGAGAATTTGCAGCCGAACTCTCAGTAGTGTGGGATGCGTACACAAAAAGCGAGATCCTCGACCAATGGTGGGGACCGAAACCCTGGAAGGCCAGGACAAAGACCATGGATTTCAGGGAAGGCGGGACATGGCACTACGCGATGGTCGGACCGGAAGGTGAGGAACATTGGGCATTAGCCAACTACACGGATATTCAGAAACAAAAGAAATTTACGGGACTGGATGCTTTTGCAGATGCAGCCGGTAACATTAATAAAGACATGCCTCAGTCAAAATGGGAAGTAACGTTTACAGCCAAAGGCAAAACGACTCTTGTTGAGATACTCATTTCTTACGATGACCTGGCCCAACTGGAAGCAACTATTGAAATGGGCTTCAAAGATGGAATGAGAATAGCTATGGAAGGATTGGACGAACTGCTGCCTTCGTTGAAAAAATAAGTGGAATATTAAAGTTGGCTGGTGCGTGAGACACGCACCAAGGCAGACCTGTGATTTAGCAATGCCGTTGTTGGTGTTTCGCGGCGAGCTGTGATTTATTGATGCCGTTGTTGGTGTTTCGCGGCGAGCTCTAATTTATTTTCAAGCTATAATTTGCCAAGCGAGCACCAACATTGTGCTGGTGCGTGAGACACGCACCAGGGCCGCACCAGGGCCGCACCATGGCTTAAAACCTAACCCCAATCGAAAGGCCGGCTCTGAACCCGGGCAAAAAACCCTTGAAATCCGAGGAAACAGTCCTGGCGTTCGGATCAACGACAACCTCCAGCTTATCTCCAATGATAGGAAGATCGCCTATACTATCCTCTATCTCTTGCTCGGCCTCCTGCGTTTCCTGTGCATCCCACGGACCCGACGACGTAATATCATGCATCACTACCTGATGTCTGGATGAATTGGCCTCCGGCCCCAGGAAGAACATGTCTATTACTACTCTGTTCGCAATTAGGAACTGGACGCCTAACTGGAGGCCGACGCCGACACCTTTATAAGTACTTGTCGTCGCATAGTCCGTGGGCGTTCCGTTCAAGTCGGAATTTATAGTCGTGGTCGCATCATTCTTAAGATATTTTACATAAGGTTCAAAATAAAATCCACTCATGTCTTTCTTCCCCAGGTACATTCTATAACTACCCATGATCGAAAAAGTCTTCATGCTGATGCTCTCGTCCTCGTCATCCAACTCATAAGTGAGAGTTTTGTTCGTGGGAATGCCCACTGCTAGCGTAACTGATTTTCGGTGCTTAAAATTAAACTCACCAAAGAGCCCAATCTTGCCAAAATAAATGCTTGCAGGATTCCATTTCACTGCGACCGAGGGATGGAAGGCAGGTTTATCTTCCTTTTCGTCAGGCTGCGCTTGTATTTGATAAGAAAAAAATGAAATGAGAAGTAATAGATAGATCTTTTTCATATTTAGGATTTTTAGTTTGACAACACAGTATCGTTTCAAATGCAAGCTAATCAAAAACCATTAATGTAGCTATCAAATACACCTGTTCATTTGCGTGATTGTAGTATTTCAACCAATTCTCTCAACAAAGGAGCCTGTCCCGGAATGATCTTTTTCTCTGCTTCCTGCAAGTCGAACCATCCAGCCCTGTCTACTTCTGGAAAAGATTTCATCTTCCCGGACCGCGGCGGCCACTCCATTTCAAATAGATTGCTTTTAATCGTTGATACATCCACATTTGATTCTATCGCCCAGGCATACACTATTTTTCCACTCTTTTGTTTAACAGGGAGCAACTCGATATAATCACCTTCTTTTGGTTGGATACCCGTTTCTTCTTCTACTTCTCTCTTAGCAGCCTGCAACGGAGTTTCATCATCACCAAATTCCCCCTTCGGTATAGACCAGGCACCTTCGTCCTTCCTGGCCCAGAAAGGGCCTCCGGGGTGAACCAGCAATACTTCCAACTGTTTTTTGTGTGAACGATAGAAAATGAGGCCTGCGCTTTTTGATGGCATGGAGCTGAACTTATGTATTGGAATGACAGTGCTTAACTCTTGTTAGAAGCACGCGAAACGAGGAAAATAGTGGTGCCTACAATACACACAACAACGATCACGCCTATCCATACACCCGCTTTAAAAATTCCCCCTGCTACTGAGCAACCAAAACTAAGAGTTAGGCAGAGAATACATACAAATGAAAAGAAATTTTTCATAATAGATCTTTATGGAGTTTTTTGTTTCCATACAGGTTGCTCAGTTTTTAAACCCTTACTATGCCTAATGAAAATTCCATGCCTAAAGGCATTATCGGCACTTTAAAAGAAAATAATTCAATTACGTAGATAATTTTCCCCGAATGCGATTGAGAACGCCTGTCTAGAAAAAAGAAACGTACAAAAGGAATAAAGCAGCAATACCCATGATGGCAAAAGTCACCCAGCCCAGCACGTTAGAGGTGCGGGTGTTCACAAACTTTTTCATGATCTTTTTATTGTTACCGATATGCAATATCACCGCGATCATCACTGGAGCGGTGATGCCGTACAGGATAGCCGTATATAATAACGCATTGATCGGACTGATGCCCAGGTAATTTATCGCCAGACCCAAAAGGAGTGAAATAGTGATGACTGCATAAAAGGGCTTGGCCTTGCGGAAACTTTTATCCAAACCTCCCTTCCATCCAAATGCCTCAGAAAAAATATAAGAAAGAGAGCCGCTTAGTACCGGGATAGTAAGGAGGCCGGTGCCGATCACACCAAATGCAAACAGATAGTAGGCGAAATCCCCTGCTAATGGTTTCAGTGCCTCTGCCGCCTGCTCGACGGTCTCGATCTTGTGTATACCGTTCTGGAATAACACAGTGGCTGTGGTCAGAATGGTAAAATACATGACCAGGTTTGAAAACAACATGCCGACATCCACGTCTTTTCTTACCTCTTTCATCAGGGTCTTATTAACCATCACAACACGACCTCCTTTTTTTAATTCTTCTACTTCCATTGTGGCTTGCCAGAAAAAAAGGTAAGGAGAGATCGTCGTTCCAAGGATTGCGACGAGAATGCCAAAGAAATCCTTATCGAATTTAATTGTCGGAATAAAAGTATGCTTCAATATCTCTCCCAGGTTGGCATGAGTAAGGAATGGCACTACAAAATACACAAGCAGGGAAAGGCAGAGGTATTTAAGAATTCGTGCAATCCTTTGATAAGGAAGATAAATGATCAAAATGATGAGTAAGGCCGTAAAAAAAATGCAGAAGACCGCAGAATGCACGGAAGGAAATAATAAATGAGATACGGCGCCCATTCCGGCGATATCCGATCCGATGTTCAATATGATGGCAGGGGCGCTGAATACTACCATCATGGCCAGTAGCCAGCGTGGGTAGTATTGTTTGAGAGTTCCGGTGAGCCCCTTTGAAGTCACTAAGCCTATCCGGGCACACATTTCCTGAATCGAGGCCATTAGAGGAAAAGTCAGCAGCGCAGTCCATAGCGTGGAGAATCCAAATTGAGCGCCGGCCTGCGAATAGGTTGCTATACCTGAGGGATCATCATCAGCGGCCCCCGTCACCAACCCAGGCCCCAATGTTGAGAAAAACTTTTTTATCTTCTTCATTCACTCCTTTTCTCTCTCGATATATTATATCGTCATTCTTTGATCCGGGAATATTTCTCAATATTTAAGCGATCCACACCAGCCCCTTCAATCTTTTCCACACCACTTTGAACGAGTGTGTCGTTGCGAATCGTGACTGTAAACTGGAAATCATTTCCCTCCCATTGCCGGTCATTACAATACTCCAGGTGCTCTGTATATGTGCTGTCCTTAAGAGTATAGCTACCACCGCCGCATCCGAAGTCAGCCGTAGAATCTTTTCCTTTATTTAAATCATGCTTCAAAAAAGCAAAATGCGTGTTATTAATGATCTTGATAAATGAAAGGTTCTTCGTATAATCAGTAACGGCTGTATCTCCTTTTTCAATAAGCGTACCGGAAATCAGTTTCCACGTGCCAACGATGGGAAGCGAAGTTGGCTTCTCCTCCTTCTGTGTGGTTCTGGAAGTGCAGGATAACATGATGACGCAAGTCAGAATGATGGTGGATCCGAATTTCATTGATTAAAATTTTATGTTTGAAGATAAGTACTATCGTGAAAAAACAAGAAAAACTCTACCCGTTGGCACAGTTTTGGCTGGATTTATAATGTAAAATCTTTTTCTAGGGGTGGTTCAAAAGTGAAAACCTGAGAATATACCCACAACACCTGATCCGGGTAATGCCGGCGAAGGAAAAAGAAAAAGAAACAAGGGGTTTTGGTAATACCAAAACCCTTTTTTGTTGCAATACCTGGAATCAAAATAATTTAGAATGGATAGCCAATCCCCAGGTTGTACACTACATTTTCTTTTCGCCAGCTCGGATCACTAAACCGTATATCATTAATTACCCAACGCTGCCCAGGACTTAACCATGGCTTACGCAGCGGAAACGCTACATCAAAACGGACAACCAAAAACGTTACATCAAAGCGGAGTCCAACGCCTGTACCAACTGCAAATTGGCTTAAGAAGTCTTTTGTAAAATGCCCTCCCGGCCGTAAGGGATCTCTATTATATAACCAGATATTGCCAGCGTCGATAAACAGAGCGCCATAGACGATGGCAAACAACTTGGCTCTCAGTTCAGTATTCACTTCCACTTTAATGTCGCCTGATTGGTCCGGTAAGAATGCACGGACGGTATCTTTATATGTCCCGGGACCAAGTGAACGGCTACGGAATGCCCGGATGCTGTTCGTGCCTCCGACAAAGAATTGCTTGATGAATGGCAACTCGGTCGAATTACCGTATGGATATCCGAATCCGACAATTAAGCGGTTAGCCCACACCGTTGTCTTAGATACTTGGCGATAAAATCTCAGATCGCCTTCGAGCCTGACATATTGTGCAAATTGGGCACCAAAGATATTTACCGGCTTACCCGACTTTGCATTCGCACCGGACAGGATCCCTGCTATGTTCCCCGACAGATCGATGTTTCCATTAAAATAAATTCCTTTCATATGAGCATTCCCTGCCAGTTGATCGTAGTTATAGTTATAACTGGATCCCAGAATAAATTGCTTTTCCACTGCTTTCAGCAACGTGGGGTTGCCTGCAGCACTATCAAGGTATTGCTGGGTAACTTCTATAGGCTGAACATAATTGATTGCAATTGGATCAAACTGATGCTCAATTCGAATATTTCGCCTCCACGTGTAACCGAAGCCAGCACGAAATGAGTTCATCGTGTACAATTTTGCTTTGGTCAATATATCATACCCCAGCAATAGTTTGGTACGCGGCACAAAATTTCCCTTTGGATTAAAGGAAAATCCAGGCGTCAGGAATTTTGGGAAAAATAAATTCGATTCAGCACCGATGCGGAAGGTATTATATCCCCTGAGTTGTCCGCTAATCTGGACTTCAAATCCACCGGTAAAATCAAGCGTAAACAATTCGCCACCTCTGAACATATTTCGGTTCTTGAAACCGACCGTGACAGAGGAGCCGGTCAGATTGTTTGATTTCGTACTCGCATTTACTTCAGCCCTCAATGATTTTCGGGGAAGCGACGTTAAATAGTAATATGCATTGAGCTTGGGAGAATCAACGCCCGGCACATTTTCGAACCGGTTCTTCACAAATTTGAACACTCCCAGGCTGGCCAACCGATTGATGGTCTGACCGTGATCGGTGCGATTATAGACATCACCCGGATTAAATTGCATAGAACGTTCAAACAACTGCGGTTTATATACCTTTCGCTTGTCAACCACGTAATACCTTTTGTAGTAGACTGCATTCTCCTTCGATGTGTCTGCGTTGGTTGCGTTCAATCGATAGTTGGGATAAATAAATACTTCGTTAATAGTGTAGAGCTTTCGTTCATTCTGCGGTGTTGCCGGCTTCACCTTTACATAGAGATTGACCTTGTGTTCGCCAACGGTGCTATCGGTTTGGATGATCAGGTAGTCCGGATCAAAATAATAGAATCCTCTTTCCTTTAGGTAATTATCTATGCGGATTCGTTCATTTTTAATAGCAGCCAGGTCAAATGGATCACCGGGCTTCAACAAAGATTCCCTGGACGATGCGAAAATATTTTTCTGTAACACCGAGCTATCCTGTTCGAATATCACCTCGTTAATTGCGTATTGAACAGCCGGCCTCGCAGTATAGGTAGCAGAGGCCTTTTTATTTTTGACAACCGTGTCGGCTTCCACGATTGCCTGAAAATAGCCGCGGTTTTCTAAATGACTTTGCAACACTTGACGGTTGTGCTCCAGGTTCACGTCACTCAATAAAACTGGCGGCTCTCCTAGCTTATTTTTTATGAATGAGGCAGGCGAATGCTTCTTTTTGGGATTACCCGCCAGATTATAGAAGAATAACCGGACCCGCATACCAAGAAATTTGGTGTTGGGCTTGGGCCTTGTTAGCGCTGACAGATCGGTTCGCAGCGCTTTCTTTGTCTTAGCTGAAAGCGCTGTATCTTCTACAACAACGCTGGCTCCGGTGTATAGCGCATCCCCGTCAGGAATTCTGCGCGTACTACTGCATGCGCTCAAGAAACTCAAAATCGCGATATAGATCCATCCTGCCCTTCGCATACTACTCTTTTGTAGGAATCTTTTCAATTACCGAGCTCGTTTCATTTTTCTGCCTGGCTTCACGGTCTCGTTGCCGGGCGCGCCGTGAGCGGAAAATATCTTTAAATCGATTATAGTCGACGGTAATGATGAAGCCTACTCCCGTTTCAATGACATATCCATCGATGATACCCTGATAATCGTTCTTGCGATACGCACGCAACAAATAACGTCCATCCTTGCTTATCTTATAATCCAGCGCCACGTTTCCGGCAATATTATTTGTTTGACTATTTGGGCTTTGTGGCCCTTCCAATTCAAAATTACTTCCAACGGTAACGGTTAGACGATCATTCATGAGCCTTTTGGAAATTCCTACATTCAGATCGGTGCGATCTTTACGACTGCCGGTCGTGTAATCTTCGGAGGATTGAACGTCGAAATTCAACTCAAAACCTGTTACCAGGTCGGAGGCCAGGCGGTTTAACTGTTCCGTCAAAAGCCTGCTAACACTTTGTCGCGCGAGCGTACTGACATTCGTGCCACCTCCACTCGATGCAAAAGGATTTTCTGCCACAAATCTGCTCAACAACAACAAGGAGAATACCTGCTTGTTCATTTCCCCTTCCTCCTGCCTAAGTTGATCAAGTCTTGTTTTTACCAATGTAATAATATCATTGGATACCTGGAAGCTCTTGTTCTCGGGAAGCCTGATATCAAATGTGATCAACGGCTTCATCAACTCTCCGGTCATCCTCAATGTGACTTCAAAAGGAAGCTTTTGCAGATAGGTATTCCGTTGACTGGCGGTTATTCCTTCCGACAATTGATTTTTCACCAGGTCCAGCGGCGAAGTATTAACCGTATAAATCGCTGTAATGTCTACATCTGCCTTGGTAGGTTCTCCCTGCCAGGTAATGCGACTACCTTTTTGAATGGCAAACCGGCGACGCAACAGATTGAAAGAAATTTCATAAGCACCCTGCTCCAGTTCATATGAACCTGACATAAAAATCTTTCCCGCACGATCCACGTCCGCAGTGATCGAGGCTTCACCTTTCAAATTCAAAAAATCTCCATTGCCCTCATCGATGACCAATGTGATCTCAGCCTCCTTATCCAATTGAAGATTCATGGAAATATCCATACCGGTAAATCCGACGGTATTCAACGAATCGAGTGCAGAAAGAAAAAGTGAATCATTGACACCCGCACTCAGGTCTACAAATTCAACCACTCCTTCCCTATCCACTATACCAGGTTCTGCCTGTGGCAACACGATGGTGACTTTTGTTTTTTCATTTACTGTAAGACGTCCATCCACCACCGGTGCAGCCTCCGTTCCGGTGATCCTCATATTGGTATTGAAATATAATTGCCCATAGAAATACCGGTTGTGCATCTTCGTACTATTCAAGGCACGGAAGTCATTTGCTCTTACTGTCAGATCAAATTGATAGTTCTGAAAATTATGAGTGGCTGCAGTTCCATTCACCGACAATGTATTTCCGGCAGAATCTTTTACTGCAAAGTCATTGAAGGTAAATCCTTCATCTGTTACTTTGATCCTCTCCTGGTCAATCGTAAAGTAGCTGTTCAACATACGAAGATTGAATGCAGCCTTATCAAAATTCAAATCACCCATTATTGAAGGATCTTTTGCAGTCCCCTTGAACGTAAACTTGCCCTTGATAAAACCGCTTGCATCGGTTATGGCGCCTTGAGAAAAGGCCTGAGCTGTGGTCAAAGGCAACGCTACTATATCAATTGCAAAATCAAAATTGTTGTTGCTGACTGCCTCCGGATAATAATTTCCGGTCAACTGGACATCATTGCCTCGGCCACTGATCCTCACATCGGCATAGTAAGTATTAGGCGATTTGTTATTCATCAGGATCTTTACGTTGCCTACGGTGTCTTTTTGGATAGCGAGGTTGTCGATAGTGAGATCTCCTGTGAACACAGGATTGGAACTAAGATTTGTCAAAAGCAGCTTACCGTTCATTGTCCCGTCCGTCAATGACGCGTCCTGTTGAAAGAATGCCGTTATAGTAGCTAACTTGAAATTGGAAAACGCGGCTTCCAGTGGCGAATTAATATTCGTTGAAGCTGAGGCCAGTGTAAATACCTGTCCATTTTTCTGTAGAACAAAATCCCTGGCATTTATATCACTGCCTCTTACCAACAATGCATTGTTGGGCCCAATCGACCACGGTTCATAATTCAGAATTAGATCCGCCGGTTTGATGGAGAGGCTATAATTTCCAGGACTAGGTTGTTGCAGGATTGCTGAAAGATTATATCGGTCTTTCCCGGTGCTGCCTTTACTATTAAATAAAAAATCAATCTTATTATCTGCAATGGTCGCTGTGACAGCAGCATTGATCAATGCCATGCCCCCGCTGGATAATTGATCGACGTTTGCTTTGAGATTTATTTTGTTTTGTTCTGTCCCTGCCTGGAGGGCCAGATTTTTAACAATACTTCCGCTCATATCAATAAACGGAGCGGTAACCGTGGCATTCCAACCTGATGCATCGCCAAAATGACTTCGAAGAGTAATGGGGTCAGTTTTCGTCAGGCCTGGCATGACCACATTTAATATGGGACTATTCACTATAGTTGCATTCAAATTGAAATCATAAGGTTGCAGTTTTGTTGCAGCCACTTGAGTAGGCATGACAGCAAAATAGGGCTGTATGGCTTGTTGGAAAATATAGCCTAACTCCGTCAATCGATAATTACCGGTTAATTCGGCGCTTCCGGCATCACTGATCAACCTAATATAGTTTCCAGAGTCAGCAACTCCGGCAAGCAGCTGCATAGTGTCCAATTGAATTCTTTTATCACCATTGACTAAAAGCGTTTGTGTCAACAATATTTTCCCCTCCAACTTGTCGGGGTTGGTGACAGGAATATCGGCATCCAAGTTCCCTCGGTACACCACGAGATTGGATGCCAGGTTCAATGGTTGCGCTTTAATGCTATCAATAGTCAGATGAACAATCACAGATGGATATTCCTTTGTGAGGTCCGCGCTCCCGTTCAATGCAAAATGAATATTTGGATCCATTATCGCAGCGTCGATAGTTGCTTGTTGATTGGCAATTCTGCCTTTTAGGGTTAAATCACGATAGTCATAACCATTCAGCACAGCCGATTGAATCGTGCCATCAAGTTCGGCGTGCGCCGTTTTAGGATCTGTACCAATTCCTTTGATCTTAAATGAGGCAGAGACAACCCCAATTTTTTGTTCTTGATGCATGATCATTCCGACATTCAGGGATTTCACTCCTATAGTGGCATCATAACTTATCTGCTGAGGATTTGTATATTCTTTAAACAGCCCATTCACATTTGCATCGCCATAGTTGGTTTGAAGAGCCAGGTCTGCCTTCATCCCCGCTATATCTCCATTAATCTTTCCATTTGCGTGGAGGTAAGTTGGGAGTGAAATATTGCTGGGTATGCTGCCTGCCGGAAGAAATAAAGCCATGTCGGCTTTATTGGTGGTGAGATTGTTTAAAGCCAGGTCAGCCTTCACCTTCTTCATGTCTGGAAGTCCCACGATCTTTCCATTCAGGTCGAGAGCCGTTCCGGAAAAACCCCGAAACGACAATTTATTTATATTGAGATTGTTTAGCCGCCCGTTTATTTTCCCTGTTATATACCATGTCGCGCCGGTATTTGCAAAGGCAGGTTGTTTCCGAAGATCGGGAACAAAGGTCAGGATATCAGTTACGCCTAATCGACTGCTCGGAATATCCGCAGTGATTTCAATAATGCCAGGGTTCGACTTGATGGCGGCGAGTGATGGGTATTGAAAAACGATATCCCGTTTAAGGTCGGTGGCAGGAGTCTTAAGATGAAGATTTCTTATATAGCCTCCGGTACTTCCATATAAAAAACTTCCCTCCAGTTCCTGGAGCTCAAAGCCACTTTTTTCTTTTACGTTTCCTTTGGTGATCTCGCCTGAAATGGAATCGGGACTGAACAATAAATTATTTAGGTGCAGGGTGAGCGAATCAGCATGAAGATGCGCGTAGTCCATACCGTTTGGTTGCACGGGACTGTTTTCGTTGTCAAACCTGATTGCATTGTTATCCAGTTTGACGGAAGCTGCTTCGATCCGCCAACCGGCATCAGCCTGGCTTTTTATTTCCTGTTTGGTTTCCTTTGCGACTATTTTGGCCTGTTCCTTTTTTCCCAATTTGACCGTTGCCATTAGCTGCTGCAAAGAAAGATCAGAAAGGCTGATTATCCGTTTTGAAAGATCAAGCGTTTTTACATCTATGGCTGCCTCATTCAAATTAATATTACTATACAATGCAGATACGTCATTTCGGTAGTCGAGATGAATATTTTCCAATCCAATTTTATCGAGTAGCAGTTGAAGGGCAATAGGCTGTTTGGCTTCGACGATATCTTTTGCGATAGGATCGGGTTCAAGAAGAGGCTTATATTGGTAGATGCTGGTTGTAAGCCCGTTGATATTGATCACCGGTACATCGTAAACTGATTGACCGGGATCTATCTTATCGATCCGTGTATCGAAATGGTTCAGCATGACTACTGCATTGTTACCAGTGACGGTATCACTCATCACCAACCTTATTTTATCGAGAACTACCGAATGAATAGAGATGGGAGAAGAAGTTTTCGTTGTATCCTTCTTTGATTCGTCTTTAGAAGGAGAAAAAGCATCTACAATGAATTGAAAATTGAATGTCGTGTCAGGCCATTCGCGTTTTATCTTGAGCGTACTATTGTTTAATTCAATTTTATTAATATCCATCTCACTTTTGAAGATCAGCTTCCACAACCCGACATTTATTCTTAAGCTGCCTGCATACGCTAAGGTGTCTTGCTTTCTATCCTGGACATAAAGATCCTCGATGATGATCGTCCTGGGTAATCCCAGATAGATGCTTCCAATTTCAATCTTAGTATGAAGTTTATTTTCGAGAAAATGCACAGCTTTATGCTTGATCAGGTTCTGTACGGGAGGCAGAAGGATCAGTATAAAAATGACCAGGATGAACAGAATAATAAAAAGGAAAGATTTTACAATGACTCTTGCGATTCTCTGGGGTAGGCTACGCATTTTGTGATTCTTCGTCATCCGTTATATGATAAACAGTGTAAGGGGATCGTTTTTTTGATCTCTTCCTTTATTAGAAATTTTCATGCCGTAAACTTTCTTCCTAAAAAGGGGGAATAATTAAAATTTGGGGTAAATTTTCCCCAATAAATTGGAGCCTTTATCGAAGACAAAAAGGTGTGCTGCGGCAACTAAGCCATGTTCTGTTTTTCTTTTTCGTTGATAATTGTCTTTTCTTTCTTGATATCTGTCCTCAATAGGGCGTACAAACTCATATAAACATTGGCAATCCAGACCATGGAAAAGCCGCCGATGAGATAACCCCTCCAATCAGTCAACAATAAATGATAGCGGGTTAGGAGAAGCATTCCAACGGTCACATAGTGACTGAAGCAGTATTCGCAGGTGAGCAAGTAAAAGAATTTCCTTAACAACCAATACCGGCTACTCTTGCTACAACGAACACAAAATTCTCTGGGCTCTTTAAATACTTCCTCATGCGTGACCGTCCATGAAACACAAGCTACCGGAATAGCCAGCAAGAAGAGGTGAGCCACCTGATGATCCAACGTCATGATATTGATTTTATGAATTCTTTTTCATTATGAAACTTACTCGAAGATGCGGACAAAAAAATCTACCATATTATTTACCATTACTTCTCAAGAGCTTGTTTGCTTTTTCGGCGCTGAACATCTTCAATGGGTGGAATTGTTTTCCTTCCTGCTCGTTATATGACATAAAAAAGAAAAGAAGTTGTTTGTTGTGCTTTGCCGGGAAATCTTTCATAGACTTGATGTGTTGGTAGGTAACCGAGGTGTCTGGAATAAAAAAATAACGATCATTTCGGATTTTTTTTGTCCCTTCAGACTGCTCAGCCTTCAGCGCCCCGATAAGTCGACAATCGATTCGACAGCCCGGGAATGTCTTGAACTCGGAAATGACTAGCGCATCCAGGGGATCTCCGTCCTCTCCAAGAGTGCTGGGAATAAATCCGAAGTCATAAGGGAATACCATTCCCAATGGCAATATTTTTTTCAAATGGAAATTCTTCGACTTTTCTTCGTACTCATATTTTTCCTGGCTTCCCTTGGGTGTTTCAATAACGACTTCCATATCTCGGCTTTGCCAAACCACAGCCAAATTGAGTGCCAGCAGTAACCGATGAACAAGAGCACTACTGCAGAGGTCTCCTGAACAAAAGTTGAGGAATAATTTGCCAGATTGTCCACTTTTCTACATAACGCTCGATGGAAAACCAAACACAATAGACGAAATAAAATCTCTTTTTCGTTGTGTGGAAAAATACAAAACGTAGTGTTGAGGAAATCAGCTTTAAAATAAGTTGATGGCAGGGTAATTGTTGACCGTTGATGAGGCCCCACAAATTATTTCCAATGATAAACAGAGACGGTACCTGTGTTAGCTTGTGGCAGGACACAGTAACAGATTTCAAAGCATCTCGCCTACCGGATACCGAGAAGGTGTATGATGTGATCATAGTTGGCGGTGGTATAACAGGCATTACTTCCGCTCTCCTGTTACAGGAAGAAGGAAAAGACTGTTTGCTGCTCGAAGCCGCAAACCTTGGATTTGGAACCACTGGGGGTACTACTGCGCACCTCAATACGCTGTTAGACACACCGTATACTACTATTGCCAAGAATTTCGGTAAGGAAAATGCGCAGCTCGTATCTCAATCGGTAAAAGAAGCTATCGAGTTGATTCAAAGGAATATTAATAATTACAATATCGATTGTGGGTTTGAACATGCAAAGGCCTACCTCTTTGCACGCGATGAAAAGCAGGAGAAAGAATTGGGGGAAATAGCAGAAGCATCCAATGATGCAGGAATAGAACTAAGATACTCAGAAGAAATTCCGGTCCCGATCGGTTTTAATAAGGCTATTGAAATTGATGGCCAGGCAAAGTTTATCCCGACTACCTATATATATGGAGTCGCCCGGGCCTTTGAAAAAGCTGGAGGCACCATCCAACAGGACTGCCGTGTCATGGGTGTGGAACAAAATGACATGATCACGGTGGAATCAACTAGCGGTACTTTCCGTTGCGGCAGCTTGATTTATGCGACTCACATTCCTCCGGGAGTGAACCTCCTCCATTTTAGATGTATCCCGTATCGGAGTTATGCCATGGCGGTTACTCTTCGAGGCGGTAAATATCCAGAGAATCTGAGCTACGACATGTATGATCCCTACCACTATTACAGGACGCAGGAAATAAAGGGGAAAAAATATTTGATAGTAGGGGGTTATGATCATAAAACAGCTCATGAGGAAAATACAGAAGCCTGTTTTCTAAAATTGGAAAGCCATATTCGGGAACACTTCAATGTTAAGGAGGTCGAATACAAATGGTCATCGCAGTATTTCGAACCAGCGGATGGACTACCTTATATTGGCCATTTACCTGGACATCCGGGAAATATTTTTGTTGCTACGGGCTATAGTGGAAATGGAATGGTGTACAGTGCCGTCGCAGCCCGATTGCTCACTTCGCTAATTAACGGGCAAGAGAGTCCGTATGAAAGCCTTTACAACCCAAATCGAATTAAACCGATTGCCGGTTTTGTCAATTTCATGAAACACAATACGGATGTAGTCAAATTGTTCATCGGCAAATGGTTTTCTCACGATGAGCTGGAAGAATTAGTTGAATTGGCGCCGGGTGAAGGGAAAGTAGTCGTATACAACGGCCAAAAAATCGCCTTACATAAGAATGACGATGGTGCACTCTTTGCACTAAATCCACTGTGTACACATATCAAGTGCGAGGTAAAATGGAATTCTGCCGAACGCAGTTGGGACTGTCCTTGCCATGGGACCAGGTATTCGTATCAGGGGAAAGTCATTACAGGGCCTGCCGATACCGACCTGGAGATAATTGAAATAAAATCATTGGTAGAAAAATAGAAATGATTAGTGAATTAGAAAAAGAGCCGGTTCCCCTGGTATTTGTGTACAATGGGAATTCCTATAAAGGAGAAGGAACTCCCATTCCAGGTAGCTGCAAGGATAAGGTTTGTTATGAGTTGGACATCACGTTAAATGGGACGCACGTAGGAATTCTACACCGTCTCAAGAGCAGCTGGAAAATTGAAGGGGTGGAGGATGAGGGCTTGGTGAAGGCAATTGGTGACATAGTATTACTCTGGTATGAATAATAGTCAACGATGAGTGGCTTATAAGGTCTGCATAAAATGCTTCAATTATCGTCGCGGCCCGAGAGATTTTTCTTTAATATTTACCGGTTAGATGCTTTCGACTTTCTTGTGAAATTCAGAGAGGGATATTTTGAAATATTTGCATAAAGCTGAGAGTGTGCTCACGCTGGGGTTTGATTTGGCCGTTTCAATCCTGCCGACATGAATATTCGTATCATTAAAAACATCGGTTTGATTTACGCCTTTTTCCTTCCGAAGGTCTTTAACAACCAGTGCGATCTTTTGCAGCAACTTTTTATCACGCAGTTGAGCCATTAAAGAGCAAGTTGTGTAGAAACAACCTGCTGCTCAATGACGTATTCGTCATTTTTTTTATTACCTTAGTCTTTGATCGGTGAAATTTCCAAAGGATGATTATCGATCCATATAGATTTGCGAATCTTCATAAACTAATTTGAAGCTTTCGCTTGGAGTCTCGCCTTGAAACCGTGGAATTTTCAAAGTTAACGGGACGATAAGCAAGAGCTCACGTTTAGGCGTGGGCTCCCTTATTCGTTAACGGGTCTCCACGGACCCCAAGGCAGTAAGCGGAGACCTGCGCCTTTCTTGCCACTCTTCCTGCGACTCCACATTTATTAATGCCAAAGAATTAAACTTGCGTTCAAAGTTCAATCTTACGGTCCAGGAATACACCTCTTTATTTCAACAAGGAGACGAGCAGGGGCTTGAATTCTTTTTTTTAGAATTCCATGCTGCCCTTTCCCTCTTTGCTCACCGGCTTGTTCAAAACCGCGCCGTTGCTGAAGAAATCGCATCGGAAGCATTTGTAAAAACCTGGAAAATGCATGGCAAGCTGACGACCTACCAGGCAATTCGCGCATATTTATATAAGATCGTGCGGCGAGATAGTCAAAAGGTGCTTTACCAGGAAGCCAGACGAAATCAGGTTCAGCGGGATTCGCAAGGATCAATGATCATACTACGAGACGCCCCACGATCAGATCGTGCGGGCAGAAGCATATCGACTTGTCCATGCTGCGTTAAAAGGATTGGCTCCAGGAAATCGCAGGGTGATTAGCCATGCATTTTATTGATGGAAAGACGACCGGAGAAATTGCGAGGGAGCTGAATCTTTCGCGGAGTACGATTAAGACACAAAAAACAAAGGGTCTGGAAGCCATGCGAAAAAAACTCGTTCGCCCTCTGCTAATTATACTTCCTCTCTTTCTGAAAATTTTTTTCCTGCCGGCATAGTCCTTTTTTGCCCCGCCTGCCTTCTTATTAATAGCTTATCCTAACTTAATACTATGAAAAAGGATCCCTACGCACATCTGGATAAGGATGCTTATCGGATTGCATACCTGGTAGCAGGCTATATCCGGGGCAGCATCACGGAAGAGGAGCATGATGAATTGAATGATTGGGTGAATGCAAGCGATCATAACATGTTACTATTTGAAGAATTGACCGACGAGAAAAACCTGGAAGCAAACCTGGCCTGGATGGATGAAGTTCAAACGAGAGAATCTTATCGGCGGTTGAGGGAAAGCGGTAAGCTTCGTACGAAACAATCCAGGACAACCATTGCCTGGATTGCCGCTGCAGTTCTCCTCGTAATTGTAGGTCTCTTTTTCATTTACCGCTATGCAGCGAAAGATATTGCCGGGCAGCGCGAAATAGCTAAATCGGATTCCACAACTCTTGAACCGGGAGGCAATCGTGCAACGCTTAGGTTATCGAATGGTAGTGTAATCGATTTGACAGAAGCTAAGACTGGATTGGTGAAAAATGAGGAAGGAGTGGATATCAACAAACTGCGGGATGGAGAGTTGGAATATGTGGCAGACATTTCAAAGAATGAACCCGCATCTATTCACACTCTTTCCACTCCGATTGGCGGGCAATACCAGGTCAGATTGCCGGATGGGACCAGGGTTTGGTTAAATGCTGCGAGCACGATCAAATATCCTTCCCATTTCTCCGGGGCAGAGAGAAGAGTTGAATTGGATGGTGAAGCGTATTTCGAAGTCGCAAAAAATGAAAACCAACCATTTCATGTGGTTGTTGGGGATAGTGTTGGAGTTAAGGTGCTTGGAACTCATTTTAATATCATGTCTTATAGCAATGAGGCGTCCAAAGAAATAACCCTGCTGGAAGGAACCGTTTCTGTTAATAGGATGAATCAAATCGAAAAGCTGGAACCCGGCATGCAAGCAAGGATAAGCGGCGACAAACTGACAAGGCAGGAAGGTGTAGACACGGATGAGATCACGGGATGGAAAAACGGAAATTTTGTATTTCATGATACTCCTATAGAATCGATCATGCACCAAGTCGAACGGTGGTACGGAGCAACTGTGGAGTACAAAGGAGAGATCAAGCAGCTATTTAATGCGACTATACGACGCAGTGAGCCTTTAACCAAACTATTACATCTATTGGAGCTAAATGGATATGTACATTTCAAAATCGACAACAAAACCGTATATGTATTACCGTGACGATTAAATATCCGGAGGTTAATGCAAACAAAAAACCGTCCCGAGGTCGAAGCCGGGACGGCAAGAAGTTTGGGTTAACCCTTACTATCAACTGAGGCAAATCAACTGAGTTCAGAAACCCAAACATTACAAAACTATGCAATTAAAAGTTTTCGAATCCGGACATTCAATTTTATTGACCATGAAACTTTTAATCCTGCTTACCGTAGTCGGCTGCCTGCAGGTCTCCGCAGGAGGATTTGGTCAGACCATCACACTCTCTCTCAGCAATGCTCCGTTAGAGACGGCTTTCAAAGAAATCAAGAAGCAATCAGGCTATTCATTTATATATACACGCGCGCAGTTAAAGGCGACGATCCCGGTTACCTGTGAACTAAGGAGCATTACGTTGACAGAGGCGCTGGCGGCATGTTTCAAGGATCAGCCGCTTACATTTATTGTCGAGGATCGATATATAGTGGTACAAACAAAAGCAGAACCTATTCCACCTGCAACGACATCCTTTCAACCTATCAACATTACCGGTCGTGTTGTCAACGAGAGTGGCGAGCCGATAGAAGGAGCGACATTGATGATAAAAGGTACGCAACGAGGTGCTATGACCGATGCCAACGGTTATTTTGAAATAAAAGATATTGATCAGAATGCGGTATTAATCATCAGCGGAGTGAATATAGAAAGCCTGGAGTTGAAGGTGGGCGATAAATCAAAAATTCTGATCCAGGTAAAAACGAAGATTACTGCCCAACAAGAGGTTACGATTAATGCGGGGTATTATAATACTACCGACAAACTGAGAACCGGCAACATCAGCAAGGTTACGGCCGAAACGATTTCTAAACAGCCGGTTAACAATCCCCTTCAGGCCTTGCAAGGACGGGTGGCCGGTCTTTACATTTCTCAAAACACGGGAGTGCCCGGCGGAGATTTCACCGTTCAGAATTCGGGGTAGGAATTCCATAGCCAATGGGAATGACCCGCTTTACATAGTCGATGGAGTGCCATTTCCCGCCGGACCATTAAACCCTAACCTTTCAAATAGTATTACAGGAGGAGGTAATACGCTAAATAGTATAAATCCTTCAAATATTGAAAGTATTGAAATACTAAAGGATGCAGATGCCACCGCTATTTATGGTTCCAGAGGAGCAAATGGAGTAATATTAATAACCACAAAAAAGGGGAAAATAGAGAAAACCAATTTAAATGTTAACGCTTACATCGGGAGTCGGAAAAGTTGCGCATTTCATGGAATTCCTGGATACGAAGCAATATCTCGACATGCGGCATGAAGCCTTTCTAAATGATGGCGCGACTCCTCAATCCTGGGACTATGATTTGACTTTATGGGACACTACTCGCTATACAGATTGGCAAAAATTATTGATCGGAGGAACAGCCCATTATACCGATTTGCAATCATCAATTTCCGGTGGAAATCAAAATACGCAATTTCTATTAGCGGCGGCTATCACAAAGAAACCACCGTGTTTCCGGGTAGTCTTTCGGAACAAAAAGGTTCAGTAGGCATCAGTTTAAATCATCAAACAAACAATAGGAAATTTTCAGGAAATTTAACCGCGAACTACAACTCAGAACGTAGCAATTTATATAGTTATAGCATAGCCGGACTCATCATGCTTCCGCCAGTAGCGCCTGCTGTTTACGATTCAGAAGGTAACTTAAACTGGGAAAATGGAACATTTTCTAATCCGCTCGCAGAATTACAAAAAAAATATCAGGCAAACACAAGTACGCTAATTTCTCATGGTCTCTTCGAGTATAAACCAATTAGCGGCCTTCTAATTAAAGCCGGCCTAGGGTACTCCCGATTAGCATTAAACGAAATTCAAAGCAATCCGCTAAGTTCATACAATCCATTTGTAGGCTACACAGCTGCAGATTCCTACACCGAATTTGCTAACAAGTCTATAGAGACCTGGATAATTGAGCCACAAGCTGAATATAGAATTTCATTCGCACTGGGACAGCTAACTGCACTTATAGGAGCGACATTCCAAGGCGATAAAAGCGAATTGCGTGGAATTACCGCAAGTGGATTTAGTAACGATGGCCTCATTGAAAACATCGCTGCTGCGTCATCGATTCGAGTCTCAACAAATAGCTACTCTCAATATAGGTATAATGCTATATTCGGAAGGCTGAATTATAATTATCAGAATAAATATCTTTTAAATTTAACTGGAGAAGAGACGGCTCTAGTCGCTTCGGTCCCGATAGACAATTTGCAAATCTTGGTGCAGTTGGGGCCGGATGGATTTTTAGTAACGAAGCCTTTGCTAAACAAGCCCTCGGGTTTTTATCTTACGGAAAAGTGAGATTTAGTTATGGTACTACAGGAAATGATCAACTAGCTCCTTATCAATATTTAACATCTTGGCAGGCAACTAGTTTTCCCTATCAGGGCAATGCAGGATTAAGACCGGTTCGGATTGCAAATCCAGATTACAGTTGGGAGGTTAATAGGAAGTTTGAAATCGCATTGGAACTGGGACTATTTAGAGAACGGCTCTTGATGAAGCTCAATTACTTTAGAAACCGTTCATCCAACCAATTAGTGGCCTCTCCTCTACCATTAAGCACTGGATTTTCAAGCATCCAATATAATCTACCTGCGTTAATTGAAAATAGAGGATTTGAATTTGAGTTTAATTCCGAAGTATTAAGGGGCAAAAATGTATCGTGGGCAGTAGATTTTAATTTTACAATTCCGAAAAATAAATTATTAAGGTTTCCTGACATTGACAATTCTAACTATATATACTTTTATGAAGTTGGAAAACCGCTGGGAATATATAAGGGATTTCATTTAACCGGAGTCGACCCCCAAACCGGGGTGTACCAATTTGAAGATATTAACGGCGATGGGAATGCAAATCCAAACTTTCCCTTAGACCTTACGGCGAAGAAATGATCGGCCAAAGATTTTATGGGGGATTTTCCAGTGGTATAAAGTACAAAGCTTTTGAATTAGAGTTTTTAATTCAATTTGTCAAACAGACAGGCTTTGATTATTCAAGGAGCATTGGAGTTCCTGGAGCGCCTGTGAACCAGCCAACAGTTGTTCTTGATCGTTGGCGTCAGCAGGGAGATATCACTGCCATCCAAAAATTCACTCAAGATTTTGGTTCTGAGGCTGCCACTGCATATTACAATAATTACTCTTTTGGTGATGGCGCTATCGTAGATGCCTCCTTTGTTCGATTTAAGAGCTTGTCTTTGTCTTATCAAGTTGAAACTAAAAAAAATAAAATAAAAATAGGGCTTGAGAAATTTGCGAATTTATTTACAAGGTCAAAACCTTTTCACGTTTACCAACTATATCGGATTCGACCCCGAAACACAACAACTTATTCTTCCCCCACTACGAATATTACCACAGGTATTCAATTGAACTTTTAATTTTTGAAAACAATCAAAAAATATATACATTAACTCTTTGAGATTGGGCTGCCTTTTCATAGTAATTTTGCAATTGACACTCAATTCCTGTAAGAAATTTGTAGAAATTGATCCTCCAATTACCGAATTAATTAGTTCGATAGTATTTTCAAGCGATGCTTCTGCAAAGGCGGCGGTAGACGGAATATATAGTAGAATGGTTTTCACCTTCGCATTTGCAAGCGGGGCAGTCGAATATTTTTCGACGCAGGCAGGACTATCGGACGAATTAATTATTCATCTAGTCAGGACGATATTCAGTTTTTTGAAAATTCCATCATTCCAACGAATGAGCAATCATCGCACATATGTGGGGAGAACCTTATCAGTAATTTATTCTTGCAATGCGGTATTGGAAGGATTGAGAATTCATCAACTTTCTCAGTCGACATTAAAAAAGAATTAATAGGGCAACGAAATTTATAAGAGCCTTCTTTTACTTTTATCTAATAAACCTGTTTGGGGACGTACCTCTAATTCTCTCTACAGACTATCGAGTTAATTCAAAGGCATAGCGTTCATCCAAATCTGAAGTCTATCAACAAATCATTGCCGATTTAGAGGATGCTAAAGGCGCTATTATCAGACATACTCTTTTTCAAATAATGAAAGGATTAGGCCAAATAAATGGACAGCCACAGCGATGCTGGCGCGCACTTTTCTATACTTAGGAGATTGGGTCAATGCTGAGATAGAGAGCAATTCCGTAATTAATAATACTAATTATTATCCTGATCTCGGACCTAAATGCGATATTTCTAAAAAACAGTTCAGAAGCTATATGGCAGCTGATGCCTAATGAACCCGGATACAATACAAATGAAGGCAGATATTTTATACTAACCAGCGTACCCAACATATCGAGTATAACGACAACTTTGATTAGCTCCTTCGAAAACACAGATCAGAGGTTGTCGAATTGGATAGATAGCTTTTCGGATGGGGTCAACGCGTACTATTTTCCATATAAATACAAAATCAAATCCGGTGCAAGTCTTGATGAATATTCTATGATTTTGCGGCTTGCAGAACAGTACCTCATCAGGGCCGAAGCTCGAGTTCATCAAAATAACATTGTTGGAGCACAAGAGGATCTAAACATGATTCGCTCAAGAGCAGGACTTAGTCCAACTGCGGCGAATGATGAAAATAGTATGCTCATGGCAATCCTAGATGAACGCCAGCACGAACTATTTGGAGAATGGGGACATCGTTGGCTTGATATGAAAAGAACCGAAACAGCGGACTCTATTCTCGCCCCACTAAAAACATCCTGGGAGCCCTCAGACATTCTATTTCCCATTCCATCGCAAGAGATCCAAAACAATCCGCACATTACTCAAAATGCGGGTTACTAAGAATTCCTAACGTATTCATCTGTAAACACAAAATTAGAACTATGAATTCGCGCCTGGTATTTATTGTTGTAGCCCTTCTTATTTGCAATTTGTCAAGAGGTCAGTCTAAATACGTAACAATTGATGGAAAGATAGAAGGTGAGGTAAGCACGGTCCATGCAGTGAGCCTCTATTACTATGACCAATGCGTTACTCAAATGGATATATTACATCGATATGATACTTTAGTAAAAGTATATGAAGGGCGGTTCAAACTAAATATTCCAGTTAAGAACATCGGAAAGATTGGTCAGCTTTCCGTCTACTTCGACAGTACCAACAACCAAGACAATGATATTGTAGACGAATATGTAGTGGAAAGGAATGACAAATTAAGTATGCAAATTGAGGTAAGGAATAAATGGATAACCGACGTAAAAACTAGCGGGCCGGGATCCAGCAAATATAACTGCAGATCATCTTTGATTTTCGCAAATCGGAAATTTAAGTCCGAATCTAAAGAATATGAAGATTCGGTAACGAAAACTCGGAAAGCCGCGGACACAAAGTCAGCCCCTTCAATTATCAATTATTGGGCGAGCATAGGATCTGAGAAACTTAAATTTTATCAAAGGCAACAAAATTTGCTGAATTCAAATAAGAAAGACTTAAGTGTCGCCACCTACGAAATCATGAAAGCTGATGTGGCAGGTGAATTTTATAGTTCTTATGATAGGACATTAATTGACTTACTGCGGATTATACTTATTCTTGACACTTCTGAAAATCTCCAAAGTCATATTGAGCTGCTGGAAAAGCACAAAACTTCGCCCATCAAAGTCAAGTCACTAATTATTCCCTATTCTCCACAACTTATAGCCGCAGTGTATTATAAGGAGGTGCTAGAGCTTTCATTCAAGAAGCGAGTTAGTTATATCGATGTCATTTTATCCTTTTCCGATCTATACTATCAAATAAAGCAAAAATACAAAGGTATACTAAGGGAGCGCCTTTTGACAGAAATGCTCATAAATACAAATCAAAACCTCGGGTTAATTTCAATGGGGTCACTAAGAAAAAGGTTTATCAACGATGCCCTTCAGACAATTAAATCACCTTTGTTAAAAAATGCTATTCAAAACTCTGCAATAACAAGGGCGGCTGAAGGAGACAAAGCATTTAATTTTAAGCTTCCCGATACGACCGGAAAAATTGTTAGTCTGGAGAACTTCAAAGGAAATATCGTTCTAATGGATATCTGGTCCACTGGATGCTCCGGATGTCTCATGTTTAATAATACAATGATTACAGAAATCCTGCCCCAAATCCCTCCGGAATTGCCAATTAAATTTGTCAGTATTTCAACTGACCAATCTAAAGAAACTTGGATGAAATCCGTTTACAGTAGAAAGTATACAACTCCAGGAAGTATTAATTTGCGCGCACAGTCACCTTCTAGTGGAATCTTGGCATTTTCGCAAATACCCATTATCAAGTACTATGGGGTTAACTATTCTCCATTTATATTACTGATCGACCAAAACGGCAAAATCGCCGCGGAATTCACAAATCAAGATGATGCTAAAACCATCTTATCAAAGATCCAAGCCTTATCTAAAGACAACTAAACATTTATGATTTATTGGATGACGCCGATCTTATAAATAGCCAGATAACGATCATAAAGCGCAAATAGCATTCCGCTACTAAATCTAAAATCTGATAACTTTTCACTATTTAATTTGGGAATATAAAAACTCATTTTGTACTTATCTTCTCTTATCATATACACATCAATTACCGAGTAGTCATCAAATACCTTCATGTTTTCGTTGTCAGCCGGTAAGTTTGAGTTTATTAACAAGTAGTCACCAAAAATGGAGGCCTTTTTGTTCACGACCAACGGAGGAGCAGAAAAAGTGGAAATTTCTTCGGAATAAATCGTACTTACCTGAAGATCTGGAACCTCGGTTTTGTCCAAAGTTCTTCGTTCATATAAAAGATTCAAATTTGTGTCAAGTATAGCAAATCGATTGCGATAGTAGTAAATAAATGCCAATCGATTATTTTGCCGATCATACTCTAATATCCCATCTGTAGAAAAAAAACCTTCTAAATGTTTTTTCAATAAGTAAGTTTTCCTTTTTACTTTCGAATTATCTACTATTGCTTTTAGCAGCATACTTTGTTGATATCTCTTACTGTAAGTTCGCAGAACAAAAGTTGACGTAGAAATAGGAATTATTTCCAGACTCTGAAAACTATCCAGCCTTCCCAGATATTTGCAGGAGTCGCCGATCAACCCTACATAGGTACGGGTCGTAACACGATCATTTAGAAACACATACGGAGAATCTACAGTGATCCGAAAATTACCTCTGGATGCAGTTATTATAGGAGGAAGCTTTAACCTAATAATTTCCGTATCACCTTGTTCTATATTTATTTTCAGTATAATTGGAGCGGTCAGATTTCCCAGATAAATATTGTTGGATGAAGTGCCAGAAAAATAATAAGAATTATACCCGATATTGATTTCTCTTTGAGATGCAACCACATGAGAGGGGAAAATTCGTAAAAACCTGCTCTTTTCCCCGATTGTTTTTCGTGAATAAACGTGGAGCAGAAAAACAGTGGCAATTGCAATTATGAAGCTCACTACAACCAATAAAGTCCTTCTCTTATACATTGACAATCTTGATCATTCCCAGAAATAAAAGAAGTTAGCATTGTGCTAACTTCTTTTTGCTGAATTACAACCGATGCCATTTGCAGGTAGAAACCGCTGTGCACGGACTGGCTTGCGAATCATAATAAGTCGTAATGCCTGCCACGCATACAAAACCTGTGTTTACGCAGCTGCACTCTCTTGAATTCGGGCAATCGAGTTGAGTACCTATGTTATAATAAACTGTTTGTGTTACAGTGCTTTTTGATTCTCTACCGACGGCCGAATTACTAAGAAAAGCTGTCAAAATTGCAAACGCGAATACGAGCCAGCGCAATTTGATCTTTTTCATTTAGATGTATATTACTTATTAAATTCTATCAACCTCTTGTTCAAGGTTTCCATTTATAAGCAGATGTGGCAGTACATGTGCTTGCTTGTGAATCAAAATAAGTTGACACATTGGCTACACAACTAGTGCCAGTTGTTTATGTTGCTACAGGTCTTCGAATTCGGACAATTCGATTGGCTTCACCGCTATTATAATAAACCGTCTGCGTAGCAAAATTCCCTTTCGCTTCCGGTTTCAACGGCGTAAACGCAAATGCTGCCGACAATGCCATCACAAAGATGATCGCGCTGAAAATGTTCTTTTTCATAATAAAAGATTTAATCATAAAAATTTTACTTACTCTTTTCTAAAGGTTTTCAGTTTCCCCTTACCCGTGATTAGCGACACGGGCAAACGCTCACCCCCGCAGGCCATACGGAGGCATCATTGTTGCAACAATTCGTTTATTATTTACCGGATAAAGTATAATGGCTGTCAGACTGAGCAAGACAAATCCAATGTTGAAGATCAAATGCTGATCCCAGCTCATGTGCTGCAACACCCCTCCACAGGAACACGGCACGTACTCACTATACTGCGTGATCGCAATGATGTAGGCAGTAAACATCGTCATCAGGCTGAATGATCCATAAAGTCCGACCAGCCGCCAGGCCGGCACCGCCAGCGTCACGGCTAGAATAATTTCGATCGCAGGTATCAACCAGGCTACCCACCCGGCGAATACCGTTAGCATCGGGGATTGGCCCAACTGCACGCGAAATTTTTGATAATCCAATAACTTGCTCACCGCGGCATAAATAAAAAGGAAGATCAGCAACGCCGCAATGATATCGATGGCTAGGTTTCTGATTCCGGAGTTTCTCATGACAATTCTTTAAGGCGGGGTAAAGTTCAACTCCGAATCCATTCGATTTTCACGAAATGTTTTGCGAGACGACCTAAAAGTTTTGCGAAAAGTATTATTTTCTCCGAAGTGACCCCGGCGTCATGCCAAACCGCCGGCGAAAGGCAGTGATGAAGTTCGTGGTGCGAGGATAACCCACCGATTTACAGATCTCCTTCATCGGCCGGTTGGTCGTCAACACAAGATGTTTTGCATGCTGCATCCTTTGCTCCAGCAGCCATTCAAAAATTCCCGTCTTAAAATACTGGCGGAAGCCCAGCTTTAATTTAAATTTATTCAAGGCGACCTGCCTGGATAATACCTGTATCGAAGGTGGCTTCTTTGATATATAGCCTTCCAATATAGTCCTTGCCTCATGTATCTTTGCTACCTCCCAAGGAGTAAACAAATGCTCCACCGAATCTTTCCTGTAGGCATTTTGAAGCATTTGATACAACAACTCCCTGACCTTAAGATCAAAATAAAATCGGCGCGTGTCTTCATCATAAGGACAGTTCAGTATCTGATTAGTGATCTCCTTCATCGAAGGCAACGCCCAAAATACCTTACCCGGTAGCGTGAGTGAAACCGATGAATCTAATATTCCTTTTAACTCAGGGAAGAAAGGAACCAGTTCCAGCAATAGTTTCGGAGAGTAAAAAACATCCAAGGCCCTGAACTCCGTAGTCTTTTCAAACCGCCCTTTGCAATCGGTGGGGCCAGTGAAAAAACAGGTGTACTGGCCTTCCCGCACGTGTAGCTTGCCCATCGTCCCCACTTCTTTCCGAATTCCGTTTTTTAACATGAAATAACTATAGAGTCCCTGCAATCGAATGAACCCAAGTGCATTCACTCGTTTTAAAAATCTGCCTGCACTCACCCGGATGGAATAATGTTCGCCGGCCAATTCCTGCAAGACAACAAGCGCGCTATTGGACTTTGCATAAACTGCCACGGCTCCTGGAAGAAATGGACCCGTATAGTTGGAAGGCAACCCTGGACTGAATTCCAGAGGCCCATTATTGGATAGTGTTAGTTCAATATTCATCGGCTTATTCGAACGAATGGATCATTACTGGTTTCAAAAATACGAAAGCGAATTTGATGAATCATTTAACCAATCAGGGAGAATAAATCATTTTTTTTGAATTAAGGGGAAATGATCATGGTAAATTTTATATTGTATCTTCCCTAATCATTTTATTTACTCAATAATTAATGGCCGATCCTTCGTCGTCGAAAAATAAGTTAGGTCTTTGGACAAGCACTTCCCTGGTTGTGGGAAATATGATTGGTTCGGGCGTCTTCCTTATGCCTTCAGCCCTGGCAGCCTTCGGTGGGATTAGTTTGTTCGGCTGGCTTTTTTCAGCCATCGGCGCCTTCTTGCTCGCAAAGGTTTACAGTAATTTAAGTAAGCTAATGCCGAAAGCCGATGGCGGGCCTTATGCTTATTCGCGAGCTGGCTTTGGCGACTTTGCGGGTTTCCTTGTCGCCTGGGGCTATTGGATCTCCATTTGGTGTACGAATGCGGCCATCTCGGTTTCTTTGGTTAGCGCCCTGAGCACTTTTTTCCCTTCACTCGCCACCAGTCCAGTGCTTGCTATCACCACCGGATTATCCGCCATTTGGTTCCTTACCTGGATAAATACCCTGGGCATTGTAACCTCCGGTAAAATGCAATTGGTCACTACGATCTTGAAAATCCTTCCTTTGCTATTAGTCGCATTCGGTGGTTTATTTTTTATCCACTTTGAAAATTTTGTTCCCTTCAATTCAAGTGGTACTTCGAACTTTTCCGCTATTACAACCACCGCTACATTCACATTCTTTGCATTCCTGGGACTCGAGTGTGCTACCATTCCATCGGGTAGTGTGGCTCGGCCGGAAAAGACAATTGCAAAAGCCACCATGATAGGAACCTTGATCGCAACGGTCATTTATATATTCAGCAGCATGAGCGCAATGGGAATGATACACCCAAGTGAACTTAAGAATTCAGTTACGCCATTTGCCGATGCAGCCGCTATAATCGGCGGTAATGCTGCTCGCTATTGGGTGAGTGCGGGTGTAGCCATTGCCGCCTTTGGAGCATTAAACGGGTGGATTCTTGTCCAGGGACAAATACCCTATGCTATTGCCAAAGACAAATTATTCCCAACCGTTTTCAGTAAATTGAACAAGAAGGCTGTTCCTGCTCGCGGAATTATCATTGGGAGCATCCTGGTGTCCATACTCATGTCAATGAATTATACGCGGGGACTGGTTGAACAATTCAAATTCCTGATTTTATTGTCTACCCTGACTGTTTTAGTACCCTACCTCTTTTCCGCAGCCGCTTATATTATCATAAAATTAAAAAATCGGGGTACTGCCCTCCCCTCCTCCGCGTGGAAATCTATTTTATTGGCGTCGCTGGCATTCTTATTTTCACTTTGGGCTGTAGCCGGCTCCGGCCAGGAAATAGTGTATTGGGGATTTATACTTTTAATGGCGGGTGTCCCATTTTATGTATTGATTCTAATGACGCAAAAAAAGTAACTATGGAGTTAACCTGTCACTCAGAATTTGGAAAATTAAGATCGGTCTTTATAAAGAATGTTAAAGAAGCCTTTGTTGATGATTCACATATTGCGAAGCATTGGGAGGATTTGAACTACCTTGATAAACCCAACTTTGAAACCGCTGCATCAGAATATTCCGTCTTTCAATCTGCGCTCAACGCCAAGGATACACAGATCAACAGCCTGCCCGCAGATCCCAATGTCAATATGGATTCGATCTATTGCCGCGATGCATCCATAGCCACTAACGCCGGGATGATCATCTGCAATATGGGCAAGCCAGCCCGGATGAACGAACCAATGGCTGAAAGAAAAGCATTCCAAACAAAAGGGATTAGTATTCTTGGGAGTATCATGTCTCCGGGAACATTAGAAGGTGGTGATGTCGCCTGGATTAATGAAAACACCCTTGCCGCCGGTCATTCATATAGATCCAATGAAGAGGGACTGCGTCAATTGGCAGCCATGCTAAAACCGATCGGCGTGAGTGTGATTGTTGTGCCATTACCCCATTATAAAGGTCCATCAGACGTATTTCATCTCATGTCTATTCTCAGCCCCGTGGATAAAAACCTGGCCGTGATTTATTCCCCCCTAATGCCTATTGTCTTTCGTGAATATTTATCGAGTGCCGGCTATGAATTCGTCGAAGTACCGGATGATGAATTTGAGAGTATGGGTTGTAATGTACTTGCAATTGGTCCGCGCCATTGCCTGATGGTAAAAGGTAATCCGAAAACAAAAAAACGCCTTGAAGAGGCCGGTTGCAAAATAATAGAATATAAAGGAGAAGAAATCAGTGTCAAAGGTGGTGGAGGCCCAACCTGTCTTACTCGCCCCATCCTTCGATATAAGGACTAACCGTTGTTGTCAGATTCCTGGAAGGGAGCAACACTTTGCTCAAGCAATTGCTTCAAACCCACGGCCGATTCCTGTTCGGTGCTGACGAGATCATGTAAGGTTACTTTATCCAATAGCCGGTCGACAGTGAACTGGATCATTTTCCATAGTGAACGGGAAGAACAATCGGCAGAATGAGTACATAGGCTCAAGGAGCCGGCATGAAGACCGCAGAATTCTTTGTCAAACAACACGCCACCCAACGCTTCCAACGCTTCCTTGATCCGTATCTCCTTGGCAGGCCTGGCCAATACATAGCCGCCTTTATTTCCCGGCCTGCTGTTGATAAACCCTTCCATTCGCAGTAACCTGGTCAGCTTTGCAATATAATGACTGGTCAATCCTTCCGCCTCGCTCAATTGAGGAATACTCATTCCTTCCTCAGTCCGGCAGCCGGCAATGCGGATCAGAACACGCAAACCATATTCTTCCTGGGCAGTAATCTTCATATCAATTCTCTGACTTTCAGAAATCAATATTTATTTTGATACCTGTTCTCAATATATTCCTCACCTTATCTGCTTTTTCCGCTGAATTCCTGAGCTTACAAAAATGTATCATAGGCGGCCGTCAGGTCCGTCGCAATTTCTCCTGCATTCTTCCCTTCCACCTGGTAACGCTGTAGCAGATGCAACAATTTTCCATTCCTGAACAACGCAATATTGGGTGAAGATGGTGTGTAGCCCTGCAAGTACTGTTGGCGGAAATGCTCTACTGCTTCTTTTTCCATACCTGCAAAAATGGACACATACTCATCGGGCACCAGTTCATTCAACATAGAAAAAATTACCCCGGGCCGAGCCTTACCCGCCGCACAACCACAAACCGAATTTAAGACCACCAAAACGGCCTTATCATCCTGCCTGTTCAATGCCGCATCCACATCTGCTGGCGTCAATAATTCCTTAAACCCGACTGCAGTCAATTCATCTCGGAAAGGCTGCACCACTTCGGCGAATAAGTGGGCGCATTATTATTCATTAAGCTCTTTAAACTTATTTGTGGCATATTGATACGTTTAATATTTATAACATTCCTAATTCCAGTTGCGCCGCTTCCGACATCATGCTCTTGTCCCATGGCGGAGTCCATGTTACCGCCACATGTACATCATTCACTCCTTCGATCTGCTCTTACTTTCTGATCTACTTCAACCGGTATGGTTTGCGCCGCCGGACATGCAGGGGAAGTCAGTGTCATTACGATCTGGACATTATTGATCGGTAACACATCTACTTCGTAGATCAATCCCAACTCGTAAATATTCACCGGTATCTCCGGATCATAAATCGTTTGCAACGCCTCAATTACCTTTTGTTTCAACGCTTCCGTGTCCATGTTCTTTACTTTCATGACGTTTCATTCTTCATCTTAAATGCCAATGCATAATTCTTCATTTGCTTTACCATTGACAGTAAACCATTGGACCTGGTTTGCGCCAGGTGGGTGGTCATCCCGATCTGTCTGATAAAATCAAGTTTGGCTTCTAATATTTCATCAGGTGTTTGACCAGATAATACCCGTATCAATATACTGATCAATCCCTTTACAATCACTGCATCACTTTCGGCTTTATAAAAAACTTTTCCATCCTTATAATCTGCCACCAGCCATACCGTAGACTGACAACCCTTCACCTTGTTCTCATCCATTTTATATTGATCTTCCAGCGGAGCTAGTTTCTTTCCCAGGTCAATAATATATTCATATTTATCATCCCAGGAATCAAATAAGGCAAACTCTTCCACTATTTCGTTTTCTATTTCTTCTATCGTTCTTATGCTCGCTCCATTTTCACAATAACATTTTAATCGCCTTTTGCAATCCAGTTACCAATTCATCGATCTCTTCCTTGGTATTGTACATGGCAAAGGAAGCCCGGATGTACCGGGAATTCCAAAACGATCCATCAAGGGTTGGGCACAATGATGACCTGTTCTGACTGCTATTCCGCGGTTATCCAATAATATTCCTATATCCTGTGGATGTATCTTGTCAATGATAAATGAAACCAGACTGATTTTCTCTTTTGCCTTTCCAATGATCTTTAATCCCGGAATTTGTTCCAATTGCGTGCGTGGCATAATGCAGCAAGTCATCTTCATGCTTCCGTATTACTCTTTCCCGGTCTTGCAGTGACAAAATCCAATGCTGCCTTGAATGCAATGGTATCAGCTATATTGGGTGTGCCCGCTTCAATATTTATAAGGCAGATCATTGTAAGTTGTTTTTTCAAACGTCACTTCCTTGATCATTTCTCCCCCACCCTGGAAAACCGGCATTGCTTCCAGTAATATTCTTCTTACCATATAATACACCAATGCCGGTAGGGCCATATAATTTGTGGCAGAAAAAACAAAAAAATCACAATCCATTTCTGTCACATCGATATCCAAGTGCACAGCTGACTGCGCGCCATCCACAAGAACCAACAGCACCTACCTGATGGGCGCATTCAATGATTTCTCTAACAGGATTGACAGTTCCGAGTGCATTCGATACATGGACAATAGAAACCAATTTTGTTTTTGAGCTCAATAGCTTCTTATATTCATCCATCAATAATTCACCATCATCGTCACCGGAATTACTTTTAGCATGGCTCCTTTTTCTTCACATAATATCTGCCAGGGAACAATATTGGAATGATGTTCCATCGCCGAAATAATGATCTCATCTCCCGCTTTAATATTTTGCCTGCCCCATGTATGAGCTACCAGGTTGATGCCTTCGGTTGTTCCGCGGGTAAAAATGATTTCTTCGCGCGATGATGCATGGATGAAATTGTTGTACGGTATCACGGGTAGCTTCAAAAGCAGCTGTGGCTTCCTCAGCCAACGTATGAATACCGCGGTGAATATTTGCATTGTAACCGGTATAATAATTCACCAATGCATCGATCACCACCTGTGGCTTTTGTGAGGTCGCTGCATTGTCAAAATAGACCAATGGTTTTCCTTTCACTTCTCTGTTCAGAATCGGAAACTGCCGCGGATATGATTTATATCCAGGCTCTTGTTTATCGTAGCAGATTTGATCATGCTATTTCCGGATTCTAATCGGTTTGAAATTAATTTTTCTACATAAGTACGGATGGGTGCAGGCTTGATATGCTCCAGATATATCGGTCGCAAATGCATGCACCAATAATGACCGGGCAATGTTCTCACGGAATTCCTCTTGATTGCAGATAGAATAATGCTTCTTCATCAAGCTGGCCCACCGTACAACCATGTGAACATTTCACATCATCAGCAAATATTTCCAACTGTGGTTTGCTGTTGACGCTGGCATTGCCGGAAAGCAAAATATTCTTATTTGACTGATATGCATTTGTTTTTTGCGCCTGCGGCCGCACAAATATTTTTCCATTGAATACACGCCGTAGCCTCATCATTCATGATGCCTTTGTACAATTCATTACTGAAGCAATTGGGTTTTACATTGTCAACGACCGTATGATTATCGATATGACTTTTCCCTCCTGGAAATACAAACCATATATATGCGCCTCTCAATGTCTGCTTCCAGTACTACATTGAGATTGTTGCGGACAATAGCCCCATTTAATGAAACAGTGACCGCATGAATATAGCTTTTCCCTGTTTGCCTGAAATGCGTTGTACTTACCAGGCTGGCATGGGATGCATCATTTTGGATCTTATAATATTCTACCATCGCATCTTTTTCGACAACGATTTCCATTACCTGGTTGGTAAAGCTTTCGTGCACCAATGGTTACATAGGTTTCTACCATTTGCACTTGTGCATTTTCACCAATATGAACAAGACTGCGTGGCTGGGAAAAAACATTAGCCTGGCCGGCATCTGTTATATTATATATGTAGACCGGATGTTCTGCAGTCTGTCCTTTTTCGACATGAATAAAAACGCCTCCCTGTACAAATGCTGTATTGAGCGCGTTGATGTCCATCTTTTAAATAGTTACTACTGTGACCCAAATGTTGTGAAACTAATTCCTTATATTCCTTGGTAGCAGCTTCTTCCAGTGACACCACGTTTAAATTACGCCGAACGGATATTGGAAAGAGGAGAGAAAAAAAACCATTTATAAAGATCAGTTCGTTCGCTTGCTCATGGCCAGGCAAACGAATGGCATCCATGTCTTTATCTGAAATATTATCCAGTTCCCTGGCAGGCAACTGGAAATCCTGTATTAAACAAACTCCTGATGCGGGTATACTTCCATTCTTCATGTTTTGCGGTGGGAATTCCCATTTTGCTGAAAGCTTTAAAGGCATCCTTTCTCATACTAGAAAGCCCGTTTGTGCCATTCGCGGATTGCAACTGATCAAATTGTTCTTTATAATATTCATATAGTGTTCATGCATCATTATTGTTTATCTCGATCCACTCCCACTTCTTCTCCAACACTAATTCCGTTCTTAATAAAATCATATCCTTTTTCCTCCAGTTCCAATGCCAATTCTTTTGGTCCCGGACTTTACAATCCGTCCATTATATAATACGTGAACAAAATCCGGAATGATATAATCCAGAAGCGCTGATAGTGGGTAACCACCAGTACTGCATTGTCCTTGTTATGCAGTTTATTCACTCCATTCGCTACGATACGGATGGCATCAATATCCAAGTCCTGAATCCGTTTCATCCAGAATGGCCAGCTTTGGTTGAAGCATCGCCATCTGGAAAATCTCGTTTCGTTTTTTTTCGCCACCTGAAAATCCTTCATTTAAGGGACGGCTCAACAAAGACTGATCAATATTCATCAACGCCATTTTCTCCTTCATCAATCTTCAAAAATCCAACCGCATCCAATGTCTCCTGTCCGCGATATTTGCGGATCTCATTGACTGCCGTCTTAATAAAATTGGTCGTGCTCAATCCTGGAATCTCTACCGGGTATTGAAATGCAAGGAACAATCCTTCGCCTGCTCTTTCTTCCGGAGACAATGTCCAATAAATCCTTTCCAAGAAATTCCACAGATCCTTCGGTCACTTCATATTCTTTTCTTCCTGCCAGTACAGATGCCAGTGTGCTCTTACCGGAACCATTTGGTCCCATGATAGCATGTACTTCACCTGGCCTTGATCTCCAGATTGATTCCATTTAAGATTTTCTTTCCTTCTACGTTTGCATGTAAATTCTGAATCTTCAACATAATTTACTTATTTATGATCTATATTAGTTTTACAACTGACTATTTACCCTACGCTTCCTTCCAGACTAATCGCCAATAATTTTTGCGCTTCCACCGCAAATTCCATCGGCAATTGATTCATTACTTCTCTTGCAAATCCATTTACGATCAGTGCCACGGCAGTCTCTGTATCGATGCCTCGTTGATTGCAATAAAAGATCTGGTCTTCGCCAATCTTCGAAGTGGTAGCTTCATGTTCTACTATGGCCGTATTGTTTTTTACTTCGATATAGGGAAATGTATGTGCACCGCATTTATCACCCAACAAAAGTGAATCGCATTGGGAAAAATTCCGGGCATTGGCTGCATTCTTGCTGACATGCACCAAACCCCTGTAACTATTATTGCTGAGGCCGGCAGAAATTCCTTTTGATACGATCCGGCTTTTTGTATTCTTTCCAAGGTGTTGCATTTTTGTACCCGTATCAGCCTGCTGATGATTATTGGTCACCGCAACGGAATAAAATTCACCGACTGAATTATCGCCTTTTAAAATCACACTCGGATATTTCCAGGTGATGGCTGAACCTGTTTCTACCTGTGTCCAGGAAATCTTTGAATTGATCACCTTTGCAAATTCCGCGCTTGGTTACGAAATTGTAAATCCCCCCTTTACCTTCTTTATCGCCGGGATACCAGTTCTGAACGGTTGAATATTTTATTTCTGCATTGTCCAGTGCGATCAGTTCAACCACAGCTGCGTGCAATTGATTTTCATCACGCATCGGAGCTGTACATCCTTCCAGATAACTTACATAACTTCCTTCTTCTGCAACAATCAATGTTCTTTCAAACTGTCCTGTATTTTCTGCATTGATCCGGAAATAAGTGGACAGTTCCATCGGGCAACGAACACCTTTGGGGATATAACAAAAAGAACCATCACTGAAAACTGCGGAATTCAGTGCAGCAAAATAATTATCAGTAATGGGAACAACAGTGCCTAAATATTTTTTTACCAGTTCGGGATGCTCCTGCACCGCTTCACTCATGGAACAAAAAATGATACCCAATTCAGAAAGTTGTTTTTTGAAACTTGTACCGATAGAAACACTATCAATCACGGCATCAACGGCCACTCCGCTGAATCGTTTTTGTTCATCCAGCGAAATACCTAATTTTTCAAAAGTCCTTCTTAATTCCGGATCGATCTCATCCAGACTATTGGGTTTTATTTTTTGAATAGGTGCAGAATAATAAATGATGTCCTGGTAATCGATCGGCGGGTAATTGCATGTTGGCCCACTTCGGCTCTTCTCCTGCCAATTTAAGCCAATGGCGATAAGCTTTCAATCGCCAATCCAGCATCCATTGCGGTTCATTCTTTTTGTCGGAAATAAACGGACATATCCTCACTCAATCCCTTTGGGTGCCGCATCGGATTCAAAATCAGAAGTAAAGCCATATTTATATTCGTTAAGGACGGCAGTTTCGATCGGATCAGTTCCTCTTTCATGGGATTTTCTTTAGCTGTGTGTTTCTTTTTTCATCGCCACAAAGGTACGAATCAATTTATACTAAAAAGTAGAAACAGGCCATTTTTAGGCGTCTCGCATCATAATACATCAGGCTGATCAAGGCCCGCTCGTACATAATCCATAATATATTAGAATATCAGATTTAATATATTACTGCCAAGAAATGAAGAATTCATTTTGCTGCATCGGACTCGAGAAGCCTTGGCCTGACAATTGATTTTCACAACCTGTCTGGAGAAACCGGGAATTTAATTATTCCCTATATTTATAAAAGAAAAAGCAGGCTGGCTAGAAAACCACCTGCGTATGCTAGGTCTTCTCTGACCGTCACATGAGAAAATCGTTTATGTTCCGTCCGTTGCCTAAGAGTGAGGTCCCGGAGCGGAACTTTTATTATGGGCACTAACTTTTCCTACTGACATGTTAAAATTACGCCTCATTCAATTCAAACCACTGATTTATTTACTGAAGCATGAAGCTTCTGTCTGAATTTCATTACCATTCCATCAATCTTAATTTTGAGCCGTTCATACTCAGAAAAAAAGCTGCTACATAAAGTAACAGCTTTTGTATAAACCCTAACTCACAGAAAAATTTATCCAAACCATCGCGCATTTATCTTATGCGTGATATTAATATCCCGGATTCTGCGGAATGATATTCGGGTTGGCATCGATCTCTGGTTGAGGAATCGGCCATGTCCATGAACGGCCGCTGGATCCAAAGTGCAAAAACTGCTGCAACTGGGACGATTGACTGTACGGGTCGTTCTTTTCAGGTCAAAAAAACGATGACCTTCGGCTTCGAGTTCCTTCACTCTTTCCAGGAAAATGGCATCAATCAAATGCTGTACCAGTCAGCACATCGGGGACATATCCATTTATTCTTGCTGCTCTCAAATGCATTTAGATCATCGAGTCCCAAAGCTTCATTTACACCACCCAGCCTCGCATAAGCCTCTGCCCGGATCAAGTACATTTCACCCGTGCGCAGGGCTTTGAAATTTGTGACACCATCGGGATTGCTCAGTTGAAAAGACTTAGCAAGATATTTTGCTAATATAAATCGGGAAACTCCGAATCCGTCTTCTACCACTGCGTAATAGGAAGAAAACCGAACGTCATTTGCATCATCATATAATAAGAGCAAATCAAATGGCGGTCCATATTCACTGCGATTGGAAGGGGCAAAATATGCATTGGCTCCTAGCGTTCCTTGTCCGGCCTCGAATACACAAGACCAAAGTACTTCAGCATTTGAAGCATCTGTCCAGATATTCTGAAATTCATTGATATCGGCGCCAATGGCATATCATTGATTGCCAACGTTGAATATTTGACCGCGCTGTCGAGTTCGTTTGCATATAAATACACTCTTGCCAGGATGCCATAAACTCCATCTGCATCTATATACGCACGACTGCCTCCGGAATTTATATGATGATCCATATTGTCCATCAGGGCTAGCGCTGTATGCATGTCAGCCACAATGTGGTCATAGTCTTCCTTAACTGTGCCACGCGATGGTTTTTGTTCATAATCATACACATCTATATAAGGAACACCGGGACTTGTTGAATTACGATCATATTCATCTACCAAATATCGCATGAGATCGAAATGGACCATGGCTCGGATAGCTAAGGCCTGGGCCTTGATACGATTTACGGCGCCCTGGTCCTCCGATGCAAATGCGTCTATTCCGCTGGTGATAATATTTGCATTGGCAATAATTTCATAAGCCGCCAGCCAGGTGGCTTCAATTTGATTGTCATCTTCTGCATATAGCCATCTCGAAAAGTTCTCCTCGTTTCCAAGCGACTCCCCAGTTTCTTCCAGCCCATCAGCCAACATATCCGGAAGAGCTACAAATGCATTAGATGCAGCACTGGTCGCGCCATAATAATTAACATTCTGGAATGACCTGTAAGCGCCCGTCAATGCAAATTCATAATCTTCCACGCTATTGAGTTCGCCCCGTCGAGCAGAAATTCGGGGTCTTTTTCCAACACTTTTTTGCAAGATGCCAGCGACAAGAAGAGCAACTACCCCAGCTAATATTTTTAATTTATATTGATTAATTTAATTTAGTCATTTGTTTTTAAAACCCAAGGTTTAAGCCAAACGTGATAGTTTTTAATTGGGGGTATTGAGCACCACCCAAGATCTGTGTTACAACCTCAGGGTCATATCCCTGGAAATTGTGCCACACATGCAAATTTTGACCCTGGGCAAAAATGCGAAGACTTCTTATTTTGCACTCTATCCAATGATTGATTGTTGGTAAGGCATAACTTAAGGTTATGTTCCGCAAACGCAGGTAGTTACCTTTTTCAACGTATCGGGTTGTCTCCGGATGAAAATCACTGAAAGGGCTTGGAATGTCAGTGATATCTCCAGGTTGCTGCCATTCCTCGCAGCATTTTCTGCTGACAAGCCCGAGAACCAATAAATCGGATTCTCCACATTCAAGCGGTCATTATTATAAATATAGTTGCCACAAGCATAACTGAATAATACATCCAGGCTAATACCTTTATAAGTGATCGTTGATGAAAAGCCACCAAAATGAGGAGGACTGCTAGGTCCGATAATTGCCCGGTCTGCCGGGTCATAAACTGTTGTCGTTGTTTTCCCATCGGCCTGATAATACAATTGCGTCACCGGTTTGCGGGATCCACTCCGGCATACCGCACTACATAGAGGGAATTAATTGCCTCACCAACTCTGTTGATGTACAAGACCGGAAATATTTTCTTCTGTCCGGTCTGGTCAATCAACTCGCTTTGGTTATATGCATAGTTCACGGACAGACTCCAGGTAAAGTCTTTGGTTTTTATCACATCGCCCTGCAGAGAAACTTCAATCCCCTTGTTCTCCAATTTACCGAGGTTATTCGTTGATGGATTGGAACTCCGGAAGTTCTGGATAACTGCCGGTCGAGGAACAGTTCCTTAGTAAGGCTCCGGTAAGCTTCAATCGTTCCGCCAAATCTTCCTTTGAACATCGTAAATTCAACACCCGGTATTGAAGATCACTTTTCTTTCCCAGGTCAGCGGCCTTGGAAGGTTGGCCAATACTAATCCACTGAATCCATTATATACTGTTGAAACAAAAAATTCGCGGGTAGTGAAATCTCCAATACCCTGGCTACCTACTGATCCATAGCTGGTTTTCAATTTAAGGATATTCAGCCAGCCGCTTGCTCCCTGCAGAAATTTTTCTTCGGACATGATCCAGCTAAATCCGACCTGACCGAAAGTAGCCGTGCGATCGTCTGCGGAAAGTCTGGAAGAAGCATCCCGTCTCTCCGTGCTCCTGCATTGATATAATATTTTCTTTTGATATCCATAACTGCCATCGATGAAATAGGAAACCAGGCCATTTCGTGTGCCCGTTCCCGTCACCATTGGAATATATCCATTTGTACTGCTACCCGGAGTAATCCCTGCCTCATTTCTGAAGGGACCATCGAGGCCATAATCCGCTAAACCCAAATCCTTCGCTCTTGCCCTGGATGATTTCATTATATAACGGCTAAACTTATTTCATGATCATCGAAGGTGCGTTGGATAACTAAGCGATGTCGTTCCGGTATATCTGATAGTTTTTGCAAATGCCCTGTCTACTTCTCCATTTCCACCTTGGATTGAGATCCCTGATCGGTATGTGCGGTCGAGATAAGTAAACCCTTCATCTTGTGTATAATCAGCGCCCCAAACAGTTCGGGCCTTTAAGCCTTTTATCCATGGAATATTGAATACTCTGCATAAACATTACCTACGCCTTTTAATTCATCGCCATTGCCTTTATTCTCGAGCAATTCCTGCAATGGATTGGGCTGACCCTGAAAAAAATCCTGCTGATAATTTCCATCTTCATCATAAAGACTCAGGTAAGGATTGAACCAACGGATGGCATTCAGAGGTGTACCGATATACTGGTCATTTTCCCGAGTTCCTATCTGTCTTGAATAACCGAAAGTTGAGTTCAGTCCGACTTTGAAATCTCCAAAAGTATTTTCGATATTTACCCTGCCTGTATAACGTTTAAGGCCAGTCGTAATTACAATTCCTTCCTGGTCGAAAATGGATCCGGAGATATAAAACCTTGTTTTTTCATTACCCCCGGAAACAGCTCACCTGATGTTGCTGGGTCTTTCCTTTGCGGAAAAGGATATCCTTGATATCATAATTAAGCCTGGCTCAGGCTATCCACTTCAGTCTGGGGTCCATCCAAATGGATTAGGTCCGTAAAACGGACGGTCATGGAACTCATACTGCAATTTCTCTGCTGATGTTCATCAGCCGCCAGCTTATTGGTCGGCAATTCCGAATATCCATACTGACCATCATAATCAACCCTGGTTTTTCCTGCCGATCCTTTCTTGGTGGTGATAACGATAACTCCATTGGCACCCCTGTGATCCATAAATGGAAGTTGACGATGCATCTTTGAGAATATTGAATGTTTCAATATCTCCGGGATTGATGGTTGAAAAATCAGCAGCATTTACCTGGACACCATCAATAATATATAGTGGAGTATTGGTACCGTTGATCGATCCTTTACCGCGGATGATCACATCGGCAGGGGAACCGGGCTGACCGCTTTGGGATTGTGATAAAAGTCCGGGCATCTTTCCCTGCAATGCTTTATCAAATGAACCCAACGGCTGGAGTTTGATCTCATCCCCTTTGATCTTTGCAACTGAGCCGGCAACCGATCGCTTGTTTTGGACCGAATAACCGGTTGACAACCACTTCCTGCAGGTTGCTTTGGGTGATCTGCCAGCGTTACGCTCACAGGACCGCTCCTGGCGTCACTTCTTTATCAGCAAAACCCACTGTTGGAAAAAATCAAGTCACTCCGTTGCCGGACGTGAAATTCTGAATTGCCCGTTCTGATCGGTTGTCGTTCCGGTGCGGGTGCCTTTAATTGTTACGCTGACGCCGGAGAGCGGAGTGCCATCTCTGGCATCTGTAACCTTACCCGTCACATCCCGTTGGCGCATAGCCATGATTTGGATTGCCAGAAAGGACAATGCAAAGAGGAAATACCTTTTCATGTAAATATATTTTAGATTAAGGGCCTGCAGATAGCCAACCCTATTCGCAGCTATGGTTGAATTGAAGGTACACGGGTTGGAATTCTTTCCTGGTGTGGGTCAGGTGTACTGGCTAGAGGACAAGACGAATTGCGGGTATGTTGCATCAGCGCAGATAAGCTTAATTATCTGAAGCATGAAAAACAGGACCTCTCAAACATCGTTAATCCCTACCTTTTATGCCACTGCAAATATAAAAACCCCTGCGGAATCAGCCGTCCATTAAAAATCACGGATATTATCGACGATTATTTTACCAACGGTTACCTCTATCCAGATATTCGCCTCGCATGAGTCGTGAAAATTGATGAATAAACCAGCAAAAATGATCATTAAGGCCATATATTATTTGTAATCCCGATGCCACTAAAACGATGCCGACGTTCCGCGGTACTTATGATAAACGATGCGGCGATTCTAATGCAGCTCAGTATCTATGTATTGTCCGTTTATCAGCTGCGACCTCCTACCATTAGCAGCGTGGTTTTCTCAGTATTTACCACTTGTAAGGGATTTTTTCCGCGAAAGGAATATTTGGTATTGCTTAACAGCTATCACAAATAGATTTATGTCAATTAAACGTTATACCTGCACATGAGAAAACACAGGTTGACAAAAGGGCATTTTATATCCAAACCACTGCTTCGATGATCAAGGATGTATTTCTAAGGATAGTTTTTATTCCTTTGCTGGGAGTCTTTCTGCCTGTCCTGTCCGGCATTATCCACTATCGGCTATATAGTTTTCCCGAACTGCTGGCAGCCAATCTCTTCTTTATTCTTGTTTCGCCTCTTATCTGGGGCGGATGCAACTGGATCCATGGCCGCCTGCGCCGACGAAATCCGCTTTTTTACAAATCCTTTTACCAAAATGGCCGCGGTGTCGCCTTTTCCGCCATTTATGGCGCGATCATCGGTCGGATTGCCTGCGCGGCAACTGGCTGGATGAAGATTTCCAAAGAAGCCTTTGACCGCAAGCAGCATCTACAATTTTATCGCCTTCTGTGTCACTGGCTGTCATTGTCTTCACCCTTATCTATGAAATACTTTTTCTAAACAAAGAAAGAGAGCTGGATAACAAGATCGTTGACCAACTTGACCATGAACGGTCCCAGGCTGAACTGCAGGCCCTTATCAATGAAATGGACCCTCATTTCATCTTCAATTCCCTCAACACCCTGAATCACCTCATCCTGAATAACCCAATGCAGGCCCATACTTATAACAATAAGCTGGCTCAGGTTTATAAATATTTTCTGATCAATAAACGACGGGAACTGATCTCAATAAAAAATGAACTGGAATTCATTGATGACTATTTTTTCCTGCTTCAACTTACGGCATGATAATAAACTGCAATTTGAAACGCGGCTGGATCCCAGTATCCGAAGGGATAGCACCATGATCCCGCCCTGCTCTCTGCAATTGTTGGTTGAAAATGCGATCAAGCATAATGAATTCAGCACCGAATATCCGTTGCATATCGCCATTGAAATGAACGGAGAACACCTGAAAGTGACGAACAACATCCGGCCCAAACCTTATGTTATTAATTCAACACAGATCGGACTGAAAAACCTGAGTTCGCGATATAAACTTCTTTGCAATAAGGATATTATTATTGAAAGAAACAAAAGAACGGTTTACTGTTAAACTGCCATTTATCAGAGCAGCCATTTTTAACCTAAGTAAAAATATAGCCATATGTTAAATGCGATTATTATCGAAGATGAAAGACCGGCGATGGAAGTGCTTGTGCAAGCACTTTCGGAAATCAATGCCGAAGTGCAGGTGGAAGCCGTGCTTGACAACTGTGAAGGAAAGTATAGAATATTTATCTAATTCGCCTGCCGTCGATCTTATCTTTAGTGACGTGCAATTGCCTGATGGCATTTCATTTGAAATTTTCAAGAATATCTCTGTTCAAATACCGGTCATCTTTGTTACAGGATACGATGAGTTCATGATGAATGCCTTCACTTTCAATGGCATCGATTACCTGCTAAAGCCGATCGATAAGAAAGAACTGGAAAATGCATTACTGAAATATCACAATTTTGAAAAACATTTTGCCGCGCAAGACCAATAAGATCAACCACCTGGTCAAAAATTATGAAACGCGTAAGAAAAACAGGCTGGTCGTCCGCAAAGGACTTGAACATATCGCCCTAAAGCTGGAAGACATCATTTTCTTCTATACCGAACACAAACTGGTCTTTGTGATTGACCGCACAGGCAAAAAATACCTGGCAGATAAAACGCTGACTGAATTGGAAGAAATCCTTGACAACAATGTATTCTTCAGGGCCAACCGTCAATACATCATCAATATCAATTTTATCAAAGGGTTTAAGACCTTTGAAAAAGTGAAATTACAGGTGGACCTGATGGTCCCCGATCTCAATCATTGTATTATCGTGAGCCAGGAAAATTCACCGCAATTCAAGGAATGGATCTTTAATGCGTAGCCCTCACTCCCAGCCCCCTCTCCAATTGAGAGGAATGTCAATCTTCAAAGTCTACACAACCATGAGGCTGCAACCTCGCAGATCGCTTCCATCCATCCGCCCAAGCACTTCAAATCTTCCATCAGGATATAGCGCCCTATATCATCGGTGGCGATGAAAGAACAGGAATAAACATTTGCAAGGTCAATAATATTTATTGGCCACCGGATTGAGTATCCCTTTCGACGTTCCGGGATACGCATCGCCTGAACGGATCTTCCTCATCCCTGGCAAGACACCTTCATCCATGGAGGACATTGAAAAATCCTTCTCCGGCTTGAATAGGCCTGCGATAGAAGCTCCGTCATTCCATATTCCGAATGAATACTCCCGACTGGAAAAGCTTTTTTCAGGATCATGCACTTCCGCCTGATCATCTCTTCCTTCCTGCCTTTCATTCCTCCCGTTTCCATCAACAATTGTCCGATTCAATACAAGCATATCACGATCGATCGAATAATTGTTCAGCTAAGTCCAGCAAAGCAAAGCTGACACCTATCAGCCATGTCTGTTTGGTGCTCTTGTTCTAATTCCTTTAATACATGTTCAAGCTTTGCAATATTCATTCGAGATAAATTCCACTGTATTTGATGCCCGCTCGCATCGATCAACTTATCGGTCATATACACCAGCGAAGAATTCTTTCTTTCCAGATAAGATGGCAACAACCCAATGATGCAATAATCTTTTACATTGTCCATAAAATAAATTCGAAAATTCTCAGAAAACTTCTTTCATACCAGGAAAGATCCTTGATGAAATGCCGGCTTACATTCGACCCACTGGTATTCCGCTACTTTCAAATATTGCACTCGGGTTGGAAATCGGTTGTCTTCACTTCGTGAGACCGGAAAAACCCTATCGGCAGGAACGGAATTGTGCCTGATACTTTGAATAGTAGCCAGGATCGACTATTCAACTGCATCGACATACTGTCGATAAACGGGATTGTGTTGGTATTGAAACCTGAAAATTTCAAGCGCCAGTGCTTCAAACTGACTTCATTTACGCGTAAAATTTTATCATTCCATTCACGCCCCATCCCCGGAATTGTATAATAAAAAACTGTAAATTTGTTTTCACTCAAATTGCAATAATGAAATCTATTCCTGCCCTGGTAGCTTTCGCCATTGATCCTTACAAAATGTAAAAAAGATAAATTTACAACAGAACCTCAGGTTACCGTTAAATCGATTTCACCGAACACCGTCACGATGGCGATATTGTCAATCTGAAGTCCCGATTTTCGGATGATCAGGGCGACATCGATTCCGTATTAATCGTATATAAATGGTATGAAGGCGATACCGCCAACTCTGAATGATACCTTTCGATATAGTTATCCAACCTAAGACTGCCTGTTGGCACCCAGCCAGGGCCGACCTCGAATGTGACCTTTGAATACAATACGAACAACTGGCCGGATATTGTCTCCTTTGCCGGGCGTGTCTGAACGCGATACAACCGCTACTTTGGGTTTATTGCTCCTTGATAAGATAAAGCCGCACATCGTCAGCAACTATAGCGAATCTGAAAAAATAAGGCTTATCAAACCATGAGTCTGACCATTGAAACTTTTTCAAAAATTTCTTTTATTTTTTAGTCTACAGTAATCTCTTTATTGTCGGCTGTGCCGTTGCCATGGTCATTCAGACCTATCAACTATTGTTGAATGCCCCCACCAATAATTCATTCCTGTTTTTCGTTCTCTTTTCCACCCTTTGCAGCTATAGTTTTCATTGGCAGCTGACTTCCCATTCAGTTTTTCCATCTCGACGTATGGATTGGTTGAATACCTAACCGCATAGCCCACACGATTTTGTTTTTTATCGGTCTCATTGGCGCCGGCATTTTCTTTTTTCAATTGTTGCCCTACTGGCATTGGTTGGCTGTTCTCGGCCGTTGTGACCTTTTTATATTCCGCGCCAAAAATTCCGCATCCCTTGTTTCGCGCCCTGCGCAAAGTCGCGTTCGGGAAAAACGATCTTCCTGGCGTTTGTATGGACTTATGTGACCACCGATATTACCGGTTATCCTTTCCCGTGAGACGTGGACAGATTTCATTTTTTTATTTTTTCATCAGCAGGTTTTTCCTGATCTATGCAATCTGTATCCTGTTTGATTGTCGCGACCGCGAAGATGATAAAGCCAATGGCATCCGCAGCCTCATCACCTATCTCGATCAACGCGGGATCCTTTACCTGTTTACTTGCTTCCCTTATCATCTTCGCGGTTGCCACTCTGCTGCCTGCTGCATTTTAATTATTCTATGTGTGTCAGTGTTGGCTCTGTTGGCATTGCCGGGAATCATCCTTGCTTTCCTGTTCAACTATTCGCAACGAAATTTTTCCGATGTGTTTTATTATTTGGTATTGGATGGACTCATGGCACTTCCCGCATTCATCACTGTTGATCCCCGGCATTTAATTATTTTTACCAATTAATAATTCTTTATGGCGAAAGCAATAAAATCAAAAAAATCGATCATTACTGACAAAGGCATGGAATTCTTTCGTAATTATATAAATAACCCTTCACCTGTTGGATTTGAATCACAGGGGCCAGCGGTTGTGGCTTGAATATCTTAAAACCTTATGTGGATTCTCAATTCACAGATCCCTATGGAACGGCCGTTGGAGTCATCAATGCCAATCTTCCATTCAAAGTGGTTATTGAAGCGCATGCCGATGAGATCAGTTGGTTTGTCAATTATGTTACGCCAGAAGGATTGATGTATGTGAAAAGAAATGGCGGAGTCGATCCCGTGATCGCCCCGGCTCAGCGGGTTATCATTCATGGCAAAAAAGGGACGGTAAAAGCGGTTTTTGGATGGCCGGCAATTCATACCCGTTCCGGAATCCGGACCAAAAAGAATACCCTGCCCAAGATCGAAAATCTTTGGCTGGATTGCGGCGCAAGAAACCGCAAAGAAGTAGAGGCACTTGGCATTCATATTGGAGCCGTGGTGACCTATACGGAGGGTTTGATGAACTGGCGAATAATAATTTTATTGGCCGTGCCTTTGATAACCGGATCGGCGGTTATCATGATCGCAGAAGTGGCGAGATTGCTCAAGGAAAACAAGAAGAAACTTCCATTTCGGCTTATATGTGGTGAATGCCGTTCAGGAAGAAATTGGATTGCGGGGCGCTGAAATGATTGCCCGCAGGATCAAGCCTAATATTGCGATCGTTACAGATGTAACTCATGATACCACCACTCCCATGATCAATAAATTTATTGAGGGAGAAGTACAATGCGGAAAAGGCCCCGTCCTTTCCTATGCCCCGGCCATCCATAATAAGCTGTTGGCGATTGGTGGAAAAAGTGGCAGCCGATAATAAAATTCCCGTCCAATGGAGAGCTTTGAGCCGGAGTACGGGAACGGATACCGATTCTTTTGCGTACGCCAACGATGGTTGCCCTTCCGTCCTGATTTCCATTCCTTTGCGTTATATGCATACCACGGTAGAAATGCTGCACCGGGATGATATTGAAAATACGATCAGGATGATGTATGAAACTTTGTTAATTTTGTCGCCTAATACAAATCTAAAATATATCTGATGCATCATTGGCTTTTGTACATTGATCCGGGAAGCGGGAGTTATCTCGTACAGGTGATTATCGCAGCAGTATTGGGAGTTGGTTTTTTCTTCCGGAACGTTCGCATATATGTGAAATCCATTTTCACTCGTTCGGAAAAAAGCCGACAATGATAACCCACAGGCCTGATGTCAACTTACCGTTGCCTACTCACTCATCCTCCTATCGCGATCCCTCGGGTTTATTTTTGAGAAGGAAGGGCATCTTTACACGGCAAGTCAATAAGGTTTTCAGCGAACGACTTTGATCTTTTCATCAGCAGCGGATGCTATCAATCCATGGTGATAAAGGGATTGCTCGTTCCTCATGAAACCATCCAGCAAAACCTGACCGGTTCAACCGGATGGTATCTGACCCTGAAGCCGGAAAAGACTCCACTTTATCAGCTATCCTTATGAATGGTCGTTCGATATGCTGAAAGATGCGGCTTTGCTCACGCTTGATTTGCTGAAAGAAGCTTTGAATTTCGGACTTGTATTGAAGGATGCCACTCCTTATAATGTTCAATGGCATAAGGGAAAGCTCGTCTTTATTGATACACTCTCCTTTGAAAATATACCGGGAAGAAGATCCCTGGATCGCTTACCGGCAATTTGCGAATGTTTTCTTTCGCCGCTGGTGTTGATGCATTATAGTAAGAATCCTTACAACGATTATCGCTCGCATACCCGAACGGAATTCCTCTATCCATCGCCAAATCATTCCTTCCGTGGAGAAGCCGATTCTCTCTTCATACCTATCTACATATCAGATTGCATGGAGGCATAGCAAAAAAAAAAAGCCGGGGAAAAAAGGAAGATAAAATTCTCCAAACAAAAACTACTTAACCTGTGCAAAGCCTGGAAATACTCCTCCATCAATTGAAGGCTCCTGATCAACAAACAACCTGGTCGGAATATTATGAGGAAGCATCACAACGGAATGACTACTTAGAGCAAAAGAAAAATATCATCCAGGAATGGATGGATAAATCAGGCCCCATTTCTTTAGCTGCTGACCTGGGTGCAAATGAAGGCGAGTTTTCACGCTTTCTTTCTGAGAGAAAGATCCAGGTGATTGCGGCCGACCTCGATCCTGTTTGTATCAATAATCTTTACCATCAAATCAGGAATAACGGTGAAAAAAATATTCAGCCGCTGATCATGGACTTTGCGAATCCTTCTCCGGCAATTGGAGTCAATAATAAAGAAAGAGATTCTTTTCTCTCACGGCTTCGTGTTGACATGGTGCTGGCTCTTGCTTTGATACATCACCTGGCTATTGGAAAAAATATTTCTTTACGACTTATTGCGAAATTATTTGCGGGATTGACCCGCTTCCTGATCATCGAATTCGTTCCAAAAACAGATCCTAAAGTGCAGGAAATGTTGCAGCAGAAAAAAGACATTTATACAGACTACACGAACAACGATTTGAAGAAGAAATGAAAAACTATTTTACGATCGAAATGAAAAAGCAAATTCCTGCTACCGAGAGAGTGTTGTATTACTTTATTCGATCAGCGCCAGATCAATCACCTGGTTCATCGTTTTCACATAGTGGAATTTAATTCCTCTGATGAACTCTGATTCTATCTCATCCACATCCTTTTCATTTTGCCAGCAGAGAATAATTTCTTTCATACCTGCACGTTTTGCTGCCAACACTTTTTCCTTGATGCCTCCGACAGGCAGCACCTGTCCTCGCAAAGTGATCTCTCCCGTCATGGCGAGAAACGGTTTTACTCTTTTTCCTGTGAGCGCTGAAGCTGATAGCAGTCATCATAGTGATTCCGGCGCTGGGGCCATCTTTCGGAACGGCTCCCTCCGGTACGTGAATATGAATGTTTTTCTTTTCAAAGAGAACCGAATCCAGATCGTATTTTTTTGCATTGGATTGAAGATAAGTCAAAGCCGTGCTCGCACTTTCTTTCATCACATTACCCAGATTGCCGGTTAATTTCAATTCTCCTTTGCCATCGCTCAGGCTTGTTTCGATAAATAAGATTTCCCCTCCCACATAGGTCCAGGCCAATCCGATCGCAACACCAGCCATATTCGCGGTTTTATAGATTTCATTGCTATATCTTGGTTTGCCAATTAATCTTTCTATGTCGTGTACGGTCATGGATGATTTTAATCTTCCCTTTCATTGCCATTGCTTTGCCTGGTATCGCATGATAGAAGCCAATTGCCTTTCCAATTCGCGTACCCCGCTTTCCCGGGTGTAATCCTGGATAATCTTTTCCAATACTTTATCATTTGATCTTGAAATTGCTGCTTTTCAAACCATGCAAGTCTTTCTGCCGGGGAACAAAGTGACGCTTCGCAATCTCAATTTTTTCTTCGACAGCATATCCACTCAGGTCGATGATTTCCAGTCTGTCTCGCAATGCCGGCTGAATGTTCTGAACATTATTGGCCGTCGCAATGAATAATACTTTACTCAGGTCATACTCCATTTCCAGGTAGTTATCATAGAAAGTATGATTCTGTTCGGGATCCAGTACTTCCAGCAAGTGCACTGCTGGGATCACCGCGAAAATCATTTCCCACCTTATCGATCTCATCCAGGATCATCACCGGATTGGATGATCTTTACCTTTCGGATGGATTGCAAAATCCTGCCAGGCATAGCGCCGATGTAGGTCTTCCGGTGGCCGCGGATCTCGCTTTCATCGTGCAAGCCGCCCAGGCTCAACCGCACATATTTTCTTCCAATCGCATTGGCAATGCTCCTGCCAAGCGAGGTCTTGCCTATTCCCGGAGGACCAACGAAACAAAGTATCGGGCTTTTCATATCGCCCTTCAATTTAAGTACGGCCAGATATTCCAAAATCCTTTCTTTGATCTTATGCATCCCATAATGATCAATGTCCAGCGTCTTTCTTGGCTTTCTTCAGATCATACCGATCCTCGGTATATTCTTCCCAGGGAAGTTCCAGCATCAGGTCGAGGTGATTATATACAACAGAAAAATCAGGCGTGCTGGGATGCATCCTTTCCAGTTTCTCAATTCCTTTCTTGAAAAGTTCTTTCGCAGTCGCCGGCCATTTTTTTGCATCGCCTTTCTTCTGCATCTCTTTTATCTCCTGCGTATTAGCTATCACCTCCCAATTCGTCCTTAATACTCTTCATTTGCTGTTGAAGGAAATATTCCCGTTGCTGCTTATCCAGTTCTGTCCTTGTCTTCGTCGTTACTTTATTTTTCAACTCTGCAAACTGCAATTCCTTTTGCAATAATTGCATCAGCAGGTCTGCCCGCTGCCGGATCTGATTCAATTCCAGCAAACGTTGCTTGTCTTTAATGTCAGTATTGAGGTTACTGGAAACAAAATGGATGAGGAAGGAAGGGTTTTCGATATTGCGAAGTATGATCGACGCTTCGGTTGGGATATTGGGAGAAAGCTGTACAATTTCAGTCGCCAGATCTTTAATCGTTGCGATGTAAGCATCAAAGTTGGCGTCTTTGGGCGATTCCTCTTCTTCCAGTTTTCTGATCTTTGCTTTGAAATAAGGTTCCTCTTCAATAATCGCTTCGATCATGAATCGGCTTTTCCCCTGGATGATGATGGTAGTTCCCCCATCCGGCATCTTAATCAGCTTCACAATCTTGGCAATGGTACCGATATCCTCCAGGTCTGTAATTCCGGGATCTTCAATGTTGCTGTCTTTTTGTGCAACCACCCCAATCAGCTTATCAGCTTTATACGCATCGTTGACTGCCTTGATGCTTTTATCCCGGCCGACAGTGATCGGAAGCACCACACCGGGAAAAAGCACCGTATTGCGTAGGGGAAGCAAGGGGATATGGGCCGGAACATCGATCCCATCAGTATCTTCCTGGTCGGATTCATTCAGGGGAATAATAGGCAAAAAATCCATCTCGTCTTCGGAGCGCTGGATAATATTTTTCAAAAGTCATTACCAATCTTAGTTTAGACAATCTGTCACGGCAGGGCCGCAAGGGCAAAAATACAAAGGAATAAATAGTAGTCAAGTATCGTGCCCGCTGGAATGGGGAAGAATTGAATTGAAAAGTCAAAAACCCTCACATTTGGGTATCCCTTAATGGATTAGGTGATAAAAAAAATATTCCACGTCGGAAAAAAGAGTAGTTCTTCGCTGCCAAGTTTTCCAGGCCCAACGACTCAAGGGCGAAAAAAAATCCCTTCGAAAGGAAGGGATTTGATTCATAGATAAATGAATTCTATAAGGCCAATCCAAGGGATAACTGAAACCCTGATATTTCCATTTGTCCTGGTTATCGATGTCATTGATATTATTTAATCCGATCACATAGCGGCCGGTTACACGCAATAGCGCTCAATTTTAATTGTGCACCGGCCAGCATTGAAAAATCTCCGTTCTTAAAAGCATTACCGCCATTCTCCAGCAAGGTTTTGTTCTTATCGATCAGATACACGAATTGAGGACCTGCCTGGATAGAAAGTGGGCCGATCAATTTATAATTCAATAGGAGCGGAATCGACAAATAATTCAGCTTTACGTTACTTTGATAAGAAGGATTGAAAACGTTCTGATAGATGTGTTGAAATTACTGTCAACCGTAGTTGAGTACTGATTGAACAATACCTCAGGTTGGAAGCTTAATTTATCTCCCAATCCCAAGTTCCACGAAACCTCCGAGGTGATATCCGTACCGGAATTCATCTTTAAATGATCTGCCATCTACCTTGATGATGTTGGCACCACCTTTTAATCCGATGTGAAACTGCGCCATCATTGCTTGTGAAAATGCCAATGCAGCGATCAATAATGCGGTGAATTTTAGTCTTCATATATTTTTAGTTTTTGATCCACACCCTTCAACTATCGTAAGATTTCCAGGAGGTAAAGAAAATTCAATTTTAATGCCAGTAAGCCGTTGAGCCTGTTAAATTTTTTAACTGCGATGACAATTAAGGATATGCGTGTTAAAAACTATAAATTCCTTTTGATTATTGCGGGAAAGTTGTGAAGGTTTTCAAAAATCAGAATAGAAAGCCGGCATTCACGGAAAATAGCAAATTGAAATTATTATTCGAAGAGGGGAAATAATAGTCCATCATAAATTGAGGTTGGATAAAAAATTTCCCAATCGAATACTCGCCCCGGAAATACATCGTCAACGATAATGGTTGAAAATCGATCTGGTCATCCAGGAAAACATCTTCTGTATTGAACAGCACATTGGTGCCGGTTCGGATCAGCGTGGTGGCATAGGTCCCCGACGACTGATTAAAGCCAAATTTTTGTGTACCGCTGGTAAAAGAAACCTGGGGAGTGAAACGGATATGGTCATTATAAGTCAGTACATCGAGCCAATAAAAATCATGTCGAACCGAAGCCATGATTGAAAAATCGGCGACTGACTCACGGGTATTGATATATGTAAAGCCCCGTGGGACGCAAGCGAAGGGATTGAATCAGTTCTTCTCTTTTCATATAATCGGAACGGCTTCCCCATCCATAGCTCATCGAAACACTCGGGCTCATCCACCATTTACGATAGGTAAAATAAGCATACAATTCATTTTCCAGAGGAGAAGTATAAAAAGGTAACGAATCCTTGGTAAAGTATCGCGAGTAAGAAAATCCTGTAGCAAAATCTTTATTTTGCAGATAATCGAACGATGGCGATATGGAAAACTGATAAAAATTCATATTGGCCTTGTCGTTCACAATATAACCCATAGCACTCAATGCCAACGCCACTTTGATCAAAATAACCAAGAGTTGGCGAATAAGTTATCCTTTTCGATGTTTCGAGGACCGCGCATGCCTTTTCTTTCAAAATTGAAATAGCCTTTGCCGACCGATACACTTGCGAGAAAATAGCTATGTGGCGAGAGGATCGAATCCATAAACGCATCGAAGTCCTGGAACAATGATTCATAGTCCAGGGTATCGATATCGCTGATCTCTTCACTTGGTAGGAACTGGCTGAATCGGACGGGTTTTGCTGGCATAAACCCATTCGTCCCTGCATAAGAAAGACCAAGATTATCTATCCTTTTTTGATCATGTGGCAGTCGTATTCGGGCTTTCAGAGCATCTTGGCAGTTCCGGAGCAGGTTTTAAGACTAAGAGGCTAAATAAAAGTTTAATATATCGATAGTTAGTCAGTAATAAGATCAAACCAATTCTAAAACGGTGATTTCCGGCAAGATGCCCACCCTTCCTGGATAACCAATAAACCCATATCCCCTGTTCACATAGAGTTTCTGTCCATTTCCTGGTTTTCCATTGGATGCCTCATGGCAAGAAGTATTTTTTTCATATAGCCCCGCCCACTCCTTATAAATATATTGGACCGGACTCCATTTAAATCCGGGAATCTCTACTCCAAACTGCATACCATGTGTATGTCCGGCCAGCATCAGATCGATATCGGGAAATGATTTACAAACTTCGGCCTTCCAATGAGAAGGATCATGACTCAACAATATCTTAAACGGATACGCTTCGGATCCTGCATGCGCTTTTCTCAGATCTCCATACTTTGGAAACCTGGCCATGGCACTCCAGTTTTCGACACCCAGCACGGCAATTTTCTCAGTTCCTTTTCCTCCGTTTGAGGTGAGCTTCCCCGGAATAGATTTCTTTCCAATACCACATGTTCATTCATCAGCAATCGCCATACCAAGTTGAGCATGGATCTTGTTTAATTTATTCGAGATTAGCATGCTTTTCCTGCCGGAGTATTCCATTGAACATAATCTCCATAATCATGATTGCCCAGTGTTGAATAAACTCCCATCGGAGCCGTTATCTTGATCAAATACATCCATATATTCTTGCATCTCGTCCGCTACGTTATTCACCAGGTCGCCGGTAAAAAAAACGATGTCGGGTTTTTCATCAACTATCTTCTGAACCCCTTCGCATAACCGCTTTTTTATTGGTAAAGCTGCCGGAATGAATATCAGAGATCTGAACGATCTTCAATCCCTCGAAAGCTCCGGAAGGTTCGGATAATGGAGCTTAACCCTTCTCACCTGATAACGGTATTTATTGCTAAAACCCCAGACCAATGATCCAAACAATCCACCACCCGACGATCATGCCTGCCCAGGTTAGGAATACGGAACGGGAAATACCGTTGCCCTGCTGCATGGTTTCCCCTTCTGTATTGGAAAAAAGAATTTTCCGGCTATCCACTGAATGAGCCGCCGCAGATCATCCACCAACAGGAATACAGAGCCAATAACCTTTGCGAAAAATAAACCGGCGATGATGGCAAAAATGGTCGTTCGAAAAACTTTTGCCTGGTGCTCGAATTGCAGATAAGGAAGTATTAACAATGTCACGATAGCAGCAATTGAAACGACCCAATATATGATAGCGATGATAACTTTGGTTCTTGGACTTACTGGATTGTGAAACCACTTTGATACCCTGGAAAAAATAAAAATCCAACAACACCATAAACCCGATGAGAATCCACCAGAAAGAAGAGTTGCGCATATTGCAATTAAGATTCTTTAAATCATTAACTATTGTGTGTTAATCTCATCCCCAAATGGGCAAAACTAAATTTTGCGGTCTTACGATAGGCGACAATTTTACCAGGTTATCATGGCTAGAGAATAAAATTATGGGAAGAATTATTGGTGTGCAAATCAAAAAGGAGGCGTTGGCAAGACTACAACTGCCATTAATCTTGCAGCCAGCCTGGCTGTACTGGAATTCAGAACCCTGCTGGTAGATGGTGATCCCCAGGCTAATAGCTACGACTGGCGTTGGGTTTGACCTGCATAATGTAAGACAAAGTCTGTACGATTGCATGGTCAATGAAGCCAGGGCAAAGGAAGTCGATCTGAAAACTGATATTCCCAACCTGGACTTGCTTCCTTCACATATTGACCTGGTCGGAGCCGAAATTGAAATGATCAACTATCCCAACCGGGAAATGGTGCTCAAAAACCTGATTGGAAGGTATTCGCGAAGAATATGATTTTATCATCATTGATTGCTCTCCCTCTCTGGATTGATCACTGTAAATGCACTAACGGCTGCTGATTCCGTGGTTGTACCGGTTCAATGCGAATTCTTTGCGCTGGAAGGCTTGGGCAAATTGTTAAATACGATCAAAATAGTTCAAAGCAGGTTGAATACAGCCTGGTGATTGAAGGCATCCTGATGACGATGTATGATGGACGCCTTCGGTTATGCAACCAGGTTGTGAGTGAAGTCCGGCGTCATTTTGATGATATGGTCTTTAGCACCATCATTCATCGGAATGCACGTCTCGCGGAAGCCCCCAGTTTTGGTAAACCTGTAATTTTGTACGATGGAAACAGTAAAGGTTCTATGAATTATCTCAACCTCGCCAAAGAGATCCTTCAAAAGAATGATCTGACGAAGATCAGCAGGAAGAAAGGATTCTTGCAATTATAAGATGACCACGTCCAAACAAGATAAAGAAGCCTTGGGTAAAGGAATTCGTTCCTTATTGCAAAGTATTGATGCCGATCTTAAAGACCAGCAGCGGCCAACTGAAAGCCAATGTGGTTGAAAATGCAACCAATACCAACCGTATTGCAATCGAGGAGATTGAGCCCAATCCCAAACAACCACGCCAGGTTTTGATGAAAATGCGTTGAAAGAACTGGCCAACTCGATTCAACTACATGATATCATTCAACCGGTTACTGTTTCGAAACTTCCATCCGGAAAATATCGCCTCATTGCCGGTGAACGGCGCTGGAGAGCAGCAAAAATGGCCGGCCTTAAAGATATCCCTGCCTATGTACGCCAGGCAAATGATTCCCAGTTGCTGGAACTCGCCTTACTGGAAAACCTGCAACGCGAAGACCTCAATGCCATGGAAATTTCACTTAGCTATAAAAGGATGATGGATGAATTGAACTATACCCAGGAACAAGTCGCTGAAAGAATGGGCAAGGACCGTAGCACGGTGGCCAATTTCATCCGGCTTGCTAAAGCTACCTCCCGATATTCAATTGGCATTAAGGAGTGGAGAACTCAGCATGGGACATGCAAGGGCACTGTCAATGTCGATACGATTGATAAGCAGTTGTATATTTTTAATGAAATAAAAGAAAAAGGCTTTCTGTCCGCCAGACAGAAGCGCTGGTAGAAACCTCTACAAACAAGGCGCATCGGCCGGAGGAATTAAAAAATCCTTAAAAAGTCACCTGCCTTCTTCCTTTCAGCGAATTGAAGATAAATTAGCATCTCATTTCAGTACCCGGGTAAAACTCAAGCAGAGCAGGAATGGCAGCGGACAGATCGTGATCGAATATTACTCGCAGGAAGAACTGAATAAGATACTTGGGCAAATAGCTATTTCAGTTGACTAAACACCGAAAAATATTTTTATTACTCATTCTTTCCTTTTTCTTTACTACAATAATAGCGGCGCAGGAAAACCATCCCGACTCAACCACAGCAAAAAAAAGATTCAGTCAAGGTAAAAGTGCATAGTCCAAGAAGAGCTGCTCTTCTTTCTGCGACCTTTCCGGGACTGGGACAGATCTATAACAAGAAATATTGGAAGTTACCCATCGTATATGCCGCCATGGGGATCAGTGCCGGCATCTTCTTCTATAATCTCGATAATTATCGCGATACACGATTTGCTTACAAGGTGAAGTATAATATGCGCGTAAACGGGACTGATTCAGCCTTGTATTCAAGTATCAAAGAAGTGCTGCAGCCGCTCAGCGAGGAATCGCTGCGCTTTTATCGAAACCAATTTCGACGCGATATCGATTTTTCTGCCCTCCTATTTATAGTGATGTGGGGATTGAATGTCGTTGATGCAACAGTGGATGCTCATCTTAAATCGTTTGATGTAAGTCCTGGCTTAAGTTTGAAGATCAAGCCAGGGCATAGTGAGATGGCCGGCACCAATGGACTGAGTCTGGTCTTAAATTTAGGAAGGAACCGGTCGAGGTGAAATTGGATAACTTATCTTGCAATATAAAAACCGGAATGAAGATCGCGCTTATTGGGTATGGGAAAATGGGTAAGGCCATTGAAGAAACTGCTATAAAAAAAGGACACTCCATTGTATTAAAGATCGATCTTCCAAATCTCCAGGATCTCACTAAAGAAAATCTGGCAAAGGCCGATGCGGCAATCGAATTCACGGGTCCTCAAAGCGCTTTTGAAAATATTAAAAACTGTCTGAACTATGGAATTCCCGTTGTTTCTGGCTCGACGGGATGGACAGAAAAAATGGACGAAGTAAAAAATCTCTGTCGCCAACAAAATGGTTCATTTATTTATTCGAGTAATTACAGCGTCGGCGTAAATATTTTCTTTGAGGTAAATAAAAAGCTCGCTTCTCTTATGTCGGCCCGGGAAGATTATGAAGTGATCCTGGAAGAAATTCATCATACACAAAAAAAAGATGCTCCCAGCGGTACTGCCATTAGTTTTGCGGAACAAGTACTGGAAGTATTAGAGAGAAAGAAGCGATGGGTAAATGAATTAAGTGATAATCCCGAAGACCTGGAGATCATTAGTCAACGCATTGATCCAAATCCCGGCACTCATAATGTTCGGTATTCCTCTGCAATCGACGATATCGAGATCATCCATACCGCGCATAACCGGAAAGGTTTTGCATTTGGAGCCGTCCTGGCAGCCGAATACATCCATCTTAAGAAAGGAGTTTTTACGATGTCCGATGTGCTAAACCTGGGATGATCCCTTACCTTTGCGCCAGTTTTTTTGATCAAAACTACCGTGAGAAAAGAACGAAAATCAAAAGATAACTATGGCTGACATTTTTGAACGTTTATTGAAAAATGCGGGACCCATTGGCCAGCATCGTGCAAGGGCGCATGGATATTTTGCTTTTCCCAAATTAGAAGGTGAGATTGGAAGCAGAATGAAGTTTAGGGGTAAGGAGATGATCGTTTGGAGTCTCAACAATTATTTAGGACTGGCGAATCATCCTGAGGTGAGAGATGCCGACGCCCAGGGAGCTAGTCAATATGGCCTTGCTTCGCCGATGGGAGCACGAATGATGAGTGGGAATACTGACCTCCACGAAAAGTTGGAGGCGGAACTCGCAGCTTTTGAAATGAAGGAAGATGCGATCCTGCTCAACTATGGATACCAGGGGATGGTGAGCACCATTGATGTTCTTTGCAGTCGCCATGATGTTATCGTTTATGATGCGGAAAGTCATGCCTGTATCATCGACGGCCTTCGCCTTCATCCCGGACATCGGTTCGTATATAAACACAATGATGTGGTGGATTTTGAAAAACAGTTGCAAAGAGCTACCGCAATCATAGATAAACAAAAAGCTGGTGGTATTTTGGTGATCACCGAAGGCGTATTTGGAATGGCGGGCGACCAGGGAAAAATAAAAGAGATCGCAGCATTCAAGGACCAATATGAATTTCGCATATTGCTCGACGATGCTCACGGATTTGGCACCTTGGGCAAAACGGGTGCCGGGGCGGGTGAAGAGCAGGGTTGCCAGGATCGCATCGATTTGTATTTCTCCACGTTCGCTAAATCGATGGCATCTATTGGTGCATTCATTGCAGGTGATCGCGACATTATCGATTACATTCGCTATAATATACGCTCGCAGATCTTTGCGAAAAGTCTGCCCATGCCTCTCGTGATTGGCAACCTAAAACGCCTGGACTTGCTTCGAACAAGACCTGAATTGAAAGAGAAATTGTGGGCCAATGCGCGAAAGCTTCAGCAAGGTCTTAAGCAAAAAGGATTTGATATCGGCAAAACGGATTCAGTAGTTACGCCGGTGTATTTGCGTGGCGGCCTGGAGGAAGCGACTGCGATGGTCATGGATATCCGGGAAAATTATCACATATTCTGCTCCATCGTCGTTTACCCGGTCATCCCTAAAGGCAACATCATTTACCGTCTTATACCGACAGCCCTTCATACGGATGAAGAAATTGAAGCCACCCTGAATGCCTTTGAAGAGACGAAGAAAAAACTGGATGCTGGCGCCTATAAAGCAGACGACATACCCGACATGGCAGAGACGTCTGGGAAACTTGACCATTCCCTGGCCAAGGGCAAGTCAAAATAGTCCTCTTGCATAGAATGCACATGGGTTCACGGTCATGCTTAGTCGATTATGACCTCTCCAACGAAGAACCCCGACCAAAAGATCGGGGCCTAATCAAAAACCATTAACCATTAAACCTTATCCTATGAAAATTCAAAGCTAATATCGGAGAATAATTAATTAATTCAAATTTTTCATCATGTCTTTTTGGGCAATTCCTGAAAATATGTATTAAAAACACAATAAATTGACCAGGCTCAATGTTTGCACGATTTTTTCTACCTTCAAATGTTTTACGGTAAATGATGGATTTTAGAGCATGAGAAAAATAGTCGTTGCTATAACTGGTGCCAGTGGCTCGATGTACGCTGCCAACATATTGACTAAGTTGATGGCGTTGAAAGAGCATTGGGATCAACTGGCGGTGGTAATGAGCGATAACGCCCGCGAGGTTTGGAAAACTGAATTAGGCAACGAAGAACATCAACAATTCCCCGTGCAATTTTATGGCAGCACAGATTTTTCCGCGCCATTCGCCTCCGGCTCAGGACAATACGACACGATGATCATTATTCCCTGTTCCATGGGAACCCTTGGACGCATTGCGGCGGGAGTTTCGAATGACCTTGTAACCAGGGCGGCCGACGTCATTTTAAAGGAAAGGCGGAAATTAATCTGCGTCATCCGCGATACGCCTTACAGCCTCATCCATATCAGGAATATGGAAACAGTAACCTTGGCAGGAGGGATCATTTGTCCGGCAAGCCCCTCCTTTTATAGTCAGCCAAATACAATAGACCAATTAGTTGCGACGGTTGTTGACCGCGTGCTAGACTTGGCCGGCTTCGACATAAAAACATTCCGTTGGGGAAAATAAAAGAGGTTTCCCTCTGCAGGGATAACCTCTTATTAGGACACAACATGGAACACTACCTAGGTGTGGGTACTGTCGATTTGATTGAATTCTTTGAATGAAATGGATGGATCGTTGCAGAAAATAACACACCGGCCGTTGAAAGCTTCACTTTTCCAAAACCAACTCCGATCAACGGGATCCTCACAAAAGGTTCTGCCATCAAAGTAATCGTCTTATTGATTTTCCGTTCATATCCTCCGGATAATGCCAGCACGGAAAAATAATGCTTGGTTCTATTTCGCATGGTCGACTCCCAGGTGAGTAATTGGCCAGATGAGTTTTTATACCGGTAATCATAGGTCTCTCTTTTCATGAAATAGGAAGACATGCCTACTGAACCAAACCAGTTATGATTTTCTGTCCGGCCAAAATTGTAAGCGATCGAAAGCGGAACTTCAAGCACCTTGCAATCAGCATCCACTCCTTTTAAATCCGGATAGTATTGCCAGAAATAATCAGGGGGGTGATAATCATACGGATTGGCCGAATAAATTTTCCTGGAAGAAAAGATGCCGGTCCTTACTGTAATCCTGTTTGCGAAGCTATAACCAACGCCGAATCCTACCATCACTTTAACCCTGTCCAGGCTTTCCCAATCGACGGAACTCAATTCCGGTCCTGCCGATAGCGTAAAGAAAAATGAATTCTGTTTCTTGCTTTTACTGTTGGGCTTTTTCAGTTTAGCAGCGACTGTCTTGTCTTCTATCTTTTGATCATTTACCTCTCCATCATGCTTGGTAACCTGATCTACCTTCGGATCCACGCTAGCCACATCTTTTTGTGGATGATTCCCAGCCGAAATTATTTTATTGATCAGTGGCTTCGTCTCCGGAACAAGCTGAGCTTTTTTTGTTACTGAAACATTTTCCGGGTTTGGAATGGCGACCTTATGAAGTTGATTTTTGCTATTGGTAATTACTTCAACTTTTTCTTTGGCGATGCCCGCCAGTTTGTTTTGAGCCTTTGACTGTTTGTTCGGTATTGATTTAATACTGATACTACTTGGCGTGGAAATTGAACGTTGAGTTTCCTTTGCAGCAACATTTTTACTTAGGTCCACGGGCGAACTGTTTTTATTCAGATTTTCCTGGCGGCCTTTGCTTTCCGAAGAAACATCAGGAGAAGTTAAGGGCTTCTTGCTGCCTGTACTGGCAGTAGAAGTATTCGAGCGCCAGGGTTTGGCGACCAGAAGAATTCCTGCTCCCCCCAATAACAGGAGAAAAAGCAGGATCATGGCAGGCCTTCTCCGTCCATCTTTCCTTTGAGGAAGATGTTTATTGAGAAGCTGTTCCATTTTTTCCCAGGCTTTCTCATCGTAAGCGGGATGATGGTGTTCAGCTGCTTCCCTGGTTTTATTATCAAATTCTTCAGACTGCATTTTTAGCTATCTGTTGTTGATTTTGTTTATGTAATATCTTTTGCAATTGTCGCCGGGCTTTTGAAAGATTGGACTTGGAAGTCCCCGTTGAAATTCCCAACTGGCCTGAGATCTCATCATGACTTAAACCTTCTATAACAAACAGATTAAAAACGGTCCTGTATCCCGGTGATAATTCCTGCACTGCGCGGATGATCTCCTCATAAGATAATTTTTCCACCGCGTCTTCATTGATCGATGCCACCTGATATACTACAGAATCCAGTTCAGTGATCATTCGATGCTTTTGATACTTCCTGAAATGGTCGATGGCAGTGTACACCATGATCTTTCTTAACCATCCCTTGAAAGAACTTACCACATCGGCATAAGCCGGTTGATAGTGATGTATCTCCTTGAAAACTTTAAGAAACCCGTCGTTAAGAATCTCCACTGCGTCCTCTTGCCTATTCGTATATCTGTCGCAGATTGCCATGGCATAGCCATAAAACGAGGTATAAATCGCTTTCTGGCTCTCACGGCTGTTGAGCGCACAACCCCCGACATGGTAGGTCAATTCATCTGCAGATAACAATTCCTGGTATTGTTTGGTGAATAAATCGAATTGCTGGTTCAAAAGGTTGCCATCTCTTACAATTTACAATTTAAATTTCATGCTCTTTGTCACTAGGTAGTTGGGATTTGGAATCGAATGAGAGGCGCATTATATTAGCATGATTCAGAGAATATTACCACCATAAATTTTCTTCTTTCGACGATAGCTTATTGTGAAAAGAACAAGTAACATAAGCAGCAGGATCAGAGACAACCATGGAACAAAACCGGTGATGATATTTTGTACCAAATAAAACAGAATGGCTCCTATAAAGATCGCCGTTCCGAAAGATAGACTCACAGCCCTTTCCGTCTTGCCTTTCATTGCCTGGATCAACAATGACGTGGTTGCAGGTATGCTTGATTGCAACAAGCCGATACCTATGCAGAACAATATAATTTCCTTTCGGAACAACGTGATTAACGGTGTAGCTGCTAACAGCGAAATGAATGTATATAGTTTCCATCCGATCCGGTCGGCAATCCATCCGCCCAATATTTTTCCAGCAAACGCGGAAGCGGCGATCGCTATCAACCATGCATAATTATTTTCTTCAATCAATTGAAATACATTCCAGATCACAGATCGCAGGGAAATGAAAGTGAGAAGCCCGATCATTATGAGATCATGGTTATCCAATGAATGTTTCTGGCCGTCGTTTACTTCCCTCTCATGTGTAGCGGGAGTTGGGTCAATAGAAATAAGTGCAAGCATGCTTATTATCACAAAGGCGCCCAGAAGAAATATCGAGATCATGTTGAATCCCTGATACGCCAGGTATCCACCCGCTATCAATCCCGCAACGCCAGGCGCAGCAAACAGACCAATATTAACTGCTTTGTTTTCCCTTGCACAAACAGTTGCCCCTGCCACATGATAGATTGCCGAAGCTATACCCGCGAGGAATATCGAGATCGACGGAACTGTGGCAAAAAGGCCAACAGCTAGAATGTTCAGTCCGTACGCTATCAAAAGGAACTGTTTTGGCTTTCGCCACTTTTCAAGGATAAGAGCTACGGGATACTGTCCTCCGAACGCCAATAAATTGTATAAAAGTAATCCGGCACTGATTTGTAGAAGGTCTGATTTTAGATGAACGAGCCTGGCTAAAAAATATCCGGCTATGCAATCGTTCAATCCATGACCTGCTGCCAATAAAAGAATGATCGCTTTCTTTTTCAACAAATAGATTTTATGATGAAGATCCAGGTTGCACTAATGATGCAAGGCTAAGAATTCAGGTTAAACAAAAATAAAAGTAAGTAGGTGACCAGGTTCATGACCATACCTGTCACTAGCGTCCTCTTAAATGGTTTTGAACGATTTAACTGGTAAAGGATCGGCACTTCAACTACCAGGGTTATAGCATAGAGAATTAGCAAATTGACAAGGGCGCTCTTATTGTCAAATAGATTGATGCTTGTGACGATCAGCAAAAAACCCACAGCCAACGAAGCCAGGTTAACAAGCATTGAATCCCCTATTGCCTTTTTAAACGGAGTATTATATTTCATCAGGATCATCGCCACTGCCTCCAGCAAGGTGGCAAGGACCATAAAGAGCGCGCCCAAGAAGACAGCGTAGTAGAGTAACCCCGCACCTCCGGCATCAATCAGGTAAAAGTTCATAGTGCTTGTTTTCTTAAAAGTAATGATTATTCTCTACCATCCAGTATCCAGCATCCGCATCTAGTATCTAGTATCCAGTCTCACATTTCCAGTACGTTTCAATTTCCCCCATCCCTGTATCTCCCCTTTCACTGCCTTACGAACTGATTTGAAGACGACATAGTACATTAATTGGCGATAGACGAAGCGTTGAGGCAGGATCCAGAACAATTTTTTGAAGTCTTCCTTTTCAAAGGCAAAGGCAAGAGCCGCTCCCGCAATATCCACGAGAGTGAATATAAAATAATAGAAGAAGATATGATCGATACTCGACTGTACGATACCCAGAGCGGAGGCAACAATACTGAGCAGTAAGATGAGGTCAGCTAAAGGTGCCAGGAATTGCAATATCATTTGAAATAGAAGGATATTAGGCAGGGCCACCATGCCAAAATTCTTATATCGCGAATTGAAAACGGCATCACGATGTTTCCAAAAACATTGCATTACTCCAAAGTTCCACCGAAAACGTTGCTTCAGGAACATGCCCACCGATTCCGGAGCTTCTGTATAGGAAATTGCGCTGTTGCAATTGCGGATTCGATAACCCGCCTTATGCAGGCGCATGGTGAGATCACAATCTTCTGCCAGGGTATCACTGGTAAAAAGTCCTGCCTTTATAATTGCGTCGCGTCGAAATGCGCCGATCGCTCCCGGCACAACGGTTATGCAATTGAGCAGGTCGAATGCCCTTCGATCAAAATTCTGCGACGTGATATATTCAATACTTTGCCAACGAGTGATCATATTTACCTCGTTTCCCACTTTCACATTGCCTGCGACCGCACCTATACGATCATCTGTAAATCTCTTCATCAATTCAGTGACCGCATTTTCTTTCAATTGTGTATCGGCATCGATCCCCACGATGAAAGGAGCAGTTGAAAGATGTACTCCATAATTCAAAGCCGATGATTTTCCGCCATTCGGTTTGGAATAAACCTGTACGCGTGGATTATTCTTAAAAGCATTCGAAACATTTTCAAACGTTGAATCTTTGGAACCGTCATCTACAAAAATGATATTCAGGTTGGGATAATCCTGGTCTAAAAGGCTTTCTATTGTTCTAACAGCATTCACTTCTTCATTATATGCCGGGACGACAATGCTCACCAGGGGCAAATCAAGGGGAAGTGTATTGAGTTGATTTTTTTCTTTTCTTTTTTGAAAATATGCAAGTGTCGCCATCAACCCGATCCTACCAATCGAAAGAAAAATTCCAATGAAGAAAAGTGCGAAAAGAATATGTCCTCCCCAATAAACGATTTCAACAAAAAGGAAATTCATCCTATTCTGCCAGCTAGATGCAACCTTTGGCATCACATCATCCTTTGTTTTTCCCATTAGATCGGCCACTGTTGTAAACACATAACCCCGTTTCTTGAAGTAATTAATGATACGGGGAAGCGCCTTCACGGTTGGTTCCCTGGTCTGCCCCCCGGCGTCATGAAGCAATATGATGCTGGCGCTGTCTGTCTCTACTAACCTGACAGTCCGTGCAAAAATGCTGTCGGCAGTCACCCCGGGTTGCCAATCCATGGGATCAACACTTTCACCGATGGTGAGGTAGTTATCTTTCTTGCTGCGGGCAATGGGTTCTAATTCTTCGTATGTGACGGGCAACGCATCTGCATTGTAAGGTGCGCGAAAGAGGACCGTGCTATGTCCGGTGACGGCTTCGATCAGCAGTCGCGTCGACTTCATTTCCAATTCGGCTCTTTCCGCACTCATTTTGGCTATATTGTTATGAGTGAATGTATGGTTGCCGATTTCAAAACCATCCCGGTTGATATGTTGCAACAAAGGAATGTTCGCCTCTGCCTGGAGACCCACCACAAAAAATGTGGCTGGCACTTTTTGCTTTTCGAGTATTTTCAGAATAGCAGGAGTGTATTCAGCACTCGGGCCATCATCAAAAGTCAAAACGATTTTGTGTCCTTTGCCTGGTGGAACACTGTCTTCCGCGAATTTCTCGATGATATAACCGGAAGGAAGTTGGACATAATTCTCTTCTGAGATCAGCCTTTCAGTGCTGTCTATTTCGATGTCAATCTTTCCCTCCTCAGGCGTAGCGACTACATCCAGCACCTCGCCTTCCCCACGATACGCGACGTTGTCGGGAAGGACGGGAACATAGGAAAATGAATTATAGTTATATGGTTTTATATCGATGGCGTCATTGCTTAGGTCCTTATCATAGTAGTCCCAGATCCGTTCATCCTCGCTACCCAGCCGCCAGAGGGCCGTTCCGCCCGTAGCGTATTCGTCGCTAAATCGAAGAATATTGAAGGTGGTGGCGGCATCCGTAAACCACACTTCATGTTTGATGTTTTCTATCTGCCCCGTTCCCCTATCCTTTTCCGATTCGATATAGGTGAAATCAAGGTTGTAGGTGGTATTGTCATAGTCGATTTTTGCATTGGAGATTTTAGCGAGATTGATTGCGTCACTATAGGTGATGCTTTCTACCCAACTCCGGCCTTCACTATCCCTCGCCCAATTCCGGCCATAGCCCGCGATGCCCAGAATTATTTTTTCGGGATCAATTTGTTTTGCCGCATTGTCCAGGACCTGCTCTACCCACTTCTGCGAACTAATAGGACCTGCAGGCGTAGTTCCATTTGATTCATCATAGGCCATTAAAAGTATATGATCATTGTAATGTGATAATTTCTTAAGATCATAATCTTCATTCAGTGGCGCTACATCCTGGGTTACACCAAACCCTCTTCGATGAAGGCCATCATACAATATCCTCTGAAATGTGGTTAATGGTTCATTCGTTTTCTCAATGATATCTTCATAGTCAACGTTGATTCCCTGAAAATGATATGACTCCAATGTGTCAGCTATTTGTTTCACAAATGCCCTGGTCCTTAGGGAATCCATTAAAACATAATGCAGAAGCTCACCATCGAATCGTTGTTTGGAAGAATTGAAATTGGTGAGGACGGGAAAAATATTCAATTCATTTTCCCTCATCACCGCGAGACCGGCACTGTCGATCCGTGTTTGAAGCTGGTGAGTAATGGTATCGATGAAAAACCATTCCGGAAAAACGGTATTCAATTTTCCAGCATGCTTTTCCAATGATTTTAACGACAGACTATTCCCGCCCCAGGGAGTGTAAAAGGCAGCGCGGATATAAGGTTGCCTATTGATGTTTTTCCCAATATTCTTCAATCTCTTTTTCAGCAATTCTTCCTTTTCCTTTCTTATCAGGAAATCTTTTATACCCTTATACTTTTTGTTCTGTTTGTTGGAGAGGGTTAGTGGGCGCTCGGGGTTTAGCTTATCGGCGTAAGCCTTTGCTTTTGACTGCAGACTGAGGGCGGAGGGGTTTCGACCTTGAATCAAGGCAACTACAAGTACGGCGATGAGGAACAGAGATATCACCAAGAGGAGGCGGAAGATCCATTTCACTTTTTGCCACCGGTTGTGCGACTGGTCCTGGAATATTTGCTTCTCGGGCAGCATCTATACTGGCTGCAAATATATCTGCTAATGAATGAAAGCCATGTTAAAGTAGAAGGCCTCCTTATTTAGTGCGGACATAGACGTGAGTGATATTTGACTTTCCTGACCTGCGTTCATCAAATTCAAACTTACCGACGCTCTTGATCAGAGGATAAAGTTTGGAATAACCATAGTTCCGGGAATCGAAGTTGGGTTGTTTCTTTAACAATAGATTCCCAAGATTTCCTAGAAAGGCCCATCCGTCTTCATCGGCAATATCATTGATCGTATCGCCGATCAATTTGATCAATCCTTTGTCAATAGGACTTATCACTGGGGTGGATGACGCAATCGCTCGATCATTTTTGGAGGGTACTGGACTCTTTCTCGCTTCCACGGGGGGTTTCAGGATCTCCAGGTAAATGAATTTATCGCAGGCCGAGATAAATGGAAGAGGCGTTTTCTTTTCCCCAATGCCGATTACCTTCATGCCTGCTTCACGAAGGCGGGTAGCGATCCTGGTGAAATCGCTATCACTGGACACAATGCAAAATCCCTCTACCCTGCCTGAATAAAGTATATCCATCGCATCGATGATCATCGCGGAATCTGTGGCATTCTTGCCGGTTGTATAACTATACTGTTGAACAGGAGTGATAGCATTCTCCAGCAACACACTTTTCCATCCAGTCACATGAGGCTTGGTCCAATCAGCATATATTCTTTTGAATGTGGGCGTACCATATTTTGCGATCTCCTCCATCATTTCCTTGACGTTTGAGTAAGGTATATTGTCGGCGTCAATCAGGACTGCTAGTCTTAGCTCTTTCGTGGTTTCCATATTCTTTACAGCATACTTTTAAATCTTGCATTCGGGCGCAAAGGTAGCCATATCTAAAGGAAATTTCACTTCATCAATAAACGCTTGATCATTACGAAGTGGCTGAACAATACGACCATGACGATAAATCCGGGAAGCCATATGAAGGGAAAATATAAGACAGCAATATTGGGCTGGTCAAAAGACAGCCGTTGAAAAGAACTTGGAACGGAGAGGATCGCATTAACGACCACACTCAACAACAATACGAGCGCGATGATATTCCATGCAAAAAGCAGGTTTCTGTTTTGAAAGCTCCGCCGGCGAAAACAGACGGCAGCTACTATGGGCGCTGTTATCCCGGAGATCATGTCCAGGTTACTTCCGGAAAACGTGATTACTTCGGGCACCGCTTTATTCAGGAAAAGCCAATACAAGCAAACCTCAACAGGAATACGAACGACACTCATCAACAACAGTGTTTTCAATCGGATCCTGCTAACAAATTTTTTCCCCGCGGGAATCACAAGGACAATGATCATGGATATAAGAGGTGGAAGGGTCGCCAATAACAAGCGTGGTGGGAGAGTATGTGTATTCTGATAAAATCCTTTGTATGCGAGTATTCCGTGAATGAGGAGCCAGCCTATGGATATGATCAACACGACCAGGGAGTTTGTGGCTTTCCAGAAGAACCATAGGGTGAGCAATACCGTTAGGACAAAGACAATGTTGATATAGGCCGGTAGCTCGGGGATCATGATTTTGGTTGGAAATTAAAGGTAGTTTTATTGTTTGAAAAAAAATAGTAACTAGCGCTATGACCAAAACAAGATTGGAAGCTTTCAGCGATGGTGTATTTGCCATCATCATCACCATCATGGTATTGGAACTGAAAGTGCCACACGGAGATGACCTCCATTCACTAAAACCGCTTTGGCCCATTTTCCTAAGCTATGTCCTTAGCTTTGTAAACGTCGGAATCTATTGGGTCAATCACCATCATTTGCTCCAGGTCGTAAATCAAATCAACGGAAGAGTTCTCTGGATGAATCTCTTGTTGCTTTTCTGGCTCTCTTTATTTCCCTTCATCACTGCCTGGATGGGAGAAAATCACTTTGCCAAATGGCCCGTAGCGTTATATGGTGCCGTCGCTTTTATGGCGGGGATGGCATATTTTTTTCTGGTTCGCGCACTCATGCGAATTCATGAAAAGGATTCAGCATTGGCAGCCGGGTTAGGGAATGATTGGAAAGGGAAGAGTTCGGTCATCATTTACCTGATCGGCATCGGTCTTACGTTTATTCATCCAATGCTGGGGATGGCATCCTATGTTTTTGTGGCTGGTATTTGGTTTGTCCCCGATAAAAGATTTGAAAACAGATCAGGCAGTTGAGGGAAGCCATTTCCGATTTTTCGTATATTTATGTAGGCAACTACATAACTCTTATGCGACAAACAAACTGGTTTGACAGGCAATTTCCCCCTATCTCCGACAATGGATTGTTACCCCCAATTATCGAGAGGCTGGAAGGGACTCCACAAAGAATAAAGAATAAGGTCGCCGGTCTGGATTCAGCCCTTCTTACCCGTAAAAACGGGGATAAGTGGAGTATCCAGGAAGAAGTGGGACATCTCGGTGACGTCGAATCGCTTTGGATTGGGCGAGTAGACGACCTTATCCATGGCGTTCCGGAATTGAGAGTGGCCGATCTAACCAACCGGACGACGCATGAGGCTCAACACAACTCCGCTGAATTAAAAAATCTATTGGAAGAATTTCAAAAACAGAGACAACAATTGGTGGCCAGGCTACGGCAAGCCAGCGAAGAGCAATTAAACAACTCCGCACTGCATCCAAGGTTGAAGATACCAATGCGAATGGTAGATCTCGCGTATTTCGTGGCTGAACATGACGACCACCATCTTGCAAAAATTACGGAAATGATCAACACAGCTAATTCCATTTAATATGAATATGATCGACGAATTGGGAGAGTTGGCCTTATCGACACGACTGATGAGGTTAAGCGAGGTGATCAGGAAAGACATCACGCGTATTTACATGGATCACGAACTGGAATTTGAATCAAAATGGTTCCCGGTATTTTATGTGCTTTCTCAAAAATCACCACTGTGCGTGATCGAGCTGGCTGAAGAGATCGGATACGCGCATCCTTCCGTCATAGCATTGGTAAGGGAAATGGAGAAAAAAAAATTAGTGAGATCGGTAGCAAATAAAACCGATGGAAGAAAACGGATGCTTTCGCTGACTCCAAAGGCGAAGACGATGGTCGATCAACTCAAACCACTATGGGATAATTTCAGGATCGTCGCCCGCCAAATTTATAGCAAGGAAAATAACTTATTGAATGCGATAGAAGCCACCGAGGCCAACCTGGGTAAGGTGAGTTATTATGATCGCTATAAAAAAATGGAAGCGAGCGTGAGTAATCAACTTCCACCGGGTTTTGAAATTGCTCATACTACACAAGATGACCTCGAATTTATCGATTGGATGTTTGAAGAAGCTATTGCCTTTCACCAGAAAAATAATTATCCCGTATGGCAGAAATATGATGAAGCGTTTTTACTCAGAGAAATCAGGGAAAAGCAACAGTATAAGATCCGGATAGATGGCCACCTGGCATTAATCTTCAGTGTGGTCTATTCGGACCCGATGCTGTGGAGACAAAAGGAAAAGGGAAATGCGCTTTACCTGCACCGGATTGTGGTCAATCCTCATTTCAAAAAGAGAAGATTGTTCGGAGTCTTATTGAATTGGGCAATTCACCATGCCAGGGTAAAGGGAATCAAATATATCCGTATGGATACCTGGGGCGACAATCCAAAAATCATTGATTATTACAAAAGTTTCGGATTTAGATTTGTTGAAAACTATACCACCTCGAATTCAGCAGAGCTACCAGCGCCTAACAGGAACCTTTACATCGCGCTTCTTGAACTGGAAGTATCGGATTAAGGGATCTGAGCCAATAACGTAACTTGTGTCTATGCGAAATTCAATGATACAGATAATCCAATCCCTTTGCTTTCTCCTTCTGATCATTTGCTGCACACCGTCAAAAAAAATTAGCGTCCCAAACAGTTATGGTGCTCCGAAAACACTTCGCTTCTTGGGAGAATACGACATTCCTCATAACCTGTCTTTTCAACAAACTACTGTCGGCGGACTTTCGGGAATTGATTATGATCACGGCGAGGATCTTTACTATATGATCGCTGACGATCGCAGTGCAACCAATCCTGCCCGCTTTTACACTGCCCGGATATTTTTAGGAGCGAAGGGAATCGATAGCGTGCGATTTTTGGATGTCAAAACCCTTCTTCAGGCCAACGGTCAGGCATATCCTAACAACAAACAGGACCCTTACCATGTCCCTGATCCCGAATCCATCCGGTACAATCCTTCCACACAGCAACTGGTATGGACCAGTGAAGGGGAAAGGATCGTCAACCAGAAAGATATGGTCCTGGAAAACCCTGCCATCAACATCGTTTCTAAAAATGGTAATTGGCTGGATAGTTTTCCATTGCCCCCTAAGCTGACCATGCAATCCATCGAAAAGGGACCACGACAAAACAGTGTTCTGGAGGGAGCCAGTTTTGCCGATGATTTTAAAACCCTGTTCATCAGTGTGGAAGAGCCCCTGTACGAGGACGCCGACCGCGCTGAGACTTTTGATACACACCCCTACATACGGCTTTTCAAATTTGATGCAACCACCAAAACAAATACAGCCCAGTATGCGTACAAACTTGAGCAAGTAGCCTATGCTGCCATGCCCGCGACAAGCTACAAGATCAATGGCATTTCTGAAATTCTATCGCTCGGCAACGATCAACTGCTGATCATGGAGCGCTCCTTTTCTTCCGGTAGAATATCATGCACCATTAAAGTTTTTATCGCAGATATGAAGAATGCCACCAACGTGATGGGACTTCAATCGTTGAGGGAGAACAAAGAATTTATTCCATGCACCAAGAAACTTCTTTTGAATATGGATAGCCTGGGAATCTATATTGACAATATTGAAGGCGTTACGTGGGGACCCGTCCTAATGAATGGCCACCGAACCCTGTTGTTCATGGCTGATAATAATTTTTCACTTCTGGAAAAATCACAATTGCTATTGTTTGAAGTCGTAGAGTAAGAGTCACTTTTCTGATAACAAAGCATCCATCATTTCTTCAAATTCGTTTTTATATTCGACATAATGCTGGCCGGTGCCCGGGCCGTTAAAGGAGTTATCCAATTTTCTGATCTTTCCTTTTTTATCAATAATTATAGAGGAGGGAAATGACTTGATCGGAGTAATCTGCGGCAGGGTTTTTTCTGTCTTCAACGAATCATTGACTGCAACGCCTGTTATCAATATCGGATATTTTACATCAAACCTTTTTTGGAATTTTTTCAAACTCCTGACCGATCTTTCCCAATCGGTGCTATATTCATAAGCAAGAGCAACGACGGCCACTCCGCGATGTTTATTTTTTTTATAGTATTCGGTAAGGAATGCGGTCTCATCCATACAATTAGGACACCAGCTTCCCATCAACTGCACAATGGTGACCTTATTCCTGAATTGTTCATCGTTAATAGACACCGGATGCCCTTCCAAATCCTTAAATGTAAAATCGAGTCGCTCTTCCCCGGGTTTTAGATAGATTGCCGTTTCTTCTAGCGGAATAGTGGCGCTCCCATCTTTATTAGCTTCCCATGCCTCCTTTGCGGTTGCTCCTGCAAAATGAGTACCGCCGGTGATCCTTTGATCGCTTTCGATCTTTGCAGTAAATAAGTATGCATGGCTTCCATCGAAAGTTGATAGGTAAAGTGAATCGGCAATCACTGCACCCTCCAGGAATCTAAAGTCACCCGAGGCATTCAGGAAGGTACCAGTAACATGGTTGCCATCCTGGCGGAACTCCGCAACCGCAGCTCTCGCTTCATTCGCAGGGTCAAATCTAACAGCCCATCTTCCGGAGATATTGGTTCCTTTAATTTTGGACACTGGGAACCGTGCATGACCTGGCGAGGCAAAGAAAGGGAGGATAGTAGTTTTTACAGCGCCTCCCTTAATCCAGACGCCTTTGATTTCTTGCTTCGAATAAACAAGTCTGAATTGAGATTCAAATAAAGGCATGTGGATGATCAGTGAGTCACCTTTCTTTTCAATATCATCCACTTTGATCTTCTCAGAGGCATTATGTATAAACCAGGTAGCCTTATCGTGCCTATTTTTCCATTCAAAATTGAATACAATTACTTTTCCATCCTCTCTGCGAAGTTCGCCCCTCCACCACTCGGGTTGGGCAACACTCCTAAGAGTTGGAATGACCAAAATAAATAATATCAACAAGCGCATATCAACAATCTCCGGTAGCAATATTACCGAAAAGGAGCGCAATGGGAGCATGCGAATGATGCCCGCCGGCTAAAAAGATCATTTTTTGAAACTAATGTTCCAGCCAGAGCCTTTCCCATATTTATCTCTAAACTTTTTGTGAATCTTGCTGGGTTGTTTAATATCATTTACAATCATTTCCCGCTCATTTAGAAGGAATGAAAAGAAATGATCCGGATCGGTAATGATTTTCTCGCTGATCAAATCATTCGTTATATTTCCTTGTTGTTCCTGCTGGGCGATTTTTGCATTCATCATTGATTTCTCAGCTTCTTCCCTCAACTGGATGGCTATTTGCTTTTGCTCCTGGTATTGGATCATCAACTGCTCGACCCTTTGTCTGGCCAGCTGCGATTGCGCCAGGATCTTTTTTTCAAGATCAGCATTGACTTCCTTTTGCATTTCTACGGATCTTTCCAATTTGAGCTGTGCTTTCAGCGATTCCAGGTTTGCTAATTCGGCTTTACGGTTGATAGCTAGCTCTTCCTCCTGTTTGAGAAGATCCGTCATCCGTGTTGATTTTTCAGATTCAAGTTTGATCAGTTCCGCCTTCAAAGCTTCTAATCTTAATGCCTGCTCTTTTTTCGCCATTTCAGCGAGTTTCATTTTGCGGTTTTCCAGAATAGGATTCTCGGTGTTTTCATTTTGAACGGGCACCGTATCGGTCGCCGCCCGATTGAGAAAGGATTTTTGAGCAAGATTCGATAGATAGGTAGATACAGGTTTTTGGTCCTTCTGCCCCAAATGCGGTGAAAAAGCAAGGGCAAAAAATCCGATAACTGCGATGCTGACCACCAAAGTGATTTTTTCCATGGCATTAAGTGTTGGGTTATGACTATAAATAATTCGTTTGACTCTTTGCAGCAAAGAATGCTTTCTTCCCGTGAGCGCCGTCGCCAGGGGTTGATTAGCCAGGTTAAATTCCTGGAAGGATAAAAGGGCATTTATATAATTGCGCTTATTGTTAGTCCTGGAAATCGCCAAATCATCGCAGCAGTTTTCTCTTTCCTGCCTGACCAATGCAGAAATCCAAAGGATGGCAGGATTAAAGAAGAAGAATATCTCAACCAAATTTTGCAACATGTTTACCAGATAGTCCCTGCGTCGAATATGTGCGAGCTCATGCAGTAAGATCGCTTCAACTTCACTCGGCGGAATAGAAGCCAGTAACCCTATTGGAAATAAAATGACAGGCTTGATATGCCCCAATACAACCGGGACTTTCGCCAACCCGGATTGAAAGAACCTGACCCTTTGTCGTATGCCCAGCTCCATAGATAGACCCGTGATCCGCTGTATCCAGTATTCTCCCGGCGTGGAAAGTTGTCTTCTCGCCAGCTGATGGATGCCATATAACCCTCTTATCAAACTAACACTGCGTATGGCCATAATAAGCATCCAGACCAATACAATGGTCGAGGCATGCTCATTTAAAAATGTAATTATGCCGTATATGCGATTTGATGTAGCATCACTAGTTACAAACGTATTAAGGGCCTTGTCCATTTGAGCCGGCTGGCGACTCTGTAAAATTTGTGTTTCTGTGGAAATCCCATTATTCCATTGACGGAAAAAAATAAAACACATCGCACTAAGGAATAGAACCAAAGTGAGAGCAAGAAGGTTATATCTAAGCAAAGGTGTTGACTTCCTGGTGCCAATGATGATAACACCTGCCATGACGGCTATTACCAGCCCTAACCAAAGTGAATGAACCAATGTCCAGCACAATGACTGAACCAATTTGTCTGCAAAAAGGAGCTTGAAAGAAATCATTAGTGCTATTTATTATCTCTTAATATTTTCACCATCATTCTTTTTTATCTAACTGTTCCAGCATGTCCCTGATAGCCTGGAGTTCCTTCTTGGAAGTTTTCTTATTGCCAAGTAGCTGCAGCACCAGGCTGCTCGCGGAACCCTTATACGTTGAATCAACAAAACGATCTAACAATTCGCTTTTCGTTTTTTGTTCGTTGATGGCTGCATGGTAAATGTGTTTCATGCTGGTTTCATCCCTCGTCAGCATTTTCTTGTCAACCATGATTTGCATCAGCTTCAGAGTAGATGTGTATTGAACCGCCCGTTTCTGCTGGTTGAGTGTATCGTTGACGAAACGAACGGTCGAAGGGCCTTTTTCCCATAGGACCTGCAAGATTTCCAGTTCCGACCTGGTAGGTGCTTGCTTTATTCCTGATTGATTTTCGGGTTTCATACGGCTAATGTAGGAAATTTTTCGTACGAACAAGTTTTTACGCGATATTTTTTTACTTTGAAGACTTACCCTGAATTTAATTTCTGAATTTCAAAATCTTACAGGGAGAATTACGCGATCATGATAATTCCGTGAAAGTTTTAGCAACAGGCAATAACGAGCAAAAAACTTAGTTCTACCTTTGTATTTGGCCTTCCCGGTGATAAAAAAATCGTATGAAAAAACTAATCCTATTCTTTGGATGGATGTTCATTAGCCTGAACCTCCTATCCCAGTTGAAAACTACGCCTGTTTGTCCTCCAATAAACGTCGACATCCTGGATGGAAAAGTAAACGGACTGCAGCCGATCGCAACCTTTAACCAGATAAAAGAAAAACTGCCCTGTTTTACCAGTGCGGAACCTGAATCTACTACTGCCGCCTGCGGCGGCGGGGTTTTTTACAAAGACCGCGATATCAGTTTTTTTACGGGTCGGGATTATGTAGAGATCGGTCCCAAATTCAAAGGAAAATTAAGTGTTCCACTGATGGGGGCCAATCGCAATGGCACATTTAAATGGTTGGGGATTGCCAAAATAAAAGACGTTAACTGGGATGCCTTTACCATGGCTTATGGGACTCTTATTCTCTATTATAACAAACAGAATAAGGTCAATAAGATTCAATTCAGCAGAAAATCATCGGAGACACTGAGCCTTTGTGAATAAAAAGGCCTAATCGACAAAGAGAACCCGAGATTTCTAGGCAGCAGCAATCTCCATTAATGCACTGACAAAAGATTTCATCTCTTCGGTGGTTCCTATGCTAACACGGCACCACTTACCTCCAAAATGCTCGCGAAACTGAACGTAAATACCGCGGGATTGCATTTGCTCACTAAAGTTGCCTTTAATCTTATCAATATTGAAAAGAATAAAATTAGTATGAGAAGGAATGTATTCTATTGCAAGTTGCTTAAATGCGGCATAGCAAGTCTCACGGGAAGCTTTCACCTTTTCCCTGCATTCTCTAACAAAGTCTTTGTCATCTAGTGAGGCCATAGCAGCCGATCCCGAAGCGACACTTACGCCCGCATCGGGCCAGTATTGATAGCTGCCCAATAATTGAATGGTTTCAGGATGAGCTATCGCATAGCCCACTCTCGCACCCGCCAGGCCGTATATTTTTGAAAAAGTTTTAGCAACAATAATATTTCGATCCTGGATGGCCAATGGGGCAAGACTTTCTAATTCTGCAAATTCCGTATAAGCCTCATCCACAAAGACCATGGTTTTTGAGGAAGACTTTTTTGCTAATTCCGACACTTGCATCTGATCGCAGTATGTTCCTGTCGGATTATTCGGGTTGCATATATATATCATCCGCGTGTTCGCATTCACTTCGCCAGCCATCTTTGGCAAGTCGAGCTTTTTCTCGCTATTCAGAGGGACCCTGTTAAAATCGAGTCCGAAAGCAGATGCCTGGCCATTCCATACACGATAAGAAGGATCGCCGACAACGACGTGGCCTTTTTGTTTTGAAACATGCACGCAAGCAAGGCCGATAATGTCCGATGATCCCGCACCGAGTAAAATATTTTCTTCGTTCACACTCCAATGCTGTGCAATTCTTTTCCTGACCTGTGGAAGTAACTCATCCGGATACCTGTTTGAATTGAGGTAAGAATCCAGGATCGCTTTACGAGCAAGGGGAGATGGGCCGTAGGCATTTTCATTACTATTGAGCAAGATGCTGTTTGCCGGATAAAATGAATTGTTCCGGTCTGCTCCAAAAAATTCGCCTGTCAGACCGAGTCCTGCTAAAACCAATGAACTTCTCTTCAACCATTCGCGGCGGTCAATTGAATTTCCCATAACTAAAGTTTTGAATCAATGATCAATATTCGGTTTCAATCCAATATTATAAAACATAAAGCTCCACTTGTTCGCCTCCTCTTCGATGATTTGCTGCGTGCTCCTGCCCGCGCCATGACCAGCCTTCATCTCGATGCTGATCAATACCGGATTGTTGCCTTTGTTTTTTTCCTGCATGGTGGCGGCAAACTTAAAACTATGTGCCGGTACGACACGGTCGTCGTGATCAGCCGTTGTGATCAATGTCGCCGGGTAGGCGACTTCTTTCAAATTCTGCAATGGCGAATAGTGAAATAAATAATCAAACATTTCTTTACTTTCCTCCGAAGTTCCATAGTCATAGGCCCAGCCGGCACCCGCAGTAAATTTGTGATACCTCAACATATCCATTACACCTACCGCCGGGAACGCCACTTTGCAGATATCAGGCTTCTGCGTTATACATGCCCCTACCAGTAAGCCTCCATTAGAACCGCCTTCGATAGCAAGGTATTCCGTGGACGTGTACTTGTTATCTTTCAGGTACTGCGCCGCCGCCATGAAATCATCGAATACGTTTTGCTTTTTTGTTTTAATGCCTTGTTGGTGCCAGGCTTCCCCGTATTCACCCCCACCCCGAATGTTCGGCACGGCATAAACACCTCCATTCTCTAATAAGATTATGTTGGAAGTACTGAAGAACGGTGTAATACTGACACTAAAACCTCCATAACCGTACAAAAGACATGGATTTTTCCCATCCAGTTTGAGGCCTTTCTTGGAGGTAATGATCATCGGTATTTTGGTAGAGTCTTTGGAAGTATAAAATACCTGCTTGCTTTCATATTCCTCAGGCTTGAACTCTACTTTCGACTGCTTGTATAATTCCGTCTTACCTGTACCAATGTCCAATTTGTAAATGGTCATAGGAGCCGTGTAGGAAGTAAACACGTAATAAAGCTCTTTTTCATTTTTCCTTGCATAAAAACCGTAGGCTGTTCCAAGTCCCGGCAATTGAACTTCACGAAGTTGCTTACCAGACATGTCGTGCTGGTAAACTTTGGTGACGGCATTCTTGAGATAAGAACAATATAAACTGCCGCCTCCGGTTGATGCGGATAGCACCTCAGGTTTTGAATCGATCAAGGTTTTCCAGTTCGCAGGTTTCGCATCCGCGAGAGGAGCGATCATTACCTTTCCGGTCGGTGCGTCCTTGTCTGTCTGTAAGTAGAAATATTGGTCATCGACATCGATAACATTGGTACTATTGTTCATATCGGTAACGACCGGAACGATCGGCGCATTTTCTTTCGTCAGGTCCTGGATATATAATTCATTTCCGTAGGTCGAATTAGATGCTCCAATGATCAGCCATTTCTGGTTTTCAGTAACAAATCCATAAATATAACGTCGCGCCGTAGCCGATCCACCAAAAATCAATTTATCGTCCTTCTGAGCAGTCCCCATTTTATGATAGAATAATTTGTGTTCTTGTGTTTGCCCACTCAATTGGCTGCCGCTGGTCGGTTTGTCATACGTACAATAGTAAAAGCCATCATTGCCTTTCCAACTCGCACCACTGAACTTAATATCTTGCAATGTATCACCCAATTGCTTTTTGCTCACAGCATCCATCATAATGATTTTGGACCAATCGCTGCCGCCCTCCGAAATCAGGTATGCTACCAGTGAGCCGTCTTTGGTAAAATTGATACCGGCCAGCGAAGTGGTGCCGTCCTTGCTGAATGTGTTCGGATCCAGGAAGACCTCTGGTTGATTGCTACCTTCGGCCTCACGGTAAAGCACATCCTGGTTTTGAAGCCCCGAATTCTTTGAATAATAAATGAACTTTCCTTCTTTGGAGGGAGCCGAATATTTTTCGAAATTGAAAAGAGTCTCATAGCGCTTGCGAATCGCCTCCCTGAAAGAGATCTGATCCATATAGGATTTCGTCAATTTACGTTCCTGATCCACCCAGGCCGCCGTCTCTGAGCTAGTATCGTCTTCCAGCCAACGGTAGGGATCGGCTACTTCTGTTCCAAAATAATTGTCCTTGACAGCACTATCTTTCCTGGTGGCAAAGTATTTCACATCAATGGGTTTAATATCTGTATACTTATTTTCATCTTTCGAATTGCAGGCCGACAGCAGACTTATTGTTCCAATAAATAGCCATTGTTTTTTCATTAAGAAAATTTTTTGTGAAGGAAGTTAGGTAAAAATCAACGAAGAAGCTTATGAAATCGCTCCAATTCTGCCAATTCGGTGGCGGAAAGAATTTCATTCCCCTCATATTTCATTTTCAGGAATAAAACTCTTTTATGCTCGGGGTATTTTGAAAGAATATCATCCAGAAGCTTGCCTGTTCCTGGATCTTTATCATACAGTGGACGATTCTCAGGCAGGTCCGACTTGTAACGGTTGGGTCGTTTCAATATAACTGCTTCAATGGTCGCCAGTTTTCCCGGAGCAATGGATTTTATATTGGATGCCTTTTTGTGAAGTCCTTCCAATTGCTTTTTGCTCAGCCCTCCCCTCTCAATATATTGTTGTTGCAGGCTCCTGACGAATGTTGAATTGGGATATGCATCCAGGGTCAATTGCAGCACATCGCTAATCACATCGACATCTGGTTTTTTTCGAATCATGGTCATTTATTGAATAAAAAGATCACTGCTTAAGTACCTGTCCCCTCTATCACACGCAACAAATACAATAGTACCCGAATCTATCTCCCTGGCAAGCCGGAAAGCAACTGCCGCAGCCCCGCCGCTACTCATGCCGGCAAAAATTCCCTCCATTCTTGCAAGTTGTCGGGCCATCGCTGTCGCTTCCTCCTGCGATACATCCATAACCCTGTCAACTCTTTCCGGTTCAAAGATCTTCGGCAAATATTCCTTAGGCCATCGGCGAATGCCGGGAATGGATGACTCTTCCGTTGGTTGACATCCGATTATCTGAATGGCTGGGTCCAATTCCTTAAAAAATCGCGAGCATCCCATGATCGTCCCCGTCGTACCCATAGAACTCACAAAGTGCGTAATTGCCTGATCTGTATCTCTCCATATCTCCGGTCCCGTAGTTTCATAATGTGCCAGGTAATTGTCAGGATTAGAAAACTGATTTAGAATAAAGAATTCTCCTTTTGCTGCTTTTTCTTCCGCATAATCGCGGCAAATTTCAATACTATCGAGCAAGGTGACCTTCGCCCCGAACGCTTCCATGGTCAAAGTCCTTTCTCTTGTAGAAGTGGAAGGCATCACCAATTCGATTTCTAGATCATACAAACACGCAATCATTGCCAGCGCAATGCCGGTGTTACCGCTGGTCGCTTCAATCAACCGACTTCCTGCCTTTATATCGCCCCGTTCCAATGCAGACCGGATCATGTTGAGTGCCGGACGATCTTTTACACTTCCGCCCGGATTGTTGCCTTCGAGTTTAGCATAGATTGTCACATTCGGATTCGGATTGAGTTTCCGGATTAACGCCATGGGCGTATTGCCTACCAGGTCGATGACACTTGCCATAATTTATGAGGGTTCTCTTACTTGTTCCACCACTTCTATATCTCCTTTGTGATATACCGTAGAATAAGGTTGCACGGATCTTGTTAGCCACACATTCCCTCCAATGATGCTATGATGGCCAATCGTCGTTTCACCGCCAAGGATCGTAGCGCCGGAATAGATGATGACATGGCTCTCTACGGTTGGATGGCGCTTAATAGAAACCATACTCTTGTCAACACTCAATGCTCCTAGGGTTACTCCCTGGTAGAGCTTAACGTGATCACCTATCATGCATGTTTCGCCAACCACGATACCGGTTCCATGGTCAATGAAGAAATGTTTCCCGATCTGAGCTGCTGGATGAATGTCTATGCCTGTTTTGGAGTGAGCATATTCGGTAACTATCCTGGGAATAACCGGGATTCCGAGGTCGAATAGCGCATGTGCAATGCGATAAAAGGATATCGCTAAAAAACCAGGATAGGCTCTAATGATCTCAAAGCGCGTGTGTGCAGCGGGATCGCCACTTAATATTGCATCAATATCCGTATTCAATACGGCATATAGTTCCGGGATCTTTCCAAAAAATAATTTTGCTTTTTCCGGGTTATTATACCGGGAACAAGCGCCGGTCGAATTGAATAACTCCACCAGTTCCCTTTCTAACTCTGCAAAATGATTGGCTATGTTTTCCGGGGATGTGGCCAGCGCGGCAGATCTTTCCGGATAAAGAAGGCTGATGAGCTGTAAAACCCAATTGGCAATTTTTTCATTTGACGGAACGGCCTCTACTTCCTGCTGCTTGTCAAAAATGTGCTTGTAAAATGATGGGTCCATAGTTCATATGCCTTTAGAGTTAATTGAAATTACCACATTATTCAAACATGCAACACGCGGTCTTATGTCTACAGTGGAAGCCTGGCAAGCAATAAAGTCAATATTTGATCCGGAGAATGGTCGATATCTGCTACAATCGCATCCGAAGGAAATTCGAGAATATCGAACTGGGATTGCAAAAGCTTTGCAGGCATGAAATGATCTTTCCTGTTTTTCATTCTTTCCATGATCAGGTCAAAGCTACCGTGCAAAAAAATCCAGCGTACATGTTCCTTTATTCCCTCTGACAAAATTTCGCGATACTTTGCCTTCAGAGCCGAACAGGCAATGAGAGCTCCTTTTATTTTCAGTTGTTCCCGGGCAGTTTTATTGATCGCCAGCAACCATCCCTGGCGATCCTCATCAGTAAGCGGTACGCCGCCTTCCATTTTCTCTTTGTTTGCGGGTGGATGAAAATCATCAGCGTCAAAAAAGGGAATGCCTGTCTTCGCAGACAATTCCCTGCCAATAGTTGTCTTTCCGGACCCGGATACCCCCATAATATATATAATGACTGGAACTGCCATCTGAACATTTCTAAGCCTAAAATGGCAAAAAATCCGCTGATTCAAAGGTTTTTTTTGGAGTGAACGTCTGATTTTAGGATGTTTATTAATTGATAAGGATTTATACTTATTTTGGCCGGACAGCTAAATAGACTAATTCGAGATGACAGAAAAGATCAAAGCATTCGCCAGGAGGAGACATTTTTTTGTTTACTTGCTGCCCCTCGATTTTCTCCTGCATGGTTTTAACTATAATTATAACCTGGTGAATGCGGGTGTTGGGCTTTGGATCCTGGCCATTTATCTCGTCGCTACGTATTTCCTCTACCGGATCAGCCTTTTCATATTCAGGAACAGCTATAAGGCGTACTTATTCACTTTCTGCCTTCTTTTCATCAACTTTTTTTTTGGCTACATGTATGATGGATTTATTGGCCTGTCCAAGACCAGTTTTTTATCAAGATATTCATTCATACTAGCATTCACTTTCCTGATAGCAATTGGTGCATTCTTATGGATAAAAAAAAGTAAGCAAATATCTCCAAGGCTGGGCCTTGCACTTAATATTTTCCTGCTGTCGCTACTATTTGTAGAATGTGGATCAGCTATAATAAAGCTTTCCTCCCGGAATAATTTCTCTCTTCGTTTACAGAAAGACGCTCTTACCAGCTGTGCCGATTGCAGCAAACCGGATATTTACTTTATCCTAACAGACGGGTATGCAGGCCGCCGCGAATTAAAGGACATTTTTAATTTTGATAACTCTGAATTTGAGTCGGCCCTCAAGCAAAGGCAATTCCACATTGTGGATAATAGCAGCAGCAATTACAATTTTACCGTACTATCGCTGGCTTCCACACTGAACATGTGCTACATCAACCTGGATAAAAAAAGCAACAATAAAAACACGCATGGGGGATTAGAGGCAATTCAAAACAGCCAGGTCGTGGACTTTTTCAGGAATAACGGCTACGGGATTTGCAATAACTCCATCTTTAAATTGGATAAAAAAGAAAAAAAAGAATCCATTCTATTTCCGGGAAGCACCTCCCTTCTGTTAGGGAGCACCTTACAGTATCATATAGCGCGCATCGTTGAATTCAAACTATATGATAAAAAGAGCCCTGTCCCTCTGCCCGAAGGACGCCGTTCCTCTATCAGGAAAAGCAATGAACTGGTCTACAACAAAACGATAGAAATGGCTAATGAGAAGCCCGGGCCTCCGCGGTTTATTTATACTCACCTCCTTATGCCGCATTTCCCCTATTTTTTTGATAAGGATGGCCGTGAGAACGGGCCGGAGAAGATCTTATTTGAAAACCGGTTTTCCAAAACGGATTTTTTGGAATACCAGCAATATGTAAGTAAGAAATTGCTTGCGCTGATAGACACGATTCAAAAAAAATCAGCCACGCCGCCAATCATTATCCTGACGAGTGATCACGGCTTTCGGCAGTTTCAGGCACCTGAGGACAAAAATCATTTTTTCTCCAATATAAGCGCTATCCATCTGCCGGATGGAGATTATTCTAAATTTTATGAAGGCATGTCGAATGTAAATATGTTCAGGGTATTGCTCAATACGCAATTCAACCAAAAGCTGGAAATTCTAAAGGACTCATCCATCTTCTTAGGTGAGAAAGGCATCCCCGAAAATTGACCCAATAAATTATTTACGCCGGCTTAGGTAAGGAAAAAGAGAATACGCTGCCCTTGCCCATTTCACTTTCAATATGAAGCTGACCTCCATTCCTCGCCAGGTATTCTTTACACAGCATTAAGCCTAAACCTGTGCCCGATTCACTGGCCGTACCCCGCGTGGTGTAAAAATCATTATTATTTATTTTCAACAACGCATCATTGCCAATACCCATGCCGCTGTCCTGCACATAGACCTCAATAAAGGAAGGGTGTTCGTGAACCCTCACAGAAATACTTCCTTTTTCCGGCGTGAATTTAATAGCATTGGATAATAAGTTGCGCAACACCAGGCTCATCATGTCCTTATCCATGTAACCATAAACTCCTTCGCGCGAATTGTTTTCCATACGGATGTGTTTCGCTTCAGATTGAAGTCGCAGCAGGTGAAAGACTTCGCTGATCAACCTTCCTATATCTACTCTTTGAGGATGAACTGCATCCACTTCCATTTGTGTCTTTGCCCATAACAGTAGATTGTCCATGAGGCCGACGGTATAATTCAGGTCATTGACGACATCCGGCATTATCTTTTTCAATTCTGCCTCGGGAATATCGTCCTGGTGTATATTTCTAAAAAGGTTACGCAGAGCATAAAGTGGCGCTTTTAAGTCGTGCGAAATCACCGAAAATAGCTTGTTCTTCAAGGCATTTAATTCCGTCAACTCGGTGGTTTGGTTCTTCAATAGTGTAGCATTTTCCTTCAACTTATCCGCCTGCTCCTGTATCTGTACGTTTTTTTGTTGAAGGGCGCTGTTTTTTTCCAGGATGTGAAACTGGTAGACGGCACTCTCCTTCTTGATCAGGTATAAGCCATAAAAAATGAATACAATAGCAAGGGCCTGGTTAAAAAGAAACAATCCTTTATTAAAGCTTTCCAGTTGATATTCGAAATGTTTCAAAATGACAGACAGGATGAAATAACTGCCCATCGAAAGGCAAAGCGAGAAGATCATATACCCGATATCCTTAAGAAAGAACACCGACAAAATACCGTATAAAATAAAAAACAAGTTGACACCCAGGTTCATCCCATACAGATAAACGATGCACGTAATGACGGGATACAAAATGAAATAGGCGAGCAAGGCCTCTTCGTGCTTGCAAAACTTGTTCAGGCAAAGCACTAGCAGGCTGACCAGAGCAGGCAGGGAAGCGATTACCCAGGCGTTTCCTGGCAACTGCTTTTGATTGTATAACCCGATGAAAGGAATTAGTATACCCGTAAGTAGCTGGAAGAAATTAAGTTGATTGAAGATGCTCAGCTTTCGGCGGTCATATTCTTCCATCGTGGCGACGAGACCGATGGACTTTACTCGATTCAGGATATTCAGAAAAAAATCCGGCTTTTTTAGCCGGGTGTTATCGGGTAAATAGGGTACTTGTTGCTGTAGGATTTCCATAGTTTTTCATTTAGGTGTTGATTTCGGCAAGGATCAAAATAGGAATTTTATCGGAAAACTACGTATGATTAAATGGGGATTATTGAAAAAACGTAGATTTTACAGATGGCCCTTGCGTACTTTTACTCGATGTGAATCTTACTGAATTTATCTTCTTCTGCAACCCAATCATCACGCCCGCTTCTCACTTCGTCAAACAAATTATTTTCCGCTACTTCAATTGATTTTTTTTGTGAAAGAAAATGGATGATAACATGTCATCCCATTCATTTACCAAAAATTAGAAATTATGTTATCGAAAATTCTAAAAGGAAAATTCATTCAGGCACTGCTCCTATTGGGCCTGGGTGCAGGCATATTTTCATTTTCGAGGGAAAGTGGAGGAGAAGGTTTTGAAATCTATCTCGATAGTCACCTGTTGTTAAGACAATACGGTGAAGAAATGAACCAGCTTAAAAGCGTAGCGCTCGATCCGAGTAGCTCTAAGGGGCAACTCAGTATCAAGTACTGGCATTGTGGACGCGCAGCCAGGGACAGAGTTATTTCCATAAAGGATGATCAAAACCACCTGTTGAAAGAATGGCATTTCCCCAACGAATCTGAAACCCTTTCTTCCATGAGCTGCAATGTGAAGGATATATTGGGATTGAAAAAAGGAAACGTGAGTTCACTGAAACTCTATTATACATCCAGCCAACTCCCGGCTGGTCGAATGCTGGCTTCCCTAGTCGTAGGTTCCGCCAACAGCACCAGCCCATAATGTGATCAAAGAACCGGCTTCTTTCCTTTTGCAAGCCGGTTCTTGATAAGATAATCATAACTCTCCCTGATCGCTTCAAATACATCCGTAGCAGTCTTGTCCATTTCAACCACCATCCATTCCGTATTTCCTTTGGCTGCTTTTACAATGGCAGGAAAATCCTGGCTACCCTTACCCACGGCTACCATTGGATCCGGATTGTCCTCTGCCAGTGATTCAGTCCATTGCGCTGGACCATCCTTGATATGCAATAACCTGGCACGTTTTCCAAACTCTCCAACAATCTTGGCTGGATCATGGCCCGCAACTTTAACCCAATACGTATCAACCTCAAAGAATATATCCGGCTCAGTCATTTCCAACAGCAGTTGGTAGACATAACGCCCATCTACCTTATTGCGAAATTCCCACCAATGATTATGTAGCCCAAATTCCAGTCCGTTTGATTTGGCAAAATGGTTTGATTCGTTATATATATTAATGAGTTCTTTCGTGCCATCCAATGTGCTGTATCGTTTGTCCTCCGGCCACCCGTGCCAGATCATTTTTTTACAGTTGAAGGTTTCCGCTATTTCGAGCATTACTTGCTTATTTGCACCCACAGGCAATTCCACGTGAGCGGAGGATACCGATAATCCTGCGTCCTTCAGGTGTTTACCAGCCTGCTTGACAGTCATCTTCTCCGGCCAGAATGCAGTTTCCACCGCTTCAAAGCCCATCTCCGCAATCCTCTTCAAGGTATCTGCAATATTGCTTTTTATTTCATTCCTCACCGTATAAAGCTGCAGCGATATTCTAGCGGGTTCGGCTACAGAAAGTTGCTCCATTACAGAGAAAAAATTTGAAGGCAGTATGGAAGCACCCAATACTCCAAGGCCAGTCATATTGAGAAATTCCATCCGGGAAAGCTTTGTACTCATAAATTGTAATTTACTTTGAATCCAAATTTATCATTTTCTATTTTCATTAATATCTCAATGATAAGAAGAAATGCAGATACTTTTATTGCAGCTGCTGCAGGTTTTATTATTATTGTCTTATTCACAAGACATGGTGGCATCGGCATTTCACCAGACAGCGTAGTTTATTCGAGCGCCGCAGAGAATCTCCGTTTACACGGAAGGTTAATTGCCTTTGACAATGATCCGGTAGCAGAGTTCCCGCCATTTTATCCGTTCTTTCTAAGTTCATTGATGCTGTTGACCGGACTGAATCCAATTTTATTTGCTCCACTCCTGAATGCGCTGCTCTTTGCAATCTTAATATACCTGTCCGGAATAATAATGAACAAATTCCCTATCTATTCCCGCTGGTATAGAATCGCATTGCTGACCTGCATCGTTGCAAGCCCTTGCCTTCTTGAAATATACTCCATGTTGTGGACGGAAACCGTTTTCCTTGTGTTGTTGCTTCTCTTTATCCTGACCATTTACCAATACCTCCAAACTCATTCACGGAAAGTATTGATAGCGGCAGCCTTGCTTGCTTCCATTGCAGCAATCACACGATATGCGGGGTTAACATTGATTGCAACCGGTGGGATCTTAATATTTCTCGACGCCAAACTCACTTTTAAAAGAAAACTAACAAACCTCGGAGTCTATTCTATCTTAAGCATCTCCCTGTTGCTGCTTGATTTTTTCAGGAACTACGCCGTTAGCGGAACACTTACCGGCGACCGGGAAAAATCCATTACATCATTTATTGAAAATATGCACGATGCAGGATCTGTATTTTCAGGATGGCTTCCTTTTCTGCATGCTGATAGCCGATCTACGGGATGGGTGACGCTATGCATATTGATTGGTTTGGTCATAATTTGTTTTAAAACATTTCTACGCTTCCGACGGATCGATCACCTGTTAGGAATATCGGCTGTATTCTCCTGCTTATATATTTTATTTATGATTGTATCTGCCAGTTTATCGAGGTATGAGAGGTTGACAAGCCGGCTTCTCGTACCTGCTTTCATCCTGCTTCTTTGGTGCGGCAGCTATTGGATCCTACCGGCCCTCAGGATGACTCGTGGCTGGATTAAGTTCTGCTTGATGCTTATCGCGGCGTTTATCTTTTCGAGTTTTCAGTATAACCAGGTGAAAGCAGACCTGGACACATGGGACGCGGTTAAAGATATCGGGATACCGGGATACACTGAAGATGACTGGAAATATTCACCAACCGTGCAATACATCCAGAAAGACTCCCTTCCCTTCAGAAAGGAATTCACACTTTATTCTGATGCTTATGATGCAGTTTATTTTTTTACGCGGAAACCGGGAAAATTCATTCCACATAAAGAAGACAAAGACGAGATTCAGGACTTCCTCTCAGATCGGCATTGCTATCTTGTATGGTTTAATGATGGCGTCAATACCGACCTGGTAGATCTAAGTTTTATTATTCAGACGAAACAAATGAAGCTGGTAAAGGAATTTGACGACGGAGCCATTTACAGTTTTGGCGAATGATGTCACCGCCGTGAATTTTTTTATGACAATGTTTTAGCGAATTCCGACCGGATCACATTGAGTGCTCCGCCCGCCTTGAACCATTCGATCTGTTGCTGATTGTAAGTGTGATTGACGGGAAACTCATCCCTGCGTCCGTCCCGATGATTCAATACAACCGTAAGAGGTTTGCCCGGCGTAAAGGAAACGAGTCCGAGTATATCGATACTATCGTCTTCTTCTACTTTGTCGTAGTCTTCTTTATTTACAAAAGTGAGTGCAAGCATTCCCTGCTTTTTCAAATTCGTTTCGTGAATGCGGGCAAAACTGCGCACAAGGATAGCCCGCACGCCGAGATGCCTTGGTTCCATGGCAGCGTGTTCACGACTGGAGCCTTCTCCATAGTTTTCATCACCCACCACGACGCTGCCTATCCCCACCCCTTTATACGCCCGTGCAGTCGACGGAACAGGACCGTAGTCTCCCGTTAGTTGATTTTTAACTGAATCCGTTTTTTCATTGAAAATGTTCAAGGCTCCGATGAGCATATTATTGGAAATATTATCGAGATGACCGCGGAACTTCAACCAGGGGCCCGCCATGGATATGTGGTCAGTGGTGCATTTGCCCATCGCCTTGATCAATAATTTCAATCCATGCAGATCAGTACCCTCCCAGGCCGGGAATGGCTCCAACAATTGCAATCTCTTGGAAGACGGATCTACGGCCACAGTTAGCTTGCTTCCGTCTTCTGCAGGAGCCTGGTAGCCCGCGTCTTCAACAGCAAATCCCTTCGGTGGCAATTCGAAGCCCGTAGGCTCTTTCAATAATACCTCTTCTCCTTCACCATTTACCAATTTATCTTTTAATGGATTAAATGACATCGTTCCTGCTAATGCCAGTGCGGTCACGATTTCAGGGCTTGCGACAAATGCATGTGTGCTTGCATTTCCATCATTGCGTTTTGCGAAATTCCGATTGAATGAAGTAAGAATGGTGTTCTTGCGATTGGGATCATCGATATGCCTCGCCCACTGGCCGATGCATGGGCCACAGGCATTCGCCAGAACAATGCCACCCGCATCTTCAAATTGTTTGATGAATCCGTCCCTTTCAATGGTGTACCTGACTAATTCACTTCCGGGAGTAATGGTGAATCCGGAGATCGTCTTTAATCCCTTGCTCATGCCATCCTTAACGATCGATGCGGAACGGCTAATGTCTTCATACGAAGAATTCGTACATGACCCGATCAGTGCAACCTCCAATTTATCCGGCCAGCCGTTTTCCTTCACTGCATCAGCCATTTTGGAAATAGGAGTTGCCAGGTCTGGAGTAAAAGGTCCATTGATATATGGCTCTAATGTGTCAAGGTCCAACTCCAATACCTGGTCATAATATTTTGCGGGACTTCCATAAACGTCGTCATCCGGGCGCAGATGCTCACGAATACTATCGGCCAATGCTGCGACTTCTTCGCGGCCCGTTGCTTTCAAATAAGCGCTCATCTTTCCATCATAAGCAAACACGGAGCAAGTGGCGCCAATCTCTGCACCCATATTACATACCGTTCCCTTCCCGGTTGCACTCATGCTGTCTGCACCCGGACCGAAATACTCCACAATTGCACCGGTACCTCCTTTGACAGTGAGCTTGCCAGCCACCCAAAGGATCACGTCTTTGCAGGAAGTCCATCCGCTCATCCTGCCTGTCAGTTTCACCCCTATTAATTTTGGCATCTTTAATTCCCAGGGCAGTCCGGCCATTACATCTACTGCATCCGCACCTCCAACACCAATCGCAATCATTCCAAGTCCTCCTGCATTGGGAGTATGTGAATCAGTGCCAATCATCATCCCACCGGGAAAGGCGTAGTTTTCTAACACCACCTGGTGAATGATACCAGCTCCCGGTTTCCAGAATCCGATACCATATTTATTAGAAATGGACGCGAGGAAATCATAGACCTCGCGGTTTGTTTCCAGTGCGAGTTGCAAATCTTTCTTGGCGCCAATCTTTGCCTGGATCAGATGATCACAATGTACAGTGGAAGGCACAGCGACGGCAGACCTGCCGGCTGTCATGAATTGTAGCAGGGCCATCTGAGCTGTAGCATCCTGCATCGCTACCCGGTCCGGCGCAAAATCCACATAATCTTTTCCCCTCACATGAGGCTTGCTGGGTGGATTCGACAAATGCGAGTACAATATCTTTTCCGAAAGAGTAAGAGGCCGTCCTACCAACTTGCGCGCAACGCTGATCCTGGCAGGCATTTCGGCATATACTTTTTTAATGAGTTCGAGGTCGAAAACCATGGTGCAGCTTTTAACTAGTCTGGCGAATTTACGGAAACCCCCGATTTTTACGTAGAACTATTGTTTAATTTACCCTTAAAGGCAAACGATGACAGTCAGAATTAGAAAATATTCGGGACAATTAATAAATTTACGTAACCCAGAAAATGAACAAATTCAAAAATTTTGTTGAGTGGAATGCTTTTGGCGTCTGTACAGCCATAGGTAATCGAATGGGCATCGCCACCAGTCGCATCCGGCAATACTTTATGTATGCCTCCCTGCTAACCATTGGCTCGCCGATCATTCTTTATATGATCCTCGCGTTTTGGAGAAATATGAGAAAGTATATGTGGGCCGCAAAGAGAAATCCGTGGTATTATCTATAGCAAGGAAATAAATTAGATTTTTACCTTCCCACGCTCTATAATATTCACCTGAAAATGGACTTCTTGTCCCTTCCTGATCAAATAGACGATGACCTTTTCAAAGCCGTGAGCGGAAAAGTTTCCCCGGCTTTCACCTGACTTTATTCTACCCGTTATGCCTACTAGTCTTCCTTTATCATTATAGTCAATCAGGTTAAAATCCAAATCATATCCTTTATCCTTCATTTGTTTCTTAAACTTATCCAGTTCTCCCTGTGTAGTCTTATCGGTGATCTCCACAAGGACTTCTAACTCACCTGTAATAGTCACATCGCCATCACTGGATACAATCACCGGCTCTGCTCCCACCATGGCGACCGGAGCAATGACTGTCGTTTTCGAAAGGCTAACCGTCGCAATTTTAGCTGGAATTCTTTTTTCAACGGTGCTTATTACATTGACTTCAGTGGTGCCGACGACCTTAGGCGTCGTAACTATAACCGGCGCGATGACTGTTTCGGCAGTAGCATTTGTAATCACCTCACGGGTGGGAACGTTGACAGGAGTAGTTGTTTTGATTGTAATTATTTTACCAAATTTCTTCTCGAAGGCTGAACGTTCGATCGGATCTTCCAGGTTATATTTTAAAATAGTACCGTCCTTTGTTTTGATAATCGCTTCCCTGTCCGTGATCTCATATTCGTCACTCACGTCACTCAGATCGCTTTTGCTTTTTGCAGGCGGCGTGGGGGGTGTAGGAGGTGGGGCCACAACGGGCGGCGGAGGTGGCGGAGGCGGTAGTATTGTATCCAAGGTTTTGCTATCCTGAAAAGCCAGGGCTTTAACCGCGGTAAGACCCTCCATTTTCCCTGGCGAAACACGTAAACTGTTGTTCCGGAATGCAAGTAACAGGACAGACAAAAGAGGAACTGCAAAAAGGAAACGAAGCGCGTTCACTCTTGCGCTCTTGAGCTTGTTCATCATGGTTATACGTTTTTTGAGTGAAGAGAAATTAAACTTTGGGGCTATACTAAATTGATTGTTTCCCATTACTTTGAGCAGTAGATACTGATAATCTTTTTTATGAAAACCACTAGTGACTACTTTATTGTCAGCAATGAATTCGAGGTTTTGCCGGATCGCCGATTTCAATAACCAGGCAAAAGGATTATACCAATTGAGGAGCAAAAGAATTTCACTCCAGAGTATGTCCGCCGTATGCTTCTGTCTCACATGTACAAATTCATGGCGAATGATCTCTTCCATTTCTTCCCGCGTGTGCATGTGGAAATTGATAAAGATCGAATTGCCAAAAGAAAATGGAATGATCTTCTCATCTACCTGGTAAATATTCAACCCGCTGGCCAGGAAACTGTGGTCCACCGGCTCCGCTTTTCTTTTCATTCGTCTGAAAGAGAATAATTGAAAGACTAACCGGCCGACCATGATGAGCAGGCCTGAAAGAAAAAGAATTAGAAATATATTTCCCGTAGTGAAAATCGAAGATGCGAGAGTTTTCGTCTCTACGGCATTGTTAGTCAAAGAAGTTTCAATCACCGGCACCCATTCTACCATTTTACTACCGGCCCATTGCGTTTTTTCCAGGAAAGGAGAAATGTTTATGAAGGCTATGAAAAAGGATAGCAGAGTATACCCCAACAAATAAAACCGGTTCCAGTTGTAAAAAGTCAGCTTTCGCAAAAACAATTGATAGAACAGGTAAACAATGGCCAGGCTGACCGAGACTTTAAACAGGTATATGAGTACAAGCGACATGATTGTTCAGTTGGGTTTCAACGATGAAGGTTTCCTTTCTCAATCAAATGGATGATCTCTTTGAGCTCTTTGGCAGACAGTTTTTTCTGTTCTACAAAAAAATTCACCATCTCCTTATAGGAATTATCAAAATAGTCCTTCACTACATTATTGATAAATTTCTTCTTATACTGTTCCTCCGTCACCGCCGGTTTATATAAATAGGTGTTCCCCAACATCCGGCTGCTTAGGTAACCCTTCTTCTCCAGGTTCTTGATAGTGGATGCCACCGTAGTATAAGGAGGGGGCTGGTCCAGTTTATCCATAAAATATTTTACATTTCCCTCCCCTCTTTGCCAAATTACTTGCATCAGCTGTTCTTCTGTATGGGTTAATTTTTCCATCATTACGAAGTTTTCGTAAACCTACGAAAGTTTCGTAGGCATTCAAAATTATTTTGTTAAGGAAAACAGAAAGCTGGGCGTTCTATATCAGTTCTGCCAGTTTGCTGATGACCTGGTCCACTTCCTCCCTTGTATTGTATTTACTGAAGGAAAACCGAACTGTAACGAGGTTGGGGTTATTATTTATAGCCCGGATCACATGCGATCCGATATCTGAACCGCTGCTGCAGGCGCTGCCACCGGAAACACAAATATGGTTCATATCGAGGTTGAATAAGATCATCTCCGATTTCTCCGTTTTGGGAAAGGCCGCACTCAGGACAGTATACAAGGAGTCTTTCTCCTGAGCGCCGTTAAATTCTACACCCTTTATTTTTTCCTTTAACTGGCTTCTCATGTAATCCTTTAGCGATTGAATATTACGATAGTCGTCTTCATAGTTGGCCATAGCCACTTCCAGCGCCTTGGCAAACCCTACAATGCCATACAGATTTTCAGTGCCGGCGCGAATATTTCTTTCCTGACCGCCACCAAAGATCAGGGGCCTGATCTTTATATTGTCGTTTACATATAAAATGCCGATCCCTTTTGGTCCATGAAATTTATGGCCAGCCGCCGATGCAAGATGGATGGGAATCTTTCGAAAGTCCAATGGATAATGCCCCACTGTCTGTACACAATCGGAATGAAAAATGGCATCAAATTTCTTGCAAATAGTCCCGACGGCATCGATATCCAACAGGTTGCCAATTTCATTATTTGCATGCATCAATGAGACGAGACATCTCACTTTTTGTGCAGCCAGTTGTTCTTCAAGATTGGCCAGGTCAACATCACCGTTTGGTAATAGTTTGACAAAACTGCTCGTGACTTCTCCACTGTGATCATAGTGTTCTATGGTATGCAATACTGCATGATGCTCAATGGGCGAGGTGATGATATGCTTGCAATCCAGATCGCGGATAGCGGATAAGATCGCTGTATTATTGCTTTCGGTACCACCACTGGTAAAAAAGATTTCACCGGGATTAACGTTTAGTAGTCGTGCCACCGTCCGGCGGGCTGTTTCAATCGCCAGCCTGGTTTCCCTTCCATAAGAATAAATAGAAGAAGGATTACCAAAATGCGTGGTCAGGTAAGGCAACATGGCTTCCAGCACTCCCCCATCGAGAGCAGTAGTAGCAGCATTATCCAGGTAAATCCTTTTCACAACTTATAGATCCATTTTTTTAGAAGCGCAAAGATAACCATCAATGATAGCCTTTTATGGGCAAACGCAAGCTCCCACTGTTAAAATTGAAAGATGGAAGGCTAGAGAAACTCATTGATGTCCTGCATAATACGCATGGCAATATGATTGGCCTTCGTTTCCAGGTTACTCTCGGCATAGATGCGGATAATGGGCTCCGTATTTGATGGACGAAGATGGACCCAATCACCATCGAATTCGATCCTGAGACCGTCCTCGGTATTGATTGGATTATTTTTATATTTTTTCCGGATCTTATCAAATACATTCTTGAGATCAGTCCCATTGGACAATTCGATCTTGTTCTTGGAAATAAAATAATCGGGATATTGCTGACGCAATGACTTCACGCTTCGTTGAGATTCGGCCAGGTGGCTTAAGAAAAGAGCCATACCGATCAGGGCATCACGGCCATAGTGAAAATCGGGAACAATAATACCTCCATTACCCTCGCCTCCGATCACAGCTTTTACCTCTTTCATCCTGTTCACCACATTCACTTCGCCTACTGCCGAAGGAAAATATTCTCCACCATGCCTCACCGTTATCTCCTTTAAGGCCCTGGTACTGCTCATATTGCTTACTGTATTGCCGGGTTTTTTGGATAGTACGTAGTCCGAGACAGCCACCAGCGTATACTCTTCGCCAAACATGCTGCCGTCCTCACAAACAAAGCATAGTCGGTCTACATCCGGATCCACTGCAATACCCAGATCAGCCTTATGTTTTTCCACTTCTATGCTAAGCTCACTCAGGTGTTGGGGTAAAGGCTCAGGATTATGAGAAAATTTGCCATTGACTTCCCCATTCAGCACAAAGACTTCAGCCACACCTAAGGCTTTCAGCAGAGGAGGGACGAAAATGGCGCCGGTTGAATTAATCGCATCCACCACCACCTTGAATTTCTGGCGGGAGATTGCCTTTGCGTTGACGAGAGGGTATTTAAGAATAGCATCAATATGCTTTTGTAAGTAGCTATCGTCATTCTTAAGAGATCCCAGCTGGTCGACCGGACTAAATTGAAATTCTTCCCGGGCAGCTATATCCAATACCTTGGCACCCAGATCTCCTGAAATAAATTCGCCTTCACTATTTAACAGCTTGAGTGCATTCCATTCCTTTGGATTGTGGCTGGCCGTGATAATAATACCCCCATCGGCTTTTTCCATGATGACGGCTAACTCAACTGTAGGCGTAGTCGAAAGTCCCAGATCAACGACGTCAACTCCCATAGCTGTAAGAGTATTGACGACCAGGTCGCGAACCATCGGACCACTGATACGTCCATCCCGCCCAATAATTATTTTGGATTTCTCCCGGCTTCCCTGAATGATCTTTCCAAATGCTGCGGTGAACTTTACAATGTCTGGAGGTGTAAGGTTTTCTCCCGGCTTGCCGCCAATGGTTCCCCTGATGCCTGAAATGCTTTTTATCAATGCCACTGTGAAAATTGAATTTTAAAAGTTAATCTTCATTGTTACGGAAGTCAAAAATACGTTTTCAAGTCAAAAGATTTATAATGTCGTGCCTACATTTGCTCAAATATTATTATGCCTGACCAGCCCTGGTACAAAGAATGGTTTAATTCGTCGTTTTATCACAAGCTCTATTTTGAAAGGGACGAAATGGAGGCAAATTCTTTTATTAATAAACTGGTCACCCACTTGCACGCACCCATCGGCAGCCGCATGCTGGACGTAGCTTGCGGCAGGGGACGTCATAGCAAAGCACTCGCAGGTCTCGGGTTCAATGTTACCGGCATCGATTTATCACCCGACAACATTGCTTTTGCCAGGCAGTTTGAAAACGATCACCTCGATTTCTTCATACATGACATGCGCCTTCCTTTTTATACCAACTATTTTGACTATGCCTTTAATTTCTTCACCAGCTTTGGTTACTTCAAAACCCGGCGCGAACATGATGATGCCATTCGAACTATTTCCAGGAGCTTAAAGCCAGGCGGGTTTTTCGTACTTGACTTCCTCAATGTGCATTATGCCGAGGATCGTCTCGTACGCCAGGAAGTAAAAGTGATGGGTAACACCACTTATCATATCCTTCGCTGGCATGATGAACATCATTTTTTTAAAAAATTGACCGTGGAGGACCCTGAACTGAAGGAGCCGCTCAATTTCATCGAAGAAGTGACTAAATTTTCCCTGGGCGACTTTACAGACATGCTGGCATTTCAGCACCTCCAGGTGAAAGAAGTATTTGGAAACTATGAATTCGGGGATTATGATGTAAGAAAAACCCCACGACTGATCCTATTTCGCAAAAAATTCTGTGAACTTAATACCTTATAGTAGGCCTAACTAATAATAATCAATAATCAATAATTAATAATCAACCTTACTCCTCCATCTTTGCTCTCAGTTCCTGGCTGATAGATACCAGCACCTTGTCTATACGGTGTCCATCCATATCGATGATCTCGACCTTAAAACCCTTCCATTCAAATTTATCACCTGTCTTTGGAATGCGTTCCAACTGATGTAAAATAAAGCCTGCCAGCGTATCAAAATCCTGTTCTCCTTCATTCATCCACTCCGTTCTTTCAAATCGCGTAAGGAAATCATAGAAAGGGATTTGTCCATCCACCAGGTACGTTCCATCCTGCCGTTCCGTGATTTCATAGTCAGATACGTCAGGTTGTGGAATATCCCCTACGATCGCTTCAAGTATATCATTGAGTGTGATCAGTCCCCGCACACTTCCGTATTCGTCGACAATAAAGCAGGAATGAGTATGGGTTTGTTTGAATTTTTCCAGCACCTGGTACGGTGAATTATTCTCGGGAATGAATAGTGCCGGTTGCATGATGTCCTTAAATAACGTACTATCCGGACTAACATAAAGGTCCTTCATGGATACCATGCCTCTAATATTGTCTATCTCGTCCATCGCAGATCGGATATACGGAATGTGGCTCCTTAATGATCTTGTCCTTGATCATATCTTCGTTATCATTGAGGTTGAACCAGATGATATCACTTCGATGCGTCATGAGCGAAGTGATGTTGCGGTCACCCAGGTGAAATACACGTTCAATGATTTCCTGCTCCGCTTCATCGATGGTGCCGGCTTCAGTGCCTTCGGTGATAAGGGTTTTGATCTCCTCTTCGGTTACTGCATCATCCTTTAATCGTTTGATATTGAAGATGCGGAAAAATAGTTTACTGATGCGATTAAGCAACCACACGATCGGATGGGTGAACCGCGCAAAGGCATTCATCGGACCCGCTACTATTTTTGAAATCCGTTCCGCCCTCAGTAGTCCGATCTGTTTAGGGATAAGCTCTCCAAAAATGATGGAAAGAAAAGTCACGATGATAACAACGATAGTAGTGGCAATGGTACCGGCATAAGGCTCAAGAAAACCAATTTCTGCAATTACGGGTTTTAGTTCACGGCCAAATCGCTCGCCCGAGTAAACCCCAGTCAGGATTGCAATAAGTGTAATCCCGATCTGGGCAGCCGATAAAAATTTCTCCGGGTTATTGGAAAGTTCGAGGGCTCTTCGGGCGCTTATATCTCCCTTTTCTGCCTGGTGTTCCAATCTGGCCTTGCGCGCCGACACCAGTGCAATCTCCGACATGACAAAAAGGCCATTAATAAAAATCAACACCAGCAGTATAATGATCTCCATTTATCCTATAGGTTGGCAATCGAAGGTAACAAATCCCAGGCGCATATGAAATAGCATTGGCAGCAATAGGACAATAAGAGCGATTGGCGACGGATTATAATTTTTTTCGTTCTTTTGTCAGGCTAAGGTTTCGTTTTCCCGGGAAATCTTGACGACATCATGCTTGCACGCTATAAAATACCGAAGACGATTATCTGGGTCGCGAATCTGCTGATCATCTTCCTGGTCATCTTTACCCTGTTTCGCCTCGCTACTTACCTTGCCTTCAGACCCAGCGGTTGTTCGATTGGGGAAATGATCCCATCCTTCATCATGGGTATCCGGTATGACCTTCGATGGATCGCCATTATCCTGCTTCCCATTATTGTAGTCAGCATGATACCCAACCTGTCTCCTTTTTATTCTTCCAGGAATAAAAAAGGGTGGACCTGGTATCTCGCTATCGTCACCTTTATTGTTTTTTTCTTCTTCGCTGCCGGATTTGGAAGTTTTTCCTACAACCGCACGCCGTTGGATGCAGGTGCGATGAATTTTATTGAAGATCCCGGCATTTCATTGAAGATGATGTTTCAAACCTACCCGATGGTATGGATGATTCTAGGGCTGATCGTTGCCGTTGCGATCTTCAGGTGGATGTATCACCAAAGCCATTGGCGAGTGATCAATCAAACAGATGGGTTAGGCATACCTTACCGGCGCAAGTTCTTTTTCATCGCCGCACTGTTACTGGGACTCTTCATCTACGGCAAATTTGCATGGCCTCCGTTAAGTCGAAACGATAGTTTTAAGTTCAAGGATAGTTTCAAGTCTTACCTGGCGATCAATCCCTTACAAAACTTTTTTGCAACCCTTAAACTTCGCCGGTCGGTTGTCGATGAGCAAAAGGCCAAAGCCGCATTTCCCATTATGGCGGAATGGATGCAATTGCCGGACAAGGAAAAATTCAATTACTATCGTCAGATAGCACCCAGAAGTAACTCGCTGGAGAGCCGTCCGAATATCGTTTTAGTGCAGTGCGAATCATTTAGCATGTTTAAGAGTAGTATGAGTGGCAATCCATTGAACACTACTCCTTTTTTTGATTCGTTGAGTAAGAATGGAATTTTTTTTGAACGTTGCTTTCACCCCGCATTTCTCTACTGCAAGGGCATTGTTCGCCATCCTAACAGGAATCCCGGATGCACAAATGTTTAAGTTTTCCACGCGCAATCCCCTGGCGCTAAAACAACACACGATCGTCAACAGCTTTGAAGGATATAGCAAGCATTATTTCCTGGGTGGTAGTCCGGAGTTCAACAATTTCGAGGGCCTCCTAAAGAATATTAATGGATTGAAAATGCATACGGAGAAAAGTTTTAAGTCGCCCAGGGTCAACGTTTGGGGGATCAGTGATAAAGAACTGTTTAATGAAGCCAACAAGGTTTTTGTAAAAGAACAACAACCATTTTTTGCTTATATCCATACCTCCGGAAATCACCGTCCGTATATGGTGCCTGAAAAAGATACTACTGATTTTAAAATACGATTTGTCTCAGACGAATTGCTGCGCAAATATGGTTTTGGATCTCTCGACGAATTCAATGCTTTCCGGTATTTCGATTACTGCCTTCGAAAATTTATCGAGACAGCTGAGAAAGAAAGTTATTTTCAAAACACCATTTTTGTTTTTGTTGGTGATCACGGGGTGGCTGGGAATGCAGCAGCTACCTATCCTGCAGCCTGGACCGAACAGCGGCTTACCGATGAACATGTCCCACTTCTGTTTTACGCGCCTTATTTACTACAGACACAGGAACGAATGGAAGTCGTATCGCAAATTGATGTACTGCCGACCATCGCCGGCATGTTGCATCAGTCATACGTAAATACGACACTGGGAAGGGACCTGCTGGATCCGGAGAAAAAAAATAACTATGCATTTATTACTAACACGGCGGGAAAGATTGGAATGGTAACGGATGATTATTATTATGTCACGGACCTCAATTTCCCCGACAACCAGCTATTTTCGGTAAAAAATACTCCGCTGACATATTCCAGGACCCAACGAGATTCCATACAAAAAAGAATGTCTGCTTTTACGCAGGCGTTTAATGAAACAGCGAAGTATATGTTGATGAATAATGGCAATTGAATTTGATTATTGATTACTGATTATTGATCTAAATGAAAAAATTACTCCTGACCATACCATTATTTGTCCATTTCACAGTAAACGCAGCATCGGTAGACACCGTTTCTATTTATAGTCAATCGATGCACCGCAGCTTCAGATGCGTAGTTATCCTACCGGATTCATATAAGAAAAAGGGCCGCACCCTGAGATATCCGACCGTATATCTTCTCCATGGCTGGTCGGGCGCTTACAACAACTGGATCAATCGCGTACCACAGCTGCGCGAACATGCAGACAATTTTCAGTTGATGATTGTCTGCCCCGAGGGAGGATTTAGTAGCTGGTACCTGGACAGCCCGGTAGACTCCACGATGAAACATGAAACCTATGTTGCCGTGGAAGTCCCTGCATACATAGATGCACACTTTCGAAGCATCAAAAACAGGAAAGCAAGGGCCATCACTGGCTTGAGTATGGGTGGCCATGGGGCATTACTGATCGCGTTGCACCATCCTGGCTTTTTTGGAGCCTGTGGAAGCATGAGCGGACTGGTTGATTTGAATTCATCCGTTAATAAATACGATCTTATCAAACGTCTGGGTGATACCGCCACTCATGCTGATAATTGGGAAAAATATTCCATCATAAACTTAGTTGAGAATTATCCAAAGGATTCCCTGGCGATGATGATTGATTGTGGCACAGAAGATGGATTTTTTTCCATCAATCATTTGCTCCATGAAAAAATGTTGCAATTAAAAATTCCTCATGATTATGTGGAGAGGCCCGGTAAACACGATTGGGCTTATTGGAAAAATGCAGTGCAGTATCAGCTATTATTTTTCCGTAATTATTTTGAGAGAATAAAAAATTAACCGAAAGGATCAATAACCTGTTCTGCCATCCCTGACCTTGACCTTTTTCTTTCCCGAGTTTTTCTTTTCGTAGTCAATAATGACTTGCGGCTTGCTCATGGTCTTCCTGCCTGTTGTATCCGAGGGCATCTTGCCGGTGCTTACATCGATCGGCTTTAATTCATCGTCGGCGTCATTATTTCCAGTAGCCAGTTTATCCAGCCAATAGGTTTCTTTCCTTTCAATGATCCCTTCGTTTGGATCATAATATACCCAATTGCCATGCTTAAGCGTCTGGCCTTCCAGTTTCACCACCACTCTATCCACCACCTTGCTTGGATCTTTTACGTCAAACACATCCACTGTATCCATCGCGTTGTCGGGATTCACTGCGCGCCAGCTTTCTTCTCGCAATAAAATCCCTGCCCTTGTATAATATCGGCATTTGCCATTGAGATTGCCCCAGCGATAATTTTCCTCAGCTATCTTATCCCCCATCAGCGAGAACCGAATCCAGGTCCCCTCCTTTTTATTGTTTTCATAATAACCCTGTTCATCATACCCCGGCTCACCCCTCAATTCATCCATATGGATCACCCAAGGTCCCTGCCGGCGACCCTGCATATCAACCCGGTTGAGCGTGTCTCCCTTTACGCTGATCATGAAGCCCTTCCACTGACCGAAGCCGCTCACCGAAACCAATAGGAACACGAGAAGAAGAAATCGCATAAAATGACTTATTGATGCTGTAACAACGAAAAAAACGGTGATTTATGAGTGCAAATTTAGTGCTAATCTGGGCCTTACCCTAACTCTTCCGCCTGGTACGCATTGTTAAAAAGAGGATCAAAATGAGGAGGAGCACTCCACCTCCAATATAATAGTACATCGTCATGCTGTGAGGTTCCTTATCAAGGCCCTTGGCAATTTTGGCCCGGGCATCGGCCAGGTAACTATCCACAAATGGAAATGAATTATTCATGTCCTTTACTTCGCTGAATTTTTCGACCGCCCTCTTATACCTTGATTGATCGTAAAAGTCCATCGCCTCTTCATAGGCCAGGGATATATCACTCATCCGCGGTCTGATCTTCGCCTTGTCAATGAACTCCTCCACTATAGTGCTGGGTACGATAAAATTCATTCCCTGTACTTCCTGCTTCCGTTGTTCATCGATGCTGGCAAAAGTGGCGAGGCCAATGACTTCTCCATTAGAATTCATGACGGGTCCACCGCTATTGCCATGCGTGATCGCCGCATCTATCTGTAACACTTCCCATCCACCCTTCATGTTTTTCCTGGCGCTCACTAATCCTTGGGTTAATGTGGCTTCACTGATCGACTCCTCCGAAATCAACGGATGAAATGTGGCGACACCCGGATAACCCAAAACATATACCTGCTCTCCGACGCGCATAGCCTTATCATCCCCGATCCGGATAGTGGGATAAATATGTTTTTCCTTCAACTTCAGTATGGCCACATCCTTACCCGGAATCGGTTGACCCTTGATCTTCAGTTCCGCAGGAATAGTTAGAGGTACGATCTTTCCTTTCTCACCTGTAATGCCTAACACAACCCTAAACTCTTTCTTGATATCGCCTACTTCCATGGTTTGTTTGAAATACCAGGCATTTGCATCCTTCAGCATCTGGGCCTCTTCCTGGCTCAAATCACGACCAATCGACTTTTGAAATGATTCCAGATCATTGTCCAGGATTTTTTGGAATGTCTGTAAAATAAAACTCTGTTTTGTTTCATCATCGTTTTCATCCACCACATGACAATTCGTAATCACATATCCGTCAGGAGTAATGATGAATCCGGAACCGAGCATGGTTGTATTCAATTTTTCCTCCACTATGTCCTGCCCCTTTAACATATACCGGCTGATGTCTTTTGTAAATGCAGATATGTAAGTGCTCCAAAATTGCTCCTGCGCCAATCCACCATCGTCAATTTTCTGCCTGATTTCCTGAACGAGTGCCTGCAATGCATCCTTGTCAGGGACCGGTTGGGTAATTCTTACCGTGCCGATAAAATTGGCCAGGATCATGACGGTCCCTGGCTTATTTCGTTCGGCAATTTGCACAGGTGTCATTTCCCGCTGACCAAAAACCGCCATGGAAAGACAAATGAATATAAGCGAGCCGAGTTTCCTCATTAGAAGCAAATTTGATAAACATTAAAGTTACAAGGTCAAATTTAGATACGTTCGGACGACTTTAAAATAAACATCTATTTTGTAAGCAGGTATTCGGCAGCCAGTTCGTATCCCTTCAAACCGAGGCCCGCTATGCTTCCTACGGCCTTACCGGAAACATGTGAGATCTTTCTGAAATCTTCCCGTGCCTGGACATTGGAAATATGCACCTCGATGACCGGACATTTAATGGCAGCCACTGCATCGCCAATCGCAACTGAAGTATGGGTATATCCTCCGGGGTTAAGAATGATTCCATCATAATCAAAACCCACTCGTTGTAATTCATTGATCAGCTCGCCTTCCATGTTACTTTGAAAATAATTCCATTCGCATAAATGGGAATTTTCTTTTCAGTTCCAGGAAAAATTTTTCAAAAGACATATTCGCCATAGATATCCGTTTCTCTTTTTCCAAGTAAGATTGAGATTAGGACCATTGATAATAGCGACCCGAAAATCAGCCGGTTTTTCAGGACCGGATGTCTTTTTTTTGACCATACCTGTCTATTGGGAAACAATTTGCAATTAAAAATAGATCATCATTTTTTCGCCAATTCTTTCCCGGCATCATGGAGATAAACTCGTCGAACAAATATCGGCTGTCGTGTGAGTCCGGGAGTGCTTTCGGGATGGTACTGAACTGAGAAGGCAGGCTTGTCCTTTATCCTGATCCCTTCGATGGATTGGTCGTTCAGGTTTACGTGAGTCATTTCTATATGCTTGGCTTTTTTGACTGATTCGGGATCTACACCGAATCCATGATTTTGGGTCGTGATCTCACAGATACCGGTCAACAGGTTCTTCACGGGATGGTTTAGGCCCCGATGGCCATGATGCATCTTAAATGTCGGAATATCATTAGCCAGGGCCAATAGCTGATGTCCCAGGCAAATCCCAAAAAGAGGTTTGTTCTCTTTCATCATTTCTTTCACTGTGTCGATGGCATAATCCATTGCTGCAGGATCTCCGGGCCCATTGGAAATGAAATAACCGGAGGGCTTGAACTCATTCACTTCCTTCAAACTTGTTTTTGCAGGAAACACTTTTACATAGGCGCCCCGATTGATCAGGCAATGCAGGATGTGTTGCTTCACTCCATAATCCATCACGGCGACTCGTATGCTTGGAGTCGGGATCACCCATCTCATAGGCTTTCTTTGGTACTAACGGCAGAAGCTAATTCCAGTCCGGACATGTCCGGAACTTTTTTCAATTTCGGCCTGCAGTTATTTCCAACATCATCGATCTCAGAAGAAATGATGCAGTTCATGGCGCCTTTTGTCCGTATGTTGGCTACCAGGGCCCGTGTGTCGACCCCTTCGATGGCAACTATGTTATTGGTTTTAAGATATTCGCTCTAAAGATTCCGTTGGCCTTCTTTCGGGAATATAGAGGTCTCGAGATTTCTGCCGATCAATCCCGCGGATCTTGACGTTATCCGATTCCACATCTTCGTCCATTACGCCATAGTTTCCGATATGGACGCTGTTCATGATCAGTATCTGTCCATAATAACTTGGATCCGTGAATACTTCCTGGTATCCCGTCATTCCGGTATTGAAACATATTTCCCCGGAGGTCGTCCCAATAGCGCCGAAGGAACTGCCGTAGACAACAGTGCCATCTTCTAATAAGTAGATCGCGGCTATTGCTTTGTTCTGGCATGATTTATAAAAGTTGTGCAAAGAAAATAGAAATTTAATGCGAAAGAAATGTTCACACTCTCGAATTCTGTAAATAAAAAAGCTCCGGCACGAATACCGAAGCTTCACTGGCAAATATCTTTTGACTTTATCCCTTTGTCTTTGCTTTTTCTTCTGATTTTTCATCGCGGCTTCTTCGGCGCGGGAGCACTTTCCGTGCCTTTTTTCTTAGAACCACCCGCCCTGCGCGTTTTCTTTGCCGCAGCCCTTGCTTCCTCTTTTCCTTTGCCGTAGATCTCATTGAAATCGACCAATTCGATCATCGCTTGTTCAGCATTGTCCCCAGGACGGCTACCCAGCTTGATGATGCGGGTATAACCGCCGGGCCGGCCACCTATTTTTTCAGCGACGCGTGCTGAACAACTCGGTAATCGCTACTTTATCCTGCAAATAGCTGAACACGACGCGGCGTTGGTGAGTGCTGTTGTCCTTGCTTTTTGTGATCAGCGGTTCGACATAGATGCGCAGCGCCTTTGCTTTGGCAACTGTGGTTACGATTCTTTTGTGGGCGATCAGTTGGCAGGCAAGGCTGCTCAGCAAGGCATCCCTGTGCGCTTTTTTTCTGCCAAGATTATTTACTTTATCTCCGTGACGCATGACTTAAATTTTAACTCGGTTGTACCGTGTCAGGAATTACAACCTACATTATTAATATTGGAGCGGGGAACTTTTCGTTCACCAAAGCTTCTTTTACAGTTCGTTCATATCTACGCCGAGTTTTGCGAGGTCCATTCCAAAATGAAGGCCTCGTTCAGTGAGCACTTGCTCAATTTCAGCCAGTGATTTCTGACCGAAGTTGCGGAATTTCATCAGGTCTTCCTGCTCGTACTGCACCAATTCACTCAAGGAATTGATCTTTGCGGCTTTCAGGCAGTTGAAAGCACGCACAGAAAGATCCAGGTCTTCCAGCGGCGTCTTCAACACCTTGCGGAGCTGAAGGGTTTGTTCATCCACCAGGTCCTCTTTCTTTTCTTCCTTATTGTCAAAGGTGATGTTCTCATCGGTGATGATCATCAGATGTTGGATCAGGATCCGGGAAGCCTGCTTTACGGCTTCTTCAGGATGGATCGTTCCATCTGTTGAAACTTCCATGATCAATTTTTCATAGTCTGTGCTTTGTTCCACACGGGTATTCTCAATCGTGTATTTTACATTCTTGATCGGCGTGAAAATTGAATCGATAGGGATATAGCCAAGCGGAGCATCCTTCGGTTTGTTATCCTCAGCAGGAACATAGCCGCGTCCTTTACCAATGGTCAATTCCACATCCATCCTGGCAGATGAATCCAGCGTGCAGATCAGCAGATCTGGATTCATTACCTGGAAAGAGTGGGTTGATTCGCCGATCATGCCCGCGGTAAATTCAGTCCTGTTCTTCAACGACAAAATGATCTTTTCATTCACGACTTCGTGATCGACCGTCTTTCTTAAATCGAACCTGTTTCAGGTTTAAGAAATATTTCCACCACATCTTCACTGATCCCTTTCATTGTTGCAAACTCATGATCCACCCCTTCAATTTTCACCCCCACAATTGCATAACCTTCCAGTGAATTCAGTAATACGCGGCGAAGTGCATTACCAATGGTCACACCGTAACCGGGTTCCAAAGGACGAAACTCAAAAAGCGCTTCGAAATCATTTGCTTTTTGTAAAATGATCTTATCGGGCTTTTGGAAATTTAATATGGCCATAATTATTTTAATTTTAAATTTTAATTATTACCGGTCTATGGCAAACATTATTTACTGTACAACTCCACGATCAGTTGTTCCTTGATATTCTCAGGAACACTCTCTCTTTCCGGATATGTTATAAAAGTTCCTTTCATATCCGTTTCATTCCAGTCCAGCCAGTTGAATTTTGGATTTTTTCCACGAACGACGCTGAAGTGATCGATGTCCGTGCCTTTGCTTCCTTCCTTGATCGTAACCACATCTCCTGCCTTCATTTGATAAGAAGGAATATTGACAACATCACCATTCACTTCAATGTGCTTATGGCTTACCAGCTGACGTGCAGCCGGCCGGCTCGGTGCAATCCCCATACGGAATACCGTATTGTCCAGCCTCGCTTCAAGAAGCTTGATCAGGTTTTCCCCGGTAACACCTTTACGGCGGGTAGCTTCTTCAAAAGTTTTGCGGAATTGTTTCTCCAGCACACCATAGGTATACTTTGCTTTTTGCTTTTCGCGAAGTTGGAGCGCATATTCACCTAAGGTTTTGCGTTTGCGCTTTTCGCCATGCATACCCGGGGGATTGCTGTTCTTACCCAACCATTTGCCATTGCCCAGGATGGGCTCCCCGAAAATGCGGGAAATCTTGGTCTTTGGACCATTGTAACGTGCCATAGTTAATATTCATTTCGATTTTTTTTGAAACGGTGCTACGATCGGTAAAAAATCGTAAAAAATAAATCGGGCACCCTTTTTATAAATGAAACCTAATCGGCTCAATATGTCATTTGGCAGTACTGCCATCATATTAAACTCTTCTCTTCTTTGGCGGACGGCAACCATTGTGCGGAAGCGGCGTCACGTCTTTGATCATCACGATTTCAATTCCATTTTGTGAAAGTCCACGGATCGAACTTTCGCGGCCTGCACCAGGGCCCTTCACATATACATCCACTCTTTTCAGGCCCGCATCGAATGCAGCTTTAGCAGCATCAGCTGCAGCCATCTGCGCTGCGTACGGCGTATTTTTCTTTGATCCCCTGAAACCCATCTTACCGGCACTACTCCAGGAAATCAACTGGCCGTTCTTGTTGGTAAGACTGATAATGATGTTGTTAAAACTCGCAGTGATATGTGCATCGCCATAGGCATCCACTTTTACCACTCTTTTCTTTGACGCCACTTTCGGAGCTGGGCGCTTGTTGTTGGGCTTTTGCCATGATCTTAATGCTGAAGTATTCTTTTATTGAAAATTGATTGGAAATATTGTTTGGAGAAGGTCTACTACTTCTTTGCCGCTTTTTTCTTTCCTGCCACTGTCTTTCGTTTTCCCTTCCTGGTCCGGCTATTGGTTTTTGTCCGCTGGCCTCTGACCGGAATCCCTTCCTGTGGCGGAGGCCGCGGTAGCAAGCAATGTCAAGCAGCCGCTTAATGCTCATCTGCACTTCGGAGCGAAGCTGCCCTTCTACTTTAAATTCTTCCGTGATCGTATTCCGGATGGCTGTCAGTTCTTCATCATTCCAGTCATTCACTTTCTTATCACGTGTAATACTGTTCTTATCCAAAATATACTTCGCTGTGGAGGGGCCGATACCATATATATAGGTAAGCCCAATTTCACCTCTTTTATTTTTTGGTAAGGTCAACTCCGGCTATACGCGCCATACTGATTCTTTATTTTTTTATTAGATACTTTATGAAATAACGTCATTATTTTTCTTCATCAACCGTTATCCCTGCCTCTGCTTGAAACGGGGATTCTTTTTGTTGATCACATACAGTTTTCCTTTGCGGCGAACGATCTTGCAATCAACACTGCGTTTTTTGATGGAGGCTCTGACTTTCATAACTTTGCTTTTGGCCTAACGGCTTATTTATACCTGAAAATTATTCTTCCCCTGCTTAAATCATATGGCGACATTTCAACCCCTACTTTATCACCCGGAAGAATGCGTATATAATGCATTCTCATTTTCCCCGAAATGGTGGCCAAAATCTCATGCCCATTTTCCAGTTTTACCCTGAACATGGCATTTGAAAGTGCTTCTAAGATTGTACCATCCTGTTTAATAAGGGGTTGTTTCGACATATAATTTTTGGGAACGCAAAGGTAAGCCTATTACACATAATAAAAAAACCCGCATTTTTTAAAACGTTGCCTTTGACTGGCCTGATTTTCAACCCCCGGACTCTCGATTGCGACGGCAGCATTTCTACCCAAATAAAAAATAATACCAAAATTAACCTATTGGTTAACTTTGCTCAAAGAAGCGTTGAAAATCAGCATAAAAACAAAATTTGACTTTTATGAATATGAAGCCGAATTATTCCATGAAAACAGGACCAGGTTATCCCAGGCAAGTTGAACTTGCTTCGGAAAAACAGCAGCTAAAGCAGGATGCCCGCATGATCATGTTCGGATTCTTAAGTGAGATCGAACGGTTGTCAGACCAAAAAAGAGGATTTAAAAAAAGGTTAGCGGGTCTGATCAATAAGTCTTCCAGTTTTATAACTCAATTATTCAATGGAAATAAATTGGTGAGCCTAATGACCATTGCCCAATTTCAAAAAGCATTGGGAATTCGTTTTACAATCAATGCGCAGCGGGTCGACGAACTTAATAACAGCCAACCTACAAACACCGAGCGCGTGTTGACCGCTAACATTTTCCTGAACCATCCCGTTTCAGGAAGTTATCCAAATATCGATTTTGACAAGGATGCAGGCATGCTCATGTCCAATGAAACCACCTCTTCAAAATTCATTCAATTAATCACTAAATCGGAGTCCAACCTAAGTTAATGCAAGGGTGCAATGGTCCAAAAGCGATACAGCATAAAAATCCATGGAATCGATATCATTGAAAAGTCGATTTTTAAAACCAAGGTCCTGGAAGGAGATGTGTTTAATTTCGAAGTGAAAACCCAAACGGTGCCGGATAGCCTCCAGCATTTAATAATCACCTTTATATCTGTGCAGGTGACGCGGATTCATACAACGGATATTTTTGCCCGGCTGCTGGTTGGTATTGGATACCTTCTTGAAAATTTCGAGGAAACGATAGAGAACGACGAAGAAGGGAAATACATGATCCCTCCTGACCTGGAAGGCACACTGAAACAAATTTCCATTTCTACTATTCGCGGCATCATGTTTTCTGAATTCCGCGGAACTCAATTGCACGGAGCCGTCTTACCCATTATCCTGAGTGATTCATTTGCTCCTGTTGAAGGAAATCTGGTAGAAGAATAAAATTATTTATCTAAATGCACCTTCGTCATATCCAGGTGCAGGTTCTGCAGTTCATGCACTCCCAGGTGAGTATTGAAATGCCTGCGATCTTCCCGGTACCACATTTCCACGCTTGAAAAATCTCCTTTTTGAGGGGTAACCAGGCGAAAGGAATTCCGTTTATACTTAGAGCCGGATTCTACATCTTCCTTCTCAAAACCCAGCTTTACCAATTCTTCCTCATTCAATAGCACAGGAAACATTTCTTCCGGACTATACCAAAATTCCTGGACTCCATTATTGACCAGCGCCTGATGTTCTTCATGACTGACTCTTACGACCGTACCTTCTCTCCTCACTCCTTCATCGTCGACGGAAATTATATCACCTTGTTTGAGATCTCCAATTTTTAGCATAGCAGTTCGTTTTTTGTTAGCCGAATATAAAAAAGATTGTAATGATTACAAATTCCTTATGATCTTTTCCGATAGCTGAATATAGCCCATCCATTTAGGAAAACTGCAAAGCCGCTCATCACCAGTATATGCTTTTTTATGTCGGCTAGTCCGCTTCCTTTTAATATGACCATTCGCATGACTTCAATAAAATAGGAAACGGGATTGAAGCGCGTGATCCATTTTGCCCACTCGGGCATGCTATCAATAGAAGTATACAGGCCGCCGAGCAGAATGAAGACCATCATCATGAAAAAGGAGATGAGCATCGCCTGTTGCTGGTTGCTGGTAAAAGTGGAAACCAATAAACCTAATCCCAGTACGGCTAGCAAATAGACGGCAGCAAACGTATAAATAGTAAGAAAACTTCCAGCCGGAATAATCCCGTATGCCAACCTCGCTATCACCAATCCAATAGATAAAACCACCAGGCCAAGTATCCAGAACGGAATCAACTTGCCCAGGATAAACTGATATTTCTTTACCGGAGTAACATTGATTTGTTCAATCGTACCAATCTCTTTTTCCTTTACAATATTCAAGGAAGCCAGGAAGGAACCTACCATGGTTACGAGGATCACCAGAATGCCCGGCACCATGAAATATTTATAATTCATCAGAGGGTTGAACCAGTTGGAAGAAGTGACTGCAATATTTGTTTCAGGATTGAAGCGTGGCAATTGGATCCACTTCAATCGCAGGTCGCGGTTATAATCCTGGATGATGTTTTGAAGGTAAGCGGCTCCCAAATTGGCTTTCACGCCGTTAATGGCATTAACCGCGATGAATAGTGTCGACTCGCTTTCCTTGACAAGATCTCTTTCAAAATACGCAGGGATTTCCAGGATAAGGTCTGCTTTGTCTTTTTCAATGTCGTGGAGTGCCGACTGGTACGATGACTTATAATCCTGTAATTGAAAATATCCGGAGGCCGTAAGTTTAGTGATGAGTCGACGTGAATAATCCGAATGATCGTGGTCCACCACACTTAGCTGAATATTTTTTACTTCATAGTCGGCAGCCCAGGGAAGTATGAGCAGTTGGATCATGGGCATGATAAATATGATCCGGATGATCGATGGATCGCGGAATATTTGCCTGAACTCTTTTTGCAATAAGAAGCGCAATGTTCTCATACTACAACAATAGATTCAAAAACCCTCCGGACTTATGCCAGCCGGATCTTAAATTTTTTAATACTCAATGCCAGTAAGAAGAGCATCATACCCGCCAGTATCAATGTTTCCTTCCAAACGTCGCCCAACCCAACTCCTTTTATCATAACGTCCTTCACGATCAGGTAATACCATTTTGCCGGTACCAGATTAGATATCAATCGCAATGGCAAAGGCATGTTTTCAATGGGAAACATGAATCCGCTCAGCATGATCGTAGGCAGGAACATACCTGTCAATGAAATGAACATGGCCGTTTGCTGCGAATCCGTAGATGCAGAGATCAATAGTCCAAAGGCCAGGCAGGTGAGTGTAAACAATATACTTTCCAAAATTAGGAGCGGCAGACTTCCATTGATCGGGACATCCAGTACAAAGACACTTAAAACCAGGATGGTAGCAATGTTTACAATGGATAATAGTAAATAAGGAACGGCCTTGGCAGTAATGATCTTCAGCGGTCTGATGGGAGACGCAAGCAATATTTCCATTGTACCCAATTCCTTCTCGCGTACAACGGTGATCGCCGTCATTAACGTGCAGACCAGCATCAACACCATTGCCATTACACCGGGCACGAAGCTGTAAGCTCCTTTAAGTTGCGGGTTATAGAGCATCCGCATCTCCGTATGAATGGTATATGGCAATTTTTTATCGTCCGTAATACGGTTTTGATAATCCCTGATAATCGATGTGGCGAAATTTGTCAGCGTAGTTGCCGTATTTGGATCCGATGCATCCGCTACCAACTGCACCTGAGCTTCATGAAAGTGCTGAAGATCCTGATTGAATTGTTGAGGAAAGACGAGCGCCAGTTTGATTGTCCCTTTCTTAAATGCCTTTTCAATGTCGTAGCTGCTATGCAGATTGCTGGCGATATCGAAATAGCGGCTCGCATTGATCTGCTGAATAATGGACGAAGTAGCGGCATCTTTTGAATTGTCGAGAATAGCGATATTGGAATTCTTCACTTCATTCGTCAATGCAAAACCAAATATGATGATTTGAACGATAGGCATTCCTAATAGGATGAACAGGGTTTGCCTATCCCGGAGAATATGAAAAAATTCTTTTTTTACAAATGCACCGAACTGTCTCATTATAGCTAATTAATATCAGTAGTCAAGTCCGTAATGCCTTCCTCGCCAATTTCAAAAACACTTCATCCATACTCTTAGCCTGATATGTTTTTTTCAATTGTGTTGGTGTGTCCAATGCCTCGATCCTTCCATCCACCATTATGGAGACACGACTGCAATACTCCGCCTCGTCCATGTAATGTGTCGTAACAAATACAGTGATACCGCCCTCTGCGGCTTCGTAGATCATGCTCCAAAACTCCCGCCGGGTAACGGGATCAACTCCGCCCGTCGGTTCATCCAAAAAAACGATCTGAGGTTCATGGAAAATAGCCACAGAAAAGGCGAGCTTTTGTTTCCAACCGAGGGGCAGCGATTTGACAAGTTTGTCCGGCTTCCTTTTCCAGGTGCAACTTTTTCAATATCACTTTTGTTTTTTCGCTGATAAATGAGTCGCTCATTCCATAAATGCCGGCATAAAAGCGAATATTTTCTTTAACGGTGAGGTCTTCATAGAGAGAAAATTTTTGGCTCATGTAACCAATGCTCCTCTTGATCTTTTCGTTTTGTTTGTAGACATCGAATCCGGCTACCGAAGCCTCCCCGGAAGTGGGAAGAGACAGACCGCATAACATGCGCATAGCGGTCGTTTTGCCTGCACCATTCGCGCCGAGAAATCCAAATATTTCTCCTTTGCTGACTTCAAATGAAATCGCATCGACGGCCGTAAAGTTCCCGAACCGCTTTGTCAATTGATTAGCCCGAATTGCTTTATCTGCATTCATTCATTTTTCATTAATGCCATGAAACAATCTTCAATATCCGGAGTGACCGAGCGTAGTTCAAGGCCTTTGGTTCCACGTTTCACTAAATACTCTTCCAATTCCTTTTCCAGGTTCATCCCTTTCATAACAACATGATGATATTCGCCAAAAGGATAGCAATTCTGTTGCCCGTCAAACTCTTTGAGATCTCTTAACAAAGGCATCATATTGGTGGACTTGACAGCCAGAAGCGGTTTCTTAAATTCATTGATGATACCCTGGGGGGTGTTGACGGAAAGGATCGAGCCCGATTGAATCAACGCGACCCTGTCACACAATGCAGCCTCATCCATATAAGGCGTGGAAACAAGAATCGTAATTCCCTGAGCTTTTAGCCGTTTGAGGATCTCCCAGAATTCCTTCCTCGACACGGCATCAACGCCGGTAGTGGGTTCATCCAAAAACAAGACCGAAGGCCGATGAATGAGGGCGCAACTCAAAGCCAGCTTTTGTTTCATGCCGCCCGATAACTTGCCTGCACGCCGGTCCCTGAATGGTTCGATCTGGGAATAAATGTCCTTTACCAAATCATAATTTTCGGCAATGGTGGTATTAAATAATGTGGCGAAGAATTCCAGGTTTTCAGCTACGGTAAGATCAGTATAGAGTGAAAACCGGCCGGGCATGTATCCCACTTGTTTACGGATATCTTTATAATTCTTCACGACATCCAATCCCATGACCGTCGCCTTGCCGTCATCAGCCAGCAAGAGAGTGGTGAGGATCCTGAATAAAGAGGTCTTGCCGGCTCCATCCGGGCCGATGATCCCAAATAATTCACCTCGCTCCACTTGAAAAGAAACTTTTTTAAGAGCTGTTTGAGTAGCCTTCTTCTTTCCGTAGGTCTTGACGATATTTTCAACTACAATTGAATTCATCTTTTACTCCATCACTTACTTTGTAACATCACCTCTCCATACATCCCGATCTTCAGGTATCCATCGTTCTTCACTTTTATCTTCATGGCATAGACCAGGTTGGCCCTTTCATCTTTCGTCTGGATCGTCTTTGGTGTGAACTCCGCCTTATCAGAGATCCAGGTGATGGCTCCTGGCAATTCTTTTGTCTTTGTCTTTTCCATCATCCACTATCACTCTTACCTGTTGATTCAATTTTACCTGCGATAATTGCGCACCGGTAATGTAGGCACGAAGCGTAATGACAGAGAGATCTGCGATCTTATAAAGCGCCTTGCCGTTTGAAGTAATCTCTCCGGCCTCGGCATATTTGGTAAGGACGGTCCCATTGATCGGATTCGTGATGCTGGCTCGTTTAATTTGTTCTTTCAATTCCTCTACCCTCTTACTCAAAGGCCCGCTCTGACTCAGTATTCCCGCATTTTGAGATCCGACGTTTGTTTTTTGCACCGTGATTTGCTGTTGAGTTACTTTCATCTGTTTTTTGACTACATCGATCTGCGCATTGATATCATCCAGCTGCTTGCCGGTTGCGGCATCCTGCTTGAGCAGGTTTTCAATTCGGGCCTTTTCATGATTCATGTTGTCCAATTGTGATTGCTGCACCGTTAATTGGTCCTCCATTAATTTAACCTGTGGCGCGACATTCAGTGTTTGCTCACTAAGCGACTGAATGGTTTCTTCTACCTGTTCCTTCTGTAGATTGAGATCCGTAGGATCTACCAGTCCAACGATGCTATCTTTTGTAAGGATAGAACCCTCATCGATGGTCAGGGATAATATCTTTCCATTTGTAGATGCCGATACGATCACTTCATCTGCCTCAAATGTGCCCGCCGCATCGAAATCCTGGCCTGATCGATTGCAGGCTGTGGCCGCAAGAAGTACTGCGAATACAAAAAACAAGTTGATCTTCATGAATAGAAATTTATTGTTTACCCGCTATAGTTTGATAATTGATCTGTGCCTGCAACAATTGAATGCGATGTGTGATGAGTGATTGTCTCGATTGGTCTTCCGCGTTGACCTCCCGCAAGTAATCGTTGGCCGTTATCACACCGTTTTCCAATTGGGCACGGGCAGCCTCCTTCACCTGTCTTCGAAGTTCAATGATAGCGCTGTCCGTTACGATTAGCTGCCGAAGTTTATCTACCTCCGATTGTTGTTGTTTTAATTGCGTTTGAGTGTTTAACAAAAAGGTTTCCCGTTGAACGTCTACCAGCTTTTTATTGATATCTACCAATTCCCGATCTTTCTTACTGGTATATAATCCACCCAATGACCAATTCAATCTCAAGCCGGTGATATAATATGAAGCAAATTCATTTTTCAATTGATTAAGACCGGGCAGGCCATAGCCACCTTGCAGGAATAGGCTGGCTTTTGGTAAATTCCTGGCCCGGATTATATTGGTCTGCTGGCCAAGTAGATGCGATTGATCAGAAAATAATTTCAGTTCCGGACGCTGGATCTCAGCGGGAGAAAATGAAGCAAGTGCAGGTTTTGAAAAAGTCTCCTCACCGGTCAGTGGTTGGTTGATAAAAATGCTGAGCATATCAAGCAGCCCTTTGCGTGAAGCTTTTATTTCGATTTTTCGTTGATCGGCTTTTAGCAGCTCAGCATTCAACAGGTTCAGGTTAGATCGAAAAGCAACGCCGTTTTTCACCTGCGCTTCTACTCTTTTGATGCCCGTTTGAAGGTCTTCCTTGACGAGGTCAACCTGCTTCTCTTCTTCATCAAGAAACAATACGCCGAGGTAGAGTTGATTGATCCTTTCTTTTAATTGATAAAGATCGACCTCTACTTTCTGCTGTTCTACTGTTTCATTAAGCTGCGCAACCGTTTTCTGTTGGCGGATCAATCCCCCATCGAAGATCAATTGGGAGGCTTCTCCCATTATCCGATATTGATCCTTGCTCAGAGGATCAAGTGAAAAACCAGGCACTGAAGCAGAAACTTTGGTAACATCTGATTGATAAGTGGCCTGTCCATTAATTGATAGTTGCGGCAGCCAACCTTTACTTAAGTTCTCAATGGTGATTGATGCAGTTTGGCTCACCAGGCCTCGTTGCTTGATGACGGGATAATTCTGTTCCGCCAGCAAATACGTCTTCTCCAGGGTGAGCGTAGTTTCCTGGCTCCATGCGTTGCTGACCAATAAAAAAGAAAAGAAACCGATTAGTGAGTGCAACCGAGTCGTTGATCGAAGCATATATAGATCATTTAATTGAACTTATTCCGCCCAACTCATTACATAATTCGAATCTTCGATACTCAGAGCTTCCGCGGTGAGCATCAGTGGATGAAAAGTGTCCACCATAACGGCCAGTTCCTTAGTCTCTTTAGCTCCGATACTCTTCTGGACAGCTCCCGGATGAGGACCATGCGGAATTCCGGCAGGATGGAGAGTGATCATTCCGCGCGTTACATTTTTTCGGCTCATAAAATCTCCGTCCACATAATAAATGACTTCATCGCTATCGATATTGCTATGGTTATAGGGTGCAGGAATGGCATTAGGATGATAATCGAATAATCGCGGGCAAAAAGAACAAACTACGAAATTGTGGGCTTCAAAAGTTTGATGGACAGGCGGCGGCTGGTGAACTCTGCCAGTGATGGGTTCAAAATCATGAATGGAAAAAGCAAATGGATAGCAATACCCATCCCATCCTACAATATCGAATGGATGCGTGCCATAATGCAAACCATATAAAACACCTTTCTTTTTTGCGCGGATCAGGAAATCTCCTTTCTCATCAAAGCTGGGCAGGTTTTGTGGACCACGAATATCGCGTTCGCAGTAAGGACTATGTTCCAGCAGTTGACCATATTTACTCACGTATTTTTTTGGATATCGTATCGGGCTAAAAGATTCTACAATGAATAGACGGTTGTCCGCGCCATTAAAGCGTATCTGGTAAATCGTTCCGCGCGGAATGACTAGGTAGTCGCCATATGCGAAGCTGAGCTCCCCATACATCGTGAGCAAAGTGCCACTGCCTTCGTGGACAAAGATCAATTCGTCGGCATCCGTATTTTTATAGAAATAATCAGTCATGCTTTCCTGCGGCGCTGCCAAAACGATATGGCAATCGGAATTAACCAATACCGCCTTGCGGCTATTGAGAAAATCCTTTGCTGGACTCACCTTGAACCCGTCAAAGCTTCGGTGCTTCAACATTTTTTCCTCGGCTATGGCGGGCGCCACGCTTACCTGGGGTTCAGTCTTAATGATCTGTGTCGGCGGGTGAACATGATATAGTAGGGAATAATCATTTGAAAAACCTTCTGTGGAGAACAATTGTTCCGAATACAGATTTCCGTCCGGTTTACGAAATTGTGTATGACGTTTGTGCGGAATATTTCCGAGATGATAATAGTGAGGCATGATTGATAGAATTAAAAATGAAAAATGAAACCTGTCAAGCGATGAAACGCCTTTCGGATCAATTCAAGAGCCATCATCAGGAAATAATATTTCCATTTTCTCTTGTCAATATAATAGGTGAAGTTGCGATGAAAAGGCATATTTCAAATTTACAATTAAATCCATGATAAAGATCGGACTCCTATCAGATACTCATGGCTACCTTGATCCCGCTGTATTCAAACATTTTGAGAATTGCAGCGAGATATGGCATGCCGGCGACTTTGGTAACATGGAGTTGGCGACCCAGCTTGCGTCATTCAAGACACTAAAAGGAGTCTACGGTAATATTGATGATCAGATTTTGCGAAATGAATTTCCGGAGCAATTGGTTTTTTATTGCGAAGAAGTGAAAGTAATGATGAGACACATAGGCGGATATCCTCCGAAATACAATCCGGATACGCTACGAGAAATGGCCGCTCATAAACCGAATCTTTTCATTTGCGGACATTCTCACATTTTGAAAGTGATCTACGACAAACGCGCCGGCTGCCTGCATATGAATCCCGGCGCGGCAGGAAGACAGGGATGGCAAAAGGTGCGGACACTCATCCGGTTTATAGTTGATGGAAAAAATATGAAAGATTGTGAAGTGATTGAACTAAAACGGTGAGTGGTGATTGGTGAGTGGTGAGTGGTGAATGGTGAATGGTGAGTTGTGAATTTCACTCACAACTCACAACTCACTCGATCAATAGGCAGTAATCAGAGTCCGGGAAACCAGTGCCTCCCTGCTCCTACCTCTCTGAAAGGCCAGGGCACCGAAACCAATATGACGAGCAAGGCCAACCCGAAAAATAAGAGCGTGCGATTATGCTTGACGGAATCACTCACGTTTTTCTTTACGTAAGACCGGCCGATATGGACCAGGACAATAGCAAACAGCATGGCCACTGCATGTTCGATAGCAAAAAAACGATCATAAGACTTGTGCATCACTTCGCTCATACCCTGGTTTTGTATATTCTTCCATCCCCAGGGGCCGGCAAACCATTGATACAATCCGATCAATAGCATGAGATCGCAACAGATGGTCAGCACCATTCCAATCCGCTTGTGCGAATTTGAAAATGGTTTGTTGCGGTCAATAAGGCTCTTAAAAAGTGCCAGCAATAAGAAGAGAAGAATTACCCAGCGAAGAAGGCTGTGCAGGTGGAGCAAGCCAGTATACATAGCAATTATTTTGGTTGACCAAAGCTACAACTCACCCTTTTCAAGATCAAAACTTGTTTCATGATCTCATTCCACCCAATCCGCAACGAAAATATTGGTATCCTGGGTTCCGCCATTGTTTCGATTGCTGCAAAAAACGATCTTCTTTCCGTCAGGAGAGAACATCGGAAAGGCATCAAATATTTTTTCCTGCGTGATCTTATTGCAGGCCGGTTCCATCGCTCATTGATAGAATAGAGGTTAAACGGAAACCCTCGTTTGTATTCGATGGTTGCTCGCAAAGATGATCCGTTTACTATCGGGGAAAAAGGCCGGCGCCCAGTTCGCCTGTCCAAAGGAAGTGACCTGGTGCACATTATTCCCATCAGCATCGGCAACAAATATTTCCATTTGGGTGGGCGCGACCAGGTGTTCATAGCCAATAGGTCTTTATATTCCTTTACTGCAGCATCCGTTTTTGGCCTGGATGCTCGCCAAATGATCTTGTTGCCATCGGGACTAAACCATGCTCCACCGTCATAGCCAAGAGTATTGGTAACTCTCTTTTCTTTTCCCGTTTCAAAATCCATGATATAAAGATCAATGTCTCCATCCTTATCACTGGTATAGATCATTTTCTTTCCATCAGGACTTAATGTGGCTTCCGCATCATATCCTTTTGCATTGGTCAATTGACGGATGATCTTGCCATCAAGGTCAGCCATGAAAATGTCATAGCTATCATATAAAGGCCAGATATATTTATTTCCATACTTACTTCGATCAGGGACCGGCGGACAGGTATCCGCAGCGAGATGAGTGGATGCATAAATGATATGCTTACCATCCTTTGTAAAAAAGGGGCAGGTGGTTCTACCCTTTCCGCTGCTGATCATTTTGTGTTCAAATTTATCGCCAGGGCTTTGCGGGACCTTGCCGATGAATATTTGATCGCAGTGAATGCCATCTTTCACACTTGAATCGCTGAAAAACCAGCCACTTACTATCGATAGCTCCAATATGCCTCTGCATTATCACCCCCAAATGTCAATTGCTGAATGTTCGAAAAATGTTTTTCCTCTGGATAAAGGATAGTGTCCTGCGGTGCATTCTCGAGCACGATCAAGCCAACGGGCGCTCTGAAGGCGGTCAGGCAAATCATGATCACACAAAAGACAACAGTAGAAGGAATTTTTTTCATTATCATGCTTTCATTATTCAAGCGATGCCAAAGTTATTTTCGTTAAATACGTCGGTTTGTCAGGCAAATGTCAACTCTCCATGTGGAAAATAATTTAGTTTTGTTTCGAATAATCCTTTGAAAGCATGGGGAATTTCTTTTTGTATTTATTATATATAGCAGCCTTGCCTGCTATTTTTTTTACGAGCGGGTGTAAGGGCAAGGAAGAGAATTCGCCATTTGCTCAATTCTTAAATCAGGCACCGTTTGTTGAAGTAACTGACAGCATCAGGAAGCAAGCCGGCAACGATGAATTGTATTTTCACCGGGCAGTCTTGCTGAATAAAAATAATTTTCCTGAACCAGCCCTGGCGGATTTTCGCAAGGCCTGGTCGATCAGAAAAGATGAAAGATATGCCTTCGGCATCAGCACCATATTATTGGAGCGACGATCGGATTCGGCGATCCTGTTCCTCAACGAATCGTTGAAGGAACTTCCTCAAAGCATTTTATTGCGGATCAACCTTGCACATGCACTGGCTACCCAGGGTAAGGCGGATGAGGCTCTTAATATGTGCAATGCTATACTGGCAATAGATTCATCCCAACTAAACATGTTATTGCTAAAGGCCGACCTGCTCGAAAAAAAAGGAATTAGCGAAGAATCGCTGGTCACGCTGGAGAAAGCATATAAGCTAAAACCACAGGATCCTGAACTGAGCCATAGCCTTGCTTTCAAATATGCTCAGTCGAGGAATCCAAAGACCATAGCATTCTGCGATTCATTGATCATCCGGGATCCGACGGGTAATCATGCGGAACCGTATTATTTTAAAGCCGTTTATTATTCGAATAGCAATGATAAAGCGAAAGCCCTCTCTTTCTATGATCAGGCCATACAACACGACTATAATTTTTTAGATGCTCATATGGAAAAAGGCCAGTTACTCTTTGACCAGAAAAAAACCAAAGATGCGTTGAAGGTCTTCACCCTTGTGACAACCATCTCCCCCACCTTCGCAGACGGCTATTATTGGGTTGGCAAATGCCAGGAATCGCTGGGCCAGAAGGATGAAGCACGTTTAAATTACCAGCGGGCTTATGGGCTGGATAAGACTTTGACCGAAGCAAAGGATGCGGCAGATAGAATCAGCAGCAGTCGTTAAGAACACGGTCATGCACGATTACAAATGTCATCCATAACAATTCAAATTATTTTATCAAACTTCTAAACCTAACTTTGCCTCCCAAATAAGAACTCATGGCGCTGATCGCTCCTTCATTGCTTGCTGCCGATTTTTTGCATCTGGCAGACGAATGCAAAATGATCAATGAAAGCCAGGCCGATTGGTTTCACCTGGATGTAATGGATGGTCGTTTTGTCCCTAACATCAGCTTCGGGCCCATGATCATTGAATTCGTCCGGAAGACTACAAAGAAGCCATGCGATGTGCATTTGATGATCCTTGAACCGGGCAAATATGCCGAAGAATTTAAAAAGGCAGGAGCAGATCACCTGTCGGTGCATATCGAAGCATGTCCCAATCTTCATCGAAATGTTCAACAGATCAAATCCCTGGGAATGAAGGCGGGTGTTGCGATCAATCCCGCATACTCCCATATCGGAGTTACATGATATCCTGCATGAGATTCGAATCGTTTGTATGATGAGCGTTGATCCCGGTTATGGCGGACAAAAATTCATTCCTCACACTCTGGACAAGATCAAACAGCTTCGCAAAATGATCGATGAAAGAAAATTGAATGTGCTGATCGAAATTGATGGCGGCGTGACACTGGAAAATGCTGCTTCCATTATAGCAGCTGGAGCCGATGTACTGGTTGCCGGTAATACCGTGTTTAAGTCGCCTGATCCAAAGAAATTGATTAGCCGATTTAAATGGCTCTGTAAGATTCTCTTATGAAAATAAACCGCCGCCCAATATTGCTTTCGGCAATTTGTTTGCTGTCATTCTCATTATCGTTTTCACAAAAAAAATCAGCTTTTGTTTCCGGCAAGGTGGTCGATGCCAATGAAACGCCTCTTGCAAAAGTTTCCGTCATTATCCTGGGAAGGCAATCTGGCATCGCAACAAATGATTCGGGCTATTTTCGACTAGCCGTCCCCGCTAATAAGGCAGTGGGAATTTTATTCAGCTATACAGGTTATCGGAATGAGCAAAAGAATTTTTTGCTAAATGGAAATGAAGAGGAGAATATCACGATCCGCCTGGAAAAAGGTGACAATGTTTTACAGGAAGTAGTTGTTTCGGACCAACGTGACCGAAGAGAAGCGGGTCTCATCCGGCCAAATCCCAAATCGATACTCAATCTTCCTTCGGCAACAACGGGTGTGGAAAGCCTGATCAAAATCTTTGTCGGTTCCAACAATGAATTGACTTCTCAATACTCGTGTGCGCGGGGGCAGTTATGATGAAAACCTGATCTATGTGAATGACTTTGAAATTTTCCGGCCTTATCTGGTGAGGAATCGGCCAGCAGGAAGGGTTGAGCTTTATTAACCCCGAAATGGTTCGCAATATCAATTTTTACAATGGAGGTTTCCAGGCAAAGTATGGCGACAAGATGAGCAGTGTGTTGGATATTCAATATAAGAAACCAAGGAGCTTTGGCGGTTCTGCATATGTTGGTATTCTGGAACAGGGACTGCAATTTGAAGGAATTAGTCATAATAATAAATTCAGCTATCTGATTGGTGCACGCAACAGGACCAACCGCAATCTCCTTAGCCGCCAGGATACGAAAGGAAATTATGTTCCCTCCTCCGCAGATTTCCAGGCCTGGTTGACCTATCAATTCAATCCAAAATGGCAGGCATCGTTACTCAGCAATATTTCACAGACAAAATTTTCATTGGTTCCGGCATTCAGTCAGTTGACCAGTTCAGTCTTTTCTCCATTTTTCAGTGCCAATATCGGCGTCGATATTTTTTTTGAAGGCCGGGAAAAAGATCAGTACCGCACGAATATGCTTGGACTTTCACTCATCAACCAGGTAAACAGCAAACTGCGATTAAAATGGATGGCATCTCGATTTGAAAATGATGAAAGAGAGAATATAGACATTGCCGGCGCTTATCTTATTTGGCGAAAGGGATTTTGATAAAAGCCGGCCGACCTATGGCCTCATCATTAATCCACTCGGCGCAGGAGTTTATCAAAACTTTGCAAGAAACAAATTGAATATTGAAAACTGGAATTTTTCACATAAGGGAAATTTCGACCAGGGGCAACCATGCCTTTCAATGGGGAGTTTCTTACGACAAGACAAAGCATCGACTGATAAGTTAAATGAATGGGAGTTCCAGGATTCAGCCGGATATTCCTTACCGTTTAACCCGGACATGCTTTCAATTAAGTAAGGTATTAAAATCAAATGCTGACCTGGATATCAATAAATTCTCGGGTTATTTCCAGGATAATATTTTACTTGGAGACTCGGTCCATGCTGCCACACTTGCAGGCAGGCATTCGATTCAACTATAATTCGCCTCAACAAGGAATGGCTCATTTCTCCCAGGATCGGAGCCAGTTGGAAGCCAGGCATGGAAAAAGGATATCATTTTTCGACTGGCTGCGGGCGCCTATCACCAGCCCCCATTCTATCGGGAGTTGAGAAGATATGATGGAACAATAAATACGCAATTGAAAGCACAGAGAAGTTGGCAGGGCGTATTCGGATTTGATTATAATTTCAAAGGTCTGGGCAATCGTGCACTGCGATGGACGACGGAAGCATATTATAAGAATATGACGCACGTGGATCCGTATGATATCGACAATGTCCGTATCCGTTACTTTGGTGACGGATAATGCAAAGGCTTATGCGGCAGGAATTGAAATGCGGTTGTTTGGAGAACTGGTGAAGGATGCAGAAAGTTGGATCAGCCTTGGGATCATGAAAACATCGGAAGATATTGCCGGGGATTTTTTCAAAGTATATACGATTGATTCTCTCAAACCATCCGATTGACAGTTCCCTCGTCACAAAACGGCTGGCTACGGAGGCCAACCGACCGCCGTGTCACCTTCGGCATGTATTTCCAGGATTATCTTGCCTACGAATAAGAATTTCAAAATGTATCTCAACCTGTTGTATGGCACCAACCTTCCGTATAATATTCCGGGAAATATAAAATACCGGAATGCGCTGGTCATTGATCCGTATATAAGATGCGATGTTGGATTCAGCGCACTTCTACTCGATGCCGATCGAAGCCAGACGAAGAAGTCATAGTCCTTTTCGCAATTTTGAAAATATCTGGGCCAGCCTGGAAGTATTTAATATTATCGACCGCGCAAACACGATCTCATACTTATTGATCAAGGATTTCTCAAATACGGTCTTCCTTCTTCCCAACCGGCTTACACCCAGGCTTGTGAATTTTAAGATCATTGCGCGCTGGTGAGGTTTTAAATCTTCGCAAATCACAGCCACCTGTTTCGCTGCCAATCCCAAAGTTTGATGCCAATCTTGAATTGAACGGGATTATTGAATTTATTTGCTGCTGAGCCAACTACATAAATTCCGATCTTTCAATTTAGTGAGTGGATTTAACGGCCATCGGAATACTCTTTCCAATCCGCCAAAGATCTCACCATAATGCAGATTTCTTTCCTTCGCGATTAAAAATCCCATACCGGCAATTTCTTGTAGGCGTAACCTCTTCATGAATGGGATCTTGTTGATCAATAATCCATTAAATTCATGTACAAAGTTTCCCTGGTAAAAACGATTGAATATCGGCAAAACTGGAATCCAGCGCCTGGAAGGCGCGTATTCGGATCATTGAAAAATAATGGATCTCCCTTTCTCTGGAATTTATAATCGATCAGTCGAAGTTCCCTGCGGTTAAAGAAATCGCCGGTCTTGACCGTATACGACGTAATACCGGCGGTCCCCAGGCTTAGCTTCTGTTGGATGCCGAATTCCAGGTAATCGAAATCTATTTCACTTTTAAATACTTCCGGGAATGCCCTTTCTCCATTGCACATAAAACGTTGGCCATTTCGATCCTAATGAGATCTTTTCCCTGGGTTCACGGCGATAGCGATGACCAGGAGTATATTCCAATCTAATTTTGCCATACACTGCATTGTATGGTTCGAATGGAACAGGACCATCGTCAGCCAATATGCCTCCAAATAAGCTATCTGCTTTGGGATTCAACCGGTAATTACTAACCGACCGGCGAAAGGCAATTTCGAAGGTATTGGAGACATACAGATTCTTTGTTACTCCAATTCCATGAGCTAATTCAACAGAATTGTTGAGGTAAATATTACTTCGTTTCAGCAAATTGATCCACGCATCTCCATCAAATATGTATTGGAAATCACGACCGACTGTCAGGCCCACGTTGGCCGCATTGATGGGATTATACTTGCTCTTGACTGTAACGCTTCCATTGATATCATGATTGCGAAACCCATAGCTTGTCTTCAAGTCGACAGAAATATTTTTCCTGGATGGAAAAACTCTTTTATAACTGGCGGCCAGGTTAAGGCGACCACCTCCAAATTGGAACGGTTGGTAGAAAAAAGGCAATGGCGGAATGATCCAGCTCCTTTCTTTTCTATGATTATTAAATATCTGACCAAAGAGCAACAATTTTTTCCAGCTCACTTTATTCGTTATCCTGTCCAGTGAATCCAGGTAGGCCTCTGTATGCATTACTTTGTACAGGCTATCCTGGTAGCGTGAATACAAAAATTCCTTTTCCGTCAAAGGTTCACTGCGGATCCTGCTCCAGAAAGTAGAATCCCTTTCGTATGCCTCCATGGTTGTAGTACTTACCTCTGCTCCGAAATATCCTTTTGGAAAGTTTTTGTTGAATTCATAGTTCGAAATAGCCACCAATGTCTGACCATATCGCCTTCCACCTTTGATCCTTGTATGGTAATTGAATTGTTGGCGTTCAAGCATCCATCCGCTTTCTCCTCTTTGCCGGTATTGAAGATTCACTTCAAAAAAATCATACTCGGGTGTATGGGCTGCTGGAAGGCGGTATTGGGCGTTAAGTACGGCCCAAAGGCTATCGTCAATAACAAGGGTTCCTTCCACTGTGGCGTTACTTAGTTGCCTTGGCCTGACAGCAATCGTATAGATCTTATGGCCTCCTACGCGTTCAATCTTTAAAGTCTTGTAACGATAGGCGACAAGTCCACTGAAACTTACCGGCGAAATGAATGGAATCGTAGAAACGGCAGGAGCCTTTATGAAGTTATTATAGACATTAAAATCTCCATCCGTAGCCGACAAATAAAAAAGGCTTTCGACTCTACCTATCTTTTTTATTCCCATCGTCTCCTCTCTCACCTGGCCCTGCGAATTTTTATTCACTCGAAGGTAGATCTCAGCCAATGACATCCCTTTATAGGCAAGGCCTGGGTTTGGCAAGTCGCCTTCCTTCTTTTTCTTTCTGACATCAAGAGAATCCTGTTGAGATGCTTTTATATATAGGTCACACGAATAGGATCCCTGTGCTGATTGAATGGTCTCCTTTCTTCTAATAACATTTCTCACGATTTCCTCCGCTCTGTCCCGTGACTTTACTTTTATCACAACCTCGGACAGGTTTGCCGATTTATCCAGATCAAGGACCACGATTCCAGAGCTGTCCGCATTATTGATGACAAAGGTGACGACTTTGGTTTCAAAACCCACCATGCTGATCACCATACTATAGTTACCTGTTTCAAGAAAAAATTCAAAGGAGCCATCTTCATCCGTGATCATTCCTTTCTGAACTTCCTTTACTTCGACTGTAGCGAGAGGCAATGGACTCTTGCTGCCATCGATAACAAAGCCCGAAAACTTATAGAGTTGGGCATGCAGGGAAAGAGAGGCCAGGAGAGACAGTATGAAAAAAAGGCTCTTAAAATTCATTTAAATGGGGCAGTATATGACCTGTAAAAATTGAAATTTTAAATGGCAGTCTTTAGCTAATCTGCCGTTTTCTAAATTTTTTAACAATAGTAAAAATCCCAGCCACGTTTCTTATATTTTCTTGGTTCAAAATTTCTATTAACAAGTGTTAATAATTAACTTTAGGTATTGACTATTTAGATCAGGTATATTTGAGAACTGGTTCGGTCTGCGAACGATTGATGAGGGAAGAATCATAAAAAAAATTGCGAATTGACAGACACGATCATCAACCTTGAAACCGTCAACCCTATTGAGTTCTTCGGCGTAAACAACGGCAAACTAGACCTCCTCAAGAAAAAGTTCCCTCTTCTGAAAATTCTTTCCCGCGGCAAACAATTAAAACTTAGCGGAGCTCCGTGAGCAGATAGAAAATGCCCGGGAAAAGATCCAGCTCATTGTCCAATACCTGGAAAGGAACGGGCACATGAGCGAAAACTATTTCGAACAAGTGCTGGGAGGCGATGATGCTGATACCGTAGATCATTTCATTGAAAGCAATCCCAATGATGTACTTGGTCTTTGGCCCCAATGGGAAATCTGTAAGCGCCAGAACTGCCAACCAGAAAAAACTGGTGCATGGAAGCCGAAAAAAATGACATTGTATTTGCGATAGGACCGGCAGGAACTGGTAAGACCTATACGGCAGTAGCACTCGCAGTGCGCGCATTGAAAAATAAACAGGTTAAAAAGATCATATTTACCAGGCCAGCGGTTGAAGCAGGAGAAAATCTTGGTTTCTTACCGGGAGACCTGAAAGAAAAAATCGATCCTTATCTGCGCCCCTTATATGATGCCCTGGATGATATGATCCCGGCCGACAAGCTGGGTTATTATATGAGTACCCGAACGATTGAAATCGCACCTCTTGCCTATATGCGCGGTCGTACTCTCGATAATGCTTTTATTATCCTGGATGAAGCTCAAAATGCCACAGATCTTCAATTCAAAATGTTCCTGACGCGTATTGGCGCGACGGCCAAGGCGATCATTACAGGTGATCTTACACAGGTGGACCTGCCGAGGAATCAACGAAGTGGTCTGCAAACTGCAGTCCGCATTCTGCAAAATATTGAAGGCATCGCCCATATTGAATTGGATGAAGAAGATGTGGTCCGCCATCGCCTGGTTAAGCAAATACTTCGCGCATATACAAAAGAGCAGGAAAGAGAACAGGGAAAAAATCCTTCGTGAAGCAATTTATATATCTATTCTTAACAGGCAATGGAAATCCATTGCCTGTTGTCATTCGATCCCTCTCAAATGTTTAGTACTTTGCAGGCATGAAATTCAAACTATGGTTCCCGCTACTTTGCCTGGTTGTCGGTTACGCTTCGTGCAACGATGAAGAAAAGAATACTGCTGCAAAACCGGAAAATGATATTGACGCGGCCAGGGATTTTATCCGTTCTGCGCTCGACGGTAAGTTTAAGGATGCCAGGCGTTATTTATTGGCGGACTCTTCCAATATTCATTACATGGATGTGGCCGAGCGCAATTATCAAAAAGCGAACCCGGAAGAAAAGAGCGGTTACCAGCGCGCTTCCATCAATATTCACCAGGTGAATCCAGTTAACGATTCAACTACTATTGTCATTTATTCCAATTCATTTAAGAACAACCACGATACCTTGAAAGTTTTAAGAATTTCGGGTCAATGGGTGATCGATTTGAAATATCTGTATGAGCATGATATGGACACAACTCTTTATTTGAAGCCTAACACGGACACACTTCAATGATGAAGCAAATATTATTGGTCGCCCTGGGCGGCGGACTAGGAAGTATAGGTCGCTATTTATGCCAGCGATGGATGACCTATTCTTTTGCGCACCCCTTTCCGTGGGGCACATTTGCGGTCAACATATTGGGATGCCTTGCTATCGGTTTGATCTGGGGTGTAAGCTTTAAATCATTTTCCGCCAACGAGAATTGGAAATTATTTCTGATGACAGGGTTTTGCGGAGGGTTTACCACCTTTTCCGCATTCACGCTGGAAGGAATTGGATTGATCAGAGAACAAAGGCTTCTACTATTTTTCTCCTATGTCGCCGGCAGCGTTATTTTAGGATTGCTTGCAACTTACCTGGGAATGAAAATAGTAAGATAAAAAGAACATCTATGATTAAAGTCAAACATCCATGGCATGGCGCTAATTATGGTGACAAAGCCCCGGCTACTGTGCATGCACTGATTGAAATACCGCAGGGATCCCGTTCCAAATATGAGGTAGACAAAGAATCAGGTCTATTGCGACTCGACCGGGTAATATATTCTTCTTTTCAATATCCCATCAACTATGGATTTATCCCGCAAACACTTGGACAGGACGGAGATCCTCTGGACATACTCGTACTTTGTTCGCAATCCATTCAATCTCTTTGCCTGGTCGAGGCAAATGTGATCGGCAACATGCAGATGATTGACAGCGGCTCAAAGGATGATAAGATCATTGCTGTGGCGGCGAAAGATCCCTCCGTTAATCACATTACCCAAATGGAAGGTCTTCCTCAGCATTTTTTACTCGAGTTGCGGAATTTTTTTGAGCAATATAAAGTGCTTGAAAATAAAAAAGTGGAAATAGATAATTTCCAGGATAAGGTCACGGCCTTTAAGGTTATCGAAGACGCTATTGCTTTTTATAAAGAAACATATCCTTCCTGATCAATGACAAACAATCAACCCAATATTATGACAGCTCAACTGGTAATAACTGCGATCATCATTGGTCTGGCGGCAGGTGTTCTAAGCGGATTGGTAGGAGTTGGAGGAGGCATCATTATGGTACCGGCCCTTGTCTTTTTTCTTAGCTATAATCAACATCAGGCCCAGGGAACTTCACTGGCCGTGCTGACGCTACCCGTAGTGATCCTGGCATCAATATATTATTATCATCAATGTCAAAAGCAGGGCACACCTGTAGACTTAAGAGTCGTAGGATTGCTGGCGTTAGGATTTCTGATTGGAGGTTTTTTTGGAAGCAAGATCGCATTGGCCATCAGCCAGGATGTCTTGAAAAAAATATTTGCACTGATCCTTTTTTATACTGGTTTCAAATTGCTTGACTGGGACCAGGCCATCGCCAATTGGGTAAAAGGAATTTTCAACTGATTTGAACCGTATATACGTTATAGCTTACATACCTCATCACAGTGACACCTCACCCGGATATGACCGATCAGCAGTTGTTGGATCATTTTTATGCTGATCACAACAATGAATGGTTGGGTATATTGTTGAAGCGGTATACGCTGCTCTTGCTCGGGGTCTCCATGAAATATCTAAAAAATGAAGAGGAGGCCAAGGATAATGTTCAACAGGTATTTCTGAAAGTGATCGAAGAACTTCATAAGTATAAAGTGCAGTACTTTAAGTCGTGGCTTTACATGGTTGCCAAGAATCATTGCCTGATGAAATTGCGCGAACACCAGGGAAAGATCACTGCCGAGATCAACGAGAAGCTTACAGCCACACCCGTACAAGAATACGATCAACATGAAAAGACCCTGAATGATTATACATTGGAATTAATGGAACGGGGATTAAAAGAATTGAATCATGAGCAACGGCAATGTGTAACTTTGTTTTATCTCCAGAAGAAAAGTTACCAGGCCATTAGCCAATCAACAGGATACAGCCTTTTACAGGTTAAAAGCTATATCCAGAACGGCAAAAGAAACCTTCGGATATGGATTGAAAGAAAATTGAAGGAAGAACAATCGGATAACAATAGCAGGAGATCACATTCTGGCAAAGATTGAATACACAATAACATGTCTGAAAATTTTAAAGATATATTATCTCACCTGTCAACGGAAGTAGACCAGGAAACCCTTTTACTTTATCTTCAAGACAAGTTGACTGAAGAGAAAAAGCACGAGGTGGAAAAGAAACTCTTGGAAAATGAATTTGCCGGAGAAGCCCTGGAAGGTCTTCAGGCGATGAAGGATAAGCAGCAAATCACCTATATGGTGGAGAAGCTCAATCGCGACCTGCAAAAAAGAGTGAAGCGAAGAAACAGAGAAGGGCAAAGCTGGAAATAAAGGTGCAGCCCTGGCTGTATATTTCCCTATTAATATTGATCATTCTGATCGTTATCAGTTACATTGTTATTCGGAACTACCTGCAATCCAAATAGGCAGTTTGGCTCAAAATAGCCATAGATGGCCGCTCCGACCGGTTTTTTATTCGATTTTGATAGGATATTTGACACGAAATTGATAATTTCAATTAGATTTAATATTCACCTTCCCTCCCCTCTAAAACGCCTTATACTTTGGTTGGCACGAGCTTCAACCCCTTCTTTCGGCACCCTTTCGAATGTTCCTTTTAATTCCAGTTTCCATTAACGCAATCATCATCATTAAATAAGCTGGCATGACCACCAAATCTACCTGTTCCATCAAACCGATGAGGATCTTTTTAAGCAACTTTCTATTCGTCATATTAATCTCTTTGTCATCGCTTACAGCCAACGGCCAATCGATTCAATTAAATGGAAGTAGCCAATACGGGAATGGTGGAAATGGAACAGCCTTGCACCTTACCAATTTTACTCTGGAAGCATGGATAAAAATCGACGGCGCGGGCACTTCCACTTCCAGTGGTACAGGAGGTTTCGCAAACCTGGTGCCCATTATTTCAAAAGGAAGGGCAGAAACGGATGGCACGCCTGCAAAAGAAATGAATTATATCCTGGCCTATGAGCCATCTACGGGCAAGTTGGTGGCTGATTTCGAAGATAAGGCCAATGGTACCAACCACCCCGTTTCCAGTGTATCCACACTGAGTAGCTGTGGATGGTCGCATGTTGCTGCCAGTTTTAATGTGACCGCCAACACCTGGAAGCTATATATAAATGGAGCTCTGAACAAAACACTCAATCTTGGAACCACTGTCTATACTCCGCAATCATTGAGCGATATGAGTTTTGGCATTGGAACGGCTTTTAGTTCCACGGGGGTGGCTGCGGGATTTTTCAATGGCCGCATCGACGAGGTAAGGATCTGGAATATAGTTAGGACCGATGCACAGATTTCAGCGAACTATAATTTGGAACTGACCGCAGGGACGGGACTTGTATCGCGCTGGGCGCTTAATGAAAATACCGGCAGCACAGCAGGCAATTCGATTGCAGGGGCGGCGACCTTGAATCTAACGGGAACGCCTACCTGGAATGGTGGGTTTAACCAACCATCCTCTGATAAGTCGTATTTGCAATTTGACGGCACCAATGATTATGTCACATTCGGCCACTATCTGGCTGCCGCTTCGGGCGGGACGATGTCGGCGGGAACGATTGAATTTTGGTTTAAGGCAAGAACACTCGATGCCAATGATCAATACCTCTTCTCGCTCACCAAATCAGGCGCTTCTTACGATGGAGAACTGAGGTGTTACCTGGATGGTCCAACCAACAATATAGTATTCACTATGGATTGCACAGCGCCAGCCACTACCCTCACGATAAAAAGCGGGTCGACAGCGATTACCGCGGGAATCTGGTATCATGTCGCATTGGTGTGGCAAAGCGATGTTGCCAATTCGATGAAAATGTTTGTCAACGGGGTTCAGGCAGGGTCTAGTCTCACGCCCAACTGCGGAATGTTGATCAATGACCAGGATTTAAATATTGGGCGAAGCACTAGTACTCCGACCAATAGTTATTTCGATGGTAGTATGGATGAATTGAGAATTTGGAGCGTAGTTAGGTCGGCGAGCGACATTCAGGCAAACATGAATACAGAGATTGCCAGTGCAACAGGATTACGCGGCCGTTGGGGTTTTAACAATGCTTGTGGTGGGACTGTCGCTACAAATAGCGTACAGGGAGGTCTGAATGGAACGCTGGTCAATGGCGTTGTTTGGGTAGCTGGTAGTCCCATTCCGCCGGCTCCCGTTAATGTCGCTCCCAATCAACCCACCAATCCTTCACCGGCGAATAATACAACAGCAAGTTCCAACAATCCTTCCCTCTGCGCCAATGTAAGTGATCAGAATGGCGGGACATTGAGGGCGCGGTTCTATGGAAGACGTAAAGCGGCCGCAGGCCAAAAATTTACTGTTATCGTTTTACCAGATACGCAATATTATACTGCCGAACCTCAGGGAAGCAATGGTGGGAACAATACCATGTTTAAAGCGCAGACTAAGTGGATCGCCGATAATCGCCAATCGATGAATATCGTTTATGTGGGACAGTTAGGCGATTGTACACAAAATGGCGATGATCCTCCGGGATCCGATAATTCGATCGAATGGAGAAGAGCCGACACGGCAATCAAGACTATTGAAAATCCGGCACTGACCGGCCTCGCTCAAGGGATTCCTTATGGTATCAGCGTAGGAAACCATGATCAGTCTCCGATGGGATCTGCTGCCGGAACAACCAAATATTATAATCAGTTTTTTGGTGCGGCTCGTTTTACAGGACGTAGCTACTATGGCGGCCATTACGGTAACAACAATGATAATTTCTATGATGTGTTCACCGCGAGAGGAATTGACTTTTTGGTCATTTCTATGGAGTATAATTCATCACCGGATTCTGCCGTTTTAAATTGGGCCGCAAATCTGGTTCAATCCAATAGCACTAAGAAAGTAATTGCGATGACTCATTACGGGATTGACGAAAGCACCGCCTTCGGCACACAAGGTCAGGCTATCTACAACAAGTTAAAGGTCTATCCCAACTTCGTTTTATTTGTTTGTGGTCATATCCATCAGTCGGATGGAGAAGCACGGAGATCGGATGTGTACACAGGTAACACCGTTCACACCTTGTTATCCGATTACCAGGGAAGAAGTGGCGGTGGAAATGGTTTGCTGAGGATATATGAATTCGATCCATCTTTAAATAAACTATCTGCTAAAACTTACTCGCCATATCTCGGCACGTTTGAAACCGATGCGGATAGTCAATTTGAACTGGACATAAATCTAACCACCAATCCAAACAATTTCGCACTAATTGGTGAATTGCCCGCTGTCGGCTCTGGTACTACGGCTTGCACGAACTGGCCCAATCTTCTCTCATCAACCGGATACGAATGGTATGTGGAGTTGTTTGATGGGACCAATACGACGGTGGGACCGGTTTGGTCGTTTACAACGCCAGCTACCATTTCAGCCAAAGAGGATCCCAGAAATCTCACATCGATCACCCAACCGGATCAGCCGGGAAGAATAATTGTTTATCCCAATCCAGTCCGTGGTAAGAGCTTTACCATTCAATTGGGTAGTACCGGAAAGGAAAAACTCAGTGTGTCTGTTTATGATATGAGTGGTAAACTTCATTTAAGCCGGCAATATTCAGGACGGGATCAGGTGACCGTAAATCATCAGTTGAGACCCGGAGCGTACATTGTAAGAATACAAACTGGAAACAGGATTGTCAACCAGGAGCTGATTGTTCAATAGAGTTGATCGGAAGTAATTTGGTGACTAAGAGTTACTGACTAGTATTGTTTTTTATCTGTCTTTTTCTGCCACGCATCAAAGACAGCTCTTGCTTTGGAGTGTGGCGAATGAATAAAGGGAATTTTTCTATCGCGCAGCTCCGTGTTGATCTCCTGGTAAATGATATCATCGTCAAAGCCGATCGCGGCAGCTTCTGTCCTGGTATTTGCAAATATCACTTGCTTTAACCTTGCCCAATAAATGGCTCCCAGGCACATGGGGCAGGGCTCGCAGCTACTAAATAATTCGCAATCTGTGAGTTGAAAGGTACCCAGCTTGCCGCAGGCTTCCCGTATTGCCACTAATTCGGCATGTGCCGTTGGGTCATTGCTGGAAGTGACCTGGTTATATCCACTACCCACGATCAATTCTCCCTGTACGATAATGCATCCGAAAGGTCCACCCTGGCTATTGCTCATACCCAGGCGTGAAAGCTCAATGGCCTTTTCCAAAAAATATTCCTGGGATTTGGTTAGCATCGGATGCTTTTGGATACCAAATTTCGGGAAAATACTGTGGATATCTTACTGGTTTCCCACAGTTTATTCACCCAAAATGGCTCCAATATGAACTTAATATTAATTTTTGGTTAACCAGATGTTTACGGAGATAAGGGTTGTAATTTATAACGCCTTATAGGGTTTTTCAAAACTATAAACTATGAAATGGGAAAAAGTTCTGGCCACCGCCAACAAGGAAGTCTATGTGTTGTCGAACAACAACAAGAAACTTCTTACCCTGGATTTCCATCCCTTCACCAATGCAGCCAGGATCGAGTATGCTGCGGAAAAAAGGGTCTTCATGATCCGCAAGGAAGGCTTTCTAAGAAATAAGACGGTGCTGTGCAATGAATATGGTGTCCGCATGGGTCAGCTGCTGTCAGAGAATAAGGAAACCGTGATTGAGCTCAATAATGAGAAATTTGCCTACACTATTCAGAATAACCCTCAACCAGAATTGGTGATTTATAAAGAATCCAGGGAACAGCCGCTTATGGTTTGCGGAATCAATGTCGACAATAGCGGCAGTGGCGAGGTACAAGTAAAGGATCGCACAACTCCTAATGCACAATCCAGTCTTTTACTCGCACTTTGCTGGTATATGCTTCTTCCGGTCGCGCAGGAGAATAAGATGCAGGTTCTAGATGCTTGATACTAGATGCTAGATTCTAGATGCTGGATTCTAGAATTTCCCCTCCCTGGAGGGGCGACTATCGGAGCAATGCTAAATATAAACGACTCAGAGGTGGGTTCTCACCATTCACCACTCACCACTCACCATTCACAACTCTCCCCAAACTTGTTTAGCAAACTGCTCCAGCGAAGGATCTCTCGCTCCCATCAGCAATAAAACGCAATCATCTGTCAAATGTGGCCTTATACTGTTCAGCAGGTCGTTTCTATTTTCAACAAAAAAAGCGGTGCTGTCAGAGGAAACGAGATCATCAATCAAATCCTTTGCAGAAATATCTTTTGTGGCTGTGCCACCGGCATAGAATATTTCGCTCATCCAAATTTCATCACTGGGCCTTAACACACGACCTATTTCCTCTACAAAATCGTGGCGTAGAAATTTCGTTGGTCCGTATCCGTGTGGCTGAAACCAGGCTACGACCTTTGGCGCAATGGGTTGGCAAGCTTCGATGGCCGCAGCACACTTCACGGGATTATGCGCATAGTCATCGATCAACCAAACTCCTTTTTTATTGCCGAATACCTGGTGACGACGATAAATACCCTCATAGTTCTGAAGTGCATCTGCACAAATCTTAAGTTCGACTCCGCATTGACAGGAAATGGATGAGGCTGCTAATGCATTTTCCATGTTATGCCTGCCTACTAACTTCATATCAAAATCAACTCCATTGATCTTAAATGAAATCATCATTCCACGTTGAACAAAATCAGTTGCAATAAAACCCGCCTTAGAATGAATATCCACAGAAAAATCCTGTCGTATATCCTGAGAGAGTTTTTTTGCTAATGAGTGAGATTGATTGACGGAAAAATGAGTACTGTTATCTCTGAAGATCCGGAACACATCCATGAGCGCATCTATTTCCTTATGGTCTTTGTCAATATTTATTAACAGTCCCCAATCCGGATGATATTGGGTAATCGAGCCATCGCTCTCGTCTGCTTCAATCACCAACCAATCGCCTGAACCGACACTTGCATTGCCAATCCTTCCATCTTTCATAAGGCTGACGAGTCCGGCCCCGCTGATGATGCTGGGCTCCATGCCGGCATGATGCATTATGTCGTAAAGCATGGCGCTGGTCGTACTCTTGCCGCTGGTTCCTCCAACTGCAATCGTTTTCTTACTCGCAGCAATCATAGAAAGCAACTCGGCTCTTTTCAGGATTGGGATACCTAGCGCTTTGGCCTTTTGGACTTCCATTACGGTGTCTTCCACTGCGGTGGAAACAACAACCATGTCTGTCCCGGAATGAATGCCCTCGCCATTCTGAACAAAACATTGAATGCCTTCTGCCTGCAACTTATCTTTTGTTTCATTATGTTCATCAGCTGTAAAAAACCGGTCGCTGCCGCTTACTTCTTTTCCTATGCCTTGCAGATATTGTGCAATAGCGCTCATGCCGCTACCTGCTATTCCAATAAAAAAAGGTTTCTTAAAATCGTCAATAGAAGAGATCATGTTGCAAAATAATGTCAAAGATGGCGTAATGGCTTCAACCCATCAATTCATCTTTGTCCTTTTTCAGGCTCCTGAGGATCTCGGGAAAACTCTGCTTCCGTGACAAACCATTTACAGCCTGGGCGATTCTTTTCGTCCGGGTAGGCTCCGTTTTAGCACTTTCAATCCATTTGCTAAAATAATTTTGATGCGACCTGGGCAAACTCTTGAAAAATGCGAGCCCTGCAGGCTCTTCTGCCAGGCATGCCATAAAATCCTTATTCAACTGATACGCCTTTTCGTCGATTTCCAATTGTACTTTCAGCATGGCGCCATGTCGTTTTCCAGTACCCTTTCGCATGGACTGATTGATAGGCATGATGAATGCGCCGCCTCCCATCGGTAACAACGAAACGCCGGCGATCTGGAACTTATCCAGCTTTCCCTTTACACGAAACGATTTTTTATTACCAGCTTTGATCTTTAGTGCAATATCCGCGGGAATCTCAATGTATGTCCAACCGGTCTTTTCGCCTTGCTTCTCAAATTTTAGGATGGAAGTAATAAAGCTGACCATATCCGTAGTTCGTGACAAACTTAATTTGAAAAACGGAATATTAGAGAATCAATAACAAAATGGCCCTCATCAATTCTTATTTTTACTTTTTCCTAATTCAACCAGGCAGCGGTGATGCATTCGTTACTTTCTCTTACCCTTCGAAGCTTTTTCATTTTTTTTCCCGCATCTATTTTATTTAGCTTATCCCTTCAAGCTCAGGAAACCAATCCCAGGGAGGAATCGATCGACGTAACGCTAAAGGTCAACAACCACAAAAGGGAACCGGTATCATTTGCCACTTTCGTTGTCTACGACAGGAGCGACACCGCGGGAGTACAGGAAAAAGTAGGTGATAGTACAGGCATCGCTGTTTTTAAATTGCCTAAGGGACAGTATATCGTCGAGATCAGTACCGTTAACTATCAATTGATAAAAAAAGGGATACAGGTATCCGGAAATCAAACACATTTTACTTTCAATGCTGAGCCGCTGCCAAAGACTTTGAAAACGGTGGTGGTAACCTCCCAAAAGCCTCTCATGAGACAGGAAGATGACAAGACCATTATCGATCCTGAAAATCTGGCCGCCAGTTCGACCAGTGGATATGAAGTAATCGAAAAAACGCCCGGGCTTTTTGTCGACCAGGACGGAAATATTTATATCAACAGCCTCACTCCGGCCACTGTCTATATCAATGGCAGGGAAATGAAGATGAGTGCTTCAGATATCGCCAATCTCCTGAAAAGCCTACCGCCCAATTCCATTGCCAGCATCGAAATCTTGAGAACGCCCTCTGCCAAATACGATGCCTCCGGCGGCGGTGGTATTGTGAATGTAGTTTTGAAAAAGGGGGTTAAGATCGGCCTCACCGGTAGCGTCAATGCCGGGTGGCAACAAGGGAATTATGCCAATGAATACATTGGATTAAACCTCAATAATAGTGATGGAAGAAAAAGTGCATATCTCAACGTTAATTATAGCAACCGTAATACTTATGAACGGATCATCACCGACCGGCGCTTTTCGCTTGATTCGTTATTGAGCCAAAATGCAAATACAAAATATCCTTCGCATGTGTATTTCATAAGTTATGGGCTGGCGTATGAATTCAATAAGAAATGGGGATTGAGCTTCGACGGACGCTTGAGCCGGAATAATTTTGATAACCAAACCCACAACCAAAGTGCGATTAGTGCGATTAACAATTCACAAGCCATCACGAGCAACCTGAACACGTCTAACAACCAGGGGTCGGTGCTGAATTTTAATAATGGAATTTCTGCCAAATATAAGATCGATACCGTTGGATCGGAATGGAGCAGCGACCTATCCTTCACGTATACCCGAAATAATGCGGATCAATTGTTCAATACCTTGTTTTATCTTCCTGCTGTCTCCGAAATTGGAGGAGATGGGAACAGCAACAACAAGAGGTATTTCTTAACCGGGCAAACTGATCTCAAATGGAAGTTGCCTCACAAATTCACGATTGAAACGGGCGTGAAAGGCTCCTTATTGAAATATCACAGCATTACAGGTTATTTCAGGGAATCAGCCGGCATTCGTGAAAAAGACAATGCCCGGACAAATACATTTAATTACGATGAGAATATCAATGCTGTATACTTACAGGGGTCTAAGACGATTTCTGACATTGTGATAAAAGCCGGGACCCGGATGGAGAACACCAATATGAAAGGCCGACAGCTTGTTCCCACAGATACCTCCTTTAATATACACCGAACTGATTTCTTTCCGTACATATATGTCAGCAAGAAAATAATGAAGATAGCAGGTTATGAACTTCGCGCTTATTTGGTTTATCGCCGTACTATATCGCGACCTGTCTATGAACAGCTGAACCCCTTTCCGCGATTTGTAGATCAATATCTCTCCGAAGGTGGGAAATCCCGGGCTGCGTCCGCAATTCACAACGAATTACGAAGCGAACATCAGTGTCGATGAACGTCCCATTTTTGCAGTGGGAGTAAATAAAACAAAAGACATTTTTACCAATGTCATTTATCAAGCCGATAGCAGTCAAAGTCAGGCATTCAGGACTTATGATAATCTTGGGACCAATAAAGAATGGTATTTAAGAGCGTTGGGCGCCGTACCTCCCGGTAAGAAGTATTTCTTTGTTGTTGGTGCGCAATACAATCACAATTTCTACCAGGGATTATATGAGAATCAGCCATTGGCATTTAAGAAAGGCACATGGACTTTCTTCACATACCATACTTTAAAATTAGATAAGCGATCGCAGGTCACTCTAAATGGTTTCATACGCCTGCGTGGTCAACAGCAATTCTATGAACTCAGCACTTTCGGTTCTCTGAATACCAGCATTAACCGCCAGTTCCTGAATCAAAAGCTAGTCGTTACGGTAAGCATGAATGATATTTTTGCTACGAATAAAAATGAATTCATGATACACCAGGGCTCGGTAAATGCCAATGGTTCGCGTCGAAGCGATACCCGCCGGTTTGGATTGAATGTGCGTTATAATTTTGGTCTCCGCAAGAAGGAAGAGAACAATACGTTCAACGAGGAATCAGCTGAACGCACGAACTGATGATTCGAGCCTAAGGCTTCCGGATATCGATCGGTAAGCAACTCTTTGCATTTCAATTTTATATGAAAATAAATCCCATAATCTCTCCGATTCGGCGTATATTTGCGGCGGCAAATTCGAGCTGCTTTTAGAAATCCACCCATCCACTTTGTGCACTGTCCGCAGCCAATGGTAACCAACGCTTTTGATCATATTATTCGGATCATGCGGGGGCTGGATATGCTCTCTTTTTTTGGTCACACTTTTAAATCAATTGAAAATGACAAATGATGCAATTATCAAGTTTGTAGAAACAAAAAATCATACAGATAAAGCTCTTAATATTCATTTCAAGCAACGAAGTACCATCACCGGTTTGTTTATCAAAGGCAACGATTATGCCGAGCTGCGTTCCAAAAACTTTTGGCGAATAGTCACTCATTCAAATATAGATGCCTGGAAAAAAACAAAGGATATGAACCTCGCCAGAATATTTAATGGCATGGAGTTTACCAGGCTGTCGGAAGAATCGTAAATAAATGTTTTTGAAAATAAAATTATCCATTCATGTTTACTCAGACCTGGAATAAGTACCTGCCAATTATCAAAATACTGATGAAAAGATCTGTCAATGGCCCTCAGTCATTGAACATGAATCAGACCGATTTTCAACGCGCAGCCGCCGGTCGCAAAGTAAAGTATTCCTTTACTATCAGCTTGCACATGGGTCGGATTCAGAATATCACAAATCCTCCGCCCCTGGCAAAGGAGTTGGCAACCATCCTGAGTGAAGACGAAGTAACGAGGGACCTCACACGCCGCCAGGACTATGAGTTTATATTGAACAGCAGTTTTCAACTAACTATAAAGAATAACACTCCGCCTGCTGAAGGTTCTACCGCCACCCCCGATGAGAGTGAAAACGGAGATAAATTAGATCACGCAGAAACTAACAGCAGCGCTCCTGCCTAGATCAATTTTTTTTCATACAGATTCAGACCCTCAACTATCAATGAATAAGCTAACTAATCCTGATTTGCGTACCAACTAACTATTATTGCCTTTTGAAATTCTCCGATTTTAATTTTCACGAGCACTTACTGGAAGGCATTGCAGCAAGTAATTATGAAGAACCGACTGCTGTCCAGGAACAGGTGATTCCGCTCATCTTATCAGGAAGGGATATCATCGCATCGGCACAAACGGGAACGGGCAAGACGGCCGCCTTTCTTCTACCCCTGATTCACCAGCTTACTGACCAGCTCCAACAATGACCATCATATCGATGTGCTGGTCATCGTGCCAACGCGGGAACTGGCCGTCCAGATCGGCGATCACCTCGAAGGCCTTTCTTATTTTACCTCGATCAGTTCCATCGCTGTATATGGCGGAGGTGCGGGAGTGCCTTTGTACAGGAAAAACAAGCCTTGTCCACCGGCGTGGATATTGTAGTTTGTACACCCGGCAAAGATGATCTCGCATATCAATATGGGATATGTGAAGCTGAAGCAACTCAATGCCTTGTGCTGGATGAGGCTGACCGGATGCTGGACATGGGTTTTATTGATGATATCATGCGAATCATTAATGCGTTGCCGGCGAAACGCCAAACTCTGTTATTTTCTGCCACCATGCCCCCCAAGATCAGGACGCTCGCAAAAAAGATCCTGAACGACTCCCGCTGAAGTCAATATTTCCCTTTCAAAACCACCGGAAAAGATCGTGCAGCGGGCATTTGTCGTACATGAAGCCAAAAATTGCCTTTGATAAAATTGCTATTAAAGGACAGCGAGTTCAAATCCATACTCATCTTTTGTTCCAAAAAACAACAGGTAAAACTATTGACCCAGGGAATTTAAAACGGGATGGATTGGTTGTGGATGAGATTCATTCAGATCTGGAACAGACCGCAACGAGAAGATGTGTTGCGTCGCTTTACCAGTAAGCGCTTACCGGTATTGGTTGCTACAGATATTTTAAGCCGCGGGATCGATATCGACCATATTGACCTTGTCATCAATTTCGATGTACCCAACGACGGGGAAGATTATGTGCACCGGATCGGAAGGACAGCCCGGGCAGAAATGGATGGAACTGCTTATACTTTTGTCAGTCCAAAAGAGCAGAATAAAATGGGAGAGATTGAATCCTTCTTGGGCATGCCGGTGCCTAAAGCGCAAGTGCCGAATCATTGGGAGCGGCTCCTAAATACCAGCCCACGCTCTGCAAAAACATTAGAAGAGAGATAATTTGCCGGCAAAATTATGCTCTTTGTTTAGCCAGGCCTTTCTTTTCTTTTTTTCAATGCCTGATCGATTGCCGCACTCAGATTTGCAAAAGTTGGCCTGCCTGTAAATGGTTCATCGTTGATGAAAAAAGCCGGAACTTCTTTCACTCCGCGGTCGATTCCTTCCTTTAGGTCGTCCTGTACCTGCCAGCCGAAAGATTCCATTCACCAGGTCATCAAGAAATTTCTTGTTTTTTACGCCTGCTTCTTTCGAATGCAATTTCAAACTGGTGGTCCCCAGGCTTCGGCGGTTGCTGAACAATCACATTATGCATTTCCCAGAACTTACCTTCCTGGGCGGCAGCAACGGCAGCTTCGCCGGCCTTCATGCTGCGTTGATGGATCATTGTAAGTGGAAAATGACGGAAGTTAAATCGGATCTTGCCTTCATACTCTTCAAGAAGCTGCTTGACAACCTCGTTGGCTTTTGCGCAATCTTCATTTTCGTATTCGCCAAATTCCATCAGGGTTACTGGGGCGTCTATTTTGCCCACAAAAATGTCTTTCGGTTCAATGATCTCTTCGATCTCTTTTTTAAATGCCATGATTTTATCTTCTGTTTTTTACTTCCCCAATCTTATGGTTCCGTTATATCTTAATAACAAATCCCAATTGGGTTTGGTTGATTTGTTTTACCCATCATTTCAGTTGTTTATACCGGAAACCGTTTGAAGGTAATGTATTTTTGTTCCTACTACAGCAAAGAAAAAGCCAATTTGCTAACAGCTGTTAATCATATAGTGACTATCAGGTTTTTAGTCCGGTAAAAACAGGTAAAATCCAGGCTTTTCCACGGTCTGTTTTCAAGGTTTCAAAAAAATAATTCTCGAACGATTCTCATAATTTTTACTCCTCCCGAGAGTTAATTCATCGGGCTAACGGGAACTACAGTTGATAAAACCTGTTCAAATAGTCTTTGGGCATCATGCCCGAGCAGATTCGATAATAGCATTGATTCCCAACTAGTTATAGAATATTTTAACCGTTTGGCGGTATTTGGATCAGCAATAAGTTGGTTTGCATTACATCATGCCGCATGCCTAGTTTTACATTCAGAATGCAATTCAATCACTAGCAATTGCCTGCCGACCGGCAATAACAAAACAGGAATTTCTAAACACTTGCTCGTCTGCTTGTCCATCTGATCACGTCGTTCTTGCCTTCAACTTTTCGGTTGCGTCCATCAACTTTTTGGAAATCAGAATCTTAAACCTTAAAAATTCCTAATTATGAAAAGAGTATTTAAAAACAACCGGCTCCTCGCGATCGCCTTTTTCACTGTGTTTTCAGTGGCAACGGTGCCGGCATGGCAATGGCAAATGGTGGCGACAAAGCCAACCCTTCCGGTCGAATTGAAACTTATCGGCAGCGTTAAAAATCAACCACTTTTTCAATTGAATTTCAACGGAAACGCGGAAGACAATGAATTTACTCATCATCATCCGTGATGATGTGGGCAACTCACTGTACAGGGAAAACATTAAAGGAGAAATATTCTCCAAGAACTTCCTGGTGAATACCGAAGAAATGGGAGATGATGACCATCACTTTCGAAATCTTCAGCAAGAAGACCAACAAGAATGTGGTCTATGAAGTCAGAAACAATAACCACCTCTGGTAGAAGAAACAGTCATCACCATAAAATAAAATAGACAGGCATAAATCGCGAGAAAGGCTAAGCCCCGGTCATATGACCGGATGCTTTCCTTCGAAGCCGCTGATTGTTTTTATTATTTTCCTTGCCATTGGCCCTTTCTAATTCCATGGCCTCGTTCCGGAATACTACCGTATTGTCAAACACATCGACCAAGTACCGGATGGCTCTTATCTATATCTCCTGCCAGTATTCGTTTACTGAGCTTGTTCACAATTTCTTTTTGGATCAACCGCTTTAACGGACGTGCTCCAAACTGCGGATCAAATCCCTGTTCAGCCAGGAATTCAAGTGCATAATCACTGTACTGTAAATTGTATTCCGCTTTGTGCCAGCAACTGCTTCAGATCGATTTAAGTTGCATCTTTACGATCTGCATGATCTCTTTCTTTGACAAGCGGTTGGAACATGATGATCTCATCAACCCGGTTCAGAAATTCAGGCCGGATGGTTTGCCTCAGAAGATTCATCACTTCGCACCTTGGCTTTGTCGGCAGCCTGTTCGATATTCTTCTCAGTCACTCCTTCAAATGCTTCCTGGATCAAATGACTTCCGATATTGCTCGTCATGATGATGATCGTATTCTTGAAATTCACCACACGTCCTTTATTATCTGTCAAGCCGTCCATCATCCAGTACCTGCAACAAGACATTCCATACATCCGGATGCGCCTTTTCAATTTCATCCAGCAACACAACACTATAAGGTTTCCGCCGCACCGCTTCAGTCAATTGGCCGCCTTCATCATATCCAACATATCCCGGAGGAGCACCTACCAGTCGGGAAACCGTATGTTTTTCCTGGTATTCACTCATGTCAATCCGCGTCATCATGCTTTCATCATCAAACAAGTATTCTGCCAGTGCCTTTGCCAATTCTGTTTTACCAACACCGGTTGTTCCCAGGAAAATAAATGAACCAATGGGCTTTCTTGGATCCTGCAATCCCGCCCGGCTTCGCCGGATGGCATCAGCCACCGCTGTGATCGCTTCCTCCTGGCCAACCACCCTTTCATGCAAGTGATCTTCCAGGTTGTAATAATTTTTCCTTGTCACTCTGCAGCATTTTGGTGACAGGAATACCGGTTGCCTTTGCCACACTTTCTGCAATATCTTCCGCATCCACTTCTTCTTTCAGCAATCGCTTCTCACCGCTTTCTTCAATTTTCTTGAGTCAATTCGGCGATCAGTTCTTCCTGCTCCTTTATTTTACCATACCGTGATCTCGGCTACCTTACCATAATCACCTTCCCGCTCTGCCCTTTCTGCTTGTTGCTTCAGATTATCGATCTCAGCTTTTGCATTCTGGACCTTTTCCACCAATTCTTTTTCCTGTTTCCATTTTGCCTTCAGTGTATCTCTGTTCCACCGAAAGGTTGGCTATCTCTGTATTTAATTCTTTCAACTTCGATGCATCGTTTTCCCGTTTGATCGCTTCACGTTTCAATTTCCAGCTGGCGGATCTGTCTTTCCAGCGTATCCAGTTCTTCCGGCATCGAATTCATCTCCAGCCGCAAGCTTCGCAGCACTTTCATCGATCAGGTCGATCGCTTTGTCAGGTAAGAATCGATCGGTAACATATCGGCTGGATAATTCAACAGCAGCAATGATCGCTTCGTCCTTGATGCGCACGTGGTGGTGCGTTTCATAACGCTCTTTCAATCCACGCAAAATAGAAATTGCATCTTCCATCGTAGGCTCATCAATCATTACTTTCTGGAACCGTCTTTCAAGCGCCTTATCTTTTTCAAAAAATTTCTGGTACTCATTGAGCGTGGTTGCACCCACGGCACGCAGTTCACCTTTTGCCAATGCAGGTTTTAAAATATTCGCAGCATCCATCGCTCCTTCGCCGCCACCGGCACCCACCAGTGTATGGATCTCATCGATGAAGAGAATGATCTCTCCATCACTGTCCGGTGACTTCTTTCACCACACCTTTCAATCGTTCTTCAAATTCACCTTTATACTTTGCGCCGGCAATAAGCAATCCCATGTCGAGCGCATAAATGATTTTTGATTTTAAGTTTTCCGGAACATCGCCATTGACGATACGGTGGGCAATCCCTTCAGCGATGGCAGTTTTACCAACGCCAGGTTCACCAACCAGTATTGGGTTGTTCTTTGTTCTGCGTGACAGTATATGCAAGGTGCGTCGGATCTCTTCATCGCGTCCGATCACCGGGTCCAGTTTTCCCTGTCTCGCCAGTTCATTCAGATTACGGGCATATTTATTCAGTGCATTGAATTCCTGAGTTTGGGTTTGTGAAGTAACCTGTCTCACCCTTTCGTCAGTTCATTGATCGCCGCAATCAATCCCTTTTCGGTAAGCCCTGTATTCTTCAACAATTTTCGCCGTCTCATCATTTCCCTGTACGATCGCCAGCAACAAGTGCTCGGGAGTAATAAATTCATCTTTGAATTGTTTGAGAACCGCACCGGCGCGCAGCACTACATTGTTGGCATCGCGGCTGATCTGACTGAGCTGGTTCACCCGAAGTTTTCGGCAGTTTAGCTGATCAATTCTTCCAGTTTGCTATCCACGAGGTTCACCGTCACATTGTTCTTTTTCAACAAGTAATCGACCGGAGAATCCTCTTGCTCAAGCAACGCTTTTAATATGTGTTCCGTTTCAATATTTGGATTTTGTAAATTAAATGCTAATTGTTGAGCCTGTTGAAAGGCTTCCGCCGCTTTTATGGTGAAATTTCCTAAGTTCATTGCTTAAATTTAATGATTGATCTTGAATGATGTTGCCAACCAGTTGATTCCATCAAATAACAATCCAAGCCTTAACCCAAGAAACTATGTCATATAAAATAGCCTTGATCTGCCTGAAAAGCAGCATCCTATCGATTTTTCTGTTATTCTTTCAGCCTGCGTGCGGGCCAGTATAACTGGGGCGAGCTGGACCAGGAATTGCAGGCCAAACAGAGACTTTTGGGGACTAATGCTGGTGACGCTGATTTGGAAAGGAGATTCATTGGTTTACAAAAAAGAAATGGGAGATTTCAATAGCAAAGACCCAGGCACCCATCGCGAGCTGCAGCAAATGGCTCACGGCTGCGTTGGTCATGATGTTCGTTGATGAAGGCAAGATATCCCTGGATGATCCGGTAGTGAAATACATTCCCATATTTGGAAATTATTTCAAAAATTATATCACGATCCGGCAATGCCTCAGTCATATGACCGGGATTTCTGATGAAGGCGGATTTCTAAAAAAAATATTGCAACGAAAAAAGTTGGCTTCGCTGGAAGAGGAAGTCAACGCTCTTTGCAACCAGGGAAATCAGAGCTAATGCCGGAGAAGATTTTTGGTATGGAAATATCGGGTTGAATATTGCAGGGCGTATCCTGGAGATTGTCAGTAAGAAAAAATTTGATTTGCTGATCAAACAAAAATTGTTTAATCCGCTGGGAATGAGGAAGACTACTTTCAGCTACTCTTGATGGTAGCGCCGTGAATCCTTCCGGCGGAGCACAATCCACTGCGGATGACTATATGAAATTTCTCGTGATGCTGATGAATAATGGAAAATATAATGGCAAGCAAATCCTGAGTGAAAATGCGGTGAATGTGATGAGGCAGGTGCAGGATAGACCGCGATCAGATCAAATATGCCCCGAAAGCTGCTGAAGGCCTTACCTATGCGTTGGGAGTTGGGTTGTGGAAGCTAGGGATAGTACAGCCACCTGCCTTGCCAGTCCGGGTTTGTTTGGGACATGGCCGGTAGTCGATTTCTGTCGCGGCTATTCATATATTGTTTTTGTAAAAAACTTACTCGGTGAAGAAAGAGCCGATGCCGAGCAGGAAATTAAGAAAATAATCGACCGTCAGATCTCCAATACCTGTCAATAGATATTTCAATTAAATGATTGTAAATTCCAGTCGTTGGCTCAAAGTATACGGCTATTAGATCAAAAATATTTTTAAGTGTCTGTATTACAATCACGAACAGATTTTATAAAACAAACAGCCGTTGAGTTGGGCTTCGAATATTGTGGAATTGCCCGCTCGCAAAAGCTCGATAAGGATGCCGCGCGCCTGGAGCAATGGCTCAACAGCAATATGCAGGGAACGATGCAATACATGGAAAATTATTTTGACATGCGTATCGATCCGTCGCGATTGGTTCCCGGTGCAAAATCGATCATTACCTTATTGAAAAATTATTTTCCTTCCCAGAGTCAGGATCCGGATCTACCAAAAATTTCGAAGTACGCTTATGGCAGGGATTATCATGATTTGATCAAAGAAAAATTAAATGATCTCATAGAAAAGATAAAGGCTCGTTTCGGTGATATACATGGCCGCGGATTCGTCGATAGCGCTCCCGTGTTGGAAAGGACCTGGGCGCAACGCAGCGGCCTGGGCTGGGTGGGCAAAAATGGAAATTTAATAAATAAGCAAAGTGGCTCATTTTATTTCATTGCCACCCTCATCACTGATCTGGATTTGATTTATGATGATCCATTCTCTAAAGATTATTGTGGCACCTGCACGCGATGTATCGATGCCTGTCCTACGGATGCGATTCTGCCAGACAAAGTAGTGGATGGAAGTAAATGCATTTCCTACTTCACGATCGAGTTAAAGGAAATGATGATACCGGGTGAATTGAAGGGAAAATTTGATAACTGGCTGTTTGGTTGTGACACCTGCCAGGATGTTTGTCCCTGGAATCGCTTCAGCAAGCCTCATAGAGAAGCTGGCTTTTTGCCGCTACCCACCGTATTGAATATTTCTACTAAGGAATGGGAAGAAATGACAGAGGAATCGTTTAAAAAATTGTTCAGGGATTCGCCATTGAGACGGGCAAAATTCAAAGGAATACGGCGAAACCTCCGGTTCTTATCTACATAATTCTATCAATGGCTAATCCTGATCTTACTTAATAATTTGAGATGACTTGGATCGGAGTAGTCGTATTGGTATAGTCCGTCAGTTGCCACTACGATGGCTCTCTTATTGAATGCAATGATATCATACGTCTCGATATCATCTATTTTTTCAATCAATTGCAGGTTATTAAGTGTGGAAGCATCATATACTTTCAAGCCATCGGTTCCATCGCAGATGAAGAGAAGATTGTTGTCCTTGGCCAGACCGTGTGGATTGCTCATCGGGTATGTCTTGAACAGAGATGGTGAATTGAGGTTGGAAATATTAACGATGAGAAGTTCATCCTCCGTCGGCCCGCAGTCCGTGCCCTCGCGTAAGGTGACAAAGGCATAGTTGCCATCTGCAACGACTGGATCGCACGCCCTTGCGTGCTGGAATGTACCCATTGCCTGTGGCGTTACGGGATTACTGATATCATAAATGAACAACCCACCCATTGAACCCAGGAATAATTTATCACCAAGAGGATAGATTGTTTCAATATCAAATCCTGCAAACATATCTGAGATCAAAACGGGATCATTTACATTTTTTAGCGATACGGTCTTTAGACTATGGCGATCGACAGCATATAGATAATCATTTACCACAGCAAAGCTGGCCATTGATCCACCCATCGCCGGAGAAAATGCAGCAGCGGCATCATTCCAGGTAACACCGCCTCCGGTATTTTGATTCGGGTTCTGGAAAACCGTTCCCTCCGCAAGTGTCACGGTCTTCTCCACCCAATCCACCAGGATCTTGTTTGGCTCATTGCTACCTGCTGAAAGATAACCGCGCTCAGGAAAGACCCCCGCAATAACTTTTGTCAGCTTTGCTTCGGCGGGCTTGGTAATATCTATAGCAACGAGGTCCGCATATAAGTCTGCATAGAGTGTATTGCCTTTTACGGCAATGTCAAGGTTGCCAGGTATCTCGATAAACCCAATTTGAGAGGGTTTTCCGGGATTGATGTTGTCAATGACATGAACCCCTTTGTTTACTTCGTTCAGGAAAATGTAGCGACCAGAAATGTAAATCTTGCCGGTAGTTTTCAAATCCTGGGGATGGCTCAGTCTAATATTAGCCAGGACCTCTGCCTTATCCTTAAAAACAGGTTCGAGATAAGTATAGGTCTTAAGCATTTTATCTTTCAGGCATCCGGAAAATGCCAGCAAGATTAAAGCCGTTGATAATAACCTGGCGATTGGAGCAATGAGCTTTTTCATATTCTGCAATTTCGTTGGTTGACAATTGTTTTAAAATGATCGTTGCACTATCTCACTAATTTTCGTCCGAAGCTGAGGCGTGCTTCCAAAGAACCGACGAATAAGAATCGCTTCTTATCATATCCATCCTTAAGTATTCTGGACATGTCCATGGCAGCCTGTGGCCCAATGGACCAGGACATGTCATTCCTGCCTTTTATGTGTAAGAGAAATCCTGAATTGAGGTTGACATGCGTTTTATTAAATAACTCTAGTTGGTGATAATAAATTCCTCCCATGGCTGTGTCATAGGCAAGTGCATTGGATGAGATCAATTTGCCGAGTGACAATCCGAGATTCCAGGTGACCGGAATATGTTGACTCTTGTTCAATTGAATATGATAGTCGACAGGCATTTCGATAAAATGATATTCATTGGTAAATCTTTTTTGGTGTGCCCCCGAATAAAAACTGGTAGATATCTGGTTCGCGAGGTCAGCATAGGGAAGTTGTAGGGTGCCGGTCGTCCGGTTACCGACTTCGATGTGATTGCGAAGCTGCGCATATTGTATACCGATAGACAAACCGGTCCTGCGGGTGAGATCTTTTTCCCAAAAAATCCCGGCCTTGATGGCAGAACCCATCTTTGTAGGGGATGACGGTATTAAAACGTATCCACTGCCCGGATAGCCAGGTCCGGGGCTTCCCGTCGCCGGACTACCTATATCCAGGGAAGATGAACCTCCGAAAACAGGAAGTATCTTACCGCTGACATCCGAAAATCCGGCTGAGATCTTCAAACCCAGCCGGGAAGATCTGACCTTCTTAGGATTGGCTGGCTTTGCCTGGATTGCTAATTCCGTTTTATCGTGAAGGGACTCAGGATTTCCCAGGGTGATATTGCTACGAGTTCCAATGTGGAATTCATCGGCAGCTACCTGAATTCTCGAAATAATATGATCTGCATTTACTGGTCAATTCTTTCTGGTCATTCGTATTGGATTGTTGTATTTGTTGAGCCGGACCGGCGATATTTTTTTTCTTATAGGAAATTCTTGATTCCGGATTGTTATTTCTTGATTTTTTTTCTCTAAGATTGATTTTTGAAATAGGTGCAGTTGTATTTTCCGTACCAATGCTGATTTTATCTTTCTGGATGCTCGCGTTTTTATCCTCGGTTTTCTTTTGCACCGGTTGAGAACCGGTCTCGACATTGTTAGTTATTTTATCCCGTGGCATGAAATATTTGTAACCCGTATAGCCAAGCACCAGCAATCCCATGAAAAGCAGGATGATGAACAATGGGCGCTTCTTCCTTTCCTTCTTGCTAATTTCCTTCTCAATTTTTTCCCAAACGGGTTCAGCGGGGCGAAGCCGGAACTCCTCCATTTTTTGCTGAACCTGTTTTTCAAAATCATTTACAGCCATACGATTCTTTTTTATTTTCCTGTGAATGTTTTTCCATCCATGATATCAGTAAATTTCTTGCCCGGGCATATTGGGAACGTGAAGTGCTGTCACTAATTCCCAGCAACGCTCCTATTTCGACATGCGAATAGCCTTCTACTGCGTATAGATTGAAAATCGTTTGATAACCGGAGGGCAATTGCCGAATGAGATCGGCCAATTCCTTTGCCTGAATGATAACCAGGGGATCATCGGTCGCTACAAGGTGAAGGGGCTGATCGGTGAAATACATTTCCTCTCGATATTTCCGGTTGCGCTTCAAAAAATTCAGTGCAGTGGTGACCATGATTCGTCGTATCCACGCTCCCAACTCTCCCTCATATTTGTATTGTCCCAGGTGCCGAAAGACTTTTATGAACCCTTCCTGCAACACGTCTTCGGCGTCTTTCATTGACTTGGTATAACGGTAACATATGCCGAGCATTGATTCTGCATATTGCCCGTACAATTGTCTTTGCGCCTCCGGTTTACCCTTCAGGCAGCCATTTACCAATTGATGATCATCCATGATAGCCTTGTCAAGACCTGACAAGCCGAAAGTAAGAATCGTTGCTTTGCCTAAGCATGAAAAATCCCGCTAAACGTGGTATTAAATAGGGATGTTGGTTTAGAATTTATTTTCGGTCCGAACGGCTGCTATTTGCTTTGCAAAAGCGGACCATACCTTCTTGGCATCGGGGTATTTATAGTATTTATCAAATAGCATCTTTGTCTCAACCAAGTTCTTTCCAAATGAATAGTAATAAACAGCCAGGTTCAATGCGAACTCTTTTCTCAGGCCATTATCCTGCGCCGCATCATCCTCCAATTTCTCATATGGTTGCTCTCCCAACTTGGCCAGATTATCATTTATTTGACTTTTGAGTTCCTTATCCCCCGGCACAACGAGTAGTTTCCCTTTGCTATACTTTAATACAATGTTGCTGACCGGTATGGGCGCCGATTCTGTACTGTCATCATATCCACAGGCGAAGCAGGTAAAGAAATAACCGAACTGCTGATAAAAATTGAAAATAAATTTATTCGTTCCTGTTATACATACATCGCCGGCAAATGTTTTTGCTGCAAACTGGAATTTATTCGGACCAATATTTTTGAATAAGTAAAATTCATCGCAACAATGAGCTCCGCCGGTGTATTGATAGACGACCAGTTCTTTCTTACCATCATGATCCAGATCAGCCAATCCGTGATTGATTTCTTCGCCCATGCCAGGCGGTTTAATGAAATTAGCCAGGCTGATCGTCTTGCCGGCCTGAGTTACTAATATTATCTTATTGGGTTGAGATGGTTTCTCGGCCTGATCAAAAAAGTGATCAAAGCAATCCATCGTGCTGTCGGCAACACGCAGACTGTCTTCTTGCGCCACAGCATGTGAGGCAGCGAATGAGCAGGCAATAAGAAATAAACTATTTCTTACAAACGAAAAGAACGTTATCATCATAATTATTAACCAACCTTGAACTCTACCTGGACATCGCCCCAGGTCATGGTGACCTTTCCAGCTTTGGAGACGGAAAAAGTGAGCCTCTCGCTAAAACTCTTTGCTTTGCCGCCCTTTACTTTAACGCGCAAGGCATCGTCGGCTTCATCATACGCAAACGCGCCCCATTGATCCCAGGTCTTGCTAAAAATGATCGTCCATTCGTCGCCATTCATGATGGTAAATAATCCGTACTTGCCTGCTGGAAGAGCTTTTCCTTCAACTTTGGTTCCCTTCTGAGTCTCGAAAACCGTGGCTTCATTGGCTCCCGTCCGCCATACCTTTCCCGCCATTGGCTCCAGGTCTTTACCAATCGTCCGGCCTTTTACAGCTGGTTGGCTATAATAAATCGCAATGGTATCTCCATTGGCAAGTGCCTCTTTCGCAACGGCCGGAGGACTCGGCCTTTTCGATTTGTCTTCACCTTGCCCAAAACTGGTTAACGTCAAACACGTCAGAACAAAAAACACGATCGTTTTCATGTATAATTTTTTTAATGATTTACCAATACATAAAATTAGGCATAAAGGCAAAACCAACCCTACCGCCCATGTTATTTTTCGAGCTTGTTTTTCAGATTCAAGAGACCTATTTCCATTTGCGACCCATATTTTTTTTCATAAAACAGGCTTCCGAATTTTTCCCAGGGCAACCAACCCAGCTTGAAATCCATGTACCATTGCACGGTGAGTGAATCGGTTTGCACCTGATTATTCATGCATCTCCATCCGCTCATCACCGGTTTGCGATGTTCATTTTGCATCTCCGCAATCCGCTCATTATTTTCCCTGATCTTCCATTTCACAGTGGTTGTTTCTACTTTCAAAGCATTCCATTTGCCGCCTGCTGTATCTATATATTCAACTTTCTTTGAAGCCAGGTTTGAGAAAAATGGATTCCATTGTTCCCAATTTCTCAGGTCATCCACCTGGTCCCAGACTTTCGCAATGGAAGTTTTTATATTGATAGCCCTGGATATCCGGATCCCGGACGGGAAAAACAGTGATATGGCTGTAATCACCAAAAAAAGGAAGATGAAACTCAGAACCGCCAGCCTGATCATTCCCTTAATACTGTGGATCGGCATTTATTTTTGTTATTGAAAAAGCAATCTGTGTAATTTCTATTCCCATTTTAAGACCCTTATTGCGATGCTATATACGATGATGATCCACACTCCCAGGATGCCGAGTTCTTTTAAACAATGGTTCAAATGCAATCCTTCAAAGGATAATTTACGCATCGCATCATTGAATTGAGTCAGCGGAAGGATCCGGCAGATCTCCTGTAGCCATTTAGGAAATACCTCTATCGAAAAGAAAGTTCCGGACAATAACATTTGAGGAAATCCAAACAAGTTGATCAGGAGAGGAATACTTGTATCGCTTTTGGCAATACTGCTGAAGATAAGCCCTACTCCCATTAAAAGGAAGAGCATCACAACAGTCATCAACAACATTTCTAAAAACGTAATCGCGCCATGCCTCAGTGTAAATTGGAGGAAAAAATGTCCAACCAGGATCAGGACTATTACATTGATGAGCTGAAAAAATAATCGACTCATGCCAATACCCAGCAGGATATTTATCCGGTTGACGGGTGAAGCATAAAATCGTTTCAATACTAATTGTTCACGCAACCCAAAAAATGTAAAGGCGATACCAAAGAGCGTAGAAAATAATATGGAAAAGCCGAGCTGACCAGGCAATACAAAATCGATCGTGCGGTATTTCTGTACTTCGTACACCTCCGGCTTCACGATAAATCTTTCTGCCCTGCCCCCACTCAAGCCATTCTCGATCTTCAATGTCAGGTTTTGCAGCGTTTGCAGAAATAATCCGAGGCTGCTTCCGCTGGCAGAAGTCGACTTAATGCTGATAAAATATCGGGACTGGCCAGTACTATCCTTGAATGGATGAATTGAAACAATGCCCGCGAGATCACCTTTTTCAAGTTCCTGACGCATTTCGACCGTATCCTTGTAATATAGGATCCTGATGAAAGGACTTTTAGCCAAACTATCAAAGACTATATTATTGGTATCCGAATCGGGCGCCAGAGCAATTCGATGCCGCGTAAATCCGCCGCCACCAAAGGCGCCGAAGATCATGATAAATATGATAGGAAACAGAATGCTGAATACAATCGCACTGGGGTTACTAAAGATCGCTTTATAGCTGGCCCTGGTAATAGCCCATAAGGCACGGTATTGATTGTAAGATTTGGGCATCTTTAATTATATTTTTTCCCCTCAGCGGATAAAAAACTGGAAAGGTAAGCGTGTCTGGGCTTGATTACTCATTTCTTTTACTTTTTTCAACTCCTGATAGATTTTATAATTCTCTTCTCCCATCTCCTGTTTCATTTTAGTCATGTACCCCAGAGGATTGGATTTTCCGAATAGCCTGTCAAAAAATTTTTCTCTTGTTGGATATTCCCGCAATTGATATTCTGACAGCCTGGCCATGCGGGCAGCACATTGAACAGCTTCTTCCAATCCCCCAAATCGATCTATCAAACCGATATCTTTTGCTCTTACTCCGGTCCATACGCGGCCCTGGGCAATGCTGTCAACAAAAGCCTCGTCTTTTTTTCGACCCGACGCCACCCGTTGCTTGAATTGCCCATAGATCAAATCGATTTGTGCCTGAACCATCTTTTTCTCCTCTTCAGTCATTGGCCGGTATATCGCTCCGGCATCGGCATAAGGACCTGTCTTGACGCCATCGAAACTAATTCCCAACTTGTTCTTAAAGAAAGCCTGCATATTGGGGATGATCCCAAATACGCCGATGGATCCGGTGATGGAGGTGGGTTCCGCAAAGATGCTGTCTGCAGAACATCCAATATAATATCCGCCACTGGCTGCCACGTCGCCAAAACTGACAACGACGGGCTTTTCCTGTTTGGCAAGCGAAAGTTCCCTCCAAATATTTTCACTGGCTAAAGAGCTCCCCCCACCGGAGTTTATTCGGAAGACGATCGCCTCAATGGTTTTGTCCAACCTTGCTTTGCGAATCAATTCCCTGAAATGATCTGCGGCAATAACCCCTATGTCGGCCTTACCGTCAATGATATCTCCTTCTGCATAGATCAATGCAATCTTACCGCCCGTGCGCCGGACAAATTTGCCCGCAGCTAAATAAGAATTGATTGTTACAAAATTGATGCGCTCATATTTATCCAGTCCTAACCTTTGTCGCAGGTCATCATTTAATTCGTCGTTGTATTTCAATCCATCCACGAGCTTATTGTCCAGGGCATCCCGCGCATTTTGGATCCTTCCCTCATTAGCCAGTTGATGCAATGTGCCGGTATCGAGTTTTCTTGCTACAGCTACATTGGACAAAAAATCATGGTACAGGTCATTAAGCCAAACCGTTGTCTGCAATTCATTTTCTTCGGTCATCTCGTCAGTTCGGAACGGTTCGGTGGCGCTCTTAAATTTACCGGCATAAAACACCTGCGGTTCGATATCCAATTTCTCGAGCGTTCCTTTCAGAAAAGCAAATTCTACATTGAAACCAACCCATTCAAGCATCCCTGTTGGATTCAAGTACACTTTATCGGCGATGCTCGCAATGCCATAGGCTCTCTGAGAAATGACATCACCATGCGCCAGCACAAATTTTCCGCTCTTCTTAAAATCTGATAACGCCTTCCTCAGTTCCGAACTGGCAGCAAAACCATTTGGATTGCTGTTGGCAACAATGTAAACTCCGGAAATATTTTTATCCTTTTCTGCTTTGTGCAACAAGCGCACGACATCATATAGACCCGGAATATCCTGTTCGTCGTCGCTTTGAAGGACCGATAAGTAATTCTCCTGTGCCTGTTCCATATAGTGCTGGCCAAGATCCAGTACCAACACGGAATTGGATTCAATATGCGGTATGTTTTTGGATGTCCATCCACTCACGAAGACAACGATAAAAAATACTGCTAACAGTCCGAAGACTACAAGGGCCAGCAGACAAGCAAAAAATATTTTGAAAAAACTTCTCATATCCGCTTTTAATTGATGAACGCCAAAATTAAAGATATTTGAATCCCTGATTTATTCACTTTGAAGAATGCATATATACTTACGGGAGGGAATATTGGTAACCCGGAATCCAACCTCGCGAAAGCGCGAGAACTAATCGGTTTGCACGTGGGGCCAATCACCCAGTCTTCAGCGTTGTATGTAACGGAACCCTGGGGGAAGTCTGACCAGCCTGCATTTCTGAACCAGGCTTTGGAAGTTAGAACAAACCTAAATTCCAGCACCCTGATGGACCAATTATTAAATGTGGAAAAGATCATGGGTCGTGTCCGGCAGGAAAAATATGGTCCGCGATTGATCGATATTGACCTCCTTTTATTTGGCAATGAAAAGCGTGACCTTCCTGCTCTTCGCCTCCCTCATCCCGAACTTGCGAACCGTCGGTTTGCTTTGATGCCGCTGGCTGAAATTGCTGGAAAGGTGATTCATCCGGTGTTAATGAAATCGATTGCCCAATTGCTTGAGGAATGTAAAGATCAACTGGACGTGAAAAAAATTGATGAATAGTTTGAAATAGAACAGGAATTATCCACAATAGGATTCAATTTAGGATTGAAGTATGCATTTCATTTATTTTGCGGTTACGATCTACTCTTGACGATTGGCTGCTGCGGATCACGGAACATTTAAATGAATTATCATTTTGTTACCATAGAAGGAAATATTGGTGCCGGTAAAACGACACTGGCACATTTGCTTTCCAAACACTTCAATGCACGTCTGATCCTGGAAGAATTTGCCGACAATCCATTTCTACCCAAATTTTATGAAAACCCCTCCCTTTTTGCCTTTCCATTGGAATTATTTTTCATGGCTGAGCGTTTCAAACAGCTCAAGGACCTGCTTCAGCAAAAAGACATGTTTCAAAACCTGACAATTTCTGATTATCTTTTTACCAAATGTCTCTTGTTTGCCAAAGTAAATTTGCCGGAAGATGAGTTCCGCCTCTATCAACGATTATTTGACATTATCCATCAACAAGTGGTCCAACCGGATATTGTCATTTATCTGCATGCATCAGTAAGCAAGTTGCAGGTCAATATCAAAAAGCGGAACAGGGCCTATGAACAGAATATCGCAGATGAGTATTTATTCAGCATTCAGGAAACCTACACGAACTATATTAAACAACATAATATTAAAACGCTATTTGTAGATACCAGTAACGCAGATTTTCTGGGCAATGAAAAGCATCTACAAACGATTATCGATGCCCTCGATAAAGAATATGAAAATGGGCAGCACTTTATCACATTGCCATGAGTGAAGACCCTCCAATAAGAAAATCTTTCACGACTGTTATCAATAAGGAATTTACCTGGTATATCGTCGCAAGGATTTTATTCATTGGCGGTTTAAGAATGACGCCCGTACTGTTTGGATGGCGACTTTACCAGGTCACCGGCAGCAAACTTTCGCTGGGAATACTAGGACTTTCAGAGGTGATCCCTGCCCTCGCCCTCGCCCTTCCGGCAGGTGTAAGAGTCGACCGGAGCAATAAACATAAACTTCTCAGCATTTGTATGGCGCTTTATCTGCTGGCCGCTCTCGGCCTATTGCTGATCACTTCGCCATGGATGGAGGAAACGCTTCCGGTAATTTGGTTGAATGGGGAATTTATGGGATTGTTTTTGGAACGGGGATCATCCGGGCCTTCAGTGGGTCAGCATTTAATTCGTTCCTTGCGCAACTGGTCCCCACCACTTCTCTTGTTCAGGGCAATCTCTGTAAATAGCATGGTATGGCTGATTGCAGCAACCGCAGGCCCGGTACTTGCCGGATTGATAATGGGTTATACCAACGTTACGATTGCTTTTGCATTGGTCTGCATATTGATTGCTATCTCTCTTGTTATTTTTCGAAAAATTTCTCCGAAACCCATTAGCTGGCAACAGGGAAACAGTAAGACCTGGGAAGCGGTGAAAGAGGGATTGAATTTTGTTTTTAGTAAAAAAGCGTTGTTAGGTGCAATGACACTGGATATGTTTGCCGTCCTCTTCGGAGGTGCAACCGCACTCTTGCCTGTTTTTGCAGCAGATATATTAAAAGTAGGTCCGCAGGGATTGGGATGGCTGGTAGCCGCTACCTATCTTGGAAATTTCATTGCTATTGCGGGCCTCACGTGGAAACCACTGAAAGGAAAACAAGGTTCCACCCTATTGTATATGGTAGGAGGCTTTGGGGTCTGTGTTCTGTTATTTGCAATGTCGAAAAATTTTTGGTTGAGTTTCGCAGCATTATTCATCAGTGGACTGTTTGATGGGGTAAGCGTGATTATCAGAGGAACCATTGTTCAATTGTTTGTGCCGGATGAGATGCGTGGCCGGGTTTCTTCGGTCAATTCCATTTTCATCAATTCCTCCAATGAATTGGGTCAATTTGAAAGTGGGGTTGCAGCATCGTTGTTGGGAACTGTGCCCTCAGTAATTTTTGGAGGTTGCATGACGTTGCTGGTCGTCATTGCTACCTGGCTCAAGGCGCCGACATTACGTAAATTTGAATATTGACCGGCCACTGCAAGTTGCCGGGGAAGAACTGATAATTTATGAAAATTGTTATCGTGATCATTGTTGCGTTGATCATCTATGGATTGATCATGACATCAGGCAATGATAAAGATAAAGAAGATCAGGAAGGATAATTCTCCATCAATTTTTCCAGAACGAAATAAGTGATCGGGCAAAACGTGGAATTTTTTAAAGTGATCGCCTTGCCTTTTGATAAAAACGTCTTCATCCGTATAAGGAAAGCGCTGGCAATCCGATGGGCGCTGTTCATAGATGCTGCAAAAATTATCGTCGCCAAGGAAAGGACAGGGTTTGGTGTTCACTACAAAATCGCCATCCTCATCAACGACGAGATATGTTTGAATAAACTCACTCTCGCGCATTTTTAGATGTCTGCTGATCCGTCTTCACATCGGGAGTTTTGATACGGGGAGAATAATTCTTGCAACAATTCGCACATTGCATGCAATCTATCTGGGAAAGGCTTCTTCATGCAGGTCCGGAAGCTCCTTGAGCACTTCATTCTTTTCCGCCCTGTGGAGAAAGCTTGTAATCCTTTTGCCTGGCCGCCGATTTCCTTTCCCAACTATTCAAAATGTCTTTTGGCATACTGCAAGTTACTATAAGCTTGCCGTCTGAAAAAAATACGGTTTGTTAAATTGGACTATTTTGACGGCGATGGGCAAGGATCAGGTGACTATTCAGTTTCAATCCAAACAGGTATTTTTGTCGGGTATGGGTACTCCAAAAGAACAACTACTAATTCTTATTTCTACCCCGATCTACCTGGTCGTCATCGGACTGGAATTGTTCCTAAGTCATCTCCGGAAGCAAGAAAGTTATACCTGGAAGGATACGTTTCAGAATATTTACCTGATGTTTTGAATGCGGGCTTGGACTTGCTCATGCGCATCGTTTATATCGGAGTGATCCTTTCTTTTTTTTATGATCACCGCCTTTTCAATCCCATTCACAATCCTGGATCTATTGGCCTGTACTCTATTGCTCTTTGAAGATTTCATGTATTATTGGTTGCACCGGGTCGATCATAGCTGCCGCTTGTTTTGGGCAACCCATGTCACGCATCACTCCTCTCCTAAATTCAACCTTACTGTAGGTTTCCGTTCCTCCGTGATGGAGCCGCTTTATCGGTTTATTTATTTTATTCCCATTACGCTTTGTGGATTTCAACCCGTTGATATTGCCTTTATTTATGCAGCAACGCAGATCTGGGGAATCCTGGTCCATACCGAAAAAATCAAAAAACTTGGCTGGCTGGAATTTATTCTTGTTACTCCGTCCCATCACCGCGTTCATCATGGATCAAATGCTAAATACCTTGATAAGAATATGGGCATGTTCCTCATTATCTGGGATCGCTTGTTTGGCACTTTTCAACCGGAATTGACTTCCTCCGAATACCAACCATACGGTATGGGCTTACCACACCGCTTGAAAATGAAAATGCCGTACCATCGTCATGCACGAATGGTCGAATATCGGCAATGATCTTCGGAAAAAAGGGCTGAGCTGGAAACAAAAATGGCATTATCTGTTCGGACCTCCCGGCTGGAGTCACGATGGCAGCAGGCATACCAGCGACCAGCTACGGAAGTTGGAAGATGAGCAAAAAGAAAAGTTGCCAACCCTTAACTTTGCCAGACTCTCAGAGTTCATTGGTGATCAGTCCAGCCATAATCTGAACCTCGGCATGACCCTATAAAAAACGACTACCGAACATGAGTCTTTTCGAACAACAAGCTCGCGAATTTGTACCCAGGCATATCGGACCCGACCCCATCGCAAGCCAGGAAATGCTGAAATCGATCGGCACAGATCTCTGAACAACTGATCTGACCAATACCGTTCCCGCTTCGCATCCGCATGAAAGATGCCCTCAGCTGTCCGGCGCCATGAGTGAGCATGATTACCTCAAGCATATCAAGGATATCTCGCTGAAGAATAAGGTTTTGCAAATTATATTGGACAGGGCTATTATGATTGCATCATTCCTTCGGTCATCCTGCGCAATGTTTTTGAAAATCCAGGATGGTATACGCAATACACGCCTTACCAGGCGGAGATCTCACAGGGAAGGTTGGAAAGCCTGCTCAATTTCCAAACCATGGTCAGTGATCTTACCGCATTGCCGCTTGCCAATGCCTCCCTGCTAGATGAAGCCACTGCTGCAGCAGAAGCAATGACCATGTTCTTCAATACCCATAACAGAGATCATGATCATGTTCAAAGCCCGAAGTTTTTTGTGGATAATGAGATCTTTCCACAGACAAAAGATGTACTGGTACACGAGAGCAATTGCCATCGGAATTGAAATCGTTGAAGGCAATTACAAAAAATGGGAACTGATCCTGGTTTTTTTGGCGCAATCGTTCAATATCCCAACGACAAAGGATCAATTGAAGATTACCGTGAATTGATTCAAAAAGTGCACAATGCCGGCGCTATCGATCGCGATGGCTACTGACTTGCTGGCCTTACTTTACTAAGTCCTCCGGGAGAATTGGGTGCGGATGTTGCCATCGGATCTTCACAACGATTTGGCGTTCCTCTTGGATTTGGCGGACCTCATGCCGCATTCTTTGCTGCTAAAGATGAATTCAAAAGAAATATCCCTGGCAGAATTATCGGAGCCAGTATTGATTCGGAAGGCAACCGTGCACTGCGCATGGCGTTACAAACCAGGGAACAGCATATCAAGACGGGAAAAAGCGACCTCGAATATTTGTACTGCCCAAGCTTTGTTGGCCAATATGGCAGCCATGTATGCGGTGTATCATGGACCAACAGGTTTGAAAAATATTGCAAAGCGGATTGCCCTTCTCACTCAAACCGTAGCAGAAGCCATTGAAGAAAGAGGTTTCTCATTAGTGGCAGAAAACTTCTTTGATACGATTGTAGTAAAAGTTATTGACATCGCCGCCATCAGGGCCAAAGCCGAACGTCAACAGATCAACCTTCGATATATTGATGAAAACCATGTCGGCATTTCATTAGATGAAACCACGTCTATCGATGGTCTCTATGACCTGATCAATTGCTTTGAAAATGACAAAGACCCTGTAGCATTCGATATCCATGAAGACAATGGACTTCATCATATTCCGCATTGCATTGACCCGCCATTCCAGTTTTCTTAACGCATCCGGTCTTCAATACCCACCAAAGCGAAACCCAGATGATGCGTTATATCAAACAACTGGAGAATAAAGACCTGTCGCTGAATACTTCCATGATTTCGCTGGGATCCTGTACGATGAAATTGAATGCGGCGACTGAAATGATGCCTTTGAGTTGGTCTCATTGGATCCACATTCATCCCTTTGCTCCAGCCAGTCAGACTAGAAGGTTACCATACATGGTGGATGAACTTAGTAAATATCTCTGCACTCTTACCGCATTTGATGCCTGCAGTCTCCAGCCCAATAGTGGTGCCCAGGGTGAATTCGCAGGCTTACTAACTATCAGGAAGTGGCACGAAAGCCGTGGTGAGCATCACCGGCGCATTATGCTGATCCCTATATCTGCGCATGGCACGAATCCTGCCAGCGCCACGATGGCGGGGATGAAGGTTGTTGTTGTAAAGGCGCTTGAGAATGGCTATATCGATGTAAATGATCTCAAATTGAAGGCGACCCAATACAGTAAGGAGTTGGCTGGGATCATGATCACATACCCTAGCACCTATGGAGTGTATGAAGAGACCATAATAGAAATTACCAATATCGTTCACCAACATGGCGGACAGGTATATATGGACGGTGCAAATATGAATGCCCAGGTCGGATTGACAGCTCCAGGACTCATCGGCGCAGATGTCTGCCATCTGAACCTGCATAAAACTTTTTCCATCCCGCATGGCGGTGGCGGTCCTGGAATGGGACCCATATGTGCAAAGAAGCATTTAGCGCCTCATCTTCCGAAGCACAGGGCAATAACACATGAGGAAGGTGATATTCTTGGAGCAGTAAGCGCCGCGCCATACGGATCCGCATCGATACTGCTTATTTCCTATGGTTATATCCGGATGTTCGGAAACGATGGCGTAAAAAAGGCAACTGAATTTGCCATACTCAATGCCAATTATATGCGTGCGAGTTTGGAAGGACAATATGAAATCCTTTATACCAACCACAATGGTCATTGTGCTCATGAATTTATTGTAGACCTACGGCCTTTTAAGAAGTCTGCGGAAATTGAAGTGGAAGATGTAGCGAAGCGTTTGATCGATTATGGATTTCATGCGCCAACGATGAGTTTCCCGCTTCCCGGAACAATCATGATCGAACCCACCGAAAGTGAAGACAAAGCAGAATTGGACAGGTTTTGTGATGCCATGCTGGCCATCCGTGAAGAAATCAGGATGATCGAAAATGGAAAGGCTGACAAAAAGGACAATGCATTAAAAAATGCTCCGCATACTCAGGCTGTAGTTGTAAATAGTGAGTGGACGAAACCATATACACGCGAGGAAGCTGCTTTTCCGCTGCCTTATACTCGCGAAAACAAATTCTGGCCCTCCGTTGCGAGAGTTAATAATACCTACGGCGATCGTAATCTGATTTGTACCTGCGAGCCCGTGGAGAGCTATTTGGAGGAGGATGCTCGCCTTTAGGAAACCACCGCAACCAAAAACGGCTTCACTTCAATCTCTTTCCAAACATTGCCTGCGATATAGGGTTCGCGCTTCATCCAATCATTCAATTCATTTTCTGTTTCAAACTGCACGACCATCATCGAACCGATCATGCGGCCCTGTTCATCCAGGATGGCTCCTCCGATGATGAACTGGTTTTTTTCCTTTAACATCCTCGCTCCTTCAAAATGATTGGGCCGGACTTTCATTCGACGTTCAAGCGCCTCACTGTCTTTTCCATCATGGGCAATGATGAGATATTGTTGCATAAGAATTGTTTATTCATTAAATATCCTAAATTACATAGATAAGATATCCATCAGCGAACCCAATCCCTAATGAATAGGCTAAGCTGCATAATTTTTTTTCTGATCCTTCTGGTTTTTGAAGGGAGAACTCAATACATCTCTGTTAACGACCTGATTAATCTTTCGTCGGTGGCGCCGAAAAACACGGACAATTACCTGAATAAGAAAGGGTTTCAGCGCGCAAGGAAAAGCACGCAAGATGAAATTCCCATCACCCATTTTTCCCAAAAAAGAACTCCAAAAGATTCATTGCTGATCAGCCAGACAATTGAAATTTATAAGAATAAGGACTCGTATTTCATCGCTTTGCACACCAACTCACTGGATGAATATTTACGAGGCTGGAAAGCGCTAAAAGAATCCGGGTTCTTCTATGATAAGAAAAAAGATTCGTTGGGCGCTACCTCTTTACTGTTCCAGCAAAAAAATCTTACGGTGATGGCCGATTCGAAAATGGAAGATTCAACCGTTGAATACACATTCCTGTTGCAGAAAAAAGACTTGCCGGGCCAGGGAAGTATACAATTTGCAGAAGACCTGTTGAAGTTTGATTCCCATGAATACCTGGTCAGCTATTTTGGAGAAAAGAATGTAAAAAGAGATGTGTATTATTTTTCAGAAAATGAATTGAAAAAATGCTCTATTCTATTTTCCAATAGCGGCCGGCAGGCCATATTTGTCTGGGAAGACGAGGCTAATTTCAGAAAACTTTCTTATGTGCTCATCAGCGGAATTCTGCCGGCCTTGAGCGCAGAAAAGTATAGTGGAAATGTAGGTCAGAACAAATGGGTATTAAAAAACGGCGTCTATTCAGGCATGAGCCTGAAAGAATTGCTTCGATTGAACGGCAGTGATTTTGAGTTCTTCGATCGCAATTCTGAATTTTCCTATATGGTTGTCCCCCAACGCACCGGGAACATCGATTTCAAAAAAACGGGGATCATGCTTGGATGCCTCGACTGCAATGGTTATCTGCAATTTAAAAATTCCCGGGTAAGCGCCTCTGATGCAGTGCAGAAAGGGCTTTCGTTGTATATATTTTATATCATGGTCTCGAAGTGACCGTCATAAAAAAAATTATCGGAAATCTACGAAGACAAAAAAATAGTCTACCTGATTGCTTTGATCATAAAAAAAAAGACTCTATTTTGTGCTTGATCTTTCTTTAAATCAGCTGTCTGCTGATCTCTCCGTACCTCTATCCCTTTTTAAGACCTCTCCCCAATTTACTGTGAACCAAGTGACTTATGACAAGGTTATTGTTCATATTGATACTGCACAGTATTCTCATCTGTGAGGCAAGGAGTCAGACGATTACGGTCGACGACCTAATGACACTCTCCACCCTGCCTGCTAAGAATATTGAAAATTATATGAACCGCCAGGGCTTTGTGACGACAGGAGGCAGTCTTGAATTTGATGCAGCCGAAGTCACCTTTGTTCAAAAGAAGCCAAAAAAGAAAAAGGATGCATGGACCGCATTAAGGTCTATGGATGTTTATAAAAAAGACGGTCACTATTGTTTTGCCTATCACACCTCATCGATAGATGAATTTGCCTCAGGAAAGGACCGCTTAAAGCGAGGTGGCTTTTATTTTGATTGGAAAAAAGACAGCCTGGGCATTACTCCCTTGCTATTTCAAAGGCGAACGGTTACTATTCTAGCTGAAACAGGGAGGGTGGATACGACCACGCAATATTCATTCGTCTTGCAAAAAAAGCAGTTGCCCGACCCCGGCACTATCCAGGAAGCGGAGGATCTTCTGCTACTGGATTCTCATGAATATCTGGTGAGTGTGTTCGGCGAGAGCAATGTGAAAAGAGACGTATATTATTTCTCTGAAAAAGAGATGAAAAAATGCTCCATCTTATTTCCAAATACCAGTCGACAGGCCATTTTTGTTTGGGATGAGGAAGGTGATCTTCGAAAAATATCTTACATATTAATTAGTGGAATATCTCCCACGCTCAGTGCATTGCGTTATAGCGGATATGTTAGCCTGAACAGATGGATCTCCAGGAACGGTCTCTACGCCAGTATGAGCCTGAAGGACTTGCTGCAGGTGAATGGAAAAGATTTTGAATTCTACGGTATCGATTCTGAATTTGCATATATGGTGCCCCCTCAAAAAACGGGCACAATTGATTTTAAGAAAACGGGCATCATGCTTGGCTGCCTGGATTGCAGCGACTCTAAATTGCTGGAAAAAATTAAGGTGAGTGCTTCGAATGCTGTAGACCACAATCTCTCGCTGTATATTTTTTACATTATGATTGCACCCGAATAAGTTAATTATTTCAGCGAAAAAACATCCCCCGCCGTAAAAATGCTCATCTGAAGGTCCTTCAGTTTGATCAACCCCTTTTCATTGGCCATTATTCCTACCGGCCTGGTAAATAACAGCACCTGCCCATCGCCTGCCACCGTCACTTTTTTATTGTGGACGATGATTGCCGTGGCTTCATCAATGCCGATGCAATCATAGGAGGGAAATTTCTCCAAAGCTGAAAGCAAGCGGTTGTACCTGCTCCTGGCGACGAAATGCTGATCTATGACTGCTGAATCCAGCAATCCCAATCCTTCCTTAAACTCTATATTATTTTTGATCAATTGGCGGAACGTAGCGTAGTACGTCGTATCACCAAGGAGCTGATTGCCGGTTATCATCTGACGGCTCATTACCGCAGCACCCGCGCTCGTGCCTGCTATGGTCGCTCCATTCGTGTAAGCCAGCCTTACTGCGTCGTAAACCGGAGTGTGTAGTACAATTTTCATGAACCGGCTCTGATCGCCCCCGGTAATAAATATCAACTTTGCATGTGCCAGCGAATCCAGTTTTTGTTTGTTATTCACTGTGCTTTCCGTGAAGTTCAGATTGACAATGGCATTGCGACACAAAGGCTCCATCGATTCTTTAAAATAGAGATATCCTGAATCCGGCTCTTCACTTGACATGGGCAGCACACCTATATAATCCGCCTGGTTCAGTCCGGCAACACTGATCATCTGCCTCATCAGCTCATCTGAACGGTTTCCTCCACCAATGATAAAGAGGTTTCCCTTCGGCAACGACTGGCCAAACAGTTCCATAACCCCCACAAAAATCAAGAGTGTTGCAATAAATATTTTTCGCCCCATATGAGAAATTTGAATCAAAAATAGCGCATTTACTTAATAACGATTGAGGAACAGGCGTTTATGAAGCCCCGTGAATTCTTTAAATCCATTCTCTTCATTGCATCATATAAGCTTTTTTAAGCTTATCTTTGCACCCTTTAATTAACAACAATAAATACAATGAACAACAAAAATCAAGGAACAGTTAAGTTCTTCAATTCTGAAAAAGGATTCGGTTTTATCAAACATGATGATTCAAACAAGGAAACATTTGTGCATGCCAGTGGTTTGATTGACCAGGTAACCGAAGGCGACAAAGTGGAGTTTGACCTGCAAGAGGGAAAGAAAGGAATGAATGCAGTCAATGTAAAGAAGGTCAACTAAGATATTTTACAGCATCTGGTTCAAGAAATAAAAAAACCCCACGTGGGGTTTTTTATTTTTTGAGGGTGTCGCCAAATTATTTAAAATCTTTTCCGGCCATTGCCTCTTCCGTTGTTATTACTTTCCTGATTGGGCCTATTGTTTTCCCTGCGTTCAAAAGTCCTGGCGGGTTGTTGCTGCCTTTCTGCGGGTTGAGCGGGCTGACGGATTGAGCGATTGTCGTTACGAAAACTTCTGTTTTCATCGCGATTGCTTCTTTGTTCATTGATCCGGTTATCATTATTCCGCGGTGAAGGTCCTACTGACCTCTCCATTTGACGGCGCATGCGTATTTGATCATTACGTTCTACCTGGCGGTTATTGTCGCGATTTACTCTTCCTTCATTTACTCTTCCTTCATTTACTCTTCCTTCATTTACTCGTCCCTCATTTACTCTTCCTTCATTTACCCGGTTATCGTTCCGGTTATCCCTGTTGATGATAGGCGGCTGGCGAAAACGATTATTATCATTATCCCGGCGATCACGACGGACAGTATTATCATTTCCATTGACACGGTTATTATCAATTCTTTCCCTGTTATTATCTATCCTATCAATTCTATTGTTATTCCTGTCAACTCTATTGTCGTTTCGGCTCGTCCGCGTATCTATGTTTTGCGAACGGCGATCATAGCGATCAAAACTACGAGGCGAAAACCTGCGATTATCGTCTCTCTGAATGTTAGGCCTGTAGACAGAAACCGAATTGTTCCTGAATTGCGTCCTGCCAGGCCGGTATGAATCCCTGAAGCGGATAGGTGAAATCCTGCCGCAATATCTTTCTGCGTCCAGACGGCGAGGTCCAGTCACAAATACATTTCTGTTACGAGTATAATTGTTAATGATGATCGTATTGTGAATGATATTTATGTTCTGCCGTCTGTCAATACAGTAATCATAAATGCGAGGCGAGGTAATATAGCGGCTTGGAGCAAAACACCAGTAATCATCAGGCGCATAATAACTACCTAATGAAAAACCGACGCTAATAGTGATACCGGGCCTTAACGGAGCCCATCCATAATAGTCACCGCCGCCACGCCAAACCACCCATGCAGGCGCCCATTCATAACCGGGTACCCAAACCCAACCATAATAGGGATCGTTGAGCCAACGACCATAGTGAAACGGAGCCCAACCCCAATCATAATCTGATACCCACATCCACTCATAATCGTCGGTGTAGACCCAATGACCGTTGCTACTGTACGGACGAAAATCGGGTCCCAGATTCGGAGCCCATACATATCCGTATTCAGGATAGTCTATCCATTGTCCGTAGGGACTCAGCTCATCATAAAAAGTCTGATATGAAACCTCATCGTCGGGGTACTGCGCGGAGGCTTTGTTTTGGAGTGAACCCATCAGCACTATCGCTAGCGCCAGGGAAATTGTTTTGAAGAATTGTTTCATGGCAAGATTTTTAGTTTTCTTTTACTGTCTTCATGTGTTCAAGGTATTAGACGCTATTTTTATGCCACTGGGGTTGCATCCATTGTTATTTGGCTGATTTTTATGAAAATATTGTATCAAAAACAGGCGCTTTTAAACTTATTTGTAACTTTAAATCCCTTAAAAAAAAGTTATGGACAAGCGCTTTATCGATCTCTACGATGAATATACCCATAAACCCCTCACCCGCAATGATTTTCTTAGACGCCTCACCATCCTCGCAGGAGGAACAGCAGCTGCAATGACGATCTTGCCCTTGCTGGAAGTGAATTATGCTAATGCTGCCGTAACGAATGATGAAGATCTATTTACTGAGCGAGTGACTTATCCTGGAATCAATGGTGATATGCAAGCCTATGTGGCCCGCCCAAAAGAAGAAAAAAAATATGGCGCGATTGTCGTGATTCATGAAAACCGGGGACTGAATGCACATATTGAAGATGTCACGCGTAGGGCTGCCAACGCAGGTTACCTGGCTATCGCTCCCAACGCGCTATCTAGTTTGGGTGGTACTCCCGCAAATGAAGATGAAGCGCGAGCCAAATTCCAGGAACTAAAGGCCGAAGACAATCTTCAAAATTTCATAAAAGCATTTGACTACTTACCGCAAGCGCAAAGATTGCAATGGAAATTTTGGTTGTGTTGGATTTTGCTGGGGCGGAGCTATGGCAAATTCATTGGCAGTGAACGTTGCAACATTAAAGGCGGCGGTTGCATTTTATGGCCGCCAACCAGAAGCCGTTGATGTTCCTAAAATCAAGGCTGCTGTCCAACTGCATTACGGATCACTCGACGATAGAGTCAATACGGGAATCGCCGCTTATGAAGAAGCATTGAAGAAGGCGAATGTCCGTTATGAACTGTACATGTATGAAGGCGCCAACCATGCTTTTCACAATGATACTGCACCAACGAGGTATAATGAGGCGGCTGCCAAACTTGCCTGGCAGCGAACTATCGAGTTCTTCGGAAAATATGTAAAGTGATCCGCCTATTTACCTGCATCAAACCTTTTCTGAATCACTTCCCAATCCACGATATTCCACCACGCGGTGATATAGTCGGGTCTGCGATTCTGATATTTTAGATAATAAGCATGTTCCCATACATCGAGCCCAAGAAGCGGCGTCCCTTTCGTCTCGCTAACGCCCATCAAGGGATTGTCCTGGTTGGGTGTGGAAGCAACAACCAACTTCTTATCCGCATTTAATAAGAGCCAGGCCCATCCGCTACCAAACCGGTTCTTACCCGCATCGGTGAATTGAGTCTTAAAAGTATCCCAGGCCCTAAAATCTTTTTGAATCTGCTTCATTAGATCTCCTAAAGGTTCCGCGGCGGAAGCTTGCTTGCGCATGCTTTTCCAAAAAAATTCATGATTATAGTGACCCCCGGCATTATTCCTCATCTTCACGGAATACTTGGATATATCAGCCAGCAATGCTTTGAGGCTGGTCTTTCGGTATCAACCCCTTCGGCAGCTACTGCATCCGCCAGATTTTTCGCATAGGTGGCAGCGTGTTTCGAATAATGTATTTCCATCGTCATTGCATCTATTGATGGTTCGAGGTCTGCGTAAGCATATGGAAGCGGCTGCTGTGTATAAGGTATGTCCTCAGCATAAAAACCGTCGCCGCTTGTTTCGCCTTCGTAGACGCTGGCAAGGGATGGTAAGATGGTAAATGAAAAACCGGCAGCGAGGCCGGCGCGACCGGTAGTTTTTAGAAACTCTCTCCGGTTATTCGTTATTTTCCTGTCCATTATAAACGATTTTATTTGAACAAATTTTTGTCCTTAAATGTAAGCCTTTTTAAAAGCGAGGAGCTGATAAAATTGTTATTCATTAGTCAATTCGAATAATCTATCCTCCGCCGGAGAGTTTATTTTCGATCTTATGAATAAAATTGGAAATCGGCCCCTCCATTTTGTTGGTCCGGTCATCGAGACTTTCATCATTCAATTGATCACCGAGGTTTAGCGCGGCCGGCAGATATACCAGGATATTATGCCTCTGGCCATTCATATAGGTCTTGATCTTTTCAGGTTGATTTGGATTGCCAGATAATTCCCGGATTGTTGCCGCAGCTTCATGTGCTATATTTTCCAGGTTTTCCTTAGCCTCCTCCTTTGGAGCACCTGAATATTGGGAAACTTTTTCCACAACTTCATCCTGCTTCCCATCGTATAATATACCCAGCCACTTCTCTGCCGGATCGGCCGAAATGAGTCTCTTACAACCATCGTCGGTTCTCAGAAGTTTATAGAATGCCGTTAAAACGGCTGGTATTGCGCTTTGTGCGAGCTTACCTTTTGTGTCTTGCGCAAATTTTTCTTTTGTTTCCTGGATATTAGGGTCGATCTTTTGCAATGGCTGATATCCCAATTTTTGTTGGATGACATCTATGAGGTTGGTTGTCATAATGATCTTTTCTAAAGAGGCAAAAAAACTGTGCCACAAAACAGCTGGGTATTAAAAGAAGGATAGTGCGTTCAGTATCTTTGCTATATGCACTATGTTTCGGCTGAAGGATTGACCAAGAGCTATGGTGTTCAGCCTTTATTTGACGGAATCTCTTTTCATATTGAAGAAGGCGACAAGATCGCACTCATCGCCCGCAATGGTTCGGGAAAATCAACACTGCTAAATATATTGAACGGCAAAGAAACAGTTGATGAAGGCCGCATCTGGATCAACAAAGAAGTGGATGTCGTCTTATTGGATCAGGAACCGAAATTCATTGAAGAAAAATCAGTCCTCGACAATATATTCTTCCATGATCATCCCGTAATCAACGCGATCAAGGAATATGAAGTCTGCGTGGAAGACGGTGATGCTGAAAAATTAAATCGGGCCATCGTTCAAATGGATGACCTCGGAGCATGGGACTTCGAATCCAAGGTAAAACAAGTTCTCTTCAAACTGAATATTCATCGCTTCCATCAGGCAGTAGGCGCTCTGAGCGGCGGACAACGCAAAAGAGTTGCACTGGCAAAAACACTGATTGATGTAGGCTTCGAACACAAGCATGTACTCCTTTTGCTGGATGAACCTACCAATCATTTGGACATTGAAATGGTGGAATGGCTCGAGCATTACCTGGAAAAAGAAAGAATCACCATGTTAATGGTGACACATGACCGCTATTTCCTTGATACCGTTTCCAGGGAAATATGGGAAATGGATAAAGACACGCTGTACATATATAAAGGAGATTATGAAAACTACTTGTCTCGCAAAGCAGCGCGGCTCGAAACTGAACAGGCCAGTCTCGACAAGGCTAAAAACCTCTATCGCCGGGAACTCGAGTGGATGCGAAAGCAACCCAAAGCCAGGACCACCAAGAGCAAAAGCCGCCAGGACAATTTTTATGAAGTGGAAAAACGGGCAAAAAAAGGTATGGTGGATGATCAGCTGCAGCTCGACATGAAAATGAGTCGCCTGGGAGGAAAGATCATTGAATTAAAAAAAGTAAATAAGCGATACGGAGATCATATCATCCTAAAGGGATTTGATTATGTGTTTAAGAAAGGGGAGCGCATCGGTGTGACGGGAAAAAATGGAGTTGGCAAATCCACTTTCATCAATATCCTACAGGGAATAGAAGCACCAGATAGCGGGAAAATCAATATTGGTGATACGGTAGTTTTTGGCAACTATTCGCAACAAGGGCTGCAGGTAAAGGAAGACATGCGCGTAATAGAATATGTAAAGTCCATTGCCGAAAATTTTCCGCTCGCCAGTGGCGGCTCTCTGAGCGCTTCGCAATTCCTGGAACTATTCTTATTTGATTCTGGAAAACAATATACTTATATCAGCAAACTCAGTGGAGGAGAAAAACGAAGGTTGCATTTGCTTTCCATCCTCTTTCGCAATCCCAATTTTCTTATCCTGGATGAGCCGACCAACGATCTGGACCTTCCGACTCTGGGCGTCGTTGAAAATTTCTTGAGTGAATTTTCCGGCTGCCTGATCATCGTTAGTCACGACCGTTATTTCATGGATAGACTGGTAGATCATTTATTCGTTTTTGAAGGAAAAGGTATCATCAGGGATTTTCCAGGCAATTATTCGCAGTATCGTGCCTGGTTAAAGGAACAAGACAGCTCCAGTGATCTTCCGGAGAAGCCTGTCATCCAAACCAAGGCAACTAAACAGCCGGATGACAAAAAGCGAATACTTTCCTTTAAAGAAAAGAGAGAATTGGAAACGCTGGAAAAGGAAATGGAAGGCCTGACGAATGAAAAGAAAATGATTACAGAAAGGCTCGGCCAGCCAACGACCTCTTTTGAAGAGTTGCAGAAACTCTCGTATAGAATTGCGGAATTGAATTCACTATTGGACGAAAAAGAATTACGCTGGCTGGAACTGAGTGAAGTCTGATCGGGAAACTGGAATTTTTATTATCTTTTCAATTCAATCGCCAAAACTATCTTGCATGCAGGGCCTGATCCTTTTTTTGTTTTTCCTGTCGCCTGGTCCTGCGCATTCACCGATAACATCCGTAGAGGCCGCAAAAAGCATAACGATCACGATAGATCAACGAGGACATGCTTTTATGGGCAGGGATACCCTGGCATTAGATGAGTTGGCAGAGGAATTAAAAAGACGACTATGGAAAGGTTATCTCGGCACTGGAAAAATGTATGGATCTATTCACTTAAAGTTTAGTGGCGACGTGGTGAACGACATCCGGAGTTCTGCTGCGAATGCTATCAAAGAAGCCCAAAAAAATGCATTGACAGATGTTTGTCTGCACCTTCACAAGAAACGATATGAAGCTTTAACCAGCCGTCAAAAAATTAAAATTAAAACTCAATTCCCGGTCCTTTTCCAATCAGACTATCATTGAACGTCCTTTTATGAAACATTACATTCTTATTTTTTCCTGTGCAATTATTTTGGGCACAGCCCTCCAAACAAGCGCGCAAATTGTAAATGTGGAAAGCGCCCGTATGCAATCTGACACAGTCGGTTGGATGGGTGGTGCGGGTTTAGCCATGTCGCTCAGCCAACAAAAGGTCAGGGTATTTGGACTCAATGCCGAAGCTCATTTGCAATATAAGACCACTCGTGATAAAGGCCTTTGGCTGCTTTTAGGAAATGTTGGTTTCCTGAATGGAGGAGGTTTTAAATACATTAATAATCGCTTCGGCCATTTGCGATATAATTATAAAGTAAATGAGTGGCTCCGTTGGGAGGCGTTTACACAAATCTTAAATAACGTCATTACTCAGATAAATACCCGTTTTCTCGTCGGTACAGGCCCCCGGTTCAAGATTTCCAAGAGCAAGGCCCTGCGATTGTATGCGGCATCGCTGGTGATGTATGAAAGGGAAAAAGAGTTAACTGATCCTGCCATTATACATGATGACATTCGCAGCAGCAGCTACATCTCATTTACGTTTACGCCTACCAGTAATATCGAGCTTATCAGCACGACTTTCTTCCAACCCTTATTCAACGATATCAGCGATTACCGGCTCCTCAACCAGGCCACTTTAAAAGTCAAGGCCACTGAACATTTCTCTCTCTCCGTTAAATGGGATTATTTATACGATCGATATCCGGCAGGAACTGCGCCTCGTACAACATTTAACCTGATGACCGGAATAGATGTTGAATTATAAGTCCAGCGACGTTGTGAGAGGAAGATCACAATCTTGCTCTCACTTTCTCAATAACATCTTCTACATCTATTCTTTCCATGCATTTGAAATGACCCAGCGGGCATTTCTTATAGCCAATCTTGGAACAGGGTCGGCACCAGAGGTGATTTACCTGGACAATATCATAAGGCAACTGAGGCTGATTGGATAAAAAATTTCTGCCATAATATGGATACATGCCGAAAGAAGGGACCGTATTGCCCCACAAAGAAACAATGGGTCTCCTGTACGCAGCAGCAATGTGCATCATACCAGTATCATGAGTCACCACCACCCTCGATTTACGAATAAGGTCTGCACTCTCATTGATGCCGAATTTCCCACACGCATTATATACTTTCACTTTGTCCACTTCGGCAATTTCCTTTCCTCTTTCGGCATCCTCCGATCCTCCAATCAGGATGATAGGGTGATCCATTTCCTGGCAAAATTGTTTCCATTTATGGACCGGCCAGCATTTTGTGCCGTGGGCCGCGCCAATGACGCCGGCAATATATCCAGCGTGATGAGAAGCGGGAATATCCTTTTTCATCGTCTCCTGCCCCGGCGAAATAAAATAATCAAGCCCTCCCCCGTCATCCGTGACACCAAAGGATCTCACCGTTTCCAGGTAACGGTCTACAATGTGCAGTTTGGGAAGCAGGTTTATCTTAAGAGTGGTGTAAACGAATTTTTGCAGATTAAGTTTATAAAAGGAAACCGATTTCTTGCCCAACCCTTTCTTAACCCGAAGAGTCCTGAGGTTATGATGAAGATCAATAATGAAGTCGTAGTCTTCATTTATTAGTTCCTCCATCATGAGTTCCCAACTATGAGCAAGCACATGAACCTTATCAATAAAGGGATTATGCTCGATAACCGAACGGAAAGAATTCTTAACCAGGAAATGAACCTGTGATTCCGGCACCTGTTTTTTCAGGCATCGAACAACAGGCGTGGTGAGTACAATATCGCCGATAGAGGAAAATCTTACAACTAAAAATTTCATAAGTTCCTACTCCGAACTATTCTTCCAGGTAATTCAGATCCTTATGATAGGTCTCTTCCGTGAAATAAAATGCGATCAGGGTTACTACCATTACCACGATGCCTGTAACGATACCGCTATTGACCAAAGGCCAACCCCAGCTCTTTTGAAATAGATTCAGGAACATCAGGTTGATCAAAGGCAATGCTCCCCTCACCATGTTAGGAATTGTAGTGGCCGCTGTGGCTCTGAGATTGGTGCCGAATTGTTCCGCTCCCATCGTAATAAATATGGCCCAAAAGCCGGTACTAAATCCCAGGGCCGCACAAATGGTATACATTCTTGCATCGGAATTATTCAGGCTGCTGAAGAAGATCACCAGCGAGATGATACATAGAATGTAATACAGGAACAAGCCTTTTTTTCTGCTTTTGAAATACTGGCAAACAAATCCCACTGCAATATCGCCCAATGCTATCGCCGCGTAGGCAAACATGATAGAGCGACCGGAATCTATTGTCGTGCTGCCGTACAATTGGCCGGCAAACTTATCACTCTGATTTACGAGGATCCCGATCACATACCAGGTGGGCAAACCGATGAGTATAGAAAGCATATATTTTCGGAACCGTCGTGCATCATTAAAGAACATCCAAAAATTTCCACGCTTTACGTTCAATTGCCGGATCTGTTTGAACATTCCTGATTCGGCCACGGCCATGCGGAGGAATAATAGGAGGATACCCAGGCATCCGCCTACTTTATAACATAGCCGCCAATCCTGATCGGTAAACTGAAAAGTGAAATAAGCTACCACTGCGCCGCTTAGTCCAATACCGGCGACCATCGACGTACCAATGCCTCTTTTATTAGCCGGCATTAATTCGGTCACCAGCGTAATTCCTGCGCCTAACTCGCCCGCTAATCCGAGTCCTGCAGCGAAGCGACACCACGCATATTGATCGACAGTCTGGATGTAACCCGTTAGGAAATTAGCTATGGAATAAAGAATGATCGAACCAAATAAAACCGACAATCTTCCTTTCTTATCTCCTAATACTCCCCAGATGATTCCTCCGATCAATAAGCCGAACATTTGCCAGTTGATGACATGTGTACTATCGGCGAGCATGGTGGCATCGGTCGATCCAATGCTTCGTAAACTCGGGGCTTTGACTATGGTAAAGAGTAAGAGGTCATAGATGTCTACAAAATATCCGAGCGCTGCGACAATGACGGTAATGTTGAAGATCGCAGTTTGCTGACCCGGCATGGAAGAAGACAGTTTCTTATCCATAAAGGTTAGGTAGGCGGATTTTCTTTAACCGCCTTTGCATCCTTACTAATAAATAATTTATAAAGAACAGGAAGGGTTGTGATAAGGATGATGCCGATGGTAATAATTTCAATATGATCTTTCAAACTAAAGTCCCATTTCTTTTGTACCCATCGCTCTAAGAAATATCCACCGAGCATCATCGAAGCTACCCAACATACGGAACCGATGATATTATAGAACATGAAAACCGGCCGGCTCATTTTTACCATACCTGCCACGATGGGAGCGAAGGTTCGGATGATAGGTAAGAACTTTGCGAGAAAAACGGTGCCTTTTCCATAGCGATCATAAAATTCTCTCGCCCTCACAAGATGTTTTTTCCGGAAGAGCCAGCTTTCCTTTCGCTCATATAATAACGGACCCGTCTTGTTCCCAAACCAGTAACCAACAACATTGCCCAGGATGGAGGCAATCATCACCATCAACAAAATGATGATCCATTGGATTGCGATCACAGGCTCCGTTGGTTCCAATCCAAACAGTTCCCTGGCCAGGTCATCGACATAGATGCCGGCAGCGAATAAAAGTGAATCGCCGGGAAAAAGAAATCCAACAAATAAGCCAGTCTCTGCAAATATCACCAGCAGCAATACATATAGCCCGCCATTATTAATGATCCAGTCGATGAATTCTTTGATAAAACCTCCCCCGTCTAGTAGATAAAAATGCATAATTCAGTCCTCAATTATTTTTCGTGATGAGCGTGTGGGGCATGAGCCAGTTCTCCCTCCCACTTACTGACAACGCTGGTTGCAAGCGCGTTCCCAACTACATTGGTAGCTGTCCGGAACATATCGCAAAAGTGATCAATAGGCAATATTAATGCAATTCCTTCAGGCGGGATCTTAAACATCGCGCATGTGGCGGTCACCACCACCAGCGATGCTCTCGGCACACCCGCTATTCCTTTGCTGGTAAGCATCAGGACGAGCAGCATGGTTAGCTGAGTTCCAAGGTCCATTTGAATTCCGTAGGCCTGTGCTATGGCCAGGCTCGCAAAGGTCATATACATCATGCTACCGTCCAGGTTAAAGGAATATCCTAGCGGTAAAATAAAGGCGACGATCTTGTCCTTACATCCAAAGCGTTCCAATTCTTCGGTCAACTTAGGGAACACTGCCTCGCTGCTTGTCGTGCTGAATGCAATCAATATCGGTTGGGCAATCCGTCTAAATAGTACAGGCAGGCGATTGCGTAAAATCAGATATCCTATCAATAGCAGGGCACCCCATAAAAGTGCAATGCCTATCAGGAAATAAAGCAGATACTGGGCATAGAAATTGAAAACAGCCAACCCTTTCACCGCAATCACTGCTGAAATGGCGCCAAAGACCCCCAATGGAGCGAAGTTCATTACATACCCCACCATTTTCAATATGATGTGCGAGGCAGCATCCAATGCATGGACAACGGGCTTAGCATAACTGTGAAGCGCAGTGGCAGCAATGCCAAAGAATATACTAAAGACCACCAATTGCAATATTTCGTTGTTGGCCATCGCTTCAACGACGCTTTTGGGAACGACATGTTCGACAAATCTTCCAACGGAAAATTCCTGCGTCTTTCCAATGAGCTCTTTGGCTCCGGCCGTGTCTGCTATGCTAAGATCGATGGCATGCCCTGGTTGAAAAAAATTGACCAGGAGCATCCCTAATAGGAGGCTGAAGAGCGAGGCAGTGATAAACCATAATAGGGCCTTGCCTCCAACGCGACCCACGGATTTTAGGTCACCCAATTTAGAGATGCCTACTACGAGTGTGCAGAAGACTAAAGGAGCGATGATCATTTGTACCAAGCGAAGAAAGATAGTGGTCAACAACTTGATGTTGGTAGAGAATTTTTGAATAGATTCTTCGGAGCTATTGACATGTACGAGATATCCGACTCCAATACCCAGCACCATGGAAATCAAAATGAAAATCGTCAATCGGTTTCCCTTCATGCAGCAGGTTTAAGCGGTATTGATCTCCGAAAATCGGAAAAATTACCGAGAGGTAAAACTTTTAAAAGACTTAAATCCCTGTTCAGGTAAAAGAAATAGCTTGCTAATCAAATATTGTTTATTTTACGATATCGAAATCAGCCAATTCTAAACCACAACTATTTCTACCATGAGTTTATTTGTAAGAAAGCCTATGAACACCCTGATGAACGAAGCCGGGGAGACAGGTACTCATACATTAAAAAGAACATTGGGAGCGGGTGGTTTGGTGGCGTTAGGAATTGGTGCGATTATCGGTGCGGGACTTTTTTCTATTACTGGAGGCGCCGCAGCCAACCATGCGGGACCCGCAATAACGATCTCCTTTATCGTCGCGGCTCTGGGCTGCCTTTTTGCAGGACTTTGTTATGCGGAATTTGCGTCCATGATCCCGGTGGCTGGAAGTGCTTATACTTACAGCTATGCGACGATGGGAGAATTCATAGCCTGGATCATTGGTTGGGACCTTGTCCTGGAGTATGCAGTCGGCGCTGCCACAGTTGGAATCAGTTGGAGCCGTTACCTGGTTAAGTTTTTAGATGGGTTTGATGTTCATCTTCCAACGGAACTTACTGCCGGCCCCTGGGACCACGGAATCATCAATCTTCCCGCCGTTTTCATCATTGTTTTAATGAGTCTCTTATTGATAAAAGGCACCAAGGAAAGTGCAACCGTCAATGCATTTATTGTTGCATTAAAAGTTACGGTCGTATTGGTTTTTATTTTCCTGGGATGGAAATACATTAACAATAGTAATTACGATCCATATATTCCCGACAATACTGGAAAATTCGGTGACTTTGGATTTAGCGGCATCATTCGAGCGGCAGCGATCGTGTTCTTTGCATACATTGGATTTGACGCCGTGAGTACGGCTGCCCAGGAAGCAAAGAATCCAAGGAAAGATATGCCCATTGGTATCCTTGGATCGCTGGTTATTTGCACCCTGCTCTATATATTATTCGCGCACGTGATGACTGGTGTAACCAGTTATACAACTTTCCGCGGACAGGATGGTATTGCTCCTGTGGCTGTAGCCATTGAACATATGGGAAAGGAAGTATCACCGGGTGTTTGGCAACCTGATTACCCCTGGCTTAACCGTGCCATCATCGTCGCCATCCTCGGAGGTTATGCGTCTGTCATCCTGGTAATGTTGATGGGGCAATCACGTGTATTTTTTAGTATGAGCAAAGACGGATTGATCCCAAAAATATTTTCTACCGTCAATCCTAAAACGCAAACGCCTGCCAAAAACAATTTGTTATTTATGTTGTTTGTCAGTTTGTTTGCGGCCTTTGTGCCTGCACGCGTTGTTGGTGAAATGACGAGTATAGGCACTTTGTTCGCTTTTATTCTTGTCTGTATCGGAATTTGGGTGATGCGTAAGAAAATGCCTGAGCTACCGCGTGCTTTCAAGACTCCTGCCGTGCCACTTATTCCTATCCTCGGCATAGCAACCTGCCTGTTTATGATGGCCTTCCTTCCCATGGATACGTGGATCCGCTTGTTAGTGTGGATGCTGATCGGACTTGATGTTTATTTAGTGTATGGAGTAAAACATAGCAAGCTGGGAGATGGCACTTCGAATCGAAAAGGAATGAAGTTTGCGGCCTACACGGGCCTGGGACTTTGTGGCTTATTAATAATAGCCGGAATATTGCACCAATATACCGTCGGATTTAATGAAGACAGGACGCTACTATATATTTCACTTGCTTTTGCCGTCGTGCATTTGATCCTGTTTATCAGAAGGCTGGGAAAGGCGCAGTCTTGATAATTGATTTTGCGTGAGGCTTCGCGTGAGTGGTCAGCGGTGAGTGGTGAGAACCCACCCCTGAGTCGTTTTTATTTAGAATTATTTCCCACAGTCGCCCCTCCAAGGAGGGGATTTTTATCAACCAAGAAACCTCTTTCGAACTTCAGGCGACGGCACCATGCATTGCTCCTTTTTTCCAAACCATTTGTACCGGTTACGGGCAATGATATTGTAGATAGCATTGCGAATAAATAGGGGGAAGATCCAAAATAGTTGCGTCCATTTCCAATACCAAGGAAGTTTGTTGTATACACGTATGGCTGCGGCGGATTTCGCATATATCTTTCCGTTATCTATCAGGAGAAAGGAATCAAATTGATCGGTGGGTTGATTCCATTGCCGTAAAAGTCGTTGCCCGGCATCTGATTGCAGAGCAGCAAAACGAAAGATTTCTTTCTTATCGCGCCGGATGATGTCATTGACCACCGAATTGCAGTAGTTACAAATTCCATCAAACAATATAATAGGATGCTCGTCCAAACTACCTCCTTCTTTTTATCTAGTATCTGGCATCCAGCATCTAGTATCTAGCTCATCCCATATTATGAAACACTTTTTGAACATCCTCGTCTTGTTCCAGCCTGTCTATGAGCTTACTGACATCTGCCGCCTGATCATCCGTTACCGGAACAGTCACCGTGGGTATCCATTCCAGCTCGGCGCTAATGGGCGTAATGCCTTTATCTTCCAACGCTTTTTGCATGTGACCGAAATCCGTGAATCCAGATCGAACGACGATCAATTCCTCGCCATTTTCGTCGGTACTCTCACCCAGTTCTTCCAAACCAAAATCGATCAACTCAAGCTCCAGATCTTCCGTATTCAACTTTTCCGGCTTTAGCTTAAATGATCCCATTTTCTTGAATTGGAAACTGACACTGCCGCTGTTACCCATCACGCCGCCACCTTTAGTAAAATGAGACTTTACATTTGCTACTGTTCGCACATGATTGTCTGTGGCCGTCTCAACCAGGAGCGCGACTCCATGTGGCCCATACCCTTCGTAAAGAATTTCATCATAATTGACCAATTCTTTTCCTTGCGCTCTTTTAATGGCCGCCTCTACCCGGTCTTTCGGCATTCCAACGCTACGGGCATTCTGAAAACATCGCCGTAATGCGGCGTTTGAATTGGGATCGGCGCCGGCAGCCTTTACTGCAATTATGATTTCCTTACCAATACGCGTAAATTGTTTTGCCATTCGGTCCCAGCGGGCAAACATGGTCGATTTACGAACCTCAAATATTCTTCCCATGGATTAGTTAATGTAACTCAGAAAAGAGGCAAATTTATTACTTATTAGTTACTGATTATTGATTATTGCTTTTTAACCAATTCAAAATTGTACATGATCCTAATAATAAATAATTAATAATCAATAATCACCAACCAATTCTACAAGACCACTCTGCCTTTCATATAAAACACACAACTCCCGCCCATCAGTACCCGCTCTCCCATATTCTGACAATGGACTTCTCCTCCACGCTTTGACAACTGAAGCGCGGTCATTTTTTCCTTTCCTAATTTTTCCGCTCCAGAATGGGATCAATTGAGAATGGGCCGAGCCCGTCACAGGATCTTCATCAATACCTGCAATAGGAGCAAAAAACCGGGAGACGAAATCTACATCCTTGCTTTTTCCCGGCGCGGTGATGATCACCTTTTCCCCCATTTTTTTTAAGCATGTGAAATCCGGGTCTGCATTTATTACATCCTCTTCCCTGTTTAACTCTACCAGCAGGTCCCGGTTTTTATAAACACCTACGATCTCCGCAACACCAAGGGCTTCTTTCAAATCGCTTGCGGATAATCTGTTGATCCTCTCCGGTTTCCAGGAAGGAAAATCCATCATTCCTAAGAATTCTTTTGATCCGTACTAGTCCTTCTTTCGAACGGTAAGCAGTCCGCTTTTCGAACTGAAAACAACTTTTTTCTTTTTTTCTTTCATGATCTCAAAAACCACATAGGCTGATGCAAGCGTCGCGTGGCCGCATAGGTTGATCTCCAGCGCAGGAGTAAACCAACGAATATCATAATCGACGCCTTTCTCTTTCGATGGAACAAAGAAAACGGTTTCGGCCAGATTGTTTTCCATTCCCAATTGCTGCATCAATGCATCCGGGAACCATTTTTTCAAGGAACAACGGCTGCCGGATTGCCTTTGAATAATTCAGTTGCAAATGCGTCGATCTGGTAGAGCGTAAAGTTTCATTTTATCCATTGAATTTAGCTTCGAACAGGGTTAAAATAATTGCAGTATCGATAAATAAATGGTAAGCAACGGCTAGCCTATTCAGCCATCATTTGCTTGATCACCGCTTCAATTTGCTCAGCATTGGGTTTGCTGAAATAATCCCCATCACTGCCGTAAGCGGGGCGGTGCGCTTTACCGGTAATCGTCCGTGGAGCCACATCAAGATATTTATATCCACCTTGTTCTTCCATCACTTTATTAAACATATAGCCGGCGGCGCCACCGGGCACATCTTCATCGACAAAAACAATCCGGTTTGTCTTTTTTAGTGATTCAAGGATCATGATGGTGAATATCAAAAGGAAGCAAGAGTTTGTACATCAATGATCTCACAGCTGATACCCTGATCATCCAGTATGATTGGCTGCATCCTGAACGATCCGTAACGTAGAGCCATAACTACACGATCGTAACATCATCGCCCGTCCTCAATGACTCTCCGGCACGCCCAACGGAACCGTGAATTCAATCAGATTGGACGGCAGCTTTTCTTTCAGACGGTAACCATTCAAACATTCAATTACCATGCGCCGGATCATTGCCTTGTAGTAATGTATTGTACATCCCTACTGCCTGCGTCATATTCCGTGGAACGGCACACATACATTCCCCGAAGTGAATTGATGATCATGCCCATCGGTGAACCACTATGCCAGATACCTTCCAGACGATGCCCCCTTGTGCGGACGATGATCGGGCAGCTTTGTAATCCGGCAGTACGGTAATGCAGGGTAGCTACATCATCACTCAGTGGTTGCAGTCCATATAATAGATAATCCAGGTATTGGATCTCGGTGATCGGACGCAGCCCACGCATCGCCAGTCCAATCCCCTGCCCGATAATCGTGGTCTCCCGGATACCGGTATCGAAGATCCGCTGATCGCCATGCTTTAATTGCAAGCCACTGAAACCCTGGTTCACATCACCGATATATCCCAGATCCTCTCCAAAAGCAACCACTTTTGGATTCTCCGTAAATAATTCATCAAAATATCTATTCAGGATCTCATATCCATTGATCAGTGTGTGAATCGTGTCAAATACCGCCTTTACTTCGGGTACCTTCAATGCACTCTTGGGTCCTTCATTATATAAGTGAGTATTATATAACGTTTATTTTCTTGCTCAGCAATTCATTGTAATAATCCTGTTCAATTCGTTTGCGGCATCCGTTCGCCTGCGATGTCGAGTGCAGCATTCAATGTTTTCAACACATCCCTGCGCAACGGTTCGCGATTTGCAGAAATTTCATTTGGCCAAGCGCCGATAATTTACCTCCTTGCTGTGGAAGACTTGCCTGCCATAGCATTGATCAGGTCGACTGCTTGCTTCACCTGCTCCCGGATCGGATCCAGGAATTTTTCCCAGGCCATCGCCTTACTTTCTTTAGCATGTTCACTTGGCATTTCTGTTCAATGGCATCCAGTTCTTCTTCGTCGGCCAAGGCATTGGAAATGATCCATTCTCTTCATCTTTCGGATGCCATCCCATTCCCTTTCCCATTCGAGGCGTTGAGGAGTTTTATAACGTTCATGGCTACCCGAAGTAGAATGACCCGAGCGGCTGTGTGATCTCATCTACATGAAATAAGTACGGGCGCATGGGTTTCTCGGGCCACCCGGATCCCCTCTTCAAAAGCTTCACACATGCCGGCATAATCCCATCCTTTTACTTTATATATATGAATGCCATTGGAATCTTCCTGCTTTTGCAGTCCGCTCAGTGCATCCGAGATCGATGCTTTTGTGGTTTGGATATTTTTTGGGAACAGAAATACCATAGCCATCATCCCATACAAATACAACAAGCGGAATCTGCAATACGCCGGCCGCATTGATGGTTTCCCAAAAAACACCTTCACTGGTGGATGCATCGCCGATGGTAGCAAAACAAACTTCGTTGCCATTATTGGAGAGACCGGTGAAAGGCTGAAGGCGGTCGATATTGCGGAATGATTTCGAGGCAAAGGCCAGACCCAAGTGCCCGGGGCATTTGCCCGCCTGTGGGAGCGATATCGCTGGAAATATTCTTCAGCTTAGCGAGGTCCAGCCCATTCTCCCTTCTCGTCCACCATACGGGTGGCGAAATGGCAATTCATTTGGCGGCCCGCGCTAAAAGGTTCATGTCGCTATCCGGGTCAGCATATAATTGGGCAAATACCTGTTCGGCATGTGGAGAGGCCAGTGGCAAACATGAAGGTCTGATCGCGGTAATATCCACTCCTGAAATCACCAGGTTGAAAAAACTTGGCCATGGCCACCTGGGCGAGTTCCTTGCCATCGCCAAAAATTCCGAATTTAGCCTTACCGGTCAGCACTTCCTTTCGCCCTAAAAGACTGGTTTCCCGGCTGATGCAGATCACCCTATAATCATTCAATACCTCCTCGCGGAACCTATCGAATGACAATTTTGCCGGGTCTTGTAATATTGATGGCGAGAAACTCTCCATAGCAGCAAAATTAGGAAGTTAGAAATCATTGGTTGATCTTCAAAAAAATGGGCATCGGCCCTTGCAACCCTTCTATGAAATCTGCCATCTTTCACTTAATTTTGGGCACTGCAAAGTAACCTTTATGAAGCAACTCACGACCCTTTTTGTGCTGCTGGCAGCTTTTTTCTTCGCAGGCGCTCAAACCGCTACTCCACAGGAAGACCTCTTAAAACTGAAAGATACCGAACACGATTTTACACTGATCCCGCAAGGAAAACCAGTTTATTGTCTCTTTGAAGTGATCAATAATGGCAAAACCGAACTGAAACTGGATAATGTCCAGGCAAGTTGCGGATGCACAACGCCCGAATGGAGCCGCGATCCGATCGCTCCCGGAACTGCGACAAAAATAAAGGTGGGATATAATGCTGCTTCTGAAGGATATTTTGAAAAAACAATTACGATAACCTATAATACGAACCAAACCAAAATTATTAAAGATCAAAGGCACTGTATGGAAAGCACCTGAAGGCGCCGCCCCTGCCAATGCTTCTGTAGAATTTTTAAAAAAACAAACCCTCTAAAATTTTAAGTCATGAAGAAGATTTTTTTACTGGCCACTGCTTTTGCATTTACCCTGGCTGTCTCAGCTCAAGTCAAGGCTGAAGATGTGATCAAGTTGAATACCGAAACACACGATTTTGGAAAATTAAAACAAGGACGTTCCTGTTACATATTTCTTTGAAATAAAGAATGTCAGCTGATAAGGCAGTGACTGTTGAAAATACATGGGCAAGTTGCGGATGCACTACTCCGGAAAAGATTGTAAAACCCATCGATCCGGGGAATACTGTGAAATTGAAAGTACAATACAATGCGGCTGCCGTTGCTCCTTTTACTAAAGATGTTTATATCAAACTGGCCGGTGTGGATCAACCAAAGACTGTTCATATTACCGGCGAAGTCATGACTCGCTGAAGCTTACGATGCATATCTAGAAAGGGCAAGCCCAAAGACAGTACGAAAATATTAATTAACCGTTACTATTTATGAGTGAGATCCCTGCAATTGTTTGCGGGGATCTTTTTGTGTAAAAAAGGAAACAGACTTTAAAAAAACTCATATTAAATTATTATTGTAAATTTTTACTTTTCCACATTTTTCCCGTTTTGAAAATCGATTGTCAATTCTTTGCCATTTGTCCAAAAATTCTGGCATGGATTTTCATTATTCTGGTTCAAAAGCCAGACTATGCGAAGCGATTCTATGCCATTTTGGGTTGACCTGGTTCCCGCACCGGAACTGCCTGTCAACAACCCTTTGAAGTCAAGAGAGGAAATAGAAGCAGAATTCCGATTTATCGCCAGCACATCCAGGGAGGAAATGGATGAAAAAGAAATTTCTTCGGCAACTTATGGAAGGATCATGAAAAAAGTAGAGACCTATTCATACCTGCATACGATTGACGAGGCGCTCGTAGGTCCCCTGGAAGAAAATTATTAATCCTTTTTCCCCATTTTTCCTTTTACATTCTGGGAGTGCGAGCCCATATATTTCGTGAAGGCAACAGTCTGTTGCAGATACTTTATAACAGCCGCCTGGAATTCTTCATTCTGTTTGGCAGGACCATTTTGAGAAGTAAAATAAATCGTATAAAATTTATTGTTGCGGAAATTGAAATCCGGATCTGCAATATCCTTCAACGAAATAACGATGGCAAAAAGTTTAGATTTTGTCTTTGCTTCATTATCTCCGGTAGTGCCCGTTTTGGCATAATAATAATAAGGTGACCCGTCTTCTAAAAATGTTCCCAACCGCGCCGCGGTACCATGGTATAATGCTTCACGCATCCCGGCGAATACATTCTCCCGGATCAACGAAAGATAATTGTTATACAAAATGCTGCTATCGACATTAAATGGTGAAAACGGGGTAGACGACGCATACGGATTTAAGGTGAATGTGTAATTCCTGCTTTGCGTGACGAGCTTCCCAAATGCATCAAGCATCTTTACAGGAGCAACCATCACCTGGCTACTTCCTTTCACATGTCCACGAAAAGTCGCGGAGAACAGATCATATGGGATCCGGTGATTGACATGACTTCCCTGCTGATCAAATAAACCATATTCCGGCAAAATAAATCCCGATTTCCGATAGGCATTCCGGAAAAGCGATGAATCATAAGGTAGCGAGAATTTATCGAAACTCTTTCCTGCCGCGCCCGTATAAATTGCATAGTTATCAATGAGGCCGATCGAAGTAAAGGAATTCTCAGGACCAAAATCCGCTTTTCCATTCTTATAACCAGGCCAGTTTTCAAACCCATCCAGCCAATAGGACTTCCCCTCGTAACTGAAATAAGGCCAGTGCAAAGCTGCCTCCGGATTGCTACCCACAAAATGCTCCTTTAAGATCCGCTGAAGAGGTTGCTTGGGGTAAGATCCCAATAACAATACATTCGAGTGGTAATAATTATCCGAATATTTGAGGTAATCAGTAACCTTATTGATCCGGCCATTGTTCTTTTCAAAATCATACTCGGCCACTTTCTCACCTCCGAAATATTGCTGTGGTTCGGAAAACCCTTCGGAACCAAACTGATCCCAATCCAGGTTCATTTGCGAGGCGATGGCGGAAAAAACGATCGGTTTGAAAGTAGAGCCAGGACCGGGATTCATTCGCAACAAGTTAATATTCCCAACTTGCTTGCGCAATAACGATTGCGAAATATATCCATTCTCGCCCTGAATGGCCTTCATGAAACTACTCTTATCGTTTGGATCAGGACGGTTCAATCCTTTAATATAATCCGTCATGGCAATGACCCTTCCGTTTCCATCGGCGATACAAATTCCATACTCCGCTCCTTTTTTGTAGGCAGTATCTGCACCGATCATTTTCGAATTTTTGCAGAAAATGAATCCATGATCTCAAAATCAAACGATACAAAAGCATTTCGGTGCATTTGTCCTGCATCACTATATTCCGCGGAAATACTTTCTGCAAAATTCCGTGCCCAGATGAACCGGCTGCCCATCGGATAGATATAAAACCTTCTTCCATTTACATAATAATTCTTCATGAATGCATCTGGTTCGACAGTTATGATTTTCTCATTGCTGTATGCAGAATCCGTAATGATAATATGGGAAGGATTGGCCAGCTTGACGATATCATTAGGATGCAGTTCATTTGCCGCATCGCAACATTGATATGCATGATCGACCTTCCCCTGTTGATGAGATAAAGAGATTCATATCCGTCGCGTCCTGCATCCGGCATAATAGCAAGCACCAGGTCTTCGTTCAACCACGCTTCAGGTTCATTGGTATATGAAGTCCTTCTTTTATTGACTGCTGATCCTTCCCCGGTATCCCATAGACTTACATTATATACGTGCTGTCGGCAAACACATTCCCTGTCCATGATTGCTGCAGATGCGGCGGCGGTTCAATGCTGAAATAATTATTGTTGACTGCCAGTTGTGGCCGGCCGGAATTCAGATCGAGATATAACATTCTGCTTTGGTCGAGATGACTGGCGAAACCTCCCCTGCGTATATGCCTCTACTTTTGCCGAAATAGCTGCCGGCATCTCTCATGAATCCACTTTCAAACAATCGCCTGATCGAATCAGTAAATAATTTGTCTTTCCTCGCAATCTTAAGTCTGCGCGTGCCCCTTGCAGTATCTATGTAATCCATAACCGGCTGCAGTCTCTCTGCTACAGCGACCTCCATCTTATTTGCAAGATCCACCACACCGAATTCCTTGTTCTTATTATACTCTGGCTTCACAAAAAATAGAATAAGTGCCAAGCCGGCAAACAGGATAATCCCTGGTATTAATTTTCTTCTATTGCGATAATGCTCCAGGGGAATATTCTTGAACAGCAACACGACCGCAATGATCAGAATGGACGGGAATAAAACAGATTGCTTACTTAAAATACTTCCAAACGGCAGGTCCTGCCCAAAGAAAATATAACGACCGGTGGCGGCCAGAATGACGAGCAGGGCCGTGATCAATAGATAATTTAAGATGGAAAATCCGGCTGTGATCGTTGCATAGCTCGTGTTGATTCGATTGGTGAAATCGGGATATAGTTTATAAAATGAAGCCAGTAGTGTGGCAGGAACTAATAATAGCAAGACATACAACAATACTGACCATTTTCCATGTTCAGCCAGGAAAAACCGGCTGGCTACCAGATCGGTAGCCTGAGCATTGTATTTGGCGCCTTTATTTTGCGGTGCATGTGGCAACAATTGAAACCCGGCAGATTGAACTCCCGGATTATTTTTTTCATAAATAAATGTGTTGATGAACCATTGGTTTTGTGCTGCCCGGATCACTGGTTCATATGTCTTGCCTTCCGCATATGCCTGTTCAATGGCTTTGTCAACCGGCAAAGTCATCACGTCGATACGATATTTGGTAATGGCCGCTTTATCCAGGATCTTTTCTTTGGGAAAGAACAGAAATGCTGCCAGGAATAATATGGCACCGGTTGCAGTTCCCGAATAAAGGTTTTCGGCGCAGGTCACCTTTCACCGGAAAACTCTCGACCAGGTTATAAGCGATGACAATAGCAAATAAAATATAGCCCAACAGGTAAATCAACTGCGGCAGGGCCAATACAAATTCAAATATATAAGGTGCGTTCAGCAGATTGAGAACAAATGCAGCAAGATAGATGAACCCGAAAACGCCGAATATTCTTGCATTTTTCTGACTGCCGGCTGATAGTCCTGCTATCGCGTAATTGATACACAGGAACGCTTCATTGAATAATAAGAAATTGAGAAATACAATGGCAAATCCGATATCGATGAAGACAAACACCGCCAGCAAACTAAAGGACAGGAGCACCTTCACCGGGTTATTGATAATAATGTCGAGAGGTCTTCCGGTATGAATGTCCCACCAGCTTGTTTCCGCAGAAGCTACCAAGGGAGAATGCTTATATGATATAAAAACATAGAGAAAATATCATGATCAATCCAATCGCCAGATGGCGGCAGGTAGCGGGATCGAACTGATTGATGGCGGCGGCTGCGCCCGCAGAAAGGAGAATGAATAGCCAACTTGCAAAAAATAAAATTTTAGCAGGAATCCGTTTTAGAATGAGTATCCGTTGCCGGAGAAGACTGGCTGCGCCAGACTCACTAAATTCATTTTTTATTGCCGGCGGATTGTAGCGACGGTTGAATATATACGCAATCAATCTTTGGCCACGTTGATAAACACTTTTCAGCAGCCCCGAACCAAAGATCACAGCCAACAGGATGGTTGCAAATACGATGATCCCGAAATTCCAGAAACTTAACAATTGTTGTTGCGAAGGAAGGTCCATGCCCTCGTATGGAGGAAAACTTTTATATCGCCAGTATAGAAAGAACCGCGTTGTCAGCAGAACCAAGCTTATGCACGAAAGGAATTGCCAAACCCAACTCAATTTAAATGCAGGCTTTGACCAGGCATGAAAAAAGATAAGAACTACGAATAGCAAGAGTGTGCCAAAAATCATCCACTGCCAGGTTCGTGCTGATAACTGTCGACTGCCAAAATCCCAGTTGAATGTGTTTTGAATAGAGAATATCCAACCTATATCCGACGTTTTTGCCGGCAGGATCAGTTTTTGATTCGCCAACTGTATTGCTTTCCGCGAGGGATTCATGAACCGTGCTTTCAATTTCAACGGTTCGTCGCCACCTGCCTTTTGATAAGCCAACAATACCGGTGAAAAGCCGATGCTGCTGTCACCATTAAAAGTTGAAAACAAGAATCCTTCTTTAAAGACGGCAGGCATGCGAAGCATGTCTTTTGAATCTGCCACCAGGAATTTATTTACCACATGTTTGTTCCAGTTGTAACGATTTTCTTCGGAAAGAGGATAGGAAACCGGGTAGCGGTTAAGAAGAGCAAAACTATCGTTGCTCATATTTCTTACCTGGAACTGATTGCGGTTATTGTCTAGGAACCCAAGCCCCCAGGCAATAGACGATCTATCATTCAGGTTGGACTTGAAAAAGAGGTCCTTTTTTTGAATTCTTTTTTCGTCATAACTAATTGAAGAGGTATATTGAAAAATGCGCCCCGACAAGAAATATTTTAGTTCGCCACCTGGATTTGAAGCTCTGTCTTTCAGTGAGACCTGATCGCGCAACAGCCAGATATTCCGGAGGCATGCAAACACACGATCATTGGTGTACCACGGCGAGTTGATAAAATCTACCTGGTCCTTGAAATAATTCCATGCGGAGGAACCCTTCCGCAAGATCTTTGAAACTGTAAATTTGTTTTCGCCGTTGATGATCAGGTCAAGGCCTGATCCATTATCAGATCGGATCGTTAATTGATTAGAATCGCATCGAAATGAAATGATATGTCCCGATGCAGGATATGAAGCAGAAAGTAGTTTGTAGGCTCCTTTGGTGGATGCATAAAAAGGTTCTTCCGAATAAGCAGAGGTCACAACCACCTGTTCATTTTCCTTTCCCATCACAAATCGGCTGTAGGAATTGGATTCATTGTTCACCGTGTCCGTTCTGCCCAGGACAATGTTTCCCGCCACCTGGAAACCATCATGCCGGATAAAATGGTGCTCCAGGTTGCTAAATGTCCTGAGACCCAGCGGAGCCTTGATATTGAAATACAGGAAGGAGAAACAGGCAGCGCTGATGATCAGAAATATATAAGGAAAACCCCGGCGGTGATAACCCGACTTGATAAAATCCCGGTAATAAAAAAATCCGTAAACCAAAAGCACCACGATAGTCAGGGCATAAAGGAATGACAGACTTGTGAGAAACCGAAGTATCGCGATCATAGGTTGTTCAGGTTCGTTTCGTCAAATACAGGATAACTGAGGTGTTGTAAGTCCGATTTATCCAGGACCATCCGCAAAACGAGAGCCCGGCTACCATGTTCCAGGTTCAATTTCTTTAATAAAGATGGGTCCAGTCCATTTCCTCGCTGCAAGCCATTGATACGTTCCACCATCTTCCCTCCGATGGAAAGATCATTCACTCGCAGGTATAGATATTCAATATATAATAACGAAAGAGAGATAAGCAGGTCCAATACTTTTACCCGGTCCTCCTCACTGATGTGGGCAGGGTTGTTTTTATTCGCATCGGAGATCGCGAGGATCGGTCTAAGGAATTTTTCATACGCATAGTTGGCTACTGAATTTTCAGTTTCCAACACACCCTGTAGAAGGACCGTGTCCGCCTTCGTTTTCTCGTATCCCGGAATTCTTGACCTTATATGCTTTCGTAAGCCCATGTTTTAGTGAATCATACTCATGCTGGATTCCATTGTACTCCTTTAATACTCTTCCCAAGGTTTCATTTTCTTTTTTCAATTTGTGCATCTCATCATTTAGCTCGCTGATCCTGGTCTCGAGATTTGCATGAGAGGTCTTACTCTTCACCATTTTTTCTTTAGCCATATTATTGGGTTCAAGTTCTTTCAGTTGTTGATTGAAGCCGGCGAACGTGCGGCCGATTTTCTTTCGATGGCTATAGAATTGATAAACCAGCCATCCTAGCATTAATAAAATAATTACCAGGCCACTGGCCAGGATATCCAGGTTAGCTTTTGTTTCCGATCCTTTGACCGGCTCAATGACGGGTTCCTTTACCGGTATGACCTGATAAATTTTTATCAGGGAATCGAGCTCGGACCGAAGTATGATCGGGTTGCGCGCAGATCTTTCCTGCACTGTCAGCGTATCTACAATACGCAAAGGTTTCTTGTCAGGCTGCTGACCGAACACAGAAACCGTGCACAGGAAAAAAAAGATGGTGATATAAATACGATGTCGCATAGCGTGATTTTCATTATTCATTAAAAATGGAAGAACTGGAGAATGCTTCGCCTTTTCTTCACTGGTTTATTCCCCGAAAGGCCCTGCTCTTTCAGCACATCATCATAGACTGCACTGATCGAGGCCAATTCGCCATTATTGCCGGGGAACATCGAAATAGCTTTCATATCCTGGATCGGAGAATATACTTCAGCTACCGATGTCAGGATGCTATACAGCGATCTAACGTCTTTCACTTTTTGGTTCTCCATCAACCTCAGGTAAATATTATCCCGGGTAAAATAAATATCCACTGTCTTATTCTTAAATGCTTTCAGTTCCTGGTTGTTTCTGTCTCACTACTGCTGCATTGTATAGAATATCATTGCCGGGCTCAATTTTGATTCCACGGTACAAATACATATTATTATTCAATACATCATTGTTTTTCGACAGCCCTTCTTTCTTATCTATAGGTATGCCGGTGAAATCAGTGATCTTATATGCCCCGCTGAATGCCCCATGGATAGCTATATTCTTATTGTTGATCGCACGACCCGGAGGAACGGTATTTACTTTTACCTGGTCGCCCAGGAGATTATTCAATTCCTTGATGAGCTTCACCCTTAACTCATCAAAATAAAATGCCCGTCCGCTGAGCATCACTACTTTGATCCGCTTTTTAATGTCGCTGCGTAATCACGTCTTTGATGCTGGCCATATGCAATGCACTATGGCATCGGTTGCCTTATGAATGAGGCCTGTAATCTCGTCATCCCAACGGATATTGCGGTCCTTCAGAATGGCTTCGGTGTATTGCAATAATGTCGATTGATCCTTATGAAGATTACCGATCGTTCGTTCTGTGCTGAACGATCGTTCTGCCACATTTGCGAGAACTGTGTGATACCTACAGCCTGGAGATTCTTGAATTTCTTCTTTTGGTCTTCCATCAATTGTATAAAATTCAATACGTCGGCCGTAAGGTTCTGATCAAGCAAGTAGCGACTGATAAAATCTTTTACGTCGATTTCATTGCTGCCGGGAATGGCGCGAAGGACCAGCGTCAAAAAATCTTCTGCAAATCCATATAAGCAATACGTTGCCCGCTCCTGCAAAACCTGTCCTGAAAAAACTGGAATAATTTTCATTGTCGTCGGCCAACACCATTGAAATATCTGTCGTGCCTTTGCCGCAATCAATGGCCAAGGCTATTTCGCCATTGGAAAGATGGACGTCGGACTATGGGTCTGCTGATAACCCATGAAAGCGGCATCACTTTCAGAAATGGTTTCGTATTCAATAAATAGCTGATGTCCTGGGCAATATGCAGGGAAGCCAGCAGGCTGGCGGTCCGGAAACGCAATTCATTCAGCAATTCAAATACGTCATGCTGCGTATAGATATTCGGGACCAGCAAGGTGACTTTTATGCCGCCTTGCTGAAAATCAGGTTTTGTACTGATCATCAATCTCAACAAACGCAAAAGCACCCCACTGATCAGCTCCTTTTTATGTGAACGGATACTGTAATCCTCTGTATGATTGTTCAAGTGAAAGTTGCAAGACTTTTTTCAATGCCCAGTTTGAGGTTCGGAATGATCTCATAGTTATCCCTGAATGAAACCTGCGTGGCCGCCACTTCCTGTCGCGTAATAAATAATCTAATTTCATCATGTCAGATAGGTCATTGGTAAAGTTGAATGGAAAATTTTCCCTTTGTTGCCTGAAGTGATCTTCTTTTTGATCGCATAAAATGATCGGTACAATAGTAACTGACCCGGTTCATGGTTCAGAAAATCTTCCCGTCGCCAGTTCCTGGTTTTGTCGGAAATATTTAATTGACTGATGATGTTTTCCAGGATATCATATTGCACGATGGCAGATTGAGGACCGCAATTCTTATACCCGATCTGGCTGGCCTCACTTCCAAAATCAATCACCACCTGGTGGCATTGCTTTGATTTCACAACGGTAAATTGAAATTGTCCGCTATAAATTTCTTCTGCACCATGCGATCAATCTTACCTTGATTTGAATAGGAATCTGTTCTACCCAATTTTTATAATAGCCTACCGAAATCCTTTTTTGATCTGCGAAATAAGTCCAGGCGTATCCCAGTTTCCCTGTCTTCAAACGGCTCTACTACAAATGTACTGTTTTTGCGGATCTGTAACTCAAATTCGTTCCCGACCTTACCATTGAGATATGACATTCGCGCAGCGGGATATCCTGTTTTTCTGAGGGCGCCATTTGGTTCAGTACGATCTTGGAAGGGTCTTCAATGGTGAGCAAGGGCGTGAGTACGCGGTCCTCTGATGAACTACAAAATTGAAATCTGCACCGGAGATTGGATCCCTGCCAGTCAGTACCCTGGCATCTTGTTCAAGCCTCGCTACAAAATAGCGGTCGCTGCGGATGAGCAATGGTAGATAGTAGAGGGCCATAGTGAAGATTGTTTTTATTTTGAATTTGATAAAATTAACTTTATTCCCTGACAAAACCAGCGGTCATTATCATTTCCATAGTTGCTTTTCTTATCAGCGGAATAACAGAAATTGAAAACCTTTGCTTTGATCGATTGAAATGAAACAGTGAGAGGCTATCACCTCGTATAGTATTCGTCAGGCTGCGCTTCGCCGCCATCGCATAACTGATATTGTTGAAATGGAAGCTGTCCGTCATGCTGATCTCATTGTTCTTCCACACTGTGACCTTCACGATCGCATTGTCTAGATTGTAGCCCGGTCCTATTATCGATTGATAACTCCATATTATAATAACGCGATCCTGCTGACTTGAATCATGCTGGGCATTCAGTTGAAGTATGATTCTTTCAGGCCATGTATTGCGGATGCGAAGTTGGTCTTCGTCATCTTATCCAACTTTTGGTTCGCTTTCTTCCAAATATTGGATCAGTGAATCGGCATTTAGTAAAGGAACATTGGCAGGCCTGGAGCAGTGATGTTGAGTGCGGCCCAAGTTTTTCCCATCTGATCTTTGTAAAATTATAAATGAGGAAAATGACTATGCGCGCCGACGATAAAGATTAGAGATTTTTTTAACAGGCGTTTGCCGGTTGAAGGTCTGGGCTAGCAGTTCTGATTTGACAGGAATGATGGCGGGTACGGGTCCTGGAAGTAAAAGTTGGGATTTCTTTGATGAAACTGGCATAGCTGATCCATTCATTGGTGCTGAAAACCCAAATACTGTTTTCTCCGGTTGAGCAGATGATTCGATCAATGTTTTCAGTTCTTCCTGCGATATCACTTCCCTCATCCCATTCGTTCCATCAGTGAACAAATATTTTTCCATTGTTTGGGGATATTAGCGTGGTTGGTTAAGAGTAGAAATAAGTCAAATAGGAGTTGATTTTGATTAGAATGAAAAGTTACATAGCTTCAAATCAACCCTAGAATACATCAAACACGTTACAACATTTATTTATGAAGAAATTTCAGAAAGTTGGGTTATTAAGATTTCCTAAACAAATAATTCACATCGAACTTTATACTAGACTTCTCTAGTAAAAAAATTATATTTGATCCATGTTGACCATTTCCAACCGGGGAAAACAGATGCCTCCTTCTCCCATAAGGAAGCTGGTTCCTTTTGCAGAAGCTGCAAAGAAGAAAGGCATCAAAGTCTTTCATCTGAATATCGGCCAGCCCGATATCGAGACTCCCCAGCCGATCCTGGATGCAGTACGTCACGCCGATATTAAAGTGTTGGAATACAGTCACAGCGCAGGCAATGAAAGTTACCGCCGGAAACTGGTGGAGTATTATAAGAGGGTAGGCATTGATGTTACGTATGATCAGATCCTGATCACTACCGGTGGCAGCGAAGCCATTCTTTTTGGATTTTTTACCTGCCTGAACCCGGGTGATGAAGTGATCATCCCTGAACCATTTTATGCCAATTATAACGGTTTCGCCTGTGCGGCAGGCGTTGATGTAGTACCCATCACTTCTCGCATCGAAACTGGATTTGCCCTTCCGCCCATCGAAGATTTTGAAAAAGTGATCACCCCCAGGACCAAAGCGATCATCATTTGCAATCCAAACAATCCGACGGGGTATTTATATAGCCGCACAGGAAATGGAAGCTTTGAAGGAGATTTGCCTGCGTCACCAACTCTACCTGTTCAGCGATGAAGCTTACCGTGAATTCTGTTATGAGGGAGAATATGTCAGCGCCATGCACCTGAATGGATTGAAGAAAATGTATTGCTGATGGATACTATCAGTAAGCGTTATAGTGCTTGCGGTGCGAGGATTGGGGCGCTTGGTCACTAAGAATAAAGCAGTCTATGATGCCGCCATGAAATTTGCACAGGCGAGGTTAAGTCCGCCAGGTCTTGCGCAAATCCTGGGTGAAGCGGCTGTTGACCTGCCTGAAGACTATTTCGATTCAGCCCAAAGCGGAATACCTCGACACGGCGAAACCTTCTGGTGGAGCGCCTGAATGAAATGCCCGGTGTGTTTTGCCCCAATCCAGGCGGAGCATTTTATGCGATGGCCCGGCTGCCGATCGATGATAGCGATCAATTTTGTCAATGGCTACTGGAAGATTTTTCGTACAATAATCAAACGGTGATGCTGGCCCCCGCTACCGGATTTTATGGAACGCCGGGTCTTGGGAGAAATGAAGTCCGCCTTGCCTATGTGCTCAATCTGGACGCCATTGATGGTGCAATGGCTTGCCTGGAAAAAGCGCTTGAAATATATCCTGGAAAGGTTGATTGGAAACCCGTCGCCGAGGAAATATCAACTAAGTAGATTTCAAAGAAAAACTCCCTTATTTTAAGGCATCTCTGATCAAAATTTACAGCTATGAGAAAGGTAATATCTTTTTTGATCCTGTCATTATTTGCTACCGCTTCGATATGGGCCCAAAAGTCCATCACTGGAAAAGTGTTAGACAATAATGGCCAACCTCTCGGCAGTGCTTCAGTCAGATCCAAAAAAACCAATAAAGGCACAGTGACCGCATCCGATGGAAGCTTCCGCCTGCAGGTGGCTAGCGACGATGAATTGGAAATATCCATCGTGGGCTTCGCCAACCAGACTGTTGCTGTCGGAGACAGGAATGAGATCAATATTACCCTGGTTCAAATGACTACTGAACTGACCCAGATTGTGCTGGTTGGAACGCGCACCGCGGGCCGGGTAAGAACTGAAAGCCCTGTTCCGGTAGATGTGATCGATATCAATAAAGTGGGAGCGTCCACCGCAAGAATGGACCTCACTTCTGCTCTCAATTATTCAGCTCCTTCATTTAATTATAATAAACAATCGGGCGCAGATGGCGCCGATCATATTGACCTGGGAACCCTAAGGGGCCTGGGCCCTGATCAGACTCTGGTACTAGTGAATGGGAAAAGAAGGCATCAGACCGCATTCGTAGGTTTGTTTGGAACCCGGGGAAGAGGTAATTCTGGCGCCGACATGAATTCCTTTCCCGAAGCATCTGTAGAAAGGATTGAAATATTGAGGGACGGTGCTTCCGCACAATATGGATCGGATGCGATGGCAGGAGTAATTAATATCATCTTAAGAAAAGATGTCAATCATTGGACGATCAATGCCGGTTGGGCAGGTTATTATGATACCAAGTTCAATAGCTCTAAGGTTAACGACGGCAATCAGTATTATTCCAGTGATAAGATCGATGGGTCTACCTTTTCGTTCTCGGCAAATAATGGAGTGGCAATTGGCAAGAATGGTGGTTTTATTAATTTTTCCTTGGACTTCTTCTCCCAGGCAAAGACTTACAGGCAGGTTGATACAGCTAATTGGCAGACCGATGACGATGCCCTACCCTTCTTAAATACGGGTCGCAGGGCTTTTGGAGATGGCTCGGTCACTTCAGGCGGGGGAATGTTCAATATGGAAATTCCAGGTGCCAGTGGCAGGACTACATTCTATGCATTTGGGGGATATAATTATAAAAAGGCCGACGCCTTTGCATATACCAGAAACTGGAGCGCAAAGCCAGAACGGTTTCCCGTTGACGATTTGGGAGGATTGCTCTTTGATCCCGAAATCTTGCGAACTGCCAACGATGGCGAAATCTATTTTAACCCACATATCCAAACACATATTGCCGATGGATCCATTGCCGCAGGTGTCAAGGGTGAAATGGCAAATGGCTGGCATTGGGACTTCAGCAATACATTGGGAAGGAACGACTTTCACTACTATGGTGATAAGACTTTCAACGCATCTATCATCGGCGCCAATACGCCCAATCATTTTGATGATGGGGGATTCAATTTTCTGCAGAATACAGTCAATCTTGATTTTAGTAAGGGATTTAAGACCATCGCCGAGGGCTTCAATCTGGCATTGGGCGCAGAATACCGGTATGAAAATTATAAAATATATAAAGGAGAGGAAGGATCTTATATAAGCTACCATCCGGATCCACTTATATATCCCAATCAAATAGGCCAGGGACACGATCCAGCTGACTCCTCCAGAAGTCCGGCTCCTGGTTCGCAAGGCTTTCCCGGATTCAGTCCTTCAGATGTTATTAAAGCAAACCGTTCCAACTTCAGCCTCTATGTCGATGGCGAATTGACGGCCACCCCGGCATGGCTGCTAGACGGTGCTGTCCGCTTTGAAAATTATTCAGATTTTGGTTCGGTTGTCACATTCAAATTGGCAACACGTTATAAAGTAGCGACCGATTTCAACATCAGGGGTTCCGTAAGCACAGGGTTCAGGGCGCCCTCACTTCAACAGATTAATTTCAGCAACACACTCACTTCTTTCAGTAGCGGACAATTGGTCCAGTCCCGGATTGCCCGCAATGGAGATGCAATCACTAATGCCGCAGGCATTCCTAAGTTAAAAGAAGAATCTTCGGTCAATGCCAGCATTGGTTTTAGCTGGAAACCAGTGAATGCACTTACGATTACTTTAGATGGTTATATGGTTAAAGTAAAGGACCGGATCGTGCTATCAGGATTGTTCAGCAGAGATGATCCTACATTGCCTTCTTCATTCACTGATCAGCTTGATGCTATCGATGTAGCTTCTGCTCAATTTTTCGACAACGCCGTCAATACGACGAATTATGGTCTTGATGTTGTCACCGATTACAGGAAGAAATGGGGATTGAATCAATTCAGGTTATTATTAGCCGGTAATTTTCAGCACATGAAGATCGACGCCATTCATGTGCCTCCCGCGTTGAACAGTACGTGCTGAATCAAAAAACCTTTTTCAGTGACCGGGAGGAAGCGTTCTTATTAGCCTCTGCTCCAAAGTCGAAGTTTAACCTCGGTCTCGAATATGAAATGGATAAGTTTGGTGTAGGCACCCATCTTACTTATTTCGGTAAGATTCGACTCCTGGGGTTTGGTGCATCTACTTCGGATAATCCAAACAACACCGGCATTAATCCACAAGTGCCTTCTGATGCTGATGAAAATATTTTAGTCCCTGAGGAGTTTAATTTTAAGGGCAAGCTGACTACTGATCTCTATTTTTCTTATAAGGTCTGTTCTAAGCTCACTGTCTATGCAGGTGCAGATAATCTGTTCAATGTTCATCCTGATCTAGGAGTTAATCAGCAGGCAAAGGGTTGGGCGGGCGACAATGAAACAGGTGGTCCCTGGGATTCTGTTCAAATGGGATTTAATGGAATGAGGCTATTTACTAAATTGGCTTTTTCATTCTAACGCCATTCCATAGAGGGTTGAAAAATTTATCTGGCTTTGGATATTACCACTTTCCAATCAGGGCCACTAAAAACCTTATGGGCTTCAGAAAAATTTCCCTGGTTCAATGCAAATGACAGATTCAGCAAACTATTCAGATAAGCGAGAGGCTGACCCACAGCCACAGCCGAAAAGGTAGTTTCATAAGGCATATCGCCTTCATATATTTTTTGATCGCCGTGGAGTATCTCGATATGCATTTTCTCACCATATTGAATTCCTAATCGCTTGAAAAGATTTCCATCAACATTGGTCCACACATTGCCGTATTGGATATCGAGGATGGGAATGTTTCCTCTGATCACTCCATTTTCAATGACCGCACTCTGATAGTCGATCCTGACAACCTGGTCTGGAAGAACAGGTCCTACCATGCTTAACTTAATAATTCCGGCAGCCAGCTTCGCTCCCGTAAACGCATAAACGTCGCTGCCATGAAAAGTATAGGATGCCTGGGAATTCTTGCGCCGATTGACGGCTTCATTGATCTCATGGACCTCATCAATGCCGAGGCTTTCTGCGACCATGGTAAATTGTCCGTTATCGGGTCCAATAAAAAAATGGCCGCTTTTGGTTTTTAGCACCACAGATTTCCTGGATGATCCGACTCCCGGATCAACGACTGAAACAAAAACAGTTCCTGCGGGCCAATAAGGCGCCGTTTGTTGCAGGCGATAGCCGGCCTCCCAAATATTGTAGGTCGGGATCTCATGCGTCAGGTCAAAAATTTTCAGATCGGAGGACACTTCCATAGCAACGCCTTTCATTGCTGAAACAGCGCCATCCTTCAATCCAAAATCACTTTGAAATACCAATATCTTTTTTTGGGCCTGGATCGGCTGAGTGTAGATCAGTGCAAGTAAAAAAATGTTAACGGCATAAAACAAGAGTTTTATGTTTATTCGTGAATGATCAAGGCTATTTATCATATCAAAATGATTTACTTCTGTTCATTGAATTTAAAAGATTCAACTGCTTTTTTCAAAACCGAATTGAGAAATGCCGGGTCCAATTTCGCGAACTTTAGAGGTGCCGGCGGTTCATCCATATATTCATTGATGATCAATTGCCACCAACCCACATTCTTCCATCTACCCAATTTATAACCCACATTTTCATAAGTAGCAAACCACTTGAATCCGCAACGCTCGTGAAATTTGACGCTCTTATCATTTGGCAGGTTGATCACTGCGTAAACATTGTGAAATCCCTGCTTCTTCAACAATTCAACCAGTGCTGTGTACAAGGCTTTTGCCACGCCGGTCCCTTGAAAATCGTCGTGGACATAAACAGAACTTTCTACACACCATTGATAGGCGGTCCTTTCCCGATGCCTGGTTGCATAGGCATAGCCGGCAATGACGCCATTAATTTCACAAACCAGCCAGGGCCAATGGACCAGGTATGAGTTGATACGGTCGGCAAAAGCAGGAATCGAAGGAACTTCAGTTTCAAAAGTGTATGATGTTTTTTCAATGTACGGAGAATAGATTGCCAGTATGCCTTCAGCATCCTTCTCATCGGCAACCCGGAGTGTCGTCATTGAAAAAATTTATTTTTACAAATAAAAGGAACAGGTTTGCAATTCCCAGTCGGTTTCAAAAATACTGGATTCATTTTTCGTGTAAATGGGTTCGGAATTGAAAATTTGATTTCAGTCTTAGGGTTGGAATCTTTATTTTTGCCGCCCTGTGAAATGTTGAATTTTTTTCATTCTCGACTGCATTTGGCGAGGTAGCTCAGCTGGCTAGAGCGCAGCACTCATAATGCTGAGGTCAGGAGTTCAAGTCTCCTTCTCGCTACACAAAAAACAAGGTCTTATTACGGTAAACATGACTGAAAAATAACTACTTGAATAATAAAATGGAAAGACCAGTTATATCAGTTATGCTCGCGATCACCGACGTCCCTGCCGCAGTTAGCTGGTATAGCGAAGCGCTAGGGGCAAAGTTGTTATGGAGCCTTGGTTCAGTAGCGGGCCTGGAGATTGAAGGCGCACCGTTCTTTCTGGGTGAACCCGCTAACAATGGCTGGGAGAGTCCGGAGAAATTGGGAATCACCTCAACACGCGTGGAAGTTTTTTGTGATGACCCGGACGGCTTTATCGAACGTGCCGTTCGCTTAGGTGCCAAGGGTAGGCAGGATACTATTAGAAATCATGAAGCACCCTGGGGAATCCACCGACAAGGAGGATTTGTAGATCCCTTTGGACATATTTGGTTGGTGGGAGACAGATCCCCGCTATCTCACTATCCTGCTGCGAAATAGGCAAGAAATTTATAGCCTATTCCCCTCTTTAGGAAAGATGATCCATGGCTTGAATGTTTTAGCCTTTTCAAAGTCCATGGTTGCATATGAAATGACGATCACGATATCTCCCTGTACTCCTTTTCTGGCCGCCGGCCCATTCAGGCAACAGATCCCAGACCCCCGTTGACCTTTGATAACATATGTTTCCAGCCGACTGCCATTATTGATATTCACCACCTGCACTTTTTCATTTTCAATGATGTTCGCGGCATCCATGAGGTCCTCATCTAAAGTCAGGCTTCCAATATAATTCAGGTTGGCCTCCGTTATCACGGCCCGATGTATCTTCGATTTCAATACTTCGATTTCCATATGATTTCTTATTCTATTATTAAACAATTGTAAACTAGTAAAGTTTGAGCAATCATCAACCATCAAAATTTTACTGGCAAAAACAATTTTTGATTTCACTGAATAAGTGTTAATTTGACACTCATCTTTTTTTTCATGAGCATGGACCGTTACGTAATCGGTGTTGACTACGGAACAGACTCTGTTCGGGCCGTTCTGATCAATGCAAATAATGGAAAGGAAACAGCGTCATCGGTGTTTTATTATCCCCGATGGAAGGAAGGCTTATTCTGCAATCCGGCAGAGAACCAGTTTCGACAACATCCACTGGATTATGTAGAAGGTTTAGAAGCGACAATCCGGGATTGCCTGAAAAAAAGTGGTGGAGACCTGGCCCAAAAAGTAGTGGCCATTTCTATTGATACAACCGGCTCAACTCCTGTTGCAGTTGATAAGACCGGTACTCCTCTTGCCCTGCTACCAGGCTTTGAAAAAAATCCAAATGCGATGTTTGTCTTGTGGAAGGACCATACGGCAACGCAGGAAGCAGCAGAAATAAACGCACATGCACTAAAATTCCCCGTGAATTATTTGCAATTCGTCGGTGGAATTTATTCTTCAGAATGGTTTTGGGCAAAATTGTTACACTTACTTAGACAAGACGAGGCAATCCGTAAAAACACTTATTCATTTGTCGAACATTGTGATTGGATCCCATTTTTATTGACAGGCGGTTCGGATGTTCACCAAATGAAAAGAGGAGTTTGCAGCGCCGGACATAAGGCATTGTGGGCGGCAGAGTTTGGAGGATTACCCCCCGATGAATTTTTCAAATCGCTGGATCCTTTATTATCATGTTATCGTTCCCGATTATTCGACAAGACATATACATCTGACAAACCTGCAGGCAAGCTTTCTGCCCAGTGGGCCGATCGACTTGGATTGTCCACCGATGTAGTGATCGGCGTTGGAGCTTTTGATGCTCATATGGGTGCAGTGGGTGGTCAAATTGAGCCCTATCATTTAAGCAAGGTGATGGGGACTTCTACCTGTGATATGTTAGTAGCTCCCGAGTCGGAGGTGGAAGGAAAATTGGTAAAAGGCATTTGTGGACAGGTACCCGGTTCTATTATTCCGGGAATGATGGGCATGGAAGCAGGGCAGAGTGCGTTCGGCGATGTGTATGCCTGGTATAGAGACCTGCTGAGTTGGCCTCTGAATAAATTCATCACCGATGACAAAATAAAAAATGAGATTGCTGATCAAATTATCCCTGCCTTATCGGCCGAGGCTTCCAAACTTCCTATAAGTCTGAATGATGAGCTAGCCGTTGACTGGTTAAACGGGCGTCGTACCCCAGATGCAAACCAACTATTGAAAGCAGCTGTCATCAACTTAAACCTGGCCAGTGATGCCCCTAAAATATTTAAATCGTTGGTTGAAGCCACTTGTTTTGGCGCCAGGGCCATCGTCGAACGATTCAATGAGCAAGGTGTTCCGGTAAAAGGATTGATTGGCATGGGCGGTGTAGCAAAAAAATCTCCTTATATTATGCAGGTAATGGCAGACGTAATGAATATGCCGATCCGGATCCATCGATCCACACAGACCTGCGCGGCAGGTGCGGCAATGTTTGCGGCTACCGCGGCCGGTTGCTATGCCAACGTGGAGCAGGCAATGGCCGCCATGGGACAGGGTTTTGAAGAAGTGCATCAACCCAATCCAAAGATGGCTATGCTTTATCAAGCACGGCATGAAAGGTATAAGCACCTAAGTAATTATTTGGAAGGAGTTACCGCGAGCATCTGATCTATTCAAAAAAGGATATTCATGAATAAGAAACTCATACGGATCGTTGCTATTTGCATAGTGAGTGGCCTCGATATTCTCGCATCCGGACAATCCCCTATCCAGCTAACTATATACATTAAACCCGGCACCCCAATTATTAGCAAGGATATTTACGGACACTTTGCCGAACATCTCGGCCATTGTATTTACGACGGGTTTTATGTAGGAGATACGAATACATCGATACCTAATACAAATGGCATTCGCAATGATATTGTCGCAGCATTGAAAAAAATGAAGATACCCAACCTCCGCTGGCCGGGTGGTTGTTTTGCCGATACCTATCACTGGAGGGATGGCATCGGCGACAAAGACAAACGACCTACCATGATCAACAAATGGTGGGGCGGAGTGACGGAAGATAATAGTTTCGGTACTCATGATTTTCTTGACATGTGTCAGCTGCTGGGTGCAGAGCCATACATCTCAGGGAATGTCGGAAGTGGAACGGTACAGGAGCTCGCCGAATGGAGTCAATATGTAAATTTTGAAGGGAAAAGCCCCATGTCTGATCTTAGAAAAATGAATGGTCATGAAAAACCATGGAAGGTGAAGTATTGGGGAATGGGCAATGAGACCTGGGGCTGTGGAGGCAACATGACGGCTGAATATTATGCCAATCTCTATAAGCAATACGCCACTTTCATGACGGATTGGAATAATAGCGATCATGTTTACCGGATTGCATCTGGGGCCAATTCCTTCGATTATCATTGGACAGAGGTGATGATGCGCGATATCCCTGCGAGCTTGCTGGAAGCCGTCGGCCTGCATTATTATTCGGTGATCGATTGGAATAAAAAATCTTCCGCGGCAGCCTTTACGCAAAAAGAATATTTCAACACTATGCAAAGGGCCTGGAAAATGGAAGAATTGATTACCAGGCATAGTGCTATCATGGATAAGTATGATCCGAAGAAAAAAATTGGTCTCGTCGTGGACGAATGGGGCGGCTGGTATGATGTAGAGCCCGGAACTAATCCCGCTTTCTTATTTCAACAAAATACGATGCGTGACGCCATGATTGCCGGCCTCACTTTGAATATTTTTAATAATCATTGTGAAAGAGTGCGCATGGCTAACCTGGCACAGACCATCAACGTTCTGCAGGCAGTCATTTTAACCCAGGGAGAAAAAATGATCCTGACTCCTACTTATCATGTAATGGAGATGTATAATGTTCACCAGGACGCGTCCCTCCTACCTGTCTCTATGACGTCTTCAAGATATAGGCTTGGTAGTGAAAATCTGGCGGCCATTTCCGTGTCGGCATCTAAGGACAAGGACGGCACTATCCATATTTCACTCGTCAATATTGACCCCCTACGGAGTCAGGACATTTCTACTATCATTGACGGTGCTGTTTATGCGCAGATTGACGGCAGAATATTAACATCGCCTCAAATTCAGGATCACAATACCTTTGACAATCCCGAAAAAGTAAGACCCGTACCCTTCACTGATTTTAAAAAGACTGGTGGGCGGTTGTTGGTGAAGTTGCCGCCGGTTTCAGTTGTTGTTCTATCCTTGAATTAACTTATGGGCAGATACCAACATATCAGAGATGAGGCCTGCGAAGCCAACAAGCAACTTCCTGAACTGGGGTTGGTTTCCTTTACATTCGGTAATGTGAGTGCCGTGGACAGGGATCTCGGGGTTTTTGCCATCAAGCCTAGCGGCGTGCCGTATGAAGAACTTACTCCCGAAAAAATGGTTGTTGTGGATTTCGACGGAAAAGTCGTAAAAGGAAAACTTCGACCTTCATCCGATACTCTTACTCACGGGGTATTATATAAACATTGGCCATTGATCGGAGGGATATCTCACACCCATTCTGTATTTGCAACGTCGTGGGCACAAGCTCAAAGAGACATACCCATTTTTGGAACTACTCATGCGGATCATAATACGGTCAACATTCCATGCGCGACACCAATGAAAGATGAAAAGATAAAGGGCAACTATGAGTTGGAAACGGGTTTTCAAATCATCGATTGGTTTAAAGAAAATGGTCTCAAGTATGAAGAAATAGAAATGGTGCTCGTGGGTAATCATGCTCCCTTTACCTGGGGAAAGTCTGCTGCGAAGGCAGTCTACAACAGTGCAGTCCTTGAAAAAATTGCTCAAATGGCCTGGCTGACCGAACAGATTAATCCGAATGCAAGTCGGTTAAAAGATGCGCTGATAAAAAAACATTTTGAACGCAAGCACGGGCCGGATTCATACTATGGACAATAATATCCGAACAAATGAGACAACTGAACAAATACATCCTGATTGGTTTAACCTTGATTATCTGTGCCTGGACAGACAACCCCGAAAAAATGAATGAAAAAAGGGAGGACAAGAAAATGAACATTGGAATAACGGAAAGACCTTTTGGCAATTATGAAGGTAAGCCCGTGACCGAATACACCCTTACCAACGCAAACAATATGCAGGTAAGCATTATCAACTATGGAGGCACCGTTACCAGGATCATTGTCCCCGACCGCCAGGGAAATATGGGGGACGTCGTCCTGGGTTATGATTCACTCAGCGGATACCTGCAAAAAGGAAATCCATATATCGGCGGACTGATCGGAAGGTACGGCAATCGAATTGCCAATGGAAGCTTTGAGTTTCAGGGAAAAACATATACGCTGGCAGGAAATGATCATGGGAATAGTTTGCACGGGGGAATAAAAGGTTTTGATAAGGTATACTGGACCATTGAAAAACAATCAGGCGACAGCAGCCTCAAATTGTCGTATCAAAGCAAAGACGGCGAAGAAGGCTATCCGGGAACTTTGAATATCATAGTCATTTATTCATTAGCATCTGACAACTCTTTAAATATCGAGTATACTGCGTCCACCGATAAACCAACACCTGTCAACCTTACCAACCACACTTATTTCAATTTGTCGGCGGGCAAGGACTCAACCATCCTCGGACATCAATTGATGATCCAGGCAGCAAGGTTTACCGAAGTAGACGATAATCTCATCCCGACTGGTAGGTTGCCGGGGGTGAAAGGCGGCCCCATGGATTTTCTGACTTCAAAAGTGATTGGTAAAGATATTGGCCAGGTAAAAGGCGGATACGATCACAACTGGGTCTTGAGAAAAACGGAAACTGGTGTTGAAAAAATTGCGGTCTTGCGCGACTCCTCCAGTGGAAGAACGATGGAAGTCTGGACTACAGAACCCGGAGTGCAGTTTTATTCCGGCAATTTTTTGAATGGCACTTTGGTCAACACGAAAAATGGACAAAAATATGTGAAGCACGCCGGGCTATGCCTGGAAACCCAGCATTTTCCGGATAGTCCCAACCAGCCTGGTTTTCCAAATACCATCTTAAAACCGGGAGAAAGATATCGTCAAACCACCAAATACAAATTTGGAGTTGAATAAATAAAAATCTCATTTGGCAGCTAGCTACCATTGAAATTCATATTATCAATTCTTTTAAACGTTATGAACAATCTGAAAGAACTGGAAGTCTGGTTTGTCACCGGCAGTCAGCATCTATACGGTGATGAGATACTGAAAAAAGTAGCAGAGCATTCAGAGGAGATCGCAAAATCGCTCGATGCAGATCAACTAACTCCAGTAAGAGTGAGTTCAAGCCGGTTGTTAAATCTCCCGAAGAAATTTTTTCTGTTTGCCAGGAAGCCAATCATTCTAGAAACTGCATCGGCATCATTGCCTGGATGCATACCTTTTCCCCTGCCAAGATGTGGATCGGCGGATTAAAAATCCTGCAAAAACCATTGTTGCACCTGCATACGCAATTCAACCGCGATATTCCCTGGACAGATATTGATATGGACTTTATGAACCTCAATCAATCAGCGCCATGGCGACCGCGAATTTGGGTTTATCATGAGCCGGATGCGATTGAACAGAAAAGTGGTAGTTGGTCATTGGCAGGATCAAAAAGTGTAGTGAGCGAATTAATGCGATTGGGCAAGGGCTGCTGCTGGCTGGCACGATTGGCAGGGAGCGCGGTTTGTGCGGTTTGGTGACAATATGCGCTTTGTTGCCGTAACAGAAGGAGATAAAGTGGAAGCGGAAATGAAATTCGGATATTCAGTGAATACGCATGGCATTGGCGACCTGGTAAAAGTGATCAACGAAGTTAGTGAAAAGGAAGTAGATCAATTGGTAGCGAATATGAAGATCAATATACAGTTAGCCGATTCGTTGACGAAAAGGGGAGCGACAGCATAGTTCATTGACGTGAAGCTGCAAAGATTGAAATCGGTTTGCGTAGGTTTTTGCAAGCAGGGAAATTTCAAAGGATTTACCGATACTTTTGAAGACCTGCATGGCATGGTTCAATTGCCCGGTATCGCCGCACAACGACTGATGGCCGAAGGCTATGGTTTTGGCGGCGAAGGCGATTGGAAAACTGCCGCACTAGTGCGGGCGATGAAAGTGATGGCAGCAGGTTTGAAGGGCGGTAACTCGTTCATGGAAGATTATACTTATCATTTTGAACCAGGCAATGAAATGGTGTTGGGTGCGCACATGCTGGAGATCTGCGAAAGCATTGCCAGATGAGAAACCTTCCTGCGAGATCCATCCTCTTGGGAATCGGTGGCAAATCTGATCCGGTAAGACTGGTATTTAATGTAGGCGGCTGGTCCGGCTTTGAATGCTTCCATGGTTGATATGGGTAATCGTTTCCGGTTATTGGTGAATGAAGTGGAGGCAGTCAAGCCTCCTCATGAACTTCCGAAATTCCTGTCGCGCGTGTATTGTGGAAGCCTTATCCGGATATGCAAACCGGTTGTGCGCGCATGGATATTGGCAGGCGGGGCGCATCATACCTGCTATAGTCAGAATCTTATCATGCCGAACAATTGGAAGACTTTGCCGATATGGCGGGCATTGAATATGTATTGATCGGAAAGGAAACCAAGCTCTCATCATTTAAAAATGAATTGAGATGGAATGAAGTTATTATCAAATAAATAAAACCTGATCAGCAACCAAAAACAGCCATATGAATAATATCGCAACCAAGGACATAGTCGTATTTATTCTCTATTTCATCTTGATCGCCGGTTATGGTTACTGGATCTACTGGAAAAGAAAAAGCAGGGAACATGATTCAAAAGCATTTTTTCTGGCCGAAGGTTCACTGACCTGGTGGGCGATCGGCGCTTCATTGATCGCTTCCAATATTTCTGCCGAACAATTTATCGGCATGAGCGGAGATGGATTTTTTGTGGGCATTGCAGTGGCGGCCTATGAATGGATTGCCGCCGTGGCACTGATCATCATTGCCGTCTGGTTTATTCCCATCTATCTGAAGAATAAGATCTATACCATGCCGCAATTCCTGAAAACGCGGTACAATGAATCGGTTTCACTGATCATGGCTGTATTCTGGTTGTTCCTTTACATTTTTGTTAATCTTACTTCCATCCTTTACCTCGGGGCAGTGGCGATCAGTGGATTAGTTGGACCGGAATACCTGCATACCGATCATGATCGGCCTGGCCGTTTTTGCATTGATCATCACCCTGGGTGGAATGAAAGTAATCGGGTATACCGATGTGATCCAGGTGGCGGTTCTGATCATCGGAGGTCTTGCTACCATTTATTTTGCATTGACGATCGTGAGTGAAAAATTCGGGTTGGGCAGAGATGCCATTGCGGGTTTCAATACATTGATGAAAGAAGCGCCGGACCATTTTCATATGATCTTGAGCAAACCTGCAGCCGGATGCTCCACAGGAATACATCGATAAATATTTGCTATTGCCTGGCATTGCCATGTACTTTGCCGGTCAATGGATCGTCAACCTGAATTATTGGGGATGCAATCAATACATTACGCAACGTGCACTGGGTGCCGATCTTACAAACAGCCCGCAAAGGAATTCTTATTTGCCGGGTTTTTGAAATTATTGATGCCGGTGATTGTTATGCTTCCCGGGATCGCGGCTTATGTTTTCAATAAGATCCGGTCACTTGGAGGTAGCAACGATGGATAGCGCTTATTCTGCGGTCCTCGGCTTTCTTACCTGCCGGATTGAAAGGATTGTCCATTGCCGCGCTGACGGCAGCCATTGTTGCCTCGCTGGCTGGCAAACTGAACAGTATCTCTACCATATATACACTGGATATTCATAAGAAATATTTTCATAAAAGACTTAGTCCGAAAAAAGCCAGGTATGGACTGGACGGCTGGTTGCATTTATTGCCATCATTATTTCACTGGCGTTTACCTGGAAGGATCTGCTGGGGATCGGCGGCGAAGGCGGATTTACCTTTATTCAAAAATATACCGGCTTTATCAGCCCGGGTGTATTTGCCATGTTCATACTGGGGATGTTTTGGAAACGGACTACGGGAGCTGCCGCTGTCGCCGGACTGATCACCGGTTTGGTGCTGGCGATCTTCTTTAATAATTATGCCGTCTCTGTTTTCGGCCATGAAACCTGGTTATATACTGCCTTCACAACAATAGAAGAGGGCAAGGAGGTCTGGCAGATCCCCTTCCTTATCAATATGGGTTGGTCATTCGTCTTTACGGTGCTGGTCATGGTTGCTTTTAGCCTTGCCGGACCGAAAGTTAATCCGAAAGCATTTGTACTGGATAAAGACAATGTTCCGTTTAAGCCCAACACTCTTGCTTGATTGTAATTACATTGATGATCCTGGCGGCGTTGTATATTAAGTTCTGGTAATTGGGCGAAGGTTGAACTATGGCTTAATTAAATCTTTCGGCCGGATGCGCTGAAAGTCTTTAATACAACGGATTACATTCGGGAAGGCCCTGAAGTCGCTGGCCTCATATTGAATTGTAATCGCAATGGCATCCATGCCGGCATTCATAGCCGATTCGACTCCCTTTGGTCCATCCTCAAATACAATGCAATCCTTTGGCGGAATACTCAACCTGGCAGAACAGGTCAGGAAGGTTTCTGGGTCCGGTTTACTCACATGCACATCGTCGGCACTGATCAAAGCATCAAAATATTTCCTGATCTGAAGATTATCCAGTACAAAATCAATATTGGACATTACTGCAGCGGTCCCAATAGCCATGGCAATCCCCATTTCATGGGCTCTGGCAAGAAATAACTTCAATCCGGGAATGAGTTTGAGATGAGGTTTAAAAAGTCGGCGATATTCTTCTTCTTTGGCTTCGCTCATGCTGTCCTTTTCCTCCATCGAAAAGCGGCTGGGAAATGTTCGCTCAATCAATTCATGGTTCTTTCCGTAACATTCTTCTTTCATTCTTTCCATGCTAATGTCGGCGCCCAATTCATTTAATATCCGGTGCCATGCCTGGATGTGATAGTCCATGTCATTGATCATCGTTCCATTCAAATCAAAAAGAAATCCTGGCTTCATCCTGGTCATGACGTGGCGCTAATGAATTATTTTCTGCTGAAGTCATCCTGGAGGCGAACGATATCATCTTCATCACTAGGATGGTCTTTTTGAGTATGCTGCCAGATCTCGGCAACGATTCCCCAATCATCCATGCCGATCAACCGGTGCCTTTCGCCCTGTCTCAAGCGAATACCATCTCCTTCCTGCAATATGGACTCGATCTTTTCTTCATCTGTATCACTGGTCATCACCTTTACGAGACCATCAATGCACTTCCATATTTCCGCCCGTCGAAAATGATATTGCCAGCTAAGCCTTTGCCTGGGCGCAACCATCAATATCTTCGGACTCAGTTTTTCAGTGATTTTCAATTCATCCATATTTTCATTGGGAAAATATCGGGCGGCGAACTGAGGAGCCTGAGCCTCATCGATCACAAAAAACCCGCCCCAGGGCCGGTCGAGGTCTTGCTGTACAACCTTAAAGCCTTCGGTTTCCAATAATGTAGATATTCTTTCAAAAGTTGCTTGCCTGGATTTCATATGTATGATTTATTTCCTGCGATAGATCAGAAGATACAAATTTACAATTCAGACTCATTCCCGAATCATGTGTTTTGTGAATCTTCAGCAGCGGAGATAGATTTTGAAATACCCAGTTCAAGTCCTCTCAATTCGGCCAGGCCCCTTAGTCTTCCGATCGCACTATACCCGGGGTTTGTTTTCTTATGCAGATCATCGAGCATTTGATGTCCATGATCTGGTCGCATAGGGATAGAAATGTTCCTGCGTTTCATCGTTAGCACAATTTCTTTCACCACATTATACATGTCTACATCACCTTCCAAATGGTTCGCTTCATAAAAATTCCCTTCTGCATCGCGTTGCGTGCTCCGCAGATGGATAAAATGAATATGATCGCCCAATCGCCTAACCATGCCAGGCAGATCATTATCCGCACGAACTCCGTAAGAACCCGTACAATAACAGAGACCATTAGCCGAAGAAGGCGCAGCTTCGAGAAGTTCCCTCGCATCTTTTTCAGTGCTCACGATACGAGGCAATCCCAACAATGGATAAGGTGGATCGTCCGGATGAATGGCCATCTTCACGCCCACCTTCTCGGCAACCGGTACGATCTCTCTCAGGAAATAAAATAGGTGCTGCTTGAGTTTTTGAGCATCGATATGTTCGTAGGATTTTAGTGCCCTTAAGATTTGCTCGCTCGTAAACCGTTCCTCACTTCCCGGCAAACCCAACAGAGCATTTTGAAATAAGGTCTCTTTTTCTTCATTTGTCATTGAATTCATCCTTCTTTGAGCTTTGCCGAGCTCTTCTGCCGTGTAATCATTCTCAGCACCGGGTCTTGAGAGAAGATAAACATCAAACGCAATGAATGCTGCTCTTTCAAAACGGAGAGCCTTGCTTCCGTCACCTAAAGAATAAGCTATATCCGTACGCATCCAGTCCAGGATAGGCATGAAATTATAAGTCACTACTTCCAGTCCCTGTTTACCAACGTTTGCCAGGCTTTGCTGGTAGTTGGCGATGTATTTCTTATAGTCTCCGGATTGTTTTTTGATATCCTCATGAACCGGCAAACTCTCAATCACTTTCCAATTCATGCCTGTGTCTTCAATGATCTTTTTTCTTTTGAGGATCTCTTCTTCCGTCCAAACTTCCCCCACGGGAACATGATGCAGGGCCGTTACCACTCCGCTACACCCGGCCTGCCGGATGTCCCACAAACTAACCGGATCATTGGGCCCGAACCACCTCATGGTTTGTTGCATTAGCATAGTCAGCCGAATATAGGTTTTTCACGGAGAATACAAAACATCCTTAAATAAATTATCCGTTACTTGCAGCCATGATTTTTCTGATCATATTATTTGGGATCGGATTTCAAATTTTTCTGACCAAAAAAAAAGTCAGTCCATTTCTTTCTTTGCTGATCGTTGCCATACTCATTGGCCTCGTAATAAACTTATTTGTTATTCAGCAATGGATCGAACCGGGAATAAAATCGATTGATGTACTTAGTTCCATTCGGGAAGGAGTAGGAAGCACATTGGGAGGCCTGGCCCTCATTCTTTGCCTGGGCGCGACCTTGGGTAAAATGCTGGAAAATAGCGGTGCTACCGAACAAATAACTTCGAGGTTGATAAAGAGCTTCGGTGAAAAGTATGTCCAGTGGGCGGTGATGGTAACGGGGTTCCTGGTAGGTATCCCGCTTTTTTATAATGCCGGCTTCGTGATCCTTGTACCCATTGTTTTTTCGATTGCAAAAAAAACAAAGGTGCCCTTATTATATGTGGCAATACCAATGGCGGCGTCCCTATCCACGACGCATTGTTTTTTGCCGCCTCATCCGGGCCCCGTTTTTTTGGTCAACGCATTCAAGGCGAATCTCGGAGAAACTCTTGTGTATGGCCTGGCTCTCGCGGCGCCTATAGCCATTCTTGCCGGACCATTCCTTGGAAGATTTATGCAAAGGATGGATACGCCCACGGAGTTTTTGTCGAATTCTTCTAGTGAGGAAAATTCGTCCGGCACCTCTACGCGAAATGCCCTCCGCTTTCTTGAGTTTCGCTGCTGCCCTCCTGCCCGTCCTGCTTATTACGCTGGCAGTATTAGCCGACAACTTTTTACCCGCTGACAATATATTAAGGAAGGTCATCTTGTTTCTAGGAGATTCGACCATAGCATTATTACTAGGCGTTCTATTTGCAATTTATTTCCTGGGTATCCGGATGAAGAAAAAAATGACGGAAGTAATGCAATGGTTGACTGAAGCCATAGCCGGGGTAGCCCTTATCGTTATGATCATTACTTCCGGTGGAGTATTAAAACAAGTGCTTGTAGATAGTGGAACAGGAACCTATATTACCACGTTCAGCAGTCAATGGCAAATAAACCCTCTCGTATTTGGATGGTTGATCACGGCATTGTTGAGAGTCGCCATTGGTTCTGCTACGGTGGCGGGAATCACTGCAGCAGGCATTGTATCCCCAATTGTTGCTGCGGGACTCGTAAAACCAGAATTAATGGTTATCGCGGTGGGTGCCGGCAGTGTGTTCGGTTCTCATATCAATGATTCCGGCTTCTGGATGTTCAAAGAATTCTTCAAGTTATCATTGAAACAAACATTCCTTTCCTGGACGGTCATGGAATCGATCATCTCCGTTTTGGGACTTGGCGGAGTGTTATTATTGCAACTTATTGTTTCATAAAACCATGAATTCTACAAAAGCATACGCTGCATACAATTCCCGGGACCCATTGGCCCCTTATGAGTTTAACCGCCGCACTCCTGGACCATTTGATGTGCAAATCGAAATCCTTTATTGCGGCGTTTGTCACAGCGACTTGCATCAGGCAAGAGATGAATGGGGAGAATCTATTTACCCGATGGTGCCGGGACATGAGATTGTTGGTAAAGTAATTTATGTCGGAGAGAAAGTCACGCGTTTGAAAGTAGGCGATAATGCCGGCGTCGGTGTAATGATCGATTCATGTCGTGTATGCAAGAATTGCACACATGATCTGGAACAATACTGTGTGGAAGGAATGACAGGAACGTATAATGCAATCGAAAGAGATGGCAAAACCATCGCGCAAGGTGGTTATTCCACGCAAATCGTAACCGATGAAAATTATGTTTTACATATTCCATCGAATTTAGACCTTAAAGCAGCGGCTCCACTACTTTGCGCAGGCATCACTACCTATTCTCCATTGCGCCACGCTCGCGTTTCGAAAGGGATGAAGGTGGCTGTTGTAGGTTTGGGAGGACTGGGACATTTGGGCTGCAAGTTTGCGCTGGCCTTTGGAGCAGAGGTCACCGTAGTCAGTCATTCTCCCAATAAAGAAAGTGATGCAAGGCGGCTGGGTGCGCATGATTTCTTATTGTCAACGAACGACGAACAAATGAAAAAATATGAGAAATATTTTGATGTGGTGCTAAACACTGTATCCGCCAATCACGATTATGAGACCTACCTTGAGTTACTGGACCTGGACGGCAGGATGTTAATTGTCGGCTTGCCGATGGAAAAACCCAAAGTTTCGCCATTTACACTTCTTACCAACCGCCGCAGCATCATAGGTTCAATGATCGGTGGCATTAAAGAAACGCAGGAAATGCTTGACTTCTGCGCAATGCACCAGATCCTTCCAGAAATCGAAATGATCAGGATTCAGGATATTAATGAAGCATATGAGAGAATGATCCTCGGCGATGTCCGCTATCGCTTTGTCATCGACCTGAACTCACTTCGGCAATAAAGTCTCCTTCCTTTTACCAAAGATTCTTACCCTGATAATAATCCAGGATCTTCGACCGTAGAACCGCGTCATACTTTGCATTAATCAGGTTGATGTTAGCCCTGTCCACATTGTTCTTAGCCGTCGTATAATCAATGGACGTACCCACTCCCGAATTGAACCGGATGTCGGCGGCCCGGAACGATTCAGTATATGCACTCACCTGCCCCAGGATTATTTTGTAGCGGTCCCTGGCACTCGTCATATTCACATAGGCCTGTTCAATGTTCTGTTGTAACTCTGTCTTGGTTGAGCTTTCAATCAATTGGGTATTCTTCAAGGTAATCTTGGCCAACTTTACCCGGTTGCGCGCAAATAATGCATTGAATATGGGGATTTGAAGATTGAGGCTGATCGTGCTAAAAAGATTACCATTCAACTGTTTGCCATAACCGATCTTTTGCGACGTAAAGTTATCCTGCTTCCTGATGACGGGCGTCTGTGTCCCATTGACGACTACATAATCGGTCGAAGTGATGTCGGTAGTATTGATGAAAACATCGTTACGTGCAGCGTTGGAGTAGTTCGTATTAAGATTTCCATTCAGGCTAAGTGTGGGAAACAGGGCTCCGCGGGCTACCGACACTCCTTTTTCCGCACTCCTTTTCCTTAGTTCCACTGCTTTCACCAATGCAAATCGTTCCAGGGCAGTTTGATAAATCTTGTCCGGGACGTCTTCATACTGATCGGCAAATGTGTCGGTGTCCAATCTTTCCAATGTCATACTCTTATAGTAAGGCACATTCATCAGTTGACAAAGACTGATCCTTGCTGTCTCAAGTGTGTTCTGCGTATTGACAATAGTCAATTGATCCGTTGCCAATTGTCCTTTCAGGTCGGAAAGCAGGGAAGGAACAATGGCTCCGTCGTTATTCAATATTTCAAGACGTTCTACCTGCTTCGTAGTCAAATCTTCCTGGTTGCGCGCCTGAGCCAGCAAATCCTCGTTGGTCAATACTTGTAAATAAGCCAGGATAATGTTGATCGTAATATTGTCCTTGGCCTGCTGCCAATCCATTTTGGAAGCCTGGTAAGACAGGGAATTCTGCTTGATTGTGTTTTGGAGAAGCAATCCGTTAAAAAGGATCACTCCACTGCTCAGTCCATAGCTTGAGAAACTAACATTCTGATTGATGTATCCATTGGTGAACGGGTCGATACTGCGTCCCTGGTTGATGCCATTATCAACGGAACCATTCAGGTCAGGGAGCAAATTAAGCTTGGACTGCTTCCAATTGATCTCACTGGTCTTCACCAGCAATCCATTTTGCTGCACTTCCAGGTTATTGGCAATTCCCGTTTCCACTGCTTGCTTCAGTGTAAGCTTTTTTGTCGTGTCCTGCTGAGCGTTGGCCGAATTGCCGATAAGCTGGGTCAAAATATAGATAGCCAATACAAAAAAATGTTTCATGTTTGTTCGTTTTACTGTCGATTTCATCTGGTTTTATTTTACAATCATTCCATCCAGGAGATTAATGATCCGTGATCCATAGGAAGCATTTTTTTCAGAATGCGTAACCTGGATGATCGTTACACCTTCATCATTCAATTGCTTAAACAGCTCCATGATCTCTTCGCCCTGTTTTGAATTTAGATTTCCCGTAGGTTCATCTGCCAGCAATAATTTGGGCTTGGCGATCAGCGCGCGCGCAATGCCTACCAGTTGCTGCTGCCCGCCTGAGAGCTGGGTCGGAAAAAGATCTTTCTTACCGACAATTTGAAAACGGTCCAGCATATCGGCTACCATCGCTTTTCGCTCAGAGGTCTTAACATCCTGGTAGATCAATGGAGTTTCAATATTCTCATAAACTGTAAGTTCATCGATGAGATGGTATGCCTGGAAGACGAATCCAATATATTGTTTATATAAAGCCGCTCTTTGCTTTTCTTTTAGCCGGTGCACGGATTCATGCAGGAAATTGTATTCGCCTTCATTAAATGTGTCCAGCATTCCAACTACATTGAGGAGCGTCGATTTTCCTGAACCCGACGGGCCCATAATGGAAATGAATTCACCCGGGTTGACCGAAAGATCAACGTCTTTCAATAAAAACGTTCTGTTATTACCTGTGTTAAACCATTTGTAGATTCCTTTTAATTCAAGCATATATTTTGTTTTATTCCTCTTTTATATAAAATACATCATTCAGTTCGAAGAGAATTGACCGGGTTTGCAGTGGCTGAACGAATCGTTTGAATGCTCAATGTGATCAGTGCAATGAACACCATAATGATTCCGCTAATGGCAAATATCCACCAACTTATTTCTGTGCGGTAGACATATCCCTCCAACCACTTATTGATTCCCAACCACACCAGTGGCGTAGCAATGACAAACGCCAGAATAACGAGTTTAAGAAAATCGGTGGAGAGCAACGATACAATTTGGGCGATTGACGCTCCTAATACTTTTCTTACCCCAATTTCTTTAGTCCGCTGATTGGAAATATAAATAACGAGTCCTAATAGTCCAAGGCAGCTGATGAGGATGGTAAGGCCGGTAGCCCAGGTAAGCAGCCGGGAAATATTTTTTTCCTGATCATAGAACTTCGCAATGGTCTTGTCATAAAAACTATAATCAAAGGCTTCTTCAGGAAATAGTTGTTTGTATTCCTTCTCCATGTGTTCAATTGCCTTCTTCCAATCCTGTGCACGATTGAGGGATAGCTTAAGCGCAACACTAACCATCAGTTGCCGGTCCTTGGAAGTGGTCATCATCATTGGCTTAATGGGCTCATGCAATGATCGCTGATGAAAATCAGCGATCACTCCCATTACTGGAGTTTTTATATTATTCCATTCCAACATCTTGTTTACCGCGTCCTCGGGTTTTTTGAACCCCAGCATGCGGGCATAGGTTTCATTGATCAGAACTTCCTTGATCGTGTCGCTGTTGTGGAGTTTGGTTCCGGCTAATAATTTGAGATGATAAAGCGGAATAAAATTCGAGTCGGCGACTTTGATACTTACGTCAGATTCGATTTCTTTTTTTCCATCAACATATTTAACAGTACTTGACCACACATTGTTGGAAGCAGGCATCGAATTGCTGAGGCTTGTCCTCTCAATTTGGGGTATCGCAGCCAATTTTTCCAGGAGGAATGTCCGCTTTGTCAACGCCGTATCGTTATATGGGCATTGAAAATTGACGATCGCATCTTTCTTAAATCCCAGGTCTTTATTCAGAGAATAATGGATCTGTTTGCTCACCAGCAAGGTGGCCATTATAAAAAACTGCGCAATCACAAATTGGCAAACGGTCAGCGTCTTACGTGTCCAGGCCTTTTTTGTTTTTCCAGAACTGATCGAGGCCTGACTCTTCAATACGACAGCAGGATTATATCTAGATAATACAATGGCCGGATAAAAACCGGAAATAAAAGTAACCACCAGGGTCAGGCCCAATAAAAACCAAAGGATACTGGCTTCCTTCAAGATATTAAAGTGGAGATTTTTCGGTATAAAGTCTGCAAATATTTTTAACAGCACAGGAGCCAATACAATGGAAAGCAGGGTGGCAATGAAAGTAATGAAGAAGGTTTCACTTAAGATCTGGAAACGTAGTTGACCTCGCGATACACCCATGGCCTTTCGAATACCTATTTCCCTTGCGCGCTGCGATGCCTGGGCCGTGGTGAGGTTAATGAAGTTGATACAGCCAAGCAGCAACAGGAATAAGGCAACTACTCCCAACCCCGTAAGAATCGACCTATTAGCCGAATCATTATCATTAAAATTTCCATAGTGGCCTGTATAATGAAGTTCACTTATTGGTTGAAGCACCCACGCGCTGGAATTTTTCTCATCCACTTTATCGTCTTTGCGATATTTTTTCAGCAAGGCTTTCAGTTGACTATTGATCTTTGCCGCTGTTGTCCCTTTTGTCAGTTTCACGAATAGCTGTGAAGAGGATGTTGTACTGCCCCACTCGTCCCAACCGTATTGGTTCTTTAATCCCGTGCTCGGAATCGTGGAATAGGAAATAAATTGTGTAAAGGAAAAATCGGTGTTCTGTTTTAAATCCTCGACGATTCCAGTCACCTTGGTCTTAATTGAATCGTCGTAGTTGATTTGACGTCCGATCATGTCGGCATAGGCCAAATGGGGGAAATATTTTTTGGCGACGGATGCTGTAAGTACAACCGAGAATGGTTCTTTCAAAGCAAGAGTAGATGAACCGGCGAGCCAATCGTAGGAAAACAAATTAAAATACTCGTCATCTGCAAACGTGATATTAGGTTCCTTTCTAAATACAATCGGATCATCGGATCCTGCTGGGAGCAAAGTCACTTTGGGACTACCAAACGTAAAGAAAGCTATTGCCTTTTCTATCCCGGTGACTTCCCGCCGAACCGCAGCCGGAAGAGGCATGGCAATTCCGCCGTTATAATACTTCTCTCCTGAGAACACATAATCCGACACAACGCGGTAGATCCTTTCTCGATCCTTGTGAAATTTGTCAAAGCTTGTGGAATACTCAATGATCAGGAAGATGACCAGCGATGCACTGATGCCGATGGCTAATCCGAGAATATTGATTATCGAAAAGACCTTATTCCTCCGGAAATTTCTAATTGCAATAAGAAAATAGTTTTTAAGCATAATCATTTTATTTAGGCTCTTGCCAGCACCATCCACCAACCCCTGTGCCAAGGCTCAAATAACTGTTATACAACGACTTGCGAGCATTTTATCAACCCATGTGTTCGATATCGAACAGTTATCGGTCAGTATCGAACAATGCTCGCATCATTCCGTCCTCAAGCTCTTTACCGGATTTGCAATTCCTGCCTTTACCGCCTGCAATCCGATAGTGATAAATGCAATCATAATCGCCAATGAACCGGCCAAAATAAAAACGAACCACCCAATAGAAATCCGATAAGCAAAATCCTGCAACCATTTGTTCATGAAATACCAGGCAAGCGGTGCAGCAATAACTAATGCAATCATGACCAGTTTCAAAAAATCTTTTGATAATAGCCTTACAATGGAGGGCAATGATGCCCCCAATACTTTACGTATTCCAATTTCCTTGGTGCGATTCACAGCGGTCAATGCGGCCAGTCCAAAAAGGCCAAGGCAAGCCAGAAAAACGGAAATGCCACCGGCCCATCCGATGATGTTGCTCCATTTCTTCTCTGTCCTGTAAAAATTGTCCAGGCCTTCATCAAGGAAATTATATTTGAATGGAAGGTCAGCTACAATACTACTCCAGGTTTTTTGCATAGCTGCCAGGGCAGGCGCAGGATTACCCGGCTTGATCCGGACAAAAAATTGAAATGGTGAATAATCTGAAAATTGATGAAATAATTGCGGCTCAACCTTCTCTTTCAAAGGGCGGAAATTGAAATCTTTCACCACCCCGATAACTACAGGCGTTTTCCAATCCAGGTATCCTGTTATTTGCTGCCCAACCGCATTGTCGATGGTCCAACCAAAATCCCTGACCAGCGATTCATTGACAATGACAGAAGTAACGGTGTCAGCCGTGATCGTTGGGTCAAAATTCCTCCCTGCAATGATCTTCATCCCCATTACTGGAATATAATCCGGATCAACAAAATATTCAAAGACATCCCGATGCGTGCCTTTATATTCAAAACCCGAGCGACTCCAACCGGTTCCCTCTCCCAATCCGAGCTCTGCACTGGCTATCCCCGCGATGTCTGGCCTTGAACTGATCGCTTGCTTAAATAATGGAAATATTTCCTTTCCCTTGGTATTGCTGGCGTCCACCACCACTATATTTTCTTTATTGAACCCTGGATATTTACCAGTCATGTACCTTGTTTGCTGCAATATGATCATCGTGCTGCTGATCAATGCGATCGACAAGGCAAATTGAACCGTCACTAATGTCTTGGTAAATAAATTCGATCCATTCACCTTTATCTTACTTTTCAAAACCTCGATCGGTCTGAATCCGGAAAGGATCAATGCAGGATAGCTGCCAGCGAGCAGCCCGACCAACAAGGTCAAGCCTGCCAACATCCAGGCCATTTCCGGATACAGTGAAAATGAGAATTTCAATTCTCTTCCCGATAGATCGATTGAAGAAGGGAAGTAAGAATTGAGCCAACAATAATCCAAGCAGCCCGGACAGCACACTCAATAGGATGGCCTCCGCAAGAAATTGAGTTGCCAATTGTCGTCGCTCGCCGCCGATAACCTTTCTTACACCCACTTCCTTTGCACGTCGGGCTGAGCGACCAATCGCCAATGTCGTAAAATTGATACAAGCAATCAGCAAGACTCCGGCGGCAATACTTAATAAGATCCAAATGGTCTTTGGGTTTACCTGTTCTACTGATCCACCATAGATCTTTGTGTCGGTATGTCCCGCCTTCAGAGGCTGTAAGCCAAAGCGTACGGGTGGACCATTGCTAGTCCATGTATAACCTGCCTTTTTTAATTCTGCTTCTTCGGTGGGATAATATTTATGCCGAAAGGCAGCGAGTTTTTGAACATCATTCATCAATCCACTGCCGGGGTTTAGCTGGACATAGGTAATATAGGAAGACCGATTCCAATTATTTACTCCTCTCTTCCCTGAATTCGTGGTCTCAAGAAAATTAAAATTACCGAGCAGTTCAAATTGAATGGAAGAATTGGCTGGAAGATCCTTTGTAACTGCGGTGATGGTAAAAGGAACAAAATTTTCTTCTGCTTTGATTTCAATGGTCCGCCCAACAACATTGTCAGTTCCAAAAAGTTGTTTCGCTTTCGACCTTGTAAGCACCATACTTTGCAAACCATCGAGAGCACTGTGCGGCGCACCATATATTAGGGGAAATGAAAAAACTGAAAGAATAGATGGATCGGCATAAGATACATGACTGCGGATCACATGACCGTCAATTTTAATGAAACTCTCATCCCAGGCGTCCCGCAGGCGGACATAGTTAGCTACTTCCGGCAAATCTCTTCTCAGCGCCGGACCAAGTGGAGAAGGCAAATAAACATCTCCCTCTGCTTCGCGTCCACCCAGGCCTTCTGACCATCTGTAAACGCGAAATATGTTCGTGGCATTTTTATGAAACCGGTCAAAATTGAATTCATTGACCGCATACAGGAGAAACAAGGCAAAACAGGCGAGCCCGACCGATAAGCCAAAAATATTTATGAATGAAAGAAATTTCTGGCGGCCGAGATTCCGAAATGCGATCTTGAAATAATGCTTAACCATGGCTATTGTTTTATAAGAATACTCTCAATTTATTCAGTTCGTAAAGATTTCACAGGATTGGCAATAGCTGCTTTGATTGCCTGGAAGCTGATCGTGATCAGCGCGACTAATAACACTATCGATGTGGCAAAAGCAAAAACCCACCAGGTGATTGGGATGCGGTAGGCAAAGCCCTGTAACCATTTATTCATTGCCCACCAGGAAACCGGAAAAGCAATAATGGCTGCTATGGCAATCAACTTCAGGAAGTCCATTGACAATAGGCTGACGATACCTCTTGTACTGGCCCCCAAAACTTTTCGGATGCCTATTTCTTTCGTGCGTTGCACAACGGTGAACGCAGCTAAACCAAAGAGTCCCAGGCAGGCAATAAAAATGGCGATAAAGGAAAAACCTCCAAACAATTTTTCCAGCCTGTTTTCAAAGAGGTATTGTTTATTGAAATCATCGTCAAGAAAGAAATATTCAAATGGATGCGTTGGCGCCAGAGTTTTCCATGATTTGGCGAGAGAGGCAATAGTATTTTGAATGTCAGCAGTTCCGACTTTAAGGCTAACATATTCCAATTGCCTTGGACCAAAATACAACTCCAGCGGAACTACTTTAGTTTGAAGAGAAGTAAAATGAAAGTCCTTTACAACTCCTACTACCCTGCCCCATCCTCCATCAAAAACCTGGCCTATCGCGTCGTCAGGCTTTTTCCATCCCATGGCTTTCACAGCAGATTCATTGATCAGAACGCTGGAGAAATCCGAAGTAGTGGCTGTATCGTCAAAGATATTTTCAGAAATGTTCCTTCCTGCAGCCAGGGATATATTATATGTGGGAAGGAATTTTTCATCGATCGCAATAAGTTTCATATCCGTTGACCGGTTATGGTCACCTTTCACTTGAATCAGGTTATTTCCAAAAAAACGACCCGGCACCGTTCCCGATACAGTAACCGAACGAACGGCTGGAATTTTCAAAAGCTCTTCCCGAATGACCTTGTATTTTGATTTTAGCATTTTGCCACCAGGCGCCTGGATCACCAATAATTGATCTTTATCAAAACCCAGATGCTGTTGTTTGAGGAAGTCAACTTGCCGGGTCACGATTATGGTCGCGATGATCATTCCTATGGAAATCACAAATTGCCCTGTGACTAATCCACTACGCAAAACTCTTCCCGTTTTATTTCCACCGAAGTAGCGACTATTTAATGCGTTTATGGGAGAGAAGTTGGAGAGAATGAGCGCTGGATAAAACCCTGCTAAAAGCGCGACTCCACTCATGACCGCGACGGAAATTCCGATAAATGAAGGAGTAAATAAGGAATCTAATTTTAGCTCTTTGAAGGCAATATTATTAAATAAGGGAAGCAATAAGAATAAGAGCATAAATGCAAGGATCAATGATGAAAAGCAGAGCAGGAATGATTCCGTCAAAAATTGACCAACCAACTGCCTTCGTTGCGCACCAATCACTTTCCTAACACCCACTTCCCTGGCCCTCTGTCGAGCTACGGCGGTAGCCATATTGATGAAATTGGCACATGCAATCAGCAGGATGAAGATTGCAGCCGCTAAAAATATAGAAACATAACTTGCTGAATTATTTTTAGACAGCTCATATCGCAGATCTGAATGGAGATGTATCGACGTAACAGGCTGGAGAAAGAAGCGGTAAGCCTGCCCCGCTTTTTTTATTTCATCACCCACATATTTATCAGCCAGGTTGCTGATCTCCTTCTCAAATTGAGCCTTTTCAACGCCTGGTTTTGTCTTGAGAAATGTATAAAACATGGTCGCATGCCAGTTTGAAACAAAATCAGTCCCATCAAATTCCTTCATCGAGGCTATCAATTCGGGTTGAAATATGGAGTTGCCCGGAAGTTTGTCCATAATGGCAGTCACATGATATTCCTTACTGCCGATGCGCATTGTCTTTCCAATGGCTGCCGGCCAATCGCCATGAACGGTAAAATATTTTTCCGCGATGTCCCGGTTGATGACGATTGTATTGGGTATCGATAAAGCCGAGGAAGGATTTCCTGAAAGAAATTTGTACTTGAAAATCTCAAAGACATTAGGATCTGCCCAATAAAAGCGGGTTTCATAAAAACTTTTTTCAATTCCATTGCTGACGAGCGTATTCTCCGTGAATGGAGACATGATCCTGGTAACTTCCTCCACCTGGGGATACGACGACACGGTGGTGGATGCCATTCCCGTAATTGGAGCAAAGAGCAGATGGTCTCCGTTTTGCGCTTTTATATCAATGGCCATGCGATAGATCCGGTCATTGTCAGGTAACCATTTATCAAAGCTTTTTTCATCCGACACATAAAGGAGGATCATCAGGCAGCAGGCCATTCCCATGGATAAGCCGGCGATATTCAATACCGAATAGCGTTTCCGTCCAATTAAATTTCGAAATGCAACCCTTAAATAGTTTCGAATCATATTACTGAGTTATGTGGATGGAGTTTGAAAATTCATCTTTGTTTCTTTCATTCTGTTCGCAATGATTTTACAGGGTTGGCAATCGCCGCCCTGATTGCCTGAAAGCTGATCGTCACCAGGGCGATCAACCCCGCAATCACACCGGCGAAGAGAAATACCCACCAAGGCATTGGAATGCGATAGGCAAATTCCTGAAGCCAGTTCTTCATGATGATCCAGGTAATGGGAACAGCGACGAGGAATGAAATGCCTACCAGCACCATGAATTCCTTAGAAAGGATGAATAATACATTGCTCACTGATGCCCCCATTACTTTTCTGATCCCAATCTCTTTGGTGCGTTGCAAAATGTTATATGCTGATAAACCTAACAGGCCAAAACATGCGATCAGGATAGCCAGGAAGGAAAACATGCTGAAGACTTTCCCATATAGATTATCGGCCTTGTACTGTTGATCATACACTTCGTCGAGGAAATAATAATTAAATGGATCATCGGGAAAAAATTTATCCCAGGTGCTTTTAACAGCAGCAATCGTGGCTGGCATATTAGCCGTTTGAACTTTTAATGAATACGAATTGCGGGTATTGGGTATCAGGAGAATGATTTGGGGGTCAATATTCTTGCGTAGCCCTTGCTGATGAAAATCCTGCACCACCCCTATTATATGAACCGTATCACGGCCTCTGCGAAGTTTTTCATTCACCGCATTTTCAGGACTTTGATAGCCCAGAATGTTTAGAGCGGTCTGATTAATAATGGCGCCTTTTTCATCCGTAGAATAGTCCCTTGAAAAATTCCTGCCCGCCACAAGTTTCATTTCGAACGATGGAATAAAATCATAGTCGACACCGACAATATATAGAGTGGTTAAATCGGTGGCCACCGAACCTGCTTTCTGAAAGCCATTCGTCCAATAAACTTCCTTTCCCATTACACTGCTGGAAGCTGTCATACTTTTTACGCCGGCTTGTTGCAGCATAGTTGTCTTGAATGGATGAAACGTGTTTTGATAAATGGAATCTCTTAGAGATTCAGCACCATCCAATACCAATGTCTGTTTGATATTCGCGCCAAGCTGTTGTCTTCTCATATAACTAACCTGTTGATATATGATCATGGTTCCTGCTATAAGTAGGACCGAAGTGGCAAATTGGAGGATGATGAGCCCTTTTCTGAGACTCAATCCTCCGGAAGTATTTTTAAAAAGCCCCTTTAGCACTTTCACGGGTTGATAACCTGATAAGACAAAGGCAGGATACAAGCCGGCGAGGAATGTCCCAATGAAAAATATGCAGATGAAGAGGTAGAGATAAGCGGGTGTCAGATAAAAGCCTGCATCTCCCTGCCTTCCTGTGAGCTGATTGAATAGAGGTGTCAGCCCGATAGCAGCCGCAACAGCAATTGCCAGAGAAACAAGGTTCAATAGGAGACTTTCCATCAGAAATTGGGTGACCAAATCGGTTCTTACCGCGCCCATAACCTTTCTTATACCCACTTCCCTGGCCCTCTCCACGGATCGAGCCGTCGCAAGGTTGATATAGTTGATCCACGCTATACCCATAATCAAAAATCCAATTAAGAAAAGAAAGTTTACAGCCTTGCCGTTTCCATTTAGTTCTGCTTCCTGATTGAAATTGGAATAGAGATGTATATCCTTTACAGGAAGGGCTGAAATCGCCACCTTCATATTAGCGGCGACGTAAGATTTCAGTCTATTGATATGCTGCTCACAAAACGCGGGAAATTTCGCTTCGAATTTTTTTAGATCCGTTCCCGGTTTCAACTGCAGGTAAGTATAGAAATCATACCAGCCCCAGTTTGTTTCAGTGGAATTTGTTGTATCTCCGTCGTCGCGGACAATACTGGCAAGGGTGGAATACGACGCGATATGGTTCACTACCAGGTGTGACTGCGATGGAAAATCTTTGAATACTCCCGTTACTTCAAATATTCTTGTATAGTTCGGATCGCGCAGGGTAAGTTTCTTACCCATGGGATCTTCATTTCCAAAATATTTTTTTGACAGAGTTTCAGATAATAAAAGTTTATCAGGTCCATTAAGGGCTGTCTGAGAGTTGCCTTTAGTAAGTTGCACATTAAACATCGACAGAAATGCAGGATCTGCATAATATCCCTGGAGCTCAGAGAATTTCACATGTTTTTCTTCATTAGAAAGGAGAAAATCTGCATCATGCAACCGGCAAAAATCTTCGACCTCTGGAAAATCTCTCTTCATCGTCGGACCGAACGCAGGATACACGGTAGCAGATTGCCAGCTTAGCCTTCCCTGTTGATAGGAATCGAGTCGAAGACGGACGATCCGGTTAGAATCAGGCTCAAATTTGTCATATCCTCTTTCATAGGATACATATTGAAAGATGAGCAGGCAACAGGCAATGCCGATTACCAGACCAAATATATTCAGCAAGGAGTATCCCTTCCGTGCTAGTAGGTTGCGAAGAGCAATCTTAAGATAGTTTTTTATCATAAAGCTTTTACATTAAATGTTATAAGTTCTAGGTTATAAGACTCACCACTCACTACTCACCACTCACAATAATCACTCTGTTCGTAATGACTTCGCCGGATTAGCCACGGCCGCTTTTATCGCTTGCGTACTCACCGTCAGTAGCGCGATGACGAGAGCCAACACACCTGCGACGAGGAATATCCACCATCCAATATCGATCTGGTATGCAAATTTCTCCAGCCAGATATGAGCGGCCCACCACCCCAACGGAGCAGCTATCATAAATGCAATCACAATAAGCAGCAGGAAATCCCTTGATAACAACATGAACAAGGATCCCAATCCTGCACCCAACACTTTCCGTATACCAATTTCCTTGACTCGCTGCTCCGCCGTAAACATCGCCAGCCCGAGCAGTCCGAGGCAGGAAATAAAGATGGCCAGGAATGCGAAATAATCGGAGAGTTTATTGACCACCTGTTCACTCTTATATAATTTTTCATACTCTTCGTCTGCAAACGAATAGGAAAAGGGGAACTTTGGATTCATCTTTCTGTATAGGGATCCGAGACTGGCCAATGCTTCCTTCGTCTTACCCGCCTCCGTTCTGATCAGCGCCGTTCCCCATAATTCATTCTCGCCCAGGCGTAGTATGAGTGGTTCGATCGGCAGGTGCAGGGATTCAAAATGAAAATCCTTCAATACTCCAACGATGGTTCCCTTGTTACGCCAAAAAGTAATGGGCTTACCCACCGGATCCTTAAACCCTATCTTTTTTAATGCAGCTTCATTAATTAAATAGCCGGCGGAATCAGTGGCAAAATCTTTGGCAAAATCACGGCCTTTTACAACAGTCAAATTCATTGTTTTTACAAAATCATATCCAATGGAAGCCTGCATAAACTCCGGTTGTATTTTGGGGTTCTTGCCTTCCCATTCCACACCGCTCGTCGAGTTATTTATGTCGGTAGGCACTTGTGTAATTCTGGTCATCATTTTTATGCCGGGCAGATTCATTGCTTCCTGCTTAAACAGGGCATACTTAGTTTTCAAATCTCCTTCCAACGTGATATAAACAAGATTTTCCCTATCATAACCAAGGTTCTTTGTGCGGATATAATTTACCTGCTGAGAAATGATGATAGTGCCGATGATCAGGATGATAGAAAGGGCAAATTGAAAGACCACCAATCCCTTGCGGAACATGGCTGCCCCCGAGCCATATTTGAATGTTCCTTTCAGTATACCCACGGGTTTGAAGGATGATAAAAACAATGCCGGATAGCTCCCCGATATGATTCCTGTCAGGATGGTTAATCCGAATATATTCAACCAGGCAGACACATCCGAATAAGGAAGGACAATTTCCTTACGCGTGAGATGATTAAAAGCCGGTAATAATAGAACCACGATAAAAATGGCAAGCGTTGCAGCAATAATAGAGAGCAGAATGGCTTCACCAATAAACTGCTTGATCAGTGAAATGCGCAACGCCCCTACTACCTTACGCACACCGATTTCTTTTGCTCTCTTTATTGAATGAGCTGTTGTCAGGTTCATGAAATTGATGCAGGCAATCAATAGTATAAATGCAGCCACGATAGTGAATAGCCCGACGTATTCAATGCGACCCCCTTCTATGCGGCCTTCCTTAAACTCCGAATGAAGGTATACATCACCAAACCGCTGAATTCCGAGCTGGACGCGGAAAGCATCACTTTGATCCTTGTTGTAGTTGTCAAGAAATCTGACGATCTTCTTTTCAAATTCAACGGGATTGGCGTCTGCTCGCAGCATGATCAATGTACCCGGACCGTTGTTGCCCCAATCCCTGGCCCAGTCATTGTCTACCATAAATGAATCCCAGTTGATCAGGTAATCAAACTTATTCGAACTGTTGGCAGGGATATTCTCAAATACAGCCCTAATCTCGTAGTCTCTGTAATTTTGAAAACGGATCGTCTTGCCGATTGCCGCGCGGGGAGATCCGAAGAAATCATTGGCCATTTTATGAGATATGGCAATACTTGAAATGGTGTTAAGCGCTGTATTCACATTTCCCTCCAGCAGCGGAAGACTAAACATTTTAAAGTAATCTTTATCCGCGTGGTTTCCCTCTTCTTTAAGGATCTTATCTCCCACCTGGAAGGTGGACAGATCATTCCATGCGAAGCCGGATGAATATTCTACTTCAGGAAATACCTTTTTCATTTCCTGGGCCAACAGACCTGGTCCGCCATGAAACGTCTCAATTTTATTGTCATAGTATTGCCTTTGATAAACGCTATACAGGCGGGAACCATTGATATGGTAATCGTCGATGCTGCGTTCGTCTCTTACCCATAAAAGGATCAGCAGACTGCAAGCCAGTCCCAGCGCCAATCCCATTATGTTGATGAAGGAGAAGACTTTGTTCCTCTTCAGATTTCTCATGGCTAGCAAGAAATAATTTTTCAACATAAAGTTGTAGTTTATAAGTTATACGTTTTAAGTGATCACTCACAGCTCACCACTCACCACTCACTCTCTCCTCAGACTCTTCACCGGATTCATGCTGGCAGCCTGTATCGCCCGGACGCTAATTGTCATGATAGCAATCAGCACGGCAACAATACCGGCGAAAAGAAATACCCATCCGCTGATCTGTATCCTGTATGCAAAATCACGGAGCCAATGATTCATTAGCCACCAGGCAAAAGGACTTGCAATCAGAATGGAGATCAAGACCAGCTTTATAAAATCTTTTGAAAGCAAAGCAGTAACATTGAACACCGACGCTCCCAGTACCTTGCGAACTCCAATTTCCTTTGTCCTTTGAGACACAGAGACCATCACCAGTCCCAGCAGTCCCAGGCAGGATATAAGGATGGTGAGACCGGAAAAAAGCATAGATAAATTGCTCAGTCTCCTATCACCTTGGTACTGCTTATTATAATCTTCATCTACAAAAAAATAATCAAATGGATGACCGGGAATGATCTTCTTCCAGGTTTCTTCCAGGGAATGAATTGCATTTCGCTTATCGGGAGCGTTGATCCTTACCGAAAGAAAACCATACCATCCGCTATTCTCGGGCAGGATATGCATGACCACGGGACTGACCTTTTGCCTCAATGAGTTGAAGTTAAAATCACTTACAACACCAATCACCTTACCTTTTTTTCCAAGGCCCCAATCAAACGCCTTCCCAATCGCATTTTGAGGAGCTCCCCAACCCAATTCCCTTACGGCGGTTTGGTTCAGTATAAATGCTGAAGAATCGTCTCCAAAATCTTTTGAAAATGCCCGGCCTGCCGCCATTTTTAATTTGTAAGTATTAATAAAATCGAAATCGGTGACCAGGGTGTTCATGGTTTGTGTTTGATCAGCTTGCACGCCTTCGGGAAGGACTACTATATTACTAAGGTTCTTTCCCGGCGTAGAAGAAGAAACAGTTGATAGCGCAATCCCGGGAACCTTTCCGAATTCTTCTTTGAGCGTTTGCATGAGGGAGGTTTCCTTCGAATCACGGAACGGAATTCCTACTACCTGTTCCTTATCGAATCCAACATCCCTCGATTGCATGTAGCGCAATTGTTGCAATGCAATTACGGTAGCAATGATGAGCATTATAGAAAGCGAAAACTGGAATATCACCAGGATCTTTCTAATTGAAAGCAGCCGGCCTTCCCTCGCGATTATGTTCTTGAACACCCGTACCGGCCTTATCCGGGAAAGATAAAAGGCTGGAAAGACTCCGGCCAGAGTGCCGAGAAGTATTGCCGCAGCTACCAGGTATCCAATCAAACTCCAACTAAATTCAGAGCTTAGGGAAATGTCTGTTCCTGCAATCTGATTGAATGCAGGGAGGCAAATCCTGGTGACACCTATAGCAAGTATTAGTGAAATGAGAGTAATCAGGATGGCTTCACTGAGAAATTGGCCGGCCAATTGTGGAATAGAAGCACCTGATACCTTTCGCATGCCGATTTCTTTTGCTCTTTTAAATGAGGTAGCCGTGGTCAGGTTAATGTAGTTGATGCAGGCTACGAGTAAAAGAAATATAGCGATGGCAATAAATATTCGCAACGAGGACATATTTCCATTCCGCTCAATTTCGCCCCGCAGATCAGAGTGCAGGTGGATCTTTTTGATCGGTTGCAAAAAATGCAATCCTCTAAAACCAATGGCCTTATTCTGTTCGGCATTGTATTTATCCATGATGTCTGCCATTTTCAGTCCCAATGTATGGGCGGAGGCAGCATCCTTCAATAAAAGGTATGTATAGAAACTATCATTCCACCAGCTCTCCAGACTCTGACTTCCCAATTGCTTGAAGGAACAGATTACATCGAAATGAAAATGACTGGTAGCCGGTAAATCTTTGGCAACGCCGGTTACTATGAATAGACTCGTGTCGTTTCCTTTAAAGGTTTTTCCCACCGGATCATCCTGCCCAAAGTATCTCCTCGCCGTGGTTTCCGAGATCACCGCTGCATTTACCTGGTTGAGCACCGTATGGGGATCGCCTTTTACTAATGGAAACCCAAAAACCTCAAAAAAAGTGGAATCGGCCAGTAAAAAATTTTTGGTAAAAAAATGCTCATTGCGATAGGTGATCAGCATACTGCTCCGGGTAAACCGGACTGTATTTTCTATCTCAGGAAAATCTTTGAACAAGACGCCGGCAAGTGGCGCTGCAGTGACAGCAAATTGTTTGTCTGGCTGGTTTTTCGCCACCAGTGTAAGGCCCACCCGGAAGACACGATCGGCATTTTTTCCGAACCGGTCATAATTCAGTTCATCACTTACCCAAAGAAAAATAATAAAACAGGCTGCAAGGCTAACGGTCAGTCCACCCATGTTAAGCGCTGTAAAGGCCTTATGCCTCCAAAGGTTTCGCCACGCGATTTTTAAATAATTTCTTAGCATGTAAGTTTTGCGTTATAAGTTTTACGCTATAAGTTTTTAGGTTGTCACTAGCTCCTCACAACTCACCACTCACAATAATCAATAATTAATAATCAATAATCTCTAGCATCTTGTATCCTGCATCTAGTATTCTCACTCTGATCGTAGTGATTTCACCGGATTCGAGATCGCCACCTTGATCGTATGAAAACTCACCGTTAGCAAGGCAATGACCAGGACTGCCAACGCCGACAAGAGAAAGGTGGTGACCTTTAAGTCCGTCTTATATGGAAAAATATCCAGCCACTTATGCATGAAATAATAAGCCACCGGAAAAGCAATTAAGCAGGATATGCCTACCAGGATCACAAAGTTTCGCGCAATTAAAGAAACAATTCGTTGGATACCCGCTCCCATTACTTTGCGGATACTGATTTCTTTCTGTCTTTGCTCAGTTGTAAAGGCAATGAGGCCCAACAGTCCAAGACAGGTAATAATGATAGTGAGCGTCGAAAAACTCGTAAATATCTTCCCTCTTTTTTGATCGGCAGTGTATTGAGAATTGAAATCCTGGTCCAGGAAAGTATATTGAAACAACAATTCAGGAAAAGTTTTCTTCCACAAGTTCTCAATGGAAGAAAGAGTTGATGCAATATCCTGTGGTCTTATTTTTACCTGTATATTGTTGCTACTTGGTCTGTAAAAAAGTATTAAAGGTGCAATGGGATTATATAAGGATTTTTGATGGAAATCTTTGACTACCCCCACTACTTCCACGAAGTTTCCTGAAGTATCGCCGGGAATTTTGATTCGCTTGCCAAGCGCATTATCCCATCCAAAACTTCTGACCATATCTTCATTGACAAGCGCACTGCGTAAGGTATCGGAAGGATTAGAAAAGGAGAAGCCTCTTCCCTGGATCAATTTGATCCCCAGTGTTTGCAAATAATCCTCATCGATGCCGTAACAGTCGATTCCTTTCTCAACAAAACCCCGGCTCGTCTCAATAGAAAATAAATTAAAACTGACATTATCACCACCGGGGATTGTCTCCGCAGTACTGACCGAACTAACTTTTGGGTTTTGTTTTATCTGGCCTTTAAGCGCAGCTACCCTTCCCCGTATATCGTTGTAGGCATCGATATTCATCGAGACAACCTGTTCCTTATTAAATCCAAGGTCTTTGTTTCGCATATACTTCAATTGTGCATACACCACCCAGGTGCAGATTATCATTATCATAGAAATAGAGAACTGGACAACTACTAATACGCGACGAAGAGTTACATTGGTAGAACCTTTTGAAAGATTCCCTTTAAGGATACTCACTGGATTAAATCTAGCCAGGTAAAATGCAGGATAGCTGCCGCCCAACAGGCCGACGAATAGAATAATCCCCAACAATGCCATCACAGTTCGAACCTGCAGGAGGAACTGAAAAGTGATCGACTTGCCGGCGAGTGAATTAAATACAGGCAAGAGAAGATACACCAACACTAAACTCAACAGCAGAGAAATAAATGTAATCAGAAGGGATTCAGTAAGAAACTGAGCGATCAACAATGGCCTCGTTGAACCTGTCACTTTACGGATACCAATTTCCTTTGCCCTGCGGGCTGAGCGGGCCGTTGTCAGGTTCATGTAGTTGATGCAGGCGATGATAAGCATGAACAATGCAACGGCACTAAATATATAGATGTATGACATGCTTCCCAGCTCTTCTGGTTCACCGGCAAAATCTGAGTGAAGGTGAATAGAGGTGACTGGTTGCACTCCATATTTGATCTTTATGTTGTATTGAGCAAATATGGTCGCCATATGCTTCTCATACATCGGCAATAATTTTTTTTCAAACTCTTCAACAGAAGTATTTTCACGAAGCCGTGCATACGTGTAATTATTAAATTGCCCCCAGGTATCAGAATAGTCTTTAGGCAGGGTGCTTAGCGATATGATCCCGTTAAAAATGATATGAGAGTTTTTTGGAACGTCTTTGATCACACCAGTTATCTTATATACATCTCCGCGGCTATTTTCTAATGACTGTCCAAGTGCAGAAACAGCCTTTCCATAATATTTTTCCGCAAGAGTCTGGGATAATACCATTGAGTTCGGTGCAATCAACGCAGTTTTAGGATCTCCTTCGATGAAGGAATAGGTGAAAACATCAAACAGATTGCTGTCGGCATAAAAGATCTTGTTTTCATAAAACCGATGATCTCCGTGTTTATAAAGTAGTGGACCCCGAGTTAGTACGCGCACGGCCTGTTCCACCTCAGGATAGTCGCGTTTGAGTGTCGGACCCAATGGGAATTGAGTACTCGCCCATTTCATGGCATTTGCCGGTTCGTTTACATAGGAAACGATTCGGGCTATTCGATCAGCATTCTTATAATAGCGGTCATAGCTGAGTTCATCCATTACATAGAACATCAGGAACAAACTAAATGTGATCCCAATAGCCAATCCAACTACATTGAGCAGGCTATAACTTTTGTCTTTCTTAAAGTTGCGAAGCGCAACACGAATCATGTTTTTTATCATGGCGACACTTATTCTGTTCTTAAGTTTTTAACCGGGTTGGCAATCGCAGCACGAATAGCCCGGAACCCTACTGTTAACAATGTTATCAGGATAGCGGCCAGGCCTGCCACTACGAACACAACCCAACCAATATGAATTCGGAATGCAAAGTCCTGCAGCCACTTATGGACGCCCCACCATGCCAATGGTGCTGAGATAGCAATGGAAATTCCTACTAAAATCAAAAAATCTTTTGTCAATAAGGAAACGATCCGGGTGATAGAGGCTCCCAATATTTTTCGAATTCCAATCTCCTTCACCCTTTGTTGAGCGGCAAAGGTGATCAACCCCCAAAGCCCCAAGCAGGAGATCAGCATAGCCAGGATAGAAAATATTTTAAACAGCACATACAAACGCGCCTCTGTTTTATACAGGGCGTTTAATTCTTCATCCAGGAAATTGAAATCAAATACACCTTCCGGGAAATTGTCACGGAAGTTCAAGCCAATCTTGTTGATCGTTGCAGGTATGTTAGTTCCTGCCCTGAGTTTTATACTCAATTTATCGCAATATGGCAGGTACAAGGAAATGAGGGATGGCTTGATAGCTTCATGTAGGGATCCCGTATTAAAGTCGCCAACCACACCAACGATTTCGGGATTCCATCCATTCATTCCTATCCAAAAACGCTTACCAATCGCCGCTTGGGGAGTTCCAAATCCCATTTCTTCCACTAATTTTTCGTTGACTATCGCCTTTGCATAACGTTGGCCTTCCGGAATAGAATTTGAAACAGCATTTGTATCAGCAGGTATATTAAAACGTCCGGCCTTAAGTTTCAAATCGTATAGTGAACCGAAATTCTCATCGGTCATGATCAAAGTGACCTGCTTATTATTTGGATCGTCGGGTCCAATAATGCTCATGCGAGTGCCCCAATGTGTATTTTCTCCGCCGCTCGGTGGACTGGTTGAAAAAGACCAACCGCTAATCGCTGGGATATCCCGCAATCCATTGGCAAATCGTTGCATTATCTCCATCTTGCTGCCCTGTGGAAAAGCGAGAACGACCATATTTTCCTTATCGAAACCTAAATTCTTCTGCTGCATATATCGCATTTGGCGTCCAATGAGTAAGAGACCAATAAGCAGGCAGATTGAAATACTGAATTGAAGGACCACCAAAGCTTTTCTCAACAAGGCCGACTGAGGATTTGCATTTACCGAGCCGGCTTTGAGTGTGGTGGCTGGCCGGAATTTGGTAATCACCCATGCCGGATAGATTCCAGCAAGTATTGCCGTCAATAGAATTCCTGTGAGCAAGGAACCCAACAAAGAAAAAGAGCGAAGCAGATCAAATGTAATTTGCTTACCGGTAAGTTGATTGATAGAAGGAATAGACAATTTCGCTACAATAACTCCCAATATCCCCGCAAATAAAACAAGCAGCAAGGCTTCACTTAGAAATTGGGTGATCAATTGAGCACGTCCCGCTCCGATGGATTTTCTTACACCGACTTCCTTTGCGCGGGTGATGGCCTGGGCAGTTGAAAGATTGATGAAATTTATACAGGCTAATACTAATACCGCCAATCCCACTGCTCCGAAAAACCAAAGCCACTGCGAATTGATAGATTTTATCCATTCGCCACCACCGGCATATTTGGAATTGAAATGAATATTGCTCAATGGTTGCAATTCCATTTCAACGTGCGAATCCTTACCCATCCAGGGTTGACTATTCAGCTCACGATCATAGATGCTTTGCAGACTTGCTTGCAACCCATTTCCGGGCTTGGTACCTTCCGGCAGAACGATGAATGTGGAGCCTCCGGAAACTGATCCGTAGTGAGTAGTGCTGGTATTCAGAAATTTCTCATCATTGGAAAAGGAAAGTAACATGGAAGCCGGTAAATGGGTATTGCCTGGAAAATCCTTTATGACTCCGGCGACGGTAATGTTAAACTGCTCATTGTACTTAAAAACCTTGCCCAGCGGATCCTCCGTTCCATAGAATTTTTTTGCAGTGGTTTCGGTCAACAAAGCCTGGTAAGGTTTTCTCAGGGCTTCATGCCCATTTCCTTCCAGCACTTTTACATCGAACACATCCAGGAATTCAGGGTCGGTCATCATTACGTGATCCTGTTTAAATCTCTTTGTGGGATTGATCTCCACGACTGCCTGGAAAGGATGATGCACTTTGGTTACATTTTCCAGGCCGGGAACATCCTTTCGAATCTGCTCCGCCAGTGGGAATGGAGTAGAATAATGAAACTCTTTTTTTCCAAAGTCCACCCAGACCTGATTGATGCGGTAAATCCTTTTAGCCTTCACATGATAGGCGTCAAAACTCAATTCATACCTTATAAATAGTCCGATCAACAAGCAGACAGTGATGCCCAGTGTCAACCCAATTATATGCAGAGCCGTCGTTAGTTTTTGCCGGCCGAAACGGCGAAGGATAAATGGGATATTTTTAAAAAACATAGATCATGGTTTTTATGTTTTGTTTTACTCTGTCCTTAAACTTTTTACCGGGTTGGCCGTTGCTGCTTTAATGGCCTGGAAGCCTATCGTGATCAAAGCAATCGACAACACCAACATCCCGGAGACTAAGAATATCCACCAGCTAATTGGAGTGCGATAAGCAAAATTTGAGAGCCATTGGTTCATTCCAACCCAAATAATCGGAATAGATATAATGGTAGCGAGCAAAATCGGTTTGATAAATTCCCACATTAAAAGATTGGTGACACCTGCAATCGACGATCCCAATACCTTCCTGATCCCAATTTCCCGCATGCGTTGTTGTATCGAATAAAGCGACAATCCAAAGATTCCCAGGCAGGCAATGACGATAGCCAGCGAAGAAAAATAGCTGAAAATAATGCTCAGCTTTCTTTCATTCTTATACATCGAGGCCAGCGTGTCATCCAAAAATGAATATTCAAAGGATTGAGTGGAATAAAATTCATTAAACGTCTTTCCCACACTGTTGACAATATTACCAGCCTGTGCATGGTTGAACCGGATATAGAGATATTGAAACCGTTGAGGCAGGATATGCATGACCAAGGGCATCACGGTCGATTTCAGTGGTGTGATATTAAAATCCTTCACCACGCCTATGATGGTCCCCGCCTTTATTACGGCGTTGGGGAGAACCCATTGAAAAGGTTTGCCAATCGCCTCGGAAGGAGATTTCCACCCACCTTTCCTAACTGCTTCTTCATTTAAAACGAAGCCTGCCCATCGATCGGTGGGATGATCTTTTGAAAAATCTCTCCCCGCAACCAACTTCATATCCATAGTGCGGATGAAGTCGTTGTCTATAAAAAGCATTTGCATTGAAATTGCCTTGCGCAAGTCCGCATCGCCATCATTCACCTGGTTGACAGGAATATTCGTCCCGGGTACTGACGATGAGGCGGCGACAGAACGAACTCCCGGATCATTGAGAAGCGATGATTTAAATGATTGCAGTTTGGTGGAGTCAGTGTTCCTGGGTAACGTCAATACCATCACATTCTCTTTTTCAAACCCGATCTTCTTATTCTGTAAAAATGTCAATTGCTTCGTAAGCACCAACGTGCATCCCATCAGAACAATGGAGACGATGAACTGCAGTGTAACCAATATCTTCCTAAAAGAAATACCACCGCTACCTTTCAACAATTTTCCCTTCAATACTTCTACCGGCTTGAAAGAAGCCAGGATGCCGGCGGGATAAAGACCGGAGATCAGGGAAGTAAATAATACCAGGCCAATTAGAAGCGGAAGCAAAATGGAATTGTGCAATATGTTCAATTCCAGTTGTCGTCCGGCTAACTGATTGAATGCCGGAAGTACCAGGTAGGCAATTAATAATGCAATGATCAGGGCAATCGACGCGAATACAACGGTTTCTCCCAGGAATTGTCGCATCAACTGACCTCTGATAGCGCCGACTACTTTCCTCAGTCCTACTTCTTTGGCTCTCGAAAAAGAACGGGCAGAAGAAAGGTTGGTAAAATTGAAGCAGGCGATCAGCAGGATAAAAAGAGCCACTCCGGCAAATACATATATATAAGCAATGTCGCCGTTACTGCCCAACTCTCCCGTCATTTTTGAATGAAGGTGAATGCTTGTCAGCGGTTGAAGACGGATATCCTGTTTCCCATCGGCCTGTGGATTGTTGGCAATATATCGGTCTGAAAAACCACTCACTTTGTTTTGAATGGCTTTTAAAGAAGCGTTCTCATTTAGCAAAACATAGGATTGCATCATGTGAAAGGACCACATTTCACCGAGGTCTCCTAAAGATTGCAGGGAGACGAGGAATTGAAAACTAAAATGCGAGTTCTCCGGAGGCTTACTGATAATGCCGGTTACCTCGACATTAAATGATCTTCCAAAAGAATTTACTTCGAGCGTCTTTCCAATAGGGTCGGCCTCGCCAAAATATTTCCTCGCTGATTCCTTTGTCAGAAGAACAGAATTTGGTCTGTCCAATGCGTTTCTTATATCCCCTCTTTCAAGAGTGAATGAAAATATTTTGAAGAAAGTCGAGTCAGCGTAAAGAAGGCCTGATTCGTAAAAATGCTGTTCGCCCGGTTGACCGATCACTGTTTTTTCATCCTTCAATAGGCGCACATATTCCTTTATCTCCGGGTATTCCTTTTTCATCAGAGGGGCCCAGGGCGCAGGAGTCACTGCCAGTTCTTTCTTGTCCTTGCCTTCCAGGGGAGTTGATGTTATCCTGTAAATATTATTTGCCTCATGATTGAACTTATCGAAGCTCAACTCATGCTGTATCAGCAAGAACATCAGAATAAAGCAAGCAAGGCCAATGGATAGGCCAAAAATATTGATGGCCGAAAATAGTTTGCTTTTCATAAGCACTCGCCACGCCGACTTAAGATAGTTTCGCAACATAGGACGATTATTTATTCTGTTCGCAATGTTTTTACCGGGTTCGTAATGGCTGCCCTGATAGCCTGAAAACTTACGGTAATCAAGGCAATCACTACAGAAGCCAGACCTCCGGCGATAAAAATCCACCAACTTATATTGATCCGGAAGGGATAATCCTGCAACCATTTGTGCATGAAATACCAGGCGATGGGGGAAGCCACCACGAATGCGATCGCAATCAGCAGGATGAATTCTTTTGAAAAAAGATAGACGATACTTCCCGACGATGCCCCCAATACTTTTCGAATGCCAACTTCCTTGATTCGCTGGACTGCCATGAACGATGCCAATCCATACAGTCCAAGACAGCTTAATAAAATGGCAATTGCCGCAAATATTTTATATAAATGAGATAGCCTGGATTCCTGGGCGTAGAAGCTCGCCACTTTATCATCGAGAAATTGATATTCGTAGACAAAATCGGGGAATATCTCCTGCCATAAACTCTCAACGGATTTCATCGCAGTCAGGATATTTGCAGATGTTAGTTTGATGCCAGCCTGACTATATCCTCCTTTCAAAGTGGACATTATAACGGGCGCCAGGTCGCGGCGGAATGACCGCGTATTAAACTCTTTCAATACGCCAACGATGGTTCCTTTTATCCGCCCATCCCAAAGGTCAATTTCCTTGTTCAACACTTCCTCTGCATTTTTGAACCCCAAATTCTTGACGAGCAACTCATTTACCAGGAATTCCCTAACTGTATCCGATGGTTCCAGATTTCTGCCCGCAACCAGCGGTAGTTGATAGGTGGGAAGATATTGTTCATCTGTCCACTTATTAATAGCGTAGAAATCGGTTTCCTTCGCGGCGCGATTGAACTTGAATGTGGTCCAGTTATCGTTATCATCCTCAACAGGTGTATTGGAACTAAAGCTCACATTCTGTATTCCGGGAGTAGAGAGGAGTTTTTTCCGTAAGTAATCCAACTTGCTAATCCCCGCGCTGTCACTCGGAAACGGGACATTCACAATTGCTTCCTTGTCAAAGCCAAGCGGTCGACTGATAAAATAATTCATCTGCTTTACCATGACCAGCGTCCCAATGATCAATGCCTGTGCAATGACGAATTGAAATACAACCAACCCTCTTCTTAGAGTTACCCCCTTTTTGCTCTTCATTGAACGTTGGCTGTTCAAAGCATTAATAGGATTGAATCCCGAAAGAACAAGTGAAGGATAGAAGCCCGCCAGGGCGGTGACCACTACCGTTAGAACCAACAAGAATAAAATGATTTCCGGTTGCTGAAGTACATTCAGGACAACGGGTATGTTGAGTATTTTACCGATCAATGGGAGAGCTAGAGCCGCAATACCGATAGCAAAGGCAACTGAAGTGATTACGATGAGGAGAGTTTCCATTATAAATTGCGTAACTAATTGCCGCTTGTTGCTCCCCAATACTTTTCTTACTCCTACCTCCCTGGACCTGTTTACGGCTAATGCTGTAGACAGATTGATGAAATTGGTACAGGCTATAAGTAAAATAAAGCCTGCTATCAGCCAAAGGACGCTGATTAATTTTCGGCTCATAGATTTGCCACTATAGTTGCCGGCCTGCGTATCGTAATGAACTTGCGAAAGTGCCTGAATGACTTGGCTATCCTTGTTATCAGCAGATTTCATTTTTCGTGATAGTTTTCCCAGTTCACTATTGATCTGAGCTGGTGAAGAATTAGGCATTAGCAATACATAACATCCAAAACTGGTTCCCGTCCCATCCCAATTAGTAGACTGAGCAAACTCCGCGGTATAGTCAGTACCATATGAAATCACCACTTTTAATTGGAAATCCGAATTTTCAGGTATGGTTGCGAGTACACCGGTAACTTTTAATAGACCGCGGTTATTCCATTTCAATGTTTTCCCTATTGACTGCTTCCAATCACCGAAATATTTTTCCGCAGTTTCTTTCGTGAGGACTACCGAATTAGGTTGTTTCAGGGCTGTGGTAGGATTTCCCGCCAGCCAGGGAAAGTCGAAAATGTCAAAAAATGAAGGTTCTAAAAAAAAGACTCCTTTCTCCTCTTTAAATTTCCGGATAGGTTGACCATTGTCCCCCATGACCAACAACTGATCGTTGCCTTCCGTATAAATGGTGGTCACCTTTGCAACCTGAGGAAAATTATTTCGCAATGCAGACGGCAGCGGACGCGGAACTCCATTCCCATAAAATATATTCGCGGCATCGGCGTGATGATACTCCGTTAATACGCGGTAGATTCGATCCTTCTTGGAATGAAAGTTATCAAAGCTGGATTCAAACCTGATGATGATAAAGATCGCCAGGCAAATGGCAATGCCCGCTGCGAGGCCCGCCATGTTAAGGATGGAATAACTGCGATTCCTGGCCAGACTTCTGATTGCTGTCTTTAAATAATTCTTGAACATAGGGAAGTTTTTTTATTGTGGGCTTTCTTAATACTTAATTACTGATTATTGATTATTTTATTTTTTTGATTTTAATTGTTAGAATACTCCTTAAACTTTAATCATAATATCCGCTGTTCATAATATTCATAACTAATGCTCAATAATCTAATTAATAATCAATAATACACGCTATTCCGTCCTCAAACTTTTCACCGGATTCATCAACGCCGCCTTAACAGCTTGTACTCCTATGGTCAGCAAAGCCACTGTTAACGCGAGTGTGCCGGCAACCAAATAAACCCACCAACTAACATGAGTCCGGTATGCAAAATCTTTTAACCAGTCATTCATAAACCATCCTGCTAAAGGAAAAGCAATCACGGCGGCTATGATGATCAGTCTGGCAAAGTCGCGAGATAAAAGCCCGACAATGCTGGACACATTCGCCCCTAATACTTTTCGGATCCCGATTTCTTTGGTGCGCCTGGTGACGATCAGCGTAGCCAGGCCAAAAAGTCCCATGCAGGCAATGAAGATGGATAGCCCCGATGCAATTTTCACAATTTCGCTCGTACGTTCTTCAGCACGATACATCGCATCAATCGATTCATCCAAGAAATGAAACTCAAAATCCTGATCAGGAATCACTGACTTCCATGTTGATCGCAACACATCCATGCTGGAAGCAATATTTCCTCCTCGGAGCAAGACCGAAATCCTTGGTTGCGGTGGAGATTCATAAGAAAGATTTTCTGTTCGCCGCACAATGGAGTCCGACTGGATCGTTAGCAGCAGCGGCCTGACTTTATTATGAAGAGACATATAATTGAAATCCTTGACCACGCCGATAATCTGTTGATCAAACGGCCCGGGCAATTTCTTGCCAATAGGGTCTGTTAAGCCAAACTCCTTCACAAAAGCTTCATTCACCACGGCTGCTGTTGTAACGTCTGACAAATTATCCGGTAAGAATGCACGCCCAGCCACAATTTTCAATCCCATGGCCTTAAGAAAATACGGATCGATTGAATTGTATTGGAATCCCTTATACACTTTCTTTTCATCGGTGAATCCCAATTCAATCCACGGTGTTTCTGCAAAGCTGTAGGTGGAGACTGTGGCATTGGCCACCTGGGGATGCTTTAGCAACTCCTGCCGATACAAATTAGCAAGCGGACGCCCCGTAGATGACGGCTTATTTGTCGATACAACAACCACCTGATCTTTTTGATAACCGAGGTCTTTATTTCTCAGGAAGTTCATTTGTCGTCCCACCGCGATGGTGCAGATGATCATCGCAATAGAAGCTACAAATTGCCCCACGATCAAACCCTGCCGGAACCATCCGCTATTCGCTTTCATTCTTAATTTACCCTTCAGCACTTCTACCGGACGGAAACCTGAAAGAATAATCGCCGGATAAATGCCGGCAATGAGTGCAATTAAGCCGATGATCGCCAGGCAAAAGCCAATAAATCCAAGATCAAGATGGATCGCTAGTTGGCGCTGCACAATCTTATTGAAAGGTTTGAGCAATAAGACGGCGGCAACCATGCCCGTAATCACGGATACTATCGTCAGCAATAATGCTTCTCCCCAAAACTGACGAACCAGTTGTTGTCTTGCAGCGCCCATTACCTTTCTCACGCCAACTTCCAGTGCGCGCGTAGATGACCGGCCTACAGATAGCATGATAAAATTCACACAGGCCACCAGCAAGATCAAAAGACCAATTGTTCCAAGAATATAGGAATACTTTGGACTGCTGATAGGTTCATTGCCCGCAGGCATGCGGTTGTTCAAATGTATGTTGGTGATCGGCTGGAGGTGAAACATGAATCCACCCTCCCGGTAGTCTTCACCCAGGTATTGTCTGATCATTGCGGGAAACTTCTTTTCCAGGTCCTCTCCCCTAACGCCATTTCCCACCATAACATAGCTTTCAGTCTGTACATTGAACCAGCTCTTAAATGCGTTGGGGCGAAACATTAAATGAGCATTGGAATACGGAATGACAAGGTTATATTTTATGCTGGAGGTTTCGGGAGGCTTGCTCACAATTCCGGCTACAGCAAACAATACCCTTTCTCCTCCCAACTGTATTTCAATTTTTTCTCCCAGTGCATTTGTTTTGCCGAAATATTTCCGGGCTGTCTCCTGAGTAAGTAATACGGAATTAGCTGTGGGAAAGGGATTCATCCTGTTACCCTCAATCAACTCAAAATCGAAAATCTTAAAGAATGTAGAATCGACCATCCGCACCGCTTCGGTAAAAGAATTTTGCCCGACTTTAATGATCGGATTAAAGGAAAAAATGCGGCAGGTAGCTTCTACTTCGGGATAGGTCGATTGGATTACTTGCGCTGCGGACAATGGTGTTACTGTATTAATGAATTCCTGACCTTCACTTTTTTCATACTGCCAGAGACGATAGATTCTTTGGGCCTTACCATGGAATTTATCATAACTCCATTCGCTACGAACAAAGAGCATGATCAATACGCAGCAGGCAATGCCGATAGTCAATCCCAGGATATTAATAGCTGTGTATCCCCTGTTTCTTAGCAAGTACCTCACCGCGACTTTCCAATAGTTCCTGATCATAGTTTTTATGCTTTTACTTTCCTTATTGCGGATTATTGATTATTAATTATTCATTAATTACTCTGTTCGCAGTGACTTAATTGGATTCGCCAAAGCGGCCTTTATTGCCTGGTAGCTAACCGTGAGCAAGGCTATCCCCAGCGCAGCAAAGCCAGCAATGGCAAAAATCCACCACCCAATATTCGTCCGATAGGCAAAATCTTCCAACCACTTATGCATAAACCACCAACCGACGGGCACAGCTATGATGAATGCTATCAGTACCAGCTTCAGAAAATCTTTCGAAAGAAGTTCCACAATACCCGAGGTGGTGCAGCCCATTACCTTTCTAATGCCGATCTCTTTGGTCCTTTGTTCAGCAATAAAAGTGGCAAGGCCAAATAAACCGAGGCAGGCAATGAATATGGCCAGCACGGAAAAAACTAAAGCAATCTTGCCCACTCGCCTTTCAACGCGATACATTTCGTCAAAGGCTTCGTCCATGAATTGATAACTGTAAGGCATAACCGGAGCCATCGCTTTCCATTTGGTCTCGGCAGCCCTAAGTATCGGTGCAACCTGAGCAGCAGCAATCTTAAAGCTTATGCTACCTGTACTTCGTCCAAGTTGAAGGCAGAGAGGATCAATATTCCTGCGTAGTGATTCGAAATGAAAATCCTTTACCACACCAATGATCGTCAGAGATACGGCAGGGTCATTCGCTGACCCAATGAATCCGTATATTTTCTTGTTAATAGGGTCATCATATCTCAGGAACTTTGCAGTGGTTTCATTAATAATAACCGCTGTGGAATCGCTACCAAAATCCTTGGAAAAATTCCGTCCTTTTGCAAGCTGAATGCCCATAGTCGGCAAGTAACCATAGTCTACCGGCCAGAATTGCATATTCAATCCAGTTTTTGAATCCAGCACGGCCTCCTTGGAAAATGTATTGTCGCTTCGGCTGGAGGTCACGGGCAAATAGCTAGTTATGGTGGCACTCTGAACGCCTGGCAGCTGCAAAAGGTCATTCTTAAAAGCATTCAGATTCTGATCCAAAGCATAAGCATTATTTATCACCAACACCTGGTCCTTATTAAATCCCAGGTTTTTTGTTTGAATAAAGCTCAACTGGCGGAAAATGACTATGGTCGAAATAATCAAAATAATGGAGGCTCCAAACTGAAATACAACAAGCCCGCTACGTAATGCCCTGCTCCTTCCACCGATATCAAGTTTACCTTTCAACACCGATATAGGTTTAAAGCTTGAAAGAAAAAAAGCAGGATAGCTTCCTGCCACCAGTCCTACTATGAATGGAAGTGCTATTAATAATGGAGCGATGCGGGAGGAAAAAAGACTTTGTACCGTCATCGATTTGCTGGCGAGATTGTTGAACATGGGCAGCGTCAGATAAGTGATACCTACAGCCAATAGCAGCGAAAGGACTGCGGTCATAGTGGATTCAGTAAGAAACTGGCTGATGAGGTTTCTGCGTTCGGTGCCAAGTACTTTACGAATCCCAACTTCTTTGGCCCGGTTTGCCGAACGGGCCGTCGTGAGATTCATGAAATTGATACAGGCGATCAAAAGTATAAACAGGGCTACCGCAGAAAAAATATATACGTATTGAATATTGCCACTCGGGCTCAATTCAAAGGAACGATCAGAGTAAAGATGGATCCGTGTTAAAGGCATCAGGGAGTAAACGAGCTTGTTACCTGCTTTTTCAAATTCTTCTATGCTTTTGACTTGCATGATCTGAGCCGCCTGTGGTACTACATGTTTATTAATGAATTGAGGGAAATTTTTTTCAAAGTCTTTATAGTTTGTACCTTTTTTGAGAAGGAGGTATGTATAAAAATTATTGCTCAGGAAATTGCCCCATTCGTATTGGACATTTTTCATTGAGAATATGAAATCCAGGTGAAAATGAGAATTGCGAGGGAGGTCCCGAATCACAGCAGTGACCTTATAAAGAGTACGATTGTTATCATTCGTCTCGATCGTTTTACCCAGCGCATCGGTGTCTCCAAAATATTTCTTCGCTGTGGACTCCGAGATGACCACCGTATTGGGTTCATTGAGTGCTGTTTTTGTATCACCGGAAATAGCAGGGATGGTAAATACGTTAAAAAACGTAGAATCCGCGTGCCCTATATTCCATTCACTGATGAACTCGTTGCCTTTCTTGATTAATTTATTGCCGTTGGCGTAAATGCGGGTATACTCTTCCACCTGTGGATAGTCCAGCTTGAGCGTTTGTCCCATGGGATCTGATGCCACCGGTAGGTGAAGATCAGCGCCTCCAAATCGAATATCGGAGTTGACACGAAAGATGCGGTCTGCCTTTTCATTGTACTTGTCGAAACTCAGCTCGTCGAGCACGTAGAGGGATATGAGCAGAAAGGAGGAGAGGCCTATGGCTAATCCGCTAATATTAATTACAGAAAAAATCTTGCTCTTAACCAGGTTTCTCCAGGCAACCTTCCAGTAGTTTTTAAACATGGTTTTTTATTTTTTTGATAATTTTCTTTTTATTGATTATTGAACTGCTAATGTGGAATCAAAAAAAATAATAATCAATAATTTATAATCACCAATCATCTAATATCTGGCATCTGGTATCTAGCATCTCACTCACTTCGCAATGACTTCGCCGGATTCGCCAACGCCGCGCGGATAGCCCGGAAGCTCATTGTCAGCAAGGCTATGGCGATCACTAAAACTCCAGCACCTGCAAAAATCCACCAGCCTACATGTATGCGATACGCAAACCCTTGCAGCCATTTGTTAATGGCAATGTATCCAAGTGGGACAGCTACGACAAAGGCGATCCCAATAAGAATGATGAATTCCTTTGAGATCAGCAAAAGGATACGGGAGATTGCTGCCCCAAGCACTTTTCGTATTCCAATTTCTTTTGTACGTTGTTCTATCGAAAGCATGACAAGACCCAACAGCCCTATGCAGGAAATGAAAATGAATAGTATAGATGAAATGCCGATAATGTTTTTCCATTTTGACTCCATTTCATAGTCGCTTTTAAGAACATCATTCATAAAATGATACTCATAAGGATAGTAGGGAATGAGCTTCTTAAATGAATTCTGCAATAGTGCAAGGGTCTGTGGAATATTGGTGGGATTGATCTTGACCCAGACAGTTCCATAATAATTTGAGGAGTCCATTGCAAAAAGCGCCGGTCCGATTTTTTCCTTTAATGTAGTGAAGTGATGATCTCTTGTGACCCCTACAATGGAAAATGGCTTTTTGTCTTCATCCATAAAAGTAATCGTCTTGCCCACCGCATTGGAAATTGACCAACCCGCTTCTTTCAGAAAACTCTCATTCACGATTACGGAATGTTGGGAATCGGAAGGAAAAGATGAAGAAAAATTTCGGCCGGCTATAACGGGTATTTTGAACGTCGGTAAAAATTGGTCGTCGATTTTGTTATACTCGATCTGTATTTGTTTTCCATCTGCCTTTACCCCGGTGATGCTCCTGCCCCCGCTCCTGGCGGCTACACTCAATATGGAAGGTTGGCCCAACAATTCATTTTTGAATAATTCAGGAAGCCGGTTGCTTTGTTTGCTATACGGCAAATTGATACTCACGAGGTTGTTACTATCATAGCCGAGATCTTTATGAAGGAGATAGCCGAGTTGGGAATTGACTGCCAGGGTGCCAATGATGAGGAACACGGCCAGCGTAAATTGAAGGACGATCAGGCCTCGCGTGAGATAATTCTTACCGAGGAGTTTTTGTTTACTATACAATACCTTGACCGGCTGAAAAGAAGAAAGCACCAGTGAAGGATAAAATCCGGCAATAAAAGATGTACCGAGCAGCAACAAAAAATATCCGCCGTACAAATAACCGTCGGAAAGATAAGAGAGGCTTAGTTTTTTATTTGCCAGTTCATTGAAGAAAGGTAGCACTACTATGGTCAGCACGATGGCCATCAAAAATGCAATCAGGGAAATAACGAACGATTCAACCAAAAACTGCCTGATAAGCTGTTTGCGCGTACTCCCGATCACCTTTCGAATCCCAATTTCTTTACTGCGTTTCAGCGATTGAGCGATAGCCAGGTTGATAAAGTTGATGCATGCGATGATCAATATAAAGATGGCAATGCAGGTGAGAATATAAGAATATATAGGTTTGTTGCTATCGGCCATGCCGTTGGCACTGCCGGTCTGAGTACTTAAATGAATTGCTGTAAACCGTTGAAGACCCAGGGTGATCTTCATCTTCATACCCTGATCCTTCTCCGCCTTGTCCAACTGTTCCCTGGTGTTCTTATCGAAAATCAATTGCAACTTGGCTTCGACCGCTTTAATATCTGCCTGGGGCGCGAGCATTAAGAATGTGTTTAGGCTACCTCCCAACCATCCCGTGTTACGCTCCGACTTTTGATAGTAAGCAAAAGGGATAAGCATATCCCCAGCGAGTGACGAATTCTGAGGGGAATTCTCGGCGACAGCAGAAATAGTGAAATTGTCGAATTCATCATTTAATTTAATCTGCATCGTCTTTCCCACCACATCGGTTGCACCGAAGTATTTCCGTGCCATTCTTTCTGAGAGCACGACCGAATGCGGATCCTTCAACGCCGTCGTGGGATTACCATCCACTAAACGAAAGGTGAAGACACTAAAGAAATTACTGTCGACAAATAATGGGTTTTCGGTCAATACATCATTTTCTTTTTTCACCGTCACGGCCACTCCATTCATGCGTACAAACTGCTGTATCTCCGGCACCTCCTTTCCAAAGGTTTCACCCATGACAGAATTAGTAATGCCGAGGTTTTGAGCGGCGTCCTTCCCCATTTTCCAGGTCTGCACTATCCGGTAGAGTTGGTCCTTGTTCTTATGGAACTGGTCAAAGCTCAATTCGTCTTTTGTGTAAAGGAAGATGAGCATGCATACGGTCAGGCCTATGCTCAATCCGAGAATCTTTATGATGGAGAAAGTTTTGTTGCGCCAGAGATTTCTCCAAGCTATGATAAAATAGTTTTTTATCATGGGTTTCTTTTTTGTTAATTATTGATTATTAATTATAGATTATTAATAGTCAGTAATCAATGTTAATAATCAATAATCAGTAATTAATAATCAGTATTCAATGTTATTAGTCAATATTCACTAATTAATAATCAACTATTCCGTCCTCAACGACTTCACGGGATTAGCAACTGCTGCCTTAATTGCCTGTGTGCTTACCGTGATCAACGCAATTAATAAAGCAATAACGGCCCCTGCTAAAAACACCCACCAGCCAATGTTGATGCGATAAACAAAATCCCTCAACCAGGTGTGCATCGCCCACCATGCGAGCGGGAATGCAATGAGGGATGCAATGAGTACCAACTTCACAAAATCCTTCGATAACATGGCGGTAATTCCCGACACCGAAGCCCCCAACACTTTTCTAATTCCGATTTCCTTGGACCTTTGTGCTGTGATGAATGCCGATAAACCAAAGAGTCCAAGGCAGGCTATGAAGATGGCAATAGATGTTATATAAATGAAGATGGTCTTAAAATGCATTTCAGAGGAGAACAATTTCGAATAGGTATCGTCCAGGAAAAAGTATTGAAAGGGCCTTGACTGAACATTCTCGCCCCATTTCTTACCTATCGCTGCAATAGTCCTGCTCATTTCAGCCCCATCCAGCTTGACAGTAAAATACCATTGCCGGTTTTTATCAAATACAAAAGCAAAGGGCTTGATCTCATTTTTCATGGATGTGAAATGGAAATCCTTAACAACGCCCACCACTTCTACATACCAGGAGGTATCGTTATTAGTATCCCACACTAATAACTGCCCCACCGCAGGGGAAGGCACCTTGAGATCTTTCACCGCCGTTTCATTCAGAATAATACCTCCCGCCATTCTGTCCACTCCGGTTCCAGTATAATGAACAGTATCTGAAAGATATTGGCTGGAAAAAGATCTTCCTTCTTTCATTTTGAAGCTCAACGCGCTGAAGTAGTCGTTATCAACACTCAGGAAGTTTACCAGCTGGCCATTGCTGCTCCCTTTCATTCGCAAACTGGTGGTCCAATTCTGCCCACCCACTATTCCGTCGGTGGAAGCCACCTGTTTTACTCCCGGGATCTGATTCAAATCATCTTTTAGCTTTGTTATTTCCGACCTATTGAGATAGCCGATATCATTGACCATGATCACCTGGTCCTTATTCAATCCGAGTTTTGCATGGCGTATAAAGTTGATCTGCTGCATCACAATAATAGTCCCGATAATCAACGCTATGGATATTGTGAATTGCGTAACCACTAATATCCTTCTCAGACTTAATCGTTGCACGCCCGAGAGTTTTTCACCCTTTAGCACTTTAACAGGTTTAAAGGATGATAAGAATACAGCAGGATAAAGTCCTGCAATCAATCCGATGATCACCGTAAAAGCGAGAACCGCAAGCAAAACGAAAAAGTTGCCATGTGGTAAGAGCGAAAGATGCTTGTCGGTAATTTGATTTATAGATGGCAGTGAGAGTTGTGCCATCATGAGAGCAGCGATCATAGCCAATAGGGCTACCAGGATTGATTCTGCCAGGAATTGCCTTACCAATGCTGCTTTTACAGCGCCTGAAACTTTCCTTATTCCGATTTCCCTGGCTCTTAACGATGAGCGCGCAGTAGTAAGATTGACATAGTTGATGCAGGCAATCAGTAATATGAAGAGGGCAACCGTTCCAAAAATATAAATATATACTTTGTCACTATTGGGGCGTAGCTCCCATTTGAGATTGGAGGTTAAGTGAATATCGGTCAATGCCTGACTATAGAAATAGTTTTTGTTTTGCGCCTGGTTTTTCTTAAAAACTTCCCTGATTTTTTTGTCAACAGAAACTATGCTGGTTCCTGTTTTCAACTTGATGTAAGTATAATAATTATACCAGCCCCAGATCGAATTAATATCCACCAGGCTTCCATCGTCGTTGCGGAAACGCAAAGGGATTAGGAAATCTATGGTAAAGTGTGAGTTATCCGGAACATCCTTAATGACGCCTGTGACAATAACCGGCTCCCAGGTGTTAATTTCCAGGGTCTTTCCCATCGGATCATCCGAACCAAAATATTTTTTTGCCGTTTTCTCGGTGATCACAACGGCATGAGGATCCAGCAAAGCGGTCTTGGCATCACCCTTAAGAAAAGAAAACGTAAAAACATCAAATACGCTGCTATCTGCACGGTAAACATTTTCTTCGATGAATCTTTTTTCGCCGTGCCTTACATAAAATTTACTTCCCCACCCCGGAAATAGGCGCGTCATTTTTTCGATTTCAGGTATATCCTTTTGTATAGCAGCGCCGATAGCCGGAGGCGTGGTGGCATCGGGAAGCCGGCTTCCATCATCGTTTACAAAATCCTTCACCACCCGATAGATCCTTTCCGAGTCCTTGTTATAACGGTCATAACTAAGTTCATCCATGATAAACAGCCCAACTAGGACACAACAGGCTATTCCCACCGCTAAGCCAAAAATGTTTATCAACGAAAATCCCTTATGGCGTAAAAGATTCCGCCAGGCGATCTTCAGAAAATTCCTTACCATATCTGATGTTTTAAATTGTCCTCAATGAAATTCCCTTTGCTGAATGCTATCTCCATTCCAGGTTGATCCTGCCGCTCCCGGCTCTCACGCTCACTTCTATTCCTCCCCCATTTATTTTTCCCTTCACTTCATCATCGTCTACACGGCCACTGAAATTTTCCAGCTGATCAGTCTTGATCTTTTGTGCTGAAAGGTCAAGATCCAGGGATTTGTTCTTAGGAAGGCGCAGGTCGATATTACCGGCGGAATTATTGATCCTGATATATTTCCCCAATTCTTTCATGGACACGGAGATGTTTCCTCCACTGGTAGAAGTTTCCAGGCTGCAGGAAAGATCATCCAGGCGAATACTTCCACCCGAAGTATGGGAGTCCAATTCGCCTTCTATATCTTTTCCTTCTACACTTCCGCCGCTGGTATTAGCGCGGATAGTTCCTTTTAGATCTGAAAGCCGCAGTGAGCCGCCGGAAGTGGTTAATCTAAGTTTTCCGTCACAATGACTCGCTTCAATACTTCCACCGCTGGTAGTGAGTTCAATATCATCTTTCGAATTGGTTAGATGAATGCTTCCTCCGGAGGTTTGTCCATTAGTGGTGCCACTTACATTGTCAATATGAAGGCTTCCACCACTGGTGGAAAAGTCCAGCTTGCCAGACAAATTCGTTAGATGGATACTGCCTCCACTCGTAGACAGATCAGTGGAAATGTTTTTTGGAACAAAAATCTTGAATGAAATACTCAACGATTTCTTCCAATCCTTTATTCTTTCTTTCGACTTAGCGGTAGCAGTCAGTTTGTTATTGGCAACAGAGACATCCAGGTCATACAGTTCATCCAACTTTTTCTGGATTTCGTCCTTCGAAAATTCTTTATCGTTGCGGCCATTCGATGGTCTCACGTATACTTCGATCCTGGCCTCCGAAAGACTCACTCCACTAACAGCAATACTACCTCCAGAGGTTTGCACAAAAACGTCTTTGATCGTTTCATTGTTCAGGGCCTTCGTCATAAAGGGATCTTTGTCTGGATTGAACTGTCCCATGACAGAACCCGCGGATACAAGGAGTAATAAAAACAGCAAATGCTTTTTCATGATGATTATTTTATTTGATGAAATATATTTTATAAACACTGTAGACATACTTAATTAATTTATTCATTGCTCATGTTCTTATTCTGTTCGCAATGATTTTACTGGGTTGGTAATGGCGGCTTTGATAGCCTGGAAGCTGACTGTAAATAATGCAATGATCACGGCCAGCGAACCCGCAATAGCAAACACCCACCACTGGATTTGTATGCGATACGCGAAATCCTGCAGGAATTTATTCATGATCCAGTATGCTAACGGGAAGGCGATGATGGAAGCGATGGCTACCAGCCGCAGGAAATCCTTTGACAACAGCGCGATGACATTGGAAATAGTAGCTCCCAGCACTTTTCGAATTCCTATCTCCTTGGTTCTTCTCTCGGCAGTATATGCAGCCAATCCGAAAAGCCCAAGGCAGGATATTAATATTGTTAAGAACGCGAAAACTCTCGAAAGCTTGCCAATCAATGACTCGCTCTTAAAGAGATTGTTGAAATTCTCATCCATGAATTTATACTCAAATGGATAAGCCGGATTGTGCGCTTTCATCACCTGTTCGACCTTTGCAACTGCTTTGGAAATATCCTGGTTGCCCTTCAATCGGATCAATAGCATAGCGACATTGCTGGTATCACAAAAGAATACAAGGGGATCCGGCGTATGGTACATGTCGTTGAAAATAAAATCATGTACCACTCCAACGATCTGGATTCTTCTTCCGTCGCCACGAGTGAGTAATTGGCCGACCGGATCTTTCTTACCCATTAATTTTGCAAAGGTTTCATTAATGATAACATTGGAGCTGTCACTGGTGATATCATCATAAAAATTCCTGCCCGACTTAAGTTTCATGCCCATCGTAGGAATATAGGTGGGATTCACCCATTCGGTGGTGACTAGTATCTGCGATTTAGGGTTCTTGCCATCCCATCCAAAGTCTCCGCTGCTGCTACCCATTTCCAGGACCTGGCTGTTGGAAATACCCGCATTGACGACTGCATTCGTCGCCATAAGGTCATTTCGTAAAGCGGGGAAATGGACATTCAAGTTTCCATTTAACCGCATAACCATTACCTGGTCGGTATTATAACCCAGATCCCGGTCCTTCACGTGTTTGATCTGGTTATAAATGATAATCGTACTAATGATAAGCACAATGGAAATAACAAATTGAGTGACTACGAGGCCTTTCCTTATATATACAACGACTGAATTTTTTCCGATTCGAAGTCCTTTAAAGACCGTAACGGGGTTAAAAGAAGAAAGATAAAGTGAGGGATAACTACCTGCCAATACCCCGCAGAGCACTGCCAGCAGAGGCATACCGGCCCAAATGACAGGATTGGTGAGATCGAACTGAAGCTTTTTTTCAACCAGCGTATTAAATGAAGGCAGTGAGATCCAAACGAGTAACGCGGCAATCAACATGGCCACCATTGACAAAATAATCGATTCACCGAAAAATTGTTTCACCAGCATTCCCCGGGCAGCGCCCATTGCCTTTCGCACTCCCACTTCACGTGCTCTTTGCTCCGAGCGGGCGGTGGCCAGGTTCATAAAATTGATACAGGCAATGACAATGATAAGTATAGCGATGATACTGAATAAACGGACGGTTTCAATCCTTCCACCCTCCTGCTTGCCTTCCACAAACTTGCTTCTTAATCTCCAGTCATTCATAGACAAGAGGAAAGGTTTTGCAATCGCATCGGTGTCTTTGTGACTGATAAAATCATGAAATTTCTTGTCGACGAGAGCAGGATCGGCGCCGTCTTTTAATTGAACAAAAGTCTGTATTCCGTTATTTCCCCATTGCCTTAGCCAGGTATTGCGGTCTTCATATATTTTGAATGATGCCAGCCAGGAAAATTTCAATGAACTGGAAAGTGGTGGTTCTTGCACAAGCCCCACAACCGTAAATAGTTGGTCATTGTTCACCTTGAGTGTTTTGCCAATGGGGTCTGCCTTACCGAAAAATTTCTCAGCCATCTTGTCGGTGATGACCACAGAGGTGGGGTCTGTGAGTAAAGTATTTGGATCACCTTTCAAAATCTTAAAAGAAAACATCTTGAGGAAATCGGGATCAGTAAAAAAGCCTCTTTCGTAAATAGCTTTATCGCCGAGCGTGAAAAGTGCCCTTCCTCCCCAATCGGCCCTTGCAGCATATTTTATTTCCGGCAATTCCTGCTTGATCGCCGGAGCAAAGAGACCAGGCATTGCATCAAATGTGTAAGTTTTTCCTTCGTAGCTCTGGTTCTCAACCGCCTGGTAGAGATGAGGATAATTCTTATGGAATCGGTTGTATTGAAATTCATCGTTCACCCACAAGAGGATCAAAATGGCGCACGCCATGCCGAGCGAAAGTCCAATGACATTTAAGAATGAGTATCCCTTGTTATTCTTCAATTGTCTCAAGGCGATTTTGAAATAGTTCTTTAACATGTTTTCAGTTTTTAGATCAATGATCAATTCTATTCTGATCGTAACGTCCTCACCGGATTTGCCAACGCCGCTTTGATAGCCTGGATACTTACCGTTAGGATGGCAATTAACAAGGCCATGGCGATAGCAACAATAAATATGGTCCAATCAATATGGATCCGATACGCGAAATCCTGTAACCATTTATTCATCAGTAGCCATGCTATCGGCGAAGCAATTAGCAAAGCAAGCACGACAGGCTTCATGAAATCCCTGGAAAGTAAGGTTATGAGACCCGTCACATTAGCTCCCAGTACTTTGCGTATGCCTATTTCCTTAGTCCTTCGTTCAGCAGCATACGCGGCCAATCCAAACAATCCAAGGCAAGCGACAAATATGGCTATAGCGGTAAATCCAAACAGTAGGTCCTTCAATTTATCTTCTGTTTTGTACATCTCGCCAAAACTTTCATCTAAGAAGCGATAATCTATTGGATAGTCGGGCGAATAGCGGTTCCATACCTGTGTTATCGCGGCGATGCTACCAGAAATATTTGCGGTGCTGATCTTCACAGCCACTTTTGAATAGGCTCCTGGAAATATTTGCAATACTGCTGGCGCGACTTTATCGTAAAGACTTTTATAATTAAAATCCTTCACAACACCAATGACCTTACCCTTCTTTAATGAGTCGGAATTGGAGCCGTACCAAACATTCCAGTATAATGGTTGACCGATCGCTTTTTCAGGAGTATTGAACCCGAGTTCTTTGACGGCGGTTTCATTAATGATAAAGGCTTCGTCCTTATCGGTTCTTATCTCCCTGGAAAACGCTCTTCCCGTTACCATTTGAAGTCCAAGCGTTTTTATGTAATCGTGATCGACCAGCAACTGAGTTACCGGAACTCTTTTCATGACGCCATTTTGGGGCAGAATTATGTCGTCACCCGCAACCAGGTCTCCCGGAAAACCATATCCCACGGACACCGATGAAACGCCCGAAGATTGAAGCAACTCATTCTTGAAAGATTCGTAATTAGCCTGCATTTTTCCATACTGCAATGGGAAAAACAAGATTTGTTCTTTATTAAATCCTAAGTCTTTGTTATGGAGATAATTTACCTGCCGGTTAACGATGAGAACGCTGATGATCAGTAATCCGGATAACGTAAATTGGACCACGACGAGTCCCTTTCTCAACCATTGATTTCTTCCTGCGCTGTTTTCAATGAAGACGCCTTTCAGCACACTGACCGGCTTGAATGCCGAGAGGATCAGGGCCGGATAGAAACCGGCAATCAACCCAACTAACAGAGTGAGAAGAACGAGGCCACCAATCATGCCGGGCATGAAAAACAGATTCGCGTCGATCTCCTTGCCTGTAAAACTGTTCAGTGAAGGCAAAAGGATCATCGCTAAGATTACTGAAACCACCACACTGACGATAGCCAGAAATATCGTTTCACCCATGAATTGCCGTATCAGATCCATTCGAACAGCCCCGACAGATTTTCTGACTCCGATTTCTTTCGCTCGCTTTAATGATTTGGCCGTGGCCAGATTAATAAAATTGAGGCATGCGATCAATAAGATAAAGATCGCCACCATGATAAGTGCTTTTACATAGTTGATATTTCCTTTCACGGCCATATCCAGTTTGAAATTGGCCGCATAAAGATGTATATCCCGAAGCGGTTGAAGGAACGGTAGGTAAGTGAAGCCTGTTTGCCTGGTAACCGGCTGCGCCCTTTGTATGATTAACTTTTGAAATTTGGTTTGTAGCGAACCGGCATCAGCATCTTTCTTCAGTTTTACATAGGTAAAGAATTGCTGCCAGTTCCAGCTTTGCATTCTTTCTTCGGGCACGCCAGCCAGGGCGAGGGGCATTATATAATTAAGTGATAAGTGAAATTTGGATAGGTCATTTTTAAAGACTGCCTTTACCCGGAATGGCTGTTGATTCCGGATTAAATCTTTTCCCACGGGATTTTCGTTTCCAAAGAACTTTGCTGAAAGTTCTTCTGAAATGATAATGGATTCCGGATCATCCAGGGCCTTACTCCAGCTTCCGTATTTCAGTGGCAGAGGAAAAAGCTGACCAAAAGAAGGATCTGTGAGAATTCCTTTTTCTTCATAAATCTTCTTGTCATTTCTTTCAAATAAACCCTTCATTGGAATTTGCAATATGCGCAGCGTTTGCTCTACTTCGGGAAATTCCTGTTGCAAAACGGTTGCAAACATCGGCGGCGTGGAAGCTATGTTAGACGTTTCCTCCGTCATCGTCTCCACATCATATAGCCGATAGATCTTTTCTCCTTCCGGAATAAACCGGTCATATTGTTTTTCATCCCATACAAATAAGCCGATGAGCAGACAGGTGGTAACACCCAATACAAGCCCCGCGAGGTTGATCAGCGAAAACCCTTTATTTCTCAAAAAATTCCGAATGGCAGTCTTAAAATAATTTCGGATCATATCTCACATTTTTATTCAGCCCTTAAACTCTTAACCGGGTTTACAACAGCTGCTTTCAAGGCTCGATGGCCAGCTGTCACCCAGGCGATGATCATGGATACGATTATGGCTAATATGAACACGGTAGCTCCCAGGTCAACACGGTAACTATAATTTTGCAGCCATTTATGCATGATTAAATAGGCAATGGGACCAGCTATGATGAATGCTATCAGAATTAACAGCGAGAATTCTTTAGAAAGTAAGTAAACAATATTCGCAGTAGATGCGCCCAATACCTTGCGTATGCCGACTTCCTTAGTCCGTTGTACGGCCATGAATGAGACCAGCCCATACAGTCCAAGGCAACTTATGAATATGGCAATGCCGGCAAAAATTTTATAAAGCTGTGCAAGTTGATCTTCCTGGCGATAAAAATTACGGATCGTTTCATCCAGGAATGAGTGTTGAAAGACGTATTGGGGAAATGTTTCATTCCATAGTTTTTCGACAAAGGCCAGCACTGCCTTCTCCTGGTCGGATCGAAACTTGATATTCGCGGTTTGATAGACATCCTTCCTCGTCGTGAGGATCACGGGGGCCATGGGTTCCTTCAAAGAATATGAGTTGAAGTCTCTCACTACACCGACTATCGGTGCCACGATCTCACCATCCCATAAACTGATGGTCTTCCCTATTGCCTTATTCGGATCTGTGATCCCTAATTTCTTAAGCAAGGTTTCATTTACTACGAATTCCCTTGTTGTATCACTAGGGTAATAAGATCTACCCGCGACAAGTTTTAGACTATATGTTTTGAAATAATCCGGATCTGCCCATTTCAGGTTGGCACTGAAATTGGTCCTATTGGTGGCGTTGTCAAACCGAAAATCAGTGCTCCAATTTCCTGGAGAAGAAGGGCTCGCGAAACTAAAGCTTACCTGGGTGATACTGGGGTTCTCAGCTAATTTGTTCTTTAACACATTCATCTTCTCGTTGGCAAGGCTATCGCCCGGAATGTTTACATTCATGATTTGAGCCTTATCGAATCCAAGGGTTGCATTTCTGAAAAAATTCATTTGACTAACAACGATCAGTGTACCGATGATAAGAATATGTGCTATGCCGAATTGAAAGACAACTAACCCTCTACGAAGAGAAATGCCTCCGATCATCTTACTTGTAATCTTACTCTTTAATGCATTGATCGCATTAAAACCGGAAAGAACGACCGCCGGATAAAGTCCCGATAGCAAGGTGACAACGATGAAAACTCCCAACAAGAACAATAGAAGCAAGGGCGTCTCGAAAAAACTCATAGTGATCTGAACCCGAAGAAGACGGTTGAGAAATGGCAGTACGGCTTCAGCGATGACGACAGCAACGAATAGTGCGGTAATTGTAATGAGCCCAGCCTCGCTAAGGAATTGAAAGCCGAGTTGTCTCCGGTTACTTCCCAAGACTTTTCTAACGCCAACCTCTTTGGACCGGATAACCGCCTGTGCTGTTGCGAGGTTTACGAAATTAACGCAGGCTATAATGATCAAAAAGATGCCGATCAGGCCGAGTGCCGTGATCAATGATTTACTAAAAGTGCGATGGCTGAAATTGCGGTAAGCCTCTTCATAATGTATTCGCGATAACGATTGAGCTTTATATTGATCTTTAACGTAGTCAGCCGACTTATGTCTCTTTACAAAGGCAAGCAGGTCCCGGTTAAACTTTGCTTCAGGATAATCATCGGGAAGGACAACAAATGTGCAGGCGTCACCATAAGTACTTACCCAATCATCCAGGTTTGCCTTCAGGTTGGTGTTCATTAATGATGAAAAAGAAGCGACGATCGTCAATGGAAAATCCGAATTGACGGGAACATCCTTAATGATTCCTGTGATCTTATAGGTTTCCCTATTATTTCGCTGGATCGTTTTGCCAATGGCCTGATGCCAATCCCCAAAATACTTTTCCGCCGTCTTCTGGGTGAGTGCTGCACTGTTGGGGTCTTTCAGCGAGACGGCAGGACTACCTGCAATCCAGGGGAAATTGAACATTTTGAAAAATTCCGGCTCCGTATAATAAAAACTGCCTTCATTAAATTTTGCTGGCGCCTTTGTTCCATCACTGGGAACAGTCACTTGATCGTTACCACTTCTATATATGCGAACGACCTCTTTGATCTGGGGAAAATCCAGCGCTATAGCCGGTGCTACAGGAAAAGACGTGCCGCCTTCATGCTCCATTCCATCCTGCGTATAGAACTCACTGACTACTCTGTAAATATTTTTCTTCTTTGGATGAAAATTATCAAAACTGGTTTCATAGCGGATCACCAGGAAGATCAACAAACAAGCTGCGATGCCAACCGCGAGCCCAAGGACGTTGATCAGAGTGTAACTTTTGTTGCGCTTCAGATTGCGGAATGCTGTTTTTAGATAGTTCTTGATCATATTAAATGCTTTTTATTTCGAAGCTGCCTTAATCAATAATTAATAATCAACTTTATTCCGTCCTCAACGACTTCACCGGATTCGAAATAGCCGCCTTGACCGCTTCAAAACTGACCGTCAACAATGCTATCACCAGGGCCACTAGTGAAGCCAGGACAAACACCCACCATTCTAAATGAATTCGATAAGCGAAATCTTCCAACCACTTATTCATACTCCACCACGCTATTGGAAAAGCAATCACGGTAGATAATATTACCAGCTTCACAAAGTCTTTTGATAGCAATCCTACCAGTCCGTGCACGGAAGCTCCAAGGACTTTTCTTACACCGATTTCTTTTCTTCGCTTCTCTGCTGTATAAGCTGCCAGTCCAAATAATCCCAGGCATGCAACGAAGAGGGATAGAATGGTAAAGATGCTGAAGACGGTGCCCATTCGCTTTTCAGAGCGATACAAAGCATCCAGCTCGCTGTCTAAAAAACTATAGTCAAATGGAGTATTGGGCGCAAAGGTTTTCCATTTACTTTCGATTTGTCCCAATTGCTTACTTAGATTGCCAGGTTTCATTCTGGCGGCAATAAACGAATGTCCCAGTCCATAGGTCAATGAAGAGGAATGAAACAGTGCAAAGGGTCGGACGGCGGTATGAAGGGATCCTATATTGAAATCCTTGGCCACTCCAATAACCGTAAATGACTGACTGTTTCCCGGGTATTCTAATGTGCGACCAATGGGATCCTTCCATCCAATTTGCCGGGCAGCCGTTTCATTGAGTATTACTGAGGCTGAGTCAGAAAAATCGCGGGAGAAATTCCTGCCTTTCAACATCTGGATTTTCAAAGTCGGAATGAAATCATAATCGATCATGAAAGAAGGAAGTTCGATCTCTTTCATCACCTGTTCATTTGTCCCTGTAGGAACAGGATTATAATAATCGGCAAAGTTTTCTGTTATTGGAATTCCGGAAGAACCGCCTGCACGGGCTATGAAAGGCAGCCTGGATATCTCTTCCCGAAAACTTTCGTGTCGCTCGCCCAATCTATCAGTGCTCGATATGATCACCACATTCTCCCTGTTAAATCCAAGGTCTTTGCTCCTTGTATATTCCAGTTGCTTGAAGACGACAATGGTAGCGATAATGAGAGCTGTTGAAATGGTGAATTGAAACACCACTAATCCGTTGCGGATAAACAGGCTTCCGAGGCTGAACTTAAAAAGCTTCATTCCTTTCAATACGGCCACCGGATTGAATGAGGTCAGATAAAACGCCGGGTAGCTGCCTGCCAGCAGTCCAGTCACTATTGAAAGACCCAATACATAAAGCCAGCAATAGTTAGTAAAAAATGAATTGATGCTGAGGCTCTTTCCGGCAATGGCATTGAATGGATCTAAGAATACGATGACCAGCACGAGGGCCACTAACGTTGACAAAAAACTATATAACATCGCTTCTGCCAGGAATTGTTTTACCAATTGTCTTTTAACCGAACCCAGCACTTTGCGAATGCCGACCTCCTTCGCTCGTTTGGCGGATTGCGCTGTGGACAGGTTCATAAAATTGACACAGGCCAGGGTTATGATGATCAAGGCTATAACCGTGAAGATGCGGACGTATTTGATGTCGCCAAGAGTGGTCAATCGGGCAGAAGTTCCCATTCCCGCAGCATACAAATGCACCGAAGTCAACGGCAATAAATGATAATTGAGTTTGTTCCCTTTCTTGGTGAACTCTTCATACGTTATCATACCATTGACAAAGGCATGCTTCTTCACCATTTCGGGAAATTTGGATTCTATCCTCGCAATGCCTTCTTTATCTGTAGCTGCATTTTCACGCAGCTTAACATAGGTCGCCATCTGCAACCACCACCAATTCCAGCTACGGCGTTTAATATCAGGGAAAGCTGCGGTCGGCAGCAGCAGATCAAACTGGAACGAGGATTGAGAAGGAACATCCGATAATACACCGGTTACCTGGAACGGTTGCTTTTCAATGCCCACCAGTAAGGTCTTCCCCATAGCAGGAGATTCACCAAAATACTTTCTTGCTGTTTGTTGGGTAATGACAACCGCATTGGGTGTTTCCAGGCAGGTAGATGGATCTCCTTCCAAAATTTTGTAGTCAAATACATCGAGAAAATTAGAATCAACGGCCATAATTCTCTTTTCGGTAAAATAGTTATCAGCCTTATTGTCCTGTTCATAGCTTACCATTTTATCGCCAGGCCTATATATCCGCACATATGATTCAATCTCGGGAAACTCGCTGACCATAGCAGGCCCTACGGCAGGCCCTGTGTTGCCCGTTACGTCGACCCTTCCATTCTCAGTATTTTCAAGATTTACCTGGTAAATGCGATCTGCCTGCTTGAAGAATTGATCATATTTCGATTCATCCTGGACATAAAACAAGATCAGAATTACACAAGCCATGCCGATAGCCAGGCCAACTATATTAATAAAGCTGTTGACTTTATTGCGAATGATATTGCGCCAGGCAACCTTGAAGTAGTTTCTTATCATGGTTACATTCATTTATAAAAAAACAATAATCAATAATTAATAATCAACCTATTCAGTCCTCAACGACTTCACCGGGTTCGTCATCGCCGCCTTAATGGCCTGGAAACTGATCGTGACCAGCGCAATCATCATGGCTACCAAAACTGCTGAAAGAAATATCCACCAACTAATATCCACGCGATACGCGAAATCCTGTAGCCATTTGTGGACTGCCAGCCAGGCCAGGGGCCATGCTATTATTGCTGCTATCAAAACATATTTCAAAAAGTCTTTCGATAAATTCACGACGATCTGTTGGAGTGATGCTCCTAATACTTTCCTGATGCCCACTTCCTTTAATCTTCTTTCAGCAGAATAAGAGGCAAGTCCGAATAATCCAAGGCATGATATGATAATAGCGAGGACAGCCAATGCAGCGATCACAGTGGATACCTGTGAATCGGCGCGATACAATTCCTTAAAATGTTCATCAAGAAATTGATATTCGAATGGGGCGTCGGGGATATTTTTTTTCCAAACAGATTCGATATACGCAAGTGATTCTTTTGGTTTGCTTCCGTTTATCTTGACGGACATCGTACCCAGCCCCCATCGCGTCTGATTGTACATGAACATCGTCTCAATCTTATGATGGAGAGAATTGAAATTGAAATCCTTTGCGATACCGACGATGACACCGAGGATTATTCCGGCGGAATCAAATCCAAATTCTTTTCCCAACAGTGACTTCATATTGGCAAGAGAATCATCCTTCAACAGTTCTTTTGCCAGAGCTTCATTAATAACATATTCCTTACCATTAGCCGTCCTTTCAGAAGAGAAGTCCTTACCAACTGTCACTTGAATACGATACAGCCTGAGATAATCAGGATCAACGATCAGCCTTGTAGAGGTAAGCTCTCGCAAGGGACCATCACCCCGAAACTTTATCCCCGATTGATCAAGATGGCTTCCCAGGATATCCTGTGAAGCTGTAACCGCGGATACCAAAGTATTTTGCAGCAATTCTTTTTTCAGCAATTCAAATTTGGGCGCACCTTCATTACCCAATGGAATGTTTACCACTTCCTCACGAACAAAGCCTGTTGGCCGGTTCCTCATATAATTCAATTGGCGCAGGGCAAACACCGTCCCGATGATCAAGAAGATGGCGCAGGAAAATTGCGTGACCACCAGAATGTTTCTCAATCTGCCTTTGTTCTTGCCCGTTTGAATGGACCCCTTCAATACTTTCACCGGCCTGAAAGAGGATAGGTAGGCTGCGGGATAAAGCCCTGATAAAATTCCCAGGACAACTGTTCCGGCCAATAGTGATAACATCAATTGCCAATTGGTAAATATTGGAAATTGAAGGTGACGATTGCTTAAATTATTGACAGCAGGCAGAAACAGTTTGACCAGAGCGACCGCAAACACCATGGAAATAATGGCAAGCACTACCGACTCACATATGAATTGAACCGAAAGCTGCCAACGAAACGCGCCCACAGACTTGCGAACTCCTACTTCCCGCGCTCTTTCGGCTGAGCGGGCTGTAGAAAGATTCATGAAATTAATACAGGCAATGATCAGCACTACCAATGCAATAATGAAGAAGACTTTGGTGTACTGGTTATCAAATTGCTGGTAATTGAAACTATCCAGGCCGATATCCGTTGCCCCTCCATGGATATCTTTTAAAGGCATCAGAAACAACTCATAGTTCTTCCAGTTGTCCTCAGCCATATGTCTCTTCAAATAGTCAGGGAACTTTTTCTGCAGGGCGGTCAAGTTTGTATTCGGCGCCAATTCGAAATAAGTATTCAACCAATTGCCACCCCAATTATCCATCCAGTCTGGCTGGGCGATGGTGCTGAATGGTATCAGTGCATCAAATTGGATCTGGGAGTTTCGAGGACAATTTTCCAAAACGCCTGATACTATGAACGTCGTGGTATCGTTTCCATAATTTATTAATGACTTGCCCAGCGCATCGCCGCTCCCGAAGAATTTCTCCGCAGTTTCTCGGGTAATAACAATATTATTTTTCTTTCTCCAGTGCCGATGCACGATCTCCCCGCAATAATTTAAAGTCAAATATGTTAAGAAAAGTAGAATCAACAAAAAGAGGCCGTTGAATGAATACCCGCTTTTCTCCGAAATTAAAAGATGTCTTACCCGCATTATTCAGTCTTACAAAATTTCTTATTTCCGGAAACTCTGCTTTCAACGTAGGACCCATTGGAAACATCGACAAGGCCACTTTCTGGGCAGCTACCATCCCTTCGAACTTTTGGACTTCATTCAGGCGGTAGACGTTTTTTTTGTGAAAATTGTCGAAGCTCCTTTCAAATGAAACAAAAAGCAGGATCAGAATGCAAGCTGCCATTCCAATAGCCAGACCTATGATGTTGATGGAAGTATAAATCTTATTCTTCCACAGATTGCGCCAGGCGACTTTGAAATAGCTTCTTATCATGGTTATACTTTTTATTCAGAAAATCTCCTCAGTTAGTAATCAATAATTAAAAATCAACTTACTCCGTCCTCAACGACTTCACCGGGTTAGCAAGAGCCGATTTTATAGCCTGATAACTCACTGTTAATAAAGTAATGAAAACGGCGCCTCCACCCGCGATCGCAAAAATCCACCAGGAAAGAGAAGCCCGATAAGTATAGTCTTGCAGCCACCCATGCATGAAATAATATGCTATGGGACTAGCCAGTAATATAGAAACCACAATCAATGCGACAAACTCCCGGGAAAGCAAACCCCACAAATTGAGAACAGAAGCACCTAATACCTTTCTTACTCCAATTTCTTTGATCCGTTGTTCAGCCATGAAAGACGCCAATCCAAAAAGTCCCAGGCAAGAAATGAGGATAGCAAACGCCGCAAAGAACCCTGCAAGTCTGCCGACCTTTTCTTCAGCAGCAAACTTTAGTGCATATTCCTGATCTACAAACTTGTAATCGAAAGGTGCTGTCGGAATTAGTTTCTTGAATGTGGACTCTATTTTTGATAGCGCCGATGACATGGCCATACCTGGCTTGACACGTATATTCATCCAACTGACATCCCCATTCAATGCCTTTACAAAAAACATAGTCGGTTCAACGGGTGCATAAACCGACTCCATTACCACATCTTTGATCACACCCAAAATTGTATAGGGTTTAGGTTCATCGTCACGCCATTTCCAGGTAATGACCTCTCCTACCGGGTTCTTTAACTCCATATATTTCGCGGCCGCTTCATTAATTACGACGCCGGAGGAATCACTGGCATGTGTACTCGAAAAGTCACGGCCTGAAATGAATTCCCAACCTACCGTCTTGCCATGATCATGTGTTACCGCCAACGTTCCGAAACTTTCTTCCTTTTTTGGATCACGCCCCTTCCAATCAAATCCATTATTACCGGATGCTACTTCCGTTTGCTTTCCCATGGATTCAGAAAAATTTTCAACGACACCTGTATTTAAGAATTCGGTTCGCAGCAAATCATACTTGCCATAAAAATCAGGTGACTTCATTTCTACCATGATCAATCCTTCGCGGTTATAACCGACAGGCCGGTCCTTCGCCACTTTAATTTGCCGATAGATCACGATCGTACTGATGATCAGAGCGACCGAAATCGTGAACTGCATCACCACTAATGCTTTACGGGGAATGCTCGCAAACCGGCCTGCACGAAAGGTTCCTTTCAAAACCCTGATCGGCCTGAATGATGAGAGATACAAAGCAGGATAACTGCCGGCCAGGACACTGACGAATAAGATGAATCCAAGGCTCAATAACCAAAAATATAAATCACCCCACGGTACGCGCATTTCCTTACCACTCAGATTATTGAACCAGGGAAGGAAAATACTTACCAGGCAGCATGCGAGAATAAATGAAAACAAGACTACGAGGAAAGATTCACTAAAAAATTGATAGATAAGTTGCGTGCGCTGTGAACCAATCGTTTTCCGTATACCTACTTCCTTTGCCCTTCTCTCGGACCTGGCTGTACTTAAATTCATGAAATTGATACAAGCGAGTAACAACACGAACACACCGATGATGCCAACCATCCACACCATTCGCACAGGACCTTTGCCAGGTACGGGGTTTCCTCTTTCAAATTTCTCAAGATGCCAACTACTCATGGGATGTAAGAACACCTCCGGATTGCGGGCTGTCTCCTCTTTATAGTTGTCCAGGAACTGAATGCTTTTCAGCTCTGCTCCCTTAATGCGTTGATTGACCGTCTTAAAATTCGTTCCTTCAGGAATTTCAGCATAGATCCTTAGGAAATGATTGTTCCAGTCATTCGATGCCCTCTTCAGTATCCAATCATTTTCTGACAGCCAAAGCGTCCAGGTAGAAATAAACCGTACGTCGTGAAATTCAGTGTTTAAAGGAAGGTCATCATAAACACCGGTAACCTTTACGCTGTGCTTATTATTAATACGCACGGTCTGGTCAATCGGGTCGCTATCTCCAAAAAGTGCTTTTGAAGTCGATGCTGATAGTATAATGGAGTTAGGATCTTTCAGGCAGGACCAATTTCCTTTCAGCATTTTCAAGCTGAACATTTCCGGCGCCTCCTCATCCATGAACTGCCCTCTCCGCGATAATTTTTTGTCACCGGCTGCAAGAATATAATCCTGGTCCCATGCACTACGGACCACATGTTTGAAATTATTCCGGTAGCTCGATTGCAGCACAGTTCCCAGTGGATAGGGCAGAGATGTATTGATATACGCTCCCTCCTTTGGATCGTTTCCGCGGTTTAAGATTCGCCCTATGCGCTCATAGTTTTGATGATAGGTATTGAAAGAAAGCTCATCATAGATCCACAGCCCCATTAATATGGTCACGGCAATACCAACAGTGAGGCCTCCCACATTGATGAAGGATGAAACCTTATTTTTGAAAAGGTTCCGCCACGCTAATTTGAAATAGTTTCTTATCATGTGTTATTTCATTACTGATTACTGATTATTGATTATTGATTATTGAATTATAAGTTTATTGGTAAGCATTGAACATTGGGTCTAAAAACAATAATTAATAATCAATAATTAATAATCAACTTACTCCGACCTTAAAGTCGCCACCGGGTTCGCAACAGCCGCCCTGATAGCCTGAAAGCTCACCGTTAGAAAAGCGATCACCAGCGCAATCACTCCTGCTCCAATAAACGCCGAATATCCTATCGGTGTCCTATAGGCGAAATCCTGTAACCACTTATTCATTCCCCACCACGCTAATGGAAAAGCCAGAAGAGCGGAAATAGCAACTAACACCAGGAAATTTCTCGCCAGTAGCGTAGTGAGACTGCCCACGCTGGCACCTAGTACTTTTCGAACAGCGATTTCTTTAAACCTTTGCTGAATAGTGAAGGCCGCTAAACCGAATAATCCCAGGCACGCAATGAAAATGGATAGCAGGGTAAATAAACTCAATACAGACTGCAGATTCTTTTCTTCTTTATACAACTTTCCAAAGTCCTCGTCCAGGAACGTATATTGAAAAGGACTGCCGGTGGCAATGCCTTTCCAGGTGGACTCGATCTTACTAATAGTAGTCTGCAGTTGGCTGGGCTGAACACGAATCGCAATAAACCGGTACCAATCCGGAAGAATATGAATGATCAGCGGTTTGATATTATCGTGAAGAGAGGTGAAATTGAAATCCTTCACTACACCAACCACTTTTCCTTTTTTGCCTGTGCCCCAATCCAGGTTTTTTCCAATGGCATTCATTGGCGTTTTCCATCCGAATTCCTGCACGGCCCTCTCGTTAACAATAAAACCTTCCATCGAATCCGTGGCAAATGATTTTGAAAATGCTCTACCGGAGGCCAGGTCGATCTGGAAGGTCTTAATAAAGTTTTCATCAACAGAAATCACCGGTTGAGAAGTTATTTCATTTTCAGAGGCGCCTTCAGGCAATACAGCTATGTTGCTGATCCCATCCTTGAATGAAAAATCGGTGAGCGTTGCATTGACTACTCCCGTGTTTCCCTTCAGCTCCCTAACCAGAAGCTCGCCCTTCGGTAGATCCGCTCTCTTCAATCCAATTTCAAGGACCTGGTCTTTATTCAGCCCGATCTTCCGGTGCTGGACAAACCGCAATTGCTTTAGCACGAGCGCAGTCCCAATGATCAGGATAATGGCGATGGTAAATTGAAATACTACCAATCCCTTTCTGAGAATAATATCCTGCCAGCCATGGCGAATAGAACCCCGAAGCGCATTGATCGGTGCGAAGGATGACATCAGAAAAGCTGGATATGCCCCGGCAAAAAAGCCGACGGCACAGATGGCCGCGCCAAAAATCGTCATCAGGCCGCCATTCTGAAATAAATCAGTCGACAGTGATTTGCCGGTAAATGTATTGAACGTTGGAAGCGTTAGAGCTACCATTGCGAGGGCCAGCACTGCACCGATAATAGCAAAGAGGAAAGATTCTCCCATGAACTGGCCGATCAATTGGAATCGCTTCGCTCCGATCACTTTTCGAAGCCCAATCTCTCTGGAACGATTTACTGATCTGGCGGTGGATAGGTTAATAAAATTGCAACAAGCAATCAGAAGAATGAGAACCGCTGCGGCGGAAAAGATATAGACATAAGAGATGTCGCTGTTGGGTGTCATTTCGGAACTGATGTTCGAACGCAAATGAATATCAGTGAGTGGTTGCAATTTCAGATCATACCATAAGCCACTCGTCTTCCGGTCCTCTGCCATTTGGGTGTGAATAAATGCATCCAGTTTTTTTTCAAGTTCTTTGTGCGAATGATTTGGCGCCAATAAGACGTATGTGTATTGACTATTATTAAACCAATTTGTTTCGGGCTCATTCTTGTTCATGTCATTGATCGTTGTCCGGGACATCACGCAATCAAAAGTGAAGTGAGAGTTGGAAGGAATGTCCTTCATGATCCCAGTCACCTTTAAAGGAATAGTGTCAGACAATTGCATGGTCTTGCCCAGCGCAGGCTCAATGCCAAAATATTTTTTCGAAGCTGATTCTGAAAGCACGATCGAATAAGGTTCTACAAGGGCCGTTGTCGCATTTCCTTCCAGCAATTTGAAGCTAAACACATCGAAGACAGTCGAATCAGCATACATGAGTTTCGTATCGTAAAACTTTCTGTCGTTGACAGATATAAACCTGCTGGAAGATGTAAACCGGACAGTCTTTTCAACCTCCGGAAAGTGTTGTTTGATAGCTGGCGCCATCGGAGGTGAAGTCACTGCCTGAGGTCTGTCTTCCTTGGGTAGATGCAACACTTCTGTAAGTCGGTAGATGCGGTCCGCTTTCTTATGATATCGATCATAGCTTAGGTCGTATTGGACATATAAGAAAATGAGCATGCAGGAAGCAATGCCCACAGAGAGACCGGTGATGTTGATAAAGGAATACAGTTTGTTCTTGGCCAGATTCCGCAACGCTGTCTTGAAGTAGTTCCTTATCATTTGACTATTATTACTCAGTTCTTAAACTCTTCACCGGATTCGCCAGCGCAGCCTTGATGGCCTGAAAGCTAATTGTAATCAGTGCTACCAGTGCTGCCAATACCATAGCCAGTATAAAAATCCACCACGGAATGCTGACCCGATAGGCAAAGTCCTGTAGCCATTTATGCATTGCCCACCATCCAACGGGGAACGCAATCAAGCTTGCGATTAGGATCAGCGAAAAGAAATTCTTGCCCAGCAGCACCAATATATTCGGAATGGATGCTCCCAGCACCTTCCTAATACCTATCTCGCGAATTCGTTGCTGCGTTGTATATGCGATTAAGCCCAACAGTCCAATGCACGCAATGAAGATTGCCAGGATGGAAAACACAGAAAATATTTTCTTTGTCGTTTCTTCGGCATGATAAAGTTCCGCCAGCGACTGATCCAGGAAAGTATAATTAAAAGGACGCTCCTTTACAAAAAGCTTCCATTTACTTTCTAAAGCTTTTACTGTCGCCGAAAAATTGTCCGCACTGATCCGGATCGTCATCAACGGATCGATCGGACCAAATTTTCTCACATTTAAAATGAAAAGGGGAGCTATTTGTTGGTGCAATGTTTGGAAATGAAAATCCTTTAGCACGCCGACGACTGTATACGTATATGGCATTCCGTCGGGTGCATTTAATTGTGGATCGGGTGAGGTAAGTCGCACACCAATAGGATCGCCGCGAATTCCCAACTCTGTGACTGCCTTCTCGTTTAGCAGAATCCCCAGCGTATCCAATGCAAATTCTTTTGAAAAAAATCTCCCCGATGCCAATTTCAAATCCAGCGCTGTCAAATATTGATCATCCACCATGAGTCCGCGACCGGTGTGCGCATCCTTAGATCCAAGCAAGGCGAAGGAAACTCCAAAATAATTCTCCGTTCCGGGCACGGCTGTCGTTCCGCTAATATTTTGAACGCCTGGAATTTTCATTACCTCATTCTTAAATGGAATAGTATTTCTATCGAGCAGATCTGTTCTTTCAACCGTGATCACATGGTCCTTTCTAAATCCCAACTTATCCCCCAGCACGTATCCCATTTGCATATTCACAACCAGTGTACAGATGATCAGTATGACTGAAATGAAAAATTGAAATCCGACCAGTCCGTTGCGCAATGATTTTCCATAGCGGCTTGTAGTGAGCTTTCCTCTGAGTACCGCAATTGGACGGAAGGAGGACAAGACAAAGGCAGGATAGATTCCGGCTATTACCCCAACTCCGACAGAAAAAGCGAGCAGCGTAAAAAGTTGAGCGGGGTGAAGGAAATAATTATATGAAAGATGTTTTCCTGAAACCTGGTTAAATAGTGGAAGAATGAGCAAGATCATTACACCTGCCAGGACAACACTGAGCAGGCAGATCAACACAGATTCCATCAGGAATTGTTTGACCAGTGAGGCCCGCTCCGATCCAAATGTTTTCCTGACTCCCACTTCCTTTGCCCTTTCAACAGAGCGCGCCGTGGACAGATTGATAAAGTTGATACAGGCAATGAAGAGAATAAAAACAGCAATGATGGCAAAGATCGTAACCGCGCGTTGACTTCCATTGGGACGCAGTTCAGCTTCCAGGTCTGAATGAAGATGGATCTTCGTGAGCGGCTGCAGATAATAATGATACCCATTCCCGGCCGACTTGAATTGTTGAAAGGACTGTCCGAACTGCTGCTCTATCTGTCCAGAAACATATTTTTCCACTATTTGAGGAAGCTTTGATTCCAATGAAGCAGCAGAAGCATTTTCCTTTAATAGTAAATATGTGTTCGCGGAAAAATTGATAAAGTTTTGGGGAGCGCCATTCAGGAAGGTGGCGTTGGAAATTAACAGGTCAAAGAGAAAATGAGTATGCTCAGGCCAGTCTTCGCAGACACCGGTTACCAATAACGAAGCACCGCCATCGATCTCCATAGTCTTTCCCATAGCTGCCGAAGCCGATCCATAATACTTTTTGGCGGTCGTCTCGTTAAGCACTACAGAATTCGGCTTTTCCAATGCAGTATTGGGATCTCCGCCCAGCATTTTGGCAGTAAATACGCGAAAGAAGTTTGAATCCGCATTGACGACGTTCTTTTCCTCGAAGATCTTGTCGTTTATCTTGACAAAGAAATTACCAAACCCGCGATTGGAGAATAGCCGCATACTTTCCTCCACTTCCGGGAACTCCTTTTTGATGGCTTCGCCAATCGACAGTGGGATGATGGCGTAAGAAGTAGAACGGCCGGGATACATGCGTTCCAACACTACACGATAGATGCGGTCCTTTTTTGTATGGAAACTATCGTAACCCAGTTCATCTTTAATGAATAAGACAATTAACAGGCAAACAGCCATGCCCGTAGACAATCCCAGGATGTTAATGAAAGTTTGGGTCTTCCTCTTACGAAGGTTTCTGAAGGCGATTTTGAGATAGTTCTTTATCATTCTCGAAGCTTTTATTATTTATCACTCTGTTCGTAATGACTTCACCGGGTTGGCCATAGCCGCTTTGATAGCCTGGAAACTGATCGTCATTAATGCAATCAGTGTGGCTATCCCACCAGCTACAGCGAATACCGTCCAGTTGATATCGATGCGATAGGCAAAATCTTTCAACCATTGATCCATAAATACCCATGAAAGCGGTGTCGCAATAGCTATGGCCACCAGTACTAACAGGACAAAATCCCTGGACAAGAGGTTAACCAACCCCGGAACGCTTGCCCCCAGCACTTTGCGAATGCCGATCTCTTTCACTTTTCTTTCAACCACATAAATGGACAAACCAAGAAGACCGAGGCAGGCAATGAGCAGCGATAACCCTGCAAAGCCGTAAAAGATCCCCTGCATCTTCGCTTCATTTCCATATTGCTTATTCACCTTTTCATCGACAAACGCATATTGCAATGGGATCTCCGGCACGGAGGCAGACCATATTTTTTTTAAATGATTCAGCGCTTCGTCCGTATGGCGTGTATCAATCTTGAGGGAAAGAGTATTCCCGTTCCTTGCATAGCCGATCAACAGCGCTTCGACGGGTTTATGAAGGTTTTCAAAATTAAAATCTTTGATCACCCCCACCACCAACCTTGTATCATCCCCTTTACCAAATCGTTTTCCGATTGCGTTCTCCGCTTTCTGCCAACCAAATGTTCTTACTGCGGCTTCATTGACCATCACCGCCTTAGTCGTATCTGTAGGAAACTGACTGGAAAAAAACCTACCAGCTGCCAGCTTCATATCATATGTATCAAAGAAGGTAGTATCCACCCCCAGGTTATACAAGCTGGTCGAAATTTCATCACCTTTCAGGTTTTCGGTGGTGGTCCAGCCATTTCCAAGACCTCCCACTACATTCTGGCTGTGCTTGGTGACATTCAATATATATGGACTCTGTAAAAGTTGATTGCGCAGGGAGGGGTACTGATCAACCACTGTATTCTCACCAAAAAAACGTACTTCCACCACCGCATTTCCATTGAACCCGAGTGACCTGTTCTTAATAAAATTCATCTGCCGCGTTATGATGATCAGCGATGCGATCAATGCGATGCTAATAGAAAACTGGAATACGACAAGCCCCTTGCGGATCAGGTTTCCTTTCTTACTCAATGAAAAATTTCCTTTCAGCGAAACTGCAGGTTGAAAGGAAGACAAAATAGCGGCGGGATAAATGCCGGCAATGAGTGAAATAGAAAGTATGAAACCTGAAATGATTCCCAGGTTTTTGGCGCTGAAGTCGAATTCATAAGGCTGTCCGATCCATTGCGAAAAAGTGGGCAGCAACAATTTGACTATTGCGACCCCAACGAACACCGCAATGGTGCTAATAAGAAATGTTTCCAGGAAAAACTGTCTAACTAATTGCAGGCGGGTAGCGCCGATCACCTTTCGGACAGAAGTTTCTTTGGCTCTCTTGATTGCGCCTGCAGTGGTGAGATTTATATAATTTATACAAGCGAGCAGGAGAACAATAATGCCGACGATCGAAAAAATATTTACCCTGGAAATACTTCCATTATTAACTGCATCATATCGCAAATGGGAATTAAGGTGGATAAATTCAATGGGCTGCAGAAAGTAATAATAGGACATCTTGTTCTCCTTCCATTCCTTTTCCGAAAACCGGGCAGCCACTCCATTGATCTGCTTTTCGGTTTCTTTCCACTTGGAAGGATTGGCTAACTGAACATAGATATTCGGCCATCCGCCTACCCAGGTATTGTCAATATCAAATTTCCATTGCTCTGTTGCTTTCTTTTTCAAATGTGCATAGGCTACCAGGACGTCGAACTGAATGTGCGAATGGGTAGGTGGATCTTCGGCGATACCGGTGACGGTCATTGGATATTCTCCGTCGAGCATCAGACTTCTCCCCATCGCATTGTCCGCATTTCCGAAATATTTAATGGCAAGTTTTTCTGTTAACACTAATTGTTCAGGATTTAGCAGCACTTTTTCCTTCTGTCCCCTGATCAACCTAAATCCAAAGAAGCTAAAAAAATTGCTATCGACGATCATGCAATTGGGTTCAATGAACTGCTCATTACCTGCTTTTACTTTAAACAACTCATCAAATAATCGGCAAGTAGATTGAACAGCCGGAAGTTGTTGGGTCAGATGAGCACCGAAAGCAGGTCCTGAAGGTCCTTGTGAAAATGATTCACTTTCACTTTTGAAAGTATTTGCTAATCTGAATATCTGCTTGACGTTAGGATGAAAATGATCAAAGCTCAGTTCGCGTTGCAACCAAATTCCAATGAGCAGGCATACGGTGACGCCAATGGTTAGACCTATGATATTAAGGGATGCAAATTTCTTGTTCCTCGCAAGATTGCGGTAGGCGGTTAGGAAGAAGTTTTTTATCATCTCTCTAGTTTTATATTATTCACTCTGTCCGCAGCGACTTCACCGGATTGGCCATCGCCGCTTTAATGGCCTGGAAGCTTACTGTCAGCAATGCAATACACACGGCAATCAAACCAGCGACGGCAAAGACCCACCAGCCGATATCTATCCGATATGCAAAATCCTGTAGCCAGTTGTGCATGGCCCACCATGCAAGAGGGGATGCAATAACCAGCGATAAAAGGATCAGCACAATGAAATCCTTCGATAATAATGTCACTATGCTCGTTGCACTGGCGCCCAGCACTTTGCGGATACCAATCTCTTTTATGCGTTGCGAAACAGTGTAAGCAGAAAGCCCGAATAGCCCAAGGCAGCCTATAATGATGGCCAACAAGGCGAAAGCAGTGAACAATTTGCCAAATTTTCGTTCATTGGCATATTGCCGGTTAAAATATTCATCCAGGAAAAAATATTGAAATGGGTTACCAGGAAATGCGGTTGTCCATGATTGTTGGATATGTTTCAGAGTCTTGTTCAGATCAGTGGTCTTGACCCTCATGGAATAGAACTCTCCATCGTAGAGGGAACAAAAAAACATAGATGGATCAACCGTTTTCTTCAAAGATATCTGGTGATAATCGTTTACCACGCCTGCTACTATTGGATGCCAGTCACCGAATGCAGGTATGGTCAGGATTTTTCCGACGGCATCCTGCGGTGTCTTAAATCCCAGTGAGGTCGCGGCTGTTTTTGTCAGGATCACTGATGTATCAACGTCTTTGGGAAAATCGCTCGAGAAGTATCTTCCAGCCAACAATTGCATTTTAAATACATCCTGGAAATTATAATCCATAGAGTTGATACGCACGGTAGCTGAATCGTTGCTATTCGATCCATATTGCTTGACGACGAGTTTGTATTCACGTTGCTTTCCGGGAATAGTTAGAGAAGTCGTCACGGCTTCTATAGCCGGATTTTTTTTAACTTCATTGCGAAATGTTTCAATAGCTGAATTATACACAGTCCTGTTGGTGTCTGCAATGGCCGGGCGGTCGGCTACCAGCACCTGGTCAATGTTTACACCCAGATCGCTACTCATCAAAAATTTTAGCTGCCGGTATACGATCAACGTTCCTGATATCAAAACAATGGAAGCCATGAATTGCATTGTCACTAATCCCTTGCGAAGCAGTATGCCGCGGAAGCTATTCTTCAACTTCCCTTTTAGCACGATTATCGGCTTGAAGGAGGACAACACCATCGCGGGATAGAACCCCGAAAGAAAAGTTCCGGCAGCCCATAATAATAGGGCCAGGACAACAAACCAGGGTTTTAGCAAATAGGAAGTATCGAGTCGCAGCCCTGACAAGGAATTAAAATATGGCAATACCAACGTGATCAATCCAATGGAGATGATCACGGAAATCAGGTTTACCAGGGCTGCTTCCATCAGGAACTGCCCAATCAATTGACGTTTGAATGCACCTACTACTTTTCTTATTCCAACTTCTTTCGCTCTTTCCAGGGCACGTGCCGTCGACAGATTAACATAGTTGATCCACGCAATGATCAATACAAATAGACCTATGATGCCCATGAAAAAAACAATGCTTGCATTGCCATTGGGCTCGGGTTCCTCGGCAAGATCTGAATGAAGGTGAATACTTGTTAACGGTTGCAGGCTAAGTATGTCTTTGCGTCCTGTTCCCGCCAGCTCAGGCTTATATTTATTCACGATAGCGGGGAGCTTTGCTTCGAAGGCTTTGGGATCAGTGCCAGGGCGAAGCTGTATGAAGGTATACATGTCCTTGCGTCCCCAGCCTGTCTTATAACGCCTGATCGCCCATTCGCCACGTAGCAATAAAGTTGAATAGGAAAATAAAATGTCAAATTTTAAATGGGTATTCGCCGGAAGATCTTTGAATACACCAGTTACTTTGGCCGGTTCATTTACAAAATCATCGTCACGCAATACCAATATCTTGCCGATCGGATCTTCGTTTTTGAAATACATCTTTGCATAAGTCTCAGACACCACTGCGCTAAGAGGTTCTGCCAAAGCTTTTGCAGGATCGCCCTTCACCATTTGGTAGCCCATCATGGTGAGCAACCCCGAATCCGCATACAAGAATCCTCTATGTTTGAAAGCAATGGGCTCGGGCTTTGCGTCTTTGTAAGTGACGACAATGTTGTTCTTATAACCCATATTGTAGAGACGGGCAAAACCAACAACTTCAGGTAATTCATCTTTTAATGAAGGGCCTACTCCCGGATAATTTTCGGCGCTGGCCGTCATCAACCCGCTGTTGTTATACGATTCTAGTTTTACCCGGTACACATCTTCCCGGTTAGGTATGAAATCCTCATAGCTGCGTTCAAAGCGGACATATTGGGCGATCAAGAGAAAGACAGCCATGCCTGTTGCCAACCCAAGAATATTAAGTATGGAAAAAAATTTACTTTTTTTCAGGTTGCGATACGCAGTCAGGAAAAGGTTCTTTATCATGGCCTAGTACTTTATTATTGATTATTAATTAATAATCAAACTACTCCGTCCTTAAGGAGTTCACAGGGTTCGCCACAGCCGCTTTAATGGCCTGGAAACTAATCGTGATCAATGCAATCAGTGCAGCCAACAGGGCAGCGATGATAAACACGACCCATGGAACTGGAATCCGATAGGCAAAATCCCTTAACCAACTATTCATCGCCCACCAGGCTACCGGGAAGGCAATGATCGCTGCAATGGCAACCAGCTTTAGAAAATCTTTGGATAAAAGAGCGACAATGGTAGGTATGCTTGCTCCCAATACTTTCCGGATGCCGATTTCTTTGATGCGCTGTGAAATCGCAAACGCGGACAAGCCAAATAAGCCAAGGCATGCAATGAAAATAGCCAGGCCTGCAAAAGTGGTAAAGATGGATCGCTGCCTTTGCTCTTCCTTATAGAGATTTGAAAAATTTTCATCCAGAAAAGTATATTCATAAGGTATGTTAGGCAAAAACTTTCTCCAGGTCTTTTCAATATGAGACATAGCAGCGGGAATATTAGCACCCGCAATCTTGACAGATATCCTTCCATAATTTCCTGAAAACCGCGGGACCAGCAGCACAAGCGGAACGATTTTCTGATGCATGGATTCAAAATGGAAATCATGGAATACACCTATGATCTTTCCTTTTCGACTACCATAACCGAAATCTTTTCCAATCACTTCTTCGTTGCTATTGAATCCCAAAATTCTTGCCGCCGCTTCATTGATCAAAAACGCCGAAGTATCGGTACTAAAATCTCTGGAAAATCCCCTGCCGGCCACCACGGTGACACCATACGTGGGCATGAAATCCTGGTCGGCTGATACGAATTTTATGTCTGCACTTACCGGCGCCATGGTATCGTTTTTCATTATCCTCGAACCCATTGCATCCAGGAGCCTGCCGGTAGGTATGCGGGAAGAACGTGCGGCATTTTTAATGCCTGCATTAGCAAGTAGTTCCGTTCGGAATGCATCGAAATTAGAATTCAATTCACCGGAATAAGGAAGCGTAACAATATGCTCCCTGTCAAAACCCAGGGATTTGTTCTGCATGTATCGCATCTGCTTAAATACAACGGCGGTGCTAATTATAAGTATGATTGAAATCGCGAATTGGAGAGTGACCAATACCTGGCGGAACGAAATATTGATCCCGCCGGCTTTAAATAAGCCCTTTAACACTTGCACCGGTTGGAAAGAAGACATGAAAAGAGCTGGATATATTCCAGAAATAATTCCTACAATAAATGGTACAAGAATAATAGGGACCAATATCTGCCAGCCTAATAAAATATTTACGGTCAGATTCTGGCCGGTAATCTGGTTTAACCAGGGAAGCAGCAATGAGGTGAGACCAAACGCCAATAACATCGCTACCCAGGATACAAGAACTGATTCAGCCAGGAACTGCACAATGATCTCTTTTCTTCGTGCGCCGACCGCTTTTCGAATGCCTATCTCTCTTGCTCTCAATGTTGACCTGGCAGTAGACAGGTTCATGTAATTGATGCAGGCAATTAACAGGATGAAAAGAGCGATGGCGGAGAATACATAAACGCGTTTGATGTCTCCATTCTGTTCGGCTTCATAGTCGGTGTGGGAGCGCAAATGAATGTCGGTAAGCTTTTGCAATCCGAGAGCTGTCCATTGAGAGGTCTTATATTTATCGTCTTCTTTTATATGGCGGTCTAAGAATGAAGGGAATTGCGCTTCCAGCTTTTTCGTTTCATAATTATCCGGCAACATGATATAGGTAAAAAATGAATTGTTGCCCCAATTCGTGGCTAATCCCTCTGCACCATATACTGCCGTATCGTTGAGTGTGACAAATGAGACCAGGGCAGAAGGATGCATGTGTGCGTTGGAAGGATAGGGCTTAAAAATACCGGTTACTTTCAGATTGAATTGGTTGTTTGCCTTGATCAACTTGTTCATCGGATCCTCATTTCCAAAATATTTCCTGGCTAATTCCTCTGTCATCATTATGGAAAAAGGATCCGTCAAAGCAGTCTTGGGATTACCCTTTACTACATCGACCTTGAAGAAATCGAATAGATGGTCATCTGCGAAATAGACATTTTGTTCGTTAAACATTTTGTCCTCGTAGCGCAAGGGTATCGGACTATAATCAATGAGCCGTGTAATATTCTTGATCTCTTTAAAATCATTCACGAGCAGGGGACCAAAGGGAGGAGCAATCGTACTCAGATTAAGAGAAACCGCACCGGTTTCCGGGTTATTGAAGCTTCGCGTTACGCGGTAGATGCGGTTGGCATTGGGATTGTACTTGTCATAACTCAGTTCGTGCAGGATGTACGTGAGTATTAAAAAGCAGCAGGTTAACCCTATCGTCAATCCAAATAGATTGATGGCGGAGATGAACTTGTACTTGACAAGGTTACGCCAGGCAATTTTAAAGTAGTTTAGAATCATGGCTATACTTTTAATATCCTTTGCGTTTTTAACAAGCCTTCTTATGTCATGTCAAAAAAAAAATTGACATTTTATTATGTACGGGTTGATCACATAGGGAGAATAGATTTTGGGTTAGTATTCATCTGATAAATCAGTTTACTATATCATAATATTCTCAAGCACTGTTTGTCCGTCAAGCATGCGGATAATGCGATGACTGTAGCGGGCATCGTGTTCACTGTGCGTAACCATAATAATAGTGGTGCCCTGCTCATTCAGATCTGTCAACAATTGCATGACCTCATTCCCATTATGCGAGTCAAGATTACCTGTAGGCTCATCCGCAAGGATAAGCTTGGGATTGTTGACGACTGCACGGGCGACAGCCACACGCTGCTGCTGTCCACCTGATAATTGCTGGGGATAGTGATTCCTGCGATGCATGATTTGCATCTTATCCAGCACCACTTCTACCCTCTTTTTCCTCTCTGCACCCTTAATGCCGGTATAAATAAGTGGAAGCTCTACATTTTCAAATACGGTCAATTCATCGATCAGGTTAAAACTCTGGAACACAAAGCCAATATTCCGTTTACGGAGGTCCGCTCTTTTGCGTTCGTTGAATTTGGCTACTTCAATACCGTTAAAGACGAAACTTCCTGTATCCGGATCATCAAGGAGTCCGACAATATTTAATAAAGTGGACTTACCGCAACCGGAGGGGCCCATCACGGCAACAAATTCGCCTTCCTTCACTTCCAGGGAAAGCTTATTTAATGCTACGGTTTCCACTTCATCAGTTCGATAAATCTTTTCGAGGTTGGAGATCTTGATCATTTATGATTGATTTAAGGTGAATACGCACAAATAATTAAATACTGAAAATGAATATCCGGAAAGGCGCTACATCAAATCCTTGTTCTCTTGGGGTTGACGGCTTCATTTGCTTAGGGGAGCCTGCGGAAGAGGCGGGACAATTAAGGCGATGATCGCAATTCCTACCATCCTGGCGGGCCCGGGTAAACAAACTCAGACAAAAAATAAAAATCACCAGGTAAATGAGTTTCTTTTTCATGGCAATAAATTTTAGTCAATCGTTACTTTTTTAAAACCAATTCCTGCATGTTTCCATAGTTCTCATAACTACTCGTTACAACTTTATCACCAGCCTTCAAACCCTGTAACACTTCATAATAATCCGGATTTTGACGGCCAAGCTGAATATCCACCTTATACGCAGTCTTACCGCTTTCACTTACTTTAAATATCCAGTTACCTCCGGTCTGCTGATAAAAACCTCCTTTGGCCACCAACAGAGCCTGTGTTTCATCACTCAAGGCCAATAATATTTGTAAGGTCTGGCCGCGACGAATTCCCTGCGGAATATCTCCTTTGAACTCCATATCCACCTGGAATCTCCCATTGGTAACCTGCGTATAAACTTTTTTAATGGTCAGGCTGTAGTTCTTATTGGAAAGAGTAAAAGTGCCTTCCAGGCCTGTATATATCTGCGATATATAATGCTCGTCGACATCCACTCTCACCTTAAATCCACTAAGGACATCGATCTGCCCAAGACGTTCTCCTTTATTTTTCGATTGGCCTCTTTCCGCGTCCAGCGAAGTAAGTTGCCCGTCTACCGGCGCCCTTACAATCAGGTCTCCCACTTTTTTTCTCATCACAGCCAATGCATTTTGCGTTCTTGCATAAGACTGCTTCGCCTGTTCCACTTCCAATTGGGTTGAAGAAGAATCCTGTTTCAGGATCTGTTCAGTCAATCTTTTCTTTTGAACATTATAATTGTATGTGTTCTCTGATTGTTTGAATTCCTGTAGTCCGATCACTTTTTGCTGGTACAAATGCTGATTCAGCTTATAGATTCTTTCCGCTTCCTTCAAGGCATTGTCCACATCGGTCATTTGATTTAACTTGGAAATTGTATTCTGCCTGGCCGCATTCTGCGAGATCTGCATTTGCGTCAGCAGGTTATAAACTGAGGTTTCCTGGTTGACGAGGCTCAGTTCGAGGTCTGTATTGGAGAGCCGCAGAATTGGATCGTCCTTTTTCATGATCGCACCATCCTCCACATACTTTTCTTCAACTCTCCCACCCTCAATCGCATCGAGGTAAATAGTGGTGATCGGCAAGACAATGCCATTTACGGGGATGGTGTCCTGGAACGGGCCGCTTTTCACTTCGCTGACCGTTATGCGCTCGACATCCACGTTTAGTTTGCTCTTCCCCGAGGTAAGGTAGTAGCTGCCTCCAATCAATATCACCAGGGCTGTGATACCCGCTATCGTAAGAATTCGTTTTTTGCCCCATTTCTTCTTGGCAATGACTCTATCAACCATTATAAATCTTTAAAGATTACAAATCCGTCATATGAGACGCGCCGAAATTATAAATGTTACGGCAATGAAAATGTCCATATAAATGTCCACCCCACCTATATGGATAAATATGCCAGTTTTAAAGCTATTGATTTGCAGTTAGTTAGAAGCAAATAAAGTACGAAATTGTTCGTTTATGATACACCTACTGTTCGCTTTTGATACAGTGTGTTAGAGCTTGTTTTTTGTAAAAAATTAGTTGCCACTGCTTTGTAATTATGGTACGCTTGCAGCAGTGCGTCATGTGGAATGAAGGAGCTAAAGAAAAAATTAATATCTCCGATTAAAACGAATTTTGCCGGGAAGATTGCATAACCCCGGCTCTCGTATTTCCCAAAAAATATATCCTTTTGCAATCTACCTTTGACAATACCGCAAGAATGGTCCTTAAAAATGCTTCCATACTAATTATCGATGACGATCCGGATGTACTGACCGCCGTGAGGTTGTTGTTGAAAACCGAGGTCAAGGAAGTCGTCACAGAAAAAAATCCCGAGAATCTTCGCTGGCATTTATCGAAAGACGACTTTGACATCATCCTCCTGGATATGAATTTCACCAGCTCGATCAATACAGGCAATGAAGGACTGTTCTGGCTAAAGGAGATTAGAAAGCTGAGATCCGATGCAGCAGTGATCATGATCACTGCCTATGGCGATATCGACCTGGCCGTACGCTCACTAAAAGAAGGAGCAGCCGATTTTGTGGTGAAGCCATGGCACAATGAAAAGTTGATCACTACTATCCGGGAAACACTGAAAAGGAAGACGAACAAGTCCAGCGTTACGGCTTTTGTTGGCACGGATTCGATCATTGGCAAGGAGTTGTTGGGTGAATCCGAAGCCATGCTGGAGATCTTTTATAAAATTGAAAAAATTGCTCCAACCGATGCCAATATCCTGATCCTTGGCGAAAATGGGACAGGTAAAGACCTGATCGCGAAAGCCATTCATCAACATTCATTTCGAAACAATGCGCCCTTCGTTAAAGTAGACGTGGGAGCCTTGACGGAAACACTATTCGAAAGTGAATTGTTTGGTCATAAGAAAGGATCCTTTACAGATGCCAGAGAGGACCGTGTTGGAAGATTTGAAGCTGCCAATTCCGGTACCCTTTTCCTGGATGAAATTGGCAATATTCCTCTGCACTTGCAGGCAAAGCTTCTCAGCGTTTTGCAGAACCGGCAGGTCATTCGCCTCGGCAGTAACGAGCCTGCTGCGGTCGACATCCGACTGATCTGCGCCACCAATCTTCCTTTATCTGAGCTTGCCAATGAAAACCGATTTCGTAAAGATCTCATCTACCGGATCAATACCGTGGAAATCGTTGTCCCTCCTCTTCGCAAGAGAGGTAGCGACATTATTTTGCTGGCAAAGTATTTCAGTAAGTTGTACAGCAATAAATACATGAAGCCAGTGTTGGATTTCGACAGCAAGGCGCTGGACAAGTTGATGAACCATCATTATCCGGGAAATGTAAGGGAGCTGCAATACATTATCGAAAGGGCTGTGATCATGGCGGATGGCGATCAACTCCAGGCAAATGATCTCATTTTTTCACCGATTGAATCCGCTATCACAACGGAGAGCGAGCCACAGGAATTGAAACTTAGCGCCATCGAAAAAAACACTATACTTAAGGTGATTGAAAAAAATAATGGTAATATAACCAAAGCCGCTAAAGAACTCGGATTGACCAGGACCGCATTGTATCGGCGTCTCAGTAAATATGATATTTGATGGTGAGGGAACACAACGATGGCTTCTAAGAAATATCAATGGCGAATACTGGCAGGCGTAATGAGCTTGTTCATTACCCTCTCGGTGGCCGCTATGCTGATCGTGAGCGGATGGTATATATATCTCCTGCTTGTATTACCGATCATTATCGGACAGGTCATTGCTTTTTATCGCTTTCAGCACAAAGCCCACATGGAACTGGAACAATTTGTCGAGTCCGTTCATTACCGCGACTTTTCCCGCTACTTTGACGTGAAGCATGCCCCGCTGGAGATCCAACCCCTTCGCAAGGGATTTAACGAGATCAATACAACCTTCAAGGTCATCAGCAAGGAAAAGGAAACGCAATATCAATACCTTCAAAAAATTTTGGAATTGGTGGACACCGGCATTCTTTCCTATGAAGAAAGGACCGGCAACGTTGTTTGGATGAACGAGTCATTGAAGAGAATGCTTCAATTGCCGTATCTAAAAACCATTTATTCCTTGGAGAAAAGAGATCCGGACCTATGCAAGGAAATTATTGAATTAAAATCGGGAAATGTAAAGATCGCCACTGCACTTTTTGAAAGGACGTCTTTCAAAGTGCTGCTCTCGGCCACCGTATTCCAAACAGATGGCAAGGCATACAAACTGATCGCTTTTCAAAATGTAAATGAAGCGCTCGACGAAACGGAAGCCAGCGCCTGGCAAAAGCTCCTAAGCGTTCTCACACATGAGATCATGAATTCGGTAGCACCCATCTCGTCGTTAGCAGAAACACTGAAGAGCCGGCTGCAGCAGTCAGTAGGTACCTTAAATAATGCGACGGGAGCGGTCGATGACCTGGAGATCGGCATTGAAACAATCAAAAGACGAAGCGAAGGACTACTTAAGTTCGCCGAAACGTATCGCAATCTAAATAAGATCACGACTCTCAATCTCAAGAAGATCTATGTAAGAGAAATTTTTGCCAACCTGCTGCAGCTCATGCAACCAACGCTCGAGCAAAAGAATATCGAGCTGGAAACCATACTAAAAGATACAGAACTGCAGTTGGAGGTGGATACAACCATCCTGGAGCAGGTTTTGATCAACCTGGTCGTGAATGCCATTGAAGCAGTGAAAGACCGTGACAATCCCAGAATTGTACTTACAGCCTATGTGGGCACTCACCGCACAGTGATCAAGGTCGCCGATAATGGGAACGGTATTCCTGCCGAGATCCTGGACAAAATATTTATTCCTTTCTTCAGCACCAAGAAGAGCGGTAGCGGAATTGGATTGAGCCTTTGCAAGCAGATCATGATGCTGCATAAGGGCAACATCCAGGTTCAATCAGTCGAAGGTGAGGGAACTGCATTCTTATTATTGTTTTAACTTGATGATACAAAAAAAGGGCACATAGAAAGTGTTTTAAAATTTCTATGTGCCCTCAGTGTGATTAGAAGTTAGATTATTGCTTCAACATCTTTATCGTTACCGCCGTATTTAGATCGGCACCAACCTTCACAATATATGTTCCGTTGGTAAGACGAGATACATTTATTTGCTTTATCATGGTCCTTTGCGTTCTGATGAATTCTTCCTGGTATACAGCCCTTCCACTCATATCATAGATCGTCAATACCGTCGGAGTAGAGAGTGCTTTCGATTCGATGCTTAGGTTCATGATGTCCGTCACCGGATTTGGATAGATACTGGCTGTAGAGATGTCTATATCTTTCACCTGGACAGTGAGAGTATCTGTATCGGTTGCCCTGTTATTATCCGTAACGGTGAGCTCAAATTGATACGTACCTTCTGCAAGCCCGCTAATCGTTGACGTTGCTGACTCGCGGTCGTCGATATGATAGGTAGTTGGTCCACTGATCATATTCCAGTAATACCCTGTTATTACTCCATCAGGATCGGTTCCTTTGCCTTGAAGCGTTATGGTATTGGTAGGCAGTACAACTACCATATCGTCACCAGCATCTGCAATTGGCCGAAGGTCTGTAGCAGGCGGCGCTGCATTTACAGTGATAGTTATGATGTCCTTGCCACTGGCACCGGAATTATCCGTCGCCTGTAACTGGAATTCATATATTCCTTCTTCCAGATTGGTAATCGTAGTAGATGCACTTGTCTTTGCTGTTATGTCGAATTGAGCCGGTCCTGAAATTTTTGTCCAAGCATAACTTACTACCGTTCCATCGGCATCCGTTGCATTACCTTTCACAGCTACGAAATTGGTTGGCAAATTGATCGTAATATCAGTGCCCGCATTTACGGATGGCGGCAAATTCAGAAGAGGTGCTGAATTTACATTCACAGTTACAATATCGGTAGCTTTTCCACCTCTGTTATCTGTTACTTCCAATTGGAATTGATAGCTACCCTGAACCAGGTTGCTGATAATTGTTTGTCCTGAACTCGGGCTTTGAATAGTGAACTGGTTCGGCCCGGATACTTTGGTCCAGCTATAAGTTACGATCGTTCCGTCTCCATCGGTTCCAGTTCCTGTTATCGCTACGGAATTGGTGGGCAGGTTTATTGAAAGATTTGAACCGGCATCGGCGACTGGTAATTGGTTAGCCGGTTCCGCACGAACCGTAATCTTGATTAGATCCCAAGCCGTGCTGCCATCATCATCGGTAGCCTCCAACATGAAGTAATACACTCCGGCAACCAGGTTCCTTATCTTGGTCTGCGGTGCATCTGCAGAAACAATGGTGAATTGGCTAGGGCCAGAAATCTTGGTCCAATGATAACCAGCAATCGATCCATCCACATCCGTTGCCGATCCGGTCAATGAAACAGAGTCGGTGGGCAGCGTAATAGTGATATTGCTTCCGGCATTGACGTTCGGTGCCTGGTTAGGCGGAGCCGCATTCACAGTCACTGTAACCACATCTACAGCAGTTCCTCCATCATTGTCGGTAACTTTTAACTGGAACTGATAGATACCCTGTACCAGATTATTGATCGTCGTCTGGGCTGAACTGGACGACAAAATGTTGTACTGTCCCGGACCGCCGACCTTTGTCCAACTATACGTGGTAATCGTTCCATCGGCATCTGTTCCACCTCCGCTTAAGGTCAGCGAATTGGTTGGGAGTGTGATAGTCACGTTGTTTCCAGCATTGGCAAGCGGCAACTGATTTATCGCTGGGTTAACAGTTACGAAAACAATGTCTGTACCTGTTCCACCTGAATTATCTGTTACTTGTAGTTGGAATTGATAAACACCTTCAACCAGGTTGCTTACGGTTGTCTGCGCACTTGAAGAAGCCAGGATATTGTATTGACCAGGGCCGGCAATCTTTGTCCAGCTATATCCTGTAACCGTGCCGTCTGCATCTGTACCGCTGCCACTCAAAGAAACTGAATTCACTGGTAAAGTGATCGAAATATTATTACCTGCATTGGCGATAGGCGCAACATTTGGCGGAGGAGCCGGTGCTGCATTTACAGTTACTTGCATCTCGTCTGTAGAAGTTCCACCTGCATTATCTGTTACTTTCAATTGGAATTGATATACGCCTTCAACCAGGTTGTTGATCGTGGTCTGGGCATTTGCAGGAGATTGAATATTGAATTGTGCGGGACCTGAAATCTTCGTCCAGCTATAACTTGCAATAGTTCCATCTGCATCAGTTCCGCTGCCGGTCACTGAAACAGAATTGGTAGGCAGTGTTATTACCTTGTTATTGCCGGCATTAGCAACAGGCGCCTGATTAGGAGCTGCGCCGATGACAGTAACCTTTATGAAGTCCACTGCTGTGCCGCCAGCGTTATCCGTTACCGTTAGCATGAAATAATATACTCCCTGAACCAGGTTATTGACACCGGTCTGAGCACTGGCAGGTGCCGCAATGGTATACTGCGTCGGGCCTGCAATTTTTGTCCATGCATAACTGGCAATGGTACCATCAGCATCCGAACCATTTCCGTTCAATGAAACTGAGCTAACAGGTAAGGTAATGCTGATATTACTGCCGGCATTGGCGACAGGGTTTTGATTAGAAGGTGCTGCATTGACAGTGATCGTGATCACATCAGTAGCTTTAGCACCTGAGTTGTCTGTAACTTCTAATTCAAATTGATATACGCCCTGAGTCAAATTATTGATCGTTGTCTGAGCTGCGGACGATGAAACGATATTAAACTGGGTAGGACCGGAAAGTTTAGTCCATTGATAACCGGTGATCGTTCCGTCTGCATCACTACCGCTTCCCGTCAGAGCCACCGAACTCGTCGGTAATGTTATCGCCAGATCGTTTCCAGCACTAGCTATCGGCAATTGGTTAACCGGTGCGGCAATGACAGTCACGTTAACGATATCGAGACCCGTAGCTCCTCCATTATCTGTTACCTGCAATTGGAATTGATACACACCTTCAGTCAGGTTATTCACCGTTGTTTGAGCAGTAAGTGGAGTAACAATGTTGGCCGATGCGGGACCGGAAATCCTTGTCCATGCATAACTGGCTATTGTTCCGTCTGCGTCTGTGCCAGAGCCATTCAATGTCACAGAACTGATAGGAAGCGTGATAGAAATATCCGTACCCGCATTTGCCCCTGGTGCTTGGTTGATGGGTGCTGGATTCACTGTAACGATAACAATATCCGTAGCTGTAGCTCCGCCATTGTCAGTTACCTGCAACTGGAATTGATAAACGCCTTCTATGAGATTATTAACCGTCGTCTGTGCGCTTCCCGCTGTAACGATGTTAAATTGAGTCGGGCCTGAAATTTTGGTCCAGCTATATGTTGTTATTGTTCCGTCTGGGTCGGTACCGCTACCATTCAAGATTAGTGAGTTGGTAGGAAGGGTAATGGAAGTATTACTGCCTGCGATCGCCGTCGGCGCCTGGTTAGGAGGCGGAGCAGCGGCATTAACAGTTACAAACACTACATCAGTCGCGGTTGCACCTGCATTATCCGTCACTTGCAATTGGAATTGATAGACGCCTTCCGCGAGGTTATTGATTGTAGTTTGCGCGTTGGCTGGAGATACTATAGTGAATTGAGTTGGCCCGGCAATTTTAGTCCACGCATACGTGGCAATTGTTCCATCAACATCGGTGCCTGAACCATTCAAGGTAACCGAATTAACTGGTAGCGTGATCGTCTTGTTGCTACCTGCAACTGCCACGGGCGCCAGATTAATTGGAGCAGCATTGACAGTCACGGTGACTACATCTGTTCCGGTCGCACCATCGTCGTCGGTAACTTCAAGTTCGAACTGGTAAGATCCCTGAGCCATGTTATCGATGGTAGTGGCGCTGGTAGTCGGAGCTGCTATATTGTATTGTGATGGTCCTGAGATCTTGGTCCATTTATAAGTGGTGATCGTTCCATCAGCATCGGTACCCGAACCGCTTAAGGACACGATATTTGATGGCAGAGTAATATTCTTGTTGTTTCCTGCGTGAGCTATCGGCCGTTGATTGACAGGAGCTGCTTTAACAGTTACCCGAACCACGTCGACATCCGTGCTGCCATCATCATCAGTAACTTTTAACTGGAAGTAATAAATGCCCTGCACTAAATTGCTCATAGCTGTTTGTGCAGCGTTGGGTGATCCAATAGCGAATTGCGTAGGACCTGAAATTTTTGTCCATGAATAAGTGGCGATCGTTCCATCGGCGTCGGTTCCGACTCCGGTTAAGTTCACGGAATTAATAGGAAGCGTAATTTGAACATCGCTGCCTGCGTTCGCATTTGGAGCCTGATTAGGCAGGGCAGCGTTGACTGTTACGATTACGATATCATTGGCAGTGGCTCCTCCATTGTCTGTAACCTGCAACTGGAATTGGTAAACTCCCTGTACAAGATTGTTTATAGTTGTTTGAGCTCCGGCAGGAGTTTGAATATTATATTGAGACGGACCGGCAATCTTTGTCCATGCATATGTTGAAACAGTTCCATCTCCATCGCTACCGCTGCCGGTGATCGAGACGGAATTAGTGGGCAGCGTAATGTTCAAATCATTTCCTGCATTAGCCAGTGGCACCTGGTTGGGAGGAGGAGCGGCCGCATTTACCGTAACAAGGACGTTATCCGTTGCGGATCCACCAACATTGTCTACTACTTTCAATTCGAATTGGTAAACCCCCTGAACAAGGCTATCAACGGTAGTTTGAGAATTGGTTGGAGTTAATAAGTTGAATTTAGTTGGTCCGGATGTTTTTTTCCACTCATAGTTGGCGATTGTACCGTCTCCGTCGGTTCCTGTCCCCACCAATGAAGTGGAATTCGCAGGAAGCGTTATGGTGATATTCGCTCCTGCGTCTGCGATCGGAAGTTGATTGGGTGGAGCTGCATTGACTGTGACAACAACGATATCATTTGCCACACCGCCTGCGTTGTCGGTTACTTGCAACTGGAACTGGTAGGTTCCCTGCGCCAGGTTATTAATGGTCGTTTGGGCGGATGCCGGAGATTGAATGTTGTATTGTGATGGACCAGAGACTTTCGTCCATGAATAGCTGGCGATTGTTCCATCGATGTCGCTACCACTGCCGTTGAGGTTGACTGAACTAGTTGGCAGAGTAATCGATACGTTGCTGCCGGCATTAGCAACTGGAGGCAGATTAATAGGAGCGGCGATAACAGTTGCTATAACAACATCTGTTGCTGTTGCTCCATCATCATCCGTTACTTCCAGTTGAAATTGATATATCCCGGTCACAAGACTATTGATCGTGGTCTGCGCATTGGCAGGAGATAAAATATTAAATTGAGTAGGGCCTGCGATCTTTGTCCATTTGTAGCTGGCTATGGTTCCGTCAGCATCTGTACCGCTTCCTGTCAGAGACAATGTGCTCGTTGGAAGGGTGATTGAAAGATTGCTGCCTGCATTAGCTACTGGGGGAATATTGGCAGGTGGTGGCGGAGCTGCATTGACAGTTACAGTAATAGCTGAAACATCAGTTGCTCCATCATCATCAGTAGCCTGCAGTTGGAATTGATAAACTCCCTGCACCAAATTAGTGATCGTGGTAGTAGCACTGGCCGGCGATCCTATATTGAATTGGGAAGGACCGGCAATTTTAGACCAGCTATAGCTTGCTATGGTTCCGTCAGCATCTGTTGCGCTTCCGGTAACTGACAACGAATTCGTCGGTAAGGTGAGGACGGCGTCGTTGCCCGCATCTGCTATAGGAGGTTGATTCGGTGGCGGGGCCGCGTTTACGACCACCGCCACCGTATCTTTTCCCAAGGCGCCCTGATTATCGGTTACCTGAAGTTGAAATTTATAAGTACCCTGCACCAGGTTATTCACAAGGGTTTGGGTGTTGCTTGGCGATTTAATAGTACCCTGAGTTGGACCGGAGATCTTGGTCCATGCAAAAGATACAACTGTTCCGTCTGCGTCCGTTGCGCTACCGGTTAGGGTGAGTGAATTAGTAGGAAGCGTGATTGTGGCCGGATTGCCTGCCTCCGCAATAGGTGCGACATTAGGAATCGGAGCCGCGTTTACGGTAACGGCGACAACATCGGTAGCTGTTGCTCCTTTGTTATCAGTCACTTTCAATTGAAATTGATAACTGCCCTGAGCCAGGTTGTTGATGGAAGTTTTCGCGTTGGTCGGGGATGCGATATTGCATGCAGGACCTGAAATTTCGGTCCAGCTATAACTGGCAATTGTTCCATCGGGATCCGTACCGCTTCCGTCTAAATTAGCAGTATTTGTAGGCAGCGCCATTGTCATGTCAGTGCCTGCGTGAGCTGCTGGAGGCTGGTTGGAAGGTGCAGCACCTCCTGTTTCAAATGCTCCCAGGTCAGGTGCATTACCGAGGAATGGTAAGGACACATTTACGCCCTTGTCTATCAAATCCGAGCCGGATGCTAATTTCATGAAGCTTATGTTTGGTAAACTTCCGTCAGCTTGCCTGGGGCCGTCGATTCCTGCAGAATTAACTGATTGAAAGTCGGCATCATTAACTGTCACTCCACCGTTCCATGAGTTATTTGCCTGCACTGCGCCAGCTCCAATAGCCCCTGCTTGCGAACCACCAGCATTGCCGTAGGATACATTATTCTTGAGAGTATTCAGCAGGTTGAGACTGAAGAAAAATCCTGCATTAGCATTACCATATGCAGTATTGTTGTTGAGCACACAGGGAAATGCATGAAGGGCATCCGCAAAATTTTGGTCAAACCCAAAACTTCTATTCCCAACTGCAAGGCAATTAGTGATTGTTCTTAATACCTGCGTACTTAGCGACGGATACTGTCCTATTTTCCATCCATTTCCATCTCCGGCTGCTGTAAAAGTGCCAGGGACATAACCATTCCAAAAAGACCAGCAACCCTCATAGGTCACATTATTTTGTCCATTGAAGGTATCAAAGCCATCATCTCCATTCCACCAGGCACGACAATTTCTTACGATGGTGCTAACACCTGATACGTTACAGGCAAGTTCAAATCCATTTGAATTTTCATGTGCTCCTTGTGTCGACTTGGGATCATCGTTATGATGTGAATCGCAATTGAGAAGTAAATTACCGTTGCAGTTACCTCCTATGCCAAATCCGGTACCTCCGATATGGTCCGCTTCAATATTTTCGAAAATGCAATTATTACCATTGCTGTTCATGTAGATCCCATAATTATAAAACGCACCGGAGGAAGTTTGAGGGTTGTTCGTCACCCTTATTCCTTTGAGGTGGATGTAACTAACATTAGAAAGAGAAATACAATTGAACGCGGAAGAAGGAACAACACCGTTCCAATTAAAAATGGGCGCTTCACCGGGATAATTAAAGATATTGATGTGTTTGCTAGCTGTGCCGCTTTTGCCATTCAATGATATATTACCACTGGTAATATATGTGCCTCCTCTGACGTAGAGAGTGTCCCCCGCAACTAATGCAGACCACCCTTTGGAAAGGGAACGCCATGGAGTTGAAATGTTTTGAGCTTGAGCCGCAGACCTCGAATCATCACCGGAGGGAGAGATATAATAGGTGGTCGCCGATAGCTTGAAGGAAATAAAACAAAGCAGTGCAAGAATTGAAACTTTCATAGGATAGGATATGGGTTTTGGATATATGTTTCTTCGTTTTTGGGATTGCCTATGATTACATTTTAGTAATGTTTTTAAATTTACATAGGACGATACCAGAAACGCGAGAAAAACGCTCAGTGAATCAACAATTATCGTACCAAAGATACCCGTGGAAAAATGGATACAGAAGCGCATAAACACTCGACTCTGGAGAGTTTTTTTACGCTCTATTTTGCACACTTTTCTCTTGATAATTTGTTTATAAATGAAAGCACTTATTAATGGATAAATAACCTCTGAATAGTAACCCTTATATACCTCATTTCTGTGATAATTTGGGTAGCAATTCGAAAGCGTTCTCAATCTCAGCTTCTTATCGGGTGCAACGATCATCATTTCTTCTATCGGGTGCGGGATAATGAATCCCTGCAAACAGATGAATGAGTAATATAAATGCTGCTAATAAGGGAGGGTGTGGATATGATGCGGCTCTTTCAAAGGTTATCCACATTTCACTTCATGATCGAAGTCAAGGGGTAGATTGAACGATTCAATTTCCAAGGAGGGAAGCGGGGGTAGAAGGTTTAGAGGGCCGAAGTAAAACCGGGACGGATACTCGCAAACAGAGCCCTGCACGGTAGTCCAAAAATGCATTTGGAAACCAGGGGGCAAAAAATTCGATTTGGCGGAAAGGCGACTATGCACTATTCCTCGTAAAATGGCATGCTACGGGAGGAATTTCGAAGAAAATTGGGTTACGTTTTTTTCCTGGTTTAATGTCTGGACATTAATTCTCAGATCCAGCATTAAAAAGGAAAATTTCGGACTGTATATATTGTATAATATACAAAGAAAAACGGAGAAATCTATCCCTTCCGTTCCAAACCGGAATAAAAGAAAATTATCTCCTTTTTCCACTTCAGCCCGACTATCAATTCTCGTTCGAGATTTTGAAAATTTTGCGTCTCCTATTTTCAAATTTTCCAAACTTAGGTTTAGTTTGTCGTTTATTCACATATTGAAAAATTTAATGTGAACTAATAATCGAAAACCGAGCTTAAAAACCCATATTTTTGATTAAATAATTCTAATTATTATTTTCTTTAATGTATCTAAAACGAAAAGAGTATGCGAAAATTGACGATCTATCAAGTTGCGCCATTCTTGGTGTTGGCGGCCGTCGCCATTGCGGCAATATTTATTCCCTCATTGCCTGCCTTCGACGACAAGGGAACATATAGCAGTTCGGATATCACCTGGGTGATAGTGGCTACGGCCCTGGTTTTCCTCATGACACCCGGCCTCGCCTTCTTCTATGGCGGGATGGTGCATAGGAAAAATGTCATTTCCACGATGATAAAGAGCCTCATCGCGGCCGGCGTAGTTAGTATTTTATGGGTGGTGATCGGATTTAGCCTTTGCTTCGGAGACTCTATCGGCGGATTTATCGGCAACCCGTCTACATTTTTGTTTTTTAAAGGAGTTGTTTCGGGGCCTCCCGTTCTTCACGGCGGTACGGCTTTGACGATACCCCTGGCTTTATTTGCCCTATTCCAGCTCATGTTCGCGATTATTACCCCCGGACTGGTGGTGGGCGCCGTCGCCGAGCGCATTCGGTTCACTTCTTACATATTATTTATAGTCCTCTTTAGCCTGCTGGTATATGCTCCAATTGCACACTGGACCTGGCATCCGGAAGGATTCCTGTTCAAAATGGGTGTTTTGGACTTTGCCGGAGGTACGGTAGTACATATTTCAGCGGGATGTGCCGCGCTGGCTGGAGCCATGGTGCTCCGTCGCAGAAAATCGCATATGGAGAAAAAAGAAATTCCTCCTGCGAATATTCCTTATGTATTGATTGGAACAGGGCTGCTTTGGTTTGGATGGTTTGGATTTAATGCAGGCTCCGCGCTCACCTCTGGCAGCCTTGCTGTTTCCGCCTTTGCAACTACCAATACCGCTGCAGCTGCGGCAGGTTTGTCCTGGATGTTTTTTGATGTCCTGAAAGGCAAAAAACCATCTGTCCTAGGCTTTTGTATAGGTGCCGTCGTAGGGCTTGTAGCCATCACTCCGGCCGCTGGATTTGTAGCGATCCCCCAAAGTATTTTCATCGGCGTGGTCGCGGCAATCATTTCCAACGTTGCGGTCTATTACAAGCAGAAATCGGTTGTGGATGATACATTGGATGTATTTCCCTGCCACGGAATTGGCGGTATGGTCGGTATGCTGATGACCGGCATATTTGCCACCACAACGGTGAATGCTGCAGGAAACAACGGACTTTTCTACGGCAATTACACCTTCTTCCTTACTCAAGTAAAGGCATTGGGTATTGTAGTTGGTTATAGCTTCCTGGTCTCTTATGCCATATTCAAGTTCATCAATTTCATCATGCCTATTAGGGTCAGCATGAAAGATGAAGAAGAAGGATTGGATTCAACACAACATAATGAGAAATATCTGCAGGGTACCTTGTTAGTACATAACAACGGTGCAATGAAAGAAGTTCCCGTGGTAGAATAAGCTTAAGAAAAAAGGTACAGCATGGAAGATAGGTTGCGCTAACAACTTACCTGCTGTACCTCTATTTAATAACAAAAAACTTAAACAATGGTAAGAAAAATTATTTCATGTAGCATCATAATTCTAACAAGTTTTTTTTCTGGCTCCGCCCAGGATTCAACAAAAAACGGCAATCTCAGCATTACCGGATCCATCGACGCCTATTACCGGTATAATTTTCAAAATGCGAAGGACTCCTTCATAACAAATAACGCCACCAGTTTTACCAGTTCTCAGAATTCGTTCGAATTGGGGATGGCGTCTCTTAGAGCAGATTATTCCATTGGCAAAGTAACGGCAACTGCGGACCTGGGATTTGGAAGAAGAGCCGATGATTACTCATATAACGACTTTGGTAGCACCGCCGCAGCCATCAAGCAGGCGTATGTGACTTATGCACCCAGCGACCATGTCAAGTTCACGATGGGTAAATGGGGAACGCATATAGGATATGAAGTGTTGGACGCATATCTCAATCGCAACTACAGCATGGATTACATGTTTTCCTATGGTCCATTCTTCCATACCGGCATTAAAGCCGATTTTACTTTTGATCAATTCGGACTGATGGTCGGAGTTACAAATCCTCCCGACTTCGTCAGTGCCAGCTTTGCTAAAAAGTTTTTTATAGGACAATTCAGTGGAGCTTCTAAGAGCGGGAAATTGAAGGGCTTCCTCAACTATATGGGTGGGAAAGATTTCGGTGATAATTCGATCAATCAATTTGACCTGGTAGTCACAGGAACTGTCAGCGATCAATTCAGTGTAGGTTATAACGGAACGATACAGACGGTTAAGCCTTCTGGCGGCGACGGTGACTCATGGTGGGGATCGGCCCTTTACCTCAATTATGATCCGTGCACTGCTTTCGGCCTAACGCTCCGCGGAGAATATTTTGACGACAAGAAAGCAGTTTCAGTCGGGCAATTCGGAACAAGCATTTTCGATGTTACATTGTCCGGGAATATCAGGATCGACAACCTTACTATTATTCCTGAATTCAGACTGGACAGCGCACAGGATCCTTTTTTCTTTAAGAACTCCGATACGTTTTTCCCAACTGCAAAAAGTACGGGAACCTTTATTCTCGGAGCTACTTATCATTTCTAATTCATGAAATCGAATCGACATTCAAACAAAATCTATATCGATTGTATTAGTGAGGAAAGGGTTTATCAACTCTTAACCAACATGTTGTATGAATAAGACCTATAGTTCGATTCCTTTTATTTTGTTGGGGCTTTTTTCTATCATCGGAATTTCCATTCCACTGTTCCTGGATTTCGACGGTTCAAAGGCCTACAACTTTGCCGATATAGGCTGGATGCTGATCTCCTCGGCACTGGTGTTGTTAATGACTCCTGGCTTATCATTTTTTTATGGGGGAATGGTAGGCAAGAAAAATGTCATCTCAACGATGATGCAAAGCTTCATAGCTACAGGACTCATTAGTGTCCTTTGGATAGTGATTGGATTCGGTCTGGCGTTTGGTAAATCCATTTATGGATTTATCGGCGACCCCAGGGAGTTCTTTATGATGAGAGGAATTAATTCTCATGAGCCATGGAGCCTGGCCCCTTCCATTCCTCTTTTACTGTTCGCACTGTTTCAAATGAAGTTTGCAATCATAACACCAGCCCTGGTTGTGGGCGCTACTGCGGAACGGATTCGCTTTAGCTCCTATATTCTGTTCATGATCCTGTTCAGCTTGCTGATCTATGCACCCATTGCGCATTGGAACTGGCATCCGGAAGGATTCCTCGCCAAGCTCGGAGTGATCGACTTTGCAGGCGGTACTGTCGTCCATATCTCCGCGGGCTGTGCGGCGCTGGCAGGCGCGATTATGCTGAAACGCCGACGGGTTCATATTGAAAAGGAAGCGGTCAAGCCCGCGCGTATCACATACGTGCTATTGGGAACAGGACTCTTATGGTTTGGATGGTTTGGATTCAACGCCGGTTCTGCTATGGCAGCCAATGGCCTTGCTGTGAATGCGTTTGCAAATACGAACACGGCATCTGCCGCAGCAGGCCTGTCCTGGATCTTCTTTGATATGATACGCGGCAGGAAGCCTTCAGGTCTCGGATTCTGTATCGGTGCAGTAGTTGGATTGGTAGCAATCACGCCCGCAGCCGGTTATGTAGGATTACCCCAAAGCATGTTCATCGGTTTTGTAGCAGCCATCTGTTCAAATATTGCGGTACACTGGAAAGGAAAGACGACCATCGATGATACATTGGATGTATTTCCATGCCATGGTATTGGAGGTATTGTCGGGATGATCCTTACCGGGGTCTTTGCCAGCAAGAAAATTAATCCCGCTATTGGAAGTGATGGCCTGATATATGGCGGAACGGATTTCTTTCTTCACCAGGTCCTCGGCTGCGGAATTGTGGTGGCTTATGCTACCATCATGGGTTTTGTTGTATTCAAGATTGTGGATCTTATACTACCCATCCGCGTTTCGCCGCAGGAGGAAGAAGCCGGCCTTGACCTGACACAGCATGATGAGAGCTTATAGCTAAATAAGAATTTTTGTTTTGTTAGTTTTAAATGGCAAGCAATCGTTAGCGCCGTCCCGATTCTTCGGGATGGCTTTTTTTATACCATCGGTTCCTGCTGGCTTAGACAGTGAAAGCTTCCCAGCCCCCAAATAATATCAGTGGAATCAATGCCCCGGACTGTTTTGTCCGGAAAACATTCCTGGATGAGGGTTAAGACCTGATCATCCTTTTTGCAGCGGTAGGTGGGCACGATCACAGATTTATTAGCAATATAGAAATTAGCGTATGAGGCAGGAAGGCGCTGATCTTCATAGATTAATTCATCCGGCATCGGGATCTCTACAATATTTAGTTGCTTTCCATTGAGTAACCTCATATGGTTTAGCTGCTCCAGGTTTTTCAATAACAAAGGATAATTCTCATCGTTTTTATTTTCCTCAACAACTGCAATAACAGTGTCTTCATTCACGAAACGGACCGTATCATCGATATGTCCGTCCGTATCATCGCCGATTATACCTTCATCGATCCAAAGTACCTGATCGACCCCATAAAAATTACAGAGGATGTCCTCGATCTGCTTCTGATTCAAATGCGGATTGCGATTGGGATTCAGCAAGCAGGCCGTCGAAGTCATCACGGTCCCTTTTCCATTAAATTCAACAGAACCGCCTTCCATGACGATGCCGGGCCTAAATACCGGGAGATTGAAATGTTTGCCGATAAGAGTAGGAATTACATCATCGAGATCATAGGGCGGATATTTATTGCCCCATGCATTATAATCCCAATCGACGATGATTTTTTTCTGCTCGGCCTTTGGATTGATCAGGAAAGCTGGCCCATGATCCCTGCACCAAGCATCATTCGTTGGATGCAGGAAGAACTGCACCTTGCTTAGATCCACCGATCTGTCTGTGAGTTTTTTTATCGCAAACTCTTTCATTGCCTCATCGGCAACATTTATCCGAACTAGTTCGCCGCGGGTGAGTTCACGGATGAATTCCACATAGGGAGCGAAGATTGTTTCTATCTTGCCCGGCCACGATGCTTCTTTATGAGGCCAACTCAACCAGGTGGCGACATGTGGTGCAAATTCTGCAGGAAAATAATAGCCAAGCTGCCGGGGGGTTAGAAAATCGGCGTCCACATTACTATTCATCGATAAATCGTTGGGTAATGGGTTGATATGAGTCGATGCGGCGATCCCGCATGAATGGCCAGTGCGTTCGGTAGATATCTGTTTTTGCGGTGTCAATTTCCACCACCTTCACTTCTTCAATATCATGGGCTGCCTTGTATATAATATTTCCAAATGGATTCGAAATGAAAGAGCCTCCCCAAAATTTCATAGCTCCCTGCTGCTCCAGGCCTACACGGTTCACACTAACCACATGTACGCCATTGGCAATGGCATGACTGCGTTGAATCGTTTGCCATGCTTCATATTGTTCGGAGTTGGTTGCTTCATCCTGCGAAGTCGCCCATCCAATGGCAGTGGGATAGAATAAGAGTTCAGCCCCCATGAGTGAAGTAATTCTTGCTGCTTCAGGATACCATTGGTCCCAACAGATCAATACGCCAATCGTTGCAAATTTTGTTTTGAACACGCGGTAACCAAGATCGCCGGGGGTAAAGTAGAATTTTTCATAGTAAGCCGGATCGTCCGGAATATGCATCTTCCGGTATTTACCCAAAAACTCCCCATCAGCATCCAGGACGGCAACGGTGTTGTGATAAATTCCCTGTGTTCTTTTTTCAAATAATGACGCGACAATCACAACATTGTTTTCACGGGCAACCTGGCTGATCGTTTCGGTGGAAGGGCCAGGTATAGGTTCAGCCAACTTAAAATTTTCGTAGTCTTCTACGTCACAGAAATAAAGAGAAGTGAATAATTCCTGAAGGCAAACGATCTGTGCTCCTGCTGCGGCGGCTTTTTTTACGCCGGCCATCGCTTTGGCGAGGTTCTCCTCTTTGTTGTTGGTACAACTCATTTGCACCATTCCGATGTTCAGCTTGCCCATTTCCGATAATTGAGATGCAAAATTAAGTTATTGGTGGTTTGAAGGGCCTTAAATTATCAGGCAGAGTTCCTTCCTGCGTTGATAATGCCGAAGGAGCAACGGATAACCAATTTTTCAAATGTCTCTTTGATCGGATTATTCGATGACTGCTCCTGGATCTGCCTGATCTGTGACATAGCATACTGCTGTATTGTGATCAACGGAAGTACAATTCGCTCCCTCATTTGTATCGACAATTGTTCAACCGGATAATCGGCCATCAATTCAGTATGCCCGGACAATTTAAATATGTAGCGGAGGGTCAATTCATATTCAGAGTAGATCTTGTTCCAGATTTCGCCATACTTAGGATGCTGCGATAAATATTCAGTTAATGGAAAAAAGCATTTCTTCATCGCCATTTCACAATTGTCAATCAGGGTACGGAAGAAACTCGAACCCTCATACAGCTGTTTCAATTCTTTAAACTTGCCTTCTTGATCCAATACCTGGATGGCGGTGCCCACTCCATAAAAACCCGTAACGTTTTGTTTCAATTGGCTCCAGGCGCCCACAAAGGGAATAGCCCGAAGATCTTTCAGAGCCAACCCGGAGGAAGACCCTCTCTTGGCGGGCCTTGATCCGATATTGGTCTCGGCATAAAATTTCACGGGACTGATCTGTGAGAGGTATTCCATGAAATCGGGATGTTTTTTTAACTCTGTGTATGCCTTGAAGCCTTCGTTTGCCAACTCCTGCAGCAACGCTTCTTCGCTACTCGAAACTGTTTCTTTTCTTGTCGAGAAAAGTTCATTTGAAATGCCCGCGTTTAATAACTGCTCCATATTATACTGCGCGGAATCAATCGTCCCGAAATTAGAGCTGACTGTCTGCCCCTGGATTGTCAACTGAATTTCCTGGTTAGAAATATTCTTTCCCATAGACGCATAAAACTTATGTGTCTTTCCACCACCACGAGCAGGCGGTCCCCCGCGGCCGTCAAAGAAAACAACATTGACATCATACTTATCCGAGATGCGAGTCAATTCTTCCTTGGCCTTATAAATACTCCAGTTCGCCATCAGGTATCCTCCGTCTTTAGTTCCGTCGGAGAAGCCGACCATGATCGTTTGACGATTCTTCCTGTTCTTCAGGTGATTCCTGTACTCTTCATGTTTGTATAAGGTCTCCATGATGTTTGCTGCACGCTGCAGGTCATCGATGGTTTCAAAAAGCGGGATAATGTCGATATTCATCTCCTCTTTTTCCCAACCACCCAACAAGAAAAGTCCATAGACCTCAAATACATTAAGGACACTGTTGCACTGACTGATCACGTAGCGGCTGCAACCTTTTCTCCCATTATACTGTTGGATCTCCTTGATGGCCCGAACACTTTCTATAGTGTCGCGAATAATACCGGCATCGAGCAAGCCCGGGTCGACGGTGGTTGTGCAGGCACTGAGAATGCGGATCTTTTCTTCCTCATCTAATTGCGGATAGTCTTTCGGCAGCGCATCCGTTTTTGCTGCAACGGCTTCAAGAACAAGATTATGAACCGAGCTGTCCTGTCGAATGTCCAACGATGCAAAATGCAGTCCAAAGACATTGACTTTATTGATGAGGTTGTCGACCAGGTGAAGGAAAAGACTGTTGTGCTGATAAATGACGATCTCTTTGATTCGATTCAGTGAATCCAGTATCTCCTGTTTTTTCAATACGGTTCGATGACCCGGAATAAAAATATTATTGTATAATTGCTTTTCCAGTTCATTAAGAATTGTATCCACACCTTTGAAAGTCAGGCGGCGCTTCATTCTGCGTACATCCAGGTAGTAGCATTTGATGATGCTTCCCCGCAAAGAGTCAGCGACTTTCAATGTGATATCTGTTGTGACATTGGGGTTGCCGTCGCGATCTCCGCCTGGCCAGAAACCCATTGTGATCACTGCATTGGATTCGGAAATAGCGTCGGGGAAATGGTTTTTCAATTGACTCACGATCCGTCCGCTGGCAGGATAAAAAATATTTTCAAGATACCAGATCAGGCTCACTGCCTCATCATAGGGAGTAGGTTTTTGATTCTTAAAGAAAGGTGTTTTTCCGAGCTGTTGGAGATACATGTTGATCTGGCTGGCATTGTTGTCAGCGAGCGCGCGGGAAAGATCATTGATGATCCCCAGCACAGGCCCCGGATAAAACTGGGTGGGATGGGCTGTCAGCACGAGACGAATAGTAAACTCGTGCAGCTTGGCGGCCAGCTCGTCTTCTTTTTTGGATTGAAACACGTCCGATTCTATTTCTTTCAGCGTTCCTACACCATTCATATCATTCACTTCGCGAAAGGACGCATCCTCCAATGCATCGAACAAGACCACCTGCCGTTCCACGTATTGTACAAACCGGAAGAGCATGTCCAGTTTATCGCGCTCATTCATGGCGGAGGCATGCTTCTGAAAAAAATCTTCAATGATCTGGGTCGGGCTCAGTTTCTTCTTGTAACCATCCTCGCAGTTGGATAATAATAAAGAGAGCAGGATACCGGTCTTTTCAATCCGGTGAAACGGAAGAGATGTAAACAGGCTGTTGTAAAGCTGGAATTTCAGCCCCACAAAATTTTTGAATTGCTGCAACCCACGCGAAGGGAGGTAGTCCATTTACGTTATAAGTTTTAAGTTGTAAGTTTTAATATTCTGAATGTTGAAATTAGCTCTTAATTTTAAATAATAACTCTAGCTACCTGCAACTTATAACTTATAACTTTTTACTGTGTTGCTCGGAATAGATATCGGTACTTCTGCTGTCAAGGTAGCCGTCGTGGACGCCGAGTCAGGAAAAACATTGGCGAACGTTCAGCATCCCGAATCGGAAAGGGACATCCGAAGTCTTAGTCCGGGCTGGGCCGAACAATCCCCACAGCAATGGTGGGAGGATGTGGTTTCTGCGATAAAGAAAGCACATCTCACAGGAGCTTATGACCCCATGAAGATACAGGCCATTGGGATCGCCTACCAGATGCATGGATTGGTAATGGTTGACAGGAATAAAAAGCTATTGAGAGACAGCATCATCTGGTGTGACAGCCGTGCAGTAGATATCGGGAACGAAGCATTTAAAGTAATTGGAGAAGAGAAATGCCTTCAACGCTTGCTCAATTCACCTGGGAATTTCACCGCTTCCAAGTTGGCCTGGATAAAGCGAAATGAACGCGAGATATATGACCGGGTCGATAAGATCATGCTGCCAGGAGATTTCATCGCGATGAAGATGACTGGAGAATTGACGACAAGCATTGCCGCGCTATCCGAAGGAATATTCTGGGATTTTGAAAGCAACAGCTTGTCCAAAGATGTACTCGACTATTTTGATTTTTCGCCTTCCTTTATACCTAAAATTCAAAATGTCTTTTCGGAACATGGGCAATTGACGGAGAAAGTAGCTAAGGAAATTTCGCTCAAGCCCGGAATACCTATCAGCTATAAGGCGGGTGATCAACCGAATAACGCCTTGTCTCTAAATGTGCTCCACCCGGGAGAGGTAGCGGCAACGGCAGGGACCAGCGGGGTAGTGTATGCGGTGAGTGATCAAATTAAGTATGATCGGCAGTCAAGGGTAAATAGCTTTGCGCATGTCAACTATACCGAGAAAGAAAAAAGGCTGGGTGTATTGTTGAATATTAATGGAGCCGGTATATTGAATCGATGGATCAGGAATATTGGGGGCGCGAGTCTTTCATATCAACAGATCAATGATGCGGCTGCCAGCGTACCACCAGGAAGTGAGGGCATAGTGATCCTACCTTTTGGAAATGGCGCCGAACGGATGTTGAATAACAGGACCTTGAACGCTCACATTCACGGCGTTGATTTTAACCGGCACCGTAACGCGCATCTGTTTCGTGCCGCGCAGGAAGGCATCGCTTTCGCCTTTAGATATGGCCTCGATATCATGAAAGAAAATGGGATTCGTCCGCAGGTCATTCGCGCGGGGAAAGCGAATATGTTTCAAAGCGATACGTTCACCCAGACATTTGTAAACAGCACAGGCATTCCTGTAGAATTTTACCACACGGAAGGCAGTATAGGCGCAGCTATTGGAGCGGGATTGGGAGCCGGCATTTATGGTTCATACCACGACGCATTTCGCCATGCTAAAATGATGAAAAGCGTAGAGCCAGATCAAACCGACTTATTCAACAATTTATTTGAGCGATGGAAAGCAATTTTAATAAAACACTTAAATGAATAACGATGACTAAGACAGCAACCGCCAGTAAACTTTTTTTCAAGACGGTTCCCACCATTAAATATGAAGGGCCGGACACAGACAATCCATTTGCATTTAGATGGTATGATGAAAATAAAATAGTGGGAGGCAAAAAAATGAAGGATGTATTGCGATTTGCCTGCGCGTACTGGCATTCATTTGTCGGTAGTGGAGCAGATCCTTTTGGTGAGCCGACGCACCTGTTTCCATGGAATGAAAAGAGCGACGCGGTGGACAGGGCCAGGGATAAGGCCGACGCCGCATTTGAACTCATTACTAAACTAGGGATCCCTTTCTATTGTTTTCATGATGTAGATGCAGTGGATTACGGGAATGATGTAAAGGAGAACGAACGACGATTGCTCGCAACTACTTCTTACCTGAAAGAAAAACAAGAAGCCACCGGCGTGAAGTTGCTTTGGGGAACTGCAAATTTGTTTTCCAATCGCCGTTACATGAATGGAGCGGCTACCAATCCTGATTTTCATGTGCTCGCGCATGCAGGAGCACAAGTGAAATCAGCGTTGGATGCGACAATTGCGTTGGGGGGAGAGAACTACGTCTTTTGGGGAGGCAGGGAAGGCTATATGAGCCTATTGAATACTGAAATGAAGAGAGAAAAAGAACATCTGGCGGCGTTTCTTCATGCTGCGAAGGATTATGCAAGGAAGAATGGGTTTAAGGGAACATTTTTTATTGAACCTAAACCCTGTGAGCCCAGTAAGCATCAATACGACTATGATGCGGAAACCGTGATCGGCTTCCTGCGCCAGTATGACCTGCTTGGAGACTTCAAGCTAAATATAGAGGTGAATCATGCAACGCTGGCGGGACATAGCTTTCAGCATGAGTTGCAGGTGGCAGCCGATGCAGGTATGCTTGGTTCCATCGATGCCAATCGCGGAGATTATCAGAATGGCTGGGATACTGACCAATTTCCGAACAACCTCAATGAACTCGCAGAAGCCATGCTGGTAATTCTTGAGGCTGACGGATTTAAAGGAGGAGGAATCAATTTCGATGCAAAGGTGAGAAGAAATTCAACTGATCCGGAGGACCTGTTTCATGCTCATATTGGTGGGATGGATGCCTTTGCAAGAGCATTGATCATTGCGGACGACATATTGAAAAAGTCGGACTATAAGAAAATAAGAACAGAAAGATATGCCAGCTTCGACCAGGGACAGGGAAAGGCATTTGAAGAAGGAAAGCTAACGCTGGAAGATTTGCGAGACGTTGCGATTAAAAATGGAGAACCTGAAATGCGCAGTGGAAGACAGGAGTTCCTGGAGAACTTAGTTAATAGGTATATATAAGTTGTAGGTATTGTGCCCTGGCGCGTGTCTCACGCGCCAGCATAAAATTGTGATGGGTGGTGTTGGTCGTTCTGGTGCGTGGGACACGCACCAGGGCAACCTAATATGCATTCTTATCCCCCCGGATAGTTACATAGATAGTAGAGAAAACGATTTGGAGATCCAGCCAGAGACTCCAGTTTTCCAGATACCAGATATCATGCTCAATCCTCTTTCTCAACTCCTCTTCCATTTTTATCTCTCCGCGATATCCACTGACCTGTGCCCAGCCGGTGACGCCTGGCTTGACGAAATGCCGGATCATGTATTCGTTCAATATCCTGGAATAATCTTCCGTATGCCGAAGCATGTGGGGACGGGGACCTACGACTGACATGTTCCCTAGAAAAACATTGATGAATTGTGGAAATTCATCCAGGTTGGTCTTACGAAGAAACTTACCCAATTTGGTCATTCGTGAATCTCCCAGAGTAACTTGCTTGAGATCCGCGTCAGGATTTACTTTCAGCGTTCTGAATTTATAACAACGAAATGCCCGGTTGTTTTTTCCAGACCGTAGCTGCACGAAAAATACAGGTCCGCGGGAACTTAACTTGATCAGGATCGCCATGAGTGGCATTAACCATGACAAGAGCAAAGTGATAATCAGGAAGCTTAATATAATATCGAAGAATCGCTTCTGTATACGCGCTGTAATATCTTCCAATGGTTCCGATCTCAACGAAAGAATCGGGATATCCTCTACAAAATCGATATGGATATTTCGATTGACAAACAGACGAAAGTCCGGTACAAATTTGAAACGGATCATGTTTGTCTCTGCCGCCTGCGCCAGATCATACACATAAGCGTTGGACTCAGGCGAAATGGTTGAATATATCTCCGTGATCTTGTTGTCAATGGCATAGGAAATGCATTCATTGCGGTTTCCCAGAATCGGAAAGTAGGATAATTCATGTACCTCTCTCTGGTCTTCAAAGTATCCTTCCACGGACAAATTTTGATTGTTTACCAAAAAATGATTCACCAGCCTTTTAGAAAGATCATTATATCCGAGAATAATGATTTTTTTGCTGAATTTATTTCCCCGTTTAAGATAAAAGACAATGAGTAGGAATAATATACGTGTAATCAAGACCGTCAGTCCAAACCCTACAAAATTCAGCACAATGAAAAAGCGGGAGTAGTTGTACTGATAGAGGAACAGGTAAAGGAGCATGATCGTGCTGAAAAAAACGAATGCTTTTAATGACCGTTTCGCAAACCGTTCAAAATTGAAGTTGTTGTCATTAATATAGACGGCGTTTACATAAGCCGAAAATAACCAGGCCATGTTGGTTACGAGAAAGAGCACCAGATACTGGTATTCTCCTTTGTTGACCCGGTCCGTGACCATAATAAGCACCAAATGGACCGCGTTCAACGCGAATAGGTCCATACCTGCAAAAAAGAACCGGAAAAGGTTAGATTGACGAGTACGCATAAAAATGAATTAAGAAATAATGTGTAATGGCTGGAGGTTCAAGAATGTCAGTAAGACTCTTGAGGAGCTCTTTAGTTTTTTGTCAATGGAATTCCAGAAAATACCTGGATATGTTGATCAGCTACGGTATCCCAATTGAATTCACGGAGCGCTCTTACCTGCGCTTTTTGAGCAAGGCTCAACATCTCGGGATAGTTTTCCTCCGCATAGTTGATCTTCTCGGTAAGGGAGTTGATATCGCTTTTTTTAAACTGGACTGCGGTATCCTGGACAGCGTAGATATTTTCTTCTATGTCGCTCACGATCAGGGGCACACGCAATCCCATGACCGTTAAAATAACGGGCGACAGCCCTTCTACATCGGAAGGCTGAATATAGGAATAGCAGTTCTGCATCAGGCGCGTGACATCATCGCCATAAACATAACCCGTGAGGATAATATTATTGCCTGCCATCTTCTCAATTTCCTTTTCATACGGTGAAGGGCTCGGAGACCCTCCCACCAGCACTAATTTCTTGTTGGTCCTGGCCTGGTTAAATGCAGGAATCAGGTAGTGCAATCCTTTATCCGGAATAAATCTGCCGACAAATAGATAGTATTCACCTTTTTTCAGGTTGTGCTTTTTAAAAATAGAATCATCCTCCGTGACGGGTTCTACTTCGCTGCCAAATGGAATGAATTCAAAATGCTTCCTGAATTTTTTCTCAAAGAGCTTTTTCACGATGACATTGTCAAAAATTACCTGGTTAGGAAGCTTAGAAGTAAGAAATGCCGAAAGCTTCAAATATAGCTTACCATACCATGGCCATTTTCCCCTTTTCCAATCAACGCCGTCCTGGCTGATGAATACTTTCTTTCCAAAAATGCGTAGCGGCAAGGCCCATATACTGTTGCCGCCGTTTTGAATGTGCACGATATCGGCGGTATTATGGAAAATGATATGCCAGGTACATTTAAAGGAGTGTATTAAAGTATCAAATCCCTTTTTCCGCGTCGTCCTGAATGTTTTGATCTTTATTCCTTTGTATTCATTTTTGTCAACATGAACGTCCCGGTATCGACGATTATAGGCAATCACGGAATGACCTTTGTTAACCAGGCGTGGAAAGAGTTCCATGGCAAATTTATCGGCACCTGCCGCTCCCTTCGCGGGAGGAATCGTTCTAAAACCAAAAGCCGCTATTCGCATAAGCAATAATTCCTTAGAACTTACCCTTTAAATAATCTTCAAAATACAGCTGCATATATTCCTTTAACGCAATTTTCCAATCCCGCATGATATTGATGTCTCTTAAATCTAATTTTTTATTCACCAGTCTCTCACTTAACGGTCGCCTGGCGAAATATTCTTTCTTATAATAATCAGAGCTGACCTCGGTTATTTTTACCTGGTCTTTCATCTTTAAAACTTTAAGAAGTTCTTCAGCCACCTCCTTGCGACTGGTCTGCCCTTTGCAAACCAGGTTATATAGTCCCCAGTATTCTTTGTTCAGCAACAATTTCACATTGCGTGCAAAATCAATTGTAAATGTAGGTGTACCATCCTTATCATTCACAATGAATAATTCTCTTTTGCCCGCGACCAATTGTTTGATCAGTTTATTGATGAATTTCTTGTCCTTTGAAGGTCCTCCACCCATCATCCATCCGGCACGGCAGATCAGGTGTTTTTTTACGTTTGCTTTTACAAACAATTCCCCCGCGTATTTCGATCGCGCATAATGACCCAAAGGGTTTGGCTGGTCCCAATCATCATAAGATTCCTGGGCACCGTCGAATATGCCAGCTGTGCTGATATATAACAGCGGAATATCAAGTTCATTGGCAATGTAACAGGCATTCTCTACCGAAAGTGTATTCGTCCTGTAAGTCTCATCCACGTGTAATTCGCAGTACTCGAGGTCGGTGAAGGCACCCAAATGAAAAAGGCAGTCCGGCTTAAACTCCAATACATCTTTCCTGTATGCATCATAGTCCCGGAAGTCCAGGTAGCTAAGCCACTTCTCATTCAAATCGATATCCGTACATTTTAATTCATACTCATCCTTAAATTCCCTGTAGAATGCTTCGCCCAGCATCCCTCCGCTACCAGCTATGTATATCCTCGCCATAAATTATTCCGTTTATATGGTATTTAAAATTTTCACTTGCTTTTTTCCAAGCACACTATTAAATAGGTGAATGAGTTTTCTGTAATGCTCCTCCGCAGAATATTCTTTCTTTAGCCTGCTGTATGCATTTTCCCCTAACTGCTTGCAAATTGCCGGATCTTCAAACAAGTAAGCGACTTTACTTCGCAGGTCTTCAATGCTTTTTATGTTAAATAACAAACCCGTTTCGTTATTAATAACCAACTCTCTCAGACTTCCAACATTGGTTGCAACGGCGCATTTCTTGAAGGCGAAGCTTTCCAGGAGGGTATTTGGAAAATTGTCATACCATTCCGAAGGAACAACGGTAAAGCAGCATTTGCTTAAATATGCCTGGATATCTTCAAAACTTTTCTTGCCTAAAAATTCGATGCGATGATTTTTATCTTTTAAGTATTCCTTGAGCTTATCCTCGAATCCCGAAAATGAGAAGCCAATGATTTTGAGATTGAATCCGGTATTTTCAAAAGCCTTTACCAGCGTCATGAGCCCTTTGTCTGCATCGATCCGTCCAACATAAAGTGCAAATGGCTCATAGGTAATGGGCAGGTTCTCAGCGATCAGGCGAAAATTAAAGAAAGAAGGAATATATTTTAATCGCTCGGAAGCAATACCGTGAGCCTTAAGCTTTTCAATCGTAAACTGCGAAGGCACGACAAAGGCCTGCACCTTTTTGCGAAGTCCCATGATCTCCTGGAACCGTAAGGAAGCGATCTTAATGGCAGAATATACGTAGGAATCATGAACGCATTTGTTGATCACGGCATTCCACCTCGATCCTGTCAGACAGCGCTCGCAAATGTCTTTTTGGTTGGGTCTGAAAAAAGTATTGTTCGCACAAATCTGACCAAAGTCCGAAATACGATTAACTACCGGAATTTTGTTTTTCAAGGCAGCATCGAATATGCTTATGGAAATTTTATTTTGATAATGCAGCACATAGATAAGGTCGGGGTTGACTGCTTTAATCAGGCGATTCAATTTCCTTTTTGCTTCAAACGAATAAAACATTCTCGAAAATGAACGCCATATCGTTTTTACATTCGTTTTTTTGTACTCGCTAAAATAGACCTCGTCATCGTTGCCTACCGGATTCAAAAAGTATTTTTCGTAAGCAGTAGGGTGGTTAGCCTTATTCTTTATACTAAAAGGAATGACTTCATGTCCGTGGCTCTCCAATAAATCGGTCACGTTGAACAAATACCTTTCGGGCCCGCCGGAAACAAAGTATCTAATGTTAACAATAATGATCTTCAAAATCGCAAAATCTTTACCGGTCAGGTCTTATAAATCAATTTTTTGAGTCCAACCATTTTTTCAGCACGATCAGAATCCAGATAAAATTTCCCAGGTCGGACTTTGCATCCCTGTTATCCTGGATGATCTGTTCCATCTTACTCGTTGAATAGACGCCGTGATCGTTGTTGTTAAGCAATATCTTCCTTACTTCTTTATTCAGGTTCTCTTCCTGGAACCAATCCGTTAAAGGCACAGTAAAACCTTTTTTGCCGACAGCTAGTAGTTGCTTTGGGAGATTCTGGTTGGCTATCGCATTTCGAAGAATGACCTTATTCACGTAGCCTTTCATTTTCAAATCCTTATGAACCCCAAACAACAGCTCAATGATCCGGTGGTCAAGGAAGGGTATCCTGGTTTCAATGGAATGAGCCATGCTCATCCTGTCCACCTTAGTCAGCATATCGCCCGGAAGAGTGACCTTATGCTGAAAATACATGAGCTTATAGAATGAATCCTTGAACCGGCAATTTTTCATCGACTCTTCGTAGAAATCAAGGAAAGAAATAGAGCTTGATCCTTTTGAAATGAGCTGCGATAAATTCTCAGGAGACGTGGCACAAAGCTTTTGCCATAAACGCCTTTCAAATGGCTCATTACTTGACTCTAAGATCCGTTTGATCCGGTTAAGCTTGTATCGAAGCCGGCCCCTGAAAGGCGTGGCGCCCATTCTTACCAAAAACGGAAGAAATTTTCTTACCGGCAAAGGAAGCGTTCGAAACTGCCGGGCAAACTTTTCACCCTGGTAGATCGTATAGCCCGACAACACTTCATCACCTCCGTCGCCTGTAAGGACCATTTTGACATACTGGGCAGCATACTTTGAAATTTCACCCGTTGGTATGGCGGAGGCATCGCCAAAAGGGTCATCGTATTGATGGAGCACCTTGGCTAAGGCTACCTCGAAAAGATCTGAAGTTAATTTGCCTTCGTGATGAATAGTCTGATACTTATCAGCAACCAGCCGTGCGAGGTCACGTTCATCAAATTGTTTGTTTTCAAAGCCTATGGTGAAGGTCCTCACTGGTTTCGATGTATGGTTTGTCATCGTACTAACGACGCAGGAAGAATCGAGGCCGCCACTGAGAAAGGCGCCAAAATCGACATCGCTCCGCATTCTTAGCCTCACTGAATCGTTGAAAAGTCTGCCGAATTCGTTTTCAACATGATCCTTTCGTTTTTCAAGATCTTTCTCTGAAATCTCAGGAAGTCTCCAATACGTCTTGTCTTTTATGCCGTGTTTGTCTACCAACATATAATGCCCTGGCATCAACTGATAGATATGTTCAAAAAAAGTATAGGGAGCAGGTATGAAACTTAACGTCAAATAAAGTTCCGTCAGGTCAGTTCGGGCCTTCCTCGGCAAACCGTATGCGGTAAGGGCTTTTATTTCAGACCCGAATATAAACGACTGATCAAAGACAGAATAGTACAATGGCTTCTCCCCTATCCTGTCCCTGGAGATAAACAACTGTTTCAAACTTTCATCCCACAATGCAAAAGCCCACATGCCATTGAACCGGTTTTGGCAATCAACACCCCAGGTTCTGTAAGCCTTGATAATTACTTCCGTATCCGAAGTTGTAGTAAAAGTATTTCCCAACTTCTTCAATTCATCTCTCAGCTCGATATAATTATAGATCTCGCCATTAAATACAAGAACAATCTGCCGGTCTTCGCTATACATGGGTTGTTCCCCAGTATGCAGATCGATAATGGCCAACCTTCGATGGCCCAATGCAAGGTTCTTTTTCAAATAAGATCCTTCGCCATCGGGACCGCGATGGGCAATGGCTGTATTCATTTTTTCTAATACAGTGCCACAAGCTGCCCGATCGCTCTCAAAATGCAAAAACCCTGAAATACCACACATTTTTATACGCTTAACTAGAATGGAATTTCAGATTAATCTTTACCGACCTCTCGAGTATATAGGCAACCCAAAATAATACAATCGGTACGATCAGGGCGAACATGCGCAAATCGGAACTCAACAAGCAACTGGCCCCCATATATATCAGGGTCAGGAAGAGCATTAACCGTAGAGGATAAATGATTTTCCGCCAATTAATGAAAGTGGGAATAAGACTCAGCAATATGAACGTAAGCACAATTCCATTTATGGGCATCGCCAGCAAAGATTTTCTCCGCTCAATGGCATAAGAATACGGATAATGAAACAACATTCTCCCTATATTGTAAAAAATGTTTTTTACATATTTCACCGGGTGCGATTTGATATTGTTGATCGCAATCCGGTTAAATACGTCATCTTTTTCCAGGCCTACGTATCGATTGGCTTCTTCAAAATCCTTTCCATGATGAGCTTTCAGGGTATCTTCTGAACCGGGAATGTTCCAATTGCCCAAATCAATGGTACCTCGATTAAGATCCCCTTTCCAATCGCCGAATTCATCTTCATACGGACTACTCATCCAATATAAATTGTCACTGCCCGTCCCCCAATAAAGCATTCTTCCCGTCAAACTATATGTATAGATCAAGTATGGTACAGTGACGGCAAATGCAATCAGTATAATTAAAGTGCCGCGGCGGTAGTGTACAGCTGTTCTTTTCAATGCCCAAAGGAGGAGACAACCGATCAGCATGAAGAGCAACACATAACCGAAGATGATCTTTACAAGGGCTAAATAGCCAAGCACCAGCCCCGCCAGGATAACATATCTTTTTATCTTCTTTGAGGAATCGGGCTGAAACGCTTTAATGGTACATAAGAGAAATAAAGTAATCAGAAACATCGAAAGCGTTTCGGTCGTTACCGCCGACATATTTTGGTAAGCAATGTAATAACATCCCCAAAAAAGACTTACAATGAATGCCAACCTGAATGAAACTACATATCGTAAGGACTTAAAGAGCAGGACGATCGATAAATAATGCAAAACTGCATGCAAGATTGTAACGCAGATCAACGGCAAACCAAAGGCCATGAATGGGATCAGGAATATGGGATAACCCGGTCCATTCGGCAGATTGATATCAGGCGCCGGCGGTGAATAGTTTCCCTTGAGCAGATTTTCGGTCAATTTTAAATACCGTGGTCCGTCACCGCCAACCGCATTGCTATGAAAGATCAGTACATAAGCAAGAAACAAGATTAAGAATGGAGAAAACAGCAAGTATGGATTTTGTGGCAACTTGAAGGATTTCATACCATTTGAGATGCTCATATCTGGTTTGGTTTGATTTGAAGAAAAGATGGTTTAATAAGCCGGTCAGGGATTTGTACGCGCCAGTTTAGAATAATCCTGGGCAATAGTTTCAGCCAGTTTGTCCCAGCTAATTTCCTTTGCGCGTTCGTTGGCTCCTCTTTTCAATTGTTCCAGTAATGGCTTATCCATTACCAGTTTTTTCATGGCTTCGTGAAATCCGACAATACTTTCCTCCGGCGAGCGAAGCGGAACTTTTATACCACAGCTTTCATTGATGGCTATTCCCATTCCAAAAGCATCATGACAAATTACAGGAAGTCCCATGGAAAGTGCCTCGGGGATCACACTCGATGTTGCCTCGCGCAAGCTCGTGTGTACCAGGAAATCGGACGTACCCATTAACTCAAAGATCTCTTCATGCTTCACTTCCTGGATCCACTCCAGGTTGTTCAAGCGAAGGTCTTTTGCCATTTTATAAAGAGTTTCTTCGAGTGAACCTCGCCCAATGATCAGAAATTTTATATTGTCTTTGGTAAGTTCATGAAGTGCGAGCGCTTTGAGCAAAGTGATAGGAGCTTTATAGTCTGATAAGCGGCCGCACCAGATGCCCTTAATGACATTTGGATCAACCCTGGCTTCCGGTGAAACGTGGTTTCGTTTATATGTTCCTACATCCAGCATGATCCGTACTTCACCTTTTGCCCGTTTTTGCAGCCGCACTGCATCCTTGTTGGAAAACGTATAAATAATCGCTGCCTTCTGATTGGCCATCTTTACTCGCGAACTGAACCGAAAATGATAAAAATTTGAAACGGCACGTATCCGCTCCAGCAATTTCGATTTTGCGGATAACGTTTTATAAAAAGTTTTCGGAAATGTAGCTGTTCCACCAGTCGGACCCCATATAAAGGGGACATTCAATTTCCACAGGTAACCAGGCTCTCGAAATGAGATCTGTGTGAGCTGATGGGTAATGTCAAATGGCTCTGCCTGGTGGAGACGTTTGGCTTCCTTGAACGCTGACTTTTGCCAGTACTTATAAGCAATATAATGTAGGAACGGTAATCCAATAGGCGTTAGCCTCCTGAACATGTAATTAATATTCCTAATCCACCTACTCATCCGGGGTTTATCTATATTTCTAAAAGTCAGTCCAGGAATGGGCGGAGCAGTGAGAAAATACCGGTTGACAGCATCCACATAACTGGTATCTCGGAATTGGCTGCCGCTCGAGAATAAGACCGTAACATCATGATGCTTTGCAAGGCGGGTCACAAAATTCCAACCCACCGCACACTCCGATCCATTGTAAGGAGATAGCTCATACGCACATATCAATACCTTAAGTCTTTTCATAAAAACTGACTATTCCAAACGGTCAAAAAATTATTCGGATTGATTGCGACTAGCAATTTGTTTTTTAAGCGAGGTGCCCATATGAAAGAGCTCTTCAAAATATCTCTTATTTTGTAAGGACAAGAAACCGAGACTCAAAAATTGTATGGCAGCAACAAAGGTTATTCCACCTATGAGAAAGGACTGAGGATTTTTCTTGAATTGCTGTGAAAGACTATACGAAAATGGATACTGAATATGTGCATCAACTGCCTGCAGGGCCGAAAGAGTATCTACCAGCAACCAAACCAATTGATAAAGCGAGAGAAACAAAAGCACCGTACCTATTCCTATAAAAAATATATATGGACGAAAGATAAAACCAGCCATTAATCCCGAAAAGAATCCCCGGAATATCCTCATGCTCGAAGTCCTTTTACCAGCGTGCTTGTTTTGCTCGGTCCAGTCAAGGTGCGCCGGGATCTCTACGATCTTAGCTCTTAAAATCATACCCTTGTATATGATCTCCGGATTAATTTCATAATCTCTTGTCTTCAGGTTGACGGAAATGATAAAACTCTTTCGATAGGCTCTTACCATTCCCGTAAACGTATGATATTTGTCCTGTGCCGCCATTTGCATAAACCGATTCACCCAGCGACTCATAATTCTTCTCAGGAAAGGGACAGCAGTCACCTTACCACCCTTCATATAGGCAGAGGCGATTACTACGTCTGCGCTCGTCTCGATAAGTTTGTCTGCCATCTGCCCAATATACTCTACAGAATAGCTCAGATCAATATCCATTACAATGATGATCTCCCCTTTTGAATTGCGAAAGCCGGTTTGCAGTGCATTTCCCAGGTTCAGGTTGGTGGGATGATGGATGACGCGAATCTCTGATCGCTGGGTAGCCAGGTCATCGGCGATGGTACCCGTCGCATCCTTGCTACCATCATTAATAATCAGGATCTCCCACCTATACCGGGTGCATTTCTCCTCCAGGTAATCCATAACCGTCTTTATGTTCACGGCCAGGATCGCCTCCTCGTTATAACAAGGAAGAACTATACTGATAAATGGCTTGGTGGTGGAATTCGTCATGTCTATTTCTTTTTCTTAAATAAATACCATTTTAGATCGACTGGAGGATAGCGCAATGTAATGCCTCCGAATGCACGATTAAAATTATTGATTAACGGTCTCTTAAAAATAAACTTAGGCGACTTCTCGCTGAACAATGCCAATGCATGCCGGACGCTGATTTGTTTGACGGGTCGTCCTGATTTGATCAGTTCGAATCCATAATACTCGAATAGTTGGGTAAGCGTTTTATCCGAAAACCAATGAATCACGCTGGGTGGACTGTATTCGGCCCAATTCTTCCCAAGCATTCGAGCAACAGTACTTTTCATATTCCAGGATTCTACCAGTACAAACCCATCTGGTTTTAATAAATTCGATATGTTCGACAGAGCCTTGTCAAGATTATATAAATGTCCCACCACCTGGATCAGGGTGATGAGATCAAATTTTTCTACGGATTGAAAAGTTTCTAAATTCCCTGTGTGAATGTTCAGGTTCAACTGTTCACGGCCATAGGAAGCCATGGTATCATTTGGTTCTATGCCCTGGCAAATCCACCCCTTATTTTCGAATCCTTTGAGAATAAATCCTGAAGCACAGCCCACATCAAGTATCCGGCCTGGAGGAGTAAATTTCTCAAGCTTTTTCGCATATCGCTCGCCTCTGTCCACGAGGATTTTTTCATCCTTCAGGTAGTCAGGATAGCCCGCGCTTCCACCTAAAAAATATTCATCGGTATATACCTGGAGAACATGGTTGCTACCTTCCACGATCTCCGCATACCGGTGACCACATTGTTTACATTCTTTGATCGGGTATCCTTTCTTTTGAAATAAAACAACTCTCTCTTCCTGACAATGAATCAGGGAATCACAAAGTTTCATGCTACCTCAGATTAAGTAAAATAATGTTTACACTATTTCACGGATAATTCTTTAACCGGTCTATCCGGGATAATTCCTATCGGAGTGATTGCCCTGAGCGATTTTACAACAACAATGGCTAATAGAAGACACATGCTCCCAAAAACCCAGAATGTACTCAAATAGAAAAATGCACCGACTAGCAGGATGCTAACATAAACATTGGATCCCAACTGATTCTTTTTATCGAAGAACTGGTATATGATAAATAATAAGAGAACTCCATAGGTATTTTGGGTATTCGGATAAAGGATCAGGGCTGCCAATATTAAGGTAGCCCAGATATGATCATACAACTTTTTTCTTACCAAAAAATACACATACCCGGCCGTTAGTACGAGTCCTGCAATGGATATATACGTAAATACATACACTTTTTCCGTAGTAATCCATTTCATCCGCAGTAACACGGCTATCAACGCTTGCTTGGTATCCTCAAACAAAAGGTTCTTTGGCAAACGATCGAAAGGACTGTCGAATATATAACTCATAAATGGCGCCGTTCCGAATACAGCGGCAGTAATGGCGACCAGTAAAACTGAACTCAGGACAAAATACCCAATCGCCTTCCAGTTTTTCCCGAGCAGAAAAATCGGCAGAAAAATGATCATGTATGGCTTGGTAAAAAATGCAAGTGTGAGAAAGATACCGCCAAGCTTGTGATCTGCATACTTTCTCATTAATAACAGGAAATATAATAAAATGAAATTTGTTTGAGCGGAAATAATAGTGGAAATGGACGGCAGGAAGACACAAAACAAGATCGTCGTCAGGAAAACGCCGTTAATCTTATCACTCTTAAAAAACATCTTATAAGCCAACGAAATGCACTGCCATACAAAAAATAGGTTAACGATGGTCCAGAATATTAATGCAGTTTTAAAAGGCATGAATCCGAGTGGAAGGAAATAGAACATCGTAGGTGGCGGATAAGGGAAGCCAATGTTTAACACTTCTTCGGTAAAACCTTCATTTCCTGTAAATGGTGTATTTAGTGTGTGAAAGACCTGGTGAAAATTTTCAGGCAGGTAGAAATTATAACCCCGGGCCGCGACGTTGCCATACAAATAGAACGGTCCAAAGTCCCAGACCCTGGGTTCATAGATGGGAATGACGGCAGCCCCCAGGAAAGTGACCACGGCAAAGGCAAATAGCGATGCATAGATGATCCAAACCAAATTCTCTTTGCTAGCCTGCTTATTCTTTAAATAATAGTAACAGGCGCAGGTGACAATCGCCACGAAACAAACAAAAAGGGGTTGATGAAAAAGATCTTTTACAATATTAAGTAGGTTCATATTTGGGATTGGATTAGAACGTGCATCATATATTGGAATTATCTTGTCTTAAATTGCTGCAGTGGGTTTTATTGTCCCGATTTTTTCAGGAACTTGCTTCCGGAAAGAATTTATTACTAATACGGCCAGAAGAAACCAAAGGGACACAAAAAGAGAAAATGTGCTAAGAAAATAAAACAGACCGATAATAAATATATTCCACACCGGTGCAATTCCCATCTGTTTTTTCTCATTAAAAAATTGGAAAATTATGAATAACAACATTACCCCATAAGAGGCCAGTGTATTCGGATAGATAATGAGTACAACTAACAACAACAACGCCCAAAAATAATCATACAATTTCCTCTTCACCAGGCTGAATGCAAAAGCACCGGATATAATTAGAATTCCAACGGAAATATATGTGTAAGTAATAGGGTTATCCATCGAGATTATATTCGCGCGCAATAAAACAGCTTGCAATGATTGATTCACTGTTTCAGAGTATATGTCTGCGGGTATTCTTTGGAATGGACTATCAAAAATATAACTCCTGAATTGATCCATCCCAAATACAGCCAGTGTCAGACCTGCTATTACAGCGGCAGACACGATAAAATAAAGAATAGCTTTAAAATTCTTTATCGCAACAAAGAATAAAACGAATATTCCCATATAAGGTTTCGTCAGGCATGCTAAAGCGAGGAAAACACCAGCCCACTTACTATTTTGGTATTTCTTCATCATTAGTAAATAGAAGAGCAAGATGAAATTCGTTTGTGATGCGCTGATTGTTGAAAGAGATGGGGCTAATATGCAAAATAATATGCAACCCAGGATTAACCCATTTAATTTATAGGGTTTGAAGAAGAGTTCAAAAATCAAATAAATACAACCAACGATAAAAAAGAAATTAAATAGAGTCCAGACGATTGATGCCGTTTGAAAAGATAAAAATCCCAATGGAGCAAAATAGAACATGGTAGGAGGTGGATACAGAAATCCTACATTGGCAATCTCTTCTTTAAAGTCTGTATACTCCTGGAAAGGAAGTTGGAGGGAATTTAATACCGCATGAAAATCCTGGGGTGAATAAAAATTGTGCCCCCCTGCACCCACCTTTCCATAAAGATAAAAAACCGTAAAGTCCCACACCTGAGGGTTGAGCGCCCTGTAAATATCGCCCAATATAAAAGTGAGTATGGCACATGCAAATAATCCCGAATAAACGATCCACACAATTTTTTTCTTATCGCTCTTTCCGTCACGTATATAATAGAAGCACCCACACGCAAGCAAGGCCAATACGCAAACAAAATAAGGTTCGTGAAAAAGGGACTTTACCAGGTCTACCAGGTTCATAATTTTAAAGGCTTAGAAAGTCAACTCTGACAACTCGAAGAAATTAAGTGAAAGAAACCTTGCCGTATCACGTGGCAATGAGAATAACGACTCCGATCAAAGCAAAAATAAAATAGCTTAAAATATCCTTCATTGCGAAAATAATCGGGTCATCTGTCATTTTCCCCCGGATCGTGTATAGCCAAATGCGGCTTATCCAAAATAAAAACAAAAAACAAAGCGCACCCAGGGCCTTCGGCTTGGAATATAGACGAACCACTTCCGGGCTATTGACGTATAAGGAGAAAACAACTACCGACATAAATCCACTCACGATCCCCATGATTTGCAACAGTTGAAGATCTTCCGTGGAATACTGCCTTCTCCTGCTTACCAGGTTTTTCTCCTTGCCATTGCCAATCAGTTCCGAATACCTTTTTACAAAGGCCAAACTCAGGAAAATAAAAGTAGAGAACGAGATCAACCAGAACGATAACGGAACGGCGATGACGAAAGTCCCTGCGATCACTCTAATCGAATACAGTAAGGCCAAAAGAAATACATCATATAAGGCTGTCTTCTTCAGGTAAAGGGAATAGGCCAGCGAAAGGACCAGGTAACTAATTACTATGGCCAGAAACCGGTTATTGAGTTCCTGCGCAGCGATAAAAATTCCTGCCGCCATAAATATTACCGCAATGATGCCCCCATAAAGGATAGAAAGCTTGCCTGAGGCCAGTGGACGATAGCGCTTGCGAGGATGTGACCGGTCAGCATTAAGGTCAGACAGGTCATTGATCAGATACCCGGATGAAGCAACCAGGCAAAAAGAAACGAAGGCCAATGCAGCCTTGTAAAATAAGTTCGGATCAAATGAATGCGAGGTAATGAGCGGTACAAATATCAAAAGATTTTTTATCCATTGGTACGCCCGGATAGCCCTGATGAAACTGCCCACCGAGGCCTTTCGATCATTCCAAATATGCTTGAGAGTAGATACCTTTCTCGTTTTTCTTTCCAGCGATTTGGAAGGGCTCACGAGGTAAGAAAAACGGGCAGAGGAAAATATTTTAAGATCGGCGGTTGAGTTTCCTATATAATCAAAATTTCCTTCCCCAAACTGCTTCACCAATACTTCCCGCTTTTTTTCACCTTTTAGATTGAGGGAGTTCTCTGTTCCGTAAACTTCATCAAAAATGGGATATAGTTTGGCAATGTCAAGTGCAATAGACTTAACAGAGGCCGTAGCCAGGATCAATTTCCTCCCGTTATCTGATTCGGTCTGCAGGAATTTAAGCAGCTTGGTATTGTAAGGAAGCAACTCACATCGAAGTTGAACCCTTTCGAAAATCTTAGCCTTTAAATGAGTTTTACCTCTGAGGAGCCAACCGATGCAAAGAAAAAAATTCAGCAGGTTCTTCTTCATCAACATGATGAATCCCTCATATAAAACGTCGGTATGGATCAAGGTACCGTCCAGGTCCACCACTAAAGGAATATTTTTATCGCCCGGCGGTTCTTTCACCTTAACAATTGCCCTTAATTCTTGTTTCACGTGCCTTACTTTTTATATTGAAGTCGCTGACGCCGACTAAATTCCATCTATTATTTTCACCATTTTCTTGGTAACATTCTTGCCGAATATTTCCTTTTGCTTTTTAGGAGGAACGAATGAATCGATCTTTGAAGTGATCTTTTTATCCGATGGATGTACCAACAAATTCCATTCTTCCTCCACCGTCTCAACCCATTCCGTTTCGGAACGGAGTGTGATACACGCTTTTTGTAAAATATAGGCCTCCTTTTGAATGCCGCCGGAATCGGTAATGATCCTCTTTGAGAAATTCTCCAGCACGATAAAATCAAGGTATCCTTGAGGATCGACCATTCGGATATTTCCCGGTAGCGGGCGTGAGTCTATCAGCATTTTCCTGGTACGCGGATGTACCGGAAAAAGAATCGGTTCACCCAGCTCTCCCAGTTGCTGCAATATATGTTCCAGCACATCACTTTGGTCAACGTTATAATGCCGGTGCAGGGTTAGTAAATTGTATCCCTCTTTTTCCAGTTTCAGATCCGCCATTACTGTTGACTTGGCCAGCGCCACCGGCATGTTATTTTTCAGCGTATCCACCATGATATCCCCGGTGAAATAGGTATTCTTTTTTAATCCTTCTGCTTTCAATGTTTTGACGGCTGTCTTGGTGGGTACGAAAAGATATTCTGCAACATGGTCGGATACTATGCTATTAATTTCTTCGGGCATGCTGCGATTATAACTCCTCAGTCCGGCCTCGATATGAATGATCGGGATATTTAGCTTGGATGCAGCCATCGCACCGGCCAGTGTGGAGTTAGTATCGCCGAAAATGATGATGAGATCGGGTTTTTTTTCCAACATCGCTGCCTCCAGCTTAATCATCATCTCGCCCGTTTGAGTAGCCTGCGTGCCGGAGCCGATCCCGAGATGAATATCCGGTTTCCGGATCCCCAGGTCCTGGAAAATCTTTTCAGACATCGCATAATCGTAGTGCTGACCGGTATGCACGATTGTTTCCTCGTGGTGGTCCTGAAGGCGAGCAGATAATGGCGCCAGCTTGATAAATTGGGGCCTTGCGCCAACAATGGAAAATATTTTCATGTGATTCTTAGAGCTTGAATTGCGTTGTTGTAGTAAGTAACCTCAGTTTGCAGAATGGTGATTAGCACCCAGCTTCTTAATTTTTAGATCGGTAGGAAGGCTATTTGAAAATCTGGACATGGGTACCAGGTCGTAGTGCCTTTTTAAGATCCGCATAGCCATCTTAAATAATTTCAGCTTCCGTTCGCTTTTGGTGTTCATGCCCGGAAAAAATGCGAACTCCGGCACATGGTCCTTTCCAATCAGATCAAGAGGATGCAACAGGAAGCTGGGCTGCACGCGTCCCAACTTGCACATGAAAATGGCGAATCGCAAATACATGCTCATCAGGAAGGGTGAGATACCTCCGATATACAATAAATAACTCTGATGAAAAGGTAATTTAAAGATCGGCATCGTGGTGACGGGTATTTCGACGATCTTCTTATTTTCTGTCCAGATTCCAGTAATAAGGCCTTAGCTTGCGAAACCTTCACTGAATTTGCCAAAGAGTTCTTTGCGCGCACGCTTCTCTTCCCGTGATAGATCTGATTTCCAGAAATAATAAGTTCTTGCTAACGGCCCCATATAAGTCGGAAACGTAGAAGCATCGTACAAATATCCGCGGCTTTCCAGCACTTTTAATAGATCGCCACTCCAGCTGAAGCCAGGGCCGCGAAAACCGCGCAGGCCTCTCACCTGTCGCCTGATAGATGGCATCTTCCGCCGTGCTGATCTCCGTTCGCAATTTTGTCGTAGCTGTAACTCTGAAGCCATGATTCATGGTGGTAAGAATGATTCCCTACCTCATGTCCACGATCCGTGATCATCTTTAAGTACTTGCCTGTTTTCAACTGATTCCGTGTCTTTTCCGACAATGAAAAAAGTGATTTTTAGTTCGAGTTCGTCCAATACGTCTAACACCAGTGGAATAAACACATTCAAATACGACGGATACTTATCCCATCCTTCATCTCCATGGATCTTCATGTACGACCATTGATTATCCAGATCAATGATATGCTTGCTATTGGTTTCTTACTTGCCATTTGATTATTTAATATTTCCTTTAATTTATTTTCAGCTACCTGGATAGTTTCATTCACGTTGAGTGTGCCATTGATGATTTGTGCGGAATTGACAATATAATAATTCGCGATCGAAGTGGCGATCGCCGGCACATTTCTTTGAATAATCGATAGTGGGCAGCGCAAAGACAATACGGGCTTTCGACACTCCCCAGAAAAGGACATCATCGTCAGTAATTTCATGGATACATCTTTTGCAAGCTCCCCAGGAACAATTCCCGAATTCCAGCATCATCTGCATTGTAATAGAGGATCATCCGGGTTAACATACTTGGGAAGATATATCAGGTGACTTCCTTTGATCTCGTTCTTATCGATGAGCGCCGTCATCTCAATAATACCGGTGAATGGCGCGCCATGGTCGGTAATATTGGTTACATAATATGGAGAAATAGGTTTCTTTAATATGACCGAAGGACAAATCACACCCAGGTATCTGACATTTGAGTGCTGTTGTTTCTCAGTTTCGGTAAGATCCGTTTGCCATCCTTACTGATAAGTGGAGAAGGCAATGTCGAGATCACATGATATACGATTGAGTCGAATTATTTTCCAGCGCCACTTCAAGCATGTCACCTGCTGCTTTCCGGATCGTCTTGACTTTTGAATTGTATTTGATGTCTACTCCAGCTTCCACCAAATGCTCTGGCAAAACGTTCATTGACTTTTTCATATCCACCGGTTACATAGCCGAACATTTCCTTTTTCAAACCGCTCTTCCGGGCGGCATACATTCGCTGGATGGTCGTCCAGATAAATGCAGCCGAAGTGTTCTTGATAATTCTCGCCCAGCTTCGACTTTAAGCAATGGCAGCCAGATTTTTTCAAATACTCTTTTTCCCGACCATCGCGTCAACCAGATCGGCTACCGAGTATGTTTCCAACCGCTGCCAGTTCTTGATCTTGGATGCTACGAAAATGGTGAGCCCCAACCTGAATTTATCAATGAGATTGATCGGAGGAAACTTGAAAAACTCAATGAGATTCGACATGGAATGCAGTTTCCCTCCGGAATAGAAATCCGGTCTTTGTTTCAACCCATCGAAGGTCATCTTCCAGCCCGATTTCTTTAAGGATCTTCCGGGTAGTTACAGATCAGACATGAGAATCACATGATAAAAACGGTCCCAGACTATGCCATCCATGCTCCAGGAACTGGTAAGTCCACCGGCTCTTTCCGCCGATTCATAGATAGTACCTTATGACCTTCCTGCGTCAGCCGGAAGGCAAGGGTCATTCCAAGCATTCCACCACCGATGACGCCCATGTTTTTTGTTCCTGCATAATTTTTGATTAAATGATTGCTTAATTGGCAAAGCTTTTTGAGCAAGAGAACTTGAATAACCACTGAAGACAGGGATCTTTTCAACCTTGTCAGGATCAGCAATCTCACAACCTGTTGAACAGGTCTTCGCAATCTTTGCACATCGGCATATTTTACTTTATTGTATTCATCGTGCGCATAGTTGCTCATTGTAGAAATTAATGAGCGCCGTTCAATTCCCGTCCCAGTCCATGTTCGACAGCGCGGAAACTCTCATAGACGAATTCGATAAATTCATCTGAAGGTTCAGTCGGTACCACGTCCTATGCCGGCATATTTTAGCGTTCTTACCTTCAAATTGCTTGCGGTTATAAATATTCGCCGCATCCATGACGCCCTGGATATTCTTTCCGGAAATGATCTTTTCAAAATTGAATCGATATACAATCTTATGCGCAGAGCAGATGAATACATAGTCTGCGAAGTCAAGAGCCTTCTCCATATCCTGTGTAAAATTACCTTCCTGGTTGAACCTCGTCAGGTTTTGATCATCATCCTTTACGTAAGGATCCTGCATGATATACTTCACTTTATTATCGCGCAGATAATTGGCCAGGGTAGAGTGTGGTGAATTGCGCGTGTCTTCTGAATTAAAGCGGTAAGCAACGCCTAGTAACGCAATCTTCTTGTCGCGAAGACTCCAAATGCTTTTTCAGCCTGCTTGAAGGTATGGGCAGGAGAATCATCATTGATAGATCTCGATGCAAGGATAAGGCTTGGCGACGTATCCGATTCCAGTTTCAATATTTCTCCACCAAAGCAGGATACCGTCTTTTGGAAGACAGTGACCACCCACTCCAAGCATGGGAATCAACAATCCACCGGTTGGCACTGCATTCGGATCATCTGTTGCATTATCCGATTGGGCAAGCATTGTATTTACCTTATTCCCTCACTTTGTAAAAATCGATATTGTGTTCATCGCAATAGCGCACGATCTCCGTAGAGAAGGCGATCCTTACATCACGATACGCATTTTCAAGTGTCTTTACAATTTCTGCCGTAAGACTGTTTGTTTCGAACACTTTCGCGTTCGTAACGATATGCTTATAAAGTTTGGATATCAGTTTGGGAGTTTCCGGATGCAAACCACCCGCCAGTTTATCCGATTCCCGGATCCGCTCTACCAGTCTGCCTGGCATTACGCGGTTAGGACTAGTTGCCTAAAAGGATATCCTTTCCTTCTTCCAGACCATATTTCTTAAAATGCTCGCGGAACAATGTGTCCATTGTTGTAGGAGCCAGCGTTGATTCGAAAATGATCAGTGGAATCTTTGGAAGCGGCTTTTTGCTCAACGCTTCAGCCAATTTTTCCAGAGCACCGAACATCGGCCCATAATCCGGTTCCAGAACTTTTCTTATCCGTTTGTACGGATACAAGCACCACGTCCGCATCCGAAAGCACCGAAAAATCCGAACTGGCGGAAAGTATTCCATCTCTTACCGCCTCGTTGGTGATTTCATCCAGTCCGGGTTCGATGCCACCGATCACGGATCTTCCGCTATTGATCGCATCGACTTTCCATCCCGAATTGCTCGGAATCGCGCTGCACCACCACCACTTTGGCGGGTTGGTCTGTTCCGATTTTGATTTTGGCATTAGCGCTAACATGCTCGCCATGGGCATTCCAACGATGCCTGGTCCGATGACCCCGATTTTTCAATTTTCCACGAACGTTGCTTTGATGGGTGCTGAATTTGGTTTCATGTGAGGTTGATTTAATGATTAATTTTTTGATTCTGTTTTTATGAATTTTTAATTATCTATAAATTGATTATACCACAACTCCAGGGACAAAAGCCCCCAAAGCCCCCTGCTGAATGGTTGCTCTGAATTGATCAGCTTCTCAACGTATTGCGTATTGATGATATTTCTTTCCCGCGCATTTTTAGATAATAAAATGTCCATAATGAAGGGTCTTTGCCTTATTTTTCGACCAAATATGCAAGGGCACGGGAAATCCCATCTTATCTTTCCGATTCATGATCTTTTCGGCATAATATTCCTTGATCGTCCGTCTTCAGTAAGTATTTCATCTCACCCGCCCTTGAATTTCATACCTGCAGGCATGCGGGAGATCAGGTCCACTATCCTCCTGTCCAGCAAGGGCACTCTCGATTCGATCGAAACGGACATGCTCACCCGATCTTCCACCTGCAAGAGGCCCGGAAGGCTTCCGAACATGTCGAAATGGGTCATTTTATTGAAATAGCTCTTTGTATCAGGATCATTGAAACAGCCGGAGAACTTATTGAATATTTTTTCATCGCAACGGCCATTGGTAAAAGTCCGGATGGAGGTACTTGGCCGTGTCTCCCATCCTGTTGATCAGGTTATAATAACGACGGTCCATGGGTTCAAATGCCCCGTCATTCCAGAAACTCTTCATCATGGGAAGGTATTGCCGCAGGGAAGGCAGGTTTGGCAGAATTGAATGCAGGGAAACGATGTGTTCCTCTTCTTCATTCGATTCGAAATATGGCGCCTTTGATCGCCTGTTCAAGATAAGCTACCATGTAGCGCGCATAACCGCCGAATATTTCGTCACCTCCCTGTCCTCCGAGAATCACTTTTACATGGTTGGAGGCCAGTTTGGAAACAATATATTGGGGGAAAAGTCCTGGTCCGGCAACCGGCTCATCCAGGTGATAAATTAGTTTGGGTAACAGATCTATAAATCCCTGTTCGGTCGGGAAGATCTCAAATAGTTCTGCGTCTGCGGCCTCTGCAGCCGTCCGCGCATATTCGAGCTCGTTAAATTCGGGACCTTCTTTAAAAGCACCGCTGAAGCATTTTATTTTGGTTGTTCAGGAACTTTGAAGCCATGATGGTCACCAGGGAGGAATCGACGCCTCCGCTTAAATAAGTTCCCACCGGCACATCACTGCGTAATTGTTGGGATATCGTTTCGTCCAGAATTTTTTTAAGTTCAGAAATAAAATATTCTTCTGTATGGAATTGGTCGATCTTGAAATTGGGGGTCCAATATTTCACCATGTCCACCTTCCATGAATTCAAATCCAGGGTCATGTAATTTCCGGGATGCACGTTGAAGATGTTCTTGAACATCGTGCCTTCTCCCATCACAAACTGGAAGGTGAGATATTCATATAAATTTCCAGTATCTAGTTCGGCCACGACAGCAGGGTGAGCCAGAAGCGATTTGATTTCACTTCCAAACACCACTTTTTGATCATCATGATACCAGTAAAGTGGTTTGATGCCAAAGTGGTCGCGGGCAATATAGAGACTGTTCTTTCGCTGATCGTAGATGATAAATGCAAACATGCCATTGAGCAGGTTCACGAAATCATTTCCGTACTCCTGGTAAAGGTGAAGGATCACCTCCGTATCGGAGGTAGTAGAGAATGCATGGCCCTTTCCGGATCAATTCTTCCCGGAGTTCTACGTAATTATAAATCTCACCGTTAAATACGATGGTGTATTTATCAAAGGTCATTGGCTGCTGACCTGTAGAAAGATCGATGATGGAAAGTCTTTTGTGAAAGAATCCTACTGTTCCATCCACCAGGATACCTTCTTCATCTGGTCCACGGTGATGTATCTTTTTAGCCATGCACCGAAGCAGATCAGATTCTACTTCCTGCCCGTTCTTATTGATGATGCCAACAAAACCACACATGCTAATTTTCTTTTAATGATCCAGCTATTAATTATACAGTTGATGCTTATTGTCGTTATACCACTGGACGAATTGTTGCAAGCCCAGTTCCATGTCATACTTGGGGTCGTAGCCCAGCTCAAGCCTCGCTTTGGAAATATCTGCAAAGGTCTTTTCCACATCCCCCGGCTGCAGCGGCTGAATTTTCAGGATCGCTTTTTTATTCAGCGCTGTTTCTATCAATTTGATAAGCTCATTCAGTTTAATGACACGCGATTCTCCAATGTTATAAACATGAAAGCCATCCAGCTTTTCTATGGCGCCTATGATTCCGGCAATTATATCTTCCACATAGGTATAGTCGCGCGACGTGGAACCATCGCCAAATACGGGCACAGGCTTACCTTCATCAATTAGCCTCGTGAATTTATGTATGGCGAGATCCGGACGTTGCCTGGGTCCAAAGACAGTGAAAAAACGGAGACAGGTTATATCAATTCCATACAAATGGCTATACGTATGGCAGAGTAGTTCACCACTTTTCTTGGTCGCTGCATAGGGCGAAATGGGATGGTCAACCATATCTAGCTCCGAAAAAGGAACTTTTTGGTTGTTCCCATAAACAGAGGAGGAAGAAGCGAAGATCAACTTCGTTATCCTCTTGTCTTTCATGCATTCCAGTAAATTGACCGTACCATTTATATTCACTTCATAATACTCAGAAATATATTCGATGGAAGGACGTACTCCGGCCTTGGCGGCAAGGTGGATCACTATGTCAACTTCGTGCTTGTCGAAAATATCCAGCAGAGTTTCTTTGCTGCGTATGTCCGCCTCGTAGAGTTGAAATGATTTCGACTTTTTCAACTGGTCGATGTTACTCATCTTGATGGTTCGGGCATAGAACGGATCAAAATTGTCAATGCCGATAACTGAATGCCCAAGCGAAATAAGTTTTTCACCAGTGTGTGAACCGATAAATCCCGCAATACCTGTTATTAAAAAATTCATTTAATATAGATGGTGTTTAATGAAAATTAAAACGTTAGTCCGAACTTCTCGTTCGCAATAGCCTGGCTGGAATACCACCAATGACACTTCCATCTGGAAAACTTTGGGTAACAACAGCTCCAGCGGCGACAATACATCCTTTACCCAGTTTTACGCCATCCAAAATCTTAGCGCCACTTCCAATCCATATATCATCTCCCAATTCCACACCAAGGCGATTGGTCTGTTGGGCAATCATGGGCAGATCTGAATTTTCATAACCATGATTTTCCGAAAAAATAGAAACCCCGGGGCCAAACATTATATTAGATCCTATCGCTACTTTGCCTCTCACCTGGATAAAGCAATTTTGAGCTATTCCCACGTTGTCGCCAATCGTCAAACCCTCCCCCAATTCCCTAATCACGCCTGTGCATTCAATGATCGTATTGCGAAGTATGGAAACATTATTCCCCATGATAATGCCATGCCTGGACAAGGCATTGATCTCTACATTATCACCAATGGTTATCGTTCGTCCCATCCGGATCTTACTGCAATGCTTGATGCGACAATGTTTGCCAACAAACAAGAGACCTGACGATTTTCTAAGCCATATTTTGAGATAGTAGCCCCTCAACAGGCATATCCATTTATTCCATGAAATGATAAATAAATCCCACCTGGACAAAGAAGGATCGACTGTATATCCTTCTTTTCCAAGCTTTCTTATTAATTTATTCAGAATTTTCATGCATGATTTTCCATTGTGAGTTCATTCATTTACCATTCCATTCACCGGATGAATAGCTGATTTGGCATTCTTACTAAAAGAAACACAATTCTCATAGATGGAAATGTATTTATCCACCATCTGATCAATAGAAAAATGATCATGGATCCTTTCCTTTCCTGCCATTCCCATCCGGTGTCGTAAACTTTCATCATTTAAAAGTAATCGAATCTTTTCTGCCAGTTTAACCGGGTCAGAAGGCCCAATCAGGAAACCCGTCTTCATCTCTTCGACAATTTCGTTGGTGCCGCCGCCGGTAGTGGCAATGACTGGTTTTCCCAATGCCATATATTCAAGGATGGAATTTGAAATCCCTTCTCCATGATAACTGGAATTGGTGGTTAACACACACAAGTCACTGATGTTGATTATAGATTCCACATCGGATTGTTTGCCCAGAAATCTTATCCCGTTTTCCCCACCAGCTTTTTCAGAGATGCGCGCCAGGTCTTCTCCTTCCCCAACCGCCAGGAATTCTACATCGGTTCCGGATCGTAACAATATTTTAGCGGCATCGATATAAGAATCATAATCCTTTCTCTTTTGGAAAGCTCCAACCATTAAAACCACATACTTTGATCGAATGCCAAACTTCGATCTGACATGCTCTCTGTCTTCAAGTTTTCCAACCCTTTCAAAATTGAAACCGTTGTATATGCAAATGCCCTTATTCCTGGATACTTGATACGCTTTCAAACCTGCCCTGGAGTTTCCAATCACAATACTGGAAAATAAGAAAGTCAATTTCGCCCTCAGCCAATGCTTGTTGAAAATATTTTGCCTGACCGGTGTATCCACTACCATCCCATTGACCAATTTTATTCGCAAAAGCCGCGTAGCTGGTACCATATAAAAGGCCGTCATGCTATCCCAGCAATGGACGATATCAGGTTTATAACTTTTGCATAGCCTATAGAACTTTCTAAAAACTGAAGGGTCTTTCTTTTTCTTCCTGATGACATAGTGGACGCGGATGCCCAGGTCAAATACTTCCTGGTAGTGAAAATCCCTGCTCATGACAATGAGTTCAAACTCAAAATTCGTCCTGAGCTTCAATGCTTTCATCAGCTCGGTTAGCCTTCTTTCCTTTCCGCCGCTTTGCATTGAATCCGTAACAAATAAAATCCTCATGGGCTGGTAAAATTGCTCTAAGAAATCAGCAGGATTGGATCGTACTGGAGATACAGCATTTCAGATATGCTGTTAACCTTTCCACGGAAGGCATGATGAGTGATATCAATGATCCCCTTTGCTATAATCATCTGGACCATGAGTTTGAACTTTCCTATTTTCCGAAAGTAAACTCTTTTTTTTTGGCAATTTCATTCAGGATATTCATAGGTGAAAAACGGGACCTTTTCCCATCTACTACTATGATATCGTCGATTACGTTGATCGTATGGATCCGGTTTATTCCTGAATTACTCTTCTTTTCCTTATTGATGCTGATGGACATGTGCTCTTCTTCCTGGATGTCCATCTCAGTCAATACGGTCATTTTGTTGATCGTAATGGATTCTCCGTAACTATTCTCGCAATTCTGGGTTGGCCGGTAGATCTCGCCATCTACTTCTATGAAGTTGCCGGCTGATCGGGTGCCATTCAAGGAGTTCTTGACCGGGTTCATTGGATGAGGAGTATAAGGGCCCAATAAACTGTTGGAATAGAAAATGCATAGTTTATATTGTTCCACCCCATCATATCCCCTCAATACTCCAAACAGCCAGTATTTACCATTGTGTTTTAAGATAGTACCATCGAGGATTGGAAGATCTATGACCTGTTGCAAAAATTTCAACGAACGATTAACCGGGTCATACTCATAGCAGGATAGTTTACCGCTTCTGGCAGCTTCGGGAAAAACATAAATCTTATTGTTTTCTTTAAATATAAAGGGATAAGAAAGATGGCTCTTTGTATCCAGCACGATCTTATGATTTTTCTGCTTAAAACTATTGTCAATAGACATCACTGCAATCTTGCCGTACTCTTCATTGAGAGAGAAGGCTTCAAAAATGATATCATACGTGCCCTCCTTCGTCTTATATAAGAACGGGTCGGCATAGAATTGATTCATGGATTTAGTGGGGAGCCAGGTAATATCGGGGTTAAAGGTCTTGCTTCTGATGATCTCCTGTATATTACCCCGGGTTACGCCGATAGCCCACCCGTCCACGAACAAAACATCAAGGTATTTCGAGAATTTTCTTTTCATAGTTCAGTAGCCCTCAGTTGATGATGTATGATCAGTTTAGATTCTTTCTATTATTTATTTTGTTTCAACCATTCGTTAAAAACCAGAAGGGACCAGATCCTTTGGCCCAAATCCTGTTTGCGCTTTAAATTTCCAGCTATTCTTTCTTGCACATATTCCTTATCTATATAATCATAAAGCAGACAATTAGCCGAATTAAAAGTATCGTCTACATAGGTCTTTAAGTTATCCTTAAACCAAAGGGAAATGGGAACAGCAAACCCCTGCTTCGGATGCTTTAATATATTTTCGGGTAGGTAAGGTGTCATGGCCTGCTTGAAAATATATTTTTGCGCTTCGCCATTTAGTTTTAAATCCCAGGGGATTTTAAAACTCAGCTCCGCGAATTTGTGGTCGAGCAGCGGGACCCTGACTTCCAATGAACTCATCATACTAGCCCTGTCCACCTTGGTCAATATATCGTCCACCATATATGTCTTCATGTCCAGGTATTGCATGTTGCTGATAAAGTCTTTGGTATCACCGTTCTTAAGAACGTTTACTTTAAACATTTCAGAAGCACGCTCATAATTTATCGGAGGATGATTATCCAGCATCAGTTTTTTTCTTTCTTCGCTAGACCATAGATGCATATAAGCAAACATGTATTCTTTGTTCTTGGAAAGGAAATACGTAAAATCCTTACCCTTGCCACGCTGAGGTATCATTTTATGAATGATGCCCCAGATCACCTTATTATAGTAGGGAGAATTGAAATTAAATGGGTTTGAATAGATCTTCTTATACATCTTGTAGCTGTTGTAACCGGCAAACAATTCATCACCCCCGTCGCCGGAGAGAGCGACCGTCACATATTGACGTGCTAGCTTGGATACATAGTAAGTGGGGATCGCCGATGAATCTCCATAAGGTTCATCATACGCGCTCACCAGCTTGGGAAGAAGACTGATGGATTCAGGCTCTACTATTTGCTCATGATGTTCGCAATTATATTTACGGGCGATTTCCTGGGCAAATTCCAGTTCACTAAATTTTTGTTCCTTAAATCCAATCGAAAAGGTTTTGATAGGCAAGTTGGAATTCTTGGCCATCATCGCCACCACCGAACTTGAATCAATTCCCCCGCTCAAAAAAGCGCCGAGAGGAACGTCGGAGATCATGTGCAACTTGACACTCTCCGAGAGGCAGGCGACAATTTCTTCTTTCCATTGCTCCTCGGTTTTAGAATAGTCGGGATCAAAGCGGATTTCCCAGTACTTCTCAATCTTAACAACGGGCTCGTTCTTAAACGACAATAAGAGGTAGTGGCCCGGCTGAAGTTTTTTGATATGCTTATATATGGACAGATCGCTGGTGATATATCCAAAGGCAAAATAAGAATCCAGCGCATCGAAAGAAAGGGTCTTATCAATATCCCCGGCTTTGAGAATGGCTTTTATCTCTGAGCCAAAGACAAATTTTTCCTTGTCCTGATAGTAGTAAAAAGGTTTGATGCCGAATCGATCCCTGGCGCAAAACAACTGTTGCTTATTGTTGTCCCAGATAGAAAATGCAAACATTCCGCGCAGATATTGAAGGCAATCGACACCATGCTCCTCATACAAATGGAGGATAACTTCGGTATCCGTCGTCGTCTTGAATTTATATCCCTTCTGCTTTAGAATTTCCCGTTGCTCCAGGTAATTATAAATTTCCCCGTTGAATATGATGAAAATGCTATCGTTTTCATTGCTTACAGGCTGGTGACCCGTACTCAGGTCAATAATGCTTAACCGGCGAAAGCCCAATCCAACATTTTGTTGAATGTAATAGCCATCGTCATCAGGACCCCGATGATAGATCGTATCCGACATCTCTTTCAAGACAGCCGGTGAGACCCTCCTTTCCTTGTTAAGATATATTAATCCGTTAATTCCGCACATCCTGATTAATTAGCGTTGTTTATGACATTTAAAAACCGATCGCCGGCCCTGGCAAAATCATGAAACTCTGAAACGTACCTGATCAAACCCTGTCGGTCTATCCCCGCTGTTTCATCCGATTCAATGCAGTTCTTCATTTTCGTCAGACTACCGTCACAGCAAATACCCAATTGGTATTTGTTGATAATGTCCTCGGGGTTCACATTGAGTGAAACGACGGGAACGCCCGTAGCCCAAGCCTCCAGGAATATATTGGGAAAGCCCTCGAAACTGGACGTGTTGATCAATGCCTTGGCATTGGCAATCAACCGCATTGTTTCACTATGTTTTACGCGCCCTTTTAAGGTCACATTTTTTACTTTTCCCAGGTGCTTATATATTTTTCTTGACTTTCGATCGATGGGCTGTCCCACGATCATGATCATACATTTCTTGTCAACCTCATTGATCAACTGGTACAAACTCTCCGACCCTTTCACCACATTGATCGTCCCGACCTGGATATAATAATCCTTCGATGGTTTATCAACAACAGGAAGCTTATTGAAATTGAAAATATTAGGGAAAATGACAACCTTTCCTTTAACCGACTTGACTTTAAGCTTTTGATCGGAATGCTGCAGGATTATATAGTCGGATTTCCTGACAAGATAATTAAAAACGATGTCGTTAGGAAGGTCGAGCGTAAAAAATTTAAAAGGGTTGAAATGAGTTTTATATTTATGCCTGAATTTACCCCAGAAACCCAATGTATCGACTTCGGATGCAATGGCTTGAATAAACCTACCGCCATTCCGCCTGGCTGCCAGGTAAGGAATAAGGTGGAGATAGTGCCGCATCCTGACATAGTAAAAATCAGCTTTTTGTTCCCTGAATAATCTCTTCAGGGTAGGTATGCGGTTTGTAAACAACCTTAATCCTCTTATTCCTTTGTTCCAGGTCGGAATATGAATCAGTTTTGCTCCTTCTTCGGTAACAAAGCTTTCCTTGGAATAAGGATCAATGATCACCACTTCATGACCTTTTAGGGCGAGCGCTTTTGCCAACAAGGCAACCTGCAATTCTCCACCTCCCGGCGTCTGATCCTTTAATGCGCCTGAAACATTTCCAAAGAAACAAAACTTCATTTTTTGTTGGAATTCATTTCTGCAGGCTTATGAAGCCTTGGAAATTGCCAATTGACCTTGCACCTGGGCGTTGATCCACTTGTAGGTTTTTGTAATTCCTTCTACAAGGGGTTGCGAAGGTGACCAATTCAATTTTTCACGGATCAATTTGTTATCGGAATTCCTTCCTCTTACACCCGTCGGACCGGGTATATTTTTAATCTTTATTTTTTTCCCGGACACGCTCGCAACCATTTTCACCAGGTCATTGATAGCGATCATTTCTTCTGAGCCAACATTAACAGGACCAGTAAAATTGCTGTTCATCAACCTTCTTACGGCGTCAACGCACTCATCGATATATAAAAACGACCGGGTTTGTTTGCCATCTCCCCAAACTTCAATCTCTCCTCCATTCTCGGTCTCTGCCACTTTTCTGCAAATAGCTGCCGGCGCCTTTTCTTTTCCGCCCTTCCAGGTACCACTTGGTCCATAGATATTGTGAAACCGCGCAATGCGTACTTCCATCTTATAATTCCTATAGTAGGCCAGGAAGAGGCGCTCACTGAATAACTTTTCCCATCCATACTCGCTGTCCGGAGCAGCAGGATAAGCAGATTCTTCTGAACACTTAGGATTGTCCGGATCCAATTGATTGTATTCGGGATACATACAGGCAGAAGAAGAATAGAAGATTTTTTTCACCTTATGACGGTGGCTGGCCTCTGCCATATTCAGATTAATAGTAGCCGAATTATGCATAACCTCTGCGTCGTGCTCACCAGTAAATATGTAGCCAGCTCCTCCCATGTCCGCTGCTAATTGATAAACTTCATCGATCTCCCTGTCAAATAGTTGTTTACAAACGACGGGATCTCTGAGGTCACCCATGACAAAATCATCGGCAGCATCATTCCCGTATTCGTTCTTTTTTAGATCGACGCCTCTTACCCAGTATCCTTCTGATTTTAACCTGTTAACTAAATGGCCGCCGATAAAACCGCCGGCGCCACCTACGATCGCTGTTTTGTTCTTGCTCATAGTTTTTGATTTATGGTTTAAAATTTTTGTTGGTCTTAGCACTACTCCCGCCATTTGCAAGGCGAGGTATGGCTTATCTTAAATCCATTACGGATATTTAAAATTCTTTTTTCAAAAAGTCATTGATCACTCCTGCCCTATTGCGATATTCGAAGATTTCGGATGCGACCATTTTCCCCTTCAATCCGATTTCTTTAGATTCAGTAGGATGCGATATCACGTACTGCATTTTTTCGGCAAATAGTTTCACATCGTAGCTCTCCGCCAGGAGCATATTTTCCATGTCGCGAAAATAATACCTTACCTCTCCATAATTCGTCGAGATCACTGGATTACCGGATGCCAGGTATTCACCGGTTTTGTGAGGAAACCTGGCCATGTCCTGAAATGTTGGCCGAAGTGGGATCAGCAAGGCCAACGCATTCTTATAGTAGGTAAACAATTGCTCACTACTAAGCTTCGAATAGAGCTTTATCTGCTCCCTATTCGGCTGCTGGTTAATATATTTCTTGATCTCATTAATGTTATTCTCGCTTCCATTGATGACTAAGTATAAATAAATCGAGTTGTATCCCTTTAATAGTTCAAATGAATCAATTATAAATTGAATGATCTCTTTATATGCTGCGTCTCCACAAAAAAGAAAATATTTATCATCGACCACTCCGTTAATGCCTTTGTAACGATCAAAATCGGTAAGCCCTGGGATCTTCAAGTATTTCTTCTTGGGCGCTACCTTTTCCATATGTTCGATCAGGAATTCACTGATAGGAAAAACAGCATCAGTGAGAGCCGGTGCATAGCGGTCAAATAACTTATCGTTGAGACGCTTTCTCCACTGTGTGCGCTTCTTCTTCATGGCTGAATAGAATTCAACATAGTTCAGAATAGTCTTAAATCCAAAGAGCTTGCCGAGTAAAGAATAGTACAATACAGCATAAAAACTCCGTGTTGTCAGGATGGCGTAATCTAATTGCTTCCTCCTGGCCCTTCTTCTTAAGAACAAGGTCTCATTGATGGCACCCTTAATCTCATTAAGCCTTCTCTTAAAGAAGTTTTTGCTCCGATATGCACTTCCGGAAGCGTATACATATTCAATATTTTCATATTGCCCGTGAGCCTTGAGTTCCGGGCATTGTGCTTTATCGTGAATACCATTCTTGCCCAAAACAGTAACCTCATTTCCGGTGTAAACGAGGCTTTTCGAAATCAGGATTATTTTTTGCATCTCTGCTAATCCATAAGGAAAGGTGGCACAACCGAGGTAAACTATGGACTTCTTCTCCTCTGCGACCACATTGTTAACCCCATTTAATGTTAGAACTGAAGAATGCATTTTAATCGTAAGAAAGTGTTTGGATTAAATCAATAATCTTTAACGCTGGTTAATCTCTTCCAGCCAACCAATTGTCGATATTAAAATTATACGCAATGTTATAGTCCAGGTATCGTTGAAAAATATTCAATTTTTTAGATACCTTCCTGAGCGTGGTGCTGTTGGCGACAAATATCCTGAACAGCCAAATATTCCATTTGGTTTTAAGCGGCAATTGAGATCGGAATCTTTTCACCAGGAATTTAGCCTCCGTTTCATAGGGAACGTTGGTATTGTCCACTTCCACACTGCGCTTTACATCGAATCCCCTTCGCAGGTCATGATAACGAAACCCGGCGAGTATAGTATTTACATGATAAAGGTTGGCATGTTGGAAGAATCGAAGCCACAAATGCAGGTCTTCTGCATACCGGATACTTGTGTCCAGTTTTCCGCCAGCCTTATTCCAAAGATCCCGTTTCCAAAACACGGATTCCTGTTGGATCCATCTAAAGTTGCCGATCGCCATATCATAGAAGCTCTTTCCCTTCTTCGTGGAAACCCGTTGCGGCGCCACGCCACTACAAAGGTTGGTAGGCATCCCGCTGATCCATTGCACGTCATCCCCAATTGAAAAGATCTGGGCAATGGTGTTCAGCGTCCAGGGATAGTGGACATCCGAACTGTTGATCCAGCCCATAATATCACCCGTTGTCCGGGCAAATCCTTTGTTGATCGCTTCGTACTGACCATTGTCCTTTTCGCTCACCCAATACGTAAGCCGGTCGGCATATTTCTTAATGATTTCGGCGCTTCCATCTGTAGATCCTCCGTCAATGACTATATACTCCAGGTTGGGGTAGTTTTGATCCAGGACAGAAAGAATCGTTTGTTCAAGATGATCCGCCTGGTTATAGGAAGGAGTTACAATGCTTATTTTAGGGTAGTTCATTTCTTTTCTTTGGACGAATTAGCGGGAAAAAATGGCTTTAATAGTAGTTTCCGGCATATAGCGGATTGATTTGGAATAGCAGATGCCTACGCAAATCCAGACAAGCATATGGTTTAAGGTAAAAGTATAAACGGTGGTCGGATACAAGTCGATCAGCCACAATAAAATCCAGATGCCAGCAGCCTTTGAAAGAGTATTCTCGGAGTAAAAAATTCCCTTGATCATCGCCGGAATCGTGATTAATAATAGCAATACAAGACTTATTAATCCGCCTTTCAAGATAATATTCAGATAATCCGTTTCTATTACACTTCGATAATTAGAAAAATCCTTGTCCACTGCCGGACAAAAGTATTCACCTTTTAAACCACGCCCTATTATCCAATCTTTGGTTTGCATATCGTCATAATAGCAAACCTCCACCTGCGTTCGCGTATCCTGATCAGCTCGCTCCGAAATCGAAGTGAGCACCCCTTTTTGTTTCTGATTATACAACTTCACACCGGCAAACGCAACCAACCCAAGGATCAGAACAGAAATTAGTAGGATGGAACGTTTCTGCCGATTAATATAACAGAAAATGACATAGGTGAAGAACAGATAGCTTACTTCCATAAACAGCAGGCCGCGTCGTGCTCTTATTAGCGCCAGCAAAAGCGTCATCCCCACTACAAATAACGCCAGTAATTTTCGTTTATTGGAATGGTATATGTAGGTAAGTAATATAAATCCGCTCGGTACACTTAATGTTTTTGAAAAATTTTCTATTAATCCCTGGCCAGTTCCGATATCGTCGTCTTCAGGATTTAGCAGCGGACCGCGAAACATCAGGCAATAAGCGATATAAATTATGCTCAATATGGCAATCGTATCGAATACTCTTGTTAAATGAGCAATTTTTTTTGGAAACCATAAAACGACTGGCACAAAGTATATCAGGAGACCGTACTCGGCATCAAAGAGCAGGGTACGCAAATCCGCATAGTTAAACGAAATCCCCCGCATAATGACAACACACAACCAAATACAATAGAGTATGTGCAGGTTCTTCAGGTAGCCATTGTTAAGTCTGAGACTGATCAGGTTCATGGCAGCGGGTATGCAAAAAAGCAGCCCGATTCCCTGAACCATATACCAGCGAAGAATATTCCCGGGAAGTCCCTTCGTAATGGTATAACCTGCTGTAAAAATGATAAAACCAAACCAAAACATTTTAACTGCCCTTGCTTCTTTACTGCTAACATAAGGCAGTTCTACTATTGTATTTTCCTGCAACTGTTCCAACTAATCCTTTATTTTAGTCGATTTTATTTGTTCATATAGTTCGAGGTGTTTTTGGATGGTTAAACTGGGTTCAAAAACCGGTAACATATTGCCTTTAATTCCATTACTCAAACAGAATTTAACTCCTTCAGCGAGATCTTCTGCATCTCTATACTTAGCAAGGTAGCCGTTTAACTTGTGCTTTACCAGGTCCGGGATACCACCGGTATTAAATGCTACAACCGGCGTTCCGCAGCACATACTTTCAAATATGGTTGTGGGAAGGTTATCTGCCAGTGAAGGAGCAATGAATATATCGGCTGCATTGTATACGACAGCCATGGAATAATCATCATTTAAATAGCCTGCCGACCTCGAAGGGAATGGAATGGCTTTCCTGAGTTCTTCATTATAGCCCCCGCCAAATACCAGCACGGAAATATTTTTGATCGTCCCATCCTTCTGCAGAATCTCCAATGCGTTTTGGAGATATTCCCAACCCTTCAGCGGGCTTTTCAGGGAAACAGCACCGAAAGCGATAACAGTTTCGTCCGGGTTGATATTCAATATCTGTTTCGCGGATCTCTTATCAAAAGGCTTGTACACCGTATTATCTACCAGGTTGGGAATATGAAATACGGGTTTATCTTTTGTTAACATGGATTCTCTGGCACAATTGTATAGCCATTGACTGGGAGAAACAAAATACAGGTTATCGAATTTAGAATACAACCTGATCTTTCTCCTGAACTCTTTTGCCGACAGATCGTTCTTCTTTGGTTCCGGAAACATAGGACAACTATGGCAGCCTGTTTTATACTTTTCGCATTCAAAACTATAGTGGCATCCCCCCGTAATCGACCACATATCATGAAGCACGAATATGATTGGCTTATTCAGTTTTGCCAGCTGCTCTATACTCTTCAGGCTTAAGAATCCATTGTTGATCCAATGCAGATAAATGATGTCCGCGCGTTTAACCTGTGCCAGCTTCGACACATTTGAGCCAAACAATGGATAAGAAAATAACCCAAACTTTTTTATGGATCGACGTGTAAGCCGATCGGCCCATCGGTTATTAAACCGGGCGATCATTTTATAGCTGTTTCCCAAGCCCTGGATCCTGCTGTCGTTGGCGACATCAGAGTGCAGGGATAATAAGCTCGAATCAATGCCAGCTTTTAAAAATGCATGGTGAAGACGCATGGATTGCTTACCGGCTGAAACGAGATTATATTGGAGTTGGACTACCTTGAGCATTTATGAACCTGATTACCTAAGTTCCTCTCGCGATATCATACCTTCATCTTAACCCATTCTGAAGGAAATATTCCCGGACAATCGTGCGTATTCAGCCATTTTTCCGGCATGATCACTATTTTGTTGTCATTTTTATTCAACCACGCACCCCACCAGCTAAAAGTACTGTTCGCTATGATGTTGTGCTTGCATAAGCTCATTAAATACATATCAATGTAGCTTAGGCTGCCCTTGTTGTGGTCCACGTACGTTATGTTTCCAATCGTCAGGTTTTCCCTGGCCCACTGAACATCATCTGAAAAAATGAAATAATGAGGGTTTTCTACCCGTGCATTAATATAGTTGATAGCATTTAAATAATAAGTTGAGTCTTTAATGACGGCGTGCGTACTGGCCCATCGGGTAGCCAGGTAATCACCCCTGCGGATATGTATGGCCACCGAATTTGAGCTTGTGATTCCTTTCATCAGCTTTTTGTTCGTATCGTCTTTCGGAGTCTTAAATACAAAAGAGCGCTGGACGATGTCTTTAATATCCTTAAAATAGGATTCCACCTGCCATGTTCCTACAAAGAGGCTCGATTGCTGATGGAATAAGTTATCATCGTATTGAAACTCCGTTCTCTCGCGATACGTTCTTAATGCCCGGATGTGATCGTACTGGTTCAATTTCTGACTGAGCCTGAATGCAAACCTGTTCTTGTATAAGAAGCCGCCATGTAGAATTAATAATTTCAGTAGTTGTTGCCCCAGTGGCAATTTCAATTGAAATGCAACGCCTAAATTGAAACCGTTATGATGCGTCTCATGTAGGTAATTGGAAAAACGTATCCTGGTTTTATTTCCGCGGTGATTCAGCGCCAAACCCAATGTATATTGAAACATTTGGTTACCCAGGCCTCCATAAATCGAAACTTTGTTCATCATGGATCGTTTCAGGAGGCAGGTACAGGCTTTGATTCTGTGGTAAGCCACGGCAAGATCACCGCGAGTGAACCGGGCCTCGGGCTCGATTTATTGATCCGGTTCCAAAAAGGAGAAACACCATGATTCACTTCTACCTCAAATGAAAGTACCGGATCGCCATCGAAAATCCATTTCTTAAAATGAAGGCTCAGCTTGGGGCATATATAATAATTGCCTCCGTTTAAGAACTCTCCCGGTATTTCACAATAAATGGAATTATGCCCTTCCTTCAGGGCGGGCCAGTCCTTCTGCGCGCTGTCATTGTGATAGGTTCTAAAGACCAGCATACCATCCTCATTCGTTATATCAAAACCAATTACCAGGTCACTATCCATTTTAATGATGTCAAAGTCTAACTGTATCCGGATCCTCGACTTCGAGAAAAAATGATTTCGGATGTTGTTATCCTGGTCCAAAATTTTAACTGCCTTTAATCTAATAGTCGAATCGCCCGGAGCTGTTTTATCATCCCAATTAATACTTCCTTCCTTTGAGGTTTGAAACATTAAATAGTTTCGAATAGCTCCTTTTGTATCGCTATCGTGGATAATCGATCCCTTATTCAGCAATATAGCTCTTGAACACAAATTCGTTATCGCCTGCATGTTGTGGCTTACAAATAAAACAGTCCTGCCTTCATTTTGGGATATGTCCTGCATTTTACCAAGACATTTCTTTTGAAATTCAACATCTCCTACTGCCAACACTTCATCTACTACCAGAATTTCGGATTGAAGATGGGCGGCGACAGCAAATGCTAGCCGGATATACATTCCGCTGGAATATCGCTTAACGGGTGTGTCGAGGAATTTTTCAACTCCGGAAAATGCTACAATCTCGTCAAATTTGTCTTTGATCTCAGATCTCAACATTCCCAGGATTGCCCCATTTAAATAAATATTCTCGCGGCCGGAAAGTTCGGGGTGAAAACCAGTGCCAACTTCCAGCAAGCTGGATATACGACCCTTAATACTGATCTTACCGCTTGTCGGTTCAGTTATCCTGCTCAACACCTTTAAAAGCGTTGACTTTCCAGCGCCATTTCGTCCGATGATGCCGATTCTGTCGCCCTGGTTTACTTCAAAATTCACGTCATTCAAGGCCAGAAAATTCTCTGTTTTTCCAATATGCGCAGGTTTGTCTTTTGAAACCGGCCTTACCGACTTAAACAAGTTTTTAGCCTTTTGGGCAATAACATCGCGCAATACCATATAGCTATCCTGTTGCTGGTGCCTTATGATATATTGCTTAGTTACGTGCTCAACTCTGATGACAACGCCCATCCTTACACTATTATATTACGATGATAAATTGAGGGAAGAGTCGCCCCCGATTAAATTGTGTCTGCAAATGACCTTTCCATTTTCCTAAAATACCAGATTCCAAAGAATGCCAACAGGGTTGTAATCCCCAAAGACATAAACATTCCTGGCATGTAGACATGGTAGCTCTCACCTATGATAGCCCATCTGAACCCATCGATGACGCCTACCATTGGATTTATAGAATATAGCAATCTCCATTTTTCGGGCACTAAATTGCTTGTAAATCCAACGGGAGATATGTACAATCCTATCTGAATGACAAAGGGCACAATATGTTTGAAATCACGGTATTTAACATTGACGGCGGCCACATAAAAACCAGCTCCCATAGCAATGGCCAGAGCCCAGATAAAAAATAGCGGCAGAGTGATCATGGTCCATGATGGAGTGAAATGAAACCAAAACATCAGGCCTACCAGGATCAAAAAGGAAATCAGGAAGTCAATAAAGTTTACAATGACCGTGCTGGCAGGAATGATTACCCGGGGAAAATAGATCTTCGTCAGCATGTTCGCATTACTGATCAGGGAGTTACTTGCCTCGCTAAATGAGGTCGCGAAAAACTGCCAGGGAAGCATAGCCGCATATACAAGGATAGGATATGGGACGCCTTCGGACGGGAACTTAGCCATTAGCCCGAAGATCAACGTAAACACCAGCATGGTGAGAAACGGGCGAATCAGGCTCCACGCCAGGCCGATGACAGTTTGTTTATACCTAACCAAGATATCACGCCAGGCCAGGAAGAAAAAAAGTTCACGATAACGCCATATATCAGTCCAGTACTTTTTCCTCGATCTGGATGCTTCTATGACCAGGTCAAATTCGCTATCGCTTGAGCTCGCTGCCATAAATTAAAATACGATGTTAATGTGTCAGGTAAGAGAAATGAATCGACTCTTCAGGAGATAAAAAAATGCCTTTCGGCAATTTAATTCGATGATCTGTAATAAGAGGTTGTATTATTTCGCTGCATACCGGTCATTAGGCAGATTCATAGTGCTGGGCAACGTTGGAATTGATCACTTTTACGTTTTCAGTTTCAAGTTCGGCCTGCATCATATAACCCAGGGAAGGAAGCAGTATTTTGACGGTCTTATTTTTCAGAACCATTACCTGGCCTTCAAGGTCCATCAGAGGGCCGCCCAAAACTCGCACACGATCATTCAGGTTGATTGGGGTCTTTCCAATTTCACATTGGTGTACTCATTCAGGAATTTCTTGATCAGGTCGATTTCAGAATCGCGGATGACTGCGGGTTTACCGAGCCAATAGACCATATTAATGATACCGTCTGTTTGTTTGAGGAGATTGTGCTCCGTTTCGGCTACTCGCACAAATACATAGGAAGTAAACATGGGTTCATGTACCTATTTTTTCCGATCACTCCATTGACGCAATACTTTATTCAGTGGGCAATAGTTCTCAATGGTGTCCACGCGTAAGAATTTCGGCAACCTTTTTCTCCCATCGAGGCCGGGTATAAACGGCATACCAATGTTTACTTTCAGTTCATTTTTGATACGTTTTCATTTCTTGAATTTTATATCATAGTACTGGATTACCCTTTATCTGTTTATATTTGACTTTTTTCACAAGATATCCACGGCTTCGCCCATCTCAGTTACACTCGTGCACTGATCAAAGATTATTTACTGTTGAAGGGTACCTAAACGTTTAATCTGTGCCATAGTACGAAGCAGTTTTTACGTCGTACAATGAAATATCTCTTACGCTACATTCTTGCCGCTTTCGCTTGCCTCTTTCCCTTTTTCTCTTTATGGATATAGCCATAACCATAACCGTAACCATATCCGTTCTTTCCGAATCCTCTGGCCCGGACATCATTGAACACGATGCCCATATTCTTCAATTCGTTGATCTCATTATTTTCATCCATTCTTTCGATCGACAATTTAGGCGTATGGCGGTGCCTGATCACATATAATGTGCTATCGCAATAGCTGGAAAGCACATAGGCATCTGATAATAACCCCACCGGCGCCGTATCCACGATCACATAATCAAAATCCGGCGTCAGATACTCCATCAATTCTTCGACTCGGCCATTGGCGATCAATTCGGAAGGATTGTCTGGTACAAACTACCGGCAGGGATGATGTAAAGATTTTCATTGATCCCTGTCTGTTGAACGATCTCTTCCGGTCGCGCGTTCCCAACAAGAAAATCAGAAATCCTTTAAATACGGTCACGTTCAATTTATCACTCAGTGTCGGATCGCTCAGGTCAAATTCAAGCAACACCACTCTATTCCCTGCCATCGCCAGGCTAATGCCCGAGGTTGGCTACTACAAAACTTTTTCCATCTCCTGGAACTGTAGACGTAACCAGCAATTTTTTTCTTTCGCCATGAATACCAATATATGCGAGAGAGGTCCTCAACTTCCGGAACTGCTCTGCGATGAAAGTCCTCTTATCCTTCGCCAATCACCAAGGGAGTTTTTGATTTCTCGTGAACAATTTCCCCGATGATCGGGCTGCCCGTGCGAGACTCGATTTCGTGGCGATATAAAATCGGTGCGGTTGATCAATTCATTGAGTGATATGATCCCAATGCCCAATCCGATCGCAAGCACCACGGCAACAAGATAGATCTTCTTCTTGTCCATATTGACGGGACCAAATGATTCTGCCTTATCGATTACGCGGCTATCCGCAACCACCGATATATTCGAAAGTGCAGTCTCCTCCTTTTTTTGCAAGAAGTAATTGTAGATACCGCTCTTGATGTTTTGTTCACGGCTGATCTCCACCAGGTCCCTTTCCTTTTGAGGAATGGTCTGAAGTTGGGATGAATACTGTCCGTTGGTACTATAAAGATTTTGTTTGCTTGCTTCGAGGTTCTTTTTCTGGTTATTGATATTTTCCAGGATGCTCGGTTTGATCTTATTGATCTGGTCGGACAGCAGAAACGAGACCAGAGGGTGATTTTCCGCTGTCGTTTTTTTCAACTTTTCATACTGCAGTTCGGATTCATATAACTTAGTCAACAGTTGATGATAACATCGGATCATCAACACCTACTGTCGATGGAACGATGCCAGCTGTATTTTCTTTCGACTTTACATAATCTTCAACCTGGTTAAGTACTGCTATTTGCATACTCACATCGCCCAGTTTTTGGTCGTTGGCGCTCACGTTCTGCAGGAATAATTGGCCCTGGGAGCTGATATCAGTGGCGTCCTGGCTGGATTTATATTTCTGCATCTTGCTTTCAATAGCATTCAGGTCCCGCTAACACTATCTAGACGTTCATCGAGGAATTTCAATGTATTCGCAGCAAGATTGCTCTTGTCTTTAACGGCAGCCCCGTTATAGGCCACTAACAGACCATTGAGGATATCTTCCGATCTCTTTGGTAATTTCATCTGTTAATGCTGAGGTTGATCACAGATGACAGTCTGCTGGCAGGCTGATATCTCCAGGCTCGATATGAGTCTTCTGTGACCGATTTAGGATCGATCAGGGAAAAATACAATGGCTCTTGCCGGCGTGCACGTCGCTCGTGTTGTGTAAGAATCTCAAGGCTCCATATTTAGTATTGACCCATGTCATTTAATGGAAATGACTGATCATTTAATGATTACTTTATTCTTTGACCTTATCGAAACGTGAAATGAACTTTTTCCGCCTGTCCCATGGAATCCAGATTCCTTGCTTCAATCGACGATTGGAGACGTAGCATAAGCCGATACGGATTTTGCCATTACCTTTTCAAAAACGGCGCATACAAATGCAGAGGTTTCTTACTACTTCACTCATCAGTGACCTGGAATGAAGCACTTCTGTTTCGTTTTCAATAATTTTTTTCGTGGAAAGTTGATTCATTGATTCGATCATCTTTGCATCGTCCAATCCTTTTCTTCTCATCCTTTATCAAAATCGCAGCTTTGGACTGGTACACGGGAACGCGGTTACGCAACATCCACCATGCCCCGCCAACAGCCAGCAGGATCAATATAAAAAACAAGAGCCAATAAGGAGAATACTTGAACCATATCCGCCTAATGATATTGCATTGCTGGTTCCAGGTTCTCCTGCTGGCCCTTCAATTGTCTTCATCTTGATTCATCTTCAATCCAGATTATTTCTCATTCAAAACTCGGTCAACGACGATAACAACCAAGGAAAGCCGCTTAATACCACCGGGATCCATTGCTGGCTCCTGCCTGATTGCGCAATCCTTGATTTGTTCGGTTCAACGTAAATGATATCATTGGATTTTAGATAATAATATGGAGATGATAATAGTTCAGCTGAAGTTAGATTCAATCTCTTGATGTTTTATCGCCGTTCTCTTCCCGTATGATCAAGTACATTATCTCTTCTTGCATAAATCGGTCAAATCACCGGCCAAACCCATTGCTTCCAGCAATGAGATCTTTTCATTGGGAACATTCACTACGAGCGGGATGTCTAACTTCACCCAAGAACAGTTACCCGGAAATTCAAAAACCGAACACTCACGATCGGATCGATCAACAATTTCCGCTCCAATAATTTATTATTAATACTTTCCTTCAATTGTTCTTTTGTCAACCCAGCCGCTTTAATATTCCCCAAAATCGGGAATTGAATATTTCCATCTACGCTCACCAGATAACCGGATAACGACGTTCGTTCCTGACACTTGGACCCGCAACATTGGGTGAATTAAATACCGCAGAGGCTTCAGGATTTAAGCTGCTTACAGTAATACTCAAAAGATCATTCTTTTGAATGATATGATTCCGGAACAGGAGTATTTAAAGAACGTACTTTTATCAGTGATATCTTAAAACTATGTTGCATTTCTCGTATTCACGCACCAGTCAGTGATCATCATGGATAAAGCCAACAAGGATATAACTACCCCTTTAATTTTCATTACATTCATAAGTACCAATTAACAAAACCCTGAAAAATTATACGCTACAAACTATTGATTATATAAGCCAAATTCCGTTAGTAATATAGCAGCTTTACTAAGGATATAAGGAAGGATGTGTGAATATAGCTAAAAAAGTAAAAGAACTATAACAAATTCACGGTAAATTCTAGTCTAGTAGATCTACTATATCCATCTAATTTCCTCCTTTGACGTTTATAATCAATTGATTGCAATTTTATCCTCAATGTTGTCATTACTTATACCCATCTGCATCCTCACGCTACGTTATCTCTGATCTTTCTCAGACCGCAGCCAAATCCAAAAATCTTAGCACACTAAAATCATCTTTATCGGCCATTCTGATGATATTCGTTTTTAGAAAACGATAACTTATTACAATTATTATATTTAAGAGTGTAAGTGTCAACATATTATGATCGTAAATTCCCTAAAGATGCGCGAATTGCAGAATGGTTGCACGTTCCTGCGGTTTAACCGCGGAGAATTGGATGGTTGTTTCAATAAGAAATAAACTGAAATCAAGCAGATCGTCGAAGAAAAAATCCGTTTAGGTAGATATCCTTAGAAAATCAGACCCGGAACTGAAATTACCGAAGAATTCTTGGTCTCCAGTAACAGACTTGCCCATCAGGAACTCATCCACCTTGCGCGCGCATTCGCGTCCCTTCACTTATCGCCCAAACTACCAACGACTGTCCCCTTCGCATATCACCCGCAGTAAATATTTTTTGAATATTGGTTTGATATGATTTTTCCGAAGCTCTTACATTTCCCCTTTCATCCAATTCAATCGCCAATTCTTCCAGCAAGCCCTCTTTTTGCGGATTTATAAATCCCATGGCAAATAATACCAGTCCGCAGGGAATTTCCCGTTCTGTTACCTGCGACTTCAGCAAAATGCGCCGGCCTTCCATCTTCGGCCAGCTTCCATTCCAGATTCAACGATCTTCAAGGCTTTCAGATTTCCCTTTTCATCTCCAATCATTTCCTTTGGTCGATATCGCCCAATGCCGCTCCGAACTCCTTCTTCATGAGAAGAACTTGTCTTCAACACCATCGGATAAGAGGGCCATGGCATGTAAGGCGTTCGTCTTCAGGGGGTTTCGGCAATAACTCAAATTGTGTTACCGATCTGGCACCCTGCCGGTTAGAAGTTCCAACGCAGTCGCTTCCCGTATCACCTCCTCCGATCACGACGACATTCTTGCCCGTGAGCAGTGATCTCTTCTGCCAACCATATTGCTTTCAAATCCCTGATTGTCCAACGGATCTTTTCCGGCAATCCGCTTATTACTTCTGTTTTAGAAAATCCATGGCAAAATGCATCCCGTTCAATTCCCTTCCCGGCAATGTTCAGGTCTCTGGGTACGGTCGATCCGCCCGCCAGTACCATCGCATGAAACTCGCGGAGCAGCGTTGTTCACGCTGACATTGACCCCCACATTCGCATTGCACTTAAAAATAATTCCCTCTTCTTCCATTAACTTGATCCTTCTGTCCACCACCCATTTCTCCAATTTGAAATCGGGTATGCCATACCGTAATAAGCCACCGGGTGCATCATCCCTTTCAAATACCGTTACCGAATGACCGGCCATGATTGAGTTGCGCCGCCGCAGCCATCCCCGCCGGACCCGAACCCATCACTGCCACCTTTTTCCCGAGTCGTAATATTGGGTTTATGCGCTTTCACAAATCCTTTTTCAAAAGCAATCTCAATGATATGCTTTTCTATTTCTTCAATGGCTACCGGTGGTTGGTTAATGCCCAATACACAGGCAGTCTCGCAAGGAGCAGGACAGATCCTGCCGGTGAATTCAGGAAAATTATTGGTGGACGCCAGGATCTCATAGGCTTCCTTCCAGTTCTTTTGATAGACTGCATCATTGAATTCCGGAATCACATTTCCCAATGGACAACCACTATGACAAAAAGGAACGCCGCAATTCATGCAACGCGCCGCTTGCTGGTTCAATTTTTCATCGGTGAACCGTTCAATGAATTCATTGTAATGGCTGCACCCTGTCTTCCACCGACAATTTGCCTGGCATTCCCTCGTAAATTCTATAAAATCCTGTTGGTTTACCCATATTCTCTGATCGTTGTTATTAATTTCCTTGTTATTCTCTGTAGTTGGATTCTTGATCGCGCATCGTTTGCATTTCTTAACTCCACCTTTCTTCATTTGCTTTCAGTGCTTTCTTATAATCTGTCGGAAATACTTTTACGAAATTCTTTAACTGATTGTCGAAATCTTCCAACACAAATTTGGCTACCGTGCTTCCGGTATATTCATAATGCTTGCTGATCATCTACGCGTAGCAGGTGCGCATCATCGTCAGATAACGGATCCAATTCCACCATCTCCTGGTTGCAATTTCTCCAAATTGACCATTCACATCGTATACATAAGCGATCCCACCGCTCATGCCCGCAGCAAAATTTCTTCCGGTGGCTCCCAGGATGATAATATTTCCACCCGTCATGTACTCACATCCATGGTCCCCAACTCCTTCCACCACTATGTTTGCGCCTGAATTGCGAACGCCAAACCTCTCCCCCGCCTTTCCTCTGATAAATGCTTCACCGGAAGTGGCACCATAAAAGGCTACATTACCAATGATGATATTTTCTTCCGGAACAAAACTGGCTTGCTTGCTTGGGTAAATGATCAGACGCGCTCCACTTAATCCTTTCCCGAAATAATCGTTGGCATCTCCTTCCAATTCCAGAGTAATTCCTTTGCAATTGAATGCACCAAAACTTTGGCCGGCTGTTCCTTTGAAATTGAAATGAATGCGTATCATCAGGCAGGCCGCTAGCTTTGATATTTCTTGGTGATCTCATTCGACAGTATCGTGCCGGCCGTTCGGTCGGTATTTCTTAATGGAAACGATGCCCTTACTTTTTCATTATTTTCGATAGCTGGCTTTCGCCGCCTCCAATAATTTCCAATCCAATACACTTTCCAGTTCATGGTCCTGCTCCTCCTGCTTGATATAAGCCCGTATAACGGTGATGCAGGTTCTTTGTATAAGCACCGGCGACAGGTCCAGCTTGTTATATTTCCAATGGATGATATTTTCTCTCATTTCCAGGTAATCTACCTGGCCCACCATTTCATTGATGGTCCTGAATCCCAATTCCGCCATGATCTCCCTCAACTCCTGCACGATAAAATGAAAGAAATTGACTACATGGTCCGCATTTCCGTGAAAATCGTTTTCTTAATTCAGGATCCTGTGTCGCCACACCCACCGGACAGGTATTCATATGGCATTTGCGCATCATGATGCAACCTTCCACGATCAATGCGGCTGTTGCAACGCCCCATTCTTCTGCACCCAGCAAGGTAGCAACAGCGATATCCCGTCCGGTCTTCATCTGTCCATCGGCCTGCAATACGACCCGGCTGCGCAATTTATTTTTTACCAATGTCTGATGTGATTCTGCCAGTCCCAATTCCCAGGGAAGCCCGGCATGTTTGATAGATGATATCGGAGATGCGCCCGTACCACCGTCATGCCCTGAGATCAAGATCACATCTGCCTTTGCTTTTGCCACCCCGGCAGCAATCGTTCCTACACCTGCTTTCGACACCAGCTTCACATTGATCCTTGCTTTGCGGTTTGCATTTTTCAGATCAAATATCAATTGCGCAAGATCTTCGATGGAATAAATATCATGATGCGGCGGTGGAGAGATCAACCCAACACCGGGTGTTGAATGTCGTGTCTTGCCGATCCATTCATCCACTTTATGGCCGGGTAATTGTCCGCCTTCACCGGGTTTGGCTCCCTGCGCCATTTTTATCTGCAATTCATCGGCTTCCGTCAGATAATAGACTCGTTACGCCAAACCTTGCAGATGCAACCTGCTTGATCGCACTGCGCATGGAATCGCCATTCGGCAAGTCGTTCATATCTTCTTTCATCTTCACCACCTTCACCAGTATTGCTTTTCGCACCGATGCGGTTCATGGCAATCGCCAGCGTAGTATGCGCCTCCCAGGAAATAGATCCAAAGCTCATCGCTCCTGTAGCAAATCTTTTCATAAATATTTTCTGCCGGTTCCACTTCATCGATGGGAATGGACGGCCGATTATGTTTGAATTGAAACAAGCTTCGTAAGTGTTGCCGCCTTTTCACTCTGGTCATTTACCAGCTTTGAATATTTTTTGAATGATGCATAATCATTCCGGCTGTGTTGAATATTGCAGGAAATGAATGGTCTGCGGATTGAATAAATGGAATTCACCTTTTCTTTTCCATTGATATATTCCTCCCGCAGGAAGCCGGTCGACCGGAATATCTTTTTTACTGAATGCAAAGAAATGTTTGGCCAGTGCTTCCTTGGCAATTTCATCCAGCCCCATTCCTTCGATGCGCGAAGTGGCTCCGGTAAAATATTTATTGACCACATCTTTATTCAATCCGATGATCTCAAATATCTGTGCACCCTGGTAGGATTGAAGAGTAGAGATTCCCATTTTGGAAAATACTTTCATCAATCCATCATTCACCGCTTTGATATAATTCTTCTTCAGCTGATCTTCGACTCAGGTCAGTTTGCAAGCTTGCCGGTCTCTTTCATATCGCGGATAGTAGAAAGGCGAGATAGGGATTGATGGCCGTTGCACCAAAACCAATGAGACATGCAAAATGATGAACTTCCCATACATCACCTGCTTCTACCACGATACCCACCTGCCCACGCAATCCTTTCCGGATCAGGTGATGATGGACTGCAGCAGTTGCCAGCAACGAAGGTATGGGCGCATGATCGGAATCGATGGCCCTGTCCTGCAGGATCAATACTTCAAAACCATCTTCCACCGCATCGACGGCATAGCGGCAAAGCCTGTCCAGTCCCGCTTTCAGCGAATCCGGTTTTCCATCGGCCCGGAAATAACATTGCAATGTTTTTGCCTGGAATATGCCGGTATCGATACTTCTGATCTTTTCCAGTTCATGATTGGTCAGCACCGGATGTTTCAATGCCACGCGTATGACAGGTAAGCTGCATCTTCCACCAATAGATTTCCGTTATTTCCAACAAATGTTGCCAGCGACATCACCATTCTTTTCCCGGATCGGGATCAATCGGCGGATTGGTAACCTGCGCAAATAATTGTTTGAAATAAGTACTCAGATGCTGGGGCTCATCACTCAATACTGCCAGCGGCGTATCGGTACCCATCGAACCAACCGGTTCTTTTCCATCCAACGCCATTGGTGCGATGATGGTATCAAGATCTTCTGTAGAATAACCAAATGCTTTTTGATATTTGAATACCTGGTCATGTTCGAGATGCGTGAACATCACACGTGGTTCAGGCAATTCATTCAACCGGATCTTATATTTATTCAGCCATTCGGCATAAGGTTTTTGGGAACAGATCTTTTGTTTCAATTCTTCATCGCTGATGATCCTTCCCTGTTCCATATCCACCACGAACATCTTTCCCGGCTGCAATCTTCCTTTTTCTTTGATCATTGCAGGGATCGATCGGTAACACACCTGTTTCAGATGCCATGATCACACGGTCATCGGTGGTCACACAATATCTTGAAGGCCGCAGCCCATTTCGGTCGAGCGTTGCGCCAATGATCTTTCCATCGGTAAATGAAATGGAAGCCGGTCCATCCCAGGGTTCCATCATCGAAGCATGAAATTCATAAAATGCTTTTTTCACGGGGTCCATTTCCTTATTGCCATCCCATGCTTCCGGTATCAGCATCATCATTACATGCGGAAGTGAGCGGCCGGTCAGTGTGAGCAATTCGATCATATTATCCAGGCAGGCAGAATCCGATTGGCCATCAGTAACGATCGGCAACAGCATTTCCATTTCTTCCTTGCTGAAATAAGGAGAAATAAATCCCTTTTCACTTGTCTTCAACCAGTTCAGATTTCCCTGGAGCGTATTGATCTCACCGTTGTGCGCGATATAGCGGAAAGGCTGCGCCAGTTTCCAGGAAGGAAATGTATTGGTGGCAAAACGGGAATGGATCAAGTCCAAATGCACTCACCACTCTTTTATTGCTGAGGTCAGGAAAATAACTCCTTAACTGATGGCTTGTCAACTGACCTTTATAAACAACCGTTTTATAACTGAGCGAAGCGATATAAAAACCGATCGCATCTTTTCTTACCGTATTATTAATGGTGTGCGTTGCATAATTGCGCAGCACAAATAATTTTCTTTCAAAATCGTCTGCGTTATTAACATGATCGGGACAGGCGATGAAAACCTGTTCGATTTCCGGTTCCACGGACAATGCAGTGAGACCAATTCCATCGGGATTTACAGGCACTTTGCGATAAGCCAGTATTTCCAATCCCAAGTTTTTCAGCAGTCCGGTTAAAGATATCGCGGCATTCTTCCCGCAAGCGGATCTCTCTTGGAAAGAAAAGCACGCCTACGCCATATTTGCCAAAAGAAGGAAGGTGTACACCCAGCTTTATGCATTCATCAAAGAAAAATTCGTGCGGGGTCTGAAGCATGATGCCTGCACCATCACCGGTATTGCTTTCACAACCGCAGGCGCCGCGGTGCTCCATGTTTTCCAGGATGGTCAGTGCATCGTCGATGTACTGGTGAGACTTATGTCCTTTGATATTGGCAACAAAGCCAATACCGCAGGAATCATGTTCAAATGAAGGATCGTATAAACCCTGGTTGTCCGCCATGAATCGTTGTTTTTGTTTTAATAATGAAAATAGTCCAGGTTCACTCCTGGTCAAATGGCAAGCAATCGTCTGAAAATACAAAATAGCGTCGCATCCGGTATGTAGACCACCTTCGTCGTAATTATCCACAAATCCGATCGACTATTCCACTAAACCAGATATCCAAACAGATTATCATTCTTTGTTCAATTCTGTATAATTGATATGATACCTGCTTCATGTTCTTAAGCAAGCAGATCATAATCCTCTCTTGCTCTTCAATTCAACTCCCACCAGTGCCGGACCGGTCTCTTTATTATGCTTTTGCATGTATTCAAACCGGGTGATATCGTCGTTCGGACCCGAGCACATGGTTGACAAATTCCTTCAGTGCGCCCGGGCGCTGGGCAAAACGGATCAGGAAATAATGTTTCAAGCCCTTCATATTGCAAGACTTCTTTCCTTGATCTCCTGCATCCGGTCGATATCATTATTGCTTCCGCTTACGATGCAGACCACATTCTTCCCTTTGATTTCATCGGCATAGCCATCCAGTGCGGCAATGGACAATGCTCCGGCCGGCTCGACTACAATCGCATCTTCATTATACAGTTTGAGGATGGTTGAGCAGACCTTTCCTTCCGGTACCAGGTGCAGGTCATCCAGCACCTCTTTGCAAATGGAAAAGGTCAGGTCGCCCACTCTTTTCACCGCTGCGCCATCCACAAACCGGTCGATATGTATCCAGTGTTACCGGGTGGCCGGCCTTCAATGCTTTATACATCGCTGGCGCGCCTTCCGGTTCCACGCCGATGATCTTTGTTTTGGGAGAATAGTTTTAAAATAAGATCCTACGCCCGATGCCAGTCCGCCACCACCAACCGGAAGAAATAAATAATCAATTTCCGACAAGTCTTCCAGGATCTTCAAGCCCACCGTTCCCTGGCCTTCAATGATCCGGTAGATCATCAAACGGAGGAATAAATGTCATTCCATTTTCTTCGGTATATTGTTTGGCTGCAACCGCACAATCATCATAGGTGTCACCGACCAATTTCACTTCGATATAATCTTCACCAAACATTTTTGTCTGGGTCACTTTCTGGTTGGGCGTAATGATCGGCATGAATACAACTCCTTTTGCATTCAGTTTTTTGCAACTGTATGCAAATCCCTGGCATGATTGCCCGCACTTGCACAAACCACACCTCGGTCAAGTTGTTCTTTGGGCAATGATACCATCATATTATATGCACCACGCAGTTTGTAGCTGCGCACTACCTGCAGGTCCTCTCTTTTCAGGTAAACATTGCATTGATATTTTTCTCGAGAGATTGATGATTAAATGTCAGCGGCGTTCGGGTCACCACTTTCTTCAACTCGTTCTGCAGCGTCCTGCAACGACAACTTATAGGCCTGTATGTGTTGATGTATCCATCTTAATATTTAATTAAGACATTATCTAAACCGACGCTTTCAGGCTTTTCAGTCAGTTTCTTTAACAACTCCACTGTTTTCTTTTCTTTGGCGTCCGTGTTTGGCTTGCGGTTTGATTTTCCGGACGAAGACTTCTAACTGTCTTGCCAGCCTGCCACAATTCGCTTTCACGCAATTCTTTCAATTCTACTTCCAGTTTTTCACGGTAATCCGCTTTGCTATTGCTTTCAATTGAACGGGCTGCTTCTTTTCCGGCAGCCACACTTTCATATAATTCTTTAAATACCGGTGCAGTTGCATCACGGAATTTTTTCCACCAATCCAGTGCACCGCGTTGGGCAGTAGTGGTGCAATTGGCATACATCCAGTCCATTCCATTTTCCGCAACCAATGGCATCAATGATTGTGTCAGTTCTTCCACTGTTTCATTGAATGCTTCTGAAGGAGAATGGCCTTTCGCACGCAACACTTCATATTGTGCAGCGAAGATTCCCTGGATTGCACCCATCAGTGTTCCTCTTTCGCCGGTAAGATCGGAATATACTTCTTTCTTGAAATCCGTTTCAAATAAATATCCGGACCGATGGCAATGCCAAGTGCAACCACTCTTTCAAATGCTTTGCCTGTTGCATCCTGGAAAATAGCATAGCTGCTGTTCAATCCACGGCCCTGCAGGAACATTCTGCGTAAGGAAGTACCTGATCCTTTTGGTGCAACCAGGAATACATCTACATCTGGTGGAGGAATGATACCGGTCTGTTCATTGATACGTGATACCAAAGCCATGAGAAAAATATAATGCCTTTCCTGGGGTCAAATGTTTTTTTACGGTTGGCCACATTGCGATCTGTGCAGCATCGCTCAGCAGATAACAAATGATCGTTCCTTTTTCCAGCGCTTCTTCAATTTCAAAAAGTGTTTCGCCCGGGAACAAATCCATCTCGCACTGCTTTATCCCAGCTCTTTGAATTCTTTCGCTGGCCAATGATCACATTGATGCCATTGTCTTTTTGGTTAAGTGCCTGGCCCGGGCCCTGTACACCATAGCCGATCACTGCTACAACTTCATTTTTCAAAACTTCCTGTGCTTTTGACAAGCGGAAATTCTTCCCGGGTCACGACATTTTCTTCAACTCCACCAAAATTTAATTTTGCCATGGTTTTAATTTTTGTGTCAAGAATGAAAGTGGATTTTCTTTTTTATTCCCTTGACATTGTTTAATGATTATATCAATACTGTTTATTATCAATTTCTAATGATTACATTGTAAATACTTCTTCCTGTTTGTCGAGGAATTCATTTTCTACCAGCTCGTCGCCGGGCGCGCTTTTTCATACTCTTTCAATTTTTCATGGAAACCACTGCTGTCCTTGATCACGGCCACCCTGGCACTTCTGCACAAATTCGATCAGTCCATAGGGTTCCAGGAATTTGACCAGCCGGTCGGTCTCTTCCCGGTGACCGGTGTTTCAAAAATGGTATAGTCTTTCCGGATCGCTACTGCCCGGGCACCATATTCACGCAACAATCTTTCCACTTTTACTTTTTCAGCGATCTCATCGGTGGGTACTTTATATAATGCCATTTCCTGCCAGACGATTTCATCATCTGTATTGTAATAAGCCTTTAATACTTCCACCTGTTTTTCAATCTGCCGGCAAAGCTTTCGAACCACATCTTCCATTTCATTGATCACGATGGTGAAACGGTGAACGCTGTCCACTTCGGTAGGCGAAGTATTCAGACTTTCTACATTGATCTTCCTGCGGGAAAAAATAATGGCGATGCGGTTCAGCAAACCGATCTGGTTTTCTGTATATACCGTTATCGTATATTCCTGCTTGTTATGATGATGTTTTGCCTTGCATAATCATGATTTTAATTCATTCTCTTATTTCAATCTTATTTCCGAAACACTGCATCCCTGGGGAACCATGGGAAACACATTGTTTTCCTTTCCAACCATCACTTCCAGCAAATAAGGTCCATCGATGGTCCAGCATTTCTGTAAGCGCGCCTTTGATTTTTTCCCTTTCAGATATGCGTTGCCCTTCTATATCTGATATGCTTTTGCCAGCGCTACAAAATCGGGACAGGTCATGTCTATAAATGAATATCGCCTGTCATGGAACAATTCCTGCCATTGGCGCACCATGCCCAAGGAAAAGATTATTCAGGATAATGATCTTTACATTTAACTTGGTTTGCATGATCGTACCCATTTCCTGCAACGTCATTTGAAAGCCGCCATCACCGATGATGGCAACGACCGTTCTCTCCGGAGCACCAAATTTTGCGCCGATGGCTGCAGGCAATGCAAAGCCCATCGTGCCCAATCCGCCGGAGGTAACATTGCTTTTTGATTTGATTGAATTTTGCATAGCGGCAAGTTACCATCTGGTGCTGTCCCACATCTGTGACCAGCAATCGCATTGCCCTGTGTCAATTCATTGAGCACTTGATCACTTCACCCATGGTCAGCTCGTCCTGTGTCCGGATGCAATTCCGGCTGGATGCAGGTTTCTTCTTCCGTCTTGCGATAGTCATTGAATTTTTGCAGCCATTGCGGATAAACTTTTTGTTCGATCAGTTCGGTCAGCATGGGCAATGTTTCTTTGCAATCACCCCAAACCGGCAACCGTTGTTTTTACATTCTTATCGATCTCCGAAGGATCAATATCCAGGTGAATCACCTTTGCCTGCTTTGCATATTTATCCAACCTGCCGGTCACCCGGTCATCGAAACGCATGCCGACGGCAATCAATACATCGCATTCATTGGTCAGTACATTGGGACCATAATTGCCATGCATGCCCAGCATGCCCACTCCCAACGGATGATCGGTTGGGATTGCGCTCATGCCCATGATGGTCCAGGCGGCAGGAATTCCTGCTTTTTCAATAAATTTCTTGAATTCCTGTTCCGCCCTTCCGAGAATGACTCCCTGGCCGAATATCACAAAGGGTTTTTCAGCAGCATTGATCAGTTTGCGCAGCTTCTTCAACATATTCTTTTCTTACGATCGGCTTGGGACGATAGCTCCGGATATGATCGCATTTTGTATATCCTTCATAATCGAATTTCTGCAACTGCGCATTCTTTGTGATATCAATGATCACCGGTCCCGGCCTTCCGCTGCTGGCAATATAAAATGCCTTGGCAAGGACGCGTTGGAATTTCAGTTGCATCCGTGACCTGGTAATTCCATTTGGTGACCGGTGTGGTGATATTGATCACGTCTGTTTCCTGGAATGCATCGGTTCCCAACAAATGCGCATATACCTGACCGGTAATACAAACCAACGCGGTGTGCTATCGATCATTGCATCCGCCAACCCTGTTACCAGGTTGGTAGCACCGGGACCGCTGGTGGCAAATACGACACCCGGCCTGCCGGAAGCTCGTGCATAACCCTGTGCAGCATGGATGGCACCCTGTTCATGCCGACTAAAATATGATTCAGTTTTTCCTGATAATCATATAATGCATCATAGATCGGCATGATGGCACCGCCAGGATAGCCAAAGATAGTTTCCACGCCTTCGGCGAGAAAAGCTTTCAGCACTGCTTCCGAGCCGGAGATCGAAACAAGTTTCTTCTTTCTCAGCTATCTTTTCTTTTTTTAATGCCAGTGTTTCCATGTCTGTTTTTTAATTCAATTAATAATTTTAATGAATGCTCATTCATCCGTTACGCATCCTTCAGATGCATCTTTTACATAACGCGCATATTTATATAAGAATCCCTTTTGTTGCTTTCAATGCGGGTTGTTTCCATTTGTTCTTTCTTTTATCGATCACTGCCTTCATCTACTTTCAATGTAATTGATTTTGTTGCGACATTGATCTCGATCGTATCGTCGTCTTCCACCAATGCGATCAATCCTCCATCAAATGACTTCGGGCGTAATATGCCCTACCACAAATCCATGGGTTCCACCGCTGAATCTTCCATCGGTGATCAATGCCACAGATTTTCCCAGGCCGGCACCGATGATCGCTGAAGTGGGTTTCAGCATCTCCGGCATTCCCGGTGCGCCTTTCGGTCCCACCTGCGGATCACCACTACATCCCTGTTTTATTTTTCCAGAATGGATTCCGTTGATCAATTCAAACTCGCCATCGAAATACCCGTGGCCGGTCCTTCGAATCGTTTCCCTTCTTTCCCGGTGATCTTTGCCACACTTCCTTTTTCGGCAAGATTGCCATAAAGTATTTGCAGATGGCCCGTTGCTTTTACACGGTTTATCCATCGGGTAAATGATCTTCTGGTTTTCAAAATCCAGGTCGGGTGCCTGCGTCAAATTTTCTGCGATGGTTTTGCCGGTAACCGTCAGGCAATCGCCATGTAATAATTTTTTTTTCAATAAATATTTCATCACCGCAGGCACTCCTCCATATTGATGCAGGTCCTGCATCAAATATTTGCCGGAAGGTTTGAAATCGGCCAGCACCGGCATCCGATCACTGATCATTTGAAAATCATCCTGCGTCAACGGAACACCCACACTCTTTGCCATCGCGATCAGATGCAAGTACCGCATTGGTACTTCCGCCCAGCACCATGATCACCGTAATGGCATTTTCAAATGCCTTGCGGGTCATGATATCCGATGGCTTGATATCTTTTTCCAACAACAAGCCGGATTGCTTTTCCCGCATCCATAGCACTCGTTTGTTTTTCCTTACTCAATGCCGGATTGGAAGATGAATAAGGAAGGCTCATGCCCAGTGCTTCGATAGCAGCAGCCATGGTATTGGCTGTGTACATTCCGCCGCAGGCGCCGGCACCGGGACAGGCATGTTTTATGATCTCTTTAAAATCTTCTTCTGTCAAGTTGCCCGGCCAATTTTTTTCCCAAGCGCTTCAAAAGCAGAAATAATATTCAGATCTTCTCCTTTATAATGACCGGGTGCGATCGTTCCGCCATATACCATAATGCCGGACGGTTCAGTCGTCCCATCGCCATCAATGAGCCCGGCATATTTTTATCGCAGCCCGGAACCGCAATCAATCCATCATAATATTGCGCGCCACAAACAGCTTCTATTGAATCGGCAATGATATCCCGGCTTACCAGCGAATAGCGCATGCCTTCCGTTCCATTGCTGATACCATCACTTACTCCGATGGTATTAAATATCAGTCCGACCAGTTCATTGTCCCAAACACCTTGCTTGATCAGCCTGGCCAATTCATTCAAATGCATGTTGCAGGTATTGCCATCATATCCCATGCTTACAATACCCACCTGTGCTTTTTTCAGATCTTCTTCGGTCAGTCCAATGCCATACAGCATTGCCTGCGCCGCAGGTTGTGTCGTCCTGCGTAATCGTCTTGCTATACCTGTTTAATGCCATTATACTGTTGCTAATGTTGGTTTAAATTCTTTTTCAATTACTTTATGATTATACGCTTCCTGTATGATTCTTCCCATCGTTTCATCCCAGGGTTTTGGAAATTTTACATCATCGAGGCTCTCCCATCCGATCACTTCTGCAGCCGTTCCGCAAAAGAATGCCGCATCAGCTTCTTTTAATTCCGACGAGTGCAAACTTTACGCTCTTCAACCGGAATATCCAACTCCTCACATATCTCCAATACTGTTGCCCTTGTGATTCCAGGTAAAATATTTCCCGGTGCAGGCGTAAATAATTTTCCATCTTTTTCAAAAAATACGTTGGCGCCAGGACCTTCCGCCACATTCCCATTCATGTCTAATAACAATGCTTCATCGTAGCCGGCATGCTTTTGCTTCCTGGCTGGCCAGATATGGAATTCACATAATGCCCGGCCGCCTTTGCTTCGATCTTAAATCCTTTGGGATTGGGCCGTTGAAAAGAAGAGGTCATGATACGTATGAATTTATCGCCGAGGAACCGGCCCATTTCCCAGGCAGCGATGACGATATGTGATTCTTTATTTCTAGTAAAGCTCATGTTTGCCGGTGCATATACGAACGGGCGGATATAAGCATCTTGCAAATTATTTTTTGACAAGCACCTCATAGGTCGCATCGATCAATTCCTGGCTGGTCCAGGGATAAGGCATATTCATTGCCACGGCCGAATTTCGCAGCCTGTCAAAATGCTCCATAGCTCTTTGAATATCCTGGTTTCTCCGCAGCGGTTTTATATGACCGGATCCCTTCGAAATACGGAATAGCCGTATTGAAGCGGATTGGCTATAAAAATCGATTCTGGCTTCGGTTGCTTTTACAAAAGCACCATCAAAATAAACAATCGTGTTTTCGTTGTAATAATTCATATTCATTCCTTTTCACTTGGTCTTTGTTCAATAAGGTTTTTTGTCCGGTCATTAGTCAGAATCGATAAAAAAAAACCCGCCTTTTTTGGAGGCGGGTCGCTTTAGTATCTTTTAGTTCTTTTATACGTTAGCTCCTCCTCCATGCAGCGCAGGTATAATAATGACGACCACAATAATAATTGCAGTAACGCACCGTAATCACCTTATTTAAATTGCGCTTCAACATGAAGGAATGTTCTCTACTAAAGATACACCCGCCGGCCTTATAAACAAAGAACTTTTTTAAAAAAATGGCAAGTAAACGTCAGGCAACAGAGCTATCAGATAATCGTAGATTTCCGAAGCTCGATATTTTCCTTTTTCACCGAACCCGGTATCCTCGCACCTACATAATCACTGATCAACTCACCGATGGTCGTGGTGAAATAAAAATTCATAGGATCTATATCTTTTGTCACAAAATTGTTTTCAAGTGTCCATCCAACTGCTTTGCGCACCAGCTCCGCTTCTTCAATCAATGCCAAAATGTTCCAGCATCATCGCTGCCGAAAGGATCGAGCCCAATGGATTGGCAATATCCTTCCCGGCGGCCTGCGGATAAGAACCATGGATGGGCTCGAACAATGCAACGCCCTTTCCCAACCGATGCGGAAGGCAATAGTCCAAGCGAACCGCTGATCACGCTGGCCTCATCGCTGAGGATATCGCCAAACATATTTTCCGTAAGGATCACATCAAATTGTTTCGGATTGAGTGATGATCTGCATGGCAGCATTGTCCACAAATAAATAATCAACGGCGACATCCGGATAATTGACAGCAATCTCCTTCACCACTTTTCTCCAAAGCCGCGATGTTTCCAATACATTTGCCTTATCGACCAGTGTCAATTTTTTTCTTCTGGTTTGAGCCGACTTAAAAGCCATGTGCGCGATGCGTTCAATCTCTTCGCTGATTATAAATGCATAGATCCGAGGCTTCGGTACCGTCCGCATTGGTTTCTTTTTTTCCAAAATAAATTCCGCCGGTAAGTTCTCTGAAGATGACAAAATCGACGCCTTCGATATTTTTTGTCTTCAGTGGTGATAAATGATGCAAGGATGGATAGGAAGTTACCGGACGGATATTGGCAAACAATTGCAACGATTGCCGCAATTTCAGCAGGCCCTGTTCGGGTCTCACTTTGGCTGTGGGATCATTGTCGTATTTCGGATGACCGATGGCACCGAATAATATCCGCATCACTCTTCAAACAAGTTTCGATTGTTTCATCAGGCAAGGGATTGCCGGTCTTATCGATCGCAACCGCACCCATCAGGCAATAACTGTATTGAAACTGATGGCCGAATTGTGCCGCAACCGAATTCAGGATCTTCACCGACTGGCGGGTTACTTCCGGACCGATTCCATCTCCTTCTATGACTGCAATTTGTTTTTTCATAATCATTTCGCTCATTGCCGGCTCTCTGATTTTTTTAATTTTATGATTGCGTTATTTCCACGCTGGTTGCAGCCGATTCATATTCTTCGATTTCATTTTTGATATTCAACAAATAATCGATATCATCGTATCCATTCAGCAAACATGTTTTTTTATAAGCGCTGATCTCAAATGATTCCTCCAGTCCGCTTGCCGGATTGTCCAGGCGAATCGGATCGTTTGGTTGGTCAGATCAACTTCAATCTCGTTGCCGGATCATTTTCAATTGCGTTCAAATATCTTTTTCAAAAATCCTTCGCTCACGGTCACCGGCAGCAGAAAATTGTTGAGCGAATTGCGCTTTGAAAATGTCGGCAAAAAAACTACTTACCACCACATCGAAATCCTGCATCCTTGATCGCCCAGGCAGCATGTTCCCTGCTGGAACCGCAACCGAAATTCTTTCCGGCTACCAGGATCCTTCCAGAATACCGCGGATCGTTGAGCGGAAAATCTTTTTTAGGATTGTTTTCATCATCATTATTATATCGCCAATCCCGAAACAGGTTTTTCCCAAACCCTTCCCTGCTTGTTGCTTTTAAAAAGCGCGCAGGAATGATCTGGTCGGTATCCACGTTCTCCAATTCCGAAGGGGAACGCAGTCGACATCTCACAGATCCGGTTTCTTTAAATGGTGAATATTGCCATAATTATCTGTTTATTGACATTTAATTCTTAATTCTATTTCTGACTACCCCGACTCCCAACTGCAATTCATTCGTTTGCGCTAACCATTCCCTCACATCCCCCACTTCTCCTGTCACCGCTGCCAGCGCCGCCGTTAGCGGACTGGCGAGAAAGGTCCTGGCATTGGGTCCCTGCCTTCCTTCAAAATTTCTATTGCTGGTTGAAATGCAATATTTACCGGCAGGTATCTTATCCTCATTCATTCCCAGGCAGGCAGAACAACCGGGTTGACGCAATTGAAATCCTGCTTCCGCAAATATCTTATGAATGCCTTCTTCCATCGCCTGCTTTTCTACTTGCTTGCTTCCCGGAACCACCCACACTTCCACATTGTTCGCTTTCTTTTTTCCTTTTACAAAAGAAGCAACCAGCCGCAGGTCCTCGATCCTGGCAGTTGGTACAACTGCCGATGAATACATAATCGATCTTCTTGCCTTTGATCTTTATGCCCGATTGAAGTCCCATATATTGCAAGAGCCTTATCAAATGAACTCCTGTCTTTTTCTTCCACTTCATTCAATGCAGGGATCTGGCCATTCACACTGACTCCCATCCCGGGATTCGTACCGTAAGTGATCATCGGCTCAATATCGCCTGCATCGATATTGATTTCCTTATCAAAGACCGCTCCTTCATCGGAGTACAACTGTTCTCCATTCTGCTACCTTGGTTTTCCCATTGCTCCTTGCCGGGAGCAAACAACCTTCCTTTCATATAATCAAATGTTGTTTGATCCGGGGCGATCATCCCTCCTCGGGCGCCCATTTCAATGCTCATATTGCAAATGGTCATTCTGCCTTCCATACTTAAACGCGCGAATTGCAGACCCTGCATATTCCACAAAATATCCGGTAGCGCCGCTGGCCGAAATAAGCGATATGATATATAGAATGATGTCCTTGCTCAGCACTCCTTCTTTCAAATGCTCCATCAATATTGATACGAAGTTGCTTTGGCTTGGTTTGCATCAGGCATTGGGTCGCCAATACCATCTCCACTTCGCTGGTGCCGATGCCAAAGGCAATAGCTCCAAATGCACCATGAGTCGAAGTATGACTATCACCGCAAACGATGGTCATTCCAGGTTGGGTAAAGCCAAGCTCCGGCCCGATCATTGGACAATGCCCTGGAACGGATGTCCGAGTCCATAGAGCTCAATATCGTGTTCTTCGCAATTTTTGCGCAGCGCTTCCACCTGCTTGCGGCTCAACTCTTCTTTGATGGGAAGATGCTGATCGATGGTTGGCACATTATGATCTGCCGTTGCAACCACCTGCTGCGGACGAAATACCCTGATCCCTCTTTTATTTAAACCATTAAATGCCTGGGGACTCGTTACTTCATGAATAAAATGCTTATCGATATAAAGCACAGAAGGGCCGCCTTCGATCTGTTTGACGATATGCTTTTCCCAAATCTTATCAAATAGTGTCTTTGCCATATTAGCCTAATGAGAAACGATGGCTGTTCTGGTGCTTGATATTGTCTTGCCATTTGTGCACAGGTCTGCATCCTCCACTTCTTTTTTACTATCGGCCACTTCCAAGAAAAGATTGATACAATACATCGATATCATTCCGGTCAAATGAATATCCCAATTTTTGAAAGCGGTAAGCCAATGCACTTCGCCCGCTCCTTGCTGTCAACACTATTTTTGAACTATCGGCCCCTACTTCCTCCGGGTTGATCGTTTCATAGGTCAATGCATCTTTTAAAAATCCATCCTGGTGGATTCCCGAGGAATGCGAAAATGCATTGCTGCCAACAATCGCTTTATTCGGTTGCACCGGCATGCGCATGATGTCTGAAACCTGTCTGCTCATAGGATTTAACTGCTGCGCATCAATACCCGTATAAAATCCCAGTATTTGTGCTGACGGATGATCATTACTACTTCTTCAAGAGAAGTATTACCAGCCCTTTCTCCCAAACCATTGATCGTACATTCAATTTGCCTGGCACCAGCGATGACGCCGGCAATTGAATTCGCTGTTGCCAATCCGAGATCATTATGGCAATGGCAGGAGATGATCGCCTTGTCGATATTCGGGACATGATTGATCAGGTAAGCGATCTTTTCTCCATATTGATGATGGCAGGCAATAACCGGTGGTGTCGGGAATATTCACAACCGTCGCTCCTGCCTTGATTACCGCTTCGACCACTCTGGCCAGGTATTCATTTTCTGTGCGGCCCGCATCTTCTGCATAAAATTCCACATCATCGGTATAATTCCTGGCCCATTTCACACATTGAATCGCCCTTTGTAGGATGTCCTCCTGATTTGAATTGAATTTCGATTTGATATGATAATCGGAAGTGCCGATGCCTGTATGGATCCTTGGCCGCCTCGCATGTTTTAAGAGCCTCGGCCGCTACTTCGATATCTTTTTGCAACGGCCCGGCTCAATCCGCAAACTGTCGCTTCCTTGATGATCTTGGCAATCTCGCTTACCGATTCAAAATCGCCTGGCGAAGAAATCGGAAAACCCGCCTCAATAATGTCGACCCCCAAAGCCTCCAAGCTTCAGCGCCAGCCCTGTTTTTTCACTGGTATTGAGCTTGCAACCAGGAACCTGCTCGCCATCCCGGAGGGTGGTGTCGAAAATGTGCACTTTGTTACCTGTCATAATAAACTGATAAAAGTGAATCAACTATATTGAGCCTGCTTATTTTTGCGGGGTGCGGTGAAAGAGAAAATGTCCTATGGACGTAATTTACCGGCGATCCGATGGGCTGGTGAAATCAAAATCAGCCCTGTATTTACACTCCTTAACGTGCGGATAAGTCCCCATGAAACGCTTTGCTATAAAGGACTTACAGACAAAAGGAATTACGATGCCCAACCGATCGACTGATGCTCTGTTTCAACTCATAAAATCGCTGGAAAAGTCCGAAAAGCGGAATTTTAAGCTTTATGTGAAGCGAAATTCCTCTAGCGAAGCTCCTGAAAACCATCCATTTATTCGACGCTCTGGATAAGATGGACGACTATGATGAACAGCTTCTCTTGAAAAAAAGCAAAGGGATCAAGAAGCAGCAGCTCTCCAATCTGAAGGGACTATTATACAAGCAGATCCTTTCCAGCCTTAGGCTGATCAAGGATACGGATAATGTCGACATGCTCTTGCATGAACAGATGGATTACGCCCGCATCCTCTATAATAAAGGCCTTTACCTTCAAAGCCTTAGGGTGCTGGACAAGATGAAAGAACTTGCCCGGGCAAATAACCAATTCACTTACCTGCAGCAAGCCTTGTTCTTTGAAAAGAAGATCGAGGCGCTGCATATTACCCGGAGCATGCAGGACCGGGCTGATCAATTGTCTGGGGAATCCGACCGGAGTAAACGACCAGCTGTCCTCGTCAACAAATTGTCGAACCTTTCCCTCCTCCTTATATAGCTGGTATATCCGGTATGGGCTGGCGAGAAACGAAGGACGAAGCGACAGCCGTCCATGAATTCCTGGAAAAACACCTTCCTGAGGGAGCCCGAGCAGTCAAGGGGTTTTTATGAACGACTTTATCTCTATCAAAGCTATTGCTGGGATGCATTTATCCGGCAGGACTTTCTGCAATATTACCGGTACGCGCAAAAATGGGTTGACCTTTTTGAAGAACAGCCGGCAATGATTGAAGTGGAAACAGCCCACTATATTAAAGGAATGCACAACCTGATGGGCGCCCATTTTGATCTGCGAAACCATAAGAAAATCGCCGAAGCGATCGTGTCAGTTTGAAAAATTTTCCCATCGGAACATGGTAGAGCAAAACGTAATAACCGGATTCAAACTTTTGTTTACCTGCACATTTCCAAGCTCAATAAACATTTTCTCGAAGGGACGTTTTGCGGAAGGCACTAAGCTCGTTCCTTATATTGAAGAAAAATTAAAGGAATATGAACTCTATCTCGACCGGCATCGGGTGCTGGTCTTCTATTACAAATTTGCTTCCCTTTATTTTGGAAATGCTGATTTTGAAAAAGCCATTGATTATCTCAATAAGATCATTAACCTGAAAGTTGATCTCCGAACCGATCTGCAATGCTATGCCCGGTTGCTTCACCTCATTGCACATTATGAACTGGGCAATATGGATCTGCTGGAATACCTGATCAAATCGGTTTATCGATTTATGGCGAAGATGAAAAACCTAAGCGTTGTGGAAGAAGAAATGTTTAAATTTCTTCGCCGCTCTTTCCGGGTCGGAGCACGATCACTGAAACCTGAATTTGAAAAATTGTTGGAAAAATTGAAACAGCATGAAGGCAATCCGTTAGAAACAAGGGCCTTTGCTTACCTGGATGTGATCTCCTGGCTGGAAAGCAAGATCAGCGGCATCCCGGTGCAATCGGTGATTGCGCATAAGTTTCAGCTGAGAAGAGAAAAATAAAAGCTCCGCAATACTTGTAGAGTACCAGTATTTTGCGGAGCCTTATCCCAATGAACACGTATACCTACAATTAATTTTTCGCGATATCGAACTTTCTGAATATCGCTTTACGCTGTTTCTGAATTTCTTTCGAGCTCATATTGCGATTCCATTCGATTTCATCCGTCGTCCATCCCTGCCAAACTGTTTTGTCTGTATCTCGTGTCGAGCATCGTGATAGTGATCGTTCCTTCTCTTACTGACTTCGTTGATCGCGGTCATAACCCAAAAATTGGGAAGGATAATAAATGCTACCGTACCGGCGCGTGTAAGGATTGTACAATACTCTGGAATAATGGCATTGGAATAAACCGGATCATTTCTTTCTTTAACTGATCTTTCTACCAGGACATCATAACTTAATAGTACATCGGGATTGTTTTTCACTTCCCGCCAACCTGCCGTTTTTCCAAGTTCCTTGTTGACAGCTTGCCTTACTTTCTGTTCAGAATAAGTCATTATTTCTGTTGCGGTCTTTCTTGCCCTCTCCATCCTTATCAATCCATGCAAATGTTTTATAGTGACTAAAGTCAGCGTTATCATCCTTTTCGATGTGAGCCGTTGAGGCACAACTAGCTAACATAAATACGGCGAGAACCGCTCCACCAAGCCACTTCAGGTTCCTTTTCATATATTATCTGGTTTTTAACTTTTACGTTTTTACCTAATATATAAACTGTAAAAATGGTGCCGGGATTACTAAAGAATTGTGAAAGTGACGGTTATAGGTTCGGTCAACCGAATGCCTTAAGTAGGCCGATTTCATAGTGCTGGGCAGGGATTTCCACATCACGATATCCTTTTCTAATTAGCCGTTGTTGGAAGTCCTGCTGCACCTGGTATTCGCCATGCACGAGGAAGATCTTTCTGACCTGTGCGCTGTTCCTGGCAGGCCAGCCATTGGCTCAGATCGTTGATAATCACCATGCGCACTCATGCTTCGGATGGCCCCTACTTCTGCATTCACCTGGTGTTCCACTCCGAAAATGTTCACTTCTTTTGCACCTGCCATTAAACGGCCTCCGAGTGAATGCGGTTCGCAATAGCCGGTAAGTAATATGGTATTGCGGGCATTTTCAATATTGTTGCTGATATGATGTTTCACTCTTCCCGCATCGGCCATTCCACTGGCGGAGATAATGACCATCGGGCCCATTCTGAAAATTCAGCATTTTGGATTGTTGAACCGTCTTGACATATTTCAATCCTTTAAATGAAAACGGATCATGATCGGATAGCATAAATGTTTTGAATCTTCTTATTGAAATATCGCGGATATTTTTTTACAACTTCGGTGGCTTCGATGCTCATCGGGCTATCTACATAATAATCAAGTGCCGGAATTGGTTCTCCAATTCCAGTTGATTCAGGAAATACAAAAGTTCCTGTGTTCGTCCGACGCTGAAAGCAGGCATGATCAACTTTCCTTTCTTTTGCAGGCAGGCTTTTTCAAGCCATCTTAACAGCAGATCGGGAGTGGTTACATTTTCATCATGCAGGCTATTGCCATAGGTTGATTCAAGCATGATATAATCCGCTTGCGGAAATGTGTCCGGCGATTTTAATATCGCATCCCGGTATCGGCCGACATCGCCGCTGAAAGTGATCCGCAATTCCTTTCCATTTTCCTTGACCGCAGATGAACACATGCACTTCCGATGATATGTCCGGCATCGGTGAACATCGCCTGGGCGCCTTCTATCACATCAAACCATGTTCCATATTCAACTTCTTTAAAATGTGGAAAACAATTCGTTGCATCCTCCCTGGTGTAGAGTGGTCTCAAGTAAGGCAAGCCCTTCCGCAGCTCGTTGTCTTGTTGGAGTATTTGGCTTCATCTTCCTGTATTTCTGCCGAATCCTCCAGCAATACCGTTGTCAGCTCCCTGGTAGCAGGCGTACAGAAAATTCTGCCGCCAAATCCTTCCTTCACCAGTTTGGGAATTAAGCCGCTGTGATCAATGTGCGCATGGGATAAGATCATTACATCTACTTCAGAAGATTCAAAGCCAAAAGCTTCGGTTAATCATTCCGTTTCCTTTCCCAGACCCTGGAACATGCCGCAATCCAGCAGGATCTTTTTTCCATTGCCTAGTGTAATCAAATGCTTGGAACCGGTTACTGTTCTGGCCGCTCCATGAAATGCTATTTTCATAATTTAATTTTCAGGACGATTTTTTTTCGCTTTGAATGACCAGGTAATATTAAATTCGGCGACAATTTCTCCCTCCTTGTTTTTGCCGATTGATTTTGCCTGAACAGATCCTGCGGCTCACCTGTAGCTATCGATTCATCAACGGCATACGCATCAGCTCGCCATCTTCACAGTAAAACTGGTAATTCCGGTAGCCTTTTTTAAATAAGGACAGACTCAGCTTTCACTACCAGCATGGAAACCGCCGGTTTCCGTTTGAAACACTGGGCCATTGCCAGCGAGCCCGTGCTCATTTCAGCCGCCATGCTCAAGCAGGCGAAATAAGTGGACCGGAAAGGATTTTTTGTAAACCATTTGTAAGGCACCGTTACCATGGAATGTTGTTCATCCAATTCTTTTACCCGAACCCAGCAAAATAAGCGCTGGGTAATTTTGTAATAAGAATATCCTGAATTTGAAAGGATGTTTTGCAATCCGGATGAAAGCAGGTTGTATTGTGGATTCATTGCTGAACTTGGAATGCCGGATCTTTAGCTATTGTTTATCAATTGCAACCACACAAACTACCGCCTTGTTATCATTTGCATCTACCTTAAAATTAATGGTGCCGTCACTCTCGTATTGTAACCGGGCCGATCGGATAAGGATATCCTGCAATCCCTGATTCACCTTTCGCGGCATAGTCAGTCTGGCTGCTGCGGCTGATTGCCTCATTGATCTGATTATAGTCCAGTGCTTCCTTGCTTACGACTATGGCAATATAATCACGGTTGCCTACGCTATCTGCCGTTAATGATTGATCCTTTGGGAAACAATCGTACCCGGTGATGCCGCAATAAGGAGAATGTTTTTCAGTATAAGGAAAGAGAACATAACTGCTGCCATCCGTTTCCTGTCCGAATATATAAGTATAACATTCGGTAACATTCTTTACTTCCATCTTGAAACCGATCTCCTTTAGCTATCGGGGAACTGCGTTTCAAATAAGATTATTCGCCGGATAATTGTAAAGTTGAATGTATTCTTTACGTATCATTCATCACGAGGCCGATGGTGCATTCCAAGCGGAATGTTAGCCATGGCTCCACGTTTCGCCAGCGGGTCCAGTCCATAAGCCTCCCGGACATAATTTTTGAAAGTCACCATAGCGGACCCATGCCACACCATTCTTCCCCCATTCCGGTCCCCAGCTATTCATGATTTGGAATGCGCCGCCAAATTTGCGATCATCATAACCAATCACGCACATCGCATGACCGCCCATTCCCATCTGGATTGATCCATTCCTTCCGGCCGCCACAATTCCTGGCCCATCATACCTTGCATGAAACTTTGGCCTACCATCATTCCGATCACCACAGGCGCATCTTTCGCCAAGATGTTCTTTTATAGCCCGCACATTGATCTGCTTAATATTATCCCCATCCGTTAGTCTTGTAAATCCATGGATCTTATATTGAGCGGCCTCTTGTTTTTGCCTGTGAATCCGGCTGACGTTCGCAATCCTGGTCACTATATGGAAATTCGCTCAACGGAAGCGCGCCCTGGTTTGACATTTGTTCCATGGCTCTTTGGATATATGAGCCTTCACAATTTTCCAGTCCGATCTGGTTATATAAAAAAGATGGACTGAATTTTATTTGATCCGGATCGGCGCCCGCAGAGGTTGCTTCCAGGATAGTTCTTGCGCCATAAGCACTGCTCCATGCAACACAACTTCCCTGTTGGCCCTGGTTGCCTCGGGGTGGTGCAAACCTTGCCAACGAAACTGCTTCAGGCAATGGATTTTTTCCGGCATCATCTTCCAGTCCTTCATATACCGATGCCTTATTAAATTCAGCGGGATTGAAATTATATCCACTTTCTGAAAAAAGTTTTTGCTGCAGTCAGAACTGCAGCCGCTCTTTCCCAATAAAAAATATGCACCGGCACCAAGGATCAGTAATACGAATTATTCCCTTCCCTTTGAATAAGCCCAAGCAGCATCGGAAGCAAGGCCATTAACCCGCCACCACCAGGCCCACTTCGTCCGCCCCCGCCACCGCCACCGCCGTCATCATCCTGTTGATTGGAGTCGCGCGGGATCATCTGTCATTCTGATTGGCATACGAATTTTTTTATTAATGAATCAGATATTAAAAGTAGGAAGTTAGTCGCAATTCCAATGATCCTGTAATTAGCTGCAATCCGATTTTTTTCCGGCTGGCTGCAACGATTGTTAGCAAGAATCGTCAAATTTGTTTGCCCTATTCCCACGGATAGGAATATCTTTAAATCACTTATGAAATTAGGCAGTTTTCTTCTTCTCATCGTCTTGTTCGGTTTCAGTAACCGCCTGTTTTCACAATCCATTTCAGACAGCTTGAAATTTGAAAAAGGACAAACCTGGATCATTGGCATCCAGCTTAAGACCACTATTACCCAGGAAGCCATGGGCCAGGCAATAGACTTCAACCTGGAAGGAGGCGCTACTCATCTATACCGGGTTACCAACGCGGCGCCAGACAGTGTATCGATGCACCACGAAGTGCAACAGATCGCATTCAACTTTGATGGCATGGGACAAAAACGATCCTTTGACTCCAAAAACGAGACGGATATGAGCGGCGAATTTGGTAAACCGATCAAAGAAATTCTTGCTAAGAGTTACGACATGACCATTGATCCGAAAGGAACCGTATTAGCCGTGAAACCCGAAAAATTCGACAGCACCAGGTTGGATGACCGGCTGGCGATCATCAACAGCATGTTGAAGGATTTGTTGGACATTGTTGAGCCACCTCAGAAAAATGAGGCCAGTTTTTTTAAGGTTCTATCATCGAATGCCATCGATACCAATTCCAGTTGGACGGATTCCTCCAGCAATTCGTCGGGCAAATCTAACACGACTTATACTGTCGATACCATCACTGATACAACCATTGTCCTTCATTATACAGGCACTTCTTTGACCATCAGCAAAATGATGATGATGGGCAATGAAACGACGATGACGATGAATAATAAGTCCAGCGGAATGATCATTCTGAATAGGAATTCGGGGATCATACGGGAGAAAACAACTAAGATTGAATCTAACGGATCGATGGAAGTCCTGGGCGGATCTGTGCCCGTCACTTCAAAGACGGCGAGCACCACGACGGTTAGTGTCAGTCAATAAGTTTTTTTTCACCGAAGGAAATAGCATAACATTTTACCATGAAATATTCAAACTTTTTTTTCATCCTCGCCGGCATCCTGTTCATCACGAACGTCGGCGCCCAATCAAATAGTCCCGCGAACCTTTTATTCATCTTTGATGCTTCGGGTTCCATGTGGGGTAAGATAGAGAATAGTACCAAGATAGAAGTCGCCAGGGAAACTATGGGGAAATTATCCAATAAGATTGCGGCGGACTCTAAGGTTGGGTTGATCGCCTATGGCCATAAGAGTGCAACGGACTGCAACGATATAGAAACACTTTTACCACTTGGTAACTTCAATAAAGAACAATTCAATGGCAAAATAAAAATGCTGAATCCAAAGGGGAAAACGCCGATAGCCAAATCAATCAACCACGCTCTTTCTTTGATAAAGGAAATAAAGGATCCTGTGACCATCATACTGGTCAGTGATGGCCTGGAAACCTGTGAGGGTAATGCTTGCGAGACTGTCAGGAATGCGCGGACCGCCGGCATAAAACTCACGATGCACGTAGTAGGATTTGGAATTTCAGAAAAAGACCTTTCGCCGTTAGAATGTACAGCCCAGGCCGGTGGCGGACAATATTTTGCTGCAAGCAATGCCGAAGAATTAGTAGCGGCACTTGAACAAACGGTGAAAGACATTCCGGCTGGCGATGCATATTTATCTGTAAAGACGACATTGGAAGGGAAATTGAAAGATGCATCGGTAAGAGTTTTCAAAAAAGGAGAGTCTGGTGAAACAATTTCCGGCAGGACCTATGAAGGTAAGGAAACCAATCCGCGAATTCTTCAGCTGCAAGCCGGGACATATGATGTGGAAATCATGCCGATTGCGATACGCGGTTATTCCCCTATAAGGATTCCTGATCTGGTCATTCCTGCTCATGATACCCTATTTAAAGAAATAGAATTTGAGCAAGGGGAACTTGAAATATTGATAACGCGCAATGGAGAACTATCGGATGCAACGATCCAGATATTTCCCGCGGGTAGTGATAAGCTTACTGCCAGTACGCGTTCGTATAATAAGGCAGCAACGAATCCGGCAAAAATTAAAATTCCTCCCGGTGTTTATGATATTGTTTTTTCGTCTGTCGAGATCAGTGGCAGGCCTGAGATTAAAATCACCAGGAAGGAATTAGGAAGCAGCAGTAATCTCAAGTTTAATCACAATTTTGAATCGGGTGAGTTAAGTATCGAGGCGCGACAAGGCGGGCAATTGGTAGATGCGACTGTTAGCATCACTGACACAAAAACCGGCAAGAATGTGGGTGCAGGCAGGACCTATCAAACAGCGCAGAATAATCCGAAGAAATTTATCTTGGAACCTGGCAATTATAAGGTGGAATTATCTCCTGTTAAGCCGGCGGGGTTGGCAAGGAAAACTATAACTGTGGATGTCATTGGCAAGGCGTTGGTGGCAAAGACGGTTGATTGGTAGAACTCTTCTAGCTCAACAAAGACCAGTTAATAAGGAGCTGGTTAGCTCTTCTCCATCTTATCCATCCGGATGCAACAATGGGATCCCCGGGTTCCGAAATGGATACCTGGATCCAGTCACCCTGAATGGCGATGGGTATCAAGGTCAAATCTTTTATTTTTCCCGCGAGGGCGGCTTGATCGAGGGGCTTAATGCGCAATGGATTTTTTATCGCATCGATCACTTCAATGGCAGCAACGTTTAATAAAAATTCCGGCCATGGCATGAAGTCGACAGCACTTCTCTCTACCCATGCTTTCTTGCCTGTTTGTTTGTTCACGATCACTTCTATCCAGTTTCTCGCAATGGTCGTCGCCCGGAGTTGCAATATTTCATAGTCAAGCTTTATTATTTCCGGGACAAACCACGGTGGTGCCGACGCAATTTCAATATTGTATTTGCCCTGTTTGAATACTATGCTATCCGGTGAAATTTTTTTATCTAATTCATCTCCTTTTAATACACCTAAATGCAAATATAATACCGTGCCGACCTGTATATGCGGCTTGACCATCCCTTCCCCCATTTGCACTTGGGCAGATACGATGATGAATTGGAATGATAAAAGAACAGGCAGGAATGCGCGGCAACAAGAGACATTATTTATCATAACAATGGTTAAATCTCAATCTGGTTTCTCAAGAGGTCATCAAATACATCACGCTTCCTGATCAAATGCGCCTTTCCATCTTTGATCATCACTTCAGCGGGCTTAACCTTGAGTTATAGTGGGAAGCCATTTCCATGCAATAGGCGCCGGCATTGCGGAAATACAAGGTAATCCCCTTCTCGCACTTCGGGCAGGGATCGCTTTTCCGCGAAAGTGTCGGTCTCGCAAATATTTCCTACTACCGTATATTTTTTCTGTCTTGGCAGCAGGATTTGAAATGTTGTCTATGCCATGATATGCTCCGTAAAACATGGGACGTATCAAATGGTTCATTCCGCTGTCTACTCCGGCAAAGACGGTGTAAGCAGAATCTTTGATCACATTTACGCTGGTAATAAAATATCCTGCCTCGCTCACCAGAAACTTACCGGGTTCAAACCAAACCTGGAGATGTCTGTTGTATTTCTTTTCAAACCATTTGAAATTCTTCTGGCAACTTTCTTTCCCAACTTCTCAATATTGGTTCCTTTGTCATCCTGGTTCGTAAGGAACTTTAAATCCTCCACCAAGATCCAGGAATTCCAATTCTTCAAATTGCCTTGCAACATCAAATAATACTTCGATGCCTTTCGAACAAATACCTTTAACATCTTTGATCTCACTGCCCGTATGAATATGCAGGCCGCGATATGAAGCCCGGTCTTGCTGCGCGATCTTCAATACCTTATCGACTTGTTCCAGCGGAACTCCAAATTTGCTATCGCCATGGCCTGTGGAGATTTTGAGATTGCCACCGGCCATGATATTTGGACGAAGTCGCATCCTACCGGATAAGTATGACCGTATTTTTTTCCAAATTTTTCCAGGTTGGAAAGGCTGTCGATATTGATATTTACTCCCAACTCGCTGCGCAGCTTCGATTTCTTCAAAAGCAATATTATTGGACGTGTATAATATGTTGCCTCGGTTCAAATCCTGCCTTTATCGCAAGAAAAGCCTCATTGATCGAACTGCAATCAACATCCACAACCGATAGAACGGATATACTGCAGAATATTGATATTGGTCAGCGCTTTGGCCGCATAAAAGAAACGGGCATCGGTATTGCGAATGCGGCTTGCAAACGCTGGAATTGCTCCTTGATTTTTTCGGCATGATATACATAGAGCGGTGTTCCGAATTCTTCGGCTAGATCAGACAAGTAGTCGTGGTGAAAATTGTTGGGACATGGCAGCGAAGATACGAACGCGGCCTTTGAATTTCCTTAAGTGGAGTCGGACTATTCTTCGGTGGAATCCTTATTCAGGATCAGTTCCCCATTTTCTGCGACAGATAAAAGCTCATCGCTTCCATCCTCCTGGGATTCGGTACTTGTCTTCCTTACCAAACAACTGTGTCTTTCATCGCCGTTGGTTCCACCAACTGGTCTCCTTCGCTATCTCTCTGATCTTGGGAAGGTCTTCGGCGGAATTGATACCAAAATAATCCATGAAATTCCTCGAAGTGGAATAAATCAAGGGTTGCCCGGGTTGCTTTTCATTTCGACCACTGATAATGATCAATTCTTTTTCGAGAATTTCTGGACGGTATAGTCGCAATTGACCCCGCGAATGGATTCTATCTCGCCTTTGGTTATGGGTTGTTTGTAGGCAATGATCGCCAGTGTTTCGAGGGCTGCAGCAGACAAACGTTTCAAAAATTTATCGCCATTGAATTGCGCAACTGTGTTGTGAAATTCCTTCCTGGTAAGAAATTGCCATCCACCACCCACTCATTCTCATTTCAAAAGGAAAAAAGCCGCTGGCTGTATTTATCACGAATGCTATCGATTGCCGTTTCTACCTCATCCAGAGGGATTTTTTCTTCAGTGAAGGCCGCTGCATTATTGACCATGTCGGTGATTTCAAGTGTGGTAAGGGGTCTGTCGCTGGCAAAGATCAGTGCTTCAACATGCGGGATCAGGTTGAGCCAATTCCATAATTATGTTCCTTATGGATATCGATTATTCTATTGTAAACACAAGTTATGAAACTGCAATCATTAAAATCAGTGTTGTCGTTTGTAATCTATCAAAGGAAAAATAACCATTATCGCTTAATACCAGGAAAAGAAATTATTCACAGGGTTTGTGCTTCATGCTATCCGCAATGGTAAACGGTTAGTTACCCTGTAGCGCCGCCGCGCCACTTACGATTTCCGTCAGTTCGGTAGTAATGGCCGCCTGCCGCGCCCTGTTATAGGAGATCTTAAGTAACCGTAGCAATTCATTAGCATTTTCGCTGGCCTTATCCATAGCCGTCATCCTGGCGCCATGTTCGGAGGCATTGGAATCAAGAACAGCCTTATATAATTGAGTATTTAGGATCTTCGGCATTAACTCTTCTATCAATTCTTCCTTGGAAGGATCGAAAATAAAATCGGCTCTTCGTGGCTCCTTCCTTCCTAACTACTTTAGGAATCGGAAGAAACCTTTCAACCAAGAAATCGTTGAGTCGCGGCATTCTTAAATTCACTGTAAACCAATTCCACTACATCAAATTGTCTTTCTTCAAAGGCATTCCTGGCAGCCTGCGGCAGCTTTCTGAACATTTTCAAAATTCAATTGTAAAAAAATATCCTTGAAAACGCGGGTCTGCATTGTATTTATTCTTTACGAAATTCTCATATCCTTTTTTGCCGACACTCCAGATGGTCACATTGCCTTTCTTCATTTGCTGCCGAATACCTTTCAGCAATGGTCGACTTAGCTAATTTGATCAGGTTGGAATTAAATGCACCGCAAAGTCCGCGATCACTGGTGATCACGATCAGTAATACTTTTTCAATCGGCCTTTCTGCAGCCAAGCTCATGCCTGCATCGCTATCGCTGTTACTTACGATATTGCTCAACATTTCCTGGAGCTTTCTGGCGTAAGGGCGCATCTGCACAATAGCATCCTGCGCCCGGCGCAATTTGGCAGCACTCACCATTTTCATTGCCTTGGTGATCTGTTGCGAACTTTGAACCGACTTGATCCGGTTCTAACCTCTTTAAGTTGACCAGCCATCGTTTTCAAATTTTTTAAAAGCTTTTTACGCGCGCAAAAGTACAATCTTTTCGGCATTGCAAGTTACCGAAGGTTGAAGTTAATTTTCGAGCTTATCGATTCCGTCAGATTGAGAAATTCTCTGTTCATGCCATAGCTGACTGATATCCTCCCACCCTCCGCGGTCCTGCTCTTAACTGATCTTTCATTTTCCTTATAAAATTCCAGTTGAATGGGTCCGTTCACCAGGTTCTTGAAGATCAATTTTACTGATGAATATCCGGCCATTCTTCACCGTATCGATCCGGTTAATTCCTTCACTGGTGAATGATGTGTCGGTCAGCAGAATACGTACATAATCCACCGGGTTCAACCCATCCATTTCAAAGACGAGATCGTCGCGATGCACCATTGCCGGAGGTTCCGTTCGCATGAAAATGGGTTGGAAATCAAATTCCTCCTCGATATTCTTTTTAGTTGATATCGGTGAATAACAATGCTATGATTTCCGTGGAAATCTCTCGCCGGCTTCTGATTTCATAAAACGCGCCGGTCATCCGGGAACTGTCGCTCACGAAGTCCGTTCTCCATCCAATTCCACTTTGCTTGGTTTCTCCAACACCAATGTAGCCCCGTTGACTCCGCCAAAACGATATTGAATCAGCACCGTGACATATTCACTCGCCCTCTTCCGCCGATACCTGATAATCGAAATAAATCGCCTCAGGATTCACGTCCCTGTTATTTCCGATTTCATTGCTATTGCAGGATGAAATTATGAAGGAAAGAATCAATGAACAAGAAGCAAATACCAGCTTCATGCATATAAGTTTGATATTAATTCCTGATATCGACGAAAGGTACGTTAACGAAAGGCAAAATGTCATTATCAAATTATGCACGAATCATGTTGTATGCCGTTTGTGCTTTTGGCCCTTGTTGCTTCAGCCTAACTCCCGGCTAATAACGTATCTTTGCGCCGGTTCCTGTCAAATTGACTCACAACTATTTGTAGCACCCTTTTTGAACGATCAAAATTCCTATATCTTCTGAATAATGGAAAATACAATAATCCATAATTATGGCTGGATTTTTTTCAAAAATTTTTGGTGGGAGCAAATCTGAAAAGGATGTAAAGAAGATCGAACCCTATGTGAAGCAGATCAATGAATTCTTTCGAGCTCCTATCAATCCCTCAGACAATGATCAATTGCGAAATAAAACGCAGGAATTTCGGCAAGCGCATCAAGGACCATCTTTTGGAAATCGATGAGGAAATTGATTCCAGGAACTAAAGAAGCCGATGAATTGCCTTTCAATGATCTGCTGGGAAAGGATGCCATTTACCAGCAGGTGGATAAACTGAAAAAAGACCGCGATAAAAAGATCGAAGAAGCGCTGAAGGAAATTCTTCCTGAAGCATTCGCCGTTGTAAAAGAAACAGCCCGCCGTTTTAAAGAAAATACCGAAATCATTTCTACAGCCACAGCGCTCGACCGCGATCTGAGCGTGTCAAAAAGATTATATAAAGATCGAAGGCGATAAAGTCATCTATAATAATTCATGGACGGCAGCCGGTGGCCAAGTAACCTGGAACATGGTGCATTATGATGTGCAATTGATCGGAGGTGTCGTGTTGCACGAAGGCAAGATCTCCGAAATGGCTACGGGTGAAGGAAAAACATCTGGTATCAACCCTTCCTGCTTACCTCAATGCACTTGGCTGGAGAAGGTGTTCATATTGTTACGGTAAATGATTACCTCGCCACGGCGCGACCAGGAATGGAATGGAACATTGTTTGAATGGCTTGGATTGAAAGTAGATTGCATCGATAAACATCAACCCAATACGGAGGAAAGAAGGCAGGCCTACCTGGCTGATATCACCTATGGCACGAATAATGAATTCGGTTTTGACTACCTGCGCGATAATATGGTGCATACTCCGGAAGAAATGGTACAGCGCAAACATCATTATGCGATGGTGGATGAAGTTGACTCCGTATTGATCGACGATGCGAGAACGCCATCTGATCATTTCAGGACCGGTACCGAAAGGCGATGATCAACAATATCACATTCACAACGCCCGCGTATACTGCAATTGGTGCAGGAACAGGAAAGTATCGTCCGGCAATGTCTGAACGAAGCAAAGAAATTATTTGAAAAAGGAGAAGATGATCCGAAAATCCGGCGGACTTTATTTGTTCAGGGCTTTCCGTGGATTGCCGAAATATGGACCCACGATCAAATACCTAAGTGAGCCAGGAATCAAAGTGAAAATGCAGAAAGGCAGAAAATTTTTATCTGCAGGATCAGCAACGGCACATGCATATCGTGGATGAAGACCTGCTCTTTCATATTGATGAAAAGAATAACCAGGTCGATCTCACCGACAAAGGGTTGTCGATGATCACGCGGACCGGCGAGGATCCTGAATTTTTTATTTTACCGGATATCGGAGTAAAGTTGGCAGAGATTGAAAAATCGAAACTCCAACCGTGGACGAAAAATTGCATCAAAAAGAGGTCGTGCTGAATGACTATGCACAAAAGGCCGACAGGATCCACACCGTTCAACAATTGTTAAAGCCTATACTTTATTTGGAAAGGATGTTGAATACGTAGTGATGGATGGAGCCATCAAGATCGTCGATGAGCAAACCGGCCGTATCCTGGAAGGACGAAGATATTCAGCGATGGATTGCATCAGGCGATTGAAGCCAAAGAAAATGTGAAAGATCGAAGCAGCTACGCAGACCTATGCGACGATCACGCTGCAGAATTATTTCCGCATGTATCACAAGCTGGCGGGTATGACCGGCACTGCGGAGACCGAAGCCGCCGAATTGTGGAGTATTTATAAATTGGATGTCGTTACGATCCCACCAATGTCGATATGGTCCGCATGGACAAGCAGGACCTTGTCTATAAGACCAAACGTGAAAAATACAAAGCCGTAATTGATGAGATTGAAGCATTGAGCAATGCCGGAAGGCCGGTGCTGGTTGGTACAACCTCCGTAGAAGTAAGTGAATTGTTGGCAGGATGCTGCAACAAAAAAAGATTCCTCACAATGTCTTGAATGCGAAGCAACATGCCAGGGAAGCACAGGTGGTTGCAGAAGCTGGTTTAGCAGGCGCCATTACCATCGCCACCAATATGGCAGGCCGTGGTACCGATATCAAACTTGGCCCGGGCGTCAAGGATGCCGGCGGACTTGCGATCATTGGTACGGAAAGGCATGAAAGCAGGCGTGTTGACGCCAATTGCGTGGCCGTGCGGGCCGGCAGGGCGATCCGGGTACATCTCAATTCTATGTATCTCTTGAAGATGACCTGATGCGCATGTTCGGAAGTGAGCGGATCGCTTCGCTTCATGGATAAATTGGGTTATAAGGAAGGTGATGTGATCCAGCATAGCATGATCAGCAATAGTATCCAACGAGCGCAAAAAAAAGTAGAAGAAAATAATTTTGGCATCCGGAAGCGATTGCTGGAATACGATGATGTGATGAATAAACAGCGGAATGTCGTTTATGATAAACGCAATCACGCGTTGTTTGGAGAACGGCTTGCACTGGATATCGACAACGCATTTTCGGTTGTTTCTGAAAGTCTTGGTTGGAGGATTCCGGGAGCAGGAAGATTATGAAGGATTCAAACTGGGTTGCATTGTCAATTTTGGATTGGATACAAAAATCGATGAGGAAGAATTTCAAGAGAGGCGATATCAATTCAGTGATTGATAAACTCTACGTGGAAGCGACGGAAAATTACACGCGCCATAAAGAAGAATCACCAAACAAGCCTTGCCTGTATTTAAGAACATCCGGCTTACTCAGGGTAATCATATCGAAAATGTCGTCGTTCCGATTCACCGATGGTCGCAAAGGATTGAATGTATTGACCAACCTCGATAAGACATTGAAGGATGCTCCGGTGCAGAATTGGGCTAACTCGCTGGAAAAAACAATTACGCTGGTCGTCATCGATGATGCATGGAAAGAACATCTGCGGGCCATGGATGATCTTGAAGCAAAGTGTACAGACAGCTTACCTCGAACAAAAAGATCCGCTGGTGATTTATAAAGTCGAAGCGTTTCAGCAGTTCAAGAATATGGATGCCGAGGTAAATAAGGACATTGTATCATTCCTCTGCCATGCTTCCATCCCAGTCCAACAGGAAAACGCCCGTTAAAAGAAGGCCGCCAGCAAAAAACGGACATGAGCAGGATGCGTGCAAATAAAGAAGAAGTGGATACTGCAGGCCAGGACTATGGCTGCGAATGAAAGTGACCGTTATGAACCGGGCGGCGGTGGCGACGGACGTGGCAGTGAAACAAGAGCCGGTAAAAGTCGGTCCCAAGATCGGGCGCAATGATCCATGTCCCTGCGGATCAGTGGCAAGAAATATAAGCATTGCCACGGCAAAGATGCATAGGGAATAAAGATGGAAATCGGAATCTACACATTTGGCGATGTCGGTACTCATCCCCTCACGAAAGAAACAATTGGTCCCCATCAACGGCTAATCAATTTGATGGAAGAAATAGAGTTAGCCGACCAACTAGGACTTGACATGTTTGCCGTTGGTGAGCACCATCGACCAGACTATGCTGTCTCGGCCCCGGCCGTAATCCTCGGCGCTGCTGCTGTGCGAACAAAGCAGATTAAATTGTCCACTGCCGTAACCGTATTAAGTTCCGATGATCCGGTGCGTGTTTTCCAACAATATAGCACAGTTGATCTGCTATCAGGAGGACGGGCAGAGATCATGGCCGGCCGTGGTTCTTTCATTGAGTCGTTCCCTTTGTTCGGCTATGATTTAAAAGACTACGACGAACTTTTTTCTGAAAAGTTGGAATTGTTATTGAAATTAAATGAAGGAGAATACATCACGTGGAAGGGAAAACATACCCAAACGATTAATAACCGCGGCATTTATCCACGCCCCCATCAACATAAACTGCCAGTATGGATTGCCGTTGGTGGGACGCCCGAATCGGTGGTAAGAGCTGCTGAACATGGCCTTCCGATGGCGCTGGCAATCATTGGAGGCTTGCCATCAGCTTTTGTTCCCTACGTCCAATTGTATAAAGATGTGTTTCAAAAAGCGGGACATGAACTGAAACAAATGCAACTTGGCATTAATTCACATACATATATTGCTGATGATTCTCAGCAAGCTGCCGATGAATTTTATCCTCCCTATGCCGAAGTGATGTCACGTATAGGCAGGGAACGAGGATGGTCACCGACGACCAGGCAACAATTTGACGCCTCTTTATCACCTAAGGGGGCTTGCTGGTAGGAAGCCCGCAGCAAGTCATTGATAAGATTTTATACGAACATGAAATTTTCGGACATACGAGGTTTCTGGCTCAGATGAGCCTCGGCGCTATGCCTCATGATAAGATTCTCCACGCAATTGAACTCCTTGGAACGAAGGTAGCGCCCGCGATAAGAAAGCACACTTCAAAAAAATAGTTTGCAATCTAATAACACCTCCATGTATACAAAAATCAAAAAGAAGGTTTATGAGCTCTTACATCCCAATGAGGGTAATACCCATTGGGATAAGGTGATCAATACCTTTCTGATCACCATTATTATTCTCAATGTAATTGCGGTGATGTTGGAAACCGTTCCATCTATCCGCGAGCCCAATAAACAATTCTTCAAGAATTTCGACTTTGTTTCTTTCGTTATTTTTTCAATTGAATATGTATTGAGAGTATGGTCATCCAACTATCATCAGAACTATAAGCACAGTTTGGTGGGGCGCGTCAAATATATATTGTCCGCAGGTGCCTTAGTCGACCTCTTAGCCATATTGCCTTTCTTCCTGAATATCTTTATAGGCTTCGACCTCAGGGTGCTTCGTATTTTCCGCCTGACGCGGATCTTAAGGTTATTCAGACTGACATCCTACACCAAATCAACACAGCTCATCATCAATGTGTTTAAATCCAGGATCAATGAATTAATGCTGAGCCTGGTACTAATTTTATTCCTGATCATTATTTCTTCCTGCCTTGTTTATTTTGCAGAGAACCCGGCCCAACCAGATAAATTTTCGAGTATCCCCGCTACTATTTGGTGGAGCATCATCACATTGACGACAGTTGGGTATGGAGATATGATTCCGATTACCAGCGCAGGCAAGATTCTCACCGCTATTATTTCTTTGGGAGGAATTGCTTTGCTTGCCTTGCCGGCAGGTATCATCACAGCGGGATTTCTGGACGAGCTAAGAAAAATAAAAAATCCAAGGACTTTTTGTCCGCATTGTGGGAAGCCGGTGGATTAGGTTATTGATTACTGATTATTGGTTATTGTAATTCTGAAAGTTCAAGTTTTACGCTAGCCGAAACCTGATTAAGATAATAATCAATAATTAGTAATCATTTCAACCCATATTTCAACTTGTACTTCTCATACAACTGAGTCTGCTTATTTTGCAGACTTACCTGGCGTCCCTGAATAAATGCGTCAGTGATGATGCTCGTACGCATGTCCAGGATATCGCCTTGACTGACTATAACATTAGCATCCTTGCCGACTTCGATAGAACCTGTCCGGTCGTCTATACCCAAAATCTTCGCGGCATTAAGTGTAATGGCCTGCAGCGCTTCTTCTTTGCTCAAGCCATATGAAGCCGCGGTACCGGCATTGAAGGCCAGGTTGCGATAGCGTCCACCCTCCAGATCGTCATTTAATGCAAATAAAACGCCCGCCTTTTGTAGCTGCGCAGGAGTTTTGAATGGCTGATCAATATCATCATCTTCCAGGATGGGAAGGTTGTGCAGGCTTTCGAGGATCACTGATACATTATTCTTTTTGAGCAGGTCGGCTATCTGCCAGCTATCACTGCCTCCTACGATGACGACGCTTATTCCGAACTCTTTTACAAAGTCAATGGCAATCAGCATTTCCCTGACAATGTCACAATGAATAAAGAGTTTTTGTTTTTTTTCAAATAAGGGACGCAGACTTTCAAATTTGATATTAGTCTCCGCCGGAACAGGACCCTGCAGATAAGCACTGGCCTCCCGAAAAAATTTTTTTACCTCTTCAATTCGGGTCAGGCCTTCTTTTACCGGATCATTCGCTGGTTGTGTTTGTTGAAAAGCTCCAAACGTACTTCGGCGATTCAACAGGCTGGGCATAAAAAAATTCATGGCATCATCCGCTTTGTACATCGCGTCTTCCCAATTCCATGCATCTAATTGCACGACTGTAGATGCACCGGCAATGAGTCCACCAGCGGGTGTGACATTAGCCAGCAGGATACCATTGGACTTTAGCGTATTGATGATTTTTGAATCCGTATTATAAGCGATGATGGCGCGGATATTCTGTTCCAATCGCCCAATTCACTGTAGTCATTGGAAGCTCTTACTCCATTGGTGATCTCCTTCAAGCCGAGATCCGTTTCCGGAAGGATCAGTCCGGGATAGACTTGCTTACCATCCAGCTGAATCACTTTGGCATCCTTGAAATCGGAAGCGACCATCGGACCAGCATAGGTGATTTTTCCCTTTTCCATGATCACTACCGCATTGACTCACTACTTCACCATTTCCTTTATGCAATAGTCCCATTGTATAGAACGATAGTCTGCACCTGGGGGCCAGCAGGATACACATCATCCTGGGCAGCTCCGCAAGCCGCAACAAAAAGCCCCAATATCAAAAAATATTTTTTCATATAAGATCAGTTTATCGACTATTTGAATTGTTTGTCTCGTATTCATTTGTTTCCAGCAAGCCTCTCTGGTGTTCATCATCTTCGCAACGTAAAACCACATGCAGGCTGGCTTTGGCCGGAGTGGTTGAACCCGGGTTAGATTTTCCTTCATTGATCAATTTCTGGATCAAGCGGTTTCTTTCGGTGCTCACCTGCATCCTCATTTCCTTATCCTTATTTCGGTCGAAATATACAATACCGTCTACCATGGTATACAAGGCCTGCGCATAGATGCTGAGCGGATTATCACTCCATAACACAAGGTCTGCGTCCTTACCGACCTTTATGCTTCCTACCCGATCATCAATATGTAAAGCTTTAGCAGGATTGAGCGTGACCATCTTGAATGCGTCATCCTCGCTCATGCCGCCATACTTCACGCTTTTTGCTGCTTCCTGATTGAGTCGACGAGCCATCTCCGGATCATCCGAGTTGATGCAAACATTCACTCCAACCCTTTGCATCAGCGTAGGGTTGTATGGAATAGCATCCTGGACTTCCACTTTATACGCCCACCAATCAGAGAAAGTCGAGCCATTGGCGCCATGTGCCTTCATCTTATCCGCTACTTTATAACCCTCAAGGATATGCGTGAATGTATTTACCGTAAATCCGAATCGATCGGCTATATGGATGAATGCATTTACTTCACTTTGCACATAGGAATGGCAGGTGATGAAACGTTTCTTATTCATGATCTCTACTAAAGCGTCGAGTTCGAGATCCCGACGGACTACAGAAGGCAATGCTCCTTTCTTCTTACTGTTGTCCTCGGCATCCTTCCACTTTCTTTGATAATCAGTGGCACGCTGAAAAGCGTCAACCAACACTTCCTCCACGCCCATTCGAGTATCGGGAAACCGTGTATTCCCCTGAGTTGAGAATGTACGCTTCACGTTTTCTCCCAATGCAAATTTGATAAACGGATCAGCACCTTTGAATTTGAGTTCTTCATCATTGGCGCCCCAACGAAGCTTGATTAATTGCGTTTGTCCGCCTATTGTATTTGATGAGCCATGCAAAATATGCACTGCTGTAACTCCTCCGCCCAATTGACGGTATATATCGATATCCTCGGGATAGAGGTTATCACTTATTCGCACTTCCGAAGAAACAGATTGGCCGCCTTCATTGATCGAGTAAGCTGCAATATGTGAATGCTCATCAATAATTCCAGGTGACAGATATTTTCCAGTACCATCGATCACTCTTGCTGAAGCGTCACTTAAATTCTTTCCTACCTGCACGATCTTTCCACTCTTGACCAACACATCGGTGTTTTGCAATCTTCCTTCATTTTCATTTGTCCATACAGTCGCATTCTTAAATAAAATACTTTCCTGTTTCGGCAGTTCTGCATTACCATAAGCGCCAAAGGGATAAATTACCTTACCAAGAATCGGAGGCGTTTTCTTTTTGGCAGTGTCTTTTTCAGGTTCGCTGGCCTTGGAGAAGGTAACCGACCAACTAAGTGGAGTTCCCGAAGTATCGACTCCAATCCCTTGCCATAGATCACCGTTATTTACGCCGCTCAATCGAATCGTAGCATCTCCGCCAGGCGCTGTTTCCACAGGCTTGTCATTTTTTACGGTGGTATCTTTCTTCGCATCTTTTTTTGGAGAAGGAATTGGGGAAAAACTAATTTTTACCATCTTACCATCGTAGCTAAACTTATTATTCAATGTATCCTTCCCGATCAGGGTCGCGGAGCTGTTGCTTTTTACATCAAGAGTAAATTCTTTATTTACTTGCCCATCATTGATCACTAATTTATATTGTCCTTTGATGTCGCTCCATCCACCTTCCTTTACGACATACTTTTTCCCCTGCACCCAATTTTCTATAATGGAAGTCTTTTCATTAAACAACGGGCCCGTTGTAATGAGAAAGTTGGCAAGCTTACCTTCTTCCAGGCTTCCCACCTTATCATAAATACCCAATAAAGTAGCGGGCGCTTTTGTCATGGCATCAAAGGCTCTTGATTCTGTCAAACCATTTTCCATGGCTTTGCGCAGGTTCGTCCAAAATTGTTTGGAGTCTTTCATATCAGCACTGCTAATGCAAAATGGTATGTTGGCTTTCTCCATCGCGGCGGGATTAGTAGGCGCCAGCTCCCAATGTTTCAAATCGGCCAATGAAATAAATCGCGCATCATTGGGATCATCCACTTCCTGTGCCGGTGGGTAATTGAGTGTCACTATGTAGGTCGCATGTGTAGCAGCAATATCATTGATGCGTTGATATTCATCACCGCCTCCCTTGATGATGTATTGAACTCCAAACTCATCCCCAATGCGGTCGGCCCGGATGTCGCCCCATTTGTCGGAGGTTTCAAAGAATTGAGGAAGAGATTGTACATCGTTCCAGGCTTGCAAACTCATATTAACACCTTCCTTCGCAAGATTAACGGCAGACAGATTTTTATACCATTGCGCATCCAGGTAAGTCTGACGTAGCAACGCTACAGCTCCCATCATCGAATTAGGATAGGTCTGTGTAGAGGTCCCTTTTACAAAAGAATAATTGGCAGATGCCTTACTCTTTATCACAGAAAGGTTGTCCTTCTCAGTAGCCAAAGAAACAACGGCACCGGTTCCCCTGCCTATGCCATCTTTATTCACTGTATGTACAGTGCCAAAGCCGTTATCTCGGTAAGGTTTAGCCTTTCCGTCATCGATCGTGAATAGTTGAATGGCATTCGTCTCAGGATGAACAGCCTGATTCCATCCATAGGCGCCTTTAGTACTGGACGAAAATTGTTGAGGAGCAAAAAATCCTCCGGGTGCAGGTGGTCTTTGAGGGACAGGAAGCCCGTAATCCGTATAAGCATCGATCAAGGAAGGATAAATGTATTTCGCATTGCAATTGACGGTGACTGCATCTTTGGGAATAGTGGGGGCTGTGCCGATGGCAACGATCTTGCCTTCCCTGATCACCATGGTTCCATTGCGAATGGTTGTTTGCCCGTCTTTTACGATGGTGGCATTGGTGAATGCATAACATCCAACGCGCGGATCAGCAACTCCGTTAACGGGGAAGGTTGGTTGCGCAAATGATTTCGTGGTGATACATAAAAAGAGAAGGATCCAACCCGGGTGCCTCGGGAGTTTTAATTTTCTCATGTACTAGTGATTTTTAGAACCGAATTTAAAGGAAATGACGCAAAAATTTACTCCTTATTCTTTTGGTTACCTTTGTCCAGCCTCAACAAGAAATTTTATGACTGGGACAAGATCCATAGCGATAGCTCCCGATTTTGCACTTTCCCCAAGGATAGATCAGGTAGGAGCTGAAGAACGCGCTGCCCGCTTCACCAAGCGCAGTATTAAGAAAGAATCCAAAGTAGATGGGCTCAAATTGGTATTGAACATGATCGATCTTACCACGCTGGAGGGAAAAGATTCAGACGGCAAAGTGAAGCAGCTTTGCTATAAAGCCAGACATCCACACGACGCCATGCCCGGACTGCCGACCGTGGCCGCTATCTGCGTCTACCCATCGATGGTTGGCGTCGCAAAAAAAGCATTGGAAGGATCGGATATTAAAGTGGCATCGGTAGCTACCGCTTTCCCAAGTGGACAGGCACCCCGAGATATTAAGATCAGAGATACTAAATATGCCGTAAGACAAGGTGCAGACGAGGTAGATATGGTAATAAGTCGCGGAAAATTTCACGCAGGCGAATACAATTTTGTATTCGACGAAATTGCTGCCATCAAAGAAGCTTGTGGAAATGCGCGATTGAAAGTGATCCTCGAAACAGGTGAATTGGGCACCTTTGATAAAGTGAGACGGGCCAGCGACATTGCCATGCACGCAGGTGCCGATTTCATAAAAACTTCTACCGGAAAAATTCAACCCGCCGCAACGATGCCCGTTACCCTCGTGATGCTCGAAGCTATCCGGGATTTTTATTATAAGACGGGTACTATGATAGGAATGAAACCAGCTGGTGGAATATCAAAATCAAAACTTGCGCTACACTACCTCGTCATGGTGAAAGAAGTGCTGGGAGATGCATGGCTGAACAACCACTGGTTTCGATTCGGAGCAAGTAGCCTGGCCAACGATGTGTTGATGCAATTGGTAAAAGAAAAAACAGGACAATACCAGGCGGCAAATTATTTTTCGGTGGATTGATTCTAGATGTTAGATACTAGATGTTGGACACTAGATAAAAATTGAATATGCCAATAGCCAAAAAGAAAAAAAGCGTTAAAAGTTTTTCTCCTAAGTTGAAATTTGATACGGGTTGGTCCTACTCGCCTGCCCCGGAGAGTAAGAGCGCTGCTACCATAAAACCTCAGTACGATCTATTCATCAATGGTGATTGGCAATCGCCGGCGAATAAAAAATATTTTGAGACCATCAATCCGGCTAATGAAGAAAAATTAAGCGAGATAGCCAGTGCCAGCCAGGCAGATGTTGACAAAGCAGTCAGGTCCGCCCGCACCGCCTATGAAAAAGTTTGGAAAAAAATGCCTGCAAAGGAAAGAGCTAAATATATTTTCAGGATCGCACGGATGGTGCAGGAAAGAGCCAGGGAATTAGCGATCATTGAAACCCTGGACGGAGGCAAGCCCATCCGTGAGAGCCGTGATTTTGACGTACCCACCGCCGCTAACCACTTCTTTTATTATGCAGGATGGGCAGACAAACTTGAATATGCCTTTCCGAATAAGCAAGCCACTTCACTGGGTGTTGCGGGACAGATAATACCCTGGAATTTTCCTTTGTTAATGGCAGCATGGAAGATCGCTCCGGCCCTGGCAACGGGTAACACGGTCGTACTGAAACCGGCAGAAACAACTTCTCTCACTGCGTTGAAGCTGGCAGAGATCATCCAGGAATCAGACCTTCCGGCGGGAGTAGTTAATATTATCACCGGCGCCGGAGAAACGGGCGCAGCTATCGTCAATCATCCAGATATAAATAAGATCGCATTTACCGGATCGACGGAAGTCGGTAAAAAGATTCAACGTGCCATTGCAGGCACTCAGAAGAAAGCAACCCTGGAATTGGGTGGCAAAGCCGCCAATATTATTTTCGAAGATGCTCCGATCGATCAGGCGGTAGAAGGAGTAATCAATGGTATTTATTTCAACCAGGGCCATGTTTGTTGCGCGGGCTCGCGATTATATGTTCAGGAATCCGTTGCGAAGGAAGTGATCCGTAAGTTGAAAGACAGGATCGAATCATTGATCGTGGGAGATCCAATGGATAAGAATACGGATATCGGAGCCATTAATTCAAGGCAACAATTGGAAACGATCCACAAATACCTGGAGATCGGTAAGGAAGAAGGCGCAGAGATTTATGAAAGCACCTGTTCATTGCCCGGCAAAGGATTTTGGTGTCGCCCAACGCTCTTCACCAATGTGTCTCAAAGTCATCGCATCGCCCAGGAAGAAATATTTGGACCCGTGTTAGCTATTCTTACGTTCAGAACGGATGATGAAGTGATTGAGAAAGCCAATAACTCACCCTATGGCCTAAGCGCAGGTGTGTGGACGGACAAAGGATCAAAGATTTTCAATATGACCAGGCGAATGAGGACCGGCGTGGTGTGGGCGAATACATTCAATAAATTCGATCCATCATCTCCTTTTGGGGGTTATAAAGAAAGCGGGTTTGGACGGGAAGGAGGATTGCATGGTCTTTCGCCATATTTGAATTTGTTAAACGTCCTTTAAGCAACTTTAATTTATCCTATGGGTAAGACAATAATCAAGAAATCTTCTCTCAGCATCAGTGAGAATGGTATTGAGAAGAAAGTATCTTCCAAACGATTGGAGGTACTCAAGACTTATAAAATATATATCGGAGGTCAGTTTCCACGAACCGAATCAGGACGCTATTATATTGCTACCAATGCTGAAGGAAAAAAATTGGCGAATGTGTGTCTGAGCTCCCGGAAAGATTTTCGGGATGCGGTGCTCGCCGCGCGATCTGCTGCAGGTGGATGGAACAGCCGGGCTGCCTTCAACCGCGGTCAGATACTTTACCGGATGGCAGAGATGCTGGAAAGTCGAAAGGCCCAATTCAAAGAAGAGCTGATTTTGCAGGATTCTTCAAAGGCAAAAGCCGACAAGGAAGTGAACCTGGCTATTGATCGCCTGATCTACTATGCCGGCTGGTGTGATAAATATCAACAGATTTTTAGTTCTGTCAATCCAGTGGCAAGTTCCCATTTTAATTTTTCCGTGCCAGAGCCTACGGGAGTAGTAAGCATCATTGCGCCTCAGAAGGATTCACTGCTTGGGTTGGTATCTGCCATTGCACCCGTGATTTCCGGGGGGAATACTTGTGTAGCTCTTGCCTCTGAAACAAAACCGCTGTGCGCCGTCACCTTTGCCGAGGTACTCAATACATCAGACCTCCCCGCGGGCGTTGTCAATATATTAACCGGAAGATCAAGTGAACTGGCAACCTGGTTTGCAGATCATATGGACGTAAATGCAACCATTTATTGCGAAAAAGATTCTACTGTTCAGAAAATGATGAGAGAAAAGTCAGCCCTGAACCTGAAGCGCATTATTTTTTATGACACGGTGAACTGGAATAATAACGAGGGCCAATCGCCTTACTTCATCATGGACACACAGGAGATCAAGACTACCTGGCATCCCATTGAAAATATTGCGGGAGCCGGCGGTGGCTATTAAACTTTTTCCGAAGAATTTCTAACTGATACACGGATGATTGACTGCTGTGGCCGGTAATTTGAACAACTTTTTTTTGGTAGGATATTTGCCTTATGCCGCGTATGAAATTCATTTTTCTTCCGATTTTTTGCCTGCTGACGATCGCCGTTTTTGCCCAGGATACAGTGGGGAAGCAACCCGCAGATAGCCATACAGTGATCATACACAAGGACCCCCGTCTTGACCTGCTGGTAAAAAAGCAAGCCCAGATAAATGAAGAGACCAGCCGGGATGCAAGAAGAAATTCCAAAGGTTTCCGCCTGATGATCATTAATACCAACAAACGCGATGAAGCGATCGCTGCAAAGTCCAAGGTGTATACTTATTTTCCTGAACTAAAAGCCTACCTGGTATACCAATCTCCATATTTTAAATTAAAGGTGGGAAATTTCAGGGAACGCAAAGATGCAGAATCGTATCAAAAGCGCTTGAATGTCTATTTTCCAAAAGGCGTCTTTATTATGAACGATGTGATCGAGGTGAAGCCTGGAAAGCTCAATGAGGAAGATGTTCTTCTTTAACAAAAACCTCGAATCAGTATTTTTGGGGAATGAGAGATCAGATTAAGGCCCTCGCCAGGAAATATTCCCCCGATTTTATTGAAATCCGCCACCACCTCCATGCGCATCCTGAATTAAGCTACCAGGAATTTAAAACCTCCGAATTTATTCAAAACAAGTTGACTGAATATGGAATTCCCTTTGAGATCAAGGCAACAACGGGGGTGATGGGCCTCATCAAAGGAAAAAATCCCAGCAAGCGGACGATAGCGCTGCGCGCCGACATGGATGCCCTACCCATTCACGAAGAGAACGACGTGGCCTACCGATCCGTGAACAAAGGAATTATGCATGCTTGCGGTCACGATGTTCATACAACCTGCTTACTTGGCGCTTCAAAAATTCTCAATGAGCTCAAAGACCAATGGGAAGGAACGGTCAAACTTATTTTTCAACCCGGTGAGGAAAAGAATCCCGGAGGTGCCAGTTTGATGATTAAGGATGGCGTGCTCGAAAGTCCGAAGCCCCAGGCCATTTTTGCCATGCACGTCCATCCGGGTCTTGCATTAGGAAAACTAAGTTTTCGCGGTGGGAAAGTAATGGCCAGTGCTGATGAATTATATATGACGATTAAAGGTAAGGGCGGACATGCGGCATCTCCCCATCTTTGTATCGACCCCATCCTGATTGCCTCGGAACTTATTCTTTCATTACAGCAATTGATCAGTCGAAATAATAATCCCTTTAATCCTTCGGTCCTATCGATTACTGCATTCCAGGGCGGGACTACGACCAATGTCATTCCTAATGAAGTGAAGTTGATGGGTACATTTAGAGCGATGGATGAGGAATGGCGTTTTAAGGCGCACGAATTGATCCGCAATCACGCCACGCACCTTGTGCAATCAATGGGCGCTCAACTAGACCTGCAGATCGATGTCGGTTATCCGGCAGTCCATAACAATGAAGAATTGAACGGAAAGACAAGGAAAAAAGCAGAAGAATATTTCGGATCTGATAAGATTGAGGAGACTGAGCTACGAATGGGTGCAGAAGATTTTGGATATTATGCATTGCAGGTCCCAGCCTGTTTCTACCGGGTCGGAGTAATGAATAAGGAAAAGGGAATCACGTCCGGCGTTCACACACCTACATTTAATATTGATGAAGCCGCAATTGAAATTGGAATTGGCATGATGGCATGGTTGGGATCAACCGCCGAGTAGAACTATCCTCGTTCTTTACGGTACTTCATGTCCAGGAAAGCGATCAACAGGAACAACACGAAATACAGGACCGAATAGATTTCATGATTTTGAATTGATTTATGCCCGGAAATAAAACTTCTCATAGTAAGTATGCAATAGGCGTACGGCAGCTTGTCCACTTGGTCCCAAAAAGGAACTGCAATCAGAGAAGAGATGAGCAGGGCTAATCCGATACTGATAGGAATGATGAAATTCTTGAAACGAAGACTCAGCCAGTATTGTATGGCGATAATGCCCAGCACAGACATGCCGGTCCGCCCATTCCACAGCAAGAGGCCTTCCCAATCGATCGGAGTATGAAGAAAAACATACTTTGAATTGATCACGTTTGCGATCAAGGCGGCGCCGATCAGAAATAGATTGAAGAGGAAGAATAAAAAAAAGATCATCAATATGATGGTAAAAAACTTGGAAAAGAAAATATTACTCAATAGCTGTGGCGTAGAAAATACCTGCTTCCATGCATTGTTTTTATATTCTAGTTGAGGAATGAGACTACAAACTAAAATCACAAACATCGGCAATAGAAAAGAAGCCAGGCCCTGCCAGCCCATTGCAAAATGTTGTTGCCATGGCAATATTTGGAGGCGCGGGTAATTTTTTTCGGGGGTCAATACATAGGCCAGGAAAAAGATAAGAGGAATAAACCCCGAACCAAGCACTACCACCCATACTGATGCGCTTCGCTTGGTCTTTATTAGTTCTGCTTTCGTGGAAATGAAAAAGCTCATCCGTTATCGCTTGTGATGTCCATAAATAATTGTTCCAGGTCGGATTGCTGCGGATGCAATCGATAAATACCGATTCCATTTTCAACCAACATTTTATTAACGGCAGCCACTTGTTCCTTGCTATCAAATGGAACGAGAATTTTATCCTCACTCAAGATTGGGGCATAATCTTGCTTCATAAGCTGAAAAGCTCGCGCATTATCACTTGTTTCCATCTCGAGCGAGGTTTGCCTTGACTTTAAATGCTGCAGTTCCTGAAGCGGACCCTGAAAGAGCAATTTTCCCTTGTGAATGATTCCGACGTGGGTAGCCATTCTTTCCACTTCATTCAGGATATGACTCGATACGATAACGGTGGTGTTTTCTTCCCTGTTTAAATGTTTTAGCAACTCCCTCACTTCGACGATCCCGTTAGGATCGAGTCCGTTCGTGGGCTCATCCAGGATCAGTAGCTCAGGCTGGTGCAATAGAGCAACGGCAATGGACAACCGTTGTTTCATACCGAGCGAGAATTGTTTGACCTTCTTGCTTTTCGTATTTTCCAAACCTACGATGGATAGTACTTTTTTGATCCGGTTCCTATCACAGTGATAAATGAGGCGATAAATATCCAGGTTCTCCTTGGCCGTTAGATGCAAATACAATGATGGCTGTTCGATAAGAGAACCCAGCCTTTTCAATATCTCAATCCGGTGGGAGGCAAATTCCTTTCCAAACAACTCAATCCTGCCCTCCTGTTTCCTTAACAAACCCAGCAGGAGGCGAAGGGTGGTGGTTTTGCCTGCGCCATTGGGGCCGAGAAAGCCATAAATGCTGCCGGCGGGCACTTCCAGGTTGACATTGGACAAAGTCCTTGTTTCGCGGGAGAAGGAAAAATTGAGTTGTGAGGTTTTGATTACGGCAGTAGACGACATCAGAACTTTTTACAATAGCAAAAACATTTTAACTAAAGCCAGTTTCAAATTTAACCCTATCCTCATCAAAAACCACTCGGATTATTATTTTGTACATTGCAACCCGTTTTTACTCATGCGAATGGTCCACTATAATAGTTTCTATGCAAACAGAACTTCGTAAAGAACAGGCCCTGGAGTATCACTCCAAGGGCAGGCCTGGCAAGATTGAAGTAATCCCAACTAAGGAAGCTAAAACACAACGTGACCTTTCACTCGCCTATTCACCGGGCGTCGCCGAGCCTTGCAAAGAAATCGCAGCCAATAAAGAAGACGTTTATAAATATACGGCCAAGGGTAACCTCGTCGCGGTGATCAGTAATGGTACGGCCGTACTGGGACTCGGCGATATCGGTCCGGAAGCAAGCAAGCCGGTGATGGAAGGCAAGGGGGTGTTGTTTAAGATCTTTGCAGACATCGACGTGTTTGACATAGAGATCAATGAGAAAGACCCGGAAAAATTTGTTCAAATAGTAAAAGCGCTCGAGCCGACTTTCGGTGGAATAAACCTGGAAGACATTAAGGCCCCCGAATGCTTTTATATTGAATCAAAGCTGAAGGAAATGTTGCATATTCCGGTGATGCATGATGATCAGCATGGAACGGCCATCATTAGCGCTGCTGCTTTGCTCAATGCGCTGGAGATACAGAAAAAGAAAATCGAAAAAGCGCGTTTTGTAGTGAATGGTGCAGGAGCCGCTGCCATGGCGTGCACAATGTTGTATGAGGCGCTGGGAGCCAAACATGAGAATTTTATTCTCTTCGATCGTAAAGGCGTCCTTCATAAAGGAAGAACCGATCTTCAGGATTTTAAATTGAAGTATGCCAATGTTAAAGGTGAAATGTCGCTGGCGGAGGCTTTAAAAGATGCGGATGTTTTTATTGGGCTAAGCTCAGGCAATGTGGTCACGATAGACATGGTAAAAAGTATGGCAAAGAATCCCATCGTATTTGCCATGGCAAATCCCGATCCTGAAATTAGCTGGGAAGATGCGACGAGTGCGAGGAAAGACGTGATCATGGCAACAGGACGCACCGACTATCCTAACCAGGTAAATAATGTACTAGGCTTTCCCTATATATTTCGGGGCGCTCTGGATGTGCGCGCTACGCAAATCAACGAAGCCATGAAAATGGCTGCAGTCAAGGCGCTGGCCGAGCTGGCGAAGACAGCCGTGCCTGATATTGTCAACATGGCTTACAATGAACAGAACATCATATTTGGAGAGAATTATATTATCCCGAAACCACTGGATCCCCGATTACTGGCGACTGTCGCACCTGCTGTAGCCAAAGCAGCGATGGACAGTGGCGTAGCTCAGCAACCTATTACCAATTGGGATACATACATCACGAATTTGAATAATCGTCTCGGACTGGACAACCAGGTGATGCGCGTCATTGGGACTAAAGCGCGTCGCGATCCTAAACGAATTGTATTTGCAGAAGCCGATAATGTAAAGATCCTTAAAGCCGCACAAATTGTTTTTGACGAAGGAGTGGGTTATCCGATCCTATTGGGTGATGAGACCCGGATCAACAGTATTGCAGCCGCAAATGGTATCGACCTCGAAGGCATTCCCATATTTGATCCCCGAAGCGATGCCATGGAAGAAAGAAGAAATGCCTATTCCGAAATCTTTTTCAGGAAGCGGGGAAGAAAAGGGTTCAATGCCTACGAAGCAAAGAAGGTGATGAGGGACCGCAACTATTTCGGTTGCATGATGGTTGAATTTGGAGATGCTGATGCCATGATTTCCGGGCTCGCAAAGAATTACCCGGATACTATTCGTCCTGCCCTTCAAACCATTGGCACGGAAGAAGGAGTGAAGAAGATCGCCGGAATGTATTTGATGCTTACGAAAAAAGGTCCGTTGTTCCTTGCCGATACAACCGTCAATTTTAATCCGACGGCTGAAGAACTGGCGGATATTACACTCATGGTCGCAAAAGAAGTACGTAATTTCAATATTGTCCCTCGCATTGCGATGCTTAGTTATTCCAATTTTGGAAGCAGTAATTCGCCCGAGGCCAGGTTAGTAGCCGAAGCAAGAAAAATCATTAAGGCTAAAATGCCCACCTTGCTGGTGGATGGTGAAATGCAGGCTAGCGTCGCCTTCAATAAGGAATTAATGAAAGAAAACTATCCCTTCTGCGAGTTGGTCGACGCCGACGTAAATACACTGATCTTTCCCAACCTGGCTTCCGGCAACATAGCCTATAACCTGATGAAGGAATTGGAAACGGCTGATGCGGTGGGACCAATTTTGTTGGGATTAAAAAAGCCCGTGCATATTTTGCAACTGGGCAGTTCGGTGCGGAGTATATTGAATATGGCACTGATCGCTGTGGTGGATGCACAAATAAAAAGCAAGGCATCCACGGATGAGATCGTAAAAACATCCAGGTGGTGGAAGAGATTCCGAAAAACACCTAGTGAAGTGTAGCCGATCGTATTTTAAAATTTAAAATATTCATTTGAAGATATTTAGTGACATAGGCCGTTTCCTTCTGATGATCAAGGGCATGTTTTCCATGCCTGAAAATGGGAAAATGTACCGGAAGGAATTTTTCCATCAGTGTGTCGAGATTGGTGTCGGTTCCCTGGGGATTGTAGTGATCATTTCTATATTCATTGGTGCTGTTTCCACTATTCAAACGGCGTATCAGTTGGTGAGCCCATTGATTCCTCCTTCTACTATCGCGCAGATCGTTAGAGACACGGTTATCCTGGAATTCGCTCCTACACTGGTGTGTATTGTATTGGCCGGCGTAGCCGGTAGCCGCATAGCAAGTGAATTAGGAAATATGCGGATCAGTGAACAAATTGATGCGCTCGAGATCATGGGTATTAATACAAAAGCCTATCTGATCATGCCTAAGATCATGGCCGCATTGTTAATGATCCCGTTGCTGGTGGTTATTGCGATGGCGCTCGGTATTTGGGGAGGAAGGTTGGCCGGTGTCATGTCGGGAATTATTTCGGGAAATTTATTTGACAAAGGATTGCTTGAATTCTTTGTCCCTTACAATGTTATTTTCGCACTCGTAAAATCCTATGTCTTTGCTTTTATCATTTCGAGTATACCTTGTTTCTATGGCTTTTACGTAAAAGGAGGTGCATTGGAGATTGGAAGAGCGAGTACAAAGGCCGTGGTAGTAAGTTGCATCCTGATCTTATTTTCCGACTATGTTCTGTCTGCTTTGTTGTTATAGTTTTACTTTCCATAATAAAAAACGCGCTGAGAAGTTGTACCATGATTGAAGTGAGAAATTTGAAGAAAAGCTTTGGTGATAAAACAATTATCCAGGATGTCAGCGCTGTCATGAAAGCCGGGCAATGTAATCTGATCATTGGCGCCAGCGGCAGCGGCAAGACGGTTTTGATGAAGTGCATGGTCGGACTTTTTGAACCCGATGATGGTGAGGTCTTATATAATGGTATCAGCTTTACGAAGATGTCCCGCCATGATCGTACCCAGATCAGGAAGGAAATCGGGATGTTGTTCCAGGGTTCCGCGCTGTTTGACAGCCTGACGGTAGAGCAAAACGTAATGTTTCCATTGGATATGTTTACTCATTCTTCTACCCGGGAAAAGTTGGAAAGGGTAAATGAAGTGCTGGAGCGGGTGGAACTAAAGGACACCAATAAAAAATTCCCGGCAGAATTGAGCGGTGGAATGAAGAAAAGAGTCGGCATCGCGCGGGCTATTGTACTTAATCCAAATTATCTTTTCTGCGACGAACCTAATTCCGGTCTTGACCCGCAAACTGCACTGGTCATTGATAAATTGATTCGAGAAATCACGCTTGAATACAAAATTACCACGGTCGTCAATACGCATGATATGAATAGTGTGATGGAAATTGGCAATTATATTCTTTATATGTACAAAGGCCACAAAGAATGGGAAGGAAACAACAAGGAAATTATTTTCAGTAAGAATCACCGGTTGAATGATTTTATCTTCGCCTCCGAATTCTTGCGTGATGCCAAAGACATGCGTATGCTGGAAGAAACCGGAAAGATTGCCAATGAAAGAGACATGGAAAAACTCCTGGATAAGGATGCACCTCCGCTCGTTCCTCCCCTCCCCGACGAACCATAAGCCATGAAAAAAATTATTGGTGCAGCGGTCACCCTTCTCGCTATAACTGTCTCAGCACATGAATTCTGGTTAGAACCGGAGAAGTTTTTTTATAAAAAAAGTGAAAGCGCTAACCTCCGGTTTTTGGTGGGCGAAAATTTTGAAGGCACCAATTGGACTGGCAATAGAGCGCGAATACAATCCCTTCAGTATTATTGGGGAGATTCGATAAAGGATATTTCAGGAGTTCTGTCAGAGCGGGCAGGTGATTCACTGTCCCTTCGATTGGACCATGAAGGAACGGTGATGGTCACATTCAACAGCAAAAATTCTTATATCCGCCTGGAGCCGGATAAGTTCAACGAATATTTGAATGAGGATGGATTGACAGAAGCCATCACCTATCGGCGGGAACACGGAGAAACTGACAGCGTTGGGCGCGAATTTTATCAACGCAGTGTAAAATCCATTTTACAGGTTGGTAGCAAGATGGATGATATGGTGAGTCGCCCAACCAGGCTTCCGTTGGATATCGTACCTCTTCAAAATCCATTTAAGCTGAAAGACGGCGATACTTTGAGAGTCAGGATTCTTTTTCAAAACAAAGTTCTTGCGAATCACAAGATCCGCTATTGGAAAAAGGTAGATCATCGATTGGTTAGTCCCATTGTTCAATCGGACAACAATGGAGAGATTACATTACCGATTGCACGAGAAGGCCGCTGGATGATCAGTTGCGTCAAAATGATTCATGTAGAAAACAATCCGGAAGCGCAATGGCAAAGTTATTGGGGCAGTCTCACCTGGGGATACGACAAGAAGTAATTTTCATTAGCCAACAAATAAATCAGATTTAATTACCTTAGATAAATGAGCATCCTAGTCAATAAGAATTCAAAGATCCTTGTGCAGGGCTTCACAGGAACCGAGGGCAGTTTTCATGCTACACAAATGATTGAATATGGTACCAACCTGGTTGGAGGAGTTACTCCCGGCAAGGGTGGCACCAAACATTTGGAAAGACCGGTGTTTAATACAGTGGCTGACTGCGTTAAGAATACCAACGCCGATGTCAGTATCATCTTTGTTCCTCCCGCATTTGCCGCGGATGCCATTATGGAATCGGCTGAAGCCGGCATCGCCCTGGTAGTATGCATTACAGAAGGTATACCCGTACAGGATATGGTCAAAGTAAAAAATTATTTGTTGGGAAAATCTACGAGGTTAATTGGACCTAACTGTCCAGGCGTCATCACGGCAGGAGAATGCAAAGTAGGAATCATGCCCGGCTTCGTATTTAAGCCTGGACGCATTGGTATCGTTTCTAAATCCGGAACACTTACTTACGAAGCTGCCGACCAGGTGGCGAAAGCTGGATTGGGCATTTCGACAGCGGTAGGAATTGGTGGCGATCCAATTATCGGGACCACCACTAAGGAAGCTGTAGAATTGTTTATGAATGACGCGAAGACGGATGCGATTGTCATGATTGGAGAAATCGGAGGAGGCATGGAAGCGGAAGCTGCCAATTGGATCAAAGATAATGGCAACAAAAAACCGGTTGTTGGTTTTATCGCTGGCCAAACCGCTCCGCCAGGCCGGCGAATGGGTCACGCCGGCGCCATTGTGGGAGGAGCTGATGATACAGCCGCAGCGAAAATGAAGATCTTAAATAATTGTGGCATTCACGTTGTGAATAGCCCGGCAGATATTGGAAAGAGAATGGCGGAAGTGATGAGCTAGATACTGAATGCTAGATATTAGATACTAGAAAAAGACCTTCCATTGCTGGAAGGTCTTTCAAATTTATTAGATCAGCTTTATTCGCAACTGCGTATATAGCGCGCTAATTCATCCTTACTGCTATTGAAGCTAAAGACTTCGTTGATCATGAAATAATTCTTTTGATCGACTGTCTTGGTATAAGCTTGCTTTGCCAAATCCAACTTCGTATTCTCGAAGCTAAACATTTGAAGCAACTGCTTCACCTGGAGTGCAGTCAGGTAGTTAGTCTGAATGATCTGACTGGCTGACCTAGCCCTGTTGGCTTCGAACCATTCCTTACTGATCGAAGCGCGGACCCGGCTAAAATCAACATCACTCATCGCACGGGAATAGCCATAACCACGGTCGTTCCAATCACGATCATCGACTCTGCCATTATGCCCATTGTCATAGTCGCCAAAGTTTCCACCACGATCAAAATTGAAATCGTGATTGCTATCCCAGTTCCTGCTGTCCCGGTCAAATCTGCGCTTCGTCCGAGATTCAGTGATAGTTGGCTTTCCGAACCTGTCCACCTGGATCATGACATTAGTAGAAGGTTTTACTGCCAAAGAACTACTGAACACCATCTCATAACGTTTTCCAAGGATCGCAAAGAAACCGGAGTTTCTTTCCCTGTAAATCTTGACATTGTGGTAACCTGATTCAATGCCCTGAATTCTCAGGAAATTATCACTAGGCTCAAATCGACGACCGTCAATCACTACGCGAATGTCGCCTGCTTCTGCTGATCTGATCGTGAGCGTGCTTTTTGGTCTGGCGTCTTTATCTTTCGGCGCTGCTGCCATTACAGCCAGGCTCAGGATCAGTGAAGAGAAAAGTGTAAAAATTGTTTTCATAATGTTTGTTTTTGTTACCCGCTATTTGCAGGTAGGTTATAAAAAAATTGTTTGTTGATAAGGAAATTCAAAGCACATGCCATCATGCCGAATTTCATTCAAGAAAACGTTAAGGAATTCGATCGTGCGCAAATGTTAATAACAAAGCCTACTTTATTAACGATATGTGCCGCTTATTTTATGAAATTCCAATTAAACCTGCATCTTATCGACGCATAGATTACTAACTTGTACAAAAATCATCCTGGATGAAAATGCAATGCGTAAGATTCGGTTTCGTGGTAACCAGTATTATTCTGTTGCTTGCAATAAATGTTCACGGCCAGAAACCGGTGAATAAATATGATGCATCGTGGAAGAAGGTAGAGGCGCTAGTGAATAAAGGGCTTCCAAAATCCGCTCTGGCAGAAGTCAAGAAAATATACAGTCTGGCAAAGAAGGAAAGGCAGGATGGGCAAATGATCAAGTCGCTCATCTATATGACAGGCCTCCAGGAAAGCAACCGCGAAGACAATGAAATGTTTTCTATGGATGAGATCGCAAAAGAAATCAATTCCAGCAAAGAACCGGTAACTTCTATATTGAACAGCTTGTTGGCTTCGATCTATTGGAACTACTATCAGCAAAACCGATGGAAGCTATATAACCGTACGCAGACGATTAATTTCAAAAAAGACGACATCGCTACCTGGAACGCGGAAGATTTCCACAAAAAGATCGGGGACTTATTGTTAAAGTCCATTAGCAATGATAACATACTGAAGCAAACGAGGCTGGAGCCTTTCGATCCCATTATTATCAAAGGTAATGTGCGTCATCTCCGCCCTACCCTCTTCGACCTCCTGGCTCATGCAGCCCTGAACTATTTTGACAATGATGAAAGAGACATTAAAAAGCCTGCCTATTCCTTCGAAATTGATCAGGCAGCCGCTTTTGATCCGGCTGCAGAATTTGTAACCAGGAAATTCGCGACGAAGGATTCTCTTTCGCTTAAACATAAAGCATTACTCGTCTATCAACGTTTGATCGAATTTCACCTTCATGATACCCGGCCTGATGCGTTAATCGATGTGGATTTGCAGAGGATTGAATTTGTAAAAGGGAAATCAGTGCATCCTGATAAGGATAGCTTATATCTGCAGGCCATTCAACAGGTCGCGCGAAAATACGACGATCATCGGGCCGCGACTCAGGCCTGGTTCCTGATTGCATCGTACTATAATGAAAAAGCCGGCGAGTACAAACCCTATGGCGATTCAACACACCGGCTGGATCGAATCAAGGCGAAGGAGATTTGTGAAAAGATCTTACTTCAAAAGGATTCGTCTGAAGGGAAAATCAATTGTTTCAACTTATTAAACCAGATCAAGGGTCAGTCATTAAAATTCAGCATAGAAAATGTAAACATACCCAACCAGCCTTTTCGCGCATTGGTAGAATATAGAAACCTTTCCATGCTTCACTTCCGATTGATAAAACCAGATGAAAAGCTAAAAAAAGAACTGGAAGAAATTTATAGTGATGGTTACTGGTCATCGATCATTCACTCCAGTGCTTTGCGTAATTGGGATCAAGCTCTTCCGGCTAGCAACGATTTCCAATCGCACAATACGGAAATAAAGATTGATGCCCTGCCCGCAGGCGACTATCTATTAGTGGCTTCCTCGGAAAAAGATCCCGGCAGTAAGAAAGCCATTTTAGGTGCCCGGTATTTTCACGTTTCTTCTATCAGTTTTATTAACAATGAGGAAGATTATTTTGTACTGAACCGTGATAGTGGCCTGCCTTTGCCAAACGCAGGCGTTCAGGTGTGGGAGCGACAATATGACTACAAAACTTCCAAATACATCAATCAAAAGGGGCCGTCCTTCAAAACCGATGCAAATGGATTTTTTAAATGGGCCAAAAGCACAAAAAATAAAAACGACTATTCAAATCATCCGTACCTGCTGGACATCAGTTATAATGGCGAGCGGCTCTTTATGAACGATCCCATCAACGAATATTATTATTATAGGGACAATACATTCGAGGAGTCTAAGATCAGCACGTCGGCATTCTTCTTTACTGACCGAAGCATTTATCGGCCCGGGCAAACCCTCTACTTTAAAGCCATCTTCCTTTCAAGAATGGGTAACGAGAAGAGCGGATCCGTCCGGAGTGACTATGAAACCACCCTTGTATTGCGCAACGCAAACGGTGAAGACGTGGATTCCCTGAAATTAAAGACTAATGAATATGGATCTGTTACCGGGAAATTTCAGTTACCTGAAACCGGCTTGAATGGAACTTTTTCAATTACTACCCGGAAGGATGAAGGTTCGACCAGCTTTCGCGTGGAAGAATATAAAAGACCAAAATTCTATGTAGACTATGAACCTATCAAAGGGAGCTATAGAGTAAATGATAAAGTAAAGGTAACCGGAGTCGCCAAAGCCTACGCCGGCCATAACATTGATGGCGCTACGGTGAAATACCGCGTAGTTCGAAAACCACGATACATATATTTCTGGATGTTTTGGCGTGGATGGCAACCTCCCACTGAAGAATTGGAGATAGCTCACGGCGAACTGCAAACTGACAAGGAAGGAAAATTTGTTGTTGAATTCACTGCTATTCCTGATCTCAAAGTAGATAGAAAGTTTGAGCCGGTCTTCGATTACACAGTATATGCAGATGTAACCGATATTAATGGAGAAACGAGGAGTGGAGAGAAAATGATCAGCGTGAGTTATAAGTCTCTGTTGCTTCGCGTAAATATTGCTTCCGCATTACCAGTAGATAGTCTAAGATCAATCTCGATCCGTACGGAAAACATGAATGGTGAATTTGAACCGGCCCGGTTACAAGTACTCATTAGCCGATTGAAAGAAGAAAAACGATTGATCAGGGACCGCTTTTGGGAAAGGCCCGATCAATTTGTAATGACGAGGGAAGAATATATTGCCGCCTTCCCCCATGATGAATATGATAACGAAACAGATCCAAAGGCCTGGGAGAAGGTTAATCGGGTATTTGATAGATCGGATTCCGCGAGGGAGAATGGTAAGTGGACTCTAATCGGTGAAAAATTTGAACCGGGCTATTATTCAATAGAAGTCTTGACAAAAGACAAGGACGGACAACAGGTAAGAGACGTTAAATACATCGAATTGTATGATGAAGGCTCCAATAAACTGCCAAATCCAAAATATCTCTGGGCAAATGATCCATCTCCTATTGAACCCGGAGAAAAGACCTCGGTAAGACTGGGAACTTCTGCAGATAATTTATATGTGATCCATGAAGTGAAGAAAAAGGCCGGACCTGGAGAATATAGTTTTGTAAGGATGAACCAGGAGAAGGAAAGCTTTGAATTTACGGCTACCGAAGCCGATCGGGGTGGCTATGGAGCCGGCTGGCTCTTCGTCAAACATAACCGTTTTTACAAGTATATTCAGACGATCACCGTGCCCTGGACTAACAAGGAACTGAGCATTGAGTACGCTACCTATCGCGACAAGACCTTGCCGGGAAGCGAGGAGAAATGGAAACTGAAAATCAAGGGATATAAAAATGAAAAGCTGGCTGCCGAAATGCTGGCTACTATGTATGATGCTTCCCTGGACCAGTTTTATCCGCATCAATTTAGCGCCCCATTCTTTTGGCCTACGTATTATAACTATGGCACCTGGAACAGCGCTCAGAACTTTGCAAGCGTTGAATCGAATGAAAAGGCACCGGAATATATTGAACAGAAGTTTGTCAATAAGGTGTATGATCAAATAATCAGTTTTGTGAGTCAAGACATGATGAACCAGGAAGTAATGGCTAAAAAAGAATTAACCCTTTCTAGTGAAGTCAATTTTTCCCCGGGAGCCGCAGATAAATTAGCTAACAGAAATCTTAAAGATGGTCTAAGTGATTCTAGTCGTGATAGTCGGTCTGAACAAATAAAAACCAGTAAGCCTCCTACAGAAATCCAGATCCGCAAGAACTTCAATGAAACCGCCTTCTTCCTTCCATCATTACGTACTGATTCCACAGGCGCTATAGAATTTACATTTACCATTCCGGAAGCGCTGACGAAATGGAAATTCCAGGCCCTAGCCCATACCAAAGACGCCGCTTTTGGTTACAGCAGCAAAGAAATCATCACCCAAAAACAGTTGATGGTGCAACCGAACGCACCCCGTTTTTTAAGAGAAGGTGATCGCATGGAATTCAGCGCTAAGATTGTCAATCTAACTGACAAGGAATTAACTGGAACGGCATCGCTGGAATTATTTGATGCTACCACTAATAAAGTCGCAGACGGATTGTTTAAGAATTCAAAGCCTACTCAACAATTCACCATTGCAGCCGGACAAAGTGAGCCGGTACGGTTTCCAATGGAAATACCCTATCAATTCAACAAGGCGCTGGTTTGGCGAATAGTAGCAAAAGCCAAGTTACCAGCCACGCCGGAAGAATTTAGCGATGGTGAAGAAGCTGCTTTGGCGGTGTTGACCAATCGTATGCTGGTGACAGAAACTCTGCCACTAGTGATGAAAGGCACGGGCACCAAAGACCTCTCATTTGATAAATTATTGAATTCAGGTAGTAGTAAAACACTACAGAATCAATCATTAACGATCGAGTATACTTCCAATCCGGCCTGGTATGCGGTGCAGGCTCTTCCCTATCTCATGGAATTTCCTTATGAATGTGCCGAACAACTGTGGAATCGTTATTATGCCAATTCGCTGGCAACGAGAATTGCGAATTCAACTCCCCGGATCAAGGCCATTTTCGATCAATGGTCCAAAACAACTTCCTCAGGAAATAATACGGAAGGCGCATTAATCAGCAATCTTCAAAAAAACCAGGAGCTCAAATCAATTTTATTAGAAGAGACACCTTGGGTATTACAGGCAAAGAATGAAACCGAGCAAAAAAAGAACATCGCCTTGTTATTCGATTTGATACGGATGAGCAAAGAATTGAACAGCGCCTATGATAAATTGAAACAGATGCAGAGCAGTAACGGTGGCTTCGTTTGGTTCAGTGGCGGCCCGGATGATCGCTATATCACCCAGTATATCGTGACCGGGATCGGACACCTGAAAAAATTGCAAGGATACGCAAGTGGACAGGATGAAAAGCTAAAGCAAATCCTGGCGTCGGCAATTCCTTATTTAGATGGAAAGATAAAGGAGGACTACGATTTTCTGATTAAGCATAAAGTGGTTCTAAAAAATAACAACATCGACTTTACGCAGATCCAATACCTGTACATGCGCAGTTTCTTCCCCGAACTTCCAATTTCAAAAAACGCACAAACCGCATATAATTATTATTACAAACAACTCCAACAATTCTGGACCAAAAAGAGCAAATACATGCAAGGCATGGCTGCCCTGGCTTTGGGTCGCACTGGAGATAAGAAAACTTCAGCCGCTATCTTAAAATCACTGAAGGAAACATCCATTACAAACGAAGAACTGGGAATGTACTGGAAGGACATAAAAAGAGGCTGGTTCTGGCACGAAGCCCCGATCGAGACTCAATCACTACTAATCGAAGCTTTCAATGAAATCGGAAAAGACAAAAAAACGGTCGATGATCTGAAGACATGGCTATTAAAAAATAAACAAACAAACAATTGGGAAACAACAAGGGCCACGGCAGAAGCATGCTATGCCCTGCTTCTGCAAGGAACCGATTTATTGAGCCAGCAAGCCAGTGCGGAGATTAAGCTTGGCGCGACTTCGGTCTCAGGAAAAGATCAACTCAACGACGTTGAAGCCGGGACCGGATACTTCAAGAAATCAATTGAAAGCGAAAAAATTACGCCTGCCATGGGCAAGGTTTCAGTTTCCATTCAATCCTCTAACGCCCAGGATTCAACCATGACTGGCGTATCCTGGGGTGCAGTGTACTGGCAATACTTTGAAGACCTTGATAAGATCACCACCTCTGTTACTCCTCTTAAACTGACTAAACAACTATTTATCGAGAAAAACACGGACCGTGGTCCGGTGATCACTCCAGTAAACAATGGAGACCGGCTGAGAGTCGGAGACAAGATCAAGGTTAGAATTGAATTGAGAGTAGACAGAGATATGGAATATATACACATGAAGGATATGCGGGCCTCCTGTATGGAACCGGTTAACGTGTTGAGTAGCTACAAATGGCAGGGTGGGCTTGGATATTATGAAACCACCAGGGACGCAAGTACTAACTTTTTCTTTAGCAGCCTGCGCAAAGGTACCTATGTATTCGAATATCCTTTATTCATTACGCATCAGGGAGATTTTAGCAACGGTATTGCCAGTATACAATGCATGTATGCACCGGAATTCAGTTCGCATAGTGAAGGAATTCGCATCACCATAGATTGATGAATAGTCAAATCAACTATTTAATCATTGGCCAGGGTATCTGTGGAACCTTTCTTTCCTGGTATTTAAGAAAGACCGGACAGAGTTTTTTGGTCATAGACAATAACTATAGTCAGGCCCCCTCGCGGATAACCGCCGGGATCATCAATCCGGTGACGGGCAGACGTCACGTTGAGGTTTGGATGGCAGGGGAATTGCTCGATTTTGCACGGAAGGCATACCGGGAGTTTGGCGAGCAGTTAGGAGTGACGGGCATCAGTCAAAAAAACCTAATTGACTTTTTTCCAAATGTTCAAATGCGGAGTAGCTTTTTGCAACGGATCGAAGAAGGGAGCCCTTATTTGCATTCTTATCCCGATCAAAACGATTTTAATCATTTATTCAATTTTGATTTAGGCTGTGGCGAAATACGACCTGTGTATACTGCCAATGTGGAAACATTGTTGCCGGCATGGCGCCAAATTCTGATCGCTCAACAGTTGCTACTCGAAGAACAGTTTGACATATCCCAGTTAAAGATCGAAACAGGCCGAATTCATTATAAAGATATCGATGCAGAGAAGATCATTTTTTGCGATGGAATTCAAAGCACAACAAACCCATATTTTCAACAACTTCCATTCGCACCCAATAAGGGTGAGGTATTGATCCTTGAAATCGACGGATTACCCGAACATACAATATTTAAGAAAGGAATGATGCTGGCTCCATTGGCCCAACCGGGAATCTACTGGATGGGTTCCGACTATCAATGGGAGTTTCAGGACGCAGACCCGTCTCCCGGCTTTCTCGAAAACACAGAAAAGTTGTTAAAGCATTGGTTAAAGGTCCCTTTCAGAATAATTGAACATCGCGCAGGCGTCCGTCCCGCCACGCTTGAAAGAAGGCCATTCGTTGGAATCCATCCTCACCATCCGAATGTCGCTATCCTAAACGGAATGGGCACGAAGGGCTGTACTCTCGCCCCATTTTTTGCCGATACATTGGTGAACCATCTCATCGACGGCACTCCTATTCTCGCCGAAGCAGACGTCAGCCGATTCTCAAAAATTCTTGCAAGAGAAGAAAAATGGTGACGGATCTACGGAAATGAAATCACCTATTTTTGTTGATACTGCTTTTCAAACCAAAACCGCTCGAGTACAATGAACCAATCCAACCAACTCTTTTACACCATTCCTGCCCGCTATAGAAAAATGGAAAACATGCACATTGTCTTTTGGTTGATCAAAGATATTAGCTGGTGCATGATCTGGAAGGAATTGGGGATGATCATGATCGTTCCTACTTTATCGGTCGCCATTTGGATTTCGTGGCGCACGCGTGCCATCCGGTCTGAATTGGCGCATAACCTGGCTGTCGTTTTTTGGATCAGCGCAAATGCTTACTGGATGATCAGCGAATTTTTTGAATTTGATACCACCCCGGTATGGCAAAATTTTACTGGTAAGCATCTTGCTCTTATACCCTTTGTCATTGGAGTAATCATATTATCCTATTATTACATAGTACAATGGCCGCAGGAGAATAGAGAGAAGCGTTTAGCTGCTAAGTAAGGATGGTCTTCTGTTGTTTCTTTCTTTGGAGCAGGAAGCGTCGGGAAAAGTAAATAATGGTCATGATGATCATAGTTCGGATTTTAAGATTTTCATATCGGTTAAAGGATCCTGGTTTAATACGCGGCAAAGTGCATGGAAAAGATCGGGCATGTTTTCTCTCAATCCCTTTGGATTTTCAAAAAAGGCTTCTACACTCACGGCCCAGAATTCATGAAGATTACTGAATGCGTAGCTACGCAGGTAACTTCGGCGATTCGTGATCACATCGGCAAGAATAGGTCCGGTGCTGTTCGAGAATTTTTCATAGTTCAGCCGGAAATGACTATCGATACCGTATTTCGCAAAAAAATTATTATAAAGTAAGGCGTGTGCCATTTCGTGCACAGCCACATTGATATTATCATTATTCTTTGTATAGCCGTACAGGAAATGTTTCCATGACAGATATATTCCTTCCGGAGCTACATGCCCGACATACAGCTCCATATCATCATCCATGTGATAGGCATCCGCAAGAATATAAATGTCTTTGAAATGAGACAGCTTGTAATTGTTGAGTCCAAATGTTACCTGTATAGCAGAAGAACAGATGAGGGTTGCTGTATCATCATTTCTCTCCAGGCCGATGAAATGAAATTTCTTAGACAATTTAAATTGATGCACTCTGGAGACAAAACGACGTTTTTGGTCGGTCGGCAATTCATTAAAATAACTGAACAGACTTCCGATTACAAATGCATAATTATTGAAAAGGGATTCGTCGATGACTTCATCATCCTTGTCGGCAACGGGGGTATGTGTGGCTCCTCGGGCGAAAATGCCAGCCAACTTAGAGAGGAAAGGATGCATAAAGTACGGTTCGTACCTTAAATATAATTAATGCGCTTCCAATTTGCAAGCACCCGTGATTTTTGTCCCTATCTTTGCGGCCTTGCGTCGGAAGGTAATCAGTTGGTTTTCAAGTTGACGGGTTAAATTTGTATACATACACGCCTATTTTTCAATACATTAATTTTTTAACGTTCCATGTACAGAACTCACACCTGCGGGGAATTAAGGGCCGATCATAAGGACCAGGAGGTCACTTTGGCTGGTTGGGTTCAAACAGTGAGAAAGTTCGGTTCCATAACATTCGTAGATCTGAGAGACCGTTATGGGATCACTCAGTTATTATTTGGTGAAGAGACTTCGAGACAGTTCGAGGAGAATCCCTTGGGTCGTGAATTTGTTTTGCAGGTGACCGGAACCGTTTCTATTCGTAGCAATAAGAATCCAAATATTCCAACCGGCGACATAGAAATTGCAGTCCAATCGTTCAAAATTCTTAATAAATCGGCTCTCCCTCCATTTACTATCCAGGATGATACCGATGGTGGCGATGACATCCGGATGAAATACCGGTTCCTGGACTTGCGAAGAAATCCGGTTAGAAAAAATATTGAGTTGCGCTATGCTGTCAATCGGGCGGCAAGGAACTACTTACATCAGCAAGGGTTCATGGACATCGAAACCCCGTTCCTCATTAAATCAACACCGGAAGGTGCGCGCGATTTTGTCGTGCCCAGCAGAATGAATCCTGGACAATTCTATGCTCTGCCTCAATCCCCGCAAACCTTCAAGCAATTGCTGATGGTGAGTGGCTACGATAGATATTATCAAATCGTAAAATGCTTTCGGGACGAAGACCTTCGCGCCGATCGCCAGCCGGAATTCACTCAGATCGACTGTGAAATGGCATTCGTAGAACAGGAAGACATCCTGAACATGTTTGAGGGAATGATTAAACATATTTTCAAGGAAGTAAAGGGTATCGACTATTACGGAGCAATCGACCGGATGAGCTGGGATGAAGCGATGTGGACTTACGGTAACGACAAACCGGATATCCGCTTTGAAATGAAAATTACCAACCTCAATTTTCCTGGTCATGTTTTTCCAGGAAAAAATAGTCCCCTCGGTTCTATTGGCATTCAATCCCCGCTGTGGGGATCTGGCGGCCCTCTCGATCAGGCAGAAACTATTTTGGCCATCGCCGTTCCGGGGGCTGGTGAATATTCACGCAAGCAAACAGATGAACTGACCGATTGGGTGCGACGTCCGCAAATCGGAATGAAGGGATTGGTTTTTATTAAAGTGGGCAAAGATGGAAGCGTCAAAAGCAGTGTAGACAAATTCTATGATGCAGCAAGATTAAAGGCCATTGCAGATGCAGCCGGCGCCGTTGGCGGTGACCTGATATTATTACTCGCGGGAGCAGAAGAAAGAACCAGAAAAGCCATCAGCGAATTAAGATTAGAAATGGCCGAGCGGCTGGGCTTTAGAAAGAGCAATGATTTCAAATTGTTATGGGTTTTGGATTTTCCACTATTTGAATATGATTCCGAATCCAATCGTTGGGTAGCAAGACACCATCCATTTACTTCGCCCAAACCCAATCAAATTGAAATCATGATCGATAATGATCCAATCATTGAAAATTCAGACCAGTACCTGGACCATCCATACGCGCGGATCAAAGCCAACGCTTATGATATGGTATTAAATGGAAATGAAATAGGCGGCGGGTCAATCCGGATTCATCAACGCGAATTGCAGGAGAAGATGTTTGCTGCGCTGGGCATGAGTAAAGAAGAATCGCTTCATAAATTCAGCTTCCTGCTAGGTGCATTTGAATATGGAGCACCACCACACGGAGGGATTGCCTTTGGCTTCGACCGGTTATGCGCTATTCTCGGCGGCAGCGAAAGCATTCGTGACTTCATCGCCTTTCCAAAAAACAATTCGGGCAGGGATGTGATGTTAGACGCGCCGGCGACTATTGATGAAAAGCAGTTGGATGAATTGAAGATAAGAATTGAAAAAGGTGAGTTGTGAGTGGTGAGTGGTCAGTTTGATGTTTAGCGTTTTGACGACATATTTCCTATTCTGTGGGTGCTAACCTTAAACAAGAAATACCCGCCCGCAAGCGCAGCCATTATCAGAATAATCCATAATCCTAATTTGCTCGCCAATGGCTGTTTGTCTTCGCCTGCAGCAATTTTATCGCGGCATTTATTACTATAAAAACTCAATTGCGGATAATTTTCATTCAGGCGTTTTACCTTTTCAAATCTCGTCAGCGCCTTTCGATAATATTCCTGGAAATAGAATTGCAATGCCTTATTAAAACTAGCGGATGACTGACTGACCGCAGGATGTATCCCCGCTGAATCCAGATATTGTTTGACTTCTGAAATAGGAATGGCAAAATTAAATCCACTCGCCAATGAGCCACCACCCTGCTCCAGGCTCCCGAATGTGGCTAGACCGATCACATCACCTTTGTCATTACATACAGGACTTCCACTGCTTCCATGACTAATCAGTGCATCCATTTGCATGACGGGCCATCCTCCAATCGATTTTTTTATAGCGCTAACGATACCCGCCGTCAATGTAGGTTCAATACTCTCTTCAGTTGCCAGGAAGGTATTGCTGGAAGCGGGTTCAGGATAACCCAAGACCAACACCTGTGCACCTATGCTGATAGTAGCGTCGTTGCTGATTGATAACGTAGGAAGATTCTTACCATCTTCTATTTTTAAAACAGCAATGTCTTTACCGGGCATTGGTTGTCCCTTTATTATCACATTGGCTTTCTTTTTTATCGTAACCGTTCCCTTTTCGCCATCGTCAGCCCGGTACAAAACAAAAATTTCTTTCTTCAGATCGAAAAGGATCATGGAAGCTACCTGGCTATAGATCAAACCGTATGCATTATATAATAAATTACGTTGCTGATCAGTCAAAGTCATTGCCCAGGAGGATTCCAGGGCATTGATATTTGCTTCTGTTACCTCCTGGTAAGTCGATAAAATGAATTTGTTCCGGATAAACGCGCTGTCGCGGTCAATGATATGACTGTTGGTTACCAGGTATCCGTCATTCGTCACCAGGAATCCTGTTCCGGTTGCCTGAACCCGGTGAACCTGTTTGAAATATTCAGGGCTGGCGGAAAAAAACCGAAGTGGCGACTTATAGAGCGCCTTCACCACTATATCCAGTTTTTGCCCAGGCTGTAAGATATTACCTGTCGTATCCAGCTTTTTTACCGAATCAACCAGCTTGTCGAAGGTCCGCTCGTTCATTTCCAGCCTCTTTACATGGACCGTCGCAGAAAACAGGGCCTGTACCATAACTATGCCCGGTCGGTTGCGGGCATAATTATTTTCACTGCTTATTGATTGGGAAAAGCATGCATTTGCCCCGACAAAGACGAAGAGGGCAACGGAAATGGTGGTATTTAAGGTGGATTTCATCTCAACAACTAAAACAACGGATTAAAATACAAAAAATGTTTTCCAGGTCACAGTAATATTTTATTAAATAACAATCGTCGGTCTTTTTTGTCCGTAATTGGCTGTTAAAAAATCGGTTCAGGAGCGCAGCCACCACGATTTTCGCTACATTAGGCTAAATGTTTTCTGCATGAAGTATAATTTTCTCTGGCTTTGCATGCTATTTCTAGCTTGTGATAAGGATAATGTGGCGCCTGCGCAAAATCTGGTAAATGTGAACTACGGACCCGACGCCGCCCAGAGATTGGATGCATATCTGCCGGAAGAAAGAAGCAGTTCCACGACCAAGGTCATTATCTTAGTTCATGGAGGTGGGTGGTATCAGGGTGATAAGGCGGATTTTAACGAATATATCGACAGCCTGCAGGATCGTTTGCCTGGCTATGCCATCTTCAGTATTAATTATCGGTTGGCAAATGGATTCGGCAATCTATTTCCCACGCAGGAAAATGATGTGAAGCTGGCAATCCAATTTATCTACGATAAGGCCGATGAATACAAGATCTCGAAAAAATTTGTGCTGCTGGGAGCAAGCGCTGGCGGACATCTTGTATTGTTGCACGGATACAAATATTCAACGCCGGTCAAGGTGAAAGCCGTCATCGACTTCTTTGGACCCACCGATTTGGTTGACATGTATAATAATCCCACCGATTTCGCCCAGCGATCGCTTCTGATGTCGGTGTTGGGCGGAGATCCGACCTCCATACCTGCTCTTTATCAACAATCAAGTCCCATAAATTTTGCGACATCAGAGAGCCCTCCAACGCTGATGTTGCATGGAGGTCTCGATCCAGTGGTTGCACATCAGCAATCAGAAATGCTGGATGCAAAATTGCAAACTCTTGGAGTAGCTCATCAGTATGTATATTATCCAGCCGAGAGGCATGGGTGGGTCGGTGCCAATCTTATAGATTCATTTGATAAGATTGCCGCATTTATAAAAGCCCATGTCGACTGATATGGTTTTTTGTTACTTTGAATGATGAATAGCAATGCACCATTGGCGGAGCGGATCCGACCTGAAAGCCTGGATGAATTCCTGGGACAGGATCACCTGGTTGGCAAGGGAAGCATTCTGCGATCCGCCATTCAGCAAGGCAAGATTCCCTCCATGATTTTCTGGGGACCACCGGGAACCGGCAAGACCACGCTCGCCAACATCATTGCCCATAGCCTACAACTTCCTTTTTATACATTGAGTGCCATTAGCGCCGGCGTGAAAGACGTGAGGGAAGTGATTGAAAAGGCAAAGGCAAGACCAGGCTCGATTCTATTTATCGACGAAATTCATCGCTTTAATAAAGGACAACAGGATGCTTTGCTTGGTGCAGTAGAAAAAGGCATCATTGTGCTGATTGGCGCTACAACAGAAAATCCATCCTTCGAAGTGATCAGCGCCTTGCTTAGCCGCTGCCAGGTTTATATATTAAAGCCGCTACAGGAAAAAGAGTTGGTCAAATTATTAAACCAGGCCATAAAAAAAGATGAGCAGCTCAAGAAACAAAAAATCACGATCAGAGAAACAGAAGCATTGATCAGTATATCCGGAGGTGATGCCAGGAAAATTCTGAATTTATTGGAGTTGGTTACGGAGACTTCTACTCAGCCAAAAGCAGCACCGGGTGTGGAGCAGGAAATAATCATAACGGATCAATTGGTAATGGACGTTGCACAAAAGAAAATTGCGCTCTATGATAAGAGCGGGGAACAACATTATGATATCATCTCGGCATTCATAAAATCCATTCGCGGGAGTGACCCAAATGCAGCAGTATATTGGCTGGCCAGGATGATTGAAGGTGGTGAGGATGTAAAATTCATTGCCAGAAGACTTGTGATACTTGCCAGTGAGGATATCGGCAATGCCAACCCCACGGCTCTCGTCATCGCCAATGCTTGTTTTGAAGCGGTAAATAAGATCGGGTATCCTGAATCCAGCATCATTCTTTCTCAATGTGCAACTTATTTGGCTTCTTCTCCAAAGAGTAATGCGGCGGTGGCGGCTATCGGGATGGCACAGTCCGTAGTAAAGCAATATGGTGATTTGCCGGTGCCATTGCATATCCGCAATGCGCCTACCCGTTTAATGAAGGATCTGGGTTATGGAAATAATTATGAATATTCACACAGCTATGAAAATAACTTTTCTCCACAGGAATATTTACCTGAAGAAATTTCAGGAAAAAAATTGTATGACCCGGGAAAGAATGCCAGAGAAGATGAATTGAGAAAATTCCTGAAGAGTCTGTGGGGTGACAAGTATGGTTACTGATTTTTTTATGGATTCAAATTTTATTATTACAAATCAGCAATAGTGTAATCGATGGTCCACGAATTAAATTGGATATTAAAAAAATTCGATGACTTAACACTCCATGAATTATATGATATCATCCGGCTGCGCAACGAAGTGTTCGTAGTCGAGCAGAATTGCGTATTCCAGGATGCCGACGACAAGGATCAGGATTGTTGGCATTTGATGGGATGGGCCAACCATCAATTGGTCGCCTACACTCGGATAGTCCCGCCAGGCAAGGGTTATGAAGAACCTTCTATTGGAAGGGTAGCGACAGCGCAGGCCGTACGTGCCCGGGGATTGGGCAGGGAGCTCATGAAGCAAAGCATTGATCAGGTTCATGTTTTATTTGGATATCTGCCCATAAGGGTTGGCGCTCAACTCTATCTCAAACATTTTTATACCTCTCTCGGCTTTGAACAAAAAGGAGATATTTATCTCGAAGATGGCATTGAACATATCATGATGATTCGACCATCACCTTCCACGTAGAAGCCCTAAGTAGAAAATCTTTGAATGAAGCCACAATAAAAAAAATTGGGCAAATCATTCTACAATTCGGCAATTCTTGTTCTATTTTACACCTGAGAATCCAATAGTCGAAAAACAGAAATCTATATCCCATGAGAACAGGTCTACTCACCGTACGACTTTGCGTACTATCTTTTTTATTATTCATCACCAGCTTTCATTCCGCCTCCGCACAATCCGTTCAGACTTCCGATGGCAAGTTTGAAATAGGACTGGCCCTGGGACCTTCATTTTTTGTCGGTGACCTGGGCGGCAACAGGGGCAAGGGAAAAACTTTTGTAAAAGATGTGAACCTTCCGCTTACAAAATTGATGAAAGGCATTTATCTAAATTATTATCCTTCAGAATGGTTAGGTTTTCGTTTGGGCATCAGCCAGGGCCAGGTAGAAGGATATGATAGCATTATCGATTCAAAGGGTACGGCAGAAAGGTTTCGCAAGCAGCGCAACCTGGGTTTCCGTTCGAATGTTACGGAAGCGTATGCTGCCCTGGAGATCTATCCCACTGTGTTCCTTGAGAATTATGATGGTCTGCTAGGTAAATTACGTCCCTACGGACTTGCCGGATTGGGAATGTTTCATTTCAATCCCCAAGCACAATACATCAAACCAAATGGAGAAAATATATGGGTAGAGTTAAAACCACTTCATCTGGAAGGACAGGGCTTCCCTGAATATCCTAACCGTAAAGAATACGCTCTTACTCAAACAGAGATTGTGATGGGAGCAGGCTTCAAATACTATGTGAAAGAAAACATGTATGTTGGATTTGAGATCTTGCATCGCAAGACATTTACCGACTATATTGATGATGTAAGTACTGAATATATTGATCCCCAATTATTCGATCTTCATCTTACTCCCGAACAGGCTGTGATGGCACGGCAGTTATCATATAGAGAAACATTAATAAATCCAGCTCTCAACCGAAGTTATATAGACCAGCAAAGAGGAGATCCCAAACAAAACGATGCGTTCTTTTCGGCGTTGATACGTTTTGGCTGGAGAATCAACGGAGCAGGTTCCAGCAGTCAAAGAAGACAATTAAAATGTCCTGTTTTCTTTTAATCCACCATTTAGATAATAAAATTAAAAATCCTTACCAAATGAAATCAAACCGCACTCGCAGACATGCCAGCAAAATTGTTACGCTAGGTATGGGCGCAGGACTGATGCTGGCACAAGCATGCTTTGCATCCGGAACACCCAAGAAGGAGTTCGGGTTGTTCGTTGAAAACCCAGGTGAAGAGAAGCCCGTGAAGAAAAGCAAGTCATCCAGGAACAATTCTTCTGTGAAGATCTATCCGGATGCTCTTCAGAAAGAGATGCACGTGGTTGCTAAATCAAACCAGGGTAAGGAAATAGACTTTTTTGTATTTGATCTGCAGGGAACCCTAATGCACAACTACCGGTTGAAGGCAAAGGACCATTGCAAGATCAGCGGGCTGGCCCGTGGCTCCTATGTATATCGTGTTTTTTGTGGAGATGAAGAGACAGCAGCCGGCAATTTTCAAATAAGATAAAACTGAATTTATAAACGCATTTAATGTCGTCCCGATAAGCGGCAGAGAGCTTAATAAAATCTGATACCTGGTTGACAAAACCTGATCCGTTCTCTATTGGTACTCTCTTTAGTATGAATTTTATTAAACACTTTCTGCCAAGCTTTCGGGCACCTAATTCAAGTGTAGTTCTTTTTACTAATCAATAAGGAAGAAACCCACAGAGCAGGAAAATTTTTAGAATCCGGTATCCAAGGGAAAAACCAGGTTAAACTGGCCCCAGAAAAGATTTTATTAATCTCTTCCTGCCTCTGTTGCGGTTCTATTAAATTCTCCCCTCATTCCTTTTGTTGCCTGATTTTCTTTCTGTTACCAACCAGTTTAAAAATAATCCCTCCACCCTGTTCTGTTTCTGAAAAACTATCCTATATTAGTTTCGTCACTTATTAGGCTAAGTTAAACGAAAAACAGCTGCTATGAATGTCATTGATCGTGCTAAAAACGTCCTTATTACTCCCAAGTCGGAATGGGCTGTCGTAGACACTGAGACAACACCGGTTAACACGATCATCACTTCTTATGTACTTCCCATGCTCTCTATCGGCGCAGTGGCGACCTTTATCGGACAGGGATTGATTGGACGTAATCTGGGCCCATTTGTAGGATCTACGGCCAGCGTGAAAACCGGCCTGATCGGGGCACTTTTATATGTTGCCCTTAGCCTCATTTCAGTTTTGATTGTTGCGGCAGCTATCGATGGATTGGCTCCATCTTTTCAGTCTGAGAAAAACTGGAGAAAGTCATTTCAATTATCTGCATATTCAATGACTGCCGCGTATGTGGGCGCGATCTTTTATTTGTTTCCTGCATTAAATATATTGGTGATCCTTTGTACAGTTTACTCCATTTATCCGCTGTACACGGGCATACCGATCATGAAAAAAACGACGATAGACAAACAAGTAGCTTACCTGGCAGTTGTTGTTTTAATTACCGTTGTCGCCATCATCCTGGTCGGGCTGATCCAAACAGAGATTATAAAATCAATCAACCGGCCGAGACTGGGAGGATTTAATTTTGGATAACATTCATGGAACCCGGCTCCATAAGTTCGGGGGCGAATGCTGAAAAGCCAAACGAGTAGGCATAACCAAAATCAATAAGCGTATTATGGAAAATTTAAATCTTCACAAATTGAAGCTGTATTCAATCATCGGTGCAGCCATTGCACTGATCGCCATGCTGCTTCCCTGGCAAACCTATTCTTTTGGTGGCGGTTTTGGGGGGTTTGGCAGAGGAGGATCAATTAATGGCTTCCGTGGTTGGGGTTGGATATCGTTGCTCGGTCTTCTTGCCGTAGTTGCCGCCGCGTTGATGGGAGATAAAACAAAAGCATATGATGAAACTTCCCGCGTTGTAGCGCTCGCCGGTTTTGGTGGCGTTGCAGCAGGAGCTCTCATATTCCTTATACGTGTAATGTCCGTTAAGAGTGGCGGTGGATTTAACTCCAGTCCCGGATTTGGGTTATTCATCTGCCTGGTAGTCGGATTGGCAGGTTTGGCCGTCATTCTTGGATTGGTGAAACTGCCGGATACCAAGCCGCCTTCACCTCCAGGACCACCACCTGCACCGCCAACTGTCTAACGGTGTTGTAAGTTGTAAGTTATAGGTTATAAGTAATAAGTTGTAAGTAACAGTTTGAAGCTACAACATCTTAATACTTATAACTTATAACTTATTACGTATTATCTAATTCGGCTTTCAAATATTCCGCAGTATAACTCTCTTTGCATTTCAATAGTTCCTCCGGCGTTCCCTCAAATAAAATTTTTCCTCCTCCATCGCCGCCTTCGGGGCCAAGATCAATAATATGGTCCGCCACCTTGATCATATCCATATTATGCTCGATCACCAGTACCGTATTGCCCCGGTCAACCAGTTTATTCAAAACATCCAAAAGGTGTTGTATATCTTCGAAATGTAAGCCGGTTGTCGGTTCATCCAAAATGTAAAAGGTCTTACCAGTATCTTTTTTGCCGAGCTCGGTCGACAACTTCACCCGTTGAGCTTCTCCCCCGCTTAATGTCAGCGCGGATTGGCCAAGAGTAATGTATCCCAGGCCGACCTCTTCCAGCACCTTTATTTTACGATATATATATGGTATGTGTTGAAAGAAGGCAACTGCCTCTTCCACCGTCATTTCCAGCACATCGGAAATGGACTTCCCTTTATATCTTATTTCCAGAGTTTCTCTATTATACCTTCGGCCATTGCATTTTTCACAATGCACATACACGTCCGGCAGGAAATTCATTTCAATGACCCGCATGCCACCTCCTTCACAGACTTCGCAACGTCCACTCTTCACATTGAAAGAAAAACGCCCTGCTGTGTATCCCCTGATCTTGGCTTCAGGAATAGATGCATATAAGGTCCTTATTTCTGTAAAAAAACCACAGTAGGTAGCAGGATTACTCCGGGGTGTGCGACCAATGGGCGATTGATCTATTTCTATCACCTTATCTATATGCTCTAATCCCTTGACCGTGGCATACTCAAGCGGAGTCGCTTTAGAATTGTATGCATGCCTGGAAAGAATGGGGTAAAGAGTTTCGTTGATCAGCGTTGACTTTCCACTTCCGCTTACACCTGATACGATAATAAATTTCCCAAGAGGCAGCCGGATATTTACATTCCGAAGATTGTTTCCTTTAGCGCCTTTTAGTTCCAGCCACTTCCCATTGCCCTTTCGTCTCTCTGTGGGAACGGCAATGCGGCGGTAACCATTCAAATAGCTGGACGTTAACGTATCGAGGGTAAGAATATGTTTCGGATTACCCTCTGCAACGATTTTGCCGCCGTGGAAACCGGCTTTCGGACCGATATCAATCAAATGATCCGCCGATAACATAATTTCCTTATCGTGTTCAACCACCAATACACTGTTTCCAATATCGCGGAGGTTTTTCAATGCTTCAATCAATCGATGATTATCGCGTTGATGCAATCCAATGGAAGGTTCATCCAGGATATAGGTTATCCCTTGCAATTGGGAACCGATTTGCGTCGCCAGCCTTATCCGCTGCGATTCGCCACCACTAAGACTTTTTGAAGGACGGTTTAGCGTTAGATAGGTCAACCCGACATCCAGCAGGAATTGTAGTCTTTCCCTGATTTCTTTAAGCACGTCTTTACCAATAGCCTTTTGCTTATTATTAATTCTTAGTTCGATACCGTCAAACCAGGCAGCGAGGTTATCGAGATTCAAATTACTTAGCTCTGAAATATTTCTTCCATCCACCTTAAACCAAAGGCTTTCCTTTTTTAATCTCGAACCACCGCAGGTTTCACAGGGTTTCAATTGCATATAACTTTCCGCCCAATCTCTCAAACCTTCGCTATATCCATTGTTAAACCACCTCTTGAGCATGTTTACTATTCCTTCGAACGGGGCTTGCGGATCAATCCTCATTTCACTGATGCCGGCGTCGGGAGAAGTCACCTCTGTTTCGATTCCTTCTTCGTTTCCATATAATATGATATTGAGCGCTTTTTGAGGCAACTCCTTTAGCGGCATCTTTAAGGAGATCCGGTTCTTTTTCGCCAACTCCTGTACCTGCCTGAAAGTATAAGCATCGCGCTCCTCTCCCAGTGGATCGATCCCACCCTCGCTGATACTTAGTTCCCAATCCGGAATTACCGATTCCATATTTATAGAAAACATCGTTCCCAGGCCTTTGCAGGAGGGGCAAGCGCCGTACGGTGAATTGAAAGAAAATGCATTGGGGGATGGCTCTTCATAGCTGATACCCGTATCCTCGCACATCAGCAACTTGGAATATAACATGCCTTTGTCCTCCGAATGAGTTGGACCCGTTCCATCGGCATGCTGAGGCAGAACAAACATGAGGTCCTTGCCAAGTTTTAATGTCTGCTGAATGCTCTGACTTAACCTGGACCTAAAATCATCGGTTACTTGAATTCGATCGACGACCAATTCAATATCATGAATTTTATACCGGTCCACCTGCATCTTCGGCACTAGCTCCTTTATTTCTCCATCAACCCTGACTCTCAAAAATCCTTTCTTCCTTACTTCTTCAAATAATTCGCGGTAATGACCCTTACGTCCGCGAACCAGGGGCGCTAGCAAGGCAATCTTTTTTCCTTTGTATTTATTAAAAATGTTATCGACAATCTCCTCTTCACTCCACTTCATCATTTTCTTACCCGTATTATAGGAGTAGGCTTCGCCAATTCTGGCAAAAAGTAGGCGTAGGAAATCATAGATCTCTGTGATTGTTCCGACCGTGGAGCGGGGATTTTTATTGGTGGTCTTTTGTTCAATGGAAATAACGGGCGAAAGTCCGGTGATCTTGTCGACGTCCGGTCGTTCCATGTCGCCAATAAACTGTCGCGCATAGGCGCCGAATGTTTCCATGTAACGGCGCTGTCCTTCAGAATAAATGGTGTCAAATGCTAATGAAGACTTTCCGCTACCGCTAATACCGGTAATGACTACCAGCTTATTTTTTGGAATGGAAATATCAATATTCTTCAGGTTATGAACCCTTGCTCCATAAACGTCAATGACTTCCTGCTCCTGACCTGGCCCATCAATACCATTGTTATTTGCTTTTGCCATACCCTCAATCAACGAAGATAAGAACAAGGATTTGATGAAATTGTTCTGAAGATGAAGTGCTGAAAATATGCGACTTATGATTTACGATCCGGCGAGAAATGCCCAAGTTATCCACAAATTGTATTTCTGGCACAGTATTTTGAATTGATGCCCCAGAGAACAAATTTCAATCACAAAAAAAAGTCTATTTATGAAAAAGACCATTGGTATAATGGGCGGGATAGTATTGTCTTTAGTCACTGCCTCGCTTTATGCTCAACAACCGACATGGGACCCTCAAAAAAACCCAACGGTTGATTCTATAACTGCTCCTTTCAGGGGTAAGATGATCCCTGCAAGACCGGCCCTCACCAGCTCAGATTATTTTCCAGTAATAGGCAAATATGTATCAACAACAAATGCTGACGCTCCTTCTGTTACTATCGCATTAGATGAGCAAAACAAAGGAATGGTTTGGGTGGATGGATTGCCTCAGGGAAGAGTTAAAGCAATGTTGAGAAAATCTCCTTCTACATATAAAATTCCTGCACAAAAAACGGCTGATGGTAAGGATGTGCCTGAAGGTACTTTAATGTATACAAAAGAAACAGGTACACTCAACATCGTTATCGGCAAGGCTTATAATTCTGAAGATCCTGCTTTGGTGTTTGCAGTTCCTACGGAAGGTGTAACGACTGATGAAACAGCTACAGCTACTACAACTACTCCGGCAAACAGCGAAACGACTTCTACGACCCCAACGAATGAAACAACAGCTCCGGAAACAACGAATACTAATCCGGAAGAAAAAGTAAAGATCGTTAAGACAAAGACCAAGGTTCCTGGCAAACCATCTGTAAAAACAAAGGTGAAAGTGCCAGAAGAACCAAAAGCATGGACGTACACTGGTACGAAAGTTGATGCGACTACGATGAATAATTAAGATTCTAGATATACGGTTCAGACAATCATGAAGTCCCCGGTTCACTTAACCGGGGACATTTTTTTTGTAGCGACTGTTAAAATTGCACAGTACGCTCAACCTCTAAAGCCCTTTGTCTGCCTCTGTTTCAGGGCCGTTAGCATACAGGTGTTTGCGTGGGAAAAACCGAAAAGGGATTTGGTAAAGTGTGGGTAGTTCCGTTATCTTTGTACAAGCTCTTTAAAACCCGCACGTGCGGAAACTTATCCAGAAAGGCTGAGGGTAATGGCCCGCAGACGCCTTGACAACCTCTCTTCCACTTCACGGAGGAAAAGGTGCCAATTCCATCCCCACGGGGGGAAGATAAGTCAGATCCAAGCTTCAAATAATCACTCAAAATATTAAGCTCGTCTGATGTATCGGATGAGCTTTTTTGTTGTGCGGCTGATAAAGTGAAATGGTGAAGAATTATTGAAAAAATAATAATGTTGATGAAAGGAAAATATTCACATGGATTTAAGATTAACTATTTTGCAGACCGCGATTTAGTCTATTAAATTCGTAGAGTAATATCATGATAAAGACCACTGCCAATATAATTCCAGGATTTCCCACCTCATTATCGCATCATCACCTTTAAAATATGTTTTATGAGTAACAATCTTCATTTCGAAACGCTCCAGCTTCATGCCGGGCAACAAATCGATCCAACCACCCGTGCCCGTGCTGTTCCTATTTATCAAACTACTTCTTATGGCTTCAACAGTACTGAGCATGCTGCAAAATTGTTTGGCCTTAAAGAATTCGGAAATATTTATACGCGCATCATGAATCCGACTACGGATGTATTCGAGCAGCGTATGGCAGCGCTGGAAGGCGGAGTAGCAGGATTGGCTACCGGTTCGGGACAGGCAGCTCAATTCCTGGCATTAAATAATATCCTGCAGGCAGGTGATAACTTTATTTCAACTTCTTTTCTGTATGGCGGTACTTATAATCAATTCAAAGTATCCTTCAAACGTTTGGGAATAGACGTGCGTTTTGCAGATGGAGATGACGTGGAGAGTTTTGTAAAACATATCGACAAGAATACAAAGGCAATCTACCTTGAAACAATCGGCAACCCGCGCCTGAATATTCCTGACTTTAAGAAATTCGCCGACCTGGCCCGTGAATATGATCTACCCTTGATTGTAGACAATACGTTTGGCGCAGCTGGTTATTTGTTCCGTCCACTGGAGCATGGCGCGCACGTAGTCGTTCAGTCCTCCACGAAATGGATCGGAGGTCATGGGACCAGTATTGGAGGAGTGATTGTTGATGGTGGCAATTATAATTGGGGCAATGGTAAATTCCCTCAGTTCACTGAACCCTCGGAAGGATATCATGGACTAAGATTTTGGGACGTATTTGGCGAAGGGAATCCACTGGGTTTACCCAACATTGCTTTTGCCATCCGCGCTAGAGTAGAAGGCTTGCGTGACTTCGGAGCTGCTCAAAGCCCTTTCAATTCCTTCCTGTTCCTGCAGGGACTGGAAACACTAAGCCTGCGAGTACAACGACATGTAGATAATGCGCTGTTGTTAGCGCAATGGCTGGAACAACATCCTTCCGTTGACTTTGTGCAATATCCTGGCTTAAAAAGTAGTCCTTATCATGACCTCGCCAAAAAGTATCTCCAAAATGGATTTGGAGGAATTCTAAACTTTGGAGTAAAGGGAAGTAAAGAAAATGCGAGCAAGTTCATCGATGGATTGAAACTGGTTAGCCATTTGGCAAATGTCGGCGATGCAAAAACGCTGGCCATCCATCCGGCATCAACCACGCACGAGCAATTAAGCGTTGAAGAACAAATCGCTTCCGGAGTGCAACCTAACCAGGTTCGGATCAGCGCGGGTATCGAACACATCGATGATATTAAAAACGATCTGGAGCAGGCTTTTTCGAAAGTATTTGAGAAAGACCTGGTAAGTTAGAATATGATCAGTGTATTTAATCATACAGACCCATTTACATTAGAGTCAGGTGAAACCCTTCCTGGATTTCACCTGGCTTATACGACACATGGGCAGTTGAACGCCGACAAGAACAATGCAATCTGGATTTTCCACGCACTCACTGCAAATAGTGACGCCTCGGAATGGTGGCCAGGCATGATTGGCAGCGGCAAGATCTTTGATCCCGCCAAATATTTTATTATTTGTGTAAACGTTCCGGGAAGTTGTTATGGTAGCATCGGTCCATTGGATATTAACCCGGCTACTCATCTGCCATACTATCATCAATTTCCATTGTTTACTATCCGGGATATGATAAGGGCCTATCAATTTCTGAGAGTTTATTTAAATATTGAAAAAATCCACCTCGGGATTGGTGGTTCTATGGGCGGGCAGCAACTTCTGGAATGGGCAATTGAAGAGCCGTCATTGTTCGAACATATTGTTCCTCTCGCCACCAATGCATTTCATTCTCCATGGGGGATTGCCTTTAATGCATCCCAGCGTTTTGCCATTGAAGCCGATGCCACCTGGAAAGAGGAGGCTCCCCAGGCCGGCCTTGAAGGCATGAAAGTGGCCAGGGGCATAGCTCTCATCTCCTATCGTCACTACGAAACTTATTACCGGACACAGTCGGAGGATAAACTGGAAAAAACAGACAAGTTTAAAAGTGAAAGTTACCAGCGATACCAGGGCGAGAAACTGGCAAGACGCTTTAATGCCTTCAGCTATTATTTCCTGAGCAAATCCATGGACTCACACCAGGTTGGACGCGGCCGACAAAGTGTTGAACAGGCATTGAAGAAGATCAAAGCAAAAACAATGGTGATCGGTATTACGACGGATATCTTATTCCCATTGAACGAACAACAACTCCTCGCCGAGCAAATTCCGGGGGCAAGACTGAAAACTATCCATTCGCCGTTTGGTCATGATGGTTTCTTGCTGGAATTTGAAAAAATTAGCTATCTCCTGCATCAGTTTTTAACGAATCAATTGAGTGATAATCCTTCCCCCCGGAAACAAACTTCCACTTTCAATTTGTTTTTATGACAGCACAAAAAGAACTAACAATCGGCTTATTTGGTTTTGGAGTAGTGGGAGAAGGGTTATATAAAGTTTTACAGCAGACCCCTTCCTTGAAGGCGCAGATCAAAAAGGTATGCATTAAGGACCCGGCCAAAAAGAGAGATGCTCCTGCTAATCTTTTCACTACAGAGCGGGACGACCTGCTCAATGATCCGTCCATAAATGTGATTGTCGAAGTCATCAATGAAACAGAGCCGGCATTTGAGATTGTTTCCACTGCTTTAAAGAACGGGAAGCATGTTGTCAGTGCCAGCAAGAAGATGATTGCCGAATATCTACCCGAACTGCTCGGACTCCAGGAAAAGACAGGGCAATCTTTCTTGTATGAAGCTGCGGCCTGTGCATCGATCCCTGTTATACGTAACCTGGAAGAATATTATGACAATGACCTGCTCCATTCCATCAAGGCCATCGTGAATGGATCGACCAACTTTATTCTGACTAAAATATTCGATGAACAACTTGAATTCAAAGAAGCGCTTCAACTTGCACAACAACTCGGGTTTGCGGAATCGGACCCGACACTCGACGTGAAGGGTTATGATGCCGTGAATAAATGGACATTTCTGTTGACGCATGCTTATGGTATTGTCGAGAAACCCGGAAACCTGGTCTTTAATGGCATCCAGGATATTCAATTGAGTGATGCAGTCGTGGCCCGGGAGAAAAACTATGCCATCAAACTCGTCGCTCAAGCCCAAAAACTGGAGAATGGAAAGGTGGCGGCCTTTGTCCTGCCCCAGTTTGTAAAACAGGATGACCACCTGGCATTTGTAAAAAATGAATATAATGGTGTTGTCATAGAAAGCGGGTTTGCCGATAAGCAATTCTTTTATGGAAAAGGTGCAGGCAGTTTTCCTACAGCCTCCGCTGTCCTTAGTGATATTGCTGCATTGCGTTATGAATATAAATATGAGTACAAGAAATTGTATCATCACATACCTCACCAACTAAACAATGATTTCTATCTGCGCGTATACGCGAGCTTTGATCATTGGCAACATATTCCGCGCGAACGGTTTGAATGGATCGAAGAATGGCACGCCCAGGAGGAAAGGAAATACCTGGTCGGAGTTATTGCATTCAATGAATTAAGAAACAATACCTGGTGGAAAGAAAATAACACTTCGTTAATACTAGCTCCGGAGGCCATCATTGAAAACATCGAGATTAGAAAATTGAAGAAGAAAAGCCTGGAGCTGGCCGGCCTGCCTTAACCATTTCCAAAATCAAATCAGTCGAGAGGGTCTTCTATCGAAGATCCTCTTATTTTAAGGTGTACCTTTGCCGGAATATTTTAACGGAATGCGTGAACTATCAGTCGTAATCACAGTAAGGGACGAAGAACAGAATATCAAGCCGCTACTGGAAGCAGTCCGTTCATCACTGGCCGGGTTCGACTATGAGATTGTTTTGGTGGATGATGGTTCATTAGACAAGACCAAACAACAAGTCCTGGAAAATACGGACGATCGCACTATCCTGGTTGAGCTACGTAAAAATTATGGTCAAAGTACCGCCATGGCTGCCGGTATTGATTATTCCCGCGGAAAATATATTGCACTACTGGACGGAGATCTGCAGAATGATCCTGCGGATATCCCTTCGATGCTGGAACTATTGAAGAAAGAAGATTGGGATGTGGTGGCCGGCAACCGCAAGAACAGGAAGGATGGCTTCATCCTTCGCAGGCTACCCAGCCGAATTGCCAACTCCATAATTCGTAAATGGACCGGCGTTCATATAAAAGATTATGGCTGTACACTAAAGGTTTTCAGAAGAGAAATTGCTGAAGAATTAGGATTGTACGGAGAACTGCATCGTTTCATCCCCGTATTGGCCAAGCTGCAGGGAGCGAAGATCACCCAGGTGGATGTAAAACACTATGCACGGAAATTTGGGAAAAGCAAATATGGTATCAACAGGACGTTCAAAGTGATGAGTGATCTGGTATTGATGGTTTTTTTGCGCAAATATCTCCAGAAGCCCATGCACCTTTTTGGCACCATCGGTTTTATCAGTTTTGGGATTGGTGCCCTCATCAATATTTACCTGTTGGTGCTGAAGATCATGGGGCAGGATATTTGGGGAAAGCCTCTGCTAATTTTAGGGTTGATCCTGGTGTTAGGAGGTATTCAATTCATCACTATTGGTATCGTTGCAGACATCAATGTCCGGACCTATTTTGAATCGCAAAACAAAAAAACCTATAATGTGCGGAAAATTTATCACGCGCGTCGAGAAGTGGCACCTACCTCCAACGTTGGCGTGTAAAGCACTACATAAATCATTATTTTTCAGCATTCAATCGCAAATTTATTTTGCCGCCAAGGCTACTTATCTTCTGTTTTTTTCGATTAGAACTTACAAATCCGGTTGAATCAAATAATCGATCATTCCGGGCGTCAGGATGAGAATAGCTTTCGTTATAAGGTCCAATCTTTTTGAAGTCCCGGGGGGCGACACCATTCAGGTGTTAGAAACGGCGAGGCATCTGCGCGAATTGGGAACAGAAGTGGATATATGCCTGACCAACTTACCGATCGCCTACTCCGACTACCATATCTTTCATTTTTTTAATATACCTCGTCCTTCAGATATCCTCTTTCACCTTTCTAAAATTAGAAAGCCTTTTGCTTTATCACCCATACTGATCGACTACAGTGAATATGACCGCCATCACCGCAAGGGACTTTCAGGTTTTGTCTTCCGCCAATTTTCTGCCTCTGCCAATGAATATATAAAAACTTTTTCCCGCTGGATACGGGGAAACAATTCTCTTCAAAGCAAGAAGTACATCTGGAAAGGACAGCAAAGAAGCATTAAAGAAATCCTGAGAAAGGCAGCGATTCTATTGCCGAACTCCGAAGCCGAATACAAAAAACTAAGCCGCGATTATCAGGTGGATAAGCCCTATTTGGTGGTTCCAAATGGAATAGATCCCAGCCTATTCCGTAACCATAGCAAAGAAAAAAAGAATAATAGATTGGTGATTTGTGCCGCAAGGATCGAAGGATTGAAAAACCAATTGAATCTCATCAAGGCGCTGAACAATACAGATTTTACACTGATGATCATTGGCGCGCCTGCACCCAACCAAAGAGCTTATTACGAAAATTGCAGAAAGATTGCTGCAAGCAACATCATATTTCATGATCCCTTGCCGCAGGCGCAACTAGTCAAATATTATGGTGAGGCGAAGGTTCATGCTTTGCCGAGTTGGTTTGAAACATGCGGACTTTCTTCCCTGGAAGCGGCAGCGATGGGTTGCAACCTCGTGATCTCCGATAAAGGATATACCCGTGAGTACTTTGGTGAGGATGCATTCTACGCAGACCCCGACAATATTGAAAGTATCTATAAGGCAGTAGAGACCGCATCCAAAGCGGAGTTCCGGCAAGGGCTTCAGCAGAAAATACTGGAAAAATATACCTGGAAGCAAGCAGCAAACGTAACCGCAGAAGCGTATAAAAAAATTATTGCAAATTGAAACATTTGAAGATTGGTATTATAGGAACTCGTGGAATACCCAACAATTATGGGGGCTTTGAACAATTTGCTCAATACTTGTCGGTCGGTTTGTTGCAACGTGGGCATTCGGTGTCTGTCTATAATTCATCCCTTCATCCTTACAAGGAACAAAGCTGGAATGGTGTGCAAATCATTCACTGCCGTGACTGGGAGAATAGAATTGGCACTGCGGGCCAGTTCATCTATGATTGGAATTGTATACACGATGCGCGCAAACGGGACTTCGATATACTCCTTCATTTGGGATATACCAGTGATTCGGTCTGGCATTGGCGTTGGCCCAAAAAGGCCGTGAATATCGTTAACATGGACGGCCTGGAATGGACCCGCAGCAAGTACAATAAACCGACCCAGCGATTCCTAAGATGGGCTGAAGGACTTGCTGCCCGGCATGCCCATATTCTCATTGCCGATTCTCCCGGCATCCAAAAGCATTTGATAACCACTTATGGCAGAACGCCGAAATTTATTCCTTATGGCGCTGATATTTTTGCTGCCAGCGATCCTTCCATTCCTTCCAAATATGAGCTTAATCCTCATCAATATTTTTTGCTGATCTCCCGCATGGAGCCCGAGAATAATATTGAGATGATCATCCAGGGACACCTGGCTTCCCGCCACAATTATCCTCTCCTCGTATTGGGAAACAGTTCCAATAAATTTGGGAAATATATCACTGCCAATTACAACGATCCTACCATTCGTTTTTCTAATGCAGTATATGACCAGGAAGAATTAAACAATCTCCGTTATTATTCTACGCTGTATTTTCATGGACATTCGGTAGGGGGCACTAATCCATCTTTGATTGAAGCAATGGCCTGCGGCTGCCGTATTGCCGCACACAACAATCATTTCAATCGGGCGGTTCTGGAGGAAGAAGCCGACTATTTTCCAACTGTGAGGGAAGTCACCGAAATCATCAATGCTCCCAAGGACAGCTCTATCATAGATAAATGGAAGAAAAGAAATATGGAAAAGATCCGGACGATATATAGTCAACAGAAGATCATTGACGAATACGAAGAGCTGATGTTGGCTGCATGCAGTAAGAAAATATGGGCGTTCCCATCTCCAAGCCTGACTTTTTGAGTCAATACTTCTTTCTCACATATTGTACCTTTCCCTCATGGCTCGAAAAATCTTTAAAGATATTTCTGCAAGCACCGTTCAGGTGTTGGCCAATCAGGCCTTTGGACTGCTCGTCTTTCTTATCACTTCTATTTATCTATCTAAAAACAGTTTTGGAGAACTATCCTGGTCTCTTGCCCTCATAACATTCATAACAACAGTCTTAAGCCTTAGATTGGAACAAATTGTCGTAAGAAAATCGGCTGCCGGACACGATAGTTCAAAGATCATGACGCTTTTCATGATCCACGTAGTTCTCTCAGGAGTTGCATTTTACCTGTTGCTCGTCCTGTTGAACTTCGCTTATCCTTCGTTCTTCAATGAACATAACCTCCTGTTGATGATCGGGATCAGCCAGCTTTTGAGTTTTTTTTCCTCTCCATTCAAGCAGGTGGCCAATGGTCAGGAAAGGTTTGATTATTTAGCTATCATGTCTTCGACGGCTAACATGGTCCGTAGTATTTTGTTGCTTGTTATCCTGGTTTTTTTTCAACTCACCATCCGGGAAGTATTGATCGTCTTTATCATTGGTTCTCTGTTAGAGTTGTTGACTTGCTTTTTTCTTGTCACCCGGTTGATGAAAATACCATTTACACCCAGGGTCAGTTTTCGGGACTATACCCAACTGTTAAAAGAATCGCTGCCACAGATTGGGGCTGCAGTATTGATGGCGGGCATTACGCGAATGGATTGGATACTGTTGGGAGTTTTCTCTACGGCTACATTAACCGCTGAATATAGTTTTGCGTATCGGGTGTATGAACTATCGCCCATCCCCTTGCTGATTATTGCTCCCATTTTGCTAAGCCGGTTTACGAAGTTTTTTACAGCTAGCGCCTCTCCATCCCTGGCTCAAAAAAAAGAGAACTAAGTCTGCTGATCCGGATGGAAATGATAGTAGCGACTTTAATTCCGCTCGTCATCAATATCCTGTGGACACCCGTGGTGGGGTATCTCACTTCTGGAAAATATGGCGCGGTCAATCAACAAGCTTTTCTCATTCTTTCCCTTTGCATACCGTTTCAATATATAACCAATATATTATGGTCGGCCCATTTTGCTCAAAACCATCTGCAACTGATTTTCAGGGTCACGTTGATTACATTTTGCATTATCCTCATAGGTGATGTCATATTCATTCCGTTATATGGCGGGGTCGGGGCTGCGTGCGTGTACCTGACGGCCATAGTGATTGAATATGTGAATTATATGAGGCTGTCTAAACTGTCGACGATAAAAGAAACCTGGCAATCCTTATTGATTTGCCTGTTCGCAGCATCTGGGTGCGGGTTTGCGGCTGCCTATTTAACGGAGAGCGTTGCGGGGCGGTTATTGCTTTCGATAACTTTGTATTTTTCAATCCTTTTGGCATCCGGGCAACTGCGAAAGGCCGATTTGCAATTTGTGCTCCAATCTATCAGACAAAAAAATAACTAATAGCCATCCCGAACATATATCATGAAGTCAATTTTCCAGCCTATCTCTGACTATCTCCGGAAAATAAACTGGGTGTTGTTGTTATTTCTCCTCCTTGTTCTCAATGTAAAAATGGTTATCAAAATCGGAGCAATCATCCTGTTGGTGCTGATCAACAGAAAAATCCTTCTCGAAAGAAGTGTCTACCGGCAAAGGTTCATTTGGTTTTACGTTAGTATGATAATCATTGCGGGAAGCAACCTGGCATTGAATCCTGGCTCCTTATCTGTGAATTACCTGGTACTCGTGAGTGTTGGGACGGCATTCTGGGCAATGTGTATTATGGCCGCACTAATAAATAGCTGGCTGGTTCATAGAACAGATATTGCCCGGCTTCACCAAACCATTTCATTGTTCTTTATTCTGAACATGATCGTGACTTTCATCCAGCTGTTGTTGATTGTGATGGATGCTGGCTCGATAAATCCCTATACCTACCAGGGAATGCATCAAAAATATTATGTGGGAACTGGTGATTGGATGACAGGCCTAACCTTTGACGTTTCAACAACGAATGCGCTGTTGAATGCCTTTGGAGTAGTCTATTATCTCCAGCGAAACAAGATGAACATGACTTTGCTTTGTATGGCAGCTGCCCTGGTAACTGCCAGCAACTTTACAAATATTTGGATGATCCTCGTGTTGTTGATCCTTTTCGTTTTTCAGTCCAGTTTAAATCAAAAGAGTATCATAGTAGTTTGCCTGGGCATGTTGGCCATATTTACAATTAAGATATCGCCTCAGAACAACCATTATGTTACCGAAGCATTCAAAAAAATGTTCCCCAAGGAGGAGACTTCAATAGTCGAACGTCCGGCCATCATCCCGCCAAAACCAGATACGGCCATGCAGGAGAAAAAAGAAACGGCTACGAAGGTTGCAGATAGTATCAATAAAACTCGTGCCCAGGAACTGGTAAGAAAGGGTATTCCTCTGGATTCATTCATCAAGCCCTCTATTCCCCAGGATAATATCCATTCGGAGCCCTTTCAGAGAGATCGCGATACTACTTCATTTCAACGGGAGCTAATAGCATTTGAGTCACATAGAGTCCCGAAGGGCAATCCGGCCATATCAAACAATACAAGACTGCCCGGGAAAATCATCGCCTTAAGACAAACACTATTTTATTTTCAAGAACATCCAATGAAAACGTTTACAGGCGCCGGCATGGGCAATTTCGCATCCAAGCTCGCTTTCAGGGCAACCGGACTCGGAATGGCGGGTGGCTATCCAAAAAAATTCGCGTATATCAATAGTGATTTCATGTCCAATCACCTTCACTTATATATCAACTTTTTCAGCATGGATAAAGAATTTCACTCTCTCATCAATTCGCCGAATTCAGTTTATGATCAGCTCGTTGCCGAATATGGAATGGCTGGAGTACTAGCTTTTATCATTTTTTATCTTGGGTTTTTTGTAAAGAAACTCAGGAAACGGAGCTATGGTCTTCCGCTCCTATTGATCTTATTGGGAGCTTTTTGGACCGACTATTGGTACGAACAACTTTCAATAGTCATATTTTTTGAGTTACTGATGCTCATCAACATCAAAGAGAACAGCACAGCAAATGAATGAACCCAGAGTCACCGTCCTGATGCCTGCTTATAATGCAGAAAAATATATTGCCGAGGCAATACAATCGATACTGGACCAGACTTATAGCAATTTCGAATTTTTGATCATTAATGATGGATCTACTGACCGCACCAGCACTATCATAAAGGGGTTCGATGATCCGCGAATACGCTTATTGGAACAATCACGCGAGGGTATTTGCAATACATTAAATAGAGGGTTGCGGAAAGCAAAAGGTTTTTATATTGCCCGGTTCGATGCGGATGATATCAGCCTTCCTGAGAGACTATCGAAACAGGTGCAGTTCCTTGACCAAAATCCGGATTATATTCTGGTAGGCTGTGATGCGGAATACATTTCGGAATCCGGTGAGCATCTTTTTGACTTTCAATGTGCAGGCCATACACATGATGAGATCATTAAACATATCTATATCGATTGCCCATTTATCCATTCCGGCGTGATGTATCGAAAACAAGATGTCCTGGACGCTGGAGGATATTCTCCCGAGGCACATAACTTCGAAGACTACCTTTTGTGGGCAAAAATGGCCGGAACTGGTCTCTTTTCTAATCTATCAGAACAATTGATCAAAGTGCGTTTTAATCCCAATTCATCTACGATGGATGAAAGATGGAGAGGGCGGCGTTTCCGGGAGCTGAAGAAGGGTATCATACAGAGAAAGCAAATATCCAAAGAGGAAGGCGAAGAGCTATTAGCCATTATCAACAGGCAGAATACGCAGAGAATAAAGGAGGGTGCGTATTACGCTCTGGTTGGGAAAAAATTCCTTCTAAATAATCATCAGCCTGCAAAAGCAAGAATTCACCTGGCTAAAGCAATTCATCAATATCCATTTCGTCTGGATAACTATGCATTTTACTTGTTGAGTTATTTTCCCAAGCCCTTCATTCTTTGGCTGCATAATAAAAAATGACAAATCTATTTACCATAGAAGACAGCTTAGAAAACAAGATCAGCTACTATCACCTGGCACTCTTCCTCATGTTTTTACCTTTCGATCGGTTCTATAGTCAATTGGTGGTCGTCAGCTTTGTTCTGCATACTCTTATTCATGTCAGACTCCGGAAACGGCTAACTACACCAAAATGGCAAAATCTTCTACTCTGTTCTGTATTTCTTTTAAATGTGGTTGGATTGATCTGGTCTCATGACCAGAAGGAAGGGATTAAGGATTGTATCCGACAATTGACAATACTTGTATTTCCTATCATTCTTTCACTGTCAGCGCTGGATCTTCAGAAGTACAAGAAAAATTTATTGATCCTGTTCGGACTTACCTGCGTGGCAACGATCCTCTATTTGTATTTTGACGCGTTTCGGATCATTTTATATAACAAATTGCCATTAGAGACGCTTTTCTCCCGTTCGTTTATCAATCACAATTTTTCAGAACCCATTGGTCTTCATGCCACCTACCTTTCTGTCTACGTTGCACTGGCGATTGCTGTATTTCTTTCGATGGTATCTGGCAGGATTGATCGGACCATTTTATTGCATGTCTTATGCATCGTGGTGTTAATGGCGGGCTTACTTCAACTCGCGGTAAAATCTGTGCTGGTTGCCACAATCATAATCATTCTCCAGACTTTCTTTTTCCGCCTTGGAAAGGGTGCAAAAAGGACCAGGTTCATTCTTGTTACCATCATGCTTGCTGTCCTGGTCGTCTTTGGCGTTACACGGATAGATGCGTTCAAAGGAAGATATTTAACGGAATTCAAAGGAGACCTTGCAGATACCTCCGCTAACAATCGAATCCTGGAACCACGACTTGCGCGGTGGAAGAGCGCATTGCCGCTGGTCGCGCATGCTCCGCTCATTGGCCATGGTAGCGGATCGGAAAAAAGGCTTTTGAAAGAGGCTTATTTTAGCTATCATCTTTATGACTCTTATGTCCATGAACTAAATGCCCACAACCAATACCTAAGTATTCAGATCAAAACAGGTTTATTCGGCTTGCTAGTGTTTTTCTTTACGCTGTATGCGGGTTTCTTGAGCGCCTGGCGGGAGCGAAATGTCATATTCATCAGTTTTATGATATTGATCGGTCTCGTGTCTCTCTCAGAAAATATACTGGACGTTAACAAAGGCATTTTTTTCTATGCCTTTTTCTTCTCCCTTTTTGCAAAAACCAGCAAACCTTTTGATGAATTATTCCGATTTACCGACAAAAGACTCCGTAAGCCAGTGGTAAACTAAATTTAGACTATGCATTCGCTATCTGTTGTTATCATCACGTTTAATGAAGAATTGAATATTGCCCGTTGCATAGATTCAGTGAAATCAATAGCCGATGAAGTGATTGTGTTGGATTCCTATTCGACAGACCAAACGGTGGAGATTGCGCGCAATCATGGAGCAGTGATTTACTATGAAAAATTCAGAGGGTACATAGCTCAGAAAAATTTCGCCTTGCAGCTTGCCTCTCATAATTACATCCTAAGTCTCGACGCAGATGAAGCATTGAGCGAGAAGCTCGCTGCATCGATTCTCGAAGCGAAAAAGTCATTTCCATTTCGCGCCTACCGGATGAATCGATGTACCAGTCTCTGCGGGCGGTTTATACTGCACGGTCTTTGGTACCCGGATAAAAAGATCCGTTTGTTTGATCGAAGGGTGGCACATTGGGGTGGCTTGAACCCTCATGATAAGATTGTGATCCAGAAAAATTTCCCTGTCGAACACCTCTCTGGAGATATTCTTCATCATGCCTTTGAAACTATTGAAGACCTCGTATGGCGAAACAACCGTCTCTCGACCATCGCGGCTGTTTCGTTATATAATACCGGTTATCGCAGCTCCTGGTTCAAAATGCTGATCCATCCCGCCTGGGCCTTTCTTAATGGCTACTTATTTCGCCTGGGTTTCCTCGATGGATTTGAAGGGTTCAGCGTGGCGGTCCACACTACCCACCAGGTTTTCTTAAAATATAGCAAACTGTATCGCCTGCAACAGAACCGCCAAAAAGTGGTCAGGGAATTGGCTAAGCCGGCAATGCCCGAGACCAGGACTGCCGTAAGTGAAGGCTAATATCCCAATTTATCTAATTTCAATCTACATTTATATGGCTACCTAATGCCTGTCACTGAGTGAAGCAGATACTAAAAAATACCTGGGCTATTTTAAATAGGAAAGAAAAGAGAGAGTTCGCTACATTGATCATTGCAGATATAATCATTAGTGTTGTTGATATACTTTCACTGGCCTTATTGCTGTGGATCGTACACTTTTATATTCAGCCTGATCAACCCGGAAGATTGCCATTTCTACATCAATGGCTGGCCAGTAAAAACTCCCTCCTGTACATTGTTATTTTCTTCCTCCTGTTTGGATTAAAGAATGGAATGGGTTATTTTATATCGCGCACTCATTTTCAGTTTATCGGGACCGTCGCGATTCGTCTTTCACGAAACAACCTCATCAATTACCAGCAGTCTGGCATGGAGGAATTTGTGAATGTTGATTCCTCGGCACAGATTCGCAAGATATGCCTTCAACCTTTCGAATTTTGCCAATACATGCTCTCGGGTATTCAACAGATCATTACGCAACTCTTTCTTATATTAATCACCGTCGTCGCCATTCTCCTCTTTGATGCCAGGTTATTCCTGCTGTTGCTCGTTATTCTATTACCACCCGTCATCGCTGTATTCTATTTCATTAAAAAAAGGCTGACCACTACCAAAAGGAATATCCAATCAAGCAATGAAAAGTCTTTTCAATACGTGCTCGATGCATTAAAAGGATATGTAGAAAGCAATATTTATATCAGAAATGAATTTTTCCTGCGCCGTTTTATTGATTCCCGAAAGATTTTCAGCAAGCACCTTTTTGATTCGCTTGCGCTACAAACCATGCCCAGTCGCATCATTGAAATTTTCGCCATCCTGGGACTCTTCATTCTGATTGCCATTGCTAAGTGGACAGGTAACGATGATAGCGCGGCTTTATTGACGATCGGAGCGTTTATGGCGGCTGCTTATAAGATCATTCCGGGCATTGTCAAAATAATCAATATCAGCGGGCAAATGAAAGCTTATGAATTTGCGGTGACCGACCTCGAACCAGGCAATAAGACCCTACCGGTGGATCAGCCAGCCAATCACATTGGACCCCTCCGATCTCTGACATTGAAAAATGTCCAGTTCCGTTATGGCGACTTGCCCGTGTTAAATAATATATCTCTCACATTGAACAAAGGAGAGCTGATTGGAATCACGGGTAAATCTGGCGCAGGAAAGACGACCATATTCAACCTCATCCTCGGATTTCTGGCACCAGCAAGCGGGCAAATATTATTGAACGACCAGCCCGCAAAGATTAATGATTTAAAAGAATGCTGGCCTTCCATTTCTTATGTCCGTCAACAGCCATTCTTTATCCATGATACGCTTTTAAAAAATATCACTTTCGAAGAAACAGGCCACAACGAAAAAAATTTGAAGTATGCTCTTGAAATGTCGGGATTAAAAGATCTAATTAACCTCGCCCCCGATGGCCTCGAGAAAGTCATTTCAGAGAACGGCAAGAATATCAGCGGAGGGCAGCAGCAAAGAGTAGCCATTGCCCGCGCTCTCTATAAAAAAGCTGAGCTGATCCTACTGGATGAGCCTTTCAACGAGCTGGATGAATTATCTACCATATCACTGCTCGAACACTTTCATCAATTATCCCGTGAAGGGAAAATGGTGGTGATGATCACTCATGATAAAAAAAGTCTGGCTTATTGCGATAAAATTCTCTCTTTAGATGACCATGACTGAAAAGACACTGGCGATTCTTACTCCCGGCTTCCCCGAATCGGAGATGGACACAACATGCCTGCCGATGCAGCAGGATTTTGTCAGGCGGCTAAAAATAAATTATCCTCAACTGAGGATCATAGTGCTGACCTTTCAATATCCCTATGTCAAAAAAAGATATGATTGGAATGGCGTGATGGTAATAAGCTTCGATGGAAGAAACAAAGGATCGATCACACGATTAATGCTCCGGAAAAAAATAAGAAAGGCGCTAAAGGAAATTAATAATCAAACGACGGTCATCGGTCTGCTCAGCTTTTGGTACGGCGAATGTGCCTGGGTAGGCAAACATTTCGCAGATGAATTTAATCTCAAACATTATTGCTGGATCATGGGACAGGATGCAAGGAAAGGAAATAAATACCCAGGAAAAGTGGGTGCCCAGGCTGATGAGCTGATCGCTCTCTCCGATTTCCTGCAGTCTGAATTTAGGAACAACTATGGCGTGATGCCGGCCAGAGTAATCCCACCGGGTATTCAAACACAACCCTTCACTGCATCCTCACAAGCAAGAGATATTGATATCCTCGCAGTCGGGTCTTTGATACCTCTTAAGCAATATTCCATCCTGTTGGACCTGATCAAGGAAATGAAATCAGAATTGCCGGAGATAAAAGCAGCAGTGGTCGGCAAGGGTCCGGAAAAAAAGCTTTTGGAAGGCCGTATTGCAGAGCTCGGGCTCGAATCGAACCTGAAATTGTTTGGTGAAGTCGCGCATGAAGAGGTGCTGGCAATAATGCGGCGTGCAAAAATTTTGGTACACCCCTCCTCTTATGAAGGATTCTCCGGAGTCTGCCTGGAAGCGTTGTCGCAGGGAACACAAGTGATCAGTTTTTGCAAGGCCATGAACCAGCAAATACAGCACTGGAAAATTGTCCAATCAACAGAAGAGATGAAGAACGCTGCGCTGGCAATCTTATTAAGTTCACAAATTGATCATTCTCCGATAGTACCTTATTCTATGAGCGATTCAGCGAATTCTATTATGGAGCTATTTGACGCTTAACGCAAACAATTTAGAGGCTTGCTCAAAAACAAATTGAGGGGAATAGCGGGTGAGGCAATGGTTATCCCCATACGCACATATTTCGAGCATACAATTACCGCATGGCAGATCCGATGAATGCAATAACAAGCTATGTTGTCCCAACGGCCTGGCCCGGTCACTGCGCGTTGATCCGAACATCGCAAGGGTTGGAATGCCCGATACCCAGGCCATGTGCATCAAGCCGGAGTCTTCTGATAAAACGAAATTCACTTGTTGAATGATGGAGAATGCCTGCACAGGATTTGTCTTATTGACAAGATCTATCAAGCTCGATCCCAATTCTGTTTTTAAGAAGGCGGCCTTTTCTAATATCTGGTTGACTCCAATGACCAGGAATTGGGTATTTGGAAACCTGGTTAGCCACTGTTTTGCAAAGCCCACGTAATTTTCAATTGGCCAGTTGCGTGTGCTGAAAGCGCCGGCAGGATTTATTACCACCAGTTGATTTTCCTCCTTCCAACCATTTGATTTTAAAATTTCATTGGCAACGTTCTCCTTCTTCAATTTGAACCGGGATTCTGGAAAACATTCTCCCAATCCGGCTGCCATTATTGTCAGGCGAGTGCTTTCTCCGGCAGGTATTGGAGAAAACCGGTCAAACACCGACCACGCTTTTGGCATGAGAGCCTTTCTTACATAATGAGTGACAATGTTGTTCTGAAGATCAATGACAACTTCATAACGGCGTGCCATAAGGGAAGGCAAGAGCCAGGAAACATGAATGAATTGTTTTTTGACGTTGCGTCCTCCGCGTATTGAATATACTTTGTCAAATAATTCTATGTTCTTTGGAATTAATTCTACTTCTTCCCGGGTTAGAAGGTCGAGACGCGATCCGGAAGGCAGGGTGTTTCTCAATTGTTGCAGGTAAGGGAGCGTTATTACCAGGTCGCCCATAGCCTGTAACCGTATGGCCAGTATTCGCCGGGGCATGGATTTTTTTTCCCATGGCTTTGACGGAATATCTGATTTCTTAAAATGATGCAAAATTGCCTTGGCGGTTTTTTTTACCGGTATGATGCTAAGTGGCTTGCTCTTCCAGGCTCTCATGAATTGCACAATGGCTTTTCTTGTCTTTTTTCTTGACAAATAATCCTCGCCAAAGTTGACATACGATTTAAATAATGAGGTTCGGGCAATGCTGGCCGGCAACATTTTTTTCCGTTTGTACTTTCGAACTGTGTCAATGCCCTGTTTATAATTTTCTTCCCAATGGGCGCTGCTATAATTGTTGCTGTGGATACGTCTATAGAAGAGCGGTTCATATAAAATAATAGCATTATAATTCCACGCCAGCGTTAAGATGAAGTCTACATCAGTGAATGCCTTGTCTTCTTCAAATTCGCCTGTACGTTCGAGACATTCTCTTCGAAGCATTAGTGTAGGCATTGTACCTGCGACCTCCGATAGAAAAAAAGAATTAAACACATGCCCATACCGCATCCCTTCCTTTTGTTTGTAAAATTGTCCGAGCGGTTGTCCCTGGATCTTGAAATCATAGCCACCTGTAAGTGAGAACCCTGCATCCGGGTATTGAGCCAGGGCTGCTACCTGTTTTTCTAGTTTCGATGAGGCCCATAGATCGTCGGAATCTATAAATGCAATTAACTGCCCCGTCACCTTTTTTAAGCCCAGGTTTTTTATTTTTCCATTCACCCCCACCCTGCCTGCCTTATAAAACCGGATTCGCTCGTCTTTAATCTGATGAATAACTTCCTCCGTTTGATCATCAGATCCATCATCGACAACGATAAGCTCCCAGTTCGTATAGGTTTGACTGCGGATGCTTTGAATCGTTTCATTGATCAGATCTTGCCTGTTATAGGTCGGCATGATGATACTGACTTTAGGAAAGGAGCCGCTGGTCTGCATAAAGTTTCTTAACCATTAAAATGATAATCACGAGGTAAAATGCATTATAAAACCGGTCCGAAATATCAGGATACAATATAAACCGCAAGACGAGAATCAGGGGAATGATAAGAGCAAAAGATTGCTCAAAAGTTATTTTCTTAAAAGGAAAGGCATCGGATAAATAGAGGAATAGCAATCCCAAAAAAACCGCCAGGTAAGAATGATTTATGCCCCCCAACGCATGCTCATACATTAATCGAAAATATCCTGATAGCGAAAATTGTGTATTGGTGCCATAGGCCGGGTGAAGACGACTTGCAAAATCGGGATAGAAGAAAATGCTCCATTCATATTTCATTGCCATCCATCCAATCAAAAAGTAAGATATGACCAGGAAGGTCCAAAGGCTCAAAATAGTTCGAAATGAAATTTTCGTGTACCAATTTTTACTTGAATAAAGAAATGCCAGAATGATAAGGCAGGTTACGATATTGTCCAGTCGGGCAAACAGTGCCGCAAGCATCCAGATGTAAGTCCATCGCAAGGAGGGTTTTTCTAAAATACAATAGAAAGCAGCAAATAGAAAAAGGGTGGACAGGCAATCCGGGGACGCAGTCTTTGCGATCTCTATCATGGGAGAAGAAATCATCATTGCCAGCGCTACGAGCAAGGTCATGGGCAATCTTAAGTAAATATTTATCCAATGAAAAAGCAAGACTCCGATCAGCATAAACGATATAAGTGAAGGAATCAGTGTCGCATTGGGAAGTGCAACGCCTGTCCGATAGGAAACATAAGTCAATCCCGTATAGAGGGGTTTAACGACATAGAATGGTAGCTGAGATTCAAATGCCTGGGGATCTTTGAACATTCTATTCCTGTACCCATGCATGCTGTCTGTCAACTGACTGTAATTTTCGGCGGGTATGTTTTTTCTGGTCAGTGCATAGCTCAGGTCGTGAGCTTCCGCATTGCTGGCGCCGTCCCACTTCAAGACTATCGCGGCATAAGGAAGCATGTCCCAATTATACAGCGGCCGCGTAAAGCAATAGATCCCTATCCCTGCAATGCATACAAAATATATTGCTTTGACCAGGAAGGATAATCTTTGATGGCGCATGGTTCAAAAATATACTTTATAAATTTGTATAGGATAAAGTCGAAATGACTGGTTTAGCTTTTTTCGGCGATATCATTCAGTAGCCGTAATATTTTATGCGATTGTTTCAAAAATTGCTTCAGAAGCTGAACGGTCTTCATTATCCGCAGGAATTCCTTTGCCTTGCAAAAGAAACATTTCCCGATCCGCTCCACGCTTATCTGGTAGATGACGACAAGGTGGTCCGGGATATTACGGATCGTCATTTATTTACAGGTTATCATCCGTTGATCTTTACACTTCCGATCCCTGTAGATGAGGATGGAGGCCTGGCGCGGCAAATCAATATCGTGTTCAGTCAAAGGGTCCTGCTTCCTAACGATCATATCGGACAAAAGGATGCTATTGCCCTGCTTTCCATGAAATGGATCAGAACAATAACAATTGGAGATTTGAATCTCTACTATTTCGAAGGGATTCATGGAGATCATTCATTTCTATCAGCTTTTCATCAGTATATCATCGGCCTGAATAACCGGCTTTACAAAAAAAAACCAGGCAATGTATACTTAGCTGGCAATTTGTATAAACAGGTTGAGATCTCCTATGCCATACCGAGGAATATTTCCATGATTAGTCTTGCTGAGGGAGATTTATTCAATCTATTCCCAACCGATCTGCACGGGCCGGCAGGTGATAAGCATTATGTTGGCTCGCTTCGTCATGAGGGAAAGGCTTGCGGGCAGGTTGAACAAAACAAGAGGATTCTCATTTCACAAGTCCATGTCAATACCTTCAAAACTGCTTATGGCCTCGGGAAAAATCATATGCAGGATCCGAAACAGAAGTCCCATTTCCCATTCGCGGAAATGAATTCTACGACGCTTCAATTACCTTTACCATTGGGAGCATTATTTTATCGCGAACTGGAATTAAAAGAATCTTTCATACATGGCATTCACAAACTGTTTGTCTTCGAGATCATTTCAGTAAAATCGCTCTCTTCCCTGCCCGCCACCCTTGTACACATTAACAGCGCCTACGCCACCTGGAGATTTAATAAAGGATTGGCGGGCAACTATTTACTGCGGTAACGCGATTTAGTTACTGGAGTTTTGGGCTAACTTTAAATGTGATATGACCAAGGTATTATTATTCAATCCAAGAGCTGCAGAATCAAAAGCGAGAGTCCCCAATTCAATACTCTCCATTGCAGCCTCCATTGAAGGAAAATATGACTATGCGATAGTCGATGGCAACATTGAAAAAAACTCGCTGAAACCCCTCCTGCAATATCTAAATACGGGCGAATACAATGCATTTGCACTTACGGTTATGCCGGGGCCGCAGTTAAAGCAAGCCATTTTATGCACGCGCGAGGTAAGAAAAAAATTTCCAAACCTGAAGATTATCTGGGGAGGATACTTTGCTTCCAACCATAGCCAGGTATGTATCAATTCCGGATACGTCGATTATATCATCTATGGCCCCGGGGACAAGGCATTTCCGATGTTGATGGATGCTATTACTAATCAATCGCCGGTGCATCATATTCCCAACCTCATCTTTAAAGAGAATGGGGCCATTGTCAAGACGCGTAAGGATGAATTATACGACCAGGATTCGTTACCTCCGCTGCCTTATGAGAAACTGACGACCTTTTATCCGATGCGACAATATGTAGGAAAATCCATACTAGGTAAAAAGACATTTGCATATCACAGCAGTGTCGGCTGTCCATTTACTTGCGCCTTCTGTGGTGTTGTTCCTATTTATCAGGCGCGATGGAAGGGCCGTTCGGCACAAAAGATCTATGATGACATAAAAGAGGTAAAAGAAAAGTACGGAATCGATGCCGTCGAATTTCATGACAGCAATTTTTTTGTATCTGAAAAACGGACTGTGGAATTTTCGAAGCTTATAAAGAACGAAAATATTGTCTGGTGGGGAGAAGGAAGAATTGATACAATCGATAAATATTCCGATGAGAGTTTGTCGATCATGCGTGAATCGGGTTGTATAATGATCTTTCATGGAGCCGAGACCGGAAATGATGCCGTATTAAAAAAGATGGACAAAGGCGGAACCCAGAGCGGAGCTCAAATAAAAAGGTTTGCTGCACGCATGGCAAAATTTGACATCATCCCTGAGTATTCATTTGTGGTGGGAACTCCCGCGGATACCGAGGAAGAAGTAAACAAACAAATCGATTTTGACATCCAGTTCATCCGGGAAATAAAACAAATAAATCCCAGGACAGAGATCATTATCTATGTATACAGTCCTGTGCCAACAGAAGGATCGCAATTGTCGCAGGATGTGATCAAGTCGGGGTTTCATTTTCCGCAAACCCTGGATGAATGGATCAGCCCTCAGTGGGAAAACTTCGACCTTCATAGAAATCCATTGACTCCCTGGCTGAAACCTTATATGGTGAAGAAAATTAAAAATTTTGAAACCGTATTGAATGGTTATTTCCCTACAGTATCGGACATCAAGCTTACTCCTTTCCGCATAAAATTACTCAAGCTGCTTTCTTCTATTCGATACAAAAAGAACTGGTACGGCTTTCCTTATGAAATCAAAGCTTTGCAAAGGCTATTTAAATACCGCCAACCGGAGATAGAAGGATTCTGAAAATGAGATCGCCACTGAAACATATCGTTGCTCATACTTATAAACCCTTGCTCGAGAGATATCTTTCGAAGACCAGAACCTATACTCATGAAAGCATACGGCTGGAAATCCCTCCTACTGTTTTCCATCCCGGCTTTTTTTTCAGCACCCGTTTACTCCTCAACTATATAAAAGATCTATCGCTTAAAGACAAAACCTTCCTGGAATTGGGTTGCGGAAGTGGTTTAATTGCACTCTATGCGCAAAAAAACGGCGCGTTGGTCACCGCGACTGATATCAATCCCACTGCCATCGAATACCTTATAAAAAACAGCCGATACAATGAAGCTGATATTACAATTATTGAATCAGACCTATTTAAGGAAATTCCATCCCAGGCATTTGATATCATCGCTATTAATCCCCCTTACTATAAAAGATATCCGGTATCCGCGCAAGATTACGCCTGGTGTTGTGGCGAAAAAGGAGAATATTTCGAAGCATTGTTTGGCGGGTTGAATAGTTATATCCATGCCAGCTCAACCGTATGTATGGTCTTGTTTGATGGCTGTGACATGGAAATGATTGACGAATTGGCTGCAAGAAACAGATTCAAAATGAACTGTGTCCGGACTCATAGAAACCTGCTGGAAAAAAATTTCATATTCACGATCGAAAAATATTAGGTGACGATTTTTACAAACCATAGTGTTTCCGGAGACTTCGAAAAACAATATTCCCGGCTCCGACAGCAGGAAGGCAGAATTTATACCGACGAAGAAGTAGCCCGTCTGCCCGAAATCTCCAAAGAACACACGCACTACAAAGAATGGCAGGTCCGCAAGCAATCGAGTCGTCGCCTGATCAAATACCTCCAAAAAAAAGTATCTGAAGAAGCGAATGAACAAAGTGTAAAATTTTTGGAAATCGGTTGTGGAAATGGCTGGCTCTCCCATCAATTGACCACCATTCCAGGAGCGAAGGTTCTCGGAACGGATATAAATTTTTCAGAACTGCAGCAGGCAGGCAGGGTCTTTTTCAATATCCCAAACCTGCATTTTATTTATGCCAATATTGAATCTGACGTCTTTGAAGACAAGCAATTCGATTTTATCATATTCGCTGCGTCGATACAATACTTCGAGTCTTTCGTTGAAACCATCAGGAAAATTCTACGCTTATTGAAGCCGGGTGGCGAAATACATATCCTGGATTCGCCATTTTACCAAACCTCCGAATTGGGAGCGGCCAGGCTCCGTAGTTCGCTGTATTTTGAGTCGATTGGATTTCCGGAGATGACCAAATCGTATTTTCATCATGACTTCGCCGACCTGTCCTTATTTAAACATACCATTTTATATGATCCCAATAATTTGTCCAACAGGTTGTCGATAGATAAAAATCCTTTTTACTGGATCTGCATCAAACCTTAGCATTCTATGTCAGTCCAGTCCATATTGCATACATACAAACGGCTCCGCACACTGCAGACCGATACGATCAGGGCGTTGCCTGTTGTGATCCTCATGCCTCACAGTGCCTGCAATTGCCGTTGTGTAATGTGTGATATCTGGAAAGACAATAAGAACCTGAAACAACTCAATGAAAAAGATGTTAGCGAATTGCTAGAGTCCTTCAGTCGTCTCGGAACACAGCAGGTAGTTTTATCTGGCGGAGAAGCACTCTTGAATCCCAATCTTTTTCGTCTTTGTGCGATCCTAAAAAAGCGAAACATTAAAATATCATTGCTATCCACCGGCCTCACCCTGAAGAAAAATGCCGCTGAAATAATAAGATGGATAGATGACGTGATAGTATCGCTGGATGGAGATGAAGTAATCCATAACCAGATCCGTAATATCCCCGATGCTTATCAAAAGCTAAGAGAAGGGGTTGAACATATCAAGAATAGTCAGCCGTCGTTCAGGATTACGGGTAGAACGGTGATACATCATTTAAATTTCCGCAAGTGGCCTGCCATCATTGAAAGCGCCCGGGAGATCGGTTTGGATCAGATCAGTTTTCTGCCTGCCGATGTGAGCAGTCATGCTTTCAATCGCGAAATGCCCTGGGGCACGGAGCGTCAACAGGAAATTCTGTTGGCAGAGAATGAAGTGGCGGAACTCAAACAAATCCTTGAAGGCCTTATCGAAAAAAATGTCCTTAATTTTAATTCGCGGTTCATTGCAGAAAGCCCAGAGAAATTGCGAAAGATCCATGCTTATTATGCTGCGTTCTATGGGCATAATCCCTTCCCTTTTAAAAAATGCAATGCTCCATGGGTCTCAGCTGTGATCGAAGCGGATGGAACGGTTAGGCCTTGCTTCTTCCATCCTTCACTGGGAAATGTCAGGGAAGAGTCATTAGAAAATATATTAAACAGTGAGCAAGGCATCCGCTTCAGGAAGGATCTCGATATAGAAAAGGACCCGACCTGTATGAAATGTGTTTGCTACCTCCACCTTGCACCAGGAACAAAATTGAGCTGAACATCGACCAGGTAATATGAGCAAGATCTTATTCTCTCATTCTTATTTCATGAGATTTGACCCAAAGCAATGGGCCACCGGTCAGCCTTATGCGCCCATTGGCACACTCTACGCTGCGGCGCTAATAAGAGAGCAGGGACATGATGTTGCAGTTTGGGATTCAATGTTCTCACCGGCACCCGATGAGATCATGCAGGATTTGGAAAAATTTCATCCAGATGTATTTGTCATTTGTGACGACGGCTTCAACTATCTCACAAAGATGTGCCTGACGAATATGAGAGAGGCCGCTTTTAAGATGATGAAACTGGCTCGTCAAAAAGGATCTACGATCATTGTATCCAGCTCCGACTCAACCGATCACTATGAACAATATCTTGATGAAGGCGCTGACTTTGTCATTTTGGGCGAGGTAGAGCAGACACTAAGTCAATTGGTGGAAGAGATTAGTCAACAAAACACAAATTTCCTTTCCATTCCTGGTCTTGCATACCGACACAACGACGCGGTCATTAAGACCGTAAAAAGAAATGTTCTCAGAGACCTGGATAGCCTGCCGTTCCCTGCATGGGATTTAATAGACATCGAACCTTACAGGAAAATTTGGTTAAAGCACAGATCATATTTTTCGATGAATATGGCAACGACCAGGGGCTGCCCATTCAAATGCAATTGGTGCGCCAAGCCGATTTATGGGAACCGGTATAACTCACGCACTCCTGCAAACGTAGTGAGTGAATTGAAAATGCTCAAAGAAAAATATCATTTTGATCATATCTGGTTCTGTGATGATATTTTTGGATTGACACCCGGTTGGGTCAACGAATTTGCTATTCTGCTCGAAAAAGAACAACTCCATTTTCAATTTAAGATTCAGGCCAGGGCAGATCTTTTATTACAAGAGGATTATATTAGAAACCTTGCCAGGGCAGGCTGCTCCTCCATCTGGCTAGGTGCGGAAAGTGGCTCTCAAAAAATCCTGGATGCAATGGACAAGGGAACTACGGTGGCCCAGATCGCTGAGGCCACACAGTTTATTAAAGAAACATGGCATCAATCCTTCTTTCTTCATCCAGTTCGGTTATCCCGGTGAAACCAAAGAGGATATCAGGAAGACCATAGATATGATCAATGAATTACTGCCCCATGAGATCGGTATCTCTGTATCCTATCCCCTTCCCGGAACTTTATTTTATGAAAAAGTAAGGGCCGAGTTAAAAGAAAAGACCAACTGGACGGATTCGGATGAGCTGGCGTTGATGTTTAGAAATACTTATGCGCCGGCGTTTTACAAGCAGCTGCATCGTTACGTACATAAGAACTATCGCAAACACCTCGCCCTTGATACGATCAAGAACCTATTTATAAAACCCGCGTCAATCAATTTCACGCGCATCAAGAAAGCGATCTCGCTGATCTATTATACGCCGGCAGCCTGGTGGGCAAGACAAAAGCTCCTGAAAATTGAAAACAGTTCTCCATGAAAGAGTCAGCGCCCTCGATAAATGAACAGGCTGCCGCTCACGCTTTCAGCAAGCAAGCACCATTATTTGACGCACTCTATTCCAATGACAGCATTATTCAGTACAAGAGGCGTAGGGTTAGGGATCATGTAATGACATACTTACGCCCTCAATCAAAAATTCTTGAATTGAATGCAGGGACGGGCGAGGATGCTATCTTTTTTGCACAACAAGGGCATTTAGTTCATGCTACAGATATTTCGTCTGCCATGCAGACGATCCTGAAAGAAAAGGTTGTGCAACAAAAATTAGAGGACAAAGTCACTCACGAGGTTTGCTCTTTTACAGATCTTGAAAACCTTCAACATGCTGGACCATACGATATGATCTTTTCAAATTTTGCAGGGCTGAATTGCAGCAATGAGCTGGAGAAGGTCCTTCATTCCTTTTCCTTTCTGTTGAAGCCCGGAGCTACCGTAACACTGGTCATATTACCTAAATTCTGTCTGTGGGAATTCTCACTTGCATTTAAGGGAAAATTCAGGACAGCATTCAGGCGCTTTTCGGGTCGTCGCGGTACGAAGGCGCATATTGAAGGCGAGTACTTCAGGTGCTGGTATTACAACCCCTCCTTTATTATCAAACGCCTTAGATCTTCATTTGAAACCCTTGCGCTGGAAGGCCTCTGCACGCTGGTCCCCCCATCCTACATAGAAAATTTTTCCGAGAAGCACCCAAAACTTTTTGGCTATCTCCGAAAAAAGGAAAATGATTGGAAGTCGAAATGGCCGTGGAGATCCATTGGAGACTATTACATCATCACTTTACGTAAGAAAGACTAAGTTCATCGAACCATTGAGGCATCCGAAATTTAAGATCATCCAGTTTTTTATTATACTCAAATAATACCTTTTCCTGGAACGATGCAGGATTTGACCAGGCAAAGTGTTTATCGGTGATGAGGTCCATGACCTGGCCTTTGATGTTTTGCTTTCCGCTCCGCTTTTTGCGTTGCCAGCGCCGGATGGTTATTTTCATCAGGAAATTATCCAGGCGGTCACCCATTTTGTTGTTGAGGGTCCATTCGATCCATCTTTTAAACCAGGTTCCCGTCTTCTCACTTGATGCCTGAACAGGAAAGGGACAGGATGGAAGGAAATCGTTCGCCCACTCGTTTGCAACAAAGAAATCATGGAGGGATGACAGCCCGCGCACCGGCAGTAGGGTTTTGACTTCGGTAGCTGTAAAAATATTCTTGTGTTCGATTTCCAATGCCTGTTCATCAATATAATAATTCATGCAATAGTAGTGTTGCTGTCTTGTAAGGAAGGTGAATTTCTTAAACAAATGCATCAATGTGCGGGCTATCCAGAGGCGATTAGTTTTCGCAATGATAAAGTAATCGACGTCTGCTTTCTCATCGGCAAATTTTTTTGATAAAGAGCCGGAAATACTGATTGCCCTCACGAAGGGAAACTTGAAAAGAAAGCGACCATTCCGCATTGCTTTGGGAAGAAGTTTGGCGGCTCGCTGGTTTCCTTCTGACCTTTTGCTGGCTAAAGAAGAATTATTTTGAAGGCAATAAAATTCATTAAACTGGAAGATGCTGCCGTCCTCCAGCAAGTTCTGCAAAGCCTTGTCCAGCATAGTTTCTGTGACGGAATGCTTCATGAATTGCCTGATCTCGGAAATGGTGAGGGGATATTGAAAAATATCAAAATAAGCCATCGTCTTCAGTACACCTGCCTCGTTAGCTTCTATGCTTCGATGAGCCTTTTGAGGGAGAACGCTCAGATTCCTAAAATTGGTTGTTTGCATAGATTGAATTAATCAAGAATAAGCAACCTTTCGAAAAATTTCTTCGATTAAACATTCAGTTCATTATTCTGGAATTTCGTTCATTTTTTTGATTTGCCACCAATTTTGTACGGCACAACTAACCATACAAATCTCCTAGTCTTTCCATCCAGAAGAATTACTTCCTGGAATCAAAACGGAACCACGCAGAGCCTCGTTGCCAGCAAAAAAAACTATTTGGTTTTTAAACGCGGATTTGATCTGCTTTGCTCAACATTGGTAATCATAGGTATCATGAGCTGGCTTTTGCCGATAGTAGCCCTCTTGATCAAGGTTGGTTCAAAGGGACCGGTATTCTTCAGGCAGAAGCGGATTGGTCTTCATGGCAAACCATTCCGCTGCATAAAATTCCGGACAATGATCTTAAATCCCGAAGCAGATGAAATCCAGGCTGAAGAAACTGATCCGCGCATTACCCGACTCGGCCGGTTTCTTCGAAACTCCAATATTGATGAGTTACCGCAGTTTTTTAACGTATGGTGGGGCCAGATGAGTATCATAGGTCCGAGACCACATATGTTAAAAGATTGTATCCGTTTTTCCTTCGTCATATCCTCCTATTCCTTTAGAACGCTCGTCAGGCCCGGTATTACGGGATGGGCACAGGTAATGGGTTGTCGCGGACCTACCAGAGACTATGAAAGCATTATTGTCCGGTACTATTGGGATGCTCAATATGTTCGCAAATCCGGGTTTTGGCTGGATTTAAAGATCATGGGCATCACCATTGTTCAAAGTTTTCATTCCTTCGTTAGAGCTTTTTTTAGGCCATCTCACAGAAAGATCGATTTGCCGGTCATCGGCATGGCTCAAATCAAGAAGGCGACCAACAATTGAATCAACTCTATTTAGCCTATGGATGCTCCAATATCCTTTGCATCACCCTTTAGCCAGCTCGATAATATCCATTCCATTCAAAACTTTCCTGTCTTCCTGAAGTCTGATTGAGTTTATCATAGCCAACCCGATTTCTTTTAGCTTGCAAAATCCACTGGGTTTCAACCACCGCCCGATTGGGAAAAGCCACCCGATATAGCGATAAACTTTCAGCGTATTTTTCAATCCTTTGATGGGTTTTATAAAACCCGGCCGAAAAGCAAATACTTTCCGGAATGGTAGCTTCATTAAGTCATTCTCGGTCCGGCCCTTCACTCTTGCCCACATTACTCTTCCCTTCTCTGTGCTATCCGTGCCGGCTCCGGAAATATAATTGAAGGTCATATCCTTGTTGATATGGCACAAGGTAGAAGCAACGTGCAATGTCAGCGTATGTGTCACGTTGGAATATGCCTCTTCTTTCATGCCAATGGAAGATACTCCAAGGCAGAAAAAACATGCATTATAACCAGACAACTGATCTTCAATTGAAGAGAAATCAAAAAAATTCGAATGGACAATTTCCTTCAGTTTGGGATGGGTAACTCCTCCCGGTTTTCTATTTATTACTAATACTGCCTCCACATCAGGATGAAGCAGGCATTCGTGCATCACTCCCTCTCCTACCATTCCTGTAGATCCGGTGATGATGGTTTTGATTTTGCCATTTAAAGAAGCACTCATGTTTTCCAATATTTTATGTGAAGGTAAATATATCGCAGACTTGACCTGGAATCTATGAGCAAAAATGCCTTCAATACTTATGGCGTATAATTTGCAGAACGGTTCAAAACATTCTGATGCCGGAAGGCCCGTCCATCTTAATACTAAAGGAACTGGCGCTGCCCTACAAAGGCAGGAAGATCTTAACAGCGAGAGGGAATGCCAAGATCAATATGGAGATCCTATCTCAAAAAACGATCGTTGATTTCCGCAGCTGGGGAAAACAATTCTTTATTTGTCTAAAAGGGATTACGATCAGGGTACATTTCCTGATGTTTGGCTCGTATAGCTTCGATGAACAGACAAAGCCAGATAGAAGTTTGCGGTTAGGCATTCAATTTTCAAAAGGCGGAATTTATTTCTACACTTGTGCAGTTAAACAATTGGAAGGAGACCTGGACGACCTTTTCGATTGGGAAGCCGATGTCCTCAGTGATCATTGGAAACCGGCAAAAGCAAGAAGGAAATTAAAAGCGATGCCAAAGACAATGGTTTGCGATGCCTTGCTGGACCAGCAGGTATTCTCCGGTGTCGGAAACATCATCAAAAATGAAGTTCTTTACCGCATCCGTCTTCATCCCGAAACCCGCGTGGGTCATATTCCTCCGCGTAAATTGACAGAGTTGATCAGGGAGGCCAGACAGTATAGCTTTGATTTCTTAAAGTGGAAAAAAGTGTATGAACTAAGAAAGCACTGGCTGGCACATACAAAGAAGATATGTCTGCGTTGTGACCTGCCGTTTATCAAGAAGTATTGCGGTAAGACAAAGAGAAGAACTTTCTATTGCAAGAACTGCCAGGTGAAGTACTCTACATAATTCTAACCGGTCTTGCCGAGCTGTTGCCTAATTTTATGTTCCAGCAATTCGAAATCAAAGGGTTTTTTTATTACATCTTCGACAGCAGATTCAATACTTTTTTCGGTTGAATTATAGCCTGTCATCAGTATGATTGGAATATGATTGAAGGTTTCCGTTTTTCTCAATAACTCTATCACTTCTCTCTGTAAAATGTCGATGATAATTAGATCAGGCCGAAAGTCTGCTGCCAGATCCATTGCCTCATCCTGGTTTCCCGTAAATTTCACTGCATACAGTTTTCTTTCCAGCAATGACTTTAAAAGAGTCATCGTATCCATATCATTGTTTACAACTAAGATCTTTTCCATGACTTCTAATTTTGTTTTACAGGGATTGAGAAAAAAAATGTAGAACCTTTTCCTTCCTCACTTTCTGCCCAAATGGTTCCTTTGTGGGCCAGGATGATCTGGCGACAGAGGTAAAGGCCAAGACCCACGCCCTCCAGGTTTTTTGTTTTTTCTGCACGGAAAAACCGGTCGAAGATATGAGGCAATTGGGCCGCCGATATGCCCAGTCCTTCATCTGTTACGGAGACGGTCGCTTTTTCATTGTCTGCTTCCAGTGTAATATAGATATTGGGATTACCGTTGGAATATTTAATACTGTTACTCAAAAAGTTGTCGATTACCTGCATAAGCCGATAACGATCGCCCTTTACGATGATCTCATTGGTTTTGCTGTCTATTAGTATGGTATATGCGGGCTGCAACACTTCAAAAGTTTGTTTGGCTTCTCTTACCAGATCCAGGAGATTAAAGGAAGACAATTCGAGTTTGAAATTTCCGGAGCTGACTTTGGTCGCTTCATAAAGTTCGTTGACCATTTTATTCAGGCGTGCCGTGTTATTTTTACTTCGCTTTGCAAGGTCCAATATCTCCTGTTGATTTACTTCTTCGGCCATTCGGCTGATCAATTCATTGCAAAGCATGATATTTGACAATGGGTTCCGAAGTTCATGTGCGACAAAGCCAATTATATCCTCTCTTTCGCGCTCGATTTCTGTATACAGAGTAATGTCATGCATCACCAGCAGTAAATGGTTGGCCGCGCCTGTTTGAAGAATTGTACAACTGATTTCAAACACTTTATTGTGCCCTGCCCGGGTAAGAACAGATAATATTTTGTTTTGAAACCCTTTTTTTGTTCTGGTTGCTTCCAGGATACTATCGTAGAGAATTTCATTTTTCCCGGAGAATTCCAATATTCTTGCGAAATTGGAAGGAGCTGCCTGGTGAGGATTATTGTCAAAAAAATTGTAAAAGGCCGTATTCGCCTTTTCAATATTTAGTTCGTCATCGATAACCAGGACAACGTCTTCAATCGAAGCCAGGATATTTTCACTGAATTCATTCAGGCGGGTCACAGATGTCTCTGACTCCTTTAGTAACTGCAGATTAAAAAAGATCTTTAGAATAACTGTGTTTCCTCTATCATCGTGAAGTAATATCGATTCTCCCGACACCCACACCGGTTGGTTTTCGCTTTTCACCAGGTAATTGTTATCCGACGCCTGCCCTTTTTCCAATACACGGTTTAATTCGTTGCCCGGCAGATTCGTCAATTGATTTTCCTTGGTGAACAAGATGGAAAAGTTTTGCCCTATAATATCCTGACGCTCGTATCCAAATGTGTGCGTAAATGCCGTATTTATTTCCAATATCACACCCGAAGGATCCATGGCAATGACAGCGTTTTGCTTCAGTTCGGTAAATAAAGCCTCATAATAGTTCAGCGATGAAAGATTCTGTTTTTCCATTTTAAATCTTATTGCCCTCATTATCTACTCAAAATCATGCCGCGACCAAATATTGAGATATAGAGTCTTATTTCCGGATAAGATGGGATATTTAAGGGTAAGATATTACCCAATTTATATTTTCCGCGAATGGTTAAACACTTTCGAATTGCAGACGCGTAAACAACTAGCAGATACTTATATAGTCCTCCGACTCTAGGCATGCCGTTTGATTGAGAACCAATTTTAAAAGACTATCTGTTATGGCTAACAATAAACCTTCGCCTTCCAGGAACAACCCCAAAAAAGAGGATCTGGATCTTAACACCGAATCAGGAATGAATGAATTCATGACTACGGATCAGGGGCTAAAAATTAATGACGATCAAAATTCACTAAAATCAGGAGAACGAGGCGCAACACTGCTAGAGGATTTTATCCTGCGTGAAAAAATCACGCATTTCGATCATGAGAGAATTCCTGAACGAATCGTGCATGCTCGCGGAGCTGCCGCGCACGGGTTCTTTCAAGTCTATGAATCGATGGCAAAATATACGAAGGCGGGATTCTTAAATGATCCCAAACTCAGGACGCCAGTTTTTGTGCGCTTCTCTACAGTGGCCGGATCGAGGGGCTCCACTGATTTGGCACGAGATGTAAGAGGGTTTTCTGTTAAATTTTATACGGAAGAAGGTAACTATGACCTGGTTGGAAATAATATGCCGGTATTTTTTATCCAGGACGCCATCAAGTTTCCTGATTTAATTCATGCGGTAAAACCCGAGCCTAACAACGAAATTCCACAGGCAGCCTCCGCTCATGATACGTTCTGGGATTTTATTTCCCTGATGCCTGAATCGATGCATATGATCATGTGGGTAATGAGTGACAGAGCTATACCGAGAAGCTATCGAATGATGGAAGGATTCGGCGTTCATACTTTCCGTTTCATCAACAGCCAGGGCAAATCATTTTTTGTTAAGTTTCACTGGAAGCCTCTATTAGGAGTTCATTCCGTGTGCTGGGATGAAGCAACAGTGATATCGGGAAAGGACCCTGACTTCCATCGGCGCGATTTATTTGATGCGATAGAAGCTGGCGCATTCCCTGAGTGGGAGCTTGGTGTACAGATCGTAGATGAAAAAGATGAACATAAGTTTCCTTTCGATCTGCTTGATCCAACGAAATTAATTCCTGAAGAACTAGTGCCGGTGCAACGCATTGGCAAGATGACGCTCAATAGAAATCCAGATAATTTTTTTGCGGAAACTGAGCAGGTTGCATTTCATCCAGGTCATCTGGTGCCGGGAATTGACTTTACCAACGACCCGTTATTGCAGGGAAGACTGTTTTCTTATACCGATACCCAATTATCCAGGCTCGGTAGTCCCAATTTTCATGAAATTCCAATCAACCGTTCTATAAATACTGTGCATAACAATCAGCGTGATGGTCATATGCGACAGCAAATCAATAAGGACAAGACCAGCTATCATCCCAACAGTCTTGGAGGAGGCTGTCCATTTCAGGCAAAGGCAGCAGAGGGAGGGTTTTCATCGTATGCGGAAAGAATCGACGCAAAAAAAGTCCGTGCAAGGAGCCAGAGCTTTTTTGATCACTTCAGTCAGGCAACGTTATTTTTCAATAGCCAATCTGAACCCGAAAAAAATCACCTAACCGATGCGCTCCGCTTTGAATTAAGTAAGGTGGAAGATATTGCAATCAGGACAAGAATGCTTGGACTCTTGAATCAAATTGACGCTACCCTTGCCAAAAATGTAGCGAATGAATTGGGATTAGAAGTTCCGAAAAAACCAGAGCAACCTGTGAACCATAGCATTCCGGCTGATGGGAATCCTGCAAAGTTTCAACCGAAGAAAGTGGATCAGGGTATCGAAAGTTCCTCTGCACTCAGTATGGCAAATGCACCACGTGATTCGATAAAAACGAGAAAGATTGCCATTCTGGCAACCGATGGCGTAAATGGAAATTCCTTGCAGGAGATGAAGAAAGCTCTTCTCGCTGCCGGAGCAGTAGTAGAGATCATCGCACCGAAATTGGGCAGCATTTCACCTGAAAAAGGCGCTTTGATTAAAGTCGACAAAAATCTTAGGACTGTTGCTTCTGTATTATATGATGCAGTTTACGTACCTGGTGGGAAAGAAAGTGTGAGTGCTTTATCCAGGGAGGCTGATGCGATCCATTTTGTGGAGCAGGCTTATAAGCATTGCAAAGCCGTTGCGGCAGATAATGACTCAAAATCATTTATTTCCAATACAAGTATCAGTGGCTTATTGAAGAAAAATAAAGCCCTTCCGGGATTGGTGCTTGCCGATGCCGGTCTGCCCAAACTTTTTATTAAAGCGATTGCACAACATCGCTTTTGGGAACGGGAAAAAATGTCGCTAGTGCCTGCGTAAGCTATGATTTTGAATCCAACGCGCTATTTTATTGAATAGATTTGCTTCTGGAAAATTCCGGAACTGCAAACATGGATAACTTCACTGCTGCCAGGTTTCAAATGGGGCTTTCATTGGGTTTCCACATCATCTTTGCATGCATAGGGATGACTATGCCTATCCTGATGGCATTTAGTGAATGGAAATGGCTTCGAACCCAAAAGCAGGTTTACCTGGATATAGCGAAAGCCTGGTCGAAAGGCGTCGCTATTTTTTTTGCTGTAGGTGCCGTTTCCGGAACCGTATTGGCTTTCGAATTGGGTCTGCTTTTTCCCGAGTTCATGAAACATGCCGGGCCTATCATCGGCATGCCTTTTTCGTGGGAAGGAACTGCATTCTTTGTAGAAGCTATCGCACTCGGGATTTTCTTGTATGGTTGGGGCAGGCTGAATAAATGGGTTCATTGGATATCAGGAATTGCTGTGGGCGTTTCAGGAATAATGTCGGGGATCTTTGTTGTGGCTGCCAATGCCTGGATGAACAGCCCTGCGGGGTTTACATGGGAAAACGGGAAGGCAGTGAACATTGATCCGGTCGCTGCCATGTTCAACAATTCCTGGGCACAGCAAGCATTGCACATGATATTGGCTGCATTTATTGCTACCTCGTTTGCAGTTGCCGGCGTGCATGCATTTCTTCTCCTCAAGAAAAGAAAGAATGTGTTTCATAAGACAGCAATGAGGACCGCCCTAACTTTTGGTGTTGTTGCCGCGTTCTTGCAACCCTTTAGCGGCGACTATTCGGCAAAAAATATTGCCATCACTCAACCGGCTAAGTTAGCGGCCATTGAAGGACTGTATAAAACAACGAAATCGGCTCCCCTGCTCATTGGCGGAGTTCCCAATGATGCGGAGGAAAGGGTTGACCATGCCATTCGCATACCCGGACTTCTCAGCTATCTCGCGCACGGTGATTTTAATGCTGAGGTTACGGGGCTTGATAAATTCCCTAAGGAAGAAAGGCCGCCGGTATCGATAGTTCATTTTTCTTTTCAGATCATGATCAGCATTGGTTTCCTGTTGGTCTTTGCAGGGATATTGTTTTTGCTATTTAGCATCTGGAGGAAAAAAACCTTGTCAAAAAAATGGTGGCTTGTATTTATTTCCCTGCTTACGCCACTCGGGTTTATAGCCGTAGAAGCGGGTTGGATCGTCACGGAAGTAGGACGGCAGCCATGGATTATATATGGAGTGATGAAAACCAAAGATGCGGTTTCCACTATGGAAGGACTGGAATATTCATTTTATACTGTTACGGTTGTTTATATACTGCTCACTGCTATAATCGTTTGGCTATTAAAAAAACAGATTGCAGCGGTAGGTAAAAATTATCCATCGGCTAATTTGGAAGAGGAATAGTTGATGCTCGAACTCATTATTATCATACTTGCCGTGTCTTTTATCCTGTATACCTTGCTGGGAGGGGCAGATTTTGGAGCGGGTATAGTAGAAACGTTTGCTGGAAGGAAAGGAGAGCAAACCATTTCGAAAGCGATGGCGCCGGTTTGGGAGGCTAATCATGTATGGTTGATCCTCGCCATCGTCATAATTTTTACCGGCTTTCCTATTGTGTACTCCACGGTCAGTTTATCCCTTCATATTCCGTTGATGATCGTATTGATGGGTATTGTATTGCGCGGTTCATCGTTTGTCTTCCGTTATTATGACATTTCGAAGAGTGGCCTGCACAAATATTTCAGCATTTTTTTCAAGCTATCCAGTTTTATTACACCTATTTTTTTAGGAATTACTCTTGGCGCCATGCTAACAGGAAAGATAAGCAGCAGTAGCTCCGGAAGTTTTTATGAAAGATTTATTGATCCATGGTTCAATTTATTTTGCTTTGCTCTGGGGTTGTTTGTAGCATCACTTTTTGCTTATATAGCCGCTATTTTCCTCTTGGGTGAGTCGATCGATTCACAGGAACAAAAAAAATATACGAGGCTGTGCAAAATATTTTTGTGGACAACCTTCATACTCGGCAGCCTGGTTTTCCTGGCAGCAGAATTGGAAAGTCAACATCTTTTCAGCGGTTACTTTCAATCTCGTATCAGCATCTCCGCATTTGCTATTGTCCTTTTATTGATTCCAGTGACCTATTACTTATTCAGCCATCCCAGGGCTCTTTATTTAAGAGGGGCTATCGCATTGCAAGTCGCTTTGATCATCCTGGGATGGTTTGCCATTCATTTCCCCGTCTTGGTGTATGAAAAAAATGGCAATCATCTCACTTTTTTTAATAGCCGCGCTCCCAATGCCACGCTATATCAATTATTGATCGCGTTATTTGTGGGATTGTTACTCATTATTCCGTCGTTTTATTTTCTCTTTAAAGTATTTAAGAAACCAAAGGACGAATAACAGCCGTGGTCGTCCGCCAGATAGAGGTTGGCATTTTATTTGTGCTCCGGAAGCAGATCACTTTTTTGATAACGATTAAATAAGCTATTATGGGAAAGCTAACAGTATATAATTTCGTCTCTCTCAATGGTTTTTTCAAAGGACCAAATGAAGATGTCAGTTGGTCAAAGAATAATTCGAAAGAACAGAGTGAGTTTGCGGCGAAAAATGCAAAATCAGGAAACATTCTGCTGTTCGGAAGAAAAACCTACGAAATGATGGCTGGCTATTGGCCTACTCCACAAGCCAGCAAGCAAAATCCCGAGGTTGCTGAAGGAATGAATAAGGCGGAGAAAATTGTTTTTTCCAGAACACTGAAAAAAGCGGATTGGGATAATACCCGGATTCTGAGTGATAATATTGTTGAAGAGATAAAAAAACTAAAGAAAGCCGGCAAGAATATGACCATTCTTGGAAGCGGTAGTATAGTCAATCTCTGCACGGAAAACGGGTTAGTGGATGAATATCAGATCATGGTATATCCCGTTGTTTTAGGAAAGGGCACGCCTATATTTGACGGCATCGCAGGAAAGAAAGAGTTGAAACTCAGCGATAGCAAAGAGTTTGACAATGGAGTGGTGCTCCATAGTTATGAGATGGCGTGACACATCCACCGCTATTAATTACTATTATTCCGATTGTCTCTCTTATGCAGGGATTGGATAAGCATATATCCTTCCTTTCGCTATTTTTATGCCCCACGGGCATAACATGCAGCAACAATTTATCCAATACGTCTATCTCGTCCTGATCATTCTTGCATTGGTCATGATCGCAAATAAACTGCGCTTGGCTTACCCCATCATACTTGTCATAGGTGGATTAGGACTGAGTTTTACGACCGCGTTTTCAAAGGTGACTATTGATCCTGAGTTGATCTTCTTTATTTTTCTTCCTCCCTTACTTTACGAAGCGGCATGGCAGATGTCCTGGAAGGAGTTCTGGAAATGGAGAAGAGTAATCATGAGCTTTGCTTTTCCAATCGTTATCCTCACCTCTTGCGTAGTTGCCTTTGTGTCGAATGCGCTCATCCCCGGTTTCTCATTAGCGCTCGGTTTCTTACTGGGGGGAATTGTGTCACCGCCTGACGCCATCTCTGCTACGACCATCATGCGCAAGGTGAAAGTTCCCAAGACCTTGCTTAGCGTTGCAGAAGGTGAAAGTCTTCTTAATGACGCATCATCATTGATTGTATTTCGCTTCGCAGCAGCAGCGGTTGTCACCAGTCAGTTTCATTTCGGACAAGCTACTACCAGTTTCTTCATGGTAATTGTTATGGGAACTTTAATTGGGCTGCTGGTTGGCGCTGTATTCTATTCTATTCATCGGTGGTTGCCGACAACACCGGGTATCGATATTATCTTAACGGTAGTGACGCCCTACTGTATGTACTATGCTGCTGAGTATTTCCATTTTTCTGGTGTATTGGCAGTTGTTAGTGGGGGTCTTTTTTTATCAACGAAGCGCCAGATCATGCTCACTTATTCCAGCCGGCTCCAGGGAGTGAACGTATGGACAAGCCTGGTTTTTGTATTGAACGGATTGATATTTATGCTAATTGGGCTTCAATTGCCATCCATTGTAGACCAACTCGGCGATACAAGCTTGGCCCGGGCGATCTGGTATGGATTGGCGATATCAGGAGTACTGATCATTACCAGGCTGCTTTGCACATTGGGCGCATCACTTTTTACAAGATTCATGAGTCATTTTATCACGGTAGCGGATCCGAACCCGGGGTGGAGGCTACCCCTTGTTTTTGGTTGGGCAGGAATGCGGGGTGTGGTTTCCCTTGCCATGGCTCTTTCTATTCCATTACTACTTGACAATGGCAGCCAGTTTCCTTACCGCAACCTGATCCTTTTTATTACGTTCATAGTTATCCTCATCACTTTGGTTTTCCAGGGCCTCACGCTTCCCTGGGTGATTCGAAAAATAAAACCGGAAGATAGCTCCAGTCCCATTGACCATCTAAAACAGGAACAAATCATTCAGAAAAAAATGGCGATGGTTTCGTTAAAATTGCTGCAAGAAAAACATGCTGATAAACAAATAAAAAATGAACATGTAGAAAACTTGTTTGCCCGCTTGCAACTGGATTTGAGCTTTTTGCAGCAGGATATTAAAGACGTCAGTAATTCAGCTGGAAATCCACTGTTCGATTTTCAAAACATTTATCTCGAACTGTTAGAGCAACAACGAAAATTACTTTATGAAATGAACCGGCGCTCCGAATTTGATGAGGACCTGATCAGGAAATATCTTTCCCTGATTGATTTAGAAGAATTCAAACTACGGGAAAAACGATTACACGAAGTTTCGCCGGAATGATGCATCTCACAATCCAAAATCAACAACCGTTCATTCAGATCGCAAACTTTTAACCGGATTCATCATTGCTGCTTTTACTGCCTGAAAGCTCACCGTCAATAAAGTAATAGCCAACGCCCCTGTGCCTGCGACAAAGAATACCCACCATGAAATTGAAGTCCGATACTGATAATTCTTTAACCAATCATCCAGGAAATAGTAAGCTATGGGAATAGCAATGAGACAAGAGATCACTACGAGTACTACAAAATCTTTTGATAACATTTTCCACAGGCTAAAAATGGAAGCTCCCACGACTTTTCGGATCCCTAATTCCTTGGTGCGTCGTTCTGCCACATAGGAAGCCAGACCCAGCAAGCCCAGGCATGAAATAAAAATAGCAAGGCCCGAAAAGACACCGGACAGTTTTCCTATTCGTTCTTCCTGACTGAATTTCCTGGCGTATTCTTCATCTACGAATTTGTAGTCAAAAAGCGCAGTGGGAATGATTTTGCTTAAAATTCCTTCTATTTTTTGCAAAGCGGCAGTGGCGGGCATGGCGGGGTTAATTTTCAAATGCAATATGCTTGACGCATATTTGTTAAAGTAGTAAAGTGTTGGCACAACCGGGTCATAAGGAGATTCCATGATCAGGTCTTTGACAACTCCTATGATCGTCCTTGACCATTTTTCTTTGCCGAATTCGTCGATATCTGTCAATTTCTGGCCCACCGGATCCTTTAACCCCATATACTTTACGGCGGCTTCATTGACAATAATGGCATCGGTAGTATCTGTTTTTAAATCTTCTGAAAAATCACGACCAGAAGCGAATTGCCAGCCAACTGTTTTGCCGAAGTTCGGTGTGACATTGCATATTGCGAACTCTGCATCCAGGTTTGGATCCTTGCCCGGCCATTTGTATCCACTTGTCAAATTCCAAATCGCTGTAAGTGGACTTGAAGAAGCAGCTATTTCAGAAACTACTCCGGAGCGAAGCAATTCTGTTTTCAGTATACCCAATTTGCTTTTGTAATTGCTATCACTCATACCCAGGCTTATTAGATTATTTCTACTATAGCCAATAGGACGGTTCCGCGCAAATTGAATCTGCTGGTAAACGATTAGGGTTCCAATTATCAAAACCAGGGAAACAGTAAATTGAACGACGACCAGCACCTTGCGCGGTAACGCAGAAAATCGGCCGGAACGGAATACACCCTTTAAGACTTTCGCCGGGTGAAACGAAGACAAATAAAAAGCAGGATATATGCCAGCTATAAAACCGGTAATGCCTATAAATAACATAGCACTAATCCAAAAAACAGGACTACCGAATGGCAATTCAATGCTTTTATCTGCCAACGTATTAAATAGACCTTTCAATAAGACAACTAATCCGATCGACAATAAGAACGCCATTATAACCACCATCATAGATTCGCTCAAAAATTGGAGGATCAATTGCGACTTGCCCGAGCCAAGCGCCTTACGGACACCCACTTCCCTGCCGCGTTTTTCTGACCGGGCGGTGCTCAGATTTATAAAATTGATACAAGCCAGCAGCAAGACAAAAATTCCAATAGTACCAAACAACCAAACGTAGGTAATACGTCCGCCGGAAGGCTTACCGTTCTTAAATTCAGAATACAAATGCCATGTGCTCATGGGAATTAACTGAACAAAGGGCTTGTACTTTTCCATTGTCTTATAAAAATCTGCCGGTACATTTTTACTGTAAAGATCTTTGATCGCTGCATTTGCAGTAGCCATAGTCACACCTGGCTGCAACTGCACATAAATATTGAATGGACGATTGTCCCAGTCGGTTTTCTTTTCCCGGGCCCATTCGTTAAATGATAACCATGAAGCCCATGAAGAGAAGAACTCGATGTTGCTAAAACGATTGTTCTTGGGTATATCTTCATAAATGCCGGTCACTAATACATCCTTGCGACCATCTATGCTTAGCGTTTTATTGATGGGATTATCGTTACCAAAGATTGATCGGGCAGTTGATTTTGAAATTATGATGCAAGCCGCGCTGTTCAGGCTTTCATAGGACCCCTGCAACATTTTCAGGGAAAGCATCTCAGCTGCGCCGCTTTCAATAAATTCTCCTTTCCTGCTAAACTTTTTGTCGTCTGTTGAAAGAGTGTGGTCTCCTGGCCACCATGCTATCAAAACATGTTTAAAATACCTGCTGTAGTTGTTTCTAAGAGTTATACTCACAGGGTATTGGATAGATTCTCCACCCGTAATCACCTGTTTTTCGGGGTCAATGCTACAACTCCACACCTGGGCAATCTCATTATAATTTTTGTGATACTTATTGAATGATAGTTCATCATAAACCCACAAGCCAATAAACATGACCACTGTCATGCCGACGGCAAATCCTCCGACATTGATGAAGGAATAACCTCTATTCTTCAATAGGTTTCTCCAACCGATTCGAAAAAAATTTCTAAGCATGACATTGCGATTTAGACGTGGACGTTTAAATGATCGGATGGCAAATGGCCGGCATACATCAAGGACATCTCTAAGAAAGTAGGTGTTGGCAATAAATTTTCCACGCGAGGAACGTCTTTTTCTATAGAGTTCATGGAGATCTCCCTGAAGAGATTCCAACACCTTTTCAGAACAGAACCAGGTAAGAAGTCTATCGGCCCACTTCGGTGGATGTATGTCCTCACTCACGGCTAATTCTATTTAATTTCAATTCCGGAATATGCCTGGCAAATGAGAGTCTCAGTTCGTTTGCCTCTACCAGTTTTTTTCTACCGTATGCAGTTAGCTGGTAGTACTTTTTTTTGCGTCCGCCTCTTTCCTTTGTTGCGCCGCCTTCGGAAGAAGTGAGGCAGCCTTTCTCTTCCAGGCGGTAAAGGGCGGAGTGTAATGCTCCGATACTTGGACTCTTTCGTGTTTTTTCTGCCAGCGTTTCTTTTATGGAGACACCATAGGCATTCTTGTCCAGGGAGCCGACGGCCAGCAACACCAATTCTTCAAATGCGCCTAATTTCATTTTTACAAGATGATTACATTCCTAAAAACAGATCAAATATAGGGACTATTTCTTTCTCATAAACAAAACAAATAATGGATAAGCGAAAACTCAACCAAAATTGAGGGCATTGCGAGTCCTCCAAAGTTTGACTATATTTGCGACCCAATTATTCGGGAAGTAGCGCAGGCCGGTAGCGCACCTGGTTTGGGACCAGGGGGTCGCAGGTTCGAATCCTGTCTTCCCGACAACTATCTTTCTTAAAGCACAAGTGACCGTAGATCAATGATCTACGGTTTTTTTATGCACAAAGGAATTGTCCTGACAAGGCAAAGCAATATTTTCAAGAGGAAATCAAGCGGATAACCAATTAAGATGTTCTATTCTGCGATACCTATTGTTCCTTTACAACCATTTATTGAAAATATCTGGTACTGTAACAGGCATGTAGCAACAACAGAACAAACGTTGACTCTTCCATTTGGTCGCATAGAATTAGTAGTTAATTTTTCAGGAGATTATTATATAGAGAATCAGCAAGAAAAATTTAAGGGAGAACATTCCTGGATAACCGGGCAACAAAGTAAACCATCAGTTGCAACTATTTCGGGGCAGCATGAATGTATGGGGGTTGTATTTACACCTTTGGGTTGGACCGCGTTTTCTAAACTCCAGGCAGGTGAACTGACCAACAAATCCGTTCCTGTATCTGATATATGGGGTATCGAGGTCTACACGTTAAGCGATGAATTGGCTGAACTCAAAGAAATTGAAATCAAATTTGATAGACTTCAATATTTTCTTCTAAAAAGGTTGATGAAGTATGATAAATTAGCAACCATCAAAGCAGCGCTAAGTATTATTGAGGCTAATGGAAATGGAAAAAAGGTAACGGTAAATAATTTATGTAAGCAATTAAAGATTAGCCGTAAATCATTGAATCAGCAATTTCAGAAATATATCGGAATTTCGCCCTCAACATATTTACAACAGAAAGTATTTAATGGCATCATTAAGGACATTTGCCTTATCCGGGCAGGAAGACTGATCGAGGTCGGGTATGATTATCATTTTTTTGACCAGTCACATTTCATAAAACAGTTTCAAACGTTTTCCGGGATGACCCCAGGCCAATACCTCCAATTGGTGAAAACCGAAGCTGTAGATAAAGCTTTTCCAAACTTTCTTACGCGCTAGAAGGGTTACATTTTTACTATGCTGGCAGTTTGAGAGCTTCTAATTTGCATAAAAAAAATGAAGCCAGTCAAAATATTATTGCTCGTCCCGTTGTCTATGGTGATAAGCTACACAATTTGTTATACAACCACATCACAAAGTAAAAATTTAAACTCTACAATGAAAAAAGTAACAGGTATCGGGGGCATTTTCTTTAAATGTAAAGACCCCATCAAAACGAAGGAATGGTACAAAAAGCACCTGGGCTTCGATACAGATCAATGGGGAACAAATTTTGAATGGCGGCAAGGTTCAGATACTGCAAAAAAAGGATTTACTCAATGGAGTCCTTATGCTGAAAAAGCGGATCATTTTTCCAATCAATTTATGATTAATTACCGCGTAGAAAACTTGGAATGGCTGGTTGCTGAATTACAAAAAGAAGGGGTGACCATTGTTGATAAACTTCAGTCTTTTGAGTATGGCAAGTTTATTCATATCCTGGATGGCGAAGGAAATAAAGTAGAGTTGTGGGAGCCAAATGATATTGAGTATGATAAAATAGTTGAAGGAAGAACTAAATAAGGAAATATTCTTTTACTCCAGTTAGCGTGCAATTGTTAAGGCTGTTTATTCATCCGATCAAAGCAACATAATTCAAAACCCCCTCCTGTGGCCGGTTTTCGCTTTCCCAGCAACCCTTACGGCTAAAACTCTGACAAAATCCACTTTCCACATGACAACAAATTCCCTTTCTTCCCGATATTCGATAAAATTTTGTCATCCATGAAACTTCTATCGATTTTCCTCATCGCAACTTTACTTTGATTAATCCCTCCATTGGACAAGAAACCACGCCGTATCCTATAGCCGTCGAACGACTGTTTAATAAAATTCAAAGCGATATCGTTTCCATCGCAGAAGCAATGCCTGAAAATAAATTCTATTTCACACCTGAAAGTCTTCAAATAAAAAGCAGCGAGTTAAAAGGAGTGCGAACGCCCCGGCACAAAATCTATCGCAGATATTCCGCACTAATTTCGTCATATACCTTCATCCATCAACAAGGCACGATTACTTTTAAGATAGCCAATTCCTGACAAAGTCCTTACAGTACTCTTTTATCTGATCTCTTACAGTCCTGAATTGCTCAGTTATTTCAGTCTCCGTTCCCACGGCTTTTGCCGGGTCGGCAAAGTTGTGATGTATTCGTATTGCATTTGAAGGGAAATAAGGGCAGTTTTCTTTTGCATTATCGCAAACAGTGATTATGAAATCGAAGTCAATGCCTAAATAATCGTTTATTAAATTGGAGCTTTGGCCGGATATATCGATCCCGTCCTCTTTCATAATAAGAAAAGCGCGGGGATTGATGCCATGAGCTTCAACCCCTGCGCTGAATATCTGGGCTTTTCGATCGGCAAAGTGCCGCAAATAACCTTCAGCTATCTGACTTCTGCAGCTATTACCCGTACAAAGCACCAGGATCTTTTTCATACTGAGTGTTTACGAGCAACAAGCTGACGGGCAGCAAGGCATACTTGTATCTTCATTAGAAGTGCAACACCCAGGGTCCTCTAAATTAATAATCGGCATAATGCTTGATTTTTATTTATTGCAATATTGCGATGAATGAAATCAAAAAATTTTAACAGCACCTGTCCTTATTCACATAAGGGACAAAGAAAGCGTCAAAAGTGTTCTTGTAATACTTCCATACTTTAGGCTCTATACAATAGCAAACACTCGTTCCTTCAACCGTTCCCTGTATCAACCCTACTTTTTTTAATTCTTTTAAATGCTGGCTAATGGTAGCCTGCGCCAAACCCAATTCGTCTACCAGATCACCGCAGATACATGCTTGCGTTTTTACCAGATGTTGTATGATAGCAATTCGGGCAGGATGACCTAAGGCCTTAAACATCTCAGCAAATCTATTCTGCCTATCAGTAAATATTTCCGTCTTCGTCGTTCCCATCAATCGCAATATTACGATATTTACTTTTAATACAAAATTTTATTTTATGGGGCGGTTAAGTCAACCTACGCAATCAAAATAATCGTCCCTGCAATGATCAGTAAAGCACCTAACGCGATCTTTATGGTTATCTCCTCGCTCAAAAAAATAGCCGCTAAAAGGATAGCTATCGCTACACTCATCTTATCTACAGCAGCTACCTGCGATACCTTACCAGACTCTAAAGCCCTAAAATAAAAAATCCATGAAAGGCCCGTGGCGATGCCAGACAGGCAAAGAAAAGTAATGTTTTGCCTGGATAAGTTCGCCATACCCGTGGTTCCGCCCCGGAAAAAAACGATACTCCAGGCAAGCAGCAGGATAATTACGGTGCGAATAGCCATTGCGAGATCCGTATTTACGCCTTTGATGCCCACTTTAGCAAATATGGCTGTGAGCGCGGCAAAGAGCGCCGACAGTAAAGCAAATAACCACCACATATAATTAGTTTTAGTTTACATTCTTTTTCTTTCTGAAAAGTATCCTCAACATACTGGGTAATACAATCAATAATAGCGGTAAGGCTAGGATAAATCCTCCAATGACCGCAATAGCCAACGGCTGATGCATTTTAGCACCGGTTCCTATACCCAACGCTAAGGGCATCAATGCGACGATGGCACCAATAGCAGTCATCAATTTCGGCCGCAGTCGAGTAGAAATAGAGTAAATAATGGAATCATCCACGCCTTTTTCGCGTAGAGCTTCCCTAAACTGTAAAAATGTAAACATGGAATTTTCACCAATAATACCTACTATCATAATAAGCCCCGTATAGCTTCCCACATTCAAAGGTGTGTCGGTCACCCATAACGCGAGATAACTTCCCGATATTCCCAAAACAGCAAGTAATAAAATAAGGAGCGCGACTCTTATGTGCCGAAATAAAAAAAGAATGACACAGAATACCAGCAGGCTGGAGGCAACCAGGATCATCAGTAATTCTTTGAAGGACTTTTGCTGCTCAGCAAAAGCTCCACCATACTCGATGTGATAACCATTTGGAAGATCAAGTTTGGAAGAAATATTATTCTTCACTTCTTGCATAGCGCTTCCAAGATCCCTGTTTTCCAAATCAGATGTCACTACACCCATGGATTGCAGGTTTTCCCTTTGTATTTCCGCCTCCCCGGGATTAATGGATACAACGGCCAGTTCTGAAATGGGTTTTAATTTCCCATCCGGCAAAAAAATCTGCAACTTACTAATCCCTGCTACGCTCAATTTTCGACTCCCCGGATATAATAATCTGATTACTGAATATTGTTCCCTTTCAAATAAATTCCCGATGACATTGCCTTCCAAAGAGGTTTGCAATTGATATTGAAGATTCGCGGGAGTGATTCCATATTGCGCCAGCTTAGAAAAATCCGGTCGAATGGATATGGAAGGTCCTGCAATTACAATTCCATCAAAAGGGTCGGCGATCCCGGGGATCTCGCCAATGATGTCGGCCGCCTGGCTGGACAATTCGTTCAATTTTTGCTGGTCTGTACCAAAAATTTTTATTTCGACTGGCTGAACGGATGCCATCAAATCTCCCAACATATCTCCGATGACCTGACCAAAATCAACCCGCAATGCGGCCTCGGAAGCTTCTATTTTTGTTCGAAGCTCTTCAATAACCTCATCGGTGGTCTTATCCCTGTTCTTTTTCAACTGGATCAGGTAATCGCCGCTATTGGGTTCGGTAATAAAAAATCCCATTTCGGTGCCGGTCCTTCTTGAATAGGTGCTTACTTCAGGAACCTCTTTGATAATTTTCTCTGCTCTCTTAAGTATCCTGTCTGTTTCTTCCAGCGAGGTCCCCGGAGGAGTTACATAGTCCAATACAATATTCCCTTCATCCATTTCGGGCAGAAAACCCGTCTTTAATCGCGGCAACAACAGTACGATAGAAATGATCAGCACTGTAACTATTGACAAAACTGATGTAGGGCCTGAATATAAAAAACGAAACCCATTTTTGTCTTTTGCTTGAATGAGCTGCTTCCTGCCGAAACCTTTTGATTTTGGTACCTGCGAGCAACATGTAAATCACGGGCAACCCGATCCATGTCACAAAAAAAGAGCAAACCAAAGTAATGATCATCGTGTTTGTCAACACACTGAAATAAGACCCTGCCACGCCACTCATCAGCAGGAAGGGAATAAATATTACAATCGTGCTAAGCGAAGAACCCAGCATGGCTGGGAATAGATAGTGAATAGCTTTTTGAACGAGCGAAGAGGTGGGTTCGTCAGGATGTTCCTCATGAGTACGGTGGATCTGCTCCACTACGACGATGGCATCATCAATGATCAACCCAATGGCAGCGGCGATCGCGCCAAGGGTCATGATATTGAAATTGTAACCCATTGCAAATAAAACGATCAGGGTTAGAAATATCGTAATAGGTATAGTAATCAGGATCGTCGTGCTGGCTCTTAGTGATCTTAGAAAAATAATAGCCACCAGGATAGCCAGGGCTAATCCGATCCACAGACTATCTGTAACACTCTTTACCGAATCATTGACAAAGTCAGCCTGGATATAATACGGATCGATGGTCACATCACTGGGCAGTATGGTTTTTAATTCCTTGATTCTAGTCTCCATTTTCTTTGACAACTCAATAAGGTTGTAATTGGGTTGTTTTACCACGGCGATCAGCAGGCCCTCTCTTCCATTTGCATTGGTCCTGATAAATTCGACTCCTTCTTTTATTTCGACCGTCGATATATCCTTTAGAGTAACGATCCTTTTCCCATCATTCTTTATCACCAGGTTAGCCAATTCATCCCTGGTATGGACTGTTGCGTCAGTAATAGTCAAATACAAAAAGCGGTAATCGGATAAAAAGCCATTTGACTTAATGAATGCAGTCTGACTCAAGGCGGTGTTGATCATATCAGGAGTAATGGAAAGTGTGCTCATCTTTTGCACATTCAACTGTATCCAGTATTCCTTGTTATTGCCTCCGGTGATCCTTATTTCAGAAACGCCCTCTACCTGTGACAAAAATGGTTTTATCGTATAAAGCGCTAACAGTTTTAATTCAATAGGAGATTTGGTAGTACTGTCCAATGAATATCCCATCACCGGCAATATGGAAGGATTCATCTTTGCAATCGTGATATTGGCCTCCGGCGGCAAGGTATTCCTGATCTCACTGATCTTTGATTCAATATGCTGCTGATTGACATCGATATCACTGCCCCAGGTCATGAAAGCCGATATTTCGCAACTTCCCCTGCTGGTAGTGCTCCGTATCAATTGCAGATCGGGGACTTGTTTTATAGCTGCTTCCAGGGGCTTGGTTACGGTAACCATCATTCTGTCTACAGGCTGTAAGCCGGCATCTGCAATGATTTTGATCTTGGGAAAAGTGATCTCCGGAAATAAAGAAGTCTGTAGCCTGCTGTATACAAAAATGCCCCCGATAATGATCATGGCAAGCAATACAGCCAAAGGGTTTTTATGCGAGATAATAAAATTAGTCACGATTATTCCTTAACGATCCTGATTTTAGCTGTATCCGGAAGTCCGTAGTTGCCGTTTAATAAAAATTTATCCGACGCAGAAAATTGTGGTGACAGAATTTCCGTCCTTTCGTCAAGCTCAATTCCTTTATTAACGGGAATTTTAATGGCTGTAGAATCATCCATTAGTTTCATTACCCAAAAAGCAGATTGGGATTCGTTGGATAGAACTGCCTGCTTTGGCAATGTAACAGCATTTGGTTTTGTTGTTTTGATCACTCGTACTTTGGCGATAAGGTTAGCGGGAAGATTTTTATCCTTCACCGTAACCATGATGCTTTGTGTTTGAGAAGCCGAATCCACGACGGGCATGACTTTCGAAATATACCCGGGCATGATTTTTCCGTCCGGCAACAAAAGGTCGACTATATTTTTATTTAATACGAACGGTCGCCATTCATAGGGGAGATTAAGAATGAATACAAAACTTTTTACATCATTAATGACCGCCAGTTGTTCGCCTTCCTGTACATAGTCACCCGGCTGATGATTGATCTCAGAAATGTAACCGTTTATTCCAGCTTTTATATTTATTACACCAGTGAATTTAAATGAACTGTCCAGGAGGTTAATGGTATTGCCTATGCTCTCGGCTTCTTTTGTTTTGAGGATAAAAACATTCCGCCCACCGGATACTAGCTCTCCTATTTGTGCATTAACTGATTGAATGTACCCGTTTGAACTGGCCTTTATAAACGCCTTTTGCAGAAAAGTGGAGGTAGCGTTCAGTTCTAAATACTCAGTTAACGGCTCGTTTGTTATCGAGGTAATGGTGACGGGTGTAATGGTCTCCGGTTGCTCCGTTGATTCTTCGGCCTCATGGGAACGGCAGGATATCATGATGCCCGACCATAGGATATATAGTAGAAATAGTTTCATATAGATCGTTACTTTCCCCAATAATTTAGCTGGTTGATTATTTTCAAACGACTGATATAGTTCTGCGTCACCAGGTTTTTTGCATTAAAATAGTTGTTGATGGTAAGAATGAAATCAGTGAGTCTTATATCACCCGTCGCCAGCAATTTTTCATTCACGGTGATCAGCGCTTCAGTATATTGAACCTGTTTATTAATTTGATCGATCAATTTATCGGTGGAGTTTAGTTGTTGAATCAACTGCAATATCTGCTGATTTCGCTGTCGAAGAAAGAAATCTCTTTTGTTCAACCGGGTAGCTTCCTGCAAATCAAGTTTGGCATATTGTAATCTTTTCTGTTTGCCATCATAAATGGGGATAGTCAGGTTAAGACCTACGCTGGCGCCAAAATTTTTGTACGGCTTATAGGTTAATGAGGAATTATACCCCGCATCTCCGTATGCATTGATCTTTGGGCGATAGGATAAGTCAATAAGCATTTTATCATTGGCCAGCTTCAAACTATCCAATACAAACTGCCTGTAAAAGGGCGAACTGTAAAAATCGTCAAGCGACGCCTTACTTAATTGCGGATCCTGCAGGGGAGTTATTGCTGTATCTTCAATTCCCGCGAGGTAGTTTAGATTGGCATAGTCAAAATTATATTGAATGGCCAGTTGAGAAGTGCTAAGCTGTTGTTGTTGCAGCACCACCACAAAACCCAGGTATTCTGATTGTTTGAACACATTATTTCTTGTCAATCCCCTTAAAAGCGTATCCTCCCTGTTCAACAGATCATTAATATGGTTATTTAAGTCGAGTTGCAATTGCTCGCCATAGATAATTATGTATTGATCAGTGATGGCCTTTCGGATATCCTGCTCCGATATCCTGATGTTGTTTGAGGCGGACCGGCTCTGTACAAGTAGGCTACTTAGTTGTGCTGCCGCAGTCCTGTTGCTCAAAAAAGGCTTACTGACCTGGATGAGTGCTGAGGCCTGCTGTCCATTACTGATAACCTCGTCATACCCATAACCTTTTATGATGGGCGCATAACTGTTGTTACTTATTCCATTTACTTGCGGTTTAAGGGCGGCCCGGATGATTTGGCTATCCAGTGCAAAGGAAATAACCTGATTTCTGAAGTCCGCTAATAATGGACTGTTGGTGAGGGCCTGGGTAATGAAGTAATCCAGATTCCTGTTTTGCGTCTGGCAAACTATGGCCGAACAGATAAAAAAAATAATTCCCAGAACACCTTTCATTGTTAAAGAATTGTCGGATGAGTACCTTTTTTATTGCCCTATGACGAGAACCTGGAAGGTTCCCGGAATCATCTTAGGTCTTCCTCCTGGAGCTACCGAACCGGAGTTTTCAAATTCGGCAGTAGGGAGATAAATCAAGTGATGCTGGCTATCGACAGCTATCGTACGTGCACCTTTTTTAGTGGGAACGGTTGACACTTTTTCTATCAGATCCCCCGATTCATGGAAAATAGACAGTGTCCCTTCTCCATTAGATGTAAAAATATGATTGGTTACGGCATCGAAGCCAACTCCATCACAACCATCGCCAATCGGTAGAGAGTTAATTCTCTTGCCGCTGCTGGCATCTATTACAATCAATAGTTTATTACTACATGCGGCAAATAGCCGGTTTGTAACTTTGTCAAAAATTAATCCTGTAGGTTCTTCACCTGGAGCAACAGGCCAGTGGGCGATCACCTTGCGGGCCTGGAGATCCACTTGCACAATCTCACTTTTGTCCTCGACATTCACATAAAGCTTCCCTGCCCCATCTGAAGCAGCAGCCTCTGGTTTACCTCCTACCGCGATACTGTCTATAAGAGTGTTTGTCAAAGGATCAATAATACTCAGGTTCTTACCAGTTCCATTGCACGTTATTATTTTTTTAATAAAAGGTTCATAGAGGATCGCGTCAGGGTTCTGGCCTGTAGGTATTTGTCCGATCACTTCATTGGAAGTCAAATTGAAGACAGTCACATTGTTTAGTCGCCCATTGCTTGTAAATCCTTTATTCTGTGACGGGTCAAACGCAATTCCGTGCACGCCAGTCGTATTTAATATGACTCCAAGAGAGTCTCCACTTGTTTGATCCAGGATGTTGACCTGTGTAGAGTGCGAAACGTAAAGTCGATTGTTAGCCGGTCCGACAGCGATGTAATCCCACCCACCTGGACTCTTTATGTGAAAAGTATTGATGACATGAAATTTGATTTCCTGGGCCGAGGGAAAACCATGCGTTACAGTTATAATCAAACCAATAATAAAAAGTCTTTTCATAATGTTTATATGACGATAGATTTCAGCTCCTGGTAAACCTACAGGCCGAAACTGAACAAAAGCTGAATTTTTAATGAAAAGTGACCGAGAAATAATGAGCGCGATCCCTAAACTCGTAGCTGAGTGAGTAGCCGTAATGATCGCAGATTTGCTTTGCTATCGCCAGGCCCAGACCCGTTCCGTCCGAATATTCAGATTTCCAGAACCGGGTGAATATCATTTCGCCGGCCAGGGCAGATTCGCCCGGATTAGCGACGGTAAGGACTTTCCTATCAGAAAAGAGGGATATTTCCTGTCCTTTGGTGGTATGTTTGATGGCATTGACCACCAGGTTAGCGACGAGGGTACCAGCCAGTTGACGGTTCATATTAATTACCAGTCGACCAATTTCGTTGGTTATAGATAATGACTTTGCCGTTGTCCACTCCAGAAATTCCTTTGTAATCTTTTCAGCAATATCCTTTATATCTATTTCTTCCCGGTCGGCAAACTGATTATTCTCTATCCTTGTTAAGAGCATCAGGGACTGTCCCAATTTTGACATCCTTTCAACCGAGTCATATATCACCTGGAGGTCCCGAAGATTCTTTTCACTCAGTGAAGGATCCTGGATCAACACATCCAGCTTGGAATTAATAACAGCAAGCGGGGTTTGCATTTCGTGCGAAGCCTGGTCGGTGAAATTCTTAAGAAGAAGATAATCCTTCACTACTTTGTCCGTCATTTGCGAAATATTCTCATTCAGTTCGTTGAATTCCTGTATCGCCGCTTTTTCGGCCTTGATGGGCGAGGGAGCATCCAACTGGAAATTTCTTATCGCGGCGAGCGTATTCCTGAATGGTTTCCATAACCTTTGAACAAGGAACCGGTTGGCAAAAAATAGCAGCACGCTCAACAGGATTATAAGCCCTAGAGTAATGAGTAGGATGCTGCCGATGATTTGTTGCGTTGCTTCCTCTGACTTAGTTACAGATGCCATATAATATTGACCGCTAACTTGCACCGGGAAAGTCAATTGCCTGCTCAACTCATACTCCTTTTCTTCTTCATTATATAAGGTCAATGAGTTAAACCGTTGTGGGAGTGGATTCTCGATCTTTTTGAACTCAATACGCTGATCTTTATAAGTAGTGGCTGGCGGCAATGAATGATTGGTTTCAATAAAGTCATGGATTTCCACCTGCTCGACCCGCAGGGTATCATCCAACTGTTTTTCCAAAACATAATGAAGCAGAAAATAATAACCAGCTCCCGCAATCAACAAAACAATAGCTGAAGAGAAAAAAGAAATTTTGTTGTATTGTGCCTGCAGTTTCATGAGTCTGAAAGTTTATACCCCATGCCATAAAGCGATTTTATGTAATCAGCACAGCCTTTTTCCTGCAATTTCTTCCGTAGATTCCTGATATGTGTGTAGACAAGGTCCGAATTATTTGCAGCCCCCATCTCTTCCTTCCAAAGGTGAGAAAAGAGCGCATTGATGGAAATCACCTTGCGTTGATTGGATATAAAATAAACAAGCAATGCGTATTCTTTCGGGGTCAGCTCAATTAGCTCACCGCCCGCCTTCACTTCCTTGGATAATGTATCGATGGCGATCTCGTTAAAGGATATAGTATTGTTTCCATCAAACTTTTTGCGCCTGATGATGGCATTTATCCGGGCTGTTAATTCAGAAAGGTGAAATGGTTTTACCAGGTAATCGTCAGCCCCCAGTTTCAATCCTGTGATCTTATCATCGATTGAATTTTTCGCGGAAATGATAATGATACCCTCCGTTTTCTTACTGTTTTTTAGTTCCTGCAGTAACTGAAGCCCCGAGCCACCGGGAAGGGTGATGTCCAGTACAATGCAATCATATTCGGATGTTTCGATCTTTTCCCTCGCCTCCTCGAAATTGCCGGCCACTTCGGAAACATAATTTTCATTCTTCAGATAGGCGACAATACTTTCCAACAGTTCTTTCTCATCTTCAATAACAAGCAATTTCATAAATGGAAAACTACCAAATTTTCGGTACTCCAATCTTCAGGATTTCCATAGAATTCCTAGCTAACCTTGCCCGTTTAACCTGATTTTTTTGAACTGAAATATATATGCAAATGAGAACTCGCAAGTACAGTATACTGATCCTATTTGTATTGATTGTTTTTCTGCCTTTGAAAAAGCTACAGGCGCAAAAGGACTTCCCCCATGATACGAGCTATTATGAAACATTTCGTAATTCCATTGCGGCCCGTGTGTTCTTATCACAAAAATATATCCATATGAATTTTCCCGAACCCGCAGCGGGTGCGCAGGAACTGGAGTATAAGGCAAATGCCAAATTGAACCTGGGTGTCGGAATTAGTTATCATGGTGTGTCGTTAAACGCTTTTTATGGCTTCTCTTTCCTGAATAAAAAGGATGAGCCGAAAGGAAAAACTAAAGGCCTTAATTTGCAATTGCATGTGTATCCCAGGAAATGGGCGATCGATGTCCTCGCCCTATTTCCAAAGGGATATTACCTCGATCCCAAGGGATTCGCGTCTGCAAGTCCTAATTCATATTATACCAGGCCCGATATTCAATCTACTTTACTAGGCATTTCTGTATATAAGGTACCGAACAAGCAAAAATTTTCTTACCGGGCGGCAATCGTCCAAACAGAATGGCAAAAGAAATCGGCCGGCTCTCTATTGTATGGAGGACAGTTTTATTATGGGAGTATGAAAGGTGACTCTGCCTTAGTGCCCAGTTCAATTCAAGGCTCATACCCGCAAGCGGGGATCCATAAAATAAATTTCTTCACTGTTGGGCCGGGGATTGGTTATGCTTATACACTGGTTATCGCCAGCCATCTATTTTTGACCGGTTCCCTGGTTGGCAACCTGGATGTCAGTTTCACCAATGAGGAAGGCACATCGAAAAACAGCAAGGTTTCCATCAGTCCAGCGGAGGTCTTTAAGGCTGCCTGTGGCTATAATAGCAGGACCTGGAATGTAAGTGTCAACTGGACCGGCAATGGTATTTGGTTCAAGGGTGATGCGGCTTCGAAAAACTATTTCTGGCCGAGCGGAAATTATAAGTTCGTTATTTCCAGAAAATTTGCCAGAAAACATTGACGGCTGTATGCCGATGTTTGTGTTGGCCAGGGTCGATAATTTGTAGTTTCTCCCCCAAATTCTGAACTTCAGGGAGTCTAATTCCCAAACCATGGCCAGAGACCAATCCCTTGATGCGATCATTAACATGAAACTGCATAATGCGCAAGACAGGTTCAGTTCTATGCTTGAAAATTGGCGCGGCTGCTTACCAGTTCATCTTGAAAAAGACAAAGCAATATCATTTCAAAAGATGATAGACGATTTAACCGACAAGGTAAGCCTGATTCAAAATGCCATTATCGACCTGGCATCCCGTGGCAGCTAAGAAACATTTATGTGTGGTGCGTGAGACACGCACCACGGCGCATAAAACTTATAACTTAAAACCTATAACTTATATTATTTCTTTGCGGGCACAGCTTGCTCATATTGGAAGAACTCTCTGACCTTGCCGCCTTCCAAACGGTAATCCTCATGGTAGATCACATGTTCTTTCTTGCCATCCTTATAGTTATGAGTTTCATCAATCCATTGAAAAACCCATTCGTGGTTGAGTGTTTTGTTATCCACCGCGACCGCACCGATATAACTTTGCTCCGCGCTGGTCATTGATCCGCGCCATGCTTTGATCATCGCTACGACCGTATCCCTCACCGTATGGACATCGTTGCCATCTGCAAATACTACATGTACAGAATCCGCAAAGTAGGAGCCTACATTGTCGAGCCTCCCGGCAATAAAATCTGCATTAAAATTCATTACCATAACGATGTTTTCAGTCTTTCCGACTGCAGCCACACCTTCGTACGCCATTTTTTGGGGTAGGGTGACAGTAGCAGTGGTATCCGAAGTGGTCACTTCCTTGGTAGTTTCAGATCCTTTTTTGGAATTGCAGCCCAGGAAAACGATCCCTGCTACAAGCAGAATAGTTGGTTTCATAATTTGATAATTGTTTGTTTAAAAATAGGAGTTGCGGTGAGGGAGGGATTCGAACCCTCGGTACAGTTTAACCCGTACGGCAGTTTAGCAAACTGCTGATTTCAGCCACTCATCCACCTCACCGGAGGCCATTTTCAAGGGGAGCAAAAGTAAAGATTACCCCTAAGAAATCCCAAAAAACAAATTCCAAATCCCACTGAATGGAATTTGGAATTCAAATAATCTACACCATATTTGTTACATAGCAGCCAATTGAACCTTTTGCTGCAATTCAAGTACATTTTCTCTAAATACCCCGTCGGTATCCATGAGGTCTTTCACCGTCTGGCAAGAATGAATCACGGTAGTATGATCCCGCCCGCCAAAATGCTCACCAATTGTTTTTAATGAATTTTTCGTAAAAGCCTTCGCGAGGTACATGGTGATCTGCCTGGCCTGTACAATCTCCCTTTTGCGGGTTTTTTGAAGAAGCTTATCATACGGAACATCAAAATAGTCACAGACCATCCGCTGGATGGTTTCGATGGTTATTTCTTTGCTGGATGATTTGACGAAGTTGCGTAACACTTTCTTGGCCAGATCTAGATCAATCTCCCTCCTGTTTAGCGAAGATTGTGCCAACAGTGATATAAGTGCTCCTTCCAGTTCACGCACATTATTGCTGATATTATAAGCGATATATTTCACTACTTCCTTGGGCATATCCAACCCATCATTCTTCATCTTGCGTTCGAGTATTTCTATGCGGGTATCATAATCCGGAACCTGCAGATCAGCGCTAAGTCCCCAGCGAAACCGACTCAACAGCCTTTCCTGTACGCCTTCCAGATCCTTCGGCGGTTTATCAGAAGTAAGAATGAGTTGCTTACCCGACTGATGGAGGTGGTTAAATATGGCGAAAAAAGCGTCCTGTGATTTCTCAGCTTTGGCAAAAAATTGCACATCATCGATGATGAGAACGTCGATTAACTGGTAGAAATGGATAAAGTCATTGATCGCGCTGTTGCGACTGTGGTCCATGAATTGATTGATGAATTTCTCCGAACTGACGTAGAGGACCACCTTGTTTGGATTGGCTCTTTTAACCTCATTTCCAATGGCTTGTGCCAGATGTGTTTTGCCCAGGCCAACGCCTCCATAGATCACCAGGGGATTGAACGAATTGGCTCCGGGCTTCTCAGCTACCGTCTTGCCGGCGCGGCGGGCCACCCGGTTGCAATCACCTTCGATGAACGCCTCAAATGTGTAAATATGATTCAGTTGGGGGTCGATCTGCATCTTCTTCAGACCGGGAATCACGAAAGGATTTTTGACAGGATTGTTTATGACTAGCGGGAAGTCCATTTCATTATTTGAAAATGTCTTGAATCCCTGACCTGTTACATCCATGGTCAATGGTTTGTTTTTGCTGTTACCGCTATCGACCATGATCCGATATTCCAGGCGCGCATCTTTACCCAATTCTCTCTTCAATGTCTTCGCTAATAAATTTACATAATGTTCTTCGAGATATTCGAAAAAGAATTGACTGGGAACCTGAATGACCAGAATATTATTTTTTAGTGAAACCGGAGTGATGGGTTCGAACCAAGTTTTGTAGTGTTGCCATTCAACAATATCCTTGATGATCTTTAAACAACTGGTCCAGACTTTTTCGGCATTTTTATCCATCAGTTAGTAAGCAATTTGCGTGTCGAGTTAACTATAGCTATTTACCAATTTCAAAGGATATCTTGCCGATCAATAATCAAAGTAGGGCAGGAAGGCGAATATCTATAAATTTTCTTCAAAAAAAAATTTTTATCCTGTTGTTTTTTAATTATCCGAAATACTATGTCATTTTGCCAAATTTTTGCCCGAAAATTTAGATGAATCATATCATGATGTCCTAAAGCAATGACATCCAGCGCCGGCCGGCAACTCACTTGGACAAACCTGAATTTTTTGATTGATTTTTTAGTCTCGGATGAATCTGTCTGAAGATAATGAGAATTTGAATCTATAACAAGTCGATTTTTGAAAAATGGTGAAACTTCTTTTCAAAGGATTGCGCATTGGCTTAAAACCAGTTTATTATTCATGCAATCCGGTGATAATTTTTAAGTAATTACTCTTGGGATGCCAGTGACAAAACGATCCCACATTAAATCCATTTGATTAGCATCAAAAAAATGAAAAAATTTTATTCGCATCTTTGCATTCCTTTCAGGATAAATACCTGACCCCATGCAGAAAATACTTTCGCTCCGTCTGTTGCCGTCAGCGGCGGCCACGGAAGAACTGATCATCGAGCATATTGCCGCCACCATGGCAATAAAGGCCTCGGCAATCTCTGGTTTTATCATCCTGAAACGTTCTCTGGACGGGCGAAGCCGCCAGGTGTGGATAAATCTTTCGCTCAAAGTCTATATAGAAGAACCGCTACAGGCTCGTCCGATCACGCCCTTTCATTTTCAGGATGTACATAAATCCGTTCACAAGGTTTTGATAATAGGTGCCGGGCCAGCCGGACTGTTTGCTGCACTCAAACTAATAGAAAATGGTATCCAACCCATCATCCTGGAAAGAGGAAAGGATGTGAGATCGAGAAGAAGAGATCTTGCTATCCTCAATAAAGATGGATTGCTAAATCCAGACAGCAATTATTGCTTTGGCGAAGGCGGTGCCGGCACTTATAGTGATGGGAAATTATACACGCGCAGCAGCAAGCGAGGTAATATTGACCGTGTCCTGAATTTATTTGTCCATTTCGGGGCGGAGGAGAAAATTTTATATGAGTCCCATCCTCATATCGGGACAAACAAACTTCCCCAGATCATTAGCACCATGCGAAAAACCATTCGCGATTGTGGTGGCGAAATTTTATTTGAAAAAAAGCTGGTTGATATACGGATCGATAAATCCAGGATCGCCGAAGTGATCACAGAGCAAAAAGACTCCCTGAAGGGTGAGGCAGTGATCCTGGCAACGGGTCATTCTGCCCGTGATATTTTTCAATTGCTTCACGATAAAAAGATAATCATTGAATTTAAACCATTTGCTTTGGGAGTAAGAGTGGAACATCCGCAATCTGTCATAGATCAAATTCAATATCATGCCGCCGCGGAATACTCCAGCCAGTCTAAAACGACTCGGGGATCTCTTCCACCTGCTTCATATAACCTGGTTCACCAGGCCAATCAAAAAGCTGTATTTTCTTTTTGTATGTGTCCGGGTGGCATCATCGCTCCGGCAGCTACGAATGCCGAAGAACTGGTATTAAATGGATGGTCTCCTTCCAAACGAAATAATCCTTTTGCCAATAGCGGCATCGTCGTCAATGTTGAAGAGAAAGATCTTTCTTCCCTCAAAAAGTTCGGGCCATTAGCCGGCGTTTTGTTTCAGCAATCGGTAGAACAAAAAGCTTTCGCGGCCGGTGGAGGCAAATTCACTGCTCCAGCACAACGTCTGGTTGATTTCATCGAAAATAAGTCCTCTTCTTCCCTCCCCGACTGTTCCTATTTACCCGGCATAAGGTCGGTGCCGCTGAAAGAAGTCCTTCCCGGCTTCATTCATCAGGCCCTCCAGGAAGGCTTCCGGGAATTCGGTAAAAAAATGCGCGCCAGCCGTGCACATCCTGGCTACCTGACCAACGAAGCCGTAGTTGTCGCGACGGAATCCAGAACATCATCACCTGTCCGGATTCCCCGAGACGCCACCACCCTACATCACCCGCAAATCACCAACCTCTATCCTTGCGGGGAAGGTGCCGGCTATGCAGGTGGCATTGTGAGTGCGGCAATGGATGGAGAAAATGTAGCAGCAAGTATTATTAGGAGTCTAAAACGATCGCTTATATAATCACGCAATTTCCCCTGGTGCAAACCCAATTGTGTCGACGCTTTGCTCCAAAATTCTGTCCATTTGCCCCTATTATCCCAGGTGATTGAAATAGTAAACTATATTTGACGCCTAAATTTCATCTATGCCCATTTTGGAACTGCACCATCTAAAGAAATATTTTGCTTCGCAAAAAGCGGTCGATGATATCAGCCTATCGATCGACAAGGGCAGCATCTTCGGATTATTGGGACCTAATGGCGCCGGCAAGACCACCCTCATCCGGATGATCACTGGAATTTTTTATCCCGACGAAGGAGACATACAATTCGACGGCAAGCGTTTCGATCCGACCAATGATGTCAGCCAAATTGGTTATATGCCCGAGGAAAGAGGGTTGTATAAAAAAATGAAAATTGGCGAACAAACGCTCTACCTGGCAGAACTTAAGGGATTGAGCCGCCATGATGCCATGAAAAAGATCAAACAATGGTTCATAAAGTTCGAAATGGAAAGCTGGTGGAACAAAAAAGTGCAGGACCTCTCAAAAGGAATGAGCCAGAAATTGCAGTTTGTCATCACCGTACTGCATGAACCCAAGCTGATCATATTGGATGAACCATTCAGCGGTTTGGATCCGGTTAATACAAACCTCATCAAGGATGAGATATTTCAACTTGCTCAAAAGGGACACACCATTATATTCAGCACTCACCGGATGGAACAGGTTGAAGAGATCTGCGATCACATTGCCCTGGTTAACCAGGGAAAGAAAATTCTGGACGGGACAGTAAAAGCCACGAAGCAGGATTTTAAGGAAAATCTTTTCAGCGTCGGTACAGAACAGCTGCCGGTATTAAATAATGGTAGCGCGCCTTTCGAAATCGTGGGCACTAAAGATCATTCCTTCATTCTCAGAATTAAAAAAGATCACAAACCAAATGATGTGCTGCAATATCTCCTGCGAGAAGGCGCCCAGATCCATTCCTTTAATGAACTGCTTCCTTCCCTGAATGATATTTTCATCAAGCTGGTGGAGGGGACTCCCATCGCGCGGCAGTTCCAAACCGTGAATTCCTGATTCAACCAATAAATTTTCCAACATGCACAAGGTCTGGCTCATCATAAAACGAGAATACCTTACCCGGGTTCGCAAACGCACTTTTATTATTTCTACACTTCTATTTCCCATACTTTATATGGGCTTGATATTCGGGGCCGGTTATCTGGCAGGGACAAACCGCCAAATTCTTCACATAGCTGTAATCGATTCATCGGGCTATTTTTCAGACTCTTTACTCGCCCGGCAAAATGCGATGGATAATAGCTCGGTATTAACCCTGGTTACCAAGCATCCCGACAGTATCTATTCAAGCTATGAAACGGCGGGATATGATGGCTACGTGGTCATTCCATCGGTAGATTGGAAAACGGGCATGAATGGCTTATTGCTCAAATCGAGAAAATCGATCGCTACAGTACCTACATCGCAAGTGGAAGGAAAACTCAACCGGATCTGGGATGAAATAAAAAACCAGCGTCTTGGCATAGATGCAAATAGCCGGCATATTCTCAGTTTTAGCCGCCTCGGACTTCAATCCAGCAATATCGACGATCCTAAGGCCAATGCACAGACTGCGAATGGCATTGGTTACGCCTGTGGATTCCTGATCTATTTCATCATCCTTATTTATGGATCACAGGTAATGATGGGAGTAATGGAAGAAAAAACAAACCGGATCGCAGAGATTATTGTCTCGTCCGTCAAGCCTTTTCAAATGATGCTCGGTAAGATCATTGGTATTAGCTTGGTAGCGCTGACGCAATTTCTCCTATGGATTTTGTTCGTCTTTATTATTTATAATGTTACCAAATTGTCAGGCAGCGGAAGCAGTGCGCCGAATACGATCGTAGGAAGTGTACAGCAAATATTTACAAGTGTCAATGTTCCTTTGATCCTTTTCTGTTTTGGATTCTATTTCCTTGGCGGATTCTTTTTTTACTCCTCTATATATGGCGCCATTGGAAGCGCCGTCAACGAGGATGTAAGGGAGGCGCAATCATTGAGTTTTCCGGTCACCATGCTTATTATTATTTCTATCCTCATGATGACTACAGTCATCAATAATCCCACCGGGTCGCTAGCCTTCTGGGCCAGTATCATTCCGTTTAGCTCACCTATCGTCATGATGGCCCGAATCCCTTACGGAGTACCGGGCACCGTCCCATGGTGGCAGCTGGGACTATCCATGGCCCTGCTTGTGGCCGGTTTCTTATTTACATCGTGGTTTGCCGGCAAGATCTACAGGACCGGTATCCTTATGTATGGCAAAAAGCCTACGTGGAAGGAAATGATCAAATGGGTGTTCCGGAAAAATTAGACAGCAGTGGCGTAACTCGCAATTGTTAAAATTTTCTTTTTCCTGAAAATTATTTAGACGAATACGAAATGACTCGTATATTTGATACGAAGTTCTTCGTTAAACAATTATTCATCACAGACCTGCTGATTTGGACTCAGACAGTTTGACCAGCAAGTAGACAAAGTATGCTGTATGAAATCAACAACTTTTCTTTCCCGGCCTTTTATATTGGTCATAACCATGTTTGCCATTACGATCGCTCTCGTTTCCTGGGACTCGAAAAAAACACCTGGGAAGTATCAGCGCATCACTAACGACACCATTCCAAAAAAACCCGGAGATAAGGAAAAGAAAATCCGGGACCTGGACGATGTGCTGGATGAGCTGAATGAGGTCGATTTGAAAGTGGACATGGAAAAAGTGCAAAAAGAAATTGCGGAGGCCATGAAAAATTTCGATTCTGAAAAGTTGAGAATGGATATCGAAAAGGCAGTGAACTCGGTGAATTTTGAAAAGATCCAAAATGAGATCAGTGCTTCCATGTCCAAAATGGACTGGGACAAAATGAAGAAAGATGTAGATGAATCATTGGCCAAGGTCAATTGGGACAAAATAAAAGCCGAGGTGGACGCTTCGATGGCTAAAGTGGATTGGGAAAAAATGAGAAAAGAAGTGAATGAATCGATGGAGAAAGTAGACTGGGACGAAATGAAGAAAAACTTTTCTGACATGAAGGATTTGAAGTTGGACAAGCTGAATATTGATATGAAGAAAATGGGAGAAGAGATGAAGAAACTCGGTCCCGAATTAGAAAAAGCCAGGGTTGAAGTGGAAAAAGCAAAATCCGAAGTGCGCGAACTCAAAGAATTTGTAAATGGCCTCGAGCAGGATGGATTGATCAATAAAAAAGAGAACTACACCATTAGGCATAAATCCGGAGAATTGATCATCAATGGGAAGAAAGTATCAGACGAGGTCTATAACAAATACCGCAGCTTCCTGGAAAAACATAAAACCTTTAAGATTGAAAAAGACGACGACGATTTTGATGTAGATATGCACTAGTCTGCGCGCTACCTTAACCAGCCATGAAAGCAAACGGCCCCCACAAGGGGCCGTTTTGTTTTCCTACCTTTTTACATCAGTAAAATGAAATGGTGAGGGCAAAATGTCGAAGTCACTGGTTTCGATCATTTCAATATTTAATTGAAAAGCTTCATCGGTCTTGATGACGACCTTTTCCTTTGTAATTCTTTTGAATCCCGCTTTCTCAAATATGAATCTATAGGTACCCGCCCTCAACTCATCAAATGAAAAATTGCCATCCTCGCCCGTCAAGACCACCTTTTCTTTTTTGGACACGAGGTAGGCCGTCACACTCACATCTTTCAGGGGTTTCTTACTATCGGCATGGATAACTATTCCGTTTAGATCATCTTTCTTCCCGGTCGCGGGATCAGTATTTTTAGCGTTAGCAATCGCAAAAACCAGGACAGATAATACCAGCAGAAGGGCTTTAGGTTTCATATGTTTAGTCGGTTAATTGATTAGTGAATCTACAAAGCCAATTCGCCAAATAAAATTAAACCATTTTCAGTGGATCGGTCAAACCGCTCATAAACTCATTCCACACGCTCCTAACGATTTCTTTCGCCGGTAGGATGTTTTCCAGTAGTAAACTTACTTGTCCAATTTCCAATTCACCTTCCTCCAGGTCTCCTTCAAACATTCCCCTCTTTGCCCTGGCTCTTCCAAGCAAGGTTTTCAATTCTTCTACCGAGGCACCCTTCCATTCCGCTTCCTGCACCTTTCGGTAAAAACTGTTCTTTAGCACTCTTACAGGCGTTAGCTGCTTTAATGTTAGTGCCGTCTCCCCCTCCAACGATTCGATCACTCTCTGTTTAAAATCAGGATGCGAAGATGCTTCTTCACTAGCCACAAATCGACTCCCCATCTGCACTCCTTCAGCTCCAACAACCATTGTCGCCAACATCTGCCTCCCTGTGGCGATCCCTCCTGCAGCGATGACCGGGATCTTCACGGCCTTCGCAACCGCCGGGATCAATACTAGCGTGGTGGTTTCTTCCCGCCCGTTGTGCCCTCCTGCTTCAAACCCCTCAGCCACCACCGCATCACATCCTGCCTCCTCCGCCTTGATGGCGAATTTGCTGCTACTAACAACATGCACCACGATGATCCCGTTCTCCTTTAATATAGGCGTCCATGTTTTTGGACTACCGGCTGAAGTAAAAACGATCTTCACTCCTTCATCAATGATGATCCGTATCAGTTTGTCGATGTCCGGATATAGCAAGGGTACATTTACCCCAAAGGGAGAATCGGATGCGGATCGGCATTTATCAATATGTTCTTTTAAGACATCGGGATACATGCTTCCGCTGCCTATAAGACCCAAACCTCCCGCATTACTGACAGCACTGGCTAGTTTCCATCCACTGGTCCAGAGCATCCCTGCCTGGATAATGGGATAGTCAATCCCAAATAACCTGGTGACACGATTTGAAAACTCAGCCATTTTTTAGGTAAAGTTCTAATTTTTCAACTAGCCCAGGTCAATACTGGTATTATCTCCAATATTCAACGAGCGGCTTTCTCCACGCAGATCAGAATCGCTGCCTATGATAGACGCATCTAAAACAATATCGAAGAGGTTGGAATAGGAGCCGATGATGGAGTTCTTAACGATCGAATAATCAATGGTAGTGTTTTCTCCTATTGCAACATTTGGGCCTATGATGGAATTTTTAATCAGGCAGCCTGCACCGATGCTTACCGGATGGATGACTACGGTGTTTTCAAAATTATAGCCATCGTTTGAAGAGGTATTAAATTTTTTGAGCAGCAATGCGTTGGATTCCAAAAGAGTTTCCTTGCGCCCGCAATCAAACCAATTTTCCACTCTAAAGGAGCGCAATTTCGCACCCATCCGGATCATGCAATCCAGGGCATCAGTGAGACTGTACTCACCATGACTGCGCAAGCCCTGGCGAATATTGTCTTCCAGGCACTGGAACATCTGATCTGATTCCTTGATCTTATATATCCCTACCAGGGCCAGGTTGCTTTTCGGAATATTAGGTTTCTCAACCACATGTGTGATGAAGTCATCATCGTCCATTTCCGCCACTCCAAAATCTCTGGGATCGTCCACCTTCCGCAGTCCAATCATCGAATAGGGACTATTCATCACCTCCTTTACGTCGTATTCGCAGATGGTATCGCCCAGGACCACAAAGACCTCGTCGTGGTTGACAATGCTTCTTGTTAACCTGATTGCATGGCCGATGCCCTGTCGGTCGATCTGATGCACGTAGTGACCCTGCACAGAGGGAAATTTGCTTTTTACATAATCTTCAATCTTTTCTCCGAGATACCCTACTATGAAGATGAATTCATTGATGCCCGCCTCTCGCAATTGATCTATAATGATGCTTAAAACGGTCTTTCCTGCCAGGGGAATAAGAGCCTTAGGTTGGGTGTAAGTGTGAGGTCGCAGCTTGGTGCCTGCGCCAGCTAAAGGTATGATCGCCTTCATTTGCTCTAAATCCCTCCTTCTGATCTCCTCGATGATTGATAACTATTGAAGAATCAGGTGATACCGATCAACTAAGGAGGATGTTTAATAAAGAAATTCTAAAAGCCAACGAATGTAAGGATTTTTCATTCAATAAAAACCGATATCAAATTTCAAATTGCACGCTTCACAGACCTATTTTTGCAAATATTTCAACTCATTAATTCTATTACAGCAACCTGGTTATGGAAATGCCCATTATAACTTCTACAGAAATTCAAACCGATAAGCTCCTCTTCAATTTACTGAACAAAGAATTGGAGCGCCAGCGAAACGGGATTGAACTTATTGCCTCAGAGAATTTCACTTCAATCCAGGTATTACAAGCAATGGGGTCATGTCCCACAAATAAATATGCAGAAGGCTATCCGGGCAAACGCTATTATGGTGGTTGTGAAGTGGTCGACGAGATTGAATCACTCGCCATTGAAAGATTGAAAAAAATATTCCGTGCAACCTGGGCAAACGTTCAACCTCATAGCGGAGCACAAGCTAACGCAGCTGTTTTTTTGGCTTGTGTAAAACCGGGTGAGAAGGTACTGGGCCTTGATCTGAGCATGGGTGGACATTTAACTCACGGTAGTCCTGCAAATTTTAGTGGCAAAAATTACCAGGCCTTGTTTTATGGCGTGAAGAAAGAAACAGGCATAGTCGATTATGATCAAATGGAATCTATTGCCGTAAAGGAGAAGCCAAAGATGATCATCTGCGGCGCCTCCGCATACAGTCGCGATTGGGATTACAAACGGATCCGTGCAATTGCCGATCAGGTGGGAGCCGTGATCATGGCCGATATAGCTCATCCAGCCGGCCTGATAGCGACCGGCTTACTGAATGATCCATTTGAGCATTGCCATATAGTAACATCTACGACTCATAAGACCTTACGCGGTCCTCGCGGAGGTATTATCATGCTGCGACACGATTTTGAAAATCCATGGGGCATTAAAGACCCTAAGGGAAATATTCGCAGCATGAGTCAATTACTCGACCTCGCCGTGTTTCCAGGAACACAAGGTGGTCCTTTGGAACATATCATCGCCGCAAAGGCAGTATCCTTTGGCGAAATTTTAGCGGAAGATTTTAAGGGATATGGAAAACAGATCATTTCCAATGCCCAGGCGATGGCAAAGGCATTTGTAACCCGGGGTTACGACCTCATTAGCAAAGGAACGGATAACCACCTGATGTTAATTGACCTGCGGAATAAGAACCTGACTGGCAAAAAAGCGCAGGAGACGTTAGACAAGGCACATATTACCTTGAATAAAAATGCAGTCCCCTTTGATGATAAGTCACCATTCGTCACTTCTGGAATTCGCGTGGGTGTGCCTGCCATTACTACCCGCGGCATGGTTGAAAAAGACATGGAAACGATCGTCGGAATGGTCGATAAAATACTCATGAATCCTGATGATGAAAAAATAATTGCTGGAGTAAAACAGGAAGTAAGAGAATTCATGAGGCAGTACCCATTATATCCCGAGTTGGGCTAGTTCCTGGTCTGCCCATTTCATTTCTGCATAAATGCCTTCATCAGGTTAATTTCTTTCCCCGCTATGCGAAGGCTATAGATTCCCGGAGGCATCTTCAGGGGCAAATCTATTTCTTTAGTGACAGACCCGCCATGATGTTGGAAGTTTTCCTGATGTATATTTCTGCCAACCGCATCAAACACCTGTAACTGATATTGACCCTTGCTTAAATTCCCGGAGTAAAAGGTGATTTTACTTCCCGTCAACGGATTTGGATAGAGCGATCCGGATAAATCCAGGCGGTCATCGACCGTGACAGTCGAACTATATACCGATTTACCAGACAATTCCACGGCCTTGACCCGATAAAAGAGATTTCCCGCCGCCGACGACCTATCAAGCCATGCATAGTCTGTCGCAGTTGAGAAATTGGAAGTCGCTTTAATCTCCCCCACTTTGATAAATTGGCCAACGATCCCCGAACGTTCAACAACATAATGATCGATATTTATTTCATCGAGGTTTGTCCATGTTACTCTTATCCCATCCACTTCCCGATGGGCGCTAATAGAAGTTAATTTTATTTGGAGAGGATTTGTGCTACTGCTCGTGCTTCCTAAAACAAAAGGGCTAAATACGGAAACTCCACTGCGCGTAATCGTACCACTGGATACAGATCCTGTGCTTGAGTTTTTCCCATGCGTATCCCAGCTTGTCCCATTAAAATGTGCAATGGTCAGTGTTGACAGATCAGTCACATAGGCAACGAGATTACAATTACTGAATCCATTCCATGAAAGTGTGATGTCAACAGAAGATGTACCAACATCGCGATTCAGATTCCAGTAGTCACAAGCGCTAATTTGTTTAAGTCCCGGAGCTGTGATTGTACCTAAACTGATCGCAGGAGCCCTTATATATTCGGCGGTGAATGCATCGGAAGGTGAAGAAGGTGCTGAAATACCAATGGACATGAAGCCCGCTCCGGATTTCCCAACAGGAAATATAAAAGCATCGTCTCCGATTTTCCGTAGTGGCCCATTTACATAAGAGGTAAAACTCGCACCGCTGGTTGTGGCATTATCATTCAATATTATGAGATTTGTCGATGTCGTTGTAACCACAGATGAGCTAAACGTAAATGCTCCATTTACATTAACTACACCGGCTGTTGTTTTGGTGCCATTGGATACTGTCAAATTATTAAATGTGAATGCGGGAATACTCTGCGCAGTTGCTCCGTTAAAATCAATCGTAGAACCTGTCACCGTATATGCGCCTGCACCGGCGGTGAATGTTCCCGCAATTCCGATAGTTCCACTGCTGTTTAAAGTCCGGTTCCCACCACTCCCATCCAGATTATTATAATTACCATCAATAATAGTTTGTGCTGAACTGCTATTAAAATAAACATTACCGGTCCAGGTTTTTCCTGCAGAGATGGGGGTACCAGATGTATTCTGAGTTTTTAAACCTCCTGTTCCGGTAACCGATGTAAGTGCTCCGCCAAGAACATTCGCCGACATATCCAACGTACTGCTACTGCCTAATGTGAGTATACCCGATACCTGCAGATCATTGCCCATGGTAACGGTACCTGCTCTATTGATAGTAAGTGTCTGCAAATTATTCGTGGTTCCCGGTGTGGCTGGGTCTAGAAATAAAGGTCCAAGGGCGCCTGTTCCTCCTACGGTGAGGATGGAATTACTACTTCCTTTGAAAGAGTTTGCTGAACTGCTTCCACTGACCGTGGAATTAATTGTCAGGCTATTTGCATTGGCCGCACTGCCAATGGTAAATTTGCCGCTGGTAAATGTCAGTATACCATCAATCACGGCATGGGTAAGGTTTGGTGAAGAAGACAAGGCCACACCATTTGAATTATTCAAAGTAAATCCACTGAAGGATTCGGTGCCCCCTCCGTTGATTCTTATCGTCTGGGGGATCGACCCATTAAATACTACAGTTCTTGAATTCGGCGTAAAGGTGGTCCCGGCTGCTCTTGTCCAGGTACCCGCCAGGTATAAATCTGCTGATCCTAATATCAGCGATGATCCGGATAATATATTTAAAGAACTTGCCAATCCTCTATCGGTCGAAGGCATGGTTAGTACGGCCGAATTTTGTAAAGTGACCGTTCTGGGGATTCCCAAACCCTGAGTTGTACTATTGCCTGTCCATTCGGTGCCCACAGTTTTAGTAACTCCATTATATATTAGTGTGGATGCGCTTCCATAAATAGGAGCTGTTCCGGTAATAGATCCTCCTGAATTTATTTGGAATGATCCAGTGACATTCAGCGTCCCATTATTGGTGAGTACGTCGGATACAGCTAATGATGCTCCCGAATTGATATTCACGGTGCCTGTATTAGTAAATGGTGTCGTTACCGTCACAGCATGGAACAAATAGACGGTGGCACCGGCGACAGGCACACTCCCCCCTGCCCACGTGGTTCCCGAATTCCAATCTCCCGCAACGATTGTTATTGGTGGTGGAGTAAACGTATAAGTCTGGCCTTCGGCCGGCAAAGAAGTAATATTATTTGTACTCACCGCGCTGGAAGCAGTTGGAGATGTACCAGAACCGTTCAATGAAAGGTAGGCACTGGCGCTTGTACCAATTCCAATGGATATGCCTGCAAAAGCATCGGCGGTATAACTTCCTCCAAGAGTATGGTAAACAAATTCAATCTTATTGCTGCTTTCATAAAGTTTTACCTGGAATTCAATATTTGCAACCGCTGCGTTAAATGTGCATTTAACATTACTGTATTGAACGGTTGTTACGCGATTTGGGCTAGAGCCCGATGTTAGATATGAAATTCCCGTAGTTGATGAGAGTGCATTATTATCCCACAGGGGTGCAATGACTGGAAGGGAACTGGGAGGACTTGTAAAGTCATTTAAAGTCCCGGTTAATGCCGTGCTGATGGTATTGGCTCCGGCACTCGTTCCCAATGTTATCCATCCATTGGTACTTACATGAATATGAGTATAGGTGATCGTACTGCCATAAGTAAAATTGAATCCAATAGGTATGCCATTGAACCGACCATCATCGGCGGTATTAGCTACGGTAACTGGCGTAGCTCCGGTCAAAGAAACATAACTACCGGAATTGGCTGTAAACGCATAATTGGTAGCGTTTTGGGCACGAATACCTGAATTGATAAGTATGAAAAGCAGTGAAATAAGAAGTTTGAAAGAGGGTCTAAGCGGGCAGGAATCAGTTAAGAAAACAGTGAATCTGGAAAACGTCATAGGAGGATCTTAACTGATTTACAAGGAAATAAGGGATAATGATTTACCATTATTTGCCAGTGCGAAAATACACCTAGATACCGCTGAGAAAGAAGATTTGAAGCAGGAAGGTTCAAAATCAAGTATTAATGCTTATTCTCGCCTCGTACAATTACAGCCCATCGAATTTGTTCATGAACTGCGGTATTTCAAATGATTGCCTTTCTTGTCTTATTTTTGGTAAAACCTGACCAATGATCCAACGGCAACAAAGCCTGTGGCTGTTATTGTCTGCACTGAGTGGCTTCTTAAGCTTTGAACTCCCTTTCTTTTCCGGCGTCAAACAACTGGTAAACAACAGCGGCAAGGCAGTCTTTCTGAATGCAGGTAGCACCCTGTTCTTAATGGTCCTCACAGGAGCATCAATTCTGCTCTCGCTCGTCACCTTATTCATGTTCAAGGACCGAAAACTTCAACTAAGACTTTGCTTCGTAGGAATTGGAATCTCCATACTTGTCCTCGTTCTCTATTTTGTTGAAATGGCAAAAATGTCGGGCAGCATTTCCCTTTGGTCCATATTTGCCTTCCTCATCCCTATCAGTTATGTTATGGCTGCACGCGGCATAAGGCGTGATGAGAAGTTGATCAAGTCGCTCGATAAACTTCGTTAGGTCTATTGAACTGCAAATGTTTTATTGAAGACCTTCGAACCATTCTTGTCCATTTGCAGGAAGTATATTCCGGGTTGAACTGTGCTGGGCAAATCAACAGATACAGAAGTCATACCACCTGGCGAATCGAATGATTGGCTGAGCAATCTCTGGCCATTGCTGCTGAATATATAAATGACATAATTTCCTTTTTGCAGTTCACCTGCCAAAGAAATTGCATGATTGCGTTGGACAGGATTTGGATAAATGGTTAGTGCTGCGGATATTTTTTGCAGATCGATTCTTACGATCGTACTATATACCACCTTACCGTCTTTATTGACTGCTTTGATGCGATAGAAGTAAGTTTGGCCGGAAGCATTTATATCTATCCAGGAGTAATTGGCTTCGTTAAAATTATTCGTTGCAGGCACCACTCGTCCCACCGTGTTGAACAGAGTGCCGTCGCCGGAACGCTGGATCTCATAATGATCAACCTCCGTTTCATTTAGGATTTCCCAATCTACCTCCACTCCTTTATTGAGGCCAAAGGCTTTAATATTTTTGAAATTTAATGCCAGAGGCACGCCTACCTTACCCACCCCAAAAGCCCGGAATGCGATCAAAGAGTTTCGTGTTGAATAATCCGATACCTGGTTGCCCACTCCAGAGGCAGGATCCCAGGTTGATCCATCATAACGCGAAATACCAATCTCACTATTAGTGAGGCCCTGAAATGCTGAGCCTTCGAGGGCATCGGGCCAGTTCACTTGTAGCGTAGTACTGGAGCTACCATTGTTTCTGTTGATTACCCAACACGCATCCACAATAAATAACTGAGTTAATGCGCTGAATGCGGGTCCGTTCGGTTCGCCGGTTTGCGTCGCTCCCTGGAATACACACACGTTGAAATCATTGGAGCCGCTGGCATTTAACAGGACGGGCATATAATAAGTCCCGTTTCCAATGGGAAAAGTCAGACTTCCCGTAAATCCGCCGATGCGAAGAAAACCTTTAGCATTGGTACTCGTATTTACCTGCGTAACGACATGCTTACTTACGCCGAATCCCGAACCTGCGATCGCATTCCCCGAAACAATATTCAGCGTTGAGCCGGGTGTTATCTCCAGTTTACCATCGGTCATGGTCAATGTGCTATTTACATTGGCATTATTGTTCAATGTTACTCCATTCACATTATTCAAAGTGAGATTGTTGAAGGTAGTTGTGGAACTTCCTCCAATATTTTGCGCAACGCTTCCATTAAAATTGGTCAGCCCGCTATTGTGTACAAAGGTTCCATTGTTTTCAAAGTCTCCTGCAATATTTAATGTTCCGGAGGTAGAGGTGAGTGTGCCTCCATTAATAGTTAGACTTTTAAGAGTTACGGCACTGGCTCCAAAATTTAAAGAACCGGCGCCTGCCTTTACCAGATCATATGCTCCAGCTGAAATTACGCCACCAGCCGTCAGTGTGTTTGCATCGGTTGTAATAGTAAGGTCTGAATTGATGGTAATCGCTCCATTTCCAAGATTTAGATTTCTGGTTCCTAAGAAAGTGAAACTCGCATTCCAGATCTGTGGGTTGTTCAATGTCGTGATGGCACTGCCAGTGGAATTGTCGATGGTGCCTCCATTAATGGTGAACGTCCCGGCAACCGTGCCAAGCGCTTGAGTGCTATTTATATTTAAACCACCTGCATTTAGCGTTGTGCCACCCGTAAACGTATTGTTGCCCGATAGGGTCAGTGTTCCAGCTCCATTCTTGATAATCTCACCCGAGGTGGTCCCGATAATGCTGGGAAGAATAGTGTTGCCGGGACCGTCGATGGTTAGATCAAACGTTGCGCCAATAACAGTTCCAAGGGCTGTAAAATTGATATTGCCATTACTTGCCACAATAGTACTGGAACTACCCAACCTCAATAAACCACTATAGTTAACAAAGGTCGATGAATTATTAGTTAAGGCACCTCCGTTCGAGATACCGCTACCGTTGAGTGTTAGCGGTTCAGCGGTAGAAAGGGTAAATCCATTTAGATCCAGAACGGCACCGTTTGATACAGTCGTAATACCAGCTATCGTTCCCAACACGCTGGTAGACGCTCCCAGCTTTAATATGCCCGCGCTAATGGTTGTTGCACCGGTATAAGTATTGGCACCGGATAAGGTCCAGGTTCCAACCCCGGTTTTGGTGAGCGTGCCTGTTGTAGTAGAGATAATACTCGCAAGTGTTCCACTACCAGAACCTCCAATAGTCAATGCGAAAGTTGCTCCGGTAATTACGCCTGTATTTAAGATGTCGATATCTCCCGCATTTGTAATAATACTGGATGCAGCTCCCAGCGTCAATAAACCACTATAACTGACATCGGTGAGTGAGCTATTGGTAAGCGCGCCGCCACTGGCGATTCCCGTTCCTCTTAGAGTAAGTGCTTCCACAATACTTAAAGTATATCCATTCAGATCGAGGACGCCGCCTGAAGTGATAGAGGTACCCATGTTTGCATTGCCAATTGGACTATTAGTTCCATCACCGGCTGAGCCGAGTTTGATTGTGCCCGCGGCAATGCTGGTTAGCCCGGAATAAGAATTATCTCCCGTAAGGGTCAAAATACCCGTACCATTTTTTGTAAACGCAACTGTTGCACTTCCATCTTCGATCAATCCGGAAAATGTAGTGCTGCTGTTATTCCCCCCTGCAGCGAGCGTGATTGTTCCCGAACTACTACTGGTTATAGTCCCGGCACCTGTGATCGAACCAACGACATCATCATTTCCATTGAGGTCTAATGTTGAAGTAACGGTAACGGCACTCGTGTTCGGTATTCCACCACCGACGATTCCTATCTTCAATATACCTGCATTGATAAATGTTGCTCCGGTATAACTATTAGCGCCTGAAAATGTCCAGGTACCAGTTCCATTTTTTGTAACCGTTCCGGTTGTGGTGCCGATATTGTTTGAAATATTTCCATTGCCGGATCCATCTAAAACCAGGCTAAATCCGGGGCCGATCATGACGCCCGTGGCTGTAAGATTGATATCCCCATTATTCACCACAATACTTGTTGCACTTCCCAATCTCAACAATCCGCTATAGTCGACATTCGTGGCGGATGTATTTGTCAGTGCTCCACTTCCCGAAATACCAGTCCCGTTTAATGTGAGTGGTTCGGCTGAAGAAATAGTAAATCCATTTAAATCCAGGACTGCTCCGGTAGCGACAGTGGTTATCCCGGCAATAGTTCCGAAAACACTGGTAGATGCACCCAACTTGATCATTCCGGCATTGATGCTGGTAGCGCCGGTAAAAGTACTGGCTCCGGATAGTGTCCACGTTCCGCTGCCACTCTTCGTCAGCGTACCTGTACCGGTAGCAAGTGCACCAGCAAAAGTTCCGTTGCCTGAACCGCTTAGTGTAAGAGCGAATGTTGCACCTGTTATTGGGGAGGTATTTGTAAGATTCATATCACCTGCATTGATGATGATGCTGGTTGCTGCCCCAAGAGTCAATTGTCCACTATAGGTGACGGCGGTAGCAGAACTGTTTGTCAATGCGCCTACATTCAATGCACCTGTGCCTCTTAAGATTAGTGATTCGGCAATCCCTAAAGTATACCCGTTCAGATCCAGGGTTGCCCCGGATGTGATGGTTGTGCCATTAGTGGCATTACCTAGCGGACTGTCGGTTGCATTACCTGCAGAGCCGAGCCTAATCGTGCCTGCACTAATAGTCGTCAATCCTGAATAAGAATTATTTCCTGAAAGGATTAATATACCCGTGCCATTCTTGGTAAATGCTACAGTTGCATTACCATCCTGTATCAACCCGGAGAAGGTGGTGCTTGCATTATTGCCTCCGGCAGAAAAAGTAATCGTGCCTGCTGCAGTACTTGTCACTGTTCCTGATCCAGCTACAGAACCAACAACTTCGTCATTGCCATTAAGATCCAATGTACCATCAACTGTCAATGCACTTAAATTAGGGATTCCACCGCCGACAATCGCAATTTTCAACGTCCCCGCGGAAACCGTCGTAGCACCCGTATAGGTATTGGCTGCAGAAAAAGTCCAGGTTCCTGATCCAGTCTTGGTCACACTCCCGGTCGTCGTTCCAATGATATTGGCAAGAATGCCATCGCCACTACCATCCAGTAATAAGTTAAACCCTGCTCCTGTTATTGTGCCGGTCGCAGTCAGGTTTATGTTGCCATTGTTGACAACAATGCTGCTCGAGCTACCCAGTCTTAATAAGCCGCTATAATCCACAGTTGTGGCTGAAGTATTTGTCAATGCACCACTGTTTGAAATGCCAGTGCCATTTAGCGTCAGCGTTTCTGCAGTGGATAAAGTAAATCCATTAAGATCCAAAACGGCGCCGCTGGAAACAGTGGTTAGATTTGCTATAGTTCCCAATATGCTGGTAGATGCACCTAGCTTCAACATACCCGCACCAATAGTCGCTACGCCTGTAAACGTATTAGCGCCTGATAAGGTCCAGGTTCCACTACCACTTTTCGTGAGCGTGCCTGTTGTTGTGCCGATGATACTTGATAGACTTCCCTCTCCGCTCCCTCCTATTGTTAGCCCAAAGCCTGCTCCCGTGATAGTCCCGGAATTAGTGATATTAATGTCGCCGGCATCAGCGATGATACTGGACGCTGCACCGAGAGTGATTAATCCGCTGTAAGTAACGTCGGTGGAAGAACTATTTATCATTGCTCCGCTACTGGAGATTCCAGTCCCTCGCAGAGTGAGTGGCTCTGACGTTCCTAATGAAAATCCATTTAGATCAAGTACTGCTCCGGCTATGATCGATGTGCCAGCCACTGCTGTACCCAGTGGCGTATTGGCAGCATCACCGGCTGCGCCCAACTTAAGGGTGCCTGCATTGATGGTCGTTACGCCCGAATAGGAATTGCTTCCTGTCAGCGTTAGAACACCTGTTCCATTTTTTGCGAGTGCAAGCGTTCCACTTCCGTTCTGTATGATTCCCGAAAACGTTGTGCTAAGGTTGTCAGTTCCTACTGTCAACGTCACTGCGCCGGCGGGTACGCTGGTAATTGTTCCTGCTCCCTGCAGATTTCCAACAGTTAGTGCAAAGGCATTCAAATCAAATTGACCGGCGGAAATTGTTAGTCCGCGAGTTATCGTCTTTGTCGCATTGAGTCGTACCCCATTTGAATTATTGATAATGACGCCTCCTGTTCCGGTCCACGGAGTTCTGAATTCTGTTCCTGTGATCTGCAGCGCCGAACCCGCATATTCCAATGTTGAGGCCGCCCCATACGTTGCGACTGTACCGGTGGTTGTCGCACTGCCTTGCATGGAAAGTATGTTATTGACAGTGATGCCTGTCGTTGTCTTTGCTCCACTCCCACTTAACGTGAGATTATTGTAAACCCCAAATGCTCCGGCGATAGTTTGTGCGCCGGATTTATTGTACACTACAGTGCTCGAAGTACCGGAAAGAAATGTGCCTGCCGTCCCTGTGAATGCTCCTCCCAGATTCAAAGTAGCTGCGCCTCCACTCAAATCAAGAATGTTCGAAGCAGCGTTTCCCGTAACGAAAACCAAATCCGTTGATATCGTAAGAGTACCGGTGGTGACCGCAATTTTTGAAATGAGATCTGCAGCAGTTGCCGAACCTGCCAATGTCAAAGTTCCTCCTACCGTTGCTGTTCCTGCATTGACGTTAAATGCATTTGTATTCGATACAGAAGGCCGGTTAATAGTAAGGTTGCCCGAAACGTTTAAGATGGATGTCGTGCCTGAAAGAGTGAGACTGTTTGAAGCGTTCGTGGAAGCCCCTATTGCCAATGTTGCGCAAGCCGCATTATATCCACCCGGTATCGTCACAGAGATTCCCGGAGCTATGTCACCAATAAAAACAAAATCTCCTGCTACCGGAACAGAAGCACCAGGCGCACCGCCCGAACTAGCCGCCCATGTCGACGTTTGATTCCAGTTGCCACTAGCTACTGCATAGCGGTCAACTTGAGCATGAATTGGATTTGAAATGAGAGAAAAAGCAGACAATGAACAAATGATCAATGCAAGGCAGCGAATGCCCGAAGATTTGAATGGATCAAGTCTTCTTAGAGTAGGAAAATAAAAACTAATTGTTCCCCTTTTCATCGATCATTGGATTGCAAAATTCCAGACCACGAAATAGGATCATAACATCTCATTGGCACGGTAACTAAATTTCAGGGATGATTAATTCGATTCCATTTCATCATACATCCAATCTTTAGACAATGTCACTGATTAATAGTGCCTTTATGACCATTAAAGCCATTTTTCTAATTGGATCTACATCACCCTTAAAATTATCTAAGGGGATGCACTTAAACAAGTGGCGTGATTCGCTGAAGGTCAAAAAGATGCGTATAAGAAGTTATAGGGGTTTTATAAGAGTTTTTATTTAGCGATAAATCGTAAACTTACTATGTCAATATGACTCACAACGAATTGATTCTTCGGAAACAAAGGAATTCTATACTCAGGTCGCGCATATCCAGTGAGCAGAAACACTCTATTATTTATAGGAAAACTTCTTAAAAACACAAAACGATGAAAAAATGACTAAAAAAGAGATGCGGACGTTGGCAAAATAAAATCGCTCTTATATTTTCATTCAGAGATATTTACCCGTAAAACTTCTTTTTTCTTTTTTTAGACCAGAAGGAATGCCGGCATAAACTAACTCACCTCCATTGTCACCTGCGTCCGGACCTAGATCAAGAACCCAATCTGCAGAACGAATGACATCGAGATTGTGCTCGATAACAATAATCGAATGTCCTTGTTCTATCAATGCACCGAAGGAAGTCAGCAATTTTTTAATGTCGTGAAAATGGAGGCCCGTTGTGGGTTCATCAAATATGAAGAGGATCTTGTTACTGCTTTTTCCCTTCCCTAAAAATGAAGCCAGCTTTACACGTTGAGCTTCGCCACCGGACAATGTATTGGACGATTGCCCGAGTTTGATATATCCCAATCCCACATCGCTCAATGGTTGAATGGCTCTTGCGAGATTTTTTTCATCCCAAAAGAAATTGAGCGCCTCATCTACACTCATTTCCAATACATCGGCAATGTTTTTTTCTTTGTACTGAACATCAAGGACCTCTTCCTTAAATTTTTTGCCACCGCAAGCTTCACAAGTGAGGTGAACATCTGCAAGAAACTGCATTTCTACAATCTGCTCTCCTTCACCCTTGCACGTATCACATCGGCCACCGTCCACATTAAAAGAAAAATGCTTGGGAAGAAAGCCGCGCATCTTACTCAATGGTTGGCGCGCATACAGTTCGCGGATCTCATCATACGCTTTTATATAAGTGACCGGGTTGCTTCGCGAAGATTTTCCGATCGGATTCTGATCTACCATTTCAATTTGTCCAATGCTATCGATATCTCCTTGCAGGCTTTTATAAAAACCTACTTTATCGGCAAACTCTCCCTTAATCTTATTCAACGCCGGAAAGAGAATTTGCTTTACCAGGGTAGTCTTGCCGCTTCCACTGACTCCGCTGATCGCACATATTACATTCAATGGAAATTCAACTGTTATGTTCTTCAGATTATTATGCCTCGCTCCCTCCAGTTTGATCGAACAATTCCATTTGCGTACATTTTTTGGAGGATCAATTTTTAAATCACCGTTCAAATATTTGCCAGTGAGGCTGTTCGAATTGGAAACGATGGCATCATAGTCGCCTTCGGCAACGACATCGCCACCCAGGTGAGATGCCAGTGGTCCCATATCAATAATATGATCGGCTTCACGCATCATCATCTCGTCATGTTCTACCACGACTACCGTATTTCCTAAATCTCTCAATTCCTTTAATACCTTGATCAAGTTAGCCGTATCTCTTGAATGAAGCCCTATCGATGGTTCATCCAATATGTACAGGGAATTGGTAAGATTGCTTCCCAGACTTCTAGTCAATTGTATGCGTTGGCTCTCCCCTCCACTCAGGGAGTTCGCCAATCTATTCAACGTTAAATAACCGAGCCCAACACTCAACAATGTATTCAATCGATGGTGTATCTCGAGAAGTATTCGCTTTGCGACTTGTTTATCTGTTGATCCAAGGTCTTTGTCCAGCTCATCAAACCATACTTTGAGGTCTTTCACCGGCAACTCACCCAATTCGGCAATATGCCTGCCGTTGACTCTTACATACAAAGCTTCCTTTCTTAGCCGGTACCCTTTACAATCGGGACAAAGTGTCCTTCCCCGATAGCGACTCAACAAAACGCGGTACTGAACTTTGTAAAGTTGTCTTTCTACGTCCTTAAAAAAATCGTGAATGCCCTGGGCATGCTCATTGCCTTCCCATAAAACCTGGTATTGCTTTTCGGTAAGATCCGCAATAGGTTTATGCACGGGAAAATTAAATTTTTTGGCTCCTTTAATAAATTGATCCTTCCACCAGACTAGCTTCTCTCCTTTCCATGGCGCGACAGCCCCATCATAAACACTGAGTCGGCGGTCCGGAATGACCAAATCGCTATCAATGCCCAGGACTTGTGAGAAACCTTCGCAGGTTGGACAGGCGCCATAAGGATTGTTGAAAGAAAATAGATTGGGAACCGGTTCTTCAAATTGAAGTCCATCCATCTCAAAGCGGTTGTTGAAGTGAAGCAGAGATGGGTCATTGCCCAGCAGTTCCAGGTAAACATCCCCCTCGCCTTCATAAAAGGCAGTGGAAATGGAATCGGCCAACCGATGCTTGTCATCATCATCAAAATCTTTAACAACGATCCGGTCGACCAGTATATAAAAGCCGGACTTACTTTCTTTTAATAAACCTTTTAGCTTTTTATCAGGTAACTCTACAAGGTCTTCAATCCGGTGTATAGATCCTTTTTCCGCAGTATACGCGTCGCTTTCTCTGCTGTACACTCTGGAAAAACCTTTTTGAACCAGGATATTCAATTCCTCTTTAATATCCCGGTTAGTATGTTGCTTGAAAGTTGCGAGGATGTAAACTCTTTGCCCCTTTCCCAGGCCAGTGATTGTATTCAGTACGTCAGTTACATCATCCTTTTTTACTTCTCTGCCGGAGATAGGTGAAATTGTCTTTCCGATCCTCGCATACATCAAACGGAGGTAATCGTATATTTCCGTCATACTTCCCACGGTACTGCGGGGAGTGCGGGAAACAACCTTTTGTTCGATGGCAATCGCCGGGCAAAGGCCTTTGATATAATCCACATCCGGTTTATTCATCCGGTTTAGGAACTGGCGGGCGTAAGCGCTAAGGCTTTCAGCATAACGCCGTTGGCCCTCGGCGTATAAGGTATCTATGGTAAGCGAAGATTTCCCTGATCCTGAGACACCCGTGACTACGGTCAGCTGATTCCTGGGAATTTTAACAGTGATATTCCTAAGATTGTGCACTCGGGCACCCTTAATAAGAATGTCATTTGCGGAATTTACGGTCGGTATTTTTGAGGGGTTTTTCCCTTTTATCGTTTTTTCCATCCTGGGGGGCACAAAGGTAAATCCTTATCAGACGCAAACTTCAGCCTTAATCATTAACACATTTTTAGCTAAAGGGCCGGGTTTCGCCATTGACAAATGTTTGGTTTTCTCATGAAATGCTCTATTTTTAAAGTCCAATATCCAAAAAACATGAATTACCAAAAACTCATCTCGCCTATCGCATACACTTCTACGCCGTTTTTTTAATCCATTTTTTATCCCAAATTCTGATTTCGAATGACCACCTGCCTTTCTGCAGTTGTCAGACAGGCATAAAAAAACTAGCAGAAGTTTATGAAAGCTATTAACAAGAAGACTGACCACGAATTAATCCATCTGTTCAAAGATGGCAATCTCGACGCTCTAGAGACCCTTGTACTTAGACATAAGGATAAACTCTACTCGTCCATTTTATTCCTGGTTAAAGACAAGTACCTTGCTGAAGACATTTTTCAGGATGTATGCATCCGCATTATCGACACCATGCGAAGCGGTCGCTACACCGAAGAAGGAAAGTTCCTGCCATGGGCAATGAGAATTGCCCATAATTTATGCGTGGACCATTTCCGCAAGGTCAAACGCACTCCCATCATCCGCAATGGCGAAGACAAAGACATCTTCGAAGTACTTAACTTCTCAGAAGACAGCGCTGAGACTAAAATGATGAAGCGGCAAAGCCACGACCGCGTGCGCGATATGCTTCAACGCCTGCCCGAGGACCAGCGCGAAGTCATCATTTTGCGTCATTATGCGGACATGAGCTTTAAAGAGATTGCAGCGATGACCGATTGCAGCATCAACACGGCTTTGGGCCGTATGCGCTATGGTCTGATCAATCTGCGCAAGCTGATGACCCAGAAGCAGATTGCACTGTAGCTGATTACTTATTTTTTTGAAAAGCTTCTAGCCCGCATTTTAACCAGTTCGCAAATTCCTTTGCATCGGGAGTATAGTACTTGGTCCTTGTCAGTGCCTTTTCCTCCAGGCTAAGAATAGCATATTGTGGCTGTGAGGTTGCACCAAAATTTTCGGTCTGAAAGGTTGCCCATTTATCGCCCACCTTTATAATTGATTTGTTTGCTCCGGAAGAGGTCTTAAAAACGGTCTGTTCCGTTGATGGTAGATTGCGGCGTTCGTCCACATACAACGAGACAACAACAAATTCTTTGTGCATCAAACTATCGACTAACGGATCCGTCCAAACGCTTTCTTCCATCTTACGGCAGTTCACGCAGGCCCATCCCGTAAAATCAATCAGGATAGGCTTTTTTTCAGCCCTCGCTTTTGTCAATGCCAGCTCGTAATCTTCCAGAGGCTTAAAACCTCTTTTACAATTCACCGGATTTGAATAAATACTATAACAAAACGGGGGCGGAAATCCGCTGATCCATTTTAGATTGGCATTTTTTGAATTGGTCATGCCGGGAATTAAATAGACAGTGATGCCCAGGAATATCAATATGAAAACAATCCTGGTGATTGAAAATCGCTTTATCTCCCGATCGTGCTTGAATCGAATCTTTCCAATCAGGTAGAGGACAATACAAACGCCAATGACCACCCAAAGTGCGATAAAGGTTTCACGTTTTATCAATCCCCATTGTTTGACGAGGTCGGCATTGGATAAAAATTTCACGGCCAGGGCCAGCTCGATAAAACCCAATATCACTTTTACATTGGTCATCCATCCGCCGGATTTGGGCAGGGCTTGCAACCAATGAGGGAACATGGCGAAGAGCGCGAAAGGCAGGCCCAGTGCCAGTCCAAAGCCGGCCGCACCTGCGGTGAGTGGCCAGGCGCCTTCCACCGCGACATTTGTCAATAGAGTTCCAAGGATAGGCCCGGTGCAAGAAAAGGAGACAATGGCGAGCGTGCCTGCCATAAAAAATATGCCTGCGATATTGCCAATGCCGGATTTCGAATCGGCTTTATTGGCCAGGCTCGAGGGCAGCCCAATTTCAAACAAACCAAAAAACGATAACGCAAAAACGACAAAAATCACAAAGAAGAAAATATTTAGGACAACATTTGTAGAAATATTATTGAAGATCTCGGGGCTGATGGTCTTACTGGCTATATGAAATGGAATAGTGATCAATACATAGATCAGAAAAATAAAGAACCCATAGAAAGAGGCGTTCATTACTCCTTTTTTTCTATCGTGCGATTTCTTGGTAAAGAAAGTGACTGTAACCGGGATCATTGGAAATACGCAAGGCGTCAGTAATGCAATCAAGCCTCCCAGAATTCCCAACAGGAATATCGCGAATATGCTTTTGTTCTTTGTTCCGGAATCACCGCAACTGTTTGCCGGAGCATTGATGTCGATAGAAGGGATTTTTATTCGAGCTGTTGATTCCAGGCCTCCTTCCAGGGCAACTACAAATGAATATGCAGTGGTTGGATAAAACTCATCATTCCGTCCGTAAGTATATAAGAGTGTGCCTTGAAGCCTCGCAGGAACTGCTCCCGTGATCTTGATGTTTGCTTTCCAGGCCACATTTGATTCATAAACGCTGATCGATTGGCCTTCGAATATGGGACTGACTATTTTTTTGGGGTTTCCTGTTACAATGAAGTTGGAATCCAGGAGAATACTTGAATCAGGGAATTGCAGTTGGGTACTCCCAACATCCGATAGTATTTGATTTGGTGCATAAACCTGCCAGGTTTCGGGGATAGTAGCTGAAAAAGACAATTCATACTTTCCTTCGCCCAGTTTTTTTGAGACCACGGTCCAGTCTTTTACAGCGCCGGATGAATCCTGTGCAATGGAGGACTTGACTATTGAAAGACAAAAAAGGATGGCTGCGAATTTCCTGGCAAACGTAGACATGCGACCCTATCAAATGATTTATTGCACCGGTTATTGAATAGCTACGCTGAAATTAACCGTTTTTGGTGGAAGGCATTTTTTATCATCACAGGTTTGGAACTCTACATTGCCTGTTAATTTGGTCTTCACTTTCCCTTTAAGTCTTACAACCTGGACAAAATCTACCGAATTAGCATACTGATTGGACGAAAGCTCGAGCTTTGCATCATGCACTGTTTCCATTTTGCCAATCTCTTTAATTTTTCCTTCCATCACCAACACCGGGTTTTTATTGAAGGTAAAGTTGGTAGGAAGAGCAATATTATCTTCGGGTTGTTCCTGGGAAAACAGATGCCAGCCACTTTGGAGGTTGGCTTTCAAATGAACTTCATAGGTGCGGTCAGCAACTTTGTTAGCGGTGAAGCTCCAGGTAACCGGATTCAGTTGGGCCTGGGAGACCAGGAAAGTCAGCATACCGGCGATACAAAATAAAAATCTCTTCATTCTTTGCCTATTATATGGTAATTCAACAAAAATCCTGCTTTATTCGAAACCGTGGCTGTTAAATTTTACCGATGGCCCCTTTACTGATTGAAAACCGGTGAGTTATAGCCCTGCCGCGTCTGACCTAAAGGACTAGTAAGATGGGGAAATTAGTAAACAAGTTGCTCCGCCATCATCAGAATTCTAACGATTTCCTGGCCATCCGTATTGCCCAGGGCGGGTGAGCAGGCTCGTTCCGGGTGGGGCATCATGCCAAATACGTTCCGGGCTTTGTTACAGATGCCTGCGATATTACGTATCGATCCGTTGGGGTTGGCTTCCTTCGTTATTTTTCCCTTTTCATTGCAGTAATAAAAGATCACTTGCCCGTTCGCCTCCAATTCATCCAGTGTTTTTTCATCGGCATAGTATCTCCCTTCACCATGTGCCACAGGGATTTTATAAACTCTTCCCAGTTCGTTTTTGATGAAAACATTCTTGCAAACAAATTGCTGGTGGCCGTTGCGCAGCAGCGCGCCTGGCAAAAGATGGGATTCGCACAATATCTGGAATCCATTACAGACACCAAAGACCTTTCCGCCGCCTTTCGCAAATTCGATAACACTTTGCATCATCGGACTAAACCGGGCAATAGCGCCGCAGCGCAGATAATCACCGTAAGAAAAACCGCCCGGCAGGATAATGCAATCCTCCTCATTGAATTTACTCAAGTCCTTATCCTTATGCCAGAGCATGGTAACGTCCTGGCCGAGATCATGGGTCAACGCATCATACATATCCCTGTCGCAATTAGAACCGGGAAAGACTACGACACCGAATTTCATATCGTAAAGATAAGTTGATTATTGATTACCAGCCCGGCCCGTAATACTGGTATGCCACAATAAATGCCACAGTGATCCAGAATAGCAGGATAGGATACAACTTTACTTTGGAATATAGATAAGTGCATGCGTGGAAAGCAGCAAAGGGAACGGTAGCCAATACCCAGTTTTCAAAAGTGTCGATAGTATTCACAAACGGCACAAGCATGGCCACCAATAAGTATAATAACAATAGGCTCCAACCCTTGCGAATATGAATGAGCATACGGCGGAGACTATCCTGCACAAAATAACCGCCGGTAAGAAACGGCAAAACCAACAAGAACGCACTTCCTGATACCCACGCCGACTGCTCCACTTTCGGCAAGCTGAAGGATATATAAGGCAACCAGTTTTCCCAGCTCCAGTGTCCGGTAATAAATAAATAGATCGCATAAAAATAGAAAGGAGTGGTGAGTCCAAGGAGACAGATCAGCCATTCATTGAAACGAAAAGGACGCATCACCATCAATGCCAGCAGCACCCAGATAACAAAAGTGATGGAAGGGAAAAAAAGGAACGACGATATTCCCAGTGAAAGCCCAATATTAAATATGGTTCCTTTTAGGTTTTGTAAATTATAGATCGTGAAAAGTCTGGAGAGGACATAGATTAGGATGGTATTAATGATCAGCGGCGCGGAAAAATAGTTCCATTCGGGAAACAAAGAAGTAATCAACAAATAAGCCATACCTGGAAGAAAGGTAGGTTTGGTCACCATTCGTTGCATATTGATAAATCGAGACAGCATCGCCGCCTGAAGGAACAATAGAAGAAACGAAAGCAAAGGATAAAGTGCAGGAAAAGAACGGGCATTCGGTTCAAGGAAATCTAATAGTCCTTTGTACAGCACGCTATCCCCAGGCCGGGCAGTAGTAATATGCGGATGCAAAAACATGGGGAGTTTGATCAACACCCCAAAGAGTAAAATCAAAAAAATATTAGCCGGGTTTTTGTCTTTGAATATACCGATCACGGATAATGGACAGTATTATGATTTTAGTTATACTCTAATTTGGCAAAACAAACATAGTTGTGATACTGACAGGGAATAATTATCTGACGCGCACTTACCTGTTTGCCATATTGAGGCATAAAATCATATCCCTTATCCAAATTCTTTAAGGTGGGGTTTCTCGTTATCTGTCCTCCCGGAGTGACCGTGTAATCGTTGAGTAAGTTATATCTCCGTTCCAATTGGTTAAATAAGAAATGCAGTTGTCCACCCGTATTCATCACCTGGTAGGAGATCAGTTCATCCGAGTCATCATCATACTGTTCTTTACCAACGACATTGCTCCATTCCAGCTGACCGTCTTTGTTAAAGGAAAGAACGACAATCTTATCTGCATGATACCTGACTGACCCCGGGTTACCCCACCGGGACCCTCGCCAGTAGTTGCTGTAGTAAGGCGAATAATAATAATTGTCCAGTGCTGAATAATAAGGACTACCATATAAATAATCCCACCTGTTCCATGTATTAAAGCGGGATGTGGTGTAATAGGCCTCGCTCCCGATAATAAACCCACCATCTTTCCGGGCAATGATATTGCGGATAAAAAAATCATTGAAAGCCATTTTGAGATTCGCATCACTGCGGGCTTCGCGGCGGAGCTCTTCACTGAATACTGTGGTATTTTCAATCAACGGTATCGACGCCACTTTATCCCACACATAAAAATAGAACCCTTCGATATTCCCTCGCTGTTGTTTATAATAGAAAGAGGTAAGAAAATATCGTTTGTTGTAGTTATCTATTTTGATGTGGATCTCATCCAGGTAATTTTTTTCAAGATACAGTTTGGTCGCCATCATGGAATCGGCTGCGGCGAACTTTACTATGAGCGAAGCCTCACTGATATTATCGTTATTGTTGCGGAGAAATTTTGCAAAAACCATGTCGCCGTCGTTATCCACGTAGAAATCGCTGAGGTAGTCCTTTCTTTCCTCCATGGGTATAGTGAACCGGCTCTTTTTCAAAAGTTGCAACTGGTCGTCCATCAGCAGAGTGGTCATAATATAGAGCCTCTTGTTGCGGCTGTTGATCTTAAAGAGAAGGATCTTGCTTTTGTCTTCGCTGGTTTCTACTGAATAGATCTTGTTATTTGCCGCAAAACTCAGATGAGTGGTATCCAATTGCATAAGGTCCCCGACCTTGTGGCCAGTACCGTCGATCTTAGCAGCCATACAATAGACAATACCTTTTTTCTGGTATTGATAGATCATATAGCAATAATCATTGTAAGGAAAAAAGTCGACGTTTATCACCCGGTCATTATCGGGAATGTAATCCTGCTCCACTCTGGCTATTTGGCGCATATCATTATCCATTACTGCAATCCAGTCTCTATTATGAAGATTTTTATAGATCAGGAAATTTCCACCTACCTTACCTGCTATTTCGAATTTTATTCTCCGGGTATCGTCCCGATCGGGTTCTGAATAAACAATTTTTTGTGCACCGGTCGTCAATCCGGTGATCATTACCACGAAGAAGAAAAACCATCTGCCACGAACCATAATCTTTTGATTTTTTGCTGATTAAAGTTACAAGATGCCAGCCAAAAGAAACTCATTTTTATTTTCGTTCCGTGTTGGCGACTCGTTAATATTAACGACGCAAAACATTTCACTATTGCTGCATCTGGAATGGATTTATTCGCATTAAATTCAGGATCAGAGCATAAAGTTTGATGTTTGTATTTCGAATTAATTTTTGCGTATAACTTTGCTATAATCCCGACAGAATCAAAATCGGCTATGCCTGGATCATTTATAACGCCAAAGCAGTTCCAAAAGGGATCTCTTTTTCCCCTGGAAATAGTTTCGGAAAAAAACACAATAGCAGACTAGTGAAAATACCGACCAATAAAGTCACAACCACGGGATTGATCATTGCCTTAGGAATTATTTACGGAGATATTGGTACTTCACCCCTGTATGTTTTTAATGCGATCATTGGCGGGCGGGTTGTTGAGCAAGCCCTCGTTATCGGAGCCTTGTCATGTATTATCTGGACACTCACCCTCCAGACAACCATCAAGTACGTTCTGCTTATTTTGCAAGCCGATAACCGCGGTGAAGGCGGCACTTTTGCACTTTATGCCCTCGTCCGGAGAAGAAGAAAATGGCTCGTGCTCCCCGCCATGGTGGGAGGCGCCGCCTTGCTCGCAGATGGCATCATCACCCCCCCTATTTCTATTACTTCTGCCGTAGAAGGATTGAAAGAACTGCCTGTGCTCAGGTTGATGACCACAGATACGGTCGTCGTAATCGTTCTCATCATTTTATCCCTGTTCTTTTTCGTTCAACAATTTGGCACTGCCAGTATTGGAAGAATGTTTGGACCCATCATGTTTGTGTGGTTTACGATGCTCGCGATTTTAGGCATTGTCCATTTATTTGATGACCCTTCCATTTTCAAAGCATTGAGTCCTTACTACGCGGTTGAGTTCCTCCGAACATATCCCGAAGGATTCTGGTTGCTCGGAGCCGTCTTCCTCTGCACTACGGGAGCAGAGGCGTTGTACAGTGACCTCGGTCACTGTGGGAGAAGCAATATCCGTATATCCTGGATCTATGTCAAGTCCTGCCTGTTGCTCAATTATTTCGGACAGGGCGCATACCTGCTCGCCCATCACAGCGGCCTTGAAATTACCGACGCAGCCAAAAAAACTTTTGGCATCAATGCTTTTTATGACCTGATGCCTAACTGGTTTATCATAACAGGTGTATTGATCGCCACTTCCGCCGCCATCATCGCCAGCCAGGCAATGATCTCGGGTGCGTTTACGCTCATCAGCGAGGCCATGCGATTAAACCTTTGGCCCAAAGTGAAAATTCGCTATCCTTCCGAAGAGAAGGGTCAACTGTTCATACCTGCAATTAGTGCCTTAATGTTTGCAGGCTGTATCGGTGTGGTCCTGTATTTCCGGAAATCTTCTAATATGGAGGCGGCCTACGGGCTGGCTATCATCGTCACCATGCTAATGACGACGATATTATTTGCCAATTACCTGGTCCTGCACCGGGTGAAATCGATTTGGATCTATGTCTTTCTTACCGCCTACCTCGTCGTTGAACTTGGCTTCCTCACCGCCCTGATGAAAAAGTTTACTCATGGCGGTTATATTACGCTTATGATCGGAATGCTGATGTTCATGATCATGTATATCTGGTACCGGGCAAGAAAGATCAAGAATCGTTACGTGGAATTCGTGCGACTGGAACACTATATTCCCAAGATCCAGCAACTCAGTAATGACAAATCAGTGCCTAAATATGCCACCCACCTCGTCTACCTCACTAGCGCAAACAATCCCAAGGAAATTGAGCATAAGATTGTGTACTCCATCCTGAATAAAAAGCCTAAGCGATCGGATATTTACTGGTTCGCTCATGTGGATACAATGGATGATCCTTATACTTGTGAGTACAAGGTGGAACACATCATTCCGAATGATATCATTCGCGTCGACTTTCGATTGGGATTCCGGATTGAACCCAGGATCAACCTGATGTTCCGCAAAGTAGTGGAAGACCTGGTGACGAATAAGGAAGTCAATATCATTAGCCGCTATGAAAGCCTTGCCAGTTCTAACACCGTCGGTGATTTTCAATTCATGGTCATGGAAAAATACCTGAGCCAGGATAATGAACTGCCCTTCCTGGAGCGCGTCATAATGAAATTCCATTTCTGGCTCAAAGAACATAGCCTATCGGAAGAAAGAGGTTTTGGTTTGGACGCAGCCAATGTTACTGTTGAAAAATTCCCACTGATAGTAGCGCCGGTAACAAATCTGAAGTTGAAGCGGGTCGAGGATTAGGTTGTAATTGTCGAGCATTCTTATCTATATCGCCCTTGGCATTGTTGTTCTGTCTGTCCTGGTTTATTTTTTCCAGGAAAAGTTGATCTTCAAACCAGAGAAACTAAAGCAGGATTTTTTGTTCAAATATGATATTCCTTTCCGGGAATATTTTTTTGACGTAGAACCCGGCGTCAGGATCAATGGATTGCATTTTTATAGGGAAAAACCCCTCGGACTCATCTTGTATTTTCACGGCAATACCCGAAGCATTAAGGGCTGGGCGAAATATGCCAAGGACTTTTACCGTTTTGACTATGATGTACTGTTGGTGGATTACCGAGGGTTTGGAAAGAGTACGGGTAAAAGGGGTGAGGAGGAGATGCTGGGCGATATGCAGTTCATTTATAATGAACTGAAACAGTCCTACGAAGAAAATTACCTGATTGTTTATGGACGGAGCCTCGGTAGTGGGTTTGCCACCAAATTGGCTTCCGACAACAGGCCACGTTATCTGATCCTGGATTCACCTTACTATAATTTTGTCCGTGTGATTGAACGATTCTTTCCAATACTGCCGGTGAGACTGGTGCTTCGGTTCCAGTTGAGGACTGATAAATGGATTCGCAAAGTGAATTGCCATACCTATATTATACATGGTACCCGCGACCGGCTGATTCCCATCCGGCATAGTGAGGCTTTGCAAAAACTGAACCCTGGAAAAATTACCCTGATTCGTATACAAGGGGGCCGGCACAATAACCTGACCGCATTTGATGAATACCATAATTTTATCAGGGATATCTTAAAGTATTAGGCGATCTATGTGTTTGGGCAAATTGTTAACTAATATGTAATTGACAGTTTAATAAAAAACCCTCTGACTGAAATCCAATCTATCCAATATAATTTGAATTATCTATGAAATGGAAATTTTACTCAATTGTCGCTATTAGCATCTGCATCCTGGGACTTTCCTGCAAGACTGCCAGCAAACTTTATCAAAAAGGCAACTATGATGAGGCTGTCGAACTGGCCGCCAAAAAATTGCAAAAGGACCCTAACGATGCAAAACTGCTGGATATCATCCAAAGTTCTTACCGCTATGCTGTGGATGATCATGAAAACACGATTCGGAATTACGCCAATAGTAGTAATGAATTGAAATGGGAATGGACGTACAATGAATACGCAACTTTGCAGCGGCTATATGAAGCCATCCGGAAAGTGCCTTCGGTAAATAACATTGTGCGTCCTACAGATTATTCTTCCTTTTTGGTCACCTATTCTGAAAAGGCCGGTGACACCCGGTTTGACAGGGGAATGGATTTTATGCAAGCCAATACAAAGCAAGGTTTTCGTGATGCATACCATGAGTTTCAGCTCGCCCTGGGATTCAGACCGGGCGACAGGAATATCCAGCAGAAATTGGATGAAGCCTATGATTATGCACTGGTGAACGTCGTTGTATTGCCAGTGGAAGAATCCGGCTTCCGGTTCAGTTCGTATAATACGGCCAGCCAGAATTTTGATGAGCAAGTAGTCCGTAACCTTCAATACAATTCCGGCAACGAGTTCGTAAAATTCCATACGGCATGGGATGCAAGGAGTGGCAATATCCGGACAGATGAAGTGATTGAAATGAGGTTCAGCAATATTAACCTCGGCCGGTTCTACGATACAAAGAGTAAACGCGAAGTTTCAAAAGAGGTAGTAATCAAAGAGATTGTCTATAAACCGGATTCCATTGTAAAAGTTTATGGCAAGGTGAGCGCCCAGATCACCACGACTACGAGAACACTTCGCTCGGATGGGATGCTGCAATTAAGTATTCGTGACAATAGTGGTCGTTGGCTGTGGACGGACAACTACACGGGAAACCACAATTGGTCCACGGAATTTGCCAGCTATACCGGCGATGAACGAGCCCTGACCGAAAAAGATAAGCAGCTGATCAATCGTCGTGAGGAGCAGCCGCCAAGAGAGGAAGAAATAATCCGCTGCATTACCGACGAGATCAGCAACAATGTGCTTTCGCGGTTGCGGGATCACTATTATAGATCCTAGATACTAGATTGTCAGATACCAGATACCTATGTGAACTGTTGCTTCTGTTGTGGTAAACACTAGCCAATGATAAAAATTCCACCTTATTTACAAAAAGGCGATACCATTGGATTGGTTTGTCCGGGTGGATACATGGACATCGAAAAAGTAGAAGCTTGTGTTCAAGCCTTGCAGGATTGGGGGTATCTGGTAAGGTTGGGCTCCACGATCGGAGGAGTTTCTACAACTTATCTATCCGGCACGGATGAAGAACGCCTGGCCGATTTTCAACAAATGTTGGATGATGATGAGGTAAAAGCGATCCTTTGTGCGCGTGGTGGTTACGGCACCAGCCGGATCATCGACTCCATCGATTTTGATAAATTCAAAAAACTTCCCAAATGGATCATTGGATACAGTGATATTACTGTCTTGCATGCACACATTTATTCCAACTATTATATTTCGTCGATCCATGCCCCAATGGCTGGCGCTTTTCGAGACGAAGGATCTAAAAATGAATATGTCCTTTCATTAAAGCATGTATTGGAGGGAAAAAAGATAAAATATTCCTGTGAAACACATGAATTCAATCGCAAAGGGGAAGCAGTGGGAGAATTGGTAGGAGGAAACCTGGCCCTGATGGCACATTTGATAGGCAGTTCATCAGAAATGAAAACCAGGGGAAAAATCCTGTTTTTGGAAGATGTGGGTGAGTATCTGTATAATATTGACAGGATGATGATCCAATTGAAGCGAAGCGGGAAATTAAAAAAACTGGGCGGACTGATTATCGGTCGCTTTACGGATAATAAGGATACAGAGCGTCCTTTTGCAAAAACGGCATACGAAATCGTCCGCGACATCATCAGCGAATATGACTACCCGGTCTGCTTTGGATTTCCGGTAAGCCACGAAAAAGAAAATCTTGCCCTAAAAATCGGAATAGGCTATAAGTTGAAAGTGGGGAAAGGGAAGGTCTTACTAGAAGAGTGATGCTAGATACTCGTCTCTAAATATCGTGCCTTGGTCGCAACATTTGCACGCTAAATGTTTTCCGATTGCATTAGTCATTAACTTGCCGGCATGAGTTCTAAGTGGTATTCAAAAAGATGGGTGACTATACTTCTGCATTGCGCCGCCTGGATACTCCTGTTTTCACTTCCGTATCTATTACGTCCTTCTCTTAACAGCGGAAGGGCACCCAGGAACGATTCTGGCTCTTCGTGGATGCACATCCGTTATGTGCTGAACAATCTCATTTATATCAGTTTTTTTTATCTAAATGCAGAATGGCTCCTTCCCCGTTTTATTTATAAGAGAAAATACAGGTCCTTTACACTCATCATCATCGCAACATTCATTGTTGTTTTATTCCTTGCCTGGTTGGTATATTTCTATCTTTTCAACCAGAGTGGATTTACTCTCTCCGGACATATTCTTTTCAATTTATTTTTCTTTCTTTTCATGCTGGCAGCAAGTACCGCCTATCGTATGATCCGGGACAGAACCCGCGCCGATCGCATGGCCCGCGAAAGAGAAAATGAAACACTCAAGACAGAATTGTCCCTGCTCCGTTCCCAGGCCAGCCCTCACTTCATGTTCAATGTGCTGAATAATATGGTAGCGCTCGCCCGCAAGAAATCAGACCTCCTGGAACCGTCGCTGCTGAAATTTTCATCGCTCATGCGTTACATGCTATATGATGCTGACGAAGAAAAAGTGTCGCTGGAAAAAGAGATCGAATACTTACAGAGTTATATCGACCTACAACAACAGCGATTTGGAAAAAATGTGCAGGTGATCGTTGACCTTCAAAAGCCAACGGATCACTATGAGATTGAACCTATGCTGCTCATTCCTTTTGTGGAAAATGCCTTTAAGCATGGAACAGGATTGATCGATGATGCTATCATACGAGTGCAACTCAGCGTTTTGAAAAACAAACTGGAATTCACTGTCGAAAATAAATTCAATCCTTCATCTATGGAGATCAAGGACAAGACCTCCGGCATTGGACTCGCGAACGTAAGAAGAAGACTAAATTTACTATACGGCCGCAAACATAGGCTGGCAGTGAGCCAGAAAGACAACTGGTTCTCGGTCTTTCTTCAGCTAAATTGAATTCAATGCTTCGATGTCTCGCAATTGACGATGAGCCGCTGGCACTGGAACTGTTAGAAGATAACATTAGTAAAGTGCCTTACCTGCAATTGGTGGATAAATGCAGCAACCCGATGGAAGCAATGAAATTGTTGCAGGAGCAAACCGTGGATCTCATTTTCCTGGATATACAAATGCCAGGTCTGACGGGCTTACAGTTTATTCAAAGCCTCAGCGAACGTCCCATGATCATCCTGATCACCGCCTATGAAAAATTTGCCCTCGAAGGTTTCAACCTCGACGTGGTGGACTATTTGGTTAAGCCTGTTTCATTTGAACGATTTGTCAAGGCTTGCAATAAGGCACAGGATCTGAATCAGCTGAGAACAAAATCGAAGGAACCGGCTCAGGCAGGCAAGACCGCCGATTATATTTTCGTCAATGTAGATTATAGTTTGCTGAAGGTCGTCCTGGACGATATTATGTGGATTGAAGGATTGAAAGATTACATTAAGATATTCCTGAAGAGCAGCTCCAGGCCCGTGATTACAAGGATGACGATGAAGTTGATCGAAGACCTCCTGCCCGGAGAGCGCTTCATCCGTATACATAAATCATATATTGTCGCAGTCTCACATATTACATCGGTCAGAAAAACCTCTGTTTTTGTGGGGGCGGAAGAACTGCCCGTGAGTCCTACCTACCAGGAAGCATTGGTAAGGCTCACCGGCAAGCAAACTTGAAGGAGATGTCAACAAATAGTTGTTTTTTTTGGATTCCGTAAGCTTTTCGTCCACAATGGAATGGTTTTGGTTAAGGAAATGATCTCAAACATTTATAAAATAAAATCGATAAAATGAAAATGAAACATTATGCACTAGGGCTGTTGGTTTCGATCTCCAGCTTGTCTATTCTTCAGGCACAGACCGTTGATGAAGTGATCAATAAACACGTCGAAGCCGTTGGCGGGAAGGAAAAGCTCAACCAGGTAAAATCCGCTTATTTTGAAAGTACGATGGAAGCCATGGGCAACCAGTCCCCCACTGTTGAGAACCTTGTGGAAGGAAAAGCATTCAAGAGCGAAACGGATTTTCAGGGAGCCAAAATAATCCAGGTCTACACGGACCAAAGCGGTTGGCAGGTCAATCCAATGGCAGGAGTAGCTGGCGCTGAAGCCATGCCCGAGACCATGTACAAAAGTGGTCGGGATCGTATATATATTGGTGGTGGATTGGTGGACTATGCCGCAAAAGGCTACAAAGCAGAATTAGTCGGGCAAGAAAACGGAGCTTACAAGATTAAGCTCACTAAAGGATCCGACGAATTCATATATTTTGTGGATACTGCCACTTATTACCTTACAAAGACCATTGTAAAAGGTGATATGATGGGACAACCTGTTGATATAACATCTACCTACTCTGATTTTAAGAAAACCGATTTTGGTATTGTCGTGCCCTTCTCCAAAGAAATAGATCTGGGTGGTTTTGTATTGACTTCCAAACTGAACAAAGTGGAAGTGAATAAGGAAATTGACCCTAAGATCTTCGAAATGCCCAAATAATCAGGCTCACTCTCCAACTATAAACGGATGCCCCTAAGGCATCCGTTTTGTTTTGCCCCCTGTTCGTCGCATCATTTCCCGGGATCATCGCATTTGCCTCTGAATCAACCGCTCAGCAGGATAGATTTGCCTCCGATTTAAAAAAGCACTTATTATGAAAAAAATTGCCCTGATAACCTGGATAGGAATGATGATCAGCTTTTCTCTGGCAGCTCAGTTGCCCATGGGTGGAAAACCTGGCCAAACACCACCGGCCATGGGACATGTATATGGAAAGGCAACGGATAGCACAGGCGCCTCCATCAATGGAGCCTCCATATTATTACTGGAGAGCAAAATGGATACAGTAACAAAGAAGAGGAAGGAAGTCTTGTTGAAAGGAATGGTCACCAAGAGCAATGGTGAATTCAGCTTTGCCGACCTGCCCATTTTTGGTCAGTTGAAATTGAAGATCTCGGCAACAGGTTATCAGCCGCACGAACAAACCGTTTCTTTTCAAATGAAAATGGATGGAAACGCCCCTAAACCATCGGGTAATGATCCTTCACAAGCGATGGCTGCAATGGCGAATATGATGAACGCCTTCGATAAGGACCTGGGCAATATCAAATTGACTTCAGATGTCAAACAGTTGGTGAGCGTTACTGTAACCGCCACCAAACCGTTTATGAAGTTGGACATAGATAAAAAAGTTTTCAATGTAGAGAAGAATTTGGTGAGCGCCGGCGGGACAGCTGTTGATGTGATGAGAAATGTTCCCTCTGTACAGGTTGATATTGATGGAAACGTTACTTTAAGAAATGCCGCTCCGCAAATTTATATTGAAGGTCGTCCCACTACTTTGTCACTGGATCAAATTCCTGCCGATGCGATTGAAAGCGTGGAAGTGATTACGAATCCCTCTGCCAAATACGATGCTTCGGGAGGCGGTGCCGGCATACTGAATATTATTCTTAAGAAAAATAAGAAAAGCGGCTACAATGGAAATCTCCGCGCAGGCATCGATAAAAGAGGAGCCATGAACGGTGGAGGCGATTTCAACATCCGCCAGGGCAAATTCAACTTTACTGCCAGCGGCATGATCAATCAAAATAAATCCAGGACCACCGGCACCACCGATAGGCTAAACCTGTTTGACTCGCCCCTTACTTCTGTTTACCAGGCAAATAACAACAGGAACTCCGGTCAATTCATTTTTGGGCGCGTGGGAATGGATTATTTTATGACCAATCACACCAGTTTTTCCCTTGGCGCGATCAAGGTTCATGGAGAATTCAAACCTTACGAGACCATTCAAATCAATACCGATAGTTTGTTTAGCGGAGGTAAGGTGAGCGAATACAGCGAAAGAGTTTCACGTGGTCGGCGGGAATTTAATGCGAACGGTCTACAGCTCGGAATGAAACATTTATTTCCGCAGGCAGGACACGAACTGACTGCTGACCTGAATTATTTTTCAGGAAAAAATGGCGGTGATAATCTCTACGTCACTAATTTCTATACGCAAGCTGGTGGCAGCCAGACAGGAGAATACCAGCAACAACTGATCAGCAGCGGCACCAACCGTTTCTTAACCATCCAGACCGACTATGTCAAACCATTTAAAAACCTAAAACTCGAAACCGGTTTGCGTGCACAGCTAAGGAAGCTGTCGAACATAAACGATAACTATGTTCTAAACACCGCCACTGATCAATTTGAATTGATTCCTTCAGCGACGAGCAATTATAAGAACAACGACAATGTATATGCTGCTTATGTCTCAGTGAGCAGTTCGATAAAAGATTTTGGATATAAATTGGGCCTAAGGGCAGAACGCTCAGATTATAGCGGAGTGTTGTTTGGCAGTAACGATAAATTTGAAAATAGTTATCCTGTCAGCCTCTTTCCTTCTATCTTTTTCAGCCAGAAGCTGAAGAACAAGCAAGAGCTTCAATTGAGTGTTACCCGCCGGATCAATCGCCCCAACTTTTTCCAATTGATTCCTTTTGTTGATTATACAGACAATCTCAACATTACTAAGGGCAACCCTGATCTAAAGCCGGAGTTCACGCAATCATTTGAAATGTCCTATGCAAAAACATTTAAGAAGAATAACAGTTTCCTGGCATCAATATATTATAAGAAAACCACAGACCTGATCACCCGTTATCAGCAAACCGGCACTCATCCTATTACCGGTGCTGAGATCCTGTTCAATACCTTTATCAATGCAAACTACAGCCAGGCATATGGTACTGAATTAACGTCCATCAACTATCTTACTAAATGGTGGGATATCAGTACTAACCTGAATCTTTATAATTCCAGGATCAATACAAAAAACGTTTCGAACGACTCTCCCGATCCGATATGGAGCTGGTTTGGAAAATTCAACAGCAATTTCAAACTGCCGGCGAAATTCTCTGTGCAGGTTTCAGCTACCTACCAGTCTAAAACCAATTTACCAATCAACACCGGCGGTGGCTTTGGCCCTGGCGGCCCTATGCAGGCGCAAAGCTCTTCGCAAGGTTATATCCGTTCCACTTATGGATTTGACCTGGCCGTCAAGAAAAGCTTCCTGAAAAATGATGCTGCATCGATCTCACTAAGCGTGAATGATATATTCAGAACAAGAAAATCCGAACAATATTCCTTTAGTGAATATTTCACCCAGACTTACGTTCGCCTCCGTGACCCACAAATGTTCCGCCTCAATTTCGCTTATCGATTTGGCAAGATCGATATGTCTTTGTTCAAAAGAAAGAATACGCGCCAGGATTCCCAGGGAGCAACTGAAGGAATGCAGCAGTAAGATGCCTAACTTACAGTAAAAACTAAATTGATTACTTCAAAACGATTGTGATGAAAAAATACCTTGTCTTTTCATTTTTCTCTATAAGCATCTCGTCAGTAGCTCTCCATGCACAGAAGTGGAGTGAGAAAAAAGGGGAAATTTTTTCGATTGTTACAAATAAGGGAGGCCAGACCCTGGGATATTCAGGCTCTTCGGGTATTAAGATGATTGAAGATGATGGTTTTGCTTTCAAGGACCTTAATAAAAATGGTAAGCTCGATCCATATGAAGATTGGCGCCTGTCGGCGGATGTCCGGGCTAAGGATCTCGCTTCAAAAATGTCGGTGGACCAGATCGCCGGACTGATGCTTTATAGTCGACACCAACCTATACCTACTGGTGAGCGTGGTCCGTTCGCCGGGACCTATAATGGAAAAGTGTTTTCAGAAAGCGGAGCCAAAGCTTCCGACCTCTCGGATCAACAAAAGGTTTTTTTAACGAAGGATAACCTGAGACACGTGCTCGTAACTTCCGTCAAGAGTGCGAAAATAGCTGCTGAATGGAACAATAATGTGCAGGCCCTGGTGGAAGGCATTGGGCTTGGGATACCGGCCAACAATAGCTCTGATCCCAGGCATGGCACCAATGCCAATGCAGAGTTCAATGCAGGTGCCGGCGGATCAATTTCTATGTGGCCCGGTTCACTCGGATTGGCTTCAACATTCGATCCGATGGTAACAAAAAAATTCGGGCAAATTGCGGCTACAGAATACCGTGCGTTGGGTATAGCTACTGCGTTGTCCCCACAGATCGATATTTCAACTGATCCAAGATGGAATCGCACGAGTGGAACATTTGGAGAGAATCCGCGCTTGGCGGCCGATATGGCGCGCGCCTATATTGACGGATTTCAAACCTCTGAGGGAGATAAAGAGATTGCAAATGGCTGGGGCTATAATAGTGTGAATGCAATGGTCAAGCATTGGCCCGGAGGCGGATCGGGAGAAGCCGGAAGAGACGCACACTATGGTTTTGGAAAATATGCCGTGTATCCTGGAAATAATTTTGACGAGCATTTGACTCCTTTTACGGAAGGCGCCTTTAAACTGAATGGAAAGACCGGCATGGCTTCAGCAGTAATGCCCTACTATACGATTTCTTACAACCAGGATAAAAAAAATCACGAAAACGTAGCTAATAACTACAACTCATATATCATTACTGATTTGCTTAGAAAAAAATATAAATACGACGGCGTTGTTTGTACCGACTGGCTGGTAACGGGAGATGAAACGGCCGTCAATATCTTTATTACCGGTAAACCATGGGGAGTGGATAGCCTTTCTATAGCTCAGAGGCACTATAAGATCTTGATGGCGGGTGTAGATCAGTTTGGCGGCAATAATGATGCTGCGCCGGTGATGGAAGCTTATCAAATGGGGAATAAAGAACATGGTGAGAAATTTATGCGTGCTAGGTTTGAAGAATCAGCCGTGCGGTTATTGAAAAATATTTTTCGTACCGGCCTATTTGAAAATCCTTTCCTCGATCCGGAGTCATCTAGCAACACGGTGGGAAAGGCGGAGTTTATGCAGGCTGGTTATGAAGCCCAACTTAAGTCCATCGTGATGTTGAAAAACAAAGATCATGCACTACCATTGGCGAAAAACAAAACCGTTTACGTACCGAAAAAATTCACTCCCGCAGGTAGGAATTTTCTCGGAATGGAAACGCCCGAAAAATTCGACTATCCGGTGAATATGGAAATAGTAAAAAAATATTTTCGCGTGACTGACAATCCGGATGAAGCCGATTATGCCCTCGTTTTTATCAAGAGCCCGAACAGCGGCAATGGATATGAGACGGATGATGTGAAGAAAGGTGGGACAGGCTATGTTCCCATCAGCTTGCAGTATGGAGAGTATACTGCTAATGACGCAAGGGACCCGAGTATAGCAGGAGGTGATAAATTTGAATCGTTCACTAATCGCACTTATAAAGGAAAGACCATATCGGCGATAAATAAGACCGACCTCGGCATGGTGCTGGACACCAGGGAAAAAATGAAAGGAAAGCCAGTTATCGTATCCGTGGATATGAGTAACCCGATGGTATTTTCAGAATTTGAAAAAGCTGCAAATGCCATGGTGATCAATTTCAGCGTGCAGGACCAGGCTGTTTTGGACATCCTGGTTGGTAATGCCGAACCCAGTGGCCTGCTGCCATTGCAGATGCCTGCCGATATGCATACGGTGGAACAACAATTTGAGGATGTGCCACACGATTTAAAATGCTACAAGGACTCTGAAGGTCATACATACGATTTTGGTTTTGGACTTAATTGGAAAGGTCCTATCAAAGACGCGAGAACAGAAAAGTATATGAGGAAATGATCCATTCCTTCCCCACGAGTTAGGTGACCTTTTAAAGCGCCACCCCGCGCAGTTTGGGCGATGGCGCTTATTCCGGTATTTTTGCATGGCCAACCGCAGAAACACAAAGGCAATGAGCTGATTACATACACTCTATGCCCCATGCGTCTGCGGTTAAAATTTACAATGGATCAACCCAAACGATACCTGGTCACTTCTGCCCTGCCCTATGCCAATGGGTTGAAGCACGTCGGTCATCTGGCAGGCGCCTATATACCCGCGGATATATATGTCCGTTACTTAAGGGCTCAAAAAAGAGATGTCGTTTTTGTATGCGGCAGCGACGAACATGGTACCGCCATTCCCATCCAGGCAAGGAAAGAAAATACTACTCCACGGGAAATCATTGATAAGTATCACCTTGCCATGAAGCAAGACTTTGAAAACCTGGATATTTCTTTTGATATCTATCATAGAACAAGTGAACCTATTCATCATGAAACGGCTCAGGAATTTTTTACCTTCTTATATGAAAGAGGCGAGTTGGAAACGAAAGAAACTGAGCAGTTCTTTGATGTAGAAGCCAACAGCTTTTTAGCGGATCGATATATAAAAGGTACCTGTCCGAATTGTGGCTATGAACGGGCCTTTGGAGATCAGTGCGAGAATTGTGGAACGACCTTAAGTCCCGACGAATTGATCAATCCCGTATCCACCCTGAGCGGCAAGCCTCCTATTAAGAAAGCCACTACGCATTGGTATCTTCCTTTAGGAAAATATGAAGGCTTTTTGAGACAATGGATACTGGAACAACACAAAGACGATTGGAGGGCAACGGTCATTGGTCAATGTAAGAGTTGGATCGACGGAGGCCTACAGTCCAGAGCTGTAACCCGAGACCTCGACTGGGGGATAAAAGTGCCAAACCTGTCGAATACAAGTGAATCACAACCATCCGTAGAAGGCAAGGTCTTGTATGTTTGGTTTGACGCACCTATAGGATATATTAGTGCAACCCGGCAATGGGCCATTGATAACAGCAATACTATTCCGGGAGGCATCGACGGATGGAAACCATATTGGTATGATCCGGAGACGAAACTGGTTCATTTTGTCGGCAAGGACAACATAGTCTTTCATTGCATCATTTTTCCCATCATGCTCAAATTGCACGGTAATATCTTACCTGCCAATGTCCCGGCTAACGAATTTCTGAACCTCGAAGGCGACAAGATGAGCACCAGCCGGAACTGGAATTTAGAAATGAGAGACTATATCAATGATTTTGTGAAGAAGGGAAATGGCGGCGGACAATGCGTCGACATGTTACGGTACTATCTCACTCAGATCGCTCCCGAAACCAAAGACAGTGAATTTACATGGAAAGGATTTCAGGATGCGGTCAACAATGAATTGGTATCTGTCTTTGGCAATTTTGTGAACAGGACATTCGTATTGATGCACAAGCTCTGCGACGGAAAAGTGCCGAGGCTGCATGAATCCATTATGGATGGCGATGACCGCTCATTGATTGAATCTATTGAACTGTCAGCCTTTCAAATTCAAGTTTCCCTCGAAGAATTTAGATTTCGGGATGCATTGTTCGAGGTAATGGCGCTTTCAAGGAAGGGCAATCAATACATGCAAAAGAAGCAGCCGTGGATCACGGTGAAAGAATTGGAACAAAACCCGGAGGCTCAGAAGAGTATTGACAACTGCATCCATCTTTGTCTTCAACTGACCGCTAACCTGGCCATTCTGGCGAATCCCTTCCTGCCCAATACTTCCAAAAAACTTTGTCACATGATGAAAGTTGTGGACAGGCTATTGGAGTGGGAAAATGCAGGCAAGGTGAAATTGCTCAGTGTGGGATATAGTTTACGTGAACCACAATTGTTATTCAGGAAAATTGAAGATGATGAAATAGCTCAACAAATAGAGAAATTGAAAAGCGGATTGATAAAAAGCAATCATGAACCCACTCAAGCTGTTAACATGGAAGAGAACAAACAAGTCGTCGCGAAATTGTCGATCCAATACGATGATTTTGCAAAGCTGGATCTAAAAGCCGGAACTGTTCTTGCCTGCGAAAAGGTTGAAAAAGCAGACAAGCTGCTCAAATTGGAAGTGGACCTGGGAACAGAAAAGAGAACGATCGTCTCAGGCATAGCAGAACACTATTCAGCTTCCGAAATGGTCGGCAAACAGGTAGTGGTGGTAGTGAACCTGGCCCCACGGAAAATGAAAGGCATCGAAAGCCAGGGAATGATATTGACTGCAGAAGATAACCAGGGAAAGTTATACCTATTAAAACCTGAAAGCCCGGTGAATCCCGGAGCAGCCATTAGTTAAATACATTGCTCTTTATTGTGATGCCGCTAACATCCTTGAAGCTCAATAATTGTTTAAATTCAATTACCAATAATCGGTTCCCCTCTTGGCAACAGGACGCATTGGCAAAAAACTTCTGAAATTCACCGGCTTCCTGCTCGGCATACTTCTCTTATTATTAACCGCATTCCATTTTTGGTTTGTCGCACATGCTAAAGACCTGCTGGAGGACCTTGTCGAATCCAAGTCCCACGGCCGCCTGAAAATGAAGGTGAAAAAATTTAAGTTCAGCTATTTCAGCAAGAAAATGGAAATAGAAAAGGCGGTTTTCTACAATACAGACACGACAACCAGCGCCACAACCTATCGCTTCCAGGTGGACAAGATCAACCTCCAGGTATATGCGCTATCTCCCATCATTTTCAAACAGCAGTTCCTGATTGATTCGCTGACTCTAATGCAGCCCGACATCACCATTACGAAGATGCGTGCGCCGGCGAGGAATGATACGGGTTCAGGTAAGGACCTGTCCATTCCGGAGGAAATGGGAAAAGTGTATCATTCAATCCAGGAAGCATTGGAAGTGCTGAGGGTACATCGCTTTGAAATTGAAAATGCGCGGTTCACGCTGATCAATCGTATGAGGCCTGAAGAAAAACCAATTGTGCTCACCAACCTCTTCTTTCATATCGACAATGTCAATGTTGATTCCGCCCAATTGACCGGTAAGGAAAACTTTTTGTTTGGAGAAAATCTTGTCCTTCGCACGCGCAACCAGGATATTCTGTTTCCGGATGGCCGACATCGTCTGAACTTTAGTCGCTTTCGCATCAACATGAGAAAAAAGCTGGTTGAGTTTGATAGTTGCACTATTGTAGCAACCAAAGGCGATAGTTCCGCGGCATCCTTCAAAGTATTTTTTGATGCTCTGCTATTGACCAATATTGATTTTGATACGCTCTACAGGCACGAGGTGATCAAGGCCGATTCGGTGTATTGCGTGAATCCTCAATTCACGCTGGATGTAGAACTTGGCAGAAATGACCGAAAGAAAAAACCGCCGAAACTCGATCAGATCATTCAACAACTCACAGGAAATATTCAGTTAGGTTTTGTTATTGTTAACAATGCATCGTTCAACATCACCACCGTAAGAAATGACAGGCCCAGCACCTTCCGATCCGACCATAATAATTTTGAGATGCAGGGGTTTTCAATAGACAAGGATGCGCCACGGCCATTGCTGGTAAAAAGCTTCGCTATGGCAATCCGCAACTATGAAAATTTTTTGGGCGACAGTTCTTACTCCATGGAATTCGACAGCATCCTGTTTAATGATAATCGAATTTTTCTCAGCAATTTCAAACTTCACCAACTCAATGAAGGCCGGGTTACTAATAGTTTCCGCGTCCCGCAATTCGAGTTGCGCGGATTGGTATGGGATGACCTGGTATTTAACCGGCACTTGTCGGCGTCCGGAGCTACATTATACCGGCCTCTCATCGATTTTACAGTGACTGATTCACGACGAAAGAAAGAAAGGCAAACCATCTTCAATAGCCTGGGCCGCATCGGGCGCGTCATGCAGTTGAACGACCTGGATATTGTCGATGGGCAAATAGATCTCATATTAAGGGATAAGACAGAACTGCATCTCAACAACGCATTTGTGTCGATCCAAAGTGATACGCTGTTTGGGTCACGGCGGGTTTCCTCGATGAAGCAATCGGTGCGACATCTAAATTTTAGTCATGGGCTTATTAAGACCAGGAATTTTTCGCTGGAGCTGGAGAATGCCCGCTATGTCGGAGATAGCTCAAACCTGGTGGCAGACAAGATCACACTAAGCACTGTCAAGAAAAACATATCGGCGCTGGCTAGAAATGTATCTATCCGGGAAATAGTGCTGGATGATAGTTCTAATCGCATTGATGTGAACGGACTTCGATGGGAAACGGCTGAATTGAAAATGAATATACCTGCTCAAAAAGGGAGCGCCAGTTCGCCGGTAATTACTCTTCAAAATATAAAAGGAGGTAAAACCCAGGTTAATGCAACCATTGGTGAAAGGTCAATATCCACTAACCTTAAGAATATCTCCCTCACCAAATTGCGGGTAGCGCCGGGCAAGAAATGGGAAGCGTCAAATCCGTTTCTGGAAGGGAATAGTCTAAAAATAACGGATAGTATTTCCATGTTGACAATTGATAGCTATCTGGTGGGCAACCAGCAACCCTCGAACTTTCAAAAGATCCGGTATGATCGCAACAATCAGCAGGATTCAATCCATATTTCGGTTGACCGTCTCAGTGGTATTCCGGACATAGAAGCCATAATGGATGGATCGGTTAAAGCCAGAGATGTCGCCGTTTGGCAACCTGCAGCACATGTAAAATTCAGCAAGAAAATAAAAGGTACTCAAAACAAAGAGATCATAATTCCCCGCGTCGAGATCAATAAAATAAGCATCCACGATCCCGATATCAATTATTCGGGAGCGGCCAGGAGAGGCGAGGTTAAACTCATCTGGGATGGTAGTACACCAACAAACAATAATTATTTGGAATTGGATAATCTGCGAACAGGGAACGCAGCTTCCGCCTCTTTAAGTGCAGATAAGCTCCGGTTTAAGCTAAATCACTTCACATATTCCAGCGCAACAGGAAAAATATTTGACACGGGTGAGGGAGATATATCAGCAGAATTAAATTCGGTCAAGGTAAATCACGAAAAAGATCATCCCTGGAGCTGGTCTGGCTTGATTACTACTTTGCTGGCACAAAATTTCCAGGCCGATAGCCTCGGTAAGAACATGGGAAAATTTTCATTGAACACCGCGGAACTTGCTGGCTTATCTGTCGAATCAGCCACGCTAAAAAACCCTGTCGAATGGTTGGCAGGCAGTCCATCCTTTCAGCTAAGAAATTTCACGGGAAGTTATCAAAGTACCCGGAACTCGTTTGCATGGTACAATGCCCATTATGCTGAACGCGCCAAAACATTTTCACTGGATTCTTTTTCTTATCGGCCTACGCTCGATCATGACGAGTTGGTAGCGAGTCATCACTACCAAATAGATGATTTTCGCGCAAAGACGGGAAGGATTGTCATCGAACAGGTAGATCCGGTTGCTTATGTAAAAGATAGTATCCTGAATATTCATACGATCAAGATCCAGGACGCGTTTCTGACGGACTTCCGGGACCTGCGTCCGCCCTTCAGATCAGGAGTCATTAAACCCATGCCTGTCCAGATGATCCGGAAAATTCCTTTTAATATATCCGTCGATTCTATCCTGATAAATAATGCAACCACACACTATTCCGAGTTAAATGCAAAGTCTAACGAGATTGGAACCGTCCCAGTGACCAGGATGACTGTCAAATTTTTTCCAGTCCGCAACTATAATCTAACGGAGACGGATAGCCTGCGAATACAGGCAAATGGATATTTAATGGATTCGATCTGGATCCGGTTAAGGATCCGTGAGTCCTACCTGGATTCTCTCGCAGGATTTCTGATGACGGTACGCATGAAGCCCGCCGATCTTACTGTATTAAATCCGGTACTGATGCCTTTGTCATCCGTCAAACTACTATCGGGTTATCTGGACACTCTAAGTTTGCGCGCAGCGGGCAAAGATTACCTGGCATATGGGGAAATGAAAATGTTTTATAGGAGTCTAAAAGTTAAATTCCTGAAGAATGGAAATGAAACAAAGAAGAGTTTTCTCACCAGTCTCATTACTTTTGTAGCCAATAGCTTTGTGATTAGAAATAAAAACACATCGCGAACGGGCCGGGTGTTCTTTATAAGACTTCGGGATCGCTCTGCGATGAATTACCTGGTTAAAACAACCATGAGTGGTGTGGCCAGCAGCATTGGTGCGAGGGGCAATCATAAAATATTACGCAAGTACAAAAAAGAAATTCGTCAACGCAACCTTCCTCCTATCGATTACGATTAATTCCTCTAAAAATAAGGCCAGGCACTATGACAAATTTATTATGGATCATCCTTGTTGTTTGGCTCATATTATTGCTTTTGATAGTGATCCTATTGAGGCGTAAAAAAATCATGTGGGCTCTCCTGCTATTAGTGGTTGGGGTGGGAATTTGGTATGGTTACCGGCAATACAGTCGCACCAATCAGGATATTGCCCGGGTGAGAGCAGACGTCAAACTTTCAGCCGTCGACCTTGTTAAAGAATTTGAAATAAATGATTCTTCTGCCAATAAGAAATACTTAGGTAAGATTATTGAAACAGATGGGATTATCAAAGAAGTCAGGAAGGATGAGGCTGGTTATTATACCGTGGTTTTGGGAGATACGACTAAACTTTCCTCAGTCCGGTGTTCCATGGATACGGCGTACCACGAGGATGCAGCCAACTTAGTTTTATTCTCGTCTGCTATTGTACGTGGAGTTTGTACAGGCTTTAACAGGGATGAAATGGGATTGGGATCGGATGTCATTTTAAACCGTTGCGTAATCGTTTCAAATAAGAATAAATGATGAAAAAAGCAGGAATAATAGTTATCGTTGTGGCGTTTCTCTATTCGAACCGCCTTGTCGCACAGGAAAAGTTTTATACCAAGGATGGAAAGATCACATTTTTTTCTTCGGCTCCCGTTGAAAACATTACTGCCGTCAATAAGAGTGTCGTGAGTTTGCTGAATTCAAAAACCGGTGAATTGCAATTTGCGGTGCTGTTAAAGGGGTTCGAATTCAAGAAAGCGATGATGCAGGAGCATTTCAATTCGGATTATGTGGAAAGTGACAAGTATCCCAAATCGGAGTTCAAGGGACAGATCACCAATAATAGTGCAGTCAATTATGCAGCTGATGGAACTGCTACTGTGAATGTAACGGGGAAGCTCACCTTACACGGTGTGACGAAAGATGTAGAAGCCTCCGGTACGGTCACTGTGAAGGATAAACAGGTTGTTGTAAAATCTACTTTTAATGTCTTACTGGCCGACTACCAGATTTCCATTCCTCGCCTATACAGGGATAATATTTCCAAGACGATTCAAATAACGGTGGATTGTACATTGGATCCGCTGAAGCAATAACGTGAGTTGTGAGTGGTGAGTTGTGAGTATAAGTTATAAGTTTTAACTATAAAATTTTATGTTCATCCCTCACCACTCACTCCTCACCACTCACCACTGACGACTCACAAGATTGTGGATGGCTTCCATATCTTCAGCGCTTAGCTCGAAATCTGTGATATCCCAGTTCTCTTTAATTCGTTCTTTGGACGAAGACTTTGGAATCACCGCGATTTCTCCCTGCTGAATTAACCATCGTAGTGCGATCTGGCTAGCCGACTTCCTGTACTTCTTTCCTATCTTTTGCAGTGCTTCACTTTTTGCTACTTTACCCAGGGCCAAAGGACTATAAGCCGTGAGGTACATGTTCTTCAGCCGCAGAAAATCTATCATCTTGTCTTGTGACAGGAAGGGATGATACTCAACTTGATTGCAGACAATGGGTGCCCGCGCCAGTGCCATAGTTAATTGATCAATATTGAAATTACTGACGCCAATGCTTTTTGTATATCCTTTCTGAAGAGTTTCGTTTAGCAGGTCAACTGCCTTCTTATTCGATTCATCGCCCGAAGGCCAATGTAATAATAGAAGGTCGATGTATTCCAATCCCAGCGCTTTGAGGCTACCTTCTGTAGCCGCTATTAATCGGTGGAAATGGGAAGGCCAGACTTTGGTAGTGATGAATATGTCATGTCGTTTAATGCCGCTATTCCGGACTGCCTTTCCTACTTCTTCTTCATTACTATAGAACTCTGCTGTATCAATATGACGATATCCGGTCTGTATCGCATATTCGATTGCATTAATTCCGTCCTTACCTCTCAATTGATAGGTTCCAAAGCCGATCTTAGGAACCTTCAATGAGGAAATGGAAATAAATTCGGAGTTCATGTATCAAAAATAGTTTATCGTGATATATTCACCACTCACAACTCACAACTCACCATTCACAACTTCCTTGTGGCAGATTTTTAACTTAACTTCGAACTCTATGCCAAAAAGAAGCATTAAGAAATTAGCTGTATTAGGTAGCGGTGTCATGGGCTCGAGGATTGCCTGTCATTTTGCAGGTATCGGCCTCCAGGTACTATTATTAGATGTGGTACCCAAGGAAGCGGTTAGCGGCACTAAGCCTGCTGAACGGAACAAATTGGTGAATGATGCGCTGACCGCCGCTATCAAAAGCAATCCCTCCCCGGTTTATCATAAGGACGTTATCAAAAAAATTACCACCGGCAATTTTGAAGACAACATGAAGGATATCGGAAGTTGCGATTGGATCATTGAAGTAGTGATTGAGAGACTTGATATCAAGCAAAAGATCTTTGAACAGGTCGAGCAATATCGTAAACCCGGAACTCTCATCACCTCCAATACATCTGGAATTCCCATTCACATGATGACCGCAGGCAGGTCTGAAGATTTTAAAAAGCATTTTTGCGGAACGCACTTTTTCAATCCACCCCGCTATCTCCGGTTGCTTGAAATCATTCCTACAAAAGACACAGATCCGGAGATCACCAGTTTCCTGATGCACTATGGAGATCTCTACCTCGGAAAAACCACTGTATTATGTAAGGACACTCCGGCATTTATAGCCAACCGAGTTGGAGTCTTCAGTATCATGGCCATATTTGGTTTAATAGATAAGATGGGATTAACCATTGATGAAGTGGAGGCCCTTACCGGTCCTGTGATTGGCAGACCCAAATCCGCCACTTTCAGAACCGCTGATGTTGTAGGCATTGATACACTTGTCAAAGTAGCTAAAGGAGTTTATGATAATTGTCCTGCTGATGAAGCCAGGAATACTTTTATAGTCCCTGCATGGTTGAACAAAATGGTTGAGAATAATTGGCTTGGAGATAAAACAGGTCAGGGATTTTTCAAAAAATTACCTCCGGCAACGGGCAAAGGAGAGAAAGAAATTTGGGTATTGAACCTGGCAAGCATGGAATATGAACCGCGCAAGAAAGCCAGGTTCACTACTGTCGAGTCCGCCAAATTGATAGATGACCTGCCCCAGCGCTTGAAGGTGCTTTGCACCGGTCAGGATAAGGCAGGTGAATTCTACCGGCAATTCCATTATAGCTTGTTTTCTTATATCTCCCACCGGATACCTGAAATAAGCGATCAACCCTACCGCGTAGACGATGCCATGATGGCCGGTTTTGGCTGGGAATTAGGTGCCTTTGAAAGTTGGGACCTGTTGGGCGTTGAAAAGACAGTCAAAGCCATGAAAGATGCAGGTTACCAGGTCGCGGGCTGGGTGGAAGAAATGTTGAGCAAGGGAAACAAATCATTTTATAAGATTGAGAAAGGAAAGCGTCTATGCTATTCACCTGGATCCGGATCATACATCGCAACTCTTGAGGAAGGGGCCAGCGAGTCCTTTATCGTCATGAGTAACTATCAGGAAAAATTGGTCTGGAAGAACGCCAGTTGCCAATTGGTTGACCTCGGAGACGACGTACTCGGCCTGCAGTGGTCCACAAAAATGGGAAGCATAGGTGGTGATGTTCTTTCAGGAATCCAATCTGCAATTGACCATGCCGAAAAGAATTTTAAGGGGTTGGTCATTGCTAATGAAGGACCCAATTTTTCAGCCGGGGCTAATGTCGGTATGATATTTATGTTGGCAATCGACCAGGAATACGATGAACTGGATATGGCCATTCGTCTTTTTCAAAACACCATGATGCGCGCAAGATATTCATCGGTACCCGTGGTTACGGCTCCGCATGGATTGGCACTGGGAGGCGCCTGTGAACTAAGTCTGCATAGCGACAAGGTTTGTCCGGCAGCCGAAACATACACCGGGCTGGTAGAATTGGGTGTGGGCCTCATCCCTGGAGGTGGCGGTACCAAGGAATTTGTGTTGCGAGCCTCCGATGAAATGCATGAAGATGAACCGGAAACAATCACACTGAAAAATCGCTTCCTCACCATCGCTACGGCAAAAGTCGCCACTTCTGCAGCAGAGGGATTCTCTATTGGCGTCTATCGGCAAGGGGTGGACGAAGTGGTCATGAATCCCGGCAGGAGGATAGCAGAAGCGAAAAGATCAGTGATAGAGTTATATGATAGCGGTTACACTATACCGGTAGAGAGGAAAGATATAAAAGTCCTGGGTCGCCTGGCGTTGGGAGCCTTGTATGCCGGCATCAACGGCATGTGGAGGGCTCACTATGCGACAGACCACGATGTGGTGGTAGCCAGGAAATTGGCATATGTGATGTGCGGTGGCGATCTCACTGAACCCAGCTATGTATCCGAACGATATTTGTTGGACCTCGAAAGGGAGGCCTTTCTTTCTCTTTGCGCAGAAAAGAAAACACTTGAAAGAATTCAGAGCGTATTGAAGGGTGGGAAACCTGTGAGAAATTAAGAAATTTCCTTTTCTTTTTTCGATAACTTCAATGGTCAGACCCGCAGATGATCGTTATACACACCAAAACTTAATTTTATGAATGCAACGCTAGTTGATTTCGCAAAAGACCGCTTTGTTTACAATTTTACCAATTGCACCAAAGAAGAGTTGGACAATAAGCTCAACCTGTTTTTTACATCCCAGGGCTATCGCTATAAGGGAGAAAAAGACAATGGAAAGATCTATACAAAAGGAAATAAGGTATTACGCGCCATCCTTGGAGCGTTTTGGAAGTATTTCAAAATGTTTGTTTCCGTAAAGAGTGAAAATTCTCTTTTTTCGGTGATGGTTCAAAAAGATGCCAGCGGGCTCATGGGAGGCGCGATCGGCATCCACCAGGTGAAGAAAGAATTCGAACGGCTGACAGAGGCTTTTAAAGTCTATTTCAAGAACTGATCATGCCATAATAAGTTGTTCAATGGGTTCAGTAGAGCTGGATATTCATCAACTCATTATTTATTCTCATATCATTACTTACGGCGATCACGCTGATCCGGCTGTTACCGAGAACATGAGGGAAGAAATTGAAGCGCTTTGGAATGAACCGGATGGTCGTGTTTCGCTGGGTGGTCATGACTATGGAGTCAGATTTAAAATCTCGGCTGCTCTAATGCCTCATATTACACCACTGGATATTTATCAAAACCTGGATCCCCGCAATAATTATTTCCGGATTGAAGAGTTTGCATACGGCAATATTTCATTCGTAGATGGGCTGGGTTGCAATAGCGGTTATTTCATCATTTCCAATTTATACAAGGGCTCCACTACCGCGGCACATGAATATGGTCATACGCTAGGGCTCGATCATCCGGCCGATCTTGATTTTCGTGGAAAAGGGGTTCCCGCTATTATGTATCCCCGGGGGACGTTGGTCGATCCGGCATTCCAGTATGAACCGGATAAACCCGCCGGCGTAAAAGGAGGAACTATGCATCCGATGTATAGAAGAGTAAGACAGGAAGATATTGACTCCCTCCGGATCCAAAGGCTTCATTTTGAAAATAAGAAAGCAATTCTCGGCGACTTCACCAATGTCTGGCACGAACGTCAGGCCAATTGATTGAACGCAGCATCGAGAGAAGGATATTGAAAAATAAATCCTTCGAAATGAATTTTACTACAACTTACTGTAGTGCTCTTTAATACCTCGATGCTAACCTCTCCAATAACGATCTTTAGAACAAAGGAGGGAACATGAACCGCAATAAAAAACCGGCCTCTTTTTATTTTAGCCAGTTTCAGGATAAATTCTTTATTAGTTACTGGTTGCGGAGCTACGGCGTTATATGGTCCCTGAAATTTTTCGTTTTCGATAGCCATAATATAGATACGGACCAGGTCATCAATATGTATCCAGCTGATCACCTGCCGGCCGCCACCCAAGATGGTGCACAATCCAAACCGCAACGGCTTTAAGAATTCTACGTAAGCTCCTCCCTCATTGCTCAAAACAATCCCTGTGCGTATCTTAACAACCCGTTTCCCCAATCCGACAGCCGGCTCAATACTTTCTTCCCAACGCCGGCAGGTTTGACCGAGAAAATTTTCGGCGGGTGGGTCTGTTTCTTCAAACTCCCTGCCGGCGCTGCCTTTCACGCCCTCCCGGTAAATATCCTCGCCATACCATCCGATGGCCGACGCGCTGACAACGGTCTTTATGTGATTGGGAATGGTTCTTAAGCTTTCAACGATCAATGCGGCACTCTCCACGCGACTATTCAATATTTCCTGCTTCCTCTTTTTGGTCCATCGCTTGTCGGCAATGCCTGCTCCTGCCAGGTGTATAATATGGTCTGCTTCGGAGATGGCCGCATCATCGATCATCTTTTGCTCGATATTCCATTTTGCATAACGTAGTCTGGAATTTGAATTTGTTTCTTTTTCAGGGTTCCGGGAAAGAATGATGACTTTATAATCCTTGTCGAGCAGGGCCTTGGTAAGTGCTTTGCCGATCATTCCTGTACCTCCAGTAATCACGATCGTTTTCCCAATATCCATGAATAGTAAGTTAGTATAATTAAAAACAAACCCCCCGATAGACATCGGGGGGAACAACTAATAACACTAGCTAAATGCTCAGAGGCTTCATTGGAACGAATGCACTTAATCGGGTTTTTTCCCGTCTAAGAAGGTATTGATAGTACTGATGTGTCCTTGATTTTTTTCGTCGCTCTTGACTTCGTAATTACTATAGAAGTTTTCAACCTGGCTATTGCTGTTATACAATTCCATATTGCGGCGGATGTAGGCCGGCACGGTCTCAAACTCACTATTCGGGTCAGACGCATTGACGTTAAATGACAAGTTGCGCAACTTGTGCAGTCTCTCCGCCGCCCTACGTTTTTGCTCGTCGGTTTCGTCCTGCAGAGCAGGATCCTCAACCTCAGGAAACAAAGGTGATTGAGCTTGATGGGCTAACGGCTCATCCGCCGCTGGATTGAATTCCCTCTCCACTACTTGCATTTGCAGATTGAGGAGTTCGTCCTCTTCACTGCTGGCAACATCTTGTGAAGGGGTTGATTCTGCATAGATATTGGACGGTCTGGCCAGATAACCTCCCGATGCTGCAGACACCGGGGTAGTACTATCTTTAATTAGGTCTTGTTTAGTTGGAGGGGTCTCGGATGAAGAAAGGGTTGACGAATGTAAACTCTCCTTCCTTTCTGCAATTGACATTTTGTCAACCGTAATTATACCGGCTTCGTTCGTAGTTGCCCTTAGTATATTTTCTTCCGGTTGCAATTCCCAATGAATGATCAATGACTCACCTTCCTTTACATCTATCATATCATGCATGGTTGGCATGGGAGTCTCCACTACCGGCAATTCTTCCATGAGTTTGGGTGCGAGAAGATCTTCCCTGGTTGAAGCAACTGGTATCTTCACTTCTTCTTTTTCAACTACGGGTTGCTTTTGAATACTTGAAGATTTTGCAGATACTTCTTCGACCGGCTCGAGCAACATCACTATTTTTTCCTCTGCTTTTGGTTCCGGTTTTTTTAATCTCGCCTTTGCAAACGGATCTTTATGCTCAAACCCTGTTGCAATCAAAGTTATACTTAACCTATCCTCCAATGAATTATCGTAACCAAGCCCAAGGATAACATCCGTGTCCTCACCGGCCTGTGTCAGTAGATAATTTTGTATGATCTCTACTTCATCCATCGTAAACTCATATTCACCCTGAGCTGAGTTTATATTGATCAATATCCACTTCGCGCCACGGATATCACTATCGTTTAACAACGGAGAATTCAATGCTTCCTCAATGGCTATTTGGGCGCGGTCCTCGCCTCTCGCAGTGGCATTGCCCAATATAGCTACGCCGCCATTACGCATCACCGTGCAGACATCGGCAAAGTCAACATTGATCTGCCCGGTGCTATTGATCACATCGGTAATGCATTTCGCGGCTGTTGCCAGTACATTATCCGCTTTTTCAAATGCTTCGCGCATCTTGAGATTTCCGAACTGGTGACGCAGTTTGTCATTGCTGATGACCAACAATGTATCAACATATTGCTTTAATATTTTTATCCCTTCTTCAGCCTGTTGTTGACGTTTTTTTCCTTCATAAGCAAATGGAGTTGTAACAATACCCACGGTCAGAATTCCCAGGTCTTTACAAATTTTTGCAATGATCGGAGCACCACCCGTTCCCGTGCCGCCACCCATACCGGCGGTGATAAAGGCCATTTTCGTATTTACTTCGAGAATCCTCCTGATCTCTTCCAGGGATTCCTCCGTGGCTTGACGTCCAATATCGGGATTGGCACCTGCGCCAAGACCCTGTGTGAGATGGGGTCCTAGCTGAATACGGTTAGGAATGCCGCTGGTGGCCAGGGCCTGCGCATCGGTATTGCATATAATAAAGTTGACGCCCTCAATAACCTGGCTAAACATGAAGTTAACCGCGTTACTACCACCGCCGCCTACCCCGATCACTTTCAGGATAGATGATTTTTCTTTAGGCAAATCAAAATGTATCATAGTGATTGAATTTTAGGTCTTGTTTCATCGCTTAGCAGGCGACTATTGAGACCGTGATGAAATGAGTTAGTATTTAAAGGTGTTTATCTTCTTCTTCTTTAAACAAATCGATGATCCTATCCTTGAACTTGCCCCAGAAACCGGTGAGGTTTTTTCTTTTCTTCATTTCCCTATCACTGATAGCTTCCTGTATAGATTCTTCTACCTTTTCTTCCTGGCCGTTTTGTTTTAATACTTCGGGCACATCGACTCGCCGAAAACCTTTTTCGAATTCCTTGCGATTGTGTTCGTAATCGTCATAGCCTTTCAGGATTAAACCAATACAAGTAGAATATGTGGGTTTGGCCAGTTCTTCGATATGGCCGGCAGCCAAATGCTCATTGGGAAAGCCAATCCTGGCATTCAGCCCGGTAACATATTCGGTGAGCTGAATTAAATGCCTGAGCTGGGATCCGCCCCCGGTCAGGATGATACCGCCATTAAGCGCTTTATTGTCCAATCCCACCTGTTTCAAATGATAAGTAACAAAATCCATGATCTCGCTCATGCGAGCCTGGATGATATTGGCCAGGTTCTTTACACTAATTTCCTTTGCAGGCATGCCGCGCAAACCCGGAATAGTGATATAAGCATTGGATTTAGCTTCATTGGATAAAGCGCTTCCGAACTGCACTTTCATTTGTTCCGCCTGCGATTTCAATACACCTAATCCCGTCTTAATATCATTCGTTATGTTCTCCCCAGCAAATGGAATAACCGCTGTATGTTTCAGTATCCCTTCATAAAAGACGGCAAGGTCTGTGGTACCCCCACCGATATCAACAATAGCAACCCCGGCCTCCAGGTCTTCCTGTCCCATTACCGCTGATGACGAAGCCAACGGTTGAAGCACCAGATCCTTGGTATGAAGTCCGGCCTTCTCAACACTCCTGTTTATATTTTTGATTGCATTCTTGTCGCCAGTAATAATATGAAAGTTGGCACCCAACTTCACACCACCATACCCAATAGGTCTCTGGATATTTTGAAAATTGTCTACTGTGAATTCCTGCGGAATGACATCGATGATCTGGTCTCCTGCAGGTATATAAGTTTTATATTGATCAGCGATCAGTTGATCGATCTCACTCTGCGTAATCTCATCGTCGGTGTTTTGCCGCACCAGGTCCCCGCGAGTTTGAAGGCTTTTGATATGATGGCCGGCTACTCCTACATACACTTCTTTTACTTCCAGGTTTGGGTTGGAAGCAAAACAGTTCTCCAAAGAAGTCTTAATTGCTTTGATGGTCTCGTCAATATTGAGCACCTGCCCATGTTTGACGCCATTGGAATTGGACTTGCCGAAACCCAGAATCTCGAGCTTCCCGAATTCATTTTTGCGTCCGGCAATTACAGCGATCTTGGTGGTACCAATATCAAGACCGACAATAATGGGTTGTTCGTTGTTCATGGTTGTTGTGTTTAGTTGTTATTGTTTAGTTGTTTTATTTAATTTAGAAGAATCAATACCCACAGTCAATTTTGGAATAGAAGCTTCGGTAGCGGCAATGGCATCCTCTTCGGCTTGCTTCATTAACTTCTCAATATTCTTTCGCATTTGTATGGAGTCGACTTTAGCATTGTTGCTCTGCCTGGAGGCGACCACCTGCCCTTCGTATTGAACATCCACGAACTTGTATTTATCAAACCCAGTCTTGCTCAATACCTGTTGATAAAAAACAAATAACCTGTGGAATTTTTCTTCCATGTTTTCTCCATTGCCCAGTCTCACTACATGATTTCCGACCAACGGAATCATTTCAAAACAGCTTTGTTGCGTGATGTCCACCTGGGATACCTGTGCCATCCAGAATGAATCCTTAATAATATAGGTGGCGGCCTTCCTGATATTCTGGAGCAAGAGACTGTCTTTAAGTGACAAAACATTTTTCTCCGGAAAGCCGGTGAATACAGGCACACGCGCCCTGGCCCTTTGCGGCAGTGGCATTATTCTACCCAGGCTGTCCATATAAAAAGAACGACCTGTATTGGTGAAGATCCTGGCAATAGGCCCCCGTTCAGTAATAATTACCTGTAATACATCGCGATTGGTGAAATAGAGTTCAGCATCTTTGATCCATGTATTTTCCTTCAGATGTTGCTCCAATTGATGCAACTTGAAGGAGGAAATGGGCTGCCCTTTGATGGGCCCACCGATAACAGAGATCAGAAGTTGCTCTATTTCCTTAGCATCGAGGAAAAGGATTTTTTCTGCGCCCCGCAGAGTGATCTGAAAGTCGCTGCATGATTCCCGGTGTTTTCTTCCAATAGCGGCAATTAACAAGGTGAGCAGGCCTCCACCAATAACCAGCCAAATGCTGATAAACAAGAATTTTCGTATCGTAGTCTTTGCGTTCACTATATTATTCTTTATTGATAAGGTTCCGGATGGGCTCAACCACTGTGTCGATATCACCCGCTCCTGCTGTGATTAATAATTCTCCGGATTCGCTCCCGGCGTTTTTTAAATATTCATTTTTTATCCAGTCGATCAATTCTTCCTTGGTTAATACACGCTTATTCTTCTTTTTCATTTTATCCAGGATCATTTCACTATTTACTCCTTGAATGGGCTGCTCCCTGGCCGGATAAATCGGTAAAAGCACTACTTCATCTGCCAGGTCCAGTGCTTCTGCAAATCCTTCGGCGAGATCCCTGGTTCGGCTGTACAGGTGAGGTTGAAATATCACCGTACATCTTCTCTCTGCGAACAAAGTCATCGCACCATTGATCAGCGCTCGCAACTCCTCCGGGTGATGGGCGTAATCATCAACAAACACAACCCCTCCTTTCCCCGGCATGGGCGCGGTGATGTATTCAAACCTTCTTTTCACACCTTTAAAAGAACTGATCGCGGCACGGATCTTTTCATGCGATATTCCTAAAGAGCTTGCGACCTTAATCGCGGCCACTGCGTTTTCTACATTGTGCATGCCACCCATGTACAACTTCAATTCGGAAATAGCATCCTGTTCCTGTATGATATCAAACTCATAGCCTCCAGCACTCATCTTGATATGATCACCATAAACGTCGGCCTTCCTATTTTGAAGACTATATGAAAAATGGCGTTCTCCATTTAACTCTTTAGTCCTCGGCAAGCCATACTTGCTGATCAATATTCCTCCAGGCTTAATCCGATGGCTGAAATCGATAAAAGCCTGTTCCATGGATTTGGCGTCACCGTAAATATCCAGGTGGTCTGCATCCATCGCCGTGATAATGGCGATATCCGGACTCAATTTCAAAAAGCTACGGTCATATTCATCGGCTTCTATTACACAAACACTATTTTCGTGGCTCCAGAAATTAGTTCCATAGTTCACCGAGATGCCCCCGAGAAAAGCATTGCATCCATAGCCGCTGTCCCTGAGCAAATGCGCAATCATCGTGGTGATCGTCGTTTTTCCATGCGTGCCGGCAATACATATATTAAAAGAACTCTGGGTGATCCATTCCAATACTTCACTTCGTTTTACTATCCGGTACCCATTATTCCGGTAAAAAACGAGTTCCCTGTGATCGGCCGGAACTGCGGGCGTATACACCACGAGATCCGCCTCTTTTGGGATGAGCTCTACATTTTCTTCATAATGAATGCTGATCCCGCTCTCTTCCAAATCCTTTGTCAGCGCTGTAACGGTTTTATCATATCCACTTACCGCCACACCCTTCGAGTTAAAATACCTGGCCACAGCACTCATTCCAATTCCACCGATCCCGATAAAGTAAACAGTTTTCATTTTTTCAAGCCCCCCGAAGGGGGAATTCATAAGGACAGTATTGCCTGAACCAATCATTGAATCACTTTCAGAATTTCTTCTGCAATTATTTTATCAGCATTGGTTATCGCGAATTCCGATATATTTTTTTCCAATTCCAATTGCTTGTTCTTGTCCGCAGCCAATTGAATCACCATGGGCGCTATTTTTTCCATTGCTTCCCTGTCATTAACCATCAATGCGGCATTCTTATTCACCAATTTCATAGCATTCGCTGTTTGATGATCTTCCGCAGCAAAAGGATAGGGTACGAATAAGACAGGTTTTTTAACCACGCACAGTTCCGCAACAGTCATTGCCCCCGACCGGGAGACAACTATATCTGCGGCCGCATAGGCATATTCCATGTCTGGTATAAAATCGCTCACCCACACAGACGATTTTCCTTTAGTGCGCTCACGGGCCTTTTCGATATATGGCTTACCAGTCTGCCAAATGAGTTGCAATCCTGCATTCAATATTTCATCCAATCCCTTGTTCACTGCTTCATTGATAGACTTCGCACCGAGACTTCCTCCAAAAACCAATACGGTTTTTTTTGCCTGACCCAATGTGAAGTAATTCAACGCAGCCTGTTGTGTGATCGTCGATTGTGAAATACTGCTTCGAACCGGATTTCCGGTGACCACGATCTTATTGGCAGGGAAAAATTTTTCCATCCCTCCTGTTCCTGTGAAAACCTTCGTTGCTTTTTTGCCCAATAAAATATTAGACTTACCTGCAAACGAATTCGATTCATGAATAAAGGTTGGAATCCCTTTAGCCTGAGCGATCCTCAATACGGGAAAGCTGGAATAACCGCCTACACCCAGGGCTGCATCCGGCTTGAATTCTCTTAAGATCGACCGGACCTGAAGGAAACTTCTTAACAATTTGAACGGTAAGCCAATATTCTTTATCAAAGAGCTTCGATTGTAACCCGCTATGTCCAACCCTCTTATTTTATATCCTGCCTGGGGCACTTTTTCCATTTCCATTTTTCCTTTCGCACCGATGAACAGGATCTCAATACCAGGTTCTATTTTTTTCAGCGCATTGGCTATGGCAATGGCGGGAAAAATATGTCCTCCGGTGCCCCCACCTGCTATAGTGATCCGCTTGCTCAATCTTCAAAGCATTTCTTTTTGTCCTTCCGACTGTTCGACGTTCCTGGCCACACTCAATATGATCCCGATCGCCAGGCAGGTAAAAATGAAACTGGTTCCCCCCATGCTAATTAAAGGCAGCGTCACTCCGGTCACGGGAAATAAGTTTACTGTTACAGCCATGTTTGCGAGGGCCTGCAGTACCAGGGTAAAACTCAGACCCAGCGCAAGGAAGGCCCCAAAAGCGAATGGACATCTTTTAAATATCCGTATACAACGAAACAGAAATACCAGGTAAATAAAAACCATCAATGCCCCGCCAATCAGTCCATATTCTTCAATGATGATTGCAAATATGAAATCATTGTAAGCCTGGGGCAGGTAATCCCTGGTGGTGCTGTTACCCGGCCCCACTCCGAATGCGCCTCCCTTGGCAATGGCGATCTTCGCCTGGTTTACCTGGTACGCGTCATCATTAGAGGTTTCCTTACCGGAGTAAATAAAGTTTTCCACGCGGGCAATCCATGTATCAACCCGGCCCATCACTCCTATTGAACCTTTCTTCGCTGTCACGGTGACCTCGTCATTCGTCGAACGGTGACGGACAACCGCTGCAAGCACGAGAAAAAGTAGAGGGACCATCGCAATTCCAATCGTCATTAATATATGACGCGTCCTTACTCTACCGATAAATAAAAGCATCAGGCAACTCACCCCGAGGAGCATAGCGGTAGATAAGTTAGCAGGAGCAATCAATACACAGGTGAGGATCACCGGAGCTATCACCGGCAAAAATCCTTTCTTGAAATCTTTGATCACTTCCTGTTTCTTGCTCAATAGCCGGGCGAGGTATATAAACAAGGTCAGTTTCGCCAGGTCCGAGGTCTGCATGGTCATATTGATAAAGGGCAGACGTATCCACCGGCTGCCTTCGTTCATTCGAATGCCAAAGAATAGTGTATAGAGCAAAAGAGGCAGGGATATGATGAATAAAATTTTTGCCGCCCTTGAATAAAATGTATAATTCACCAGGTGTGCAAAGTAGATCACCATAATACCGACGATGATAAAAGCAAACTGCTTGAACAGATAAATTTCCGTGTTGCCTTTGTAATTCTTATATGCCAGGGAACCGGTAGCGCTATATACAGCCAGCAGCGACACCAGCACCAGTAAGATCACCAGCGCCCATATCACCTTATCTCCCCTGGTCTTATTCACCAGGCTCGGAGCCCATCCCTTCAAGGAATTCTTCTCTATCTGCGGCGTGAAGTCCATTTCTACAATTTTATCTTTTAGTTCGTGGTTTCGTTTTTTGACAGATAAGGTAGCTGGGATACAGATCATACCTGCGGTATAGCGGATGTTTTTTCTTCCACTCTAACCTTATATACGCTTGAAACTTTACATACCATTTCATATACATACTTTTAAAACTCTTTATATAATAAGCTACAGCTCCTTCACCGCCTGCTTGAACTGATTGCCGCGATCCTCATAATTTTTAAATAAATCAAAACTTGCACAGGCCGGGCTCAGTAAGACCACATTTCCTTTTTGCGCAAAGTGAAATGCGGTCTTTACTGCCTCAACAGCGCTGCCCGTGTTTACTATAGGGCTTATAACATTCCCGAAAGCCGCATGAATATTTTCATTATTGGTTCCCAGGCAAATGATTGCTCTTACCTTTTCTTTGACGAGGTCGGCAATCAATGAATAATCATTTCCTTTGTCCACCCCACCCATGATCAGGATCGTTGGCTTGCTCATGCTTTCCAGGGCATACCAGGTGGAGTTGACATTTGTAGCCTTACTATCATTAATAAATTCAATGCCTCTGACGGTCGCTACATATTCCATTCGGTGTTCCAGGCTGCGGAAATTTTGTATCGCTTCCCGGATCTTTTCTTTGTGTATATCCATGGTGGTGGCTGCCACACAGGCGGCCATAGTATTGTATTGGTTATGCTTGCCCTTCAGGGCAAAATCAAATACGCTCATCGTCGCAAAATCCTGGCCTGTCCTGATATACATATCCCCGTCTTTTATAAAGGCTCCGTTAGGTAGTTCTCTTTTCATGCTAATTGGCAATTGGTTTGATTGAATATTGAATTGTTCGATGTATTTCATAGTTACTTCATCATCCGCGTTGTAAATGAAATGATCGCGCGCGTCCTGGTTCATCGTGATCCTGAATTTGCTTCGGATATAATTCTCAAATTGATATTCGTAACGATCCAGGTGATCTTCAGTGATATTGGTTAGAATGGCGACATCCGGCCGGAAGGTCTTGCAATCATCCAACTGGAAGCTGCTGATCTCTGCCACATACAATGGTTTTGGATCCTCCGATACCTGGTGCGCGAAGGAATGACCAATGTTGCCCACCAATGCACTATCCAGTCCGGCGGCCTGACAGATATGAAAAGTCAATGCAGTGGTCGTCGTCTTTCCATTGCTGCCGGTAACGGCGATGATCTTGCTGTGGCCCTTAAACCGGAATGCTAGTTCGATCTCACTGATGACCGGAATCCCTTTTTTCCTGATCTTTTTGACGAGTTCATTCTTTTCCGGAATTCCCGGACTCTTAACTACTTCGTCAGATTGAAGGATCCTGTCTTCATCCTGCGTACCTTCTTCAAATGGAATACCTGCCCGTTGCAGATCGTTACGATAATTTTCTTTCAAAGAACTTCCATCGGAAACGAATACTTCATATCCCTGCTTGACGGCCAGGAGTGCGGCACCCACACCGCTTTCACCGGCGCCCAATATGACCATTCGTTTGCTCATCGTTGTTTAGGTGTACGGAACTTGGTTCTTCATAAGCATCTGATCCAATTACAACTGCAACACAATTTTATTGGACAGGTCCCGAGGCATTCCACGGGATAGTGTTCTATCTCAACTTTAAAGTCACAATGCTCAATACCACACACAATACGGTCATGATCCAAAACCTCGTTACGATCTTCGCTTCATGCAAACCCTTTTTCTGGTAGTGATGATGCAAAGGACTCATCAGGAAGACCCTCCGACCTTCTCCGAATTTCCTTTTCGTGTATTTGAAATAACTAACCTGTATCATCACACTCAGGAGTTCTACGAAAAACATTCCGCAGAAAATGGGTATCAATAATTCCTTGTGAACAATGATCGCCAACGCTGCAATGATGCCGCCAAGCGAAAGACTGCCGGTATCACCCATGAAAACCTGTGCCGGATAAGAATTATACCATAGAAATCCAACGCAGGCGCCTATCATGGCCGCAATGAATATGGATAGCTCACCCAGGTTGGGTATATACATAATGTTGAGGTAGTCGGCAAACACCAGGTTGCCGCTGGCATAGGCAAATATTCCCAATAGGACGCCTATCAATGCCGAGGTGCCTGTCGCCAGGCCATCCAACCCGTCTGTGATATTCGATCCATTCGAAACAGCAGTAATGATGAATATCACGATCAGTATATACAATATCCAGCTATAGTCTCTCCATGCCGGCGGAAGCAGCTTGGAATAATTAAACTCATGATTTTTTACAAAAGGAATAGTTGTCACTGGCACCTTGGTTTCAACAAAATATCTTTCTTTTCCATTGATCGCTGTTCGAATAATACTCGTATCGCTGGCGGCAGGAGTTCCGATGAATTCCCGCCAAATTTTTACGTTGCTATTGAAATAAAGAGTGGCCCCGACAATGATCCCCAATCCAACCTGCCCCAGGATCTTAAACCATCCCGCCAATCCATCCTTATCTCCTTTCTTATACGATACTCCTTTTTGAAGGGCAATTCTCTTAGCCCGTAATTTTAAATAGTCATCAATAAAACCAATGACTCCCAACCACACCGTACTGATCAACATCAACCGTATATAAACCTTATTCAGATTTGCCAATAAAAGGGTAGGGATTATGATAGCAAGAATGATGATGATGCCGCCCATGGTGGGGGTACCTTTCTTGGTTTGTTCGCCGGCCAGTCCCAGGTCTCTCACGGTCTCCCCTACCTGCTTTCTTCGCAGGTAATTGATCAGCTTCTTTCCATACACCGTAGTGATGATCAACGATAACAACATGGCGAGCAGCATCCTGAATGTGATGAACTGGACCAATGCGCTGCCCGGGAATCGGATTTCTTTTTCCTTGAACCAATCAAATAAATGGTAAAGCATGTTGGTTTCCTGGTTTCTTGGATATCGTTTATCGTCCCAATACTTCGAACATTTCCTTCACTACCTCTTTATCGTCAAAATGCCTCCTGACTCCTTTTATCTCCTGGTACTTTTCATGTCCCTTACCCGCCACTAATATGATGTCTTCGGGTTTCGCGAGACTGATCGCTGTTTTTATCGCCTCTCTCCTATCCACGATCGATATATATTTTCTTCGCGCCGTTACATTCACCCCTGCCTCCATATCCCGAAGAATCTGCTCCGGATCTTCACTTCTCGGATTGTCACTGGTGAAGATGGCCTTATCACTATGTTCGCAGGCTGCTTCAGCCATCACCGGTCGTTTCGTTTTGTCCCGGTCTCCCCCACATCCCACCACCGTGATCACCTGCTCATAACCTTTCTTCAGCTTTTTGATCGTTGCTAATACATTCAACAGAGCATCCGGTGTATGTGCATAGTCAACGATGGCAACGAGCCTGTCCCGGGCCGATATCATATATTCAAATCTTCCCTCCGCCCCGGTCAACACACTCAGGCATCTCAGCACTTCCTGTTTTTCCTCCCCCATGCAAGTCGCTGCACCAAAAACCCCGAGCACGTTGTACGCATTAAATTCACCGATCAAACGAAAATGAACTTCTACTTCATTTACTATCATCAGTAAACCGTTGAGCGAGTTTTCAAGGATCTTTCCTTTGAAATCGGCCAGCGTTTTCAGGCTGTAGAAATATTTCTTGGCCTGCGTGTTCTGAAGCATCACCGCTCCTCTTTTATCGTCCGCATTGCTGATGGCAAACGAAGCGGAGGAGAGTGAATCGAAGAAGGACTTTTTCACCCGGATATACTCATCAAACGTTTTATGGTAATCCAGGTGATCATGGGTGATGTTGGTAAAAATCCCTCCCAGAAACTGAAGACCCGTGATCCGGTGCTGTTGGATTGCATGAGAACTTGCTTCCATAAACACATGCGTGCAGCCTTCATCTACCATTTCTTTCAACAGCGCATTCAGGCTGATGGAATCCGGTGTGGTATGAGTAGCCGGCACTTTCTTATCACCAATCTGATTTTCCACCGTGCTTAACAACCCGCATTTATAACCCAGCGATGTAAAGAGCTTATATAATAATGTAGCAACTGTAGTTTTTCCATTGGTGCCCGTCACGGCCACTACTTTCATTTTCGCGGACGGCTGATCAAAAAAATGATGTGCTATGTATCCCGCTGCTTCTGCACTATTCTCGACCTCAACGAAGACGACCCCATCTTTTTTCTGCACAGGCATCTCCTCTGCCACGATGGCAACGGCACCCGCAGCAATCGCTTTTTCAATGAACTGGTGGCCATCCGCTGCAGCTCCTCTAACTGCGATGAACACTCCGCCTGGCTTTACTTTTCTCGAATCAATCTGAATATCCGTCACCTCTATATTCGTGGACCCTGCTACTGACCGGATACTTACCTTATATAATATGTCCTTCAAAAAGCGCATATCCCTACCGCCAGTGGCAGTCATTAATTATTTTCAACTCAGTTCGAGGTATACAGATAATCCTTTTGTCAAAACCGCTCCAGGCTGCACTGATTGACTCAACACTTTTCCCCTTCCTCGAATTTTTACTTTAAGGCCCATATTCTCTAACAGGTACAGCGCATCCTTTAAACCCATTCCTCTTACACTGGGCATCAGTTTTTGCCTTACCGTGTTCGCTTTCATGATTGGGTTATTCGATGAAGCACGGTTGCCCGCATACACGATGCTCCACTTATTTTGTTTAGCAGAATCTGTATAGTTCAGCTCCAGCGCCTGGAAAACATTCTTTATGTCATCCGTATTTCCTGAATAGAAAAATGCGGAACTATCCTTGACTGCCGTATACACGAAAGGCTGTTTGTCTTCAACGTGCATTGCATATAATCGTGTGGCTATTTCACGAAATACCGGAGCGCCGATTTGACCGCCATAGTGCAACGCTGCGTGAGGCCTGGTGCGAACGACTACAATGCAGGTGTATTTTGGTTTGTCAGCCGGGAAGTATCCAACAAAAGAAGCCTGGTAAACACCATCTTCATACTTAATTCGTCCATCTGCTACGTGTGCAGTGCCTGTCTTACCCGCAACAGGAAAAGGCATGCCTTTAAAAGCCACGCGGGCAGTGCCTTCCGTGACCACAGCTTCCATACATTCCCTGGCCTCACTAACTACACTTGCCTTGCAAATGTTACTGGCAAGAATGGTTGGATGAAATTCTTTAATGATAATTCCTTTATCCTGTATGCTATTGACCAGGTAAGGCTTCATCAGGTTGCCATTGTTGGCGATGGCATTATATAATGTGAGTGTTTGCAGCGGGCTTACCTGTATCGCATAGCCGAAGCTCATGGTCAACATGTTTGTCAATCCACCCTGATTGGGTTTCAATGAAGCCATGTTTGGCCTTGGAACATCAGTTAGGTCAACAGGTGAACGGGAGTCCAAATAGAACCGGTGCAAATAAGTTTTAAATTCCTGCGGGTCGCGGGAGAAACCTTTATATGCCAGCTTGCTCATGCCGACGTTGGAACTATGGACGAAACATTCCTTTACTGTCAATACGGATTTTGGAGCTCGTTCGGCGTCATTTACCATGCGGGGGCCAACCTGCATCTGACCCGCTGTTCCCACTTCAACAAGATCGTTGAGTGAGGAACTTCCTTTTTCCAGGACGGAAAGAAGCGTGCTGAGTTTCATGGTGGAGCCGGGCTCAGTGGGTCGCAGCGCATAGTTATCATCCTCCCAGTAACTGCCATCCGGGCGGCGGCCGAGATTGGCAAGGGCTTTGATCTTGCCCGTGTTCGTTTCCATAACGATGGCTGTTCCATACTGCGATTCACTGCTCAGCATCATCTTCATCAGCGCTGTTTCAGTGATGTCCTGAATGTTCACATCGATCGTAGTAAAAATATCTCGCCCATTTTCAGGTTCCGTTTGTGAACCTTCGACCGGGATAGGCGTTCCACCGGCAATAAACCTCACCAGTTTTTGTCCATCCTTACCACTCAATAATGTGTCGTAGCTTTTTTCCAGGCCCACATTTTGCTTTTTCAGTCTTCCGTTGCTGGCAACGTGTTCCCTGGACAATCCAATGGTGCGGTTCGCTAATAAACCAAATGGAGAAAGACGTTTGCTATTGACTTCGACAATGACGCCGCTGCGATTTCTTCCGAATCTTGCCAGGGGAAATGTGCGAAAGGTTTTATAGTCTTCGAAACTGAGTTTCTTCTTCAGTGGGTAATACCGTTCATCGGTTTTATAGGCGGCTTTTAATTCCTTTTTATATTGAGCAGATGATTTATCACCAAAGTAATTTGCGAGGGAAATGGCAAAAGAGTCTATATTTTCTTTAAACCGTTTTCCTTTTTTTTCTCTTAAGCCTTCCGCATTAAAATCAATGTAGATATCAAAGGTGGGAATGGAGGTGCTTAGCATTTGCCCATCCTCGCTATAGATAGTGCCGCGATCAGCATCAAGAGGAATGAATTTCTGGTGAAGGCTATCGCTCATGCTTCGCCAATAATTTCCCTGAACGCGCTGGATATAGAAGACCCGGCTGAGTACCAGCAGACTTAGCAAGATGATGCCAAGAAAGCTGAGATAGACTCTCCACAATATGTCGCGTTTAACTTCCAAGTTCTGCCACTGTGTTCTTTATGATTGCCCGAATAGTGGTTGCTATACAGGCGGTATCATTGTGCTATTATATGGTCCGGTCCAACGTTTATTCGGATCCGGAAGTTGGTTTTTCTGGTTTTTCAATAAGCACTACGGGTGATGTTGTCAGCTCTTTCAGGCCCAGTGGCTCAGCAGCCTTCACTAATTCACTTTGTTTACTCCTGAACATCACTTCACTCTTCACTGTCTTATATTCATATTGCAACTCTTTTACTTCTGTTGCGGTACGGTTGATATTTCGAATGGTATTGTCGGCATAGTGTCCGTTGTAGATATAAATGACGGCCAGTAATGCCAGGAAAAGGAAGAATGGGACATGCCTCACGGCGGAGGGATAATTCAGCAGGCGCTTCCAGTCCAGCTTTATTTCCCGATCCCTAAGATTTTGTTCTTCCTGCATGATGCTGTTGTTAAGTCGTTTTGGTTTTTCAATACCCCGATAAAAAGGGGTAATTCAAAGGATATAGACTTTCCAAACCGTTGCCTATCCTTTATATAATCAATAAGAACTTACTTGGTGGGGTCAGAGAGGGTGGATGGCCTGATCTTTAGTCGTTATACCAGCATCACTTTTTCGGCTATCCTGCACTTGGCGCTTCTGGACCTGGAATTTTCTTTTATTTCGGTGGGGTTCGCCACCAATGGTCGTTTTGTAATCACTTTCAATTCGTTCACCCTTTCGGTGTGGATAAAAGGATTCTCCTGCGGATCATCGAACATGCCGCTACGAAAAAAATTTTTTACCAGTCTGTCCTCCAGGGAATGAAACGTGATGATCACTACACGGCCTCCGGGTTTTAATAAAGCCGGAACTTGCTGCAACATTTCTTTCAGTGCTCCTAGTTCGTCGTTTACTTCAATGCGCAGCGCCTGGAAAACCTGGGCGAAGTACTTATTGGGATTTCCTTTAACCAATTCACGGAGGGCATTTCTAAAGCCATCGACTGTGTTGAGCGAAACTTTGGTTCGATGTTGAACAATGAATCTGGCAAGGGTCTTCGCGTTGGTCACCTCTCCATACTGTTCGAACAATTTGTGCAACTGCTGTTCTGAATAAGTGTTTATGATGTCAGATGCACGCGTGGTCAGTCTTTTGTCCATTCGCATATCCAGCGAAGAACTGAACCGGGTGGAAAAACCTCTTTCCTGGTCATCGAATTGATGGCTGCTTACACCCAGGTCGGCGAGAATTCCGTCTACCGTCGATATTTGATGTAGCCGCAGAAATCGTTGCAGATGCCGAAAATTGTGCTGTACAAAAATGATTCTCGGGTCATCGGTTAAATTTCTCTTAGCATCCTCGTCCTGGTCGAATGCGATCAACTTTCCACTCGCTTCTAATTTTTCAAGAATGGCCCGGGAATGACCGCCGCCTCCAAATGTGCAATCCACATAAATACCCTTGGGTCGGATTGCTAATCCATCAATCACCTCAGTCAATAATACCGGCGTATGATAATTCCGCGATTGATCGGTTGGCAAGTGTTCGGGAGGCATTTCTTTTTTTGACTTTGCCATTTCTTTCCACTTGTTAACTTTTCCCTTTATCGCTGTCGCTGACCATCACATCCTTAGCGAGGTTGCTGAATGCTTCCGGTGAAAATGATTCAAAGAGCTGTTTGTACTTATTACTATCCCAGATTTCTATTTTATTAAGAGCCGAAACCAATACGATATCTTTTTGTAGTCCCGCATGCTCCTTCAAATTCGGCGGTACTAACAATCGGCCTGCGCTATCCGGTTCTACATACGTAGCTCCGTTTAAGAAATAGCGCCGGAACTCTCTGACCCTTGGGTCAAAGTCATTCAGCAGGCTGATATCCGCAAAGAGCGGTTCCCAGTTTTTTAAAGGGTATAGACTCAGGCATTTTTCAAAACCACGGTTAATAACAAAGCGGTTATCTTTATCCTCGGGCAACTGCTTTTTGATTCCAGCAGGGAGGAGAAACCGCCCCTTGGGGTCCAAAGTAGCCTCGAATTCGCCGAGAAAGCCTGTCATTATCAGGGGTTTGAGTCAAGTCAGCAACAAATTGACACAAAATAACACTTTTTCCCACCTTATAAACAAATTTTTTCGCCTTTTAATTTTTCCACACCCCCTTTGCTGCTGAAAGTCAATACGGTAGCGAGTCATAGCAAGTGTGGAAAATTTTTTAGTAGAAGTTCGGTGGATTGAGTGTGGATTGATGTGGATAAGCTGTGGATAAACCCAGAGCAATGCGAAAGCTGCTCTCTTTTTGGCTTTCCTGTAACTTGGACAGTGTGACACTCAATATATATAGTATGAAAAGCGCCGGCTATTCAGGAACTCCCTTGATTAATAAATTAGGAATCAAACCAGACATGAAAGTCTTGCTGATTGCGGAGCCTGCCAATTATTTTGAATTATTGCAAACCGATATCAGAGAACAAATTTGTAAAGTCTCCGATCATCCAGACCTGGTTCATCTTTTTGTGAAGAATACAAAAGAATTGGAACAGGAAATGAATAAATTAAAACCCCTTTATAAGAAAAATGGGAATCTGGTCATCTGGGTTTCCTGGTATAAAAAAACTTCAAAGATACCCACTGATCTTACGGAAGACACTATTCGGGATCTTGCCTTAAAGAATGGACTGGTAGACGTGAAGGTATGTGCGGTGAGCGATATCTGGAGCGGTTTGAAATTGGTAGTGCCTATAAAGAATCGTTAGTATTTTTGTTTTTCAATAATTACAGCAGTTGGCTGTATTTCTGATGAATCCAAGAGATCTCTCCATCCGCGATTATGACTACTTTCTTCCTGAAGATCGAATCGCCTACTATCCATCCGCTGAACGGACAGATTCCAAACTATTGATCTACGACGAGGGAAAGATTTGCGAACAGGCCTTTGCAAACCTAGCCGATTATATCCCTGAGAATAGCCTTTTGATCTTCAATGATAGCAAGGTGATGGAGGCGCGCGTACTTTTTCAAAAATCCAGCGGAGGAACTATCGAAATCTTTTGCCTGGAACCCGATCCGAGTTACCAATCGATTGCGCAGGCACTATTACAGACAGAAAAAGTTGTCTGGAATTGCCTGGTCGGCGGGGCCTCAAAATGGAAACATGGACAGGCGCTGCAAAAAAAATTTAGCATTCGCGAAGTTGATGTCTTACTTCATGCGGTAATCGCGGGAAAAGCAAAAGAACATTTCGTGATTGAATTTTCATGGTCGCCCACCGGATATCCCTTTTATGAAATCATCCATGCTGCCGGGACAGTTCCCCTGCCTCCATATATAAAGAGAGATCCGATAGACTCCGACGTAGATAGATACCAGACCACCTATGCTAAACACTTAGGCTCCGTGGCCGCGCCGACAGCAGGCCTTCATTTTACTGAACCTCTCTTCGAGAAACTAAGATTAAAAAATATTCATTCGGACTTTGTTACGCTTCATGTGAACGCGGGAACATTTAAACCAGTGAAATCTCAAAAAATGGGCGACCATGAAATGCATGCTGAATCTATCGAAGTTTCCAGGTCAGTGATTGAAGGTCTCCGGTCAAATTCTCAAAACAATATCCTTGCAGTAGGTACTACGGCATTTAGAACCATGGAAAGCGTTTACTGGATCGGCGTTAAAATAAAACGCAATCCTTCTATACTGCCCTCCGACATTGGTTTGTCACAATGGGAAGTCTATGATATGAATTCCTCGGCAGTATCTGTAACCGAATCCTTGTCTACAATCTTAGATTGGATGGATCGTCACCACTTAAGCAGAATAATAACCACCACCCGGATCTTAATAGCGCCCGGTTACCAGTCTATGATGACCAATGGACTGCTCACCAATTTTCATCAACCTCATTCCACTTTGTTATTGCTGGTCGCTGCCTTTATTGGAGAGGATTGGCGAAAGGTATATGACTTTGCCATGAACAATTCTTTTCGATTCCTTAGTTATGGAGATACCAGTCTGCTCTGGCGCCGAAAGATCACGAATGCTTAAGTGGCAATTCAACTGTAAAACTGCTGCCCTTTCCCAATGTGCTCTCTGCCTTGATTTCACCGCCCTGGGCCCGCACCATGGTCTTCACATAACTCAAGCCGAGTCCGAATCCTTTAACGTTGTGGATATTGCCTGTGTGAGCGCGATAAAATCTTTCAAATATTTTTTTGAGCGTTTCCCTGTTCATACCAATGCCATTGTCCTCAATTCGCATCACGAAATTCTTATTATTGGAGAAAGTACTAAGCTTGATCACCGGGGGAATATGTTCTTTCGCATACTTGACGGCGTTGTCCACCAGGTTATTGACCAGGTTAGAGAAATGAACTTCATCCGCTTCGATCAGGTCATTTTGTGCATTTAACATCAATTCTGCTTTCCCATTTTTTTCTTCCAATTGCAATGTAAAATTTTCCACCACTTCCTTGATGAGTTCATGCACATGCACCGGCTTCAGCGTTAATTCGGCTTCCTCTCTTTCAAGCTGGGAGGCTCTCAGAATGGTCTCCACCTGGCGATTCATCCTTAGATTTTCTTCCTTAATGATCGTATTGAAATAATTGATTTTATCTCTGTCCTGCAACACCTTTTCATTTCGCATGGCATCGACTGCAAGAGAAATCGTCGCGATAGGTGTCTTAAACTCGTGCGTCATGTTATTGATGAAATCATTTTTGATATCTCCCAATTTTTTCTGACGCAGCATCGTCCGGATGGCCAGGTAAAATGCAGATAAAATGATCAATGTAAATAAAATGGAGGTCACGATCCTCCACCGCAATGATTGCATGATGATGCTTTTCAAACTGGGAATCACGACCACCAGTATTTCATCTGGTGACAGGTTTTCGCCAGGTGTTCCGCTGGGAGGGATTAATGGAAATATGTAAGAAAAATTATGGACGGTGTCGGCAATGAAGGCTGTAAAATTCTTAGACTGCCTCTCAAAATAATTTGGAAATCCATTCCTGTCGAGAGATGCGACCCCAAATTCAAAATGAACATCTTTCAAATTGTTCTGCAGAAAAGCCTTTTCTAATTTTTGGCGGATGTCTTCCGCATCAAATCGCTGCCCTACCGTAACGGGTTTAAACATGTCCAGCGAATAATCATCGGGTATGAGTCCCAATCTCCCAACGCCACTTGCATAGTTCCCTTTATGTTCGGCAAGGTCTTCACCAACTGCTTTCGTGCATGCCTGAACATTATGTTTGATCTGCTCTTCTCTCAGCAAAACCATATTCTTTAGCCAGGAGAGCTGGATCAAAATGATTCCGACTAAAGACAGGCTGATTAATACAGTAATAATGGTAAAAATTCGCTTCATCGATGAACTCTAAGTTAGAAGGTTTTCCTAATCCCTTGCTATGGTGGCAAAAATACAATGCCAAACCAGCATACTGCCTCCTAAACAGAGTGATTTGAGGCATTTTAACGGGGTTTTAGAACAGTTTTCCACCTCTATTTTTGAAAAATGAATTTTCATCCTAAATTGAAGTATGGTTGACCCCGCTCCAGGCATACTACTCATCGCGGATCCCTTTTTAAAAGATCCTAACTTTTTGCGAACAGTTGTTTTCCTCTGCGAACATAAGGAAGAGGGTAGTTTTGGTTTCGTACTCAATCGAAAATATGAAAACACATTGGGTGAATTAATCCCTGAATTGACAGGCCACCTGCTACCTGTTTATTATGGCGGACCTGTTCAAATGGACACGATTCATTTCCTGCATCAATATCCAAAGGAAATACCCGGTGGTCAGGAAGTATTGAAAGGAATCTATTGGGGCGGAGACTTCGATGCCGTGATCAACCTTGTCAAGAATGATGATATCGATACTAATAAGATTCGGTTTTATATAGGATATTCCGGTTGGAGCACCGGCCAATTGTTGGATGAAATGAATGAAAAAACATGGCTAACGGTGCAGGCCACAAGGAAACTAATATTTCATCGTAACTATGAGGAGATTTGGAAAGACTCGCTGAAACATCTGGGCGGCGACTACGAGATCATGGCTAATTTTCCGATCGATCCTCAACTCAATTGAGCTTATCTTGCAACGTTAAGCAACGCTGTTTCATCCATTGCAAAATAAAATTCATGAAAAAAATAATAGGTCCTTTCCTGGTGTCTATCGTCATTCTTTCTTCAGGATGTGAAACGTTGAAAAAATTAGGTGTGCTTGCACCTTCAGAGTTTGAGATGGTTGCTGGTTTGAAAGACGCTTTGTCTCAAGGGCTGTTTAGAGGATTTGATGCTTTTGCCGATCCAAACGGCAACCCGCTCGTTCGATTTATATTCCCCGGTGACGCTGCCAAGATTGAAAAGACATTGAGAGACCTGGGTATGGATAAAATGGTGGACCAGGTGACGGGCAAATTTACTCACGCCATGGGTTCAGCGGTTTCAGCAGCCAAACCGATTTTTATTAATTCGGTCAAACAAATGACATTTAGGGACGCGATCAATATTCTAGTCACCGATAACCATCATGCCGCTACCGAATACTTCAAGTCGAGCATGAGCCCCGAACTGGTCACTGCTTTTCGGCCTATCGTTGACAGTACGGTGAGGACGGAGGGAGCCAATAAAGAATGGACCAGCCTGGTAAATGTTTATAATAAAATTCCTTTTATCAATAAGCCCCTGGAAAGCAGCCTCACTGACTTTATTTCGGCGAGGGTGATTGATGCCATGTTCATTTCTGTGGCCAATGAAGAAGAGAATATCCGGACAAAATATGAATTCCGGAAAACTGACATGATGAAAAAAGTATTTGGATACGCGGAGGAAGAATTGAAAAGGAGATCCCAAACTAAATAAGAGAGAACAACGACATATTTAAACTTCCACTGCTTTAGCGCCTTCTACCAACACGGTGACTTTATTGTTGAGTACTTCAACAAAGCCGCTCTGGATCTCAAAATGTATAAATTGGTTGTGCTTGTCCTTCAGTATTTTCAAATGGCCGGCCTTGAGGGCGCCTACCAGCGGTGCATGTTTTTCCAGCACCTCAAATGATCCGCTAATTCCGGGCATTTGGACACCATACACTTCACCTGTATAGACTTTCTTTTCCGGAGTTAATATTTCTAAATTCATGATCTGTTGTAAGAAGCGAAAACAATTCTGTAGGACTATCCCTGGGCTGCAGCCATTAATTTCTTGCCCTTTTCAATAGCATCGTCGATATTGCCTACCAGGTTGAATGCGGCTTCGGGATATTCATCCACTTCGCCATCCATGATCATATTGAATCCGCGAATAGTTTCTTCGATCGGAACCAATACTCCTTTCAATCCGGTAAATGCTTCGGCTACATGGAACGGTTGAGATAAGAATCGCTGCACTTTTCTGGCACGGGCCACAGTCATCTTATCCTCATCACTCAACTCATCCATTCCGAGGATGGCAATGATATCCTGTAATTCTTTATAACGCTGAAGGATCAGTTTGACCCTATTGGCACAATCATAATGAACATCGCCTACAATTTTTGGTGTCAGTATCCGCGACGTGGAATCCAGCGGATCCACGGCAGGATAGATTCCCAGGTCAGCGATCTTTCTGCTCAATACAGTCGTAGCATCGAGGTGAGCAAAGGTCGTTGCGGGAGCAGGATCGGTAAGGTCATCTGCCGGTACATAGACTGCCTGAACCGAAGTGATCGAACCATTTCTTGTGGACGTAATTCTTTCCTGCATGATGCCCATTTCTGTTGCTAACGTTGGCTGATAACCCACAGCAGACGGCATACGACCAAGCAAGGCTGAAACTTCAGAACCCGCCTGAGTAAAGCGAAAGATATTGTCAACGAAAAACAGGATGTCGCGGCCCTTGCCCTGTCCGTCGCCATCGCGATAATATTCTGCAACAGTTAATCCGCTAAGCGCTACGCGAGCACGCGCACCGGGAGGTTCATTCATTTGTCCAAATACAAAGGTCGCCTTGGATTCTGCCAATTCATTCATATCTACTTTACTCAGATCCCAGCTTCCTTCCGCCATGCTTTTCTTGAATTCCGATCCATATCTCATGATATCGGCTTCGATCATTTCGCGCATCAGATCATTTCCTTCACGAGTGCGCTCTCCCACTCCGGCAAAAACCGATACACCAGCATAAACTTTTGCGATATTGTTGATGAGCTCCTGTATGATGACCGTTTTTCCAACACCCGCCCCTCCAAACAAACCAATCTTACCTCCCTTTGCATAGGGCTCTATCAGATCGATTACTTTAATTCCCGTAAATAAGACTTCCGATGTCGTACTTAAATTTTCAAACATGGGCGGCATACTGTGAATGGGACGTCCGCCTTTTTTGGAAACTGGAGGCAGGCCATCGATGGGATCTCCTGTTACATTAAACAGGCGTCCCTTGATCGCATTTCCAACGGGCATCGCGATAGGAATGCCGGTGTCCACCACCGCCGTTCCGCGAACCAGGCCTTCCGTACCATCCATAGCGATGCAGCGAACACTGTCTTCTCCAAGATGTTGCTGAACCTCCAGCACCAAAATGTCTCCGTTTTCGCGTTTCAATTCCAGCGCGCTATAGATTTCCGGGAGTTTGTCATCGAATTGAACGTCGATGACGGCCCCAATCACTTGCTTTATTTTGCCTACAATAGCCATATTCTGATTTAGGCCGCAAAGGTAGGGGGACAGGGAGACTTTCCCAATTTGCGAATCCATCATTTTTCTCACTGCATCCACCAGGTATAGATCAGCATTTTTCCCTTTACCATTGGATCCTGAATCGAGGTCGTTTTCGAGAGAACGAAATCCGGATTTAGGAAGTACTACGATATATCCTTCGTCCAGGTAGGATTTTAGTATAACATGGGAAGCACCGAAATTTTCGTATACAAAATGGATATACCGGTTTTTCCGCGGAAGACTGTCGGGCGGAGAGTCGCCATTTACATAAGGGCCATCTTCGTATATTCTCAGATCATCGATAATCAACACATCGTTGTATTTCTTTCGTTTTGATCTGATCATCGCGACTTCCGTCGCCAAAGGCAGCCTGGTATCTTCATCAGTTTCATCATCGTAATTACTCCTTCCGTCGTCGGCTCCGGGAAAATGTGCATCCAGCCAAAAAACGCAATTGCCATCAAGGGTTGGCAATTCATGTTCCATTACATCCAGGCTTTTGCCTTCGATGATCTTTACTTTTTCATTGCCGAGGAATCTGTTACTCGCCTCCAATGCAATCTCCGGGATGATCTCAACGGAAATGATCTTTGTAAATGGTGATTGCAATGCATAAGCTACAGCATCACCCTTCCAGGTTCCGGTTTCAAAGAAATAAGGCGTTTGATATTCCCGGATGATCCGATTCAAATCAAACCTGTTGATGGAACCCATTCTAAGAAATGAATTGATTAATTATTTGCTTTGCTTCTTTTTCCAGAGGCCATTAAACAGACCGGTCCTCTCCTTCTTCTTTCGGATGATCAAGCCAATAGAAGTTACAACATATTCATTCAACTGCAACTTAAGATGTATGTCCTGTTGGTGTGGATACACATCCACCTGGTAGTCTTCAGGTAGGCCTCCCATCGAATAGTCGCGATCTTCAACGTAGTGACCCATTTTTTCAATTTCACGAACAAACTTTTCCAGGTCGCGTCTTCTGAATACCACCGTGTCGCCGGTTTCCAGTGTAGAATCGTCCGAAGAAATGTTGAATTCCGTCGTATGAACTGCCCATCCGCCGGGCTTCAGTGTTTTTAACTGGTTTTTCAAAAAGTCCAGGCCCTTGGTAATGGAGCCGAGGTGTTCAAATGAGCAACTGGACCAATTGAAATCAAACCCGGTTAGGTCCCCCGGTATATCATTCATATCAACCGGCTTGTATGTTACATGTTCCCGCAGAGTTTGTTCATCACAGAGTCCGCGCGTATTCAAAGATTCTAATCCGAAACAAAGTTGGTTGGCGACTGTCCATCCCTTCGCCTTTCCTTCTTCAGGAAAAATATCCGTAGCCAGGATTTGGCAGCCATACTTTGCAAAGATGGATGGCCCGGGTTCAGTACCGACTGCGAAGACAAGTCCCTTCTTTCCCTCGGCGATGCATCCTCTTTCCCACAGCGCCTGCATCACGTACACAAATTCCCATTGCTTCCGATGAAACTTAGGTTCCTCTCTCAGTTCTTTACACCATCTCTTATACCACTCATGCTGCAGGTCTTTTGCCTTGCATAGTTCTGATTTCCTTCTGCCAGAATCATTTACCAGGTTAGCGTTCCATGTTCTTTCCTGCATCACTGTATTTGACATGTTATTTAATATAAACTTTTATAAACGTTTAAATATTCTTTCGCCTTTTCGTCCCAGCTAAATTGCATCCCTCTTTTTCTTATTTTATCCATCATTTGTTCATTGTTGTAGCGCTGCATAGAACGATAAAAGACATCTCGCATGTGGTCTCCGTTAAATGAAGAAAAATAAAAAGCCGCATCGCTGCCAATCTCCGGCAGGGATGTGAGGGTAGAAAGAAATAGAGGTTTACCAAATTTCATCGCCTCCACAACCGGCGCTCCAAAACCCTCTGCAAGAGAGGGATGAACAAAGGCAAGGCAATAATTTAAATACCAACCTTTCTCGCCTTCCGAGACTGGTCCCAGCAGGTGAAATCGATCGGCGACACCCATTTTTTCGGCCTCCTGTTGCATGGCATTGATATAGTCCGGTTCATCCAACCTGCCGGCAATGATCAATTCTATATTTTCGTCTTTAAGCAACGGCAACAAAACATGAAAATTCTTTTTTGTATTCACGTATCCCATCCCAAAAAGAAATGGTCGCTTTGGCCTATAAGAAGTTTCACTTAGTTGCGGATCATCCACCTTATGTGTACCGTTGTGAATAGCGTAAATTGGTTTTTGCTTAACGTCGCAATGCTTCAGCACATCCTCTTTACAAAATTCGGATATACAGACGATAGCATCACTTTTATCAATCAGCGATTGAGTGTGCGCCAAACTTCGTTGCTGTTCTTCCAGGGATTTTCCTTCGTGCAGCGGATTCAGGTCATGGATGGTCAGCAAAATCTTGATATTTTTATTTTTGCTCTTATCCGGGACAATCCTGCCGGACTGAAAAGGTGCATGCCAAATGTCACAACCTCGTAAAACGGGTCTTAAGAAATTCCAAAAGCTTTTTTTTTCAATAATACACCGCGATTGCCCAAAGCTTCCGGATTCGGCTGGTGGAACATAGAACGACATCTCGCCCAAACCTTGTTGCTGCAGCAATTTTTGAACAGACAGGCCCAGGTTCAGGCAATAATGATACAGTCCCGAGTTGGGATATTTCATCAAGTCGCAATCGAGAGTAATTCTCATTCTACAAAGTCGTCAATTCAGGAAAAAATTTTCCCACCCTATGCTGCGAAATCCACAACATAAGTAGTAGTTGCCTTAACGAAAAGATAATAAAGCACTTTTCTCCGGCGTAATCCTTCGAACTTAGAAGGTTCCCACGAAATATCCTAATAAAAAGCAAGTATTATTCCATACCGGTTCTACTGAAAAGTTTTGCATTATTTTTGTCAAGGTTATTCAAAAGAAGGATTTGAGAAGAGCAAGCAAGGTTATATTTGATTGTGAACGGATGAAGTACCCAGATACAGGACTCTACCACTATTGTCTGAACCTGGGAAAGAGCCTCGAACAGAATGTGAGTTCAGACGAAGAACTTTTTTTTTATTCGCCACCTACTGAACAAAAATGGTCACATACTACGAGTAACCACTTAACCCAAGACCCCCTCCATAAGTTTTTACTACCGCCACTGGGAAATTTTGACATCTGGCATTCTACTTATCAAAACACCCATTACATGCCGATGATAAATAAGAAGATCAGGGTGGTGCTGTCTATTCATGATCTCAATTTCATGTACGATCAGAAAAAGAGTTTTGAAAAAAAGGAAAAATATCTCAGCTATATGCAAAGATTGATCGACCGGAGCGATGCAATCGTCTGCATATCAGAGTTCAGCAAGAATGATGTACTTCAGCATTGCAGAGTAGGTGATAAGCCGCTGTATGTCATTCATAATGGCACGAATCTGCTGGAGAAACCGGAGCTGAACCAAAGATCATATAAGCCACGAAAGCCTTTTTTATTTTCCATTGGCGTGATCAATAGAAAAAAGAATTTCCATGTTCTATTGCCACTCCTTCAAAACAACGCGACAGAATTGGTCATAGCAGGTAAATATGATGATGCTGACTATCTGTCCTTTTTAAATAAGAGGTCTGCAGAATTGGGAGTGACTCAAAATGTGCGACTAGTGGGAAAGATCTCAGAGAATGAAAAAGCATGGTATTTCAACCATTGCAGGGCATTCACACTACCTTCGATCTCCGAAGGGTTTGGGCTAACTGTGACAGAGGCGATGAGTTGTGGCAAACCCCTGTTTTTATCTGATAAAACAGCATTGCCGGAGATTGGTGGAGAGGTCTCTTTTTATTTCAAGGATTTCCATCCCGAACACATGCAGGAAGTCTACTTCGATGGCATGAAAAAATATGAAGCGAATGGTTTGCGAGAAGAGATCAAGAAGAGAGCAGAACATTTCTGCTGGGACAAAGCCGCCAGAGCCTATTTGAATGTATATAGGTCGTTGTACTAAAAAAAATCAATATCCCAATGAAAGTCTATCGCCGTCTTTTAGTGTATGTGAGACCGTATGGAAGATTTATTGTTCCATTCTTCATCTTTACCATACTGGCCGTAATATTCAGCATTTTCCAATTTGCGTTGATCATTCCTTTGTTGAATGTTTTATTCGATTCAGCCAATGGTCAGGCTCAACAATTAGCTGCACCGGCATTTTCGCTTTCGACCGGCTTCCTCAGAGATGCCTTTTACTATGAAGTATATCGTTTGAAAGCGATCAATCCTTCCTACGCACTGTATTTCATCACGTCCATCATTGTTTTTTCAGTTTTAATGACCAACCTGTTTCGTTATCTCGCTCAACGGACTTTGATAAAGGCGAGAACGCTTTTGGTGAAACGGATCAGAGAAGCTTTATTTGAAAAGATCAACTATTTGCACATGGGCTTTTTTACGCGCGAACAAAAGGGCGATCTGATCTCTCGAATGAACTCTGACGTTTTTGAAATTGAGGGGGTAGCTGCAGGTTCGCTCGAAGTATTGTTCAAGGAACCTTCATTGGTGATAGGTTATTTTGCAGCGCTATTTGCTATTTCATATGAACTTACCATTTTCACACTGATCATCATTCCCTTTTCTGCAATCGGCATTGCCCTGATTCAAAAGCGATTGAAAAGAGATTCCATAGCGGCCCAGGCGTCTATAGGCCGCTTGCTTACGATCATGGATGAAACACTCACGGGAATGAGAATTATCCGGGCATTCAATGCGACCAACTTCACATTAAATAAGTTCAGCCGCGAAAACGATTTTTATCGAAAGGCCAGCCTGGACGGTTTCAAAAGGAGGGAACTGGCCCCCGCATTTTCTGAGGCCGCCGGTGTGATCGCAGTGGCCAGCATATTAATATATGGAGGTAGTTTGATTTTGAATAATGGCCAGGGTGCGGGCGGACTTCAGGCTGGTGAGTTCATTACGTTCATCGCCATTTTTAGCCAGGTAATACGGCCTGCCAAGGCACTGGTAGTTGCGGGTGCTAATATTCAACGTGGAAGGGGATCGGGAGAAAGGATCCTGGAGATTTTAGATAAGCCCATCGAAGTGAAAGAAAAAGAAAATGCTATCCCCCTGGAAAATTTCAATAAAGAAATTGAATTCAGGAATGTTCACTTTGGTTATACAAATGTGCCGGTGCTTAAGGATATCAGTTTTTCTATCCCAAAAGGCAAGACCATAGCCCTCATTGGCGAATCCGGCGTGGGCAAGTCCACCATTGCCGACATGATACCCCGGTTTTACGATGTAACCCTGGGCTCGGTCTTCATTGATGGAGTGGATGTGAAGGATTATAAAATTGAATCGTTACGCAGTCACATGAGCTTTGTCACACAAGAAACTTTTTTGTTTAATGATACCATCTTCAACAATATTGCCATCGGCAGGCCTGATGCCACCGAGGAAGATGTAATTCATGCCGCGAAAGTGGCCAATTCCCATGACTTCATCATGCAGACAGAACATGGATACCAGACAATCGTGGGCGACCGGGGCATCCGATTATCGGGTGGGCAACGGCAGCGATTGTGCATTGCGAGGGCCGTGTTCAAAAACCCATTTATTCTTATCCTGGATGAGGCAACTTCATCTCTGGACACTGAATCAGAAAGGGTCGTGCAGGATGCTCTAAGCAAGTTGATGCGGGGAAGGACTACTCTCGTTATTGCCCACCGGCTCAGCACTATACGCGAGGCGGACGAGATCCTTGTATTGCATGACGGCAAGATCATTGAAAGAGGACATCACCGCGAACTGATTGAACTGGGTGAAGGCGTCTATAAGAAACTCACGGCGCTCCAGCAAATCGCATAATCCTGAAAAAAGATGCTCACGACCGGATGGAAACGTTTTGATTTATTGCGTTATTTGCAACATGCAATTAGTTGAGGTAAAGTCGTCCGATGACGCAAAGGAGTTTATCAGGGTGAACATCCTGATGAACCTGAACAATCCTAACTACATCAGGCCACTCGATAAAGATATTCTTGACGTTTTCGATCCAAAGAAGAACAAGACATTCAGGCAGGGCGAGGCAATACGCTGGCTGTTGAAGAATGAAAAGAACGAGCTTCTGGGCCGAATTGCGGCCTTTACAAACAAAAAATACAGGAACAAAGGAGACGAAGGGCCGATCGGAGGGATCGGATTCTTTGAATGCGTTCATGATCAGAAGGCTGCCGATATGTTGCTGGACGTGGCGAAGCATTGGCTCATCCAAAAAGGGATGAAGGCCATGGACGGGCCGATCAATTTCGGTGAAAGAGACCGTTGGTGGGGATTGTTGACGGAAGGATTCGATGCGCCTCTTTATTGTATGAATTATAATCCTCCTTATTATAAGGAACTTTTTGAAAGCTACGGCTTCAAGAACTATTACAACCAGATCTGCTTTGCTCTGCGCGTCAAGGATCGCCTTACACAGAAATTCTATGACCGGCATGCCGAATGTTCAAAAATTCCCGGCCTCGCGGCCCGGCACATTAAGAAAAACCAGTTGCCAAAATTTGTAAAAGATTTCACCATCGTATACAACAAAGCATGGTCAGGTCACGGTGGATTGAAAGAAGTGAATGAAAAGGTAATGATGAAAGTTTTTAGATCCATGAAGCCGGTCATGGATGAAAAGCTAAGCTGGTATGTCTATTACAACGATGAGCCCATTGCCATATGGATCAACCTGCCGGATGTGAACCAATGGTTCAAGTATTTAAATGGCCATTTTGATTTTTGGCATAAGCTGAAATTTTTGTGGGTGAAAAACACAAAGGACTGCGACCGGTTTACGGGACTTGTCTTTGGGATCGTCCCTGAATGGCAGGGAAAAGGAATAGATAGTTATATCATCATCGAAGGTGCGAAATTGATCCAGTCCAACCCGGAATATGAAAAATATGAAATGCAGTGGATCGGCGAATTCAATCCCAAAATGGTCAATGTCGCAGAAAACCTTGGGACTTACCGCAGCCGCATCCTGACTACATACCGCTATTTGTTTGACCGAACCAAAGAATTCAAGCGTCATCCCATCCTGCATTGAGAATTTATTCACAAAAAAAGTTCTTTTCGCCTGCTGCCCGAAGCGTTCCTTAAATTGCAGTTTGTATGGATAAATTCATTGTTTCTGCCCGCAAATACAGGCCTCAAACTTTTGATGCGGTGGTTGGGCAATCACATATCACCACGACACTTAAAAATGCCATTATCCATAATCAACTGGCGCACGCTTTTTTGTTTTGTGGACCGCGGGGAATTGGAAAAACGACTTGTGCCCGCATATTAGCAAAGACGATCAATTGTGAAAACCAGCAAGCTGGAGAAGCCTGCAATGTCTGCACGTCCTGTGTCTCCTTTAATGATGGCGCATCGCTGAATTATTTTGAATTGGACGCGGCCTCTAACAACTCGGTGGACAATATCCGCGACCTGGTTGACCAGGTACGTTTCATTCCTCAGAGCGGCCAGTACAAAGTATATGTAATTGATGAAGTACACATGCTTAGCTCATCGGCTTTCAATGCATTTCTAAAAACACTTGAAGAGCCTCCTCCCTATGCTATCTTCATCCTCGCTACGACCGAGAAACACAAGATCCTTCCTACGATATTAAGTCGTTGCCAGATTTTCGATTTCAAGAGGATCACTTTAGCGGATACGGTCAAACACCTGCAGGAGATATGTGACAAAGAAGATATCAAAGCAGACAAGTCTTCTCTTCAGGTAATAGCTCAAAAGAGTGAGGGCTGTATGCGAGATGCACTAAGCATCCTTGATAAGATCGTCAGCTTTACAAATGGCAAGCTGACTTATTCCACTACGCTGGAACATTTAAATATCCTGGATGCCGACTATTATTTCAAGTTGCTGGATTTAATGCAGGAACAAAACCTGTCTGACGCCCTATTATTGTACAATGAGATTAACGCTAAGGGTTTTGAAGGTGACCTGGTATTAAATGGGTTTGCCGAGTTCATTCGCAACATACTCGTGTGCAAAGATGAAAAAGCCGCTCAATTACTGGAAGCCGCAGAAAGCTTTAGAGAAAAGTACATTGAAACTGCAAAGAAAACTTCCTTGGCATTTCTCATCAGCACTCTCAATGTATTGAATGACGCAGAGATCAATTTTAAGGCCGCCAGAAATAAACGCTTGCATGTAGAGCTGGCCATTATTAAGCTCTGCTATCTTCAACAGGCAATTGAATTATCGACAGAAGCGCGAGGCATCAGTAAAAAAAAAATAATTGAAGATGCGAAGCCCGTTGCCCTGAGACAGATCATTCCATTGAGTATCCGCAGCCGGGAAGGATCGGGAAACAAAAAAGTGGCGATGGAAGCCAAACTCGAGGTGGAAAGTTCAATCATGGAAACCTACCTGGCCTCCCATATTGAATCCGGTTTACAACTCCAGGCGAGCGATATCGAACTTCCGCCATCTCCGCCCTCTTCAAAAATTTCGGCGTTGGACAAGATTCGAAAACAGTATAAAGAAAGCGGATCTATTACTAATGAACAGACGAATCAACCGCTGAACGAGGAAAAATTGCGAAAGGCCTGGAATGAATACATACAATTATTAAAGGCCGCCAAGAACACGGCTGCGCAAGGCTTTGAATTGGCCGAGTTGCGTATCAAGAATGACTGTTCATTTGAAGCGGTGATACCAGGGAACCTGGAACAAAAATTCATCGAAAAAGAGCGCAATAAGCTATTCGCATTTTTGCAGGAACAACTTCAAAACCGCGCTCTTCAATTCAATGTTATCATCGAAGAAAGAGCTGGGGAAAAGTTGCAACCGGAAATCCCATTAACAATCAGGGAACAGTTTCAGCAAATGGCCGGAAAGTATCCTTTAGTAAAAGAATTAAAGGACCGGTTGGGATTGGAGCTGGATTATTGATCTGACTATTCACGCATACGCGTTTCCATCAGCCTCAGCATTCACTAAATTATCCTAATTTCGGCCAAAACTATTTGTCAATGGCCGAAGTGATATTAATGCCCCGGCTGAGCGATACAATGACGGAAGGAGTGATCGCTGAATGGCATAAAAAAGTTGGTGACCCGGTAAAGAAGGGAGACCTGCTGGCAGAAGTGGAAACCGATAAGGCCACCATGGAATTGGAGAGTTACAAAGACGGCACTCTATTACATATTGGAATAGATAAAGGAGGGAAACTGCAGGTAAATGATCTGCTGGCGATCATTGGTGCACCCGGTGAAGACATCAGCGGGTTATTGAAAAACAACTCCGGCAATGGAGATGACAAAGCATCTGCTGAAAAGAAAAAAGAACCGGCAGCTGCTGCTGAAAAGAAAGCCGCCCCCGCAGCTGAACCCACAAAAAATTCTCAACCAGAAAAAAGTTCATCAAGTCCTGCACCTGCATTGGATGTTTCCAAAATGGATGAAGTGGTTCTGATGCCCAGGTTGAGCGATACGATGGAAGAAGGAGTAATTGCATCATGGCAAAAGAACGTGGGAGATACTGTTAAGAAGGGAGACGTGTTGGCCGAGATCGAAACGGATAAGGCCACCATGGAACTGGAGAGTTACAAGAACGGTAAGCTTTTATATATCGGTGCGCAAAAGGGTGAGAAGATCCCGGTAAATGCACTATTGTGTATCATCGGCGAAGAGGGAAAGGTAGATGTCAATGCCATTGTAGCGGCCGTCAAAGGTGGCGTGAAACCTGCGGAATCAAGTGAACCTAAAGAATCAAGTGAACCGGCCCAGGCAGAGAAAGTAGCAACTCCGAAGACGGAAACCAAGAGCCAGCCCACTCCGCAGCCAGAATCGACTCCTTCGATGAATGGTGATGGAAGAGTAAAGGCATCGCCACTAGCGAAAAAACTAGCTGCTTCAAAAGGAATTGATATCCGCAAAGTACAAGGAACCGGTGACGGTGGTCGAATCGTGAAGGCGGATATTGACAGTTATAAAGAAACCGCCGGCCAGGCGCAAACCACTACTGGAAAAACTTCCACTGTTCCAGCCTTCACTCCCGTTGCAGGCGAAGAAGGTTTTACGGACATCTCCAATTCGCAGATTCGAAATATTATTGCCAAGCGTTTGGCCGAAAGCAAATTCAGTGCACCGCATTTCTATTTGACGATGGAGATTAATATGGACAATGCGCAATCGGCCAGGGCACAGTTGAATGAAGTAAGTCCGGTAAAAATTAGTTTTAATGATCTGGTGGTCAAGGCAGCCGCCCTCGCATTAAGGCAACATCCGGCAGTCAATGCCTCGTGGATGGGCGATAAGATCAGAAGGCATCACCATATACATATCGGCGTTGCAGTAGCCATAGAAGACGGATTAATTGTTCCCGTTATCCGTTTTGCCGATCAAAAAACCCTGGCGCAGATTGCTCAGGAAAGTAAGGAGTTGAGTGGAAAAGCGCGCAACAAGAAATTGCAGCCAAATGAATTCACCGGAAATACCTTTACCATTTCCAATTTGGGAATGATGGATATCGAAGAATTCACAGCCATCATCAATCCTCCCGACAGTTGTATCATGGCTGTTGGCAAGATCAAAGAAGTGGTAGTGAAGAAACCAGAGGGATTTGGCGTGAGTCATGTGATGAAAATAACGATGAGCTGCGATCACCGCAGTGTGGATGGCGCTACCGGCGCGGCTTACCTGCAAACCTTCAAGAAATATCTGGAGAACCCGGTGACGATGCTGGTATAACAGCCATTTTTCAAAAATTATTGAAAATTCAGAATCGGTCCATACTTTTATTGTATGAAACTGACCGAAGCAAAACAGCAATTTATCGGGAGTTGGGGCGCATTTGGTACGCATTGGGGCATCAACCGTAGCATGGCACAGATCCATGCCCTCTTGTTGATCAGCCCTGACCCGATGACCCAGGATGATATCATGGCGGCGCTCGATATCAGCCGTGGCAATACGAACATGAACATCCGCGAACTCATCAATTGGGGTCTGGTGGAAAGGATCTTATTATCCGGAGAAAGAAAAGAATACTTTTCTGCTGAAAAGGATATATGGAAGGTAATGCGGCAGATCGTCAAGGAAAGAAAGAAACGGGAGTTGGAACCTATGCTTCTTTTGCTGGATAGGCTGGAACGCGTAGAAGGCGATAAAAGAGATAAGCATGTCAGGACTTTTATCGATACCGTGGGCGGGATAAAGAAATTGGGGAGCAAGGCCAACAAGACATTGGATGCAATGGTAAATGCAGATGAGCACTGGTTTGTTGGCACGATGATGAAGTTCTTTAAATAAGCGAACCCCTTCATGTATAAATACAACTTAGCTTTGCAGGATGACTGAGAAAAAGAAGACCCTGGTCCTGGGAGCATCCGGAAACCCTTCTCGTTACAGCCATTTTGCCATTAACCTTCTACGACAAAAAGGCTACCCGGTAGCCGCTATTGGCAGAAGACATGCATTGGTAGCCGACGTGCCGGTAGAAACGAAGCAGGTGCCGCTCGATAACGTTGATACAGTAACACTTTATCTCAATGCGAGGCATCAAAAGGAATATTATGACTATATCATTTCCCTAAAGCCCAGGCGGATAATCTTCAATCCCGGCGCGGAAAATCCGGAATTAGCCTCCCTCGCCAGCAAACACAATATCAACCCCCTGGAGGCGTGCACGCTGGTTTTATTGAGCATCGGCCAATACTGACAACTGTTCGCGAACATTTACTATTCATCAAAAAGTAGTAACACCCCTTTTTTATCTTTTGTCATTCCTTCTGCTTGGAGTTACTGATTTATTTTCCAAATCTTACAGCACCGTCCCCTTCGAAAACTGTAGCAAAGAATTTCCTGCTACTGAGCAATATCCTTTTACCTAGTTCAAACCCTGAATGATGAAAAACCTCCGTACTGGCATACTATCCGTATGCATTATACTAACTCATGTCTGTTCCTTCGGACAAAAGCAAAATCCACCTGTTCCAATTAATGAACCAAATCTTCGCCGTCCGAAGCTATTTCAAACATATCCGGATAGAATTCCGGTCAGCCTAAACAGTTTGGTCGGTCTGCTCACAAAAACAGTTGGCAATTCCATCAACGTTAATCTTTCAGAAAAAATGCCATTTAAATTGGAAGGACAGGTAGTGTCTGTCGTATCCAAATACAACAATAGTATCCAGAGTGTGGTGATCAATACATCAAATTTCAACGGGGCCCGGTTGACGTTTTCCCGGATCAAGAAGCAGGATGGTAGCGTCATTTATTCCGGCAGGATCGTGAGTTTTGAACATGGCGATCTTTTCCAGTTAATAAACAAGGATGGTGAGTTTGTTCTCGTTAAAAGAAATTTCAATGAACTTGTAAATGAATAAACTTTATTAACCAATCCTAAAAATTTTAACCGGCCGTTTTTTTTCGTACCCATACCCTTATTGAAAACGTTTCGTAAATCCGTCCTGCAATGAAAACCATTATCCGACCTATCCTGATCGCCCTATGTTTGGTCAGCACGCTGACCAGCATCGCACAGGTTCCACCCATGAGTTCCCATCTAACTTCTCAAGCCGTCATATTCCTGGATTTCGACGGCCACACAGTAATCGGCACGAGTTGGAATTCCACCGGACCAATTTATTGTAATGCTTCGGGTTTGACCAATGCCCAGATCATCGAAGTATTTAACCGGGTGTCCGAAGACTACCGTCCTTTTAATATCAACATCACCACCGATTCAACAGTTTTCCTCGCCGCACCTCCTACGGAAAGAACAAGGATCATCCTGACCATTTCATCATCCTGGTATGGTTCTTCCGGAGGCGTTTCATTTGTCGGTTCATTTATTTGGGGTGATGATACTCCTGTTTTGTTTTTTCTGCCCTTCTTGGATACAATGTGAAAAATATTGCGGAGGCTGCTTGCTCATGAAGCAGGTCATACACTTGGGCTATATCATCAATCCAGTTATGATGCGAATTGTAACAAGACCAATGATTATAATTATGGCCAGGGAAGCGGAGAAATTGGCTGGGCGCCGATCATGGGTGCTGGCTATTATCAAAACCTGACTCTTTGGAATAATGGACCCGAATTCATTCGGATGTACCAGTTATCAAAGTGATCTCGATATTATCACTACCGGCAATGGATTTACTTTTAGGGACGATGATTATGCAGCCACGTTTGCCTCTGCATCCGGCGCCAATTTTGCGGCAATAGTTTTACTATCAATGGAGTGATTGAGCGAAATACTGATCAGGATATGATCAAATTCATCCAGCCTTCACAGGGACGGCTTCAGTTGAAGGCCACGCCATATAATGTAGGCACCGGTGACGCCGGCTCGAACCTGGACCTGCAAGTGAGCAATGTTTAATAATCGCAAGCACAAATGAGCATGTATAATCCGGGAACTTTACTGAGCTCTGTCATTGACACGATCCTTAATCCAGGAACTTATTATTTGAAAATTGAAGGAAAAGGAAATATCTACGCACCGAGTTATGCAAGTCTTGGCTCCTATGCATTAAAAGGCAGATTTTACTTCTACCAGCACGCCACTTCCTCTGAGGAGATCTGGAATTACATGGCGCATTAAATGGAGACAACCATCGATTTAAATTGGATCATCGATGCTGATGAGACAGTGACCAGACAGGTATTGGAGATTTCTACCGATGGGAGATATTTCAGTTCCATTGATTCAACACGGCTCTCGGTGATCGCTCTTATGAGTATAGACCATTGAGCGACGGTATCAGCGCAATACCGCTTGAACGTAACCTTCGAGAATAACCACCAATACTTATTCAAACATTGTTACCCTTCGCTCAACCAGTTCAGTGGCCGCGTCCAAATTGGTCAGCAATCTGATTTCGACAAATTCCATTTCGTCAACAGTCCAGGTAATTTCCAGTATTCCATCCATGATCTTAATGGAAAAACTATCGGCCAGGGACAGTTGACGATTGGTGTCAATACGATATTCATCTTCGACATATGCCTACCGGTATGTATCTGATCCGTTTCACCACAAAAACGGAGCAATGGACAGATAGATTTGTGCGCCAATAAAGTTTTTTGTGTTCTGATAATCAGAACATTAATCCGTGCCTACTTGTTATTCAGAGGTTTTTCTCTATCTTGGGAAAACCTCTTTTTATTATGCGCTGGCGAAAATTTAATGGCGACCCGATTGAAATACCCATCCTTGATGCCGTGGAATACGCGATCAAACGCGAAATTGCAAAAGGCTACCGGCTCAAAGTCTGCATCGGCACTGATTCCCAGGTAAAAGGCCACGAGACTGAATTTGCTACCGTCATTGTCTTTCTCCGGGAAGGCCATGGTGGATTCATGTTCATCCACAATGAAAAAACAAGGCAACAATTCACTATCAAGGAACGCATGCTGATGGAAGTGGCAAAAAGCATTGAGATCGCTTATGAACTTTGCAATCTCTTCACCGTGTATGATGTGGATATGGAAGTGCATGCCGACATCAACACCAATCCTCATTTTAAGAGTAATGACGCACTGAAAGAAGCGATGGGATATATTCTCGGAATGGGCTTTGCATTTAAAGCAAAACCTGAAGCATTTGCCAGCAGCAGTTGCGCCAATAAGATCGTGAATTGATCTCCCTTTTCTACTTTCTTGCTCTTCTGATAGGTCATGAGTACCACACAATCAAAATTGACCGCAGTTCTTCACATATTTCGTTTTGAATATATCTATGCGACCCTGCCTGGGATGACGATCACTTTCTTTCTTTGTGCGCAGTCACCCTCGAGTCTGCTCTCTTTACGGGTCATTGAAGGGCTTGCGATCGTTGGACTCATGATCTTCGCCGGCCTGGGAATTAACTCTGTCATCGATCGGCACGTTGATTATAAGTATCCAACACATAAAAATCGTATCCCGGCCTCTATCCGGTTAATCGGATTACGCACAACATGGTCCATCATTCTTATTCAAATTGCCCTTGCTGTAGTGCTGGCAGTACATCTGGCACTTCAGTCCGGGACCGGATACTGGTTCGTTCTCGTCCTTGTCGCTGCAGAAGCTTTCTTTGGATATGGCTATTCGATTCCTCCTCTTCAATTTAAATTGCGGGGCGTATTCTGGCATGGTGTATCCCTGATGCTTTCTACCTGCATTATCCCTCTTTTGCTCTCGACCTATACCTACCTCGGCAACATTCCTATATCATTATTGATGTTCATTGTGGGCTTTGCTCTCGTACAATATGGATTCGAATTTAGCAATCAGGCACTCGATTATCTCGAAGACCGCCAGGAAGGATTGAAGACGCCCGCTGTAAGACTCGGAGTTCCTGGTTCTATGCAAGCTTCATTGCTAGTGCCGATCGCTGGAATGATCATTGTGTTTGGTGGCCTGTACTGGCACATATCTGCGCGATGGGATACTGTCGACAATCGGCACATCTTTCCAAACATGTATTTGACCTGGATCGCTTCGATCTGCGTGATGGCGATTGGATATATTGTTCCGATGCGTAATATTTGGAAAATGTATATCGTGAGCCGTAAACATGCTCCGGAAGAGACCGTGCCGAAGCTGTTAGCCCTATGTCATTACTCACAATGGCAAGCAAGCTCCGTATCGGGCACAGCAGGTGCAACAGCGATCTTTTATATCTCATCCAACTATTTGTGGTGATCTAACGCGAAGAATTTCGATTTATTCAGAGTGATCAAGCGTGTTGGCAGGAATGTTATTATCAGACGGGGATAAATTTAGTTGCGGTCCCGGTAGGGACGCGAATGTGGAAGAAGCGGAGGCGCTAACACCGATATATGCTTTCTCCAGTTTTTTACTGTCTTCCTGCGCCAGGGCAAAAGTGATGAGTACTAAAACAAATAATACCACCACTAGATTTTTCTCGGATATAATTGCTCTCATAAGCTACTTAAAATTAGGCAAATGTAAGTGAATAATCTGGAAACTACTAGCACTCGGAACGAAAGATTTTTTTTTAAAGCCTCTTATAACTATTGTTGAGGCCGCTAATATAGTCCAGCACGGGCTCACGTCCTTTTTTGTCAGTAGCTGATGTGATGAAATATGGTGGAGATTCTTCCCAATTTTTCGAAAGCGCGTTCAAAAAAGCTTCAACGTTGCGGGTTGTTGCGGCCGGTTTATTCTTATCTGCTTTGGTAAATACCAGCACAAATGGCGATTCCCATTTACCTAATTGATCGATGAATTGCAGATCGATGGTCTGTGGTTTATGACGACTATCAATCAATAGAAACAAACAAACGAGGTTCTCTCTCGTGCGTATATAACCTTCAATCATTTGTTCCCATCGCCGGCGACTTCTTTGCGCTACCGAGGCATATCCATATCCCGGCAGATCCACGATAAACCATTTTTTCTTATCGCTTGAAACTATTTCAAAATGATTGATAAGTTGGGTCTTTCCCGGTGTTGATGATGTTTTCGCCAGATGGGTCTTGTTGCAGATCATATTGATCAGCGATGATTTGCCGACATTGCTTCTTCCCATGAAAGCATATTCAGGCCTGTCGGGCTTTGGACAATCCGTATAGGTAGCATTGCTGATGAGATAGTTTGCAGAAACGATTTCCATTGCAGATATCGCGCAAGTTAACGAACTACACTTTTCTAGTCAGAACAACCTGGTCCATTCATCAAAGAGCATCGCTAACTTTGCGTCCCATGCCGATCATTGCCTCACGATCATATCGTACCTTTTAAAGACTCGAAAAAGGGAAAAAAGAACAGGTAGCAGAAATGTTTGACCGCATTGCGGGCCGGTATGATGCTGATGAATCGCTTTCTCTCTCAGTGAGGACCGATATCGGATGGCGAAAAAAGGCCATCCGTAAATTGAAAAAGTACAATCCACAGAATATTCTGGATGTAGCCACAGGAACTGCCGATATGGCAATCCTGGCCAGCAAAATGCTTGAAACCCCGGAAGGTCATTGGGATCGATATCTCCGAAGAAATGCTGGAAATCGGAAGGAAAAAGATTGAAAAAGAAGGACTTACGACAAAATCGAGCTTACTTCATGGGGATTCTGAAACAATAAATTTTGCCGATAATACGTTTGATGCGGTGATGGTGGCATTTGGAGTGCGGAACTTTGAAAACCTTGAAACGCGGCCTTAGAGGAAATGATGAGGGTGCTTAAAACCTGGCGGCCAGTTCGTGGTTCTTGAATTTTCAAAACCCAGGCGAAAGCGGTTAAACGACTTATATAAGTGGTTATATGAGATTGGTGGCCCCACAGGTTGCCCGCTGGTTTCAATCAGAACAAAGAACGCTTATCAATATCTGAATGAATCTGCTCAAATGCCTTTCCAGACCGGCATCATTTTATTAATATTTTAAACAAGGTTGGATACTCCGATACCGAATGTAAACCGCTAAGCCTAGGAATATGTTGCATTTACACCGGAAGAAAGATCTTAGAGTTGAAGACTGGGATTTCATTTGATTTTTGGGTTCTACTGATCCTTACCCAAACCGCCCATGGCACAAGGCAGGGCTGAAATTGAATCTGTATGATCATGATAATAAACCTTATTATTTTGGCATTACTCTCGGCATTAACCTGGCCCGGTTTCAAACCTACCCTCATCCCCGTTTCTTGCAATATGACAGTGTGCTGGTGGCTGAACCCGTCAACTCCGGAGGTTTTACTCTTGGCCTTTCGGCTACCGGCCGAATCTCCGACCGGTTCCAGATTCGGTTCAATCCTCAATTGATGTTTATTGAACGAAACATTTTTTACAAACTCAAATACCCCGACTTCGATGGCGAAACAGACAGTGACAAAAAAAGTAGAATCGGTGATCATGACCTTTCCCTTCCAGGTAAAATTCCAAAGTGACCGCATCGGCAATTTCAGGGTGTATATGATGGCGGGCGTAAAAGCAGATATCGACCTGGCTTCAAATGCCCGCGCAAAGCGAGCCGAAGAATTAGTAAAGATTGAAAAATATGATTTTGGTCCTGAGTTCGGGATTGGCTTCAATTTCTTTTTCCCAAGCTTTATATTTTCTCCTGAAATAAAGATCAGCAACGGCATTAAGAACATCCATAGCCGCGATCAAAACCTTAAATTCTCCAATGTATTTGATAAAATACAATCGAGGATGATCGTTTTCAGTATTCATTTGGAAGGTTAAAACAACTCCCAATGGAACCAATCAAAGTTTCTTCCGCACAATTCGAACATCAAAGCGGCGATAAAGACTATAATCTTTCCGTGATCGAAGCCCTTCCGAAAAAGCAGCTGCTCAAGGCAGTGATCGCAGGTATCGCCTTTCACGAATGCTCTATTACCGGATATACTTTTGCCCGGGACCTTTCAAAGAACGCAAATGCTGGACCTCGCAGAATTTATTCCAGAAGGAGACAGCATCCGAAGACTTACAGAGATCGCAAGACAGATATAATATTCACATCCTCGCAGGCCTTTTTGAAAAAGATAAAGACGATAATTTATTCAAGCCCTATGTCTGCGTGGATAAACACTGGGCTGGTGGCCAAATTCAGGAAACTTCACCCTTTTATCAATCCTCACGTCATGCCTGGTGACGAATATTGCGTTTTTGAATCTGCACGGATGGAAATGCGGGATCCTGATCTGCTACGATAACAATATTATTGAGAATGTAAGGGCGACCCGATTGCTTGGGCGCCGATATCATTTTCATGCCCCATGTTACCATGTGTACTCCTTCTACCAGACCGGGCGCGGGTTTTGTGGATCCCCAGCTTTGGGATAACCGCGAAGCTGATCCAACTTCATTGCGGTTGGAATTTGATGGCATGAAAGGAAGAGACTGGCTGATGAAATGGCTTCCTGCAAGAGCCTACGACAATGGCATCTATGTCGTTTTTTCCAATCCCATAGGCATGGATGATGATCAATTGAAAAACGGTTGTTCAATGATCATTGATCCCTTTGGAGATATTCTGGCGGAATGCCGTTCATTTGATGACAGTTTTGTAACGGCGAACACTCACAGCAGAAAAACTTAAGCAGGCCGGCGGCTATCGGTATCTGAATGCAAGGCGACCGGAATTATACAGGGACATCATTGGCCAGGGATCACCATAGCTGTGTTAGCATGTTGTTTGGATCGCAGAACATGACAAGCCAACAAAAAATCTTCTTAAAAATCAAATTCCCGGCGGTGCATATTCCACCGCACACCAAAGGAAATGATCGACGTGTTTCCGGAAATGATCGGCGGCTGTCTTTGTTTCCAGTCTCCGGTATCACCGCATTCAATTCCAGGAAAAGGTTTTCCCTCAATTCATAGGATAGTAAGAAGGAAGCATAAGTGACATTCGTTTTCCATCCGCTTCCAATCTCATATCCAAAATCGCCGATACGGTAAGGGATTAGCCATTGGGAAGAAATATATTGCTGCCAAAACTCTGGTGCACTTGAATCCACTCCCTGCTGATAAAATATGATCTTGCGCCACGACCATCCATTTCGGCAAGCGGCTGATAACGGGCAATGGCCACCACTTCCTTGAAATTGGCCATTAGTGGATGAGCCATCGGCTGATTGTAGTGAGTATAGTTGGCCACTGAATCGAAATGTGAGTAAGTAAATGGCCGAACCCTGTTATGTTCCAGTTGAAGGTCCAGGTTTTTGATTCCAAAAGCATCGATATACTTAGCACCCACTCTGGATGCGCCCATTTGTTAGCCCACCATCCTCGGTTCTTTTTTATTTCCGATAATAAAAATTCATCGAGAATAAATTGCCCATAAAACTGAAACCGTTTTGCGACATTCGCTTTAAAATCAATTCCGGCGAGCGAGTTGTCAAAACTTCCATTTTGCTGTTCAATGGATCGGTAAAAAATGATCGGATTGAGATAGCCGAATTCAAAATGGTCCTGCCGTCCAAAAATCACCGCTTCGAATAAACCGATATTCAACCATTTTTTAATGCAACATCCAGATGATGGATGGCCGCATATTTTTTAGGGACCAGCCGGTCCCCGATGCCCGGGATATGCGCAGTATGCAATTTCCATGAATAAATTCTGGTAATTGACCCTCCAGATCCGCGTATTCAATTTCAGAAAAAGATTGCTGTTGCTAAAATCGCTGAGGAACATACTGCGATAACCATTGCCGATAAAATTCTTATCATAGCCAAAGGCTACATCGATATAACGGGTAACATTAAACGTAAAATAACCTCGTGCATCGAAATAATCGATAGCCATTTCCCTTAAACTTTTGTAAAGGCCTTCTCCAGGCACAGCCCTTCGGTCAGCTCACCCATTGGCGCACATAAGTGGGATCTCTTTCCTGGTTATCGGTGACATAAGCGAGCAAAGCCGATCTTATTGGCAATGCGGCCACGCAGAGCTGAATCCCCGTGTATTTAGAAAAAGATTGTCATCACTATTCTTTTCTTTTGAAACCACATATTGAAAGACCGGATTGATCGACCAGGTCAAAATCCTTTACATGGACTTCATAAAAATTGGCCGGTGTCGTATAAAAATTTTTCAGCAGCGGTTTCTTGCTGCTGATATTGTTGAATCGCTCTTCGGGATTACCAACATATTCGCTATGAGTTATTACAGGTCAAACCTTGTCAGCCTGGAACTACCTATTTCCCGTTGACCCTCGTGGATCAATGCCTACCGGGATTTCGCCGCTACTTCTGACCAAGGTTCCTGATTATAACATTTTTGATCAGAGGTATGATCTGTCGCCGGCTCAAATGGTTTTGTTTTTGAAAAATTCAAAATTGAATCCATGCCGGCTTTTATTTCCAGTCTTTCCATCAAGTCAATTTGCCTTATCCCCTTGTGGGAAATAAGTAGTTTGTGCGTAAGATGAATCGGTGAAAGAAATAGCAAGCAGTCTTACAAGGGTTTTTCTAAATTGCATGAGTCGAGGATTAGATTTTAGAGAACAAAATATGCAAAATTATCTGATTAAAAATATACAGCGTTGTCAACGAAGGAACGTATTCAAACATTGGATGTGTTGATAACAAATGGACGAATTGAAAAAATATCTTCACAAATCAATTGTGCATGATGGCAGTGCCTTAACCGAGATAAATGGTGAAGGAAAATATTTATTGCCGGGCGTGATCGATGACCAGGTACATTTCCGGGAGCCGGGCCTTGACGCATAAAGCAAGCATTTATACGGAATCAAAAGCTGCAGTTGCCGGAGGAGTGACCAGTTTTATGGAAATGCCCAATACCATTCCACCTGCATTTACTCATGAACTTCTCGAAGAAAAATATGAGATCGCTGCCAGGGATTCCCTCGCCAATTATTCCTTTTATATCGGCACTTCCAATGACAATGCCGAAGAAGTGCTGAAAACAAATGAACAAAAAAAAGACATTTGCGGGATTAAGATCTTTATGGGCTCTTCAACGGGCAATCTGTTAGTGGATAATCCCAATACGCTGGATCAGATCTTTCGCGAAAGCTGAATTGCTGATCGCAACACATTGTGAAGATGAATCGATCATCCGCGACAACCTCGAAAAATCTGAAAGCAAGCGGACAGGCTCTAATGCCTGCAGACCATCCGCTGATCCGTGAATGAAGAAGCCTGCTACGCATCATCCTCTTATGCCATCCAAATCGCAAAAAAATACAATACCCGGCTTCATATTCTTCATATCAGCACGGAAAATGAATTGCAGCTATTCACCAATCATGCTGCCCTTAATGCAAAAACGATCACCGCAGAAGTATGTGTGCATCATCTACATTTTACCAGCAGATGACTATGACCGGCTTGGGAACCAGATTAAATGCAACCCTGCGATTAAAGCGCCGCATCATAAGGAGAGCTTGTGGAAAGGCCTGCTGGACGATCGACTGGATGTGATCGCAACGGATCATGCGCCGCATACCCTGGAGGAAAAAGGATATTTTCGAGGCCCGGAGGGTAAGTTAATGCCTTCACTGCCTGAGGAAAATGAAACGCGGTCTGCTTACGAAAAGGCACATGCGGGATTGCCATTGGTTCAACATCCATTGCTGCTGATGCTTGTATTATTATAACGAGGGAAGGATCTCTCTGGAAAACATCGTAGAAAAATGAGTCATGCTGTTGCGGTTGTTTTCAGATAAAAGACAGAGGCTTTATCCGTGAAGGGTATTTATGCAGACCTGGTGCATGGTCGATTTGAACAGGCGTCAAACCGGTAGTGTCTCAGGATAAATTTTATATAAATGTGGATGGAGCTCCCTTGGAAGGTTTTGAATTCCCTGCTACCATTACCCATACATTTGTAAATGGTAATTTAGTTTTAGTTCAATCCTGATCCTTCCGGTAAGAACAGGCACTGGAATGATTCTAATAAAGGGCAAAGACTCAATTTCGACCGTTGAATCTTCAAGTGCAATTTGAATATGCAAATCGATAAGACATCATTTCAACGATATTTCCATCTTTCATCAGGAAGAAGAATTTTCTATTTTTCATAAACTAAATTTCACGCAAGACCATAGGAGGGAAAGCCTGGTTGCGGAAATTTTTCAGTGAACCCCACAGTGATCTCAAAAAGATCAGGGGCACGCAACGGGTGATCCGGACATTGATGGAACATGTGAATGACTGGCCGACCGGAATTACCAATGGTACCGTGCTGGTCATGGAAAAATTTATGGATTATTCCTTGGATGCCATACCAGAAAACCTCGAACACCTTTAACAGCATCACTTATAAATGGCTGCATAGCGAGGATTATTCGATGGTGAAATATAGTCAATGACTCATTTTGCGTGATTTTTACCGGGGAATAAAAACATATCGCCGAACTGCTGGAAGGACCTCGACCTTCCTCCCAATATTCAATTGTACCTTGACCGTATCACACGCCTGCTAAAAGAACCGCCCTTGAAAAAGCTGTCAGAGACAAAGCCCGGCGAAAAATTCAATGCCGCGACAAAATCTTATATTTTGGATATTATTTGCGTGGAATGTATCGGACAGATACGCTGGAGCTGATTGATATCTTCAGTCGGCTCGATGCCTGGTACTCCATGGCCGTCGCCGTAAAACTTATCGACCTCAGTTTCCCTGAATTTATTGAACAGGAGGCTCCCCTGGTCGATGCGAAAGGATTGTATCATTTGTTGATCCCAAAACCTGTGGCCTACGATCTGGAAATGGACCCATCGAACATAATTTTCTTTTCCTGACCGGAGCCAATATGGCGGGCAAGAGTACGCTGATCAAAGCCGTGGTTCCTCCGTCTTTCTCGCCCATATTGGCATGGGAGTACCGGCAAGATCAAATGAGCTCTGACTTTATTTGATGGACTATTGAGTAATATCAATGTCGAAGACAATATTGCCAAGGGAGAAAGTTATTTCTTCAATGAAGTCCAACGGATAAAGAATACGATTGAAAAAATCAATGACGGAAAGAAATGGCTGGTATTGATCGATGAATTGTTCAAAGGAACAAATGTGCAGGATGCGATGAAATGTTCGATCGACAGTGATCAAGGGATTGATCAAAATGAAAAATTCTTTATTCATCCTTTCCACGCATCTTTATGAAATCGGCGAAGAACTAAAGGACTATCCAACCATTTCATTCCGTTACTTTGAAACAACTGTTAAAGATGAGCAATTGGAATTCAGCTATCAACTAAAGGAAGGCATTAGTGACGACCGGATTGGATATGTCATTCTGAAAAGAGAAAAAGTGGTGGATATGCTTGAAAAATTATAGAGGACAAATACATATGAAAATTACCCTTTCACTCCTATCGTTGTTCATTCTTTTGCATGCCGCTTCCCAGAATTATGTAGACATACGGCACTATGAATTTGAAATAAGCCTGAACGATACCAATGACGTGATCCGCTGCCAGGCGTCTATCACTGGCAATGTGCTGAAGAATGGCAATGAATTGACCCTGGATTTAGCAGAGCCAGACAATACCAACGATAACCGCGGAATGATCGTCAGCGAAGTGAAGGGTTCGGGTGTGGCCGGGTTTAAACAGGCAAATGACAAAATAATCATCAAGTTTCAGCAAGCTTTTGCCCATGGCGATAGCTTTTTTGTCCAAATCAATTATTCTGGCATACCGGGCGATGGTCTGATCATTTCCAAAAGCAAATTTGGACGGCGGACATTCTTTTCAGATAATTGGCCAAATCGTGCTCATTATTGGATACCCTGCAATGACAACCCTGCAGATAAAGCCTCTGTAGATTTTATAGTCATTGCCCCTTCCCACTACCAGGTGGTATCTAACGGAGTAATCATTGAAGAGACTGATCTTGCCGGTGATCGAAAGCTTACTCATTGGTCGGAGACCGTTCCACTGCCGCCAAAGATCATGGTGATCGGTGCGACTGAATTTGCAGTAAGATTTGAAGGAGAAGTAAACTGTGTGCCCGTATATAGTTGGGTATATCCAGAGAACAAGGAAAATGGGTTCTATGATTATGCGCCGGCAAAAGAAATCTTATTGTTTTTCATCAACTATATCGGCCCCTACCCATTTAAGAAATTAGCCAACGTACAATCCAAAACTATGTTTGCTGGAATGGAAAATGCCAGCGCTATTTTTTATGCTGAGAACTCCGTAACGGGCAACAGACGAAGCGAGAGCACAATTGCTCATGAAATAGCGCATCAATGGTTTGGCGATATGGCGACAGAAAAAAGCTTTGCACATCTGTGGCTAAGTGAAGGATTTGCGACTTATCTCGCGCATTTTTATATTGAATCAAAGTATGGTACCGACAGCCTGAATAGAGAAATGCAAAATGATAAAATGAAAGTAATCAGTTTTGCAAAAAACTCCAGCTTGCCCGTGGTCGATTCGACTTCAGCATATATGGACCTGCTTAACGTGAATAGCTATCAAAAGGGAAGTTGGATCTTGCATATGCTCCGCCGGCAACTGGGCGACTCTGTTTTTCACCGCATCATAGTAACCTACTATGACCGCTTTAAAGGGAAGAATGCAGATACAAAAGATTTCCAGGCTATTGCCGAAGAAATGAGCGGAAAGAAATTGGATCAATTTTTTCGTCAATGGCTTTATACGCCTGGTATTCCCCAATTAAAGATCAATTGGAGATGGTTAGAAAAAGAAAAGAAAGTTCAGTTAAACATTATCCCCCTTCAAGCTGGAAAGACATTTAACTTTCCTTTTGAGTTGGAGCTTTCATTCAATTCAGCGAAAAAAATGGTGAAGACATTGGATCTCGAAAACAAAGCCCTTAGCATCAGCTGGCCTGCTCCCGAAAAGCCCGTATCTATCATCGCCGACCCTCATACCAGTTCACTTTCTGAAGTGGTTATAATGGAGTTAAAATAAAACAGTTTTCAATTCGTTTTTGTAAAATTGTATTTTAGTTTTCCAAAACTGTATCCATGGCCGAACCTTCATCACCGCCAACACCCAAATCTCCCAATCATCCTTCCACTATAGCCCGCAATATTATCGTGGGCGCCATCACGACGATCATCGGATCTACTGCAGTTTATTTTATTACGAGGGGAAAACCAAATCCCCATTCAGACCTCGAAGTGCTCTTAATGACTAAAGAATCTACCATCGAAGGCTGGAAATCTTATGTCACTTTTGAAAATGCATACGCAAAAAAGAGTCTTTCATTATTATCCGACTTTCAAACGGGCACAATGAACGTTGAAGATTTCACAGCCGAATCACAAAGAGAGTCAAACAAATTCAAAAGCGGCATCGAAGAGTTGATAACCAAGAAAAATATTGACAAAGACTTTATTCAGGCATTAAAGAACCGGTTGGACAATGAAAATGCAAGCATGCCCATCCTTTTGAAATATATGCATTTCATTAAATCGATCCGGGACACGAATCTGACTGATGCAGAAAAAATTAAAGCGTTGCAGGATGAGTCGACGAAATGGGCTGCACAGAGTACAGGCATGACCGACCGGGCAATTACAGATATAGAAGATATAGCCAAGACCCTGTCTGAAAGGTATGGTCAGACCTTTGCGATGACAGATTTTATCGTTTACAATTTCGTGATGCGACAGCGGGATTCACTCAATACTATTAAGACAGCGAAAACCGGGACGGATAAGACAGGAGTCAGGGTGGACACGACTGCAAGTGCAAAAGAAGTTGTTCCCACGTCTACCTTGTTTGTTGGCAAGTGGGAAGCCAATTCTCCCAACGGCGCAGATATCGATCTGGCCAAAACTGGGAAGCTATTCTGGCATGTTCTCTCGAACGGCGACCATATATCAGGTACCTGGAAGTTTATTAAAGACAAATTGTATATGTATCCGGTAAACGACGAAACAGGGAAGAAAGCTACCTGGATTTTTGAGCTCTCCAATGTGCGGCAAAATTCGTTTACGATGAAATTATCGGTAACACCTTTTAATATATATAATATGGTACGCAAAGCCGGTCAGCAATGACCACTATCCAGGGTTGCAGGCACGCTAAAAAGCCCGCAAAATATGGATATTTTTCGCACGATCGATTTCAAAACTTAGGCTCAAAATCGTAATTTAACCGTCCAAAATAGCCACTATGTCCGAAGCACCTGTTCCACCTCCAAGTTCGTCTGGTCCGAGTTCCGGTCCCACTGCGCATGCCACCACTATGGTAAGGAATATAGTCGTGAGCGTAATATCCACTGTTTTGGGAGCCACCATGATCTATTTCCTTGGTTTTCATAATAAAGGGGGCGGAGGAGGAGGTTCATCGGCGGCAGATATGCTGGTCACGAAAGAGTCGACTACAAAGGCCTGGAAGAGTTATGTCGCTGTAGAAAATATCTACTACAAAAACACCCAATCTATAGTTAATGAATTGCAGCGTACACAGAATTTTTCGGATTTCCGGGAAAACGTAAACAAGGAATCCCAAAAATTCCAGGAGGACCTTCCCCAGGTAATAAAAGATAAGACGATTGATGGCGCTTTTGTGTCGATGATCAACCGCCGGTTGGAAAATGAGAAGGGTTCGGAAATCAAGATGAAAGGTTATTTCGACAACATTCAATCTATACTTAGAAAGGACTTAACAACAGCCGAAAGAAGGCGTGAATTGGATGATGAGGATGCAGCCTGGGAAAAATATAATCTAGGCATGCGCGAGCGTGCAGTCATCGATGTGGAAGACCTGGCTAAAATGCTTTCAGAAAGGTATCAGCAGCCATTTGCTGTGAATGACCTTCTAATTTATGTGGAATTAAAGAAAGGCCTGACCGATCCCAACAAAACGAGTGAGAAGAAAGATAATACGCAGACCCAATTGGAAAACAAGACCGATGCTAATAAACCCGTAGATCAAAATGATCCACAGGGCGTAGGGCCTGCCGAGCCCAGCAATGAACAAAAGACTGTCGACAATAATGATAAAAATGCCACCAACGCGAATTTGAACAATAAGAAAACTGAAGAGCCAAAAAATAATAGCGGTAATTATAATCAAAAGATGTTGGGGGAATGGTACACCGCCGACGCCGAAATCGGGATCTTTAAGAATGGAAGCATGTATTGGAATTTGCAAAGCGGCGAAAGCACATCCGGCACCTGGCGTTGGGATCATAACCAGCTCTTCATGTATCCTCAACCGAATCGCAGCATTAAGAAAGGCACGATCTGGGTATTCACTATTAGCGATCTCAGCGCTCATACCTTGACGCTCACCATGGCTACGCAGCCGTTTTATAAATACTTTTTGTCGAAGGACTGATAAACATCCCCTCCCTGGAGGGGCGACTATGGGAATAATGCTAAATAAAAACGACTCAGGGGTGGGTTCTTAACTCACGAGCGCAAATCAAAAATCAAATCATCCTGCCCATCCTTCTCTGTCGAGGCTACGATATTGGATAGCTTCTGCAAGGTGCTCAGGTTTTATTTCGCCGGTCTGAGAGAGATCGGCAATCGTTCTCGATACTCTTAAAATGCGGTCGTAAGCCCGAGCCGATAGATTTAATTTTTCCATTGCCGCCTTCAGCAAGTTGGTTCCAACTGCATCAATAGTACATATTTTTTTAAGCATGTTATTGCTCATCTGGGCGTTGCAATATACACCCGGATGAACTTGATATCTTTTGGCTTGAATTTCTCTTGCTATAATGACTCGATTGCGTATAGTTGCCGAGCCTTCCTGTGGTCGCATATTTGAAAGTTCTCCAAAGGGAACTGGTGTCACTTCAACGTGGAGGTCAATTCTATCTAACAGTGGCCCAGATATTTTGTTCATGTATTTTTGCACCGCTCCTGGAATGCAAGTGCAATCCCGCTCCGGATGATTGTAAAATCCGCAAGGGCAGGGATTCATCGATGCGATCAGCATGAAGGACGCTGGAAAATCAATGGCCAATTTAGCACGCGAAATGGTTACTCTCCTTTCTTCCATGGGTTGACGCATCACCTCCAATACTGTTCTTTTGAATTCTGGTAATTCATCCAGGAATAACACGCCATTATGTGCCAATGAAATTTCTCCCGGTTGCGGAATGCCCCCTCCGCCTACGAGCGCAACATCGCTGATCGTATGATGCGGTGAACGAAAAGGTCGCCTGGAAATCAACGTCGAATTCTCCGGCAGTTTTCCAGCCACCGAATGGATCTTTGTTGTTTCGAGCGCTTCCGGCAGGGTGAGTGGAGGAAGTATCGTTGGTAACCGCTTTGCTAACATCGTTTTCCCTGCACCTGGCGGACCAATTAGAATCGCATTATGTCCGCCTGCTGCGGCAATTTCCAGTGCTCGCTTAATGTTCTCCTGTCCTTTTACTTCAGCAAAATCGATGTCAAAGTCATATTGTGATTGGAAGAATTGTTCTCTCGTGTTGATGACCATAGGTTCAAGACCGGTTTCGTCGCTCTCGAAGAAGCCGATTACTTCTTGAATATGTTTCACACCATATACCTTAAGGTTGTTGACCATTCCCGCCTCTTTGGCATTAGGTGTTGGAATGATCAATCCTTTGAAGCCTTCTTTACGTGCCTGAATGGCGATGGGAAGCGCGCCTTTTATAGAACGGATCTCCCCATCTAAGGCCAATTCTCCCATGATCACATAGTTGCTCGGCGCATTTGTATTGTTGAATTGACCTGTTGCGGCCAATAGTCCGACTGCAATCGGAAGATCAAACGCTGTCCCACTTTTTTTTATATCCGCAGGAGCCATATTCACCACGAGCTTTGTCCGCGGCATCGTGTAACCATTGGTTTTAATTGTACTCTCCACTCTTTGTAAACTTTCCTTAACTGCATTATCGGGTAAGCCCACGATCATTGGATCCTTACCGGTGCTCATCCAATTAACTTCAATAGTGATGCACATAGCTTCTACGCCATAAACCGCGCAGCCAAAGACTTTAACGAGCATGATTTGAAGGTAGATAAAATAATGCCCGACACACGTCCCCAGAAAGTGGCATAAGTCGTAAGAACCCACCCCTGAGTCGTTTTTATTTAGCACTACTCCGATGGTCGCCCCGGGGATGTTCTCAAACCTTCTTCCCCCATATCTTCCATCGCCCACCAGAAGACCTCTTCTTGTAAAAAGGCGTAATGTTCTTTAACGATTCAAAACCATTTTTCATCAAGGTTTCGTGATAGATGCGAAAGAGCTTCGCAATGGCCGGGTTGTCCTGCATCGAAAAGCGATCCTGGTGTTTGGATATCTTACCTGGCTCATTTGGAGCATAGCCACTGTAATGATAAAAGATCAGGGGCTGATCATTTGAAACGAACCTTCCGTTTTTTTCATCCAACCTCCGCTCATGTAAGTTCCAATAAGCAGCGTTGCACCCGGGATGCCTGACGATCCCCACATCCCTAAAATAAAGCGGCACAAAGTTCAACCAGTTCTGATCGGAATTATAACCATCTTTAGGTCGTTCATAACCCTGATCGACCATTCTGTCCTTCCACCAATCAATCAGCGAGTTGCCTGTTTCATCGTTTTTCACAGCAAAGAATCCGGCGTTATACATACCTGTTTTCAAAATGTCATTCTCACGTGGTCTGAAACCATCGTCCGGAAAAGGTTTCGTAATATGAGGGGTGATCAGGACGGAATATTGATCCAGCATTTCTTTCAATGGATCAAACGAATCAAATACAAGCATATCGCCATCGAGGTAGATGACGTGTGGTGGCTTGAATTTATCCAGCGCCCATCTGACAAAGAAAGACTTCAAGGCACAATTCAACTCATGTAAATTGTATCGGTCGCACATATCTTTAAAGAAAGGCAACTTCAATTCTTCTACTTCTACTAGCAAATGCGAGCTGTATTCGGACACGTCAAAATCCTTCGCCAGTTTATCCACCAGACCTATAACAACCTGGTAGTCCGGATTATGTTTTACTACCGAATCGGCCAGCCCTTTGGCATGTGCGAGATTATTTATAGAGCAAACCGTTATGGCAATCGCTGAATTCATGATTTTCTGGCTACTAACACATTATTGAGATACCAATCTTTTCGCTTCGGTAAAAGCCAATGCTTGAAGGAAAACCAGGTATTTAAAATAGGATTGATGAGCGGTGGTATGTTCGTTCTGAAAAACTTCCATTTGCCGAATAAAGGCACGCTGGGGATAAAGTGATCATTAAAATACATCATTCGCATTTGATTCAAGGCCATCACAAAATCCCCCGTCTTATCCTGCACCAACACATCGAACCCGTTTTTTTCCATTAAATGCTTCAAGGCAAAATGGGTATATCTCGCATAGTCGGCAGGCACCTCATGTTCGTTCCATACGAAAGGACACGTGATTAAGATTTTGCCCCCCTTTTTCATGACTCTTCTTATTTCAGGAATGATCTCTTCCAGGTTGAAGATATGCTCTATCACTTCGCTACTGAATACACTGTCGAAGGATTCATCGGGAAAAGGAATTTTCTTCCCATCGTAAAATACATCCACATTTTCATTGGCATGGGAATGACCCTGCCCTTCGTAATCGAGCCCGATATACTCTGAAACCTCCGTAAACAACGAATGATAGGGTTTGCTTCCGCATCCGAAATCCAATAAGCGACCTCCAAGTTGAGGGGCATACTGACGTATTTTCTTATATAATGCATTGCGTATAAAATAGTATGCATTACTCCTCCCCGGCCGGAAAGATTTGGAAACCTTATTGCTGATCATTATTCTTTTTTGTATACTGCAAGAAGAAACGGGCCAGGTATTTTATTTTTGATAATCTGTATCCATTGTTTTCTGATTGCGCGCGTCAATCTGAGCCACAAAACCCTTCGGGGCTTTAATATCTTTGCATTCGTTTCCAACGCGTCCAAATACCAATTATAGTGACGGAAAGGGGCCGTAATAATAGCTTGTTTTGTAATAGGAAAAAAATTCTGAAGGTTATTCAAGGATTCATAATTCCACCATCCCATATGATGTGGGGGCAAGTTGAGCCAATTGTATTTGTCATGTCCCAATAAGTAAGGATCATTATTAGGAACTCCAATTATCAAAAGACCATTTTTCTTCAGGCATTTTACCGCACTTTCCAGAAAACTCTTTACTGGAAAGATATGTTCCAGTACCTGGAAAAAAGTTACTGCATCATACTTTTCCGCATTATTCTCACTAAAGCCTTCGATGCTTTCCATTGAAGCAGGTATTTTTTTGGATTGCAACACTGCATATGCGGTATGATTGTATTCCAATCCCATTACCGAACACTCTTTTTCAATTTGGAGTTTTTCGATAAAGGCACCTTTGCCGCAACCAATATCAAGCACTTTGGAATTCGGAGAAATGATGTTAAAAGCCTGTTCATACTCCGGTTTCCATTCGTTGTAGTAATCGGACTCCTGGCCAAGTGCAGAATAAAAAGCACCATCGCCCGCAAGAGAGTCTGGATAAAAAAATCGCAGTTTGGTATCGACGCATTCATAGACTGGCAACGCCATCATATTCATAAAATAGGAACTTACATCTACGCCATGTCGTTGCTTATATCCCAGGATTATTGGATCAACGGCCAAACTATCAACGACATCCGCTTTTTTTCCTGTGATAGGAGAGAACATTTTTCCAATATTTATTTGTTTCCCGAAACTACAATAGTCGCCGGTATATATCCAGGTATTCCTCCGCATTCCTCTGCCAGTTGAATAAGTCTGCATGTGCCTTGATCTGTGGAACCCTGTCATGTTCATTGTAGTCCTTCATTCCATCTTTGAAGACCTTGCGCATGGTGTCAGGATCAAAGTCATCAAAGTAATAAGCTGCATCGCCGCCTATTTCCGGCAGGCTCATATACTTTGATAGAAATACGGGCTTGCCAAAATGCATCGCTTCCAGCGGTGGCGCACCAAAGCCTTCTGCCACCGATGGGAACATGAACGCTTTGCAGTGGAGATTATACCAGTATTTATCTTTTTCATCGATCGGACCGATCAATTTTACTCTGCCTTCCACATTCCATCGCTTTGCTTCCTGCATTACCTTCTTCGCATAGTCGAAGTGGTTAAGTCCTGCGATGATCAACTCATAGTCATTGCCCGCCAACAATGCCGGCAAAACATGAAAGTTCTTTCGCGGCTGCACCAGGCTAATTGAAAACAGGAAGGGCGCCTTGGGTTTGTAGACTGGTTGATCAAAACCAGGGAATTCAGTAAGCGTGTATCCGTTGTAAATCACGGAGCGGGGCTTCTTTCCGAAATCGAGATGCTCACCAGCAAAATCCAATGCGTATTTGGAAATTCCTACGATATGGTCTGCGCGATGAGCATTATGTTGCATGAGGTCCAGTGTACGTGCATTCCTCCTGATGCTGTTCGGGTCTTCAATCAGGAAATTTACATCATGAATAGTATAGACCACCTTGGTTTTTCGGTTATGCGGCCGGTATTGGGAAATACCTGTAGTGAGATGCCATACATCGAATTTCCTCGTGCCCGTCTGAAAGAACTTGTGTGATCTTTTATGCTCTACATAGCGCGGTTGGTCGCCAAAAAAACCGAATTTGTCTTTGGGTAAATAATAGTAGAATTGTTCATCATCCTCCAACGGTTGTTTCAGCAAATGCTCTGCCAGCCTGCACGAGAATGTATATAGACCATTGTAAGGATTATGCCTCAATCGATGCAGGTCAACCAAGTAGTTCCTCATTGCCGCAAATTAAACCTAATGCCGAAATGTTGTCAATTTTTTACGAACTTGTACGCCCGTTTGAGTGTTAATCAATCGTAATGATTCCTATGTATTTATGAAACTATTGTTGCATTATTTGAGTCCCTTTAGATGGCTGGCAATACTCACCCTGGTATTGGCCGGAATTAATATTGGGTTTTCTTTGATCGACCCGATCATCTTCGGCCGGTTGATAAATCTGGCGGCGGATTATTATAAAGATGCGACTCCCTACCAACCTTTCTGGTGGAAATTCGTTAATCCCGTTCTCTATTTATTACTTCTGTCTATTAGCGTCGCGATGGTCAGTCGCATTGCCAAAGCCTTCCAGGATTATTTCCTGAACCTGATCACGCAAAAATTCGGGGCAAAAGTATTCACCGATGGCCTGCAGCATGCTATGAAACTGCCTTACTACGAATTTGAAGATCAGCGCAGCGGCGAGACATTGGGCATCCTGCAAAAAGTAAGGACCGATACTGAAAAATTCATTACCGCTTTTATTAATGTTCTATTCCCTGTTATCGTGGGTATATTATTTGTCGCCATTTATGCCATACGTATACACTGGAGTCTGCCTCTGATCTACTTTGGCGGAATATTATTGCTGATCGTCATCTCCAATCTGCTGAGCAAAAAGATCAAGATCGTCCAGAAAAAGATTGTCTCCCAAACCACCTCGCTGGCCGGTGCTACTACCGAATCTTTGCGCAATATTGAACTGGTTAAAAGTCTGGGGCTGACACAGCAGGAAATATTGCGGTTAAACAAAAACACTTATAAAATACTGGGTCTTGAGTTGACCAAAGTGAAAAGAATTCGCAGCATCAGTTTCGTGCAGGGAACATTTGTCAACACATTGCGGCAATTGATATTATTCATGCTGCTGTGGGTAGTTTATCATCACCAGCTCGATGCGGGGCAGTTGGCTACCATGCAGATCTTTTCTTTTTTTGTATTTGGCCCGTTGCAGGAAATCGGTAACATTATTCTATCCTATCGTGAAGCAGAGGCATCGCTTAATAACTTTCAAACCCTGATGGTAAAAAAGCCCGAACGCCAGGCGGCCCATCCAAAACACCTGGGAGAGATCAGGCAACTGGAGTTTCAAAAAGTGGGGTTTAAGCATACGTCGGCGCAGCAGAGCGCAATCAATAACATCAGCTTTAACGTAAAAACGGGCGAAACCATAGCCTTTGTTGGACCATCGGGTTCAGGAAAAACCACGCTCATGAAACTCCTTGTCGGACTCTATCGTCCGCAGCAGGGAAAGATCTATTATAATAAGCTGGATGAAGAAGAGATCAATTTTGAAGACCTGCGCAAACAAATTGGATTTGTTACCCAGGATACTCAATTATTCTCCGGTACGATCAGGGAAAATCTTTTGTTCGTCAATCCGGATGCATCAGAAAATGATCTCCTCGATGTTTTAAAAAAATCTTCCTGTGATACCATCCTGGAAAGAGCAGGCAACGGCCTCGATACGACCATTGGAGAAGGTGGCTTGAAACTTTCAGGAGGTGAAAAGCAACGACTTTCTATTGCCCGGGCATTATTGCGCAAACCCAATCTGCTGATGTTTGATGAGGCAACGTCTTCCCTGGATTCGCTAACCGAAGAAGATATAACGGAAACTATCCGCGAGGTTTCTTCTCAACGAAACCAGATTACGATATTGATAGCGCATCGACTCTCTACTATCATGCACGCCGACAGAATTTATGTTCTCGAAAAAGGCGACGTGGTTGAGACAGGCACTCATGATAACCTGCTTGAAGAAAAGGGTCTGTACTATGCTATGTGGCGGCAGCAGATCGGGGAAAGAAAGAGTAAGATCAGTGTGGCTTGACCAGCGCGGTAAATCAGGGATTAACCTTTATCTTAACCGATTGAACAACATTGTTCAGCCCATGATCCTCATACTGGACTGTGACGGTGTAATTGGTTACAACAGATACGGTAGCAGTGTATTGAAAATTGAAATCATACGACTGAAGACTGTGGATCTGATATTGCTGTTCTTTCACCACCTTTCCGTCGGCATCATCCGTGATCCGTATACTTCCATCATATAAGCTATTATCAGTTACAGTCCCAGTCACCCGGATAACTTCCCCGCTGTTAAATACCTGATTGTTGCCCGGACTGGATAATATCAACAACGGCATGGATGTGTCACTGGCATCGAACAGGTGCGGCTCGTCAACCACACCTCCCTTTGAACAAGCGCCGGCAAGGACCGTTACTGAAACCATCGTCAATAAGACTAAAGTTCTAAGCCTTCTCATCGCAAAAATCTAAGGTTGTTTTTTGTCCTTTGCTCCACCCCAAAGGTCATTAAAAAAATTCGTTTTCTCCAGTTCTTCGATATCACTCAACTCCCACTCAAGGGCTTTGGTGCTTTGACTAATTTCCAGTAAGGATATTATCAGGGATACAAGCAGGCTGAGAAGGCTAAGGGCAAAGGCATATTGAGAGAATTTGATCCATTCCTTATATACGCTGTACATCGTAACCACACAACACAAGAAACTAAAAACACCAAGAGCCTGCATTTGACGGATCAAATTGATCCTGACACGCAGGATTTTTATCTGCTTCAAAAGCAGGTGGTTCTTTTGGCCACGCATATACTCGTCATGAAGTTTGCGAATGAGGTTCGCAATACTTAGATAACGATTGGTATAAGCCAACAAAAGAAGGCTGATGGCAGGGAATAAGAGTGCAGGGGTGTTGAACGTAATTTCCATATGTAAAATGAATGAGCCAACTAATCACCTTAGTTCATTTTAGCACTGGCTCCTTGACGAATATAGACCTGATCATTTTGTAAACCGAAGCCAATATAAATATTCCTCCTAATATAGCCACAATGGACGAACCGGCAGGGAAATCATAGTGAAAAGAAAAATTTAATCCAAGAAAGCTCGCCACCACGCTAATAACAAGGGAGATGGCAATGACGACAACATTGTTCTTCGATATGAGGATAGCAGAAACGGGCGGGATGATGAGAAATGAAAACACAGGAATTACTCCGTTCATCCTGACCGCAAATACAATAGCCAACCCAATGGACATATAAAATATGAAGTTCCAAAAATTGAACGTTCCTATTAAATGACTCTCTCCATTCTCAAATGATCTGGTGAGGGAAAAAAACTTGCGGAAAAAAATCAATTGAACCAATGCAATAATTCCAAATACAATTCCCATCTCTGATATTTTTTCCCAACTTACTGACAAAATATTTCCAAATAAGACTTCCTGGATGTCTGAGTCACCATGCGGTGTTTTTGAAATAAGCAAGACAGTGAGGGCCGATGCAAAAGCATACAATATGCCAATGATAGCCTCCTGCTTCAACCTTTTATCGCGAATACTGATGAAAGACATTAACAATGCCCCGACCAAAGTGAAAATAAGCGGGATCGATGTCAGGCCCGTTCCAACAAAGGCGGCAAAAGCCACGCCAAGCGAGGATATCTGCCCCAGTGCCAGATCAACAAATACAATCCCTCTTCCTACTACGTGCACGCCCATATAGGACAATAACACACCGCTGATGATGGCAGCAACAAAGGCCTGCACCATGAATGAGAATTGAAACATTTCAAACATAAGAATGCGTATTTAGCATTGAATAAAAAACAAATTATTTCAGGGCTGAGATTAGCTGATTGATATCGTAGTCGAACAGATCGAAATAGTTTTTAATCGCATCAAACGCACCGGCCGATGTTGCCAGGGTCAATTCCTTTGCGCCTGTTTGCTTTGCAACCACATCGGAGGAGGAAGTTGTAAAATAAGGCGATGAAATTATGACTTTTATATTGTTAGCCTTTATTTCCCTGATCACTTTTACCAATTGAGAAGGAGAAGGCGGAATACCTGGTTTGGGTTCCAGGAAGTCGACTATCTGCAAACCAAATCGCGTTTCAAAGTAGACCCATTCATTATGATAGGCAATGATCTTGCTACCCTTGTAAGGCGCCATTCTTGTCTGCCACTCCTTCATCTTCGTGTCGATCTTTGAATAAAATGCCTGGAGGTTGGCTTCATATACAGCTTTATTTGATGGGTCTACTCGTTCCAATCCATTGGCAATATTCCTTGCAATTACTTTTCCATTCATAGGATCCAGCCAGTAATGTGGATTGCCGTAAATATGGATATCACCTTCCGCCCGGTTGAGAGAAGTGGGCACCTGGTATAAGGTCACACCGGAAGAAGCATCGACATAACCTGCAGAACCTTTTTGAATTTTTTGATTTCTTGAGCTGGTGAGTAACTGGGGCGACCAGCCTGTTTCCAGGTCCAGCCCAACAGTTACAAACAAGTCGGCTCTCGACAAACTGATGATATAGCTTGGCTTGGGATCAACAAAGTGAGGATTCTGATATCCCGTTGCAATCGATAATACGGTTACCTTATCGCCCCCAATCAGTTCGGCAATGCTCCGCAGGTCCGTCGTTGTCGTCACGATTTTAATCGGTGAGCTGATGGCTGAAAATAAAATGCCGGAGAAAAATATGGCAAGAAGAAAGTATTTTTTTCATGATCTGATTTTTTGAATAAATTTTTAATACTGATGTGCACCGTGTGCTCCAATAACAAAGATCCAGCGCAACCAGGCCTGGTAATATCTTGATCCTATGTTTTCATCTGTTGTCTTTCCCTCAAATTCAATTTTTGAAAATTCAGTTGCATACCATCCCGCTGTCAATGAGTAAGCCTGCTCGACGAATGTTGTTATCATAAGGTTTTTGAGCATAATCGTAGCGTCCGGTGAAAAACCAACGTTTTGACAATTGATACTGAATAAAAGAGTAGAGTCCAAAGGAATTGATTCCTTCAGTGGTTGGATAATTTGTCTTGCTAAAATAGAACTCATTCTGCCAGGTAAGTGATTTATAAGTATTCATCTTCACCGGTTTCCATTTGTAAGTGAGATCAATGGCTCCAATATTCGTAACTCTTGAAGAATCGTTGGGTCCGGTAATTCCGGTCAATCCCAGTTCAAGTGTTGTATTGTCATTGAGGGTAAAAAAATTCTTGAGATGCCCCAGGTAAAGGAAGCGGTTGCTTTCTCCCCGATGAAAAGACGGCGATTCCTCACTGCCAGAAGTAACCTGGAAGAGGAGTTCCTGGTAAAATGTTCTTGTTGGGTACCAACCAGCTTAGTGAAGCGCCTTCGTCATTCAATCCTTCTTCACCAAAATAATTTACATAGGCATTGGGCATATCGATGAATGGAAGCGCATGAGAATGGACTTGATTGATGCGGCCCACAGCCTCTCTGAATTTACCCACCTTTAGTTGCAAGCCGGCTGGCAGTGAAAGTGTGGTGAGATATCCTTCTTCTACCTCCACGCCATACTTGCCCGTTTCCGGATCTCTTGCAAACGATATAAAAAAATCAGCCCTCACATACGGATCCACCACTGCTTGTGCGGCGAGTTCAGTCTCGTTAAGATAAGTATTGAAATTTTTCTTTCCGCGGCTGATATAAGATCCTTGAAAATCCCCGATCACGCTTAAATCAGGATTGGCCGAGAGAGTAGTCCGTGGCGGAGCAACCGGAGGTTGATTGTTGTTTTGCATCTGTGATTCGATCTGTTTCAACAGAACTGAATCAGCAACCGTGCTATCGACGGGTACTTGCGCTATCATTAATTTGGGTATAAAAGATAGCAATAGAAATAATATTAAATAGAAAAGCCTTGATGTTTGAATCAATTTCATAAAAGAAAATATGACACTTTGAAAATGAAGTGGACTAAATTCAAGAGGTGCCCGGAGGCCGACTATACAGCAGGAGGACCTCTATCCGAAATTTGAAAAGTCGGGAGGTAATGATATTGACCAGAAGTGTCTGGGTAATCCTTAACTACAGTTGTTGAAGGAAAGGGTGTATGTACAATCACCGGAGCATCGGAATCTCTGGCTAGTTGGAAATCACAAATACTACAATTCGCATTGATGGAATTCGCCGACAGATTCGTTTGACATAATTGGGAAACCTTTTCCTGGTGCCGGTGAAACGCCTTTTCCAGATGAATAAAAGCGAAAAGAGGCAGAAGGATACACGCGGTGACCTTCTTTAGAAGACTATGGGCAGAGGCATACACAATTCAAAAATAGGCATTTTTGAATATTTGCAACAATGTTTCGTAAAAAGGGCTAGAGTCTCTCTAAGATTCCTGCAATCCCCTGGCCGCCACCAACGCAAGCAGTCACCATTCCATATTTCTTATTCAGCCGTTTCATATCATGAGTGTATCTGTATGGTCAGCTTACAACCGGTACATCCCAATGGATGACCGAGGGCAATGGCACCCCCATTGATATTTACCTTCCCGGGATCCAGGCCGGCTTCCCGTATCACGGCAAGTGCCTGTGAAGCAAAGGCTTCATTCAATTCAATCAGGTCCACCTGGGCCAAATTCATACCCACCTGCTTCAACACTTTCGGGATGGCTGCCACAGGCCCAATGCCCATGATCCGCGGATGAACGCCGGCAACAGCAGAACCTACCAATCGGCCAATCGGTTTTAATCCCAAGTTCATTCATCATTTTTTCTCCCATCACGATCACAAAAGCCGCCCCATCACTGGTCTGGGATGAATTACCAGCCGTAACAGATCCACCGGCTGCAAAAGCGGGTTTCAATTTTGCCAATGCTTCCAGTGAAGTATCAGCCCGTGGACCTTCATCCGTATCCACTACATAATTTCTTTTTTGTTTTTTTCCTTTTGCATCCACATAAACTTCTTCAACATCTGATCGGAAGTATGCCGTTCTTAAAATGACCATTCTTGATGGCATTGATCGCTTTCTGGTGGGAATGGAAGGAAAATTCATCCTGGGCTTCACGACTGATCGCTAAATTCTTTGGCAACAGCTTCGGCAGTCAGTCCCATACTCAGATAATAATCCGGATCCTCTTCTGCAATGGAATATGCGGGAACCGTTTTCCATCCTGCAGTCGGTACCAGGCTCATGCTTTCCGTACCTCCGGCAATGATACAATCAGCCATTCCAGTTCGGATCTTGGCTGTTGCCATAGCTATCGTTTCCAATCCACTGGCACAATAACGGTTTACCGTTACCCCCGGAACATCAATACCCAGTGCCCGTGCCGAAATGATCCGCCCAAATTGTAGTCCTTGCTCCGCTTCCGGAACAGCATTTCCAACGATCACATCATCCACTCTCTTGATTCCAGTTGAGGCACCGATGCCATCAGGCCCTTTGATGACATCGACCGCCAGGTCATCGGGCCGTAAAAACGAAATCCGCCTCTTTTGGCCTTGCCGACCGCTGTTCGGTAACCAGCTACGATATATGCTTCCTGCATAGTTTAGAATTTAAATTATGAATCAGTTGTTTATGCAACTTTCTGATTTCAAAAATAAACAGTCCTCTATTATCAACCAAAAATGAGCCTAAAAGTTCAATTATCTTCGCAAGCGATATGTACAGACTTGTTCGTGGTCTTCTCTTCTTATTCCCTGCTGAAGGGGTGCATTATTTTTCCATGAATTGCCTGAAACTGATTTGTGTAATACCGATTTATAAAGAGAGTACTTACACATCGATACCGCCCAAAGGGCGCAATGGCCTCGGCTGTCTTCCGCGTTCCATTTCCCAACCCGGTGGGACTGGGGGCCGGCTTTGACAAAAATGCCAAGTATCTTAAGGAATTGGAATGCCTTGGATTTGGTTTTGTTGAAATAGGTACCGTCACTCCGCAACCGCAGGCCGGCAACGAAAAGCCCAGACTGTTTCGCCTGCCTAAGGACAAGGCATTGATCAACCGGATGGGATTTAATAATGATGGAGTAAAGATCATTGCGGAAAGATTGAACAATGGTGGTCTGAAAGAATAACAGCGTGAAATCAAGAGTTCAAAATAAAGGAAGGACAAATGGGCGGCAGGATTTCCGATTGATCATCGGAGGAAATATTGGTAAAAATAAAACCACTCCCAATGAAGATGCCTGGAAGGACTATGCAATCTGCTTTACCGAATTGCATCCTTATGTTGATTATTTTGTTGTAAATGTCAGTTCGCCGAATACTCCCGGCTTAAGGGAATTGCAGGAAAAAGAATCGCTTCGAAAAATTCTTTCTCATCTTCAAACGATTGATGCTACAAAAACCAGTTCAAAACCAATCCTATTAAAGATCGCTCCTGATTTAAATAAGGAACAAATTGACGATGTGGTGGACCTGGCTATTGAAATAAAATTAGATGGACTTGGTGATTGCCAATACCACTATTGACAGGGCGGGACTTGTCACCGCTAATTCCGACCTTTCAAGCAATGGGCATGGGCGGACTTAGCGGCATTCCACTAAAAAGCAGGACTACGGAGTTGGTTAAATATATCCATGGAAAAACGAATGGAAAGATTCCGATCATTGCATCGGGCGGCATTTTTTCCGGTGCGGATGCTGTGGAAAAAATGCAGGCTGGTGCTTCCTTAGTGCAGGTGTGGACAGGTTTTATCTATGAAGGTCCGGGTATTGTAAAAAGATCTGCAAGGATATTAGTGCAGAGAACAAGGCAGTTTAATGCATTAAATTAACTATTTTAAACAATTAAAGATGGAACATTTTTTACCAGTGAAAGTATTATCAGTTTTCTGATCCTTGTTATACTGGAAGTAGTGCTGGGTATTGATAATGTCATTTTTGTCAGCATCATCTGAACCGTCTCTCCAAAAAAGATGAGAACAAAGCCAGGAGTTTTTGGATTATCACCGGCATTCTTGTTCGCAGTGGCTTATTGCTGGGATTAGGGTGGTTGCTTATCGCAAAAAGGTAAGGCCATTTTTCAAATAGCCGGCAAAGGATTTGACCTGGCCAGCATTGTGATGCTCGCTGGAGGAGTGTTTCTTATCTATAAATCGGTGATGGAAATTCATCACAAACTGGAAGGGGAGGATCCAAATGAAGAGCGACAAAACAAAAAGCCTCTCTCATTACGCGCAGGGCGTTGCTCAAATCATGTTGATTGATGCAGTCTTTTCATTTGACAGTATTATTACCGCCGGCGGCACGGCCAAATATGTCGAGATCATGATTGCAGCTGTTGTCGTCGCCATGACTTTCATGTTTTTATTCAGCCCACGGATCTCCGGATTCATTCATAAGCATCCGACATTAAAAATGCTGGCACTTTCTTTCCTGGTGATGATTGGGCTTAGTCTCATCATTGAAGGCTGGGACAGTGATGCGGCTCATCAGCTGCATTTGAAGAATTATATCTATTTCGCGATGGCTTTCTCATTTATTGTGGAGGTATTGAATATGACCATGATGAAGAGAAGGCGAAAGCAACGCCTGGTGGAATTGAATGAGCCGTTATTGGAGAAAGAAGGAAGACGAAGAGATTTCATATCTTAATAGTGTCGCTGCAACAATGCCTGCTGTTTCCGTTCTCAGCCTCGTGCTACCGAGACTAACTGGAATAAAATCTTTTTTCAAAGCCAACGCCATTTCGTCCTGCGTGAAATCTCCTTCAGGCCCGATTAAAATGATGGAGGAGGCGTTTCTAGAAAAGGATGACAGACTGGTTTTATCTGGCACCTGACCACAATGACGCAATGAATTTTTGCTCCTGTTTTGCTTCAGCTATAACATTTTTGATGGAAAGGGGTTCTGATAGTTTGCGGCAGCCAGCATTGCTGACTTTGAAGCATCGCACTGACGCAAATGGATTTCATACGTTCCATTCGAAATTTCTCTTTTCCGTTCGTTCGCTGATCACCGGTTGAATTTCATTGACGCCGATCTCTGTTGCTTTTTCCAAAAACCATTCGAAGCGTTGGTTATTTTTGATCAATGAGATCGCTATCGTGATTGCCGGGCCGGACGGTGGGTGATATTTCAATGAAATCACCCTCACGCGACAATGTTTTTTGTGAGCATCGGTTATTTCACCCGTGAATGAATTTCCCTTTCCATCGGTCAGCAGCAATTCCTCCCCTTCTTTCATTCGCAGTACATTCACGATATGTCTGGAATTGTCTTCATCCAACGTAATTTCCTTGGCATCGGCATCGGGACCTGGGTGATAAAAAAATGGAAGCGACATAGAATATAAAAATAAAAAAGTCCGGTTATAAACCGGACTCGATTTGTAATTCGGAATTTCATGGAATTATTTAAAAGGAGTTTCTTCTTCTTCATCCGGAAGATCATTCATCTTGCTGCCTGTCTGAATATAGAGTTTGGCGGCATCACCACCCTCGCTGTCGGGCACGGGTTTCCAATTGCCAGGCAGGCCGGTCCCCGGCGATGCTGTTGCCATCATCCTCGACAAATTTCTGAATATGCAGTAATGCCCTCAGTTTGATTGTATCCAGCATACCATTACGGTGCTTGGCGATCCGGATGATCGTTTCGCCGCGATTGTTCTCACCCATTTCATTTTGGGTGATGTCATAATATTCCGGACGATACATGAACATGACCAGGTCGGCATCCTGTTCAATGGCTCCGGATTCACGCAGGTCACTCAGCTGAGGCATTTTCGTTCCGTCCTTAGCTCCGCGCTTTTCCACTTCACGGCTCAACTGAGATAAGGCAATGATCGGAACACTCAATTCTTTTGCCAGCGCTTTCAGGTTCCGGGAAATATTACTGATCTCCTGTTCGCGGTTGCTGTTGCGGTTTTCACCGGTGCCACTCATCAATTGGAGATAGTCGATAATGATCAGACCAATGTTATGCTTGTTTTTCAGCCGGCGGCATTTAGCACGCAGTTCAAAAATGTTCAGCGCGGGTGTATCATCAATAAACAAGGGAGCCTGTGCTAAACGCTGAATTCCTCTTGCATACAATTGCTTCATTTCATGCTCTTGCCAATTTTCCCCGTGCAATTTTTTCCAGCCATATTTCACTTTCAGCAGCCAGGATACGTTGCACCAACTGGCCGGCACTCATTTCAAGGGAAAACAAGGCAACAGGTGTTGGCTTTGCCGGGATGCAGAGCCGCATTGCGCGCAAGGTTCAGCGCAAAAGCAGTCTTACCAACCGCAGGACGTGCAGCCAGGATGATCAGGTCTGTATTCTGCCATCCATACGTGACCCTGTCCAGCGAAGAAAATCCACTCGGTACCCCGGTACATCTTCATTTTTATGCCGCAAGTCCTCTATCCGCTGAATAGTTTTCACCAAGGACAGAATCGATGGTATCAAAATTCTTGCGGAGGTGATTGTTGGTGATTTCAAACAATTTGCTTTCTGCATCATCGAGCAGGTCAAATACATCCGTTGAATCTTCATACGCATCACCGATAATTTCACCGCTGATGCGAATCAATTCACGCTGAATGAATTTTTGAAGAATGATCCGGGCGTGTGCTTCAATATTCGCAGAAGAAACAACTGCATTGGTGAGCTTGGTTACATAATAGGCACCGCCCACCATTTCCAGTTCTTCCTTGAAGCGCAATTCTTCCACGACAGTCAGGATATCGATCGGCTGGCTCTTATTAGCCAGGCTTTGCATGGCTCTGTAAATGCGTTGATGGGCATCAACATAAAAACATTCAGGCTTTAATATTTCAACGACATCATCGAATGCATTTTTCTCCAGCATGATCGCTCCCAAGACCGCTTCTTCCAGATCTTTTGCCTGGGGAGGAACCTTGCCATACACCATTGTTCCAAGATCAAGGGAGGATTTTCTTCGTTGCTTGCGGTCTTTGTTTAGGTTAGTAAGGTCCATTTTTTCAAGTAGGGCAGAAAAGAGTTAAACCATTGATTTATTACCAATGACCTTGGGTGATAATTCCAGTCTTGTTTTAAAGAAATTGTTACTCTTTGTTATTGGAATGTTCCCGGCAATCAGTCGAAGCGAAATAAACGGCAAAAGGACTTTCAAAAAAATTTTTCTTTCTGCACTTTTTTTCACCAGCGGTTTTGCGGTTATCCACACCTGGATTTTAATCCCTTGGTCATTTTCAATTTACATTAAAATCATCGTAAAAGACCTTAAAGATTATCACATATCTGCATAATTTTTCCTATAAATCCTTATCTGTGGCCATTCGTACACAATAATCCAGGTATAGGGGAGTTATAGACACTTAACATGCCAGTAGACAAACAAGACAGCCACTCACGTCCTTTAATTACTCAGACCGAGAACAATACCACTCTTTGGATCGGCCACTTGCGCTCAGAAGCAATGGACCATTTTGCCGGCCAAACATTCAAGGCCCCTTCGGAAGGGATCATAAACAACATTCAGATTTATTCTTCAACAGTTCAACAGCCGGGTGAAGTCACTCTCACCTTGTATGAATTTGATCCTGAGTCAAGAGCCTGGGGACCTGCCATCGGGAACTCTACTTTAAACCTCGAAAGAGTAGATGTATCAAGATGGATAAAATTCGATCTTCAACCGGTGCCGTTATTCAAAAATGCAACTTATGGATTTCGCCTGCAGACACAGGAAGCATTGATCGGCATTGGTGAAGCAGCCAGTGCTGCGCGACAGCCATTCACATTTGGGCATGAATGGAGTGGAGATTCAAAAAACGAAAAGGGACATTTCTTTACATATTTCAGCCTTGCCTTCAAGGTTGAACTTTGTGCCTAATTCATCAACATCTCCCGGGCATTCTCCATGGCTGCAGTCGTTGGCTTTTCGCCACTAAGCATTTTTGCTATTACCGAGATTCGTTCATCCGCATCCAGCGGACGAATATTTGTCTTTACCTGATCTCCTTTAATTGTTTTATAAACAAAGAAATGTGCGGTCGCTTTGCCGGCAATTTGAGGCTGATGAGTAATGCAGATAACCTGTCGTTTGGAAGCCAGTTCTTTCATGATGAGACTCACCTGCCTGGCTGCTTCCCCCGAAATGCCCGTATCTATCTCATCGAAGATCATTGTTGGCAGATCCATGCTCTGTGCCACCAACGACTTAATACAAAGCATTAGCCTGCTTAATTCGCCACCGCTGGCTACTTTGCGAACTGGCTGGAATTGGTCCTTTCCAGTATCCGGTTTGTCCGCAGCAGCTTCTTTTTGCGCAGGCAGGTTAGCATTAAACAGAAAATCAACAACATCCTGTCCAAAATAATTGAGTTCGACATTTTTGGATTCAACTTTCATTCTGGCGTGAGGCATGCCAACCTGTACCAAAAGCTTGTTCACCTTTTCCTCCAGGAATTTTTTTTGCGAATTCCTTCCTTTCGAGATCTCTATGGAAAGTTTAAGTGCGCTCTCTTTTAATTGATTGCTTTCCTTTTCTCTTTCATGAATGGATGTCTCCAGGTTTTCTACAGTCCCGAGTTTTTCTTTCAATTCCCCTTGCAACTCCAGCAGCTCTTGTGTAGTTTTTACTCCATGCTTCTTCAATAACCTATAACCAGTTGACAGTCGTTCATTCAACTGTTCTACCTTTTCGGAATCAAAATTTATAAGATTACTCAGATGATTTGTCCCAGCAGCTATATCCTGCAACTCTATTTGCGAGGATTGTAATCGCTTGATCAACTCTGAAATGTCAGGATGGTATTCAGAATAGTGTTGAAGCTGATTGACAAGTACCTTTAATTGCTGCACCATAGGATTTTCACTTTCGCGAAGATCATGATATACTTTGTCGAGGGTGGTCTTGATGCCTTCGGCGTTGCTCAGCAATCTTAGTTCGGCATCAATATTCTCCAATTCGTTGTAATTAAATCGCGCCTCCTCCAGTTCCTTGTATTGAAATTGAATATAATCAGCCTCCTTATCTAATTGGAGTTTTTTCTGTTGCAGTTCCAGCAATTCTCTATTAACTATTTGCCATCTGGAATAAATTGCCTGGTACTCCAGCAGGAAATTGGTGTGACCAGCAAGGGCATCAAGGACCTCCAATTGAAAATCACTCTCACCTAATTGTAAAGTGTCAAATTGCTGGTGCAAATCGACGAGCATTGAGCTGAGCGCCTGAAGCTGATTCAAGGTAACGGGTGTATCATTGATAAATGCCCTGCTTTTTCCACTAACGGCTATCTCGCGACGGATCACCAGTTCATCATGTATATCGAAATCATTTTCCTCAAGAAAACGGTTGATTTCCTTTCTGTGTCTAATTTGGAAAAAAGCCTCCACCACAGATTTCTTTTCTTTATTTACCAGGACAGAAGTGTCCGCTCTTTCACCCAGGACAAGTCCGAGCGCACCGACAATGATGGATTTCCCGGCTCCGGTTTCTCCGGTGATCACATTCAACTTATCAGAAAAGCTAATCTCCAGCTCATCGATGATAGCATAGTTCTGTATGGATAGTCGAAGGAGCATCTCAATCAGCAATTTAATCCAATTTTATTCCAAATGCCTGCTCACTCCATTACGAATAATACTCGCATTTTGCACCGTCAAAAAAAATCCCGCCGGGTTACGGCGGGATGCATCACTAAAGTTGTTCACTAATTATTTTATTGTTACAGCCTTGCTGAGGTCTTCATCCACCAATATGCGTCCGCAATTCTCACAGATCATTACTTTTTTGTGTTGCTTGATCTCACTCTGCTTCTGGGGCGGGATTGCGTTGAAGCAACCGCCACAAGCATCGCGTTCAACCGGCACAACCGCAAGCCCGTTGCGATAACTCTTGCGAATCTTTTCATAACTCGCCAACAAACGGTTGTCTACATGCTGTTTTGCGTCGCTGGCAAGTTTATTAAAATGCCTTTCTTCTTTTTCGTTGGCAGCAATGATTTTTTCCAATTCGCCTTTCTTATTAGATAAGACGCCTTCTTTGGCGGCGATGTTCTTTTTAGCTTTTTCCAGTGTCACCGCTTTTTCAGATATCTCTTCTGTAGCGTCTTTGATATGTTTTTCTGCCAGCTTCACTTCCAATTGCTGCATTTCAATTTCCTTGTTGATCGCTTCGAACTCGCGATTATTTTTAACGTTGGTGCTCTGCTTCTCATATTTCTTAATCAGTCCCGTCGCCTCTTTAATCGCTTCCTTACGCTGTTCAATAAATTCTGTCACTCCATTGATCTCTTCTTCTATTCTTGTCTGCCTGGAATGTAATCCCGTGATCTCGTCTTCCAGGTCGGCCACTTCCATGGGCAACTCGCCTTTCAGAATATGAATTTCATCCAGCTTACTTTCAATTTTCTGAAGGGTAACTAACGAGGTAAGTTTTTCTTCAACGGAAAATTCTTTGACGTTTGCCATATTAAATTTTATGATTTGTTGTTTTCAAAGACCCTAAAAATATTTTACAGGATTGGTGTCCACCCCTGTTTTAAGGACGGCAAAGTTAGGGAATTTTTGCTCTAAAATTTCATGCAGAAGGTTGATTGTGAACTGCTCACTTTCATAATGGCCGATATCGGCGAGCAACAACCGGTTATCGGCGTCAAAAAATTCGTGGTACTTGACATCTGCTGTCACATAGGCATCGACGCCGGCAGCTAAGGCTTTGGAAATCAGAAAGCTTCCCGCTCCGCCACATAAAGCCACTTTCTTTATTTTTCGATTAAGGAACGGCGTATGCCGCACCACGGATACATTAAAAATCCTTTTCAGGAGAGCGAGGAAACTCTGCTCATCGAGAGCTTCCGGCAGGCTACCGACAATGCCGGAACCTGTATTTGGATGGGAATTAGATAGTTCGATCACATCATAGGCAACCTCCTCATAGGGATGGGCTGATTTCATTTCGGAAATTAGCCTGTTTTGAAGGAAAGATGGAAATACTACTTCAATCCTGACCTCTTTTTCGGCGTGCCGGCTGCCAATTTCGCCAACGTAGGGACTTGCACCCGCTCCGGCTTTAAAGGTGCCATCTCCTTCTGCATTAAAACTGCACTCACTATAATTTCCAATATTGCCGGCCCCTGCCGCAAAAATGGCCTTCCTAACTTTTTCCGCATGATCGGCCGGAACAAAAGTGTATAATTTCTTGAGCGTAGTTTCTTTTTGTAAAAGAATAGATAAGTCCGTCAAACCCAGTACCCGTGCCATTCTCCCATTTACTCCATCAATCACATTGTCCAGGTTTGTATGAATGGCATATATAGCAACGTCTTTCTTTAAGGCCAGTATAACCGTTTTTTCAACGTAATTTTTTCCATTGATTTTTTTAAGTCCTTTAAAAATTATGGGATGATGAGCCACCACCAGATTGCATTTTTTTGAAATGGCTTCCTGGATCACTTCTTCCGTCGCATCCAATGAGCAGACAATACCGGTGCATTCCCAGGAGCTGTCTCCCGTAATTAATCCCGCATTATCATAGTCTTCCTGCAGCGAAGGGTTAGCCTGGGACTCGAGAAAGGAAATAATCTCACCGATTTTCATGTATTAAAGATAACGTGGTACTGGTAAATGTTGCCTAAAGTTGAAATTGAGTGGCGGCTGCCTCTTGAATTATTCCATTTTCTGTAGTTATTTTGTAATAATATTCTACCCTTTGATTGAGCATATAATGTGTGAAAATGTTTCTTCGTCTGATTTGAATCTTTTGTATCTTAATATTTTCAAGCCTGCCCTTTGGAATAGCAGCCATTCTCGATAACCCACTAAAATACTTGCCATGCTAAGAAGAACCAAGGGTCTTTTGCTCCTTACCCTGCTTGTAATCACCGGGTTAGCTGGAACTCTAAACAGTGGATCGCTTTCAAAAAAAGAAAGAAAGACTGCCACAAACCTACTGAAAAGCACAAAAAATGAAGTGATCAATGCGGTAAAAGGATTGTCGGACGCCCAATTGGATTTCAAATCATCTTCGGAGCGTTGGTCTATTAAAGAATGCGTTTATCATATTGCAATTTCAGAAAGGAATTTGTGGGGAATGTTGGAAAATGCTATGAAGAGTCCACCGAACCCGGAAAAAAGAGCAGACCTCAAATGGACGGACGAACAGCTCATAACGGCAACGGAAGACCGAAGCACGAAGGTCAAAACAGTAGAGACGTTTGAACCAAAAAGCACACCTTACAAATCCCTGGAGGAAGCCTTAGATGATTTCAAATCCATCCGGGCAGATCATGCAAAATATATGAAGACGTCCACCGAGGATCTTCGCAACCACGTTGTTCAATTGCCATTTGCAACGATGGATTGCTACCAACTTTGCCTTCTGGTAGCCTCTCATAGCAATCGTCACAAACAACAAATAGACGAAGTGAAGTCTGACCCCAATTTTCCAAAGCAATAAATTTTGTGAATGAATTCTTTAGCCCGGCCAATTGCCGGGCTTTTTTTTGGAGATTCAGGAATCATACGCGATCCAAGCGGCAAGTTTTTCCGAGACTGAATTCCGTAATTTATCTATTGTAGAAGCAGAGGGATATTGTTAATTTGTAATACCATGAATCAGAAAATGCTAAAATTGGCTACCTGCCTGATAATTATTGCTTTAGTGGGTGGGTGCAAAAAGTCTATTGAGAAAGTTCAGCAAGACCTGGTGCTTCAGGCAATGACCGACGGCCAATGGGCAATAACAAGTTTCAAAGTGAACGGTACCAATATTACGACCGACTTTGCTGCTTATACCTTTAAATATTATGACAACAAAACTGTTGACGCCATCAACAATGGCGCGGTGGAAAAAACCGGTAACTGGGATGGCGATGCACCCAGCATGACGACCTGGGCTAATTTTACGAATGCCAGCTATCCACTTACCCTGATCAATGGTACCTGGCATATTGACAACAATAGTTGGACCTATGTAGTCGCCACCCAGGTGAACGGCAGTGAGACCAAAAATATGCGCCTGGATAAACAATGAGAAACACTTAAATCCCACTTTTTCCTTCCTTTCTAATTATTTCATTAAACATCTTGCCCCAGCTAATGTCTTAAATCCTAGTGTTTAAGGCGTAAGTTTGCATCCGGCAATTGCTGAAAATCTTGTTGAGCTGATAAAACGATAACGATCTCTATGGTTCTGAACCATATAGAGAGTTAAAAGAAATAATTTTTGTTGAAATAATCCGTTTATAGGAAACCATTAAACCACTTGTGAGTGAGGCGATCTCAAGACAATATCCTTACGAAACTCCTTACTTATCTCGCTATCTTCTTCATCGGTTTGAATGTGGTTTCTGCACAGGCTCCCAACGCAAATTTTACATCTACTCCTTTATCCGGCTGTTCCCCGGTAGTCGTCAACTTCCAGGATGTTTCAACAGGAAATCCAACTTCCTGGAGCTGGGATTTTGGAAACGGTAATACCTCTACACTCCAAAATCCTATAGCCAGTTATTTTACTCCCGGCACTTACACTGTAAAATTAACCGCGACCAATTCGAGTGGTTCGAACACCCTTGTAAGAACGCAATACATTAGTGTTTATGAAGCTCCCACCGTAGATTTCAATGCAAATATTCTTACAGGATGTTATCCCTTGACTGTAAGATTTACTGATCTATCTACCGGAGGCTTCGGCAATACCGACGTAAGCTGGCAATGGGATTTCGGAAATGGGACCACGTCCACCACACAAAATCCCAGTGTCACATACAGCATATCCGGGACCTACACGGTCACACTGATCGTAACTAATGATAAGGGTTGTGCCAGAACAATCAGTCGCTCCAATTATATCACCGTGACAAATGGAGTAAATGCAGGATTTACCAATTCCCAGCCGGCTTCGTGCAATGCGCCAGCGCCGATTTCATTTACTGATGCGTCCACGGGTCCCGGCACTCTATCTTATTTCTGGGATTTTGGAGATGGCACCACATCTACAATGCAAAATCCTACTCATACCTATTTAATAAATGGCAGTTTTACTCCTATATTGACTGTGTCCAGCAGTTCTGGCTGTACAGATTCTGTACACGGTTCAACACCCATCGGCATCGGAAGCACTACGCCTGACTTTACCAGTCCGGCTACGGTTTGTGTCAATGCCACCGCAGTTTTTACCAATACTTCATTGCCTGCGCCTGCAAATGCAAGCTGGTCATTTGGTGACGGCGGTACTTCATCTCAGATAAACGCAATACATATTTATACAACACCGGGAACGTATACTGTTATACTTACAAGCAGCAATCCCTTGTGCAATGATTCAGTTTCGAAGTCTATTGTAGTTGTTCCCGGTCCTGTCGCAAATTTTACTTCCCCAAATAATGCAAGTTGTACGCCTCCTCTCACGGTGAATTTTCAGGACCAATCGACGGGTGCGGTTAGTTGGCAATGGAATTTTGGTGATGGAACGACTTCCAGTCAACAAAATCCTTCGCATACATATAACAGTTATGGAACCGATACAGTGAGATTAGTAGTCACGAATGCAGGTGGATGTACAGATACTATTGTCAAAGCAGGCTTTGTAAATATTCAACAAGTTGACGTGTCTATTCCCAATCTGCCGGCCAGAGGATGCATTCCATTAAGTCTTACGCTAACGCCCACAATCGTTTCAGTAGATCCCATCACCTCCTATCAATGGGATTTTGGAGACGGGACTACTTCCACATCACCAAATCCAACGCATACCTATGGTGTCCAGGGTTCATATACTGTGCGATTGATCACAAGAACCAATACAGGCTGCCTGGATACAGTACTCATCAATAACGCAGTAAGAGTGGGAACCAATCCCACTGCGGATTTCACCGCCTCACCGTTGGTGGTCTGCACTCACCAACCGATCCAGTTTACTGATCTTTCTGGTCCGGTTGTGGATGAATGGCTTTGGGATTTTGGCGATAGCACAACGTCTACGGCGAAGAATCCAACACACATGTATTCGGATTCAGGATTCTTTACAGTGACTCTTGTTGCATCAAATAGTGGTTGTTCGGCTACACGCACCCGGACAAATTACATTCACATCCTGCCGCCCGTTGCAGATTTCGATTATACGCTCGTGAGTTGCGCGGATAGGTTGGAATTTAATTTTACGGACCGGTCAGTAGTCAACCCAGCCGCTACTCCGTTGAACTGGTCATGGAACTTTGGCGACGGCAGCCCCTTGTCCGCGCTACAAAATCCAACTCACCGTTTCCCGGCATTGGGAAGTTACACGGTAACATTAATAGTAAATAACGGCACTTGTTCAGATACGTTAAAACGGACAGTAGATGCCATTCGCCAGCAACCAGATTTTACAGCTTCTCAAACTACTTTCTGCCAGGGAACGACTATTGTATTTACGCCTTCTAATTTTAGTTTTGCTCTGACTACTTCGTTATTTTGGGATGCGGGAGACGGAACAACAGCCACTTTTTATGGATCTCCTCCTTATAAATATCCAAATAGTGGCACTTATACGGTCAGTCTGGTTGCAACAGATATTAATGGTTGCAAAGACACCGTTACCAAAGTCAACTATATCCGCGTCAACGGACCTATTGCCGATTTCACCGCAACAAACCTGGGCGGATGCGTTGGTTTGGTCACTACATTTAATGATCTTTCAACCAGCGACGGAACTAATAGTATTCAAAACTGGCATTGGGATTTCGGCGATGGCAGCATTCAGGATTTCACAGGTCCGCCGTTTCAACACACATATAATACCGCCGGTACATTTCCGGTAACGCTGGTAGTAACGGATGCCGTTGGTTGTTCCGATACATTGAAAGTGAACAACCTCATCCACGCTACGGATCCCCTACCTGACTTTGTTAGCCCGGATACATTAACCTGTCCTGGCGCTACGGTAACTTTTAACAACACGTCGACAGCTGCAAATTTTTCAAGTCAATGGGATTTTGGTGATGGCAACACATCTTCTTCGAATGTTCCAACCAATATTTACACCACCCCTGGATCTTATGATGTAAAACTTAGAATACAGGATGTATATGGATGTGCGGACTCCCTTACAAAGAACTTATACATTCGCGTCGATAACCCGGTTGCCAGCTTTACGCTAGATGATTCAATTAGTTCGTGTACACCACTCCAGGTCCAATTCACAAATACTTCTACTTATTATTCATCAGTTGTCTGGGATTTTGGCCCAGGTGGTTCAGCTACTATCGACAACCCGGTTCACTTTTTTAATACTCCGGGAACTCATACTGCAAAACTTATCATCACGAGTCCGGGCGGTTGTAAAGATTCTGCTACTAAAACCATCACCGTTTATGATACAGCCGGATCAGTGATCACCTATCCGCCACTCAGCGGCTGCAATCCACTGCCTGCATCGTTTACCACTTTCAGTCCGGGCCCTATGAGCAGTTATATCTGGGATTTTGGAGATGGTACGTCTGTCGTCACCACTGTTCCTTTTGTCAGCCATGTTTATTCCTCATTCGGAAGTTTTTTGCCCAAGGTCATCCAACAAGATCCGAGTGGTTGCCTTATTCCTGTAACAGGGGTCGATACCGTTAAAGTGATTGGGGTGACGGCCAAATTTGGGCTCGACAAAAATGTACTATGTGATTTCGGCACCGTCAATTTTATAGATTCGACTACGTTCAATGATCCGGTAATAAATATGAACTGGAGTTTTGGCGATGGCGGCACTTCAACTCAGCAAAATCCGAGTCATGATTATTTATCGACAGGGATTTATGATGTATCTCTCATGGTTGAATCGCAGAACGGGTGTCGTGATACCGCAACGATCCTTAATGCATTGAAAGTGGTGAACAGCCCGGTAATCGGTATAAGTGGTGACTCTGTTATTTGTGCTTTCTCTTCCCTGCTCCAGTCGGGAATATTCCTGCAGACAGATACGGCTGCAGTTAGCTGGACATGGAATTTTCCCAATGGCAATACCTCTTCATCACAAAACCCCGATCCGCAGATCTATTCATCTGCAGGGAATTTCGTTGTTACGGCTATTGCCACCAATAGCAGCGGATGCAAAGACACTACTCTTCAGAATATTTATGTCAATCCGCTTCCGACCGCTACGATACCTGCATCCATCACCATACAATCAGGATTCCCCGCCCTTATTGCTGCAACCTATGCTTCCAACGTAATTGGCTGGAACTGGACGCCGACCTCAGGGCTTAGCTGCACTGATTGCGCTACGCCGACCGCCGGGCCGGTATCTACCACAACTTACCGGGTTACGTATACGGATTCTAACGGATGCGCTAACAGGTCGGAGATCGAAGTCGTTGTGGTTTGTAAGAATTCAAACCTCTTTATTCCAAATACATTCTCACCAAATGGCGATGGTAACAACGATGTATTCTATCCACGCGGCGTGGGATTGGGTCGCGTAAAATTTTTGCGGGTCTTCAACCGTTGGGGAGAAGTAGTGTTTGAAAGATTGAATTTCCAGGTGAACGATGCAGCATCAGGTTGGAACGGCACATTTAAAGGCAGGAAACCACAACCCGATGTATATATTTTCCAGACAGAAATATTTTGTGGAAATGGCGAAGTGATCACATTAAACGGAAACATTTCTCTTATTCTTTAAAAAATGCGACAACCTCTAAAAATATTATCCAACGTTTTTGTCTTATTGGGTTGCTCTATTTTTTCCTTAAGTGCAAAAGGCCAGGACATACATTTCTCCCAATTCTTCGAAACCCCTTTATTAAGAAATCCATCCCTGGCCGGCATATTTACCGGAGATATCCGGGTGCAGGCTGTCTATAGGGATCAATGGAACAGCGTGACCAATGCATACAGGACGGGCTCGCTGAATGGTGAGTACAAGATGCCGGTGGGTAAGAATGAAGATTTTGTGACGGCAGGCTTGCAACTTTTATACGACCGTGCCGGTACTATTGGCTGGACATCCACTCACATCCTGCCTGCGTTCAATTATCATAAATCCATTAGCGCTACTCAGAATAGATACCTATCGCTGGGCTTCATGGGAGGATTGGTCCAGAGAAGATTTGACCGGTCCAAGATCACTACCAACACGCAATATAATGGCGGAGGCGATGGTGAGAACCTGGCGAAGTCTCAATTTTCATATTTAGACGGAAGTGTTGGCCTAAGCTTTAATTCAGATATTAGTGATAATCCCGACAATAATTATTTCATAGGTGCCGCCTATCATCATTTCAACAAGCCAAGAAATTCATTTTACCAAAATGAAAATGTGCGTGTCGAGCCCAAATGGGTTTTATCAGCGGGGGTCAGGTTTGGAGTGACGGACTATTCTTATCTAACCCTTCAGGCTGATCAATCCATGCAGGGCGCATTCAACGAAACAGTGGCGGGAGTTATGTATGCCTTGAAACTCGGAGAAAATCCGGAAAAACCTAATTACACCATTCATGGTGGAGCTTTGCTGCGATGGAATGATGCTTTTATCCCTATGTTTAAGGTTGATTACTCTCCATTTTCCGTGGCGCTTAGTTACGATGTAAATATTTCAAAGCTCAAACCATCGAGTTATGGACGAGGTGGTTTTGAATTATCCGTTTCTTATATCGGTTTTGTTAACAGGGAAAGCTCCAGTATTAATTTCTCTCATTGTCCACGATTCTAAATCTATTGATCGTCGGGATTATTTAGCTTAAAGACAATCGCGGCCAGGATCCCACCACCAAAACACCCCACCAGGTAAATCCAAAAATTAGTCCATTCGAAATCTTTCATCAAAGAAGCCGCGACCGCCACGGCCGGGTTGAAAGCTCCGCCACTATAACTCCCGAAACAAGTAGCCATCGCCAGAACCGTGAATCCGATTGCCAGGCCAAAATAATTATTTCCGGAGGTTCCCTTGGCGGTGCCCACATTAAGAATAACATATACCAAGGCAAAGGTTCCGAGGAGTTCGGCAAGCAGCGCTTTGGTTGGATCTAACGTTTGAACAGCTTCGGCCGGAAAGCCCTTGAACAAGCCGACGAGGAACGCGCCAGATGCAGCACCGGCTATCTGGCTAACTAGATAAACGATCATCGTGCTTACTTTCATCCGGCCCCTGATCAGCACAGCCAATGATACTGCGGGATTATAGTGTGCGCCGGAGATATGACAACCTGCGTAGATCATTACCATCAATACTGCGGCGATGGCTAATGGGTTACCTGTTAAGCCAATGGTCAGGACTAAAAATACGGTCCCGATAAATTCGGTGAGGTATCTTCTCATATAGAGTTTGTTTTGGTGCCGAAAAGATACAATTCTGACAGCATGAGACGAAAATATTCAGATTACCTTCACGTAAAAATCTACTCAGGCTAGTGCCAAAGAAAATAAAAACTAATGAAAGTTGAAGTGGGTCAAAAAGCGCCAGATTTCACTCTCTACGATAGCGAGAAAAAACAAGTCTCCCTTGCAGACCTAAGGGAACAAAACGTCTTACTATTATTCTTTCCGCTCGCATTCACGAGCACATGCACCCGGGAACTTTGTATGGTTAGAGATAATATCGGTTGGTACAACAACGCACCTGCTACCGTTGTCGGCATTTCGGTTGACTCGCTCTATGCCCTTGCTAAGTACAAAGCTGATCAGCAATTGAATTTTATTTTATTAAGTGATTTCAATAAAGAAGTCTCGACTGCTTATGGAACAATTTATGAAACCTTCACCTATGGTATGAAAGGGGTTTCGAAACGGTCGGCTTTTGTTATTGATAGATCCGGAATTATCCGCTATGCGGAGGTGTTAGAGAGGGCTGGCGATATTCCTGATTTTGCGCTGATCGAGGAAAACCTCAAAAGTCTTAACGAAGCCATTCGTTAAAATATTTTCACATATATATTCTAATGATCTGATCCATAAGCGATTTTCCCCTATCGTATTTTTACGTTGTATAACCAAAAAAATCGGCCTATTTTTCGAATAATAAAAGTAAATTTGTTTACTTGAGGAGAATTCTACCCATACTGGTGCCATATTGATTGTTAGCCGCGCAGTCGCAGGGCCAGTCAACGAGAACCTACACCCGATGCTCGATAGGATCGTAAAGTTGTATCCTAACCCGGCCACTTCCAACTTTATAACGTTCGAAGTCCAAAAGAATTATGTCAAAGGCCTTGTCTATCCAAGTTTATAATTTTCTTGGGAAGAAAATGTATGAGAATCTGAACGCCCCTGAAAAAGTTACGGTCGACCTTTCTGAATTTAATCGCGGCGTATATATCTATCATCTTCGCGATCAAAGTGGCAAAATCGTGGAATCTGGAAAGTTCCAGGTTTCGCGATAAGTCATTTATCGTTACTTATTAATCAATCTATATGCACCTGAACGATCAGGAATTTGAGGTATTGCGTGTTTTCCAATCCCCAGATTACAGGATGGTCTGCCGATTGCGTTTGAAAACTGACCTGCCTGATCTTCCGTCTTTGCATCCTTTGCAGCCATTTCAATTGTTTGAATAAACAGTTCCGGGCTTGACCAGGCTGGTGCAGGAAGAAGTGACGAGAAATCCTCCGGGCCTGACCAATTTCATCCCTCGCAAATTGATCTCTTTATATCCTGTAATCGCTTTTTGAATCGTTTCCCTGCTTTTGGTAAAAGCGGCGGATCCAGCATCACTACATCGTATTTCCTCCATCCTTTGCCCATTGCTTCAAGGTATCAAAAGCATTTACGGCTTCGAAACTGGCAAATCGCTATCCAGCTTGTTAAGTGCTGCATTTTGATTTGCCTGCGCGACGGCATTCTCGGAAATATCCAGTCCCAAGCACCGATTTGGCCCCATAATGTGCAGCATGGATTTCAAAACTTCCCGTATAACAAAAAGCGCCCAACACTTCCGCATCCTTTACAATATTCCGGATAGCCCTCCGGTTGTCCTGCTGATCGAGGAAATACCCGGTCTTCTGCCCATTGGCGATATCTACATGAAATTGCAAACCATTTTCATGAATGATGATGTCCGTTGGGAATGGCTCGGATAGAAATCCTTTTTCTATCTCAGCCCTTCCAGTTCCCTCACAGGCACATCATTTCGCTGGTAGATGCCTTTCGGTTGAAAGATCTGTTTGATGGCTTTACAATTGCCGGCTTCCAATGATCGATCCCCAGCGCCAGTGTCTGAATCACGAAATAATCATTGAACTTATCAATGATCAGTTGAGGCAGTCCATCCGCCTCGCCAAAAACCAGCCTGCAATTTTCAATATAACCCAATTGTTGTCGGTATTCCAGCATTCGCGGATCCGATCTTAGAAAAATTGCTCGTCGATCAAGGTCTTCTTTATCTCGCGTGAGTAGCCGGACAAGTATCTGCGACCGGGAATTGATATATCCTTTTCCTATGAATTTTTTGTCGTGGGTAACACTTCAACCGATGCCGCCCGGTCCGGCATTCACCTTCGATCTTTTCGACTTCATTATTGAAAATCCAGGGGTGGCCATTGGCGATCCTGTGGGAATTCTTCTTCTTCAGATAAACCTTGGTCATCCGTTAAAGATACAAGACCGGAATACAGTTGAAACACCTAACGCTAAGCCATTTTGTCCCTGTCCATAAACTGGGCAAATAAGGGTTGGCAGTATTCTTGACTAGCTTACCTTTGCAAACAATTTGTAAAAAATGGCAGAAAAACACAAGAACGAGCCCTTTGATGATTCCCGCGAAAGGCCGATACTGGCCTGGATATCAATACCGATGAAAACCAAAGCGGAACGACCCATTTGAATGAGCCGGTAGCTGACGAATCCGAGATGGAAAAATTGCGCGCAGAACTGGAAGAAACCAAAGATAAATATCTGAGAAAGGTGGCTGAATTTGACAATTTCAAAAGACGCAACTGCCAAGGAAAGAATTGAACTGATCCAAACTGCAGGAAAGGAAGTGATCACCGATCTGCTGGATGTTCTGGATGATTGTGACCGGGCCCAGGAGCAGTTGGAAAAAAGTGAAAATATCAAAGAAATCAAGGAAGGCGTATTGCTGGTGTTCAATAAACTTCGCAATATTCTTCAATCCAAAGGGGTTGAAAGCGATGGAAACCTTGGGTAAGGAATTCAATCCTGATCTTCAGGAAGCCGTTTCCGAAATCCCCGCGCCTTCAAAGGACATGGTTAATAAAGTAGTTGGCAGAAGTGACAAAAGGATATTATCTGAATGATAAAATCATCCGCTATGCAAAAGTAGTGGTTGGTAAATAAGCCGGATGCAGTACTACGGATCATTGCCGTAATGCAGGCGCTAAAAGATTACAGCATATTCTATGGCAAAAAGAGATTATTACGAAATACTTGGTGTAACTAAAAATGCATCGGCAGATGAAATTAAGAAAGCATACCGAAAAGTTGCGATGCAATATCATCCTGACCGCAATCCGGGTGACAAACCTTCTGAAGAAAAATTCAAAGAAGCAGCGAAGCCTATGAAATCCTTAGTGATACTGATAAGAAATCACAATATGACCGGTATGGGCATGCCGGTGTAAGCGGGTATGGACCGCGGTCAAGGCGGGTAGCGGAACATGAACATGGATGATATCTTCAGCCAGTTTGGAGATATTTTCGGAGAAGACCTTTTTGGAAATTTATTTGGCGGTGGACAACGCGGGCGCGGCGGTCAACGCAGCACGGGGTATGCGCGGAAGTAACCTCGGATCAAACTGAAACTGACCTATGAAGAAATCGCCACGGAGTAACAAAGAATATTAAGGTTAAGAAACACGTAGTCTGCAATATGTGCAATGGATCGGGAGCAAAGGATAAAGGCAGTGTTCAAACCTGCAATACCTGTGGCGGAAGCGGCCAGGTAAGAAAAGTTCAGAATACTTTTCTGGGTCAGATGCAAACGGTGACTACCTGTCCAACCTGCAATGGAGAAGGCACTACGGTCACTGCCAAGTGCGCGCAATTGCAAAGGAGAAGGAAGAGTATATGGCGAAGAAACTGTCACCATTGATATCCCCGCAGGAGTACAGGAAGGAATGCAATTAAATATCAATGGCAAAGGCAATGCCGGCGAAAGAGGTGGCATGGCCGGTGATCTCATCATCCTGATTGAAGAAGAACCGCACAAAGATCTGCATCGTGAAGGATTGAATGTTGCCTATGAATCTGCACATTTCATTTACTGATGCTGTTTTCGGAATTCATCTTGAAGTGCCAACAATCGATGGAAGAGCAAAGATCAAGATACCTGCCGGCACGCAAAGCGGAAAAGTATTCCGGTTAAAAGGAAAAGGATTTCCTGCAGTAAATTCTTATGAAAAAGGCGATCAGCTGATCCATGTAAATGTATGGACCCCGCAAAACCTGACTTCGGAAGAAAAGGCTTTACTGGAAAAATTAGGCCATTCTCAACGAATTTCAAACCTCATCCGGATAAGAACGAGAAGAATTTCTTCGATAAGATCAAGGAAATGTTTTCTTGAGAATCTATCAGTGCGCCACGCCGCTTTTCTTTTTCTTATTCTTTTGAATATAAGCATCCTGGCTTGTTGGACGAGCGTAATAAATTCCTGTTGCAGCATATCATCCTTGCTGGTAGAACTTCCTGGGCAAGGCCGATAATATCCTTCCAGGCAATATTTTTGGAAAAGCCGGAGGAACGCAGCATCGATCCAAACATCGCTACTGCAGCCGAAAAACGATAGCTTTTTTCCAACTCATTAAAAGGAGTGTATTCAAACTTGCTGCATATGCCTAAACTGTTGTTGCGTAGTATCATCTGGATTCCTGTATCGCAGATGTGATTTCTGCAAATTTTCCACTCGTATAATTGTTATTCACGGTCGCATCTTTGATTATTGATCCGTTGGTTCGATTTCGAACATCGCCATCATTGAATGACCTGAACCGATTTCTCCTCCTTCGATTGTCGCCAGCGTGTCTTTCAGTGCGCCTACCCTGTTGTCAAATCCGATCAACCGGTATTCCTTTACATATTCCGGATTGAACTGAACATCGATATAAACATTGTCAGCCACCGCATACAATGTTTGTGGTAAATTCTTTCAATAAGCACTTTTTCCGCTTCCTGGAAATTATCGATGTAAGCAAAATTTCCATTTCCCTTTTTGGCGAGCATCTGAATTTTTGAATCCTTATAATTCCCCATCCCCACTCCAAGGCAGGTGAGGTAAACTCCCGATTGCCGCTGCTGCGAGATCAATTCATCCAAGTTCTGTCTTCCGTTTTCAATCCCACATTGAAATCTCCATCTGTTGCCAGGATCACGCGGTTATTGCCGCCGCGTATAAAATGGTTTCGCGCCAGATTATAAGCGATCCTGATCCCTGATTCGCCCGGAGTCGAGCCGCCCGGGGTCAGCGAATCAATCGCATTCAGGATCGTTTCTTTTTCTCCCCCGCTGGTTGTATTCAACATGGTACCGACCATTCCACCATAGACGACGATGGCCACCGAATCCTTTTCCCTCAGATTATTGACCAATAAACGGAATGCAGATTTCAACAATGGCAGCCGGTTTGGCATGTCCATCGAGCCGGATACATCGATCAGAAAAACGAGTTGACTGGGAGGCAAGGTATCCAGGTTTAATTTTCTTGCTGACAGATTAATGTAAATACAATTGATTGTCTAGTCGACCATGGACATGCGCTCAGCGTCGTTTTTAAATTGAAAATATCTTCGCCAACGGTTCGATGATAGTTCGAGATTAAAATAATTGAGCATTTCCTCGATGCGCACTGCATCCGGTGGCACCATTGAATTGATAGGTAATGAACCGCCGGATATTGCTATAAGAAGCGCGGTCTACACTTAAGCGACAGGCCGGTATTGGGAAATTTTTTTGCATTCACGAACCGGTTCTCGACAATGCTTGCATAGGTTTCATCGCCGGCTAAACCAATTCTTTTGCTCATCCCTTTCCAGGTTTTTCGTGAGGGATGCCAGTTTATCCCGACGGACATTGGTGGCAGAAGCCGGCAGCAATTTCAATTTGACATTCAGATACTGGTCGGCATTGACGATCAGCCGCTCTTTGCTGATATCCATCAAGGGAAAAACTGAATGTATCCATCTGCTGGTTGGTGACGATTCCGAATGTTCCAAGCGATCCGCTTCGGAAAATATATCCGGTCCTGATGCTGCAGGATGGTCACATTTTGCAATACGTTGCCTGATTCATCCTTTACGTCACCTCGGAGATAAAATTGCTGGGCGTATAAGGCTGAACTCCACAAAAGAGAAGTAGCGCAATATGGCAAAGTGGTTTTCAACTGGATATATTGAACCGATAAATTACAAAAAAAGCGGCACAGGTTCAAGTAGCTTAGACCAGCTGGTAAATCTCCTTGAAATTCCGGCCAAGTCCATCATAATCAAGCCCATACCCAACCACAAATTTGTTAGGGATGGCAAATCCAACATAGTCCAAAGTGAGTGGATATTCGGTCGCCTCCGGCTTATGAAGTAATGTGGCGATCTTCAAGGATTTTGGTTGCTGATGCATCAATTTGGGAAGAAACCGGTGCAGGGTTTTTCCGGTATCGACAATATCTTCTACAATAATCACATCTTTTCCAAAAGATCTTCTTCCAATCCGATAGAGGTAACCACTTTGCCCGACGATTTCATTCCCTTATAAGAAGCCAGTTTGATAAAACACAATTCGGCCTCAATGGTGAGTTGTTTGAAAAGATCGGAGGCAAACATGAAGGATCCATTCAGGATGGCGACGAAAAGGGCTTTTTTCCCGGCATAATCTTTATTGATTGAGCTCCGCTAGTTCGCGTCACTCTGTTGGAGGATGGCAGTTTCGGATAGATAGGTTTCAAAAGATTTGTCATGAACTGTAATGACGGACATCCGTTTGATCTATTTATAAATCTTTAAGGGCTGTCCTGTCTTCAAATCATAACTACTCAAGCCATTCCACTTTACAATGTCTTCGATTTTAACCTGGTATTTTTTAGATATTGAATAAATGGTTTCCTTAGGCTTAACTCTAAATTGAATTTCTTTTGCAGCCCGTTCGCACGATTCTGACTGACCGGAGGCGAATATAATGCATAGGTTTCTCTTAATGCAAGAGCGGGCATAGACGCCGCTTTCTTATTCAGGTTCAGCCTTCTCCCACTGCCGGCTTCGAATGCTCTTCAGCAGGTTGTATTCGAGCAAGGATTCCAGGCGTATCGCTTCCACCTGTGCGATATCCTGAAGGTTTCGCCGGCACATACAACATGGAATTCGTTGTTGCCGGTCTTCCTTTTCCGTTGCAAATAGATCAACCTGGTTGTCTCCACCATTTCGGTTTGACCCAGATCATTGAATTCAAATATTCGTGCAAGAGGAATTTCGTATTGGTTGGCAATGGCGAGAAAGGATGTTCCCTTCTCTGCATAGATTACCCTGGTCTCATTGATCTTGAATTCGCCCTCGGGGATAATCAGGCCTGGTTTTCTTCGGCTTTGGTGGTTTCTTCAATCACTGTGGGCACTGCAGGTTCTTCTTTTTTCTCACAATGGTAACCGCCGGAATCACTATTTCATTCTTGCGATACATCGACAGCTGTCGTTGCAATCGCATCTTCGTTTAGATCTGGTCTTACCCATGGCGATCAATGTGTAGTCCTGAAGGTGATATTCTTCGATCAGGCGGATAATGATCTGGGGATATCGGGGATTGGTGGCATAACCTGCTTTCTTTAATCCATAGGCCCAATGTTTATAGTCCGTCGGATCCAGATTGAATAGCGAAGCATATCGCGCGCTCCCTTTCAGGAAATCGGAATGGTCGCGATAGGAATCGCTCCGGAGTTCCGTATTTACGGAAACATTCACCCCTCGCATCATCATCATGATATACGGATTCGTCCTCTCCAGGTATCCTTGCATTTTATTCCAAAATGATTGTTTGATTTCAAAACCAGGTCGCTGGTGCCCGCCATGGTTTCGTGGATGCCCTGGGCCAGTTTGATGGCAGCAGGTACCCCTGTTCGTTGCATTTCGGCAATGGCCAGCTCTTTGTAGGTGTCGATGTATTGCTCGATTACTACAGGATTCTGCGCCCGGGCAATTAGGGCCGCCATTGACAAAAGGAATAAGACAGTAGTTTTATTCTTAAAATTTGCATAGGAACTATAATTAACAATTTCCGTATCAGGAAAAGTCCATCACGGATGGTTAGGATTACTTTTTCAATATCGGTCCGTTCGTTGAATGAATTCATTGAATGCCTGGATGGCCTTGGCACTTTTTCCCTGTCACTTCCTCCTCCAGCACCTGGCCGTGGAAGAAGATATTGTCTGCTAAAATAAACCCGTTTTTCCGAAGGTTTGGCAAAACAAGGTTAAAATAGTCAATATAGGCGGGCTTGTCAGCATCGATAAAGACCAGGTCCCAGGTTTCCCTCAGTTCCGGCACCACCTCTAACGCATTTCCGGTGTGTAAAATTATCCGGTCCCTGTAGCTGGAGCGGTCAAAATATGCCCTCGCGCGCAGCGGCATCCTCTTCCCTTAATTCAATGGTATGTAATATGCCGTCATCAGGCCAACCCCTTTGCCAGGCAAAGGGCGCTATAGCCAGTAAATGTGCCGATTTCAAGGATTCTTCTGGGCCGGATCATCCAACTGATCATTTCCAGGAATTTACCCTGGACATGGCCGCTCAGCATGTGCGCATCGGGATGAGTTTGAACGGTATAATGCGGCGATCTCGCTGCAACAATTCTTCTTCCGCAGAAGAAAACTTTTCAGCATATGGCCTGGACCAATGGATTGATCAATTCCAAGATTAAAAATTTTAATCGAAGATAAATCTCTTATGCAGGCTGCAATTCTGGAAGTTGCCGATGGCGGTTTATAGCGAGATAAACCACAAGTCCGGTAAAGGTTAGCAATCCATTGATCAGGATCAGCTCATTGCCGATCTTATATCCATGGAACAACTTTGCAGAAAGGATCCTGAAGCCCTAAGGAAATGTGCAGTTTCTTATCATACCATTCAGGGCTGCTGAGCATATCAATGCCGAGTGCCAGCAATGGCGCAATGATACAAACGGTCCAGATCAATTTTTCATTCAGTCTTTCGTTTGGTCAGAATTCCAAAGGCAAATAATCCCAGCAAGGGACCATAAGTAACGCCGGCAAACTTGAGGATGAAATCAATGATCAGTTTATCATTGATCGCTTTGAAAAGAAGCACCATGATAAAAAAAACAAAGGCAAATGTGAAATGCACTTTTAACCGGGTCCTTTTCTTTTCTTTCTCCGTTCGCTGAGCTTTTATTCAGCCCAAGAATATCGATACAAAAACAGGAGGTAAGTGAAGTAATAGCGCCATCCACACTGGGGAATAATGCCGATATCAATGCAATGATGAAAATGATGCCGATCGTGCCGCTGAAGTGCATCACTCAATGCAATGGTGGGAAACAGGTCATCCGGCGCTGTGACTAATCCCTTTTGTATTTGCATATAGATAAAGAACTCCGCCAAGGACCAGGAAAAGGAAATTGACGACCATCAGTACGGCTGTGAATGTCATGATATTCTTTTGAGAATCCTTCAGTGTTCTGACGCTAATATTCTTCTGCATCATTTCCTGGTCAAGGCCGGTCATGGCAATGGCAATGAACATCCCGCCGACAATATGCTTCAATGCAAACGAACCGGAGTTGACATCCCAGTTGAAGATCTTGGTGTAATCCTTTTTCAGACATCATTGACCAGGCACCCGAAAAATCAGTGCCCAGTGCTTTTAATGATCACAATGTGCAAACTACCAGACCTACCAGCATTCCAGTTGTTTGCAATGTATCCGTATAAATGATTGTTTTTACGCCTCCTTCAAAAGTGTAAAGTAAAATCAAGAGCAGGATAACCAGCGCTGTAACCGCAAAAGGAATATGCAGTTTATTGAAAATAAAGATTTGAAGGATGCTGATCACCAGGTATAAGCGGGCTGTCGCGCCAACGATGCGTGAAAGAATAAAAAAGAAAGCCCCTGCTTTATGGCGCATTGATCCCAAACCTCCTTTCCAGGTAAGTATAAATACTGGTCAGGTTCATCCGGTAATAGAGGGGGATCAACACAAAAGCAATGACCATGTAGCCAATCAGGTAGCCGAGCACCACCTGGAAATAATAGAAATTGCCAGCTGCCCACGCCACCGGGAACACTTACAAAAGTGACTCCGGATAAAGAAGTGCCGATCATTCCGAATGCAACCAGCATCCAGTTGCTGTTGCGGTTACCGATAAAAAAAGATTCGTTGTTGGAATTGCGCGACGTGTACCACGCCACCGCAAGCAGTAGTACAAAATAGCCGATAACAAAAGAAAATAGGACAATGGGTGACATATATGAGTTTTCGCTTAGGTAATGGCAGATCAACAAACTGTATTTCATTTTGAAGGTAAACAAATTTCTTCTCTGTACTTTTATAAAGCTATGTCAGTACACTCTCTTGCTGTTTTTTGCGGATCGCATTCCGGCCTCAATCCATTGTATCAGCGAAGAAGCAACTGCAATTGGGAAACATCGATGGCCCAAATGCAAGATCACTTTGATCTATGGCGGAGGTAATGTAGGCATCATGGGTACTGTCGCCGATGAAGTAATGAAAAATGGTGGCAAAGTGATTGGAGTTATTCCTCAAGTGCTGGTGGAATGGGAGCGGCAGCACGAAAATATTTCAGAGTTGATCATCGTCGATGACATGCATACCCGGAAAAGGACCATCTATGACCTTTGCGATGCTGCCGTTGCATTGCCTGGTGGTTTTGGTACGCTCGATGAACTCTTTGAAATGCTTACCTGGAATCAACTATCCATTCACGATAAACACATCTATCATGATGAATTCCGGCGGATTCTATGATCACCTCGCAAACCACATCCGAGTGATGCAAGACCAGGGCTTTCTCTATGAAAGAGCCATTAAACGAATTACCATCGTTAAAGACCCGCAGGAGTTGGCCGATCACCTGTAGCGATCACGCCGGTCGTAAGGACCCCGCATGTTTCCCTGGAATAAAGGAACCTGGATACCGCCGCGGATGATCGGAATCGTTCTGCCTTCTGAATCGGTGTACGGTGAATTTTTATTTCCCGAAACATCGAATAATACCGCCAAATAAAAGAATGGAGGCCTCCTTTACCATAGCGACCTGTCGTATATCCACCACCTATCAGAAAGCTATTCCCGTCGATAGTATTTGTTTCCTTCGCTCCGACACGGGGAATAAATTTTTGCTTTATATAGTTATGTTCAAATTGAGCCTGCGCAAACAAGAACCGGACAGGATATAATTTGGCAAAAACACCTCCGCCATATACCGTTTGTCTCAACTTATCATTATAAACAAATTGTAATCGCGGTAAGAAGTATAACTATAGTTGACAACAACTCCGGCGTCTCCCCAGTTACCCAGGCTATAGCCGAAAACCGGGCTTCCTCCTATCAAAAAAGTATTATTGTAAAAAGCAAGAGATACACTGCCGCCGACAAAAAGGTTTTCTTTCTTAAACCCCTTTGGTTTTTCTTCATTTTCCTCCGGCTCCTGCGCAAGGAGGGTGCTGGTAATAAGGCACAGCATAGATAACATGACTAGCGTTCTTTTCATCTGTATCGTTTTTTAGGTAAGATGATTCGTTTTTGTTGATCGCAGTCAGTTCGGTTAGGCAGTATTATGAGCAGGAAATTTTGGGCACTCACTTTGACTCCATTAAACCCTCCAGGGTTTATTTACTTATCAAAGATCTTATAAATTAACATTTTTATAAGATCACAAATCGAAGATCTTGCCTGCATTCAGAATATTGTTGGGATCAAATACTTTCTTGATCTCCTTCATCAATCTCATCTGCGTCTTATCAAAGACGATATCCATATATTCTTTTTGTACCAATCCGATACCGTGCTCACCGCTCAGTGTGCCGCCCAACTTCTTTGTCAGGATAAATATTTCTTTGATCCCTTCTTTGAGCGATCCATTCCACTCCTCATCAGTCAGATCTCCTTTGATAATATTTACATGAAGGTTCCCGTCCCCGGCATGTCCATAACACACCGAATGAAATCCGTATTTTTGTCCTATGGCTTTTACGCCGCTCAATAGTACCGGCAATTCAGCGCGGGGAACTACCGTATCTTCTTCTTTGTAAATGGAATGCGATTTAACAGCCTCTCCTATCCTTCTACGCATCTTCCACAACTCGGCTTTTTGCTGCTCATTTTCGGCAAACAAGATCTCACCACATTCAAATTGCTGAACTATTTCGGCAATTCCTTCCATGTCTTTCATCAACAAGTCCATATCATTCCCATCTACTTCAATCAATAAGTGAGCCTGCACATCCTCTTCAATGACTACTGTATTACTTTCGACATACTTACTTCCCCATATCAATGCATCCCTGTCCATGAATTCCAGAGCACTGGGAGTATGTCCTGCCCTGAATATCGCTCCTACTGATGCACAGGCATTTTCAGCCGACCGAAATGGCACGAGCATCAGCAGATCAAATTGCGGTAAGGGAATTAATTTCAAAACGATCTTTGTTACGATGCCCAGGGTACCCTCACTTCCAACAATCAATTGCGTCAGATTATAACCGGTAGCATTCTTTAATACATTGGCGCCAGTCCAAATAATTTCTCCACTAGCCAGTACTACTTCGAGGTTCAGCACATAATCTTTACGACGCCATACTTCACAGCCTTCGGCCCTCCACTATTTTCTGAAATATTTCCTCCTATAAAACAGGAACCCCTGCTGCTGGGATCAGGAGGATAAAATAATTTTTTTTCTCTGACTGCGTTTTGCAGCACCTCTGTGATCACGCCAGGTTCCGTTGATCACTTGTAAGTTCCGTTCATCGATGAACAAAATTTCATTCATCCGTTCCGTGGATAACAATACACCGCCCAGGCAAGGAAGTGCGCCGCCACTCAAGCCGGTACCAGCCCCGCGTGGCGTCACCGGTATCTTTATCGCGATTGCAAATCTTTAAGATTGCACTGATCTCGTCGGCAGTACGGGGCTTGATGCACCACTTCGGGAGGGAAATGCAGGTCCTCCGTTTCGTCGTGGGAATAATTATGCAAAGACTCCTCATCTTCCAATCACAAATTTTTCTCCTACAATTTTTTAAATGATAGGCATTCACGTGTGTGTGAAGCGGTGTTGTCTCCATGAAAGTCATTTTTCAAACCCTAGTTAGAAACTAGAGGAATCATATAGTTCTTAAATGAAGGACACATCGATTCTCTCTTGTTGCCGCTATATCTGTCTATTACACCTGTCTTAATAATGGAAAATTCAAATGCACCGCGTGTGTTGTTGTAGTTGTGGAGTGTAGACACCGTCGATCATAGCTGAAAGTGAAAGTATAATCTTTATATCCTAATCCGATCATCGGTATTACAGCATCCTTGATGCCGGTAGTATAATCCTCCGATCAATACCTTTTCCCCGTCGCCGGATAGGTTATAATGGGCGTTCAGGCCAAACACCACTTCAGATGATTTTGCCTGCAAAGAAAAATAAGCATTGGGATTGACGATGACATTATCACTTGCTTTGAAGCTTCCATTGATAAAGCCAGTATATCGGACAGGCAACACGGTTATCCACGCCCGTTGCTTGCATCAAAAAAAGATTCCCTGGGACTGTTGACATGCATCGCCGAGAAGCCGGCATTCATATAAACTTTATCCGAAGGGAAATATGCATAGTTCATGCCCACCTGCATATCCAGGTAATTGATGTTATTCGACATCCAGTGACCACTTGTCGGCAAATGGCTATCAAAAAAATGGCCATCGAACTGGTCGGGGAATTTCAAATTTGTAACATTGATCTGCTTGTTTGCCCAACCGGCATTGAAGCCCAGGCTTACCAGGCTTCCGGCATTGATCATTTGATGATAAGCCACCGATCCATATACTTTGGTGGAAGTAAGATTTCCACTCCCGGCCACGTCACGCAGGATCAACCCCCAACACCCAGCCATCCTGTGTTGTCCCTGTTCTGCATCATCTGCATATCCCCAAATGCACTCATTGTTTTATATGGAATGGCCATGACCGACGACCATTGATTCCGGTAATTGATCCCTAAACGGTAATCGCCATCGGGAATAAACCCGGTGTTGGCAGGATTGGTCAATCAGGGGCGAATTGAAGAACTGGGAAAAATGAAGATCCTGCGCAAATCCCTGCATCACGATGCCGGCATGGTCAGGATAGTGCCGCAATACCATACTAATAGATTTTATCTTCTTCATTGGTCACATGCAAATTTCAATTGAGCTACCTGATTAAAGTTATGTCGCCCTTTCGGTGTGTTTTTGTGCCATCAAAAAATTCGACATCCAAAGTATATGCATAAACGTCCATCGGCTGAACGACACCCTTCACCCTTCCGTCCCAACCCTGCAATCTATTCTCCGTTTCAAATACCTTTCTGGCCCCAACGGTTCCAGATAATGAATTTCATTTTTGCAATTCCAAAACCCCTGACCAATACCACACTATTTACATTGCCACTGTTGCGGCGTAAATGCATTGGGCACATCTACTAATGTCCTGATTAAGCGTCGAACACATCTGACAAACTGTATCCGCACACCCTGCAGCATTGTAAGCGATGAGACAAGCATTAAATGTCCCTGTTGCATTATATTGATGTTGCACCGCCGAGCCGCGAAGTCGTTAATAGAGTATCTCCATCCCCAAAATCCCAATGGAATAGAATAGCATCGGAGGATGAAAGATTGGTAAATGATGTCGGAGTGTTTTCTATCGGCGGATTCGGAGAATAACTAAATGCCGCCACGGGTATGTCCGCTAAACCGTAATCGTGAAAGTATGCTGTATCGGTGAGGTTACAGGTATTAGGATCTGTGGCCACCAACGTTATGGTATAGGGTCCAGCCGTGCAGTGTATGTATGCGTCGGACTGGATCTGGGTTGAAGTTCCACCATCACCAAAATCCCATGCAAATGTTTGGCCTGCGATCGAGGTATTGGTAAAGACGGCATCATATGGCACACATCCTGCAGGCGGCGTTGTAAACTGCGCTTTCACATTCGCTGCAACACTAATGGGAAAACAATTGAATCCGGAGCGTTACAATATCCGGTATCCTGCAGAATCAGCTTTATAGTATAAGTTCCCGGATTAGCATAATCGTGAAATACAGGAGCCGATCCGGCCGTCACTTGGGTGACCCATCTCCGAAATCCCAGATGAACGATGTTGGATCCGAAATGGACAGTGCCGGTGGCGCGGTTGATAAATTATCGAATTGATATTTGAACGAATCGCAAGGACTGAAGTTTTACAGGATTAAAATCAAGGGTTGCTTCAAGATTACCTACCCGGATATGCAGGTAAGATGTATCCCGGATATTGCAGGAATTGGAATCAATAGCCACGAGCATTACCAGAAATGTTCCGATTGAATTATAAGTATGGGATGATGGTAACCTTTGTCGTCGGCACCATCGGCGAGCCATCTCCAAAGTTCCATTCATAGCTTTGAGCATTTCTGACCGTATCAGAAAAATCTACGGTCAATGGAACGCAACCTGCCGTATCTCTCGGAACGCCATTTATCGCTTGACTGACGCCCGAGGCCACCCCAGCCAGATTAAATGCAATCTTTACCAGTCGCAAGGTTGCAAAATGCGCTGGCGGGTTTGTTTGTTGAATAAGCACCGATAGTAGTGGGAATATGCAGTGGGTGGATTGACACCTAACTCGCAGTTGGCACAGATTGCCTGATACACTACTCCATTTGCATCGAAACCGGCTGGTACCACCATCCACGTGATCAGCAAAACCTCCATTCTGCCCAAAAAAACTACCATACAACTGGGCGCTGGCATTTTTCTTTAAACAAAAAAATAAAAATCATGTATTATCCGTATTGGATTTGATCGCATCGGGCGTGGTAGGCAAACCCGCCGTTCCAGCACTCGGATAATAATTCGGATCAGTGGGCTGATAAAAATCCTCCCCAACCTGAAACATACACATTTTCACATCGGTCTACCAGAAAGGCTACCGGAGAAATATTTGGCAATCGCCGAACCGGAGCCAAACACCGTTGAATATACATAGGCAGAAAGATCGGGTTGCAATTTTGCGATGAATTGTTTGGACCCGGGATTGGGATTATATGGCAGAATTAATGATCGGCCAGTGACCGGTGGTTTGTCCCATTACATATGGAAATCCTTTGCGGTCAAACTGGATCCCGTAAACCTGATCGACGCTCAGGGGTGCCAATAAAAGTAGATCTGATCAATAGTTGAACCATCATTTGCTGACTTCGCCACGAAATCCATCTATATTTCTCCTTATAAGTTGCACCTAATAGTGCCAGCATGACTTCCGGGAAAATTCGCACTTTCGGTTCCACCTGCTACATAGATGTTACCATCCGGTCCAAGGGATAATACATATGCGGCATCATTGGCACTGCCACCGATAAAAGTGCTAAATAGCAGCGCGTTGAAATTCGGCATCCAATTTGAGCAAGACGCCATCCTGTATTGCGTCCAGCCCGCCAAATGTTGGCTGAAAGACACCCGGAGTAGTGGGAAAGTCTCTGGATTGAGTGCATGAAGCCACATAAGCATTTCCAGCACCATCAAGTATCACTTCACTCCTGGCTTCATCTCCATAATTCCTGTTCAATGAATTGACACCATTGCTGCCCGAAGTGATATTACCACCATCCATTGCGCGTCCACCAATTCTTTTTGAGCCAATGAGCGCCAGTGCCCGTCGCATTTAATTTAGTAACAATAATATCCCAATCACCGCCGAGTCCTCCTGATCAATGTTCCATTCGGATCTAGTTACCGGATAATCTGAGTTGAATTAGATCTTCCCGCAACTACCAATTGACCCTGTGCATCCACCACCAGGCTATGCGGGAGTTCATTTCCCGTTGCACCACCCAATATAAGTTGCGTAGATCAGGTTTCTGTCCATTGGGTGACTAAGTTTCATAATACCGATGTCGACGCCTGCTCCGGAGGGAGCGTGCACTATTTCCTCCCTGGAAAGTTGTTTGAAAAGCCCCAGCTACTTACGGGAAATCCGTTATCAAAAACAATTCCTCCACCATAAGTACTTCCATCCGGACCATAGGTCGCGCTGAAACCCCAAGTATTGGCAGGACTGCCAGCAAATGAGCAATAGATCAGGGACGGATCGATCACCAGTGTTGCATTCGGATCATAATCCTTTACACTCAAACCGTGACGATATTCCCTTTGATCTTATACTTACAGGTGATCTCCTTCCTCCCTTTTATATCTGACTGGTAAGTATAGGGAGAAGATTCTCTCAATTCCCCAACCGATGTAGCCACCAGCCAATTCCTTATTCTTGACCTCGAGTTTATCAACGCCATCGTACTTCAGCGCAATTTTGACTGACATCAGCCCCAGGTTTTACTATCATGTCGTATTTGAGGTACGCCATTGTTTGTATAATACCGGACATCGACATTGTCGTATACATTCTTCAGAGTGATTCCCTGGAAAATGCGGCAATTTCCTGCCCATTTTGATGGATCATTCCCGATGATATAATTATTATAGGTCTGGATCGCCTTATCAGGGATGATCTCGAGATTTGGGAAGCTCCACGAAATCCACTTTATAAGCATGGGACCTCAACAATAAGCCACCACCTTCGTGAAGCTGTTCAGGTCTATTCCTGTTGGATCCTTGTACCGCCGCCCCCATGCATCAATATGAGCATGCATGATTCGTACATGCCTGGATATCCTGCTTGATTGTGCTGCAACACCGTGAAGCCGCCTGAACGGATGAAAAAAGCGCCAGCATTTACATCCCCTTTAAATCGTACCCGGCTATCCCATTGGCCCTTATTTTCAATGAATTCGATATTGCAGTAATTCTGGGCTTTGAAGCCAGGTGCGGGCAATATTATAGCGAGAAGAATTATGAATCGTTTCAGGGTCAAGCTCTTTTTATTAAATTAACCAAAATTAATGAGAACCGGATTGAAAACTCGTGTTAAGATGCTTTTTTATAAGACAATTTTACAATCCAAGAGCCAGGCCTGTTACTTTACAATTGTACTCCACAGCAGATTGCTCTTGTCCAGCTCGAGATAGTTTTCAGTGTCTCCATGAAACAAGGTCGGGGTCATTTTCCAGGACTTCAGCGGCATAATTCCTGGCCAATTCCAGTAATGGCCGGTCTTGGACTATACTCGCCAGCCTAAAGTTTAATGCACCGCTCTGCCGTGTTCCTTCAATATCTCCCGGACCTCTGAGTTCAAGGTCCTTTTCCGCAATCACAAATCCATTATTTGTAGTGGTCATGATGCTCATCCGCTTTCGCGCTTCAGCCCCATCTTTACTCCGGTCAACAGGATGCAATAACTTTTTTCTGCCCCACGTCCTACCCTGTCCGCGCAATTGATGAAATTGTGACAGGCCGAATTTTTCAGCACTTTCTATCACCATCACTGTTGCATTGGGAACGTCCACCCCCACTTCAATAACGGTGGTCGCCACCAGGATATGCGTGTCTTTCTCCACAAATCTTTTCATGTTGAGCTTCTTTCTGCGCCGCATGGTTGCCGGCCATGAACCATGCTGATCCAATATTTAGGTTCAGGAAAATAGGCCTTCACATTTTCGTAGCCTTTCATCAGGTTCTCATAGTCCAGCTTGTCGCTTTCTTCGATCAATGGAAAAATGATATATGCCTGCCTTCCCTTCGCGATCTCGGTTCGGAGAAAGTCCATCACCTTACTCCGTTGCGATTCATAACGATGCACGGTAGTTACGGGTTGCCTTCCGGGCGGCAGCTCATCGATCACGCTCACGTCGAGGTCTCCATAAATTGTCATTGCCAACGTGCGCGGAATCGGCGTAGCTGTCATCACGAGTACGTGAGGAAGAATTTCCGCCTTTTGCCAAAGCTTGGCGCGTTGTTCAACTCCGAAGCGATGCTGTTCATCGATGATCACAATTCCCAGGTTATTGAACTGAACCACTTCTTCAATGATCGCATGGGTGCCAATGAGGATTCTTGATTGTTCCATCTGCCAATCCATTGATTATCGGTTTGCGTTGGGAGGCTTTCACTGATCCCGTCAGCAGGCTGACGGGCACATCCATCTTCTCCAGCAACTTACTGACCGATCTGGAAATGCTGGTTGGCCAGGATTTCAGTCGGCGCCATCATGCATGCCTGAAATCCATTATCCATCGCCAGCAGCATGGTCAGTACAGCAACGATGGTCTTGCCACTACCAACATCGCCTTGCAGAAGACGGTTCATCTGATGCCCTTTTGCCGTGTCAGCCCTGATCTCTTTCATCACTCTCTTCTGAGCGCCGGTCAATTGAAAAGGAAGATATTCTTTAAAAAATGTATTGAAGTATATCGCCGACCTTATCGAATACTACGCCTTTTGAAAAACGATGACGGTCGGCTTCGCATCAGGTTCATCCGCAATTGGGCAATAAATAATTCTTCAAACTTTAATCGTTTTACTGCCTTCTCATATTCAATAGACAGATTGAGGAAAATGAATCTGCTGGTAAGCATTGAACCGATCCGACCATTTTAATTGCCGAGATATATTTTCAGGCAGGATTTCAGGAAGGTCTCTTTCTTTGACGATCGCCAATAAGGGCTTTTGTCCAATTTGCCGATCTGCCTTCCAGCCATCCCCCGGCTCCTGAATTTTTCAGTACTTGGATAGATCGGATCCAGAAAATTCTTTGTCTCTGGTTTATCTTCCGGATTGTATGGCTCTAATCTCGGGATGAATGATCTGGGGTTTGTTCTGATAATATGATACTCGACCGTACACGAGATAAGATTGTCCGATCATTCAACGATTTTTGATATCCAATTGACTCCCTGGAACCATGTCAGTTCCAAGGTACCGCTGCTATCCCGTATGCGGGCAACAAGCCTCTTCGCTCCCGCGATCTACCGACCACTTCAACGTTGATTAGTTTCCCGACCACTTGCGCATACTCCATCGACGGATTGATCTCCGCAATGAGATTGAATGACTGTCTTATCGACATGGCGAAAGGGAAAATGATGCAGGAGGTCGTTGTACGTGGAAATCCCCAGTTCTTTCTTCAAAAGTTCTGCACGCTGAGGGCCAACTCCTTTCAGATATTCGATCGGAGTCAATAATATATGTGGCCTGGAACTGATAAGGACTACTTTATGTAAAAATAGCTATGATTTGGAAGTTGTTTTTATGATATAGTAAAACATCTCAGTATTTGTTCGCACGTAGAAATGTTTCTCATCATCATCGCAAATTTCCCATGCCTGAATTGCCTATAACGCAATTTTTGCGTGTATAATGGGTAAATACTTGTCTTTTGTGTAAAATTCGTCTATTTTTAAAACCACAAGCGCCACTATCCACCGAAACCTTGTACCCATGAATGGCTACATCCACTTCTTGCAGATCGATATTTCATTTCTATGTCTATACAGAATGCGCTGTGCAGTCTTATTTCTGCATTTGTCGTGACCCTACTCGCAATACCCCCGTTGATTACTCTCCTGAAAAAATACCGGTTGTATGATGTTCCGAAAGCCCGGAAGGAGCACAGTTATCTTATTCCCACTATGGGCGGAATTGCTATCACTGCCGGGATGATGATTGCATTGTTGCTTTGGTTCCCATTCAGTAATGAACTGGGGCAAAAATGCTTTTTCCTTGCGATCGTCGTCCTCTTTGCTCTGGGCATCATGGATGACTTGAAGGAATCTGTCTCCCCGTTATAAATTCGCCGTCCAGGTCGGCCTGGCTGCTCTGATTGCCTTCTCCGGGATCCGGATCAATTCCTTTGATGGGCTTTTTGGAATACATCAACTTTCGTTGACGGCGCCAATACACGATTACGATCCTGGCCATTGTCGGGATTACCAATGCATTCAACCTCATTGATGGAATTGATGGGCTCGCTGCCGGACTCGGGTTTATGAGCCTGATCACGCTCGGATTATTTCTGAGCATGAGCGGAGACGTGAATACGGCATTGGTTGCTTTTTCGCTCGCGGGTGGAATATTGGCATTCCTGTATTTCAATTTCAATCCGGCAAAGATCTTTATGGGAGATACCGGTTCCTTATTGTTGGGATTTGTCATCAGTGTCCTGTGAATCAGGTTGATGCAGGTAAACCTGGCCGCATCCAAGCCGGTCGTATTACATACCCCGGTCTTTGTTTTGGGAATCGTATTGATTCCTGTCTTTGATACACTCCGGGTGTTTTCCTTCGGCTCTGGAAAGGGCAATCACCTTTTGTTGCTGATAAAACTCATATTCATCATCTGCTTACCAATGCCGGCTTCAGCCATTCTTTCGCAGCCAAAGTGATTTGTTTTGTACATGGATTTGTACTCATAGAAGTGTACTGGCTTAAGGACCTGCCGCAGGAGTGGGTGCTGATCTTGCTGGTGGGAATCATGCTGTTAATGATACTGGGCTTTAAGAATATGCGATATCTCGCCCGCAAGGGAAGGATACTTCAATTCCCGGTGTTGTAGAAATCAGCGCTTGCCAATACCACCGAAGTTTGAATTTGACGATCCGGGATTCTCCAAAATCTACGCAATAGCCGATTTTTCTCGTCTACCTCCAGGAGGCGAAAGCCGTGCTTCTGATAAAATCCGATAGCCCAGTCCGCATCTGCCCAGGTACCAATCAGGATCGGAGTTTGAGAAAACTTTCGAAGATGATTGAGCAATTTACTCCCAACTCCTTTGTTCCGGCTGGCGCTTCGCACATAAGCATGGCGGATGAGAGTTACCTCGCCTTTAAATTGAATTCCCATTACCCCCAGGATTTCGTCATTATCAATGTATTTCCAAAATTGAACTCCTTCTTCGATCTGGCGATTTAATTCTTCCGAGCTCATGTATGGGTCATGCCAGCGATCGGCAGGGATAATTCCACGGTAGGCAGCGGCTCCATCATTGATGATCTCGAAAATGTTTTGAAAATCTTTTTGATCACACTTATCAATCATATTAAATGCTTGGCATTGATGAAGCCGTTCAATGAAAATGTTGATTCAAAATTGGCGTATTTTAGACGGCTCATGACCTATCTCGTCAGATTTTATTTTCTGATTTCGTTTGCATTATTATACGGGCCTCTACATGCACAAACCCTGATCGGCGATTCGAGCACAAAAACAGTAGTTGCCGAAGCGTCATTCAAGAAAGAATCACGGTTCTATCAATGGCTGTGGGGCCATAACCGTCGCACAGAATGGGCAACTCCGGTACATGTTCCATACTTGTGGCTTGATAATATCCATGGTGGGCTGGAACCCTATGCCCGCGGTGGAGGCAATGAATCGAAATCCCTGCGCCTAAAATCCAGGTCAGGAAAGGAATATGCCCTCCGCTCAATTCTCAAATCCAGGAATGATGTAATACCCACCGACTTCAAGAACACATTTGTAGCACACCTGATAAATGATGGAATTTCGTGTTCTTATCCTTACGGTGCTTTTGCACTGGCAGAGATGCAGGAGGCAGCAGGCATCTATCACGCAGTTCCAAAACTTTTTTATGTCCCGCACCAGGCTGCTCTGGATACCTTCGATGAAAAATTCGGAGACGATTTATACCTGTTGGAGCAACGGCCTGAAGGAGATTGGAGCGATGCCGCTAACCTTGGAAGTTTCCAGGAGTTTGTCGCTACTGATAAACTCATTAAAAAAATTCAGAAGGATCATCGGAAAAAAGCCGATCAACATGCCTTTGTCAAAGCCAGGCTTTTTGATATGCTGATCGGAGATTGGGATCGCCATGAAGATAACTGGCGCTGGGGTTTTCGTGATTCGGCAGACCACACCATATATACTGCCATTCCGCGCGACCGCGACCAGGTATTTTTCACTCATGATGGTTTTCTCCTGGATCGCTTCTTACCGGCAGCGGGACTTTCATTCATGCAAAACTTCGATTCCCGGGTTCAAAATATTGCATCGCTCAACATTGAAGAAAGATATATGGACCGGTTCTTTACCAATGAGCTCGGCCTCGACGATTGGTTGCTTGCAGCCAGAACTCTGGAACAGGCACTCACGGATGTGGTCATTGAAAAGTCCATCCGGCAATTGCCGCCCGAAGTGTTTGCAGTCAGCGGAAATGAGTTAATTGAGAAATTGAAATCGCGTCGCGCGCAACTCGTGGATTTTGCCAGGACCTATTATTTATTTATTGCAAAACAAGTAGAGGTAGTTGGAAGCCAACAAAGCGAATATTTTGATTTAAAAGAAATGGATTCCGGAGAGATGTTGGTCGATGTGTTTGGCATGAATGAAAATGGAAAAAGGCAGGATCAGTCCTTTTTTCACAGAATATTCAAGCCGGAGGAAACAAAAGAAATCCGGCTCTTCGGCATTAGCGGAGAAGATGTATTTCGAATAGCGGGAAAATCTTCGGCCATCCGCATCCGGATCATCGGGGGACCAGAGAGAGACAGTATAATTCAAACTGGTGGCAAGATCTCTATTTATGATAACGGGGATAATATATTCCAAACCACTTCGGCAAGAATGCATATTTCCCCTGACAGTGCCATTCATGTGTACGACTACGAAAGCTTTGAATATGACTCGAAAGGTTTTAGTCCTGATCCATTTTATAACTATGAAGACCGGATCTATATTGGATTTAATTATGGGATTACAAAGCACAAGTGGCGTAGAAAACCCCTTGCATCGCGACATTCGATCGGTATCAATTATTCCATCTCGCAAAACTCGATCAGCGCTTCTCTCACTACGTTATACCCCAACCTGATTGGTCACTGGGACCTGTTCTTTAGAGCAAATTTTGACGCCGTCAGGTGGACTAATTTCTATGGCTTTGGCAATGAAACGGTAGCCGATACGAAAAGAGTGGAGTTTTACCGCATGCATAGCCGCGAATGGCTTGTCACGGCTGGCTTGCGTCGTGTCTTCGGTCGCAGCGCTATAGATCTGGCGACCTTTTACCGGCGCGTAAAAATCAATAGTGATACAGACCGGCATGTGGCAAAATTCTTCCCTCCTTCTAACACCAGTGTGTTTGAATCCAATCACTATGGTGGGGTGCGATTTACATATACCTATGCGTTGGTGAATGACTCCATTGTGCCTACGAGGGGATTTACATTTTATGGCAATGCGGTGCTTGCAAATAATTTTACGTCTCGCCATTTTTTCCAGAACTATTCTGCACGCCTACAGACTTACTGGCGACTGGGACCCAAATTTTCTTTGGCGATAAAAGCCGGGGGCTCGACGATAGGCGGCGATGAGGGCCTATTAGCCAACGCACAGGTTTACCAACATGCGGTGATTGGTGGCCCCGAATCATTGAGAGGTTACAGAAGAGAACGTTTCTGGGGAAAGACTTCCTACTATAATAACAATGAATTTCGATTTATCACTAATTTGAGAAGTTATCTTCTCAATGCGAAGATTGGCCTGTTGGCGTTCTTTGATGATGGCAGAGTGTGGATACCAAACGAAACGTCGTCAACTATTCATACTTCTTATGGCGGAGGGATATTGTTAGCTCCATTTAACCAGATATGCTTCACGCTTACTTACGGTATATCGGATGAGCTAAGGCTTTTTCAATTTCGGATCAACTCTTTGTTTTAAATAAGTTCTCACCACTCACCACTCACTACTCACCGCTTTCCATATTGCTCAAGCATTCTTTTCAAATCATCGAGGGTATTGATATCTCAGATACAGGTTTATCATGTCTCCATCGGTTAATGCGCGGAAATCGCAGGGCTACGCCGGATTTATGCCGGTTGGAAGCAGCAATTCCTTCAAATGCAATTTCAAAAACCAATTCCGGCTTGACTGTTCTGACCGGTCCGAATTTTTCCAAGGAATTCCTTCTCACAAAAGAATCCACCTGTGCAATTTCCTTATCGGTAAGTCCTGAATAAGCTTTGGCAAAACTCACCAGTTTGTCCCCATCCTTGACTGCGAATGTATAATCCGTATAAAGATTGCTCCTTCGTCCATGCCCCTTCTGCGCATAGATCATCACTGCATCGATCACCAGTGCATCGATCTTCCATTTCCACCAGTCGCCGACCTTCCGTCCCGCCAGGTAGGGGGATGATTTTCTTTTTAACATGATCCCTTCGGCGCCAGAATCCCGTCGACTGCTGTCCGGACTGTTGCCAATTCATCCCAGCTTGAAAATTGTAATCATGGGAGATAATATTAATGATGGCTGATTCGCTTCCATCACGATCTTTTCCAATAACGCTGCTTCGTTCTACCAATGGTTGCATCCGGATATCCTCGCCTTCATATTCCAGCATGATCATAAGCAAAAAATACGATCGGCGCATCCTGAAGATTTTTTTTGGTGATATTTTTTCGGCCGATCCTTGTTTGCAATAAAGCAAAACGGAAGGGGTTTCCATCTCTTGCCGGAATGATCTCTCCATCCAAAACCAATCCTTCGGGTAACGATCTGTCAAAAACCTGGTATTCGGGAAATTTATCCGTGATCAATTCTTCGCCGCGACTCCACACAAACACCTGTTGATTTCGTCTGATCAATTGCCCGCGGATCCCATCCCATTTCCATTCTGCCTGCCATTCCGCTTCAGCTCCTAATTCTTTGACATCTTCCACTGCATAGGCAAGGTAAAATGGATAGGGTTTTGAAAAATCAGTTGCAAATGATTCTCCACTCAACAAATCATTAAATGAAGTCGTTGCCGGATCCCAATTTCCACTGATCCGGTGAGCGATCGAACTTGGATCCTGCATCTACAATTTTGGCAAGCGCATTGACGATCATCTTTTGGGAAACGCCGATCCGGAAATTGCCTGTCAATATTTATTGAAAACAAATCGTTCATCTTTGTCCATGATCGCCCAATTGGACATGATGAATTCCTTCTTAACTGCTTCAGGTTGCTTTTCAATTTCCACCAAGTTTATTAATAAAATAAGAAAGGAGGGTATCTGATGTAGTTCATCTCAGCGACTTTCCGGCAAGAACAAAGAAATTGTCTCGGCAAGATCGCCCACCGTATGATAGCATTCTTCAAATAGCCAATCCGGAAGCTGGGTCGCTTCGATGCACCATAGCCGCAAAAATGACGAACTTAACAATCGCTTCGGCCTTCTGCCACTGAATAAGCGCAATCACCCAAACCTTATCCGCATCCTGCTGCTGTTTGAAAATAATGAACCAATGCATCCAGCTTATCATTGGTCTTTGTACTGGTGCCTAACTTCGATATCAGGTTGGCAAATGCTTTCATATTGGATCTTCCGGGTTGGCTGGAGGTGAAGTCCATTTCTTCTTCTTGCGCTTTGTTGTGGTTGGTTTTTCTTCTTCCTCTTCTTCACCACCATATTCCGTTACTACTTCGCCTGCTTGATTCCCCAATCCATTTAGGTAGCGGCTGAATGCAGATTGAAAGCCATGGGTTACATAAACCTGTGAAGCACCTGTTGCATTCACGCTTGCAATAATCCATTCCAATCGGCATGATCGCTCAATGCAAAACCTGCATCGGTATTTCTTCTCCTAGCATTGCCGCGTACCTGCATCCATCCGCTGCATGTTGCAACGCTGTATGGATAAAATCGTTTCATCCAGGGAGTGCCATCCGCACTTGGAGGTGCGAGTATGACGGCATTGCGGTAGGTATTCTTTTGCCAATTCCGGCATTACTCTTTTTACTTCGGGAGCTTGAAATCCATTTTGCTTCAGCGTTTGATGAATATTCCAGATGGCGCCGTGCACATAAATGTTATCGGTTATTGACGAAACGCATTGAAGCAGGCGTTGTGCTTTGCCCAGACTGTATCCGATCAATACCGGAACCTTTCCGGCTTCATGCGATTGAAGGATCCATTGACCTATTTCCCGGTAAATATTTCCTGGGGTTTCCAATTGTAGATCGGTAATCCAAAAGTAGATTCAGTGATGAATGTATGACAATGCACGGGTTCAAAAGCCTGGCTAATCCCGTCGTTCTCTGTTTTATAATCTCCGCTTACCACCCAAACCTCACCCTGGTATTCCAACCGGATTTGGGAAGATCCAATGATGTGACCCGCAGGATGCAGGGAAACTTTTACCCCATTTATCAGGATAGGATCATCCCACTGTAGAGTTTCGACATCAACATCACCCAGCCGAAGTTTAAGTAAAGGCTTACTATGATGGTGACATAGATAACGATTGCTTCCGGGCCTTGCATGATCGCTGTGCGCATGCGTGATGATCGCTTTTTCTACTGGCTTCCAGGGATCTATATAGAAAGCGCCCTGGGAACAAAACAACCCTCTTTCGGTGAATTGAATGATTGGCATATTGATGAAAGAAATTTCAAGAGAACTTCACCGGTATCCAGCAATTTTTCGGCCGCATTCTCCTGGCACGGTCTCAAGGACGATGGATGAGAAAATTATTCTGACCTTTGATGAAAGATATACCCGAAATGTATCTTAGAAAAATGAAAATCCATTGGTATAAAATTCTACTGGTGCTGGTTACCGGTGGTTTATTGACCCTTATATCCTGTCGTTCAAAAAACAAATTTCCCAGCGGAGAAACAATTGATTCCATCAATCTAAAACGGGGCGACATTGTCCTCTGTGGACCGCCGGATAAGCAATTCGGGCAAGTTGAATTTGAAACTTCTTGTTCTCAAAAGGTAAAGGCTGATATGAACCTGGCCATATCACTGCTTCATTCTTTTGAATATGACGAAGCAGAAAAAGTGTTTGCAAAAATTATCGATGAGGAACCCGATTGTGCTATGGCTTATTGGGGAGTAGCGATGAGCAATTGGCATCCTCTGTGGGCGCCTCCTACGAAGGTTGAACTTGAAAAAGGAAGCAGAGCTCTGGAGATTGCGCAACGCCTCGCGGGACAGTCAGGCAAAGAGTCCGGATATATCCATGCTATCGCCTCGTATTATGAAGATTGGAACAAAGTAGATCATTGGACAAGAGCAGCGCGGTTTGAAAAGGAAATGGAAGAATTATATTCAAGGTTTCCGCGCGATAAAGAAGCCGCCGTTTTTTATGCTCTGTCGCTCGATGCAGCAGCTAAACCCACTGATACAACCTTTGCCAGTCAAAGAAAGGCCGGAGCCATTTTAGATTCAATGTATCTCGCGCAACCCAACCATCCGGGTATTGTCCATTATCTAATTCATAGTTATGATTATCCCGAGCTGGCGGCAATGGCATTACCCGCGGCAAGGAAATATGCTTCCATTGCGCCTTCATCGGCTCATGCACAGCATATGCCCTCTCATATTTTTGTCAGGCTGGGCTTATGGGATGAATGCATTCAATCAAATCTGCTTGCCACTGCTGCTGCCGTATGCTATGGTGAAAATTCCGGTATCTCCGGTCATTGGGATGAGGAATTGCATGGCATTGATTATTTAGTATATGGCTACTTACAAAAAGGCCAGAATGATCTTGCAAAAAAGCAATGGGATTATCTCAAGACGATAAAGGAAGTTTCTCCTGTCAATTTCAAAGGCGCCTATTGTTTTGCGGCCGTTCCTGCCCGATATGTCCTTGAAAATAAATTGTGGAAGGAAGCGTCCCAACTCGAAATATATCCTGCAAACTTCCCGTGGAAAAAATTTCCCTGGCAGGAAGCGATCACTCATTTTGCGCGGGCATTGGGTGCGTTACACACAGGCGAAAAGAAGTTATTTGCGTCAGAACTAAATACGCTGATCAATTTGCGAGATACCTTAATGAAACAAAAAGATTCTTATAGTGCAGGACAGGTTGACATCCAAATTCAGACAGCCAGGGCCTGGGTGCAATTAAAAGAGGGAAATTTCGCAGAAGCCATCCGTTTGATGAGCGCAGCGGCTGACCTGGAAGATCAAACGGCAAAGCATCCGGTCACGCCGGGTGAAGTCATTCCTGCAAGAGAGTTGTTAGGTGATATGCTTTTGGCGATGAATAAGCCTGATGAAGCTTTGCAAGCATATGAGATAGATTTGAAAAAACATCCGAAGCGATTTAATGGTCTTTATGGAGCAGGATTGGCTGCCCGCAAAATGAATGAGATAGAAAAAGCAAAATCTTATTTCCAACAACTACTCCAAATCGCCAGTTCTCCGGACTCAAAAAGACCGGAGTTGGATGAGGTGAGAACGTTCTTCAACGGAAAAAATGATTTGCCATAAAGTCTACCTTTTAATAACGCTGGCAATTTTTTTTCCTTTACTTACCCTTTTACCAATTACTCAATCGAACTGACCGACTGATAAATGACCCAAGTCTTCGTTTGATTCTCCTATACATTTGAAGAGAAAATATGAAGCTTATGAAACCATCTTCGATCCATGGAAGGGTGGTATTATTCCTTTTATGGGTGGGAATAACTCATTCAGCTTTTGGCCAGGTCAAAGGAGTCATATTTGATATATCAACTGGCGAGAAGTTGTCAGGGGCTACCATAAGGGTAAATAACGGTTCGCAATCGGCAATTTCTAATTCAGGGGGCCGGTTCAATATCCTCGCAAAATCCGGTGATACTTTACAAGTCTCTTTTGTTGGATATGCCACGCAATTCGTTTCTATCAGTAAGGAAATTTCTTTCCTGAAGATCAGTTTGGAACGATCGATTGAACAACTCAGCGACCTCATAGTAACCGGAGTATTTGATCCTCGCAAACGCATTGAATCGTCAATTGCCATTACAACCCTTAAGAGTGAGCAATTGGCAAGCATTATTCCTAATAGTGCCGCTGAATTGCTTCGCCTCGTACCGGGAGTTTACGTCAATTCTGCCCGGGGAGAAATATTAAACAGTGTTTTTTCAAGAGGAATGATACTAGATGGCGGTTATTACTATGTATCGATGCAGGAGGACGGATTGCCTGTTAGTCCTTTCTCCGGAACAATGCGGCCGGATGGCTTTTTAAGAGCGGATTTAAGTATTCAAAGAATAGAGGCCGTCCGTGGAGGCTCTGCATCTATACTTGGAGTAAATGCGCCGGGCGGTATCTTTAATTATATCACCAAAACCGGCACAAATAAATTTGAAGGCCAAATCGTTTCCCGGTTTGGATTGGAAGGTAATGGCAAGAATCCGTATTATAAACTTGAAATTGGTACCAGTGGGCCCATTCACAAAAACGACAGTTCATGGACTTATTACTTAGGAGGACACTATCGCCATGCGAATGGGCCTAAATATCCTGGATACCCGTTAAGCAAAGGAGGACAACTTAAGATCAATATTCGCAGGAACTATTCTTCAGGCCACATCCAATTGAATGCAAAATGGCTGAATGACCGGACTACCTCATTTGAATTTGTTCCGACCCAGGACTTTGTCCATCCACATCCAGCCGGCCGTTTTGATAACACGAGTTCTATATCTCTTCCCGATGTTCATGTAAGAATCCCTTCCGTGGGCCAGGGTATCAATCAAGTTGATTTTAACAGTAAAGATCTAAATCACTTCCAGGATAAGGCTATCAGTCTACATTGGGAACAACGTCTTCATAAAAAATGGAAGATGCAGCATACCATTCGTCTTTCCGATAAGAAACTGGAATCTAATGCTACAATCATCGTATATCCTTTCCAGGTTAACAGTTTTCTCTTTTTTGCATTCAATAATTTGCTTGCCAATAGCGGGACATATCGATTTAGTGATTCCCGATCGGGAAAAGACTATGGTTCCGTCACGCAGACCATAGATTTTTCACAGCCTGATCCTTTCATATATTCATCCAATCTTCAGCTACCCGGGGAAGAAATTTCTCCGAATTCCCTACTCTTTACGCCACTTTCCTTTGAGAAAATACGGCAAAAAGATTTAGTGTATCAGGGCATTGCTACCAAAAATCTGCATCATATGAAATTTAACGCCGGCTTCTTCTTCTCCTTGGGAAGATATGAATCATATACTGCGCCACCATCCGCATTAGCTTTTACGACTATTGAAGACAAGCCAAGATTGGTTTCAATAGAATATTTGCCGGATAATGGAGACCCTCCTCATGAATTGACTGATCCAAATGGCGTGGGATGGTACGGGGTAGGTGGCATCCAATACAACGATATAAAGCTTTCTCAAAATGCCGTGTTTTTCGGTCATCACTGGGATATAACTCCAAAATTGAATTTAGATTGGGGATGCCGATACGAATCGTTTAGCATTGACAATTCATTTATCACCCCTGATGCCTCCCTAACTTCCCCAGATGGCGGTGTTGATAAAAATCCCCTCACCCTTTACGATAGCATCGTGGTAACATTGAAACCATTGAAACGATTCAGGAAAAGTTTAAGGACATTTTCCATCAGCGGCGGCCTCAATTTTAAGGTAAGTAATTCATTGGCTTATTATATACGCTATTCTCTGGGCAATAAATTACCCGATGTCAGTAATTATATAGCAAACCAGCAAGCTGCTTCTGTGGTAAAGGAAAAAGCACAGCAAACTATCCAATTAGAAGCCGGCATCAAATACGAAGGAAGGAATACAAATTTCACAGCTACGCCATTCTTATGCGTCCTAAAAAATGTGCCCCGCATTGGGTTTGCCAACGACTCGGGCTCCTTATCCAGTTACTACTCTACCCCGACTCTTTATAACAAAGTACATACAGTGGGAATAGAATTGGAAGGCAATTTCAACCTATCCTCGCATTTTAGTTTTAGGTGCAATGCCGTTGTGCAGCAATTTTATTCGGACAAGTATATGTTTTACGATTTAAGAGGAACGGGCCAATTTGATGACACTATCATCGACCGTTCAGGCAAGAGAATCAGTGATCAGGCAGCGCCTGTCATGATTAACCTGACATCTTCATATAAAAGACAAAAATGGTATGCAGATGTTAATATGAATTACGTGAGTAAACGAGCAGCTAACACAAGTGAAACATTTTACTTGCCAGCGTTCAGTCAATTTGATTTTCATGTTTCATATGCTTTCACCGACAAAATAAAACTACAGGCTACCGTCAACAATTTCTTTAATCATTTTGCTGTGATTGAGTGGACCGCGCCAATTTCCAGCGGTTTCCCATTTGAAACATTTGAGACCCAGCAATTCAGTCCGGAGAAGAGACAATCCAACCCCAATGCAAATTATTTTACAATGGCTATACAGCCCCGGTCATTTTTTTTAGACCTGGTTATTAAACTTTAATCATGGTTTTCATTCAGCCTTTCTCCAGGTGCCGGCAGTGTCTTTTGATCCTCCTTTTTTCAATGTCCATAAGAGGAGGTTTAGCTCAACCTCTTACTTCTAATCATTTGGTTGATAGTCTGACGATGATACTACACAATCATTCCAAGGAAGACTCGATCAAAGTCGATATACTGGCTACGCTTTCAGTAGCGACAAAAACCGACGATGTGTACCAATCGATGGGTTATTTAAGCGAAGCTTTGAGGATTACTCAAAAAATAAACCACAAAAATCAGGAAGCGGGTATTCGATTCATGCTTGGTTTTTCCCAGATGCAAATAGGTGAATCCATCAAATCAATAGAAAATTTTCAGGCAATACTTGAATTAGATGAGATTCCCCAAAACACACGTAACCTCGCGTTGAATTTCATAGGTCTCAACTATAAGGCTCAGGGTGACCTGGAAAAAGCCCTGCAATATTCTCACGAGGCTGATAAATATAAAACGGATGATCCCCGTAACATCATTCTCCAGCCCTACAATTATGGAGATATTTATTTCAAGAAAAACAATATCGACAGCGCCCTGAAGTATGGAAAAATCGCCTTCCAAAATATGAAGATGGTGCCGCCAGAAATAAAAGATCAGTTTTCGGCAGAAATTTCCTGCCTGTTAGGAAATATTTATATCCGAAAAAATCAAAAAGACTCTGCGCATTATTTCATCAATTATGCTTTAGAATCAGCATCCCATCATACTAGCGATATTTATTTATCGATGAATAAAGCCATCAGCGAGATTGAAAGCCACTTAAGCCTCGCAAGGTGGTTTGATAAGTGGGGATCCCAGGATTCACTGTATTTCTATGGTGTCAAAGCCTATCGAAAAGCAGAGGAAGTCCACAATTACGAGTATATGCAGCAGTCCGCTTCCTTATTGAAATCTGCCTTTTTGAATGCCAAAAAATATGAACAGGCATTAAAATTTAGTGATCTGGCTGCTGCTGCAAAAGATTCCTTGCAGGGTGTCGATAAGGTGAGAAAAACGCAGACTATGCATTACGATTATCAGTTAAAGGAGCAACAAATAGCTGACCTTGAAAGGCAACTTTCCTTAAAATCCCGGATAAGATTATTAATGGTTTTTTCCGCATTTTTTATCCTATTTATCATTTTTCTATATCGGATGATATATCAGCGTAAACAAACAATCAGGAAATTGAATGAGCAAAACATATTGATCGAAAGCCAAAAGGAGGAGTTGAATAAATATCTGGCTGAACTAAAGGAAAAACAAAGACAACTTATCCATGCAGAAAAAATGGCTTCACTGGGCGAACTTACTGCTGGCATTGCCCACGAAATCCAAAATCCGTTAAATTTTGTAAATAATTTCTCGGACGTAAGCATTGAATTGATGGATGAACTGAAAAATGAACTTCTTATTGGAGAAGAGAAAGCCGCTCTTGGCATCTCCGCAGACATCCAGTTAAACCTGATAAAAATAAGTCATCATGGTAAGCGTGCGGAAGCCATTGTACGCTCCATGCTGGAACACTCCCGGACGAGGCCCGGGACAAAAACCGATACAGATATCAACGCCCTGATTGAAGAATATCTTAAGTTAAGCTATCATGCAATAAGAGCTAAGGATAGTTCTTACAATGTGAATATCCTCACCGAACTGAATCCCAACTTACCCCTTCTGAAAGTTATGCCAGCTGACGTCGGGCGTGTATTGCTCAACATTTTTAATAACGCCTTTTATTCCCTGGCTGAAAAAAAGCAAAAATTATCGCCGGGCTATCATCCCACATTGACCGTAAGTAGTTCCATTTTGATAAATAATGATTTCAGCAAATGCATTGAAATCGCCATTAAAGACAACGGCATAGGGATTGATCAGGATATTTTATCAAAAATATTTCAACCCTTCTTTACGACAAAGCCCACTGGAACAGGCACCGGCCTTGGGCTTTCCTTAAGTTATGATATAATACATATGGTACATGGAGGTAGTATCTCGATAGATTCAGAGAAAGGAGAATATTGCACATGCATTATCAAATTGCCATTAGATTAGTCTAAAGTCCATTGACAATAGGACATGGTGGTTGCTTCACTTAATTGATTATTTTTAATTTTGCACACTTAAGACGTATGATGAAAGTGTTTTTCATTCTTGTCACATTCTTTTTCCTGATTGTATCGTTTGGCCAGGATAAAGTCATTCAAAAAAACGATAGTCTTCAGAAATTACTGCGTCAATCCATTAGCGATTCATTAAGAGTGAAAATCCTTGAAGAGCTCCACTTTCTATGGAAGAATAAGAGTTACGCAAGGTCTATAGAGTATTGTAAAGAATCCATTAAATTTTCCGAAAAGCATAAACCGGTTAAATATACTCGCGGATTGAGGTACCAGTTGGGTTTTGTCTATATGGAAGCGGGTGATGCGGTAAGGTCATTGGAAATTTTTCATCAGCTCCTGAAAGAATTAGAAGGTATAGATTCCGCCGGATGTGCAACGGCACTCAGCTTTATCGGAATGAATTATGAAAACCAGGGCGACATTAAAAGGGCGCTAGAATATCAAAGGAGGTCGAGTGTCATTTACGAAAAACTCATTTCCGAAAACGACAGCATCGACCGCCGGGGGTATTTAGGCAATCCCTTGCGATTTGGGCAGTTATTTATAAAGAATGGGCAATTAGACTCGGCCTTGTATCATGGTCAAATAGGCCTCAACCGGTTGAGATATGAGCCATTAAATGAATTCAACCGGTATTTTAGCTGGGAAATCAAGAAAACTGTTGGAGACGTATATTCTCTTTTGAACAAATATGACAAATCCATTGAATTATATCTAGCCGCAGAAAAAGAAGCTTTATCATTTAACCATACACCCGACCTGATTAAGATCTACTTGTCTCTTTCAAAATTGAAGTACCGGCAGAAAGATCTTCAAACAGCCCTCGAATATGGCAAAAAGGCTTATGCATTGGCCAGCTCTCTGAGTCTGCTTCCGATGGTTAAGGAATCCAGCTTATTCCTCAAGGATATTTATAGTGAATTGGAGGTTATGGATTCTGCACTGCATTATTATGATATCGCCATAACGATGAAGGACTCTATGGTCAACGCTGATAATGCCAGGAAAATTGATGCCATGGAATTTGCACAGGAAAAAAGAACGCAGGAATTAAAGAGAATTGAACAGGAGGAAGCCTTTCGAAAAAAGCAGTATTATTTATTAGTTGGAATTTTGGTGAGCCTCCTGATAGCGGTATTCTTTTACCACAAAACGAGGTTGAAGCAAAAAGCCAACCAGCTACTCGAATACGAAAACAACCAAATATTCCAGCAACGCAATCAATTGCAACGGGAAATTGAGAGCTTCGAGATCCAGGCCTTACGTGCACAGTTGAATCCCCATTTTTTATTTAACTGCCTCAACAGCATTGACGCTTTTATTTATTCCAATAATAAATTTAAGGCCACAATGTATTTAAATAAATTTGCCAAACTGTTAAGGAATATATTGGATAGTACGAAAGACAATACGGTAAGTCTTCAGAAAGATATTCAATCCCTCCAACTTTATACGGACCTCGAAGAATTGAGAAACAATAATCAATTTGAAACCCGATTTAACATCGACGAGGCGATAACACCCGACCTATTGGCAGTTCCTCCTCTCGTTGTGCAACCCATCGTCGAAAACGCCATCCTGCATGGCCTGAGAAATAAAAAGTCGGGAAAAGGACTGTTAACTATTTCGATTCAAATAGCTGACAACAAACTACACTACCATATCGCTGACAATGGAATTGGGAGATCGGCCTCGTCCAGGATACCGCAACATAAAGAACATTCTTATGGTATGGAACTCGCCAGGGCCAGGATCCAAATGTTCAATAAAGAAGAGTATCCTTCTTTGACTATTGAAGATATTTACGAAAATGGCGCTCCTGCCGGAACGCTTGTTTCGATTCAATTGAACCTTCAGGCTATATGATCACCGCAGTAATCATAGATGATGAACAAAATGGAAGAATTGCTTTAAGCGAAAAACTGAAATTGTTCTGCCCGGAGGTAAGGGTGGTGGCCGAAGCTGAAAATGGAATTAAAGGACTTGAAATCATCCATAAATACAAGCCGGAGCTCATATTCCTGGATGTTGAGATGCCTCAGATGAATGGCTTCGAGATGTTGAGCCGCTTGACCGGCCGGAGAGGCCATGTCATATTCACTACGGCATATAACCAATATGCCATCAAGGCGATTAAACATGCTGCCATTGACTATCTCTTAAAACCCATCGACATTGAGGAACTGAAACTATCCGTTAAGAAGATAGGAGACATGGGTTTGGAACAGGTCAGGAAACCAACGCCCGGTATTCCCTTCGCCAAATTAGCTATCCCAACTATAGATGGTCTTCAGTTTATCACGATTGCAGACATTATTCGACTAGAGGCCGAAAGTAACTATACCAAATTCTATCTTAGGGATGGAAGCAAATTTATATCCAGCCGGAGTTTGATTGAATATGAAGAATTATTAAATGATCATGGTTTTTTTCGGTGCCATCACTCCAATATCATCAATCTGATCTTTGTTAGCAAGTATATTAAGAACGAGGGCGGCCAAATTGTTATGTCCGACGGCTCGTATGTGGATATTTCCCGAAGGAAGAAAAAAGAATTCTTATCCAGGGTTTCAGACAGAAATTTGTAACAATCAGGTTTAATAGTAAGAGAAAACCCTTGCATCGATTGTTCATATAATGTGCAGAATACATGGTGAACGATAAATGCTTTCCCTGAACTGGCGTATTAGCTTTGCGACATGGTTGGATAATCCTTTGAATTTCCCAGACCATGAAAAACCGTTTAATTTGGATCGTGATCTTATCATTTTTTTCATGCCAAAAAAATGATACTGATCTACGACCCTCCTGCCTCGCGGTCACTTACTACCTCGACTATTACGATGCCAGCTGGAATTTTATTAAGACCAATGTTTCCTATCACCAATGTGAAGTTTGCGGGGAAGACCTTCAGCGATTTGAGACATATGAGAAGATAACCCTTGTATGTGGTGCTACCGAAGAACGGCGCCTGGTGATAGGAAAAGATACATGCAATACCACCCCAGATTGAACCCCGGACTGGTTAGAAGCAGCTGAGCCATTAGGAAAATCAAGAAACGATCGGAAAATGTTGTACTTTATCTATAAAAATAAGGATGAACCTTTTGATTTTAGGTGCCAGGGGCGCTACGGGGCAGGAAATAGTCAACCAGGCGCTTGAAGGAGGTCATCATGTAACAGCGCTGGCACGTGATCCTTCCAAACTTGGTCAACGACATGAAAATTTAGCAATCATAAAAGGAAATGTTCTTAATGAGAATGATATCGAAAATGCCTTGAATGACAAGGATGCCGTCATTAGCGCACTGGGCGTTGGCAAGTCGTTAAACGCACATGACTTAATGACCGATGCCGCAGGCATCCTGATCCCTGCTATGAATAAAAAAAATGTCAGGCGCTTAATACTTATCTCCGCTTTTGGCGTTGGTCCCACTTATGATCAGGCCAGTTTCATTCAAAGGATTGCATTCCGGTTACCGCTAAGAAACGTCTATGCCGACAAACTTAAAGCAGACGAACAAATCAAAAAAAGTGATCTTGATTGGACGCTCATTTACCCGGTCTACATGACGAATAAGCCGCGAACAGGCAATTACCAGATCGGAGAAAAGTTCAAGATGAAAGGGTTTCCGAAAATTTCACGAGCTGATGTAGCTGATTTTATTGTTCGGCAGCTTACTGAAAGCACTTATGTAAAAAGGTGTCCCGTATTAACAAGTACTCCTTAATTTAGTATTTTCCTCCCTAAATTTCAGAATATGCGAAAGATGATCTCTGTACTGGCTAGCTTCATGGCTTTCCTAATTCTATTTGCAGGAGTACCTGCATGTGCTGATAAGAATCCAGCGAATGCGGATAGTACCGCTCCTGTCGAAACAAAAGCGCCAAATAGTAATTACAAACCTGCGTTCCGGGGACAAACACGCATTCAGGGAGTAAAAACAAAGTCTCTCTATGAAGGACGTATTCTTTCTAAAGAATTAAAAAATCCCTGGGGCATCGCTACCCTTCCTGACGGGCGATTTCTCATTACAGAAAAAGCCGGCGTAATGCGCATCTCTACAGCAACCGGCCAGGTAGGCAACCCAATTACAGGGCTTCCAAAAGTAAATCCAAATGGGCAGGGCGGTCTCCTGGGTTTGACGATCGATCCCGCTTTCTCACAAAATAAAATGGTCTATTGGCTTTTCTCAGAAAATACTTCGGATGGAAATCTTACTGCTGTAGCAAAGGGAAAACTTTCCAATGATGAAAAAACCATTGAAGGTATTACGGTTATTTATCGCGCAACACCGGCATACAAAGGCACATTACATTATGGTGGAAGAATATTATTTGATAAGACAGGAAACCTTGTCATCAGCACCGGAGAAAGATCAGACCTGCAGACAAGACCACAGGCCCAGGACTTAAATTCATCTCTTGGCAAGGTTATCCGTATAACTACCGATGGCAAACCGGCATCAGGAAATCCCTTCATTGGAAAGACAGGTGCCCGCCCTGAAATTTATTCCTATGGCCATCGAAACGTGCAAGGTCTTACCATGAATCCATCAACCGGTGAAATATGGGAACATGAATTCGGACCGAGGGGCGGGGATGAATTAAACCTTATAAAACCAGGTAAGAACTATGGCTGGCCAACGATCACCTATGGAATAGAATATAGTGGCGAAATTGTAGGGGACGGCAGCACGCAAAAAGCCGGATTGGAGCAACCGGTTTATTATTGGGATCCCGTCGTTTCGCCTAGTGGCATGGCTTTTTATACCGGCAACAATATGCCTGAATGGAAAGGGAATATTTTTATCACTTGCCTGAGTAGTCAACATATTGCCAGGCTTGTACTCAAGAATAATAAAGTGGTTGGTGAAGAAAGATTATTATCCACCGAGGGTCAACGATTCAGGGATATTACTACCGGGAAGGATGGCGCATTGTATGCTGTCACCGATCAGGGACGACTGTATAGGATCGGGAAAAAGTAATAGCTATTTCCATCCCCCTCCGAGTGCGCGATAAAGCTCAATCATCGCCGTCAATCGTTGCCGTTCTATAGAAGCCAAATTCAGTTCAGCTTCCAGTGCGTTGCCCTGCGCTGTAATTACTTCCAGGTAGTTGGCGAGATCGCTTTTAAATAGAAGTTGCGCATTGAAGACAGCTTGATGCAGCGTATCAACGCGGGCTATAGCGATTTCTTTTTGTTGCTTTAATTTATCCACTTGCACCAAAGCATCAAACACTTCACCTGTTGCTTGTAAGACCGATTTCCTGAATTGGATAACTGCCTCTTCCCTTTCAAGCTTGGCAACTTCGAATTGTGTTTTTAATTCCCTTCTCCTGAAAATAGGTTGAGCTATTGAACCGGATACCAAGCCAAACAATGAGCTTGGAATATTGAACCAATTGCTGGCTTTGAAAGATTCCAGTCCTCCGCCCGCACTAATGTTCAATCCAGGATACATATTTGCCTGCGCAACCCCTACGCGCGCATTAGCTGCCATGAGTGCCATCTCATCGGCTCGCACATCTGGTCTCCGGCTAACCATTGAAACAGGTAAGCCTGTTGACAGGCTATCCTCTACCGAAACTTCATCCAAAGAAGTAGTGCGGTTCAATACTCCGGGGAGTTGGCCCGTGAGGATCTGCAATGCATTTTCCTGAAGTGCGATTTCCTGTTCCAATTGAGGAATCAGCAGCGCAGTTGATTGCTTTTGTGATTCCGCCTGTTGAACAGCTAACAGGTTAACGATTCCTGCATCTTTGAGCAGCCTTGTGGCGACCACGAAACTATCGCTCAAGAGTAGATTCTTTTTTGAAATTTCCAACTGCTTATCCAGGGCAAGAAGGTTAAAAAAACCATCGGCTATATTCGCAATGAGCCGTGTCTGCACGGCCTTTGCTCCCTCGTATGACTGAAGATATTCTGCCAAAAAGGCTTCTTTTTGCCGACTTATCTTACCCCATATATCGAGTTCCCAGGAAATATTTACAGTTGTTAAATAATTCTCCAGATGATTCTTGCCTAAAAAGCTACTCGTGCTGATCCCACTCAAACTATTCTTGGAAGGATAAGTGTATTGGCTGGTAATCTGCAGATCTGCTGTGGGCAAATAAAGGAGGCGAGCCTGTTTCAATCGTTGTTGTGCAACTTCAATTCGTTTAGTGGCCATGAGGAAATCATGGTTGTATGCTAAGCCTTTTTCTATTAAACCTTTTAATGTTGTGTCGGTAAAGAATTTCTCCCATTCGATATCGGCTATACTACTTGTATCAGCAAAACTCACCTGGCTAAATGCCGTGGGCAATTCCAGTGCCGGCCGTTGATATTCCTTGCCGACCCGGCAGGATAAAAGTGAAACAAATAGAATAACTGGAATCAAGATCAGCCTGCTCTTAATAAAATAATTCTTGCTGTTTATCCCAGGTATCATGCTATAGTTGTTTTTTCATTCAAAATTTTATTCAGCCAGATGCGATGGACCGGTTACAATAGGTTTTCCGCTGATCCTTTCATGCAATGCTTGAAAAATGACGTAGAGCACGGGTATTATAAATACTCCGAGCACCACACCTGTAAGCATGCCGCCAAGCGCTCCCGTTCCAATGGACCGGTCGCCTAAAGCAGAGCCACCCTTCGCCCATGTAAGAGGCAGCAAGCCAACAATAAATGCAAATGAGGTCATTAAGATAGGTCTCAACCGTAGTTGTGCTGCTTCGAGGGCCGATTCTACCAAACCCATTCCACCGCGTCGCCGAAAGACAGCATACTGCACGATCAGGATTGCGTTCTTCGCAAGTAATCCAACAAGCATGATCAAACCCACCTGCACATAAATATTATTCTCGATGCCCTTTAGATTGATGAATGCAAATACTCCCAAGATTCCTGTCGGAACAGATAAGAGAACTGCAAAAGGAAGGATATAGCTTTCATACTGCGCCGCCAACAGAAAGAAGACAAACACCACACTTAATATAAATATGAGACTCGTTTGTGTGCCGGCGCCGATTTCCTCTCTCGACATGCCCGACCAGTCATAAGAAAATCCTCTTGGCAAATTCTTTTCCGCAACTTCCTGGATCGCTTTAATGGCATCTCCGGAACTATAACCTGGTTTTGAGAGCCCATTAATAGTAACAGCGTTGAATAAGTTATTCCTGGTCACGGTTTCGGGGCCGTAGGTTCGTTCTAATGTGATTAGGGTATTGACGGGAACCATCTCGCCCTTGTTATTTTTCACATATACATTATTTAAGGAAGATGCATCAGCGCGATATTCCACATCGGCCTGCACAAGTACTCTATAGTACTTGCCAAAACGATTCATATCCGATGCGAAGCTGCTTCCATAATAGACTTGTAATACCTGCAGCAGGTCGCTGATAGAAACTCCCAACTGCTTTGTCTTTGCTTCATTTATATTGAGGAGGTACTGGGGGTTGTTGGTAGAAAAGGTCGTAAACGCATATGCTATTTCTTTCCTTTGCATCAATTGTCCCATAAGTCCATATGCTGTTGTAGCTAGCTTGTCCAATGGACCTCCTGTGCGATCCTGAAGTATAAATTCAAAACCGCTGGAATTACCAAACCCCGGAACTGTTGGGAATTGTAAGAGAAAGACGCTCGCTTCTTTCACCGCGCTCAATTTTTGATTGATGACCCCCATGATGTCTTCTACACTATTTACCGCACCTCGTTTTCCGGGAGGCTTCATGCGGATGAATCCAACACCATAGTTAGAACTGGTAGCATTCGCAATAAAATTTAGGCCTGTAACAGCGCCGCGCCGTTCAACTGCTTCCACAGTGGTTAACAGGCTGTCTATTTTATCCATGGCTTTTTGCGTCCTGTCCAATGACGCACCCGGAGGAAGGTTGACAGAATAAATGATAAATCCCTGGTCTTCGGTTGGAATAAATGCAGAAGGTGTTGTTTTCAACATCCAAACCGTAGCACCTATAACGATCAGCAGGCCGGTGATGGCAATCCATTTGCGGCGGATCAGAAAGCTTATACTTCTCTTATATCTCTCCGTCGTGGCTCGAAAGCCTGCATTAAATCCCTTGAAAAATCTTTTTGTAAATCCCTTTTTGCCCGCCGACTCGTCGCTATGGAGATCCTTTAGGAACAAGGCGCAGAGCGCAGGGCTTAATGTCAATGCATTTACCGCAGAAATCAAGATTGCGATAGCGAGTGTGAAAGCAAATTGTTTATAAAACACACCGGCGGGGCCCTGCATAAATCCTACCGGCACGAACACTGCCGCCATTACCAACGTAATTGAAATGATAACACCCGATATTTCATTCATGGATTGGATTGCCGCCTCCTTTGCATGCAGCTTCGTTCGTTCCATTTTTGAATGGACAGCCTCCACGACAACGATCGCATCATCTACGACTATACCGATGGCCAACACGAGTGCAAACAGGGTGAGAAGATTTATAGTAAACCCAAAGACCTGCATGAAAAAGAAAGTGCCGATGATTGCCACGGGTACTGCAATCGCAGGTATAAGTGTTGAGCGAAAATCCTGGAGGAAAATAAATACTACCAGGAATACCAATCCAAAAGCAATTAGTAATGTCTCCTTTACCTGGTTAATAGATTCATCCAGAAATTCCTTCGCACTATACATATTGAAATAATGGATCCCCTTCGGAAAGGCAACAGACGCCTTCTGCAGAGCTTTATCGATAGCCGTCAGGATTTCATTTGCATTGGAACCAGCTGTTTGAAAAATGGCAATGCCTGTTCCCGGCCTGCCCTGCACTGTAGTATTGGAACTATAAGCAAAAGAACCGAACTCGACGCGGGCTACATCCTTCAATCTTAGGACGGATCCGTCCGGAGCAGCTTTTAATATGATGTTTTCATACTCTTCGTTCTGTGAAAGCTTTCCCTTGTATTTAATAATATATTCGAACGAAGCAGTGCTGCTTTGTCCGAACCGGCCCGGTGCGGCTTCCAGGTTTTGTTCACGAATGGCATTCAATACATCCTGCGTAGAAAGATTATTAGAAGTCAGCCTGTCCGGCTTCAGCCATATACGCATCGAATAATCTTTTGATCCGAAGACAAAGGCTTGTCCCACCCCTGGAACACGTTGCAGCTCAGGAATGACATTGATCTTAGTATAGTTTTGTAAAAAGGTCTCATCATAAGCGCTGTCGGTACTGTAGATCAAGGGCACCATGATGATACTGTTCTGTTGCTTTTGAGTAGAGATACCTGCCTGCAATACTTCTTGTGGAATTTGATTGACTGCTCTTGAAACCCGACTTTGAACATTTACCGTGGCCAGGTCCGGATCGGTACCGACCTTAAAAAATACATTAACCGTCATCGAACCATCATTGCTGGATGTGGAAGTCATGTATGTCATGTTTTCCACACCGTTAATAGCTTCTTCAATCGGTGTTGCGACAGCTCTTGCTACCACTTCAGCGCTGGCGCCCGGATACACTGCGGTCACCTGCACGGTCGGCGGTGCGATGTCGGGAAACAAAGTAATCGGTAAGGATATAAGTGAGATCAACCCCAACAAGGTCAGGATAACAGACAATACAGTTGACAAAACCGGCCTTTCAATAAATCTCTTAAACATGTTCTGGTTTTTGATTTTTATTTATGCAAGACTTAGGGAAATGGGCTGCTAATGATTAAAGTGGATTTACTTTTAGCAAACTGTCCATGGACATAAATTGCGGTTGTATCATCATTCCATCCTGCAGTCGATCGAGGCCTGTATATACAATTTTATCACCGGCATTGATTCCACTTTCCACCAAATAATAATTACCGTTCTTGCCGGCAACAGTGATAGGTTTACTCACCACTTTATTACTATCAGCCAACATAAACACAAACACTTTATCCTGCAATTCATAGGTTGCGGCCTGCGGGATCACCAGGGCTGTCAGTGCGCGCGGGATGCGGATCCTTCCTGTATTGCCGGAACGCAACAATCCATCTGTGTTTTGAAATTTTGCACGAAAACTTATGGAACCCATACTATTGTTGAATTGCCCGGATACTGTTTCTACTTTGCCTTTTTGCGGATAGATGGTGTTATCAGGAAGCATCAACTCCACCTCCGGCATCTGCTTGATCTTCTCTTCGATCGTTTTGCCTGGGTATTGGTTTTTGAATTGTATAAAATCATTCTCACTAAGAGAGAAATAAGCATATATGTTTTTAATTTCAGACAAAACGGTTAGTGGTTCTGCATTGGTCATGGTAGCAAGGCCTCCGGTTTTAAATGGAATCCTTCCTATGTAACCTTCTACGGGAGCGGTAATCAATGTGTAACCTAAGTTGATCTGAGCCGTTTGCACCATCGCCTCTGCCTGCGATACACTGGCTTGAATCGCATCATAGTTTGCCTGTGCTGTTTTTAATTGCACATCGGAAATCACATTATTCTGAACAAGAGGCGTCAGCTTGTTAATATTAATTTGGGCCGTACCCAGGTTTGCCTTGGCTGCAGATAGTCCGGCGTTGGCGTTATTCAATTGTTGCCGGAATGGCTGATCGTTGATATGAAACAAAGGCTGGCCCTTTCGGACATGCGCTCCTTCATCCACATAAATCTTGTCCAGGTATCCATCCACCTGCGGACGAACTTCGATCTCTTTGGTCCCTTCCAATGTTGCCGAAAATTCCTGGTGAGTAGTGGTAGCCATACTACCGATTGCAATCACAGGTAATGGTTGTGGTCCCTGTTGATATCCAGCTCCATTGTTATTGGAGGATTTGCAAGAATATAATGCGACTATCAGAACAATAAACATGTAAAGTCGCCATTGAGTCCCTTTGAAAAATGTCTGCATGACGTATCTTGGTTTGAAAAAGAAAAATCTTTCCCGGTGATGAATTTTTCGAATTAATAGTCTCAGGATTTTTGTCACAAAGGGCACGAGGGTGACAAAGGTACTGATATTGCACTCGTATGAATTAGGCTTTCTTTAAGTTTCCGGAAAATTAATACAGCTACCGGATGCCGCTATTTTGAAGTAGTAGTAGAAATCGGGAATCGCTTCGTAGAGCGTCCCAATAGGGACTTACAGCAAGAAATTTTATTCCTCCGTATTCTTTATTCTCAACGGCTTTTTTCAGCCAGACAAATGCGTTGTCAACGTCCCCAGCCATCGAATAGAAAGTAGCAATGCTTTCTGCGGAAGCCCTCGGCTCATCGATTCTTTCCTGCATGATTCTTTTGAATGCAGCCTTATCCTTTTTTAGGATCGCCAGTAATATTTCGTGGCCACACAACTGTGCGTAATAACGTGCAGAATCTTTGGAACCATTGAGAAAAAAGATATCTGCGCGAAATGCCAGGAAAGATGAATCATTGGAAAATGCTTCCGGTGCCTCTGCCAACACGCGGGCGGCCTTGGTAAACTCACGGGCGTATAAATAAATTAATGCTTTACTCTCATAAATTCTTTGGGACCGCGGATCCAGTACGACCGCTTTTTCGATCATTTCCTTGGCGGTTTCAAATTGTCCTTTGGCTGAAAGTTCGATTGCATACCATTGAAATGCAGAAGCATAATTTGGGTTGAATTGGACGATCCTGGCCAGTTCGCGAATCGCCGCAGTACCATTCCCTTCGATACTGCTCAAGTATATGGCATTGGAAGCGCGCACTTCCGCTAATGAAGAGTCGAGCATTAAGGCCTTGTCCAGCGGAAACTTTGCCTTGGCAGAGACACTGTCCACGGGCAGGTATCCATTATCGCCCAATACGGTAAAAGCATCGGCGATACCAGAATATGCAAGTGCATAATCCGGATCCAATTTGGTAGCTGCTAAAAAAAATTGGATGGAACTATCGATGCCTTCTCGGGTGCGCTGGTTCCAGTAGTATCTGCCTTTGAGATAAAGTTGGTAGGCGTCAGCATTCTGTGTGGGATGTTTCATGATCCGTTTGCTTTCGTCGGGAGAAAGTTTCGTTCGAAGTGCCGTAGCTACTTCCCTGGAAACCTTTCCCTGAATCGTCAGGATCTCGCTGAATGATTCGTCATAGTTTTTTGCCCAAACGTGAGCATCATCCTTTACATCGATCAACTGAGCGGTGATCCGCAATGTATCGCCTGAGCGTTGAACACTTCCTTCCAGCACGTAGGCGACTTTTAATTCGTTGCCGATCTGTCTCATGGTTTTTTTCGTGCCCTTATATTGCCTTGTCGATGCAAAGGAAGTCACTTTAAAATCTGCAATATTGGCCAGCGAGGTAAGTATATCTTCAGTGAAGCCATCGCTCAAATATTCTTCTTCAGGATTATTGCTCACATTAATAAATGGTATGACTGCAATGGATTTATCATAGATGAAGGTTTTGAAAAAATTAAAATAAGAAAGTGCCGCTCCCGCAAGAATGAGAACAGCTGCAATGCTGATGTACCAAAATTTTCTTCCGGATACTGCCCTTCCCTTTCCAGTGAGCCTTCTTTGAAGCGGTATCGTAAGTCCTGGGGTGCTGATAGCATATATTTCCATCGGTTCCTTTGCATTTTTAAATTCATATTTTCCAACCGAGACGGCCTTAATATCAACATGATTACGTATCTCATGATAAACAATTTCAGTTACCAAAACACTATTTGGTAAAGCAAACGATTCCACGCGGGAGGCTATGTTCACTCCATCACCGAAAATATCTTTTCCTTCGAGGATCACATCACCCTGGTGGATTCCGATGCGTAGGGGAACCTTTGGCGACTGCAGCATCTGGAGTTGTACTTCTATCGCTGCTTTCACTGCCTCCACTGCGCTCTGGAAAGTGCAACAAACTCCATCTCCCTTGAAGCTAATGATCCGTCCGTGATAAGTTTTGAAACATGTTTCCAGCACCCGCTGGAATTTATCTTTAATGACCTTCGCCTGGTCTTCATCCCTTTCTACCATGGAAGTGAAGCCTTGCACATCGGCAAACAGAATAGCTAATAATTGTCTCTTTCTAACCATAAAAGGGTGAAAGTCTTTCTCTTAAATTTAATCAAAAATAATTGCATAAATTATTATCCTTATATTATCCGAATTACTTCAAAATGATTTATCTTTCTTAATACAGTTCCCCCCTGAAGGCTTCTTACTCTAGCAAACCTCTATTAAATCACTGTCAACTAAAACATCTATTATGGGTGATCCTACTCCAACACCAATTCCAGCTAAATTAGCGCGAAGGCTTGCGGAGGCGGCAGACGGCTTCAGAAATGCTAAACCGGTCTTCTTTGTTGCCGGCTATAATCCTCCATACAAAATAAAGGAGTTTTTCGATCCAAACGAGGCTGCGAAATACATTGAAACGCTACCTCCGGATGAAGGCAAATTCGGTGTTTTTGGTCCGTATGAAACCGCGGATGAGTTCGCAAAATTCGAGATAAAGGGAATTGAGAATATTAAAGAAGTTAAGGTAGTCATATCTTTCAATGACGGATCAAAACCGCAGGAAGAAACCTTTGTGGGTCCCATTGATTCAATCTTTTTTAATTTGGCTTCATTGGAAAAATTCCTTTTCCCATACTATTGCCATGTGTTTGGCGTGGACTATGTTAAAAAAATGCGAGATGCTGTACTTGGCAGCCCAGGCGTTATTGGTGCAGCCAATAGTGTTGCGATATCACGCCGGGTTCAGAAAACGCTATACTTCGCTCCAGGTAGCCATACAAGTGATGAAGATCCTGATCCTAAGCCAAAAGAAAAATAACGGCTCATACATCTAAACTAAGAGTGCTCTAAGTTCAGAAACTGGAGGAACCTAAAAGATAAGCGACCAATATGCCGACGGCGCCCGCGCATACAGGCCATACTCCATAATAGAACACGGGTGTCATGTACCATTTTTCCCGGTAGACCGGCGCTTCAGCCTGGCTTGTTACTCTAACCAGTTTATATGAACGCTGCACAGGAGGATCAATTTTCCTGTGAGCAACACTGGCCACATAAGTGGGCCTTGGAGTAGTGACCGTGGATGCCAAAGGTGTTTTCCTCTGCACCAGCTCGAATGCTTCTTCACAGGTAGCAGCGCCCAGAGCATTTGGGTTTAGCGTTGTAATTACTCTCTTTGAAGGGTTTGGAAAACAAATCACATCCCTTCTCACCAGGGTTTGCCTGGCCATCTCCAGTAAACCGATCGAGACGCGTCCGCGGAATACATCTTTATTCCAATTAATAGGTTCGGCAGATGATTTGTGTTGCTGGAAGACTACTTCGCAGGCAGTTCGTAATTCGGGAGTCATATGAGTATAAATCGGCTTTTTAAAAATGCGGCCGTTTCAAAGGAAGATTTTAGGCGGAATTACCAGGATAATTGAAAGGTAGGATGTCAAATTTATAAATTTCTTTTCATTATTAAAAGCAGATTATTTTTATTCTTTTATTCAACAATCCAAAATTTTTCCAACCGTATGAATCGCATTTTTTACAGTCCAAAAAATATTTTTAATTTGTTGGCAGTCACTTTATTGAAGAGTGTTGATTTGAATTCTACAGAAAGTAGGGTTTTTCCGATAAGGATGAAATCATTTTGGTTTTTGCTATTTATCTTATCATCTCTGGTCGTCATTTCCCAACCGCGATCAATTGATAAACAGCTCTACCATCTTCGCAGCACCGATGCGCCGGAATGGAAAAATTTCAAAGGGCCCTCTAAAAAAACACTTACCATCTCATTTTCAGCGCGGGAGAATTTAATTGAACAAACATTAGCATTGAGACAGGAGGATGTAAGACAAAGTTGGAACGTAGTCCTTAACGGAACCCAATTGGGCACTCTCGCGCAGGATGAGAATGCGATGATTTCTTACTTTATGATCCTTCCGGGTGGTCTAAAAAACGAAATAAATGAATTGCGCATAGTGCAAACCGATAGTACTCCTGATGATATCCGCATTGGAGAATTCGTTTTAATAGATCAGCCCTTGAATAAATTTCTCCATCAATCAACAATGGAAATTTCGGTTACTGACCGCACTACAAACAAGCTAATTCCGGCTCACCTTACATTGGTAAATAGCAGCCGCGTATTACAGCCGATTGCAGCCGAACCAGATTCGATGCTCGCCGTTCGGACTGGCTGCATCTACACCGGAACCGGGAAGGCAAAATGGAGTCTGCCGGCAGGTACATATATATTGTATGCAAATCGCGGCTTTCAATACGGAGTCGACTCAACTTTGCTCGTTGTTAAACCTGGGGAGAATGTTAACAGAAGTCTGCAGATTGAAAAAGAACTGTCGCTGGATGGATGGGTATCCTGCGACACCCATGTGCATTCACTCACTTATTCCGGGCACGGCGATGCTTCTATAATGGAAAGGATCGTTACCCTGGCCGGCGAAGGAATCGAGCTGCCCGTTATTACTGAACATAATCGCAGAGTGGACATAGATTCCCTATCCCGCAATCTAAATCTCCGCCAGTATCTTACTCCCATAGCAGGTGACGAGTTTACGACTTCTTTTGGGCACTTTAATATTTTCCCATTGAGTGCAGATGCTCCGGTGCCAGATCCAAAGGTTAATGACTGGAGCGAGGTCACTGATCATTTGAAGGTAGTGAGTGGTGAGCCTATTATTATTTTAAATCACGCAAGGGATATTCATAACAATTTTCGCCCTTTTGATCCGAAAAGACATATTGGAATCGCCGGAATGGAGTTGGATGGATGGAAATTTCCGGCAAACAGTATGGAAGTGATGAACTCGGGATCTCAGCAATATAATATTATGCAGCTATACCGTGATTGGTTTGGCATGATGAACCGGGGAATTTTCCTGACCCCCGTCGGTTCGAGTGATTCGCATGACGTGAGCCGCTATTTAGTTGGGCAGTCAAGAACCTATATCCGCTACGATAGGACGGATCCCTCGAATATTGACCGCAATGAAGTAATAAATCATTTTCGCAAAGGCGAAGTAATGGTGAGTTTTGGGCTGCTGGCAGAAATGAAGATCGATGATATATATGGACCAGGAACGATCGTACCTGCAAGAAAACAGGTAAGAGCTTCTGTCAAGGTGCTGGGACCAGGATGGACCGAAGCAGACAGCATTTTTCTGTTTGCCAACGGGAAACTGATCCGAAGCGAAAAAATAAAATCTCATGGAGCTAAGGGAATTAAATGGCAGGGCGGCTGGACAATCCCTATCTCGAACCAGGATATATTTCTTGTCGCCATCGCAACTGGTCCTGATCCTTTGAGACCTTTCTGGCCAATTCCTAAACCATATCAACAAACATCAACGGAGTGGAATCCAAAAATAATCGGTTCCTCCGGCGCCATTTGGATAGATGCCGATGGAGACGGAAAAAGAACCAGTGCGTATGATCATGCATCAAAGCTCATAGTACAGCATGAGGGAAATATGGCGGCCTTATTCAATGAATTGGGTAATTATGATGAAGCAGTATCGATTCAGGCAGCCGCTATCTTAAAGCAACGACACTTATTGCCGGCACAACCTGATTTAAATAACGCACCAACCGTAGTAAAGAAAGGATTCGAATCCTTGATACTAGATACCAGATTTTAGATACTAGACACTAGATGGGATTAAATCTAGTATCTAGAATCTAATATCTAGCATCCGCCCCCTCCCCAGCTTCCCCACCTGTTCTTCAGCTCATCTTTCATTTTTTCCTTTTCTTCAGGTGTCATATTGGCCCATTTTTCCTCCATGCGTTGTTTCCAATAATAATTTCGGCGATAACGTCCCCCGCCAAAACTGCTAAAAAGTATTTTAGACAGGGCCAATATACCCAGCGCCTGCCAAAACGTAACCGTGGAAACGTTGAGGACAACCGCCAATACGTTGTTCCATAGCAACATTACAATACCGCCAAATACCAGGATACCCAGTGCCAATAACGGAATAAATAACAGGAATTTTGTTCCCCGGGAAAGTCGTCTCATGATTTAATTTTTTATTGTTGTATAATCTCCTTGTACAATGGTTCCAGCCGTTTTCTCAGGTGCATGACTGCATATCGCTTTCGACTTATCAACGTGTTTATATTCTCACCGGTTCTTTTGGCGATCTCATGGAAAGGAATATCTTCTAATTCATTCCAGATAAAGACCTGCTGTTGCTCCTCCGGTAATTCGTCCAACGCAGAAAACAGTTTTTCCCAAAATAAATTTCTAAGATGAATGGTTTCAGGAGTCGGATTTTCTGAAAGCAAAAACTTTAAGATTAGGTCGTTCCTTAAAGACAAGCCCTGGCTTGTTTCTCGGAGCTCATCTTCCTCTGCCAACATTTCTTCCAGTGAATCGGGCTCAAACCTTCGATATTTATCAATGATCCTGTTCCGCGCTACACGAAAAAGCCAGGCGCTGGTCTGTTCTATAGGTTCGGAATTCACTACGTTACTGAATTGATACCAGACATCCTGTAAAATATCTTCAGCGTCCTCATCGGTATCAACCCGGCCCCGGATAAAAGAAAATAACCGCTTACCGTAGTCTTTAACTGCTTGAATAATATTTTGTTTTCGCTGATCAGCCACTGATATGGCCATTGCCGTGCCCATTTAATAAGGCAGACGCAGAAGCAAAGGAAATATTTTAAATGGAGAAAAATAGTTTTATAAAGAGACCCGAAACACAATACCTTTAATTCATTTACCTTCAAAACCAAAAAACATGAGAAAGCTTTTTCTTTTCGTATTACTTATTCCTGTCGTAGGAATCTGTCAGACTGCAAATGTTATTAATTCATTTCGCATTTTACCCAAGGCCGGCAAAGCGGTCGAGCTGGAGAAGGCGATCGTGGCACACGAAGCAAAGTATCATAAAGGAGACTGGAAATGGAGGACTTATGATATTCAATCCGGTCCTGATGCCGGCGGTTATATGATCATCGAAGGTCCTCTCACCTGGGAACAATTTGACACCAGAGGCAATTTGGGAGCAGAGCATACAGCGGACTGGGAAAAAACTGTCGCTCCTCTTACGGAAAAGATGAGTAGCCAGGGCTTCAGCACTTTTAATGCGGAACTGAGTAATGTCAATTTAAGTGAGTATACCGAGAAAATTATCATTAGCCACGTTTATCCTCTCCCTGGCATGGTGAATGGAGTCACAGACCTGATCAAGAAACTCAAGAAAGCGTGGGTTGCCGGCAATGAAAGTATCGCTGTATATGCAGGAGTTGCTTCCGGACCTCCCGAATTCGTGATGGTGAGCAGGCTGAAAAATGGGTTAAAAGAATTAGATAGTGCTTATCGCAAGCCCTTGCCTCAGCGATTCAATGACGTCTATGGTGAAGGTGCCTGGAATTATTATCTCGCTGACTATGCCAAATTTGTTGAACGTCGTTGGAGTGAATTGTTGTTCTTTAGAGCCGATCTAAGTTCTAAGTAAGCAACGCAGGTTTCATAAATATGGTCCCGTATCTTGTTTTGGCTCTTTTAATGGCCATCGTCTGGCTTCTTGTGGCCATCCTGCGCAAGGATCTTCGTGGAAAAATGTTGATCATGAGCCTGGCAGTGATACCCTTTGCATTTTTTGACTACTTCTCCCAACCGGCCTATTGGCATCCGCCCACATTTTTCTCTATACCGGTGGGTATCGAAGGCGTTCTGTTTGGCTTCTCCTTTGGGGGAGTTGCCTCCGCCCTCTATTCTTTTTTGGCCAATAAACGCAACGGCATAGTTAAGCGCGTAGTTAATGTAAGAAACGTTCTTATAATAACTATGGTCCTTGTAATTTCTCTTGGGCTTTTTTTTATGCTGGGCATAAATATGATGATCAGTTTGCTGGTTGGGCTTTTAACAGGTTGTTTTCTAATTGTAACCATAAGACCGGATCTGACAAAACCACTTTTGTATTCCGGCCTGTATTTTGGATTGCTCTACCTCCTCATTCTTTCCCTTTGGCTGCAGATATTTCCTCGTGCTATAGATTGGTGGAATCTTAAAGTATATGGCGACGTCACTATACTTCGAGTCCCGCTGGGCGAAGTTCTTTTTGGATTCTTATTTGGTTCCTTCTGGAGTGTGTTATACGAATTTTGTTTTGTATCAAAGAGGTAAGCTCCGGTTTTTTGGATTGATCTTATTTATCAGGAATCCGAATACAGCCGCTGTAAAAAACATCAGCAAGCTATAAATAGCGGATGGAATAGCCATAGTCGGATTGTATAGCACATTCAATGCAATGTAAATGGCCAGCGTGCCATTATGAATTCCGATCACCATACTAATGGACAAGGCCTGCTTTACTTCTATACGAAAAAGTCTGGGGACAAGGTATCCGATAACAACGCTTAACACATTAAATAAGAGCAGGGGCAACCCTATACCTCCGAAATTACGGGTCAATACATCTTTTTCTTTGACTCCAATAACGACAACGATGATAAGGAGGATCAAGGCAGAAACTATTTTTACAGATTGATATATCCTGGCAGCAAAAGCCGGTTTTATTTTATTGATCACCATGCCAATGGTTACGGGTATAATGGCAATGGCAAAAACCTCGGCCACTTTTTTAAACTGCATGGGAATATATTGACCGGAATCCATGAAATAGTCCAGGGTAAAATTCACAATTATAGGTAGGATAAAAAGCGAGAGTATGCTATTTAAGGCAGTCAGTGAGATATTGAGGGCGACATCTCCTTTATATAAATGAGTAAACAGATTGGAGGTTGCGCCGCCTGGAGAGGCAGCGAGTAACATCATTCCCGCAGCAAGGGAAGGGTCTAATCCAGTTGACTTCACAAGCAAAAAACAAATCGCGGGAAGTAAAGCCATTTGACATAACAGAGCCACTACAATGGCCTTCGGATATTTTGCCACCCGCCTAAAATCTGCTATGGTCAATGACAAGCCAAGCCCAAGCATGATGATTCCGAGGGCAATGGGTAAAAAAAGTTGTGTGAAAAGTGATTGTTGCATTACGTGAGAGCAAGCCCCTAAATATAAATATTTTTTTTACACAAGGACACAAAGGCTGGTATGTGATTCTAATCCTTCCTTTGTGTCCTGGTGGTAATAAAAAAACATTCATTTATCCGCACCATCAGTTCTTACCTTTTGAATGATCGCGGTTGCAACGTTGTTGCCGAGGACGAGTGCCACTTCATTATCTGTCCGGAAGTGAATTCCGCCCTGGAACCTGGATTCTGCAACTTCTTTAGCTTTCTTGTGGAAATAAGCCTTTTCTGCCGGAAAGAAATATGAATACACTTCACTCATTACGGCACTTAATGCTGCGTGTCCGGAAGGATAGCCAGGGAAAGGAGGCGTGTGTATGAGAACAGGATGGAATGTTGTATCGTATTGATCGGGTCGAATACCCCAATAAGTATATTTAGCATCCCAGCAGGAGACGAACCCATCGTAGAGTCCTATCGCCACTATGGCGTAGATCCTGGCCGCCCGCGGAGGGTTAGTATTTAGATTGTATTCAAATATTTTTTTGGTTAGCACATCTTCCCAGAAAGGTTGGGTGGCATAGTAAAAAGCATTGCCTATTGAACGAAAATTTGATTTGTAATTTTTTAATTCCGCCATGTCTTTTGCAAAGTCGGGAGGCGGTGCAGGTCGAAACTGGCTGGCACTATCCAATACCACCGTTTTGCTTCGACCGGCAAGTGGAAACATGGCGTATTTTCCGTTCCAGAGGCCGGGTCCCGTCGGAATTTTTCCGTCCCATGGAGTTTTAGGTGTAAAATCTTTCGTGTATTCAATTTCTTTTTCAGCAACCCTTTTACCCAATTCAAATCCGGCACGTGTGTCGCTGGGAAAAGCAGTGCCGGCTGCAATACGGGATGTCATAAGCTGCTGCGCCATGCGATTAGCTGAATCCGCCATGGAAGGAAAAAAATGTGATATGACCGCAACGGCAGCACCAGCAGCAACGGAATATTCGCAAGGATAAGAAGGGCTCTCTGGTTTAGTAGAAAAACTTTTTATTCTATTGTCGACAGCAAACGGGCGCTGCCTGTTATATGCATATTTCGTGTCCCAGGCAACAATGGTTGCATCATAGATGCCGACATTAAGAAGCATCATTGCAAGGATACCATTGTTGCTCGTATCCGTCATCCACAATTTACCGATCATGTCTACCCACCGATATCCAGGAGCACCAGTGTTCCAGTAAGTGATTTGCTGTCTACCCGCAGAATCAAGGTTTTTTTGCAGTGACAAAACCTGTGAAATTTCCTCTTTATTCGAGGATGGTTGGGCCAGGCGATACTCCTTAGCTGATTTAATAAACCATGGTCGCCAATTCCCTGCACCGGGTTCTACCTGGGCTTCGAGATGAACCGCGATGCTCACCAAAGCCACCATAATACTAATACTCTTTTTCATTTGCTGATTATTTTATGCAAGAATATCCAATAAATAAAAGCTGATAGACAGTCAGTCAATAAACAACAGCTTACAGTCTATAAACAACAAAGCAGACTGAAGGGTCAATAGCAAAAGTTTTACCGATATTTATCGCATTGAAATGAAGAATCCATTTACGATAAAGCAGCTTAGATTTTATCTATGGGTGGGGCTGGCCTACCTATTGCTTTGGGAGTTGATCGTCCTGGTAGATGAACCTGAAACCTTTTCAGGAAGATCTGTCAATGAGCTCTGGCGGGCTATTTATTTACTCTTCGTCAATTATTTATTTTTTGAATATACGCTGCCTGCCATCCGATTTACCCGAAATAGAATCATATTGTCTCTGCTTCTTATAATAGGTCAGTGGTTCTTATATTCATTCGGCTTGTATGGATGGAGATATATCGGGATTCAATTATCCATTTTCACGGTTTATAGAGAATTCGGCACCCTTTCAGAAGTCATTACCTATCATTTTTCAGCAGGTGTAACCTCGCTTTTCTTCTATGGTGTCATAAAACATATATATGACTTCATCCAACTACGAAAATCGGCACAGCAACTACGGATTGAAAAGCAGCAGGCGGAACTCAACTATTTAAAATCTCAAACCAATCCGCATTTTTTATTTAATACCTTGAATAATATTTACTCTCTAGCACGCGACAAGTCCGACCTGGCTCCGGAGTCTATTTTGCGGCTTTCTAAAATTTTAAGATTCATGCTGTATGAAACAAGTGGCGACTACATACACATTGAGCAGGAAATAAAAATCATGGATGACTATATTGCTCTTGAAAAGCTGCGCTATGACGAAACTTTGCAGATTAACTTTACACATGACATTGAAGATATGAAGCAGCCTTTACCACCTTTGTTGCTGATTCCGTTGGTGGAAAATGCGTTCAAGCATGGCGTTTCCGAAACAATGAACCGGCCATTCGTAGATATCCGCCTTTCTCTAAGACAACAAATCCTTGAATTTTATGTAAAAAACTCAACAGATAAATTTGCTGACGATTTGAATATATATGAGAAGATCGGGCTTTCTAACCTGCGACGGCAATTGGAATTGCTTTATAGAGATTATCATTTATCAGTCGTGCATGAACAATCCGAATTCAGTGCAGTCTTAAAAATCAATCTTGCCAGTCATGTCTAAAATAAAGTGCATTATCGTAGAAGATGAGCCTTTAGCCGTCAAGGTGTTGACTGACTATATATCGCAAATACCTTTTTTGCAATTAGACGGAACATTTAAGGATGCTATTCATGCGACCGACTATCTCGGTAATAGCCACGTCGATCTTATTTTTCTGGACATCCACCTACCCAAATTGAAAGGCATGTCCTTCTTGAAAACGATTGCAAACCCGCCGGCGGTAGTCATTACTACCGCCTATCATCAATATGCCGTAGAAGGATTTAATTTAAGCGTGACGGATTATCTTCTTAAGCCATTTGATTTCGAGCGATTTTTGATTGCCGTAAATAAGGTAAGGACGGGGTATAAGGAAAAACAACCTGCCGAAATCGGGGATCTCAGGGACTCCATATTCGTGAACATCCAGAAAAAGAAAGTGAAAATTCTATTTTCTGAAATTATTTACATTGAAAGCCAGAGGGAATATATCAAGATCGTCACTCAAAAAAAGGAATATATATCCAAAATGAGTACACACGAGATCGAGAGCTTATTACCAGCACAGCTTTTCAAACGGATTCACAGGTCCTTCATTGTTTCCGTCAGCAAAATCGAATCTTACACTGCCGAAGCTGTTGACGTCAATGGAATTTCTATTCCTATCGGAAGAGGATATAAGGATGTTTTGGAAAGTTTATAACCCACCCAGTCATTTATGCCGCCACCTTTACCGCCTGTTTCACCAGTTGAATCTCACTGTTAATACGGACTTCATCGCTCAACATAACACCACCTGTCTCCAACACGCTATTGAAATTTACTCCCCAATCACTGCGATTGATCTTTCCGGAAATAACAAAACCTGCTCTCTCACCACCCCAGGGGTCTTTGGTGACTCCATTGAACTCGACCTTCAATTTGACAGGTCTCGTAACTCCTTTCATAGTCAGACTACCATAAAGATCAAATGTCTCGTTATCCACTTGCTCAATCTTTTTGGATTGAAATTTCATTTCTGGATATTTCTCTACCTCAAAAAAATCGGACGTGCGCAAATGAGCATCTCTTTGCTCATTGTTGGTAAAAATAGAAGCCATGTCAGCCGTTCCATTCATGGTAGCGGTGCTGAAATCAGCTTCTTCCGTTTCTACTTCCATATTGAAGTTTTTGAAAGAACCTGAAACATTAGTGATCATTAGGTGTTTTATCTTGAAGCCTAATTCGCTGTGCGTTGCATCAAGAGTCCATTTTGTCTTTGCCATAATTATTTTTTTTGTTGGTTATTTAATTTGATAAGACAAAAATACTTATCTTTACTTACAAAAAGTAAGTACTATACAAAAGGTTAGTAGTTACCTTTTGGTAAGTGTTAATAAGTTAAATAAATTAACAATGGTAAGACTGAAAGTGAATAACCAGGTGCCTTCCACTGCGCAGTGTAAGGCTCGTCTGAATGCGGTAGCGGATGCCCTTTACGCCATCGGAGGAAAGTGGAAGCTTAGAATTATTATCGCGCTCACCGATGGCAACAAACGGTTTAATGAATTGCAGCGTTTGATCGATGGCATTTCTGCCAAAGTGCTGTCCGGTGAGTTGAAAGAATTGGAGTTAAATGAATTTGTGAGAAGAAATATATCCAATGGTCCGCCAGTGGTGGTTGAATATGAACTGACGGACTACAGCGAGACACTTAGTGGTGTTCTGGAATCATTGGGAGAATGGGGAGCGATGCACCGGGAGAAGGTGAAGAAAAGTATGGGTAAGAAAAGTCTTAAGGTATAGGCTTTAAGTTCTTTATATTTCACTGCTCCCGAAAATTTTCAAAGTCCAACTCCCAATATTGCCCTTTTTCTTTTTCCCAAACAAAAACATGGTATGGACCCCTTACGTCGTCTTGTTTTGGACCAAGCGCCGCGTGCCAATAATAATACAAATTAATTTTTCCCTGACGAATGCGCTTCGGAATGAACCAACGTGCTGTGTTCTTCTTTCCTATTGAAACACAATAATAATCCTCTGTCTGCAATATCTTAAATCCATCGCAGGGGACTTTCACGTCGTCACCCAGCCCAATTGCTGAGACTTCCAGGTTGCTCTTTCCCAATTGTCGTTTTTTGCATGGCTATTCAAATATTTCTAAACTTAAGAGGAGTTAACCGGACATGCTTTTTGAAGAAATTGTTGAAATGGGTTGGTTCTGTAAAACCCAGCGAGTAGGCGATCTCGGAAACAGACCAGGCGGTCGTGAAATTGAACAAGCCGCCTCTAAGATCGAAATACATGGAGCACGCTATCCCCAACATATGGAGAGAATGACGGGACTCTGACGAATAGTACGTTAAGACACAAGTTGATCATTGGTGATCGAACTGCGCCAGGTTTAGCTTTGGATCCAATTTCAAGTTTGACTTCACTACTCCATCCCAGGTCATCTCCTTGCCTGTTTGTGCAGCCTCCCTTCCCAGGACTGCAGTAAGCGTAGATTCAGATCCCGAGCGGGTTTCATTGATATGGTTTGCTGTTTCTATACTTTTTATGAAAGCAATATCCTTGTTTGCATCGGCATCGTCCAGAGAAGAAAGAAATACGCCGGTGGCAATTTGTTCAGATGTCAACCCCGCTGCTGTTCTCACGACACCCGAGTCCCATTGATTTTCGCCTTCAATAAAAACGCCGCCGCCGTAGTGTGCTTCTGCAATGCCCTTCGTACCGACAAACCTGCAGCATACATCGCCGAAGTGTGGGCCTACCTGGGTTGAATGAATACTCACATTAATATTGTCCGGATATTTATAAAGGACCTGGTAATTGTTCCATGTATCACCGATGGCAGGTCCACCTTTGTTTCCGCCGCTGCCCGTAGCACTTATTGGATGACCTTTCAACGTCCAGTTGCAAACATCCAGCATGTGGATGCCCTGGTCCAACAAAATTCCGCCAGATAATGCCTGAAAATGATAGTGGTTCCTGATACGAAACTCGTCATCTGATACATTTGGAAATGGATGTATGTCGGTACCGGAGGAAAAATAATACAGCTGCACGGTCACCAATTCACCGATATCGCCTCTTTGAATTCTTTTTACCATCTCAACGTAGGGGCTTGCATACCGGATCTGAAATCCAATGGCCACACTCAGTTTCCCATTTAATTTTTCACCGATTTGAATGACCCGATTGCATCCAGCTACATCTGTAGAAACAGGCTTTTCACAATAAACGTGCTTGCCGGCATTCACTGCCGATTCCAAAAACCAAGCATGGGCATAAGCGGGTGAGGAAACCAATACAGCATCGACATCCTTGCTTTCTACAAGTCTTGAATATGCTTTTGATCCCTGATAAATGTTGGATGATGGGATTTCCGGGAGGGATTTGCTGCTATTCAAAGCGTTCAATTTAGGTTTTGCCGTTTGAAGTTTGTCCCCAAATAAATCTGCCATGGCAATGACAACAGCGTTTGTATTTTTTACAATGGAGGAAATCACAGTGGTTCCTCTTGATCCGCAGCCGATGATCCCCATTCGGATGGCCGAATTAGCTTTTGAACCAAACACGATAGAAGGTTTTAAGATCGTGATCGTCGAAAGGGCGCCAACCTGTTTAAGGAAAGTTTTCCGGTTCATAAGTTTATAGATTGATTGGTATTTACTTCTTCGTTCTCTCTTTCAAATGATCGGTCAGGCGAATGGCCATTGCAATTAAAGTAAGGGTAGGATTTACAGCACCTGCAGTCACATAACTGGATGCACCCGCGACAAAAAGATTGTCGATACCATGCACCTTACAATTTGGATCAACAACTCCCAGTTTAGGATCATCGCTCATTCTTGTTGTGCCCATGTGATGCCAACCACCACCTGCAAACGATGGCCAACTTTCATCTTTTTCATCTTCTAAATAGTCGTAGATTTTTACCCGGCCCATAGAAACTCTTCCCACTTCCTGTCCAATGATCGAATTGATCTTCCTCAGACTATTTTTTTCCAGCGAAGTTAGTTCCCAGTGCAGGTTGGCCCTTGGCATTCCTAATGAATCTCTTTCAGCATCGAGTGTTACCCTGGAATTTGCATTGGGGGCCTGTTCCATTCGCGTAAATAGCTGAAATGCCTTAAACCCTTTCGGAATATTTAATTCTCTTTGCTTTACTTCGCTATTTAACTCTTTTATGGCGGTATCCATTGCCCCTTCATTATCTTTCCAAACTTCAATAAAGGCAGGTTGGTTTATTGCCAGGTCCAACGGAAAAAGAGAACTTGTACCATTTAAAATTTGATGTTCAGCCTGCATCTTTTCACTGATGGCAAGCTCAGCGCGGGCTTTAGTCACACCAAATTCCATCATGTATAATGTTACCTCAGAAGGGTCGGCAAGCCAAAGGCTCCCGGTCTTTATCTCTAAATGTTCCATGAAATACCTGCCCACATGATCGTGATCGTTACCTAGACCCTTTGATGCTTGTGCATTTGCGGATAAGAGTATTCTTGCATTTTGGATCGAGCAGCAGGCTAGAATAAAATATTTTGCCCTTACCGTGTGTCGCTTCCCTGCATGATTTTTTACTATAACCTCCTTTATATTCGATACGTGCTCATTGGCAGTAATGTTAACCAAGTTTGCATACGTGTACAAATGAATGTTGCTTGCATTCACGATACTGTCCTTATACTTTGCACCAAACCGTGTCGGCGGGCTGAATTGCCACATCTTGCTCCATACTTTATTCTCATCCAATTCAAAAGGCTTCATCGCCTCATCCTTTTGTCTCCAATAAGGAACAGTATATTCATCAGCACCCAGTTCAACATATTTTTGGGCCCTTGGATAAAATGGATTGATATCTTTTAGTCCAATTGGCCAACCACTGTGAGGCACCCAGTCTCTTTTCTTAAAATCGATCTCATCAAAGGTCGAACACCATCCCGCCCAATGCCCGGTTGTGCCGCCGAAGTAATGAAGCCTGATTGATTTTAAAGGAAAGTAATGCTGCCCGGTAGTTTTGCCTGCATATAAGTTCTGGACCTGTTCATCATATTCAAATCCCCCACCCTCCAGCAATATTATTTTGAAGGGTGTATTCATCCATTCAAGAGCCATCGCGATGCCTGCAGCACCCGCTCCTATAATACAAATATCCCCTTCGATTAACGAGTTGTCTTCCAACTCCCGAGCATCTATATGCATATTAAGGTTGCTTCTTGATAATCTTTCTAATATTTATCCCTTTATCAAATAAAAAAGTGCACACTGACGCGCCTCAGTTAGTGCAAGCACCCATCCTTTGACAATTATTGTATCACCGATTTCAAATTCATGTCTTATTCTACCGTCAAGGTATTGATGAACAGCCTTCGTATCCGAAGATTCCTCAATGGAACCCTCACCCAGTAGTTGGATTAGTTTCTGATCATCATTTTCATTCGGCATCTTGTCAAGATATGCCTTGCCCACATTTCTTATGGTCTCCTTATCAAATAGCCTCGACAGGAAAACAGGATTCGCCATGGCCGAACGGCTACCGGCAACATTACAGGAATGCAATAAAGGAATACTGATGGCCGCGGCGGCAAAAGTTGAGAGGTAAATAAAGTCCTTCCTATTCATAGTTAACGCTCAGAAAAGTAGGAGAAGATGGTTGGATGAAAGTAATACAAGATTGGTTATTTCCTGAGAGAATTTTGAACTGACTCACCGCCTATGACCTATCAACTTTCAATAATTTACCTTCGACGAACGATTCGGTTATTGGCCTAACATAAAAAAGAGAATGAAAAAAGTCGTAAGAGCATGCCGGACCCTGATCTTTTCAACAATATCGCTTGTTGGGATAATAGTATGCAATCATTGCATGGGTCAAATGAGATCAGCAAGTGGTCAGCCGATTTCCGTTACACAAATTAATGGGCTTATTTCCGAAGGAATGGATTCTCTGAAAATTCCGGGCCTCTCCATAGCGATCATCGCCAAAGGAAAAATTGTTTACCAAAAAGAATTTGGAGTGTCTAATCTTGAAACGCACGAAAAGGTAAATCATCATACGATATTTGAAGCAGCCTCCCTATCAAAACCGGTCTTTGGTTATTTTCTGATGAAACTGGTGCAGGATAGGATCATACGCCTGGATTTTGACGCTCCGGTTTACTCCTATTTCCCGTTTCCCGACATCGCATATGACGAACGCTACAAGTTGATAACCCCAAGAATGCTATTGACACACACGTCAGGTTTCCCGAACTGGCGTAACGATGATTCGCTCAGGATATTATTCACCCCAGGTAGCCAATATTCCTATTCCGGCGAAGGCTATGAGTATATGGCGAATGCAGTCGCTTCGCTCGCTCATACTAATATCGTGGGACTTGACAGCATTTTCCAAAAGAATGTGGCTGTGCCTCTCAACATGGAACATTCTGGCTTTCTACGAAATGAATACCTAACGAAACACAAGGCATTTGGCTACTATTCTGATTCATCTGGTGAAAATGGAAAATTCAAACCGGTGCCTTTGATCTTCGGCGCCGCATACAGTCTGCATACTAATGCGCATGACTATGCGAAATTCATAATTGCGCTGATGAAAGGCAGGGGATTAAAAAAGCAATATGTCGATACACTCTTATATCCCCATGTGCAAAAATCGTCGGAGGAAAAGGAAGCCAGGAAATACTATGGATATGGATTTTCCATAGACTCAACCAAATTTGGCGTTCGTTACCAGCATTCGGGAAATAATGGAAATTTCACCTGCGCCTTCATGTTCTTTCGAGAACTTCAACTCGGTTTTGTCATTTTTACAAATGGTGACAAATGTGGATACCTCACACCTAAATTGGTTAGGTTGTTTACTGAAGGGATTGGAGAGGATCATTAGGGTCTCAGGCAAGAGTAATTTTACTTTTTATATCTTAATAGATTGCTTTCGATCCTTCCCCTGTAAGGTTGCTGCCAGTCGGGCAATTTTAAAGCGCTTCCTAAATCCGATATGCTTTCATCCACAGTAAAGCCCGGGCCCGATGTGGCGACCTCAAACAAAATACCTCCCGGAATCCGGAAATAAATGGAGCGAAAATATTTGCGGTCAAGCACCTCCGTTACCTGGAAACTCCATTGGGTCTGCAGGTATGCTTTTATGGTTAATGAATCTTCAAGATGATCCACCCTGTGCGCTACATGATGCACCGTTCCCAGCCCATTGATACCCATGCGACCCTGTGGATCTGATTTAACGATCAACATATTCCCCGCTCCACCTAATTCAGTTTCAAATAACCACCTATTCTCCTCGCTGGATCTCAGATGATAACCAAATGCCTGGAGAAATTCATTCAACTCTGATGGATCATTCACAAGCAAAATTGCATGATGCATACCTCTGATCGCTTCTGCTTCCGTAACATCTTCATACAACCACACAGGCTCCCGCTTGTCTTCATCAGCACCCACAATTTGAATATTCAGTCCCGCAGGGTCTTTAAAATCTAAAACGTCCATCCCGAACAATTGGCCTGTTGTAAAAGTGATATTAAATTTCTTCAATCGATCTTTCCAAAAATCCAGACTGGACAAAGGCACAGAAAAAGCGGTATGCGTTGCCTGACCTGCGCCAATGATTCCATTGCGTACACCCTGTCCCTTATACGGAAACGTGGTAAACACCGTTGACGGCAAACCTATTTTATTACCATAGTAAAAATGATAGACTCTCTCATTGTCAAAATTCACCGTTTCTTTTACGAGCCTTTGCCCAAGCACTTTGGTATAAAAATCATAGTCCTCCTGTGCATCATCTACAGTAGCGGTTATATGGTGAAGACCCTTTACTAATCCCTGGATATCCATAATACTGTTTTATGATTGAATCATTTTTCTTACTTTCTGCAACTCATCTTCGACAAGAGTGTGGCCCATTCCCGGATAAATTCTTAAATCAACCGTGGCTCCCATTTCATCGGCTACACTTTTTGATTCATGTAAACGCGCCAGTGGTATATGCGGATCGATATTACTGCAGCCCATGAAAATTTCGGTGCCATCAAAATTTCCTCTGTAATTGCTCTTGTCGATTACAGGTCCGATTAGCCCTCCACTAAGGATCATCAACCCTGAATATTTTCTGGCATTTCTACAAGCATATTCAAAAGACAGGCAAGCGCCCTGAGAAAAACCAAAAATGTAGATTCTTTCTTCATGGATCTCATAAGATTTGATATGGTCTACCACGGCCCCGAGAGTAGCGAGAGCAGAATCAAGCCACGGTTGATTTTCAGCGGTAGGGGCGAGAAAGCTTTTCGGATACCATGTGCCGTTGGTTGCCTTTGGAAATACCAACGCCATGTCGGAATCGTTGACCAGTTCGCTGGCCAGCATTGACATCTTATCTGATGCATCGCCGCGTCCATGTACAAAGATCATGGCTCGATTGGCTTTGGAGAGTTCAGCTCCTGCAAATATTGTATTTGAAAATAAGTGTAACTCCTCCATACATTATCCAATATTTCCGTGATAGGCATTGAATAAAAGATCCATAACTCCATTCTTATTTATAGGCGCAGGATTTGGATAAGGGTTTGCCATTATCATCTCTGCAGCTTTTTCAATATCTTCTTCTTTAAATCCAATACTCTTTAGATCGGTTTTGGCTCCAGCATGGTCAGCCAGTTCCTTTAGTGCCCTCGGTGGATAATCTGAGTCAAGCACCCTTTTGAAATCTTCCCTGATACTAACTGATAAATGTGGCCATTGGTAATCCAGTACATAAGACTGCAGGACCGTATGCACCACCGAATGTTCCAAACCAAAAGATCCTCCAAGAACATGCGCAGCCTTATGGTGCAAAGCCATTTGCGACTCGCATAGACACTTGCCCCCAAGGTAAGCACCAAAAAGTAATTTTTCAGCAACAACCGCCGTTAGGCTATCCATTACCGAGAGTGCTTCAATTCCCTTCTTTATTGCATCCATTCCTAAAATGGCATTACTCGACATCACCGGATTTTCAGACGGTGAATAAATAGTTTCCATTAAATGCGCCATCGCATTCATCGCGCTTGTCACAGCCAGGTGTTTAGGCATGGTCAGGACAAGGTCGGAATCGTAAATCACAATTCCTGGTAGCACTTTATCGTCGCGGCCGGTTTTTTTGGCACCGGCTGTACTTATTCCATATATATTCGTTTGTTCTGAACCAGAGAATGTGGTTGGAATGGCAATTTGAGGAATGAATTTTTCAAGTGCCAGCGCCTTGGCTAACCCTATTGCGGAACCTCCCCCTATAGCCACGATGATCTCCGGCTGGTGCTCTTCCCTAAAAACCATAGCGGATCTCACGATCGAATCAGGAACGTGCTGAATAATATCTGAGAACTGGATCACCCGGTTTTCGCCTAATGCAGACTTTACAAGTTTCACCTGGCCCGATAATCGTTCTGCCGCTATAACCAATACTTTCTTATAGCTGCGTAGCAACTCCGGCAATATGTTTATTTTTCCTTGTCCAAAATAAACCTGGTTCGGATACGAGCGATAATCAAAGTTCATGTTATAAGGGCGATAATTTCTAGCTAAATCTGGCTGTTGTTTTTTCTTTTACTTCAGCAAGGCTCACTCCCGGCATAAGTTCGGTCAATGTAAGCTTTCCGTCATCAAATGAAAATACAGCGAGATCAGTAATGATCATGTCGACGACTTTCCGCGCTGTCAATGGCAATGTGCAGAAAGGAACAATTTTAGAAGATCCATGACTGTCAGTATGGGTCATGGTAATGATCAATCTTTTTGCACCGCTGGCCAGGTCCATGGCGCCACCAACTCCCAATAAAGGTTTTCCCGGAACGGTCCAATTGGCAAGATTAGCTTCTTCATCTACCTGCAATCCACCCATGATGGCTACATCGATGTGCTGCCCACGGATCATCGCAAATGATTCGGCGCTATCAAAATAACTGCTTCCCTTCAATGCAGTAACTGGAACTTTTCCGGCATTCACAGGATAGTCCAATGCACTCGCATTTCCAGGCGGTGCGGGCCCCACACCCAACATACCATTCTCCGTATGAATATTGATTTCATCCTCCGGCTTGATTAGATCGGCAACCAGGGTAGGTATGCCAATCCCGAGATTAATCACCTCTCCTTTCTTCAACTCAGCAAAAGCTCTTCTGGCAATTTTCATTCTTACATCATTCCCGTCCCCACTTATTATATGTGAAGACATTCCCAAATCTTCTTCTAATAGGTTTGCCTGAACTAAATAATCAACAAAACAGCCAGGTGTATGAATGCACTCCGGTTCGATATCCCCCAGCGGGACAATCTGTTCGACTTCGGCGATGACGATATCTGCCGCGGTCGCCATCGCTTTATTAAAATTTTGTTCGGTCATCCGGTATTGCAAATTGCCGGCGATGTCTGCCTTCCATGCTCTGATAAAAGCAATATTGGCATGGATTGCTTTTTCAAAAACATATTCCTTGCCATCAATCCATTTCGTTTCCTTATTCCCGGCAATGATAGTTCCGGCAGATGTAGGAGTATAAAATCCGCCAATGCCAGCCCCTCCAGCGCGAATAGCTTCGGCCAATGTGCCCTGAGGCAACAGTTCATACTCGACGCTGCCATTTTGCGCTGCTTTAACTGCGTCACGATTGCTGGTAAAAAATGAGCCGATGATCTTTCTTATTTGCCCGTTTGATAAAAGTTTACCGCCTCCTAGATTAGGCTCACCGACATTGTTGCCGATATAAGTAAGGTTTCTGACTTTTGTTTTTGCCAACGCATGTAAGAGGTGGACCGGATGACCCGTCATCCCGAACCCCCCTCCAAAAATGACGTCGCCATCTTTCACTAAAGCAGCTGCCTGTTCGGTTGATATTTGAGCAACTTTCTTCATTATTGATTTAAGAATACCTGTTGGGAATGCCCAATGTGTCCGGCAAGCAATAGCAACTCACATAGATTTAGGGGGACTCTATAATTATACTGAAGTTTCTTTCTCTAATACTTATTCATTTACTCCCTCATCCATTTTTAGATAATGAACTCTTTCATTCCCTTTTCCAATATTGGTCGCAGCTGTTCCTGCCTCGGAGAGGTCAATTTCATTTTCCACAAAATACATATCAATTTCTCCAATATTTTTTGCAAAAATTCTACCCCGATAGATGCAATTGTACCTGTCTTTGATCAATTCATATACCGCTGATGAAATATTTACTTTCCCCGCTTCCCCTTTACTCTCCATCCTGCTCGCGATATTTACTGATCCTCCCCAGATATCATATGCATACTTCTTCTTTCCCACCACACCAGCCACGACCGGTCCAACATGGATCCCGATTCGCAGATACCAGGAATCCAATCCTGCTTCACCCCTTCTGATATTATTCTGAACGATATAATCTTTTATTTCCAAACTCGCTTTTACCATATTATAAATATGGTCCTTATCCGGGGTTGGAATACCGCCGGCGCACATATAAGAATCGCCGATCGTCTTAATCTTTTCCAGGTTGTATTTCTCTATTATGCTGTCGAAAGTCATAAAACACGTGTTGAGTTCTTCAACCAGCGCCTGTGGGGCCATTTTATCAGCGATGGTGGTAAACCCCTTAAAGTCGGTGAACATGACCGATACAGAATCATAATACCTCGGAACAGCGTGTCCCTGCACGCGCAATTCTTTGGCGACCTCCGATGGAAGTATATTTAATAGCAAGTTCTCAATTTCATCCTTTTGCTTGTCAAGTAATCTATTCGTTCTTGCTTTTACACGATAACTTCTGAAGATAAGTAACGCAATCAGGGCAAGAAGACCCAACCCAATCATCGATGCTTTTTTGGCAAGCCGCTGTCTTCTCAAACTCAGGTCAATAAGTGCCTTATCCTTTGTAAGAAGATTAATTTCGCCTTGCTTCTTTTGCAGATCAAAGTCAAATTGAAGGCTTCCCAGCTTCTTATCGTTTTCAATATTATAAAGCGTGTCTTTAATATTAGAAAAAAGAGATTGGTATTTAAATGCATTACCATAATCAGCCGATTTCGCATAAGCCATTGACATGTTCTCGTAAATTTCTTTCAATTCAATGTCAGCGCTGATTTCTAAAGCTGGTTCTTCCGCTTTTTTATAATAACCAATAGCATTTTGATAGTCACCCTGTTTTTCATAAACATTTCCCAGCCCGATCAGGGATTTAACAATGGATATCTTGACATCCAATTCCTGTGCAAGTCCTAAAGCCTGGAAATGGTTTTTCAATGCGAGATCGTACCTGCCTTGATTCTTATATAATTGGCCAATGGAGTTATAGGCATCGAGACTGCCTTCCGAATTGCCAAATATCTTTAACGCCTGATTGAAATAAATCATGGCCTTACCAGCATCCAGCTTTTCAGCGTAAATGTTGCCTATGTTGACATTAATAGCGCCTAATTCATTTTTCTTTCCGATTTCTTCGCTGATTGGCAGGGCCCGCAAATAATAATGGAGCGCCTTGTCACGGGTAGCCGACTTATTATTATATACAGCACCTATATTGTTGAGTGCAGAAAGAGTCCGCAGTTTATCTCCAGAGAATTCGGCAAATTTCAAGGACTTCAGATAATTTTCCAGCGCTTTTACATCATCACTCTGATCGTAGTAAACATTCCCGATGTTATTGTACAGATTGGAGATCCCCACATCATCTTTTATTTCTTCAAATAACTTCAATGACTGGCGATAATTTTCGAGAGCTTCCAGGAACTTTCCTTGCTTTTTGTAGACCTGGCCAATGCTTTTCAACGCGTAGGCAACGCCTTGCGGAAACTTTATTTTTTCCGCGACTGTCTTTGCCTGGATCGCTATGCTTATCGCTTTCTCCGGCTCATCCCGGGTGAGTTCCTTACTCTGTTGAAGCAAGCCATTTACGTACGCAGTATCTTTTCCTGAGGAAATCTTCTCAACCTCCTGTGTTTTGCTCTCCAGGTAAAGAGCAAACAAAATCAGGCAAACGATAAATTTCTTCATACAAATAGGATTTACATAGGTACTCGTATATGTTTATGTCGATCCGCAGTTTTCGCTCTGCCCCAAAGTTACCCTTTTACAAAACGAATTGTTCTATAACCACTTCCCACTTTCATTCTTATCAGATAAAGTCCTTGTGCCATGTGGGAGACATCGATCTCTAAACTGGTGGCAGACAATCTTTTTGAAACTCTTGCGGGCGACGATTTACCATTTATATCAAATAACAATATGCCTTTTTCACTCAACGGCTCGGTCAGCGTATTAATGATTACTGACGTGCCTGCGGGATTGGGATAGACCGTCGTATTGATTATCGGTACTTCTTCCACTTCCTCGCTTGTCGTTTCTGCGCTCCTTGAGGCAATAGTGGTGCACTTTTTCGATGAGGTGTTGGCTGTAACCGATTTGGTAACCTTGGTGCTTCCGTCGTAGGTTCTCAATTCCCATTTTAACGAAACACCATCAAAAGGCACATTGAATTTCGTGGTTCCGTTTCCAGGCAAGAAGATGAATGCCTGCAAAGAAGCATCAAATGAGCCTGAAGACGAAAGCTTATTATCCGCGCCTACAGGCACATACACCGGTGTCGAATTCGGATTTTTGCTATAGAAACGTGCAACATACCTCCGATTGGCCGGCACATAGGATGCACCTCTGTCTTCAACACAATCCAGGTAAGTCTCCACTTCGTCTACTCCATATCCTTTTGGATTTATATAAAGTATGCCGTTCGTATACGTGATCGTGTAGTTTATCGAATTTCCAAATGAATACAATGATGGTTTAATTGAATATATACCCGCGGCTCCGCTGCATGCTGGACTTAGTGAATAAGACACCGTCGGATTATCTCCATTTTTAAGTCCCGTAATGGTGGATGTAAAATACGGCAATGCATCACCTTTGGAAATCACTTTGTCATCTGCCTTTACCTGCAATGGCGCTTTGGTGATCGCAAATTTCGGCACGGGTGAAGTAGTAGAAAGAGATAAGGTAAAGTTTGGCCCTGCAGACAAAGTACCCAGCTTATAGGCGTAGGTGCCAACGTTATTGCCGGTTACACGACTCAATGCACCTGTAAATGCAGCGGCAGTTAAACCGGCGTTGTTCGTAAACGTAAATGTCGGATCAGCGGATCCATATACTTTATTAAGGCCGGCGGTGGGCGTGATGATAACTGCCTGGCATTTGATTTCGAATTTCGCGACTGGAGCGACCGTGGAAAGAACTAAACTGTAGTTATTCCCGGCGGAAAGAGTACCTAACGTATACGCATAGGTGCCAATATTATTGCCACTTACGCGACCCAAGGCACCGGTAAAATCGGTTGACGCCAGGCCCGCATTATTGGTGAATGTAAATACGGGATCATTCGCGCTGGGGAATTTGCTTTGGCCAGGCGTGGGCTTAATAGTAACCGGAGCAGGATTTATATTAACAACCCCTGCGACATGTGTAATATCCAGATTACTATTGACTAAAGAACCCGGTATAATGAACTGACTGCCTACGTCAAAGCCGGTTATCGTATTTACTGCTTTTAGTGAAGCCGAATTGCTGCCCACATCAGTCGTATCCACGATGACCGCTGTTTTATTCTGGCTACTTACAATCGGAACAGGTATTCCATTTTCAATAGTGACCGCCTGGCCATTTTCTATCGTCACGGCTTTTCCATTTTGAAGCGTAATTTCCTGGCCATTTTCAATGGTAACTGCTTTTCCATTCTCTATAGTTACTGCCTTGCCATTGGAATATGACTCAATATCCACCAATCCCTTTTTGTGAACATCTGAAACCGAACTGAGCATAGAGGTTTGCGCGGCATTTACATTATAATCCAGAATGGATTCCTGTGTGATATCCACTACGCTCGTTGCAGAACCAGCGACATAATTGCCATTAACCAATGTCTTACTTGGAACCTGACGCACATTTTGCAGAGCTTTCGTTGTTGCCAGCAAGCTAAGGTTGGCTACCTGTGCAGAAGTCAGATTAATACCTGTGGTCGCAGTGACAACTCCATTGACAATTGTCAAAGCTTGTGCATTTACCACCGGTAGTTTAACTCCATTTGTTATGGTAAATGCCTGCCCATTTTCTATCGTCACAGCCTTACCGTTTTCTATCGTTACTGCCTTACCATTCTCAATAGTAACAGCCTTGCCATTTACAAGTCCCAATATATCTTTTCCAAGTCCATCCTTTGCCAATTGACTTTGATGGGCTGATTGAATTCCGCTCAGGAAAGCTGACGAATTCGGAATAGTAGTTCCATCGTTCGTATTGGTAAATTGATAAGTAAACTGGATGTCGGGAATTTTTTGTCCATAGGTAACATTTGCCCCTTGTGCAGTAATAGTAACAGGAAGCTTTTCTATGGTGAGGCTTCCGGCGGGTGAAAAAATATAATCATAAAGCTCTTTAAGCCCAATGTCAACTGCGTTCAATGGATCAAATATCCTGGATGGTGTGATGCTATAAGTTCCCACGTCGCTATTCGCATTTGCGGGCGTTGTGAAAGTCACGTTGGTTAGCCCCAACGCATCCAGGGTCAGCCCAGCCTGAGCCAGGGTTAATGTATCCTCATCCGGGGCAAAACCGGTAATCACTCTGACATTAGTTGTAAATGGAGGAAGCTGCTGAGCATATTTTTTGGATACGTTGTTAGCCGTAACAAGTATTTTCTTTTTAACCGGGTCAAAGAAATTCAAAATATTACTGGTTCCGCCGTCCAGGCCACCTGTAATATTCGGCGGCGTAACGACTTTGATCGGAGGATTACCCATAAATGCGGGTATGGTAACGGTAGCAGTTCCCGAATTAACTACGTTGGTGGGCGTAAGAGGTATATCTCGAAAATAAATAACTGAAGTCGGGCTCAAGTTAAATCCAGTCACCGTCAGTTGAAATGGAGCTTGACCCGGTGTGGTTGCCGGAGGTATTACCAATTGAATAAGCGCCGGATTGGGCGCAGCAAATGTTCGCATGGATGCATCAGCATTGATAAATCCGAAGCCGGATGAAAAATCAAATCCGGGAATCGCCGGCGGTGTTATAATGTCGGTGGCTGTAGTTTGCAGAATTGTTCTTATCTGAGCTGGGGTAGTGGACGGATTGCCAGATAAATATCTTTTCCTTCCCTCGATGATCAGCGCCGCAACTCCTGCAGCATGAGGGGCAGCGGCGGAAGTTCCGAAGAAATTCGAAAATGAATTTCCTTCATGGTCGTAGTCTCCTCCTAAATTAACAGTCGTGTTAACTCCATCGGGAGCGACAAGTTCTGGCTTATTTCTTTGTACACTATTCACGAATGTTCCACCCGTAGAAGAAAAAGTCTCTACGCTTAGTGGCCCAGGAAACGGTTGCGCCTTATCATATCTTGCCGCACCTACTGCGATAACTCCCACGGCATTTGCCTGGCCGACAAGAGTTGAAGTTCCTGTCGCCCATTCGTTAAATGTGATATCTCCTCTAAAAACGATAAGCTTGAGACTGGCAGGATTACTGCCAATCGTATTGTTGGTAATGAGGATATTCGTCGTAACTGCGCTGTTAACTGTAAACGGTAAAATCTCAATAGGATCGCCATTGGTATTGTTGCGATTAAATCCAAAAAGTCCGGTTCCATCTATACTTGGAGTTAAATAAAGGTCCAGGTCGTTTTTTGTACCACCGGTAGCTGTCTGGCCTAATGAATATATATCGTCGACCCATTGAAGAACAATCGTATAGTTGCCCGGAGCGAGTGTCACACTTTGGAAAATATCACCGGCGCCGCTAAAATCATGTGGAGTTCCGACTATTAGCGGTGGTTTATTAACCGCAGGTCTGAAAGCACTTTCATATGATTTGTTGCCGAAATTACCCGCCGCCGAAAAATAAGTCGTTCCTGCCGCTACTGCAGCATCTGCAGCCCTGGCCACTACACCATCTGTGAGAAAAGGCTCTGTTATATAGGTGATATCGTCAGCAATGATGTTACATCCAGCCTGTCGCAACTCATCTATTCCTACCGCAAAATCGCCAGCACTGATAAATCCAGTTCGAAAATAAAGTTCTGCTTTCGGTGCTACGTCATGAACGATCTGAAGCATGGCTCTTCCTTCGTCGGTACTTATCGAAGGAGATTCTTTTAAAACATGAACGGGTATGAGATTTCCCTTAGGATTTCCAAGACCCGGCAGGTCTCCATTCACGATATCCTGAGCAGCTGTATTTGTTCTAATCGGACTCGTCGTGCCAGCCAGGATCGTACTGAAGCTATTCGAGATGATGCCCACTTTAACACCATTACCACCAAGTGTGTCACCATTTAAAATATATCCGTCGCGGACAAAATTTGAACGCATGGAAACGTCACCAGCAGATGTTACAATTCCTCCGAAAGTTATAGGTGCATAATATGGCCTGACATAAACAAATAAATCGGGTCGGCTATTCAGCACCGTCAGGTTCGCAATCGGGAATAAGCCGGTGATAATAAAATTGCTGGTACCGTTTGTTATCGTGTCCGTTAATCCATTTGTGATCAAAAATGCTTTCGCGGCCGGTCTTTGACCCACTTTTGCGACCGCATCGATCATTATTTTAGAATTCTGAATGATGAAGTAGGGTGAAGGCGGATTAGTTGGGCTAAAATTTTGAGAGACGGATGTTAATTCAGATCCAATAACATTATTGTTCTTACCCGTTACGATGGCCGTGTCTTTTGCAGTACAAGTCGCAGATGAACTAACCGTTAGAATATAAGTGCCTGCAGAAGAAACAGTAATAGTGGCGGCATTTGCCGGCGATGATATCATTCCGCCATTAATAGCTTGCCAGCTGAATGTTACTCCTGGTGTTGAAGATGTACCGGCCAGGGTGGTTTGATTTCCAAAATCCAATGCCTTGTCAGGCCCGGCGTTAGCATTTGGCGGCGTACAAAATACAAACGGTGCGTAGTTAATGGTCGCATTACCCTGGATGTTGATCTGCGTGCCGCTCCACAATGCTCCCGTTATCATAGAAGAAGGACCGGTACCAGATCCTATTTTAATAGCTGCATAGGGTGCCCATATAGAACCCAACCAGATTGCGGCATTGCCGCTTCCGTTTGAGCCGTTTGAAAAATCACATGAACTGCTTCTATCAGAGATATTCGTGGAACCGTTACCGTGAGTCTCAGTATAGATACGAGTGGCAGCACCTCCATTAATTGTGCTTGCCGTCATTTTATTCAGGGAAATGTCACCATGAATATAAATTATGAAATTACCGGTGGTAGTATTCTTAAAGTCAAAAACGAGTTTGCTATTTGGCCCGGAGCTTGAAAACGATTTGAAGATATAAGTGCCGGGACCCGAAAGAGTCAGCGTTTCGTTGCCGCCCAGGCTGACATAATTATAGGCGCCGGGAGTGATTGTTTTCGTCTTGGTAATATAGGTGGAACCATAAGCGGGAAAAGTATTGATGATGGGCATCGTTGGCAATGTCGGCAGAGACGGTGTGCCGGTAACATTGCCGCCGCCGGGAGTGGGGCCAGTATAAGTCGTGCCTGTCGGATGGGTGACTTTTCCAGAAACGGTGCCACTGCCAACTACAATCTTTCCATTTACATCTATATTGCCCCCAAGATTTGCATAAAATCCAACTGACAGTATTGTTCCGGAAGTGGTTGGTGAATTCGCTGCAGTTATTCTACCCGTTACCTTATTATTGTTGGCCAGGGTCACAGTTCCGCCACTGAAGATATTTCCGTTGAACGTTACGGTCCCGGTTGATTTGACCAGTTTGAAACTCCCCACGGATCCGCCATTTATGACAGAAGAGCCTCCTATTACCACTGCGCATCCTGGAGAGTTGCACGGGGCTTGGCCAGGACCGTTGGGGCATGCGCCGTTGCCGCCAAATACAACGTAATCACTTATAGAGGTCTGCGCGAATAAGATATTGCTGCAGAGTAGAAATCCAATGACAATCCAATAACATTTTCTGGAAAATGTAATAAGCAGGTAGTTTTTCATTCAATTAAATTAAACAGGATGGAGTGAAGGTTGCCTCATCTACGTTTTTCATGGGTTCGATAAGAGACACCAAAAAATTTCACAAGTCAATGCCACAACTGACCAGGTATGCCTCTCGATTTACTTAGGCGAGCAAAAGCTGAAGATTCAGTTATTTGTCCAGATAACTAGTTACTACAATAATAAGGGAATTAAGGTACGATATTTTTTAATTCGATATTATCTTTTTATCACCAATCACCGCCCAACTACGGGTTAAAATCGGATCATCTGCAACGGGTAAAAACCGGATCATTTGCAACGGGTTAAAACCCGTTGCTAGAAAATGGGCGGAGCCTACGGTTCTTATTTTATTGGTGGTTCCCTTTAAACAAAATTTTAACAGGGAAGCTGGATTAAGCACTGCATAAATCATAAATTTTGACCACTTATCAAATAAAATATAAAGGAGACTGAAATCTCTTTCACCAATTGTTATTTGTCCTTAATTTAGTTGGAGCCAATGTTTAAATAAAAGTATATGCCATCGACTACATGTGAAATTTCGGGAACAATTTACCGGTTGGATTATACCAAAATGCCCTCAAAACGAGGGATGTATTATTTTGGAAAAATTCATACTGAGCCGGTTACGGGTTTTGCCTTCACCGCGCTTAATTCCGGAGCAAATGAATTTGATGATAGCCGCGAGCCCATTCAAAAACAGGAGGCTATAGTCCATGCCATTAACTCCGTCGAAAAATCAGCGTAACGTTCCCGCTTAAGCCGTTTGCAACCCCTTTTTTTGAGTTTTTTCCTGAGGAGATCCCTCAGGCAGAATATTCTGATTCAATTTGAAGAAGTTATTGGGATCATATTTCTTTTTTATTCTTGCCAGGCGTTCATAATTATGTTTATAGCTTGCTTTTATTCTGTCTTGCCCCTCGTTCATCATGAAATTCAAATAAGCGCCGCCGGCTGAATAAGGATGCAATGCTTCCCAATAATCCTTACACCATTGCGTGATCTTATCTGCATTTGCCGGATCAGGGTCTACTCCTACAATTACACCGGCATATTTTGCATCCCTGTAGGCCCATGGTGTTGCATCTTTTGCTACCCTTGCGATGCTGCGCCGCTGAGTGGATACAAATGCATTTGCGATAAAGGCGTTGGAATGGCAGCTCCGAAATTTTTTATGCGCATTCGATATTTCAGGATTCACGTCATTAAAGAAATCTGCTCTCCAATACCATTGAAGTCCGGGAGGCATGAGGCCGTCGAATAATCGTTGAATACTTGGATATGGCATTCGCCAACATGTTCAAACAATGGATTCATTGCAAGGATCGGCTCGAAAACTTCTTTGCTTTCTCCATATCACCCGAATAACACCAAACGACGCCGCAAAAAGCCTTTTTGTGCAGATGTTCAGGAAACGGAGGCCCCGGTACTACCAATGTTGCAAAAAAGCCATTCAACTCTTCAGGAGCATTCTGGATAAACTTGTGATACCATTCCATGATTTCATTTGTCTTTTCAATGGGCCACAATGTCGGTCCGCCAAAAACATTCTTTAACAGGATGCGCCTGGAATTTGAACGCAGGTCACGATTCCAAAATTTCCTCCGCCGCCACGGATAGCCCAGAATAGATCAGGATGCTGATTCGGCATTCACTGTTACATAAGACCCGTCAGCCAGCACCATATCCGCTTCCAGTAAGTTGTCGATTGTAAGTCCATATTTTCTTGCCAGGTAACCAATTCCCCCGCCCAGGGTTAATCCGCCGACACCTGTTGTAGAAATAATTCCCGCAGGAACGGCAAGTCCGAATGCATGGGTTGCATGGTCGACCTCTCCCCAAACATTTCCGCCACCTACCAGCACTGTTTTGTTTTCTACGTCCACCCGCACGAATTTGATTCCTGAGAGATCGATGACTAGACCGTCATCGCAGATTCCGAGTCCGCCACCATTATGTCCGCCACCTCTTACAGCCACTGTAAGATTGTTATCCCGACCGAAGTTTACTGCCTGAATCACGTCGGCCACATTCGTGCATTTGATGATCATGCCCGGATATTTATTGATCATTGCATTATATACTTTACGCGCGTTATCATACTCAGGATGCGTTGGAAGGATGATTTGACCCCAGACGGATGTAGGTCCAGATTCTTCGATCACACTTGCCGGGAGGTCCTTAACTAAAGTTGACATTTTTAAAGGTTTATTTGATAAAAGATTTAAATCAAAATTACCTCAATGCCCGATAATGCAGGCTGTAACTTTTAGATCAAACGCTAGCAATTTCTATTCAACCGGAATAATCATTTTGCAGATCAGGCTTCCTGGCCGGAGAGATATTCAGAAGGCGTGTAGCCATATTTTCGTTGAAAACATTTGGCAAAATAGGAAGGACTGCTAAAGCCGGTTTCAAAAGCGATCTCAGAAACATTTCCTGCATTTTTTCTTAACAATTTCAATGCTTCGTTTAACCGGAAATCATTGATAAATGTATTGGGTGACTTACCGGTCAAGGACAATCATTTTTCGATATAATTGAGACTTGCTGCAGCCGGTTGGCTTACAGAAATCATCGGCTTTCAGATCGGTGTTGCTCCATGATCGATATCGGTATAATCCATCAAGAGCGAAATAAATTTTTCGTCTGCCGGTGAAAGACTTAGGATATCTTTTCCCTGAATGAAAGCATCGGCATTTTCGCTATTGTAGAGGTCTTTGACTTCCGAGGAAATAACGATAGTTGCCATCAGGGCTATCGCACACATTCTTTCTGCAGACTTTAATGGCGTCCTCAAAGATCAACTGTTTTTTTGTTACCGGAACTCCTGCACTGAGCCCGATTTTTAATGAAATCTTTTCTTTGGTTTTTATTTTACTTATTTCCTTATATTGCGACCTGATTTGAAATGCGGCTTGTACCGCATGCGTGACTGATCTAAACGAGACCAGCCAGTGAAAATCTGTTTGATTGACGACTTGTCCATCATAAGCGTTTAAAATTTTCAGTTCTCCTTTATTGAAATTTTTGAGGGACGTTTTCAGGTTGGAAGATGCTGCTATCGGCGATGGCCATCCGGTCAATCGATATGATCATGATCGTTCTGAATGCCGGATCATTGATGATGTTCAGTTCAGTATTTTGGGCTTTTTCAGGATCTGCGATCCTTCCTAAAAATGATTCGACGATGCCGGGATCAACTTCAATGATCGTGTGAGGAACCTCGCCATGGGCATGTTTGTGCATTTTCTCAATGGCCTTCATATCGGGCGCTTCGATCAGGCAAAATGCATTTTTTCGTTTGTCATCGAACCAATAGGTAAGTCCGCGGCAGCCAAATTTCTCCTGAACCTTCAGATCTTTTTGGTGGAGATGGGCAAGATGTTCTGGAGTCACTGCCGGAGAAACATCGTGACGGTCCATATATAATGGCATAATTTTGCTTTTTAAACGTATCGACTTCCAAGCCTTTCTAGTCGGAAGGCAAATTTAAAAAATGTCTGCAGGAGTAGTCCTATTTTTATGACTTCCCGATATGAAGAAAGTAATTTATACCTCGATATTTCTGGCCTTGATCCTTGCCAACTGTTCGCCAACGCAAAAGCAGTCAGCTAAAAGATCGTCAGGAAATCCTGTCCTTTCCGGCTGGTATGCCGACCCTGAAGCAGCCATTTTCAAAAACAGATATTGGATTTATCCGACCTATTCCGCACCATATAATCAACAGGTGTTCCTGGATGCCTTTTCATCAATGGATTTGGTAAACTGGACAAAGCATCAACGAATAGTCGATACCGGATCGGTGAAATGGGCAAAAAGAGCGATGTGGGCACCCGCGATCGTTGAAAAAGGAGATAAATACTTTCTATTTTTTGCGGCAAACGACATACAAACCGAAGAAGAGTTCGGTGGGATTGGTATTGCAGTTGCTGACAGACCCGAAGGCCCTTTCAAAGATTATCTCGGAAAGCCATTGTTGTCCAGGATTGTCAATCGTGCGCAGCCGATCGACCAGTTTGTTTTCAAAGATAAAGATGGACAATACTATATGATCTATGGAGGCTGGGGTCGATGTAACATCGTTAAATTGAACGAAGATTTTACCGGGTTCATTCCGTTTGAGGACGGGTCCGTATTTAAAGAAATTACACCCAAGGGATATGTTGAAGGTCCATACATGTTTATCCGCAATAATAAATATTATTTCATGTGGAGCGAAGGTGGCTGGACAGGGCCCGACTATCGCGTAGCATACGCCATAGGCAATTCTCCCTTCGGTCCTTTCGAACGCATCGGAACGGTATTAAAGCAGGACATCACCATCGCCACCGGAGCTGGTCACCATTCCATACTTCATTTACCAGGACAGGATGAATGGTATATTGTTTATCATCGACGGCCCCTTGGTGAAACCGATGGCAACCACAGAGTCACATGCATCGACAGGTTATATTTTGATGAAGGAGGGCTGATCAAGCCGGTGAAGATCACAAAGGAAGGGGTCGAACTGAAAAAGGTAAATTAGGATCTCCGTTAATAGCATTCAGACTACATAAAATGTATAAGAAATGAAACATTTAAAATACAATGCCGCGAGGCTCATGACATCGGCTAGTCTCTTACTATTATTAAATTGTTCCACACCAGATGCAAAGTCACAATCCAATGGCAAGCGGACATTGTTAGCGCTTTCAAAAGCGGACCATACACTCGCCATTGTAGATCCAACCACACTGAAGGTTGTTGCCCGCGTTCCTGTTGGCATTGATCCGCACGAAGTGGTTGCTTCTTCAGATGGCACTACCGCATATGTCACTATATATGGAGGCGGTAGCCTGTATGAAATAAATGTAATTGACCTGGTTGCACAAAAGCCCTTGCCAAACATAGATACAAGACCTTTATTTGGGCCGCATGACATTGCCTTTGTCAATGGGAAAGCCTGGTTCACAGCGGAGGGTTCTAAATGCATTGGCCGATATGATCCTGCAACGGGAAAACTTGACTGGAGTTTAGGGACTGGCCAGGATAGGACACATATGATCTACGTTTCGAGTGATACAAAGAAAATTTACACAACCAATGTTTCATCCGGAACGGTGAGTATTCTTGCTGATACGCTAATACAACCGGGCAGAATGGCACCCCCGGGTGCGAAACCGCGCGAGGACTGGACGCAAACCGTTGTAGCTGTGGGCCGGGGATCGGAAGGATTTGATGTGTCACCTGACGGTGCAGAGTTGTGGACAGCAGCCAGTGAGGATGGTACAATTTTCATCATTGACCTCGCAACAAAAAAATTGACAGCAAAAATCGATGCGAAGGTTTTGGGTGCAAACCGGTTGAAATTTACTCCGGATGGAAAAATGGCTTTCATTTCCAGCTTGCAATCGGGTGAACTGACGATCTATGATGTCAAATCTCGCAAGGAAATAAAGCGACTTAAGGTTGGTCGGGGTGCAGCCGGTATTCTGATGGATGCTGAAGGTTCACGTGCGTTTGTTGCATGTTCTCCAGATAATAACGTGGCTATTATTGATCTCAAAACTTTAGAAATTATTACTCGTATCGATGTCGGCGGAGTTCCAGACGGACTTGCATGGGCAGTTCGACCGTAGTTTCATTCATTCTTGTTTGATTCTAGATACTTGATGCTTTCCTTCATTAAAGCAACTAAACTTTTTTCATTTATGTCCGATAGTTTCTTTACATAGATACAGACTTTGCCTATTGTAAACTTTCCCAAATCTTTGAGTAAATGTTCGTGTTCCTCCAGGCCTGTAAAGACGTACAGCGATATGGCGGCCTTGCGCGGTGAAAAGCCTATGAGCGGTTGATCACCTTCGCGTCCGCTTGCATGTTTATAGTGATGCCTGCCGAAGCCGATGATGCTTGGTCCCCACATCCGGGGTTCATAACCCGAAACTTTTTGCATCAGCCTCAGTAATTCAAAGCTGTCTTTCCGTCTTTGCTCAGTGTCAGCAAATTTGTTGATAAAATCAAGAACATTCTTATCAGTTTCGGTTGTTTTGTTTTGCGGCATCGTTAGTAGTTTTTATCTGTCTCATGTTGCTGTAAATTAAGATTTTGTTTCGATGAAATTCTTCAAGCTGAACAATTCGTTAGCCATGCGTTTTTTCATTGCTCCTTTTATGGCCGGGACCAACAGTTTCATAAAAAACCCTCTTGGTAAAAACTCAACTGTTTGAATAAGTTCAGTTCGGGATCCGAATGAAATGAGTCGAATATCCGTTTCGGTTTTAAATGATTTATGTTCCATCGTAGAGCTGAATTGTTGTTGCTGAATTACCTGCAAAACTGTTTCGATGATTTCCATTTCTTTACCCCGTTCCAAAAACACTAATTTGCTGGTACTCCCAGCTTCGCCAACTTTCCCGGTTAAATGCTCTGCTGAAACAAAGCCGGTAAGCCAATGCTGAAGGTTGTCCGGATTCATTAAAATCTCCCATACTTTTTGAACGGGTGCATTGATGGTGGTGGTTACTTTGAAAATATTTGCCATTTGATTTAAAAATTTTGAGAGGCAAATATGCGGCGATTTGCATAGCTAGTCGCCTCACTTTAGAAGTTGATACCTGTTTTTTGAAAATTGATAGGTCTCAAAAAGCGTATCAAGTTTGAAAAGTTCTACGTGAAAACTTCTCTTTGAATCCTGAGGGGGTTAAATCAGTATATTTTTTGAAAACACGATTGAACGTCGCCTTGCTGTTAAAGCCAACCTCGTAGGCTATTGCCAGCATCTTATAGTTTCGGGGATCTTCAACCAACAATCTTTTAGCTTCTTCCACTCTGTACTTATTAATGAAATCGTAAAAATTAACCAAAAAATCCTGATTAATGAGTTGTGAAAGCTGGTAGTATGGCACAGAAAGGGAATCTGCTAGCTCAGAAATCTTAAGATCGCTTTTAAGATAGGGCTTTTGCTCATCCATGTATTTCAATAGCCGTTCTTTAAGTTCTGGGAATTTGTTGCCGTTTCTCAACCCTTCATTCTGTTTTTCAACGTTTTGTTCAAAGGTTTGCAATTCCGGATCTGGAATAGCTTGAAATATTTGTGGGTTGCTTATGGCAGTGTAACCTATGGCATAAATAGAAAGAGATGTGATGAGCAACATCACATAATCCACCTGCACTTGATAGGAATTTAGGAAAAACAGCGTCACCACCAATATAAAATAAAGCAGGAAGTAGATAGAGAAATACACACTGAATGTATTAAGCCACCGTAATTTTTTTATTACAAAAATGTAAGACGAAAAACCTTTGAACTCTTCTTCTTTTTTGCCAATGAATTTATATGCAGAGAAAATGTACCCGACTGTTTGTAGAACATGAGCTGCCATAAAAACTAATTGTTCAGCCGGGATTTTCAAAACGCCGTCTTGTACAAGTCCCTGCATGAAGCCGATTTTTGAGTCCGCAGGCATGCTGTAAAAAGGGAGCATCAGCAATAATATTATGGCTGAAGGAAGAAAATGTAAAATGGTTTTGTAAGTTGTTTTATAGGATTTGTCCAACAGGCAACGGCAATAAATATAGTAAAGTGGTCCCATGCAAAAGAGCAAGGGATAAGTGATTGCAATAAGGGTGGGGTATTTGAGTGTTAGCCCTGTGATGTCGGCTGCGTATTCGAGCAGATGCAATGAAATTGAGGTGAGAAGAAAAGCCAGCCACTTATTGGCATTCCTGTTTTCCGCTTTGGCAAAGAGACATACTGAAAGGAAAAACCCTTGTGCTGCTCCTAACAAAATTAAGATCGACCAAATGTTGAAAGTAATGGCAGTCATTTGTGATAGGTTAACTATTTCGTAGTCTTTGCACCAATTTGCTTACCAAGCTTTTCAAATTCTATATCGTTTGGTTCCCATAGTTCAATCTTATTACCTTCTATATCCATGATATGAATGAATTTTCCATAGTCGGCCGTTTCAATTTTGTCCACTATCGTTACACTATCTTTTCTAAGCTGATCAATGAGCGCCTCTAAATTTTCAACTCTATAGTTGATCATGAAATCTTTAGCAGAAGGCTCGAAATATTTTGTTTTTTCCGCAAACGGACTCCACTGAGTAAATCCCTTTTTTGTCGTATCTGCTCCTTGTCGCCATTCAAAAACTGCTCCATACTCATTCGTATTTAAGCCAAGATGAGTCTGGTACCATTGTCTCACTTTTTTGGGATCCTTGCATTTGAAAAAGATGCCGCCAATGCCTGTCGCCTTCTTAAAAGTTTGTTCGTTTTTAGTATTTGCGATGAAAGATTTAAAAGCGAACCCCAATCCGAATGTCGCTATGAAGGCGAGTGGGATCAATATTCTGTTTTTCATTTGTTTCCGCGTTTTTGGTTCAATTATTCAAAAAAGCCAGGATGTAATCGGCCAGTACTTTTGTCTGCATCATCAATGTGACATGTGTTGTCCCCGGTACGATAGCGTATCTCGACTTGGCTGTATGACCATATTTTTTCCGCTTTAATTAAATATTGCTACGAATCATCGAATTTAGCAAAAGAAACTCCGCTTACCGGTACAAAAAATTAGATTTCTTAATGCCTGGAACACTTATTAATCTTAGCTAAAATGTCAAAAAAGAAACTTATTGATCGAAGGGATTTCCTTTTTCAATCAACTTACGTTATGTCTGCCACGCTGTTAGCCTTGCAAGGATTCAGAATTAATGCTTCTGCAAAATATAAAATGGGTTTACAACTATTCACGGTACGTGAGCCAATGGCAAAAGACGTAGTTGGTTGTATAAAAACAATCTCGGCTATAGGTTATGAAGATTGTGAAACCTACGGTTACGATCCAGTTCAGACCGCCTATTATGGACTAAAGGCTTCAGCATTCAAACAACTTCTGGCGGATAACAAGATGATCACTACCAGTGGTCACTATGATTTTACAAAATACTTTAATAAGCCGGCGGAAGAAATGATGCGCTATGTAGATCAATGTATCGTAGGAGCGCAGGCGTTGGGACAGCGCTACATTACCTGGCCCTGGCTTGATCCTACCTTCCGAACACTGGAGAATTTCCGGATACTGACAGGAAAGTTGAATGCGATAGGTGAGCAAGTCAACAAAGCCGGGCTGGGTTTTGCTTATCACAATCATGATTTCGAATTTATTGATTATGACGGTACGAACGGATATGAAATTATCATGAAAGAAACAGACCCGGCTCTTGTCAAACTCCAAATGGACCTATACTGGGTTATGCATTCATCAAAACTCAGTCCTAACCAGCTATTCGACAAACAACCCGGGCGATTTGTAATGTGGCATATCAAGGATATGGACAAGATAACCCGCGATTATTCAGAACTTGGCAACGGCTCTATTGACTTCACCGTTATCCTTCCGCAAGCATCGCATGCAGGACTTCAGTACTACTATATAGAACAGGGTGGAAATTTTGCAAAAAATCCAATCCAAAGTGTCACCGATAGTGCGGCCTATTTTAAAAGCAACCTTGAGAAGTATTTGGGGTAGTGCTGCAACTCGATTATCGGCGATCAATAACGTTGCCTTTCTTATTTGAGGTAATGACCCATATTCAGATAGATCATCCGATAATCGGTGTTCGTCCATACCACCGGCATATCGCCATCTGCGATGATATGCTTAATGCCCATGGGAAAATTGTCTGGCGATAAACTTACCAATACCCTCACTTTCTCATTTTTCCGGGGACTGGGTTTCCATTGATACCATTCTCCCACGGGCGAAATGAAGGTCTGAGGCAAACCTTTCGTAATCGAATGTAGTGTGTCATCAAGTGTAAGCTTTGCCGGCAGAGGTGGCCAGTTATTATTATAAAACACTGCTCCCCCTAAAAAATTTACGAACCATGGCCAATTGGTAGTCTTATCATTATAACCAGCCACATGAAAACCCAACCAGCCTCCGCCACGGTATGGCTGTAAAATGCCAGAACTTTAAATCAAGGGTAGGATTGCCCATAGATTGTCAGGATGCTAGCAACATGAAAGCGCATGCACAAAAAAAAGATCGAGTTTGTCTCATTGTTTCCCGGATCAACGCAATACTTCGCTTATTTGAACAACAGGCTGTATGTTGGTGTAGTTCGGAACGTCGCCAACGATTTTTGCCGCATTGGGTCCGAAAGAATTTTGATAGGCTGAAAGCCTGTCAAAGTATAAATATCCAATAGCTAAATATGGAATGGGATCATCAGGAGTTCTACCAGATATGCCTTTGTCAATTTCGAAGAACTTCAATGAGTCGCCCAGCAAACTTGCAATCATTGGCATGTGCTTGTTGGAATAGTAGTCCATATCAAATTTTTTCCCTTCACCATTCGGATATAATATGGTCACTTTAATCATTCCCTTCTTTACCTGTGAATTTTCCGTAGATGTTTTTTGTTGAAAGCTGAAAAGAAGTCCAACAAGCATTACGAGCCCTGCGGTCGATAAAAATTTAGAATTCATTTTAAGTATTTTAATTTTCCTAAATGTATTGAAAAAAATGAACCGATAATGAAATCATTCTTTTCCTGCAGCCCAGAAAATAGCATTCGCAAGCAGCGTTGTGTAGGATTTATTTTCAAAAAGACCGGGATCGTGTCCCATAAAAATATAGATATTTCGTGCTGGAAAATGTTCGTTGGTCCATACAACTGGATGATCACCCATTTTTATACTCGAGCCAGGAACATAGGATGATTCGTCTACCGAAGCAAGGACATGCACACTGGCTCGAGGACTTTTATCGTAGGTGTACCACTCTTCTTTCTTAATGATAAACTGAAGTGGTAGGTCTTTCATGCAGGGATGTTTTGCATCTTCTGTTCTTACCTGTGCCGATACGAAAGTCGGAATGTAACTTTTGAATTTAATATTCCCCATGAAGTCAGAAAACCATTGCCACATTGCATATCCATCAAATTCGCCCAGCAGTGTGGCATGATGCAGGCCGATCCACCCGCCCCTCCCCATTTGGATATAGTCTTCTAAAGCAGCCGCGGCGGCCGCTGTCCAGCCATAGGGAGGATAATCAAGTTGTATGAACAGTTGGTATTTTGAAAGGAAGGCAGCATTAATTGAATCGGTTTTCTTTATATAATCAATCGTAAAATTGCTGTCTGCGGCAAGTTTGTTGAGCCAGGGTTGGGCTGCGTTTGTAAATTCGAGATGGTGGCCGCCGTTTTCAAACAGCACTAATGCATGAAACCGAGGTTGTGCAACAACAATGGCCTGTGACAAAGCGAAGGCCCCTATGATGGTTATCAATTTTTCCCTCATGTTTATGATCGGACAGGCTCGGCTTATTTTTTCTCGGCATGCCAATTGTTCTGACCCGCGTATCTATCCTGGTAATCACCTGTCCAAACGCCATTGACCATACGCAAGCTACCGCCTTCATTCACAAGTTGAGCTGTCCATTTTTGTTTACCCCAACTTCCGCTACGCACGAATTCAATCGTGTTTCCAGTCACCACTCCATTTGTTATATTGCCTCCACTATGAGCTTCTGAAAGTGATCCGGAAAACTCTACACCATTCTGGCTTGTAATGGACATGGTCCAGCTCAGACCGTCGTTACAACATTTCAAATTCCATTCACCTAACAGAAGACCGTCGGCAGTCTTAGCCTGGTTCATTCGGTTTTGTAACCGGACTCGCTCACCTCCGGGAACAGTTGCGTCGTTATTATTGCTAGCTACCACAATATTTATCCATGTTGTTGCGTCAGGTGCTACATTGCACATAATAACAGCGGTGTGTATTTCTTTAAACCCGGCAACAAATGCACCTCCTTCGTTGAGATTTACATACCCTTCACCAATAAGCGCTGCCTTGGCCCTTTGCATCGCGACGTCGTAAGTAATCGGTAGTCTTTGTTCTCCGCGAGAATACGCGGGCTGTGCAGAAACAATATCAGCAGACAATAACATTGCTGACGAAATGGCTATAAAAGCCTGAAAAAAACACGCAATTGAATACTTCTTTTCCATGTCAAATTAGTTTAGAATTAAAAATATTCACCAAATCAATACCTCTTAAGGCAGGTTAAACCTTCGGTTTGAAAATAGCTAAAGAAATATACGTTTTTTTGGTCTCGGATAAGTTTTTCGAGTGATATTCTCCATGGTTGCAATTTTTGAGAATCCCTGTTTCAGGTGATTAGCCCATGCTGCGATTTCGCTTCCTTTACACAATATGTTGATTAATAATTTTCTTAAACCAAGGAAATGAAAAAAAACCTGGAGCATCTTAAGTTATTCTTGCTAGTCTTCGTGGCCATGCCTGCTTTTCCACTCGCGGCTCAGGAGTTCACGGTGACAACAACCAATGCGAACATCATATCTTCCAGGACATTGATTGACTTCCCCGGGCTTTCCGGCAACAGCGATGCGATCATCATTGCCACGCCACTCGGCAACAGCAAAACGGCGAACCCGCATCCGATCGGCGCCTGGTATTATGCAGGAAGATGGAACATCTTCAATAGTGACCATGCAGCATTAGTAGCAGGACTAAGTTATAAAGTTCAATATTTTCTGAATCCGGGTCCTAACCAGTTCCTGCATTTAGTAACCCGGCAAAATCTTGGAGGCGAAGGTTCTTATATTGACAATCCTATGCTCAATAACAATCCCAAGTCGGTCTTCGCCGTCTTTCAAAATCATTCGCCTGATCTGCGCCAGGGTTCTTCGCTCAACCGGTATGAGATCAAAACCGGTTATAGTACCCACGCCGGCAAATGGTATATCACCAATATTGACGGGCAGCCGTTGTTTCCGGGTGCCGCCTATAATGTCGTTATTTCTTCAACAGAAATAATACCTGGTGAGCCGGTTAAAGCCAACACAGAACCTTTGATAAAGGAGCCTAAAAAACCAATTGAAAGCAATTCGGAAATTATCAAGAAGGAATCAAAGAAACCAATAGATAATACACCGGTTATCGGCAGCCCCATCGATGACAAAGATTTTGTTCCCAAAAAGCCGGCCGGTCCTTCTTATGATTTTTCCAAACTGCATGTTTGCATTGAAACAGATCAGAAAAATAATCTGCCAGCGAGACCTCCTGTTCCACCCAAACCTGTCATTCCAAAAATTAAGTCCAATGGAGATCTCGAAGCTGTTTCAACAATTACGCAGTCGCTTTCGGGTTATACAGATTTAATGTGGACCGCAGGAGATGTGATTACCGTGGGATTCACTGCCGGATCAGATTTGTTTCTTAAGGGTATGGTAATGCATTATGTAAAAGAGTGGGAAACCTACGCCAACATCACGTTCAATTTTGTGAGTGATGTGTCAACGGCACAGATCAAAGTGGGATTTGAAATGGATAACACCAGTTGGTCCTGGTTAGGAAGAAATATATTGGTAAACCCGAATAGCTCAAAAACCATGAATTTTGGCTGGCTTACCATCCAGACAGCTGCATCAGAGTTCAGAAGAGTGATATTACATGAGTTTGGCCATGCCCTCGGTTTTGTTCATGAACATCAATCGCCAAATGCAGGCATTCCATGGGATATAGATAAAGTGTATGCATTTTATACTGGGGAACCTAACAACTGGGACACAACGAAGATCAATAATAATATTTTCGCAAGGTATTCGAAAAGCACTACGAATTCCTCGGCGTATGATCCCTCCTCGATCATGCACTATCCCATCGACGCAGCGCTTACTACTGACGGATCTTCTGTTCCCTGGAATTACAACCTTTCGCCGCTTGATAGGACTTTCGTAAGAGAGGTCTATCCTTTCCCATCGATACCTCCTACTTCAACTGGTGTTCTAAACACAGGCGATGATTGCGATGAAATAGAATTTTCTGTAGAATATAATGTTGTTCATCCAACAGAGGTTGAGTTTGTTCTCGTGCCGGGACGTGATCACCACAATGCACTCGTCAACTGGTGGAAGATGATAGGGATCACCAATACATCAGGCGGGACCGTAGCGCTGTTTCTAAACACAACGAAAAAAATGCAGGTTAGTGAGATCGATAAGACAAAAGCTATAACATTCGGCAAAGCAAAAATCCTTGGAGTTCATACCGGACTTACTTATACCTGGTCGCCGTGGCCAGCGATCGTTGGTGGCTGCAGGGTGAAGTTTGTATGGAGGCGGGATAGCTGTAATTGATGAAGCGTATTTTAAAATACGTAAACAAAAATAAATTGGATTGAAAAAGATAATATCCATTTTTATATTGACACAGTTGGCACTCTATTCATTTTCACAGGCGCCCTGCAATGATGAAATCATTATGGCCATTAAAGGCAAATGGATTCAACGCGGGGATGCTAATTTAAAGGCTGGTAACAATGCACAGATCTTCACCAGGATAGACAAGATACGGCGACTCTTACAGGCCGCCTACCCTGAGCCAAAGGGAATTGAAGCTGCCTGGTATCGCTCAATGGGAGGTTACAATTCAACAGTAAGCAGTAATGCGACCTCTTATTCTCTCGATGCACTCTTCAAAGCATACTATTGCAATACCAATGTAAACAAATTGTTGTTGGGTGGCGAAACGGGGACCTGGTTTTATGTGTGGGCAAATAAGTTCAGTTGGTTTGTTCAATATGTAGATTATTTCACCATTGAACAACAACAAGTCTACCTGCTAACGCCGAAAACAGGAGAATTGAAGGGATATCCGGTTTACAAGGGAATACATAATGAAAACTCCAATACCGGCATCAAATATTCCCGCGCCATCATCATCACCAGGGATGGACAGTCGCCCTATCTCCCGGTAACAAGAAAGCAATACCTGCGAGCATTCCTCAGCTATAATGAAAAGAAATTGCCAGAGGAACTGGCATCTATAGAAAAACACACACCCGTTAAAACAGATGAAGAAGAAGAGGCCAATAAAAAAACCCAGCTGGAAAAAATTGAAAGAACAACCCGCGCGGACAAGGCGGTCCGTGCCAAAGAAAACTTCCTAAATGGTTATGTGACCGATAAGCAACGAAAGCAAAAATGGCTTGATGATACAAAGAAAAGATATGAGACTGAAATGAAGCCCGTTCAGGATCTTTTAGCCACCAGTATTGAAAAAGACCTGGAGCAACCTGCTATTGTCGATGGCGTTGATGTAATTCATTTCAAAGGATTCAGTACAGAAGCAAAAGGTGGCCAGGAAGTGGTGAGGCTAAATCCGAAGTATTTTAACAGCAACCTCCCCTCCTTTGCACCTCAGTTCTTTGTTGTGTATTGGAGATGGGATAAGGGGCGGGCCGAAGAAAATTTCCAAATCCAACTGGAAGCGAATTTCGATTTCGCTGCTTTGAAGGCAATGATCGATAAATAGGACGAATTCTTAAAGAGAATTACTTTTTTTCTTCTTCAAAAAAAGTTTGAGCTGTGCCGGCACGTGCATGTTTCTGCAACTCGTTAATGATACCCGCTGCCTTGTTGCCATGCTGATTTATTTTTTCAAGGTTATAAACCAAAAGATCTGCACTTTCTTTTTTGTCTGCCTCCTCACGTGAAGAAAGAAGGTCCTGAACTAAATCCTTGGAGACCTGTGAAAAGTTATTGACAAAGTTGAGCGGGTTCTGAATTTCGTGGGCCATGCGAGTAGCCATAACGCCAAATGCCGCCATCCTTTCCGATTGAATTAATTGATCTTGGGTGGCTTTCAAGTCTTCGTAAGCTGCGGTTAACTTATTATTCGCTTTTTGTTTATACCGGTAACGGTTTATCAAAGCCAAAAGCAACAAGAATAATACAATCGCTCCAGCAACGAACGAATTCCGAATGTTACGCTGTAAAATATCTTTTTTCTCCTGTGCTGCTTTCGTGGTTGCTTCCTTTTTATCAAATTCGTATCTCATGGCCGTCTCGGTCAGCTTTTTATCTTTCTCCATATTGAAAACAGAATCCTTCAAAACCGTATAATTCTTATAGCTTTCCAGGGCTCCTTTATTATCGCTCAGTAGAGATTGTATTTCGCTCAATGCCTTATAGTTGCTCAACAATGCATTCAACTCACCGATCGTTCTTAAAATCTGTATTGCCTTGTCCATATAACCTTTGGCCTGTTGCAATGCCGCCGTTTTATTAGGCGTGCTCTTGTCTTTTGCAATCTCTAAATAGGTTTTACCAATGTTACCCTGGATCACGCCTATTCCGATTTTATTTCCTAACTCCTCATTAATCTTTAATGCCTGAAAAAAATAGTCCAGCGCTTTGGAATAATCTTCCTTTTCAGTATAGATCGCGGCGATGTTGGCAAGGTTCCTTGATATTCCATTCTTATCGCCCAACTCTTCACATAAATGCAGCGACTTTAAATCATATTCGAGAGCCTTCGCCGTATCGGACAAACTCATGTATAGTTCTCCTATATTACCGAGGTTTGAAGCCATCCCGCTTTTATTTCCTAATTCTTCATCTATCTTATTCGCCTTTAAAATATATTCGAGCGCTTTAGGGTAATCTGCCTGGCTATTATAAACAATTCCAATATTGCAGAGAGTGGCCGCTATTTCGTTTTTAATGCCTAGGTCTTCATTAATTCTTAAAGCGTCAAAATAATATTTCAATGCATTTGGATAATCGGCCTGGAACCAATAGACAACGCCGATATCACCCAGAATTTTTGCCGTGCCGGTTTGATCATGGATTTCCCTAAACTGTTGCAGTGATTTTAAGGAATAATCCAAAGCCTGCGCATAATCGGATTTTCCATATCCGTAATTTCCTGCTATCACTTTGTTAGCATAGGCCATTCCTCTTTTCCAATTCAATTTTTCAGCCAGTGCTAACCCTTGTTTGCCAAATTTTAATCCTTCGTCAGGATTTATAGAGTAATATGTAAGGCTAAGGTCATTCAGCAGTATCACCTTGTTCGTGTCCTCGTTTGCTTTGGGAAGTTGGGTTATCAGTGAATCAATAAGGGGTTGGCCTTGTAGTTGCGCGCGCGATTTCCAGCTTGCACTTACAATGACTATGAGCAGGAGATATTTTCTCATTGTGATTTATTATTTGATCAAGACTCCACGAAATAAATTGTTTTTTCCTTTTCTTATAACTAACGGTTTACCAATTTTTGCGACTGCTCTGAATAGCGAGCGCCCTGAATTTCAATTTTTGTAATGGCTGCGTTAATTTCTTTAAGGTCGCTCTCGCTGAGAACAATTTCTGTTGAACCGACGTTCTCTGTTAAACGATGCAATTTTGTGGTGCCAGGAATGGGAACAATCCAGGGTTTTTGTGCTAACAACCATGAAAGCGCTACTTGTGCAGATGTTACGTGCATTTTTTGTGCAATCCTGCCCAGCAAATCGATCAACACCTGGTTAGCCTTTCGGTTCTCGTCAGAGAAACGAGGGACTGTGTTACGAAAATCACCCTTGTCAAATGTTGTGTCTTTATCAATCTTACCCGTTAGAAACCCTTTGCCCAGAGGACTGAAGGGTACAAAACCGATTCCCAATTCTTCAAGAGTCGGTATTAGTTCTTTTTCCGGTTCTCTCCACCATAAAGAATATTCGCTTTGTAAAGCAGATAGTGGCTGAACTGCATGTGCCTTGCGAATAGTTTGAACTGCTGCCTCTGATAACCCAAAGTGTCGAACCTTTCCGTCTTTGATCAGCTCTTTTACTGCACCAGCAACATCTTCAATGGGAACGCTTGTATCTACGCGATGCTGATAGAGTAAATCAATGACATCTGTTCGTAAACGTTTCAGCGCACCTTCCACATACTCTTTAATATGGTTGGGGTGGCTGTTCAGTCCCGACTGTTTTCCGGTCGAGTCAAAACTGAAACCGAACTTGGTTGCGATGACCACTTTATCACGGAAAGGCTGAAGAGCTTCTCCTACTAAGTCCTCATTTATGAAGGGACCGTACGCCTCCGCAGTGTCAAAAAAAGTGATCCCCTTGTCATAAGCAGCGCGAATAAGTTTAATAGCATCTACTTTGTCGATTGGAGGCCCATAGCCAAAGCTTAAACCCATACAGCCAAGGCCAAGTGCTGACACTTCCAACCCGCTTTTGCCTAAAATTCGTTTGTCCATATTCCTTATCTTTTAAAAAGAGTTAAATATCAAGTTTTTACCGCTAGGCAATTTACCATGCCGGGTCAGAAAAATCCAAAGGTATTGACAATTCACAGGGCCACGCACAGCGGTTTTTCCTCGTAAAAAAAAAGTTCCATTATTTATTTTTTTAATACAAAATCATAATTTCGAGTCATCAAACCTGGGTTACGTTCAGGTCCCAGCAACCGCCAGAATGTAACCAAATCAACTTGATGAAAAGACTACTGCTTGTAGCATCATTTTTTTATTCGATTCAGGCTTTTGCCCAGACTGATGGTGATTGGGTAAAGCTGGTGAATTGGGATGGTATTACCCCTTGGCGCCAATACATCATTTATGCACCTGCTTTTATGGGCCCAAATGCCTTGCCGGTTCCGGAGATGGGCAACGGATCAGTGGATAGTTCCAATTGGCTTTCTGCGGGCGGGACTTTTCATTTTCGCTGTGGGGATCATACACAAAACTTAAGGTTGGGAGGAAGTTATTGCCTGGTAAAAGATTTTATCTCGGCCGATATTAACTGGATACCTGTTGAATCGTTCAGCTTGAGTCACCGCGTAAAGGAAGAGCGCCGTGTATACTACAAGGATTATTATGACCATGAGGCGAAGGGCGACATTTACTTCAATGTAAATATTCAACTATTGAACCGGTGGAGGAAGCACATCCACCTGGTTTTGCGCTCCGGTTTCAGATATCCCACTTCCAATGAAGTTGGCTCGGCAAGATTTACAGATGCACCGGGCTATCACTTCGATATATCCTGCGGATTGCCCCTGGGCGACAAACGTTTCAAGTTTACTGGCATGGCCGGATTTTATGTATGGCATCTTAATACATTTGGACAGGATGACGCTATTCTTTTTGGCGGAGGTTTCGAATACAATCACAATAATTTGCGCTGGCAGCTGAATTGCAGAGGTTATAGCGGCTATCTGAATAATGGGGATCGTCCCGTTATTATCGGATCTATACTCGAAAAAAAATCGAAACACTGTTCCTGGATGCTTGGTTTGCACCAGGGTCTGAACGACTACAAATACACCAGCATTGACCTGGGAGTAAAATATTTCCTTGTGTCCACCCAGTTGGCAAAACAATGAAGTATTTGACTATAAAGAAGCTTGCAATTTTGCCCATTTGTCCAACTTACCTTCCAACACAGATAACGGAAGGCTCCCACTACTTAGCAGTTGTTTATGAAACTCGGCGATGTTAAACTTACTACCTAATTGTTTACTGTATTTATCTCTCAGCTCCCTGATTTTTAATGCTCCAATTTTGTAAGACAATGCCTGTGCGGGTCTTGCCATATAACGCTCTGTTTCAGAAATAGCACTCTCTTCGCTTATTGGTTCATTCTCCATCATATAAGCAATTGCCTGTTCACGGGTCATGCCTTTGCTATGTAAGCCAATATCAACCACCAGCCGTATAGCTCTATGCATTTCGTCTCCTAACGCTCCGATGTATTGGTAAGGATTGGTATAAAGCCCTAATTCCTTTCCCAGGCTTTCGCAATATAATGCCCATCCTTCATCGTAAGCACCATAAGATTTGTAGCGGCGAAAAGAAGGCAGTAAAGTATCCTCCATTTGCAGAGAACTTTGATAGTGATGACCGGGAACAGCTTCATGCAAAAATGTACTCTCCATACCTGAAGTAGTATTAAAAGTAGAAGCATCTAAAATAGGAACGTAAAATATGCCTGGCCTTGATCCGTCACTTGTTCCCTGCATATATTCAATGCTTGCGCTGGCTGCCCTGAATGCCTCTGTTTGTCTTATTTCAAATTTGCTTTTAGGAAACAATATAAAATACTTGTTTATGTTGGGTTTTATAATATCATAGATATGCCTGAAAGAATCCAGCACTTGCTCGGGTGTTTTAAAAGGCATGAACTGTTTATCAGTCCGCATAAACTGAAAGAAAGCAGCAAGATCTCCTTTAAAGCCGGTATTGTTCTTAATTTTCTCCATTTCGCCATGGATACGCTTTACTTCGTTCAGCCCTGTATTATAAATATCATCCAGGCTTTTATCGGTAGTAGTCCATTGTTTTACGCTAAGCTTATAATAGTCTAATCCATCTGGCAAATCTCCAACCCCGGATGTAGTCCTGGCTTTCGGCAAATATTCATTCTTTAAAAAAGCAGACAGTTTCTTGTGTGCTACATTCAATTTATCTTTTATCGCTGCTTCATACGCTGAAGTAATACTATCCTTATCGGCACTACTAAAGTCGGCAGGGAGATTTCGTATAGGGCCATAAAAAATGCTTTTAGTTACATCCTCACTTATCAAACCGTTGCAGATATTTATCATCTTTATTACCAGGGTTTTTGGCAGTATATAATTGGTAGCTATGCCCTGCCTGAAGTTTTCAATAGCACTGTCACACCAAACAGCATATCCATAAACACGCTGCAGCCAGTTTTTATAATCATTCACCGTTTTAAATGGTTGTGCCGATTCGCCTGATCCATACTGTCCCATTGCTAAAACCATATTACCGGATAATACATTTGTAGGGTCTCCCATTTGTGTAAAAGGAATTTTCCAGGTATCATACCTGGCTTTTTCCAGTTGTATTTTTACATCAAATTGTAAAACACTGTAACTGAGTGCATCTTCTTCAGCCATATTATCAGGAGAAAACTTTTTCAGGCTATCCTGGTAGCCCAGATAAAAATTATTAAACTCTTCTCTATATCCCTGTGTGCAGGTATTTCTAAACTGGTCGTTCAAACTACTATCCCCAAAATGCATTGCATCCAAAGGCTGTAGCTTCAACAAACCTTTCCAGTAATTATCAAGCATCGAATGAAACCGGTCGATATCATTTTCCTTTTTAGCAGGTTGGTTACAGCCGAGAGCCATGACAATAACCGCTATCAAAAAAGTAGCTGGAATTTTTTTAATCATTACGCCTGTGTTTTTGTTGTTTCAATATTTACACCTAAAAATACAAGTTGCTTCGCTGAAAATCTGAGACAGTCGGAAATCTAATTTTTTACTCATCGTTGACCGTTCTAATTTTGGTCAACCTAAATGAATAAAAAACTTTCAAGAAGAGATTTTGTTAAGTCTGGCATATCGGCCCTGGTTGCATGTTGGATTTCGCGGCTTTGGGCCGAAGGCTGGATCATGGGAGTGAATGGACGCATACCTGTTTCTCAAATGAAAACCACCCTGATCCATGAACATTTCCTTGTGGATTTTATCGGTGCTGAAGAGGTAACTCCGGAACGCTGGAAGCGGGATGAAGTTGTTAAGAAGGTCCTTCCCTATTTAACGGAAGCAAAGAAAAGAGGTGTCAATACCATTCTCGATTGTACCCCTGCATTCCTGGGCAGAGATCCGCTGCTTCAACGACAACTCGCGGATGCAAGTGGTTTACAGATCATTGCTAATACCGGCTATTACGGTGCAGTCAATAATAAATACCTGCCTAAATGGGCATACACTGAAACTGCCGACCAACTGGCAAGTCGCTGGATCAGCGAGTTTGAGAACGGGATCGACGGTACTTCGATCAAGCCCGGTTTTATCAAGATTAGCGTCGACGGCTACCATCTTTCCGAGCTTCACCAAAAATTGGTAATTGCCGCTGCACGCACCCATTTAAAAACAGGATTGACGATCTGTTCCCACACAGGTCCGGCAGTGTTAGCATTCGAGGAACTGGAACTCTTACAAAATGAAAAAGTCGAGGCTTCTGCATTTGTATGGACTCATGCCCAAAATGAAAAAGAGAAAAGCAATTATGTAAGAGCGGCAAAAATGGGGGCATGGATCAGTCTCGATGGCCTCGGTTGGGGTGAATTTGCGAAATACGCTGATCAGATCGATTATCTTAGGTCGGAAGGTTTTCTCCACAAGGTGCTTATTTCACACGATGCCGGTTGGTATAAACCCGGAGAACCCGACGGAGGAAGTTTTACAGGCTTTACGAATATATTCGATCAACTGGTCCCCCTGCTGAGGGATAAAGGTTTTTCCGATGCAGACTTCCGGCAATTACTCACGTTGAATCCAGCTGACGCGTTTTCGACAAGGGTACGGAAAATATCCTAGCAGAAGCATCTCCAACATTTGCCGATAAACCATTTGTTCCGAGCATTTGAAATAGATAGTTATTGCGCCGCAACATTGTAACTTCAGGATAAATAGGATACAAATTGTTAGTTCTTCAACCGCTTGCGACGGACAGCCGCGCAAAATTATTTCTCAAATACATTATCATTATTTCTCTCTCGATCCTTTCAATAGAAGGCTCAGCCCAATCCAAGGACGTAAGATTTAGCCTCGTCTCCGGAGCGAGTGGATTTTCCCTGGGAAAAATAAATTCTATCATGAGAGATCACTATGGTTTTATCTGGCTTTCCGATCAATCCCATGGAGGTATCGTCCGCTATGATGGAAACCAAATGATCCAGTATAAGAATATTCCTAAGAATCCCAACTCATTGGGAGGTTCATATCCAGAATGTTTATCGATAGATTCATCTGGTATCATTTGGATCGGTTTTACCGGCACGGGCCTCGACCGCTTTGATCCCAACACCAATACATTTACTCACTATCGCCATGACCGCGATGATCCTAAAAGTTTGAGTCATGATATTGTTTCCGCAGTAATGGTTGATCATTTGGGAAACATTTGGGTAGGCACTGATGCTGGGCTTGACTTGCTGGACCAAAAAACCAGTAAGTTCAAGCATTTCGGTCATCGATCAGATGATTCATCGAGTCTCAGTGACAATGCTGTAAGAGTCGTTTATGAAGACAAGGCAGGTGTAATTTGGGTTGGCACGGGCTATCCATGGGATGAAGATGATAAGGGTGGGCTTAATCGTTTTGATCGAAATTCGGAGACTTTTACGCGCTACATCAATGATCCGAATAATTCCCGCAGCTTGATTGATAACAAAGTAAGATGCATTTTCGAAGACTCGAGGGGGAACTTCTGGATAGGAACAAGAGGTGATGGGCTGCACACTATGGACAGAAATACGGGAATAATTACGAGACTACCTTATAGTGCTGTCAACCCAGGGCAATTAAGCAGACCCCCAGTAAAGAATAGTTCAGACCATATAACTTTTATTGTTGAGGATATCGCAAAGCAATTATGGATCGGCACACTTGAAAATGGGATTATCCGGTATGACCCCGTCACAAAAAAAGTTACCAACTATTATGATTACGATGCAAACTCCGGTGGCCGGAAAGATACTTCAAGCTGGACAGCCTATGCCGCGCCAGATGGCATTATATGGCTGAGTACTCAAAATGCGAATCTATACAAGATTGACATATATAACAGTATCATCCCGAAAATAGGAGGTTCCGAAAACGATGGTGTACGCGCTTTTGGTGAGCAGCCGGGATCTGTACTCTGGCTTGGTACTCCTGCTGGGCTGATACGAAAAGAGCTCCGGACCGGGACCACAAAACACTTCGTCCATGACCCAAATAATCCCAGGAGTTTAAGCAATAATAATATAGCCACGATCATGAACGGCAAAGCGAGTGATTTGTGGATTGGAACCGTAGGGGGAGGATTAAACCAGTTCAATCCCGAATCAAACAATTTCACCCGTTATTTTAATGCAACCAATAACAATGGCCAAACAACTATTACAGCACTTTGTCAAGACATGGATTCGACTATTTGGGTCGGCATAGATGGGCTAGGACTAAATCATTTCAATCCTAAGACCGGGGAAAATATTCAATACCTATTTAACCCAGGTGATAGCACGGGAATTTCCAGCAACATAATTTCATGCATTTTGGAAGATGATTCAATTTATTTGTGGGTAGGCACCGCCACCACCAGTGGCTTAAACAGAATGAACCGGCAAACAGGAACATTTAAATATTACCTGAAGAGCTTCACTATTTATACCATATATAAAGATAGGGATGGAATACTTTGGGCAGGCACTGAAGGAGGTATTTTCAGGTACGATAAGAAATCGGACATTTTTTATCCCGGAGCAGAATTAAATGATGCATTGAATATATCCAACGCAAGAAGCATTATCGGTGACAATGAAAATAATCTTTGGATAGTTTCTGCAGCGGGCATTTATAAACTAAATCCCAGGAGAGATCATACAATTCTATATGGCTTGAAAAATGGAATCTACGACGGGAATGAATTTAATGACAGGGCGGCCTATAAAAGTGAGGATGGTGAATTATATTTCGGAAACACTTACGGCTATATTGCTTTTCATCCCGATAAGATTAACATAATACCAGCTTCGACTCAGCTTTATCTGGCAAATTTCTGGATTAATAATATTGAAATAAAGCCCGGAGAAAATAGCCCTCTGAGACAATCCATTTTTTACACAAACGAAATTCTGCTCAAACATGATCAGAATGTATTTTCTTTTGGATTTAGCGTAATAGATTTTCGTCAGGACAATACCAAAGTCTATTATAAGCTTGAAGATTATGATCCTGAGTGGCGATCATCGGGCAGCTCTAATAGAGCAGATTATTACAAAGTGCCCCCTGGTAAATATCGGTTGCGAATGAAAACAACCGACAGTAGTAATGGCGAATCGATGGAAAAAAGTTTTGTAGTAATCATATCACCGCCCTGGTGGAAAACCTGGTGGGCATATTGCCTTTACGGTATGCTGCTCATTGGATCCGCTATTATGATCTATCGTTACTATAAGAAAATATTGATTAGGAAGGAGCGTGAAAGAGCAAGGATAAAGGAACTTGAACAGGCTAAAGAAATTGAAAAAGCCTATGCAGAACTAAAGGCCACGCAAGCGCAACTTATTCAATCAGAAAAAATGGCTTCTCTTGGTGAACTCACCGCAGGCATTGCGCATGAAATTCAAAACCCATTAAACTTTGTCAATAATTTTTCTGAAGTGAATAAAGAATTGATTGAGAATTGAAACAGGAAGTCGACAAAGGAAATTTGAATGAAGTAAAAGCTATTGCAAAGGACATAAAAGAAAATGAAGAAAAAATAAATCATCATGGCAAAACGAGCCGATGCCATTGTAAAAGGAATGCTGCAACACAGCCGCAGCAGCAGCGGAGCAAAAAGAACCAACCGATATTAATGCTTTGGCAGATGAATATTTACGATTGCCTATCATGGTCTTACGAGCAAAAGATAAATCGTTCAATGCAACATTGAAAACCGATTTTGATGAAACCATTGGAAAAATAAATATCGTTCCGCAGGATATTGGAAGAGTGATTCTTGAATCTGTATCAACAATGCATTTTATGCAGTAGATGAAAAGAAGAAACAAGCAACTGAAGGTTACGAACCAACTGTTTCAGTAAGTACAAAAAAGATAAGAATGGATAAAGTAGAAATAAGGGTAAAGGATAATGGCAATGGCATTCCTCAAAAAGTATTGGATAAAATCTTTCAACCCTTCTTTACCACCAAACCAACTGGACAGGGAACGGGATTGGGTTTATCATTGAGCTTATGATATTGTAAAAGCGCATGGCGGTGAATTAAAGGTGGAGACGAAAGAAGGTGAAGGTACGGAGTTTATCATTGAATTGCCCAGAAAATAAGAAATGCAAATTCTTCATTTAGTAAAAATTTTGATTGATAAAAATCGGCCTCCTATTGATGAATACTGTAATTACACTGTTATTTTCTTTCAGGCAACAACTCCGATCAGAACTTAGCGTTGCAGATGAGACAAAAAACCAAAACTAAAAAAGAAAATGAACAATTACACTTTATGGCTTAAAACAGCCGCCATCTTCCAGTTGATCGCCGCAGTTGTTCATGCCATTTCACTTTTTATTACCTTGCCGCCAAAAAACGAAACCGAAAAGCAACTCTTTTCATTAATGGACACTTACAAGTTGGATTTCGGTGCCGGCTTTCACCGAACAATGGGTGAAATGATGTTGGCGTTGAGCGCTTGTTTTTGCCTGGTTTGCTTATTGGGTGGTTTGCTAGACTGGTATCTCCTCCGAAAAAACCTTGAACCTCAAATCATGAAAGGAGTTATTACCATTAACCTTATTGTATTTGGAATTCTTTTTGCGTTAGTGGTAAGATTCGCTTTTTTACTGCCTATAATTTTGATAGGCCTGATCGTTCTATTTTTAATTCTTGCAAGATTCACATATACACATTAATGTGAGTGACGGCATGCTTCATCGTAATCCTTTTAGATAAACTGTTCTAATGACTCATTTTTAGAATTAATCCGGCGACAAGTGCCCCTACCTTTGCACTAACGACGGTTCCAATAACTTCAGCAAGTAAAATGCGTGGAATGAGAAATTTTATTCTCTTAGTCTTGAAAAAAACGACAAGGCAAAAGAAGCCCCATATTGAACCTAATACCTGCACTTGTATCGCAAAGCCATTTGTCAGAAAATTTGTGTTAAACAATAACCCTGTAATAATTATCTGAAAGAAAATAAGCATTTCAAATATCGCATATGCATAAATAAGGACTACGAGGTTTTCGATGTAATTTAGCTTAGGTCTGGAAACGATTAGCCATAAACAAAACGACAATATGGGGAATAGTAATAGTCCAAAGAGATTAGTGTGTTTTGCAATATACGCTCCGGTATCCCCTCCACTAAACATAGATTGATTTCTACGACATTTTTATGAGCAACCAACGCGTTTATTGTTGATATGCTAATAGGTGGAATGTAACCCAGATAAGATAAAGGCTTAACGGTTTAAAATATTTTTTACGTTTCCCTGCAAGGTATTCACCAATAACCTTGCCTGGCCGGATTAATAACTGCCAGGTGGTATTGAGAAACCCCCTTTCAATATGGATAAAAAAATGAAAAATCTCCAGTATAAATGAACGCCAGGTAAGTTTTTCTACTCCTTTCTTTTGTCCGCATTTAGGACAGAAGTTTTCATTTATTAAGGCGCCACAATTTAAGCAGATAGGCATGTAAAGAATTTGAAAATGAAGCTAGTTACTTTACATAGATCTCGGATAAAATATCCTTCAGTTCCTGCTTCAACCCATAGTCCAATAGCACCTGAAACATCTGCTCCGTGTTTCAAATCATTCACCACCAGCGATGGCTGGCGATTGTCGTTCATAACATTCTCACCTTTACTTCCCCCCCATTTGTTCATTTCCATATCCGAGTAGGATTCATATCTTTCAAGAAGAGATTTTGTTAAACCCGAAAAGATGAAAATGAAACCGGCCGAGTTCATCGCATTTAGCGCTTGCACGATGATGCTGACTGCGCTCGGAATTGACATCATGCTCCCGGCTTTTGCTGAACTGCGAAAACACTTTGGGCTTTCGCACGATTCTACCCAAACAGCAAAGATCATCTCCTATTTTTTTATGGGTCAGATTACCCAGGTCATTCTTGGCCCCGTTTCAGATCGATTTGGCCGGTTGTATGTATTGCGAATCGGATTTCCACTCTACATAATTGGAGGTTTAGCAGCGGCTTTTGCACCCGATCTTCAAATTATGTTTGCGGCACGATTCGTTGCCGGAATGGGTGCAGCAGCCGTTCTTATGTCGACCGTAGCGGGAGTCCGCGATCGGTTTGTTGGGAATCAAATGGCACATATCATGTCACTTATTTTCACGTTGTTTCTTTTCACGCCAGTGCTTGCTCCATTTATTGGCCTGGCTATTTTGGCTGTTTCATCCTGGCAAATGGTTTTTCTGACGCCTCCCATTTTTGCTGTTATTGTACTTCTGTGGTCCTTGCGTCTGGAAGAATCGCTTCACCCGGCGCAACGGCTACCTCTTGACATAAAAAGTATCAGGCGATCAATCACTGGCGTATTGGGTAACCGCACCTTTCTTCGCTATGTAGCAGCAACGACTTTGCTTTTTACTGCCTTGAGTTCGTATGTTGCCAGTTCCGAACATATTATTGGCGAGATCTATCACAAGCCAAAACTATTTCCCTGGATTTTCGGAGGTATCGGTTTATTCCTGTCATTGTGCACTTTAATGAACTCACGCCTCACTACAAAGTTTGGAGCGCGACGTGTGATCAGGTGGCTATTGCTTATCTATACCGGCATTGGTGCAATTCTGCTTGGCTGCGCACTGATCTTTGGCGACCCGCCCGGAATGTTGTTATTTTTCATAGCGGTTGGGTTGTTGTTGGGTCTCAACCTCGCCATAGAGCCAAATAGCAGTGCGCTGGCGCTCGAACCAATGGGAACGATGGCTGGCATGGCTTCCTCAATTTATGGTACTTCTTTTTTCTTTGTTGGTGCAGTAATTGGTTCAATCATCAGCCGTTTAATGCGCGTTGGAGTAATGCCGCTTATTTTGACCTTTTTCATCTTCGGGCTGATTGCAACCATCCTGGTCTTTAGCGATCTCAGGCCGATGGAAAGCCCGAAGGAAGCTTAAGCCAACATGGGCGTAGCAAGCTATAATTCCTCTGGATTTGAGATTTTTTTCCTTAAATTCATTTACTCAACTGTGTCTATGGGAAGCATTCCTCCTGTGCCGCCAAGGTCAATCTTTTTACTCCCATGCCTTCTCTTTTTTATTGTGAGCTCAGCATTTTCCCAACCCATAATAAAAGGCAAGATCACAGGCAGGGATGGGATAGCGCTTTCTGGGGCAACCGTTAGAATAAGTGAAACAAATAATTTTACCAGCTCCGACTCCGCAGGGCGTTTTAACATAAGAGCCAATCCTGGCAATGTAATTAAGTTTTCATTTGTTGGTTATCATGATTACCAACTTGTATTGGGAAATGAAACCGAATTAAATATTTCACTTAGTGATACAATAATAAACCTGACTGATATTGTAGTGATCGGGTATGGTACAGCAAGAAAAAAAGACCTCACAGGGTCAGTGGCCTCCGTTTCAGCAAAGGACTTTAATAATGGTATTTTCAATTCTCCTGATCAATTGATACAGGGCAGAGCATCGGGTGTCCAAATAATCAGCACTAACGGGCAACCTGGTGGAGCGATAACAGTTAAGATCAGAGGTAACTCCGCACTCTCCGGCACAGGCCAGCCCTTATATGTAGTAGATGGCGTTCCCTTAGATGGAAGATCGTTGCAAGCCGGTAACAATCCACTGAATTTTCTTAATCCTTCAGACATAGCCTCTATAGACATTCTAAAAGATGCGTCGGCAACAGCCATATTTGGTGCAAGAGCTGCATATGGTGTTATAATAATAAATACCAAAAAGGGTCAAGCCGGCTCAACAAAACTTGATGTTGCTATTTCGACAGGGGTTTCATCCGTTTTGAAAAAAATACGTGTATTAAATGCATCGGAATACAGGGATGCTATTATTTATTACGGCGTTGATCCTTCTTTTAACAAGGGTGCCGACGTGAATGCCCTGGATGAGATTTTGCGAAATAGCCTGCAACAAAATTATTCGATTGCCGGCAGTGGCGGAAATGAAAACGGAAAATATCGATTTTCAGTTGGGTTTTTAAACCAGGATGGTATTTTATTTAATACAGGCTTTAAAAAATATAGTGCAGACTTATCAACAAATTCAAAATTACTTACCAACAAAAAGCTGGGATTGGATTTTCATTTGAACTCAAGCCAATATCATCAGAATGGTTCAGCTCTTAGGCCTGGTTTTGGGGGGATAATTGCAAGTGCCTTGACATGGAATCCTACTGATTCATTAAAAAACGCTGACGGCTCTGTTAGAATAGTGCCCGGAGGTTCTGCTAATCCTCTTGCCTTGTCAAAATACTTAAACGATAATTTAAAGATTACTACTCTGTTAGGAAGTATCTCTCCATATTATAAATTTTCGGATTGGCTTGCTTATAAATTACTCGTTAGCATTAATTACAGTTCCGGCATTTCCCGAGCCTCGGTTAACCAGGCACTTGGTGTATATCCTTTTTATTCAAGAACAGGAGAGGCAAGAATAACTAGTAGCGAACTTATTACTGAACAAATCACAAACACGCTGGAATTTAATAACGAAATTTATGATGACCTTCATTTAAATGCCGTGGCGGGATATGAGTTTTTGAAATTTACGAATAAGGGATTTGGTCTTAGCGGTATTGGAGCCGCTGCGGGATTTGGAAATTATGGGCTGGATTATACTAATTATATTCAGTTTTCGAGTGATTCATTCGAACGCCGGATATCTTCTTATATAGATCCGTCATCTGAATTAAGGTCATTTTTTGGGAGGACCATATTTACTTATAAAGATAAATACCTGTTAACGGCGACATTCAGAGCAGATGGTTCCAGCAAATTTGGAGTGAACAACAAGTACGGATATTTTCCCTCTTTTGCCTTTGCATGGAATATAAGTAAGGAAAATTTTTTTAAGATTGATCTGATCAATTCACTTAAGATAAGGGCTGGATGGGGTAAGACCGGCAACCAGGAATTCCCGCCCGGATCCTCACAGGCTTTATATGCTTTTCAAAATGGCGGGGGAAGCATTATTCAAATAAATAGTCCGAATCCGGATCTGAAGTGGCAATCAGACAGGCAATATAATATTGGTATCGACTTTTCAATATTCAATAGTAGGATCACAGGAACAATGGATTATTTTAGTAAAACAACTACCAACCTGTTGTTTCCGAGTCCTCCTATTCAGCCTGCACCCCCACTTTCTACTGTCACATGGATCAATTTGGATGGTGAAATAATAAATAAAGGATTTGAAGTTTTGATAAATGCAGCAGTTGTCAGGAAAGAAAAATTCACATGGGATCTGACCGTCAATGCAACTTTCCTTAAAAATACTGTTTCGGGTTTAGATGCTGCTGTGTATACAGGTCAGCCTATAGGTGGCGGTATTCCTGTTGAAATAATTCAAAATGGGCTTCCTATGGGTGCCTTTTACACGAGAAAATTTTTGGGACTTGATAAATCGACGGGATTTTCAGTTTACGAGGATAATGGTAACACATTTTATTATGTTGGAGACCCTAACCCTAAAACCTTATTGGGCATCAGCTCAACTTTTCGTTATAAAAACTTTTCACTTATAGCGAATATGAATGGGAGCTTCGGACAGGATATTTACAATACTACGCTGATGAACCTGCTCAATGTCGGAGGTATTTTGGGAGGAAATTTGGCCTTATCTGTATATCGGGATCCGGTGAAAGAAGACCTCGCTAATCCTTCACAATCACTTTCCTCAAGATATATTGAAAAGGGTAACTATCTACGAATGAGTAACCTGACGGTCTCATATGCGATCGGCGATGTAGCAAAATCCTTTAGAGGCATGAACGTGTACATAACAGGACAGAACCTTTTTCTGATAACCAAATATTCAGGTTTTGATCCTGAGGTTAATGTAGACAGTAACATAAATGGAATACCATCTTTTGGTATTGACTTTACCCGTTATCCTTCATCGAGGACGATCATTCTGGGAATCAGCTTTTCTTTATAACGTGGCTAATAGTAAACATATGAAAATCCGCAGATTAGTAGTTATCATGTTCATCCTGACTGTATTCATTAGTTGTAAAAAACTGAATGAATCGGTTGGTGGATACCTTACCGCAGGTCAGGTAGCAAATAATTCTGCCGCCAATTTATTGGGCGGTGTATATGCGTCGTTAGGACCCACATTTACGAGTTACACCGAACTATTTGCATTGACCGATATAACGACCGACGAAGCAATAATACCTACACGCGGTAATGATTGGGATGATAATGGTATGTGGCGTTTACTTCACCAGCATAAATGGGATCCCGGTCACAGTAAAATGCGTGAATGTTTCAAAAGCCTGAGTGGTGTTGTTTTTGCTGCCACAAATCTACTTCAATTTAACCCCAATGCTCAACAAAAAGCTGAAGCGAGATTTCTCCGGGCATTCGCGATGTATTGGCAATTGGATCTGTTTGACCAGGTTCCATATCGGGAGCCGGGAGAGAATATTGTTCAACCTGCTAACGTTCGTAGAGGCATAACAGCGTTAGACTATATAATCACTGAGGTAAATGCCGCACTACCCGATCTGCCTGATGGTCCGGCAAATAAAGCAAATAAATATGCTGCAAAGGTACTGTTGATGAAATGTTACCTCAACAAGGCGGTTTATACCGATAGGGTCAACTTTTCTTCATTTGATCCGGCAGATATGAACGAGGTTATAAAATTAGCTGATGAAATTATTAACCGCCCTGGCGATAAGTATTTATTTAGTGACAACTATTTTGACAATTTCTCTCCTGAAAATAGGACGAAGGGGAAGGAAAATATATTTACTCAGGCAAGTAGCTCCGATGGTAATTATTATCTATCTCTTGCATGGCTGGCTACATTGCATTATACACAAGGCGGATTTAATGGCACTACGACATTGTCCGATTTTTATGACAAATTCGGGTCAACTGATAAACGCAGAGAAGCTGTGTATGATTATCCCAACGCTCCGCCGAATCCCGGTAATAGAGTTAATGTCGGTTTTTTGAAAGGTCCGCAGCATAATCTCTTCACAGATGATCTCCTCATCGGAGAAAACGGTACGGTCGACTTTAGCCGTGAGGTGGAAAATATAGAACGTGGCCCTAATCGCGACAACACTGGAATAAGACCCATAAAATATCCGCCTGATTATTTGAATTTTGATTTTGCCAAGCCTTCAAGCAATGAATTTGTCTATTTTCGATTCCCGGATGTCTTATTGATGAAGGCAGAAGCCATTTTAAGAGGAGGATCTCCAACCAATGCCGGCCCTTATGGTAATACTGCTCTTTCCATTGTAAATGCCATCCGTACCGATCCATCAAGAAATGCTACGGCATTGACTTCAATAAACCTCGAGGTTCTATATGATGAAAGAGGAAGAGAATTGTGGTGGGAAAACTGGAGAAGACAGGATATGATCCGCTTTGGACAATATCTTTTGCCGTTCCAGGAAAAGGACTATAACAGCGATCCGAAGTATCTAATATTTCCTATTCCTTATGAACAGTTGGCAGTTAACCCAAATCTGGAACAAAATCCGGGATATTAGGACAGCGTCTCGGATTCCCACTGTCCGGATCTGCATACATGAAATTTAAGATAACCATAACTGCAATAATTCTTTTACTGGTAATTTTACAACATGCAACAGCCCAAAACAATGAACTAAAATTCAACCTGGTAGAAGGCCCTAATGGAAATCCCCTGGGTAATATCACTTCCATTACCCAGGACCGGCGTGGATACATGTGGTTCTCGGGGCAAATTGCGAATGCCTTTACCGGTATGACGGCAACAGGATGATCAGTTTCAGGCATGATCAGGCAAATCCAACTTCGCTCGGCGGAACCAACCTTGAAACAGTATATTCAGATAATTCAACGGGAATGATCTGGATAGGACTTTCGATGGGTTTGGATCAATTTAACCCGTTAACAGGAATTTTTAAACATTATCGGCATGTGGCAAACGATCCGGTACGGGAACAGTTAACGCGATTCTAAGAGATCACAGGGGATACTTTGGGTTGGTACGGACCATGGGCTCGATCGCCTTGACGAAAAAACAGGAAAATTTAGCCATTACGTTCATGAACCGGGGAATCTACGAAGTTTGAGTAGTAATCATGTGAGGGCTATTTATGAAGATCGCAGTGGTGTCCTTTGGATTGGTACCGGCTTTTATCCAGGACAACGATGAAGCGGTGGCCTTAATCGTTTCATCGGAACACCGAAACTTTTACCTGTTACCTGAATGATCCAAAAAATCGTCATAGTCTCATAAATAATAAGGTAAGAGCCATCTTTGAAGACAGCAGAGGAATTTTTTGGGTGGGCACTTAAGGAGACGGGTTGCATACTATGGATCGGAAAAAAGGAAATTTTGAAAGGCATCTTTACGACCCTGCAAAGCCAGATGGGTTAAGCAGACCTAACTGAAACCAGATTCTTATGATCATATCACTTTTATCAATGAAGATAGTGCAGGAGCTATCTGGATAGGAACGTATTATGCCGGTATTAACCGTTATGATCCGGTTACAAAAAAAATTACCCATTACCAGGCCAGTAATGGATTTCCGGACAGTACCTGCTGGAATGATTTTATCTCACGGGATGGTGTTTTATGGATATGCACAGTAGGTAGCCACCTGTTATACCGGGTTGATCCTTTTCATAAATCCATTTATACCATTCCAACTGTCAACCGGGCACTCAGTTTTCTGGAAGATAAAACAGGATCTTTATGGGTTGGGACTTTTGGAGGTGGGCTTTTCAAATTTGATCAGCATAAAAATTTATTGCGGCAGCTCAAATATGAACCTTCGAACCCCTTTAGCAATTTTGATAATGTAGTGGCGAGCATAGTTCAAAAGGGGGAAGATACTATTTTGGTGGGAGCAAGTAGCGGGGTTCGTATTTTGAATAGGGTTACACAACAATTTTCCCTGTTTCATGATGATGGTAACCTAAATGATTCTACAGGTTAAGGGGTCAAAAATTATCTGGACAAACACGGACTTATATGGTTTGGAAAATATGGCCCTGGATTGTTCCGATATAACCCCATGATAATTCATTCAAACATTTTCTTCAGATGCGCATGACTCTTCTTCTATCGGTTCAGATCTTATAAATAGTATTTTGGAGGATGGATCGGGTATTCTGGGTAGCGGGGATAGGAGGAATTAACCGTTTAAATAAGAAATCAAACCGATTTAAACACTACATGAGAGGACATGATTAACTCTTTCTTCGAGGACTCCGGAGGAACTTTATGGGCGGGCAGGACATGGTCTTTTCCGTTACATCCAAAGGAAGATCGATTTTCGAGTTTTTTTGATCCCCAGTACAAATCTAATTCTTTTAGCGTTGGTGGAATTATTGAAGACAATGAGAAAAATTTATGGCTCACCTCGCCATTGGGCATCATCAGATTGAATCCCTTAACCAAAGAGACATTTGTTTATGGCAGCAGGTTTGGAATAAGTCCAAACAGCCTGCTAATTATGCACCGGCATATAAAGACGAAAAAGGACAGCTATTCATTGGAAATCCCAATGGGTTTTATATGTTTTCCCCTGGGGAACTTGTTGTAAAAACAAATTTCAAAATTACCCTTACTGATCTTTTTATCAACACCCTTCCTGCACTGCCCGGCAAAGGAAATGTGATAAAACCAGTTGAAGACATAAGCGATCTGGATCTGAAATACAACCAAAATAATATTGCTTTCAACTTTACCGCCATTGATTACCGGAAGCCTGAAGCAACAAAATATTTTACCATGCTGGAAAATTATGATAATACGTGGCGGGAGGCAATGGGTGAAAAGAGTTCCAACTATTTCAATGTTTCCCGGGGGAAATATATATACCGGGTAAAGGCTTATAATAGTGACGGTACAAAAGCAGAAAAAGTAATAACTATTGGCATTAACCCACCGTGGTGGGAAACATGGTGGGCTTATACGCTGTACGCCGTTTTACTGATAAGTACTCTTTGGGCATTTATTAAATGGCGGACAAGGGCCTTGAAAAAAGAAAAAATAATCCTTGAAGAAAAGGTCGTTAAACGTACAAAGGAATTAAAAGAAGAAAAAGAACTTGTTGAGAGCACTTTATCAGAATTAAGATCTACACAGGCACCAGCTGATTCAATCAGAAAAAATGGCTTCGCTTGGAGAACTCACGGCAGGCATTGCACATGAGATACAAAACCCGTTGAACTTCGTTAATAATTTTTCGGAAGTAAATAAGGAATTATTAGATGAAATGAATGAAGAAATTAAATAAAGGAAATATTGAACGAAGCAAAAGCTATTGCAGATGATGTAAAGCAAAATGAAGAAAAAATAAATCATCATGGCAAACGGGCCGATGCTATTGTAAAAGGCATGCTGCAACATTCAGCAGAAGCAGCAGCGGGCATAAAAGAACCTACAGATATCAATGCATTAGCAGATGAATATTTACGTCTGTCCTATCATGGATTTCGGGCAAAAGACAAATCATTTAATGCAACAATGAAAACTGATTTTGATGAAACGCATTGGAAAAATAAATATCATTCCGCAGGATATTGGAAGGGTGTTTTGAATTTATTTAACAATGCGTTTTATGCAGTAAGTGAAAAAAAGAAACAAGCTCGATGATGGATATGAGCCAACTGTTTCAGTAAGTACGAAAAAGATTAATGGCAAAGTAGAAATAAGAGTAAAGGATAATGGCAATGGCATTCCACAAAAAGTATTAGATAAAATATTTCAACCCTTCTTTACAACCAAGCCTACCGGGCAGGGAACAGGATTAGGATTATCGTTGAGTTATGATATTGTCAAAGCACATGGGGGGGAAATAAAAGTAGAAACAAAGGAAGGAGAGTATACGGAGTTCATAATTGAGTTACCAATAAACTAAAGAAATCAATTATTCTAAAGGCAACCAATAAAAAGAAATCTATTTCCCCTACACGTTTGGATGCTGCAAGTGCCATTCCGTAGTTTGCTCGAATGCATAGCCTATCTGGCAAAGCTTTGCTTCCGAAAAGGCGCTGCCCATTAATTGAAAACCCGGGGGTGGAAAACCGTTTTCCGCTTTGCCACAAGGTAACGTGAGCGATGGAATGCCAGCAAGGTTAGCAGGATCGCAATATTGTACGTCGATTTCTTTATCAAATTTCGTCAAATTGTTTTCATCAATATGCCCTCGCCAGCCTTGTTCTGTCATTCCTTTAGCCGTACCGCTGCTGGCGATATCAGGACATCGACAGTGGACAGTCCTTCGCGAAACTTTTTCTGAAACTCTTCTTTGAGCTGGAGCGACTTTTGATATTGTTCATCTGTTACAGATGCACCATATGAAATGAAGTCTCTAAAATAGTTTCCATATTCGTCCTTGCGTGACGGGAAAGTTTCTTTGTTGGCATCGGCGGCTTCACGGCTTGAGATTGTCCACCACACATCAGGGTTTTCCGGCATTTTGAAGTCTACAATAGTCGCCCCTAACTTTTCCAGTTGCTTTGCGGCTCCTTCTATGGCGGACAGCAACCATGGATCAGTGTCCTTCTTTATATATGTCCAATCAACACCCACGCGTATTCCTTTGACACCTGATTTAAGTGTTGGCATAATAGCAATTGGATTAGACTTGATTGAAGTGGGATCATTTGCATCATAGCCCGCTATCGCTTCCAGCATAATCGCCGCATCTTCTACAGACCGTGTCATGGGGCCAATGGTATCAAAGGTATTTGCCAGCGGGAAAGCACCGTACTTGCTCACAAGGCCATAGGTTGTCTTCAGCCCAACTACAGCATTGGCCGAAGATGGTAACCGAATGGACCCGCCGGTGTCGGAGCCAAGCGATGCAAAACATAGCCCTGCTGCTGTTGCCACCCCAGAGCCACTGGATGAAAGGCCTGTCCATAAATCTTCACCCCATGGGTTCTTTGGAATTTTGTATGTTGGGCTGTAGCCGCACATGGCTCCCTCTGTTTGGTTTAGCTTCCCCAAAATAATCGCTCCGCTGTCTTTCAACTTAGTTACAACAGTTGCATCGTAAGGTGCGATAAAGTTGGCGCGGAAGGAATGGCCCATCGTAGTGGGAGCATTGGTGGTAAACACTAAATCTTTTATCCCAATAGGAACCCCATGGAGCGGACCCCGATATTTGCCTTCACTCAATTCTTTGTCCATTTGCTTTGCCTGACTCATTGCAGACTCCTTCATCACTGTAATGTAGCTGTTCAATTTTCCATCCAGCAAACTAATCCTTTCGAGGAGTAAGCGTGTTAGCTCTTCAGAACTAATTCTCTTCGATTTGATCCATCCACTAACCTCAGCCAAAGTGCGAAAGTGAAGTGTTGCTTTTTCTTCATCTGTCAATGGTTCAGCCTGGAAGCGCAGGAAAAAGGGAAATGTGTAGCGAGTAGCCCCATGCCAATCAGACCGGCCGCTTTTCGTCTTGTCATCTTGTCCCTTGTTAACTGCATACCCATTCTTCAATTTCTTATGTAAATGTAATGTGTGGCTGTGTCAGAATTTGGAAAGTTAATAAGCTGGTTGTCTACTTTTGCCATGAAAGTTGCATTTGTACACCTTGGTCCCGGGTCCAAACTAAAAATTCCAAGCCCTCGTTTACCCGTTTTTTTCTCACTAATAATATCAGAAATTAATACTGTTTCGTTTGTTGCAGGAATATGCAGCTGCCAGTCAAAACCTGCCTTAATACCATTTTTTCCATCAATAACTAAAACGGAGGTCGTGTCATTAGAAGTTGAATACAGTCCATAATAACCGTTGCTAACAACAAATGTGTCAATTAATGTTTGGTAGTTGTCAGCTGGCTTAAATTTACGAAGAACAAAAGTGTCTATATCCGTTGGTAAGTAATTAATAAAAGAGGGCTGAATCTGCAAGTCGATACAGTCGTATTCGTCTGTGCAGCCTGCAAAGAAAATTGTCAGGAATGAAACTGATATAACAAATCCAACTCTCATTTAGTTACAATTTAGCGGCATTTTTGGTAATTTGGAGCCTAGTGTACTGGAACAAAAGTTTTGGTGGAAGTGAGCCAGGTTAGTTACCTTTTCTTCCGGGAGATTACTTTACCAACGAATCCAAGGCTGCTAATGAAATTATTTCCAGGCATTTTCATCCTGATCTTTCTTACCATTTTTTCAAAAGAAATCACGGCACAAACCCAGGATGTGAGATTTACTTTGGTAACCGGTGGCAATGGAATTTCTTTTGGAAAAATAAATGCATTTCTTAGGGATAAATATGGTTTTATCTGGCTTTCAGACCAATCCAATGGATGCATTATCCGTTATGATGGTAACCAATTGGTAAGGTATAAGAACATTCCCAGGAACCCTAATTCCCTGGGAGGCGTTTACCCGGAATGTTTAGCTTCAGATACATCTGATATTATATGGATTGGCTTCTATGGTACGGGTCTCGACCGATTTGATCCTCACACGAATACGTTTACTCATTTCCGGCATAACCAGACTGACCCTCAAAGTTTGAGTGATGATTTTGTTTCAGCTGTACGGGTCGACCATTTGGGAAATGTTTGGGTAGGCACTAATAATGGATTGGATCTGCTTGATCAAAAAACCGGAAAGTTTAAGCATTTCAGGAGCAGGCCTGATGATTCAGCAAGCCTTAGCTACAATGTAGTAAGGGTCATTTATGAAGATAAGGCCGGTGAGCTTTGGATCGGTACCGGTTTTCCATGGACTGATAATAATACTGGAGGGCTCAATCATTTTCATCGTAACCATGGCACATTTACCCGCTACCTAAATGATCCTAAAAACACTTCCACACTGATTGATAATAAGGTAAGGGCCATTTTTGAAGACAGCAGGGGAAACTTCTGGATAGGAACTAGGGGTGATGGGCTGCACACAATGGACAGAAGAACAGGATTGTTTACCAGATTTACCAATAATCCCAGCAACCCGGGGCAACTGAGCCGCCCTCCTATTAAAAATTCACAAGACCATATTACTTTTATTACAGAGGATATTGCACATCAATTGTGGATTGGTACACTTTCCAATGGTGTAATCCGATATGACCCGGACACTAAAAAGATAGTCCATTATACAAATTACAGCGCAAATCCCCGGAATCGGAATGACACTTCCAGTTGGTCCGCCTTTGCCGCTCCAGAAGGGATCGTTTGGCTGTCTACGCAAGATGCAAATCTCTACAAGATTGATTTGTATAATAGTATAGTGCCGCATTTCGGCGATTCTGAAAGTGATGCCGCGCACACATTTTGCGAAGAATCGGCATCGGTACTTTGGGTGGGAACATGGGCCGGGCTCTTCCGTAAGAATCTAAAAGATGGAACCACCCAACATTTTGTACATGATCCAAAGAATCCCAACAGCTTAAGCAGTAATAAAATAAATGCTATTATAAAAGATAAACAAGGCGATTTATTGATTGGAACCTCGGGGGGAGGACTGGACCGGTACAATCCCCAATCAAACATTTTCAGTCATTATTTTAACAACGAAAATGATAACCGGAAGGACATCACTGTCCTTTGGGAAGACAATGATTCAACCATTTGGGTCGGCACCACTGGAGCTGGTTTAAATCATTTTGATCCCAGAACCGGTAAGAATATTCAATATGTGCTCAATAACACTGACAGTACGAATATTTATAACGTCGACGTTTCCACTATAGCGGAGGATTCCATCTATTTGTGGGTGGGCGAATCCTCTTTCAGGGGCATAAACAGAATGGACCGGCGAACCAAATCCTCTAAAGCATACTTATCCGGTGCCCGGATTTATTGTGCGTATAAAGACAAGAATGCTGTTGTCTGGCTGGGCACCGAAGGAGGGTTATATAGGTATGATAAGGAATCCGATACTTTCCTGACTGGAGCAGAAATAAACGATGCCTTAAATTTACCCAATGCATTTTCCATTATTGAGGACAACGAAAACAATCTTTGGATTGTCTCGACGCCCGGCATATATAAACTAAACCCAAGAAGAGATCACGCCATTCTTTTTGGCCCGGAACATGGCATCCCCCAGGGTAATAATTTCTACTCAGGATTTAAAATGAAGGATGGCAAATTGTATTTCGGAAATACGGACGGTTATTTTGCATTTTACCCGGGTAACATGGACGTCCACTCCTCTTTGACTCAATTATATTTGACTAATTTCTGGCTTAATAATGTTGAAGTAAGACCGGGTGAAAATAGCCTCCTGCCACCATCAATTTTTGAAACTAACGAAATCCGGCTCAGGCACGACCAGAATATATTTTCTTTTGGCTTTAGCATCATCGATTTCCGTGAGCCGAATGTCAGGGTCTATTATAAACTTGAAAATTATGATCCTGATTGGCGGATTATCGGAACTACCAACAGAGCCGAATATTACAAGGTGGCTCCCGGCAAATATCATTTGCTTATTAAAACAATCAACAGTAGTAATGGTGAATGGATGGCAAAAAGTATTGAAATAATCATTTCGCCGCCCTGGTGGAAAACCTGGTGGGCTTATTGCACTTACGCGCTGTTGCTCATTGGATCTGCATTGATGATTCATCGTTTCCAGAGGAACAGATTATTAAAGAAGGAACGTGAAAGGTCCAGGATAAATGAACTCAGACAGGCTAAAGAAATTGAAAAAGCTTATCAGGAGCTTAAAGTCACTCAATCCCAACTTATTCAGTCTGAAAAAATGGCTTCTCTGGGAGAGCTTACGGCTGGCATTGCTCACGAAATACAAAATCCCCTAAACTTCATCAACAATTTTTCCGAGGTGAATAATGAGTTGATCGATGAAATGCAGCAGGAATTAAAGAGCGGTAATAACAACGAAGCAGTGACTATATCGAATAGCATAAAGGAAAATCAGGAAAAAATAAATCATCATGGCAAGCGGGCTGACGCAATTGTAAAAGGAATGCTTCTGCACAGCCGGAGCAGCAGCGGACAAAAAGAACCAACCGACATCAACGCCATAGCAGATGAATACCTCCGGCTCTCTTATCATGGCTTGAGGGCAAAGGAAAATAATTTCAACGCGGCTATACAGACTGAATTTGATCCCACCATCGGGAATATTAATATTATTCCCCAGGATATCGGGAGAGTTTTGATGAACTTATACAACAATGCTTTTTACACCGTATCAGAAAAGAAAAAACAATCCTCGGAAAATTATCAGCCTACTGTTCTTGTGACTACCAAGAAAATCGGTGAAAAGGTTGAGATCAGAGTAAAAGACAATGGCAATGGGATACCACAAAAACTGGGCGATAAAATATTTCAGCCATTCTTTACTACAAAGCCCACAGGCCAGGGAACCGGCTTAGGTCTCTCTCTTTCTTATGACATTATTAAGGCACACGGAGGTCGAATTGAAGGTGGAGTCGAAAGAAGGAGAAGGGTCAGTATTTGTGATTGAAATGCCTGTTAAATAACGGATAACTATTCTCACACAGACAAATACTATAGCCGGACGCTGAATGTATCGAAAACGAACACTTTACCAAAGCCTTCACCACTAAATATTCATAATCATCACATTGTATTCCGGCCTTGTAATTGTTTGAAGAATTCTGACATTTAATATAATTAACCTGGTATTATCTTTTGAAAAAAATAAAAAGTAGCCATGTTTTCAAATTATCTCAAAACCACTTTCAGGAATTTGCTCAAAAACAAATTTTACAGTTCACTCAATATATTCGGACTTACCATCGGCATTGCCTGTGCCGGCTTGATCTTCTTGTGGGTTGAGGACGAAATCAATTTTGATGGTTTCAATACGAAGAAAGACCGGCTATATTTTGCCCGGGTGAACGCTACATTGGAGGCGGGCGTATTTACGCATTGGTCCAGTCCCGGCGTATTGGGACCCGCTATACAGGCGGAGGTTCCCGGGATTGCAAATACATGCCGTACTACGGAGGGCAGCACGAAGTTATTGTTTACGATTGGGGACAAATCTCTTTATGCCTCCGGTAAATATGCGGAGGCTTCTTTATTCAACATGTTCACGCTACCTTTTTTGGAAGGAAATGCTCAAACCGCTTTCTCCCAATTGTACTCACTAGTCATAACTCAAAAGACGGCCATCAAATTCTTTGGTGATTCAAAGAAAGCGATGGGTAGGCAGGTTCGAGTGGACAATAAACAGGACTATGTTGTTACTGGTATATTGAAGGACATTCCTGCAAATAGCTCACTGATGTTTGAATGGGTCGCGCCTTTCCAGATCTATTATCAGCAGAGTCCATGGGCATACAAATGGGAAAACAATTGTATGAGCACTTACGTAGAATTGAAACCTGGCGCGGATGTGGCCGGAGTGAACAAAGTGCTGTATGATTTTGTACAAAAAAGAGCGCCTACATCGATCGGGCATATTTTTCTTTTCCCCATGAATGACTGGCACCTGCGTGGGCGGATCGAAAATGGGAAACCCACCGGAAGTGGATTTATCGTTTATGTCCGGCTATTCAGCTTAATTGCATGGATCATTCTATTCATTGCCTGCATTAATTTCATGAACCTGGCGACCGCCCGGAGCGAAAAGCGTGCAAGAGAAGTAGGCGTTCGAAAGGTATTGGGCGCCATGAAGGCAAGGTTGGCTACACAGTTTATCGCTGAAGCGCTTTTTATGGCACTCATGGCTGCTGTCGGCGCGATCCTCCTTATGCAATTGGTACTGTCCTCCTTTAATACGTTGGTGCAAAAAAATCTGAGCCTTGAATTAAATAATCCTCTGCATCTTTCTGCCATCCTAGTCATCACGCTTATTTGCGGACTCGTAGCCGGTAGCTATCCTTCCCTGTATCTTTCATCCTTCAATCCCGTTTTTGTTTTAAAAGGACTAAAGCTCAAAAGCGGTAGCGCGGCATTAATCAGGAGAAGTTTGGTCGTCATTCAATTTACGGTTTCAATTGCACTGATCATTGCGACTATCATCATATACAGGCAGATCCGTTATGTGAAAAGCCGAGATTTGGGTTTCGATAAAACCCGGCTCATAGAATTGAATCTTCAGGGCGACATGGGCAAAAACTGGAATGTGATCAAACAAGATTTAATGAATACCGGCATGATCGAAAATGCAGCCTTGTCTGATCACAGCACCATTGACGGTGGAAATAATACTGATGGACTAACCTGGGATGGCAAAGCGCCGGGTAAAATCATTATTTCATCGAGAAGTGTCACACCCGAGTTCTTCCATACATCGGGGATCAAAATACGGGATGGAAGGGATTTCGTCCTTAGCGATTCGGTCAATTTTGACAATCCTTCCATCAGACCTAATGTTATCATCACTCAATCGCTCGCCAATTTGATGGGCAAGGCTAGTCCGTTAGGTAAGAAAATTTTTGCCGAAAATGATACCTCCCTAAGCGCGACTGTAGTAGGCGTAGTAAACGACTATGTTTACGGCGATATGTATGGTAAACCAGATCCTGTTATATTTATATGCACAAGTCCACGATTCGAAACGGTGATGTATGTCCGCACCAAACCTAATGTGCGGTCTAAGGATGTCCTGTCGAAAATGGAGCAAGTTATGAAAGCAAATAATCCTGCATACCCATTCGAATACCAATTTGTCGATGACCAGTTCAGTTATGCTTTCACGGGTGAAATGCTGATCAGTAAATTATCTACCGTTTTTTCAACGCTCGCGATCATTATCTCCTGTCTCGGTTTGTTTGGACTGGCGGCGTATACAGCGGAACGCCGGAAAAAAGAAATCGGCATTCGAAAAGTACTTGGAGCAAGTGTTTCCGGGATAACGGGTTTACTTTCCATAAACTTTCTACAACTGGTCATCCTTTCATGCGTAGTGGCATTCCCGTTGGCCTGGCTGGTAATGAATAACTGGCTACAGAATTATCAATTCCGGATTACTATAACCTGGTGGACGTTTCTCTTCGCAGGTATTATTGCCATCATGATCGCACTTTTGACCATTAGTATCCAGACCATTAGGGCGGCTCTTGCTAATCCCGTCAAAAGTTTGCGAAGTGAATGATATACACTGAGAGGGATAAATCAAAAATATTTCAATAACGCTTCTTTGCGACCTCGGGAAACATTTACGGTAGAGCCATCACTCATAATCAGATACCCTCCTTCACCCCGGACATATTTAGTTACTTCGTTTAGGTTGACAAGGTAAGAATGATGTACCCGGAGAAAAGAAGGAAAGTTCTGTAACTGTTCTTCCATTTCTTTTAAAGTGCGGCAGGCAACAACCTTTGTATTATTTTTCAGGAAAACGTGGGTATAGTTGTCGCTGGCTTCGCAACGTATTAGCTGTTCAGCCGCGATTAATTCAAAACCTTCTGAGGTGGGGATGGCAATTTTATTAATACCTCCATCCTTATATTTCATCTGGTTCATCAATATTTGAAATTGCTCAGGCATAGGTAGATATTTTTGCGTCTGCACTTTTCGAACTGCTGCGACAAGCTCTTTGGGATCTATTGGCTTTAATAGATAATCCAAAGCGCTAAACCGGATTGCTTTAATGGCATATTGATCATAGCTGGTTGTAAAAATAATTGCGAAAGGGATCTCTGTGAACTGTTCCAATAATTCAAACCCATTCATCAAGGGCATTTCAATGTCAAGAAAAACCAGGGACGGGTTGTGTTTCCCAATTGCCATTAACCCCTGTTTTGCCGCCATACAACGTTCCATCACCTCAACATTCGGGCAATAGTCATTAAGCAGTATGCTTAGTGAATTCAGGCAATGAACTTCATCATCAATCAAAATTGCTTTAATCATAAATGACCGGTAGTTTAATAAATACTTCCGTGCCCGCTCCGCGTCCATCAGCATGCAACAAATCAATAATTGTAACAGGCGATTCTGTTCCGTTTGAAGTTTGCAACATCGTAATTCTATCGGCAGTTATCTGCAGACCCATGGATTTATGTCGCGTTGCCGATTTGCTTGCAGCCGCTGCCGCGGCTTTTCGACCAATACCATTGTCCGCAATTTTGAAAAAAAGATGGTTGAACTCCTGGCTTATTTCTATATCCAGCAGCCCTTTAGTCTCTTTTTGCATCAATCCGTGCCAGATAGCATTCTCGGCATAAGGTTGAATGATAAGTGGTGGCACTTTCAACTCTTCAATATCAAGTTCTTTGGGCACGGTAATTTTGTAGGCAAAATGATAGTTAAAACGCAATGCCTCCAGCTCCAGGTATAGATTTAATGACTCAAGTTCGCATTCTAAACTGATTAGAGAAGCCTTGGAATTCTGCAAAATAAGGCGGACAAGCTTGGAAAATTTATTGAGATATTCTGATGCCATTAAACGATCATTCTCTAAAATGAAATTGTTGATTGAGTTGAGCGAGTTGAAAATGAAATGCGGGTTCATTTGCGCACGCAAAGCCTGCATTTCGAGCTCCGTTTTCTGCTGTTGAAGCTCGGCGAATTTCTTTTCTTTTTCAGAAAGCTTCAGTTGCTGGTTAAATTTCTCCCGCAGCCTCCGGCGAATTAATCCATATAACATAGTTACCACAAAAATACCTGCGGCTACTCTGAACCACCAGGTGTTCCACCAGGCTGGCTTAATGACGATGACAATGCTCTTCTCGGCCGAAATACCAGCGCTGTTCACCGCTTTCACTCTAAAAACATATTCTCCCGGCAAGACATTATAATAATAGACCTTTTTTTCTCCGGTACTTTTCCTCCAGGCATCTTCATACTTTTCCAATTTATATAAAAGGTTCTTTTCCGGTTCAATCGTAATAAAATCTATGTTATTAAATTCAATGGCAAAATTATTCTGATTATGCTTGAGCGTTATTTTTTGAGTTTGTGAAAGAGATTGTGGCAGTATTTTATCTTTTCCCGGTATTAATTGTTTGTTACTGATAAAAAATTTGCTGATGTAGGGTTGTGGTGTTATTCCTGCTTCCTCTTCAAGACTCTGTGGCACGAAATGATAATAACCTGCTGTATCGCCAAAAAATATTTCGCCCTGGGAAGATGTAAATCCGTTGCCAAATGTAATTTTCGGATCTATTCCCCAGCTTTTTCCAAACAATTCAGCATTTTTTGTTTCAGGATCTAGTTGAATAAATCCGATATCCGTGTTTAGCCATAATAAATGTTTTTTATCTTCTGCCATTCCCCGAACAAGTATGTTATTATTGATCAGGCCGGTGGAATCAAAAAACTGGAGAAAACTACCTGATTGCTTGTTGTAAACATACAGGCCGGACCTATATGTACCTACCCAAACATAATTACGACTATCCTCAAAAATGAAAAAGATCGATGCCCCATTTACATTTAAGTCACTACTGAATTTCCCAGTACTATGATCAAACAGGTTCAAACCTTTTTTAGTCCCGACCCAAATGTTTCCTGCCCTGTCCTTCTCAATAGCGGTAACTCTATCAGTGTTGATACTACTGGAATCAGCCGGATCGTATTTATGATGTTTAAAAATGCCGTTACTGATATCCAATAAATCCATTCCCTGATTTGTGCCCACCAGCATTGTTCCGTTTCCGATCAGTTGGGTAACAAATACAGCATCAGAGGCTATGCTATTACTATTTTTGTCATCATGCTCGAAGGCCGTAAATGTATTGGTGATCTTGTTAAAATAGTGAAGACCGCCGCTTGTCGATCCCCATAAATTATCGAGGGAATCAAGTTCGAGATGTGTGACACCATTTTTATAACTGTCTCTACTAGCATTAAGAAAAAAACTATCCTTATTGTTATTCCTTAGCAACAGTCCACGGTTGGTTCCCACCCACATAGTACCATCGCCATCCTCTGCAAAGGCCTCCACTACTTTTCCGAGATGCGAATAATTAAACTTGTTGGGTAATGTAGAGAACCTGTATAATACCTGGCTATCATTTGCCGGCTCCCAACCGGAAGCCCATAACAAATTATCTTTTGTTTTTAGAAGACCCCAGAAATCGTTTTTATTTATTTTATGTGATCCTTTCCCGGAGGTGCCAAAATATTCCATAGTCCTTGCAGCCGGGTTATAGCGGTTGATGCCACCTGCATAAGTGCCGATCCAAATACAGCCCTGCATATCTTCGTTAATAAAAGTGATGTGATCATCAGCATATAGGGAATGAGTATTTACAGGCGGCCGGCTTAATTTTTGGGGATTTTTCGGATCATAAATGCATCGCTGAAAAGTTCCTTTTTCCTATCCATAATGTGGAGACCATCACCGGCAGTGCCAATCCAAAAAACACCCCTGCTATCTTCAAATATCGCTCTAACCCTGTTGTCGACGAGCGTGGTTTCATCTTTGTCATTGTGGTGATAACGTGTGATTTTCCCGGTAGCTTTATCAAGCTTATACAAACCATGCAAGAGGGGATCTCGTGAACCAAAAGGATTTCCACAACCAATCCATATTTTGCCGGATTTGTCTTCGTATAAAACCCTTATTTGTTCACGACTTAATGCAAGTCCATCTTCCGTCTTGTCTTCTATATGTGTGAACTTGCCCGTTTGGCGATTAAGCGTATCAACTCCTTTGTCGGTACCTACCCATAGGGTGCCATTATGATCTTCCAACAATGCCCAAATGCTATTACTGCACAAACTGGAGGGGTCGGCATTATTATGCTGAAAATGTGTAAAGGTCTCCGTTTCGGCGTCTAATCGGTTGAGTCCGTTTTGATAACTCCCAATCCAGATATTTCCTTTTGCTCCCGCATAAAGACATTCCAAGTTGTCTGAAACAAGTGAATTCGGATTACTATAACCTTTTAAAAGTAACCCACTGATTAAAGAATAAAAGCCGCATTGAGTAGCTGGCAAATTCAGTAGGTCTTTTGCAAAATGGGCGGGTGTCCCCAAAAGCCTAGCCATCATTTGCCAATCCAAAGAGTAGAACCCTAGTGGACTTAATCGTGATGACCTTCCGTATTTGTCATTTTGGCTAAAATAAAAAATGCCCCTTTCACTGCTACTCGTGTACCTTTTGAAATTTCTTTTAACAAGGTTATTTCTGAATAACCAATGTCTGAATTGCCCTTAACTACAGGAATCCGTTCGAAAATAACACCGCTCTCTTCATTATGAGCATCGGTTACTTTGGCATTATGGGCTAGACTGTCTTTTATTACTTCCTGCCTCTCGGCAACGATAAAAATGTAGTCCTGGCCCTGGAAATTAACTATAGCATCAGATGGTACCGCGGGAACAGTAGCTTTTTCGAGGCTGATAATTGCAGTGACATTCATACCGTCTATCAGCCCCGTCTTGTTACCCTGAACCTTTGCATGAACGGTTACAGCTTTGCTTTCACCTTCAAAAGATGAGCCCAATGAATAAATCTGGGCATCATATTCTTTACCCGGATTATTTGTAAGTGTAAAATGGATAAGTTGATTGTTTCGCAGTTTGGGCATATCCTTCTCATATACAAATAGGTCGAGATGCAACTGGCTATTGTCAACTATCTCGGCAACGGCAGTGCTTAGATCCACATAACTTCCTATTTGAACCATCACATTGCTCACCACACCGCTGATAGGACTGCGAATCGAAAGAACAGAAACTAACTTACCATTGCTGAGTGACGCTGGGTTTATACCCATTAGCTTTATTTGCTGTTCTAAAGATGATTTGCGGCTTTGTAAGGTTCCTAATTCATTTTCGGCTGCCTGCAAATTTTTTAACGCTCCGGCATTGCCTGCATTCAATTCCTTTTGCCGGCTGTATTCTTGCTCTGCCAATACAATTTTTGAATTGACGCCGAGAAACTCATCCTGTACGCGGATGAAATCGGGGTTGGCAATAGTTGCAATATTTTGACCTTTGGAGACAGTATTTCCCGGCTGTACATTTAATGATCTTATGACACCGCTGTAAATAGAATTTACACTGGCCTTATTCTGATTTGGAACTCTTAGCACACCATTTGTTTTCAATGATGCGGTGAGCTGTTTTTCTTCAATAAGGCCGAACTCAATGCCGATACTTTTTATCTGCTCCCCGCTGAGGATAACCATGTTGGGATTTTCATGCCCTTCTTCCTGCCCTTCCACCTTAGTTGTAGTCGTTTCTTTACTGTCTTTGCCTCCACAGGAAAAAATTGCAACTAAGTTCGTGAAAATGATAATTGTAATTAAGAACTTTTTCATCTGCAAATATTTATTGATTGATGAAATAATAATATTGAATGACCGACTGGTTGTAGGCATTTAGGTTCTCTAAGTAATTTTTTTGAATTTCTATGGCTTGCGTCAGAAATTGTGATAATTCCGCAAAACTGATTTCACCGGAACGATATGCCAAAGACGCAGCCTCCACAATTTCCCCTGCCTGCTGTAAACCTGTTGTTTCATAAAAAGACAACAGGCTGTTATTTTTTCTCACTTCCCGTTGCATTTGAATTTGCTTTGCAGTTAAAACTTGCTTCTCATATTCAAACTGCTTTTGCTGAACGGCCATGTCTGCCTGGGCTACTTTTATTTTGTTGCGGTAAGCCCCCGCACCAAATAAAGGGAAACCGCTGAAACGGAAAACCCACTAAATGGATCTTTGGCTCCCCACAATCGTTGGCTGAAGAAACGGCCTGAGAACTCCGGCCTGTTTTCATTCCTAATCACCCTTATTCCGGCACTGGCAATATTGATGTTTTGAGATTGCAACGCCAGTGCCGGATGTGTACCGTCATCGCCTGCAACAGGCATCGCTATTTTTCCCAATGGCATTAAAGCAGGCATCAATATTTCATTTGTATTCAGTAGCTGCATTAAAATCTGTTGCTGAATTTGCACATCATTATTGATTTGCTGAAGCAAAGCCTGGACCTCATTCATCCGGACATTGGCCGCAATGCTGTCTAAACCAGGACTGTCGCCCGTCTTGACTTTCAATCTTGCAGCCTCGTTCAGGGACTTATATATACTGTCTAATCGGTTAAATAAGTTCTGTTTTTCCTGCAAATACCAAAGCTGATAGAAAGCTGAACGCACATTTCGTTTTATTTCCAGATCAATGACGCCTGTATTGGCCTGGTAATATTTCATCTGCTCATTGTACAGATTCTTCTGCGCCTTGTACAAACCTGGCCATGAAATGTTTTGTGACAAACCAATTTTCAAGATCCCTTTATTATCACCTGGCCGGAGGTCTTCATTTTCTGCAAACACGCCCGTTTTAGGCAAACCACCGGCAGTATTGATTTGTGCTTTACCCTTGTTGATCTGCTGTTCGTTTATTTCGAAAAGAAGATTGTTCTTTGCCAGACCTACAGCCTCATCAATAGTTACTCTTTTTACCGGCGATTGTTGTGATTGCGCTTCACTTGACAAGCCCAGCAAAGCAATTACAGCTATAATTGCAGCCGAAGGTTTCATAGTCGATTTCGTTTTTGATGAAAAAATGATGTACAATAATGGTAATACGATCAGCGTAAGAAATGTAGCAGTTATCAATCCACCTATGACAACTGTTGCCAATGGCTTTTGTACTTCTGCCCCAGCACCGTTGGATAATGCCATTGGGATAAAACCTAAGGCTGCCACCGAAGCAGTCATTAGAACAGGCCGCAACCGGATTCTTGTTCCTTCCCGCACCCTTTGCATAACATCGTTCATTCCTTCCTTCTCCAATTGGTTGAATGTGCTGATTAGAACAATCCCATTCAGCACTGCAACGCCAAACAAGGCAATAAAGCCAATACCAGCAGAAATACTGAAAGGCATCCCTCTTACTAGCAATGCAAACACGCCTCCAATAGCACTCATCGGAATTGCAGTAAATATTAATGCAGATTCCTTTATAGAACGGAAAGTGAGATACAGCATAAAAAAGATTAGCAACAATGCCAGCGGCACTACGATCATTAGTCGCGAAGATGCTTTTTGCAAGTTTTCAAAAGTGCCTCCATAAGTATAATAATAACCAGTCGGTAATTTTATCTTTTCATTTAGCTTTTGTTGGGCTTCTCTAACTACGCTTGCTACATCACGGCCGCTCACATTAAAACTTATATAGATTCTCCGCTTACCGGCCTCCCGGCTTATTTGAGCAGGCCCCGATTTAAAAGCAACTACGGCTATTTGCGACAAGGGTATCTGATTACCGTTTGCCAATGGCACATATAAATTACTTACATCATCCAATGATGTACGGTAACTGCTATCGAGCCGTAATACCAAATCAAATTTTCTTTCATTTTCAAACACTACACCAGCCACTTCACCTGCAAACGCTGTACTTACCACATGGTTTATATCTTCAATATTTAACCCATAACCTGCCAACCTTGCCCGGTCGTACTCAATCGTAATTTGGGGCAGACCGTCAACTCGCTCTACCTGTGGCTGCGTAATGCCTTTGATAGGCCCAATAACTTTTGCCACCTTTTCTGCATAAGCAACCAATGTATCCAAATTCTCCCCAAATACTTTTATAGCCACATCTTGCCTTATCCCCGTCATCAGTTCATTGAACCGCATTTGGATAGGCTGGCTGGGTTCGGCAATTACGCCAGGAATGGTGGAAAGTTTATCCCTCATTAGATTGGCGAGTTCATCAAAATCCTCTGTTGTTGTCCATTCCTTCTTCGGTTTCATTATTACCATGAGGTCGCTGGCTTCCGGGGGCATTGGGTCCGTTGCAATATCGGCCGCGCCTGTCTTTCCTACCACCATTTTTACTTCCGGAAATTTTAGCAACATCCGCTCTGCCATCATTACGGTTTCTGTCGTTTGTGACAGCGAAGAACCTTGCGGCAATACAAATTCGATGGCATAATCACCCTCTTCCAATGTCGGTATGAACTCGCCACCCATATTTTTAAATAGTATAAGGGAAAGAATTAACAAACCAACCGCAATACCTACAATGGCATATTTTATTTTGATTGCGCCATTTAGAAGTGGCGCATACATCCGCTGAAAGAAATCCATCATACGATCTGAAAGATTTCTTCTATGGCTGGCCTTTTTAGAAAGAAACAGAGCACTCATCATCGGTATGTAAGTAAGGGATAACAATAAGGCTCCTAAAATTGCAAAGCCAACAGTTTCTGCCATGGGCCGGAACATTTTTCCTTCTACGCCTTGTAAGGAAAGGATTGGCAAATAAACAATCAGAATTATTATTTGGCCGAATGCTGCGGAACTCATCATTTTTTTTGCACTGCCCTCCACTGCTTCGTCCATCTGTTGCTGGGAAAGTTTTCCATTTATTTTTCCCAATGCCAGGAAATGGAGTGTGGCTTCCACAATGATTACCGCACCATCTACTATTAATCCAAAATCAATTGCACCCAAACTCATCAGGTTCGCGCTAACTCCAAACAAATTCATCATTGCCAGGGCAAACAATAAGGATAAAGGAATTGCAGAAGCTACTATTAAACCAGCACGGAAGTTGCCAAGGAATAAAACCAGTACTAATATTACAATTAACGCACCCTCTATTAGGTTAGTTTTTACTGTATTGATTGCCCGCCCGATCAAATCAGTCCGATCTAAGAAAGGCTCGATGATCACATCCTCGGGTAAAGATGTTTGTACCGTTTTCATTCTTTCTTTTACAAGTCCTGCTACAGATGCGCTGTTTGCTCCTTTCATCATCAGTACGATACCGCCGACAACTTCCTTTTCGCCATTATATGTTAATGCTCCATAACGTGGAGGTGAGCCAAATTGGACCTTCGCTACATCTCTTATCAATATGGGAATACCATTCTGGTGTTTTATAACTATACTTTCAATATCAGCAAAGGTTTTTACGAGTCCCACGCCCCTGATAAAATAAGCATTGGGTTTCCTGTCAATATATGCGCCGCCGGTATTTTCATTATTTTTTTGCAATGCGGTGAAAATCTCAGGTATTGTAACATTCATACCTTTTAATCGGTCAGGATTTAAAGCCACTTCATATTGTTTGCTGATGCCGCCAAACCCTGTCACTTCAGCAACACCCGGAATACCACTTAACTGACGTGCAACAATCCAGTCCTGCATGGTGCGTAAATCCATCGCAGAATATTTTTGTTCACTTCCTTTTTTTGGATGAATAACATATTGATAGATTTCTCCAAGTCCGGTGGTAACAGGAGCCATCTCCGGCTTGCCTATGCCGGCAGGTATCTGTGCCTCTGCTTCTTTCAATTTTTCAGCAATCAACTGCCTTGCGAAGTAAACATTTACATTTTCCTTAAACACAACAGTGATTACACTTAACCCAAACCGGGAAAAAGAACGCATCTCGTCCAGGCCCTGGATATTAGATAAAGACTTTTCTACCGGGTAAGTAATAAATTGCTCCACTTCCTGTGCGGCCAAAGTTGGAGCACGGGTAATTACCTGTACCTGGTTGTTCGTAACATCTGGCAAGGCATCGAGAGGCAGTTTGGCAGCGCTCCACAAACCCCAAATAATAAGTGCCACCGTCATTACTCCGATAATGAGCTTGTTTTTTATACTGAAATGAATGATTTTATTGAGCATGTGTTCTATATCTATTTAAGTAAATCGCTGATACAATCATTGCTATTGTAGCCCCAATTCTCAAAGGAATACAGCATTTAAATTCTTTAAGAATAGATTTACACGAATAGGTCGGCGACCTTTCGGCTTTACTGAAGCATACTCCAATAGAAGCAACGATGATAAATGCAATGCAGGCCCATGAAGGTCATGCAACAATTCCAGAAGAGTTAATTAAATCCACCTCGGAGGTTGGAAGATCGAATAGCCCACAACTGACTTAAAGGAAACATCATAAAGCGGATGCTTCTCATTTTCGAGAATAATCTCACTAAGTTGAGATTTAAATGCAGAGGTTGAACAGGCTGAAACCGCGCAACAAGAGCAGGTGCAAAATGGACTGCAGGTTTCTAAGGTGTGGCTATGCTGCTCGTGACTATTTGCAGATGAAACTTTTGCCTCAATCTTTATTGTACATTCTTCACTATCGCCGCACGGAATGCAGGTGATGAATAAAATAAGCCAGCTTAATATGAAGAACAAACCTTTCATCGGGGAGTAAATATATAAATAAACATTCAAATAAATGGTTTATGGAAAAACAATCTAAAGTCGCCTCAGCTATCGTGGCTTTTGATGCATCTACCTCCATTGATAACTTGCCAAAAGCAGAAAATAAAACGGCTATCGCGGCAATTGATCCTTCAAAGAACACAGTGCAATTTGAAGCAACGATCAAAAATTTTGAGTTTGCCAATCCTAAAATACAGGAGCATTTTAACCAGGAAAGTTGGTTAAACTCGGATAAGTTTCCAAAAGCTACATTTAGTGGGGCCATAACAAATCCATCAGCAGTTAACTTTAAAAAAGGTGGAACTTACAATGTTACTGTTGAAGGTGATTTGACAATAAAAGGAAAAACAAATAAGGTAGCTGCCCCGGCAACAATTGTTGTAGTTGGGAATACACTGAAAACAAGTGCCGCGTTCAATATTAAATTAGGGGACTTTGGTGTTGAAGGTCAGCCAATTACTGCAGGAAAAGTTTCTGCTGAACCAACGATCAGTGTGTCAGCAGAGCTAAATTAATGAGTTGTATCTCTAGATGTCATGCCTTTCTTTAATGGAAAGGCATTTTTATTTAAACATCCTAAGTTTTTCAATGATCATTTTGTCATTTTGATGTTAATGATTGAAATTGTTGAAATCAGCTATTGGCTAATTATTTCCTTCTTTACTTCTAAAGTCAGTGATGGTCTTTCCATCATAACGATACAATCCACCATTATATCCAAACCAAATACTTCCATCGTTAGCTTCCAATATCCCGGAATACATTTCTAGTCGTCCAGACATAATTTTGGTTACAGTGGGATTTTTATTGTTCAAGGACTTTTGATCATAACGGGAAAGAGCCCAGGCAGGAGAACCTATGCTACCAGTAGTCCAAATGTTTCCTTTCTTGTCTTCGATGATAAAATTATATCCCTTATTATGTGCGAACTCGGTAAATGTCTTTCCATCATAGCGCTGAAGGCCATAGTAGCCACCAAGCCAAATATTGCCTTTTTTGTCTTCGATTATTGACCAAACATCCCAAACATCTATACCCTTTTTATAATGTGCGAAATTGGTAAATGTTTTTCCATCATAAATGGAGATTTTGGTCCTTGCAGCAATCCATAATTTCCCGGTTTTGTCTTCCATGAAAGTCGTAATAAAATTGTCCCACCAATGTTCTCCTTTCATTTTAAAATTCCGAAAAGATTTCCCATCGTAACGGCTTACTCCACCTCTAGTGCCGAACCAAATAATGCCGGCTTTATCTTCATAAATACATATAACCTGATTATTAGCAAGTCCCTCCCTGGTTGTAAAATGTTGAAAGCCTGCCTGTCCGGTAGGCAGGGATTTCCCATTGTAATAATAAACACCTGCTGAATCATCAGTAGCAAACCAAAGATTTCCTTTTCGATCTTCTAGTGCATCATTGAATCTGTGCGAACCCACTTTACTTGTGAGGTTAGTAAACGATTTTCCATCGTATCGAAAAACACTCCTGGAAGAAACTATCAAGATGGTACCATTTCTGCCTTTTTTTATTCGAGCAACTATATTATCGCTAGGCCAGTCCAAGGTGATTGTATCTTTGGTTTCGGACTTGATATTATCTTTTGATACGTTTTTTTGGTTTTGTCCTCCACAGAAATTATAAAAAACAGTCATTAAGAATAGAATAAATAATATTACGGGTTTTTTCATTCTTTATTTTTTTTGGAGCGATTTGAGTAGGATTTGTTATTGGGAAGTTTATAGTGGTTCCTTAAATTTATCCGAATATGGTAAGCGAATTAATTTTTCAAATTAATACTTCCACAATGAATTTCTTTATCGTTTAGCAGTGATGGTGCTTGCGTGGGGGTATAATTCGAAATTGTATAAAAGAGATCCTGCCCTTTTTTGCTAAGTCCTGTTCGCAACATACCTGCTGCTCCAATAGCCCCTAACGCACGATCAGTGAGTGTTATGACATAAAAAGTAGTTGAACCTTTTGGATGCATAGTTCTTTCCAATGAAGACATTTGATAGCGATTATTATCTAAAAAAGATATTAATGTACTATCATCCTTGAAGGTTTCTTGATCAATTGTCATTGTGCCTGAATGAAGTAATTTCATATAGTTGCCCGATGAAGATGGAAACTCAAATGAATCTAAAGGAAAATCAATTGTCAATTCAAGAGGATTAGCTGTTTCATTGATTATTCGGGTCCAAAATACAGCATAAGTATATTTCTTACCGTTGCGATCCGTATAGTTTATTTTACTTCTTGGAAAGCTGTTTTGTATTATCATTCGTGCACCGTTAGACTCCGTATATTCATATTTAGTGTTAATAAAATTTTTGTTTTGGTTGGACAATGGCTTTTGATCCTGGTCATTTTTTGCCGAATCCGAAGTTCCTATATAAGCTGAATCTGTTGTTGATTGACTGCTTTGCCCCCAGGAACAAAGTCCTGCTGTCGCCATTATCAATAGTAAGATACTTTTTCTCATTTTTTTAAGTTGTATTGATTAATAATAATTTAAGATGATTTTTGTTTCCGTTTATCATTTCTAAGAGGATCCGGCGATATTACTATCATATCTTGCAAATGCTGGATTTTGATTGTAAATTAACATGTAAACATTGTAAATAAAAGCTTGACACTATGCCTCTTAGCCGAAAACTCCACCCCAGAAAACGGAAATACCTATTCGGATTGGTACTACTTGTGTCTGTCTCTTTAATCTGCCTGGCCTTCAGTATGGGCAATAGTGACGGTTCTGATGCTTCCAGAAGGGAAATTTTACTCCGCAGGATCGGACATGAAACACTCCTGCAGTCGGGTGACAGTGTATCTCGCGTACTGCCGGTAAAAAAAACCGGCGAAAATGAATACCAGATCAGTTTTGAGAATGAGCTTAGTTTTCAACCGGACTCCCTGGTGAATACTACCCGGCGTGTGTTGGCGAGCGACGCGGGCGCCAGTGACTACATTGTTAACGTGCTGAACTGTGGCAACTCAAGCGTGGCTTATGGATGCGCTATATCCCGGAATCCAAAAGATGATATTATAGCCTGCCTGGGAAGAAAGCAGCCAAAAGCCTGTTACCTGATCAACATTAAATTCCAATCGACCAAAACAAATACAGCAAAGTATGCATACCTGCTGGGCAGCCTGGCCTTATTCGCATTTGTGGGTTTTATTTTTTTGAAACCTGGTAGACCGCGTAATGTTTTACCGGAGAATCAGCCTACGAGCCCCCCTGATCACTCTACCAGACCCGAGCATCAGTCTGGCCACATGTTCACTTTAGGCTCGGTGTTGTTTGATGCACAGAACCGGAGGCTTATGGTCAATGAAGAAACAATAGACCTGACCGGAACGGAAACCCGTGTATTGCTAATGTTCGCATTGTCTCCCAACGAGATCATAGAGAGAAGCCGGCTGCAAAAGGAGATATGGGAAGATGAAGGTGTTATTGTGGGGCGGAGCCTGGACATGTTCATATCCAAACTGCGAAAAAAACTGGAAGTTGACCCGGCTGTCAAGATTGTTGTTTTACGCGGAAAAGGATATAGGCTTGTGATTTACCAGAGGGGTTACGTGTTCGAACATTTTACGGTAAAGTTTTGCTTTATCAAGTCAACTTTAAATTGTTGGCTAATTATTTCCTTCTTTACGCTTAAAGTGCGTGATGGTCTTTCCATCATAACGATGCACCCCACTCATAGATCCCAAACCTCCAAACCAAATACTTCCATCGTTAGCTTCCAAAATCCCATAAAGATTAGCTGGTCCTCCTGACACTAATTTCGGTTACAGTGGGATTTTTATTGTACAAGGACTTTTGATCATAACGGAAAAGTGCCCAAACGGGGCCATTAGGATTTATTTGACTGGTAGTTATTTGACTGGTAGTCCAGATGTTTCCTTTTCTATCTTCCAATATTGCATAAGCCCCCCTCTGCGACACCTTAGTAAAGGTTCTGCCGTCATAGCGCCAAACACCATCAACGTCACCGAACCAAATGTTTCCTTTTTTATCTTCGATTATTGACCAAACGTTGTTAAACGCTTTACCATCCTCGTTTTTGAAAACGGTAAATGTTTTTCCATCATAAAAACAGGGCTCGCCCCTTGTGCCAAACCATAATTTCCCGGTTTTGTCTTCCATGATAGTGGTAGGATCATTATTGGAAAGTCCGTCTTTCGTTGTAAAATTTCGAAAAGATTTCCCATCGTAACGGCTTAATCCGCCTCCCGTGGAGAACCAGATAGTACCGGCTTTATCTTCATGAATAAACCCAACGGATATTACTGGGAAGTCCTTCCTCGGTTGTAAAATGTTGAAAGGATTTACCATTGTAATAATAAGACACCCGAATCTAGTGGAAGCGAACCAAAGGTTTCCGCGTCGATCTTCCAGTACATCCCAGAAGCTAGAGAAGCGGGGCGAAATTATTTTACCTGTTAGATTGGTAAACAGATGTTCCATCGTATCGAAACACGGCTAACCAAGAAGCAATCAAAATGTCTCCGTTTCTGGCTTTTTTTACATTCCGAACCATACCTATAGGCACCTTGGAGGTGACCGCCTCTTTAAGTTGAGACTCGGAGTATCCTAGGCTAGTATTATCTTGTGGTGGGTTTGTTTGGATTTGTCCACAGGAAGTGTAAAAAACAAACATCAGGAATAAAGTATAGACGAGTGCGTATTTCATGATTTTTTCTATTAATTATCGGGAACAGAAACACTGCCAGACTTAAAGTTTGATACAGCGAAACTACTTTGATCCTTTCAGCTTGAAGGGTCAGGATTGTAAATTAAAATGTAAACTTTGTAAATAAATCGTATGGTTGTCTGATAGGTAACCAACTTATTTCCATATTAAAGCCTGGTCAATGCTTGCAATAGTCGCTCTCCCAGTCAATGCCATTGCCATTTCAAATTCTGTTCTTAAAATTTCTAAGGTTTTGGCAACACCTTCTGCACCGGCCGAAGCCAAACCATAACAGATGGGTCTGCCTACTAATACAGCATTTGCTCCATAAGCAATTGCTTTTAAAATATCAGTACCACGTCTTATTCCGCCATCCATTAAAATGGGTATTCTTTTGTTTACTCTTTCAGCAATTTTTGGTAAAGCATCAATGGTGGCAGGAGCAGTATCTAAATTTCTGCCACCATGATTGGAAACGATAATACCGGATGCACCAATTTTAATGGCAGTTTCTGCATCACCAGCATTTAAAATTCCTTTTAATAAAACGGGTACTTTTGCAAAAGAAATTAACCATTCCATATCTTTCCATGTGAGGGGTAATTTTTGATCCATTGAACCATTTATATAGGGTGCATTTAGACCGTCAGGCAATTCAAATTTTACTCTTTCTTCACGATTGCGGGCACCTCCAACAGGTGTGTCAACCGTAATACAAATGGCTTTACAACCCAATGATTCTGCTTTTTGAACAAGGTTTTTTGTAAATACCCTGTCGTCTCTTACATACAATTGAAACCATAGCGGTTCAGTGGCAACCTTTTTTATTTCTTCCAAAGCTGTAGTAGTAAATGAACTCACCACATAAATCGCTTTTGCTTTACCGGCTCCTTTGGCTGTTGCCAATTCACCTTCGGGATGCATCATTTTATGAAAGGCAGTTGGGGCTATTAAAACAGGATAAAAAAGTTTTTGCCCGAACAATGTAACGGATGTATCAAGCTTGCTCACATCATTCAGCACATGCGGGTTTATTTTCAATGCATCGAATGCCTGCCTGTTCCAACGCACAGTAATTTCATCTGCTGCTCCGCCTGCAACATATCCGTAAACCATTTTTGTCATTTTCTCCTCAGCCATTTTTTCAAAATCAAACAAATTGATGATGTCAGATAAATCAACCGCGTCGCCAGTAAGAATTGGTAATTTGTTTTGTCCGCTTGTTTGATTTTGCCCGGCAACCGGAATCATTAAACCACCGGTTAATGCCGTGATTGTTTTGAGTAAGTCCCGTCTTGTTTGTTCCATTTTATGATGACATTTAATTGAATAATGTTAAAAGATTTGTGGCCGATTGCTCCAATGTCCAGCCCTGCTATTGCAAATACTTATGTTGGTAGCAGCCTTTATTCGGAGAATAACTTTTCAATTTCAAAAGCTGCATTTTCCCGTTGTTGGGGAAAGCCGCTATGATTATTCGCCTCGTGGTCTATAAATATCTTGTACAAGCAGCTTTATAGTAGTATTGCCAATATTTCTACCAGAGTCTGATAATGGGCCGCTTATTAATGCCATGCCTGTCGGGAAAGTAAGAGTATCCTGTTTTCCTGCTGCCTGAATAAATAATGCCATTTTACCACCCTGAAGAACATAAACTGTATGATCGGGATGGGTATGCAGTGCCCATGAATCTCCTGGCTTTACCGTAAACTCATACATTTTTATATTCAGCGTATCACCAAGCTTTTTAGAAAACTTCGCTCCTACAGTTAAAGGTTCCATCGCCGGGTCATAAGCGGGCATGGGAGTAGCGTCTGTAGTTGAAGCGACTTGAGTTGTGTCGTTGTCTTTTTTCTCTGAAGTTGTCGTGGGTTGTTTACAGCTAATTAAAAACAAAAATGATAGCAATATCAAAAAATGAATGTTGGTTTTGATTTGTCGCATGGTGTGAATTTTTAAAATAAAGACTGACAGATTCTTGTGATTTTTATGTTTGAACTCATATAGTATTAAAGGACGTAGATTCAGTTAAATGCACTTAAGCATTTTTTTTGTGCGTCTTTTTCTCCCTCTCAGCAAACTTTAGCTCTTATTTCCCATCTGGGGTACAATCAAGGTACAAATTTTCATAAAACACCGCACAATTAATAAATAATAAAAATCAGTTTAGTAAATTTAAAAACCCTGCTGTCGTAGAGAGTTTGATGCGATTTACTATATGTTTACTATCTGTTTATTTAAAGGTTTTACTTCCCAATACAAAAAGTAAGAATCCTTGTCTGGTAAGGCTTTTAAAACCGTGAGGTACAACTCTCGTAAAAAGTCAAGTAGTTTTTTCTTCTTCAGAAAGGCAGATAGATGATCTACGATTTTATTTTCTAAAATTAAAATGTTGACGGTAAACATATAGAAAAACTAGTCATAACAAATAAGCGTTATTTCAAGCAAAAGGCCATAATTGAGCCCGATGGGTTTTCTTTAGTACCACCCACCGATAAAGCTACATACTGTTTTTCCTTAACTTGGTATGTACAGGCAGTCGCATTGGCGAGTGCCGGCAATGTAGTTTGCCACAGTAATTTGCCGGTGGTCTTGTCAAACGCTCTTAATTTTCTGTCCTCGGTCCCACTAATAAATAACACCCCTCCGGCTGTAACTATCGGACCTGCCTTTCCTTCCTGACCGGTTTCGGCAGCTCCTTTTTCCTGTCGTAAACTATCATTACCAAGTGGCAACTGCCACACATAATCACCTGTTGAAAGATTCAAAGCGTGCAATGTACCCCATGGTGGCCGAATAGCAGGATTGCCACTTGGATCTTTCCATGTTTTGTAGCCAGTACTGTTAACGAATTGATCAGGTCGTGCATACCTATCAACCGTTTCTAATTGACTTGTTGGGGCTGAATGCTCGGTGGCAGCCTGTTGCGTACCTCTTACTATGGTTTGAATATCGGGTGCATCGTTGGACTTGATGTATAACAAATTTGTTGCAGGATCAAAGGCAGCCCCACCCCATTCCCCACCACCACGAGTTCCCGGTAGTTGTAGTGTGCCTTTTAAATCAGGTGGCGTAAATAATCCTTCGTAACGAAGTGTTCTTAGTTGCTTCACCAGTGAATCATGGTTGGCTGCCGAATAATTCGAAAGGTCCCCTTCTGTTATCCATTGCCGTGCGAACGGTTTTGGTTTTACTGGAAAAGGTTGGGTAGGCCACGCCTCTTCACCGGGAAGATTAGAAGCAGGAACTTTGCGTTCTTCAATTGGAAACAATGATTCTCCAGTTTCCCGATTGAATACAAACACAAAGCCCTGTTTAGTGATTTGAACAACCGCATCGACTTTTTTTCCATCCTTTTGAATAGTAACCAAAGCAGGAGGTGCCGGCAAATCGTAATCCCATAGATCGTGATGCACTGTTTGAAAATGCCAGACATGCTTTCCTGTTACTGCATCCAGTGCCAATACACAGTTTCCATAAAGGTTTGTTCCCTTTCTATCTTTTCCATAGAAATCGTATGAAGGTGAACCCAGCGCCAGAAATACCATACCGCGTTGAATGTCCAGACTCATGCCAGCCCAATTGTTTACGCCTCCAACAACTTTGTATGCATCGGCTGGCCAAGTTTCATAGCCTGGTTCGCCGGGAAGCGGTATTGTATGAAATGTCCACTCTAATTTTCCACTTTCACAATTGTAGGCTCTTATATATCCAGGTTGTGCCCCATATACATCTGGGACCCTGCAACCCATTATGATCAAATTTTTAAAGATGATGCCGGGTGAGGTCGATGACACGAAAATATCGTTACCAGTATCTCTTAACCCTACTTTTAGGTCTACCTTGCCATTGTCTCCAAAACCTATCATGGATTTACCTGTCCGCGCGTCCAGTGCGAAAAGATAATTATTAGCAGAAAATAATATTCTTTTATCGTCGCCATTTTCCCAATACGTTAATCCGCGATTAACTTCCCCTACCTGGTCTCCGTTAAAAGGGTTGAACGACCAAATTTCTTTTCCGGTAGCTGCATCTATTGCATAAGCCCATTGGCTGGCCGATGTGGCATATAGTATACCGTCTACAATGATTGGATTACACTGGCTTGGTCTTGGTGTCGCTCCCTTACTATCCTCCATAACGAATGTCCATGCATGACCGAGTCTATTCACATTTGCCAAGTTAATTTGGTCCAGAGGTGAGTAGTTCGAACTAGTAGCATCTCCCTTATAAACACTCCAGGTTCTATCATTGGTTTCACTGCTTTTGCATCCCGCCAGGAATATAGATATGGAGACAACCAGAAGAAAAAGCAATCTTCCCTGTGATAAAATTGCCATTGGTTACTTTTTAAGGATTAATAGAATCAATAAATTGATTTGTGAAGTCTTACTGCAATTTTTTAAAAATCTGTTACATAGATTCAGTATTTATATATCCGACTCACGAATTGGTTATCCCTTTTCTGTTTAATCTGTTCTGCAAAATTAGAGGCCTGTCATCCGCTCGATAGCTTCCGGATAACGAGCACCTTCAATCTTAATTTTTGAAGTGGTTTCTTCGATATTACGCAGATCTTCGGATGTGAGCTCAACATTGAATGCCTGAAGATTTTCATCCAGGCGATTGAGTTTTGTAGTTCCGGGAATGGGAACAATCCAAGGCTTTTTTGCAAGCAGCCACGCTAATGCAATTTGGGCAGGAGTTGCTTTCTTTTCGTCCGCAATCTTAGTCAGCACGTCAACCAAGACCTGATTTGCTTTCCTGTTTTCAGCCTCAAAGCGAGGAACGATATTTCGAAAATCGGTGGTAGCCAGCTTTGTATTTTCATCAATTTTCCCTGTTAAAAAACCTTTACCCAATGGGCTGAATGGAACAAATCCAATCCCCAGCTCTTCCAACGTTGGTATTATTTCATCCTCTGGCTCTCTTGTCCAGAGTGAATATTCGCTTTGCAATGCCGCGACGGGTTGTACAGCATGTGCACGGCGAATAGTTTTTACACCTGCTTCAGATAAACCAAAATATTTAACTTTTCCCTCATGAATTAAATCTTTCACTGCACCCGCGACATCTTCTATCGGTACATTCGGGTCAACACGATGTTGATAATACAAGTCGATTATCTCCACTTTCAATCGTTTTAATGATCCTTCTACAACTTTTTTTATATGCTCTGGCCGGCTATTTATTAAACTCCATCGATCTGTATCATTCGGAGAAGGTGACCAACCGAATTTGGTCGCAATGACCACCTGTCCTTTAAACGGACCTAACGCTTCACCCAAAAGTTCTTCGTTATGTAGTGGCCCATATACTTCCGCAGTATCAAAAAAAGTGACACCCATTTCTACTGCCTTATGAAGTAATTCGATCATCTCCTTTTTATCTTTTGGGGGACCGTAGGACCAACTCATCCCCATACAGCCAAGGCCAAGCGCAGACACTTCCAATCCGTCATTGCCAAGTTTTCTTTTTTGTAATACATTCATTTTATGCTTCTATTTATAAGTTATAATACTTTTCATATGTAGTTTATATGATAAAGAAAGTTTATTCATTGATGATCAGTATTTAGCCAGTGCTAACTTAAAAGCCGGTATTCGGTTGGGGATTGTCCAGTGTGTTGTTTGAATAATCTGGCAAAATGTTGGGGATATTTGAAGCCCATTTCGTAAGCTACCTCGCTGATGGATTTGCTTTCATCAAAAACTTTTTCCTTTGCTAGATCTATGATTTTAAAGTGGATGTATTCCTGGGCAGATTTGCCGGTTTCTTTTTTGATCAAATCTCCAAAATAATTTGCCGATAAGTGGAGGTGTTCAGCACAATAGGCGACTGTTGGTAATCCTAATGTTTGCGGCTTATTTGAGCTATAATAATCCTCCAACAAAACTTCAAACCTCACTAAAGCGTCTTTATGAGTCGTATCTCTTGTAAGAAACTGACGATCATAAAATCGGACACAATAGTTCAAAAACAATTCAATATTGCTCACAATCAACGTTTTGGTATGCTTATCAATAGCATGTTCCAATTCATACCCAATTTTCTTAAAACATTCTATTGTAATACTTCTTTCCATGTCGGAAACGTGCAGAGCTTCTGTCACACCATATGAAAAAAAACTATACTGTTTAATACGCCGACCGAGCGAAGTTCCATAAATCAAATCCGGGTGAAAAGCCAGTGCCCATCCGGAAGGTTGCAATATTTTTTCGCTGTGGTCAAAACCCATTACCTGACCAGGTGCAATAAATAGAATTGTGCCGTCATCGTAGTCGTAATGACCCCTGCCATATTTCATATCCGCGCATTTCAAATCCTTCAAAAAAATAATATACAGTTCAGATAGATAATGGGCGGGATGGATAGGTTTGGATTTTGATTGATCTAAAACGCTTACTAAAGGATGAAACGTTTTTTGGCCACGTTCGGCATTGAATTGCTTAACACTTTCCAGCTTTTTGATCTTATCCATACTCTCTTGTTGTGATCTCAAAATTAGTGTAGGTTTCCTACGAATTACCTCTTTAGCCCTGAAATCAGTAATAATGGTTCGTAAAAGAGTAATTTATATCCATTAACATGCTGCCGTTAAAAGAACTTTGTGCAAAATCAATTTGAAAATGAAATATTTCTTCTTGCTATTATTAAACATATGTCTTTCATCTGTATGTATTTATGGTCAAAGAGACAGCACTGTTAAATCAATAAAAAAATATCAGGCAAAAGCACCTCCAACTCAACCTTTCGATGCGGCAGTATTTCAACCATCTAGCCAAACGACTCTTCGTTGGCTAGGAATGGCTGGATATTTCATTAATAGCCGTGGGACTACGTTGATGGTAGATCCTTTATTGAAAGGTTTTGATATGCCTATCATGATTGACTTCCCCATTTCCACAGAACAAGTTCCAAGGTTGGATGCTGTATTAGTTACACATGCAGATAATGACCATTACAGTGTTCCCACAAATCGTGATCTTCTCCGAGTAACCAAGGCTTACCATTCAACGGTCTATGTTGATTCTTTGATGAAAAATGAAGGCTTTCCATCGTTTGGACATAACATTGGTGATACTTTTCGGGTGGGTTATGTAGTGGTCAAACTTACTCCTGCGGACCATGCCTACCAAAATGCATATCCAGGGATGAGCACACGCTTCTTTAAGAATGAAGACGCCTGCGGTTTCTGGATTGAAACACCCGATGGCAATATATGGGCGGAAGGAGATTCCCGATTAATGGACTTTCATCTGCACATGAAAACACCTGATGCTATTTTGTTCGATTTTTCAAATAGCGAATGGCACTTTACACTAGCTGGTGCTGTCAAGATTGCCAATGCATATCCAAATACACCGCTACTGCTTAATCATTGGGGTTCCGTAGATGCACCTGACTTTGCACCTTTCAATGCAGACCCGGAAGAATTAAAAAAACTGGTTGTTAATCCAGAACGAATACATATACTAGCTCCGGGTGAACCTTATATTTTGAAACGCTTAAAACAGTAACAGCAAACAAAACAATTTCAGAGGGTTTGTGAGTACGAAAACGCTTTAGGTTAAACAAATCATTGTCAACCGCATTTTGCCAATACCCATGTTACCTGCATAGCCTTTTACTTCAAATAATTTGTCGCATATTTTACTGCAGCTTCAAGAATTAAATTTGTCACTTGTAACTCTTGGTCCACCCTTGGTGAATAAATCATAAGATAAGTTTTTGCGGCACGTCCCTGCCCCGCCAAACCATGCAATTCTCCCCATTCTTTCTCAATTACTTCTTTCGTGTCACTCGGGCTTAAAATTATATGCATAGAGCCGTCAAACATATGGATATGTCCGACTTCGGCATGAGATGTAGGTACGATGGTTTGATTGCCTGACGCACTATCTTTTAAAAATATACCTGGGCTATTCTTTTCCAAATAGCTTGTTTTATATATAAGTGTATTATTGGAATTAGCTACTTCATCATCAAATATTTTTTTTTGCATTGCCCGAATTACTGTGTCATTGTGTTGATTCATTTGTCTGTGCGGAACAACAAAGGGAGCTATGGTTGGTCGCTGACCCTCTCTTTTAGGCAAGTTGAATAAACTTGTTGTGTCACCGGGTTTGCCAATATCACCAGCAACCCGGTTTACATCAAACGGGTCTTTCATTTGTTTTCCTAATTCCTTCACGGTACGATAACCTTCGAGTGTGTGTGGAAGCCCCCCAACTCCCAATGCCACCCACTCCATATAATCCTTATAATCCTTTTCTCCGAGGATAAGTCTTATTGCCGATGTGTCTTGGGCATGACAAACTATTGAGGAAAATGCGAAAAGCATCGATGCTAAAAAAAGATTTCTCATTTATAAATTAATTTATCAACTAAGAAAATATGTTTAAACCATTTTTAATTTTCGGTCAACACTGTATTTCCCTGCACCAGCTAACAGAATTGCGATACATCCTCCGAGGTAAACAAAAGCAATTTCTGCAGGTGGCTTGGAAAGCGAAAATTTGAATAAAAAAGCAAAAGCTGCAAAAAGATTAATAGCAGAAAATAATGCTGCCAATCTGGTAAACAAACCAAAAATTATTAAAATAGAACAGATGCCATCTGCTATCAAAGCAAAGAGCAAACTTGCAGTTGGCCCTATCCCAACAGGGTCAGGAAAATGCTGCTGCATTTGAACAAAATTCACAAATTTCTCAATGCCATGATTGAGGAATATGCCAATGCCTAACCATACTCTTAATACCAATAAGGCAATATCAGTATTGACTGGAATAAAACTTAGTTGAATTATTTTTTTCATATCTGTATTTTTTGGTGAATTGATGGACTCAAAAATACAAGCAGCCTATGCCGGACTGATAACACTATTTACAGGTAAACTTATACTTTTTACAGAGTGCTAGGGTTTAACAAATTCTCTTCTGTATTCTGTTGGAGTAAGGTTAGTATTCTTTTTGAAAAAGCGATTAAAATAAGATGCATTCTCAAAGCCAAGTTTGTAACCAATTTCGGAAACTTGTAAGTTCGTATGAAGAAGAAATGATTTTGCTTCAAGTAATATTTTTTCCTGTATATGTGCAGAAGCTGTTTTGCCGGTAAGATTTTTAACACTGCTATTGAGATAATTTGAGTTAACGAATAGTTGTTTCGCTATTAAAGACACGGTTGGGGTCTTCATTTTTTTTTGGGAAGTAAGTTGTTGAATATAATCATCCACTTCTCTGCGAAAACGGTTAAATAGTGTCTTTGATTTTTTCTCTTCAACCGTTAAATTGTTGATTTTTCTATTGTATATCCTTTTTATTTTGTGAAGATAGATATGAAGTATCTTTTTTATCAAGTCAAGTTTGTCAACGCTGTTTGAATACATTTCTTCTATCATTTCATTAGAAAGAACTTTAAGTTCGTCGGCTTCATCTTCAGTAAGGAGTAGTACTAATTGAGAGTCAAAATTGAAAAAAGGATAATCTGTGTCAAAGTCAGCTCGGGTAATGTCCAAACCAGAGAAGGCGGCAGTAAAATAAATGACAGTTCCATATAATTTTTCTCTTCTTGTCCACGATTCCATTTTGCCAGGGTAGGTAAAACAAACAGAATTGGAAACTACATCATGATTCTTTTCGCCAGATGTAAAATGAAGGTTCGCTTTTGTGAAATGGATAATCCTGAAAAAATTTGCCCGGTACAAGGGCATGTGCATTAATTTTTCGTCAGGTTGCTCTTCAAGTCTCATGCACATTATTTCGGAATGAAGAGGCTTTCCTAGTCTATAGGCCGCAAAGAAGTCATAAATAGTCTTGATAAATGGAATATGAGAATCGGAAACGGGCATGTGTAAATTTATTAATTCCAAGCGGAGAATATATGCGTCGCCCCGCCATATTGCCAATGCAATGTTAGCAGCAGGTTTTTTAGACACCGTTTAGTCGATTCCAAGTCTTCTATGCATTTCTCGCCACTCGTTTCCAAATTCCATACTTTTTAAATTATATTATTGTTTAGGGAGGTTACTTTCCGATACAAAACTTCGAAAAAATATAATCTAACTGATCTTCATTGGTTATTTCACCAGTAATCTCTCCTAAATAATGCAAGCACCGGCGAATGTCAAGCGCCAACAAATCCCCAGATACCCGGTTATCCATGCCCTTTCGAATATCCGATAGGGATTGAGAAACTTCCCTGAGCGCTGTATAGTGTCGGGCATTGGTGACGACCGTATTCTCCATACTTACATCACCCTGCCATACCGCTTCCACCATCTTATGCCGAAGTTCATCGAGACCCTTCCCTTCCCTGGCCGACAGGAATATGGTTTGATCGAACACGCTATATTTTCTCTTTAGTGAATCCAAATCCCTTGCTTCGTCGATCTTATTAGCCAGTAATAAATATGGAGATCCTAGTTTTTCGATACGTGTTACCCATTCTTTCAGCTTTGGCTTGGGATCATTCACATCAAATAAATAAAGAACTAACCCTGCCTGTTTCATCTTTTCCTGCGTTCGCTCGATCCCAGCCGCTTCAATCGTATCGCTGGTATGATCGCGAATCCCGGCCGTATCAATCAACCGGAATAAAATCCCATCAATATTGATCAACTCTTCAATAGTATCTCTGGTCGTACCGGGGATCTCGCTCACAATGGCGCGGTTTTCATTCAAAAGACTGTTGAGCAAAGTCGACTTACCCGCATTAGGCTTCCCAATGATCGCCACATTCACTCCATTTCGAATCACATTCCCCAATTGAAACGAATGAAGTAATCGTTGGGTGGATTGCGTCAACTCGTCAATAAGTCCATTCAATTGAGACCTGTCCGCGAACTCAACGTCCTCTTGCGAAAAATCCAATTCCAGTTCGATCAACGCTGAAAACCGGATCAACCGCTCGCGAAGACTTTTCAGTTCTGCCGAAAAGCCTCCCCGCATGTTATTGATAGCCGTTTTTTGTGCGGCAGACGTATTGCTGGCGATTAAGTCCGCTACTGCTTCAGCTTGCGCGAGATCCAGCTTTCCATTGATAAATGCACGCTGAGTGAATTCTCCCGCCCGGGCCAACCGTGCGCCCTGCTTTACACATGCCTCAATTACCTGCTGATGTATATATGGTGAACCGTGGCAACTGATCTCAACAACATCCTCCCCGGTATAAGAATGAGGTGCTTTAAATAAGGAGACAACCACTTCATCTAACAACTGATCTCCATCTTTTATGTATCCCACATGCAATGTGTGTGACGCTTCCTTGTCGAGATTCTTTGAGGGAAAGATCTTATTGGCAATCTTAATCGCTTCCTTACCACTTAAGCGGATAGTACCGAGTGCAGCGATCCCCGGCGGTGTCGCCAGCGCAACGATGGTATCATCCCAGCCTGTGAGGTTGTTCATGGGATGCAAATTAAACGGTTTGACACAAAGCATAGAAAGGCGGAGAAGTATCCAGTTCGAACCCACCCCAAGTCGTTCAATTTTGCAACTACTGATTACTTGCCCCTCCGTAGGAGTGGATTGCGTGACTTGCCCCTCCGTAGGCGGGGATTGCGTGACTTGCCCCTCCGTAGGAGGGATATTGGTAACCTTCCAGATAAAAAAAATCCCCATCAAATCAAGACAGGGACTTAATAATATTTATAAAGACAATTATTCTGAAGTAACCACGAAAGTAATAGGCTGCTTGCGATAGGCCTTTACCGCACGGCCATTCTGATTTGCCGGCTTCCAGTTCGGACCTTTCTTTATAACACGCATAGCTTCTTCTTCCATTCCAAAACCATAACTGGTCAGCGACCTTACATCACTGATGTTACCTTCCTTATCCACGACAAACTGAACGATCGTCGTATATGTGCCTTCCGGTGCTCCATTATCCGATGCTACCTGGCCATTACAGTTTCTTTCCAGGTACTGACGCCACTTGGATTCACCACCAGGAAAACTGGCTTCTACTTCCACCTTATCAAAAATCTTGTTCTCATCATCTTCCTTCTTCTCTTCAATAACCTGCTTGCCTTCATCAACATTGGTAGGAGTCGCTATATTCTGGTCCTTTATACCTTCCTGGTTGATCACATCGATCTTGGCTTCTTTCAACTCTTCCTGCGGGGGTGGTGGTTTCTCCACTTCCTCATCCTTCTTAATGACAGGAGGAGTAAATTGCTTCATCTCCACTTTGGGAGGCTCCACTTTTGGCGGAGGCGGCGGCGGAGGCTCAACTTTTTCCTCCTGCTGCTTGATATCCTGCAACGTGATCTCCTGCATTTTTACTTTCTTACCGCTATTGGCATTCAACGTGCTCGATAATACCGATCCCAGCAAAGCCAGGATCGCAATCGAAGCCGTAACGATCAGCGCGCGCGTAATGCGTTTGTTATAGGTCTTGCGCAGATCATAAGCACCATAGTCCTTGTTCCTGTCCTCGAAGATCAGGTCAAGCACGTCGGATGATAAAATCTTGTTGGCGTCCATTGTTAATGTATTTAAGGTTAGATGCGGATTCCTTGTTTTTTCACAGCCTCACAGGCTATTTTATGCCATTATTGGCTTCTGTTTTCTGGATCAACTCATACTCCTGGTCCAAAATCTTCACCATAGCATATATCTTCACCTGGTTGATCGTCATTTCATCAAGCATATCCACGGTATTGCGATACGTCGCGTCTTTGTCAGGTTTAATGATGACCACAAAATCCCTGTCGAGACAGGCATTTTGCCAATCTTTATCACCTTTCTCCTTCGCCTTTTGCTGTATTTTTTCACAGCTGGCATCGTGATGATGGTTGGCCATCACCGATTTCTTCTTATCAATGATCACCTGGCGGATATCCTTAAAAGTGGTCTGCTTGAAATTATTGACTCCTTCACCTACTTCCAACTTCCCTTCATAATAATAAACCTGGTTGCCTTTGCCAAGCATAATACTTAAGACACCCGATTCCTTGGCTTCGGTCTGCTGCGTCTGGTCCTTAATATCCTTGGGCATGTTTAAGTCCAGCGTAGTAGGACTGCTCATGGTAGTCGTAAATATGAAAAATGTAATGAGCAGAAATCCCAGGTCCACCATCGGCGTCATATCTACACGCGTGGAGAGCTTTTTCGCCTTTTTGACTCCCGGTCCTTTTTTGTGGCTTTCACCACCGCCGCCTTCAATACTTGCCATAATATGACAGTTTAAAGATGAATAATTATTTCTTCGCCTTGTTGGCTATATCCAGCGCCGAATTTTTTGGAACATCTTCCAATGCGGTCACCAGATTATATTTGAATTCCTCGTTCCGTTTCAATGCAGAAACTACCGCTTCAAAAGCCGGATATTTTGATTCACCGTCCCCTTTGATCAGATATTTCAACTCCTTACCCGCAAACGCTTTCTTTGCCTCCAGTAGCCAATATACTAATTCGTTGTGCGCGGAATCCATTACCGGGATACCAGGTTGCTTCAGATTCTTTTGCTCAGAAGCTTCCAGGTCCAACAGCTGTTTCAAATTGGCAAAAGGAACACCGACCATAAAGGTCTTCCGGAAATTAGCCATTTGCTGAGGGCTGAGCCCAAGACTCATGGTAGAATTAATACCCTGAATGATCTGGTCATATACCCCCTGGTCACTTTCAGAAAGCACGGTAAAGTAGACACGGTCAGTCGAGTCTACCGTAATCATGACTGCATTGTTATCCGGCAATTTTTGCGATAACACCGAACCGGGTGTCTTAATAGGCACCAGTTCGGGCGGCTTGAATTTAGTAGCCAACATGAAAAAAGAAAGGATCAGAAAAGCGATATCCACAAACGGTGTCATGTCCGTATCCGTGCTTTTCTTTGGTAACTTGACACTTGGCATTTTTAAGACAGTTTAGAATGAGATGAATAAATTCCCAAATTCCATACAATTAGCCTGCTAATCTGTTATTTATACAGGGAAGCGAAGCTTTGGGTCAGGGTAAATCCTGACTCGTCAATGCCATAAGTTATAGCGTCGATCTTGGTTGTGAACACGTTATACATGATCAGGGCGATTGCCGAAGTAGCGATACCGAGGGCCGTGTTATACAGGGCCTCTGAAATCCCTACCGCCAACTGGGCTGCATCACCGGCACCACCTCCACTACCGAGGGCAGAGAAGGATTTGATCATCCCGATAACCGTTCCGAGCAGGGCAATCAAAGTACCTACCGAAGTGATCGTGGAGAGAAAGACCAGGTTCTTTTGCAGCATGGGCAATTCCAGGGCTGTTGCTTCTTCAACTTCCTTTTGGATAGCAATGACCTTCTGATCGGTACCAATTCCCTGTTCATTGATCATTTCTTTGTAACGACGCAAGCCAGCCTTCATTACATTTCCAACTGATCCGCGTTGCTTATCGCACTCCGACAAAGCCGCGTCAACATTGCGGTTGGCCAAATGATACTGCACCTTGCGGATAAAATCAGAAATAGAACCACCTCCTAATGCCTTGCGGATAGTGAGATAACGCTCTATAGAAAAAGTGATGACCATGAGCAGCATACCGATCAACAAGGGTACGATAATGCCACCCTCATAGATCCTATGAAGACCATCTTTTGGTTTGGAATGCGAAGGCCAGAACCAGCCATCGCCTTTTACTTCGAATCCACTGGCATCACCCAGGATAAAACGCCAGATAGAATAACCGGCCACGATGCAAAAGATCGGCGCAACCCATGAAATGGCATTGCTACTTTTCTTGGGCTGGACTGATGTAGATTTTACAGATGCTCCTGCAGTTGGTTTTGTCTCTGCCATGATCTTAGTTTTTAATTTTTTAAAATGTTAAGAAAGAACCCTTGTTTTCGGAGATACAATGCTAAGAAAAAAGATGAAAATACAATTCCCTTAAGGCGGTTTTTCTGGACAGGAACGTCAAGTTAAGGATTTTTTAATATGGAACAATTCTTACATAAATAATTTGGGGAGAAAATCCAGGAGGCCAACGGCCTAAATTTCAATGCTGCTCGGCTCACTCATATCGCAGTGCCTCAATGGGATTTAGCCTTCCCGCCTTAAGGGCTGGGTAAAGGCCGGCCAATAGTCCCACGATAGTGCAAATAACGATCCCATAAATAACCCAGTTCCAGGGGACAACAAACCCTGTGTTCAGGAGCATCGAAAACAGATTGCCGACCAGGATTCCCAGTACGATTCCAAAAAAAGCCCCCAATACACTGATGATGATTGCTTCGAGAAGGAACTGTCGGCTTACCGCCCTACTCTTACCCCCAATCGCTTTGATGAGTCCTACTTCCCGCGTCCTTTCCGAGACAGAAACCAGCATAATATTCATCAGCCCGATCGCAGCGCCGATCAAGGTGATCATACCGATCACCGTCGCTGAGACCGTCAGAAAGCCCAGGCTATTCATCGCCTTTTCAGCAATGCTATCACTTCGATCCAGCACAAAATTGTTCTCTTCCGTCGTATTTAATTTGCGGATTGGACGAAATGCGCCTTCGGCTTCACCCATCGCCGCACTGACTTCACGAAGGTCATTGGTCATCACTGCCACGACAAAAGAAAATCCGGATGGAAAATTGCGATCCACGTTTTCGTAAGTCGTAATGACCACATTATCCCGACTGAATCCAAGGGTAGAGCCGCGCGATTCCATCACTCCCAGCACGCGATAGGGAATATTATTGATCCGCACCACGGCATTCACTGCCATTTCAATACTTTCCTTGAATAGTTTCTTGGCCACATCATAGCCGAGTATACAAACATTTCGTCCAGATTGGACATCCGTTTTATTGAGGTTCCTACCTGTCTGCAACGTGAACCCATTCAGCAAAAGATAGGCCTCGTCACCCCCGAACATCGCCACATTCGGGCTGGTCTTGCGGGTATCATGCGATACAATGTTGTTCCGGTTTCCAAAAATCGAAATGCTTCGGTTGCTGGGATAATTATATGTTCTTAAAAAAAGCTCTGCTTCTTCCTTGGTGATGATCTTACCCAAACTTGATTTTTTTTCTTTTCGCTTCCCTTTCTTGGAAAGTTTGATCTCTGAATCATTGTCGCCTCCAAAGCGAATATTCCTTTCTTTATACCGGATCGTAAAACCATTGGCACCCATCGTAGAGAAACTCTCGGTAAATTTTTGGTTCATCGCCTTAATAGCCGTGATGATACCTACCAGTGCCATGATGCCGAAGGCGATAATCGCAACGGTAATCCCTGTCCGAAGTTTATTGCTGCGAACGGTTTTGTAGGAGAGCAGTAGGACGTCGAGAAATTTCAACTCAGTTGCGGGTTATAAGTTTTAAGTAATCAATAATCAACCTCAGAAATAATACCAATAAATCAACACATCAGGAAAGGTGCCCAGCAAAATGATCAACGCTGCCAGGATCACCATCGACCACCTGAACGTCGGGCTGACCCTAACAAACGGAGCTTCGCCTTCCTTGAAGTACATAGCCTGGATCACCCGGAAATAATAGTAGACACTCACTGCCGCCATCAAGACAGCAAAGATCACCAGCCAAATATTTCTGCCCGTGTCCATCACCGCCCTTAACATATAAAATTTGGAAAGAAATCCCGCTGTCAGAGGTATTCCAGCAAGCGATAATATAAATATGGCGCAGGTTGCCGCCAATACAGGCTCATGTTTGGCAAAGCCGTTAAATCCGTCAAATGTGTAGTCCTTCATTTTTATTAACACAGCAAAAATGCCAATCGTAGCCAGGCTATAGGCCGCCGAATACAATAACAAACCTTCTTTACTATCGGCATTCATCGCATATATAGCCATCATCATGAACCCTGCCTGGGCAATACTGGAATATGCCAGCATTCGCTTCACACTCTGCTGAAAGACAGCCGTGATATTTCCGATCAGCAGAGTGGCCACCGTGAAAATACCAACCAATAATTGCCACTGCGATTGGAGACGACCAAATGCCTCATCAAATAGACGGATAAACGCAATAAATATGGCAACCTTCACAATCGTCGCCATGAAGGAAGTAAAAACTGTTGGCGCGCCATCATAGACATCCGGCGTCCAGAAATGAAAGGGCGCTACGGATGCTTTAAAAGCCATGGAAAATAGCAACAGCATCATGCCCGCAATCAAAAGGGCCGATGGGGCATCCTTACCTGCAGAAATGATGTTTGTATCAAAACTGCCCTTGTCGCCATAGATCAACGCAATACCCATCAGCATTAAGCCCGTGGAAAACGCCCCCAGCAAAAAATACTTCAATGACGCTTCATTGCTCTTCAGGTTTCTTTTGTCACTGCCTGTTAATATATATAGCGGAATAGAAATGATTTCAATGCCTAAGAACAGGATCAGCAGCGATTGGAAGGAAGAGGTGAGCGTGATCCCACATAATATAAAAAAGACAAGCGCGAAATATTCCGCATAGTTAACGCCCACATTTTCCATATCCTTTGCTGAAAGCACCAGGTAAAACAAAGTGGCAACGAAAACAATGGTATTAAACAGGAGTGCAAGACGGTCAAAATGGATCATTCCTCTCAAATCGATTGGGAAAAAAACAATGCCTCCCATTTCAAGCAGATTCGCGATTAACAACAATCCAAGTCCAAGAACGCCAACTATGCGAATAGACCTTTTGTATTTCAGCAGTATTCCACTGAACATCATGATGACTCCCAATACAGCCGATAATAGTAGTGCGTTCATACAATCAATGAGTCTTCATAAAAGGATGGATATCAGATTTGGTAATAATGAAATCAGATATCTCGCTGGTTATGTTCAATAAAACTTGTGGATACACCCCCACCCAGAAGATCAGAATCACCAATATAGACAGGGCCCATTTCTCATTCCACCGGATATCCCTTGCATTGCCCGTCAATGAATTTGTACTTCCATAGAACACTTTGCGGATCATATTCAAGGTGTAAACAGCAGCCAGAATAATACTGGTACCTGCGGCCACAGTAAACCAAACATTGTAGGTGGTGGTCGTTGACCCAAGTATGCCATTGAACATTAAGAATTCCCCGGCAAACGCATTAGTGAGCGGTAGTGCAATATTGGCGAGCGCGACAATTACCAGCAAAATGGCCATCGACGGCGCTCGTTGAGCCAACCCTCCCAACTCAGATATTTTGCGTGTACCAAACTGTTTTTCGATCAGGTCAACCACGATCCACATACCTATTATATTAATACCGTGGCTGAACATCTGTATCATGACGCCTTGCAGACCGCTATGAGTCTCCGCAAAAACGGCTGTACACATCAAACCAATATGCGCGATCGACGAATAGGCAACCAGTCTCTTTAGATCATCCTGTTGAATGGCAATCAGGGATGCATAGATCATTCCCGTTACGGCCATGGTCATCACCACGTTACCCCATTGATAAGATGCAACAGGGAACAAAGGCAGTAGCCAACGAATTAATCCAAATACACCCATCTTCACCATTACTCCACTCAATACCATGGTCGTCGCCGTTGGCGCCTGTTCGTATGTATCGGGCTGCCAGGTATGAAATGGAAATATGGGCATCTTGATGGCGAAGGCAACAAAAAACAACCAGAACAAATTGCCCTGTTCCTTAAAAGTGAGCGAAGCTTTGTAAAAAGATTCAATGGCAAATGAGCGATCGGGCGTATGCGCATAGACATACAAGATGCCGATGAGCATTAACACAGAACCAACGAATGTATAAATGAAAAACTTGAAGGTGACAGCGATCCTTCTTTCTCCTCCCCACTGTGAGCACAGAAAATACATGGGCACCAATGCCAGCTCCCAGAAAAAATAAAATAACAACGCATCCATCGAGAGAAACACTCCCATTAACCCTGCTTGCCCCAGCAACATCAACGCGAAAAAATTAGCAGACTTCTTATACGAATTGTTCCAGGTAGCCATGAAGATCATTGGATAGGCGACTGCCGTAAGCAGGCAAAGCAATTCACCCATACCATCGAGGCGCAGAGAGAAACTGCTTCCTAAATTTTCCATCCAATCCCGCTCAAAATGCAGCCATCTGTCTTCTTTCAACAAGGTGAGACCAAGAACCGACACGAGAAGGGTGAGCAAAGAAGAAAGCAGCGTCCAGGCACGCACCTGTTTTTCATTCCTCATGAAGAATGTCAGCATTCCCATTACCAAAGGAATAACTATGAGTAATCCTGGAACCATAATATTATTTTCTCAAAAAGAATTGCAATACAAAAATGATCAGCATACTCAGCACCATCAACAACACATAACTTCCCACCTGGCCACTCTGCAAAAGCCTCATCTGCCGGCTTCCATAGTTCACCATCCGACCAACCCCATTCACTATGGAATCAATGATCGGCTTTTCAAAAAACTCATTGAAAAACACACCCAGCTTATTCAGTGGGCGTACAATTAATTTTTCATAGATCTCGTCTACATACCATTTGTTCTCCAGCAACTTTCCAATCCCTTTAGAAGCCGGAAATCCATAACTACGAAACCGGAACCACGCCAGCACGATGGTAATGATGACCAACCCCGTCGATAAAGCCATTAAGGAAAGTTCGGTGGAACTGGACACTGTCTCAGCCGATTTTAATGGTATAACCGGCGATAAGAATTCATTGATCTTGTCACCTCCTTCCATCAATATATCCGGTATGCCAACCCAACCACCGATCAAGGATAAAATAGCGAGAATGATCAATGGTCCGGTGATCAATGGTGGGCTTTCATGTAAATGATTCTTTTGATCCTCGGTTCCTCTAAATGAACCCGTAAATGTGAGGAAGAATAACCGGAACATATAGTAAGCAGTCAATAGCGCTCCAAATAATGCAATCACATACAAAATCTTGTTGTGCTCAAATACATTCAGCAGGATTGCATCCTTGGAGAAAAATCCGGAGAAGGGAGGTAAGCCCGAGATCGCAAGGCAACCAATTAGGAACGTTATATAGGTGATCCTGATTTTCTTTCCCAGCCCTCCCATTTTTCGAATGTCCTGCTCCCCGCCAATGGCATGAATAACGCTTCCCGCCGCAAGGAATAACAGGGCTTTGAAAAATGCATGTGTCATTACGTGAAAGACCCCCGTGCTATAGGCTCCCACACCCAGAGCCAGGAACATGTATCCCAGCTGGCTGATAGTAGAATATGCCAGCACCTTTTTGATATCATTTTGCTTCAGAGCTATCGTTGCGGCGAGTATCGCAGTCGCAAGTCCCACGATCGCAACAACGTTCATAGAAATGGGCGACAAAGAATACAATACATTACTTCGGGCGATCATATAAATACCTGCCGTAACCATGGTAGCTGCATGGATGAGTGCAGAAACAGGTGTGGGGCCCGCCATGGCATCCGGTAACCAGGTATATAAAGGAATTTGTGCGCTCTTGCCGGCTGCGCCAACAAACAACAGAAGTGTAACAATGGTGACATCGCGATCAGTCAGACTGGAGATACTCGCAAATACAGTCGAATAATCAGCACTTCCTGTCCGGGCAATCAGCCAAAATATGGCGATCAGGAAAGCCAGGTCGCCGATCCGGTTCATGATAAAAGCCTTATTCGCCGCGAGATTATACTCGGGTTTTTTAAACCAATAGCCGATCAATAAATAAGAACAGAGTCCTACTCCCTCCCAACCAATGAACATGATCACATAGTTGGAACCCATTACCAGCAACAACATTGAAAAGACAAACAAATTCAGGTAGGAAAAATACCGGCCAAAGTGTTCCGGTCTTTCTTCATGCATGTATGAAACCGAGTATAAATGGATCAGGAACCCGACACCGGTAATGATCAATAAAAATAGAGATGAAAGAGCGTCGATCTGGAATGCAAAGGGAATGGTAAGGTTGCCTGCTGAAATAAAAGTAAAATATTCGGCTACGTGTGTATTGCCTTCCTTCACCTGCATGAAAACCCAAATGCTCAGGACGAATGAAAGCAGGATCACACCGCATCCAATGATGCCGATCATTCCCCTCGATAAATACTTCCTTCCTAACCCATTGATCGCAAAGCCGAGCAATGGAAGAAAAGGAATCAACCAGACTATGTGCAGCGCATTTTGCATGTTTTATTTTCTTCCCGGCAATGAGACCTAGTGTTTTAGCCTGTTTAAGAAATTTACATCCACCGAATGAATATTGCGGTACATCATCACAATGATGGCCAATCCTACACTTACCTCCGCCGCCGCAACCACCATGATAAAAAAAACAAATAGTTGACCATCCGTGCCGGCAGTTGCATTCACCAGTGCATTTTTCAAATGGTGCATCTTTGAAAAAGCGACCAGCATCAGGTTGACTGCATTCAACATGAGCTCAATGCACATGAAAATGATAATCGCATTGCGCCGGGTCAGCACCCCTACAATCCCTATGCAAAACAGGGCAATAGATAAAAATATATAATAGTTAATCGGCATCTAGTAACATCCAGTCCAGCATCTAGCATCAATCTTTCTTCCCAATCACCACCGCACCCACCATCGCACTTAAAAATAATACACTGCTTATCTCGAATGGAACGACATACGTTGTGAATAATTCCTTTCCCAAATTTTGAATGAGGCCTATGCTCCCCGTATTGACCTCTGCTATCTGGTCTTTGATATCGATCTTCCGAAGCGCGGCAACCAGGACAAGCAATAAACATCCGCCGGATACTGCGCCCGCCAGCTTGATCCATCTGTTCTTTTGAGGCTCTGTCTCACGATTCAGGTTCATCAGCATGATGACAAAGAGAAACAACACCATAATGGCGCCGGCATATACAATGATATTTACAATTGCCAGGAATTGCGCATTTAATAAAATATAATGACCGGAGATAGAGAAAAAGGTGATGATGAGCCAAAGCACACTGAATACCGGGTTCTTACTGCTGATCACCATTAGCGCGCTGAACAGAGCCAGGACAGAAAGAAACCAAAATAATATTTGTGTGATGCTCATTTTTTCTTGGCCTAGTTTTCCTCCTCTCCACGGGCTTTCTTGAACTCTTCAGGATGAGTTAATGGATTTGGGATTAACAGGTCTTCTTTTTTATATATTAATCCCTTCCTGCTGTAATTAGCCGGTGTGAAAGTTTGCGATAGAAATATTGCGTCTTTAGGGCAGGCCTCTTCACACAATCCGCAGAAAATACAACGCAGCATGTTGATCTCGTATTTAAGAGCATATTTTTCTTCACGATACAAATGTTCCTCGCCAGGCAACCGCTCGGCCCCTTCCATAGTAATGGCTTCTGCGGGGCAAGCAACGGCACAAAGCCCGCAAGCCGTGCAATTTTCCCTTCCCTCCGCATCGCGGTTCAATACATGCAGACCGCGAAAGACTTTTGAAAAGGATCTCTTTTGTTCGGGGTATTGAATAGTCACCTTTTTCTTGAAAAGATGACTTAATGTAATCAACATCCCTTTCGCAATATTCCAGATGTATATTTTTTCCAGCCAGTTCATTGGCCTTCGATCCACCTGCTTGCCTTTTTCTGTTAACATCTGTTTCTTTTTTCTATTATCTACAAATATATTATTTAAGTCCTGCGATTTATTGATACTATTTTTTCATCCATAGGATCACTGCCGCCGTTATGATCATGTTGAACAGCGCGAGCGGTATCAACTTCTTCCAACCCAGGTTCATCAATTGATCGAACCGGAATCGTGGAATGGTCCAACGGATCCAGATAAATACAAACAGGAAGAAAAAGATCTTTCCCATTAGCACGGCCGAACCCAGGATCGTCAATAAGTTAGAGCTCAATCCCCACTTGGATTCATCGACAAAGGGTAATATATCATAGCCACCAAAAAACAGAGTGGCCATGACCGCACTGCTCAGGAACATATTAATGTACTCGGCGAATAGATAAAATCCCAACTTCATAGACGAATACTCCTGGTGGTAACCGAAATTCAATTCGTTTTCAGCTTCCGGAAGGTCAAACGGTGTTCGGTTGCATTCAGCCAACGCACAGGTAAAAAACAAAAGGAATCCCAATGGCTGAAGAAATATATGCCAGATGTTATTTCCTCCCACCTGATTTTGAATGATATGACTCATCTGGAGTGAACCCGTCATCATCAGCACCGCAATGAGCGCCAGGCCCATCGCCAATTCGTAGGAGATCATTTGCGATGCGCCACGGATAGCGGCCAGGAGAGAAAACTTATTGTTGGAAGCCCATCCTCCAATCATAATACCATAAACTCCCAAACTGACAACACCAAATATGTAGAGGATGCCAATATTGATGTCGGCGATTTGCAGTGGTACATCCCTGTTGAAGATATGCAGCGTTCCACCCCAAGGTATGACTGCACTGGTAAGCAAAGCAGTGATCATAGTCAGGCAGGGGCCTAAAACGAATAAAAATTTGGAGGAGGCCAGGGGAATAATCTCCTCTTTGAAAAAAAGTTTTCCTCCATCCGCTAATGGTTGCAAGATTCCAAAAGGCCCTGCCCGATTCGGGCCGTGCCTATCCTGCAGCCAGGCAGCAACCTTTCTTTCCGCGTAGGTCGTATACATGGCAATCACCAGCGAAATGGAAATTATAACTGCGACCAGCAGGGATTTTTCCAGGATAAGCCACCAATCAAGTTGGAGTAGCACCATATTGTTGTCTCTAAAGAATCAGCTAATTTTTGTCAGTTACATCGTCATGTTTCGGATTGAAGTTCTCGGATGTGATGGGCCCCGGCAGCTCACTAATGTCAACACTATTTACATCACTGATGCTATGGATATCCATGAGCAATTTCGGATCTCTTCCGCCCATCACGGTCGCAATAGTTTCTTTGGGTATCACCATTTTTTCATAGTGTCCTTGCGAAATCACTGAGTGCCGGCTTATTTCTGTAGGACCTTCCACTACCCAATCTTTAATATTTTTCTTATCGTATCGGCAGGTATTGCAAATCCAACCGGGTTTGCCGTCAAAGCTTTGGACCTCGCCCCATTGATCCTTTCGGGAAGTAACCCGCAAAACTTCATCACCCCGATTCCATATCGTTACTTTTCCGCAGCAAATGGGACAGTCACGGTGAGCATCCATTGGTTTGGTAAACCAGACACGATTCTTAAAGCGAAAGGTTTTATCGGTTAGCGCACCTACAGGACATACATCGATCATGTTTCCGCTAAAGTCATTTTCAATAGCCTTGGAAATATAGGTGGAGATCTCGGCATGATCCCCTCTATCCAGGATGCCATGAACACGTTGATTGGTCAACTGGTCGGCAACATAAGTGCAACGATAGCAGAGAATACATCTTGTCATGTGAAGTTGTATGTACGGGCCGATATTTTCTTTCTCAAATGTCCGGCGATGAAATTGATATCTCGTGCCTTCCCTGCCGTGGTCATAACCGAGGTCTTGCAAAGAACACTCTCCAGCCTGGTCGCAGATCGGGCAATCCAGCGGATGGTTGATCAACAAAAACTCAACTACTCCCGCTCTTGCTTCCAATACTTTTTCACTGGTAATATTCTTGACCACCATCCCATCCATAACATTTGTACGGCAGGAGGCGACTAACTTAGGCATGGGCCTCGGATCAGCTGTGGAACCAGCTGCTACTTCTACCAGGCAGGTCCGACACTTGCCTCCACTGCCTTGCAATTTGCTGTAATAGCACATCGCAGGGGGAGCGACTTCGCCACCAATTAGCCGGGCAGCATTCAACACCGTAGTGCCCGGCGGCACCTCGATGGTAATGTTGTCGATAGTGATCTTAAAATTTTTCTTTTCTTCCGGCATTTATTTTACCAATTCTTTAAGCGGGGATGCATAATTCGCTAAACCATAATTTCTCCTTATGCATTCCTCTGGGTTCATAATGTGCCATTCAAATTCATCCCGGAAATGTCGGATCGCCGCTGCTACCGGCCAGGCCGCCGCATCTCCCAAAGGACAAATAGTATTGCCTTCAATTTTTCGCTGAATATCCCATAATAGATCTATATCACTCATCTTTCCTTTGCCCTCGTCTATGTTCAATAAGATCTTTTCCATCCAACCCGTTCCTTCGCGGCAAGGTGAACATTGTCCACAACTTTCATGACGATAGAACCGCGCCAGCGTATAGGTATGACGAACCACACACTGGTCTTCATCCATTACAATAAATCCTCCCGAGCCCATCATCGAGCCCGTTTGAAAACCTCCATCAGCCAGGCTTTCATAATTCATCATCCTGCTCTCTCCTTTCGCCGTCTTCAATAAAAGATTGGCCGGAAGTATCGGCACCGATGACCCTCCTGGTATGCAGGCCTTTAATTTTCTGCCATTAGGAATTCCTCCACAATATTCATCACTATAGATAAACTCCTCCACCGAAATGGTCATGTCAATCTCATACACTCCGGGCTTCTTAATATTGCCGCAGGAAGATATCAACTTGGTACCAGTCGATTTGCCCATTCCGATCTTTGCATATTCCAATCCACCTTCATTGATGATCGGAACTACTGCAGCAATCGTTTCGACATTGTTCACCACGGTAGGGCAATCCCATAGTCCTTTCACCGCAGGAAATGGAGGTTTGATCCTCGGATTACCTCTCTTCCCTTCCAGGCTTTCCAGCAGCGCGGTCTCCTCACCACATATATATGCACCAGCACCCGACTGGACATATATCTCACAGTCGAACCCGCTGCCCGATATATTCTTTCCGAGCCAACCATTGTTTTTTGCTTCTGCAATGGCCTGTTCCAGGATATCCACGATCCATTTGAATTCGCCGCGAATATATATATAGGTGCGATTGGAGCCAATCGCATAAGATGATACGATGAGTCCTTCAATTAGCAGGTGAGGAATAAACTCCATTAAGTACCTATCCTTAAAAGTACCCGGTTCACTTTCATCGGCATTGCAGACCAGGTAACGAGGCACCCCTTCCGGCTTGGCTAAAAACCCCCATTTCATTCCTGTAGGAAAGCCCGCACCACCACGACCGCGCAAGCCACTCTTTTTAACCTCCTCCACCACCTCGGCAGGAGCCATTTTGATCGCTTTTTCCACGCTTCGATAGCCCCCTTCACGACGGTATACTTCGTAACTACGAATATTCTCCACCCCAATTTTTTCTAATAATAATTTCCGCCCCATAAAAATCTAGTATCTAATATCCAGCATCTGGTATCTATTTCACCGCCTGTCTCGCAAACAACAACCATCCCTCCCCCTTCTTCACCCAAACTTCAAGCACTTTCAGATGGTACTCCCCAAACTTTCCATTCAATGATACGGCGATGTCAGCAATAAATCGAACACTGGCGAGGTTTTCATTAATAGTTACCTGAATGCTGTCTTCTTTTATGCTACTATATTTAATAAAACCCGTCTCAATATTCTTGATCATATCAGCTTTTGTTTCGACCATCCCATTACTGTGACCATAGGATAGCCCTTCATCTGCTTGCTGGTTGATCGCATTGATATTGCTCTTTGCCATCGCATCGTGAAACTCCTTCATCGCGCGCGTCAATTTTTCGGTCTCAGTTTGCGCATGTGCAAAAACAGCATTGAGCAATAGTAATATGATGACAAATCGTTTCAATTTTTTTCTGCTGCATTTTTCCGGCATTCTTCAATGATCGCGTCCACTTTTTCTTTCGTCAAGTGCTCGCGATAGGTTTTTCCTAGTTGCATCATCGGCGCATAGCCACAGGCAGCCAAGCACTCCACGGTTTTTAATGTAAACATTCCGTCGGCTGTGGTCTCACCGGGACGAATACCCAGTCTGGCAGTGATATGTTTTATGATCGCATCACTTCCGTTCAACATACAAGGGCCAGTTTGACAAACCTCAAACATATATCTGCCCACTGGCTTCAAATTATACATGCTATAAAATGTCGCCACCTCATATACTTCGATGGGTTGAAGCTGAAGCAGGGAAGCCACATAATCCATGGTCTCTACACTCAGCCAACCTCCAAATTCGCTTTGGGCCAGGTGCAAGACCGGAATGACGGCACTTCTTTGCTTTCCTGCCGGATAGAAACCGATAATGCGCTCGACTTCTTTTAATTTATCCTCCGAAAACTGTATCATATCATTCAATATGCTTATTCACGCAACTATTCAAAAGTTAGGCATTCTAAGAATCCATTTCACCAGCTATAAGATTTAAGCTACTCATGGTGATAATAGCGTCACTCAACATCGACCCTTTGGTCAGTTCCTCAAATGCCTGGTAATAGATAAAACAAGGTCTGCGGAAATGCAGACGATAGGGTGTTCGTCCTCCATCACTGATCAGATAATAGCCCAGTTCCCCATTACCTCCTTCTACAGAAAGATAGACTTCACCAATTGGCATCTTGATCTCGCCCATGATGATCTTAAAATGCCATATCAATGCTTCCATCTTTGTATATACGTCTTCTTTCTCCGGTAAATAATACTCAGGCACATCTGCATGAAAGACCTCCGCGTCCTTTCCCTTAAATTCCTGCACTTTCTGGTATGCCTGTTCAATTATACTCAAGCTTTGCCACATTTCCTGTCCCCTGACCAACCAACGATCGTAATTATCGCCAGTGGTGCCCACGGGTATAATAAAATCGAAATCTTCGTAGCTACTATAGGGAGTATGGATGCGAACATCATAATCCACTCCTGCCGCGCGCAGGTTTGGTCCGGTAAATCCATAGTTCAATGCCCGCTCAGCACTGATAGCTCCGGTGCCGATCGTCCTGTCCATGAAAATGCGGTTGCGTTGAAATAAGTTCTCAAATTCCTTTAATACGCGCGGATATTCTTTCAGGAATTTTTCCAGTTTCTGAAAAGCGATGTCATTGAAGTCTCTTTCAAACCCTCCAATCCTTCCGATATTAGTGGTTAATCGTGAGCCGCAAATTTCCTCATAAATTTCGTAGATGAGTTCCCGGTATTGCATCAGGTATAAGAACCCGGTATAAGCACCGGCATCTACGCCCACAATTGAATTGCAGATCAGGTGGTCTGAGATGCGTGCCAGTTCCATAATGATCACCCGCAAATAATCCACTCTTTTGGGTGTAGTGATGCCGAGTAATTTCTCGCAGGTAAGATGCCAGCCCATATTGTTGATGGGTGATGAGCAATAATTCATCCGGTCGGTCAGCGTGGTGATTTGGTAGAGTGGGCGGCGCTCTGCAATTTTTTCAAATGCGCGATGTATGTATCCGATGGTTTGGTCGGCAGAAACAATTTTTTCTCCATCCAACTCCAGTATATTCTGAAACACGCCATGCGTAGCCGGGTGTGTTGGCCCCAGATTCAGCGTTGATGTGGTCTTCTCAATACTCCCCTCAGGTAGTTTTATATGCTCCGACATATAACCATTATATCTTAGACAATCATTTGATCATTAAATCACAGTCCCGCCACGGCCAAACATCTCATCGTCCTTATCAATCCTGGTGGCTTCTTCCAATGGATATTCTTTTCGCATCGGGAAATAATCCATTTCATCCACATTCAATATTCGTTTTAGATTCGGATGGCCAACAAAATTTACTCCATAAAAATCATAGGTCTCGCGCTCCATCCAGTTGGCTGCAGAAAACAAACCCGTGGCAGTATAAATATCTGGCTGGTTAATATCAGTATACACTTTGAAGCGGATCCGAACATTATCTACAAGATTGTGTAAATGATAAACCAGGGCAAGCTCTTTGCCTTTGTTTTCCGGATAATGAACAGCACAGAGTGTGGTCAGAAAACGAAATTTTAGTTCCTCATCATCGTATAAAAAATTCAGCACTTTGAGATTGAGTTCTTTGGGTGCTTCGAAGACAAACATTCCATAGGATTCTTCAAATCCCGTAACCTGGTCCCCAAATTTTTCGGTAAGCCTTTGTTTGATATGTTCGACGGTTAATGCCATTAGCATGGTGGATTGGCTGCATATATTAAGACAGCGCAGAAGTGTTTCCTGATTCGGCGCCGGTAACGATCCCAATCATTGAATTCCGTAACTCTCCAATAACCCCTTGTATCTTTCACTATTTCTTCTCCTCAAACTTTCCTTACCTACCAGCTCCTGGATAAGCAGCACACCATCTATAATTGCTTCAGGCCGGGGTGGACAACCAGGTATATAAACGTCGACCGGAATCACCTGATCAATTCCCTGCAATACACTGTAACTATCAAAAATGCCACCACTGGATGCACAGGCACCCATAGCTAATACCCAACGCGGTTCAGCCATCTGCAGATAAACCTGTTTTACAACAGGACCCATTTTTTTTGCAATTGTTCCCATCACCATTAACAGATCACATTGGCGCGGAGAAAATCCAACTCTTTCCGAACCAAACCTGCCGAGGTCATAATGTGATCCCATGAGGGCCATAAACTCGATACCGCAGCACGAGGTGGCAAACGGCAGGGGCCAAATGGAATTCTTTTTTGCAAGGCCGATGACCTTGTTCAGAGATGTGGCAAAAAATCCTTCACCCTGACTTCCCTCCGGCATTTCGGCCATGCTGATATCCGATTCGAGGGGTTTATTTACTAAATTATATGCGACAGGTCGAGCCATGATTATATCATTTTAATCCACACATCTATAACACCATTTCCCAGGGAGAGTTGTCATTCTTCCCATTTCAAAGCCTTCTTTTTTACAATATATATGAAGCCACAAAGGAAAAATCCAACAAACATCATTACAGCCCAAAAACCATTCCACCCCAATCCCCTAAAGTTCACTGCATAAGGATAAAAAAAGATCACTTCTACATCGAACAAGACAAACAAAATGGCAGTCAAAAAGTATTTTATTGCCATGGGCTGCCTCGCATCGCCATGTGAGGCGATTCCGCTGGCAAAATTCTGCAGTTTATCGGTTGTAATGCGCCGGGGCCCAAGCAAATGTGTAATAACCATCAAGAAAACGACCAGGCCAACAGCAAAGATTATTTGTAGAACCACCGGCATGTAAGAGCCAGAGTCTGCGATGTTCACGTCGGTTTGAAGTAAATGAATCATCAGTTTAAGTCGCCCTAAAGCAAAAATAAGGCGGTGACCCGAATTTACCTGAATTAAAAAAAGTGGTGTAATTAGATAATAATCATCAAAAAAAAGTCCCCCGACTGTTGTCGGGGGATTCGATTATATGATAAGATTATTAGGTATTTACTTCCTCACTGTTGCATGATTTTTCACCTTGGGCAGCTCAGGTTTTGACGTTGGACCAGGATTCGTTCCACCACTCTTCGCTGGTTTTGCCGGTTTTTTCATCGCATCAATATACTTTTGAATATCTGCATTGGTCGGATCCAGAGCCAGCATTTTCTGGAGATATTCGAGAGCCTTATCCTTCTCTTTAGCGATGTTGGCGTAATACTGCGCCAGGTAACCCGCCACCTGTAATATGCCGCTCTTATTTTTTGCCGTATCCTTTTCAAGGACCTCCAGGTATTTCAAGGCGTGCGGAACCGCCAGTCCCAGTGCCATGCTTGTATCCTGCGCTCGCTGATTATTAAATTTCCATTGCCAGCCGAAAGTTTCATCGGGCCATTTCTGTGTATATATGGTAAACAGGCTATCCGACTTTGTGTAATTTTTTCCCTGGTAATAGGCAAGCCCCGCATCGAAATAATCTCTCTGGCTGGGCGTTGGCTTTAACTTGATCACTTCCATTCTGAGGTCACCTTCGGCAAGCCGGCTGAGACTATCGCCTCTTGATTTTAGCGTATCTGCATATTTTTTCAGAGTTTCTATTTTTGAGGTCATGACTGTATCTAATGACACTCCTTTAATGATTGCAGACTTGAAAGTGTCGATGTTACCGTTTGTCTTGAGCGAAATGCTTGCCTGAAGTTCATAATCCTTTCCAATTACCTGGTCAGGTTTTTCCTTGGCAAAATAATCGTTGAGATATTTCTGTGCAGTAGTGAGATCTCCTTTATCAAAATACGAATAAGACAATAACTTAAATACCTTGGGTTTGGTGGCAGCGCCCATCGTACTCGCGACGCTCTGGGCTTTGGTGATTGCACAATCATAATCTTTATGACCATAGCACAATTGCGCATACAGGTAGTCGTTCGCAACCAGGTCGTCGGCAACGGCTACATATTTCTTGAGCTGTTCCTCTGCTTCCGGATATTTCTCGCGGAAGAAATAATAATAAAATAATTCGTAGTAAGCAGGCGCAAATTTCGGATCACGGGCAATAGCATCATTTAAATATTGTAACACTAACTCCCAATTTTTTTGAGATTCAAATAATTTAGCGAGGCGAATATCGGCAACAGCAAAATCCGGTTTCACCTCCAGGGCTCTCTTATAATTTTCGAAGGCCTTTCCACCTCCCTCGCCGGGTCTGGCCTTGCGATAAGCATTCCCTAACTGCATTAATGTTTCCGGATTATTTCCATCCCTTGCTACTGCAGCCTCCAACTTTTCTATCGCATACATGAAGTCACCTGCTTTAGCATCGACATTGGCGCGGCCGATCGCAGTAAGAACGTTAGGATCATCGCCTTTTTTTCCCCGGCTTGCCAATAGTGCTGCGTCGAAGCGTTGACGGGCTTCTGCAGTCTTATTTTCCAGCAGATCTGCATGTCCTGCACCAACCAGCAGCAAAGGGGCGTTGCCATTTGCCGTCAGCGCCTTATCATACAATTTCCGCGCGCTCGCATTATCATCCATATCAAAATACGTCTGCCCTAACCAATATGTTGCATCAATATTGTTCGGATTGGTGGCAAGTAATTTTTCAAAGACGGCAACGGCACTCTTAAACCGGTCTGCGTTCAAGTGGTTAATGCCTTCTTGTAATGTCTGTGCTTTTAAGCCTGCGGAAAATAATAATCCGGAAACTAAAAGTGTGATTGTAATTTTCTTCATTTTGCTGTTCCCTTTTATTATTGTAAATATAATTACTTTGACTACTCCCTGAGTTTTACCGGTCGAATCCCAAAATTTTTTTGAGCGGGCATCAGGTAAGCTCTTTTAAAAATCAATTGTCCGATCTCTCCACTCATAAAATCCGCAAATCCATGTCCTAATCCGCGGTGGTTTTCCTTGAGTATATAGACCAAATCCCGTACCATAGGATAACTCCGCAGGTAAATGTTTGCCTGGGAAGGTTTTATGTACCATTCGGGTTCGTCCGATGCCTGAATGGAAGCCATCCGCACTTTCTTCAAAAAGCTCAATTGCGCCGTATCCTGTGGATTCCCCACCCAGCTTACTCCGATAAAGCCTATCACACCCGGCGTTTTCGAGACATAATCAATGACTTCCTCGCTGCTTCGGGCAGCCACCGTTTTAGGGCTGAGTGAATCTCCCCGCAATACAGAATCGATGATGAAACGTACTGTGGAGGTTGCTTTTACGCCGTCAAATACAGGAATTAAATCCTTTTTAAACTTTCCTTTCAGAATTTCTTTGATCTCTTGCATCGTAAACATGGAATCCGGCGTCTCCGGATTCACAATCACACTGATGGCATCATTGGCCACGATCATACTCTCCGGGGAAAGTTTCATCGAATCAACCAAAAAACTTTTTTCGTCTGCCGAAAACCGTCGGGTGGCAATGATCATCCGGATGCTATCCACTTCGAGGTCCTTAAAACATTCCGCTTCCGGTTTATACTGCACAAAAATTCTCGTGCCCCGATGATTGGCTTCGTAAACCTGAACCAACGCATCTACCACAGGTTTAAAAGATTCATCCGCGCTGATATGGATACTGCCCCGATACGGGGTGTCCAGCAATGCGTCTTGTTCTTGCTTATATGATTTGCATCCCTGCATCAGCACGCCAAAAACAACAACCATCAAAGAGCTCCAATATTTCGTCGCCCGGCAACCACTCATCTGAAATAGTTTTTCTTATAACCTCTATAAACTCTCCAGGCGCCATATATAAGACATATTGAACCAAAAACAATATCTATATCATTGGGCGGGAACTTTTCATTGAATGGGATCTTGAATTTTTTACGAAAAAGAAAAAACAATCCTGCCACTATTATTAAGATACCCATGCCGTAGTCGAGCACGGATCGCATGAGTGATACCCTTCTTCGCTTTTGCTTTTCATATTCTTCCATGAACCATCTGTTTATCGGGGATAGCAAATTATAGAATCTTTGTTGTTCCACCCGATATTCCGTCATTTTCAAATATGATGCGTATAATGCATAAATCCATAAGTTTCGCATGCCTCCGAGTCTAGCTACTGGAGTCCAACTCCCTATCTTTGCCCCATGAAAATCCTTATGGTCTGCCTTGGAAACATTTGCCGTAGTCCGCTGGCCGAGGCGATCTTACAGCATAAAGCAGATGAAGCGGGATTATCCTGGCAGGTCGAGAGCGCAGGCACCAATGAATATCATACCGGGGATTCACCTCACCCATTGTCTCAGAAAGTAGCCTTGTTACATGGGTTGGATATCAGCCACCAAAGATCGAGGCGTTTTGAGGTGGACGATTTTTTGAAATATGACAAGATATATGTGCTGGCCGAAGAGGTCGTTCGCGATATGCGCCGGCTGACCAGGAAAAAATTTGATCCGTCACGCATTGAACTATTGACGGATGAATTGTATCCCGGAGAGCATATCGACATTCCCGATCCCTATTTCGGCCACGAAATGGCTTATCATCAGGCCTATGAAATGATTGATCAGGCTTGTACGGCCATCATAGAAAAACATCTCTCCCTACAAAGGAAAACTTCATAATTTAAACGTTGACTACTATTTTCAAATGCATGATCTTACTTACCGGGAGGTAAGAGATTTTATGAAACCATCATTACCTCAAGGCACCCGGGACTTTCCACCCGATATTGTTCGCAAACGAAACTATATTCTCCACACGATCGAATCCATCTTTGAACTATACGGATTCGAACCTCTCGAAACTCCGGCGATGGAGAACCTGGATACACTGTTGGGCAAGTATGGTGAAGAAGGTGATAAATTAATATTTAAGATCCTGAACAATGGCCTCGATAATCCCGAAAAAGAAAACCAGGTGAGGCAGGACTTTGAAAATATCCTCAAAGGAAAAAACGAAAAGGGAATTACAGAAAGAGCATTGAAATATGATCTCACCATTCCTTTCGCCCGCTTTGTAGCGATGAATCACAAACAACTCAATTTTCCTTTTAAGCGTTACCAAATCCAACCTGTCTGGCGAGCCGAACGGCCACAGAAGAGTCGCTATCGCGAATTTTACCAATGTGATGCTGACATCGTCGGTAGCCGGTCCTTATTAAATGAGGTCGAATTGGGCCACCTCTACGCAGATGTTTTTAACAAGTTCAATCTCCCGGTTGAAATAAGGATCAACAGCAGGCGAATTCTAACTGCGTTAGCTGAACTATGCGGCGGTTCCGCCAGCATGATGGATATAACGATAGCTATAGATAAACTCGATAAGATCGGATTGGAAAAAGTGAAAAATGAATTATCCCAAAAAGGATTAGACAGTAAACAAATCAATATCGTCCAGCAATACCTCGATATCAGCGGAGATAATGCAGAAAAAATAAAAAAAGTAAGAAGTCTACTTGGTCATATCGAAGAAGGCAGAAAAGGAATTGAAGAAATAGAATTCCTGTCATCGTCGCAGGTGGTGATCGACTTCAACCTCGCCAGGGGACTTAATTATTACACTGGGATCATCTTTGAAGTAAGAGCCAGGGATGTACAAATCGGCAGCATTGGCGGAGGTGGTCGGTATGATGACCTTACCGGCTTATTCGGCGTTCCCGATATTCCCGGCGTGGGTATTTCGTTTGGTGTGGACAGGATCTACGACGTGTTGGAGGAATCGAACTTGTTTCCTGCTGATCTGCATATCAGCACGCGAGTATTGTTTTTTAATCTTGGCGAAAAAGAGAGCAGGAGCGCGTTGGAGCTGATGCAGCAATTGAGAGGAAAGGGCATCAGTTGCGAATTATTTCATGAGCAAACGAAATTCGATAAGCAATTCAAGTACGCAGAAAAGAAAAACATTCCCTATGTTGTTATCATAGGATCTGATGAATTAAAAAATAATTCTGTCGTTTTGAAAGATCTGCGGTCGGGGGAACAACAGACTCTTACGCATGCGGAGTTTGTGAGTCGTGAGTGGTGAGTGGCGAGTAATCCCCTCCTTGGAGGGGCGACTATCGGAGTGGTCGTAAATAAGAACGACTCAGGGGTGGGTCTTCCAAACCTCCTTCCGTCTTCGTGCCCTCCATATCTACATCTCCCACAACGATGTGAACTCCAACAATTTTATTTTCTGCATTCCTCCTGAACGTGGCTGTACCACCATACGCAACTACTTCAAATTCGTCACCCGACGTTTTACGAAGTTCAGAGCTTCCCTGCGCAGAGCTAATGACCAGTTTACCACTATCCAGAGTAACTGTAGTTTCTGTCACGACACTACCCTCCGGGAATTTATATTTTCCCGTGTATTGCTTGAGCGAATCCTGAGCATTCAATGCAAAGGCTGCAACCATCAGTGTAATCAGTAGAAAAGATTTTTTCATGTTTATCTTTTTTATTCGAAATAAATTTTTAAATGACTTCATAAATCACGGCTGCTCCCTGCCCTACACCGATACACATTGTTGCCAGCCCAAACTTAACATTTCTTCGTTTCATTTCGTATAATAATGTAGCGGAGATCCTGACCCCACTGCATCCCAGAGGATGACCAATTGAAATGGCACCGCCATTTACATTTACAATCTCACTATTGAGCTCCAAATCCCTGATGCAAGCGAGGGATTGCGAAGCGAAAGCTTCGTTCAATTCAACCAATCCGATTTCGTTCATAGTCAGTCCCGCCCTCTTTAATGCTTTTTGAGTTGCAGGTACGGGTCCGATCCCCATGATCGCCGGATCTACTCCCGCTACTGCCATCGACACGATGCGTGCCAGCGGTTCCCACTGAAATTTTTTCAATGATTCTTCACTTGCTAATAACATGGCTGCGGCTCCGTCATTAATGCCAGCTGAATTGCCTGCCGTCACCGTACCGTCTTTCACGAATGCAGGCTTCAAAGCTGTCAACTTTTCTATCGATGTCGACCGCGGATGTTCATCATCGACCACCCAACTTACTAGTCCATCATTGTAGATTTCGACTGCTGTAATTTCCTCATTCCACTTATCAGCTTCTTTGGCAGCAAAGTATTTTTGTTGAGACTTCAAAGCAAACAGGTCCTGATCCTGTCTTGATATATTCCACTGCTTCGCGACATTCTCCGCCGTTTCGCCCATTGAAAATGGAGGGTATTGATTGGCGAGGCGTGGGTTAATAAATCGCCATCCCAGTGTAGTATCATAAATTTCTGTGCTTCTTTGATAGGCATGATTTGCCTTAGCCATTACAAAGGGAGCCCGTGTCATACTTTCCACTCCGCCGGCAATAATAAGCTCTGCATCCCCGCACATCACCTGACGTGACGCGTCCATGATTGCCTCCAAACCGGAGGCACATAAACGGTTTACCGTAGCTCCCGCCACTGATACCGGCAGACCTGCAAGCAGTGCAGCCATCCTGGCTACATTGCGGTTATCTTCGCCGGCCTGGTTAGCTGCACCAGCAATAACATCTTCAATGGAATTCACATCGATACCGGTATTCCTTTCAACAATCGCTCTGATCGTAGTCGCCAAAAGATCATCCGGTCGGATAGTTGACAAGGCCCCTCCAAATTTTCCTACCGGGGTCCGAACAACATCGACCACATAAGCCGCTTTCATTCTCAATAGATTAAAGGCCGCAAGTTAGGCGATTGAGATTAACAAATTCCATTCTGCCTCGCCGCAGACGCCTGTTGTATCTTTGCCGGATGCCCACTACATCGGTTAGAAATATACGCCACCTAAAGCTGGATGAACTGGAGGAGTATTTTGAAATGCTGGGAGAAAAAAAGTTTCGGGCCAGGCAGGTGTATGATTGGCTTTGGCTTAAGCCAGTCCAGGATTTTGAGAGTATGACCAACCTCAGTAAGGAGCTTAGGCAAAAGCTCAGCAAGGAGTTTAGCTTGCCCGGGTTGACGATCGATACCATTCAATATAGTGATGATGGTACTGTCAAGTCTCGATTCAAAACCTGGGATGGGCATTTGGTGGAGGGTGTACTGATTCCAACTGCTACAAGATATACGGCTTGCGTTTCATCACAAATCGGCTGTTCCCTTACCTGCAAATTCTGCGCAACAGGTTATATGGAAAGAAAGCGCAACCTGGCCTTTGACGAAATATATGACCAGGTAGCGATGATCAACCAGCAATGCGAAAAGGCATTTGGCAAGAAGTTAACGAATATCGTTTTCATGGGAATGGGTGAGCCACTCCTGAATTATAAAAATGTATTGAGGGCCATTGAGCGGATCACTTCTCCCGAAGCTATGGCTATGAGCCCTCGAAGGATTACGGTATCCACTGCAGGAGTTGCTAAAGCTATCCGGGAACTGGGAGATGACCAGGTAAAATTTAAACTGGCTTTGTCGCTGCATGCAGCCACCGATATGAAGCGGCATCAGATCATGCCCATCAATGACAGCAATAACATTAAGTCGCTTGTGGACGCATTGAACTATTTCTATAAGCAGACAGGAAATGAAATAACCTTTGAATATATATTGTTCAAAAATTTCAACGACGCTATCAGGGATGCCGATGATCTTATCAAGCTCTATCGCCAGGTGCCTGTCGACCTGGTAAATCTCATCGAGTATAATCCGATCGATGCTGCGAAATTTGAGAAGCCGGAAGAAAAGAAGGTAGAAGCATTTATGGATTATTTGGAAAAGAACCGGGTTAATGTGCGTTTGAGAAGAAGTCGCGGTAAGGACATTGATGCGGCCTGCGGTCAGTTGGCGAATAAAGGCTAGATATTCACGCAATCCCCTCCGACGGAGGGGCAAGTTTTGAGAAAATTGCAAATTTAAACGACTTGGGGTGGGTTCGAGCTAGATACTAGTCGTTAGTTAATTAAGTTTATGAAAAAGAAGTCTACCGCTTTCGATAAATTTTCTAAAAAGAAGAGCAATGCGGCTATCAAAGAAGGCTTCAAGCAGGAAAAAAGAAAATTGAAGCAGGAAAGGGAAGAATATTTTGATAAGAAAAGAAATGAGAAAAAGATCAGTGGTTCGCAGCTTGCACAGCCTGGCAATCAATCCCGTTCTGCTTCAGTCAACCATATACAATCCGTTGTAGACACAGGTATTATGCCCCTAAATAAATTCATTGCTCACTGTGGCATTAGCGGACGAAGGGAAGCTGCGGAATTGGTGAAGAAAGGATTGGTAAAAGTAAATTCGGTCCTGGTTACCGAACCCGGACATAAAGTTTCATCGAAAGATGAGGTAAAGGTGAATGGCAAACGGGTTTTCCTTGCAAAGAATCTCGTTTACATATTATTGAATAAACCAAAAGGTTTTATTACGACAACGAATGATCCGGAGCAAAGAAAAACAGTTTTAGACATCGTCAAAAGAGCAACACAGGAAAGAGTTTATCCCGTCGGCCGATTGGATAGAAATACTTCCGGTGTCTTATTGCTGACGAATGATGGTGAATTGGCCCAAAAGCTTACTCATCCCAGCAATGAAGTGAAGAAGGTTTACTCCGTCACCCTCAATAAACCACTGGAAAGAAAAGATTTTGATCTCTTGTTGAAGGGAGTAAACCTGGAAGATGGAATGGCTAACGTGGATGCCATGGCCTACGCAGATATAAAAGATAAGACCCTCCTTGGGGTTGAAGTCCATAGTGGACGCAACAGAATAGTGCGCCGGTTGTTCGAACACCTGGGTTATGATGTAAGAAACCTGGACCGTGTGATCTTTGCCGGCCTAACGAAAAAAAATATTGAAAGAGGTAAGTGGCGTTTCCTTTCCGAAAAGGAAGTAAGAGATCTGAAATATTTTGGAAAAGGTAAATGATCGCCAGGCTTATTGACTGAAGTATTATGAGATGAAGTTTTCAGAATGGATCGTTCTCGATAATAATGACCTCGTTGCGTTGAACAAACCCCCGGGTCTCCTATCTATTCCGGACCGGGAAGGAACTGAACCTTCATTGAAAACATTTCTTCAGAAAAAATTCGAACGAATATTCACGGTCCACCGCCTCGACCGGGAAACCAGCGGAATCATTGTTTTTGCAAAGAATGAAGAAATGCACAGGCATCTCTCCATGCAATTCGAAGAAAGACAAACCGAGAAAATATATGTCGGCCTGGTGATCGGATCGATGGAAAAAAAGAAAGGAAGTATTAATTCCTCCATTACAGAACATCCAGTAAAGAAAGGAATGATGATCATTCATCAAAAAGGAAAGGAAGCTCTTACCGACTATGAAGTACTGGAAGACTTTTCCCTCTATTCCTGGGTACAATTTCAAATCCATACAGGCAGGACTCATCAAATACGTGTTCACATGAAAGAACTTGGCCATCCTCTCGCCTGTGACGAATTATATGGCGACGGCAAACCGATACTGGTTTCATCTATAAAAAGAAAGAAATTCAAACTGTCAAAGGATGTCGAAGAGGAAACACCCATCCTGGGCAGGTTAGCATTGCACAGCTACCAACTTCGATTTAAGGATCTCTCCGGTCAACTAGTATCTCTGGAAGCATTGCCACCAAAGGATTTGCGGGCGACCCTCCAGCAATTAAGAAAAAGACTTTGAAGACCTCATTGCATCCAAACCGACTTTACCGGCCAATACTTAACGGAGTCGAACCGAAGTTTCCCGCCGGTTGTGAAAAGTTCGATACCGTTGTCCTGGTCGTCAGGGAAAATCTGTGCGGTCAATACCGCTTCCCCGCGATTGGCAAATACTTCGACGATGGATTTATCGAAGAATAGATGAAGCATTATTTTTCCATCAATGGGTAATAGAGAAGTTTCGTAACGGTTCAGCCTCGCAAATTGAGGATGAAATGAGGAATCGCCTGCCTTCGTCCGGTCTATATAGATCAATTTTTTTTCAAGATCATATCCGATCTCGAAGTAATGATCCATTCCCTTTGCTACGCGAATGCCACCGGTGCCACCGGGAGTAGGAGTAAAAATTATTTCCATTTCAAAGGTTTGGCTATGCAATGGAAGAGAGAAATGATTGGCTACATCAACATTCTTCCACGACGACATGGTCGATCGCAATTTTTTTATTTGTTCAACAGGTTTCTGCAACAGGACCCATTCTCCTTGGATCTTTTTTAATGACAGCTGCCTGGGCAAGGACATTGCGCTCTTCCAGGGTGAGGTTGGGATATTGTTCGCATACTCCCAGTTGTTGATCCAGCCTATGCTGGTAGGTAATTTACCCTCAGGCATATCCCTGTAGGCAATGGCTGCATAATAATCAGATCCATAATCCGGGCGATAAACTTTCGTCTGCAGATTCTCATTCTTAAACGAGGCTCCGTCAAAAGTTCCGACAAAGTATTGCATGTATGGCGCAGGTGAAAGCATGAGAACCCATTTTGTCTTTCCAGGTTCATCCTCAATGGGCACCTGAAAGAGGTCAGGACATTCCCAGATGCCGGCAGTGTCGCCGGCTGGACCAAAATAACCTGTCTCCTCCCACTGCTTTAGGTTTTTTGAAGAATAAAAATGTATCTGGCGCTCTACTGGCCAGGCAGCAGCCATCACCCATTTTTCTTCGGGTTGATACCAAAATACCGCAGGGTCCCGGAAGTCTTTCTTTCCCAGGTCCAATACAGGATTATGGTTGTATTTGGTCCAGCTCCTCCCTGAATCGATGCTATAGGCAAGGTGCTGAGATTGTTTCGAACCTTCGATGTGACCGGTGTAGACAGCAACCATTGGCCCAGGGCGGCCTTTCACAGCAAAACCACTTGTATTGTTTTTATCAACCACGCAGGCACCGGAAAATATCATGGTATCTTTTTCTTCGGGGATGGCGAGAGGCAGATGCTGCCAATGGAGCAGATCGTTGCTAACAGCGTGGCCCCAACTCATATGACCCCATTTAAATCCAAATGGATTGAACTGATAAAATAAGTGATACTCCCCGGCATAATAGATAAGACCATTTGGATCATTCATCCAATGAATAGCAGGTGTGAAATGAAATTGAGGGCGGTATTTTTCCTTGTAAAACGAATTAGTTTGAGCCGATGCGGAAATAACAAAGCAACAACTAATATAAAGGACGATGCGTTTCATGAAAACCTAAATACTCCTAGTGATCCACCAGTTTTCTCTCCAGATCTTCGAGAGAAACTCCTTTTGTCTCCGGGACTTTTGTCAGTACCCATATAAGCTGAAATACCATCATCACGCAAAAGAAGCTGAAGATATATTCCGGTTTATCTTTCAATATTCCTTTTTTCTCATCCAGGAAGATAGGTGTAAGCAAAGTGATGATGGCGGCAAAGACCCAATGGACGCTGGCGCCGAATGATTGTCCCAATGCCCTCACTTTATTGGGAAAGATCTCAGAAATAAATACCCAGATTACTGCACCCTGCCCTATTGCATGCGATGCAATAAATAGTAGCAGAAATGAAAGAAGGAAAGTAGGTTGGGCGTGTGTATAAAATGACCAGGCCACCATACCCAGGCTGAAGATGTATCCGATTGATCCCAGGATAAGCAATTTTTTCCTTCCTGCTCTATCGATGAGGTAGAGTCCAACGAACGTGAAAAGCAGGTTTGTGCCGCCAATAGCTATTGAATTGCGTAGCGAATCCTTAGCCGCCAATCCTGCTTTTTCAAGGATCTCCGGAGCATAATAAAGGATAAAGTTGATTCCCGATAACTGGTTGAAGAAGGCAACCATAAATGCGAGGAACAAAGGAGTTCGATATTTACCGCTAAAAAAACTGGTGGCACCTTTACCCTTGTCAACCTGTGCATTACTCGAAACAATATAATCGATTTCCGCCTTCACATCCGTCACTCCGATCTGTCCGAGTATCCGGCCGGCCGCCGCTTCATCCTTTTTCTTGGTGATCAACCATCTCGGACTTTCCGGCACGCCTAACACCATCACAGTATATATGAACGAAGGGATTGCCGAAACGCCCAACATCCATCGCCAGTCAGCGTCTCCGTTAAAACCTTTTAATAAATAATTGGAAAAAAAAGCGACCAATATTCCAAATACGATATTGAATTGATACATCGCTACCAACCGGCCTCTCACCTTTGACGTGGAGATCTCGGAAATATAGGTCGGCACCACAACCGAGGAGACTCCGATTCCAATACCTCCAAGGAAACGGAAGGCGGAAAAGGTGTATGGATCAGGGGCCAGCGCCGTACCGATGGCAGAAACAGTATATAATATACCTATCCAGAATAAGACTTTCTTTCTCCCATATTTTTCTGTGGGTATTCCGCCGAAAAGGGCGCCTGCCAGGGTTCCCCACAAGGCCATGGACATGATAAAGAATCCGTGAAAGAGCGGTGATGTATGCCAGAGCTCTTTGATAGGAAGGTTGGCTCCAGAGATCACGACAGTATCAAAGCCAAAAAGAAAACCGGCGAGCGCCGCAACGATCGACCACCGGAAGAGTTTATTACTATTCATAAGCAAGTTTGATTCGGAAAGAAAGATAGGGATAATTCGCAATAGGACTAAATCACCCTAGTGCCTGCCAAATATCATTCAGAATATCTTCGGGATGTTCCAGCCCCACGGAGATGCGAATTAATCCATCGGTGATCCCCACTTCCTGGCGTTCCTGCTCATTAAGTTTGGAATGCGTCGTAGAGGCGGGATGGGAGGCTATACTTCGGCTATCCCCCAGGTTATTAGTCATGGAAATCATCTTTAACGAATTGAGAAATTTCTTTCCGCTTTCGATGCCACCAACGACTTCAAATGTGACGATCCCGCCGCCATTGCTCATCTGTTTTTTCGCAATGGCATATTGGGGATGGTTTTCGAGAAAAGGATACTTTACCCAACTGGTCTTTGGATGATTTTGTAATGCATGAGCTATGTACGTGGCATTGCTGGCGTGCTTATCCATACGAATGAATAAAGTCTCTATGCTCTTGGATAATACCCATGCATTAAATGGACTTAAAGAAGGTCCCGTATTTCTAACGAACAGGTATAGCTGTTTGATCAATTCCTTTCTTCCCACGACCACGCCGCCAAGAACGCGGCCCTGGCCTTCGATGAATTTAGTTGCCGAATGCAACACCAGGTCAGCGCCGTAGCGGAGGGGTTGCTGGCCGGCAGGTGTAGCAAAACAATTGTCCACTACAAACAATACATTTGATTTTTTGCAAATGGCGGCGACCAATTCTATATCAATAATATCCAGTCCCGGGTTGGAGGGAGTTTCCACATAAAGCATTTTCGTATTTGGTTTGATCAGGCCGGCAATGGTTTCCGGCTTATTCATATTGAAATACGAAGACTCGATTCCCCATTGAGGAAGGTATTTAGTGAGTAGTGTATGCGTAGAGCCGAACAATGCGGATGCCGATAAAATATGATCTCCTTTACCCAAAAAACTCATGAATGTTGAGAATATGGCAGCCATTCCCGTGCTTGTGGCAATACCAGCTTCGGCTTCTTCTAGCGCTACTATCTTACTAATGAATTCATCAACCGTTGGATTGGAAAAACGGGAATAGATGTTCACATTGAGAGTATCGTCCGCAAAGGCAGCGGCCATATCATCTGCAGAATCATAAGTAAAACTGCTGGTCAAAAAAAGTGGCGTAGCATGTTCCTTCTGCTCCGTTCCCGGCGTTTGTATCCGTATAGCTTTTGTTTCTGGGTGTTGCTTCATCCTGTTCTAAATATAGATTTGTGAAGATAGTGAGAAGTGAGAAGTGAAACTATAACTTATAGCTACTCTCCTCTCGACGCTGCGTACAATTCATACCAATCCTGTCTGTCAAGATCGATGTTAAACGCATTTACAATATTCCGTATCCGCTGTTCATTGGTCGTGCCGATCAGGGGAAGAGCTCCTATCTTGATCAGCCAGGCCACAGCCAGTGATTCAATATTGGCACCATATTTTTTTCCGATCTCTTCCAACTTGTAATGTACTCTTACTGCCAATTTATCGGTGCCGCTTTCAATCCGGCCGCCAGCCAGGGGTGCAGCCGCCAGCGGTCGCATGTAACGTTGTTTGATATAATCGATTTGTCCGTTATCGAGAGCAGTTGTATTCAATATATTCAATTCGAGATGACTGGTAACAATAGGCACTCGTAAATAAGAGGCAAGCAACTGATGCTGGAATACGGAAAAATTGGCGACTCCTACATTTCTTATTTTTCCTGAAGTCCTTAGGCGTTCAAGTGCAACGGCGGTTTCCTCCAGGTTGGAAAATGGGTCGAGCTGGTCCAGCAGAAAAATGTCGATATAATCGGTGCGCAACCTTTTTAACGAATGATCGATGCTGGCCATTATATGACTGGCAGACGTATCGCAATGCCTAACGCGAATGCCAGGTCGATTAGGATGCGGGATATTGACACCACATTTCGTAAATAGTACTATTTCCTCCCTCTTAAATGACTTTTGCGCCATGATATTGCCAAAGATCTCTTCACATTGATAGCCTCCATACACGTCAGCATGATCAAATGTATTGATCCCCAGTTCCAGGCAGAGGTTTACAATTCTCTCCATTGTTGAAGCCCCTGTTGCCGTAGTATCTTCCCAGCGCCAGAATCCATAAATAGCGGGAGATACTTTCGGGCCTGAGTCGCTTAAATAAATTTTCTCCATGGTTCAAAAGTATGACGAATGCCTCACTCTTTAATGCGGTTGATTTCTGAATTGGATTCGCCTGGTAGAATTATTCATTCAGCTTTATTTTCTCCACCATCACGTCCCAATGTGCGATCAATAATTCAAAGCGATGTTGCTCGTCCCGGGTGAGCTTATCGAGGTCGGGATAAAGTTGTTTCTTATACGGAGTCGTGAGGTCTGCATCAAAAGCTTCAATGGCATTCTTAAAAACGAGCGTTACCTTAAAATCCCAACGAGTATCTTCACCACTGTGTAGTTTGGGTTTCTCTGCATCCACGCTGATAAGGTCGCCTTTTTCTATCGCCTTCTTCAACAACGGGTAGTGGTTCACTTTCCATAGGTTAATGAATTCTTCCGCATAGCCCCATTTCACCTTATAATAATTCTCTACGACAAAAGGACCATCCTTCGGCTGGGTTTGCCCATTTGCCTGGCCCAGACTAAGAAGCTGGGAAGATAAAACAAGGAAAAAAATTCTGACGATCGTAATGTTTGTAACCCTTTGCATAAAATTGATTTTATGATGATAATTATTTCGTTAGAAGCCCTGCGTCTAACACAAATTGTGAACCTGTTATAAAACGAGATTGGTCGGATGCAAGAAAGACAACAGCCTGTGCTACATCTTCTGGTTCAATCCATGGGGTATCCATCAAATTGCCTGCGCTGCGTTCACCGATTTCACGTGGTGTCAAGCCCTCCATGGCCGCCAATCCATCATTCATGGGAGTGTTCACTCCGGTTGGATGAATAGAGATCACACGAATATTATGAGGAGCTAATTCTATGGCCATGGATTTAGTCAGCCCCGTCAACCCCCATTTGGATGCAGCATAGTGACTGAGCCGGTTCATTCCCCGCAGACCCGCAACCGATGAATTATTGATGATCACTCCCGATTTCTGTTCAATCATTCCAGGGATGATCCTTCTGGCTACCAGCCAGGCGCCTTTGAGGTTAATGTCCAGCATCGTGTCCCATGCGTCTTCAGATAGCTCATGGGCAAGGCCGTAGGCGCAAATACCGGCGTTGTTAAATAATATATCGATATGGCGAAATTGTTTCATGGCTTCTTCCACAGCCGTGGTTATATCCTTATCAATGCGTACGTCCCCCGCAAAAGCGAGACAACGCACTCCGGATGCTTCACATTCTTTCACAAGTGATTCCAGATCTTTTTCCGATCCTAACTTGTAACCAGGGTATGTCAATGTGGAGGCTATATCGAAAGCAACAATATCCACACCTTCATGTGCAAGGGCAAGGGCAGTAGCTCTTCCCTGTCCATGCGCTGCACCGGTTATAAAAGCCACTTTACCTTTTAACATGCTGAAATATTCTTAGTTAATGATATTTTATAGAGGGCAAGTATTCGATTAAATATTCATCGATCTCCGTTTCAATTACATTGTTTAGAACATTGGTGGCGATCATCTGTCCGGCAAATGCAATCAGTACGATTACCTCTTCTTTGCTGAAGCGTTCGGCTATCGCATTATAAATATGGTCTGCAATATTTCCATGATACTTTGCGATACTGCTCCCAAAGTCCAAAATTTCCTGTTGAGCGGGATCTATTTGAATACTCTCTGGCTTTTCCCCGGCATCGATGATGATCTTGCGAAAAAACGTCGTACATAAAGGACAGTCGGCTCCATGAGAGATAGAATACGCATACAAATATGCCATTCGTTTTCCAAGGATCTTTTCCACTTCTTCATAAAGCGGATACCACTCCATATATATATTGAAGGCCATTAATGAATGACCGAGGGTAGCCTTCATGTTTGTGATGCGGCCCTTATAGTCTTTCACATGCTGTTCGAAGGCAGTTCTTATATCGGGAGAACGTTCATTTTCTCCCAAGGGCTGAATCCTGGCCATAATTTGATTGGAATAAAGAAAGTTACTGAAATTTCATCTTTTTCCTCGCGTCCAGATTTTGAAAATAGAATATCCGTGCTGCATTTATCCACCTATACCTGTTTCCCGCCGGTAATTGCTGGAACACATTCATGTAGCCAAACTGAAGAATATCATGATTCTTTAAATAATAAGCAAATCCCACGAAAAACCTGTTCTGATCAAAATAATTATTGACGATCTGTTTTCCAAAGTTGATATGAATCTCATCATTAATAACTCCGGAAAGGGATTTAGGTTGAAAAGGTTTCTTGCCCAAGGGGAATTGCGCCAATAAATTATATCTCGCCTTATAATTGAAGTTGTAGCCGGAAGCCAATTCATCGTCGTTCAATATCTTCCGCCTGAACCTTTCATCCAATCGAATCCACTGCATTATCCGAAGCCATTTATATTTCGTATGCCAGTCGAATGATAGATTGAGAAATGTCACTCACGAAATCTTCTTTGGTCCTCAAATGAAGATCCATCCAGATCCCCCAATCCTTGCTCAACCTGGTTTGATTAAAATATGCCAACCAGACCTGGTTGGCGTGTTGCGCCTGCTTGGTCTGACTGTATACTTCGCCTCCGAAAAATGTCATAGCAAAGCAACATCCCATATAAACATGCGTCCCGAAGAATCGGGACGCCTTTGAACGATTGCTTGCCTGTATGAGATATTTAATAGAAAAACGATTAGCGATTATTTAATAATCCTTCCACGGTAATGGCGGCATAATAAAGAGCTCCGATGGTCGGACCACCTGCATATTGGAGGTAGCGTTTGTTCAAAAGATCAGAACCGCCCAACTTAAGCAGGGACTTGATCTTGGGGAACTTGAAGCTGACTTGGGCATCGATGGTGCTGAAAGCGGCTATATTACCAGTCACCAGCGGACTCTCCCACAAAAATGCGTCCTGCCATTTCCAAATTATGTTGAAACCGAAATTCTTAAATAATTCACGGTTGGCTATAGAAAAGCTGGCGGCCCATTGTGGTGTATTGAAACCGGTGACGAAAATATCATTAGTCTGGTTCGATTTCATTTTATTGTAACTAACGGTGCTGGATATGGTATATTTCTTATAAATATTATAAGTAATTCCTAATGCAGAACCGAAGTTGTGATAATTATTCTTTGCGTTGGTGTACACGCGATAACGTTCTTGACCATTACTGGCTGCGGTAGTCGCTGTAGCCGTTGTCGCGTCACGGTTCCGGTCGAGCATAGACAATACTGCTGCATCCGAGCCGACCGTCTCTCCCTTCGGCACAAATACCTGCACCTGTCCAAGAAATCCAGCATAGTGATTGCTATAAGCATCGATATCGATCACGAGGCGGTTATCCAACAATACACTTTTATACCCGACTTCAAATGAACTGATCTTTTCGGGACGTGCTTTTGGAAGATTGGCCCAGGCCAGCAAGTTCCTGTTTGCCAGCGCTGCCGAATCAGAATTACCTGCCGCCGCAACGGATGCATTGAAATTAATGACCGATGCCTGGGTATAACTATTGTCGAGATAACCAAGCCCTTCATTTATATAAGCTAAGCTGCCTACGCGTTTGACCCTTCCATTGTTTACATAGGACAGGGCTTCAAACAATGCTGGGAAACGATAGCCCAATTGATATGTGAACCGGAAATTGTGATTTTCTTTGAAGGTGTATACTGCGGCCAGTCTGGGGGTAAACTTAGGGTCAAACTCAGGGTTGTAATCGAACCGAATGGATCCGAATAACTTCAGCTTTTCAGCAAACAGTGTTTTAGTGACCTGGGTGAAAGCGCCGAATTTCTTGTAATAAAGATTTTTTCCAAAACTACCGTCCTTCAAAGGGGAGTTTCGTTCCGCAATCGGACGAGAAAAATCGACAAAATTATTTCCGTCAGGAGTGACCTGGTAGATGCGTGCATCAGCACCGAGCAGCAAATCAAAGACCTTTATCTTATGCGATAAGTCCCACTGTGCCTCGGTATGGAATAAACGGCTTTTTTGTACAAGGGCGGCGCCGCCGGTAATTGGGGCATCCGGAATGGATCCTGATTTTATGTCCCAATTATTAATCTTGACGATGGTATTCTTCAATGCATCAAACTCCGGTGTACCCGGCTTAACGCGGCTTGCATCAGCTTGTTCCCGCGCATATTGGGTGGCTGCAGCCAAATTATCTGAGGTTAATGCGCCTCCGTTAGCTGCTGCGTATGCGTTTAATGCTGTCTTATACTTAGTTCCCCAGCTTGTTGGTGTTTTCGTGTCGGAAGCACCCCCACTATATAGGTCCATATTGTCTGCCAGGGGTTTTACATTATAAGAATCGCCAGTATTTTCAATCGAGATATAGCTTCTGACTACAAAGTTGCTACCCTTCAGTTCCAGGTGATGATTTTGTACCACAACATTATCAAGTTGGATCTTGTTACCACGTTGAAATACGCCATCCATCTTACCTATCCTGTAAGAATAAGATATCTCTGCTTTATCACTCAGCCGGTAATGAAGCGAGGCGTCGAATTTTAGGTTATCCACTTTAGGACTAACCAGGTCTGTTTCCCAATAGCCGGTCCTGGCGACTCGAAGGGTTTGATTCGCATTGCCGTTGATGTTGAGTCCGCCGATCGAAACCAGATTGCTTCCAGCCAGGGCATCATCACCATATTTATTCCAACCATCAAAGGCAACATTATTAGACCCGTTCAGGTCAGGAAAACCGGGATTTGCACTTTTGAGGTTGTTGGTGTTTTGGTCCAGTCGCGTATTAGAACGCCAGTCTGTTCCCTGCAAATAGCTAAGATTCACTTTGAAGGCAAACCGGTTCTTAAAGGCCTGCGCATATCGGATAGCCGTCTCCGTTAGAATGCTAGGATCATGGTCAATGCCATCCACATGATTGAGGCCGGTTCGCTGATAAATGCTTAAACCTTGATGAATAAATGGGCTTTTAGTAAGGAGGTTAGCCATGCCGTTGATCGCATTCATGCCATAAAGAGCGGAAGCTGCGCCTGGAGTAATCTCTACACTTTGAATGTCCAATTCGGTGGGCCCGATGGCATTTCCCAGCGGTACACCCAGGGTAGCTGCCTGCATGTCCACACCATCTACCAATTGCATGAAGCGAAAATTATTCGGGATATTGAAACCACGTGTATTTGGAATTTTAAATGTGAGGCTTGATGTCAGCATCTGTACGCCTTTCACATTTTCCAATGCGTCATAAAAACTCGGAGATGCGGTTTCACGAATTGCACGGATGTCTAATTTCTCAATGGCGACGGGTGACTTCAGAATGCTTTCCGGAACGCGGCTTGCCGTTACAACGACATCGCTTCCCAAAACAGCCTGAGTGGCCAGGGCAACCTGAAGGTTGGAACCCAGGCTAGTCACTTCCAGTTCCTGTTCTTTAAACCCGATGGATGAAAAGACAAGTGCAAAGGGAAGTTTCGTCTTCGTGCGGAGGACAAAATTTCCCGTATTGTTGGTGATCGTGCCTGTCACTGTTCCTTTGATCTGCACACTCACATCGGGAAGAGGATTCTTGCCTTCGGAGTCGGTCACTTTGCCGGAGATTTCAATAAGGGTAGCATCCTGTGAAAAAGAAAGCTGAGCGATCAGCATGCATGTAAGAAAGAAAATGTTTTGTTTGACTTTGGTCTTTGTAACGTTGATTCTGTTGTTCATTTACCAGTTGATTTTTGTCCAGTTCTTATTCTTTTGTTCGTAAATGCCTATCATTTATATAGACTAATCAAAGATATGGGTAGAACTATTAGTCTACAAAATTTGTAGACTTTTTTATGTAAAAATTTTCTTCTTACTAACTGACGTTAGTAGAAGTAACTGGCCATCATGCGCGATTTGGGAGAAAAAACTATAGAAATCAATAGGTTATACGAAAATGGGCATTCATGCAAATTGTTGCTTAAGAGCCTCTTTTAGATGGACAAGGCAGTCTGGGATTTAGGCGAATGGCTAAGGCAGCTCTCAATTTTTTTGTAAACAGTATTAATTGCAAAAGGCTTTTCAATAAAATCACAGGCTCCGAATTGTTCGTAGTCCGTGAGTAACTCAGGACTGGCAGAAACTAAAATGATTTGAACATCTTTATAAAGCCATTCCTTTTTGATTTCAGCACACAACTCCCGCCCATCCTTTCCCCACATCATTACATCAAGGATTATAAGATCAGGAGAAAAGTCGGACAATTTCTGGTAGACATTCTTAACACCTAATTCGGTTTGCACTATGTAGCCTCGTTTCTCTAGCAAAATTTCAAAGAAGTCTAGTAAGTCTTTTGAGTCGTCTATTAGAAGAATTTTTTTCACTGAATATTGTTATAGTTATCGGACAATAAGATGAACCTCGAAAAGCTTAACTCAATAAAAAAGGAGAGAGAGCAATATGCCGCTCCTAAGGTCGGCACTGTTAATCGGAGACTCTGGGTCTTCAGAAAGATAAACTTAAATGGAATTTAGACCTATTTATCTGATTTCTTCTACTTTATTTGTCAGCAATGGGTTTAACCAGTTGCTATCCATTTGCCAAATGCAATAACGCCCTCAAAAGTGTGTTCGTGCTGGCCAATATAACAAAACCACCCACCGCGACGAACATAGTCTTTAACGGGAGCCTGCCCACAAGCCTCGCCGCGATGGGAGCTGCAATAAGCCCCCCAACGATCAAACCAGCCACATCGAAAATGGGAATGCTTTTTAGCAAAATAAAAAAGGTAATGGAACTCGTCAGCACGACGAAGAATTCGGCAAGACAAACTGAACCGACGACATAGCGGGGACTTCTTCGCTTCGACATCAGCGTACTGGTGACCAATGTCCCCCAACCGCCCCCTGCAAAAGCGTCCATAAATCCGCCTACGGAAGCCAACCAGCCTACCTTTTTTACTTTATCCTTCCTTTGCTTTTTCCTGAAAGCTTTTTTAATAATAAAAAATCCAAGATAGCAGGTATACATAGACAACGGGAGGCGGACCCAGTCTGAATAGTCCTTTGCAACGAATGACAGTGAAGCTCCGATCATAGCCCCAATGACGCCCGGAATCACCAGGGTCTTAAATAATTTCTTATTGATATTCCCAAACCGGTGGTGGCTATAACCAGATACACCACTGGAGAATACTCTCGCAGTGTGTACCCGACTGCTGACAATGGCAGGATTCACGCCATTAGCCAGCAAAACCGTAGTAGAGATCGTACCATAGCCCATCCCCAATGAACCATCAGACATTTGCGCCAGGAAACCCGTGACCAGCATCAAAAAGAATGTTTTGGTGTCAATGTATTGCGGAATGGATTGAATACCTATCCGCACCCTTTCAAAAGGCACATAGGAAAGAATAGTATGACCGATGATCATAAACATGAACGCAAACAAGCACCACTTTACAATCTTGGGCCATTTTTTCTGCGGAGGTTTATTGATATCTTCAAAAGTGACGAGTTTCGCAACCAACACTTTTGTCAGGTCATCCAATTGCCTTACTTTTTTTTCAAAATCTCCGTTCATCCCCATGCGGATCTTCTGCATATTCTGTAACACATTGTCCATTTCATCCGGGATCATGTCGTTGATCACCTCTTTCAATCGCTTGGCGATGGTCGGCGATTTTCCATTGGTAGATATAGCGATCTTTAAATTGCCTTTCTGTACAATACTTCCAAGATAAAAGTCGCAGAGGTCAGGGGTATCGGCTACATTCACCAACAATCCTTTGTCCTGAGCGAGTTGCTTGATGGTCTCGTGTAAGGCGGGATTGTCTGTTGCAAGAATTACGAGGTCTTTGCCTTCCAGGTCGGCCGGTTCGAATTCTTTTTGCACGATCTGAGTTGTCGGATGTTTCCAGGAAAGCCTTCTCAATTCCTCCTTCACTATCGGTGCAACAATGGTGATCTTAGCTTTCGGTGAATTAGAAAGTAATGAATGCAATTTCTCCAGCCCCACATTTCCTGCGCCCACCAATAGCGTGTTCACCTGCTCCAGTTTCAGGAAAATTGGGTAAAGCTGGTTTTTATTTTCCGATGCTGTTACCGGGTTATTTATCGGCGTTTCTTTCATCCAGTTCTTTTGCGATTAATATTCCATTTTATCGATCCATTCTTTTGCCTGACCCGCAGCATAAGAAATGATGATGTCGGCTCCACTCCGCTGCAAGGCTGCCCACACTTCCAGATGTGCCGCTTCTCTATTCAATAAACCTTTTTGAGCAAGCCCTTCGATAGCAGCATATTCACCACTCACGTGATATGCGGCAATAGGCTTCAAGGTGTGAGCCTTTAGTGCCGCAATGACGTCTGTATATAATGCAGCAGGTTTCACCATTAATATATCGGCTCCTTCCTTTTCATCGCGCAGGGCACTGGCCAACGCGTCCTTTATTTGAAATGGAGACAGTTGATATGACTTGCGATTTTTTAATCCATGACTTGCAGGGGCCGAATGGCAGGCATCGCGGAAGGGACCATAAAACTGGGAGCTAAACTTGGCAGAATAGCTCATTATGGAGACCGCCTCCTGGCCCAATGCATCCAACTGACCACGTATTGCACCTATTCTTCCATCCATCATATCACTTGGCGCGATACAATCTGCTCCTGCATTGGCGAGTAGAGAAGCATAGCGACTTAAGACTTCAACGGTCTTGCTATTCAGAACTTGCGATTGATCTTCGTTCAAAATACCGCAATGGCCATGGGTAGTATAACTGCAAAGACAGAGATCGGCCGCAATCCAAGTATCCTTTCCAAAATTTTCTTTGATCCTGCGGATCAGCCCACTCGCAAATGAAAAATCAAAATCCTTTTCTTTTTTAGTCGCTGGAACGGGAAACAACAAGAATTTGGAAGCACCCCCATTCAAATTTCTCTCAATCGTGGTCATGATCGAATCGATCGTATCTACCTGGATGCCCGGCAATCCTTCCACATCCCTGGGATGCTGAATGTCTTCATCAGCAAAGAGCGGTTGAATAAAACTCTTATGGGAAAGCCTTACTCCTGCCGTTAACTCACGGATATGCCTATCCGCTCTTAGGCGACGTTGCGTGAGCGGGAAAAAATTTTTCTCCATTGTTCAAATGCTTTTATGGTTGGAAATACCTTGACTTCCAACCCGGAACCTTTTAATAGTGTTGCTGTTTCACCCGAAGGACAGGCGTGGATCACATCCTTCTTCAATACGTCGTTATACAACTCGTATTGATGAAAGCTGCTCCAGAAAACCAGATCGGCGTCCTTCAGCCCGTCTGCGATCTTACTGACACGATTTCTCTTTAAACTGTAGGTGCTCGTGGTCTTCCAACCTCGTTGCTGCCAATGGGCCTCCCCTTCACGATGCGTGAGCACGCAAATATCTTTTTTGTCAACCTTGATCAGCGGCATTTCCCAGACCGGAGCTAAAAACTCAAGTCCCAAAGCATCCGCACTCCCTTCCACCCAAACTCCCTTTTTGGCCAATTCCAACCATGTCTTTGAACCCGCTGCCCAAACTCTTTTGGATTTCAAACTCTCTGCCATGTTGGAGGAAGAAATCGATTTATAGTTTGCCACATACACCACTGGTTCTTTTATTTCACGGGGCGATTCCAGGTACTCATATTCAAAAAAGCTACCCATGAAATCGGTGCTACTAAATATCGATTTTCCCTGCATGGCAATCTCCGGCAAGTGCGACCAATGAGTGAATGAATTTCCACTAGCATCCTTACCGGCCGCATACAAAGAAAGCTGATCGCCAAAGTGGATAGTAGTCACTCCAAATTTCTGAAGGCAACCAACTCCAAACTGCGCTGCCAATTTTTTCTCACCAACACATTGTTGAAACAGCTCATCTTCGTTGATTTTTCGTAGAATGCCTATTGCTTGTTGATTAGCGTGGTGGGCTTCTGCCACAATAGCTCCCTGGCAGGGAGCGGGAACACATTCAATCAATGGAAGCACCATCAGTAATTTATCGTTCAATGATTGACGAATAGGACCGTCAGACTTACTACTTGCTAAGAGACGATTTAATCCTGCGGTAGCCAGGAGGATCCCATCATACTCTCCTTCATTTAATTTTCTCAGGCGGGTATCCACATTTCCCCGGATAAACCGCGTTTCAATCTGAAAAGATCCATGAAGTTGTGGTAAGGCCTTTTGCAAAAAACCAATTGCCATTTCTTCTCTTCTGGGTGAGCAGGTGCCGATAACAATTTTATCTCCTCCCTTTATTTTTTCCAGCACCTCACTTCTGAAAATTGCCACATCCCTTACGTCCTCCCTGGAAGTCACAGCAAATTGATTGGGCCCTGAAAAATGTTCATTGCTCATGTCTTTCAATGAATGCACTGCTATATCGGCCTCTCCGTTAGAAAGCGCATCAAAAATATCCTGAGTAAAAAAATCAGATCCTTCCATTGTCTGAAGCGGCACATTCGACAGTTCATCGCCGCGGCTGCTGCGTGCAATGACTTGCACCTCTATGCCGGGTTGTGTCGTCAATATTTTTTGTCTTACCTGCTCAATCTGTAAGAGTGATAATTGGGAATTTCTCCCAATCAATCTTATTTTTTCCATAAAGGACCTTTTGAAGACTGAATGCCAGGTGATGAATATGTTTGGGCTGATGTTTGGCAGTGATGATGATCCTCAGGCATTCTTCTCCCTTTGGAACAGTAGGATGATTTATCGGCTGAAGGTAAATAGCCTGCTTTTGTAATAATTCAGCAGCTACTTGTTTGCATCGCTTTGCATTCCTGATTGGAACACTGGTAATATGAGAGTCATTGGGCGTGAATTCGACATGATTTGCTTGCAGTGCTTCCCTCAACAATTTAACGTTCCTATGAAATGCGTCGCGCCATTCGGGATGTGACTGAATCAACTGGATGCTTTTATTGGCTGCGCTGCAAACTGCAGGGGGAATGGAAGTAGTGAAAATAAATCCTGTACCAAAGCTCCTGATAAAGTCGATGATATTGCGCGATGCAGCAACGTATCCTCCCAACACTCCGATCGCTTTGGAAAGAGTTCCATTGACCATATCAATGTCGGCTTGCAGACTACCAGACTCCTTGTCTGCTTCCTGTTCAAAAATTCCAGCGCCGGTCTTGCCATATAAACCCACGGCATGGACTTCATCCACATAAGTGAGTGCGTTATATTTTTTTGCCAGCGCGATGATCTCTTTTATCGGAGCCACCGTTCCTGAAATAGAATATATTGATTCAAATACAATGAGTTTGGGATGATCGATCGGAATAGATTGAAGTGTCTCCTCAAGGGAAGCCATGTTATTATGCCGAAAGATCTTCTTTTCATTGCCAGCTGACCGGATCCCTTCAATAATGGACGCATGATTTCTTTCGTCAGAGATAAATATTAACCCCTTAATATTCCGGCCGAGAGTTTGAAGCGTGGTAACGTTGGCTAGAAAAGCCCCGTTGAATAATAAAGCCGCCTCCTTCTTGTGCCAGGCAGCCAATGTTTTTTCCAGTTCCCGGTGATGGATTGTAGTACCTGAAATATTTCTCGTTCCGCTGCTCCCCGTTCCACTACGATTGGCCGTAAATGACAATTTGGAAATCACCTCTTCGTGAATGCTCATGCAGAGGTAATCATTGCTGCACCAATTCACCGCCGATCGCTGAATTCCCTCGTCAGAACTATAATAAAATTGGGGGAAATGCTGTGCGCTCTTATTCACCTCCAGAAAATGCCGGTAAGACCCACTCTCCTTCAGTTCGTTCAGCCTCTCTTCAAAATATGCATTGTAATCAGGCATGGAATTCCGTTTGTTAAGGGAAAAAGGAGGATAAAGATAACGAATTCCCTATAAAGTCTACTGAAAAGCTAGAGTTTCGGTTTTTCGCCTTATTTTTGTTGTCCGGCCCTTTCAAATTAAAACACTAAGAAATGCAAAGCTTTCGGACAGAATTGGAGAATCCTTTAGTCGAAAGGGATATCATAGACCTGGAACGAAAGATTCATGAATTCAGAGAAGGCAAAATGCCGGAAGAAAAATTCCGCAGCCTTCGACTTGCTCGTGGTGTTTATGGCCAGCGGCAGCAAGGTGTACAGATGGTCCGCATTAAACTCCCCTACGGAAAAATGACATTGGCACAGTGGAAGCGGATAGCTGATGTTTCCGACGAATATTCCACCGGCAATCTTCACCTTACCACGAGGCAGGATATTCAAATCCATTTTGTGAGCCTGGAGCGTACACCGGAGCTATGGTCGGAACTCGAAAAGGATAACGTTACGATCCGCGAAGCTTGTGGCAATACAGTTAGAAATGTGACTGCATCGGATATGGCTGGAATAGATCCCGATGAACCCTTTGATGTAACTCCGTACGCACATGGGGTTTTCGAATATTTTCTTCGCAAACCGATCTGCCAGGAGTTAGGCCGTAAATTCAAGATTGCCATCTCAAGCAGTGAAAAGGATTCAGCATTAATATTCATGCATGACCTGGGTGCCATTCCGCGCATACGGGAGGTGAATGGACAGATGCAGCGCGGGTTTAAAGTAATGGTGGGTGGGGGATTGGGAGCACAGCCGTTCCTGGCCGTTACCACCCATGAATTTTTAGAAGAAGATCTCTTAATTCCATATATCGAGAGCGTCCTACGCGTTTTTGATCGCCATGGTGAACGAAGCAGTAGGCATAAGGCCCGCATCAAATTTCTCATCCAAAAGATAGGAATCGAGGCTTTTAATGAACTGGTACTGGAAGAGCAAAAAGCGCTTACATATCACAGTTACCACGTGGATAGCAGCCGTTTTGAGGAACCGGTTTTTTATCCTGGTGCTGTTCCTGAAATACAGGAGCCTGCTAACCCCTACAAGTTTGAACTGTGGAAGGCTACGAACGTGGTGCCTCAAAAGCAGGAAGGTTTTGTTGCAGTCTATGTGCGTGTACCAAATGGCAATATCAGTTCTGTTACGAGCCGCAGCTTGATGGAAAAACTCAGACCAGTGATCGCTGATGATGTCCGCGTCACTGTTAACCAGGGACTGCTATTTAGATATATTAAACCGGAACACCTTAAATATATTTATCAGGTACTGATGGAAGAAAACATCGGCTTGTCTGGTTTTGGAAGCGTAGCAGACGTTACTGCCTGTCCCGGCACAGATACCTGTAACCTCGGCATCTCGAACAGTACAGGAATTAGCCAGGTCCTATCTGAAATTATTGATGAGGAATACCCGGAATTACATTTAAATAAAGACATCACGATCAAGATCAGCGGTTGCATGAATTCATGCGGGCAGCATGGCATGGCCTCCATTGGATTTCATGGCAGCTCTCTGAAAGCAAAAGGACAGGTAGTCCCTGCCTTACAGGTATTATTAGGTGGGGGCGTCCTGGGAAGCGGCGAAGGCCAGATCTCAGATAAAGTGATAAAAATTCCCAGCAGAAGAGGACCGGATGTCCTCCGTACTCTCCTCAATGATTATAAAGCCAATATTAACGAAGACGAAACGTATAGCAAATATGTATTGCGGAAGGGAAATAAATATTTTTATGAGCTACTCAAACCGCATGCTGATCAAACCACGTTACAGAATGAAGACTTCATCGATTGGGGACAGGAGGAAAAATTCGCTACTGCAATTGGTGTGGGTGAGTGTGCCGGAGTGATGATCGATCTGGTTGCAACGTTGATCCTGGAAGCAGAAGAAAAACTGGATTTGTCCCAGGAATGCCTGGACAACAAAGCATGGGCCGACGGCATCTATCATGCTTATTCGGGTTTTGTGCATACCGCCAAGGCCTTACTGCTTCAACAGGGCGTACAATGCAACACACAACATGGTATTCTGAATGATTTTGATAAATACTTCACTGAAAAAGGGCTATATACAGGCGGCTCGATCAAAGAAACAGCCCTCCAGATCAATAAAGTTGAACCCTCCGAGACTTTTGCCAATAGTTTTTTACTACAGGCAAAGGCGTTTGCTTCATTTGCAAAGGATTTTAGGGAAAAAGTTGTCTTGGCAGAAGCGGGGTCTTGAGTTGACTATTGATTATCCCCAACCAAATCCTTGAAAATGCTTCCTGCATCTTCGTTGCTACGAAACCATTTGAATTTTTCGTGCAAGTTGACCACATCACCCACAATTACTAAAGAGGGAGAGCTGAATTTTATTCCGGCGAAATCCATATTGCATTTGGCCAGGGTGGTTATATGAACCTGTTGATGTGGCGTTGTAGCCTGTTCGATGACAGCCAGGGGCGTTGACGGCCTTCTTGAATACCGTAAGATCAATTCGGACAGGTCGCCTATATTTTTTGCAGCCATGTAAAAGACCAGTGTCTCCTTTGCGTTGGCCAATTGTTTCCATTTATCCGGGCTATACATGCTATTGGGATTAAACGTAAGAAATTGCACCCCTTGTGAAAAATTCCTTGCCGTTAACGGGATCCCGCTATATGCCGAGGCACCCGAAGCAGCCGTTATACCAGGAATGATCTCAAATTCAATTTCATTGGCTACCAGGCATTCGAGTTCATCAAGAACATTGCTAAAGAAAGCGATATCTCCTCCTTTTAAACGCAAGACATTTTTTCCTGCCAGTGCATGGTCGACAATCAATTGATTGATCTCATCCTGCGTGATCGAGGCGCCACTATATCCCTGCTTGCCCGCCTCTACTAATTGAACATCTTTGCGCGCATGAATTTCAATGATCATTGGATTGACGAGCCGGTCTGTGATGATCACATCGGCTATAGCCAATTGTTTTTGCAATCTGATGGTGATAAGGTCTGCATCGCCGGGCCCGGCGCCTGCCAGGATCACTTTGCCTTTATATTCGATTTGCATGTTATTAAGAGCTATTAAGCATATGGGGATAGAAAGTTTTTATCCAAACATAACTGCGGCCACTGTGTTATTGCTGGTCTCGTCCACCAGGATAGCGCTGCCATTCGCACTATTGGCTTCATAACTATCATATACAAGTGGGGACGCTGTCTTGATCGTTGCACGCACCACCTCATTCAATCTTACGGGACCTTCTACCGGCTGTTGTTGTAGTGAGTTCACATCCAATTTGTAGAAGATTTCCTTCACTATTGAACGCACCAACCGGCTATTATGTTGTAAATAATATTTATTACCTGCAATTAATGGCTTCTCATCCAGCCAACACAGCAGCACATCAATCTCTTTTCCAATCAGAGGAAGGTTGTCGGGCTTGACTACTGTTTCGCCCCGGCTAATGTCTATGTCATCGCTGAATTGCATGACGATGGCCTGCGGTGCAAAAGCTTCATCCACTTCCTTACCTCCGGTTTCCAATTTTAAGATCGTCGTTTCCTTCTCTGCAGGAAATATTTTCACCTTGTCACCTTTTCGATAAACTCCGCTGAGTATCTTACCTGCATAGCCCCTGTAATCATGTAAGTCTTTGGTTTGTGGCCGGATAACATATTGTACCTGGAACCGTGGTTCAGTATAGTTGATATCATTCTCTACCTCTACTTGCTCTAAGAATTCCAGGAGGGGTTTACCCTGATACCAGGACATATGTTCCGATCTCTCCACGAGATTATCGCCGAGCAATGCACTGATGGGAATATAGGTAACATCTTTCAACCCTAAGTTGCTAGCCACTTCCGAATAATCGATGACTATATTATTGTAGACGTCCTGCGAAAAACCAACCAGGTCCATTTTATTGATGGCGACCACGACATGCGGGATCTTCAATAAGGATGCGATGATGGAATGTCGGCGTGTTTGTTCAACAACACCCAAACGCGCATCCACCAAAACAATGATCAGGCTCGCATTCGATGCACCGGTAACCATGTTGCGGGTATATTGCACATGGCCGGGAGCGTCGGCTATAATGAATTTGCGATTGGGTGTGGTAAAATAGCGGTATGCGACATCGATAGTGATTCCCTGCTCCCGCTCAGCGCGCAGGCCATCCGTAAGCAAGGCCAGGTCTATGTTTCCGTTCGCCTTGTTCTTGGTTTGTTTTTCCAGCGCAGCTAGTTGATCAACAAGAATATTCTTGCTGTCGTAGAGCAGCCGTCCAATGAGAGTGCTCTTCCCATCGTCAACACTGCCGGCCGTTATGAAACGAAGTAGATCCATTAAGCTTATAAGTTGTAAGTATTAAATAATCCAGCATCTCGTATCTAGCATCTAGAAATACCCGTCCTTCTTCCTATCCTCCATCGCCGCTTCTGTTACTTTATCATCGATTCGTGTCTCGCCGCGTTCACTGATCCTGGTAGAAATGATTTCGCTGATCACTTCGTCCAGTGTAGATGCATTCGACTCAACAGCCGCCGTACAGGTCATGTCTCCAACCGTGCGGTAACGCACATTTTTTGTAAACAGCTCATCTGTTTCATCAATCTGTACATACTCAGAGACAGCAACCAACTGGCCCTCATGAAGGAGTACCTGGCGGGGGTGAGAAAAATAAATCGAAGGCAGGGCAATCTCGCGATGGCGGATATAATTCCATATATCTAATTCCGTCCAGTTGCTGATGGGGAATACCCGCACGTTTTCTCCTTTATGGATGCGCCCGTTATAGATATTCCAAAGCTCGGGCCTTTGCAATTTTGGATTCCATTGTCCGAATTCATCTCTCACCGAGAAAATTCTTTCCTTCGCTCTCGCTTTTTCTTCATCACGCCGGGCGCCGCCAATGCATGCATCAAACTTGAATTCTTCGATTGCATCCAATAAAGTATAGGTTTGAAGCCAGTTGCGGCTTGCAAATTTACCCGTGGGCTCCGTCAGGTTTTTTTGCTTTATCGTATCCTCCACTTTGCGGACGATCAATTTGGCATCGACCTCGGCTACCAATTGGTCCCGAAAACTAAGCGCCTCCGGGAAATTATGGCCGGTATCGATATGCATTAAGGGAAAAGGAATTTTACCCGGAGCGAACGCTTTCTTCGCCAGGTGTACCATAGTTATGGAATCCTTGCCTCCGCTGAATAATAGTGCAGGCCGTTCAAATTGAGCTGCCACTTCGCGAAGGATGTCGATGCTCTCCGCTTCCAGTTGCTCCAGGTAGTTTAGATGAAAGCTGCTCATAGCGTTGAAATCAGTCTACTTATTTACTAGATTTTTATTCAAAAAAATAATCTTACTCAGCTTTTTCATGAATATGGAGACCACATTCTTTTTGTGATGTTTCCCACCACCACCTTCCGGCTCGCGGATCTTCTCCCGGCTCTATCGCACGCGTACATGGCGCGCAACCAATGCTGACAAAACCTTTATCATGCAATGTATTGTAAGGAACATTGAATTCCCTCAGATAATTAACGACGTCTGCAAATGACCAGTTGAGCAAGGGATTGAATTTGTATAGCTGCCGGTCCTCTACCCATTCGATCATGGCCATACTCTTTCGGTTTTCGGATTGCTCAGACCTTATTCCTGTTATCCATACTTTGGCGCCTTCCAATGCCCGGTTCAATGGTTTTACTTTCCGGATAGAACAACACTCCTTTCTGTTTTCAACGGATTCATAAAAACTATTAACGCCCTTATTTATGACAAAGCTTTCTACGTCCTTCGATTCCGGAAAATAAATATGCACTGGTCGTTTATAACGCGCGAGCGTCTTATCGATCAATTCATAACTTTCATTAAACAGTCTTCCTGTATCTATGGAAAATATCTTTATGGGAATCTGGTTCTTGAAGATGGCATCTGTGATCACCTGGTCCTCCTGCCCTAGTGAAGATGAAAAGACGACCTGGCCCGGAAACAATGAAGCAATGATTTCCAATCCCTCCTTCAGAGGGCTTTTTTCAATTTTTTCTATCCAATTTTTTTCCAGGACCATAAAAACTTTTGAGCATTTCGCATGCTCACCCTGATCGATTTTTTCCGGTGAAAACGGACGGTAAAGCTACGGAAAAAAACTCTACCCCACTAAAGAAGTAGACTTTAACATAGCCTTTTGTCAGGGATCTAAAGGCTTGTACATGAGGTCGAACAATGTCCTCTTTTCCAGGATATTCAGAGAGGCATCCCGGACTTCGATCATCATATCGTGAAGCCCGCAATGTTTTTCGTCGCAGTTCTTACATCGCTCGTAAAAATATAAACTAACGCAGGGGAGCATGGCAATTGGACCATTCACGAGGCGAATAATAGTGGCAGCCTTTATCTTATTTGGATCCTGGGCAAGAAAATAGCCCCCGCCCTTGCCTTTCTTACTGTTGAGGATACCCGCCTTTTTTAATTCTAATAAAATACTTTCCAGGAATTTCAAAGGGATCTTTTTCCTTTTTGAAATATCCGCAATCAACACCGGGCCCTTCTTATAATTTTCCGTCAGATGAGCCAGCGCCTTAAATGCATATTGCGATTTTTTGGAAAGCATATTGAAATTTAAGATTCTATTACGAGTTTGTAGTTAATTGCTGAGTTTTTTTTGAGCATGGCCGATACGCCGCAATACTTATCCAGCGATAAATCTATGGCCTTTCTCACTTTGTCTTCATTTCCGGGATCTGTTTTTATTCTATAAGTAATCAGGATATCCTTAAACACCCGCGGATGCTCTTCTGTTACATCGGTTTCCACTTCCATTTCCAGACTGGAGAAAGACACACGCATCTTCTCCAGCACATCCACCACATCAATCCCCGAGCAGCCCGCCAAACCAGACAGGAGCAGGGCCTTGGGACCAAAACCCTCTTCCTTCTTCCCGTCCAACAAAATGGAATTATGGTTTAGCTTACTTTCAAATTGGCGGTCTCGCATCCAGGTGGTGACTGTCTTCATTTTAAATGTATAAAGGGTTATGCCAGCGTATGTTTCTTGTTTTGTGAAACATTTTCCATTGTCCAGGTGATTCTTTTCTCAAAAATATGCTGTCTCACCGGGCAATCGGGCTTAATGCAGATCGGACATTGCTCATATAAACAACCATCGGAGTGCACAAAGAGTTCAAATGACTCGCCAAACTCACGCCGGATAAGGTCAGCCAGCGTGTCAATCTCCTCGTGAGCCTGGTTTACATTAAGATACCAGGGAACTGTTAAATGACAGTCCACATGCATGACATGCCCAAACTTGATGACCCGCAGGTTATGCATATCCACCCAATTCGGAGGCCGGTTTGCATTCAACACCTGCAGCATCCTGTTCAATAGTTTCACATCGGCTTCATCCATGATCCCTGCAATGGATCTTCTTATGATACGATAAGCTGTGAACATGATAAAAAGTGCAAACAGGATTGCTACCGCGCTATCGATCCATTTATAGCCGGTGAAATACAGCAGTATGAGGCCTGCAATGATACCTACTGTTGACCAGGTATCGCTTTGCAGATGCTTGCCACTGGCATAGAGGGCCGCAGAATTATTTCTCTTTGCAGTGATCAAACAAATGTACCCAACTACAAAATTGACCACAGCGGTTATCGCAATGAGAAAGATACCATAGTCAATTTTGCGCAACTCCGGCGCATAGATAATATTCTGAATGGCCTTATATAAAATAATCGCTCCGGCTGTTGCGATCATCGTGCCTTCGATGGCGGCCGAAATAAATTCCGCTTTGCCATGACCATAAGGATGGTCCATGTCTCTGGGCTTGCCTGCAACATAGATTGAATAGACACCTATAAATCCGGCTGCGACATTGGTAATACTCTCCAATGCATCGGTAAGAATAGCAACAGAACGTGTGGAATAGTAAGCAATGAATTTTACGATCAGCAAAAGCAGGGATATACCCGCCACCCATTGCTGAACCTTTAGATTATGCCGTTTGTTTTTCAAAATGCTAACGTCATCATTTTATCCTTTCAATGATTGCCTTTGATTATTTTTTTCGCTGCCGATGAAAATATTGCGCAATACGATAATAGAATTCTTTATTGAACAATTGGGAATCCCTCATGGCTTTATAGGTCAGGAAGATTCCAATGGGGACCAGTACAAAGCTAGCCATCCACATACCGGCGACGGGAGATAATGTATTTTCTTTTGCAAATTTTTCTCCCGTAACAGAAGCAAAGTAAAAGATCATAAAGAACATGATCGCGAATATCATTGGGGTGCCGATCCCTCCTTTTCGAATGATGGAACCCAGGGGAGCTCCGATCAGAAACAGCACCAAACAGGCAAGGGATAGCGTTATTTTCCGATGCCATTCAATTTTATGCTTATCGAGGCTGCGTTCCTTGTCCCTGTTGTTATAGGCATTGGTCTCCAGTCCCACGCGAAGTGCTCTATATTGTTCAAGTGCGCGGAGGTTTATAGGACTCCTGGCCGAATCAGGGATAATTTGATCAAAGCTTACCAGCTTTTGATTTTTTATCGAATCCGGCAGCTTCGCTTCTTTCCATGTGGTGTCTATATACCTGGTGAATCCAAATGGTTTGTATAGTTCTTCTTCCCTTTGTTTCTTAAAGGTGCTGAAGTCTTTTTCCATAGAATCAATCGTCTTGGTAAGTTGCCGGATGCTGTACATCCGCTCATTGTTTTTATTTACGCTATCTGCAGTGCGGTTAAATTGAAAGGAGCTGAGATCAAAATCTTTTTTATACTCCTTGAATCCAATCCGGATATATTCGGTTCCATTTTTCCAGTAACCTCCTCCCCTTTCCTGGTAGCGCCATCCATCCTTCAGATTGAACTCCAGGAATCGCTTGTCCGGCGTCACCCGCATGATTCCACTTTGCGCAATCATGAAATTGTCCTGCAGTGGATTTCCCTGTTCATAGATAATTACATCCCGGATAACACTGTCGTTGGCTTCTTTCTTTCCAATCTTGATGGCATAGCCGTTGATCCGGTTATAAAAGACTCCTTCCTTAAGATCGAAAGAAGGTTTGGCATATACAATATCGGTGAGCAGGGTTCTTGACTTCAAGTTCGCAACGGGTATGATATAATTGGAAAAAGTAAAGGCGATCCCGCATATAACAAGTGTAACTAAAAATAATGGCCGCATAAAGCGCAGCAAGGAAATTCCCGCCGACTTGATCGCAACCAATTCGAAACTTTCGCCGAGATTTCCGAAGGTCATAATGGATGAGAGAAGGATCGCCAGCGGGAGGGCTAACGGAACGAGGACGGCGCTTTGATACCAGATAAATTCCAGGATGACACGCGTACCCAGACCTTTCCCTACAAAATCGTCAATGTAGAGCCAGAAAAATTGCAGTATCAGCACCATTAACGTAACAAAGAAGGTAGTGATGAAAGGACCAATGAAGGCTTTGATGATGAGCTTGTCTAATTTTTTGAACACCTACCTTTAATTTATGAATAGAGCAAAAATAACACTTTCACCAAAGGAGATGGAGCTGGTGAATAACAGCGATTGGATTTTAACAAAGAACAACCTGTTGTTGAAGGTGCGGGATTTGCTCAACCAATTGCAGGAAAGACAAATGCTCTACCTGTTGCAATTTCCGCTACCTATTGATTATGCCACTAACTCACCAAAGATCTCGCGAGGAGAAAACTACCGCGGATTGCCATGGTTGATGCTTGACTATCCACGCTTGTTTGATCATGAAAATATTTTTGCTTTGAGAACGATGTTTTGGTGGGGCCATTTTTTCAGCATTACCCTGCATCTTTCTGGCGATAGCAAAAAGATCTTTGAAGAAAAAATAGTTAATGCGTATCCATCATTGAGCAAGAATGGATTTTATTGCTGTGTGCATGAAAAACAATGGGAACATCATTTCGAAGCAGATAATTATTCCAGGGTGGATCAACTAAAGGCTCCTCAATTTGAAAATGCTATACGAACAAATTCATTTGTCAAGCTATCACATAAAATTTCTTTGGAAAATTGGGAAGATGCTCCCGATTTACTGTTCGGCTACTTTAAACAATACATGGAAATGATGAGAACTTAGTTTCCGAGGCGGTGAAATAGTTCCTTGACCTGGTAGTCCCACAGACGTGATTGATCCTTTATATCTTTTTTTTCAGCAAAATCTTTCACCACCAAAATCGTTTGATTGGTGATCTCTGATTTTTCAATTCTAAATTCAAAATATTCTTCTTTGGGTGCGCTGACCCAATGAAATCGAATGAATTTGTCGCCTTCGCTTTCTACTACCTCTGCTTTTTCAAAGGAGCCATCCCAACCAAAATAAAATATATTGTCTCTTTCATCGACTTTTTCAGCAAACCATTCTCCGAGGCCTGCCGGGGTGGAAAGGAATTCGTAGAGGATGGATGGTGAGCAACGGACCGGAAATTCTAAAGTGTATAGTTGTTTATTCATTTGTTAGGGCCAAAATCCTAGCGACCGATGCAATAATAAAAAATAAATGATTGCATTGAAATATTTTCTTGTTTATTTTTCCCCTTATTTCAAAACCACCACCTTAAGTGTAAAATAAAATCGATATAAAAGCGTTAAGGGAATGTCAATATTTATTTGGATTATACCCCTCGTTTAGGTAAATTGCATTGAAGTTCAATACTTTCGGAAACTGAGTAACACCAAGTGGTGGGTATTTTTAGAGTATAAGCTGGAGTGCCAGGAACTTTTAATTCTTTAACCCTTTAAATACACCATTTAAAACCCAACCTATGAGCATGAGACAATTGAAGATCACGAAATCTATTACCAATCGTGAATCTCAAAGTCTGGAAAAGTACCTTCAAGAAATCGGCAAAGTCGAACTAATTTCCCCCGAAGAAGAAGTCAAATTAGCAACACTCATCAAACAAGGGTGCCAGAAGTCATTAGACCGATTGACCAAGGCGAACCTGCGTTTTGTCGTGTCTGTTGCCAAACAATACCAAAACCAGGGCCTTTCCCTGCCTGACCTGATCAACGAGGGCAACCTTGGTCTGATCAAGGCCGCCCAGCGTTTTGATGAAACGCGCGGTTTCAAATTCATTTCCTATGCTGTATGGTGGATCCGCCAGAGCATCCTTCAATCCCTGGCCGAACAATCACGTATCGTGCGCCTGCCTTTGAATAAGGTAGGACTTACGAACCGGATTCAGAAAGCCTATTCACTATTGGAGCAACAATATGAAAGAGAGCCGTCTGCAGAAGAATTGGCTGAACTACTTGAAATGGACGTAGAAGAAGTGTCTGCTTCCCTGGGTATATCCGCCCGCCATGTGAGTGTTGATACCCCCCTATCTGAGGGAGAAGATAATACGCTCCTGGATGTGCTTGAGAACCCGAACGCTGAAAAGACCGATGCCGAACTCGATCATAAAGATTCCCTGAAAATCGAAATCGATCGTTCTTTGAAGACCCTTACAGAAAGGCAAAAAGAAGTGATCTGTTTCTTCTTCGGAATTGGCGTCGACCACCCGATGAGCCTCGAGGATATCGGCGAAAGATTCCACCTGACCAGGGAACGAGTACGCCAGATAAAGGACAAGGCCATAACCAAGCTTAGGGCTACCAACCGTTGCAAGTTATTAAGGACCTATTTGGGCGCCTAACTATTAATGATTAACTAATCGAACTGAAATAAATTCTACACTTCTACTTTATCTTTGTAATAATCAAAAAGTGAACGTTAAGTTCACTTTTTATTTTGGGGACTGTCTAAACCCACACGAATCATGTTTCAGAATCTCGCTGAGAAGTTGGAAGGTGCCTTCAAGAACCTAAAGGGCCAGGGAAGGGTAACCGAGCTTAACATAGCCGCTACGCTAAAAGAAATTCGCCGGGCACTGGTTGACGCCGATGTCAACTATAAGATAGCCAAAGAGTTTACAGATAAGGTGAAGGATAAGGCGATGGGCGAAAAAGTGATCAATGCGATCAGTCCGGGGCAATTGATGACCAAAATTGTGAAGGATGAGCTGGCCCTGCTCATGGGTGGGGAAGAAAGCGCCTTTAATTCCAAGGGAAATCCAGCAGTGATCCTGATCGCGGGCTTGCAAGGTAGTGGTAAGACTACTTTCAGCGGCAAACTTGCACACTTCCTGAAAACAAAAAGGGGTTTGTCCCCTTTGCTGGTTGCTGCAGACGTTTACCGACCGGCAGCGGTTGAGCAATTAAAGATCCTGGGTGAGCAGATCGGGGTTGACGTATATACGGAAGAAGAGAACAAGAATCCCGTGGAGATCGCTGAGAATGCGAAGAAGGAAGCTAAAAGCAAGAACAAGAACGTAGTGATCATAGATACTGCTGGTCGACTGGCCATCGATGAGGTGATGATGACCGAAGTTGCTGACATCAGGAATGCCGTGAATCCAACAGAAATATTGTTTGTCGTGGACAGCATGACCGGGCAGGATGCGGTAAATACCGCCAAGGCATTTAATGACCGACTGGACTTTTCCGGCGTTGTACTGACAAAGTTGGATGGCGATACAAGAGGTGGAGCTGCCCTTTCAATTAAATATACTGTCAACAAACCCATCAAATTCACCAGCAGTGGAGAAAAGCTGGATACTCTCGACATTTTCTATCCGGAGAGGATGGCGCAGCGCATCCTCGGAATGGGTGACATTACCAGCCTGGTGGAAAAAGCACAGGAACAATTTGATGAGGTGCAAGCCCGCAAACTGGAAAGTAAGATCCGGAAGAATAAGTTTGATTTCGCAGATTTCAAGACGCAGCTCGAACAGATCAAAAAGATGGGAAATATGAAGGACCTGCTGGGTATGATCCCCGGATTGGGCAAGCAAATCAAGGACCTGGACATTAACGAGGATTCATTTAAAGGTATCGAAGCTATGATCGGTTCAATGACTCCTTACGAGCGAGAAAACCCGGAAGTAATTGACCAAAGTCGTCGAAGAAGGATTGCCGCCGGCGCCGGGAAGGACATTGCGGAGATGAACGCCTTCATAAAGCAGTTCGAGCAGATGAGGGAAATGATGAAAAACATGAATAAGATGCCGCTGCTGGGCAGGATGATGCCGGGGATGCGGAAATAGGCAGGAGCTAATCCACTCGTATTTGGGATTTTAGGGATTGATTCCTACATTTGCATTCCGGTATCCCCCGGAAAACAACAATCATCCTTTAACGCATTTAAATTTCTATTTAAGATGCCCGTAAAAATCAGACTGCAACGTCATGGGTCTAAGAAAAGACCTTTCTACTTCATCGTAGTTGCCGATGGCCGAAGCCCACGCGACGGCAAGTTCATCCAGAAATTAGGTACTTATAACCCCCTCACTATCCCTGCTACCATTCAGCTGGACAGACAAAAGTCATTAGAGTGGCTGAACAAAGGTGCTCAACCCACTGATACCGTTCGCCGCATCCTTAGCTTTAAGGGAGTATTGTATCTGAAGCACCTGCTTAGAGGTGTGAAACTTGGCTTGTTCGATGATGCTGCTGCCATGGAGAAATTTACCAAATGGAGTTCAGAGCATGAGCAACAGATCAAGAAACGCCAGGAGGATGCCTATCGGAACAAGAGAGCGCGCCGCCCAATGGCTGGCCGACGCCCTGAAAGAAAGGCGGAAGGTGAAGGCGGAGGTGAGTAATTAGATAACCGCTGAACTAATCAAAATTGAACTATAATCCTTTCTCGTACATAACGAGTCAGGATTTTTTTATTTTCAAAACTCCACCGCTGAAATCTTGCAATCCATCTGATGGCTCAATATTTTAAAATAGGAAAATTAGTTGCGGCACATGGATTAGGTGGCGAGCTGATCCTGAAGCACTCGTTAGGTAAGAAAACTTCGCTCAAGGGACTAAGCGTAATCTTCATTGAAGAAAGAAAAAAGTCATTCCTTCCCTGGTTTATCGAATCGGCGCGGGTCAAGGATGTAGATGAAGTTTACCTGAAGTTAGAAAACGTTAGCTCGCGCGAGTCGTCCAGGAAGCTGGTTGCAAAAGAAGTTTGGCTGGGTGAATCAGATTTTGAGAAATTTTCCAGCAAGAAGTCTCCATTTCATCTCCTCGGCTATAGTATCGTTCACGATAAAAACAAAGTGGGCGAGATCCTGGAAGTAATTGAACAACCCCATCAATGGCTTTGCCGCCTGGAAGTGGCCGGCAAGGAGGTATTCATACCATTAAATGAATCAACACTTCAAAAGATCGACCACAAGAAAAAGGAAGTATTGGTGATGCTGCCCGATGGGCTATTAGATGTGTATATTACTTAGGGCCTTTAATGAAGTCTGCCATCAGTTTCATGCGGAAATAAAGATTGCTCAACATTAAAGACGAATTGTTCTTCGCCTTTTCGACGCTGTTGCCATTCATCTTTTTTATGTTCTTCAGTTCTTCGATCTTTTCATCGATCTTATCCATTAGCTTTTCAGCATCCCAGCCAATATATTTCCTGTTCCTTTCATCGAAGATGTGATATGGCTCAATGCGACCTGGTTTTAGTTTCTTAAACTTGAAGTTATTTTTGATGGCTTCGGGAACTGCTTCATTTTTCAGCAGTTCAATCAGTACGTCAGAAGAGACGCCATTCACAAATCCATTGTGAAAAATGTTCAGGTTATTTCTCAATTCACGGATCAGCTGTTTCTTCTGAACATCATTGGTCTTGATTTCCTTATTTAGAAATACGAGAATATCCTTGAGGTGATCAATACCGGATTTGAGCCATTCCCATTGCATGGGGCTAATTATTGATTATTAATTATTAGGCACTCTCCCAATAATACCAAGATTTTTCAATAAATCAATAATCAATAATTAATAATCAGTAATCAATAATTTTGTCCTCCAATGTCAGTCCTTCCTCATATCGCTCACCTGGACCTGGATTCATTCTTCGTTTCTGTAGAGATTATCAACAACCCTTCCTTAAAAGGCAAGCCTGTCCTGGTAGGAGGATATGAACGAGGGGTCGTGGCGGCCTGCAGCTATGAAGCAAGGAAATTTGGCATACAATCAGCAATGCCCATGAGAACGGCGATGAAATTATGCCCTCATGCCGTGATAGTCAGCAGCAGTCGTGGCGACTATAGCAAATATTCCCGCTGGGTTACCGAGATCATTGCCGCCAAATCGCCTCTATTTGAAAAAGCCAGCATCGACGAATTTTATATCGATCTAACGGGCATGGACAGGTTTTTTGGCGCCAGCAAATATGCCAGGGAGCTGAGAGAATTCATCATGAAAGAAACGGGACTTCCCATTTCCTGCGGATTGTCATCGGCTAAATTCATCAGCAAGATGGCCACCAATGAAGCCAAGCCAAATGGTTTCCTGGAAATCCCACATGGAAAAGAAAAAGAATTTCTATGGCCACTGGGCATTGAAAAAATCAATGGTGTTGGAAAACAAACAGAGATCCTGCTAAAGACGCTTGGCCTTTATAAACTTGAAGACATTGCAAACACTCCCCTGGAAGTATTGGAACAATACGTGGGAAAATGGGCCGAATCGCTTTGGAGAAAGGCTCATGGGATTGGAAATGCGTTAGTGAATCGCGACTGGGACCAGAAAAGCATGAGCCATGAAAATACATTCGACCAGGATTATACTGACCTGGACTACTTGAATAGTGAATTGGTTCGCCTGGCAGAAAAAACTGCCTATTCGCTTCGCGAAGATGAAAAGCTGACCGGTTGTGTTACGGTGAAGATCCGTTACTCCGATTTTGAGACCACCTCAAGGCAAGAAGTGATTGATTATACATCCCTGGATGATGAGCTTATTGCAAAAGCAAAGAATATTTTTACTAAGTCATATCAAAAGGGCAGGCCGGTCCGGCTATTGGGAGTAAGATTTAGTCAATTGATTCCATTTACTATGCAAATGAGCATGTTTGAACAAAAGGAGGAGAAATTAAATCTATATAAAGCAGTAGACGATATCAAGAATCAATTCGGCAGCAAGGCGATTAGCAAAGCGGCTGTGATCAAAAACAAACCGGAGGAATGAAAAAGGTTGAAACCTACGGATTGACTCATCTTGCCATCACCGTAAGAAATCTCGATAACACTTTAGCTTTTTACCAACAGGTATTCGACGTAAAAGTCATGTATCACGAAAAGACTTTTCTACAGGTCACCACACCCGGGGCAAATGATATCATAGTATTTGAAGAAAAAGATGCGCCCTATGGAGAAAGCGGCGGAATTGCTCATTTTGGATTTCGTCTTCGCGAGCCAAAGGACATCCATAAGATCATAGACCGCGTGAAGAAGGCCGGAGGAAAAATTATGGACCAGGGTGAGTTTTGTCCCGGAGCACCCTACGTATTTTTTACGGATCCTGACGGTTATCAGATAGAAGTTTGGTATGAGTTAATATAATAACTGCGGTTTAATACTATATTCGCTGCTTTAAATTCCCTAATCGAGTCAAAATCAGCAAGCATGCAAGTTTGGAAGGAGTATCAGGAAAAGAATAAGGATCGATTTTTATCAGAGATGCTGGATTTGCTGCGCATACCTTCGGTGAGTGCACGCAGTGAACACAAAGAAGATATGGTGAAATGTGCCAAACTGGTTAGGCAAAGATTATTAGATGCGGGTTGTGATAAGGCCGAAGTCATGAGCACCAAAGGCCATCCTGCAGTGTACGGCGAAAAAATCGTTGACCCGTCCAAGCCAACGGTGCTGGTATATGGACACTATGACGTTCAGCCGCCCGACCCACTGGAATTATGGAATAGCGGTCCATTTGATCCGGTTATTAAAGATGGAAAAGTTTTTGCCAGGGGATCAGCTGATGACAAGGGCCAGTTTTACATGCATGTTAAGGCCCTGGAAACGCTGGTAAAGACCAACACGATCTTTACGAATATCAAATTTCTGATAGAAGGTGAAGAGGAAGTCGGTTCGCCAAGCCTGGGTGAATTTGTGAGGGAAAATAAATCTCTATTAAAAGCCGATGTAATACTGATCAGCGATAGTTCCATGCTGGGCATGCAAACTCCATCGCTGGACATCGGTGTGCGAGGTCTCAGCTATATCGAAGTAGAGGTGACGGGTCCAATCAGGGACCTTCATAGTGGAACCTATGGCGGCGCTGTAGCTAATCCCATCACCATTTTGGCAAAGATGATTGCCTCATGCCATGACGAGAATAATCATATCACGATCCCTGGCTTTTATGATGACGTAGTATTACCCAGCAAGGAGGAAAGAGAGTTGCTGGGACGCGCGCCTTACAATGAGGATGAGTACAAGAAGGAATTAGGTTTAAATGAACTGTGGGGTGAAAAAGGTTTTACAACCAGCGAGCGAACAGGGATTAGACCAACGCTGGAAGTAAATGGAATTTGGGGCGGCTATTCAAGTGAAGGCGCGAAGACCGTCCTTCCCTCCAAGGCGTCTGCAAAAATTTCCGCGCGTCTTGTACCGAATCAATCATCCGATGTCATCACCGAAAAATTATTGAATTATTTTAAATCCATTGCTCCTCCATCGGTGACAGTAAATGCCTTTGAACATCATGGAGGCGAACCTTATCTTACTCCTATTGGCAGCAAAGGATACAAAGCCGCTGCCATGGCCGTTGAAGCTACTTTTGGAAAAGCGCCTATTCCTCTCCGTGGTGGCGGAAGCATTCCTATCTGTTCAATCCTGGAAAAGGAATTACAGATAAAAATCATTTTCATGGGATTTGGACTGGATACCGATAACCTTCATTCGCCGAATGAGAAGTTCAACCTCGAAAATTTCTACAAGGGAATTGAGACCATTCCCTATTTCCATAAATATTTCGCAGAGTTATCCTAAATACTCATCGGATAGCTTTCAAACCAGATATGGCAGAAAAAGATAAACTCCGTCTCGATAAATATCTATGGGCCATCCGGCTTTTTAAGACAAGGACATTGGCGGCGGCAGCCTGTGATACAGGAAAGGTAAAGTTCGAAGGCCTGCAGGCAAAGGCTTCCCGGCATGTAAAGGCGGGTGATGAATACGATATCAAGACAGAAGCCAGGCGATGGCGGATCAAAGTCTCCAGGCTTTTGCATAACCGGGTAGCTTATGCGGAGGCGATACAATATTATATAGACATCACACCTGAAGATGAAATTCAAAGATTGAAATTCCAGGCTGCCAGCTTTCATACAGGCAAACGGCAGAGCAAGATTGGAAGACCCACTAAAAAGGAGCGAAGAGACCTGGATAGTTTCCTTGACGATTAGTCAACTTTCTGCGCGATTTGAATTATCTTAGAGATCTAAATCCATTATATCCCTTGATATGAAAACCTTTTTCCTATTCTCCATTTTTTTCTTTTCCTTCTTAAGCTGCTCCAAAAATCCAGAAATAGGCAAGGATTCAGAATTGCCGGTAGTCAATCTGGATACGCCACTCAACAATGAGACCTTCAGCAATGGTCAAACGGTGACAATATCCGGTTCAATCACCGATAATAAGTTTATCGCGGAAATACATATTGTGGTGACGGATCTGAATACCGGAGCGATCTATGTTCACGTTCATATCTATCCCTCTGCAACTACTGCAGACTTTACGCAGGATTTTACGGCCAGTGCAGGGATTCAATACAAGGTCGAAATCATCGCAGTCGATCGATCCATGAATCAAGCGGTCGAGTCCGTAGAAATTTCCTGTAACTAACATTATCGTTGATTATTAATTATTGATTATTAATTATTTCGTAAAAACAATAATCAATTATTAATAATAAATAATTTAATGAAAACTATCTTTGACGAATGCGCATAGATATTCTGACAGTACTCCCAGAATTATTGAAAAGTCCCTTTGAGCATAGCATGATGAAAAGGGCTCAGGAGAGGGCATTACTGGAAGTAAGAGTACACCAGCTCCGCAAATGGGCGATCAATGAATATGGACAGGTGGACGACTATCAATACGGGGGCGGAGCCGGTATGGTTATGTTATGTGAGCCATTGGCCAAAGCGATTGAAGAGTTAAGCAAGGAAAGGAAATATGATGAAATCATTTACCTCACACCAGATGGAGAATTACTAGATCAAAAAATTGCAAATAGTCTTTCACTTAAGGAAAATCTATTGTTGATCTGTGGCCATTATAAAGGCATTGATGAAAGGATCCGCCAGCATTTTGTCACTAAAGAAATTTCTATCGGGGATTACGTACTGAGCGGCGGGGAATTGGCTGCGGCCATATTAACCGATGCCGTCGGACGTTTATTGCCGGGAGTCTTGAATGATGAAACCTCTGCGCTCTTCGATTCCTTCCAGGATGGCTTACTGGCTCCTCCTGTTTATACCCGCCCGGAAGATTTCAGGGGTTTGAAAGTCCCTGAGATATTACTCAGTGGAGATCATAAGAAAATTGATGAATGGAGATACGAACAAGCATTGGAGAGAACCAAAGAAAGAAGGCCCGGGCTGTTGGAATAAAAAAGGAAACATGCGAATATTCATTTGTCTGATATTTACTTGCTTCTTTTTCTATTGCACCTATGCACAGCCAGCAAGCAATGCAGAATATCAACAACACTATCAAATACGCATTGCTAAGGCAAGCCAGCCCATCAAGATAGATGGTGAATTAAATGAAGATTCCTGGTTGAACGCTCATTCGGTCAGCGGGTTCTGGCAAATCTTTCCCGTGGATACCGCGATCGCCAGGCGCCAGACGGAGGTAAAGATGACTTATGATGAAAGCTTTATCTACGTTGGGGTTCTAAATTATGATACCAGTTATTATGTAATTCAATCATTGAAAAGGGATACAGATCCGGGAAAAAGCGATGGATTCGGGATCGTCCTTGATCCGTTGAATGGAAGGACCAATGGATTTTTTTTTGCTGTCAACCCATACAATGTGCAGGCAGAGGATCTGTTAAGTGCAGGACCCGGCGGTGATGACGAGATGAATTTTAGCTGGGATAATAAATGGTTTTCTCAAACCAAGAGATATCCTGGCTATTGGACCATTGAAATAGCTATCCCCTTTAAGACCCTGCGGTATGAAGCAGGTAAGACGTTATGGGGCATCAATTTTGTGCGGTCCGATCTAAAAAGCAATGAGTATTCTACCTGGACCCGGATACCCATAAATCTTAGCTTTTATGATTTCGGTTATACAGGGGCGTTACTTTGGGATGGGGCGCCGCCGCTTCCCGGCAAGAATGTTTCCGTCATCCCTTATATGACGGGAGGAGTTAACCAGGACAGGGAGAACAATGCAAAAGCTGAGGGTGATTTCAACATGGGTTTCGATGCGAAGATCGCTCTATCTTCCAAGATGAACCTTGACCTCACCGTGAATCCAGATTTCTCGCAAGTGGAGGTAGATCAGCAGGTAACCAACCTGACCCGTTTCGATATTTTTTTCCCGGAGAAGAGAACCTTCTTCCTGGAGAACGCAGACTTATTTACCAATTATGGCATCCCTCCTATCCGTCCTTTCTATTCCCGGACGATTGGCCTTGATAAGGATGGGAACAAGGTCCCTATCTATGGCGGAGCCAGGCTAACTGGAAATCTGGATAAGAAAACACGTATAGGGATCCTGAATATGCAAACCGGAAAGAAGGATCAATTTAATGCGCAAAACTATACCGCGATAGTGATTAACCGAAGAGTATTGAAACGGTCCCTGGTCAAAGCATATTATTTAGACCACGAGGCTTTTATGTCTGATGGTGAGAAAATGGAAAGACCATTAGACAAATATGGAAGGAACGCCGGTATTGAATTCAATTTTACGAATAATAAAAACAACTGGAATGGATGGGGCGGTTTGCATCAGGCCTGGAAGCCCGGAATTCAAAAGGAAAGACAGTTTCTAAATGCAGGTGTCGGCTATTCATCCAGGAAATTCCGATGGATAGTCGACTTCGATGATGTAGGCACGAATTATTATACTGACATGGGTTTTGTTCAGCGGATCGAAAACTTCGATGCGCTGAGGGATACGAGTATTCGACTGGGTTATAAAGAAGTATTTTACCAGGCAGAATACTCCATCTTCCCGAAAAAAGGAGCGATCAACATGCACGAGATTGGAATGGAAACCAATTTCGATTGGAATGCAGATGGAAGATTTAATGAGCGAAGGACGCAATTGGCCTATGAAATAAGTTTTAAGAATACAGCCGCACTGGAAGCAACATGGACCAACGAAGATCTTCGCCTTGTTTTTCCTATTCGTTTTACCGACGATGACAACGATACACCTCTGCCTGCTGCAAAATATACTTATAACAATTATGGAGTTATTTATGAATCCGATACCCGCAAGAAATTCATTGTTTCTGCCGGCTTCCTCGCAGGAAATTTTTATAATGGGACGATCGAGCAGATCAAAGCGGGCATCACCTTCCGGGCACAGCCATGGGGAAATTTTGCGATCAACTTTGAAAGGGATAACCTGGAATTCCCTGCACCTTACGGCAATGCCTCTCTTTTACTAATTGCTCCGCGGATAGAAATAAATTTTTCAACTCATATCTTCTGGACCACCTTTATTCAATTCAATACGCAGGAAGACAATATTAATATCAACAGTCGCCTCCAGTGGCGCTACAAGCCGATGAGTGACATTTTCCTTGTTTATACAGACAATTATTTCAGCGATCCTTTCTTCAAAAACCGTAACAGGGCCCTGGTGTTTAAGATGAACTACTGGCTGAATCTTTAATTAATAAGTCAACGGGTTGTCTAATTTTTCCATTGGTCGGTATTTTTACCGATTAATTTGTTACTTGCAGTTCAGCTAAATTATTTCTACATGAAAACAGATCGCCGCAGTTTCCTGCGCCGCATGGCCATCGGTACTGGAGCTATTGCAACGGGCCTTCCGACATTTGCAAACAACTATGCTGTAACAGATGAGCAGATTGAACGTTCAAACTACTTTGAGGGGAATGGTCAACGCTTCAACATGTGTGGTTTTGCCGCACCGAAGATTGAGACCGTCCGAGTTGGGATCATCGGCCTTGGCAACCGTGGTGGAGAAGCCGTTGGCAGGCTGGCTTACATCGATGGTCTTGAGATTATTGCCATCTGCGACAAATACCCGCAAAAAGTGGATGAGGCTCAGAAAAAAATTTTGAATATGAGCCGGCCCAAGGCAGCAGAATATAGCGGGTCGGAAGAAGCCTGGAAGGGTTTATGCGAAAGGAATGATATTGATCTCATTTATATCTGTACGCCCTGGAAATGGCACGCTCCTATGGCCTTGCATGCAATGAACCAGGGAAAGCATGTAGCTACAGAAGTGCCAGCGGCCGAAACGCTTGATCAATGCTGGGAACTGGTGGAAACATCGGAAAAAACGAAAAAGCATTGTATGATGCTGGAAAATTGTTGCTATGATTTTTTTGAACAACTGACGCTGAATCTCGTTAGACAAGGCATGCTGGGCGAAGTGGTTCATGTCGAAGGTGCTTATATCCACGACCTGCGGGACTTAAATTTTTCAAAGACCTATTACGCAGACATGTGGCGCCTGAAAGAAAATGCCACGCGGAATGGAAACCTATATCCTACTCATGGTTTGGGTCCCATAGCGCAATGTCTGAACCTCAACCGCGGTGATCGTGCTGAACACCTGGTTTCTATGAGCAGTAATGATTTTATGATGGAGAAAAGAGCCGAGGAAGAAGCGGCGAAAGATGCTTTCTTCAACGAGTTTGTGAACAAGCCTTACAGGGGAGATATGAATACGACCTTGGTTCGGACAAACAAAGGAAAGACATTGATGGTTCAACACGATGTGACTTCGCCGCGACCTTATTCACGTATTCACCTGGTAAGTGGAACCAAGGGCATTGCACAAAAATGGCCGGACCCTGAAAAGATTGCATTCGGTCATAAATGGATTAAAGATGAGGAATTGAAAGATTTGTACGACAAATACTCTCCTCCTATTGTAAAACACATAGGCAAAATTGCTAAGGATGTAGGAGGACATGGGGGCATGGATTTTATTATGGATTGGAGGTTGATTGATTGTCTGCGCAATGGGTTGGCTCTCGACCAGGATGTATATGATGCGGCTCTATGGTCTGCGGTCGGACCGTTGAGTGAGCGTTCCGTCGCAAAAAAATCGCGCACCGTAGATATTCCGGATTTTACACGCGATGCCTGGATGACGAACAAGCCGGTAGATATGACCCTGGATGGCGGAGCTACCACTGGCGTAAGAGCGGTAAAACCCGCTTTGAAAATGTAATAACATATCATTCACAATACTATTCATTAACATTTTCAAGCATGTAAAAGCTGGAAACTCTTATTAAAATGTAGTACTTTAGGGCCCTCTCGAACCGTTTTCCCTTTGAAGGTTGTGGATGATTTTTCGAAGATGGCGCTGGATAGCACCAATTATAGCATATATACAATTTAATGAAGGCACTGACCGCACTTACTGACCCAATCTATGTGGAGCCAAAGCAATTTTCCCTTTATGAAAAATTCTGGCTTCGGTATATCAACGATAAACGTGATCTGCCATTTATTCACTTGCTTACCGGCATTCATTTGTTGGTAATCCCCGCGGCTGTTTTTTTGTATACTCCAGTCTTACAGGGTATTTATTGGTGGTTACTTTATATCCCTTATTTCTATGTTTCACAGATGTATTTTAAAGGCCGTTTTGGACTGATGCTGCATTGCATCAGCCACCGGAAACTTTTTAAAAAGGGATATACCTGGCTGTATAATTACGTCATTTGGTTTGTATGCCCTTTCTTTGGACATACACCCGAGACCTATTTTGTTCATCACATGGCCATGCATCATGTAGAGAACAACATGCCGGATGATGCAAGCAGCACCATGGCATACCGGAGGGATAATCCGATAGACTTTCTCAAATATTTAGGACGCTTTTTACTCCTGGGCTTCCGGGATACATTCATGTATCTGTTCAACCGAAAAAGAAAAAAATTATACATGCGCCTGACCTATGGCGAAATATCTTTTTATCTTTTTTGTATAGGTATGTGTTTCGTGAACTTCCATGCAACTCTATGGGTATTCATTATACCTTTTGTGTTTGCAAGAGTGGTGATGATGCTGGGCAATTGGACCCAACATTCCTTTATTGATAAAACCGATCCGGAAAACAATTTTACCAGCGCCATCAACTGCATCAACACAAAGTATAACAAGATCTGCTGGAACGATGGTTATCATACCGTCCATCATCTTCGGCCTGCTATGCACTACACAGAGATCCCCGTCGAATTTCTAAAATTAAAAAAGGAATTCACCGACAAAAAAACGTTCATATTCGACGGGATCCATTACGTACACATCTTTTTCTACCTGATGACCAAGCGCTACGACAAGCTGGCTGATAACCTGGTCAATATTGACAATGCCTTTTCCAGCCGGGAAGAAGCCATTGCATTGATGAAAGAGAGGACCAAGAAGATCAAACTAGAGATGATGGCAAGTCCTCAGCCTGCTTAATACAGTCTTCATCTATCACGGTCAAAGTCTGGCCACACAAAACACTTACCTTTAGGCTCTTCACAAAGATGAGCGACTCCTTTTCTATTAATGGCAGGTTGGTCGATATATTCCAGGAGCTGATTTATCCTGCGGAATTGACCATCCACGACGGAAGGATCCAAAACATCACAAAAATTCCTGAGTCAAGTCTGACAAATGAAGGATTTATTCTTCCGGGATTTGTTGACAGCCATGTTCATATTGAAAGTTCAATGCTGGTACCGTCTGAATTTGCGAGGCTGGCAGTGGTGCATGGCACGGTATGCACTGTTAGTGATCCGCATGAAATAGCGAATGTGTGTGGAATGGAAGGTGTAGAGTTTATGATCAATAATGGAAATACCGTCCCATTTAAGTTTTATTTCGGCGCTCCCAGTTGCGTTCCAGCCACTCCTTTTGAAACAGCAGGTGCAATCCTAAACTCGCAAGATGTCGAAAAGCTGTTGCAAATGGATGAGATAAAATATCTCAGTGAGATGATGAATTTTCCCGGAGTACTAGCGGAGGATGAAGAGGTAATGAAAAAGGTAAAAGCGGCACATCGATTATCCAAGCCGGTAGATGGGCATGCTCCCGGATTAAGAGGCGAGGATGCTAGGAAATATATCCACGTTCCACTTCACCCTGGTAAGGATAGTGATTCAGTCACTATCTCTACCGACCATGAATGTTTTACTGCTGAAGAGGCGTTGGATAAATTGAAGTGGGGCATGAAGATCATCATCCGGGAAGGAAGCGCTGCAAAAAACTTTGAGGCATTGATCGACCTGCTGAACGAATATCCGGATATGATGATGTTTTGCAGCGATGACAAGCATCCCGACAGTTTAGTCCTGGGACATATCAACCAGCTTTGTGCACGAGCTGTCGCCAAAAAAATCAATGTCTTCAAAGTATTGAAAGCAGCTTGTGTAAATCCGGTATTACATTATCAATTGGATGTAGGCCTATTACGGATCGGAGATCAGGCCGATTTCATCCTGGTGAAAGATCTGGAGCGGTTTGAATTGATAAAAACATTTATTAATGGAAACCTGGTGGCGGAAAAAGGCGAATCCCATATTAAGACGGACGAAATCAGCATTAATCAATCATTTCTCCTGCACTAAGAAGGAGATAAGTGATTTTGAAATGATAAGAACATCAACCCCCGGAAATGCTATCTCGTATGGTTTTGAAGAAGCACCGGGAGGAATAGTGAAAATGGCGGCTATTGAAGCATTGGACGGGCAACTCATCACCAATAAAATAGAGGCAGGGATCAGGTATAAGGGACTAATCCTGGAAGGAAATGCGGACGAAGATCTCCTCAAAATGGTCGTAGTGAACCGATATTATGATGCTCCGGTTGCGAAAGCATTTATAAAAAATATCGGGTTAAAAAACGGAGCGATTGCATCTTCGGTTGCACATGACAGTCATAATATAGTGGCTGTTGGAATCGATGATGAATCTATTTGCCGCGCGGTGAATGAGATCATCCGGCACCGAGGCGGAATATGCTTTACAGATGATAATTCGACCATGACGCTGCCATTGCCGGTGGCCGGTTTGATGAGCAATGAAGACGGCTACCAGGTAGCCGAACAGTATTCACTCATCGATGCGGAAGTGAAGAAAGCGGGTTCTGCGCTGGCTGCCCCCTTCATGACCCTGTCTTTTATGGCCTTACTCGTCATCCCTCATTTGAAATTGAGTGACAAAGGGTTGTTTGATGGGGACCGGTTTGAATTGATATAAACAAGTTTGTATTATATTTAGTGCCGGGATAATGATCAGGCACATGACAATCTTCCACTATTTTTTTGAACAAAAAAATGGAGGCAGGCTTATTAGGCTGCTACCAGCTATCATTTTCACATTACTTTCCCAGACCTCTTATCAGCAAAATAGTGCAGAAAAAGGGTTGCCCTTTGTTTCGAATTACCCTGCCAGCCTTTACAAAACCGTCCCGCAAACCTGGAGTATCCAGGAAAACAACCGGGGCTTGATGTACTTCGCTGTTCAGGGCAATATCCTGGAATATGATGGTATAAAATGGAGGAAGCTGCCTTCCAGGCAGGGCACTCCGCCACTGGTGGTGCGGTCTTTGGCCAAAGACAGGAATGGAGTTGTCTATTATGGCGCCTATGGAGAACTAGGTTATATCGACAGGGACAGCCTTGGAAACTCCGGAATAAAATCAATTATACCTGAAATACCGGAGGCATACAGGAATTTCACTGACCTGTGGACGATCCATCCCACCGAGAAAGGAATTTATTTTCAATCACGAGAGTCCATATTAAGGATATCAGAAAATTCGGACGGCCATCAGAAAAGGGAGGTGAAGGCCTGGTTCCCAAGGACAAATTTCATGTATGCCTTTTACATGGATGGACAATATTATGTACATCAGCAAGGATTGGGGTTGTACAAAATGAACAATGATTCGCTCGAGTTGATTCCGGGCAGCGAATTCCTGGGCAAGGAAAGAATGCAGTTAATGTTGCCATACCCAGGTCCGAACAATGAAAAGCAATATCTGTGCGGATTGTTCTATAGCGGCCTTTATCTGTTTGATGGGAAATCATTTAAGGCATTTAAAACACAGGCCGATGATATATTCAAGAGTGGAATCCTTCTGTATAAGGGATTAAAGCTTGATAATGGAAACTATGCATTATCTACGATTGGTTCAGGCCTTTTGATCATTGACGCCCATGGGAATCTGGTTCAAAAAATTGGACGGAATGAAGGTCTGCAGGATGAATCCATTTATTGCCTTTCGATGGATTCCAGGGGAATGTTGTGGCTGGGTCTCGACAACGGTATTTCCAAAATCGATATAAATTCACCGCTTACTGCCTTCGGATTCCAATCCGGAATAAAAGCGGGAGTGTTGTCAATAAAAAGATTTGAAGGAATTCTATATGTTGGAACATCCAATGGTCTATTGAAGTTTGACAGCTCCAGCAAAGCTTTTGTTCCGGTGCCCTTAATTCCCAACAACCAAATATTTGCCATGCAACAAGTGGGAAATACGTTGCTTATTGGCTGTGATGGGCTATATGGAATAAAAAATAAAAAGCCTTTCCTGATTCGTAAATCTGTAAGTGGTGATCTCGCCACTAGCGCTATTTATCAATCCAGGAAATATCCCGACCTGCTTGTATTAGGAGGAGTTTTCGGTGTGGCACTTTTCAGAATAGAAAACCCGAATTCTGACAAACAAAGTCTAAATTTCGAAGGCTACATTGGCAACGTTCCCGATCAAATATGGGCGTTTGGAGAAAACAAAGATGGCACGGTGTGGGCTGGCTCGCAAAATAACGTCGCGTATCTATTGACATTGCCGGTTGATAACAACAACCATCTTGATACTAGCAAGGTCGTTGTAAAAAAATATGATCCAGAACATGGCTTCCCTGGAAACGGAGTTTTGTTTGTTGCGAATGGCAAGAATTACTTCGCAAACGATACAGCTATTATCATTTTTGATGAGAATGAAAAGCGTTTTAAGATAGATACAACGTTTGGCAGGTTTCCATCTGGTGGTGCCAGCCAGGAAAATTTCGTGGTCGATGACAATGCCGGAAGGATCTGGCTGCGTATGGGCAAGGTGTCGGTAATCGCGACTCCGGGGACGAATGGATACAAACTGAGCACTCCACCGCTTAATCCTATATCCGAGTCCATACTTTCAACAGCCTACATTGAAGACAACGGTATAGCATGGATCGGCACTACGGATGGTCTGATCCGGTTTGATGAGAGACAGCAATATAGTTATGACCAGTCCTATAAAGCCTTGCTTCGATCTATCAAAGCAGGCAATCTGGAGCTTGCAGTCGGGGATTCAGTTTTGAACAATGATGTTCCTGCCATTTCATTTAAGAATAATACTCTTCGCTTCGAATATGCAGCCCCCTATTATGAAGAAGAAGAAAAGACAGTCTATCAAACCTGGTTGGAAGGATTTGAAGATAAATGGTCTGATTTCGCCAACAATTCTTATAAAGAATATACTAATCTGCCCTCCGGTAAATATCATTTCCATGTGAGGGCAAAAAACGTCTATGATAAATTAAGTGAAGAAGTCGTTTATTCATTTAACATCCGCTCGCCATGGTATAGTAGTTGGTGGGCATATTTGATATACGGACTCGTTGCCCTGGCTATTGTTGCAGTGCTCGTGCGCTGGCGTACTCATCAGCTGCATGAAAAACACCGGGAACTGGCCAGGGTTGTCAAGGAACGCACAGCCCAGTTGAGTCAGCGCGTAGAGGAACTTGCGGTAATTAACAGCGTGCAGGAAGGTCTTGTCCGGGAATTAGATATGGATGGGATCTATGAGCTTGTTGGAGAAAAAATCCGGGAGATTTTCAATGCACAGGTCATTGACATTGCAGAATACGATAGTGACAAAAATCAAATGGAAGATAAGTATGCCTATGAAAAAGGAGACAGGACAAAAGTAGGCGCCCGAAAACCCATGGGCTTTGGTAAACATGCTATAGAAACCGGTCAACTAGTACTGATCAACGAAAATCTTTCTAACAAAGCGATTGAATTCAGTAGCATCGTGCCCTACGGAGAACAACCCAAATCCGGCGTCTGGGTTCCTATAATCAGCGGTAACGCGGTGAAAGGAATAATCAGTCTGCAAAATCTGGATAGGGAGCATGCCTTCTCTGATTCCGATGTTAAACTGATCACGACACTGGTCAACAGCATGAGCATGGCGCTGGAAAGTGCACGCCGCTTTCATGAGACCAATCGTTTGCTAAAAGAAACGGAACAAAGAACTGCCGAACTTTCTGTCATCAATAGTGTGCAGGAAGGGTTGGCTCGCGAACTGGATATCCAGGGCATTTATGACCTGGTGGGTGAAAAGATCAGGGAGATCTTCAGCGCGCAGGTCATCGATATTGTCACCTATGACAAAAAGGCCCACCTCATCGAAGACCGGTATTCATTTGAAAAAGGTGACCGCACCCTGGTCGGACCCAGGGAGCCCAAAGGATTTAGGGAGCAAGTGATACACTCTTCCCAGATTCTTTTGATCAATAAGGATGTAAGAAAATATATGGAGAAGTTTGGAAACCAGGTAGTGATCGGAGGTGTTTCCAAATCATGCGTTTTTGTTCCAATGAAAAGCGGCAATGAAGTGATCGGAATTATCAGTTTACAAAACCTCGATCATGAAAATGCATTTTCCGAATCGGATGTGAAGCTCCTGAGCACCCTGGCCAATAGCATGAGTGTCGCGTTGGAAAGCGCTAAGCGTTTTAATGAAACGATCAGGCTACTCAAAGAAACGGAACAACGTACGGCAGAACTGGCAGTTATTAATAGTGTGCAGGAAGGCCTGGCGAAAGAATTGGATATCCAGGGCATCTATGAACTGATAGGAGAAAAGATCCGCCACATATTTGATGCTCAGGTTATCGATATTGTTACCTACGACAATAAGACGAATCTAATTGAGGATAATTATTCTTTTGAGAAGGGAGACAGGACTTTGTTGGGGCCGCGCGAGCCGCACGGATTCAGAAAACATGTTATTGAAACCAGGAAATCGATTTTTATCAATGAAAACCTGGAAGAGATCGCAAGCAAATATGATAATAAAGTTCTCGTAGGTGATATGCCCAAATCCATCATGTTCGTTCCATTGATGTCGGGAAACGATGTGAAGGGAATCATCAGCCTCCAAAACGTCGACCGGGAACACGCATTTTCCAATTCCGACCTGAGCCTGCTCACCACCCTGGCCAACAGCATGAGTGTTGCCCTTGAAAATGCCCGGCTCTTTGATGAAACGAATCGCCTGCTGAAAGAAACTGAACAGCGCACCGCTGAATTGGCGGTAATAAATAGTGTGCAGGAAGGACTGGCGAAAGAATTGGATATCCAGGGAATTTATGAAATGATAGGGGAAAAGGTCCGCGCCATTTTTGATGCACAGGTCATTGACATCGTGACTTATGATTCGAAAACTAATTTTATTGAAGACCGGTATGCATTTGAAAAAGGCGACAGGACTTTATTGGGACAGCGCGAGCCCCAGGGATTCAGAAAACATGTAATTGAAACCAGGAAATCGATTTTCATAAACGAAAACCTGGAAGAGATCGCGAGTAAGTATAATAATAAAGTTCTCGTAGGTGATATTCCAAAATCCATCATGTTCGTTCCGATGATGTCGGGAAATGAGATCAAAGGAATCATAAGCCTTCAAAATGTGGACAGAGAACATGCCTTCTCTCCTTCTGATCTTAGTCTGCTCACCACTCTTTCCAACAGTATGAGCGTGGCCCTTGAGAATGCGCGGCTATTTGATGAAACCAATCGGCTTCTCAAGGAAACCGAGCAGCGTACATCAGAACTCGCAGTCATCAACAGCGTTCAGGAAGGATTGGTGGCACAGATGGACATGCAGTCGATCTATGACCTGGTAGGTGAAAAAATCCGGAATATTTTCAATGCACAGATTGTAGATATTGTGACCTATGACAAGGCGAACAATTTGATCGAAGACCGCTACGCATATGAGAACGGGGACAGGACTTTGCTGGCCGCAAGAGAGCCAAACGGTTTTAGAAAACATGTGATCCAGTCGCGACAGACGCTGATCATCAACAAGGATATTGAAAAGCACATGCGGGAATACGGGAATGAACTCTTGATAGGTGGAATGACAAAAGCAAACCTGTTTGTGCCATTGATCTCGAGAGGTGAAGTTACCGGTGTTATCAGTCTCCAAAATACGGACCACGAGAACGCTTTTTCCGATTCCGATGTGAGCCTGCTTACTACGCTGGCCAATAGCATGAGCGTTGCTCTGGAAAGTGCAGGTCTATTTTATGAAACCAATCGCCTGCTAAAAGAAACCGAACAGCGTACAGCAGAATTGTCGGTGATCAATAGCGTGCAGGAAGGGCTGGCTAAAGAATTGGAAATACAGGGCATTTATGAACTAGTTGGCGACAAGATTCGGCAAATTTTCAATGCCCAGGTAATAGATATTGTTACGTACGATCCGAGATCAAACCTCATAGAAGATCGCTACGCGTATGAGAAAGGCGATACAACGTTGTTAGGTCCCCGGGTCCCCGAAGGATTCAGAAAATACATCATAGAAAGCGGGCAACAACTGGTGATCAACAATGATTATGAAAAGATCAGTCGCCAATACAATAACAAACTCCTTATTGGAGAACATCCCAAATCAGCGGTTTTGGTTCCCATGGTATCGGGCGGCAAAGTGAATGGAATGATCAGCTTGCAGAACCTGGACTACGAGAATGCATTTTCTGATTCCAATGTAAACCTCCTCACTACACTCGCTAACAGCATGAGTGTAGCATTGGAGAATGCAAGGCTGTTTGATGAGACCACTCGTTTATTGAAAGAAACAGAACAGCGTACATCTGAACTCTCTGTTATCAATAGTGTGCAGGAAGGACTGGCCAAGGAACTGGATATCCAGGGGATTTATGAATTGGTGGGTGAAAAGATGAGGGAGTTATTTAATGCGCAGGTGATCGATATCGTGACCTACGACAAGGCTACTGATCAGATAAAGGACCAGTATACTTATGAAAAGGGAGACCGGACTTTATTAGGGCCGCGACCGTTGAAGGGATTCAGAAGGCATGTGATCAAAAACGCGAAGCCCCTGATCATCAATAAAGACGTCGAGAAGCATCGGTCATCTTATGATAATGAAGTTATCATCGGTGAGGCTGCTAAATCTTTAGTATTTGTTCCAATGATCACCGGTAACGAGGCAACTGGTGTTATTAGTTTGCAAAACCTGGACCAGGAAAATGCCTTCTCCGATTCCGACATTAACCTTCTCACCACCTTCGCCAATAGCATGAGCGTTGCGTTAGAGAATGCAAGGCTATTCGACGAAACGAATCGTTTGCTGAAAGAAACCGAACAAAGGACCGGTGAATTGTCCGTAATTAACAGCGTACAGGAAGGGCTGGCACGCGAGCTGGATATCCAGGGTATCTACGAATTGGTGGGAGAAAAGATGAGGGAGATATTTAACGCTCAGGTGATCGATATTGTGACCTATGATAAATCAACAAATCTCATTGAGGATCGCTATGCTTATGATAATGGCGATCGCACTTTATTAGGATCCAGACCACTGAAAGGATTTAGAAAATACGTGATTGAAACATCAAAATCACTCGTCATCAATAAGGACCTGGAGGCTCTTCGGTCAACCTATGACAATACAGTCATCATTGGTCAACCGGCAAAGTCTATCGTATTAGTACCCATGATTGTGGGCGCTGAAGTAACAGGGGTTATCAGTTTGCAAAACCAGGACCAGGAAAATGCGTTTCCTGATTCCGACGTAAACCTGCTTACCACCTTTGCTAATAGTATGAGCGTAGCGTTAGAGAATGCAAGGCTATTCGACGAAACGAATCGTTTGCTGAAAGAAACCGAACAACGCACCGCTGAATTGGGAATCATCAATAGTGTCCAGGAAGGACTGGCCTCCAAACTCGATATTCAGGCTATTTATGACCTGGTTGGGGATAAGATCCGGGATGTATTTGATACGCAGGGTATCGCCATTTCATTTTATGATCCCGAAAAGAATATCATCAACCATCCTTACTATTTGTTTAAAGGCAAACGTATTGACTACCCTGCGTTTGAATTGGGCAAAGGGCTGGCTTCACATATCATTCAAACCGGCCAGCCGCTTTTGATCAATGAAAACGCCGCACAACGCTATAAGGAACTCGGCGCCATCTATGCCGAATCTGAAAATGAAGATACCGCCAAGTCTTGGTTGGGACTACCTCTCATCTCGGGAGGGAAAGTAAATGGAACTATTCGCCTTGAAAACTATGAGAGGGAATTTGCCTATACGGAATCGGATGTGTCTTTATTACAAACGCTTGCCAACAGCATGAGTGTGGCATTGGAAAATGCCAGGCTTTTTGATGAAACCAATCGTTTGCTGAAGGAAACAGAACAGCGCAAGGCCGAACTGGCGGTAATAAATAACGTGCAGGAGGGACTTGTAAAAGAATTCAAATCAAATGCTATATATGAACTCGTTGGCGAAAAACTCTGCGAGTTATTCGATACACAAACTGTTTTGATACGGACTTTTGATCATGAAAATAAAACGGAGATATGGCGCTACGCCATTGAGAAAGGAGAACGGCAGTACAGCGAGCCTCGCCCATTGATTTGGGCCAACAAACAACTCATAGAAACGCATCAGCCCGCTACTCATAAATGAAAATTATGTTGAAACTGCGAAAAAATATGGTGGCAGTGGAGTAAGTATGGGTAAGCCACCAAAATCAGCAGTGTTTGTTCCTATGATTGTTGGGAACATTGTCCGGGGTTCTGTCAGCCTTCAAAATGTAGATAAGGAGCATGCGTTTATCGAATCTGACCTTGGACTCCTGACTACCCTGACTAATAGCATGGGGGTTGCTCTGGAAAACGCACGCCTCTTTGATGAAACCACACTCCTGCTGGCTGAAGCTAAACAAAGAGCTTCCGAATTAACCACCGTAAATAATATCAGTAAAGCCCTGGCGTCTCAATTAGATCCGGATGACCTGATCAAACTGGTGGGCGATCAGATCAAAAATCTATTTAGTGCCAATATTGTCTACCTGGCTATATTAAATCAAAAAACGAAGACCATTCACTTCCCTTATCAGTACGGGGATGAACCTGACCCCGATGAAATTGGGTGAAGGACTTACATCAAAGATTATCCTTACCGGCGAACCTTTATTGGTCAATAAGGACGTCCAGGATATAACGGATCACTTAGGCATTCATCGCCGCATGGGCATTCCCGCTTCCTCTTACCTCGGCGTGCCGATCCCGGTAGGAGATGAAATTATTGGTGTCTTAAGTGTTCAAAGTATCGAACATGAAAACAGCTTTAACGAAAATGACCAGCGACTATTATCGACGATTGCCGCCTCTGTTGGTGTGGCCTTCGGAATGCACACTCTTCGAAGATGTAAAGCTCGCCAAGATGGAAGCCGAAGCCGCCACGAAAACTGCAGAAAAAGCCAATGAAGCCAAGAGTGCATTTCTTTCTACCGTCAGCCATGAATTACGAACGCCTTTAACCTCCGTGCTCGGCTTCGCCAAGATCATTCGTAAACGACTGGATGAAAAGATTTTTCCTATTGTCGATCAAAGCGATCCAAAAACAACAAAAACGATCAACCAGATCAGCGAAAACCTCCAGGTAGTTATTTCCGAAGGCGAAAGGTTGACTCACCTGATCAACGATGTACTTGACCTGGCAAAAATCGAAGCCGGTAAAATGGAATGGAACCAGGAAAATGTTTCCATGACTGAGGTAGCAGAAAGAGCATTAGCGGCAACGACATCGTTATTTGAACAAAAGGCCTTGAAGCTGGTAAAAGAAATTGATGAAGACCTGCCGGAGATCGTTGGAGACAAGGATAAACTGATCCAGGTTATTATTAATCTGGTTTCCAATTCGGTAAAATTTACGGACAAAGGTATCATTACCTGTCGGGTTAAACAAGTCAAAGATGAACTGATTGTCAGCATTATCAGATACGGGTATTGGAATTGCTCCGGAAGACTTTGACGCTGTGTTTGAGCAATTCAAACAGGTGGGAGGTGATACGCTCACAGATAAACCAAAAGGGACCGGCCTTGGTCTACCCATTTGTAAAGAAATTGTAGAACATCATGGCGGCCGGATCTGGCTGGAAAGTAAGGTCGGCAAAGGAAGTACGTTCTCTTTTGCATTACCTGTCATTAAAACTACCGCCTGTCAAGCCACTTCATTTGAATGAGCTCGTGAAGCAATTGAAAGAACAGATGGCACAATCCAAATTCAAGATAGAAGGAAAGGATTCTACCATCCTGGTTGTGGATGATGATGATTCCATCCGGTCACTACTTCATCAGGAACTCAGCGATGCAGGTTATCTAATTGAAGAAGCTACTAATGGAAAAGAAGCGTTGGAAAGGATCCGGAAAAACAGGCCTGACCTGATCATCCTGGACGTAATGATGCCCGAGATGAATGGATTTGATGTAGCAGCTATTCTGAAGAATGATCCTCAAACGATGGACATTCCAATCATCGTATTATCTATTGTGCAGGATAAAGCAAGGGGATTCCGGATCGGTGTGGACCGCTATTTGACCAAACCCATCGATACCGCCTTATTGTTTAATGAAGTGGGAACCTTATTGGAACAAGGCAAATCAAAGAAGAAGGTAATGGTGGTGGATGAAGACAGTGCAGCGGTCCGTGCTCTTACGGATGTGTTGAATGCAAAAGGATATCATGTTGTCGAGTCCGATGGAAAAGAATTGATGGAAAAAGCCATTGCCACGCAACCCGATATCATCATATTAAATTCCGTTCTTTCCGGCAAGGATAAGATTGTGCAAACGTTACGGTTTGAAAAGGGATTGGAAAATGTACTATTCCTCATTTATGAATGAACTAAAATAATACTTAACTGAAATGGAACAAAAACTTTTGATCGTTGATGACGAAGCTCATATCCGCATGCTGATCGAGCAAACCCTGGAAGATCTGGAAGATGAAGACGTGACTTTTTTGACTGCTGAGAACGGTGAACAGGCTCTGGAAATCATTCAGGCAGAAAAACCACAACTGGTATTCCTGGATGTGATGATGCCTAAGATGAATGGGATGGAAGTTTGCCGTCGCGTGAAAAAAGAATTGGTGTTGAATGATGTCTTTATCGTCCTGCTCACAGCGAAAGGACAGGAATTGGATCGACAAAGGGGCCAGGAAGTTGGCGCCGATGTATATATGACCAAGCCATTTGATCCGGAAGCTATACTGGCGAAGGCCAGGGAGGTCCTGCACCTGGATGCATGAATAGATAAACAATTTAATCCGCCCTGTTTGGGGTGAAAGTGTTCATTAGAAAATTGACTGTCAAGAATGGCATCGAAACTTACCCTTAAGAGCATAATCGGAAAGAAAAATGAGGCAGCTACCTTGGTTCTTTCATTCCTTGAGAAGTTGAAGACTGCGGTTTGTATAGAAGATGAAAGCGGAAAGATCCTTTTGGGCGAGGCTAATCCGGCAGCCGCATTTCAGATTCCGGTCATTGCCGAAAATCAAACCATCGGATGGGTAAGAGGCGATGAAAATGCCGCTCTTATTGCCCAATTGCTGAATCACCTCTCCGAAAAAGAATTGGAAAGGAAAAAGCTTGGTACCGAGGTCCTGAATCTTTACCAGGAAGTCAATCTCATATTTAATTTTTCAGAAAAACTTGCGCAGACCATTGGAGCGCCGGCCATTTCCAAGATTACCCTGGACGAGGCAAGGCATGTAATACGCTCCGATAATGGAGTGATCGTATTATGGGATGAAAACAGCAGGCAACTGCAGGTGGTAGCTTCATCGGAGGAATTGTTTTTTGACCAGGAAAAGATCAATACCGAGATCCAGCTGTTATTCAAGATCATCTTCGGGGGTCAGTCGGAGATCCTCAGCGATTTAGCTATGCTGATTGACGCCGGGATCATATTGCCTGATGTCAAGTCCGTTATTTACTCCGCGCTGAAAGTCAAACACCGTATCATGGGAGCTATCATCCTGGCCAACCACGAGGCAACACCATATACAGCGGGTGATCTGAAATTATTGACCACTCTTGCGCTCCAATCCTCAGCGGCTATTGAAAGCGCTCTGCTGTATGAAAAAAATATCCGCGAAGCAAATGAAAGAGAAAAGGCGATGCGCACGATCTATGATGCAACCAACAAATTCGTGCCTCATGAATTTATTCAATCACTGGGTCACAATGTAATTACGGAGATAAAGCTGGGTGACCAGGTAGAAAAGATTGTTACCGTTTTATTTTCCGACATCCGCGAATACACCACTCTTTCCGAACAAATGACTCCCGAAGAAAATTTCAGTTTTGTATGTTCCTTCAATGAACGGATGGGTCCTATCATACGCAGGCATCGCGGATTTATCAATCAATACCTGGGTGATGCAATCATGGCTATTTTTCCAGGCAACGCCGCAGATGCGCTTGGTGCGGCTATAGATATGCAAAAGGAGGTCCTTGAATTCAACAAGCTTCGTGAAAAGAATCAGGAAAAGCCGATACAAATTGGAGTAGGCATGCATACCGGGCCACTCATCATGGGCATAACGGGTGACAGGGACAGAATGGATGCTGCCACGATCTCTGATTCAGTAAATACCGCATCGCGGATCGAAAGTTTGACTAAGCACTACAAAGCCAGTATTATTCTCACCGATAGCAGTCTCCAACAGATCGATGATAAAGATAAGTTTCATTTGCGCTACCTCGGAATGGTCCAGTTAAAGGGAAGGCTTGCTCCTACAAATATTCACGAATGTTTTAGCGGAAATAGTGATGAAGAATTATCGAATAAAGAGGCAACCCTTTCTTTATTTAACGAAGGCGTTTCGCAATACCTGCGGAAATCCTTCGATGATGCTAAAACAGCGTTCGAAAAAATCTTGACTCTGAATCCTCATGATCGCACAACGAAATACTTTTTAAACAACACGAGGAAGATCATAGATAACGGTATCCCTGAAAATTGGGCGGGCGTTGTTGAAATGCAGGAAAAGTAAGTCTTAAGTTATAAGTTTTAAGGCTTAGTTTCAAGAACCAAACTAATGATATGTCCAATGATATGTTTCCCCTGATCCAGCATCATGTCATCCATCACGTGCTTTCGCGCTTATCCGAAAAGCTGACCTATCACAACGTCGAGCACACATCCGATGTGCTGGAGCAGGTGCAGCGGATTGGTATGGAAGAAGGCATTTCGGAAGAGGATCTATTGCTGCTGAAAATTGCCGCCCTTTATCATGATACCGGCTTTTTATCGAAATATGAAGGGCATGAAGAAATCGGTTGTGAACTGGTCCGGGAAGATCTGCCCGGCTTTGGGTTTACGGAAGAACAAGTTGACAAGATCTGCCATCTAATCATGGCTACTCGCGTCCCTCAGAGGCCCGGGAATAAGTTAGAAGAAATTATTTGCGATGCAGATTTGGACTACCTGGGCCAGGATGATTTTGAATCCATCAGCGATTCGCTGAGGAAGGAATTCCTTGAATTTGGAATAATTCATTCCGATGAGGAATGGTTTGCACGACAAATAAAATTCTTAGAAACTCATAAATATTTTACTGAATCTTCCAGGAAACACCGTAACCCAGTCAAATGTCAGCACCTGGACAAACTAAAATCTGAATAATATTAACCAGAAGAGGATGAATACATGATTATTTCGCGCACTGTTTTAAATATATTGAATGTTCGCGTTGAGGAATGGTGGATGGTGAGAAGGCTCTTCATTCTGCAATTTTTCCAGGGGGCAGGTACAGCATTCTTCTATACCGCAGCGCTCGAAAAATTCCTGCACCGGTTCCCCATCGAAAACCTTGCTTACCTCTATATCCTTACGGCCGGCATGCTTTGGATTACTGGTTTCATTTATTCCCGCATGGAACATCATTTTGGGATCGCAAAAATTTGCATCATCACTACTGCGATCATGGCCATTAGTACTTTCCTGTTTTGGTTAACATCCAGTTGGATTCACTCCGCCTGGTTCTATTATGGCCTTCTTTCCTGGTATTACCTCCTGTATTTGCTGAATAACCTGGCTTTCTGGGGATTGGCATCGCAGTTATATGACGTAAGGCAAAGCAAGCGGCTCTTCGCCGTAATCAGCGCTGGGGACATACCGGCGAAATTCATCGGCTACACCCTGGCTTTATTGATCCTGTCTTACATAGGAAGCGTCTATAACCTCTTGTTCGTTGGTTTCATTTGTATCCTGATCTCCTTTCCTTATCTGTTGTCCGTCCTGCGATTTGCCAAGAAAGAACTTTCTCACCATGCACATAGTTCTGAGACGCATAAAACAAAGGTTGGAGCGCTCATCAAGAATTATAGCTTCAATAAATTAATCAGAAGGGTTGCCGTCCTCTCACTGATCTTATCAGGTAGTGTCATACTGCTCAATTATTACTTTTATAAAGAGGTAAAAGGGGAAGGCCATGGTGATGTTGCGTTAGCCCGCTTTATCGCCCTCTTCCTGGCGATCGGGCGACTTGCGGCATTGCTTACAAAGATGATTTTCGCCAGCCGCATTCTACAAAGGCTCGGCCAGGTCAAGTCGCTGATCTTTACGCCGGTGATACTGATCCTGTTCATGGTCGCCTTGTTGATCGTCGCAGGTCCGGTACAAAGCCATGATACGGTGCTGTATATTTTTGGATTTGCAGCGATCATGATCGACGTATTAAGGACCTCTATCAATTCGCCCATCCTGCTTTCATTGATGCAGCCGCTGTCAACAACGGAGCGATTGAGGGCACACAATATTGTAAAAGGCTTCATGGATCCGTTTGCTTACTTGCTTTGTGGCCTTCTGCTGTTGTTTCTTTTCGACCAGCGATGGACCGGCTTGGATACGGTTGCCTATATCATGCTGGTCGTAGCTGTTGGATGGATCTTTAATATTATCCTGGTAAACAGAGAATACCTCAAGACACTGATCAGGACCATCAGCAGCCGTTATTTTAGCCAGGAAGAGTTCGATCTCAGTGATAAAGAAACACATAGAATGGTCGAAGAAAAGATCCGTTCCGGAACAGAGCTGGAAGTACTGTATATATTAAATATGCTTTCAACCCGAAAATCAGAAGAAAATGAACCGCTGATATTAAAATCGCTTGAGCATGCATCACCCAGGATCATACAGGAAGGCTTAAAATTAGTGAGTGATCAAAAAATACTGGCTGCCATACCTATGTTGAAATCCCTGATCGCATCGCATGAAGACATACACGTGAAAAGCAGTGCCATTAAGATTTTAGCCGAATCAGGGGCCGATAACTCGACGATCTCCGGCTTTTTATACCAGCAGGACAAAGAATTGCAACAGGCCGCCATCGTTGCAATCCTTAACTATGGCCAATCGTCCTCCAAATATGCGGAGGCTGTCGCTTTGCTGAGTTCCCTGGTCCAATCGGAAAAAATTTCAGACAACCGGGAGGCCCTGGATATTTTAAGTCAATTGAAAAATGACAGATTTGAAGATGAAATACTGGAATTGCTAAAAGACAATGATCATGAAATAAGGATCCAGACCATCCGAACCATCGGACTGAACCCGACGACTAAAACATTGACAGCGTTATTTGCTTATTTGCCGGTTCATGAAAAAGAAGTGATGAATAGTTTAGCAAAGGCAGGAACATTCTCTCTGCCATTGATCCGGGAAAATCTACTTCAAAATGTGTTGACTGAAAAACAGAAACTCAACTTGATTGCGCTCTGCGGTCGTATGGAAGGATCCCGCGTTCATCAAACACTGTTCGGTTTGCTAAAAGAAATCCCGCCCTATAATCCCGCCATCATTCGCGCTTTGCATAAATCGAAATACAAAGCTTCGCCGGACGAACGAAAATATATTGAAGAATTGATCAAACTTTACCTGGTCATTGCTGCAGAAATATTACATATGCACCGGCGCATCCACGCAAAGAAGAAGGTGTATGAATTGCTACATAATTCGCTGCAGATTGAATTGGATGATCTCAAGAATGTGTTGCTCTGCTTATTCTCTTTTCTTTATGACAGCGATAAGATAAATAAGATACGGTCAGCCCTCGCGATCCAGAAAAAGGCGACCATTGCCAATGCCATGGAGCTGGTGGATATGACGGTGCGCAAGGATTTCGCGAGACCATTCACCGTCATTTTCGAATCCGGCGATATCGAACACCGTTGCAACTCCCTGAAGGATCTTTTTCCAAGGGAACTCTTCCCGGAAGTGGAGCATGTTCTCCTATCGATACTGAAGGAAAATCGTTTCATTTTTAATCAATGGACAATGGCCTGCTCCTTATATACGTCGAAAAAACAATCGCATAGGCTTGACAGAAAGGTTATCGGAAAATTTACCGAATCAGACGTACTGTTATTGAAGGAGACTGCTGAATTTGCACTTTAAAAAATTCTTATCTTTAATACATGGGATTGGTCAATACAGACAAGCTGTTACTAATCGAAAAAGTGCTGGTGCTGAAGTCACTTACACTTTTTAAAGACACTCCTGAATCCATCCTTGCCGAGATGGCTCCGCTAATGCAAGAAGAAGAGGCAGAGCAGGATACAACCATCTTTGAGGAAGGGGATGTGGGGGATTCCATGTACATTATTTACCGCGGCGAAGTAAGAATTCATAAGGGTTCTACTACATTGGCCATACTGAAGGAAAGAGAAGTATTTGGTGAGTTATCTCTTTTAGATTCAGAGACCAGGTCAGCCAGTGCCACTACTGAAACGGATTGTTTTTTATTTAAGATCGATCAGGACCCGTTTTATGAATTATTAGAAGCAAGGCCGGAGGTCGCCCGAGGCTTTATTAAAATACTCTGTCAAAGGTTACGGGCGCAGAATGAAAAGTCGGTTACGCCATCGGGGCAGTAGGTTCACGACAAGGAACTACTCCAAATCAATTGATAAGGTTCTTTTTCTCCTTTAATGCAAGTAAACAGGAAATTAGTAATAAAGGGCATTTGAATATGCTCTTTCGTGTTTTGCTGATTATTGTCCATATTCATTCCAATCGTTCCGCTGACGTATGTTTCGGTAGAAGACGTTTCGATTGCTGTCCATCCCTCCGGCAATTTTTCTTTTCCAAATCCCAAATCGTAGCGGCGATAGGCCAGTTGCTCTACCAGGTTCTGGAGAAATTCAGGTTGATCGAAAGTGGCTGAGATATGTAAAGTTTTTTTCACGATAGCCTCCGCGTTTTTTAGTTTCCAATTCGCACAATTCCTTTCTATTTTACCCCATTCATATATAAGATGTAACTATTGGAATTTTGGTTAATAAGGAATTGTGAAAGTTAGAGCTGGAAATAAGTTTTAAGTTATCCGTTGCAGCCATTCAGGAATAAGTGGCCTGGACCAGCGTCGAGGCTAACTAATAATCAAGCAACTAGCATCCAGCATCTAGTTTCGCCCCCGTTTTTCCACCATTTACCGACGATTCCCCGTGGATTACCCATTCCCCATTGTCCTCCCTGTTTTTCGACCATAGATTTGATTAAAATTTATTAGCAATGAACGATTTTCAAAACAGGAGCGAAGAGAGAAAGCATCGATGGGACTTAAGGAGGGACGCAGCTATGCAGCGCCATGGCCGCCATGGCCATGTCTGGACAGGATTGTTGATCCTGGTGGTCGGCGTAGCCGCCTTGCTGAAAGTCTCTTTTCCAGACCTTCCGCAATGGATATTTGGATGGCAGATGATCCTGATCGTGTTGGGACTTTTTATTGGTGCTCGTGAAAGATTCAAAGGAGGGGTATGGTTTATTTTGATGCTGGTCGGTGGCGCCTTCCTGGTAGCCGAAATAATTCCGAACCTCAGCATTCGTCGTTATATATGGCCTATGGCCCTGATCGTCGTAGGTATGTTTTTCATCTTTCGCCCTCACCGTCGGCAACACTGGCGTGACTGGATGGAAAAAAAAAATGCGGATACTGGGATAGAGGATTCAGCAATAAATGAAGAGAATTTTAGCCAGGATAGCTTTGTCGATTCTACCTCCATCTTCGGCGGTGCCAATAAGATCATTCTCTCTAAGGATTTCAAAGGTGGTGACATCGTAAACATTTTCGGCGGGACAGAATTAAATCTAAGCCAGGCTGATATTCATGAAAGGGCAGTACTGGAAATGACCACCATTTTTGGAGGAACAAAATTGATCGTTCCTTCCAACTGGTCGATAAAATCAGAAGCAACGATCATCTTTGGAGGTATTGAAGACAAAAGGTCCATGCCGGAAGCCGCTGGCAATACAAGTAAAACACTGCTCCTTAAAGGAACTGTGATCTTTGGCGGAATTGAGATAAAAAGTTTTTAAACAGGTACATTAAAACAGATTTTATGAATTGGTATCTCGCAAAAATGGTTTTTCGCATCGTCTGTGGTGATGGTCAACACGCCGCCCAGTTTGATGAACAGCTTCGTTTGATCTCTGCTGGTAATAAGGAAGAAGCCTTTTACAAAGCAGAAGAAATGGGAAAGCGGGAACAGGAGATGTTCTTAAACCAGAAAGAGCAATTGGTACAATGGAATTTTATTACCATTAGTGAATTGTACCGTGTGCAGGAGTTGATCGATGGCGCTGAACTTTATTCGCGCATTGAGGAGAAGGACGACGCAGATAGTTATATCCAGATAGTGAAGGCCAAGGCTAGAAACATACTTTATGGCAATACCCATGAATTATTGAACCTGGTTTAATTCATGTCATGATAAATTCTCCCTTATCAGTCACGCGTTTCAGGATCATTTTCAGTATTAGCTGGCTGGCCGTAATTGTTGAATTCGCTTTTCTCCTGGTTTGGTATGGATGGTCGTGGGAGGTAGCCTTTACCGATAGTCTCATTAGTACGGTGGTCCTTTTATTGGCCAGCCTGCTGATGATGAACACGCTTCGGTTCTATACACCCGGCAGGCAGCGTTATATGAATATACTGGTGTGGTGTATCTTTCTAACTGGGATATGGTTGGTGTTGAGCCGATGGATATTACTTCTTGTACTGAATCAGGAACCCGGTTATACCTCTTTTTTAAATCATTCGCTCATCCTTCGAACCTGCATTGGTTTCCTGCTCTTGGGATGTATTACACTGATCAGCGTGCTTTGGTTTAATTGGGGAGAGCAACAGGAGAATGAAAAGAGGAATATCGATGCCGAAAAACTGGCCAGGGAGGCGGAGCTATTCAAGCTGCGGCAACAAATGCAGCCACATTTTCTGTTCAACAGTTTGAATTCCATCAATGCATTGATCGTTGCCCGTCCCGAGGAAGCCAGAAAGATGGTTCAACAGCTTTCGGATTTTTTAAGAGGGACATTGAAAAAAGAAGAGAACCAATTCATCAGCTTCGCAGAAGAACTGGACTACCTGAAATTATACCTGGAAATCGAAAAGGTTCGGTTTGGATATCGACTTAAAACTGAGATCGATGTCTCCGAAGAAGCCATGAATAAAAAAGTGCCCTCACTCCTTCTCCAACCCCTAATGGAAAATGCCATTAAATTTGGACTTTATGGAACCACGGGTGAAGTATTGATTAGTCTGCGTGCTTATGTTTCAGACAACCATCTAATCGTAAAGATTGTAAATCCTTTTGATTCGGATATGCAGATGGCTGAAGGAACAGGTTTCGGGTTGAAATCAGTGAAGCGGCGATTATACCTGTTATTTGGAAGGAATGACCTGATGGAGATCAATCAAGCGAATAATTCATTTGACGTAGTTTTCAGAATACCTGATACAAATGAGTAAAGTAATAATCATAGACGATGAGCCGCTCGCGCGCTCTATTGTAAAAGAATACCTGCAAAAGCACCCTGATCTGGAATTAGCACAGGAATGTAACGACGGTTTTGAGGGGCTAAAGGCTATTCAGCAACATGCCCCTGATCTGATCTTCCTGGATATACAGATGCCAAAGATCAATGGCTTTGAGATGCTTGAGCTGGCGGATCAGCCGCCCGCTGTGATATTCACAACGGCTTTTGATGAATATGCCATAAAGGCTTTTGAGTCGCACGCTGTCGATTATCTATTAAAACCTTTTAACCAGGAGCGTTTTGATAAGGCTATTCAAAAATGGCAGGAATTGAAAACGGGCTCACAGAAAGAATTGACAAAAGAGTTGTTGGAAACCGCGTCCTTATCACCATCGCAAAATCAACGGATCGTTATTAAAGATGGCTCTAAAATAAAGATCATCCCTGTACAGGATGTGTATTACCTCGAAGCTGCGGATGATTACGTAAAGGTGCATACGCGCGATGGATATTTTCTTAAAAATAAGACGATGGCTCATTTTGAGCAGGCGCTCGACCCGCAACATTTTGTCCGTAGCCATCGGTCGTATATAGTCAATATTCAACAGATCACGCGAATCGATCCCTATGAAAAAGACAATCATGTTGCCATCCTTCGATCAGGCGCAAAGGTGCCAGTGAGCCGCAATGGGTATGGAAAATTGAGGGCGGTATTGGGATTGTGAGTGGTGAGTGATGAGCAGTGAGTGTACAATAATCAATAATTAGTAATCAGTAATCATGGCGCGGGAAGTTCAATGACAAACTCTGCTCCTTCACCTTCCACAGATTCAACTTTGAAATCTCCTCCATGAGCCTTGACAATATCATAGCTCAATGACAATCCTAATCCTGTTCCCTGACCAGTAGGTTTGGTGGTGAAGAAGGGTTGAAAAATCTTATCCAATATCTTTTGAGGAACTCCATTGCCATTGTCCTTCACTCGGATTTGGACGCTATCCTGTCCACCTGATTGAATGCGTTTTGTGCTGATGGTAACGGTTGGATCATACTGATCGCCATGTTTCTTTTTCTTTTCGGCGAGGGCATAGAATGCATTGTTGATCAAATTCAACACGACCCTGCCGATATCTTCCGGAATTACCATGATCGTTGAAATAGATGGGTCGAAATCCGTTTCCAATTTTGCCTGGAAGGAATTTTCCTTAGCTCTTAATCCATGATAAGCCAATCTCAGGTATTCGTCGCAAAGCGCATTGATATTGGTAGGTTCTTTCTGACCGGTACTCGGCCGACTATGCTGCAACATTCCTTTCACAATCGCCTCAGCTCTTTTGCCGTGGTGATTTATTCTTCCCTGGTTATCGATCACATCGTTGGCAATGGCTTTCACTTCATCTACATTTCCCTTGTCGAGTTCTCCTTTCATCTCTTCCAGCAATTCCATATTTACATCTGAAAAGTTGTTGACGAAGTTCAATGGATTTTGAATTTCATGTGCAATGCCGGCAGTGAGCTCGCCCAGGGAAGCCATTTTCTCTGCCTGGATAAGTAGGGCCTGCGTGGATTTTAATTCAGTATACGCTCTTTCAATCTCCCGGGCCTGCTCCAATTCTTTCATTTGCGCTCTGTGTCTTTCTTTACGAACGATGCGCTCCCTTTGTGCCCGATAAAAGAGGAAAATCATCATTAAGAAAATCAACCCATATATAGAATAGGCCCACCAGGTCTTCCACCAGGGCGGATTAACACGAATCGTCAGGATCTTTTCTGCGACCGTCCCATTGCTATTAATCGCCTTTACATGGTAAACATAGTGGCCGGAGGGAATGCTAAAGTAATAAGAGCTCTTCTCCATTCTGGCCTCCCTCCATGTATCATCATAATTTTCAAGCATGGTGTAATATCGAATCGCCTCCGGATCATGATAATCGATTGCCGCAAAATGGAGAGTGATATTATTTTGATTATGTCCAAGAATCAAATCACTCATTTCTTCAATTGGTTTCTTAATAGTCGACCCCTCTTGCGACAACACGGAACGACTATTGATGAGTAAGTCGGTCAGTAAAATTTTTAGCTCTGTTTTTACATTCAGGTCTTCGGGAGAAAGTGTATAAAAACCGTAGTCATATCCAATGAACAACTGCCCTTTTTTGTTTTTGTAGTTACTTGCCCAAGGCGCCATGGAGTTTATATTGATCCCATATAGACCTCCATACATAAACGTTTCGGGGATCGAGGGATTTAATTTTATGATGGAGGAAGGAGAAACCATCCAAAGGTTTTGAGCGTTATCTTCCACTATTCCACCTACTCTTAAAGCATTTATTTCCCAATGAGGATCAAAAGGATGTTGGAACTTGTCCTCTTTTTGGTTGTATTTATAAAGCCCATCTTCCGTTCCAGCCCATAGACCTTCTTCCTTGTCTTCATAAAAAGAACTGATACCAATGCCCGTTAAATAATGCTTGAACCCTGTCCTGTCTTTATTTAAAAGCTCGAGGCCTTTAATTGTTCCCACCCAAATCGCACCCGACTTGTCTTGTATTAGTGGCAATATAAAGTCTGAAACTAGTGAAGCCGAATCATTGGGATCTGTCTTAAAATGCGTGAATGAGCTATCACGGAGATCCAGGCTGATCAATCCTCCTCCAAAAGTGGCAAACCACATCATTCCTTTATTGTCCTTTATCATGTGACCAATGCCGGAATCTGCAGTGCTATCTGATAAATATCCGTTGTCGGGGAACCTGGAAAATTTTCCTGTTGCAACATTTAAGACGTCCAGTCCCTTATTTGTTCCCACCCAAAATTCATTTTCTCCATTTCGGTAAAAAGCTAAAATACCGTCAGCTAAAACACTGGATGCATCTTTTGGATCATGCCTGAATTGTTTAACTAATTTTCCCCGAGAATCATACTTAATTAACCCGCTATCCTTTGTTGCTACCCACAAATTTCCAGCCTTATCCTCCATATATTCAGTCACCTGGCTACGCGTCACTGTATTGTGAAGCGGTTTATATGACGGATCCACCCTATATAAATTATTCTCCTGTGTGCTAAACCATAGTTCCCCATCGCTGGATTGAAACGCATTCCAACAACTACTATCGGGAAAACCATTGCTTCCATAAAAGTGAGTTGTCTTTCTTGTTGCTGTATCATATCGATTGATTCCCGACCACATCGTTCCTATCCAAATTGCTCCTGCGGCATCTTCGAGGATGAAGGTGATCTGTTCAGTCGCCTTATGCCACGCGCTTGTTGGCATTCGAGGCCGACTCAATTCATCGGGTGCAGCAGCATTATACAGGTGTCGGTCAAAATTGCCTGTTCTACGATCCATTGTATGCAACCCATCTCCTGCCGTACCGATCCAGAATATGCCCCGGCTATCTTCAAAAATGGCTCTGACTTTATTGTTGATTAAGCTGTGAGGGTTATTCGGATCATGCATGTAGCGAGTAAATTTGCCATCGGGATCCAATCGGTTTAGACCACCCGCATTTTCGTCAAGCCCGTCCCAGGGGTAGCCCGTTCCAATCCAAATCACTCCCTGATGATCTTCATAAATATTCCATACCCTATTACAGCTCAAACTTCGTGAATCTCCCGAAACATTCTGATAGTGGATGAATTTTCCAGTCTTTTCATCAAGCAGATCAAGTCCATTATCGGTACCAATCCAAAATCGGTTCTCGCGGTCTCTTAATAAGGAGTTAGCACCGCCCAGGATACTGTCGGGATTATTTACCAGGTAACGGTAGTGTTTGAAGATGCCCGTTGCCGGGTTTAATTGATCCAGACCGGATTGATGCCCGATCCAAATCTTTCCGTCTTTATCTGCATAGACTGAATTGATATTGATGTCTCCCGGGGAGTTTGGATTATTAGCGTCGTGTTTATAAGTGACGGTGCGCACACCGTCGTAACGGTAAACACATTTTTTATCCTCTCCCGAAAACCACATATAGCCGTATTGGTCTTGGGTCATGTTGCGGATCTTTCCTAATGGTTTTCCATCCGTCCCGGTTATCAAACTAAACTTAAGGTTGGTGCTTTGAGTTTCGCTCTCTTTGGCGACTGATAGTAGAATAATGACAATGATGCCGATCTTGATTTTCATTATTTATTTTTAGTCATTCCTGATCAATAATTAATAATCAGTAATCATGGCGCGGGAAGCTCAATCACAAACTCCGCTCCTTCTCCTTCACTTGATAAAACTTTTATCTCGCCGCCATGCGCCTTGATGATATCATAGGTCAATGATAATCCTAGTCCTGTTCCTTGTCCTGTTGGCTTGGTAGTGAAGAATGGTTGAAAGATCTTATCAACAATTTTTTGAGGAATACCGCCGCCATTGTCGCGTACCATAATTATAGCCTTTCCAATCTCTTTCTTAGTACTCACCCACAACATCGGTTCATATGACGTCTCGCCTTTGGACTTAAACCTTTCATTTATCACGTAAAAAGCATTTGTAAATAAATTCTGCAATACCCTGCCTATATCCTGCGGTACCAGACTGATCTGTCCTATGGCTTCGTCAAAGTCAGTTTTCATGCCGCTACGGAATGAATTATTCTTTGCCTGCATCCCATGATAGCTCAGGCGCAGATATTCTTCTACCAATGCATTCAGATCGGTTGGTTCCTTCTGGCCACTGGTAAGACGCGTATGCTGCAACATTCCCTTTACGATAGCTTCAGCTCGTCCGCCATGATGAACTATTTTAGTGAGATTTTGTCTCACATCGTCCAGGATGTCCATGGCATCCGCTTTATTATCATTTGTCATTTCGGTTTTTAGTTCATCTAGTAACTCACCGCTTACCTCTGAGAAATTCTTTACGAAATTCAAAGGGTTTTGAATCTCGTGTGCAATACCCGCAGTGAGTTCACCCAATGAAGCCATCTTTCTCCGACTGAATGAGCTGTTGTTGGGTTTCCCTAACCTGCTCCAGTGAATGCTTTAGCTCTTTTGTTCGCTGTAGAACTTTTTCTTCCAGCATTGCACATTTCTTTTTCTGAGGTTGCGCGAACGATATTGAACGATGCCAATAAATGGTCGCGATGATTAAGATGGCTGCCAGTATCCGGAACCACCAGGTCTGCCAGAAAGGAGGACGGATGGTGATGCTAATTATCTTCAGGGGGCTGTTGAATTCAGTTCCCGCGTTGGAGGCCTGCAGGGTAAGTTGATAGGTTCCGGGAGTCAACCCATCATAGCGGATTGTATAGTAGGCTGGTCCATATTGCCAGTCGTCAGTCTTACCATTACCTTCAATTTGTATCTTATTCTGCCTTTCCCTTTTGCATAAAGATCAATAATCCCGGTTTCGACGGTGATGGTATTTTGATTATATCGTAAAGTAGATTTCTCGAGGTTATTGACCCCAATAGGCAGGGAAAAGGTTTTTGATTGACAGACAGCGTCCTAGATAAACTGAAGAAGTAATGGCAGAGAGTAATATCTTTTAGGATGATGCGGTCTAAGCCCACATTTCCTTTTTCAGAACCCGAACCGAAATATAAACTGCCATGGCATCCATTGCTAATGGCACGGACCAATCAAAAACTTTGGGATAATATCCTTCTGCTTCGGAGAGGATAGTGATTATACCAGTTTTAATATTGAGCCGGCCAAGTTGTTCATGATTGTTTCCAAACCAAAGGTTGCCGTCATTATCAGTATGCATTTTCATAAATAAATCCTTTATAACCATCCTTCTCGCTGTACGTCTTTATTTCCTGGAATTTATGGTTGTAATGAACCAATTCATACTCGGAAGCTGACCCAATAGCTTTGATCTTTTTATCATAATATATGGACAGTAAACTTAGGCTGTCAAACGGGTGTGGCTTTTTTAGCCATTGACCATTTTTATTTTCATAGCTGAAGTTGGGCAAAGAGCACCCATTGTTGTAAATAACAATTGTTCCTCCTCAAGTGCCACTCTAGCCAATTGAATTGATTGTCTCAAAACGAATAACCAGGTCTGCAAAAAAAGTCCCGGGCTTAATTTCAAAGACGCCATGGTTATCATCATGCGCCAGGAACCCATTTTTATTTGGCTTTGTTTCAACGGGCAAAATAAAAAAATCATCCAGTTGTTTTGATCCGTCCCTGAAAATAACTGGCCTGCAATTCCTGGTTTTTAGATCCATTTCATACATTTTCATTTCAACAACCTTCAACGGATCGGGGGAACCTGCACTAAGCCATGCTGTCTGGCTTGACAGTATCGATATGCAAGGGCACGATTGCTATCCCTTTTATGCCAGGCAAATCTTTTGCCCGCAACACTTCAAATTTTTCCGTCACCGGGTCAAATATGTTAAGTCCATCCGCGGTCCCTATCCATATCTTACTTTCGGCGGCAGGAACTATGGTGTATATTCGGCCATTGCTTAACGAATCTTGCATCTCCGGGTTCGCAGTATACCTTTTGACCGGAGGATGATAAGGCACCAACTCGTAAATTCCTTTATTGAGCCAATAAGTGCTCCATACTATCCCGTCCGGATCACAATAGATCTGAAAGTTTACATGTGATGTTTCTTTTTGCACTGAGAGAATCTGAAAAAAGAGGTTGAACCTTTCTGTTTCTGGATCATAAATGAGAATTCCCTTAGGATTTGTGCCGACCATATCCTCCCCGTCTCGGTCTATGTCTATTCCTACTCCACGCTCGTAATCTTTCAATTTGATAAATTCTTTGAATGCATTAATCGGACGAAACTGTTTATCATTCATTGAAATTTCAATAGCCCGTCGGGACTATTGATCCATATTGAATTCCTTTTCGATCCCATCGCATTGCTTCACGTTTGATGACGGTGGTCAGGCAAATTCCTGTAACATGGCCACTAATAAAAATTTCTTTACCACCATCCAGGGGATATTTGTACTAACGCGACATTTCCGGAAGGAAAGTTTTTAACAGCCCATAAACAATTAGTCACAGTTCTACAACTGCATATTCTATTTGGATCCTTCAGGTTCTGAATGGCTTAATCGACCGGTCCTTGGCTTAAGGGATTTGATATCATAAGTGACTATCCGGTCCTTTTCTTCCAAACAATAAACCTCATTATTTGTCGACCAGAATGGAATGATTGATCTGTTAGCCTTGGCTGCATCAATAGCACTGGTAAATTTGCTGAAAGTATCAGCTTTCATATCATACCTGGCCAGACCCATCCATATGTTCCAATCCAAATATTTTTCAGGCTGTCTTCGACGAAAGCTAATAATCAGTGTCAGTTTTCTTCACTTCTTCTGCAGACCTTGGATATTTTTCTTGAATGTCGATCCATCGAATCGGCATAATTCCCTCCCCCACTTCCCATCCATAAAAATCCTTTTGTATCCCTTATCACCTTATTGGCGATATCCTCAGTCAATCCATCTTTTACGGTCCAATGAACTGCCCGGTATTGATCAGGTCTAAATTCTTTCCCGTCTTGGCTGAGCAATGGAGTATTGCCAACAAGGAGCAATAAATTCAGGGTTTTTTTTAAGTGCGATATACTTTAATATCGATAATCTTGTATTGGAATAGGAAATGATAAATTTTGAGGATTAACGTCGTCAGATTTGTACGAAATGTTTTTCAATAACAACGGTTCTGTTTCAAATTAGAGCTTAAGTCAACTTCTCTTTGAGGAATAGGGAAATACTCGTTGCAACCGGGCGTGAACACGGCATCATCTAAATAAAGCCTTTTGATCTTTTCCTTTAGAAAGTAAGCATTTATTTCCTGGCCGGCTATACCCCACCGCACCAGGTCGAAGAAACGATGACCTTCCATTCCCAATTCAAGCATTCTTTCAAAACGAATAGCTTTGAGTGCATAGTCTTTTCCCTCTTGTCGCAAAATCCCCAAGTGGATAAGGGCTGATCACATATTGTGCCGCAGGAGTAGTTGGTGAATCCTTTGGTGGGATCGTTCGGATCAACATAAGTATGAACCCAATTATCCGGATCCGCCGCTCGTTCCCTAATCATGTTAACGTAGGCTTCGGCCTGATCCAGGCTTCCGATTTCTGCTTCCACCTCTGCCGCCCAGAGTATCACATCGGCAAAGCGTATCAGGTTGATATTATTTACGGCGATGGTATGTGCCCAGAATCCGGCCTCAGTAAGGGCTCCTACCTGCCTTACGTAAAACACATTTTTCTTGGGATTGAATGGGCCACTGTAATCCTGGTCATTGTGCCCAATCCCTGCCAGGATGAATTCCCCAGTCCAGGTAAGGAATACCTCTTCGTCCAACCGTCCAGTCTAGCCGCGGATCCAATCTACCCTCATACGGAGTAAAAGAAGGATCCCCGGATTCAATTCCTTCATCACTGGTCACATCATTCTCATTGAAATGATCCAGGTCAGGCAAACCATTAGCCAACGTTTTAAAATGATTGACCAGGTATTGGGAAGGCTTAAAAAATCCACAACAGCCAGCGGGCCCTCCACTGGGGAAATTCAGAAGATCCCCATAGTTTCCATTCAACCCTTCGGAATGATCGTTGACCGACATCTGTGCCACTAAATATTGATTCCTTGCTGTTTCTTGTCTCCGGATTAAAGTTCTCGTGATAGCTATTCAACTGGAATTTGCCGCTATTAATAATGTTCTCCAGTAGTGGTTTAGCTGCAGCAAATTTTTTCTGGAACATATATGCCTTAGCTAAAAGTGCCTTGGCTGTAAATTTTGTAGCGCGGCCAACGGCTCCATTGTGAGGGTTCTTCTCCCAAGCTATCAACAGCAAATTGGAGGTCATTCTCAATATCCGGCCATATATCTTTATCATTGCTCACCAGGTAATTCCCGTTGCCATAGGTTATGGATTCGTCTATAAATGGAACGTTATTCCACATTTTTTTTGCTTCAAAATGATAGTGCCCGCGAAGAAAATGTGCTTCACCTGCGATGCGCCTTTGATCCGGCGGCAGAATATCTTTGGCTTTTGGCATGATCCTTAAAACGTCGTTTGCGCGTTGGATACCGTCAAAGACAGTGGCCCATTTGCTTTCAATGAATGGGTTGTCTGCAATGACAGAAAATTTTTCAATTGGTATTATCAACATCCTGATCACCTGCATCGGAGCCCTTATATGCTTCCGTACCGCAAACACTTCCATATATCCAATTGGATCCCGATGATCCAAAGCCGCTTTTAGGGCTACCAATTCCATCAAGCATAGAATAGGCGCCAATCAATAAATTCTCGACCCCTTTCTTGTTGGCTATGGCTGACTCTTCCAAACCCAGAGGCTGCCTGTCGAGATAGGATTTGTCACAGGCATTACCCGCTCCCAGCATCACCAGCAAAATGATGAGTTTGCTCTTTCTCATATTTTAAGTATTGAATAGGGCATTCTAAAAAGATAGGGTTTCAAAAACTCAGGTTAATACCCAATATGTATTGCTTTTGATTATTTGGATAATTACCGTTGTCTATTCCAAAACTACCGCTCGTTCCAGAGAGTTCGGGATCCAGGCCTTTGTATTTGGTTATAGTAAAGAGATTCAGGGCCTGGACATAAAATCTAAGTTTTTCTATTTTGAATTCATTTAGCACATCTTTCGGTAATGTATAGCCCATCGATCAGCGATTTATTCCTGAAATAGGATCCGTCTTCTACTACATAAGAAGTAGAAAAATTGCCTCCATTACTGAAATTACTTTCCAGTTCGGCTTTGGGAATCACCGCATCGGTTCGTTCGGGAGTCCATGATTCATAGAGCGCCGCCTTCGACTTTGCAGTAAAAAATACGAAAGGCGCACCCGTTGAAAATAAATCTGACCAATATCTCGGACGATTGATGACTTCATTGCCAAAGGAACCATAGAAAGAAAGCGGTGAAATCAAGGTTCTTATAAGTAAATCCAATATTGAACCCTAAAGTAAAATCGGGATTTGCATTACCCAGGAAAACCCGGTCTTTTGAATTTATAGTATCGTCTCGGTTTATATCTAAATAACGAAAGCGACCCGGTGCCGCTGACTGTTGTATCGGGGGCATCGGCGACTTCCTCATCATTTTTGAAAAGGCCTATGACCTGGTATCCAAAAAAAGAGCTTATGGGCTGACCTACTTCGTTTCTTACATAGTCAATGGGAACTGACCCCCCAATACGCTCTGAACGGGAACAAAAAATGGAATATCCGTTATTTTCAAAATCTTATTCTTGTAACTTGAAAACGTTAGCGCTGCATCCCACCGCAAGTCCTTTGTCAATTGACCCTTAGATCCAACCAGGATGTCAAAACCATTGTTTTGGACTGTGCTTATGTTGACATTGGGAGGCAGGGCTCCTCCAAGAATATCGGGGAGGGTTATCTGGAACAAAATGCCCTTTGCTTTTTTTCTGAATCGATCAATAGTAATGGATAATTTACCATCCCACAAAGTAGTTTCTATTCCAACATTTGTAACAATGTCTTCCTGCCAACCGGTTCTCGGATCCCCCAACCTGATAGCCCGAAATCCCTGGACAGGATTGTTTCCTGTACCATATATATCATAATACGCGGTCCCCACCGACCCTCCGAATAATGTATATTGATTGAGTGGATCCGTGTTCCCGTAGAAACCGGTCTTACCCCAACTTGCTCGCAATTTTAATTCATTGATCCAGTCAACTGATCTTAAAAAACTCTCTTCTTTTATTCTCCACGAACCCATGAAGGAAGGAAACCATCCATACCGTTGATTAGGATTAAAAACTGAAGAGCCGTCACGCCGGAAAGTAGCGGACACAAAATATTTTTCCTTAAATCCGTAATCCAAACCTGCTCAGTATTGAAAATAGCCTGGAGGCAGAAGCAAGGCTATAGTTCGTTTGCTCCTTAACCACTGATCCATTACTTAAAAATCTATAATTGACATCGTTGGAGAAAAAGCCTACACTCCTTCCACCCACCTCGCGACTATAATTATTTATAGCTTCCGTACCCAATGAGCGCCTTTACCTCATGATCACTGCCAAATTTTCTCGAAAATCGTAAGGTATTTGTCCAGGTCCAGGACCTTTGATAGCCGGAAGATTCAACCAGAAAATTATCCGGTGCACCATCAGGCCGGCCATTATAGGTCCAAAAAGTATAGTCATACGAATTATAGTTCGTCAGGTTTCCTCCAAAGCTGGTTCGAATATGGAAATCCTTCAAAAAATCAACCTCTGCATACAAATTTCCAAATAACTCCCAGCTTTGGTATTTGTCGCCTTTGGCTTGGGTTCTCAATGCGACAGGATTGTCAAAGAAAGCATTTGGAAAGAAATGAGCCCATCCGCCCTTGATATCATAAACCGGTAGTAACGCAGAGTTGAGGATGGCCAGAACGATTTCCTGGTCTGCCGGACCTGTATATGGAAAGATCAGGGGTTTTCACGGCCCGCCCACTGGAGGTTTTCACCTACGCGAATATTTTGTCTTGGAGAAAATTCGGTGTTTATCCGCAATGTATACCTTTTCAAAAATGTACTGATAGCCGTTCCCTGCTGATCCAGGTATCCCAGGGAAAGCAGATATTTATTCTTCTCACTGGAACCGGAAAACGTTAGAGTATGGGATTGAGTGAAAGCTGGCTTAAAAAACTCATGGAACCAATCAGTACCGACGTGATTAGCTCTGACAATTTGATGAATAGGCAGAGGAGAAGTAAAATCGATATTGTAGGTAGATGGATCTGCAGATGGATCGCCGGGAGGTAGTGCATAATTTTCCCCGGCAATAAAAAAACCTGGTAACCTTGGTGTGCCGCTTCCAAACAGGGGATCGTTTAGAGGCTGATTTGAATTTTCATAAGCCAGTGCGGTAAGTTCCGCCATTCCAGTCGGAGTCAGCAGATCAAGACCGCGCTTCAATGGCCTGGTGCTGTTTAGATAGACATCATAATTGATGCTCGTTCTCCCCTTGCCATTCCTGGTAGTAATGATAATGACTCCATTGGCACCCCTTACACCGTAGATCGCATAAGCGCCGGCATCCTTCAGAACTTGCAGGGATTCAATATCATTTGGATTCAGGTTATTTACATTGCCCTGTACGCCATCTATAATATATAATGGAGTGACATCACCGAAATTTCCGATACCATGAAGTCGCACATTGGGTGTAGACCCCGGCGCACCTGACGTGATCACATTCAATCCTGCAACTCTGCCTTGCAACATTTGCTCCACCTGGCCTGCGGGAACTGCCACCAGATCTTTTGGCCGGACAACCGCCACAGAACCGGAGATTTCTTTTATTCTTTGGGATGTGTAACCTGTTATCAGGACCTCGTCCAGGTTAACGATTAATTTTTCTATCGACACATTGATTACCGATACATCACCCACTTTTACCTGCTTGGATCGGTATCCAACAAAAGAGAATTCCAGTTGATCTCCCTTGCTGCCTTCAATGGAATAACTTCCATCCACACCTGTAATCGTTACCAGGTTCCTGTTTTTATTCGAAACAGTGGCTCCCTCAAGGGCAATGAGATCTAAACCTGCGACGAAACCGGTTATTTTATTATTTTGAGTAAACCCGCAGACGCCAAAAAATAATAGGAAAAATGATAAGAGGAATTGATTTTTTACTCGATCCAATATCATTCAGCATCCTCCTCATAACACAGAAGATTGGTTGAGATTCCGAATTTACAAATATTAATCAATTCAGTCATCAGTTTTTGAATTAGATATAAGCGCTTCCCGTAAGTCTCAACGGCATTCCTGTTCCAATACCTCTACGCATCTGGCGTAAAATTCCCGGGCTCGTTCCGGAGTGCTTCCAATACAGACGACTCCGAATTTTCCATATTGTGAAAGAGCTCCAATGAGATGGAACATGATCCCTTCCTGTGAAGTACCGTCATAATGCAAATCGTTGACCATGGCAATGTCAACGAGGTCGTGTGGTGAAAGCCCAACATATCTTTGACTGTGTAGATTGTCAGAACAGAAGTAATAACGGATCAGGTGACCCTTGGAAGTATAGTACACGCCTTCTTCTTCATTGTATCGCCCATCGGTGAGAAATTGTAACATCAGGAAAGGATGTGTAGTGCCTCCCTTGCGTAAATTGATTTCAATGGCGTAATGTTTCCAACCGGTAGTTTCTTTTACTGAAATGAAATCAATTGCAAAACGTCCTAAAACTCCCTTATCAATAAATGCCTTTGCTACCCGTTTGCCCAAATTTCCGATCTCTACCGCATATTCACTGGAAGCCGGGAAACTGGCTCCCACATAGGTTTGCCCACTTTGTCCACCCAGTTCCTGATCGTGCGTAGAGATCACCTCGCATTCCCCGGAGGGTGTCACACGGCATTGGACTGATGGCGATTCTTTTACGTCACCTTCAATAAATCCTTCTACGATCCCACCCATTTGCTGGTATTTGTACATGAAGTGGTCGTAAGAAAGGTCATCGGCCACTATTCGTAAACCTTCGCGGAGCTGCTCTTTTACCCATTGCTTTGGGTCATCATCCCTGCCCATTCCTTCAAATGAAAATACCGCGTTGCCATCTCCGGAAAACCCATCATTCACTTTTACAACCGCTTTTTTCATATCGGGATGTTCCTTCTTCAATTTTGCAAGCGCACGAATGATGTCTGATTCTGATGACAGGTCCTCATAACCCGGAGGGACAAGTAGTCCGCATTCGCGGAAGATCTTTCGACTATTGCTCTTATTTCCTAAATTATAAAGTTCGGGATCGCAACCATAAATTGGAATCTGCAACTGCACCGCCAATGTTCGCTCATAATGCGTTACATTAAAACAGGACATGTGAGTCTCATGTTCGGGAGGAATGAATTCTCTAATCCTCCGGATCAGGCGAGGCCGCTCCAATATTTTCTGAGTTAGTGGCTTGGAACAGGAATCATGACAACTCAGAAGTGTCAGTCTCCGCATGGCATGATATCCGGTGATGCCAGGCAACATATGCAGATAATAATCGATGATAACGGGATCGATCGTTTCACTGGTAACATAAATTACATGAGTACGCGGCATTCGTAACAACATCAACATGCAAAGCATACGCTCTTCATAATGATTAATGCCACTGATCTTGGCCAAAATCTCCTGGTCCATTGTCAATGATGGTACGATCACCACTGTTCTTGGCGCCAATTTATCAGGGAAGATCTTTGAATACTGAAGAGGGAATTTTTCCTGCAGTTGTTGAAATAGCTGTATTTCTTCTTTCGAGCCAGGCGTCGGATGACCTCCATTCATTTCCCCGGTAATATCAATAGGCTTGTTCGGGTGTGTATCCATAAGTAATATAAATCCTTATAAAGTGTTCACGAAGTTACTATCTGCAAACGGATCGGTCTTTCAAGCTTCTTCACCGGTCCATATTGCTCCGCCAATACTGTTCCTTGACGCACCGGTCACAGAAGACAATACGTTATACTCCTGGCGCCAACGCAATACTCCTATGAATGCCATGATCAACGCCTCTTTGAAATTAATCAGCTGCTCATCGGGCACAATAACCTTGATATTCAATTTTGCCAGGCTATTCTTTAGCTCGTTTACCAGGAAATCATTTAACGCTCCCCCACCCGTCGCCAGCATCTGTTGTTGGCCAGCAGCAGTTTTCCCGGTCGTTATCAATAAGACTGCAATCCTAATTTGCTCTACGATGTGCTCCACGAAAGTTCTAAGTGCATCTTTTAAATCGATGCCGGCATCTCTGATAATGGGAAAAACATCATTTATTCCAAAATCATTAGCTAATGATTTTGGATAGGGCTGTCGATAATAATCCAACCGATTCAATTGTTCCAGCAGACTTGAATTGACATTTCCAGTTGAAGCGATCTGACCTTTATCATCAAAAGGCAAATTCATTTCATTGACAAGCATGTTTAGTACGCGGTTGGCCGGACATACATCGAAGGCTATATATTGTTGTGGGTCTGTATGAGAAATGTTGGCTATTCCCCCGAGATTTAGAAAATATTCGTATTTACCCAATAACAATTTTTCACCAATAGGAACGATCGGTGCACCCTGACCGCCCAATGCAAGATCCAGAGCACGTAAATCAGTCACTACCGGTAGGCCGGTTAATGCAGCAATGGGAGCGCCTTCACCTAGTTGTGCTGTCATTTTTTTTGCAGGCACATGAAAAGTGGTGTGACCATGTGAAGAGATGAGAGCAACCTGGTAATGCAGTTGATGCGTTTCAATGAATTGATTGACCTGCTGACCGAGGTAATGGCCATAATCCGCATCCAGCTGTTGGTAATCGAGAGCGGTTAATTTGACCGCATCGCGTAAACGATTTTTCCATTGCTCGGAGTAAGAAATGCAAGCCGTCTTTTTGATTTCATATTTCCATTGGCCTGCTTCTTCCTGGAACTCTGTAAAGGCAATATCAAGGCCATCCAACGAACTTCCACTCATTAAGCCAATTGCCCGGTAAACCATAGGATTATTTTAGATTGCAGATTTAAGATTCTAGATTTGCTCAAAAGTAAAACTTTTAGGATGTTGAATGGTCTTCACTTAACCTGCAATTATTATGATTGTTAACTTCAGCCAGAAACATTCATTGATCAGCACCTGGGTGAGTGAGTTGCGAGATATAGAGATCCAGTTGGATCGCATGCGATTCCGGCGTAACCTGGAACGAATCGGAGAAGCGGCCGCCTACGAAATCAGCAAGACCATGGCCTTTGTCGAAAAAGAAGTACAAACCCCGCTTGGTATCGCGACAGCCAGTGTATTAAAAGAACAACCCGTATTAGCAACTATATTAAGAGCAGGATTACCACTTCACCAGGGACTGTTGAATTTTTTTGACCAGGCAGATAACGCTTTTATCTCCGCCTTCCGGAAGCATGAAAAAGACGGATCATTTACGATCAGCCTTGATTACGTCTCGTGCCCGGAACTTGACGATCGGCTCGTTATCATTTCCGATCCCATGTTGGCCACGGGTTCTTCCCTCGTAAAAACCATTCATTTTCTAAAAGAGGAGGGACATCCACGTGAAATCCATATAGTAACGGCCATTGCCTGTACGGTTGGCATAGAATATGTGAAAAGGGAGGAGCCTTCCGTGACGATATGGTGTGGAGATATTGACGATGAACTCACTGCCAAAGGTTATATCGTTCCCGGGCTGGGAGATGCCGGAGACCTTGCCTACGGGACTAAGGTACAGATGTGAGCATAAGTTCGTGATTCAACGCTTTTCCAAGAGCAGCTATATTCGATTTTTCAAGGTCTTATAATTGTAGTATTTTACTTAACAGGCCTCCGAATAAGGCCAATCCTTAGACCGATTAGAACAATTTCAGTGCGCCTAAAAACGTTTTGAGAGCCGACACTCGGAAACGGAAAAAATATTTGTATCTGAATGAAGAAGTTTGTTTTATCGCTGGCGATCATGTTGACATTGGTTAATCTATCCAATGCGCAGGATCCCAATTTCTCCCAGTTCTTTGCTTCTCCACTTACATTAAATCCGGCGCTTACGGGAAAGTTTGATGGCGTATATCGCATTGCCGGCAACTTTCGCAATCAATGGCCGACGATTAATAATGCCTTCGTAACGAAAACAGCTTCTATTGATTTTGGGATCTTAAAGAACCAGATCCCTGAAACTGATCAGTTTGGCGTTGGCATCATGGGCTTCACTGATCGGTCAGGCAATGGCGTACTAACCAATAATGTACTGGGACTTTCCGTTGCGTATCATAAAGGACTCGACGAAAATGGCGATCACCAGATCGGCATCGGCTTCCAGGGCACGTTTGTAAACAAGCGCCTGGATATAAATAAGGTTGTTTTTGAAGATCAATTAACACCCCTTGGATTTACCGGCGTCACCAGCGAAGTGTTTTCAAATGACCGGGTGAACGTGAAGTATTTTGATATGAATGCCGGCATATTTTATAATGGCAGCACCAATGGTTTTAATAATTTCTATTTCGGCGCATCCATGTATCATATCAATCGTCCAAAAGAAAGTTTCCAGGGTGGAGAATTCCTGTTGTCAGCCAGGACGACTTTGCAGGCAGGTGGAAAAATTCCGGCAGGCGCGAATAACTATGTACATTTTGCCGCCAACCACAGTATGCAAGCCAAGGCGCATAATACAATGATCGGCGGTGCGTATTCGTTAAATGTGAATAATAACGCTGACAACCCAACGAATATTTATTTCGGAAGCTGGTACCGTTTTGAAGATGCAATCATTCCTTATCTGGGTCTGGAATATGGTGGCCTGATGATTGGAGCTTCTTACGATGTGAATACATCGAGTTTGAAGCCGGCGTCCAATACACGCGGAGGTATGGAAGTTTCGCTGATCTATATCAAGAAACCCGTCGATCCAAATGCAAAGAAATTAAATTGTCCGAAGTTCTGATCTTGTAACCCTCCGAAAGCAAGCCAATAGTCGTTAAGATATCCTGAATGCAAATTCCACTTATGAAAAAATATACGAATCTGGCCTTCCTTTTCCTTTCTCTTATTGTTTATGTTGTTCCTGCTACCGCGCAGGATCTTGGCTATAGGACCATTGATGTTGGTGGTGAATACCAGCACTATTCAAAAGGAGACATATATACCTTGCACCTGGCATATAATTTTGCAGTACATCATTCTTTTCAACTGCGAGCTGGATACAATAAGGCTGACTGGAAAGCCGAAGGTCACCACACTGAGGAGGAAGGCGGAGGTCCTGGATTTTCTTTGGGTTACAGATATTATTTCCCCGTGAGGCCACATGGTCCGTTCCTCGGAATAAGAGCCGATTTTTGGAGGTTAAATATTAACTGGCGGCAAGGGACCACCCTGGGTAAATCAAAAGTATCTGTCGTTCAACCCGGCGCCGAATTGGGATATATGTTCCTGATCAACGACATGTTCTTCATCACTCCCGCAGTCGCTGCAACCGTTCAGAGTAATGTAAATACGGAGGGCGAAACCGTGGGCGATGGATTCTTGCTGATGGCGGGGATTAGCATGGGATGGAAGTTCTGATGCTGGATGCTTTTTGATTATTGATTATTGGATATTTCGCGGCCTCCTGCACAAAACTAGGGCTCACCGCTCACCACTCACCACTCATTAACGCGGTCTTCCACTAACAAACGGATTTCCCTTAATATAAAACCGATACCTGTAACTAGCCGCTTTTCCTGCATACTCCACTCCTATCCTTGCCGATCGTCCTATGCTGTTTTTTGTCGGCACGAATCCATCGTCCGCAATAAAGAATTTTGAATGATGTAATGAATAGCCATTATGCAAAACAGAGATGCCCAGAGCATCTGATAAACTCCCTGGTCCTTTGGTCAACGTGTTGTCCATTCCCGGTTTTCCTCTTCGTTGAATCATTTCCTCAATACCTTCCAATGGTTCAAGAGCCCTGATGAGGATGGCATGGGGGATGCCATTTTTATTCGTAACGACGTTAAACAAATGATGAATTCCATAACATATATAGACGTATGCGCTTCCTGCATCGGCATACATGATCTCATTACGTGCAGTTCTCCGTCCTTTATATGCATGTGATGCCTGATCAATTATTCCATTGTATGCCTCGCACTCCACGATTCGCCCGGAAGTCAATACGCCGTTCCATTTAGTGACAACAACCTTTCCCAACAATTCTTTGGCAATCTGCAGCACATCTTCTCTCCTATAAAATTCAATCGGCAATACTTTCATAAAACTTATAACTTAGAACCAAATTAAGGATTTGCTGAAAGAAATTGTCATAGCTGTCCAATCCTGGCCAGAGGCATATCGCTTCGTATTGGAGAATCGTTTGCTGAGATGGATCATTCTTCCTGGCATCATATATGCATTTCTGTTTATAGTCGGCATGTATTTCTTTTGGCATTCCTCCGACAATGCAGTTTCCTGGATAAGCAGGCAGTGGGGAATCGAATCCTGGCTTCAAAAAACCAGGAGTGAATGGCTGAGTTTTTTCTTCGTCATGATGGGCATGATGTTGCGGCTCGTCCTTGTACTGTTTTACTTCTCCTTATTTAAATACCTGATCCTGATCATTGGCTCTCCCGTTTTCGCATACCTGAGTGAAAAGACAGAGGCCATCAAAGAAGGTAAGGCTCATACGTTCAATTGGCGCGATTTAAAAAAGGATGCTTATAGGGGCGTTCAACTCGCGTTGCGAAATGCAAGTTGGCAATCTTTTTATTTGGTTTCTCTTATGCTCTTATCCCTGTTGCCCTTGGTAGGATGGATAACGCCTGTGATCGCGGTATTGATGGAATGCTATTACTTTGGTTTTTCGATGCTCGATTATAGTTTTGCCCGGAATAATTTTACGCTTGCACAAAGCATCCAGTTCACGGGCCGTCATAAGGGCCTGGCCATTGGCAACGGTCTTTTGTTTTACCTGATGCATATTGTCGTCTTTCTAGCTCCAGCTTATGCAGTCATCGCAGCCACCCTCAGTGTTCACAAGGCAAAAGCCGCAGACCGACTGTAATGGGTACTGTTTACCTGATACCGTCGTTGTTGCATGAACATGGAAATTCAGCCATACCATCTTATATGGTCGATGAAGTCAGGAAATGCCAGATTTTCTTTGTTGAGAATGAGCGGACGGCGCGGCGATATCTCAAACAACTATCCAGGGACATACAAATCGACGATTATATATGGTATGTCATTTCCGATGAATTGAGCGTATTGCAAAGTTTTAGACAACATTTAAAAGAAGATACTACTATTGGCATTATCAGTGAGGCTGGATGTCCGGGTGTAGCTGATCCTGGCCAGTCATTGGTGAGTATCGCGCATGAAATGAATGCTACGCTAAAACCGTTGGTCGGTCCCAATTCCATTTTATTGGCACTGATGGCTAGTGGAATGAATGGTCAGCAGTTCCGTTTTCTCGGTTATTTACCCATTGAAAGCCAGGAAAGAATAAGGTCGATAAAAGAATTAGAGGCGGCAGCGATCAAGGAAAATTGCACCCAGATCTTTATTGAAACCCCCTACCGCAATAACCAGCTGTTAGACGCCATCATAAAAACCTGCCGGAAGACTACTCGGTTGTGCATCGCTGTTGATCTCACCTCTCCAGAGGAGTTCATCCGGACGAAAACGATTGAGGAATGGGCGAGGGATGTGCCGGATTTGCATAAGAGGCTTGCGATTTTCCTTGTGGGGGCGTGAGGGAATCAATCCTCCTTAATCGAAACAATACTATCCACAACAAACACCGTATTGCCTCTCCACGGAATAATGCCATGGTATTCTTTATAGTGCAGGTCAAACATCTTGCCGCTGTTAGCGGCCAATGCGTCATAGATCTTCTTCGTCTTAATGGAAAACTCGAATTCGTATGATTGCAGACTTCCTTTGAATCCCTGCTGGATCAATTTGCCCTCGTAGGTCTTAAAGAAATTTCCCTTTCTCACGGCGTAGTTCAAATGCCCTGACTTGACTCCTTCACCAAATACAAAGAAATACTTAAAATAGATCAGCGCGATCAGACCCAGGATCAGAATCGTTATAGAAACCCAAAATACCTTGCGAGCTCGTGACATGATAATAAACTTTTGCTATCGAATCCCGTCTAACACCTGTTAGCTTAACAAAAAATTTGTAGCATACTCTCAATAATTATTATACATTTGTACCTCAATTTACAATTTGTTTGTAAACGTGAACAATATTCTGACACATACCAAACAATTTGCCTTCCATGCACCCATCACCTGTGGAGTGTATGCTGTTGGGTATGATGTGTTTACTTTTTCCCGCCCACGACGCCGCCCTGTATTCTGACAGGACGAACCCCTCACCATGGCCCCTGTCAGTGAACAACTCTCCAGAAACGAGATTCAGGACTGGTCATCCGTATTTTAATTTAATTTATTCAACGTGGACAATCAAGAAATTATCATTAGGGTAGCAACACCGGATGATAAAATTATTCAAAAACGATCACCGATGAAATGGAAGCTTCGGCAATGGCCCGCGGCACCGGAATCGCCAAACGATCGCCTGAATATATTGAACAAAAGATTGATGAAGGCAAAGCTGTGATTGCTGTATACCTGATGGAAAATGGGTAGGCTTCTGCTATATCGAAACCTGGAGCCATGGCGAATATGTTGCCAATTCAGGCCTGATCGTAGCGCCGGAATTCAGGAAAAGCGGCGTTGCAAAAGCAATCAAGAAAAAAATATTTGATCTGTCGCGGGAAAAATATCCTGACGCAAAGATCTTCGGTCTCACTACCGGTCTTGGCGTGATGAAGATCAATACCGACCTGGGTTATGAACCCGTACTTATTCCGAACTTACACAGGATGAAGCATTCTGGGCAGGCTGTAAAAGCTGTGTGAACTATGAGATCCTGATGAGCAAGGAAAGAAAGAACTGCATGTGCACCGCCATGCTGTATGATCCGAAGGACCATTATGAACCGGAAGAAACCAAAGAATTCTTCAAAGAGAACATAGAAAGGTTTTGAACGACTGCTAAGTTTCAAACAATGGAAACTGCTGAGACCTTTCATGAAAAAAGATAAAGAATAAAACCGGCGGCGGCAGCAAATCCAAATCATTGTTTCATCATTTCTTCAATTTTTAAACCATTCACCCAATCAAGATGGCAAAAAAAGTTGTTTTGGGATTTAGCGGTGGATTTGACACTTCTTATTGTGTAAAATACCTCACAGAAGAAAAAGGCTATGAAGTACATAGCATCATTGTTAATACAGGTGGCTTCACCGACGAAGAACTAAAACAGATCGAAGCACATGCTTATCAGCTAGGGGTAAAATCACATAAGACTGTCAATGCTGTAAAAAGTTATTACGACAGCATTATTCAGTTACCTGATTTTTGGAAATGTATTAAAGAATAATACCTATCCTCTCAGTGTAAGTGCAGAAAGACTGAGCCAGGCCCTGCATATTGCCGATCATGTCAAAGAACTAAATGCTGATGCCGTGCCCATGGAAGCACCGGCGCCGGCAATGACCAGGTAAGGTTTGATATGATCTTTCATATCATGATCCCGGGCGTGGAGATCATTACGCCTATCCGCGATCTGAAACTTAGCCGCGAAGCAAGAGATCGCTTACCTGAAAGAATAAAGGTGTGGAGATGAATTTTGAAAAAGCCATTGTATTCCATCAATAAAGGACTGTGGGGAACCAGTGTGGGCGGTAAAGAAACACTTTCCTCCAAAGGCATGCTTGCCCGAAGAAGCCTGGCCAACACAGGTTACAAAGACAGGCAGCGAAGAAGTAAAGCTTGCATTTTGAAAAAGGTGAATTGAAAAAAGTCAATGACGAAGGCTTTGATCATCCTTCACGATGCAATTCAATATCTGCAAGCTATTGCAGGACCTTATGGAATTGGCCGGGATATTCATGTCGGCGATACCATCATCGGTATAAAAGGACGGGTTGGATTTGAAGCAGCAGCACCCATGGTGATTTTTAAAGCACATCATGCACTGGAAAAACATGTGCTCACCAAATGGCAACTGAACTGGAAAGATCAGCTGGCACAATTTTATGGCAACTGGTTGCATGAAGGACAGATCCTGGATCCTGTGATGAGAGATATTGAAGCCTTCCTTGAAACTCCCAGCGAAATGTAACCGGCGATGTATTTGTTCAATTAATGCCTTATCGTTTCCAGGTGATCGGCATCGAATCGAAATACGATCTGATGAACAGCAAGTTTGGAAAATATGGAGAAATGAATACCGGCTTGACCGGGGAGGATGTGAGAGGCTTCAGTCGAATATTCGGCAACCAGACGATGATGTATCATCTGGTAAAAGACAATGACGAAGAATGACAAAAGATTAAAGTAGGACATAGTCGGGGGCGGCAGGATATACCGGGGTGAATTGATCCGGTTGTTGATCAATCATCCCGCATGCCGAGATCATTCTTGTTCATAGCAGAAGCAATGCAGGGAACTGATATACATCATGTGCATCAGGACCTGCTCGGAGAAACGGATCTGAGATTTCAGCTCGACCCAATTAAGTACGAGGTGATCTGGATGTGCTGTTTCTTTGCGTGGGTCATGGAGAATCAAAGAATTCCTGGATGAAAATAAGATTTCAGAAAAGATAAAGATCATTGACCTCTCACATGATTTCAGTTTGAGCCCAAAATTCAAAATCGGGTGACCGGCAGTTTGTATATGGGTTGCCCGAATTGAACAAGGAACAAATCAAATCAGCTAAGAATATTGCCAACCCGGGATGTTTTGCCACAGCCATTCAATTGGGATTATTGCCATTGGCAAAAGCAGGATTGCTGAGAGAAGTCTATACAACAGGCATTACCGGCTCCACCGGCGCAGGGCAATGCCTTTCAGCCACTTCTCATTTCAGCTGGAGAGCAAATAATATACAGGCTTATAAAACATTTACGCATCAGCACCTTGATGAGATCGTCAATCGAACCGATGCGAACAATTTGCAACCTGATCATGAAAGTGGAGATTCATTTTGTTCCGTGGCGAGGCGATTTTACAAGAGGCATATTCATCAGTTCGACACTGATTGTGAATTGAGCTGATGAAGAGTTCAAGAAACTATATCAATGATTATTATAAAGATCATCCATTTACGTCATATAAGCAAAGAACCTATCTTCTTAAAACAGGTGGTCAATACCAATAAAGTGTGCTATTCAACTGGAAAAAGCAGGGAAGCAAACTGGTGGTGCATTCTGCTCTCGATAATTTATTAAAAGGTGCATCCGGACAGGCAGTGCAGAATATGAATCTGATGTTTGGCATTGAAGAAACGTCAGGATTAAAACTTGAAAGCAATTGGTTTTTAATTATAAACTTATAACTCAAACATGAATTTATTCGATGTATATCCGCTCAACGACATCACCATCGTAAAAGCAAAAGGCTCTTATGTGTGGGATGATAAAGGTGAGCAATACCTGGATATGTATGGAGGCCATGCCGTGATCAGCATTGGCCATACGCCATCCGCATTGGGTAAAACGAATTGAAGAGCAACTGGAAAAGATTGCATTCTATTCCAATTCTGTAAAGATTCCGCTGCAACAGGAACTGGCTGATAAACTGGGTAAGGTCTCGGGAAAGAAGGATTACCAGCTTTTTCTTTGCAACTCAGGCGCCGAAGCCAATGAAAATGCATTGAAGCTGGCTTCTTTTCATAATGGACAGAAAAAAAATCGTTGCTTTCAATAAATCATTTCATGGAAGAACATCCCTGGCCGTGGCTGCCACCGATAATAAGAATTATGTAGCACCGGTCAATGAAACAGATAATGTGATTTTTCTTCCCTTCAATGATGAAGCAGGCACTGGAAGATTGTTTTGCGAGAAAATGGAAAAGAAATTTCTTCTGTGATCATTGAAGGAATACAGGGAGTGGGCGGCATCAATGTGGCCGATGAAACTTTTCTGAAAAAGATCCGAGCCTCTGTGATGAATATGGCGCCGTGTATATTGCCGATAGCGTTCAATGCGGATATGGAAGAAGCGGAAAATTCTTCAGCCATGATTTTGCCGGAGTGAATGCAGATATTTATACTCATGGCCAAAGGTATGGGAAATGGATTTCCGGTTGCGGGCATTATGATTGCACCACATATTCAAGCCAAAACATTTTCATGCTGGGCACCACTTTCGGTGGCAATCATCTTGCCTGTGCAGCAGCATTGGCGGTGCTGGAAGTAATCGAAGAAGAAAAGCTGATGGGCAATGCGGTGATGGTAGGCAAATATCTGAGAGATGAACTGGAGAATATTCCTGAAATTAAGAATGTAAGAGGCCGCGGATTGATGATCGGGTTTGATGTTCCGGAAGAATTAAAGGATCTGAAGAAGAATCTATTGTGGAATCAGAAGATATTTACCGGAGAAGCAAAACCCAATGTTATCCGGTTATTGCCTTCACTAGCGCTGAAGAAAAGAGATGCCGAGGATTTTATTGAAGCATTAAAAGAAGAAATTAGCTGATATTGATCGCCAGAGAAAGTATAGCTGCATGACAATAAAATTATAACATATTGAAGAAACTTCATTTCCGTTCACGATGTCACCAATATCGATGCGCTGGTGCAAAAAGCACTGGCGTATAAAGCTGATCCATTTAAGGATAAGAACGTTGGGGACAGATAAAAGGATCGGCTGCCTGTTCCTGAATCCCAGCATGCGCACCCGGCTCAGCACACAGATAGCTGCTCAGAACCTGGGAATGGAAGCCATCATATTCAATGTAGGCAGGAAGGCTGGGCACTGGAATTTGAAGAAGAAGCCATCATGAGTGGCAACACTGTTGAACACGTGAAAGATGCCGCGCCCATCCTTGGAAAATATTTCGATATTCTGGCCATCCGCACCTTTCCTTCTTTAAAAAACAGGGAAGAAGATTACAGCGAACTGTACATCAATCAATTTATTAAATATGCAGGCATCCCGGTGGTGAGCCTGGAAAGTGCAACACTTCATCCCTTGCAATCGCTGACGGATGTAATTACCATCACCGAAGAATTGCAAAAATCGCAGGCGGGAAGCACAAACCTAAGATTGTCTTACCTGGGCGCCTCATGTAAAGCCATTGCCGCAATGTGTGGCCAACAGTTTTGCTCAATGGATCAATGCCTGGGGCAAGGCAGATTTTGTGATCACTCACCCTGAAGATTATGAATTGGATGAGCAATTTACAAAAGGAGCAACCATTACACATAGACCAGGATGAAGCATTGAAAGATGCCGATTTTGTATATGTAAAAAACTGGAGCACCTATCATGATTATGGAAAGATCTATAGCAACGATCCGGAATGGATGCTGACAAATAAACGTTGAATTAACCAATCATGCCAAAGTGATGCATTGCCTACCGGTGAGAAGAAATGTGGAATTGAGCGATGAGATACTGGACGGCCCTAATAGCATTGTGACCCAACAGGCTGCTAACAGGGTATGGGCAGCACAGGCCGTGTTGGCATCGAAATACTCAGAAATAATCCGTGATGGAACAGCTTTTAGTCATAAAGATCGGCGGCAACATCATCGATGATGAACCAAGACTCGCATCGTTCCTGAAAGATTTCGCAGCCATTGAAGGAAAAAAGATACTGGTACATGGCGGAGGAAATCTCGCCACCAAACTGGCCGAACAACTTGCATATTCCGCAACAAATCGTGGACGGCAGGCAGAATCACCGATGCAGAAACACTGAAGATCGTTACCATGGTTTATGCCGGGTATATCAATAAGAATATTGTTGCCCTGTTACAAGCCAATAATTGCAATGCACTTGGCATTTGCGGTGCAGATGGAGATGCTATCCTTGCACATAAGCGGCGACATGTGGTGATGGACTATGGATTTGTCGGAGATATTGATGCCATCAACACTGATCTAATTTACTAGCCTCCTGGATAAGAACATTACCATTGTATTTGCTCCCATTACACATGATCAGCAAGGATTATTGCTCAATACAAATGCCGATACAATTGCACAGGAACTAGCAAAGGCACTAAGTGCCGATTATGACGTTAGCCTCATCTACTCCTTTGAAAAGGCCGGCGTGTTGATGGATGCCAATGATGATTCGACCGTCATTTCAATAATTACACGTGAGAAATACCAGGAATTGAAAACAAAACAGAAAATATTTGCCGGAATGATCCCTAAATTGGATAATGCGTTCGAAGCGTTGCAAAGCGGGGTTAAGAAGGTGATTATCGGTAAAGCAAAAAATCTAAGGCAACTGATTGCAGGGACCTCCGGAACGAGTATTGAACCCTCTCCCGATTCTCCGTCGGGCAAGCCGCTTAAGAAACTATCATGAAGGATTCATCAACCCATCAGGATGCATTAGGTCTTTTAAAAGAATTGATCGCGACACCTTCATTTAGCAAAGAAGAAGACCAGACTGCAGGAATCATTTGCCGGTTTTTTGGAGCAAAAAATATTATCCATACGCGCATAAAAAATAATGTCTTTGCCTTAAATAAAAGTTTTGATGGCAACAAACCCACGATACTACTCAATTCGCATCATGATACCGTAAAGCCCAACAAAGGCTATACGCTGGATCCTTTCCTGCCGCTGGAAGAAGAAGGGAAGTTATATGGTCTGGGAAGTAATGATGCAGGAGGATGTTTGGTTTCCCTCATCGCCAGCTTCCTGTATTTCTATGAAAGAGAAAATCCGAATTACAACTTGGTACTGGCTGCAACGGCGGAGGAAGAGATCAGCGGGCGGAATGGCATCGAGGCTTTATTGCAAGATGAGTTTTTTATACAGCAGACCGCCGGCACCTTAGCTCCTTCCTTCAGCAACGGGCGATCCTGTGCCATCGTGGGGGAACCAACCAAATGAACTGGCCATCGCGGAAAGAGGGTTGATGGTATTGGACTGTGTAAGCCATGGCAGAGCCGGCCATGCAGCCAGGGAGGAAGGAGAAAACGCGATCTACAAGGCGCTGCATGATATAGAATGGTTTCGCAGTTGGCAATTTCCAAAGGTGTCTCAATTATTAGGAGCGGTTAAAATGACTGTTACTGTAGTCGAGACAGATAACAAAGCACACAATGTAGTTCCCTCGCAATGCAAATTTGTCGTCGATGTAAGAGTCAATGAACTCTACAGTTTTGAAGAAATACTGGCAATCATAAAGGAGAATATCCAAGTCGAGGTCGTGCCCAGGAGCTTCCGGCTTCGATCCAGTTTTATATCAACTGATCATCCTTTGATAAAGGCAGGATTGAAATTGGGAAAGACCTGCTATGGGTCTCCGACTACATCCGATAAGGCACTCATGGCTTTTCCAGCGCTAAAAATGGGGCCGGGAGATTCAGCAAGGAGTCATACTGCCGATGAGTATATTTATGTGGATGAAATAAAAGATGGGATCGATCTGTATATTCAGCTAATAAATCAGTTACTATGAGCTTGTGGCAAAAGGACAGGAATTTGCCTGATGGAGATGGAAATGCGAAAAAGGTTAACGACTTTACGGTTGGGCGCGACCGTGAGATGGATATTCAGCTTGCTGCTTTCGATGTGATCGGATCTCTCGCACATATTCAGATGCTGGAATCAGTAGGCCTTCTAAATAAAAATGAATTGCTATCTCTCCGTTCTGAATTAATAAACATTTACGGTCAGATAGAAAAAGGCGAATTCAAACTGCAGGATGAGTAGAGGATATTCATTCACAAGTAGAATTGATGTTAACGGAAAAACTGGGCGATGCCGGCAAGAAGATTCATGCGCACGCAGCCGGAACGACCAGGTGTTGCTGGACCTGAAGCTCTTTCTGCGCAATGAGATCCAACACCTCGTCGTTTCAATAACCGATCTGTTCACACTATTGCAGTCGCAAAGTGAAAAGTACAAAGACCATTTACTGCCCGGCTATACCCATTTTCAATTAGCCATGCCTTCTTCTTTTGGATTTTGGTTTGGTGCTTATGCAGAAAGTCTGGTGGATGACGTGATCACTTTGAAGGCCGCTTACGATATCGTCAATAAAAATCCGTTGGGATCTGCAGCCGGCTATGGGTCTGCATTCCCTATCAATCGCGACATTGACCACTACCCTATTGGGCTTTTCCGATCTCAATTACAATGTGGTTTACGCACAAATGGGAAGAGGCAAAGCAGAAAGAATTGCAGCGCAGGGACTGGCCAATGTCGCCGATACGCTGAGCAAGCTGAGCATGGATGCCTGTCTTTATATGAACCAGGATTTCGGATTCATTCAGTTCCCCGATGAATTGACTACAGGCAGCAGCATCATGCCTCACAAAAAAAATCCGGATGTTTTTGAATTGATCCGCTCTCATTGCAATCGCATCAAAGCCTTGCCCAATGAGATCAGCATGATGACCACCAACCTGCCTTCCGGCTATCACCGCGACCTCCAACTATTGAAAGAACATCTTTTTCCTGCATTTGCTAAGCTGAGAGAATGTATACAAATGAGCGTTCTTATGCTGACGCACGTCGAGATCAAAAGAGATATCCTGAAAGAAGAAAAATACAAATACCTCTTTAGTGTGGAAGAGGTAAATAAGCTGGTAGCAGACGGAATGCCTTTCCGGGATGCTTATATGAAAGTGAAAACAGATATCGAATCAGGCAATTTCAAATATGATTCGAACATCCACCACACTCATGTAGGAAGTATGGGAAATCTCTGCACCTCCGAAATAAAGAAGAGGATGGAGAAGGTGATGGATTCATTCCCTTTTTCGTCGGTTCAAATGTCAATTGAAAAGTTGTTGAAGGGATAATTACAATCCATATTTATCCACCAAATAGATCAGTGCAGCCATATTAATAGCTCCTAATTCCAATTCGCGCTTATTGACGTTTTCAAACACATCATTTCTCGCATGATGATAATCGAAATACCGTTGCGTATCGGGAGATAAGCCGGCGACGGGGGTTTTGAACGCCACATTCAATGGACCAATATCCGATCCTCCTCCTCCATCAGTAATTTCATAAACGCCATATGGCAATAACAATGGAATCCAGCTTCTTAATTTGGCCAACTGTTGGGGAGAACCTGAGAAGCTAAACCCCCTTGGCGTAAATCCTCCGGCATCACTTTCCAAGGCAAATATGTGTTGTTCGTTTTTCGTCTTTGCTTCTTCAGCATACTTTTCGCCGCCCCTTGAACCATTTTCCTCATTGGCAAACAAGACAAAGCGAAGAGAGTGCCTGGGGCGATAACCCAACGCTTTTAATGTTCTCAGGATCTCCATTGTCTGCACTACACCCGCACCATCATCCTGTGCTCCTTCCCCCGGATCCCATGAATCAAGATGTCCTCCAACAGTAATGTATTGGTTGGGGTATTCCGATCCTGTCAATTCACCAATGATATTATGACCAATTGTGTCGGGAAGAAAATGTCCATTGGTTTTTATCATCACATTCACTTTGCCGCTGAGGCTGTTACTAAGCCAGTCGGCGTCCTTCAATCCGATGGCGACCGCTGCAATGAGGGGATAAGTCGAATCATACAGTGTTGCCCCCGTATGCGGATTATTGTCAGTGCTGTGAGTCATGCTTCTCACAATAACCGCGACGGCTCCATATTTGGAAGCTTCACTGGGACCATCTCCGCGATACCGATACGCATCGCCATAGGCGTTAAATGTGCTGATGAAAGTTGGATTAAATTTATAATTATAGAACACGATCTTTCCTTTCACTTCCTCTTTTCTTTCTCTTAACTCTTCAAACGATTTTACCTCCATCACTGGTGCCGACACTCCTTTAGGACCGGTCCCAATCGAATTACCCAGGGCAATCACATCTAATGGACGTGGAGGAGAAAACGAGCTTTTGCTTCCTCCGGCCTTTTGAATCCTGGCTTCCGCTTTATCTGTTCCTCCTCTCACCCAATGAGGGACCATACACTGCTGCATCCACCCTTTATCAGCTCCGGCCGCATTCATTTTCTTCAACCCCCATTGTTCTGCTTTCACCATCTGGGAAGAACCGCTCAGGCGGGGGCCTATATTCTTGGTAAGCTCATGCAAGTTATTGTAGGCCTCGCTATGGGTAAGGGTTTCATTCGATATCCGGCGAATAAAAACGGAGTCTTCATTTTGTGCCAAAGAGGCATGAACATTCAGAAAAAAGATAACTCCAAAGAATAGTTTTCTCATGCACTTCGAATTTGGATAAAGATACCCGAAAACAGAAACCAGAATAAATAATTAAGATAAGTGGCCAACCTTCGTCGGTTAAAACTGTTAACTTAGGGCCTCTTTTATTCGAATAACCCATGCGAATCGGAATCGTTTGTTACCCAACTTTTGGCGGAAGCGGTGTATTGGCGACAGAACTGGGAAAAGCGCTTGCTCAGAAAGGTCACCAGGTGCATTTTATCACCTATCAACAACCGGTCCGGCTGAATGGATTCATACCAAATATATTTTATCACGAGGTACAGGTGCCTACATATCCTTTGTTTGATTATCCTCCGTATGAAACCGCGCTATCAAGCACCATGGTCGATGTGATCAAGAATAATCATCTTGACCTGATGCACGTGCACTACGCCATCCCTCACGCGTCGACGGCTTACATGGCAAAAAAGATCCTGGAAAAAGAAGGTAAGAATATTCCCGTTATCACCACATTGCATGGGACCGACATAACTCTGGTAGGAAGAGATAAGACCTATGCACCAGTCGTTGCATTTTCTATCAATCAGAGCGATGCGATTACAGCAGTATCCAACAATCTACGGGATGAGACATACAAGATCTTTGCCATTGAAAAAGAGATCGAAGTCATTTACAATTTCGTGGATGTACAACGATTCAGTCGTAAACCCATCGATGCGTTTCGCAAAGTGATCGCTCCGAATGGCGAGAAGATCATTCTTCATGCATCTAATTTTCGGAAAATAAAGCGTGTCCAGGATGTGGTAAAAATATTTTATGCAATTACCAGGGTTCTTCCCGGAAAATTATTGTTCGTAGGCGACGGACCTGAGCGTTCGACGGCGGAGGATCTGGCGAGAGAGTTAGGCATCGGTGATGAAATTCGATTTGTCGGCAAACAGGAACAGATGGAAGATATCTTAGCCATTGGAGATCTGTTTCTGCTGACCTCAGAATATGAAAGCTTTGGGCTGGCAGCTCTAGAGGCAATGGCAGCGGGGGTTCCGGTAGTTTCGACCAACGCCGGTGGATTGACAGAAATCAATATTGATGGACAAACTGGCTATATGGCCAATGTCGGAGATATCGATACAATGAGTAAACAGGCACTTTCAATCCTGCAAGACGAAGCTATTTTGAAGGGATTTAAGGAAAGAGCGGCAGCGCAGGCCAGGAAGTTTGATATTCATCACATCGTTCCGCTGTATGAGAAGCTTTATGAACGGTTTTTGTAGGGCTTGATTATTGATCATTATCGATGTAACCACGACTCCGGATTTACATTCTTCACTTCTACCATCAATATAAAATCAATTTGGCCTCCATCTCCTTCGTCGTCTTTGCCGACCTTGCCTAGCACTTGCCCGGTCGTTATCGCATTCCCCCTGCTCACGCCCACGGATGACAAGTTACTATAGGTTGTAAAGTATTTTCCATGACGGATCACAACTGCATAACTGCCATCACCATTGTTATTCACCACTGCCACTTCTCCATTGAATACCGCTTTTACAGAAGCGCCAGGACTGGAAGTATTTATAGTTACACCCGGGCTGTCGAAAACCAGCTTCGTATTTTCAACCTTATTTGGGCCAAAATGATAAAGCACGACGCCATTGTCAACAGGCCAGGGAAGATGCCCGCGATTTTTTTCAAAACTGCTGTTCAGGGCAATATTCTTTTCATTTAGATTGAGATAATCGGGAGCAGATTTCTTTACTGCAGTTGTTCTTGTATTGACTTCAGTAGTAGCGGGATTGGGATTTGTCGTTGCCGGGGTCGTCACCGGGGTACTTGCCGTATTTTTCTTTGCTTCAGCCGCTGCTTCTTTCTTGGCAATTTCAATCTCTCGACGCACAATGGCAACGATCGCATTATTGAGGTCTCGCGTACGTTTTTTCTTTGCAGTAAGTTGTTTTTGCAGATCTTTTTCTTCCGTCTTCAATTTAGAGAGGACCGCATCCTTTTCTTTCCGTTGCACATCCAAAACCACTTTTTCTTTAGTCTCGTTTTGGAGAGCTACATTCTTTTGCACTTTCCTTCCCAGGTTTTGCTTTTTTCTCTTCTCGATCAGTTGCCGTGTTTCTAAAATATTGCTCACCTGCTTTTCACGGTAGGTCCGGTAACTCTTGAGATAAGCAATACGCTTAATTGCATCGCTAAAGTTGCTGGAAGAAAAGATAAAATTGAGATAATCGTAGTTGCTGCGGTTCTTATACGCGTAAATCACACTACGTGCATACTGTGACTTCAGCGTGTCCATTTGTTTTTGCAGGCGGAATATTTCCAGGTTACTTAGATAAATATTGTCGTCGATCATTCTCAACTCGCGACTGATGCTACCGATGTATCGTTGTTGAAGGGCAATCTTCCTGTTGATGATACTTAATTGACCCAGAGAAATCTTTTTCTGCCCCTTGATCTGGTTATACATTCCCTGTAACTGCTGGATCTCACTTTGAATATCCTGCCTTTCCCTTTCGAGCTGAGCCTTGTCTTCATTAGGTTGGGCGAATCCCGTTCCTGCAAATGCTATCACAAGGATGAAGAATAGAGCTATTTTTTTTCTCATTCGTAAAGGGGATATGGCTTGAATAAAAACAGGGTCTGGATCATGACCGGATAACGGCTAATCTGCAAAATAAATTTTATCCTTCTAATTTCTTTTATAATTTTTTGGGATATTGAAAGGAAAGCTTAACGTTTCATTAAACTCGAACTTCTGGAATTTAAGCCTGATATCCAGCTTCTTTTTCTCCGCCACACTGATTGTCCGCTTGGTTGAAAAACTGATCCCGTTTTCCATTTCGTAGTCATTATAGGTGAGATAGCAGGTGCGGTTTCGAAGTTCATCCTGGTCATCCAGCTTACTACTTTGTATATGATGGTCCGACTCATTAATAGTAACAAGGTTCTTGAAAAAATCTCCACTGCTCAGTAGGGAAATGGTGCCGGCAGACCTGCTAAAGGAAGTGATATTGGAATCGAGGAATACCGGGTTCCCAATTAAAAGGTCTTGCAGAGATTTCAAATCAAGGGGTAAGGCAATCACATCCTGCAGGTAGGAAACAGCGCGCACACTATAAACCTTATTCTGTTTGTCCAGCGTTTTTACGGAGTCTTTGGTAATATATGCCCTCAATCCTTCGATACCCAGGATCGCCGTTATGGAGACCCAGATCACGCTGTCTTTAAGCATTCGCACATGACCGGTCACGTTATATTTTTTTCCTTCGGCATCCTCATAATCAATATCGAGCTTGGCAGAAAAAGTAGTGAAATCAATGACATTATTTCGAATGCCTGCATAATTCATCCGAATGATCTCTACGGAATCTTCGCCAGTTTGGACAACCGTGTTGGTGACCTGTACCACTGTATCTTTTTTCGCAACTGCTGTTTGAATCCTCTTGGTCGCCCGGCAGGAAGCCAATAAAGCAACCAACACCACTAAAAATATAAACTGTCTGTTCATGACTCTTTCACTTTACTGTTTGCCCGTATGGCCAAAACCTCCCGCATTCCTTACGGTTACCTCTAGCTGCTCTACTTCATTCCACTCAACCTTTTCAACCTTTTGAATGATCATCTGGGCTATGCGATCCCCCGGCGATATGACCTGATTCTCCTGGGAAAGGTTGACCAATATTATCTTAATTTCTCCGCGATAATCGCTGTCAATTGTTCCTGGAGAATTCAGACAGGTGATCCCGTGCTTGATCGCCAATCCGCTTCGGGGCCGGATCTGCGCTTCATATCCCTGGGGAAGTTCAATGAACAGCCCGGTCGGGATTAGTTTCCTTTCCAGCGGCGATAACTCTTCGGAGTTTTCAAGATGGGCCCGGATATCCATACCGGATGAACCTGCAGTAGCATATTCCGGCAAGGGATTAGTTGAATGGTTGATGATCTTTACACTGACTGGAGGCATGGCCGCAAAGATAGGACTCTGACCAAGGCGATCATTTTCCCTAATCCAGGTCGTTGATCAGGAAATGAGCAACACGATGGCCTGGGCCATCAAACCTTCTTCACGACCGACAAAACCCATTTGCTCTGTCGTGGTGGCTTTAATGGAGACATTCTTTAAATCGACATCTAAGATATTTGCTATTACAGTTCGCATTTCATTGACATAAGGCTGGATCTTTGGTGATTCAAGGCAAAGTGTTGAATCCACGTTGACAATTTTATATCCTTCTTTTTGAATCAATTCAACGGTCCTTTTCAAAAGCACCTTGCTGTCAATATTCTTGTAAGCAGCATCTGTGTTAGGAAAGTGCTTGCCGATATCTCCGAGGCATGCCGCACCCAGCATGGCATCGCAGATGGCATGAAGCAGAACATCAGCGTCACTATGTCCGAGTGCTCCTTTATGATGAGGTATCTTTACTCCTCCGATCCACAATTCCCTGCCTTCTTTAAGTTGGTGAAAGTCGATGCCTGATCCAATGCGATATGACATAGTCCGCTATATTTTCACAAATATCAATAAAAAGAAAAAGGCGCCTGATCATTCAGTCGCCTTTTACAAAAATAAATCAAACCCTATTGTTCTTCAGTAGCGGCGCTACCGTCCAAATCAAATAATACAGAAAATCTAAGAGTGTTCGACAATGGATTTTGGCTTACACCACTGCCTGAAGGCAGAAGGTAAGAAAAGTTGAGGCCAAACATGTTGTATTTAACGCCGAGACCCAATGTGAAATAACGACGGTCTCCTTTGAATTTGTTCTCATAAAAATATCCCATGCGCAATGCAAACTGATTATTGTACCAATATTCAGCTCCCAATGACACCTGGAATTCTTTTAGCTCCTCACTGAAGCCGCCGGGTGCGTCACCAAAAGAGCTAAACCAACTGCTGATAATGCCCTTGCTCCTGTATTTGTCAATTTCATCCTGGCTTGGAGGATTATTCGCATCGCCGGGAGGCGTAGGAACAAGTAATTTGTTCACATCCAAACCAAACATGATCTGGTTGCTTTCATTTACCTTTTTATTATAAGTTATACCCAAGCCCAGGTTGGCAGGGATAAAATCTTTGGAATTGGCATTGGTAGTATAGGCGATCTTGGACCCGAGATTATTCAGGGTGACCCCCCAGGCGATGCCGCTACCGCCGTCCACTTTGCCGTCATAGTAATAGGCAATATCGGCCGCTACTGCAGTGCCCGTCTTATACGTCGTACCGCCGGATGTAGTCCCGCCAGCCAGATTAGAGCTGATATACTTCAAGGCAAGCCCTACTCCAGAGTGTTCGGAGAGCCTTCTTGAATAACCTACATCAATTCCGAATTCCCGGGGTCTGAAGGATCCAAGGGGATTTCCGGAGCCGTCTGTAAACTGAATATTTCCAAGGCTGAAATAGCGCAAAGACCCGGAAAGTGCCTGGTCGTCGTCGAATTTATAGTAGCCTGCGAGGGAGGCCAGGTAAACGTCGTTAACGAGGTTTTTCAGCCAGGGGATATAAGTCGCAGATATGCCTGATTTGGATTCATTGAAAGCAACCTTACCCATATTCCAAAAGCCTGAACTGGCATCGGGAGAAGTGGCTATCCCAAGGTCTCCCATACCGCCTGACCGAGCATCCGGTGAAATCCGCAGAAAAGGAACTGCCGTAGTGACAACATTGATTGGTTGAGGCTGAGTCTGTGCATTCATCTCGATCACTAACCCGAAAAAAAGCAGGATATAGGCAGTAAGTTTTATACCGAAGGCTTTCATTAGTTATTGTTTAAGTATTGGAATAAATATATGGCTTTTAATAAAATACAAATCTAAAATAGATAATTTTTATTGGATTCAATAAAACCAAAAATCCGGAATTCGTCCAGGGACCTTGGGGGATGATAATTGATAATTATTGGAAATAAGTAGCCACTTCCAACCTATCTGCCCTGTTTATCTTTCCCATAGCAGCCCAGTCTACTTGAACGATTGCCTATAGTATTTATTGTTTTTTTGATAAGCCACCTGCCAAAAATTCAGGTCTGGTTTTGCAAGTCCCAAATTGTCTTTAATACGGTGGGAGTTTTCCGCACGCAGGACAGGTATTAATGCTTACTGATTCTTTTTTAAAGCGCCTATATTTGCGACTGGACGCAATTTAAAGCTAGTCTGCCTTACAATATTTTGGCTCCAATCGCGTTAAATTTATTCCAATTCATAGGTTTATGCAAAAAACATTGAGCGTGAAAAACTTGACAATCCTAGTATCCTGTGTGGTGCTTTTGGCATCTTGCAAAGGAAAAGGCCTATTTGGCAAAAAGAAGTCCGAAAAATCGGATGTTACTGGCTGGAACTACAATGATAAAAACATGGGTGGTTACCAGGTTGCCAAAACAAAAGAACAAGGAAGTGGCCCAGGCCTCGTCTTTGTCCAGGGTGGAACCTTCACCATGGGACAAACAGAAGAAGACATTATGGGTGACTGGAATAATATTCCGCGTCGTGTTTCTGTCCCTTCTTTCTACATCGATCGTACCGAAGTAGCGAACGTTCACTACCGCGAGTATCTATACTGGCTGGCGAAAGTGTTTGACCCAACCGATCCTGCCAACCTCAAAATATTAAACGCTGCTCTTCCAGATACCCTGGTATGGAGAAGCGAATTGAGCTATAATGAGCCACTTGTTGAGTTTTATTTCCGCCATCCTGGCTTTAATGACTATCCCGTTGTGGGAGTTAGCTGGAGGCAGGCAAGCGATTTTTGTCTTTGGAGAAGCGACCGTGTGAATGAAGGCGTGCTTTTGAAGACACAATACATTAACAAGCAATCGATCCAGGGCCAGCAAGGTGAAAATAATTTTACCACCAAGTCTTATTTGCTTGGCTTATATCAAACAGCTCCTGGAAAAGGCGCTACAAGTAAAAAGAATCCGTTGAAGACTGGCACCGGCCAGCCCCGTACATCAGTAAGTATGGAAGATGGATTGCTGCTGCCTGATTACCGCTTGCCTTTTGAAGCTGAGTGGGAATATGCAGCTTATGGTCTTATCAATCAAAATCCCCGCCCAAGTATCAAGGAAGGAAAGCGTGGTGAGGAGTTACAATCTAATAAACAGATTTTCCCCTGGTCTCAAAATGTAAATGGTCTGCGTGATACGCGTCATGGTAGCTGGCAGGGACAATTCCTGGCCAACTTCAAGCGTGGATCCGGTGACAATGCCGGTATCGCTGGAGGTCTGAATGACCGCGCATTCTATACAGCTCCTGTAAACTCTTTCTTCCCGAATGGATTTGGAGTGTACAATATGGCTGGTAACGTGAGTGAGTGGGTACAAGACGTTTATCGTCCTTTGTCCCTGTTGGATTTTGATGATATGCCTGCTCCTTTCCGTGGAAACAAATATCAAAAATTGTTTAAGGACAGCACGACGGGAGAAGCAAAAATTGATAGCACCGGTCGCGTAGTAATGGTAGATGTATCTGATGAAGAAAGCAAGAACCGCCGGAACTATCAGAGGGGCAACGTGATCAACTACCTTGATGGTGATTCATTGTCACAATCTCAATATGGTTATGGAACGACCACTCTCATCAGTGATAAGTCAAGAGTATATAAGGGCGGAAGTTGGAATGACCGCGCCTATTGGCTAACTCCTGGCGCCCGCCGCTTCCTGGAAGAAGATCAGGCATTGAGCACACTTGGCTTCCGTTGCGCAATGGATCGTATGGGTAGCCCCGAAGGTAACAAGAGAAAAACCGGACAGTATTATAAAACCCGCAGGCAAAAGCGATAACCTGCCATTCAATCTTTGAATGACCCCGTCCTGATTTATCGGTACGGGGTTTTTTATTGTTTGTCAACTTACATTTGCTGTATGCGGATCGAAGAATTATATGAAATATATAAGGAGTATCCTTCTGTGCAAACGGATACGAGGAAACTGCGAAAAGGCGATATATTTTTTGCATTGAAGGGGCCCAATTTTAATGGCAATCGTTTCGCTGCGGATGCTATAGCGGCCGGGGCAGCATATGTTGTGATCGATGAAAAAGAATTTGAGATCAAAGGAAAGACGATCCTTGTCGCGGATGTCCTGATTGCTCTGCAGCAATTAAGTACTCATCACCGGCAGCAATTCAATAAACCGGTGATCGCTATTACGGGCAGCAATGGCAAGACCACCACAAAGGAATTGATCCACGTTGTCCTTTCTACCCGCTATAAAACATATACGACTGAAGGCAATCTCAATAATCATATCGGCGTACCGTTGACCCTGTTAAAAATCAGAGACGATATGGAAATGGCAGTGATTGAAATGGGCGCCAATCATCTCGGCGAGATTGCCTCGTATTGTCAAATTGCACTTCCGGATCATGGCCTGATCACGAATTGCGGAAAGGCTCACCTGGAAGGTTTTGGATCGGAAGAAAATATCAAGAAAGGCAAAGGAGAATTATTTGATTATCTCCGGTCGCGCAGCGGCACGGTCGCGTTTATAAATTGGGATTATCCTTATTTAAGAGAGATGAGCAAAGGCATCAGCGGCGCGATAAAATATGGCAGTAATGAACAGGCGCATATTATCGGGCGCGTCCTGAAAAACGATCCACTACTTGAAGTGGAAATGATCCAGGGTCTTGATAAAAAACAAATCAAAACAAATCTGGTTGGAGAGTATAATCTGCCAAATGTATTGGCTGCTGTAACCATCGGCAAGTATTTTGGAGTGGAGGAGGCTTCGATTGTGTCAGCCATAGAGGGCTACGTTCCATCGAATAGCCGATCTCAGTTAATACAAAAAGGCACCAACAAGATCATTCTTGATGCCTACAATGCCAATCCGAGTAGCATGGCATTAGCGATTGAGAATTTTGCAAACTTGCCTGCAACTTCCAAAATTTTGGTATTGGGAGCGATGGCTGAATTGGGAAAAGATAGTTTGTCTGAACACACCCAGATCCTGGACCTGATCGGGAACCATTCCTGGACGGCCGTCGTGCTGGTTGGCGGTGACTTCCTGAAAGCCGAGCATCCATGGATGAAGTTTGAGGATGCCACGCAGGCGAGGCAATGGCTGGATCAGCAGCATTTTGAAAATTCATATTTATTAGTCAAAGGAAGTCGCAGTATGCAGATGGAAAAGGTGTTGGAATGATTGCACTTTGAAGAGAAGCTCCACTTTCCCATTTATTACGATCTTTGCGAGCTGCCGAATAAAAGGAGGCAGAAGGAACTAATTATCTACCAATGGCAGAGGAAAGAAGATCGAGAGGTTATCTGACGGCGACGATAGGTTGTCGTTGTCCGCGTTGCCGCGAAGGGAAGCTTTTTCAGTATCCGATCTCTATTAAGGTGAAGAGAAACATGTTGATGAATCCAGTTTGTAAGGTATGTGGTCAGCCTACGGAGATCGAAGTCGGATTTTATTATGGCACCAGTTATGTAAGTTATGCGATCACCGTGTTGTTGAGTGGATTGAGTTTATTAGTATGGTGGGTGGTTGTCGGACTATCGACGAGTGATCAACGTTTTTTTTATTGGCTTGGTTTTAATGCCATTCTTCTTATCGTTCTTCAACCGTGGATCATGCGCCTGTCGCGCAGTTTTTGGATATCGTGGTTTGTAAAATATGATCGCCATTGGGACGAGCATCAGCCGGTTGATGTTTCGGAGAGGATGAATACGGAGCAGGCGAATAATTGGTGACAGGTTAATTATAATTAATAATCAATAATCATCAAATCTGGAGACTTGTCCGAGTGGTTGAAGGAGCACGCCTGGAAAGTGTGTATACGGGAAACTGTATCAAGGGTTCGAATCCCTTAGTCTCCGCTGGATAGCTTGCAAACAGATGCAAAATTCTGCAAAATAGTGGAAGAACAGAATTGCATTTTTATGCCGTCCACTATAGAATATTATAAATTACGCATGGTCCCATGTATTCAAAAGCCAAACTGCAGTTGAATCAAAAAGACGCCAATCCCGGCCGCAAAACCTATCAAAGCCAGCCAGCTTATTTTCTTTAGATACCACATAAACTGGATCTTCTCAATCCCCATGACTGCAACGCCTGCTGCAGAACCGATAATTATTGCACTGCCACCGGTACCTGTTGTTAAAGCAAGAAATTCCCAAAAATGATGATCCGTCGGATAAGTTGACAAATCATACATACCCTGCGATGCAGCTACCAATGGAACGTTGTCAACTACAGCTGAAAGAAGACCTAATGCCGAGCCAATTAGATAATCATTTTTTAATGTGCCATTGAGACCGTTTGCCATTTCCTTTAATAAACCAAATGATTGTAAGGCTGATACGGCCAAAAGGATACCAAGAAAAAAAAGAATACTCGGCGAATCCACTTTTTGTAAAGCATGTGTGACCGAATATTTTTGCGCAAGGCCTGTTTCTTTCCCTTTATGAATGATCGTTGTTATTACCCACATTAAACCCAAGGCAAGCAACATTCCCATAAATGGGGGAAGATGGGTCAGGGTCTTAAAAATGGGAACAAAAATTAAAAAACCAATCCCTGCAAATAAAACTATTTTTCCTTCACGTTTCTCTTTTCCTGTACGAATTGGCATTTGCACTGCATCAATTTTCTTTCCCCGAAACTTTATGGCAATAATCAGAGCAGGCAGAATGCAGACAGCTATACTTGGTAAGATGAGCTCCTTCATAATATTTAAGGCAGTGATTTGTCCCCCGATCCAAAGCATCGTTGTTGTTACATCTCCCAATGGTGACCATGCACCGCCGGCATTGGCAGCAATAATTATCATGCCGACAAACCAAAGCCTGTCTTCTTTGTCCTTCAATAACCTGGCGCAAAGAGAGGTCATGACAATAGCAGTCGTTAGGTTATCAAGTAATGCGGAAAGAAAAAAAGTAATAAAAGTTACGGTTAATAATAGCCTTGATTTACTGGTGGTGGTAATCTTCTCTTTAATAATATCAAATCCGCTATGTGAATCGATCAATTCGACAACTGTCATGGCGCCAAGGAGAAAAAATAAAATGGAAGAGATTTCTCCCATGTGATGCAATAATTCTTCGCTTGCTGTTTGAGCTGACTCGCTTTGAATTATATAGATGGTCCAGCAAAGTACTCCGGTAATTAGAGCTGATGCTGCTTTATTAAGTTTTAAAGGATGCTCGAAAGCAATAGCAATATATCCCAAAACAAAAATGATGATAATTATGGCTGTAAACATTCAATCTAAGATAGCAATTTGCTGTTGCTTTGTCCCATTGGAGCCCTGTCGGGAGCATCTTTTGGTACAAGGTTGGGGATTGGCGCCGCCAAAGCACTCGCCAGCGCTTTGTCTGCCGGTCAGCATTTTTCAGAAGAGTTAGCAAAGAATCTATTTAACGTGATCGGCGGAGAGGTACTGGGCACGTTTAAAAATGAATACCTCATTGGCTCTGCGTAGTCGCCTAGCAAGTCCGCTTCCAAATTAGCTTCTCATAACAGGCTTACTAAAAAAGCGTACAGCAATAGAATCAGTATACCGATGATGATTCGAAACCACAGCCCCTTTTGTTCAAAAGTTTGAGAACCATGACCGGTTCACTACAGATTTATATTGATTTCACTTTAAAACGAAACATTTGCGATCACCGATTTAGGGCGTATATTATTTGCAATTTCAGCCACTGTGGTCTTGGTCATTCTTTCTTGCAAGAAGAACATCCAATATATGAGCAATGCTGAGATTATAGGATTTGACATGAAAATGTGTCCATGTTGTGGAGGTATAGAAATTACCATTGACAATGTTTCTAATCCAAATGGAAGAGCTTATTTTTTAGTAGACCGATTGCCAGCAGATTTTAACCTAGGTGACAATCCCAAATTCCCAATTGCAGTCAAAATAGATTGGAAAATTGACACTACTCACTGTCTTGGCAATTACATTGACATTACTAAAATTGCAAGGAGGTAAAGACAGATTGTTTATGTGATGCAAAAGAGAACTAGAAAAAATAGACCTCCGCAGCAAGCGTGCCGATTCGATTCGGTCACCCGACCTGCGACTGGAGCAGAAACCCCTTTTTAGGAACAGGGCGCGTGCTTTCTGAACTTGGCTTTTTACACGCACCTGCTATTGCCGTCAATCCGCCAACGATCATAAAAACGCAAAGTACTTTCAAGTTAAAGATGTTCATGTTGAATATCATTTAGGTTGTCCTGCAAGGATGGATTTATTAGGAACACCGTGGTAGGCATAATCCTTAACGATAAAGTCCCCGTTATGCAATACGCGGTGGTTGGGTTTCCTCGAATGGGTTGAACATTGGAGATACAACGCCCAACCACGTCTATGGGTCCGAACAATAAGTGTCTGGGAGCAGTTCCCCACAAGGAATCAGGGATAATTGCCACAGAACTATCCAATGATAGTGGCAATGAAAACGAATCGTACGATTTGGTTTTTGATCCTTCCCCAAGTTCATCTCTTGGATCTCGCTGGCCTATCTCACGGTGAAAACACGGAGAGTAATCAGGGGAGGCAGTTATCAGGGTGGACCGATAAATCTAAGAATACGATTTAGAGACAGTCATCCGACTACCGGAGCAGGCAATCATGTTGGTTTCCGATGTGTGAAAGAAATGGCTAAATACTAATTGCAAAATAACGGTACTTATAGCGAAATGAAAATGCGGTAAGCAAGTGAGGAAAGAAAGCGTTTCACCAGTTTTTATTTTATTTTATTGCCAAGGCAATCGCTGTCCAGTCATGTTCTCCCAATCCATTTTCTACGCTTTATTCTAGGCGTTTTTGTAATAGTTCACCAAAAGGCACTCTTGCATTAACAGACGATGCCTTCTCCAACATAAGATTTACATCTTGTGAAAATTTTTCAGTCTGGCTGAAAAATAGTCCGTTCTCACCGCGATATTGGACTCTAAGCTTTAACTAATCCCTGGGCCAAACCTTGCCACTGCGCTTTGGAAAACAGACCCAAGGCTCCAATACCAATGGCTGAATCGCGAATCCTATCCACTATTGATGCCACTTGATTATTTGGGTTGATATTGCGATCGACGATCCATGAACTAACTTTTTTGCCTTCACGCATTACAATAAAATTGCTCGTGCCTTCCTTAGAATAGAAATGAGCTGTATCAGGTTTCGTACTAAAGGGATTTTGAGTAGGCCGGACTCTGAAGCCAATACTTTGCATATCCGCATTATTCACTTCCATTAATTCTTCAACAACAACCCAATCATAGCCATCGCCAACTTTACTTCCAGGGCCTGGTATATCAATCCTCAGATAATCCCCTTTTTCCGCAAACCGCTGAACCTCTTTGCCATCCTTATCGACTAACTGAAATTCCGCACTGAAAACCCCTGCAATATGATGCCAGTTGTTGACATCCAATAACCGAAGTTTCGTATCCACATAGCAGGCTTTTCCCTCCTCTTCATCCCTCAATTCTACGGTTGCATCGGCTTCGATTTCCTTTCCGGTGTATTGTTCAGGAATCAATCCCAAATAATCATTGTGCTTCATTTCCCAATTTTATTATATTCATGTTACAATAACATCGCTGACAAAATATAGTCAGAAAAGAGAATCAATATACAACTTACGACCACTGCCTTTGTACTTGCACGTCCGATTTCCAGCGCTCCTCCTGTTACATAGTATCCGTAGAAACAAGGGACACTGGAGATTATAAAGGAAAAAACATAAGATTTAGTTAGTGCAAAAATCACGTTATATGGAACAAAAGATTCCAACAATCCCCGGTCAAAAATACTGCCTGTTATAATCCCGGTCAAGATCCCTGCGAGTCTCCCTCCCCAAATACCGAGCGCCATGGAAATCACCACCAAAAACGGGATCATTAATAAAGCAGCCAGGATTTTGGGCATGATAAGATAGGCTTTCGTGTTTATTCCCATCACCTCCAACGCATCAATCTGTTCACTTATACGCATATTACCCAATTCACTGGCAATCCGGCTCCCAACAACGCCTGCAAGCACAATGCAAACTAGAGTCGGAGCAAACTCAAGAATAACTGTGTCCCTGACAATTTGGGCAATAATTGAAAGAGGTAGTAAGGGAGTTACAAGCTGATAAGCTGTTTGAATAGTAGAAACCGCTCCGATGAAAACTGAAATAATCGTCACGATACCAATAGAGCTAAAACCGATCTCAGCGCACTGATGGAAAAATTCCTTGCGATACATCTTCCCATTTCCCGGCATTGTAAACATTCCTTTGATCATCAACACGAATCGACCTATGTCGCTAAATATCTTCAATGGAAAAATTAATTTTAAATAACAAAAAAAAACGCATCATATTGAGCTGAAACGAGGATGGAATAGTGATATCAGACTTGATAAAACCTGTTCATTTGCCCAGGTTTTTTCGGTTTTTCATACCGCTTAAATTAAAGGGAATACTATTTAAAATATAGTCTTAAAGATAATATAGACATACTTTGGAGTGCATCTCTCTAATAATAGTGCGAATAGTTTTACATGCGTAAATAAATCACGGGGCCCTTCACAGAAAAGCATTGTGATAAATACAATTAAAATTTATATACCTATTCTTAGGGATAAAGAGGGAATACTGCGTGTTATAAAACTGCTTTTTTCCAACCGGGGAGCTGTTTCATTTTTGAATGACAGACTCATGCCTCTCTTTTTATTTCGTGAAGAAGCAATAAACAAGGTAATACTGCCCCCTATCGCGGCCAGTCCAGTAACCAGAAATACAGTATTGCGAGAATTACCGTAGCTACCGTCATCGTTTTTGAACCGTATCATTCCCACAGCCGTACTTAAAACCCCAACCGGCAATAATAAAAAGGCAGCGGTTTTCTGGTGCTTACTCCTTTTCATGAAATCTTCTTTAGTTAAATGCGTTCGATTGACCTGGCAAAAAGAGTAGGTTACCAGCATGATACACGCGAAACTGAATAGTATTTTTTTCATGGTTTAGTTTTTAAGTTTTTACTAAACTAAAGGACAAACAGCAGCATTCTGAATTAGATTTTGCAATTATAGCTTCCGACTTAGTAATTAGCAGTGTCACCCGCCCGTAATCAAAAAATTGCAGCTAAACTATTACATATTTAGCTTTTTTTCCTAGATGGTTACGTTCTGGCAATAATCAATTATATTTTCTACCAGTTATAGGGGTAACATCTACAGTTATGAATACAAACAGGTTAAATGCCAAAAGACATGTTTTAATAGACAGACAAGTTTGTATCTTCAGAAGATAGACAGGAAATGATACCAAAAGTCATCCTAATGGTTTTATACAATTCGCCGACGAAGTCATTTACTGAAAGCCTCTAGGCTCCATAACATCCAATTTTGTTAGGATGGAAGCAATGAAAATTAAACCTTCCTTATATTGGCGATGCCAGCTCATAGGGTGGGGATTGCTTTGCCTGTCTCATTCTATTTCCATGTGGGCCCTGTTCGGCTTTGGCCGTGTTGAGTTCTTAATGCTAATAGTTAATGTGGTTACAGGACTCCCTGTTAGCCATCTTATGCGCACAATATTGGTCAAACTTAAGGTCGCTCAAAAGCCAATTAGGCCACAAATAATTTATTTTCTAACTATTACTATAGTTTTTGCGCTTATCGGTGCATTTGCCTGGCTGGGACTGATATCCTTTTTCGACTACGGCTTTATTAAAGCCCCTAATTTCTGGGGAAGATTTCTTCAATTGTACAATGAAAGCTTCTCTTTATACCTTACCTGGAACTTCATTTATTTTACTTACCATTATGTCCAGAATGTTCGGAAAAAGGATCAAGCCAAAATTGAAATGCAATATAAAATGTTTGAACTCGAAGCTTTTGCACTTCGAGCCCAGATGAATCCTCATTTTATTTTCAACTGTTTGAATTCGATCAAAGCACTGATCCAGGAGCACGAAACTGAAAAAGCAGTAAAATATCTAACTACATTTTCAAAACTCATGCGCACTTTATTTAATAATGCTGATAAAAAAGAAATTAGTCTTTATGACGAGCTTGAAACGTGTAAATTTTATCTCCAGCTAGAAGCAATGCGCTTTGACTCAAAGTTTTCTCATCGCGTACAAGTAGATGAAAATATAGATCTAAAATCTGTTCGCGTTTCTGCACTAATTATTCAGCCCTTTATTGAAAATGCCATTTGGCATGGAATTGTTCCTAAAAGTACAGGGGGTAATGTTTGGCTGAACGTTACCATGAAAGATACGAATATTGAAATTATTGTAGAAGATGATGGTATTGGAAGGGAAGCATCACAACAAAATAAATCACCTGGCAATCTGACTCATCAATCCAAAGGAATGAATCTTACTCAAACCAGACTGGAATTGGATAATCAGCTTCAAAAAAGGCGTCGCAACTTAGAAATAATTGATAAAAAAGATCATGCGGGAAAAGCGATAGGAACAAAAGTTATTATTCAAATTTATGAAGAGGCATCATGATCCGATCCATTGTTATTGATGATGAACACCATTGTGTGAAGGCTTTAGTAAAAGACCTGCAGCAACATTGCCCTTCTATAGAACTGGCAGATACCTGCTATTCTGCGAAAGAAGGAATTATGGCAATAAAAAAACATCACCCTGACCTTATTTTTCTCGATATAGAAATGCCATGGATGAATGGATTTGAAATGCTGGAAATAATAGGGGATGTAAGCTTTTCTATCATCTTTACCACAGCGCATGATGAATTTGCAGCCAAAGCTTTTCGCATTAGCGCTGTAGATTACCTATTAAAACCAATTGACGCAAATGACCTAAAAATCGCTGTTCAAAAAGTAGAAAAGAAAATGGACGAAAATAGCAGTCTTCAACATATTACCAATTTGCTTCGAAATATACGGCAACCTTCTTCTGAACACAAAATTGCTTTGCCCCAAAGGGAGGGCTACGAATTCATAAATATACCCTCTATTATATATTGTGAGGCTGAAGGAGCTTATACAAAAGTTTTTATTAGCGAAAGAAAACCCATGCTTATTTCGAGAACTCTTGGAGATGTAGAAGAGTTATTGCCACCCGAGATATTTCAACGAATCCATCATTCCACCCTTATCAACATTACCTACGTTTCTCAATTTCTGCGTAGTGATGGCGGTTATATTGTGTTGAAAACTGGAGAAAAACTATCGGTAAGCAAGGCAAAAAAAGAAATGCTTATGGCCAGGTTGGGCTTAAAATAATTCGCGTAATGTTGACGACCTGCATAAGCATTTAATCGAGAACGCGATAGGTAATTCTTGGTGTTTTACGCGAGGTCGTAAGGAGTCTGTGATTGTAATCCCGGGAGAAAATTTCGCTCGATGATGTGGTTCTAACTCGGTATACGTCGCAAAAAAATTAAAAGCTGGTTCAGTCGTCATCCACAAACTATAAAATACATATGCTAGACCTTGTAATTGAAGCCCGAAATGCTGCTATTAGCGATACAATAAAAGTGAAGCGGATACTTCCGTTTCGCCTCCGTCGAATGGTAGGGCCTTTTATTTTCATGGATCATGCAGGTCCTATTAAAGACATACCATCAAATCCTTCCGCACTCGATGTATTGCCACACCCCCATATCGGTCTTTCAACAGTCAGTTATTTATTTGGCGGACAGGTAACACATCGGGATAGTCTGGGCGTTGAACAAATCATTCGCCCGGGTGAAGTAAATTGGATGACTGCGGGAAGGGGTATCGCCCATTCTGAAAGATTTGAAGACCCGTCAGCCTTGACGAGCGGCCTTGAAATGATCCAGACTTGGGTCGCCCTTCCCGAAAAAGATGAAGAGGCGGCGCCTTCATTTGACAACTACAAACCCGAAGAGCTGCCCATATTTACAGACGGAGGTATTTGGATGCGTTTGATTGCTGGTGATGCATATGGGTTGAGTAATAGCGTGAAAACAAAATCACCCTTGTTCTACCTCCATGTAGTGTTAAACCAGGGCACAACGTTTGGGCTGCCGAAGGAACACACGGAGCGCGGCTTTTATATTGTGAAAGGAAGCATTGAAGTATCAGGCAACGCGTATCACGCGGGTCAGATGTTAGTTTTTACCACCGGCGTAGATCCACTTATACTCGCAAAAGAGAATACAACACTGATGCTGCTGGGAGGTGAACCCTTGGGTGATCGTTTTATATGGTGGAATTTTGTTTCGAGCCGCAAAGAACGTATCGAGCAGGCAAAAGAAGATTGGAAACTAGGCCGGATCATGCTACCGCCAAACGATAATAAAGAATTTATACCATTGCCGGATGATAGATCAAAGCCGGCAGGTAGCGCGCCAAAACCTGAACCGCTTTCCTGAAGAAATTATTGCATGGAATGCAGCGCCACCTTATTTCCTTCGGTATCGATAAAATGCGCCATAAAACCATTAGGGCCGATAGAGGTTTTGGGTAGTATAATTTTGCCACCTGCTTTTTCTACCCTGGAAAGTGGAACAGCCAGATCGTCTCCGCCATTCAGGTAAACCAATGCGCCTTTATCAGTCGGTTCATAGCCATCTCCCTGGACAATTCCACCGCCTACGCCATTTTCCATGTCTGCCGGCAGCATTCCATATCTCATGGTAGGATGAGGCATTTCAGTGATTGATGCCCCAAGCAATGTTTCATAAAACTTTTTTGCTCTCGCAAAATCGTTTGCCGGAATTTCAAACCAGTTAATTGCATTTTTCATGAATTAAATATTGAATTACACAAAGTAGATGAGAACGAATGTCAGTAATTTCCGTTGAATCTAGTCGGGAAGTAACAATTAATTTATAAATCTATTTTTCGGAGACCACGAATGGGGTTAAGTCATGTAGTCTTCAATTGAATGGTCTGCATAATTTGTTGATTCTTCGGTGAGCAATCCCTCTTAATGTCGCAAAACACTACTCCACAAAATGTTTCTTCTTAAATGCAGAAGGATTTTCTCCTGTAACTTTTTTAAATGTCTTATTAAAATAAGAAAGGTTTGCAAAACCGCTTCCGTAACAGGCTTCTGTAACATTTTTACCTTGTAGCAATAATTTTTTTGATTGATTTATTCGAAACCGGTTTAAAAAATTTGTAAAGGTATAATGGGTTGATTTCTTAAAATATCTGCAAAATGCGGCAGTTGTCAAGTTACATAATTTAGCAACTCGATTGACGTCGATTTCATTTTGATAATTGGCCTCAATAAAGTGATAAACTTTTTGTAGCCTGTGCTGTTCTTTTAATATTGATGCGCTGGCAATAGGCCTTGTCTTGAGCATTTCCACCTCGGTGCTGTTAGCCAACAAGTTAAAAACCTGTAATAAGGTAATGAGTTGTTCAAAATGAGGCAATACTGTCAACTTCTTTAATTTTTCACCAGCTAATCTTTTTGTTTCCCCATGAAATGCTAAACCACCCTTTGCGTTTTCAAATAGACTTTTTATGGCTGCTATTTCAGGCAATGAAAAAAAGTCTGGCCCTAAAAAATTTTCTTTCATTTGAACCACTACTGTTTCCACCGTTGTCTTTACTCCATAATCAAAATTCAAATGGGGTATATTAGGTCCGATTAAAGCAATGTCGCTGCTTTCGTATTTTGAAATGTGGTCGCCAATATGGCGAAATCCACTCTCTGCTTCAACGTAGACGATCTCATACTCCGGATGGAAGTGCCAATAAAATATCTCATTCAAATTAGGAGTCAATAGTATTCTAAATGAACTATCGCTATCGTTGGCTATAGACTCTAGTTTTGCCTTCATTTGCGCTTATTTTGCTGGATTTCGCATAAAAATACCAAAATATATCAATGTAGAACAAACTTCTGCCATTGCAGATGTTGATTGACCCCTCAACCCAACGCTATTTTTGGGTTATTAAAGACAGGTTGCCATGCTAAAGAAAAGCCATACTATAAATCTCTTACCTGCAATAAGTACAGAACCGTTGTTACGCACTAAGAACAACACATTGTCAAAAAGAAATGATAGAGGGGCAATAGGCTGCAAACATAGGAATGAGATGGGTTGGTGCAGTAAAAGTCAAAAGCAATGCTCCTTAACTGATTTCTATTTTAAACATTAAATATTGCTATATGGAACAAAAAACAATGGTACCAACAATGATACCTACAATGCAGCCGGACAATGCCCATAAGAATATTCCCGGCAATCCTTCAACAGCAAAAAGCAGCGCTACTAAATTGAATGACCGAAGCAACGGTGAGCCACTTCGTGTGTTAAGTGAAGCGGATTGGAATTTTTGGGTTGCCAACGGATACATTGTAATTAAAAATGCGGTTCCGAGGGAACAGGCATTGGCTACTGCAAATTTTTTATGGGAATTTGAAGAAAAAGACCCCAATAATCCAGACACATGGTACGCGCCGCCACGAGCAGAAATGAAAATGAAAGAATTGACAAATACAGGAATGGTTGAAGTTTATAACAATCAGCACCTATGGGATAATCGCATGACACAAAAGGTATATGATGCGTTTAGAGATATTTGGGGGACAGACAAATTATGGGTAACAATTGACAGGGCAAATCTTAATTTTCCCATAAAACCTGGTTTTGAATATAAAGGCTTTATTCATTGGGATTACGACCCCGAAACAAAACCTGTCAATGTACAAGGTGTCTTGGCGCTGGCTGATCAGGAGGATGAAAATATGGGCGGCTTTCAATGTATTCCTGAATTATTTCGCGATTATGATATATGGAAATTGACGCAGCCCGAAGACCGTGACCGTTTTAAACCTGATACAACCGGATTTGAATTAGTAAAAGTGAGAATGGAAGCAGGCGACCTGTTGATTTTTAATAGCCTGCAGCCACACGGCATACGACCCAACATGAGCAGCAATAAGGTTCGAATTGCACAATATATTTCAATGATGCCTGCTGAAGAAAATAACGAGCCGTTGCGTCAATGGCGGATCAATTCATGGAAAGACAGGATCGCACCCGAAGGCTACGCCTTTCCTGGTGACCCCCGCAAATGGGAACAAAAGAAATATGGCACTGCTAAACTAAATAAACTTGGTAAAAGATTATTAGGTTTGGAAAAATGGTAGATTAATACGCTTGAGCCAAGTATTAGTATCGCAACCGGAGATTACGTTCCGGTTTCTTTATTTTGAGGATCACCCAGAACTGGGAATTTTAGATCAAGAAATATATGTTTCTAAGAATGCTTTGTTTTTTCTCCTGATTGTTTCATTTAATACTCCATTAAATAGATCGCCTTTGGAAGAAAGGCGTTTTCCAATACTATGTATTGTGAAATCTGAAGGATCTAGCGTTTTACTGACTTCTTTCCAATCCAGGGGAGTAGATACCGTGGGTATGTGGTTGGGCCGAGCGCTGTACGGAGATGCCAGGGTATCGGCATAATCATTTTGAGAAGGATCTATCAGTACTTTGTTACCACGTAAATCTTTACTGATCTCAGTCGTGGTTATTCCAGGGACTACTTCATGAATGGCTTTCCCTAGCAGTTCGGAATAATGTCGGGCCTGACCGTAAGTTATGTCTGTAACAGGAATATAAATATGCATTCCTGTCTTTCCGCTTGTCTTGACGAAAGATTTCAATTTATATCTGGACAGCACATCCCTTGCAGCCAATGCTGTCTCAACTACTTTGGCAAAATCATCATCGGTGGGATCCAAATCGATATTGATAAAGTCGGGCTGCTCAGGGCTTTGGGTTCGGGACATCCAAGGATTAATATCTATGCAGCCGAGGTTGACCATATATAACAATGTAGCTTCATTATTACAAACTAGATAATCGATCTGGTTTCGTTTACCAGGCTTGGGGTGTCTACGCAGATCGGTAAATATTTGGCCACAATCCGGATGACGACCTTCCATATCTTTAATGTATAAGCCTGGTGCCAGTGCTCCATTAGGCTTTACGAGAAGTGATAGTGGCCTGTTTTTTAAGTGTGGAAGAATGAATTTGGAAATTGAATGATAGTATTCAATGAGTTTTGCCTTTGGTATCTTTTTCCAGATGGGCCTTTCGACGTCCGATAAAGTAATAGTGCAATCACCAAGATCAAACTCTTCTTTAAATTCAGGCTTTTTTTTCTCCAGCACTTTCCAGTTACTGTCCTTACTCGCAAAAATTTTTTCCGCCTTCTTTTTATAGCTGATTTTTGGTTTGGTGGGATGGGTTTCTTTCTTTTCAATCTGTTGCTCCACTTTGTCAACGGCCTTAGGCACTTCACGAAAAACCTGTTTTGCCTTTTTATCCTTTCGGAAACCTAGAAAAGTTGCAGGCTTTCGTATACGCCCGGTTTTGGTCCAGGTAGCAAATTCAAAGTTGGCAACAAGTTCGGGCTTCACCCAATGCATGATAGCTCCCTTTGTGTCGAGTACGGGATTGCAAAAGGGAGAGGACTTTATTTCTAAACTTTTTAATTGTTTCAGTATGCCAGGCATTTCCTTTACTTTATATCCACCTCCTGAACGGCCGATCCATTCAAGCTTTCCATTATTATAGGCTCCAAATAATAGAGACTTGAATGAACGAACCTTATCTGATTCAGCCCACCCACCAATGACAAATTCCTGCCTTTTTCGCGTGGGCGTCTTCAGCCACTTGTTTCCTCGATCTCCCTCCACATAAATACTATCTCTCTTTTTAGCTATAATCCCTTCCAGATTCCTTTGTACCATCTGTTCATAAAGGGCAGGGCCATCTTCAAAGGATTCACTAAATCGCAAAACATCATTATTAGCCACCAATTCTTTCAATATTGCTTTGCGCTCGTTTAATGGTATTCCCATTAGGTTGTAACCATCTTTCCATAGAATATCAAAAACACAATAATGAATTGGAGTGGAATGCCCATTGTATTTCTGCAATGCGTCGAAATCGGGCAAGCCGTGCTCGTTAAATACTACAACTTCACCGTCGAGTACAACTTCATGTTTCAATGCTGTTAAGGCTCGTGCGACTTCGGGATACCTGTTGGTATAGTTCAAAGAGCTTCTTGAATCCATTCGTATTTTGTTGTCACTGACGTAAGAAATGATTCGGTAGCCGTCCCACTTTATTTCATACAGAAAGGCTGGATTATCAATTGGCTCTTTAGTTAATGTGCAAAGCATGGGCCTTATCCTAGAGGGCATACGTGCCCTCTTACCTTTATTCGATTTACTACTGGCAGTGCTCGAATGCAGAACTTTGTTTTTAGAAATCTTACGATTGCTTTGCCATTCCCTGGCACTTGGATTATCAACCATGTTCTCTATCGATAGTCCAGAAACGACAGATTTGTCTTTTTTCGTTATATCGGTTTTCTTTGCATACTTATCATTTCCCTTGGTTAGTAACCAGCTATTATCACCCCGCTCAGGGAGTTTGCTAAGAGTAAAAGAACCTTTGAGCTTTTTGCCATGCATGATAATTTTAATGGCGCCGCCGTAAAATTGCTTCAGCATCGATTTTTCCTGGGCTTCTTTCGATGGCGCCGCTTCTGCAGGTTCATATGTTCCTTGATCCCAGATTATGACAGCGCCTGCACCGTAATTACCTTTAGGAATTATGCCTTCGAAATCTTTGTAATCAAATGGATGATCTTCGACAAGCATTGCCAGCCGTTTCAGTGATGGGTCAGTGGAAGGACCTTTTGGGACAGCCCAACTTTTCAATACGCCCCGAATTTCAAGGCGAAAGTCGTAGTGCAAGTGCGAGGCTTGATGTTTTTGAACTACAAAGTGCAGTACATTTTCGCCTGCCGTACCGCCGGTTGGTTCCGGCGTTCGTCTGAATACCCGCTTTTTTCGGTACTTTTCTAACGAAGGCATAAGAATTATTTACCAGGTAAGTTTGCGTCACCTGTATTCCTGTTATGGCGTGCCATTTGCGATGGTTTTCGAGACAGGATCAAAAAAGAGGCCAAGGCACATCAAAGCGGATGCGGCCTCAGGCTTCAGTCATTTTTGGATTTCTAGAAAACCCCTACCTTTATTTTTCTTCACTAGCCCATAGATCCAGTCCTGTGACTTCGTCTAATACCTTGGGTTATTTTAAAACTTACGGGTATGGCAAGGATATTAATTGCTGATGACTCGGCATCGTTGCTGGAGATATTAGGGCATGTCCTAAAATTAAAGGGGCATGAGGTACATATCGCAGATTGCAGGCATAAGTTGTTTACACAGCTATACCATTTATGTCCGGATCTGATTTTTATGGACGTGAGATTGAACAATGAGGATGGTCGCGAGCTGTGTCTAATCATTCAGGAAGGACCCTATAAGAATGTTCCAATAGTATTAATGTCTGCAACTCCCCAATTTTTGGAAGGCTACAACGACTATAAAGCTTGCGCCGCGTTAGAAAAGCCTTTTGATATTCGGGAAATTTTGGAGCTGGTAACGAAATGTCTGCAGAGGGATTTAGTAGCCTGATCAAGCGAATGGGATTTGTAGATTTTATTCCCCGAAAAAAGACATGAAATTTTGATCGTACAGGCCCGTAAAATCCTAAATTGAGGCATACAAATTGATCCAATTCTTAAAAATATTTTATGCTGAAAAAAGAATCTACTCCTGTGGCAGAAAAGAATTTAAATCGTGAAAAGGTGAGAAGGAACGAAACGATTCCATTTAGCGTAACCCCACCCCAATATGCATTTGGCATTGGTCAAAAGAACAAGCAAATCCTGGATGGTTCAGAACTCTTTTCTAAATTTACAGCAGACGTAATAAAGGAAGATGTCATCTTTACCCGCTAGAATTAATTTTGGAAAGTAAGACCAAAACTTTCCTCATTCAGCACGTCCTTCCAGTTATTGATCAAATTTTTATAAGCTTCCCCGACAGGCATTATGTTTCTGTCCAGGTCAAACAACCCAAGCTCATTAATGTTACCGGCATCATTTCGAAGTGCAGAATCCCAATCAATTTGATGTAGCAGACTGTACCATGTAAAGCCAATGATCGGTATTCCGTCGTGTTTGAGACGATGCACATTTGCCCATTGCTTGAGTAACCATTCTTTGCTCGCCGGCATTTTAAGATTGGTTTCTGTGTGCATAATTGGCAGTTTATACCTCTTGTAATATTGATTGGTAATTACATAGTAACCGAAAATCTCACCAGCAGCCTGGGTATGGCCTGAAGGAAAAACCAGGTGCTCATTTGTAACATAATAATCATTACCCATAATACATCTGGCCTTGACCTGGTTTTTGGTAAACCAGGTATACTCTTTAGCCGTCATGCCATTATCCAAAAGATAATTGTACATGGTAACATTCAATGGATAACCGTATGTGAGGTCAAGCGACAAAAACCTTTTTTGATTAAGAAATCGCGCCAGCGGTAGGGCTAGCGGGTCCATTGCATGGAAATATTCAGAAGATTCACTTTGGATAAAGGTCGCCGCGGGTTGCACTTCAAGAATTGCCTGCATGGCCATTACATTCGCCTTGCAAAGAAGCTTTAACGCATTCACAAAGGTCTTGTCCGATTGCAGACATTCGTTCCACCACCCATACTGGGCCGAAAACATAGCTGCAATAAAAATTTCATTGACGGGAGTATATAATTGTAGATCCGGAAACCTTTCCGCAAATGATCTTGCGTATTCCGAGAAAAAAAACGGGAACTCAGGATTCTGGAAATTCCCTAACCAATCTGGGACGCCGAAATGGCACAAATCCACGATGGGTGTTATCCGAAGTTCCTTTAATTTATTGAACGTTTGATCTGTAAATTCCCAGTCGTAGCGGCCTGGATTTCGATGGACCAAATAGTAAGGTGGCCCATAGCGGAAAAACTCGATTCCCAATTCCCGGACAAGTTCCAGGTCTTGCTTCCAATGATCATAGTGACCTGCCTTAGACATCTCGTCAATACGCTTAGTCTTTCCATCTGGTAATTTGATAGTGGGATAACTGTTCTCCATACCAGTGGCAAACATGAATTTATTTCCTGGCATAAGAAATGATTAAGCGATTTGCTTATGAAAATATCGTTCCAAAGCACTGTCCAAATTAGGTAATTTGATACCTCTGCAACTCTGAAGCGGACTATAAAGAGGTCTGCGAGCTTTCCAATTCATTTCCGTGGCCAATTTTGGGATAAGGTTCTTTTTTTCAAATCCCGCCCGGTCAGCTATTTGTTCCGCAAATTCAAACCAACTAAGACTGGCATCATTTGATATATGCCAGGTCCCAATTTCTTCATCGATTAAAAGATCGAGCGATTTATTTACCAAATCGGGAATGTAAGTCGGTGAAATGATCACATCCTTTGCGACCATCGCGGTTTGTCCATTTTCTAGACTTTGAATGACCCGGTGCGCGAAATTGTATGTATCCCAGGGGCCAAAGAAGCTGCTTGTCCGAATGATAAGAGATTCCGCGTTGATGCGTCTAACGAGTTTTTCTCCGCTTGCTTTGCTTGACCCATAGACATTTAGGGATTTTACACTATCGCCTTCTACATAAGGATGCTGTTTATTGCCATCAAAAACGAGGTCTGAAGAAAAAGTGACGAACCGCACATTGGTTTCATGGCAAACGCCTGCCATTAGTTCCGGTGCGTACATATTTATTAAGAAACATTGCTCCTGGTTGTTCTCCGCTTCATCAACATCCACGTAGCCGGTCGCGTTGATGATTGCCCAGGGTTTGTGCATTTCGATAATTTTTCGGATTGCGGTTTTATCGGATATATTGATATCGTCTCTACCCAATGCTATACATGAGATCGACCTTTCCCCACAAATACGCACAAATGCACTCCCCAACGTACCCGTTTTGCCAATGATTAAGAGCGGCGAAGATTTTTTGTGTGGCACAAGAAATTTGCCACAACTCTTAGCCCACCAACCTGGCTGGTCCAGGACAGGATGATCATAGACATCTTTATTCGCTAACGCTTTCACCTGTTTGGCTAAGGCGGTAGCACGGGGTCGAAAATTTGAATTATCGAATATGCCGCTCTCATAATATCGATCGCGACGGGTAAGCAGGCTATTCCAGTCATAGGACCCGAGCAAAGACCAGGCAGTAAGAGCTTTTACATCAATACCCATCGCTAATGATTGAATGGCCCCTTGCCAAATATCATTGATCCAGCGAAGTTGTTCCTCACGGCTACAACCAAGATGACATTCAGTGATTGCAATGGGAAGATGATAACGGTGCCAGGCTTCCGAGATAAGTTTGGTAATTCCCAGATGCTTGCCGCATCTGATTGCTTCCGTATCCACATATCGATGCCTGCCGTTACTTCCGTGCAATGATTCAGGATAGTTGCATATATTCTCGTCCAGAAATCTTTCAGATGTTACGTAGTAATTGAATCCCATTATATCAGGTGGACAACTATTTTGTTCAAAAAACTTAAGCTCTCTTTCTTTCACTCCTGATTCGATCATGTAGTTCCACATTATATGGTCCTTGTTCATTCGTCCACAAAGCAGATCGTAGGTCAGCCAACGCCTGTGGTTTTCAAAAAAAGCCTGGTAATTCAGCGATGGGGTACTGTGAGTAAAAGAGAGATCCTCGGTTTGGATAAGTTTTGCGTTGGGATTTATCTTGCGAATTGCCTGCATGGATAAGATGATACCCTTCACCTGGTTTAACAGCATGGTGACAAAGCCTGTGTCACTTTTACCATGTGGGTACCATAAGCCGTAAAGACCACTAAACCGCGCGGTAGTAAGTGGTTCGTTAACGGGCGTATAATATTCCAGCCCTGGAAAGCGGGCTGCTACTTTGCCTGCGAATTGTGCCAATAATGATGGAAACTTCGGATCGTCTAACTGGGTAAATGAAGGTCCGCTGCCATGATGAAGCAGTCCCGCGATCGGAGTGACGCCGGATATTTTTAAAGTAGCCAGTTGCCCTGAGATCCATGTCCAGTCAATGTCTTTGTAGAGATTGGGTTGATGCCTTTCCCAAAGTACGGGGTATCTTATTTTTTTTATGCCCAGGGCTGCGAATCTTTCAATGTCTCCGTCTCTCCAATAATGGCCTGACTGATCCAATTGATCGTTAAAATGGTCACCAATCCTATTGATCGTAGATTCTATTCCTCCCCAGATTTCAAGACCGGGCTGCCGTAAACTTATGTCCGTTGACATGTTTTTCCTTTTCGTTAATTCCACTGATCCGCTTGAATAATGACAGGGATTGGGCGACAACCTGATCCATATTGTAATACTTGTAGGTGGCTAGTCGCCCTGTGAAAAAGACGTTTTTTATCTCGGAAGCTCTTAGCTGGTATTTCTTATAAAGCTCCGCATTTTCCTTACGGGGGACTGGATAGTATGGATCACCCTCTGATTTAGGGTATTCATACACGATAGTAGTCTTATCATGCCTTTGTCCCGTGAGATACTTAAACTCTGTCGATCTCGTATATAAATGTTCATTGGGGTAATTAATGGTACCACAGGGTTGGGAAACCGGAATATCCAAGGTTTCAAATTTGAACTCAAGCGACCGGTACGGAAGCTTGCCGTAACAATAATCAAAATAATAATCCACCGGTCCCGTATAAATCATTTGATCATATGGTATAATATCATCAACATTTTTATAGTCAGTATTCAACAACAGACTGATGTTTGGATGTGAAAGCATGTTCTCAAATAGTCTCGTATATCCGTGCAGAGGCATAGCCTGGATGATATCGGTAAAATACCTGTCATCGCGGTTGCTACGGGTAGGAATTCGAGCGGCAACCGACGCATCCAGTTCACAAGGATCTAATCCCCATTGTTTCTTTGTATAACCTTTATAGAACTTTTCATATAACTCTCGTCCTACCTTGGTAACCACCACATCTTCTGAAGTAACCACACGGTCATGATGTTCAGCTTTAGATTTTAAGAATTCCTCTACCTCAGAGCAATTCAATTGCATGCCATACAGGTTATTAATTGTATTTAAGTTGATAGGAATGGGAACCAGCAACCCATCCACGCTTGCCAATACTCTGTGCTCATAAGGACGCCATGATGTAAATTGACTTAGGTAATTAAAAATTTCACTAGAATTAGTATGGAAAATATGCGGTCCGTACTTGTGAACAAGAATTCCATCCTGGTTATAGTAGTCGTAAGTATTTCCGCCAAGATGCGGTCTCTTATCTACAACAATTACCTTCTTGTCGCACTGACTTGCCAAACGCTCGGCCAATACGGCTCCCGCAAAGCCTGCCCCAACTATCATATAATCAAACATAGACTTCCTCATTTTTTGTATCCTTATGTTGCTTTTTTCTTTCCAAAGCTTCTCCCATCAATTTTGACATTTCCATCCAGGTCTTATTCCAGGATATATCTGCCAGAAAAGTGTCAACTTTTACCAGCCATTGTTTATTTGGTTTCTGTTGCAGCTCTTTTTCTAGAGCGCTGGCAAATTCGGACGCCGTCTTTGCAATCTGTACAAGACCCAGTTCTCCGTACGGCTTAACCACATCCGCTATTGGAGTGGACACAACCGGCTTACCACCTGCGAGATATTCGGGAGTCTTGGTAGGACTGATAAATTCTGTAGATTCATTTAGTGCAAAAGGCATCATGGCAACATCCCAACCTGATAGATATGCTGGCAGCGTCTTATATTCTTTTTGCCCAAGAAAATGAATATTGTTTAATCGGGGAAGCGCCGAACGCTCAATTTTCGCCGTCGGACCAACCATGATAAAGTGCCATGCCGGATGCATAGAAGCAACTTCGGCTAATAAAGAAATATCAAGTCTTTCATCAATCACCCCATAATAACCTATGCGCGGATGAGGAATATTAACCTGGTCTTCGGGTTCACTTCTAACGCGACGCGCTTGCTCAAAATGTTCCTTGTCAATACTGCTGGGAAAAGGATGTATGTTATGATGCAGATTTTTCTTCGCCTCAAAAAGACGTTGTCCCCCGGTAAATACGATATCTGCTTTGTGCATCAATTGCTTTTCTGCCTCTCTTAATGAGGGGGGAGCAAATCGAAATGCCGACAGTTCATCCATACAGTCGTAGACTGTCAGTACTGGCGAAAGGTGACTGGTAAAAGAGAGGCCCAATGGAGTATAATACCATAATATCATTTTGCGAACCTGCTTCGAAAGAAGAAAGAGGCTAAATAAATGTTGTTGCTCGTCGGGATTATCTCGAGCTGAAAGCGGAAAATGCGGGACGACGACATGCACCCCGGTTCGTACGTCCTGGTATACTTCATTACCGCGACTCGTGGCTTCATAAATCGGTTCTTCTATATAAAATATCCGGTGATATTTTCTAAAACGGCTCATCAAATGCTGAGGCCGCTGATAAACGAAATTCCAACGTAAATGACTAACACAAATTAAATCCGGCGCCATCACAATACCTCCCTCATTTTCTGTTAAAACAAATCATCCATAATAGCTAGCACTTATTCTTTTTCCTCTTTAGCGTTCCAGTTAATATTATTTTTTGCCAGGTCGGAAAGAATTTGATCAGCTTGTTTTTCCTCCTCAAGGGTCGCTTCCAACAACTCCGCAATAGCCGAATTGCCAATGGTATCTGCAAGCTGAATGAGAGTTCCGTATGTTGAGATCTCATAATGTTCCACTTTCTGAGCAGACATAATAATTGCTACATCTCTTATCATACTGCCATCTTCAGTTTCTTCTATCGCGTTCTCTCCCTCATTTACGAGTCCTTCCATCCCGTCACATTTCTTTCCTTGAGGTAGTTTCTCAAGAATTTCAAAAACCTTCTCGAGCCTGGCAACGTGTTCCTCAGTTTGAGCAAGGTGATTGTCTATGGCGTCCTTTAGGTGCTTTGATGTTGCAGCCGCATGCATCTTTGGCAACGCTTTCGTCAAGTGCTTTTCAGCCCAATAAATGTCTTTGATCTGATCGTGAAAGAGTTTTTGTAGTTGCGAATCGGATTCCCCGGAGGGCTTATATTTTTTCCCATCTTCCGGATTTTTTAACGCCGATTTCTTTGCAGCGCCGCCATTTTTAGAACCTCTGCTTTTCGTGGTTGAGTTTGCCATTTCATGAATATTTTAAATGATCAAAATAAAGTCACGGTTTGGTTTACAAATCGCGTGCCGATGCATTTTGGATCGATCATGCCAGAAAAACCTTACATCATTTGTAATGTAATTTGTCGCAGAGAGGTCATCCTTGCTTTTGAAGATTAGTCCGCGCTAATTGATAAATTCTTTGTAGAAAATAATACACGGCCTTGTCAATAACGACGAGTAAATGCAGGTCGCAGGGATATAAAAGCTGTCAGTTTTTGAAAAAATATCTAAAAAAAATTGGTACAGTCTTTTATTGTATTTCGATGATGACATTCAACCAGTTTAAATATCTTAGTGAAGACGATCAGGAACACCTTTTATGGCGAAAAGGAGTCGAACTGGGTCGCCGCAGAGATCACCGTTATCACTATATTCTATATCAGGTCGACGGGTTTTATATGGAAGTTAAATTTATAATGTCCGACAAAACAATTCTGGAAATTGCCTGCTTTGAAGATATAAGGTTGATTAACTCCTACCTGCAAGCTATAAATATTGATTCCCTGTTCACAGTTTGACATTTTCTTCCTTTTTACAATATGGACCTGACAGCCTTACATTATTCTGCAGACCATACTGATTTCTCGGCTGTACTTGATTTGGCCGAACATTTGCATTCCTGATGATAAACCAATTTATGAAAAATGTAAAAGCGCCGAACGCAAGGCCTAACCCTCACTTCAATACCAATAAGCCGCGCCCGGAAAATAAAGATGATCTGGACAGCCGGGAAGGAGAAGAACAGCAATTCAAAGGAACCGATATTACTCATAATAAGAAGGACACGCAGAGTAGCAGAAAAACTACCGGGAAAAAAAATAAGAAGAATTAAGCAGTCCATTGGATTGGCAGAGCATTTGCATTTCTGATCCAATGCCGCTATCAAAGGACGCCCAGAGTCAACTACAAGAATTCGTTAAGGATTCCCTCTTTAAGTTTAAGGGAGCTATTATCACTGATCTCGATGGTACTGTCGTTCATGAATTTGAGGGCTTCAGCGTAATACACAAAGATGTGGAATTAGGATTAAAAAAAGTCTACGAGATGGGTAGGCCAGTCGTTATCAATACACTGCGGTTTCCCCTTTCGGTTATAAGGACCTTTGCAAAAGAGTGGTATAAAATTTCAAAGTTGCCAATTCCTGTTGTACTATTAAATGGTAGCCAGCTTGGATATATCATCCTGCACGAGGATAAGTTTCTATTTGAACAGTTGGTTGCATTTCCGTTGACCACAATTGAAATCCAGGAACTGCTTAAAACCATCCGCCAGTTCAGGCAAGACAAATTTGAAGATCTGATTGTATTTTATTATCCCGAAGACTGGAGGCTTGGAGAAGTTATCTGGACCCCTGTTAAAGAAAAAATTCCTTCATTGCAGCAGAAATACTCCAGCGCATCTTTGGTCACTTCCACTACTGAAGACGAATTAGAGCGCCTCTTACTGGAAAAACCAGTATGTATGGTGTTGTTATTGATTAACCTGGCCGAGGACAAACTGATGGCTTATCAACATACGAAGGGAAATAACTTTATTACACATTCGGGAATAAACAAACTATCCGGTACAATACAGATGGCAAATTTACTTGAATTCGATATGGATGAATCAGTGGGTGCAGGCGATTCGAATATGGATATATTTTTGCAGGGAACGGGTCTTTCGGTCCATGTGAGAAATCAGGGCCTGCCTTTTTTAGGAAAGAAGGCAACCATCCGTCTTAACGATTTTCATGAATTGGGTGATCTGTTTAATTCGCTTGCAAGTCTGCAACAATAACATTATCTGTTGGTGTCATGGCCGAAAAGAAAATTTCAAACGAACACCGGAAATACGTCCAAGCGCTTGTCGGACATTATTTTCCAGGCAAAAAGCTGCGGATTGTTCCCTTGGGCGGAGGATTAACAAATAAGGTATTTGGAGTTAAAGCGGGCTCCGAGGACCTGGTCGTACGACTTGGGTTGGAAAAAGATAAGATAAATTCCTTTTTGAAAGAGCAATGGGCTGTAACACAGGCCAGGAAAAAAAAGATACCTGTTCCTGAGATTCTTGAGGTCGGAATTTCCCTGATTCCGGTGGCCTACATGATATCCAGGAAAGTATCAGGTGTAAATGCATACAAGCATATCGCGCAATCAGAGATTTTACACGACTTAGGCAAATTGGCTTCAATAATTCACAGCATTCAAACAACTGGTTATGGTCACACCTTTGATTGGTCGGAAAATTCTTTATCTAAAAATGAGCAGTGGAGACAATTTATAATGGATGAATGGAAAGGCTTAGCACGATTGGAAATGCTGAAAAAATTAAAGATGATCTCTCCCCTCGCCTACCGGCATATAAAAGTAGAGTTGAACCAATTATCGCGGTGGAAAGGAAATCCTTGTCTTCATCACGGCGACTTGCGCTTAAAGAATACAATGGTTGATACAGAGGGAAAGATCATAGCGCTGATCGACTGGGAAGACTGTACGTCGGCGATAGGCCCAGCATGGGATCTATCAATTGCGCTTCACGATCTGTCGATCGAGGATCAACAACGATTTTTAGAAGGGTACGGGATTGGCGGCTCAGAAATCATAAAATTGAGCAAGACTATAAAAGTTTTTAATCTCCTGAACTATGTGCCTGCAATCGAACAAATCATAAAGGAGAATAAAAAGCCTGAACTCGAATTTTACCGTGCACGAATGCATGGAGCAATGGATATGTACACGATTTAAGCTTCTTTCAAAATGCAGATCCAGTTAAAATCGAAAGGCGGAATAATAATTACTCCACCTTTCTCAAGAATCGCGTCTCCTTCCCTATTTAATTTGTATTTCTCGCGATTGTTTCTTTGAACGCTCATTTTTGGCGAGTGCCAAGTGCAATATGCCGTCTGCATAGGTGGCTTCGATCTTATTAACGTCAACGCTGTCATCAAGCATAAAGCTCCTGTTAAATGATCGCTGGACAAATTCATTTCTTGACCAACCCCCTTGTTTCTGGTTGGACTCATCCTTCCGGTTGAAAGAAATGGTCAGCTGATTGTCGGCGACCTTAATATTGAAGTCCTCCTTTTTGCATCCTGGGGCGATCACGTCCAGTTCATACTGTTGTTCTGTTTCCCGGACGTTTACAGGAACCCCTCCTGTACCGGAATTAAAGTCCATGTCCCAAAGGTTGTTGTCAAAGAATCGACGCAAGCCGTTTTGGAAAAAACTGTCCACTATATTTCCAAACTCGCGGGAATTGTCATTCTGTCTTTTTGCAATTGCGGTTGCCATGATTACCTCCTTTTTTTCTTGGGAGTTAGCATAGAAAATACCAAACGGTTTTTTGAGAAAAAAAGGCAGAAAGAGAGTGAAAATTTTTCAGCCTGACTGAAAAATAGTCCGTTCATTAACTTCGCTCTTTTAATCTCATGCATCTGCACGTTTGGTAGACATTTTTCCACAAAGTCGCCGGTTTAATATCAAAATTTCAACCTCTGTAGTCGGGTTTCTTATCTGTTGATGAAAAAACATTCACGGCACATTATCGCATCGACATCGCTGAGAAAGTAAGAACGAACAGGGAAATCAGTAAAACAGTCTAGTCAATTATTTTAAAAGAACAGTGTAAATATCTTGCCAAACGTAAGACTTGCTTTTGGCCAAGGTCGTTGAACAACCAATAGGAGTAAGAAACTCTCCAATCGGTGGGCGCGAAAACCATTGCAGCTACCGCATGCAGAAAAAGTAGACGAAGGGGATTTAATTTTTAAAAATGTACCTTCAGGAGAGAGACGCCGTCAGGATCGTCTCTATGAATGTGAGGTTTATGAAATGAAACACCTTGTCAATCAAAAAAACGAAGCAAAGGAAAAGAATCTGAAAAGAGAGATTTTAGGTAAAGGGGCCGTCTCCAGCCCCAAACCATTACGAACTAAAAAAAAACCGGAGCAGCGATCTGAAAATCTTATCGGAAAAAGTTCTGCAAAAACATCTCCTTCTTTGAAAAAGAAGGAGATTATAAAGCCTTTTCCCATTGTCGGTATTGGCGCATCCGCCGGAGGTCTTGAAGCCTTTTCTTTATTACTTCATAATCTTTCTCCAGAGCTTGGAATGGCTTACGTCTATATCCAGCATCTTTCACCAAGCCATGAGAGTTTGTTATCTGAGATCGTTCAGCGAAAAACATCTATGAAAGTGTTAAAGATCAAGGATAACATGCAGATAAAAAAGAACTGCGTTTATGTGTCCCCTTCAAAAAGCAAGGTTTCTGTCATAGACGGAGAATTTCGGCTTCAACCTCAATCCAAAGGAGATAATCTTCATTCGATTGATTATTTCCTGACATCCTTGGCACCCTTGTATCAGCAGAATGCAATTGGCATTATATTATCAGGTACGGGTACAGACGGTTCATTGGGATTGATGTCGATTAAAGCGGAGGGTGGAATTACTTTTGCCCAGGATGATACAGCTCATCACCTGGGCATGCCACACCATGCTGCTGAAATGGGTTATGTGGATTTTGTAATGCCACCCGATAAGATTGCCGGGGAACTTGCTTCGCTAATTCAGCATCCTTATTCAGTCACTTCGCCGAAAGAATTCATGCTCGAGAATAAAGGGGAATTACGAAAGATCCACCTGATCATGCACAATAAGCGCGGAGTTGACTTTTCACATTATAAACAATCCACTATTCATCGAAGGATTTTGCGTCGTATGAGCCTCAACCGCATACAGGATTTGGAAGGTTATGCCAATATGCTTAGAGAAAATAAAGCTGAAGTAGATGCCTTGTACCAGGACCTGCTGATTTGCGTAACAAATTTTTTCCGTGACTCCGAAATGTATCAGGCTCTAACGAACAAAATTGTTCCAGAAATTTCAAAAAATCGGAAACCCACCGAACCTTTGCGAATATGGATTCCCGGTTGTGCTACCGGGGAAGAGGCTGTTTCATTTGCTATCATACTTCTTGAAGATCTGGGTTCAAAAGCCATTATCACACCGATACAGATCTTTGCAACAGACCTCAATGAAAAAGCCATTGAAAAGGCCCGCACTGGAATTTACTTAAAAAGTTCGCTTCAAAATGTTTCGCCGCAGAGGCTAAAACGATATTTCGTAAAATCGAATGGCTTTTACCAGGTGATAAAGTCGATTCGCGACATGTGTATCTTTGCACCGCACAATCTCTTGAAAGATCCTCCATTCTCAAGGATGGACATAATCAGCTGCCAAAATGTATTGATCTATCTGGAATCTGTCCCACAGCAGAAAATAATGCAGGCATTCCACTATGCATTAAAACCACATGGTTTTCTGTTATTGGGAAAATCAGAAACAATTGGAAGCTCCGTTGATCTATTTGAGCAACTTGGAAAACGTGATAAAGTATATAAGAAAAAACTGGTAGAATCTCCTCCACAGTTAAGTTTTGTCATGCGAAACTTTCCAAGTCTTGATGTCTCCCAGGAAAATGGAGGTCCAGCCAAGGTAAGTTCGGATGATAGGGACTTAGATAAAGAAGCTGACCAGCTTTTACTGGCTCATTACGTTCCGGCTACTTTACTTGTGAATAAAGACCTTGAAATCCTGCGTTTCAGGGGTTCTACTTCAAGGTATCTTGAACCTACCTCAGGAAAGGCGAGCCTGCATTTGACGAAAATGATAGCAGATGAACTTGCCTATGATCTCAGGGCCATTATACAAAAAGCAAAAAAGGAAGGCCGCACCTCCAAAAAGGAGGGTATACCTACGACCATAAATGGTGTTAACCAGGAGGTCTCCATTGAAGTAGTTCCTATAAAGGGAAAGGAAAGAGATAATTATTACCTTATTGTCTTTCGAGAGACCGGGACCTTCGAATCTTCCACACGTGTCAATAAAAAACCAGCCAATGAAAAAGGAAGGGATTACTCTGAAAGGCGGTCTGCGGTAATGGAAAGGGAATTAAGAGAAGCCAAAGAAGGCATCCGGGTCTTGACCGAAGACTTTGAAGCCACCAGGGAAGAGTTGCAATCGGCTAATGAAGAAGTACTATCTTCCAACGAAGAGCTACAAAGCATTAATGAGGAATTGGAAACATCTAAAGAAGAATTGCAATCTTCTAATGAAGAACTAAGAACTATTAATGATGAGTTGCAGACGCGGAATGCCGAATTAAAAGAAGCTGGTCATTATACGAGAGCTATCCTGGAAACCGTCCATGAATCATTGTTGCTCTTAAATGCAGAACTCATAGTCAAAACTGCCAACAAAGGCTTTTATCAAACCTTTCAACTAACACCCGAAGAAACTGAAGGCACTTATTTGTTTGAGCTGGACCACCGGCAATGGGATATTGGAGACCTTCGACGTTTATTGAAACTTCTACAATTGCGCGACATTCCTATAAGTGATCATGAACTGGAGATCGATGTTCCCAATGGAGGCAATAAAACAGTGTTGATAAATGCACAAAAATTCCTTAAAAAGGAGAACAATGAAGCGTTGATCCTATTGTCAGTCCAGGACATTACTGCCAGGAAAAAAATGGAAGACTCATTCAAAGAAAATGAGGAAAGATTTCGGCTGCTCATACAAAACGCTTCGGATATAATCACCGTTTTTGACCAGGATGGCACGATAAAATACGAAAGCCCGGCCATTGAGCCGGCCTTGGGATATAAACCGGAAGAACGAGTTGGTCGAAACATTAGCATGGATCCAATTGTACACCCGGAAGACCGGCATATCAAGATTTCCATCCTAAAGGAATCCATAGAACGCCCACGGGAAAATATTTTTGGCGAATTCAGACTCATGCATAAAAATGGAAGCTATCGGACCATGGACGCTATATTCCGAAATCTTTTAGATGATAAAAAGATCAATGGCATTATTGCCAATTACCGAGATATTACTGATCGCAAAGCGCTTGAACACCAAAAAGATGAATTTATTGGTGTAGCAAGTCATGAATTAAAAACTCCCGTTACAAGCATTAAGGCATATACCCAAATTCTTGAAGAAGGATTTTCAAAAAGGAAGGACAAAAATTCGGCAGAGTTACTCCGGAAACTCAACGTCCAGGTTGATCGCCTCACTACCTTAATCAAAGATCTTTTGGATTTTACTCGGATCGAGGGAGGCGCATTAAAGTTTAGAATGGAAACCTACGAGTTGAATGACCTCATCGAAGAAGTGACCGAGGAAATGCAGCGCAGCGCCCTGAAGCAAATTATCATAAAAAAACTGGATCGGTCGGTCGACCTCACCGGTGATCGATATAGAACCAGCCAAGTGATAACCAATTTGCTAAGTAATGCCATAAAATATTCACCTGAGAGCAAGAAAATAATTGTTAGCACCAAAGTAAATAAGGTTGATGTAATCGTGAGCGTGCACGATTTTGGCATAGGGATTGAAAAGAAATTGTTGAGCAAAGTCTTTGACCGATTCTTCCGGGTTACCGAATCTTCTTTAAACACTTTTCCGGGCCTTGGGTTGGGATTGTATATTGCAGCTGAAATAATAAAAAGACAAAGCGGAAAGATCTGGGTGGAAAGTAAACTGGGCAAAGGAAGTATATTCTCATTTTCCTTACCCTTAAATAATTGAACGTGAAAAAAGAAATTCAAAAGACGCATCCGGCTTTCGAAACGCTACCGCAGCCTGGTCGGATCCTGATTGCAGATGACGATGCTGGAATTTGTGACATTTATAGTATCATTTTTCAAAGAGCAGGATACGAGTTTGAAATTAAATCAAATGGAATTGATTTACTGAATAATAAATTTATTTTACCAGATCTGTTTCTGATCGACAAACAGCTTTCTGGCTATGACGGGCTTGAAATATGTCGATTTTTAAAGACGCAAAAAAGGACTAAGAGAATACCGGTGATCATGATCTCTGCAACGCCGGGTATAGGCCTTTTATCAACTCTCGCAGGGGCCGATGGAAGTATTGAAAAGCCTTTTGACATTAAATTCCTTTTGGACACAGTTAAGAAAACACTCCAACGCGATAAAATAATAGGCGAATGAGTGGCCTGTTATTTAGCACTATTTATTATTCTAAAACTTATTTCAAGAACTTATAACTCGGGGAAACTGTTCCTCAATTCTAACCTGTTTGATTGAATACAAAAAAATTTATTTGCTTCGTTTATTTTTCGTTTGAGTGTTTGATCTGATTCCGTTTTCCCGTTGGCAGGATAATTGGAGGATGCTGACTACGAACCTCAAAAATGAAAAGTCGATTATTCCCTTTACGATCTCGTCGCCAATTTCTTCTTCGCACAAGTCAAACTATTATTGCGGGTGGTTTATTTGGAGCGTTTTCAAACAGCCAAGCAAACAGACCGGTCTTTGGCGGACTTGGATCAGGAAAAGCAGCTTCTGATACAATTCCAGTGAAGCTGAAACCACTTGACCTTCCTTCTGAAAAACAGGATGCCGATCCTCCAGCTCCGCTAAAGGAAGCAAAGAGAGAGTAAGCGCCATGCCCGATTCCACATTCAATCTCACCATTTAGCGGAGTGAATCAAGAGGTAAGGACAATAATCCCTTGTTCCGCCAAATCCGGCAACATTACAAAGCACTTTCAATGGTATATTTCTTTCGCTACACCATTTGCCTATTTCAGTAGCCGATTCTTCTCGCCCCAGATCGTAAGCAAGCAGTTCCACATGAATGTCGTAAGCTGGCTCAAGCTTTGTTTTGGCAGTTGCCAAACTATCCCAATGCCGCGCAACTAAAATCAAATTATAGTGACGCTTTGCCAGGGCCTCAGCAATACCGTAGCCAATTTCCTTGCTGCCACCCGCTACCAAGGCAAAGGGAGAAGAAATATCCAAAGGAAGGGGCGCGGGAGTCTGTATATTACTCAACCCAAAAGCATCTGCACCGGTTTGTCCATTACCACTTATAGCCGATGATAAAAAAATGACGAGCCACAGTGACCTTGTCATTAAAACATTTTTATCAATTTACCGAGATTTCGTTTAGGATTTGGCGCAGGACCCACCGTAGCTTAACGAAGGGCGGGCAAGTTTGACATTAAGCATGACTATTTCAATGTATTATAATAGTCAATTATTTTCCTTGCATCTTCAGGTGATTTGCATTTCAACCCTTTCTGGTCAATGAATTTCACAATTTCTTCCTTTTTATCATGCAAAACTTCCAGCATGAATTCCTTCCCTTTACGCCATCGTTCGATATTTGCGCGATAGTTCATGCAGACGTAATAATTGTAATCGGTGTTATATTGTTTATCCAATGGCGTAGCTGTAAGTGATTGAATTGCCGAAAGAAACTTGATGGCCTGTCTAAGTAACTTCGTTGTTCCGGATGCCATTTCCTCGTAATAGGTGTTTTCATCATTGCCCAAAGTACCCAGGTAACCACAACTAAATGTGGTGCTGTCGAGCATCTTCTTCTCAGTATGGAAAAAAGTAATGGACCGAACGACTCCTTTACCGGCAACCAATTCGGTGGTGTCAGAGGTCTTATAATGGATACTATTTGTTTCCAGGTTGAGACGCATTTGTAAACCTTTGTACACCTCGCCATTCAGCAAGGTGATGTCGCAAGGAAGGAATTGCTCATAGTAAAAGGGTGTCCCCGTGATGTGGGAATCATTGAGAACGTTAAAATCTTCATTGGTGCCCATGAGCATGCCCAGGGTAAAAGCTGGCTTGGTAGTTCCTGCGAAATCGGTAGTGCTCTGCCCAAAAACTGAATAAGGCATCAAAAGAATGAAAGCCAGGTAGATTCGTTTCATGTCTGAGAGTTACATTTTTTGTTCGGCTGCACAGCAGGCCTTAAAGATAAGTCTACTCTGTTTACAACCAAGCCGACCGGCCAAGGAACAGGATTAGGACTTTCATTGTCCTATGATATAGTAAAAGCACATGAAGGACAACTGAGCGTAGAATCAAAAGAGGGGCAAGGTTCCGAGTTCACAATCGAGTTACCGAGTGGCGTAAGTTCCTAAAGCCGGTGGGTGTCTTTCGGTGTGTTGTAGTTTTCAAGAGAAGAGAAAATCTTATCTTATTGTTCTAATTGTTTGGTTTCCCTTAATACAAATGTTGATTTTCTTTTTGCAATAAACCAGCGGCCATTCTGCCGCACAAATTCATCCTTATAATTAATCCAGAAATTGGTTTTCATCTTCTTCCCGTTTTGACTCCCGACTAGTGTTACCTGGCAATATGAAATTCCTGATGCTTTGTCACCATTCAGAGTTACTGTTTGCTGCCCGTTAATATGATAAACTGTTTCAAAAGTGCCTAGAAATGCAGTAAAAGCATCTCCAATTTGCTTTCTTCCAGTTAGTGTCGTTCCTGGTTGCCCTTCTACTACGGATTCAACGACTGCATTTTCAGTAAAAAGCAATACCTGTTTATCCACTTCCTTTGTATCAGCTAGTATCGAAAATGTATCTACCAGGTTTTTAATAGCAATCCTATCTTGTATTTCTTTAAGAGTTTGTGCATTGGGGAATAAATACAATAACAACCAGATGACACTAAAAAATATTTTCATACCTTCTGCCTTTAGATGTTTCTACCTTTTAATTATCGGCGACAACCAGAGCTAAGTTACCAATATCTTTAAAACCAATTTCCTTAGTAATTAAGTCTACCTTTGTTCCGGATTTGATTACCTCTCTGTAAACAAATAAAATGTGTTTTTCTGCCAATGCGAGTTTCGGAGCAGGTATCGTTCTAGCTGCAATCGGTATTGCATCCGTTAAAAAAGCTCAGACACCCTCGCAAATTTTTTTTGGCTGCATTCCATTAATCTTCTGTGTGCAACAAATTACAGAGGGTTTTGTATGGCTATCCCTCTCCAACCCGGCTTATGCTTCATTGAAACAAGTCGCTACTTATAATTTCTTGTTCTTTGCGCAGGTTGTCTGGCCTCTTTGGATTCCGCTTTCCATATTAATGCTAGAGCCAAAAATGAGGCAAAAGAAGGCAGGGAAAATTTTTGTCGGAATAGGTGCCCTCGTATCCATTTATTTTGCTTACTGCTTATTGACTTTTCCAGTGGAGGCCACAATAGCTGGCCATCATATCTCCTATCAGCAGGATTTTCCTTCCGGAATCGCCTTTTATTGCGGCGCAATTTATATTGTAGCGACTATTGTACCTGCTTTCCTTTCGCGCATCAGGCGAATGTGGATATTAGGGACAACCATTTTAATCTCTTATATAATCACAAGAATATTTTACACAGACAATATTGTTTCTGTCTGGTGTTTCTTTGCCACTCTAATTAGCCTGGTAGTATTTGCCATTCTCCATCACCTAAACCATTCTCAACGTCTCAGTCCTAAGCTTTCAGAAGAGTTTCCGGATTCCCCGGCAAGCCTATAAGACCCCACTTATTATTCTTTCCTTTTTAGTATTAAGGCTTCAAGCAATTTTTTCTGATTTTCAATGTCCTCCTGCTGCGCTTTCTGGTTATTTTGATTATTGGCCAGATCATCCTGGTATTTCTTTATCTTTTCAGCAAGGTCTGTCTCATCTTTTTGCAGGTTAGCCAATTTTTTCTGCGACACTTTTACAGTATTCTCCTGTACCGTAATATTCTGTTCTAAATTGTATGCGGTGGTTTTTTCAATAAAACTGTTAAGAAAACTTTGAGAATTGCTCCAAAGTATAGTATCCCTGTCTGGCGAAGCAAAGTTTTCGTTTCCAGTGCTTACAAGCAGATAAAGTGTCGAGTTGTTTTTCTCTTCGTTGTTTTTTTGTACCACTTTGAAATACATATCTAATTTTTGCGTACTTAACGAAGGTGACATTACATCATTAAAGACGTAAAAGCCTTCTTTTTTATTCTTTTTCCAGAATAGAACTCCAGTAGTTTCGGGATTATATCCAATTTGCTTTAGTTTTTTTAAAATAGTCCCTTCTACATCGTCCGTATTGTAAGGTAATTCAAGGACAAGGGCAGGCTGCATCGTCTTATTGTATTGAATAGTTGTATACGAGGATTGCGCTCGTGCCGTCATTATACTTATAGCAAGTACAATGATCAGCATATATTGCTTTTTCATTTTTATTTTAAATAAACGGAATAATAGACAGAGAGAGCGGCTTTGGTGGGAATTATACCGTGAATTGATGTCGAAGGTAAAGCTTATTATTGGTATCTACCTTTTTATGTTTTGCCGGTATCCCTTACTCGTTGTAGTTCCTACAATCAACCCTTTTTAATAAGATCCAGTTGAGAAACAAAAGGCTGATTATAAAAACGCTTGCCAGTTGCTTTATATAATGCATTCGCAAGTGCGGCAAAAATTGGAGGGAATGGCGGCTCACCCATTCCCGTTGGATCGATACCGTTTTCCACAAAATGAACGTCGATCGCTTTTGGCGCCTCATGATGACGAATCATCCGGTAAGTGCTGAAATTATTTTTTTCCGGCACCCCCGCTTTAAACGTCATTTCCCCAAACATTGCATTGCCAATCCCATCAACAATGCATCCCTCCGCAAGGTTCGTTGCAGCATCGGGATTCACTACAATACCGCAATCCGCTGCGCAACAAACGCGTGGTATTATCAGTTTGCCATCCTCAAGTTTGATATCAATGACCTCGGCAACGTAACTATTCATACAGAAGAAAGCGGCAACGCCACGAAAAGTGTTCCTTGAAGTCTTTCCCCATCCAGATTTTTCCCTTACTAGTTTCAGAACACCGGCAAAGCGACTGGCATCATAATCATTTGTTTTGCCAACTGGATTTGTCCTTGCGCGGTCCAACAGGTCAAGTTGAAAGTCTATTGGATCTTTTCCAACTTTCAACTCCGCCCCTGGTCGTAAATCCCTCGATTATGCTGCTATTTGGACAAAGTTCCTTTAATGACAGCAAGAATCAACGTCTTTTTCATCGGTCACCATAAAAGGATTGATGACTTCGTTTCCTCCAACTACCGCTACCAGGTCGATGTCATTTAACAGAATAGCTGTATTGCCAAAAAATATTCACAGATGTTGAGTAGATCTCGGCTTTTTTATACCAAATCATGCCAGATTTTATTACTTCCAATTCTCGGGTTTTCCCCCAGGTTCCACCCATGTGAACAAACATGGCTTTGTCATTAAATAAGTTGTTTAAAGTATCTACTTTTTTATCAGCCATCCATTGCCATTTGTTTTTGGAAAGGTCAATCACTTCCTGTTCCTGAGGCGAGTATGACGTCGTTTGTTGGGCATTTGAAAATTGCGCAAAGAGAACGAATAGGTAAAAAAAAGGCGTTACTCGTTTCATAAAAAATATTAATTGTTTCACGGTTTATTTTTTGTAGAGTTTATTGTCTGGACTGCAAAAGTCTCTTCATTTTTCCGCATAGCTTGTATATATATCGCAGATTAGCTACCATTTTTACTGATGTCATTGGCGGTGGTTTTGAAAGAGTAACTTTATCTGTAAAACCGAAGTATGGAAAAAGTTCACATGTTCGAAAGTGTGGGTCAATACAACGCATTGTGTCATCACGAAACGTTGCATCCTTTGGTTAGCGTAATTGATTTTTCAAAATCGAAACCATGGACCTGGCCAGGCGGAAAAAGTGTTAAGGTCAATTACGGTATGTACTGCGTTTTCTTAAAAGAAATTAAATGCGGCGACTTAAAATACGGTTGCGATTACTACGATTACCAGGAGGGTTCGTTGGTATTTATTGCGCCCGGACAAATGGTTGAAGTTGAATATTATGGCGAAACGTTTCAACCAAAGGGTTATGCTCTCCTCTTTCATCCGGACTTGATACGTGGCACAGCGCTTGGCCGGCAAATACAGGACTATACTTTTTTCGGCTATCAGTCTAATGAAGCCCTTCACTTGTCAAAAAAAGAACGAAAAACCGTGTTAGAATGTTTGTCGAAAATTCAATATGAATTAACACAAACGATTGACAAGCACAGCAAGAAGCTTATTATTTCGAACATTGAGTTGTTTCTGAACTATTGTGTACGCTTTTATGATCGTCAATTCACCACTCGCGAAAATGTTGTTAAAGGCACATTGGAACGATTTGGCGACTTACTTAACGAGTATTTCGTGTCGGACAAACCACAAACCATGGGACTGCCCTCGGTCTCTTATTGTGCCAATGAGTTAAAGTTCTCAGCAAATTATTTTGGAGACCTCATCAAAAAAGAGACGGGGAAAACTGCGCATGAAGTCATACAAGCAAAGTTGATCGATGTTGCGAAGGAAAAAATCTTTGACCAAAGCAAATCGATTAGCCAAGTTGCCTATGAAATAGGGTTTAAGTATCCGCAACATTTCGCGCGATTATTTAAACAAAGGGTAGGTGTCTCTCCCAATGAATATCGGATGTTGAATTAGCTGGCGTGAACAATTTGAGAAGATTAAATTCAGCTAATTAATTAACTTTAGAGACGCCCTGCAGTCTAGTTCCGGATTACTTTGATGGACACAGTATTATAAATCTTCAAAGTTTTATAAATGGAAAACATGAACGGTAAGCAAAGCAGACGAGCCTTCCTCCGATCATCTGCCTTAGCCGGAGGGGGATTGATGATAAGTTTTACCTGGTTGGCCGATTTCAGGTTTGCCGGACAAATTAAATGAGCAAGATCTTCCGCAGCAATGGTATGAAATAAACGGGTATATCAAAATCACCCCGGATAATATCATAAAAATCCTTAACCCTAATCCGGAATTTGGGCAAAATGTGATGACCTCACTGCCTATGATTGTAGCCGAAGAGTTGGAAGCAGACTGGCAAAAAGTAGTGGTAGAAATGGGGCCGCATGACAGTGTGAAATTAGGACCGCAATTTACCGGCGGAAGTAATTCAGTGAGGATGTATTGGAAACCACTCCGCGAAGCAGGAGCGGCAGCTCGACATATGTTGATGGAGGCTGCAGCCCAAACCTGGGCTGTACCAGTAGAAGAAGTGACAACTAAAGCAGGGATGCTCTATCATGAAAAAAGTGGTAAATCAGGAACGTATGGCGAGTTTGCTTCAAAAGCATCGACCATTCCCATCCCAAAAGGAGTAAAGCTAAAAGAGCCAAAGGATTTTAACATAGTACGGAGTTCAAAGAAAAATGTGGAAGGTTCGAAAATCGTAACCGGTAAACCTCTTTTTGGATTGGATTATAAACACGAAGGGATGCTGATCGCCATGATTGAACATCCACCTGCTTTCGGGATGAAGCTTAAATCTTTTGATGCATCTCAAACCTTGAAAATGCCAGGCATCAAAGATGTTTTTAGCCAGAAATTATATGAAGATGGTTTCGAACAGGGCGGTTTCGATACGCGCACTTTCAATGATTTGCTGGTGGTGGTTAGGCAATACTACCTGGGAAGTAATGAATGCCCGTAAAAAACTAAAAGTAACAGTGGGAGCCTCGCCGGCGATATCAAAGAAACAATGATGAGGCAGGGGCAGGAAAACGAGAGGTTATTGTTCCGGGAACGCTGGAAAGTACAGATGCCCAGTTTGAAAAAATGCAGGAATATGCAAAAAAGCCTGCGCACACAATTAAGAAAAGACGGAGATCCCGGAAACAGCTTTTAAAAATGCGGCTCAGATTATCGAACGCACCTATAATGCACCGTTCCTGGCACATAACTGCCTGGAGCCAATGAATTTCTTCGCCCATGTTACAGATGAAAAAGCCTTAGTGGCCGGACCTTTGCAAGCACCGGGCTGGTCAGAACCTACTCTTTCAAAACTTTTAAACCTGCCGGCCGACAAGATTGAGATTCAAATGACCCGTATGGGTGGGGGCTTTGGTCGCAGAGCATATGGACATTATCTTATAGAAGCTGCTCTTATCTCCAAAAAAGTAAAAGCTCCTGTCAAACTTATCTACACCCGCGAAGATGATATGACCTATGGTATCTATCGCCCTATGTACACGGCTACTTACCGGGCTGCTCTGGATGCAAATAAAAATCTGATTGCATTTCATGTAAAAGGCGGCGGCATTCCTGAACATGCCATTCATGCCAACAGGTTTCCCGCAGGTGCAGTTGATAATTATCTTGCTGAAGGATGGGAGATACCGTCCAATATTACGATTGGGGCATTCAGGGCTCCGCGATCAAACTTCAATGCGGCTGCAGAACAATCCTTCCTGGATGAATTGGCAGAAGCAATGGGTAAGGATCCGATCGATTTCAGATTAGAACTTTTAAAGAGGGCCAAAGAAAATCCTGTTGGCAAGAACAATGAATATGATGCTGATCGATATGCAGGAGTATTAAAATTGGTTAAGAGAAAAATCGGGATGGAACAATCCGGAAAATAAAAAATACAGCCGGGGAGTTGCTGCTTATTTCTGCCATAATTCTTATGCGGCTCATGTGGTGGATATGATAATGAAGAGATGGACAACCTTATGTTGAAAGAGTATTCAGTGCGATTGATTGTGGAATTGTAGTGAATCCTGATGCAGCAACTAATATGGTTCAGGGCGCTGTTGTTGATGGAATCGGAAATGCATTTTATGGGGGATTAACTCATAAAGATGGCGTCGCGGAACAAAATAACTTTCATAGTTACAGGATGATACGAATGCATGAAGCACCAAAAAAGATCGAAGTTCATTTTGTACAAAATGATATTGATCCTACTGGATTAGGCGAACCACCTTTTCCGCCTGTATTTGGAGCAGTGGCAAATGCATTGTACAAAGCTGCTGGCAAACGTTTTTATCAGCAACCCTTTAATCCACAACTGAATGTTAAGCGTGCCTTTTAAGCAATTATTTTTTCATTATTTATATTTTAACTATGATTACATTAAATATTAATAAGAAAAACTACAACGTAGATGTAGATCCCGATATGCCTTTGCTATGGGTGCTTAGAGATGCTATTGGTCTTGTCGGAACAAAATATGGCTGCGGCGTGGCACAATGTGGCGCCTGTGTAGTGCACCTCAACGGTGAAGCTGTTCGCTCCTGTGTTACAAAAGTAAGCCGGGCCGAAGGGACAAAAAGTGGTCACGATTGAAGGCTTATCAGAAAATAATGATCATCCTTTACAAAAAGCCTGGCTGGAATTGGATGTTCCGCAATGTGGCTATTGTCAATCAGGCCAGTTGATGTCAGCCGCAGTGTTGCTTCGGGAAAATCCAAATCCGACTGACCAGGATATTGATGATGCCATGGCAGGTAATATTTGCCGTTGCGGTACTTATCTACGGATTCGTAAAGCCATTCATTTGGCAGCCGAAATCCAAAGAAAAGGCGGTTAAGTAACCAAAGCGGTGCGATCTTCTAACATCAATTAAACCTGGATATTGCTCAAACACCTATTTCAAAATGGAAAAAGAACTAAAGATTAAATCCCGCCATTTTTTTCCTGGAAAAATAACCATTGTCATGGTCGTCATTATTTCTGCAATAGCGGCGACATCAGCATCTCAAAAGAAAACTACTAGTTCGGTCAGTCCGGCCATTCAGGATAATATTAATAAGGACAGCGTAGAGTCAGTCAAAGCTTTTATGGACGTCTATAAAGTATTGATGAGTCCCAGATGCATGAATTGCCATCCGGCGGGCGATAAGCCTCTGCAGGGTGATGATAGTCGCGTTCATATTATGAACGTTCGTCGCGGAAAAGATGGGACCGGTATTTATGCTGCTAAATGTTCTAATTGTCATCAACCAACGAATGTGCCGGGAATACATACTCCTCCTGGTAATCCAAAATGGCAATTACCGCCGGCGAATATGAAGATGGTCTTCCAGGGAAAGACCCCTCGTCAACTGGCTTTACAAATCATGAACTACAACCAGAATGGCCATAAAAACAAAAAACAACTTTTGGAACATGCGCGCGATACCCTCGTAAAGGCAGGCTGGACTATGGGCGAGGGACGAAAGCCTCCCCCACTCACCTACGATGAATTTGTTGTTGCCTGGGATACGTGGATTAATAAAGGAGGATATGCTCCCCGGGCTACAAAAAAGTAAATTTGAATTTAACCGCCCATTTTGAAGATGGTTAGATCTTTCGCTAAATAATAAAGTGATTTTAATGGCTGAGACTTCCTTTAACGCACTATCCCGGAGAAAATTCATAAGGACAACCAGCCTTACGAGCGCCGCACTATTCCTGGGTTTTTATTTTCCTGGCAGCGCTAAAGCAGGTAAGATCATTACTGGAACTGAAGCAGAGCTGATCGAGGTTGAAATGAATGCCTGGATCCTTATCGATACGTCCGGCAAAGTAACGATCGTTGACCATCGCGCAGAGATGGGCCAGGGCTCATACCAAACGGTACCTCAGATTGTGGCCGAGGAACTTGAAGTTGAGTTGAACGATGTCCATGTGATATTCGGCCCGGGAAATAAGGAAAAATATCGCGACCAGATAACTGGTGGTAGTTCTACCGTACGAAGTGCCTACAAAAATCTATTGAACCTGGGTGCAACTGCGCGTGAAATGTTAATACAGGCGGCAGCGGCCAAATGGTCGGTACCTCCCTCGGAGTGCTACGCTAACAAAGGGCATGTGTTTCATAAGTCTTCCGGGAAAAGCTTTCATTATGGCGAGCTCGTGGTGGATGCTTCAAAACTTGAAACGCCAAAGAACATACAAATTAAAAAACCATCTGAGTATAAATTAATACGCAAACCCCTTAAGCGCAAAGACACACCATTAAAAACAAATGGAACCGCCATTTTTGGGTTAGACAAGAGAATCCCCGGCATGTTGTACGCCATGGTTGAACGCAATCCCAGGATGCGCGGTGTAATAAAAAGCTTTGATGATTCCGCTACACGAAAGGTAAAGGGGGTCAAAAATGTATTCAAAGTTCGCATGGCCGTTTTTAACACTTTCAGGGAAGGTGTTGCCGTCGTCGCCGACACTTTATGGGCAGCGATGCAGGGAAGGAACTTGTTAAGAGTAGAATGGGATGATAGTGGCTTTGAGCATGTAAGTACAGATGATATTTATACCCGGATGAGAGAAGCTTTACAGACTAAAGAAGGGCTGTCTTTAAATATGCAAGGAGATCCCAATAACATTATAGCAAAAGCAGAAAAGAAAATTGATGTCGTTTACGAGACTCCATATCAGGCGCACTACTGCATGGAACCTTTGAATTGCATTGCTCATTATCAGGGTGATAAATTGGAGATCTGGGGGCCAATACAAGCTCCGGATTGGGTACAGGAATTTTTAAGTAAGGAGATGAATCTGGCAAAAGAAAAGGTCATGATTAACATGACTTTTCTGGGTGGAGGTTTTGGACGCAAAGCTTTTCTGGATTATCCGCATGAGGCCGCGATCATTTCTAAAGAGATGGGCAGCCCGGTTCAGGTAGTTTGGTCACGCGAAGATGATGCTACGCAGGGACCATTTCGTCCGGGAGTTTCTTATCGGTGTGAAGGAGTGGTAAGGAACGGTGAAATCAATGCTTTCAAAGTAAAATTAGCCGGGCAAAATATTGGTCATTGGGATGGTGGAAGTAAGGATAAGCCCAATGAAAACGCGTCGGAAGGATTTTTGAAACCCTATTTTGAAAGCATAAAGAATTTGAGTATTCAGGATATCCCTTTTGAAACGCCGATCCCGATCATGTGGTGGCGCTCCGTGTATGCTTCAACAAATGGGTTCGCGTTTGAAAGTTTCATCGATGAATTAGCGATCGAAGCAGGTAAAGATCCGCTTGAATTCAGAAGACAGCATTTGAAAGAGGAAAGATGTCAGCGCCTGATTGATAAATTGGAAGAAATATCAGGTTGGAAAACCAGGAAAAAGAAATCGGGGTTCGGTGTTGGCATTACGGAATGCTTTAACAGTACCGTAGGCCAGGTGGTAAAAGTTTCAAGAAACGCTCATGGAAGAGTAAGAATCGATCATGTTTGGGTCGTCATGGATTGTGGCTGGTATGTAAATCCAGATATCATCAAAGCGCAGGTGGAAGGGAGTATTGTAATGGCATTAGGGGCTGCCACCCTTCATGAAATCACATTTAAGGACGGACTGGCTGAACAAAAAAATTTCTATGCGTATCAATATTCCACGGATTACGGATGCACCTCCTGTGGAATTACATATTATGGAGAATGATGCCGATGCTGGTGGCGTCGGTGAGCCCGGCTTGCCTCCATTCACGCCTGCCTTAACAAATGCGATCTTCGACCTCACAGGAAAACGGATTAGAAAGCTTCCTTTTGATCTTACAAAGCTTTAATGCACCTATTTAATTCAGGAATGAAAGAATTGAATGATATAGTCCTTGCGTATGATAAAGCGTTGTTGCAAAACAAAAAAACGGCGCTCGCAACCGTAGTAATGGTTGATGGTTCATCTTATCGTAGGCCAGGAGCAAGAATGCTTGTGACTGAAGATGGTGAAATCACCGGTGCCATAAGTGGCGGCTGTTTAGAAGGCGACGCCTTACGCAAAGCGCAGCTATGCAATGTATCAGCAGAGAAATAAGCTAGAAATCTACGACACAACTGATGATGAAGATGACAAGCTTGGCGTGCAGCTGGGCTGTAATGGGATAGTATACATTTTATTTGAACCGATAAGAAATGATAATGTAAATAATCCCGTCAATCTATTAAAGCTGATTGCCATGAAACGAAAGGATTCGGTACTGACAACGATCTTCAACAAGGATAAGTTTTCAGAGCAACCCGGCACTTGTTATTTTGTTAGTGACGAGGAAGTTGTGTTTTCATCTAATGATCGCAACATCCTTGCCGATGCTCAAATTGCGCTCAGCCAAAGAATGTCTGCTGCTAAAGAATATCCCGGATATTCAGCGCTATATCAATATGTTCCTCCTGTAATACAGATCGTTGTTGTAGGTGCTGGAAATGATGCCCAACCATTGGCTGACATGGCTTCGTTATTAGGGTGGAATATCATTGTTGTTGACGGAAGACCAACCTATGCTAACCGGCAACGGTTTCCAAAAGCAAATAAAATATGCGCAGTAAAGGCATCAGAATTTTTGCAGAGAGTCACTATTGATGAGCAAACTGCCGTTGTGCTAATGACTCATAATTACAGTTATGATACGGCCATATTGGAACAACTCGTTGGCGCCAATTGCAATTACCTGGGTGTGCTCGGTCCAAAGAAGAAATTAGAGAAGATGTTTAGTGAACTAGCTGAAAAAGGGATTGAGATTGATAAAGAAACTTTGTTAAAGACTTATGGTCCGGTTGGCCTGGATATTGGTGCAGAAACATCGGAGGAAATTGCTGTCTCCATCATTGCCGAAATAAAAGCGGTATTTTCAAAAAGGGACGGATCTTCCCTTAAAGGAAGAGAAGGTGAAATTCATGAACGCTCAAAAATATCGCAGGATGAATAATACGGCCATAATTATCCTGGCAGCAGGCAATTCTTCACGGTTTGGAAGTACCAAACAATTACTCAAGGTCAATCACAAGACGCTATTGCAACACGCGATTGACGAAGCAACGGAAGCCGGTGCTGACCCTGTGGTAGTCCTGGTGGAGCAAATGCCAGTGAAGTGGCTGCATCAATTGCCCATAAGAAAGCTGAAATAATTCTCAACGATCGCTGGGAAGAAGGCATGGCCTCAGGGATTGTTGCAGGCGTGTCGAAAACGATTTCCCTGCATACTAATGTTGACGGCATCATCATTACTGTCTGCGATCAACCTTTTATTAACGCTGCCTTATTCCAACAACTATTTCAAAGACAGAGAGAGAGTGCAAAAGGAATAGTTGCCTGCGCCTACGCTGATACTATTGGAACCCCTGTTCTTTTCACAAAAAAATATTTTGATCACCTTCTTGATCTGCAAGGCGACGAAGGGGCAAAAAAATTATTGAAAATTTACGGCAAGGATGTAGCTACTGTTGATTTCCCGATGGGCTACATGGATATTGATACAGAAGCAGATTATCAACAACTCTTAAGAGACAATCCCGGGTCATGATCAAAGATTCTTACAACCGCATACACAATTACCTGCGCATATCATTGACTGATAATTGCAATCTGCGATGTTTTTATTGTATGCCTGAGGAAGACTATGAATTTACACCTGTTTCAAAACTGATGCAGAAAGATGAGATCGAAGCCTTATCCAAAATTTTTGTAAACCTGGGCGTAAATAAGATTCGACTGACAGGAGGTGAACCGCTGGTAAGGAAAGATGCCGGCGAAATTATTAGAACGCTCTCCAAGCTGCCCGTGAACCTGACGATCACTACTAATGGTTCGAGGCTGCATGAATTTGTCGATTTACTGGAAGAATCGGGCGTTCGATCACTAAATATCAGCCTTGATACGCTACAGGCCGAAAAATTTCAATTGATCACCAGGAGGAACCAATTTGAAAAAATCTACGATAATATCCAGCTGTTGCTGAAAAGAAATTTCCATGTAAAGGTCAATATGGTAGTGATGAAAGGTTTGAATGATAACGAGATCAATGATTTTGTTGAATGGACAAAGCACGAACCGGTTCATGTTCGATTTATTGAATTCATGCCTTTTACCGGTAACTGGTGGACCAGTAACAAAGTATTTACCATGCAGCAAATGCTGGAGGTAATCGAAGAGAAATACGAGGTGATCGCTTGCTCGATGAAAAACATGATACTGCCAAAGGATATAAGGTGCCCGGTCACCAGGGATCATTTGCAATTATCAGTACCATGACTTCAAACTTCTGCGGTGACTGTAACAGGATAAGGTTGACAGCAGATGGAAAAATGAAAAACTGTTTGTTTGCAGAAAAAGAAACCGATCTGCTAACGGCCCTACGCAACGGGGAAGATGTGGTTCACTTGATCGCTGAGAATATTCGAAGCAAGGCAAAAGAGTTGGGCGGACAATTTACCACCGATTTCGAGCATCTTCGCCCCGAGGACATCCATAACAGGAGCATGATAACAATCGGAGGGTGAGTTATTAAACAATTTAATAGTATTTATGATCAGGATTGGAGTTCCGCTGTTTTTGTTTGTAGCACTTTCAGCCAACATTAGCGCGTATACCCAGGTAAATGAACTACCTCATATCAAAGTTGAAGGCGAAGTAACACAACCTTTGAAGCTCTATCAATCGGACCTGGAAAAAATGAAGCGGATAACGGTAAAACATACAGGACACGACTCCATAACGAATTCTTTTACAGGCGTGCCGTTGATTGAGATTCTCAACCATGCCGGAGCTACGATGGGAAAACAATTACGCGGTAAGAACCTGGCAAAATATCTTCTGGTTATCGCAGCGGACGGATACAAGGTGGTTTTTTCATTGGCTGAATTGGATACAAGCTTTAATGAAAACGAAATAATCCTGGCCGACAAAAAAAATGGCCAACCTATACCCTCTAACCCCGGACCTTTTCAATTAATTGTGCCAGGTGAAAAAAGGCCTGCCCGCAGTTGCCGGGAGGTAATTTCGCTGGTAATCAGGTCGGCGAATGAATAGTCAATCCCCGTTATTCGTGCTTTATTATGATCAGTGTAACCGAAGCAAAGGATATAATTAATAGTAACGCCACCGCACTTGCGCCTGTAAAATCTATTCTGACCCTCGCAGATGGAAAAATTTTGGCCGAAAACGTTTACTCGTCTATAAGTAGTCCCCCATTCGATCAATCTTCAATGGATGGTTATGCATTTTCATTTAAGGATTGGAAATTGAATCAAACATTGAAGGTTAGGGGTGAAATAGCTGCTGGCATCAATGAAGAAGCTGGCTTTTCACCAGGAACGGCTATTCGCATTTTTACGGGAGCTCCCCTACCCTCCTGGACGGACACGGTAGTAATGCAGGAAAAGACAAAGGTTCAAAATGATCAGCTCGTCATAGAAGACGATTCTATAACCCAGGGTTTGAATGTCAGGATCAGCGGTTCGGAAATCAAAGCCGGAGAGCTAGCTCTGGAAAAAGGTGCTTTACTAACGCCTCCGGCCATTGGATTTCTTGCCAGCCTCGGCAGGACTGATGTCTTAATATATCCATGCCCGTCAATCAGCGTTATTGTCACGGGCAACGAATTGCAGGTTCCTGGCAAACCTTTGAAACGTGGGCAGGTATATGAATCCAATTCATTTTCACTGCAGGCGGCATTAAAACAGCTGCATATTAATGAGGTGAAGTTTTGTAAAGTTGAAGATACGCTGGAGGCGGTTATACAAGTTTTGAAAGAGCAGTTGTTGCAAAGTGATGTTATTTTATTAACGGGAGGTATCAGCGGAGGAGATTACGATTTCGTTTTACAAGCGGCGACAGATTGCGGAGTCGAAAAACTCTTCCACAAAGTAAAACAGCGACCAGGGAAGCCTCTGTATTTTGGAAAGAAAACCGCCGTGAATGACGCAGGCAGCCGCAGCAAAATAATTCTTGGCCTGCCCGGTAACCCATCTTCCGTATTGACATGTTTTTACCAATATGTAATTCCCGTATTAGAGAATTTAAGTGGCAGGAAAAAAGTCCTGCAAACTGTTCGAGTTCCATTAGCAAAACCTTTTCAAAAAAATACCAGGCTGACTCATTTTTTAAAAGGAATTTATGATGGCAAAACTGCAACGCCACTCGATGCTCAGGAGTCATATCGGCTCAGCTCTTTTGCAATTGCCAATTGTCTTATACAAATTGATGAAGAAATAACCTTTCTAAAAGAAGGTGAATCGGTTGACGTATTTTTATTGCCTGCCTAAACTTATCAGGTGGAAACGATAATTCTTTTTTACATATTATTATTTTTAGTCGCCTTTTTATATTCATCAGTGGGGCACGGTGGCGCCAGCGGGTATCTGGCATTGATGGCGTTGTTCAGCATCGCGCCTGAGGTTATGAAACCTACAGCTCTATTGCTTAACCTTTTTGTATCACTGACCTCATTTATCCAATTTTACCGTGGTAAGCATTTTAACTGGAAAATATTCTTGCCTTTTGCCATTACATCAGTACCGATGGCTTATGTGGGCGGACTGCTTACGGTGGATGCAGATATCTATAAAAAAATACTCGGCATATTATTAATTGTGCCCATTGTAAGGTTTTTGTTTTTTGCTAATATTAAAGTGGGAGAACTAAAAGAATCGAATCCTTATTTATCCCTTGTAATAGGAGCAGCTATTGGCTTTCTTTCCGGCCTTATTGGTATTGGTGGTGGTATCATTCTCTCGCCAATTTTACTATTATTAAAATGGACGGATATGAAGCAAACAGCCGCTATCAGCGCTATATTCATTTTTGTAAACTCCGTTTCAGGGCTTGCAGGCCAACTGACCAAGGGAATTAATTTCAGTCCTGATATGTACGCTTATGTTGCGGTAGCATTTGTGGGCGGAATATGCGGGGCCTATTACGGCTCTCTAAAATTCCAACACAATATCTTAAAATACCTTCTGGCCATTGTACTTATGGTTGCAGCCTATAAACTATTATTTACAAAGGCATAACATGGGTAAATTTGTTCAGTAATCAAATTAACATGAAAATTATTTTGTTTGGACCACTAGCCGATATTGCAGGAAGCTCTGTTTCCCTGGAAGGTATGGCAGACACAGATAGTTTGATCAACGCTTTGCATAATACTTACCCCGTGCTGACAGAAGCAAAATATGTAATTGCAGTAGATAAACGAGTCATTGATTCAAACACTTTACTGAATGAAAAGAGTGTGGTAGCATTATTGCCACCATTTTCGGGCGGATAAAAATGGACAACCCCAATTCATACGAACGCTACGACCGCCAGATTGATCTTGCCTGGATTTGGCGAAGAAGGCCAGCAAAAGCTATTGAAATCAAAAGTGTTGGTTGTAGGCGCAGGTGGTTTAGGCTGCCCGGCTCTGCAATACCTGGCTGCGGCAGGTGTTGGAACTATTGGAATTGTGGATGATGACCTGGTCGCGTTGAATAACCTACACCGGCAAATACTGTATTCAGTAGATGATATTGGCTTCTCAAAAGTCCGAAAGAGCAGCGAATGTACTGCGCCAATTGAATCCCGAAATAAAGATCATTCCATACAACGAAAGGCTCACCACACAAAATGCATTAACGCTGATGGACGAGCTTTGATTTCATCATCGATGGCACGGATAATTTTGCTACCCGCTATATGATCAATGATGCCTGTGTGTTGAAAGAAAAGCCCTTGATCTATGGGGCCATTTCACAATTTGAAGGACAGGTATCCGTGTTTAATTTCAGGAAAAATCCCCAGGAGAAGCAGTTAATTACCGGATCTATTTCCCCATCCGCCAAATGAGGGTGAAGTGTTGAATTGTGCAGAAGCCGGTGTGTTGGGAATATTGCCTGGAATCATTGGTACTATGATGGCGAATGAAACCATTAAACTGATCACGGGGATGGGCAAGCCACTTGCAAATCAACTCCTGATTATAATGGATTGAATAACCAGGTTTATCAATTGGCCTTATCAACAAGAAAAGAGACAGGTTCTCTGATCCCGGGCAATGATACCGAATTTTTGCAAATGGATTATGACTGGCTATGTTCTTCAGTAGGAACACAGTCAGAGATCGACGCCGGCATATTCAATGATTTTATTGCAAAAGGAGACGTGGATGTGATTGATGTAAGAGAGCCGGGTGAAATGCCAGCGGTAAGTGATTTTCCCCATATTAAAATTCCTTTGGCACAATTGCCAGCGAATATAACCTCAATAAAATCTGATACAATTATCGCTTTTTGCCAATCCGGTAAAAGAAGCTTGCAAGCCGTAAAAATTTTATCAGGTATTTTCGGGGCAACGAAAAAGATTTACAGTCTGCGTGGAGGGATTTTGGAATGGAAGAAACAAAAACTAACACGATGAAAGAGAGAAAGCCCAAGAATATTTTTGTGCAGGGGCCGATAACCGCATCTTTTATTGCTGATAGTATCGAAAAGCATAAAATGAAAACGGATATTGGCGGACATAGTATTTTTTTAGGCCAGGTGAGAGCCGACAAAATCGATGACAAAGAAGTTGCCTGCATTCGAATACACTGCCTATGAAGAAATGGCCCTGGAAAAAATGCACACTATTCGTGAAAATATTTTTGCCAAATATGACCTCACCTGCATGCATGTGTATCATAGTCTGGGTAAAGTTGCAGCCGGGGAAATCAGCTTGTTTGTATTTACTTCATCCGCTCATAGAAAAGCAGCCATTGATGCTTGCGAAGAGTCGGTAGAAAGAATAAAAGCTGAACTGCCTGTGTGGGGAAAAGAACTGTTTAGTGACGAAACTTATCATTGGAAAGTGAATCAATAATTATGGTAAACATCACGCAAAAGAACACCACTTTACGCAAAGCAGTGGCTAGAGCCTTACTTAATGTATCAAAGCAGGAAACCATAGATGCCATTCAGACAAAACAGGTACCTAAAGGAGATGTGTTTGAATTTTCGAGAGCTGCGGGATTATTGGCTATTAAAAAAACCAGTGATGTGATTCCCGATTGTCATCCTTTACCTAGTCGAATTTTCTTCCATTACACATGAAATTGATGGCCTGAGTATCATAATTACAGTTGAAGTACATACTATTTACAAGACAGGGTGAAGTTGAAGCTATGCACGGGGCGGCGATAACCGCTCTTACCATGTACGATATGCTGAAACCCATCGATAAAGGAGTAGACATTGGATACATCAAGCTCTTACAGAAAGATGGCGGCAAGTCCGATCGTACTAAAGATGCAGATACTAAACTTCATTGTGCAGTTATTGTTTGCTCCGATACGATTTCAAAAGGAGAAGGCACGGATACTGCAGGCAAAATTGCCATTGAGAGGTTGAATCGATTTGGGCTGAAAATCGTGAGCTATGAAATCATTCCTGATGAAATGCAGCTGATAAGTGATAAAGTAAAAAGCCTGAGCGAAGCTAAAATTGATTTGCTATTGTTTATCGGGGGCACAGGCTTATCACCCAGGGACGTTACGCCGGAAGCCATTGCACCGTTGATTGAAACTCCCATACCTGGTATTATGGAGGCAGTTCGTCATTACGGACAGGAGCGGATGCCTTATGCGATGTTATCCCGGGGAGTTGCCGGGTTTATTAAAGATTCTTTGGTCATCACATTGCCTGGTTCCGCCAGTGCAGTAAATGAGGCAATGGATGCTTTATTTCCCCATATCCTTCATGTTTTCAATGTACGCAAAGGAGAACGGCATTTCTAATTTTTCATGATTTCTCTTCCTGATGCATTACAATTTATTTATTCTGTGATAGCCGGGATCAATCACATCTTCTGAAGTCTCGCTGGATGCTTTTAAAACAATTTTGTACAGCGCCTTGTATTTTTCCAGAAGGATGTCTTCGATCATATAGAAATCGTCTACGTCAATACCGTATTTCTCGTCAATGTGCGACGAGGCGTTGCTCTTAACATTATAATGTTTATAAAAGGCCGTATTTTTAGCTCGAAGAACGGCAGCGGCTTTATCGGGCGCTGCAACGAGCATCTTATAATGATATTCTTCAAAATCGTTTGGCTTGTAACCTCCCAGGTTAAGAAAAAATAATTTGCTTTCTGATTCCTCTGGAGATTTGATGGGCATTACAGATACTCTATAACCATCAACAGAATTTATCTCCCGGACTACATCAATATGTAAGGAGCTGGATCCCTCGGGCCAAAATTCAATAATATCGGGCTTCAGCGCTTTTAAATCTTCCCCTACGCCAAAAAACACATCGTGTTGCTCTGTGTTCCGCGCCGGAGGCATGGCACCAAGTAAAATCATAAAGAATTTCATATGATTAGCCTATAGTAATCATTATGCTTCATTTGGCGATAGGTTTATTATTACCCACTTCCCCTGGCAACACGCTGGCCAGGTCTTTACGTTGTCGTTTGCCCACTAGATTCTGCAGACGCTTGATGTGCACAAGCGAATGTCGCTTTAAATGATACTTTTCCGGTTCTCCTAAAACAAATCCATAGGCCTTTAATCCTGGCACGGTATCAAATATTACTTTAAGAATAGCGGTCAGCGGAAACGCCAAAAACAACCCCGGTAAACCCCATAGCTGGCCGAACAGGAATAAAGTAAAAATTCCCATTAACGGGTTAATGCTTACACGAGAGCCGATGACCATAGGCGCGATAAGGTTCGAATCTATAATGTGAATAATCCACAGGACAATGAACGCTGTCGCAGGCTGCCAGCCAGTGGTAGTCGTAATCAATGCGGTCAACAACGCCACGAGCGATCCCAGGATCATGCCGATATAAGGAATAACACAGAATAGGGAAATACAAAAACCCAGGATAATCGGATAACCAATTCCGATAAAATAAAGAGCAATGGAATTAATGATTCCGATGATCATAATATCAAGGAACTGGCCAAATAAATAACCCTTCACCACTTCGCTAATTTTCACAGTGGTCTCATCGATAATTTCTTTTTCCGAGGTCGGAAAAACTTTGTAAAAAAATTCAATAAAGAAATGCCGGTAGTACAAAAGAAAAAACACGTAGAGCGGGATGAGAAACGCATTGATCATTAAGGTAGATACCGTGCTTAAAGACTGAGTGAGCATTGTCCCGCCGTTGTTTTGAAGTGTGCTAAGTTGTTCCTTTATTTTATCACCAACTGCGGATTTACTCATGGAAAATTTATGAGCTAAGAAATCGCGTAACTGATCGATCAATGTTGACATACGCGCTGAGATCTGCGGAATCTGCTGCGCAAAATTAAATAGTTGGACAAAAAAAGTATATGTGAGAAATCCCAGCACAACGGTTCCCATAAAAACCGTAAGAAAGGAAGAATATCCTCGTGCCATCCCCCACTTTTCCAGACGGATACAAACCGGATAAAGCATGATGGCAAAAATGATGGAGAAAAACAGGGGTACCATCACTACCTGCAGATAATAAAGCATCATTACTATCAGCACGAGCGTGAGGAGTATGGAAGCGAGCCGAAGGATATAAGGGAACCTGCTTTCTTTCATAGTGCATCCAAATTAAGTCAAAAAGTAGTCCAATCTATTATGATGAACGAGGACAATTCCTACGCTAAATAAGCTCAAATTCCCACTGCTACTGTAGCGAAGCAGCACGGGAACTGTCTTTTTCTGCCTCTTTAGCCTTCTTTTTAAAAAATCGGCGAAGTAAAAAATTATGCTGCAAAGCCTCCATATTTTCATCCAATTTTTTGGAACCTGTCTTTAAGTTAGCCAGCAAAACCTTTAAATTATTTCCAGCCTCCTCGATCATTTAATAATATTCCGGCGGGAGATTTATTACTGCTCAAGCCATTGCTCACTTCACGTATATTATTACTTGCGAGTTTCAGGTTTTCTGTTATTTCATTGCCGGTTTTTGACATTTGTTGAAATTGCAAAACCGCAGATTGTAACCGGCTGAAGATTACTGTATCGGTAACTCAGGTCGTTGGTAAGCGAACCCTTAGATGTAAGTTGGCCGGTATATTCAGAAATATCGGCAGTGAGCCTGTTGCGCATTAAAAGATGCTTGCTTAAACCCTGCTATGGCTACCTGTAAATTATTTGCAAGGGTTTGATCGGAGAGAAGTTTCCCTACAGTACCCTCACCATCCACCATTCGTTTGCTGAGCAATTTAATATTGCTGGTAATTTCCAATAAGATTCTTATTATTCTCCTGAAATGTAGCAAGTATTTCATCAGTACTCAGCCCTTTTTCCACTTGCCAATACATCATTCTCGGCAATGGATGATGACTTCGGTGAACCCCCGTAAATAACCACAATTTTATTACCTATGAAACCGTCAGAACTGATCTTGGCTTTTGCATCCTTCATAATGTATTTTTGCGCATTCGTCTCAATGTTCATGACTATTTGTACCCTGCGAATCTCCGGTGAATGTTATCTTTTTAATTGTTCCGACCTTCACCCCAAGAAACCACACATTATTTCCAACATGTAAGCCTCCGACGTCGTTAAATAATAGCCTTAACAGCGACCTTTTTTTCAAATGTTTTTTTCTGCCTCCCCAGGGTTAATATGCCAGTAACAAAAATCGCAAGACCCACTACTATAAAGGCTCCCAGTATTACGGCCCTTTTGTTGTTATTCACTTTTCATTTATTGCTGTATAAAATTGTAATTGTAAAAACTCATTATCCGCTCATCATCGGTAGCAAAAACTTCTTCAAAACTACCCTGGCGGATAAATTTTCCATCGATCATTATCGCAATTCTTTCTCCGGTACTTTTAGCGCAAGCGAGGTCATGCGTGATGATAATAGAACTCGTATGATACTTCTCCTGCACTTCATTGATCAGTTTATTTATTTCGATGCAAGTTGCCGGATCCAACCCAGCTGTAGGTTCATCATACAACATGATTTCCGGTTGAAGGATCAGAGTACGTGCAATACCAATACGCTTTCGCTGTCCGCCCGGATAGTTCTGAAGGCATTTGGTTGATGGTTTTTGACAAGCCCACAGCACCAAGAACCTCCTGCACCGCTTTATCTATCTCAGGCCTTGTGAGATGATTAAATTTTGCACTAAAGGAAACTCAAGATTTTCACGTACAGTCATACTGTCGTATAAAGCGCTATTTTGAAAAGAAAACCCCAGCTTTAGCCGAAGTGCCATTAGTTGTTTTTCATTTAACTGTTCAACTTTTATGTTCAAAACATTCACTTCTCCTTTATCCGGCTTCAATAAGCCCGCAATTATCTTAATCAAAACCGATTTACCCGTTCCTGACCGTCCCAAGCACGACCACATTTTCACCTTTGTAAACATCCAAATCAATTCCCTGTAATACGTGATTTCCTTCGAACGATTTGTACAAACCTCTGATTGAAATCACTTTTTCCTTATTTAAAACCGATATCATATCATTTATGTCAGGATTGTTAACCACCTCTTAAGGAGTTAGAAACTTGAACGATAATGATCTCTTCAATGAAAACTAAAAACATGGATACTACGACTGAAGCGTTGGCCGCCATGCCCACACCCATTGTTCCCTTGCTTGCATTGAAACCCTTATAACAACTTACAATACCTATCGTAAACCCAAAAACAATTGCTTTTACCATCGAAGTGAAGTAGTCAAGGAAGCTGATCGTGGAAAAAGCATTTTCAAAGAAAGTAATTAAACTGGTTTGCTCATTTGCGTGTATATCAAGAAAGGCCCCCATCATCCCCACAAATGCACTGTAAAACGTTAACAATGGAAGCATACACATGGTAGCCAACACCCGGGTAACTACCAAGTATTTATAGGGATTGATAGCTGAAACCTGCATGGCATCTATCTGTTCTGTCACTTTCATTGAACCAAGCTCAGCGCCTATATTGGAACCAACTTTTCCGGCGCATATGAGTGCAGTAACAAGCGGCGCCAGTGCACGCATAATTGCAATAGATATTAAGGAAGGCAACCATGAAGTAGCCCCAAATCCGGCAAGTGATGGGCGGGACTGCTTAGTAAATACAAGACCTGTAATAAAACCCGTTAACGTAATTAACGGAAGAGACTTATAACCAACATTATAACACTGCCTGACAACTTCTTTAAACTGATATGGTGGTTTGAATACTTCTCTAAAGAAACGAGCGGCAAATGCAAAAGCGTGATAAATTCCCCCAAAAAAACGATCTATTTTCCTGGAGATCGTATATTTGCCGCGCTTGCGGGCGTTACTTTCCATCATTTGACTGTAAAGATAAACCGGATGAATTCATTTCCGGTTTATTAAACACACTAATAAGCTTTCTTTACATCCGGCTTTATATTCATTGCCTGCTTGCCTTTGTCTTCCGATTCTCCCATTATACCGGAATAAGTGTTTTTCACCCGATCCGCAACTTCATTAAAAGTGTCTTTTACGGAATCACTGACTTCTTCTGTCTTTTTTGAGATTTTTTTTCTTGTTTCTGACCCTTTGTCGGGGGCAAATAAAATACCTACAATGCCGCCTACAGCAGCTCCTGCTATGAAGCCTAAAAGTGTTTTGCTCATAAATTTTATTTTTTTTTATTATTAATACGTGACTACGAGGTAATTCAAATTATCATGCCAAAAAAAAGCATTAGTGGGGAGTCGTCCGCCTTACATTGATTTCTTCCTGCACCTGTCTGATCATGTCTTTGCACTCCAAATATTCTTCCCCATTATAGTCGGTGTCTGTCAGGATTGAAGAGTATATATCAGTAAACAAGACTAACAAGTCTGCTAATTTTGCATCACTGAATTGTGACAACTCATTCGTGTAAAGCATGGATGCTTAGAACAACCAATGATCATGCTACTATATAATAGCCTGAAGGGTTGGTTAGATTGTAAATAAAGACGGGTAGAATTTCCCCTCCTTTTCCCACATTTCCTCAATCGTAATACTTAAAGGATTAGGCCAAAACATTATGCTAAGGCAGATTTACACGCTGGCATATCGTTTGCAATTATCGCAGAAACTTTAAAATTTTAGAATATGGCAAAGACTAAATCATCAAATGGGAAAAAAACAAACGGTAAGGCCAAAGGAGGCGAAGGAAAAAGTAATTCGCAACTCGAAAAGTTCTTTACCGATTCCTTGAAAGACATTTATTGGGCAGAGAAGCACCTAACGAAGGCTCTGCCGAAAATGCAAAAAGCCGCAACAACTGAGGAATTAAAAACTGCCATTGGGGAGCATATTTCTCAGACTGAGGGACATGTGTCCAGACTCGAAGAAGTTTTCGGACTTTTTGACCAAAAAGCACAGGCGAAAAAATGCGATGCTATGGAGGGTTTGATCAAAGAGGGTGATTCTATTGTAGAAGAAACAGAAGATGGAAGTATGACAAGAGACGCTGCTATTATTATGGCGGCTCAAAAAGTAGAGCATTACGAAATCGCTACCTATGGGACGCTGGTGCAATTGGCAAAAACACTCGGCAATCAGGAAGCAGCTGATATTTTACAGTCCACTCTTGATGAAGAAAAACAAACCGACGAAGGTTTAACTGAAATCGCTGAAAACAGCATCAACTGGGCTGCAGAACAGGAACCTGCCTAAGAAAAAGAATTAATTTATTCATTTAGGTTATTAGTAGTTATAGCCGGCTGATTTTTCAGCCGGTTTTTTAAATAGAATCAACATTGGTAAGTCAGCAGGCAAATATCCGGATTGGAACCAGCAATGTTGTCGTACCTGGCAATAAGAGCACTTTTCCCCAGATTACCGGTTAAAGAGCAGGCTACATTATTATGGTAGCATTTTTAATACGCTAGAAATTAACAGTAGTTTTTACAAAATACCATTGTTGTCAACTTATGAAAAATGGTCTATGGAGGTTCCGGGTGATTTTCAGTTTTCCTTAAAACTTAGTAAAGAAGTTACCCACGCTAAGGATTTAAATAGCGATATCGCATGGATGAATAAATTTATGAAAACAGCAAGTGGTATAGGTAATAAAAAGGGCTGTTTACTTATCCAATTTCCTGGGAAGATTACTCTAGATCATTATGAAAAAATAGAACTGATCCTGCAGGAACTACAAGGACATGATCGGGAGAACCAATGGCGAAAAGCCATAGAATTTAGGCACCCAAGCTGGTATATCGGAGAAACATATGAGTTGCTTGATGAATTTGATGCAACGTTAGTATTACACGATATCCCGAAGGCAAAAATTGAACTGCCCACAAAGACTGGCTTCGTTTATATGCGGTTTCACGGACCAAAAGGAGACTACCGGGGCGGCTATACAGATAGTTTCTTAAGTCAGAAAGCAACACAAATCACGGAATGGTCAAAAGAAGGCAGAGATGTATATGTTTATTTTAACAATACCATCGGCAGTGCTTATGAAAATGCCATCACTTTGAAATCCATATTAAACTGCTGACCTATTTGATTGGGTTAAGCCAGATCAGACTTGTTTTTATACTTAATTGAAAATCCAATTATCAAACAATTTACAATTATGGAAAATCCGTTAGGTATAATAATAGGAAGGTCTTTCTTGAGTATTCCATACCAGATCCATCCACCCAATCCAGTAAACAGGATAAAAAGCATAAAATAGGAAATATCATTAGCCTTCTTTTCTTTCACTATCTTAAATAACTGGGGAAGCATCGAAATTGAAGTCAAAATGCCTGCAGCGATTCCAATATATAAAGTGTAACGCTCCATTTATAATATTTCCTGATATACAATAATAAATTTATAGATCTAGACCGTGCCTCTGGATTCTTTCACATCCTCCAATTCGGCTTCCCAGTTAACTTTATTCTGTGCAATAAGCGTTAGTCCCTGATCGGCCATCCGCTCCTCATCGAGTGTTAGTTGAAGGAGACCACGCGCATCGTTCAAGCCGAGCGTTTTTGCATATTCTACCAGAGAACCATACGTAGCGATTTCATAATGCTCAACCTTCTGGCAAGCCATTATGATTGCTGCATCACGTGTCAGGGATCCTTCCTCCGTTTCTTCAATGATGGAATCGCCTTCCTTTATCAGGCCCTGCATTGCAAAACAAACTTTAGCTTCAGCAGGCTCTCCCACTATCTCAAACACACTTTCAATCCGTTGTACGTGCACTTTTGTTTCGGAAAGATGCTTGGCGATAGCCTCCTTTAGTTCACTGGTCGTCACAGCAGCTTTCATTTTGGGAAGCGCCTTCACCAATTCTTTCTCCGCCCAGTAGATGTCTTTTAAAGCTTCGATAAAAAAAGTTTGGAGGGGCGAATTTTCTGTGGCAACACCAGCCTCTGCAGGTGTTGGTTTTTTAAGTGTTGGGTTTTTAATATCCTTTGCCATTATTTTAAATTTATTGTTTTTGATTAAGCGGCCCATGGGTCGAGTACTACTTTGACGCAGTTATCTTCCTTCTTCTTAAACATCGAGTAACCATCAGCGATTTTTGTAAGGGGAAGTCGGTGTGTAATAACATCATCTAACTTTACCTTGCCTTCCTTCACGTACTGAAGCAATTTGTCAATATGCTTATGCGCTGGCGCTTGCCCTCCTTTCAGCGTAAGGCCTTTATCGAAGAACTGACCGACAGGGAAATTATCATAATCAGTAGGATACACACCGAGCACTGATACTGTGCCGCTACGCCGCACGGCACTCATGCAAGCTTCCAGTACTTTCACCGAACCCTTTTCTACGTTCAGTACAGCCTTTGCACGGTCCACGAAACTACGGTCTGGCTCGAACCCAACAGCCTCGACGCAGAGATCAGCGCCACGGCCTTCTGTCATTTGACGAATTTGTTCCACAACACCCTTGCCATCTTCCCAAAGGATGACTTCGCAGTTCGCAACCGACTTTGCCTTGTCCAGCCGGTATTGTAGGGTATCGACGATAACTACACGGGCTGCACCTTTCAGCCATGCGCTTTTTGCTGCCATAATACCAACAGGACCTGCGCCGAAGATCGCGATCGTCTCACCACCCATTAGGTTGCCCCAGTCAATGCCGGTGTAACCAGTGGGAAAAATATCGGTTAAGAAGAGTACCTGTTCATCAGTCAGGTTATCGGGGACTTTGCGTGGACCGTAATCACCGTAGGGCACTCTTACGTACTGAGCCTGCCCTCCATCATAACCGCCATACAAATCGGTATAGCCAAACAACGCGCCGCCTTTTTGGGTAAGCAATCCCCCTTCAGGCCCGTAATGGTCCGGATTCGAATGTTCACAATTACCGGGAAAATCATGGTTACAGAAAAAACATTGCCCGCAGGCGATCGGAAAAGGAACAACTACGCGGTCGCCCTTCCGCAGGTTTTTAACCTGCCTGCCTGTTTCTTCCACAATGCCCATAAATTCGTGGCCTAGCACCATCGGTCGTGGCTGCGGAATTCCTCCTGAATATATATGGAGATCAGAACCGCAGATCGCGGTGGCCGTTACTTTAAGAATAATATCCCGGTCATCTTTGAGTATCGGATCATCTACGGTATCACAAGTAACTTTGCCGGGTCCATGTATCACTGCTGCTTTCATAAACTAACCAGTTTTTAAAATGTAAAAAAAAATCGAGCTGAATTAGTGACCTTCCAAAGCACATGCCAATAAAAAATTAGCAGCACACTCATTTTACTTCACTCGCCCACCCTACAGTGGGAAATTAACTACCCATGATTTTTCCAACCTCACGATTTTTAGATGTATGCAAATAATTAAATTGTAAAATACGGGCGGTGTTGAACGCAGGAATACTCCCTAAAAAAATATCTGAAGAGCGGACATTCTATAACAAGCTGCTAAAAAATAGTTTGAATCAAAATGGCTTTATTTGTCCATAAATTTATGTTTCCTTTCTCGCTAGTAGTTGCAATGATCTCCTTTTGAGTCCAATCCAAGCCCCAAAGCAAATCATCAGTTTTTCCTGTATAAATTATTTGGTCGTTTTTGATACGATCTAATTTATCGCATTCTCAACCCTCTTGTCACTTTATATTTGGTACAGGGAATAGGATGCCGCCGAATAACAGGTAGGCCCAAAGCAAGGTCCATAATATATTGAATACCTGAGCGCCGATAAAGGCAAGAGCCGGGCGACCGCCCTGGATTTTTACCAGGTCTGCAAATCTTGCTTCCAGGCCAATCGACACAAATGCCAACGCAAACCAAATTGTTCGTAAACCATTAAGCACACCGCTCACTTGTTTGGTAGTTTCGGCGGGTATCAAAAAAGAAAAAACAAGCGAGACAGCGATAAACCCCAGAACAAACTTTGGAAATCTTTCCCAAACCACTTTTAAACCTGGTTTGTGCGTAGCATCCTTTTTTGACAAATCCTTTTTTAACGCCCACCATGCCGTAATGAAAAATGCAGCAACCCCAATTAATACATTTTGAGAGAATTTAATGATAACTCCAGCTTTTAATGCAGCAGGTCCAACAAGTTGTGCAGCGGCGGATACAGAGGCTGTAGTATCCAATGTGCCTCCCAGCCAGGCGCCCCCAACTATTTCAGAAAGCTTCATTTCTTTGATTATCCACGGTTGCACTATAAGCATCGGTATCGCTATGAGCAAAACCAATGTGGTTATATAGGATAATTTCTTCTTGTCGCCATTAATAGCGCCGCATGTCACTATTGCTGCGGATACACCACAGATAGAAACAGCCGAGGCCAATATCACTCCAAATTCGTCATCGACTTTTAATCGACGGGCTAACCAAAGTGCAAAGAACCAGACGACAGCCACCACCACTAATGCCTGCAATATTCCTGGAAGGCCTGCCTGTACAATATCCGTGAATAAGATACTTGACCCCAGGATGATCAACCCGGTTTTTATAAAAAATTCAGAGCGAGCTGCTTCTTTCACCCACGCAGGCAAGACCGTCAGGTTGCCCAGCAATAAACCCAGCGCCAATGCAAAAACTACATACTCTATTCCATAGTTGCTCACTGATTTATTCCCTGCAATAATCAGGGATGCAATCCCTAAAACATAGATAAGTCCAAAACCCGCAACAAACTTTCGGGCATTTCCCCCCGAAAGCCATATCGCAAGCGAAGAAACAAAACCGAAAATCAAACCAATGCCCGCAAGGAGTAATAAATTTTCTGTAGCAAATACTTTTGTAAGAAGATCCTTAGGATTATTCCATTGATAGATAGGGACCGTGAATGTAAAGTTGGCAGAAAAAAAAGCAAGGGCCAGCACGATAACAATCAGCAAACTGCCAATCCATACAGCCCATCCGTCTTCAGATAAATTAAGAAATATTGATTTTTTATTAAGTTTCAATTTATATGATATTTAACGATTGCTGCTCATGAAAAAATTACGGAAAAAAACGATGGCCTGCACTTCTAAAATGTAAATCTTCAAAGGAAAAATGCATTTAAATAATCTCCTTAATTTTAGCTCATCAGGCTAATATATAATCGATATGAAAAAATTGATGATACTCTGTTTACTCAGTCTCCTGGCTGGTTCTTCCATTGCCCAGTCCAAAACGGAAAACCTGGTCATCATTACGCTGGATGGGTTTCGGTGGCAGGAAGTTTTTAGCGGCGCCGACGACTCGCTGATTAATGATCCGGCCTTTTCGTTTGATACGGCAGCCCTTAAGAAAAAATATTGGGCGAGCACTGCGGAAGAAAGGAGGAAAAAGTTGCTTCCATTCTTCTGGAATACAATTGCATTGCAGGGGCAATTGCATGGCAACCGTCATTTGCAAAGCATGGTAAATGTGAAGAACCGGTATTGGTTTTCCTATCCTGGATATAATGAAATGTTTACCGGCTATCCAGACGATTCTGTAAACACCAATGACAAGAACTACAATAAGAACACGTCGGTTCTGGAGTTCTTGAATAAACAACCGGGATGGCAGGGAAAGATTGCTGCGTTTGCTTCGTGGGATCGTTTTAATGCAATCCTGAACGAACCGCGCTCAAATTTATTGGTCAGTTCTGGCGTAGAAGCTGTTAAAATAAATACTCCTGAGTTTACCCTGCTTAATGAAATGCAAAATCAATCTCCGCTTCCTTTGGGAGATGATGTAAGGCCCGATCATCTCACCTATTTCATGGCAAAGGAATATGTAAAGCAATATAAACCCAAAGTGATTTACATAGCCTTCGAGGAGACAGATGCTTATGCCCACATCGGCCGTTACGATTATTATCTTAATATGGCTAACATACAAGATCGCTGGATCGGCAACTTGTGGAATATGATGCAACAGATGCCAGAATATAAGAATAAGACCACCATGCTGATCTTATGTGATCATGGTCGTGGAGACCAGATAAAAAAAGAATGGACGTCTCATGACCACGACATTGTTGGGTCTGACCAGATTTGGCTGGCCGCTATAGGACAACAGATTGAACCGAAAGGAGAAATAAAAGATCGGGAGCAATTGTACCAGGCCCAGGTAGCCCAAACCATTGCGCGCCTTGTGGGCTTCAAATTCACAGCAAATCACCCGATTGATAGTGCCATTTTACAAATAATAAAATAGTCGCTAAGCGTTATCTTGCCTTAAGTATCTGTTAGGGAATTTGCTGGCAGATAGGGAAACGATTTTCGACGGCGTTGCCTGATGTGGCTTTCTGAAAAGAATTACTCTTGTATGAAAAGTGCTTATTATTAACGATGAAATAAATGTAAGTTTTTTTGTCAGCCGGTAAATTTTTCGAAGGCGCCCCTCTCCATGCTTCATGAAATAACCTTCAATAAATGATACGTTGTTAAATTGGTTAGAAACAAGTTTTCTGATTTCTGCTTTGGTTAAATATTTTGTTTGGTTATTGAGGTATTCAAAATTATCCCTGGCTGTTTCTTTGAAACCACGTCCTTTCTGAAAAGAATTTCTTATTCCTAAGAAGGCCCAAAATGCAAGATAAAAATACCCCCGAAATACTCCTGCCAACGGCACGTATGTATGGCATTCAATGGGTCGATACCTTGACGGGAAATAATGCAGGCTGTAACCCCCTGATTTTAATACTCTGTGAATTTCTGAAAGCGCTTGTTGATAATCCTGGACATGCTCAAAAACCTGATTGCTGCAGACAAAATCAAAGGATTCATCATCAAAAGGAATTCGGTAATTGGATATATCAATTGGACGGAAAATAGATTCGTCATGGCTAATTATTTGTTCCTCTTGACACAGATTCTGAATGTTATCGAAACGGTTCTCAATATCACAACCATAGGCTTTATAGCCCATCTTTCTAAATTGATAAACTTCACTCCCCGAGCCACATCCAAAATCCAGGATATTATGAGTCTCAGGTTCTATTTCAAATTTAAATTCCTTCAGAATATTCCTGTGCGTTTGAACAGCGCTCCGTGCATCTTTGCTTTTTTGTACCATAGCAGAATAATTTATTCAATGAATTGTATAATATCCAAATCTTCTGGACAGTCATAGTCCATAGTATTCGGATGCAGGTACTAGCAATGCGATTAATGACGCCGATTTTTGAAAAGACTGGATTTGCTTGAAGAGAATTTCCGGAATAATGTTGGTGTGCGTTCCGAAAGACGGGAATGTTTCAATTACCAATGACTTTACTAATATAGTGAATTCTTATATACTTCCAAGCGTATCGTAGATTTACTATTATTCGTGTCTGGCAAACCTCATTTTTAATTAATTTAGCTATTGTAGTCTCACCATTTTTATGAAGCGATAATTGGGCTATATGAAATTTTCATTGTTTACAGTAACCTATGCCGGCTTGTTTTATGACGGCAAAGCACTCTCGGTAGAAGAGCAAATCCATAAGGCCAAGCAGTTGGGATTTGAGGGGCTTGCCATTGAAGCAAAACGACCTGTCGCATCTCCGATCGATCTTTCAAAAGCTGACAGAGCACGTATCAAAGCAGTGGCAAATGACGCAGGCATCGAATTGGTTGCGATTGAAAGCCTGAGTAATTTCTGCGGCAACCTGATGGAAGAACGGGAGAATAATCTCTCCATGATGCGCCATGTGCTGGAACTGGCGCACGACCTTGACGTAAACATGGTAAAGATATTTGCAGCATGGCCCGGTATCATTAACGACGAGATGCCCGCCATGTATGGCCCCTATGACCGCGGTAATTATTTCAAACCTTTATTTGCTGCCGATCTTAAAATATGGCATCGTGCTGTAGAAGGCATTCGTGAAGTGGCAGATTGGGCCGCTGATATGGGCATAACATTGGTGTTGCAAAATCATGGCCCTGTTCTGACACCGGGTTATGAAGACGTTCTCGCTATGACGAAAGAAGTCGATCGATCCAACCTTAAAATTTGTTTGGATGTGCCGATGTTCTTTGATCGTCAGGCTACGGATTATGTACGTGAAGCGGTGGAGAAATGCAGTGAATATATCCGTTATACACACTATGGCGCATGGAATTTTAGTGAATCAGAAGATGGTGATGTGATACTCGATCCTGCTCCGGGTCACGGGGGCAAGATCAACTACGAAACATTTATAGAGGCGCTGCATCAACATGGATATGATGGCTGGCTCACATCAGAATATTGCCTGCCCGTTTTGCACGATCATAAGTTATGCGGTATAGAAAGCATTGATGAAGCCACCCGTAGAGGAGTTCGCTATATGAAACAACTTGTTCAACGTGTTAAGGCTGAAAAAAAACCGCTAACATCAAAAGCAGCGATCGCCCGAAATAATTAAATCAATTGACGATACATGAAAGGGAGATGCACATAGCCTATGCGTAGCTATATTAAGGTGCGCCTGATGGTCATGATGTTCCTGCAATTTTTCATCTGGGGTTCATGGTATGCAACCGGAGGCAACTACATGAAAAGCCATGGCATGTCGGATGTTATTTATCTCGTTTATCTTGCCAGTCCCCTCGGTTCCATCATTTCTCCTTTTTTCCTGGGCATGATCGCTGACCGTTTTTTTCCTGTTCAGAGAGTGATGGGCGTAATGCATATCCTTAGTGGAATTTTTGTTTGTACTGCACCTCTTGCCGCAAATAGTTCTCCTTCGCTCTTTCTTATTCTAATGTTGTTACACATGCTTTGCTACATGCCAACCGTTGGTTTGGCAACAGCAACTGCGTTTCACCTGATCGGTGATAAAGAAAAAGAATTTCCGCTAGTAAGAGTTTTTGGAACATTTGGATGGATTGCTGCTGGCATTATAGTAAGTTATTTATTACACGCCGACACCACTCCTGTTCCCATGTATGTGGCGGGCGCGGCTAGCTTGCTGATGGGCCTTTACAGTTTCACAATGCCGCACATACCACCCCAGGGTGCTGGTAAGAAAGTTTCAATTCGTGATATTCTCGGATTGGATGTGCTGAAAAAATTCACATCAAGACCATTTATTGTCTTTATTGCCGGGTTACTACTCATAAGTATTCCTTTTGCAAGTTATTTTGCATACGTACCCCTGTTCCTTCGTTCAGCACAAATACCGGATCCTGGCTTCAAAATGACGTTCGGGCAAATGTCAGAAGTCATCTTCCTTTTGTTAATGCCGTGGTTCTTTAGACGACTGGGTATAAAGTGGGTATTGATCCTGGGACTGTTAGCATGGACATTAAGGTATGGACTTTTTGCTCTGGCAGCGCCAATGGGAGTTGCCTGGATGATGATCGCGGGTATAATCTTGCATGGAGCCTGCTACGATTTCGTGTACGTAGCTTCCCAGGTATACATTGATAAGAATGTTGCCGCGAAATATCGCGCACAAGCACAAGGTTTTTTTGTATTGGTTTCTTATGGGGTTGGTCAGGGCCTGGGCACTTTGGCCGCAGGTTTTATATTCAACAGTATTATGAGTGGAAACAATGCTACTGCGGCACAATGGCAAATCTTCTGGTTCATCCCTCTTTTATTCGCCCTGGTAGTTACGGTGATGTTTGCATTCGGGTTTAAGGAGAAGGTGCAGCAAGACAGTAATAATCAGTAATTAATAATCAATTGTCTGTGATAACAATTCGAAATGGCTTACCTGAGGACGCAAGTTTTATTGCAGCCCATGCCTATCGGTTACTGGAATTCGGACCTCCGACATGGCGAGAGCAGGATCACGACCAAATGACCCTGGCTGATATCAACCATATTACCGATGCATTAACAGCTTACGACCCTGCAAGATCTGTTCTTGTTGCTATTGATGAATCCGGTTTGCCCTGTGGCTTTATTCATTTGACCATGCAGCCGGATTATTATACGAAAGAATTGAATGCGCATATTACCGACATTGTCGTAAGAGCGGAAGCAGAAGGCAAGGGAGTGGGTAAATTATTAATGGAAAAAGCGGAGGAATGGGCTCGCGAAAAACAAGCGCGGTGGATCACTTTAAATGCGTTCGAAGGAAATGTGCATGCCAGGAAGGTCTATGAAAAAGCAGGATATAAAATAGAATGGATCAGGTACCTTAAACAACTAACACCCCTTAGCACAGATCTACCATCTAGAATCTAACCTCTAGCATCTAGTAATGGCTTTACGCGGTTCCCAATAAGTTCAATTGAGTGCATCAATTTTTCGTGCGATACTTCAGCCGTATCCATCTGGAAAGTGACCCTGGAAATGCCACCCAATGCATCGGAATGGCGAAGAATTTTTTCAGCCACTTCTTCCGCACTACCAACCAGCAATGCACCTTCTGGTGTGATCTGAGCCTCAAACCGAGCTCTTGTCATGGGTGGCCAGCCGCGTTCCTTGCCCACCTTGGTCATAGCCTCGGCATACCCCGGATAAAATTCTTCTACCGCCAGCTGTGTAGTGTCAGCCACGTAACCTAATGAGTGCATTCCTACTTTCAATTGTTCGGGCAGATATCCGGCTTTTTTTCCCGACTCTCTGTATAAATCTACCAGCGGACGAAACCGACCTGTGTCACCACCAATTATAGCTACCATTAGTGGAAGTCCGAGTTTGCCTGCTCTGATGAATGACTCTGGTGTGCCACCCACACCCAACCATATCGGTAGGGGATCCTGTAAGGGTCGTGGATAGACAGGTAGGTTTTTAAGCGCTGGTCGGAATTTTCCAGACCATGTAACAAATTCATTCGAACGAATTTTAAGAAGTAGATCAAGCTTCTCAGCAAAAAGTTCATCATAGTCTTGCAGGCTATAACCAAATAAAGGGAAAGCCTCAATAGAAGAACCGCGACCAACCACCATTTCCGCACGCCCTCGAGAAAGTAGATCCAGCGTTGAGAAACTCTGAAACACTCTTACGGGGTCAGCTGCACTAAGCACCATGACAGCACTTGTAAGGCGGATGCGTTTTGTGCGGGCCGCAGCCGCCGCTAGAATAAGTGTGGGTGCAGAATCAAGAAAACCCTTGCGGTGATGCTCGCCAATTCCAAATACATCCAGGCCGAGATTATCGGCATGTTCTATTCTATCAAGCAACTGTGCCACAGCATCTTCGTCCTTGATGAATTTGGTGTCATTGCCACTAAACATCGCGGCAAAACTGTCTATTCCAAACTCCATGTCTAAATAACAGTAACGGAACAATTTTTGTTCTGTTCAATAAAGAATGAGCATTTTTAGTCTATTTAAGACCTCAAAATCAGGCGAAGGGAAAGATGCATCCTTCGGTTTGACAGAAACTGAAATGAAACAATTTTCAGTTGACCTTGGGCAGGTGACGTTTGACGCTGACGCTTTAACCTTTAAGAATTATCCCTTTGCTCAATCCGTTGCTTCAAGTAACTCAATAATCGCTTCAAAGGATATTCTTAATGTTTGTATTAAATCTTTTCCTCCGACGATTAGAGTAAACAACGATCTTATATTTATTTCTGCCGAACGACAGCAAGACCTCGAATCGTTTGCTGGCCGCAATAATATTCTCCTCTTTGACAGACCAGAAATTTGGGGGTGGATTTTGGACCCGTTTCTCGACACTGAATTTACTGACGAGCATAGAGAAAGACTTTACAACCTATTAGAGAAATATGAATTAGACCGCCAGACAGTTGACAAGTTAAGGGAGACAGTGAAAGAACAAATGATGAAATACAACTTCGATACCATGCTTTGGGAATGGCAAATGTTTGGTGCACTGGACGTTTTACAAGCGGTGCGGCCCAAATTGAATAGCGAAGATTTTGAAGGATTTTATAAACTAGTAATGGATATTGCAATACGGCCAGACACGATGGATAACAAGCTAACCTACTAATATGGTTTTGCTACGGGTTAATGATGAATACTCAAACAAAAAACTACGTTCCCCAAATAAAGTGCAAATGTTTTGTTCCTCCGATTTATTATGGTGACTATAATATCTCAAACCTAGGTGTTGATGAAACAAAAGGAAGGTTCGCAACCGTCACCGTAGAAACATGTATCGATTGTGGGACAAAATGGATTAAGTATTTGGTTGAATTTGAGGCTTTCAAATCGTGAAATGCATCAAAAATGGGCTTTGATTCTTTGAACAGCGTCAATGCTTTTTCAAAATCCTTTGACTGGCTATAGGTTATTCCCTTTCCAACCGTAAGAAGTGCGATTTCATATCTCAAGTTGTTTTTTTCAGCGATCTTAATTGCCTGGAGATTCCATTGTAATGCTTTTGACTCATTGCCAAGGTTATTCTGAGTGATAGCTAAATATCGCAGGGCTCTAACTTCACCCTTCGGAAATTTTATTTTTCTTGCCAATGCGAGTGCCTTATACCCATAATGCAGTGCTGAATCCGGTTTCTTCAGTTTGTAATAGTTTGAAACCTCTGCTATCAACAATACCCGGCTTGTGTCCTCGCTGGCAAGTGACAATTCCCGTTTAATGTCGTTCAACCAGCCATCCTGCGCCAAGCAAGCACGGTGGAAAAACAACAGGATAATTATTATGGTAATGCCTTTTTTCATAAATCACCGATTGCCGCGGATATTATGGAATGAGTAATTACTTCAGATAAAAAGGGAAACTTTGCTCACCTTTGATACTATCAAGAATCCAGTATCCAGTATCTAGTTTATCTCGCAATAGTACAATAATTTTAGCGCCTGTGTCCACACAAAAAAACCGGGATAATATTTTTCTTCGAATGCGACCGCTCCATCGAATGATGGTCAGCCTGCTTTTAGCAGCAATTGCTTATATACTTATACTCAACAGTGATTTGGATGTATTGGTTAAAGTCATGATTGCCTGGGTCATATTTGCTACATCGTATGTGCTTACCAGTTGGATTGTATTTTTTACCAGGAAACCGGCGGAGATCAGGAAATACTCAAAACAGCAGGACGGAAGCAGAAGTTATGTGTTCCTCCTAGTCCTTGTGACCTCCTTTGCCAGTCTTTTTACAGTCCTTTTAATAATGCTCTCAAAAGATGAGACGAATACCCCGCACCTCATCTACATACCCATAGCGATAAGCGGCATGATATTATCGTGGTTCATGGTTCACACGCTATTCGGATTTCATTATGCCCACCTCTATTACGGTGATGATTCGGATGATCCTACGACCCATGCAGAAGGACTGGAGTTCCCGAAAGAGAAAAAGCCCGATTACCTGGATTTTGCATACTTTTCTTTTGTCATCGGAATGACTTTCCAGGTTTCTGATGTGAGCATCACCTCTCGCTCCATCAGAAGATTGGCTATATTACACGGATTGCTATCGTTTGGACTAAATACTTTTGTCGTAGCACTCACCATTAACCTGATCGCGGGACTAATGAAATAAGCAATACAAGTCAAACCCACCCCATAGGTATCTGAATTTCCCGAACATGACAATTACCACTAAAATTTCATTTAAAGAATTTGTAAAACTCCTCTATGGTCTCACCTATCGAAAGCCAATCATGAAGGTGATACTTTCAGTCGCTCTAGCCATGATCGTCTGGATAGTCGGCTATTATGGGCATTTATTACCTTTTCCCAAACCTACCATCTTTCAATACACTACCCTCACGCTTATTACCGTGGTTCAACCCCTGGCCATTTTCATGACTATTAGAAAGAATTATTTATCCAGCAATCATATAAAGGAAAAAGTAAAGATTGAGTTTACAAATACTGCAATAAAAATGACAGGTGATTCATTTTACACGGAACTTGCCTGGGCCAAACTATATAAGGTGCAGGAAATTAAGAACTGGTTTCTGATCTATCAAAATACGTTTTCAGCTATTATTATACCCAAAAGAGCGCTGAACAGCAACCAATCCAAAGAATTGAAACATCTGCTGCAATCGGTGCCTGGGTTAAACCTCACACTTAATTCAGAATAGCTGGAAGAAATGGAAATTATTGGAGTCAACCTGGAACCGGAAGTTACTAAACAAATTTATAGCCTCGAATGATTTTGAGAATTCGGCTAGAAAAGTCTGCGAAATGATCAAGCATAACGACCATCGCATTTGCAGAGCTCCAAAATAACGAACAAAGTAGGACGATATTCAAATGGTCTTTCGTGAAGGATAATTACAATATGGATTCGGTCAGTCTTGTGCCTGCCTTCTATCTGCCTTTTTGTATTTTAATGATCCTGTACTTAAGCTTTGCGCCTCTATTGTTATCCGGTATCCTTACCGTCAACGATCCGCCAGCCGGAACAGAATTAAAAGGAATATTTTCAATCTTTATAGTCTCCCCGTTGAACTTCAGGTATTCTAACTCCACCGTCACGTGATCCAGATCGATTTTAGAATCATTGCTAACAGTAAGCTGCAGGTTCCTGAAGCCTCCAAAATCTCTTTCTATAAACTTATTTGCTTTTACAGATACTAATTCGGATATATTGTCGGACGCGCCAATCGTTTTTTCATTAAGATCGACTGGATCCTCCTCTCTTACATTCTTGTTCCGTTCATTGTCGGTTGGATTGATCACAGCCGGTTTAGTGATTGGATTAGTAGTTGCTTCTTCTGTTTTTTCCATTGCCGGCTTCTTTTCAATAATAGTATTCTTGCTCTCCATCTTTTCGCTGCCCGCATTATTTAATGGATCAGTAGTATTTTCCGTTGATGAAGCATCCACAGTATTGGCAACCGGAAGCGTTTCCTCCTTTGCCAATGTTTCGCTGCTGGTTGGAACCAATGGCTGAGTCTGCTCGGTATTGATCGCATTATTCTTAGCTCCCTTGCCAGGCTTAATGGCAAAGCCGATCAGGACACCGGCGCCGATGATGACGGCGAATAGGGCTGCCCTCTTCAAATTTTTTACAAGGAATTTCTTTTGAGCTGTCTTTTGCTTCCGTTGCTCCAATTGGCGGACATATTTTTGTTTTATTTCATCCAGCGGCACGGAATATTTTGTCTCCGCCTCTACCGGAACCTCCGGAAGAATTGGCGCCGGTTCGGATTTACGGACATATACAGGCTCTTCTTTTCTGATCGCCGTTGCGTGTTTAGGCATAATCACCGAGACTGATCCGTTTTGATTACGGACAAGCGATGGAGTGGTTTCTTTGGTTTCTACTTTCTTTCTTTTAAAAGGCTTCTCATTGAGTTGTTCCTTTTCTTCCTCCACATCTTTATTAGAAAACTCTTCCTCAATTTGTTGTTGCTGTTCCTGTACATTTTTCTTATAAGAATGATCGTAGGACGGTTGCGCTCCATATTTACTGACCAACTCCTCCTGAAGTTGTTCCTTTGGCTCTTCGCTATTCTTTTTATAAAAGCGATCGTAGGGTTGTTCCTCAACGATGGGTGCATAGTCTTTCAGGTCCGGCACTTCTCCGGCATAGCGCCAGGCCGCACTTTTTCCCTCAACCCAAATCAGGTCGTAAGGCTTGAGCCCAAGCTCTATCAATTGTTCCTTGGAAAGGGGTCCTGATTCCTTATTGTTTCGCAGTAGGAGATAAGATGGCATAACTAGAAATAATTGGTATAGATAAGCAACGAAAATATTGTGCCCGTTAGTGTAAATAGCTTGTTATAACTAACTACTCTTGCGAACGTTGAGGCAAATTGAGAATTTATTCGATCATATACTCGCAAGTAAACGTTAAAACATTCAGCTGTTGCCGGCTGCCGTGCAGTTCTCAAACAATTCTTATACCTTAGTGACATATCTTAAAATGGATTAATGAATGAAACGAGTCAGGTTTCTCATTGCCGTTTCCCTCTCTCTTCCCGCTTTGGTGGTTGCGCAGAATAGTGAAATTATTCGGTTTGATCAGGCAGATAGCACAGATGGCTATTACCTGGCTGTCCGGCCTCAGTCGAACCAGGTAAAAGGCGCCCTGGTCTTACTTACCAGCTTTACCCCGCCGGAAAGCATTTTGCCGGAAACAAAATTGCACAACGTCGCTTACGTGAATGACCTTCTCACCGTGGTAGCTTCCACGAAGCAGAAATTATATGCTGATAGCAGCGCCGTTAATAGAATAAATCTAATTCTCAAAGATGTGATCAGCCGGTTTTCGGTGGAAAAATCCAGCATCGTCCTGGCCGGTTACGACGAAGCCGGAAATATTGCCCTTCGTTATGTGGAATACACCTACGAGCATCCAAATCAATTTCCGGCAGCACCCAAGGCAGTATTTGCCATTGATACCCACGTCGACTTATTCGGACTCTGGCATTGGTCTGAAAGACAGATCAAGAAAAATTATTGGCCCGGTTCGGTAGGTGATGCACGATATTATCTCGATACGATGACTAAAGAAAACGGAAACATTTATACAAATAGCGCGAGATATAAAGAGCTTTCACCATTTAGCCGAGAAGACACTGCCATGGGAAATGAACGGTTTTTAAAGGACGTAGCGCTGAGATTATACTATGATACGGATATCGACTGGCAATTAAAAAACAGGAGAAATAGTCTGTACGATACCAAATTTCCGGACGGTTCGGAACTCATTAACAGGTTATTACTTCTTGGTAATAATTCTGCTGAATTCATTTCTTCGGACGTGCCTGGCAGAAGAAGTAATGGCCAAAGGCATCCGAATGCCCTTTCCGTAGTGGATGAAGTGGATTGCATTGAATGGATAAAGAAATGCCTCGATATTTTTGATGCGCGTACCTGGATCCCTCCATACCAACTAAAGATACCGGATGGTTGGGACGTGGAGCGATTTTCTCTGCCGCCCGATTTTGCACCGGGAATAAAATTCAAAGGAGTTGAAGATCTAAGGTTCGCGCCAGGTTGGGGAAATGCCAAAAGTGAAAATTATTGGACCTATTGCTTTTTGTGGTGGCTGAAAGGAAATGCAAGAATTGATCCCGATATCCTGGAAGTCAGTCTCAAAGAATACTATGATGGCTTAGTTGGAAGGAATATCATCAGCAGAAAGATCCCCTCGAACAAATTAGTACCCACCGTTGTCGATTTGAAAAAAATTAAGACTGCGGCAGGTGATTTAGAAACCTATGCGGGAACAGTGAGCATGCTCGATTATCAAGCGCAGCAACCCATAGTACTGAATTGCTCCATTCATTGGAAGGACAGCAAAAGCGATGATAAGACAGTTGCTTATTTCGAACTATCTCCAAGGCCACTGACGCACGCAATATGGAAAAAGCTGGATGAAGTTGGAGAGAGCTTTAGATTAAAATGATTTTATAACGCTGCTATTCCAAACAATGAAAAAGCATTCTTAGTTGTTACGTCTGCGATTTCTTCCTTTGTCACATTCTTGATCGCTGCTAATTTTTCAACTACATATTTGAGATAACTACTTTCATTTCTCTTGCCTCTAAAAGGTGCTGGTGTCAGATATGGTGAATCAGTTTCCAAAATGATATGATCCAAATCCAATTCACTCATTACCACGTCGAGTCCGGAATTCTTGAAAGTCAGTACGCCTCCGATCCCGAGATAAAAATTGAGGTCGATGATTTGTTGGGCCTCCGAAAGGTCGCCTGAGAAGCAATGAAAGACGCCTTTCAATTTCCCCTTTTGATGAGTTGAAACAACCTGGATGCATTCCTTAATGGAACTCCGGGAATGGATGACGATTGGCAGGTCATACTGAATTGCCCATTCGATTTGTTCGTTAAAGGCATCGAATTGCTGGTCTTTAAAACTCAGATCCCAATAGAAATCCAGGCCGATCTCCCCGACTGCTAAGAAGGTTCTGCTGCCAAGGTGGGCTTTTGCTATCTGAAGCTCTTCGGTATGATTTCCCTTGATGGAGCAGGGATGGACACCCATCATACTGGAGCATTTTCCCCTGAATTCTTCCTCGACGCGAAACATCGCTTCATGGGTAGAGGAATCAATGGCCGGTAGGAAAAATTTTGCAACACCCTCCTTTTCAGCTCTTTCAATCATCGAATTTCGATCCTGATCAAATTCACCCAGGTAAAGATGTGCATGGGTGTCTACGAGGGTCATTAATAGCTATTTTTGCATACAAAACTCAGCAAAAACTTTAAGAATCAGTTAAACTTAGCCCCATAAAACCCATCTTATTGATGTTAAACGAATTAGTACCAAAAACTTATTAGCTATGAAAATTAGGCTTACCCTTACCCAAATGTTCTGTGCGCTCGTGTTTGGAGGCCTGCTATTAATCGGCTCCTGCTCAAAGGAAAAGAGCGGCACCGGCTCTACCAATGAGGAGCAGGAAAGAGCTTCCATGATCTCCAGCGAATCAGATGTAGAAGCCGAACTGATCTTTAATGGCATCTTTGATGACGCCATGGGAGCAAATGATGACGTAGGCATGGCTGGCACTGGCATCTTTGGCCGACCGGCAGAGGAGCGTCCGAATGGTTGCTATACTGTTACACTTACTCACCTGGTCAATACATCCGTGTTCCCTGTTCAAATTGTCATTGACTTCGGAAATGCAGGCTGCACTGGGACTGACGGTCATGTCCGCAGTGGAAAGATCATTACTGAATACACGGGTAGGCTGCTGGTGCCAGGTTCCGTGGCCACTACAACTTTTGAGGACTTTCATATCGACGACATAAAAATTGAAGGGACCCTTAAAATAGCTAACTCCGGAACGGCCAATGAACGCCAGTTCACCGTCGATGTTATCGATGCAAAATTGAGCCGGGCAAATGGAAATTATACCGAATGGAATAGTCACAAAACAATAACCCAAATTGAGGGTATAATCACCCCAAATCTGCCATTCGACGACATCTTTAAAATTGAGGGTCAGGCATCAGGTAAAGTGCAGAGAGGTAACCTTTTAGTGGCCTGGGAGACAAGCGTTGACGAGCCCCTGATCAAGAAATTTACCTGCCGCTGGATTGTGAGCGGAAAAGTGAAGCAAATGAGGGTTAATTCTAATGCCAATAGCCCCTGGACTGCCGTGCTGGATTTCGGGAGTGGAGAATGTGATAACAAGGCCGTTGTGACGATCAATGGGGTCGCTCATAATATTACTTTGCATTAATTAAAATATTTTATACCTTTAAACCAGTTTTCATAGGGTACGGATTAAAAACGGGCCAGGGTTTCTACCCAGGCCCTAACTTTTTTAGCTAACGACCGAGCGTTATTTTCTTCCAATAATCAGTGTTTTTCTTCGCTTTCTTGCCCCATTTTCAAAGCAGATTCTTTTATACTTTCAAAGCGAAATCCTTTCTCTGCAAAAAATTTTAGCGTAAGCGGAAGGGCATATTCAAGCTTTGGAAAAGCCTTTTCACTATCATGAAAAATGACAATTGAACCTTTTGTGGAATGAATGACGACATTGTGCAGACATGCTTCTTTTGATACAGAAAGATCAAAATCAGCACTTAGTACTGTCCACATGATTATCTTAGTTGCTCCTTTCTTTATTGCGTGGTCTATATTCTGAGCCTGGAAAGATTTGATTTTTCCATAAGGAGGCCTGAATAGATTTGAATCGATATGCCTGGCAGCTTCGGCTACGTCTTCCAGGTAGATATTATCCTTTGTCGTCCATCCATTCAAATGATTATGGGTATGATTGCCCACTACATGGCCTTCATCTAAAATCCGCTTATAAATATCAGGATGGTCTATCACATTCTTTCCAATGCAAAAAAAAGTTGCTTTCGCCTCGTGGATCTTTAATTGATCCAACACGAATGGAGTTGCTACAGGATGCGGGCCATCATCGAAACTGAGATAAAGAATTTTTTCCTTCGTAGGAATGTCCCAGATATAAGAAGAAAAAAATTTCTTCAATAGCCAGGGAGTTTTAATGAAATATTTCATACGAACTTGACTAAGGTACTCTCTAACTTTGAGCCATGAGCAAAAAAGTCAGGCTTCGTTTCGCACCGAGTCCCACGGGTGGCCTTCACCTGGGTGGCGTACGAACCATCTTGTTCAATTATTTATTCGCTAAAAAGAATGATGGTGAGTTTATTGTGAGGATCGAAGACACCGATCAATCCCGCTTTGTGCCCGGAGCCGAAGATTATATTTTTGACTGCATGGCCTGGGTAGGATTAACCCCTGACGAGAGTCCTGTTCATGGCGGCGAATATGGCCCCTACCGCCAAAGTGAAAGAAAACCTTTATATCACCAGGCAGCCGAGAAATTAGTCCAGGCGGGTCATGCTTACTATGCATTTGACACTCCCGAAGAACTTGAGTCTATGCGCAGCAGAGAGAGATCGGATCAAAATCCCAGCCCCCAATATGACCACCAAATCAGGATGAGAATGCGGAATTCACTAACCCTTCCTCCCGATGAGGTGCAGAAATTGCTGGAAAATGAAACCCGCCATGTAATTCGCATACGCATGCCCGAAAATGAAACGATAACGTTTACCGACGTGATACGTGGAGATGTAAGCTTTGATACCTCGCTCGTGGATGACAAGGTATTGCTGAAGGCAGATGGAATGCCGACCTACCATCTGGCGGTCGTAGTGGATGATTTCCTAATGAAAATCACTCACGCCTTTCGTGGTGAAGAGTGGCTCTCGAGTGCGCCTGTTCATGTTTTATTATGGAAGTATTTATTTGGACTCGATCAGATGCCCCAATGGGCACACCTTCCTCTCATCCTTGGACCTAATGGCAAACTAAGCAAGCGGGATGGCGCTAAATATGGCTTTCCTGTCTTCGCTATGAGGTGGAAAGATCCGCACAGTGGCGAAGTGATTGAGGGCTTTAAGGAAAAAGGATTTCTACCGGCAGCATTTATAAACTTGCTGGCCATGCTGGGATGGAATGACGCCACTGAAAAAGAGGTTTTTTCCCTTGAAGAACTAATAGAAAGCTTTTCTATGGAAAGAGTGCATAGCGGTGGAGCTCACTTTGATTACGAAAAAGCAAAGTGGTTCAATCATGAATGGATCAAAAAAACGCCGTCACCCCAACTGTTGCCCTCCGTTAAACTATTATTGCAGGAAAGAGGCATAGTTGTAAACGACGATAGCTTTCTCGGCAAAGTAATTGAATTGGTAAAGGACCGTTGTATCCTATTGCCGGATTTTGTAGAGCAGTCTTCATTCTTCTTCAAAACTCCGGAAACAATCGATGCTGATGCGATCAAACCAAAATGGAACGAGGAGAAGAAAAACTTTTTTTTAGCTCTCAACGAAAAATGGCGGTCCACCGGCGATTGGCGTGCGACGGATATGGAAAGTAATTTCAAAGAACTGGCGACTCAAAAAAATATAAAGCCAGGTGAATTACTGCTGCCTTTACGGGTCATGCTGGTCGGGGCGAAATTTGGTCCTCCTGTGTTTAATATTGCAGAATTGCTTGGAAAGGAAGAGACCATGAAGAGAATTGAACTTTCAGTAAATAATTTTCTTTAGGCGTGAACCTCAATAAGGCAATAAATGAAAAGATCGTTTCCTTACTGGCCAATCATCATCTTCCTCGCTCTTGTCAAATTCGTCTTGCCATTCATCTTGCAGTCTCCAGTTTATGAATTGCAAAGGGATGAGTATTTGTATTATCAACAGGGCCTGCATCCTGACCTGGGATACCTGGAAAACCCTCCTCTCCTTTCCTGGCTTGGAATGATCTCATCGTGGTTGGGAGGATCTATATTCTGGATCAAATTCTGGCCATCATTATTTGGATCATTGACTTTGATTGTAACCTGCCTGGCTTCTGCAGAGCTGGGAGGCAAAAGATTCGCCCAGGGAATTGCGGGACTGGCTTTCATCACAGGAGCTTTCCTGAGAGTAAATGCCCTTTTCCAGCCAAACATCGTAGATATTTTTTTCTGGACTCTTTCTATTTATTTCCTCGTGCGCTTAATCAATACGCGGTCGGATAAGTATATATTTCTATTTGCTCTCAGTCTTGCCCTTGGTTTTTGGAGCAAGTACTCGGTGGTCTTTGTAGCTGGCAGCCTTGTTCTGTCTATATTATTGACGCATCACCGATGGCTATTTACCAAAAGCAAGACCTATTTGGCTATGCTGCTGGCATTGCTGATTATCCTTCCAAATATTTGGTGGCAATACCAGCATCGATGGCCTTTAATTCATCATATGCAGGAACTTCAGGAAACGCAATTGCGTTTTTTAAGTCCCGCTGATTTTATTAAAGACCAGTTACTAATGCTGTTTCCTGTGCTATTCATCTGGATCGGCGGCCTGGTCTGGCTATTTAAAAACAAGGAATGGAGGTTTCTGGGGTTGGCTTATTTCCTGGTGATCATTTCTCTCATACTTGGAAGGGGAAAAAGTTATTATTCGCTGGGCATTTACCCGATACTGTTGGCCGCAGGCGGTTTAATGTGGGAAAGAATCAGTGCGTCCAGAGCATGGCTGCGATCGACTATAACGGTATTGATCATATTATTATCGATGCCATTGATCCCATTGCTTCTTCCCGTATGGAAACCGGAGAAATTAGCGATGTTTTATGAGAAAAGAGGGATTGCCAAAACCGGAGCACTAAAATGGGAAGATCAAAAGGACCATTTGCTGCCCCAGGATTTCGCAGATATGCTGGGCTGGAAGGAACTTTCAGAAAAATCAGAAAAATTCTATCAATCATTGCCTGCATCGGTGAAAACAAATGCAATTATTTATTGCCGGAATTATGGTCAGGCGGGATCATTAAAATATTTTATTAACGATCCGGAGTTGAAAGAAAAAGTGATCAGCGATAATGGTAGCTTTTTATTATGGATATCCCCCAGGCTGGAGTTCAAAGACCTTATCTATGTGGGCAGACGAATGCCAGATAGAGACGACGAGGTCTTTCAGCATTTTAAAAAAATAACGATCATTGATTCCGTTACGAATAAATATTCGCGGCAATACGGTGATAAGATCATCTTCTTTGAAAACATTGATTCCGCCGGGTTGAGATTAGCCAGGGATGGGCTGAATGAAATGAAAGAACAATTCATTCGATAACAGCAAGTTGATTGATGAGACCTCCCTACAGTCCATTTCACTATTTTTGAGTCGAAAAGTTAAGAATGGGTCGACCGATCAGAATATTAGTTGCCAAAGTTGGACTAGACGGCCATGATCGCGGAGCAAAGGTTATTGCCACCGCCCTACGCGATGCCGGCATGGAAGTGATTTATACAGGCCTGCGGCAAACTCCGGAGATGGTTATACAGACTGCTTTACAGGAGGATGTCGACGCGATAGGCATCAGCATTCTTTCCGGTGCGCACATGACCGTGTTTCCCAAATTGATCACATTATTAAAGGAGAAAAAGATGGATGATGTATTGCTTACCGGCGGCGGCATCATACCTGAAGATGATATGAAATCATTGAATCAATTGGGAGTCGGTCGATTATTCGCGCCGGGGACACCTACCTCTGAGATTGCCACCTATATTGGAGAGTGGGTCAAGAAGAACAGGAGTTTCTGATAACTATTTCCCTTTAAAGTTGGCTTTCCTCTTCTCCAGGAATGCCGCAGTCCCTTCTCTCATATCTTCCGTAACAAAACAATTTCCAAATTCCTCGATCTCCAAAGCGAATCCATTCTTCGAATCTCCAAACGCTGCATTCGCGGTCTTGATACATCCTGCGACAGCCAATGGCGCTTTACTATTAATGATGTCCAGGATTGAAATGGTCTTACTTAACAACTCTTCCTGCGGCACAACGTGATTTACCAGGCCGTATTGCAATGCAGTCTGTGCATCGATCATCGTAGCCGAAGTAAGAATTTCGATAGCTCTTCCCTTGCCAATCAATTGTGTCAACCGCTGACTGCCTCCATAACCCGGCATCAATCCCAGATTCACTTCCGGCTGTCCAAATTTTGCGTTGTCGGAGGCGACGCGGAAATGGCAACTCATCGCCAACTCGCAACCACCACCCAGCGCAAAGCCATTGACTGCCGCAACGATCGGCTTGGGACAATTTTCTATTCGAAAAAAAGTGTCTTGCCCATGCTTTGCCACGGCCATGGCTTGTTCCTTTGCCAGATCGGCAAACTCAGTTATATCAGCGCCGGCAACGAAAGCCTTGCCTCCGCTACCGGTAATGATAGCTGACCTGATTTCAGGATTCTGATAAATTTCATCCAACACGAAATTCAGATCTTTAAATACGGTCCTATTGAGTGCATTTAATTTGTCTGGTCGATTAATGGTAATGGTCAGGATAGCATTTTCCAACTTGGTGAGTAGCGTCTCATACATGGTTTCAAGATTTATTGTTGTTGCTGCATCTCCATAAATTTCTTATACGAATTTTCAGTATTACCGGGTTTTTGAACCTGGTAAGTAAAGACCGGGGTCGTTGATGCCTCTGTCGTTTTGGGGCTGCCATTTTCTATAGATACAGAAACTTCCAGCTTATGCTCGGAAGAACCTTTATATGTTCCTTTCACCGGAGTGCAATCGGAAAAACTCCTGCCAATTGCCAGCCGTACATGCCGATCACTCACGAAACAATTATTGGTAGGATCCAATCCAATCCATCCATGAAAGGGAATATAAGCTTCCACCCAGGCATGGGTGGCACCCTCCCCTCTCAGTTCATGATTTTTTGGACAGATATATCCACTGACATAGCGCGCAGGGATCCCGGAAATTCGCAACATGACCAGCATCAGGTGTGCAAAATCCTGGCATACACCTGCCTTTAATTCCCATATTTCGTCGACATCAGATTCTACGCTGGTAATCCCCTTTTTATATTCGAAGTGGTCGTAAATAAAAGATGAAATGTTCCTGGCAAATGCAAATGGAGTGGTGCTTTCATCTTTCATAGATGACAATTCCATGGAAAGCTGTTCGAAGGAATTAGAAGGCCGTTGGGAAAGGAAATCCATGTAGGGAGACTGCTCTTTTATTGAACTAAGATACTCCCATTGCATTGCAGAAGGTTGGCTATCGCCCGGTAATGCAATTTCATGGATGATCACTTCAATTTCCGATTGAATGGTGAGCTCATTGTGTGGTCTGATCACCGAAAAAATCCCGACTTTATTTCCAAAATAGTCCGTAAAGATTTCAACAGTGGGTTGAAAGGAAATTGTCAGTTCATGCTTCTTCACCTCCTGTTGCTCATCATCGATAGGAAATAGGATGACCTGATTGGCGCTATCAATCACAGACGACGAATAAGTGTAACGGGTTATATGTTTTATCCGGTAGTTAAGCACATTTACAAATTAAGGAATTCAGGAATTCCCAAAATAATATTGATTGAAGCCGGAAGCAATGCTTACCATTTCACCCCGGACCTGCTTTAAAAAACTCCGCAATCCATCATTTTCCATAGTATAAATATTACTGTATTTGACATTGTTCATAGTCTTTCCGATCAGGAATTCCAGGTGATTATAGCTTTCAGGAAGGCTCTCTGCTTTTAATCGTTCAAAATAACGACTGAGCTGCTGCAGGCAATACAGCAACGAATGCGGAAAGTTGCTGTTGTATAAAACTTGCTGCAGCACCAGGTCTACCTGGAAATTCCCCCGATGAGTTTTTATGTAAAACTCGTAGCCAGAAAGTGAGTATAGCAGATAACGCAGAGTCGGTAATTCTACCGGGTGTTTAATGTCATAATTCAAGTCTGTTAATTTTATATTCAGCATATCCGCGGAGATGATAGCCCGCTCCAAAAATTTTCCAATATTGAGGAAATTAAATCCTTCACCGCGCGCCATGGTGATGTCCACTGTTCCATAATACAACATGCCATGATGGATCAGGAGGTCAAGTCCTGAAACCGGATCGCCCACCCTCACCTGGTATTGGATCTGCGGGCCACGTACCAGGTGATAATAATCATTCAGGCACTGCCAAACTTCTTTCGTAATGTGGTCCTGAACCGCTTTTGCGTTTTCTCTTGCACGTATAACATTATTGAGAATGGAAGCGCCATTGTCACGGTCCAGGATCAAATGTTCCAGCACCTCCAACGAGTTATTGCCGATCAGTTTTAATTCTTCCTGCGGCAGATCGCTATACATCCTCAATACCGGCTGCCAACTGAAATCTTTAATATCATCCTGCGATGAAATATAATTGGTTCTTAACAGCCGAAGCATTCCATTTGTCCGCTCCATATAACGGGCAAGCCAAAAAACAGAATCAGCAACACGACTCAGCATAGTTAAAATGGATCATTTCTCATTGTTATTAATTTTGGCAGCTGCCGGCTATGCCAGTACCCAGGTATCCTTGCTCCCCCCGCCCTGCGATGAATTAACGACGAGGGACCCTTCCTTTAACGCTACTCTCGTCAATCCTCCAGGGACAATATCGATTCCTTCAGGGCCATAAAGCGCATAAGGTCTAAGATCCACTCGCCGTGGTTGAAGGAAACCGTCGATATAACATGGCGAAGAGGAAAGACTGATGATGGGTTGCGCAATAAAGCTTCGCGGATCTTCCTGGATCGCTTTTTTGAAATCGGCGATCTGTTTGGAGCTTGCGCTGTTACCGATCAACATTCCATATCCACCAGATTCATTTGTTTTTTTGATCACCATTCGTTCCATATTCTCAAACACCATTTTCCGGTTGTCCATATCAGCTAGTTGATAAGTAGGCACGTTTTTCAATACCGGCTCTTCGTTGAGATAGTACCGGATCATCTCCGGAACATAGGCGTACACCGCTTTATCATCTGCAACTCCATTACCCAGCGCATTTACAATAGCAACATTTCCCTTCCTGTACGCTCCATAAATTCCGGGTACACCCAACATGCTGTCCGGACGAAAGATCAGCGGGTCGATGAATTCATCATCCACCCGTCGATAGATCACATCAACTTGTTTTAAGCCTTTAGTAGTTTTCATGTATACATGATGGTTGTCGACCACCAGGTCGCTGCCCTCCACCAGTTCAATGCCCATGAGGCGGGCAAGAGTGGTATGTTCAAAATAAGCCGAATTAAAAATGCCGGGAGTGAGCAGCACAACGGTTGGGTCGCTCTTTTGGCGGTTGGCCAATGTTACCAGGTTCTTCAACAAGCGGTCCGGATATTCCTTTACAGAGCGAACATTATTCTTTGGTAGCAGGTCAGGAAAGATTCGATAAGTAATGCTTCTGTTTTCCAGCATATACGAAACACCGGAGGGTGTGCGGAGATTGTCCTCGAGCACATAATAAGATCCTTCATGATCGCGTATCAGATCAATACCTGAAATATGTGTGTAAATGTCAAAGGGCACACTTACATTGACCATCTCCCGTAGGAAATTGGGACAGGAATAGATCAGTTTGGCAGGAATGATACCGTCCTTAATTATGAATTGTTGATTGTAAATATCTTTCAGAAAAATATTGAGCGTTTTTAGTCGCTGCTTGATTCCTTTCTCGATATGTGCCCATTCATCTGCCTGAATGATCCGGGGCACAATGTCAAAAGGAAATATTTTTTCAATCCCCTCTCCACTGCTATAGACCGTGAATGTGATGCCCTGGCTCATGAACAGTTTCTTGGCCAGTTCATCTTTATGAGTCATTTCTTCAGCAGAAAGATTTTCGATCGCCGTGACAAAATTCTTGTAGGCCGACCGGATACCCGATGCATCGAACATTTCATCCCACACCATAGGTTGTTCGTGATACCCGGAAAGAAAAGAATGGGCTTCCATACTTAAATGAAACGATTTATTGTTTTTGAACCAAATTTTCATCCAGTAAATAGGCCGCTATCCCGCTGATATTGTCACTGCCCCTCGCGTCATCCAGGAAAACCTTAAAGGAACCGACAGTCAGCTGCGGAAAAGTAAGAATCCTCTTTTTCCCGACCGTGGTCCCCGAGATCTCCTTCACCATCTTCGCATTTTCGTACAGAACTATTCTGAATTTCCGAATAGATTGACCCATATGAATAGCCTCCCTAAGGACAATGCAATTCATCTTGGTTGGTTCGGGTAGCTCCACAATAAAATTTTGCAAATTGATACTGTATGCTGTGGACAGCGAATCAAGACTTCTGAATGTGAGATCGTTGGAGGATAGGTCTTTCCTGCTAAACTGATAATAGGTTGTAGCCTGACGGAGAAGGTTATCCGAAAAACTTTGATCACGAAGGCGTTTGAATTCCATCAAAGTTCCCTGGTCCACTTCACTGATCAGACCACGACGGTCAGGCGGCACATTGAGCAATAAATTTGCTCCCCTTCCCACTGATTCGAGATATAGTTCAAACAACTGTTGTGGGGTCTTCACTTTAACATCCTCCTCGGGATGATAAAACCAGCCCGGACGTATGCTTACATCGCATTCAGCGGGTATCCATTTTTTCCCATTTACATTTCCCTGATTGAGCGTGTCTGTAGGAGGTGCCCCAAGGCCCCTTTTAAATCCTGCCGTATCCAAAAAATTCCAATTGGTTTCGCCTGCAATGCCATTTTCATTTCCCACCCACCGAATGTCGGGACCAATGTCGCTAAATACAACGGTTTTGGGCGAATATTGACGTACTGTATTCTCGAACCGCCTCCAATCGTAGACTTGTTTCTTCCCATTTGGTCCTTCTCCATTTGCTCCATCCCACCATAGTTCCCAGATAGGACCATAGTTCTGGAAGATCTCTTTCATCATATTTACAAACACCTCATTATATTTTGGGGTACCGTACTCCGGATGATTGCGGTCCCACGGCGAGAGGTAAACGCCGAACTTCAATCCTGATTCCCTGCACGCTTGCGAAAGCTCTTTCAGCACATCGCCCTTTCCATCCTTCCATTTGCTTTCACGCACAGTATGGTTAGAAAATTTGCTTGGCCACAAGCAAAATCCGTCATGATGTTTGGCTGTTATGATAATTGCTTTTGCGCCGGCGGCCTTCGCTACGCTGCACCACTGACGACAATCCAATTGAGACGGATTGAAAAGGTCTTCTGCCTCCGTACCTTCTCCCCATTCCTTGTCGGTAAATGTATTGGGACCAAAATGCATAAAAAGATAATAGTCTGTAGCGTGCCAGGCCAGTTGCTGACGAGTCGGTATGGGAGAATCATTTTTCTGAGAGAAGCCACCTTCAGTGATCAATAATAAAGTGATCAGAGCAATTTTATTCATTTCCGGATTTTAAACAAGACGAAAGTAATTAAATAAACGCGGTCGCATCTAGTATCTGACTTCTAGCATCTAGCATCCAGTATGTATCTTTGCGCTCATTCATTCTGATTATGGCTTATCGAATAGAAAAAGATACCATGGGTGACGTGAAAGTGCCCGCCGATGCGATTTACGGCGCACAGACCCAGCGCAGTATTGATAATTTTAAAATAGCACAGGACATTAACAAGATGCCCAAGGAGATCATCAGGGCCTTTGCCTATCTTAAGAAGGCAGCCGCCATAACCAACTATGAGGCTGGAGTCCTTTCTAAAACAAAATCCAACCTCATCGGCCGTGTTTGCAATGAAATCCTGGAAGGTAAATTAGATGATGCTTTTCCGTTGGTTGTCTGGCAAACGGGTAGTGGAACGCAGAGTAATATGAATGTCAATGAAGTGATCGCTTATCGTGGTCATGTCCTGAATGGCGGTAAATTGACTGATAAGGAAAAATCTCTCCATCCCAATGACGATGTCAATAAATCGCAATCCTCCAACGATACATTTCCCACAGCGATGCATATCGCAGCGTATATGATGTTGATGCACACAACTATTCCGGGCATCAAGAAATTAAGAAATACGCTGGCCGCAAAGAGCAGGAAGTTTATGAGAGTGGTGAAGATTGGCCGAACTCATTTTATGGATGCAACACCGTTGACGGTGGGCCAGGAATTCAGTGGTTATGTTTCCCAACTGGATCATGGTTTGAAAGCCATCAAGAATTCATTGTCACATCTGAGTGAATTAGCCCTCGGCGGCACGGCAGTGGGGACGGGCATTAACACCCCACCCAAATATGCTCGGCAAGTGGCAAAGCATATTGCATCGTTAACAGGCATGCCTTTCATAACCGCTAGAAATAAATTTGAATCTCTGGCAGCGCATGATGCGATCGTTGAGGCTCATGGTGCATTGAAAACTGTAGCCGTCAGCCTGATGAAGATTGCCAATGATATTCGCATGCTTTCATCGGGTCCCAGAAGCGGTATTGGTGAAATTCATATTCCTGACAATGAGCCGGGTTCTTCTATCATGCCGGGCAAAGTAAATCCTACCCAATGCGAAGCGCTTACTATGATTGCGGCGCAGGTGTTGGGAAACGATGTTGCCATTAATATTGGTGGGGCTACGGGGCATTTTGAATTAAATGTGTTTAAGCCGCTCATGATCTATAATTTTCTACATAGTGCACGGCTAATCGGCGATGGATGTGTTTCTTTCAATGACCGATGTGCTGAAGGCATCGAGCCTATTCGCGAAAACATAGAAAAGCATGTTGATAATTCATTGATGCTGGTGACTGCATTGAACACCCGCATTGGATATTATAAAGCAGCAGAGATCGCCCAAAAAGCGCATGCAAATGGAACTACCCTAAAGGAAATGGCTGTAAAGCTGGGCTATGTAACTCCTGAGCAGTTCGACGAATGGGTGGTCCCTGCCAATATGGTCGGGCATCTGAGTTAACCCTTATTTTCCGTTTAGACACCCGCGAGAGTTCGTAAATTTCCCATAGTAGATTGAATTTAAACAAGGTCGGCGTCTCTTTTTCACGCCGAAAAACTATGACAAGCCCTATTTTGTTTCTATCTTGTTAATCGTAATTACCGAAACCAATTACACAAAAACCGTATCCATGAAAAATAAGACAAAGTCTTCTTTGTATTTTTCGGCCTACCCACTTAAAGATGTGGGACAAGATTCCACAGAAAAGCCAGTAACAGGGCAATCTCCTTCTAAAACCGTGTTGAACGTAGAAACCAGGGCAATTTGCCGTATCAGGGTTTTTCCAATGATCAACCCTTATAAGTTGTCTGACGCAACACCGGATGAAGCAAATAATTAATTTCTAAGCTTCAGAAAAACTATCAACACCATTTCCTTTTAAAAGCCATCCATCCCGTATGGGTTTGATTGAAATAACCTGACGGATATTAAACGTACAAAAACAAACAAATGAACCAGGAATCCACAGATAGAAATGTACCCAAGCAATCACCTTTCTTAAGAGCGATACTTAGTGGCAAGACAAGGACCATTACAAATCGTGTGAGAGTATCACCATTGATTGCTCCTTATCGCCGCACCGATGTATCTAACATTATTAAACAAAGTAAGCAGGCCCCTGCTAACGACCATCCTGAAAAGGAATGGTTCAATAATTACGAGTAACCTTTAAGCCTTAACCCAAAAAAGCCCCCGCGTGGGGGCTTTGCTTTTTATATACCTAACAATCAATGTAATCCACGCCCATAGTGGTTTTCCCGTGAAATTATACCGGGGAATAAATACATTATTACGCGTAAACTCCTATTGCATTTGGGTGCACATTAATATACTTTTATATCCTTGGATTTCACCACCATTTTCACCGAAAATCCAAACTATGAATAAACCTGTACCCCGAGTTAACTACTTATTGCATTTTATTTTTCTTCCCGCACTCTTCATCATTGGTGCACATTCTTCTTTTTCACAGACGATCGATTTTGGAAAAAGCTATATCAATCTTACAAAGGGATTGAATGGCGGCACCGTCGAAACCGGAGATACACTCGAGATCAGAGCTTCGTTTGTTGTTCGTTCGGGTACATTCGACAGTTGTGGATACACCGATGCCATCCCGGCAGGAACTACTTATATTCCAAACACCGTAAGGGTACTAACTAATGAAGGAAAAATATACAAGCAATTTACAGATGCGCTGAATGATGATGCCGGTTGGATCAGCGGTTCAACGGTGAGAATCAACCTGGGTTATAATGGGGCTGCCACTGCGGCGACAGCATTTCGGAGAGGACGCGTTGTCAATAATCACAAGCCTTCATTTTTTGGATCTACCTGCATCATGATCGCTTCATTTCGAGTGAGGGTGACTGCTGCTACCGGGTCCAATGTCAGTACAGGCGGCGGATCTATGACCTACAAGAATGGGGTAGCGGCAATTCAGACCTTCACTTTCCCTTCCAACATTCTTACCCTGTATCCCAACTATGGGATCTGTTCCAATACAGTTGGAGTGAACGCCATTGGTACCGAAACAAATGGAACTTTTGGCTCGGGAAAACCACGTAACCGGGGCACCTCTGCCAATGTGCCAGTGGGATATACTTTTAATCCATTTGACCTGAACTCGCCGAATGACTATTATTATGGTATAGCGAATAATACTTCCACGCGCCCTGGTTATACGACCTCCAATGCCTGGCCGAAACCGGACGGCAGCTCGCCTACACACCGCGTATTCGGTGTCTGGGATATCATTGGCGATCATACCGGCGCCGTTTCTCCTACCGCAGGCAATCCCGCAGCAGATACGGTCACTAAGCCAAACTCAGGATATATGTTAGTGATCAATGCGGCTTACCGCATCGATTCTGCTTTTCAGCAAACCATCTCCGGCTTATGTCCGAATACATACTACGAGATCTCCTGCTGGATGAGAAATATCTGTTCAAAATGCGGATGTGATTCCAACGGTACAGGTGCGAGTGGAGCAGGATATCTTCCAACGGCCGCCGCGGATTCATCAGGCGTTTATCCCAATCTTACATTCGATATTAATGGATTTGATTATTATACAACAGGTAATCTTAAATACACCGGCCAATGGGTTAAGAAAGGATTTACTTATCTCACAGGTCCGTCGCAAACCAGTTTTACCTTAAAATTCTTTAATAATGCACCGGGAGGAGGTGGAAATGACTGGGCACTGGATGATATTTCCGTATCCACCTGTTCCCCTAACATGAAATATTCGCCCAGCATCAATCCGACAGTCTGCGACAGCAACATCATTACCATATACGACACTGTCCGCTCCTATTTTAATAACTATACATATTACAAATGGCAAAGAAGTGTTGATGGAGGCTTTAACTGGTCCGATGTAACTCTGCCTGCCGGCCCTGCTACTCCGGTATGGAATGGAACTGCCTGGCAGTATGTGGTTTCATATACTGTTCCCACGTTCCAAACCCAGGTTTTTAATAATGGAGATAAATATAAACTGGTCGTTGCCACTACGCTGGCTAACCTTTCCAATATAAATTGCCGCTTCACTGATAATGGAAATATCATCACGCTGTCCATTATAGATTGTGGCATACCGCTAAATACTAAATTGGTTTCGTTCACAGGGAAAATGGAGCATGGGAACGCTTTTCTAAAATGGACGACTTCGGATGAATCGGAACCGGTATTTTTTGATGTAGAGAAAAGTGAAGATGGAATAAATTTCACTACGATAGCTACAATTAACAGTTACACTGAACATAGTGGGTTGGATACATATAATTATATGGATCCTGTCCCAATAAAAGGAAAGGTCTTTTACCGCATCAATATGCGAAACAGCATCACGCAATCCAAATATTCAAGAATTATCCAACTGTCAGCTATCCCGGAAACATTTTCTATCGTGAATGTTATCAATCCCTTTAACCAGGAACTGGCATTCGATGTTTATTCTGAAATCAATTCAAAGGTGAATGTAGAACTGATTGATCAAATGGGTAAGCGCGTAAGGGCCGCCGATTTCAATATCGTTGCGGGGGTCAACAGGCTGGCTATTAATAATACTGCTCCTTTGTCGCAGGGATTGTACATACTTCGCGTGCAGTCCGGAAGCAAGTTGCTTTTGTCTAAGACCATCAAACAAAATAATAGATAAGGCCCCCCTAGGCTTCATTCACACTGGGAGTCGCTTCTACGGCAGTAGGCGTTTCGGCCGGTGAGTGTTTCTTAAAAAAGCGTTTTTGGAAGATCAGCAAAGTAATAACTCCTGCTGAAATAGAAGCATCAGCTATATTAAAGATGGGACTGAAGAATTCAAATTCCTGGCCGCCGACAAAAGGTATCCATGATGGAAAATGTGACTTGACGATTGGAAAGTACAGCATGTCCACTACACGACCGTGCAAGAAACCGGCATATCCATTTTCCGGAAAAATCTTGGCAATATTGGAGTAAGAACTTTCTTCAAACATCAATCCGTAAAACATGCTGTCGATCAGATTGCCTAGAGCACCGGCATAGATCAATGCGGCACAAACGATGAACCCTTTGTTATAACGCTGCCTGACGATCTTGCCCAGGTACCAGGTCCCGAATATCACCGCTGCCAGGCGAAAAAGCGTAAGGATCATTTTGCCCCACTCACCGCCAAATTCCCATCCCCAGGCCATCCCTTTGTTTTCAATAAAATAGAGCTTGAACCAGGACAATCCCATTACATTCATCACCTGGCCGAAAGGATAATTTGTCTTTATCCAAATTTTGAGCGCCTGGTCAACGATAATGATCAGGAGAATAATTAATATAACATTTCGAAGCTTCAGGCTGTGATTTTAATCCGCAAATATAATAGAAAACGCGTAAGGGGAGTGACTAAAGAAGTCATAAAGTCCTGCAACCACCTTGATTATAAGGCATTTTAATAAGATCATTCTTCATAATAAACACGCTTGACTCGTTGCGAAATTCCGGTCATTATTTCATAGGGAATGGTACCTGCCCATTCTGCCAGCTTTTGAATAGATAAAGGCGAACCGAATATGATGACTTCATCTCCCTCCTCAACGCCCGCAATATCCGTTACGTCCACCATGATCATATCCATGCAAACCGATCCGATTACCGGAGCAAGTTTTCCTTCATCTTGCCGGGACTGCGTCCTCACCCATATTTTTCCAACACCATTCCCTAACCTCCTCGGGTAACCATCGGCATACCCGATACGAATAGTAGCGAGAACTGTATCACGCGCGACGATTGTTTTTCGGTTATACCCTACCGATTCACCACTTTTAAGGTGTTTAATTTGTGCAATCGTGGACTTTAGAGTGGCCACGGGCTGAAGTTTTAATTTGGTGGAATTTGTACTGTCTACACCATACAAGCCAATTCCAAGTCGCACCATATCCATTTGTATTGCAGGCAGCCGTGCGCTCGCAGCCGAATTTGCTATGTGACTTAGGAACGGTTGGTCCAATCTTGCCTTCAATTCACGTACGGCTTGCTCAAATTTCTTAAATTGATCAAGGGTAAACTCATCCTGCCCGGGCTCTTCACTGGCTGACAAATGCGTGAATACAGATTGAATTTTTAACGCGGGAGCAAGAGTGATGGCGGTTCCTAATTTCTCCACATCAGCGACAGCAAATCCCAACCGGTTCATGCCTGTTTCAATTTCAATATGAACGGGATATTGCTGCAATCCCTCCTGTTGAAGGAAACTATTGAAACTGTTTAGTAATTCGAACGAATATAATTCGGGTTCAAGACTATTTTCAACGATAGTTTCAAAAGCGCTTTCTTCGGGATTCATCACCATGATGGGAAGCATGATGCCTGCCTTGCGCAGTTCGACACCTTCATCTGCGTAGGCGACACCCAGGTAATCGGCCTTATGATATTGTAGAATGCCGGCAATCTCTGCGCCTCCGCTGCCGTAGGCAAAGGCCTTCACCATGGCCATTATTTTCGTCGCTGGCTTTAATATATTTTGATATTCTTTTAGATTGTGGGCAATGGCGTTCAAATTAATTTCCAGTACCGTTTGATGCACTTTCTGTTCTAATAATTTTACGATTTGCTCAAAGGCAAATATCCTTGCTCCCTTCACCAGAATCGTTTCATCTTTGAATGCGGACGACCGGAACTGATTCATAAAATCCGCGGTAGAGGGATAGAGTTCGATTTTCAAGGCAACATCCGGATTCAACATGAATGGTTGAATCCCTGCTGAAATTCTTTCACCTATTCCAATCAGCCTGTTAATTTGGTGTTGTTGGACGCTGGCATATATCCGGGAGTATAGTTCTTCATCTGCAAGTGCGCTCTGCAAAAAGTCTGACAGGATCACTGTCCTTCCAGAGTGAAGGCTTTGCTGGTCCAGGAAGTTCAGTGCTATTTCCAATGAACTCAGGTCGGCACTGTAGCTATCATTGATGACCAGGCAATGATTGATCCCTTTCTTCATCTCCAACCGCATGTTCACCGCGTGCAGGTTTTTCATCCTGCGCGCAATCTCGCCAGGCTCCATATTCATCTTCAGCAACACACAAAAACAGGTGATAGCATTTTCAATAGATGCATCATCGGTAAAAGGAATAACTATTTCTGACTCATTGCCGTCATGATGAAGTTGAATGGTGGTTTGCGCGGTCGACTTATTAACAGAACCGACTATAATTTGGTTCTGCGACGATAATCCCCAGGTCATTACTATCAGGTCGTCACCCAAAAAGTCAATGATTTCTTTATTGCCTTCAAAGTCTATTTCTCTTCCAATAATAATTTCACTGTTCTTAAATAAGGACAGCTTCTCCCTGAACTTATGCGAAGGATCATTAAATCCCTCGCTATGAGCTTCCCCAATATTTGTCAGGATACCCATCGTCGGTTGAAGTACTTTTTCCAGCCTGATCATCTCTCCTTGTTGAGAAATGCCTGCCTCGAAGATTCCTAGCTCGTGGGTCTCATTCATTTGCCAGATGCTTAATGGCAAACCTATCTGCGAATTATAACTGCGGGGACTTCGAACGATATTGAAATCTTTATGCAACAATTGATAAAGCCATTCCTTCACGATTGTCTTACCGTTACTTCCGGTAACTCCTATAACCGGTATCTTAAATTGTTGCCGGTGAAACGCCGCCAGTTGCTGCAATGCTACCAGCGTATCCATTACGTGAAGTATGTTTGCTTCGGGAAATAGGTGCTGATCTCCTACAAGTTCACTCACCACAAAATTTCTGATCCCTTTTTTATATAGTTCGCCAATAAAACCATGACCATCTCTTCGGGAACCCTTCAGTGCAAAAAATAAGCTGGTAGAAGGAGAATGCAGTTTGCGACTGTCCAGTAGCAGAGTTTCGATGATCATATCCGACACAACAGAACCTTCTGCGGCAATGATGCGTGCAATATGGCTTATTTGGTAGTTCAATTCTATTTAGATTCCTCTGATGGACTGCTGGCGTCTGCGGTTTCATCTATAAGACCGCGCAATGAATTTCTCTTCCGGATAAAAATGGAATAAAAGATCGATCCGGCTATGCATACAAGGATCACGCCCAAAGAAATATATACCTGAATGCTCTTGTCCGGTATCCATTGATTAATCCAGTGTTCCGCCACCATTTTAAGGCCGATAAATATCAATACAATGGCTATCCCATGTTGAAGAAAGTTAAATCGGCTGACGGCGTTGCGAAGAAGAAAAAAGAGCGAGCGTAGTCCAAGCACTGCAAAGATGTTCGAAGTATAGATTACAAGCCTGTCTCGCGATATTCCCATAACAGCGGGAATGGAATCCAGCGCAAAGACGAGGTCGATAGCAGCCAGCATAATCACGACAACGAACAAGGTAGAATATGCCCGTTTTCCATTCTCCGTAATTACAAACTTGCCGCCTCCGTCGTGAGGAGCAAGCGGCAGAATTCTTTTCAAAAGTTTGTATACCCGGCTTCCCTTCGGATCAAATTCTTCTTCTTTTTTAGTCCCAAACATTCGGTATCCGGTGTACACCAGGAATACTCCGAAAATATAAAGTATCCACTCGAAACGTTGGACCAATGCAACTCCGAGAGTTATAAATATTACCCGAAATACAATAGCCATTAATATTCCAATCAGGAGTACCTGGCCATAATATTTCTCCTTTACCGAGAAGGAAGAAAAGATCAGAATAAATACAAAAATATTGTCGATACTTAGGCTCCATTCCATCAGGTAACCGCTTAGGTATTGCAAAGCGATCGATTCTGTATTCTGCATCCACAAGTACACAAAGAAAGCCATTGCCAGAGCCACCCAAAACAGTGTCTGATACAAAGCCTGCCGGATGGAGATCGTCTTGCCCTTTTTACTTAACAAGCCCAGGTCAAATATCAATGCCAGAACGAGAACAATTCCAAAGACGATATAAGTTATTTGATGGGAATCCATTTGTATTTTTTTAAGCTAAGTGCTTTTAGGCCCCCTCGCATATTTTGCCTTTCGTATTGATTGATAGATAAATCCAAAAAAGATGATTAACAGGATGGGCAATCCAATGTTGAAGAACTGCCAGAGAGATTTTTGGGCACTGACTTTTTTCGTATCCAGCAATCGTAAAACGATATCCTTGTTTCTTGTTTCGCTAATGGCCGGATTGCTGGTAAGGTACTCTACACAATTCAGGAGGAATTCACGGTTCGCCACCGGGATGAACAATTTGCCATATTCCGTCTGCCGCTGGTATTCTCTATAAGTGAACTTATTCCATCCCATGGGCAAAGGTCCTGTTTCGGGCATCACATCATTTAATACAACGTCACCATCGGCCACGACGATCATTTTATTTTCTTGAGACGATTCACCTTTGAATATCCCACCATACGCAGCCAGGCTGTCTATTTGTGCCTGCGAAGCCCTGTTCTTATACAACGAAGTAAACTTGCCTTCCAACAGCATCGCGACGGGTATGTCATTTCGTTTAAATTTATCGTCCTCTGGTGCGTCTTTATTTTCATTCAGGCTAATCAATGCAGGTGTTCCGATGATCCTGGAGTTTGGAGACGAGGCCAGTAATACTGTTTTCTCTATACCCTCCACCTGGATAGAATCGATTGAATTAGCAAACCGGCTGGCAATGTAACCCAGGGTGCCACTTTGAAACCTGCTCTTGCTTGGAGCAAACAATGGAAAATAATTCCAATGTAGAAATTCAAATTGGGGATTATCTGCACTGCCACCCACCACCAGCGGGATCAGGTCGCATTGAAGGTCCATGACCAGGTTGGGATTAATCCTTAATCCGTATCGAAAGAACAGGTCCGTAAGATTCAGGTTCCTGTCGTATGCGATAGTTTCCGGTTTAAATGAAAGACTATCCTGTTCTGCAATCAATCCATCGATAAAGCAAAGCAATCTTCCTCCCCGCATGACATACTGATCGATCTTCAGTTTTTCTTCCTCGGTAAACTGTTCTGTAGGCTTCACGATGAGCAATACATCTGCACTGTCGGTCACTGTCGGCTGCGTCTTCAAATTAAACATGCCGAATGAATAATCCTGCCTCAACGTCTGTACCAGGTCATACACACGGGCATCCACCGGCTCTCCATTGCCGACAGCATAGGCCACGCCCGGCTTTTGGGGGTGAGTGAGACGATCCAACGCCTTTGCGAACTGGTATTCCATCAGCGCCTCTGCACTATTGGTTTCCTCCTGGGAAATTTTGCCACTGGCACCGGGATAAAGATTTACCAACGCCTGTTGCCCCTGGTAATGAATAAGGGCTACCGGAAAAATGATGTTGCTGCTTTCCCCGGCCTTTTTTTGTACCGTGAGATTGATCGGCACTGCGCCCAGTGAAACCAAAGAATCACCATAAATCGTATTGATTTCAGGCATCTGGTCCTGGGGAGAAATAAAGCGATAATGAACCCGCGACCCGTTATTTTCTTTAAGCAGACGAAGAAATTCTTCGGTGCTATTCGCGAGCTTCCTGAAACCGGAGGGAAAATCTCCTTTTAAAAAGACTTCAATCTGAACATCATCCTGCAGTGTCCTGAGCAAATTCCGCGTTGCCCTGCTCAGCGTATATCTTTTTTCTTTGGTCAGATCAATTCGTGTACCGCTAACAGATGGCAGGATAACGGCGAAAATCAGGTTAATGCCTATTACCAATAATAAAAGTAATAACCAGCCGGATCTGGACACAACAATTTTGTTTATTAAAGTCCTCATCTAAGTTTTTGATAGGTATTTGCCTCTCATCGTTTGACCAGGTTACGGTAAGTGATAGTGAGCATCAGAAAAATGATGCTCAAAAAATAAATAATATCTCTGGCGTCAATTAGTCCGCGGCTGATGCTGCGGTAGTGAAAATCGATGCCGATCATTTCAATATAATAATCAGCGCCATTGGCAAATGCCGGCAGGCGACTGATGGCGCTAAAACCATAATATAAAAGTGCACAGGCAACGCCGCTTAATATGAATGCGACCACTGAATTTTGAGTAAAACTGCTGCAACAGGTACCAATAGCCGTAAATACTGCCGAAAGAGAAAACAATCCAATATAAGAACCGATGGTCGCTCCTGTATCAATCCCTTCATTGGAGGAAAGGCTTTGAAGGGAAATAATATATATCAGGGTTGGAATGAGAGCGATGAGGACCACCAGCAAACTACCCATATATTTTCCCGTAATGATCTGGCTACGCCGGATGGGCCGGGTTTGGAGGATCTCGTAGGTGCCCGTCTTAAATTCTTCCGCAAAACTGCGCATGGTGATCGCTGGTATCAACAACAATAAGATCCATGGCGCCAATTGAAAAAAACGGTCGAGTGTGACGTAGCCATAATCAAAAACATTATTCTCAAAAACAAATAACATCAGGCCATTTACGAGAAGGAAAACGATGATAGCAATATAGCCTGTTAAGCTGCTGAAATACTGCCGGAGTTCCTTCTTACAGACTGACCACATGAATGCAAAATAGTTATAAAGTTGAAGATGGGAACTTCAGGATTTTATACCGCAAAACTTTCACCACACGCACATGTCCGGCTGGCATTGGGGTTGTTAAAATAAAATCCTTTTCCATTCAACCCGTCTGAAAAATCAAGTGTAGTATTAACGAGGTATAAAAAGCTTTTTAAGTCGGTGACTACTTTCAGGCCCTTATCTTCAAAAACCTGGTCTCCTGACTTCAGCTCATTATCAAAATCCATTTTGTAACTTAAGCCGGAGCAACCACCACCGACAACGCCCACGCGAAGAAAATAGGAGGAGTCATTGCCGACACCTGCCGCCTCCATCAGTTGAGTGATCTTTGATTTTGCCGCGTCGCTGATATAGACGCTATTCGCATCAGTGCCAGTCGAAGATGTCACTTGCGGTTGTCCGCTATTATTTGAAAGACTATCCATTTTAGTTTTTTTTATGATCGATGTGTCCAGTCAACGCTATCCATGTCAGTACCTTCTTTATACATTCCCCAAACTGGAGAGGTTTCTCTAATTCCATTGACTGCTTCCTTCACCCTGGCGATCACATAATCTATTTCTTCGTCCGTAGTGAATCTCCCCAGGGCGAAACGCAGCGAACTATGTGCCAGATCATCTGCCAACCCCAGCGCTTTTAGTACATAAGACGGCTCCAGTGTTGCACTTGAACACGCTGATCCCGAGGAAACCGCGATTTCCCGATTAAATCCAGACATCAGATTTTCAGAATCCACATACTTGAATGAAATATTAGTAACATGCGGAAGCCGGTGTTCGCGGCTACCGTTTACATAAGTCTCTTCTAATTGCAATAAGGAAGATTCCAATTTGTCGCGGAGTATGCTCAAACGTTTCGCATCGCTGACCATTTCATTCCATGCCAGTTCAGCAGCCTTGCCCAAACCAACGATTCCTGCAACGTTGAGTGTTCCGCTACGCATTCCTTTTTCATGTCCGCCGCCGTCTAGTTGAGGCATTAATTTCACGCGTGGATTTCTGCGTCGCACATAAAGCGCACCTATTCCTTTAGGGCCATAAAGTTTATGTGCCGTCATAGCCAGCAGATCAATCCCATCTTTCTCTACATCGACGGGTATCTTACCCACTGCTTGTGTTGCATCGGTAAAAAACAATACTCCTTTTCTCTTGGCAATGGCACCTATTTCTTTGACCGGCATTATCGTACCAATCTCATTATTTGCATAGATCACACTGATCAGAACGGTATTTCCTTTAATGGCGCCTTCCAGTTCCCGAAGGTCAATCAGTCCTTCACTGTTAACTGGCAGGTTAGTGATCTCTGCTCCCTCTTTTTCCAAATGCGCGCATGAGTCTAAAACCGCTTTATGTTCGATATTACAGGTAATGATATGATTTCCTTTACTGGCATACATCTCAAACACCCCTTTGATTGCCAGGTTATCCGCTTCAGTGGCGCCGGAAGTAAATATGATTTCTTTGGAGTCAGCGCCGATCAGTTTTGCTATTTGCTCGCGCGCTAATTCTACAGATTCTGCAGCCTCCCATCCAAAGGAATGGCTGCGGCTTGACGCGTTCCCAAAACGGTTGGTAAAATAAGGCAACATGGCTTCCACCACCCTGGGATCGCAAGGTGTTGTAGAATTATGATCCAGGTAGATGGGTAATTTCAACACTCCTTTATAACATTCGTGAATAACATTCAAAATTACTCTAAAGGATTGGAAGCGCCCGGTTGATTGATTAGGATGGCCTAATTTTACCGAAATCGTAAACCATTCATCTTCAATAACAAGTTGTTAATTTATGCTCAAAGTAGAACATATTGGTATTGCAGTACGAAATCTTGCGGAGTCAAAGGCCTTGTTTGAAAAACTCCTACAGACTACATGTTATAAAACAGAAGAGGTGGAATCGGAAAGGGTGAATACAGCGTTTTTAATGTCGGGAGAAACAAAGGTAGAATTGCTGGAAAGCAACGATCCGCACGGCGTTATTGCTAAATATTTGGAAAAAAAAGGCGAGGGCATTCATCATATCGCCTTTGAAGTAGAAGATATCGTAAAAGAAATGCAGCGGTTAAAGAATGAAGGGTTTGAATTATTAAGTGAAAGGCCGATGCTGGGAGCGGACAACAAGATGGTATGCTTTCTTCATCCAAAATCGACGAATGGGGTGTTGATTGAGTTGTGTATGGAGAGGACTGATTACTGATTATTTATTATTTATTATTGATTGCCGTGAGTGGTGAGTAGTGAATATTAGTAAACTTTAATAATAATTAGTAATCAATAATTAATCCCTGCCCAGGCTCATCTGATTTTTCTCCGCAAAATCCCGCTGACTGTTGTGAAGTTCCTTGTCGTAACTATCTTCCTGACGAATTATTTGATCGAGGATCTTTTGGATCGCCTGCTGGTCATTTTGTGAGATCGTTGCTCCTTTGCGGTGCAGGGAAAGAACGACAGGGTAATCAATTTCGAAGAGTCGTTTATAAAAACTAAATGATCGGATGGCAGCCTTGCGAAAAGATGAATCTCCGGCGTACGGTGGCATTCTTTTTATTTCGTCCAGGGATTTGTTGATCCGTGAAAGATTCATTTCCAAAACGATCGCCGCTGAATCCAAATTTGAGTTCAATACCTTGTAAAAATAACTCACGTAGACCCCTACGCGCTTTTGGCGTTCAATAATATAATTATTGTATTGAACAGCCGAAGTATAGACTTCCCCGTTTTCCCCCTTCACCGGCTGATTGCAATATGCGAAAATGATTATTATTACCGGAACTGCGGATTTCATAAACATCGCTTGCCTTGTGGCGTTATGATTCTGTTTTTTCTTCCTCCGGTCCATATCCGATTGAATCGGCATTGATGATGCCCAACTTTTCTACAGCTGCCTGGGCGGCTATTTGAGATGCGTCTTTTTTATTGAATGCCTTGCCCTCTCCTATATTGCGGCCATCCACCATTGCGGCGACTGTAAACAGGCGGCGGCCATTCTCCAATTTTTCATTGAGCGTCTCAAATTCCAGGACTTTTCCATTCTTGTTGGCCCAGCCATACAATTTGTTCTTGTGGTTGATCTCCAGGATCTCCAGGTCGTCCATGAACATATGCGGAAGGATAATGCAGTCAAGCACCCATTTGCTGGCCTTTTTATATCCATGATCGAGATAAATAGCTCCTACTAAGGCTTCCAGCGTATTGCCGAATATCTGGCTGACTTTCAGAGAGCCATCCATCTTATTGTAAAGCGTGATCTTCTTGAGGCCCATGCGGATCGCAATATCATTCAACTGCTGGCGGTTCACCATTTTACTCCGCATTTCCGTGAGAAAGCCCTCTTCTTTGTATGGATAGCGTTTGAAAAGGTAGTCGGCGATCAGTGCACTAAGGATCGCATCTCCAAGGTATTCCAACCGTTCATTGTTTTCATCGGCCGCCTCACGGACGGAGCGATGTGTCAATGCTGTCTTATAGAGGGAAATATTGTCGGGCTTAAAACCAAGGATGTTTTTAAGCTCCTTTTTAAAATTAGTACTGGAGTGCTTCTTAAAAAGATTTTTCAGGAAATCCACGGTAATCAAGCTACGGAAAAATGTTGAAATTAAGGCATCATGCTGAGGGTATGGACTAGCCTTCAAATTTTTTCACGATCACACAGGCATTATGTCCTCCAAATCCAAAGGTGTTGCTCAGGGCAGCAGTGACCTCGCGTTTCTGCGCTTTATTAAATGTAAAATTCAGGCGCGGATCCAGTTCGGCATCATCGGTAAAGTGATTGATAGTTGGTGGAACGATATCATGCATCACCGCTTTGATACTGGCAATAGCTTCGATAACACCCGCTGCCCCGAGGCAATGACCCGTCATCGATTTGGTAGCGCTGATATTCAGGTCATAGGCGTGCTCTCCAAATACATGGGTAATCGCCTTTATTTCCGCCCCATCTCCGATGGGCGTTGAGGTACCGTGCGTGTTGATGTAATCAATTTCTTCTGGTTGCATGCCCGCATCTTCCAAAGCAACCCTCATCACGTTTCTTGCACCTAAGCCCTCCGGGTGCGGTGCGGTGATATGATAAGCATCGGCTGTGGCTCCGCAACCTGCTACTTCGACATAAATTTCCGCACCCCGGGCGCGCGCATGTTCGAGTTCTTCCAATACAAGAATGCCCGATGCTTCCCCCATTACAAAACCATCACGGTCCCTATCATAAGGGCGACTTGCAGTCTTTGGATCATTGTTTCTTTCGCTCATTGCCTTCATTGCATTGAATCCACCAACTCCGGCCTCACTAATGACGGCTTCGCTTCCACCTGTCAAAATAATATCGGCTTTGCCCAGGCGAATGAGATTAAAGGCGTCCATAATGGCATTGGTACTGCTGGCGCACGCACTTACCACTGCGAAATTGGGACCACGCAGATTATGGCGCATGCTGATTTGTCCTGCTGCAATATCCAGGATCATCTTGGGAATGAAGAAAGGATTGAATCGTGGAGTTCCATCGCCTCTTGCAAAATCAGTCACTTCATGCTGAAAAGTGATCAGCCCTCCGATACCGCTGGCGAAAACTACACCAACGCGGTCTGAATCGATATTTTCTTTATTTAGTCCGGCAGATCGCAATGCTTCATCGCTCACTACTAAAGCGAATTGAGTAAAGCGGTCAATCTTTCTGGCTTCTTTCTTTTCGAGGAATTGAGTGGGCTCAAATCCCTTTACTTCGCAGGCAAAGCGCGTGCGAAATTTGGTTGCATCAAACAGCGTTATCATGTCGGCTCCCGAAACGCCATTTATCAATCCGTTCCAGTAGTCGCCTACAGTATTACCCAAGGGAGTAATCGCACCCATTCCCGTAACAACAACACGTTTTAAACCCGTCATGATAAAACCTAATTTACGACTTCATCCTTTAAATAGTCAACGCTACGCAGTAAAAACCGCCTTCCCTGTAAACAACAGCCGGAAGGCGGAGTCAATATTTTGTTTCCATTCATAAGATGGAACAACGATGAGTTTTATTTGGCATGCTCTTCCAGGTAAGCAACAGCCTGACCAACCGTCGTAATTGTTTCAGCCTGTTCGTCCGGAATAGAGATATTAAATTCTTTTTCAAATTCCATGATCAGTTCTACAGTATCTAATGAATCTGCGCCCAGATCGTTGGTGAAAGAAGCTTCATTGGTAACTTCTGCTTCGTCAACGCCCAATTTGTCAACGATTATCTTTTTAACTCTTGATGCAATGTCTGACATGTCGTATAAGTTTAGTTAATATGGCTGCAAAAATATAATTTTTGAATTAATCGGCAGCTAAAAGAGTGTTTTTTCCATTTTTGCTTCAATTACCTGAAAACGAAGCCATAATATGACTAAATCCAATTGCTGAACTACCTCAAATTAAGCATACAAGGGGTTGGCAGAATAATAAGTTCTTTGTAATTTGAAAACCTGACCAATCCCCTGCTTAACCATGGCGCTGAAAATTATTGATCATGAAACAAAAGAATACCGTCAGATGGTCAAACTGAGGGAAGATATTCTGCGCAAACCACTCGGTCTTGGATTTACTCCGGAGGAATTGGAGGGAGAAAAAACGAACATGCTGATCGGAGCATTCGAAGAAGATGTCATGCTTGGATGTTGCATGCTGGTAGAAGAAAAGCCCGGTACGATTCGCTTGCGACAAATGGCTGTCCTCAATGATCTGCAGGGAAAAGGCATCGGAAGAGCGTTAATGAATTTTGCCGAAAACCTTGCACGCGACAGCGGGTATAGTATATTATCCATGCACGCCCGCAAGAATTCCGTTGGTTTTTATGAAAAAATGGGATATCGCATCGCCAGCGATGAATTCATTGAAGTTACTATTCCTCATTATGTCATGGAGAAGCAGCTTTAATACCTTATATCTCTTTTACCTTCCCTTCACTTTTTGTCTTAACAACTTTCGCAATTCAAATACTTCGTCACTGTCCTTGCATCCCGCCTTCGGCACTAAAAAGAATGAACGGCTATCGAAATAGAGATGAAAGAAGTTCGGACTTTCAATAAAATTTTTCAATGCTTTCCATGGCCAGGATTTCGAACCTCCTCCTTCATGTCCCAATGTAAATCCTTCATCTTCGAAGGTCATGCTGAAATGATGCTTGAATGTAACCGCACGGCGGTAGACCATGGCCGGAAGTATAAACCAGAAGCTTATCATTAGTACGATCCACAATGACGAGCCAACGACAAAGGCCATCGGCAATATTTTTTTAAAGGCATACAATACAATGGAGGCGAGCGCAAATACATTAACCAGTATCAGCATGGTGCGAATCTCCACGCGACTGATAAAATGATAACGCAGGGCCTGCATTACTTGCGACTTTTCATATCCAAAATAAATCGTCATCTGCGGACCGGCTCAAATATGTTAGTGAATCAGCGAACGTTTGAACCTTCCGAAGGAATGTTGAACAAGGCAGAAACTTCTTTATATGACATCCGACGTAGCTGATCGCTCGAATAAGTATTGCTAACACCGTTTTGCGGCCTCCCCCCAGAAACAGCTCCCGGAATAATTACATAGCGGTAACTCGTTCCCGCAACAGTAGCCAGGTCCCACGGAGAAAGCGACTTATACAAAAAACGGATATTGCCCGGTGCGTTTAATATGAATGTCCAGTAATCGGCAAAAAATACGTCAGCCATATATGGCAACTGGACAACTTCACTGGATGTTGCGGGTATAGAATTTATTGGAAAATCTTTCATATAGCACAATACAACGCCGTTGTCAATGATCGCCTGAGAAACACCTGCGGCAGCCCGATCAAACAAAAAAACTGCTCCATACGGATCAACGCCTGCATCGGTAAAGTCTCCATCAACAGTAGTGTACCAGGCTGAATATATGACATTTGCTGTTCCGGTCGGACCCGTTGGACCAACAGGACCCGCCGGTCCGGTAGGACCTGTAGGGCCTGCAGTACCGGGAGTTCCACCGGTTCCGGCAGGACCTTGTGGACCTTGTGCACCGACTGGACCTTCCGGCCCTTCTTTTGTACAATTGACAATGATGAAAGTGAGTGATAGAAGGAAGAGGGAAATGGATTTAAGTTTTCTCATAAAATAGATTTAATTGCAGTTAAAGATAAAGTAAAAAAATACAATTCATGATCGGTCCCACCTCCACAAATAAAAAACTCCGGTCGGTTGACCGGAGTTTCGTTGCAAGTAATAGCAATTCATTATTTATTCATCATCTGCTTGGCCTCTATGCTCAAGGTAGCATGAGGTACTGCACGCAGACGAGCCTTATCAATTAATTTACCTGTTACCCGGCAAACGCCATAGGTCTTATTCTCTATCCTCATCATTGCTTTTTCCAGGTGATCGATAAATGTGATCTGCCGGCTGGCCATCTGACTGAGTTGCTCTCTTTCCATACTCACGCTACCGTCTTCCATCGTCATATAGCGCGCTTCATCCATATCACCACCTTCATCCTTTCGAGTGATCAATCCTTGTAGATAAGCCAATTCCTTTTTGGCAGCATCCAATTTCTTTTGGATAATCTCGCGGAATTCCGTCAGATCTGCGTCGGAATATCTCATCGAAGGACCATTGTGTTGATAGGCCGGCGAATCGAGCACCGATTTAGTGAACTCGGGCTCATACTTCACCGAACTCTTTGTGGTAGTACGGGGTATTACCATTTTAATGGGCCTGGGCGGTTCTTTCTTAACAATAGGTTTCACCTTTTGCTTGATAGATACCAATGACTTTGGATCAACTGATCCAGGCTTTTTGGCTATAGGTTTAATGGGAGCGGCCTCGGTTTTTGCCCCCGGTTTGGCGGTTCCTTTAACTATAACTTTTGGAGCGGGTTTAGCGGGCCGGGCTGTTTTTGCAACAGGTTTAGCTGTTTTCTTCGGGGCCGGTTTAGTTGTTTTACTCATTGATTTTTTTGCTGCCTCTTTTTTAGCAGCTCCTTTTTTTTTGGGTGGGGTGGCCTTGCCGCCTTTAGGCCTGTTAGGTTTAGAAGCCTGTTTCTTTTTGATTGCCATGTTTTTACCCTTTTTTTGAAATAATCACTTTTAGAGAAACATCGTTGACATCAATTCCGATAGCTTCAGGGACGGCATCCTTTGGTATTTCTGGCACTATTTCCAGCCTATCGGCCAGAATTTCGGCGCAAATATAGGTATTAAACTGAACCAATGAGTTCTTCATACCGTTATTGGCAGACACTTTAACGTCTATTCTGTCGGTGAGCTCAAATCCACTGTCCTTGCGGATCTTCTGGATCCGGTTAACAAACTCCCTGGCGTTTCCTTCAGCCTCCAATTCAGGAGTTATGGTGATGTCTAAAGCGACTGTAAGGTTGCCTTTATTTGCGACAGTCCATCCGGGGATATCTTCGCTACTGATCTCGGCTTCGCCAGCCTGTAATATTACAGGCTCTCCATTAATCAGCAAAGTATAGTTTCCCTCTTTCTCAAATTTGGCGATGTCTTCCTGGCTGAATTCAGCCAAAGCCGATGTCACTGTTTTCATTTTCGGACCCAACTTTTTGCCAAGGCTGACAAAATTCGGCTTGATCTTCTTTCTTATAAATGTATTATCAGCATCCAAATATTCGATCTCTTTGACATTTACTTCGGCTATGATCAGATCCTCCGTTTTTTGCAATTGCTCTTTCATTTCGCGTGTCAGCGCAGGAATCAACACTTTTTGTAACGGTTGTCGAACTTTGATGCCCACTTTCTTGCGTAGCGATAAAATAAGAGACGATGCATCCTTCGCCAATTGCATCCTGTCCTCCAATGATTGGTCGATGGCTTCGCGATTGACTGATGGAAAGTCCACGTGATGTATGGATTCAGCCTTAAAACGATGGGTTACCTCATTTAACTGACAGAATATAACATCACTGAAAAATGGGGAGATCGGCGCAATCAAACGAAGCACTGTTTCGAGACATTCATACAAAGTCTGATAAGCACAAATTTTATCCTGTTCATACTCCCCTTTCCAGAAACGGCGACGGCTCAGACGCACATACCAGTTACTCAAATATTCATCGACAAAGTCTTCGATTGCACGGCCTGCCTGGGTAGGTTCATAATCATCCATGTTGTCTGTTACTTTCCTTACCAGTGAGTTCAATGAAGAAAGTATCCAGCGATCAATTTCAGGACGCTCGGCAAGGGATATATATTTTTCTTTAAATGAAAATCCATCCACATTCGCATAGAGCGCAAAGAATTGGTAGGTATTGTAAAGAGTACCAAAGAATTTTCGTTGCACTTCCCTGATCCCATCGAGGTCAAACTTCATATTATCCCAGGGTGATGCGTTCGTGAATAAATACCAACGTGTAGCATCTGCGCCAAATGTTTCAATGGTCTTAAAAGGGTCTACGACATTGCCCAAACGCTTGCTCATCTTATTGCCGTTCTTATCCAGGACAAGCCCATTTGAAACGCAGGTCTTATAAGCAACTGTACCAAATAACATAGCTGCAATGGCGTGCAATGTATAGAACCAACCTCTTGTCTGATCGACACCTTCTGCAATAAAGTCAGCGGGAAAAGCAGCACCTTCTGAAACCCCTTTTAACGGAGAGTTGGATGAAACTGCATGATACTTGAAAAAGTTGTCGGCACTTAATGGCCCAAATTGATTGGAACTGGTATCGGGCAAACCCCACTGTGCATACGGCATGGCGCCGGAATCAAACCAGACGTCGATCAGGTCCGGGACTCTTTTCATAGGTTTACCGGACTCACTGACTAATATGATCTCATCTACGTATGGTTTGTGAAGATCAGGAACCACCGGGTCCCGTTTACTCACCCCGGCCGCGGCTGCTTTGATCATTTCTTCTTTTAATTCGGCAATCGATCCAATGCACTTTTCCTCTGTTCCGTCTTCCGTCGTCCATATTGGCAAAGGAGTACCCCAAAAACGGCTGCGGCTAAGATTCCAATCCACCATGTTTTCCAGCCAGTTTCCAAACCTTCCTTCACCCGTTGATTTGGGTCGCCAGTTGATTGTATTATTCAGCTCCACCATTTTATCGCGCAGGGCGGTGGTCTTAATAAACCAGGCATCCAGAGGATAGTAAAGTACGGGCTTGTCCGTCCGCCAACAGTGCGGATAGCTATGTTCGTATTTTTCAACCTTAAATGCACGATTCTCCTTTTTTAATTTCACAGCGATGTCCACATTTACGTCGACGTATTTTGGATCATCTTTATAATTCTTTACATACCGCTGACTGAATTCTCCCAGTCCATCAACAAACTTTCCTTGTTTGTCTACCATGATCAATATGCCGAGGCCATTCTTTTTGCCGATCTTAAAGTCATCAGCACCAAAAGCAGGAGCAGTATGAACGATACCCGTGCCTTCGTCAACCGTAACAAAATCCCCTGCTAAAACCCGGAATGGATCACCATCGGCGAGAGCCGGACGGTTGGCGTCATAAGGCATCAATTGTTCATACCGGCATTCCTCCACCTTGCTTCCTTTGAATTCAGCAACGACCTTCCAGGGAATGATAGTTGTTTTTTCATTGTATGCGCTAAAGTCGCCATCTTTTCCTTCGGCCTTAAAATACTTGGCTAAAAGAGCTTTGGCCAGAATAACATGAACAAGAGAATGCGTATAAGGATTAAAAGTTTTTACAAGCACATAATCAATGTTAGGTCCCACTGCCAATCCAAGGTTGGAAGGCAAGGTCCATGGTGTGGTTGTCCATGCAAGGAAAAAGACTTCGCCATCTCCAGCCTGATCAAAGAGAAACTGCGATTTCTCTGTCTTGATGGCTTTGAACATCGCCACACAACTCGTATCCTTGACGTCTTTATATGTTCCCGGCTGGTTTAATTCGTGCGAACTTAGGCCGGAGCCGGCGGCCGGAGAATAAGGTTGAATGCTTACGCTCTCATACAATAAACCTTTCTTATATAGTTCCTTTAAGATCCACCAAAGGGTTTCGATGTATTCATTTCTAAAGGTGATATAGGGATCGTCCAGGTCAACCCAATATCCCATCTGGACTGTCAACTCATCCCACTTGTCTTTATAACGAAGTACAGCTTCCTTGCATTTCTGATTGTATTCTTCAATGGAGATTTTCTTGCCAATATCCTCTTTTGTAATTCCCAATTCCTTTTCCACCCCCAGTTCGATAGGAAGGCCATGAGTATCCCAGCCGCCTTTCCGCTTGACTTGGTAGCCTCGCATGGTCTTATAGCGGCAGACCAGGTCCTTGAGGGTCCGCGATATAACATGGTGAATGCCGGGCATGCCATTGGCGCTGGGAGGACCTTCGTAAAAGACAAAAGAAGGGGCGCCTTCGCGGAGGGAAACACTTTTCTCAAACGCCTGAGTCTCACTCCATTTTGCCAGGATTTCCTGTTCAATGGCGGGCAAATTCAACCCTGAAAACTCTCTGTATTTGGCTGTTCCGGCGCTCATTTTTAAGGGTGCAAAGGTACGGGAAGGAAAGGACAAATCTGACGCCAAACGATCGCTGGCGTCGCAAAGTGCACAAGGGACAAAAAGAAAGGGAGAGGTGTTTGAAACCTCACCCTACCTTTCTGCCCCTTGCGATAAAAAAGAATTCCACTTGCTAGAAATTCACACTCGCTGCGGGTTGGTAAGTAAACCTAATAGTATAAATGATCTGATCCGGAACAGGCCCCGTAAAGGGTGCATAGGTCGCAGACAATATCTCCATCTTAGAATAGTGGACACCATCGGCGGTGCGGAAGATGAACACCTTGCCCGCTTTGGGAATAAAATTATGAGATACCACATCATAGTCGTACCAGGACCCGTCTTTGATGGCCCTTTGTGAACCACTTGTGTCATATGCATAACCTGCCGTCGGCGCTACAGTAATATTATCATAGATCCCGTCCTGCATGATCACTCCTGCATTGCCCGGACCACCGGCATTGCTATTAACCAAAAAGGTAGTAAGCCTCAGTGCAAAATCCCACTTGGCAGAAACAGAATCCGAGTTGGCCACCACTGATGAATCTTTAAAGCTATACAGAGTAAAGGGAGTGCCCGGATTGAAATTAACGGTAATGGTTGTAGTCTTCGTAAAAGCCACAGGTTCCTGATCATCGTCATCTTTATCGCAAGAAGCCAGGAACAAGATTATTGCCAGTGCACCAATCAACTTAACTGAATGTTTCATATTTTATTTGTTTTATTGTTCTTAAAAATTTTTCCAAATGAATAGTTTGCGTTCACAAAAAATATCCTTCCCGGAATATTGGGCATTTTTTGAGCGTTGGTATAGTCAAAAATATTTTCAATGCCCACCTGCAGTTGGAATTGTTTATTCAATGACTTTCCAACTACGGCATTCACTAATAAGTGCCCTTTGACCATTTCTGCCGGATCATCGGCGATGTTATCCCCATTGACATCGCTATAACCAAATTGCCCGCGATAGATCAGTCTTACATAGCTGTTCCAACCGTTACCTGTATCATCATAGGAAACCTTGATGTTGGCCGTGTGCCGCGACCGGTTGAACAAACCAAAATAATCAGACCTCTTGACCTTTGTCGTTTGAAAAGTGACCGGATCTCTCTTATATAGTGTGCCTTCCTTGATTTGGCGGATGACTTCCTTATCTTTTGCATCGAGGAATTGATAACCGCCCGAAATGATCATTACCGGTGAAAGTTTATAACTCAGATTAACTTCAACGCCTTGCGTATAGACCCTTCCCAGATTATGATAACTGAATATGGATTGTCCGTTCGTCCTGGCGAATGGCAGCGCAAAAACCTCAATCAGATTTCGAATATCATTTCTGAATAAACCGGCCTCCAATCTCCATTGATTATTTGAATAGTGAACCCCAGCGTGTGAACCATATGAAATTTCGGGTTTGAGCTCAGCAACATTTGCAAACGGAGTGATATCAGTTCCCGGCGGAAGCTGACCCTGCTGTTGCATGAGCAATAATCCCGGACCGAGAACCTGGTTGCCTAGGATGGAGTAGCCAACCTGGGAGTTGAAGAAGTTCAGGTACAGGTGACGAAAATCAGGCGCCTTAAAACCGGAACCGGAAGAAAGTGTAAGCTTCCAATGATCATTGGGCATCCATGCTATTGCAGCTTTTGGACTTAGACGAACCGGAACATTGCTCCTCTTATCCAGCCGGCCTCCGGTTATCACAGTCAATTTTTGACGCGGTAACCACCATTCCTTTTGAGTAAAAGCATATAGCGTGGAGAGATTTTTTTTCCCATCATATCTCGTTGCCTTGATGCTTTCAAAATAGCTGCCCGATCCGGCGATGAATGGACTTCGCCCTGATTTATTTCTTTCAAATTGAATCTCTGGCTTGATCACCGATTGATCAAATGTCGTTTCGTCGAACAATAAGCCGGTCTTTTCCAGGTTTACATAAGAACGATTACTATAGCCATCATAAAACGTGCGGAAGAAAATCTTATAACCAGGCTTCCATTGCCAACGCAATTGGGTAAATGCCGACTGATCCTTCTCGTTAGTATGTCCCTTTACAATCGCAGGACTGTTCTGCCATGAGATCTGATAATTATTGGACTGTTTCGAATCATAATCGCGCAGCGAAACTATCCATTGCAGCTTTTCAGAAAAGTCATGAGTGAATTTTAATTGGCCATTCCAATTACGATATGGATCTATGGTCTGACCATAAATAGATCGGTCCAGGTCATAACCGGAAGAAGAATACCGGTTCAGGAAAAATTGCACGCCGGTCTTTTTAAAACGGTTGGTATAGGTCGCTGTTCCAGCCCATGTGTTGTGAGAAGCTCCATGCAATTGTAAATCGACCTGCTCTTGTTGCGGTGAAGCCGTAATAATATTTATGACTCCAGCCATCGCTTCACTCCCATATAGACTGGAAGATGGTCCTTTCACAATTTCTACCTGCCGGATATTTCCTGTTGCCAGCCGGTCAAGCTTTAGAATCCCTGCATTTCTTCCGACCAACGGTTCTCCATCCAATAAGATTAAAGTATACGCAGGATCAAGTCCCAGCATTTGCACACCCTGGCCAAAAGGATTGGGATACCCATTCAATGATGTGCCGAGGTTACTATTGACGACGATAATACCGGTTTCTTCCTGCAAAATGTCCTGGAGGCGCAAAGACCCGGTTTGCCGAACGACTTTTCCGGGGATAATCGACGCAGGTACTGCCACATTGCTCAACTTACGTTCCGTCCGCGTGGCCGTCACCATCACATCTTCTAATTGCCTGGCCTTCAAGGAATCTTCTTGTGCAAAAGACACCAGCGAAATGGACGCCCCCAATAATGTCAGGTATACTGTTTTCACCACGATTTATCCTAGAGTGGCAAAGGTTCTTCAGCGGGCTTGCCCAATTATCATGCAATTGTAAATAAGATGAAAAATGGATTGTTTTACAAATGGGTGACAGCGGAACTTACAATTAGCGCAGCAAAAGTTCGCAGGGCTTGAGGCCGGTATGTTTCTTAAACGCGGTAGAAAAATGCGAAATGGAAGAATATCCAAGCAGCATGGAAACTTCAGTGACGCTCAATCCCTTTTCGTAGAGGAGGTATTTAGCGTGCTCCATGCGCTGGCTCTGGTAAAAATCAAAAACAGTAGTCCCAAATAATTCTTTGAATCCTTTTTTTAGATAGCATTCGTTGATCGCCACCTTGCGACTAAGTTCTTTTATGGTGATAGGTTCGCCAATTTGCTGAATCAAAATTTCTCTCGCTTTTACAATTTTTTCCCGGTCTGCTTCATTCGCGAGGAATTTACAATTGACCACGTCAATCTCTTTTTCACCCAGCATGCAATCCAGACTATGTAACAATAGCATCTGCGTCTGTGCATTGACGTAAATGTTTTCAAGGCTGCCTGTATAAGTATGGTTCAGTACCGATTCCAACACGATCCTCGTCTTTCCACAGATGGGCAGGATCTTACTGAAAGAAGAATAATGCTTAAAATTGAGAATATTATCCGTGAGCAGGTCACCACCTTTCCGGGGCTTTACAAATTGGGAGAGATGGGCCGGTGAAAATCGGAAACTGACTACGTCAACACTCTCGGCTCTTTCAACGCAGGTCTTCGAGGCGCTGCATTGACACATATCACATTCCGTATCCTTCTTTCTGCAATAAACATTTCCGCTGAAACAAAATTTGAGTTCGAGGTAGTTTTCGCGCGCGTCCGCTTGTTCATAATGGTATATCATCATCCCCGTATCATCGATATTCCATTGCAGGTTACGGTAATATCGCTTAATTGAATATTGAACAGATCCTGGAATTTGCTGTTCTTTTTCCTGAAGCAAAACCATCTGGTCCTGCATCGGGGTTTGTTTATAAGCCAGTGATAATATTTCCGGATAATTATACATTTTATTAGCTCTGTGGCCGGCAAGTATCAAATTTACATACCCACCACTGATTTTCCACAGTCTTTTCCTCCGAATTATCTGAAAGCCTGAGTTTTAACAAACTATACTTAAAAAAAATTATGTTTCTAGCGTTAACGGTTAACTTTGCACGTCACGTCCAAAATACGTGGCTTTTTTGTACTCATTGTATGATTCATCCACATACATACATTCATCCTAATGCAAGAGTAGCTACTAATGTTAAGATAGATCCCTTTACCGTCGTTCATCAGGATGTTGAGATTGGTGAAGGCACCTGGGTAGGTTCTAATGTAACCATTATGGAAGGCGCGAGGATCGGAAAAAATTGCAGCATTTTTCCAGGTGCTGTCATTGCCGCCATTCCGCAGGACTTGAAATTCCAGGGTGAGTACTCCCAGGTCTTAATCGGAGATCACACTACAATCCGTGAATTTGTCACCGTCAACAGAGGCACGCGTCAAAAGGAAAAAACAGTGATCGGCAAGAATTGCATGATCATGGCATACTGCCACCTGGCACATGACTGTATTGTGGGCGATAATTGCATCATGAGCAATAATAGCCAGATAGCGGGACACGTTACGATTGGGGATTGGGCCATCGTAGGCGGCATGTGTGCGATACATCAGTTTGTAAATATTGGCCAGCATTCCATGATCAGCGGCGGATCATTGGTGGGAAAAGACGTACCACCATATATAAAGGCAGCGCGCCACCCTCTCTCCTATGCCGGAGTCAATTCGATAGGCCTGAAAAGAAGAGGTTTCACCGTGGAAAAGATCAATCATATCCTGGAGATCTTCCGGGTAATTTATGGAAAGAGCCTCAACATATCCCAGGCTGTCGAACATTTGGAAGAAGAATTTGCGGCCACTGATGAAAGGGATGAGATTGTACAATTCATCCGCAACTCACAGCGGGGAATCATAAAACGCTTTACCAAACAAAACGGCGATGAAGGTATCGTTGACTGATGCCGGAAAACGCTTTAACCGGGACTGGATCTTCCGTCATTTTTCCTACAGTTTTGAAGAAGGGATATCATATGCAATTACTGGTCCCAATGGATCAGGTAAATCCACCCTATTGCAAACCCTGGGAGGCAGCATGCTGCTGAGCGAAGGTAAGATCCAATACCATCAACAGACAGGCAATGAAAATCCATATCCTACAGAAAAGATCTATCAGCACGTCTCATTTTGCGCGCCTTATTTGGAATTGGTGGAAGAAATGACCCTTATGGAATTCCTGGGATTCCACCAGGGTTTTAAACCTTTCCTACCTTCCATTACTCCGGAAAAAATAATTGTGTTGTTGAGTTTGGAAAAAGAAGCGCACAAACAAATTCGACATTATTCATCTGGAATGAAACAGCGGGTAAAGCTGGCACAATGCATTTTATCCGATACGCCCATCGTACTGTTGGATGAACCCTGCACCAACCTCGATGCAGAAGGGATCGAACTCTATCATCGACTGATCCATGATCACTGCAAAGACAGACTTGTCGTGGTCAGCAGCAACGACGAAGTGGAATATCGTTTTTGTGAGCAGAAGATAAATATCAGTCAATATAAAAGCTAAAAAGGTATCCCCTAGTGCAGGGCTTCACTGAGATCCAGTTTTTTCTTCCTGTTAGCTCTGATCAAAAGAACAAAAGGAATACAGATCAGGAACATGAGTCCGATGTAATAAAATACATCCATATAAGATAGCACCATGGCTTGTTTTGTAATACCGTAATCGATCGCTTTGTATGCGCTTTGCAATGCAGTGGGATCGTTCATCCCCTTTGCCAAAAATCCATAGTGCAATGCATCAATCCTGCTCTGAATGGCAGGGTTTGTCGTATCCAGGTTGTTCACCAGAGTATTCCGGTGCACCACTACTTGTTGCGACATGAACGTGGTGATTAGAGCGATCCCAAAAGAACCGCCTAATTGCCGCATCATGCCGGTAAATGCAGCGCCATCTCCTATCTCCCTGCCTTTTAACGTGCTTAGAGAAAGTGTTGTTACCGGTATAAATAATAGTCCCAATGCCACACCGCGAAATATCAACATCCAGAAAAAATCGTTCCTGCCCGTATCCGGAGTTAATATCTTATAACCCCAGAAACAAAAGAAGAAGAACATCAACATACCGAGTGCGGCAAGATATTGTTGTGGCGCTCCCTTTTGGATCAGTTTTCCAATGATAGGCATCATCACCGCCGTAGTCAATGCGGCAGGGACCATTAGCATGCCCGCCTGTGCAGCTGTCCATCCTAATGTGGCCTGGGTGTACAATGGAATGATGAAAGTTGAACCATAGAGTCCGAAGCCCAAAATAAACGACAGTATGGTGCCAACGCGCAGGTTTCCATTCTTCAAAGCCCTGAGATTAACTACGGGATTGCGGAAAGTGAGTTCCCGCCATATAAAAAAGAACGCTCCGAGGATACTCGTCACCGTTAGGAAGATGATCGTACTGCTGGCATACCAATCCTCGTCGTGTCCCTTTTCAAGGATATATTGCAACGAACCCACAAAAACGGAGAGCAACGCGATGCCTATCCAGTCAATATCCCTTGCCAGGCTTTTCTCAGAATACTTAGGGCTTCGAACGAATCGCAATGTCAGCAGCGTGGCAATCACGCCCAAAGGAATATTAATATAAAAGATATACGGCCATGAAAAATGATCCACGATATAGCCGCCGAGAGGTGGCCCGAGTGTGGGTCCCACGATCACTCCCAGTCCGTAAATAGCCTGGGCCATTCCTCTTTTTTCAGGAGGATAACTCTCCGTGATGATCGTCTGAGAAGTAACCAATAATGCACCACCACCAATACCCTGAAGAAAACGAAACAGGATCAATTCGTTGATACCAGATGCATTGCCACAAAGAAAGGAGCAGATGGTGAAAAGTATGATCGAAGCAGCAAAATAATTTCGACGGCCAAATTGTTGCGACAGCCAACTCGTCATCGGTACGATGATCACATTTCCTATCGCGTAGGAAGTGATCACCCATCCGATTTCACTTGTAGTGGCGCCCAGGTTTCCCTTCATGTCATTCACGGCAACATTCACAATCGTCGTGTCGATTATTTCCAGCAATGCACACACGATCGCCGTCACGGTAATAATCACTCTTCTCGAACCATATTCAACTAATGAGCTTGCTTGTACCATTGATCAATCGCATTAATCCAGGTGAACGTCCACCATCACATTCATTCCGGGTCTAAGTTTGTGGATCAGGCTGTCAGTTTCGTCGGCGAATTCAATTCTCACAGGAAGGCGTTGAACAACCTTCACAAAATTTCCGCTGGAATTATCCGCAGGCAATAACGCAAAGGTGGATCCGGTGGCAGGAGAAAAAGAGGCGACAGTCGCCGTGAATTTATGTTTCGAAAAAGCATCGGCCTTAACAACCACACGCTGGCCAACGGTCATCTTGTTTAATTGGGTCTCTTTAAAGTTCGCTATCACCCATACATGCGTACTATGTACAACACTAAATAATGCCTGACCTGCCTGGACAAATTGCCCGGGCTGCACATTTACTTTGGATATTAAGCCATCATTCTGGGCCGTAACCACTGTATATGACAAATTCAGTTTGGCGGCATCTACATCTACCTGGCGCTGATGAATTGTGGTGGCGGCAATATTGATCTGTTCTGCGGTCGCATTACTTTGTGCCGACACTGCATTGGTCTGTTCTGACATCTGTTTTTTCTGTTCTTGTAAAATGGCTACCTGTTTTTCCGCCGTTTGTTTTGCAGCCAATGCCTGTTCATATTGTTGTTGAGTGATGGAGTGATCCTTGATCAGGTTTGCATATCGCTCATGATCCTGTTCGGCTCTCCATAAAGTCACTTTTGCAGCATCGATCTGGGCATCGATCATACCCAATGACGCTTTTGAAGTCGCAATATTTGCACGCGCTGCATTTGTAGAAGCACGGGCGCTATTTAAGTTGCTTTGAGATGTGGCCAGCGCTGCTTCCGCCTGTTCGAGGCGAATGGCATAGTCGCGATTATCCAGGACAAGCAGGGTATCGCCTTTTCTTACCCATTGATTATCTTTTACACGCACATCGGCTACATAGCCGGGAATCCTTGGGATAACAGGGCTGATGTCTGCACTCACCTGGGCATCATCCGTCTCTTCATGATGGAGACTATGCCTGTACTTCGAAATACCAAACCATCCTCCGCCTATAACAAGGAGGCCCAATACAATAATGAAAATGGGGTTTCTTTTTTTAGGCGTTGTCTCGGGTTTTGGTGTTTTTGTCGTTTCCATTTCTTATCAATTATTTTTCTGTTTATTTTTTTAGTTCTTCACTCAATATCCCCGCTGTTTCCAATAGTTTATGATAGGAAACAAATGCATCTGCGCGGGCCAGTGTATAGTTTAGCGAGGTCTGTAGTTGTGCGAGGTCGGCATCCAATAGATCGGTGGTAGTAGCAAGACTATTATCAAATTTATTTTTTACAATGCGATAATTTTCCTTTGCCTGTTCCACTGCCTTCGCATATACTTCAATTTTTTTTCGGTTACTGACAAGTGCGAAATAACTTTTATTTACCTGGAGACGGATATCATCATCCATCATCGCTTCCGATGCAACGAGTTCCTTAACCCGCGCCTCGGCTTCTTTGACTTTCGCTTTTGTCTTCCAGAGTGATGCAATGTTGTAGGATACTCCTACGCCGATGTTTGCCGCGTTCGTTACCGAGAAGAAATGAGGAATGCTGGCGGCGATATAACCACCGGTGAGGTTTAGCTGGGGAAGCCTTTCCGCATTGACGGACCTCACTTCAGCCATGGAAGCTTTCTTGCGGTCATCCATAGCTTCTATGTCTTTCCGGTGAGTGACAGCCATTTGTAAAAAATCTTCGAGGACGCGCGCATCGTTTTTCTTTTCGATGCCGGTAGTATCGAGCACCAGTTCCGTAGTAGTAGGCAGTCCCAGTTGGAGATCCATGTTGACGTTAGCCAGCTGCCAATTGTTCTGTGCATCCAGCAGGTTGAGTTCAATAGTAGATGATTGCAGTTGCGCTTTCAGCAAGTCATTGCGCGCGAGCAATCCATTTTTCTCCAGGTTGGCAAAATCCTTTACGCGTTGTTGTGATTGCAAAAGGTTTTCTTCCACCAGGTGGACTGCTGTTTTTGCCTTAAATAAATTTGCAAAAGCTTCGATGGTGGTTTGTATCACTTCATCCTTGTCGTTCTCTGCTTCCAATTTTGCTGCGTGTTCCAGGTATTCGGATGATTCGATGCCAAAGCGAATCCTTCCTCCGTTATAGATCGGAAGAGATGTATTCACCATCCCATACATGGCCTGCGAAATTTTGGGCGTCTCATTGGAATTGCCATTATTATTATTGTCTTTTGTTTTGAGCTCAAAATTTCCAGCAGCAACGCGCAGGTAGGAGCCTCCTACACTGGCAGTCGGTAATTGTCTTTGAACGGCCTGCTTTAATGCTGCAGTGGCCTCCTCGATACGGGCATGACTGACCCGAAGTTGTTTGCTGTTTTTAATTCCCAGATCAACTGCTTCCTGTAAGGTGAGAGATCTTTTCTCTTGCGCGTGCAAGGTGGAAATAAAAAATATCCCTGCTATCCAGGACATCCGGGTGAGTTTAAGATTCATAAGTCAATATTGCTTTAAATATTTTCTTCAGGTGCTGGCTTAATTTCTTTTTGATCAATTTTTGAAAATCCTCCTCGGCCAGGGATTGGAGGTTATTTATTTCGCGGTAATAATGCTGCGTCGTGATCAGGTGGCTGACGGTCCCGATCATCGTCATCATTAACAGAGGGATGTCAATGCGTTTTTTAAAAACACCTTGTTTCTGACCTTCCTCGATCAGGAGTTGGATCAGGCCCTGGTTTCTCTTTTTCATTTGGCGGATCAGTACGGATATCTTGCCCTCGGTATTCACCATCTGTTCTCTCACCATGATGCGATGAAAACATTGTTGTTTCATCAAACGATCGATATACTGATCGATCAGGCTTTCTACTTTTTGCATCGGAGTGAACGCCTTGTTGCGGATCATGCTTTCCAACTGGAGCTTAAAGGACTCGCTGCGGTAAGCAAACATCGCTTCCATGAGCTTCTCTTTGGAGCCGAAATAGTAGGAGATCATGGCCAGGTTAACATCGGCCGCTTGGGAAATATCCCTGACGGAAGTGCCGTCGAAACCCTTCGCTGCAAACAGCTTTTCGGCTGCATCCATTATCTGAACTTGTTTTTTGCTGTAATCCATCCGTGATAATCGAAGGCAAAATTAAACAAACGTTTAATTAAATCCAAAAGTGGGAAGGATATTTTTTATTCGAGATTTAATGCAGATAGATTTATTGATTACTGATTATTGATTATTAATTATTTAAGACTCATGATAAACGCTTCATGGCCCAATAATCAATAATAAAGAATTAATAATTAATAGTTACCCGGCTACCGCTGACTAGCAATGAGGAGATTCAAATCAGTGTATTTCAAATCAAAGCGCTGGCTGAGATAGAAATTGGTCAATGCGCCTTTAAATAGATATATGCCGCTTCTTAAGTGGATCTTATGCCACAGCAGATTTTCAAACCCACCTTCTTCACCGGCTTCCAAAAGCAATGGCATCAATACATTGCTGATCGCCTGGGAGGCTGTGCGCGCGAAACCGGAAGGAATATTTGGAACACAATAATGTATTACGCCATACTTCATGAATATGGGATGCTCATGCGTGGTGATCTCTGAAGTCTCGAAACATCCGCCCCGGTCAATGCTTACATCAATGACCACACTACCCGGTCTCATATTGCTCACCATTTCTTCCGTCACTACCATCGGCGTTCTGCCCGTCTCCGATCCCAATGCACCAACAGCCACTTCACAGGTCTTTAATTGTTTGGCCAGCATGCGTGGCTCAATAACGGATGTCCATAGCCGATGCCCAATATTGTTTTGCAATCTCTTGAGCCGGTAAACGCTATTATCAAAAACCTTAACCGACGCACCCAGAGCCAACGCCGCCCGGGCAGCATATTCACCGACGATGCCGGCACCGATGATGATAACCTTAGTCGGAGCAATACCCGAAATACCTCCTAATAATACACCCTTACCATGGTTGGATGATCCTAGATATTGTGCTGCAATCAACATTACTGCACTCCCGGCGATTTCACTCATGCTGCGCACGATCGGATAAGAGTCACTGTCATCCTTTAGATTTTCAAATGAAATGGCAGTGATGCGTTTTTCCATCATCTTCCTGATCAATTCCGCCTTAAGTACTGATAGATGTATAGGTGAAATGATGATCTGACTGTATTGGAGAAATGGAATATCTTCCTCGATCACCGGCGCGCTTTTTACAACCAATGGAAGTTTAAAAACTTCGGAACGTTCATAAACGATTTTGGCGCCAGCTTCACTATAATCCTTGTCGCGAAAATGCGATGCTTCGCCGGCATTGTGCTCGATCATGACTTTATGTCCATTGCTGATCAATACACTTACAGCATCGGGTGTTAATGCAATACGGTTCTCCTGAAAAGCAATTTCTTTGGGAATGCCGATATACATTCCTTCTGCCTTGGGTTTAATATCCAGGGTTTCTTCTAAAGTTTCGTAGCTGAAAGAGGTGCTTATTTTTGGTTTTTGCTGGCTCATGGAGTTGGATGAAACTGCTGGTGGGGACTTTTTTCAAATGTAACTAATTATTGTCGATTTTGAAGCCGCCGGGTTTCTTCATCTATCGACTCCATATATATATGCAGCGTGTCCGAAGGAAATAAGGCAGGGGCTTTTTCGGGCCATTCTACCAGGCAGAGATGATCACTGTATAAACAGTCCTCAACCCCAGCCTGGCGGGCCTCTCCTTCATCTCTTATCCGGTAAAGATCAATGTGAAATATCTTTTCTTCCCTGCCGTCCTGGTCGTACACGTATTCATTAATAATGGAAAATGTAGGACTGCTTACAACTCCTTTCACCTTCTTTACATGACATAATGCATGAATGAATGTCGTCTTCCCGGTTCCCATTTCACCATGAATAGCAATCACCTTTTTAGGTGATGCCCATTTCCACAACTCCGTTGCAGTTTGTTCTATCTGATTGAGTTTAAATACCCATTCCATTCCGCAAAAATCGCAAATTGCAACCTCATAATAAAGATTCTTCCATTATTCAAAACGCCTGAGATAGAGCCGTTGTAAATTTGCATTATGGAAATGGTCCAATGGAAAGTAGAAGGCATGGATTGTTCGAATTGTGCACTTACTATTCATCGATATCTTCAAAAAGAAGGCATGCAGAATGTCCGGGTGAATTTTACTTCGGGCGATGTGTCGTTTGAACTAAATGGTGAGCACAACAAAGAACAGATCGCAAAAGGGATCGATTCCCTGGGCTATACCGTCAGCAATCAATCGACCTCAGTTCCCAGGTCGCGCCCATTTTTACATACCCACCTACAGCGTTTTTTATTCTGTCTTCCATTTACTCTGGTCCTCATGTTACACATGGTGGGAATCCACCTGCACTGGTTAATGGATCCATGGGTGCAGCTGGCCCTGACATTGCCTGTCTATATTGTTGGTATGGGCTTTTTTGGACGCAGCGCCTACAAAAGCCTTCGCAATGGCATTCCCAATATGAATGTATTGATAGCCACAGGAGCGACAGCTGCATTTGCATATAGCTTGTACGGAACACTGATTGGAGAGGCTGCTCAGTATATGTTTTATGAAACATCTGCCACGATTATCACACTTGTGTTTTTCGGGAACTACCTGGAAGATGCTTCTGTGCAATCTACTCAGCGAGCATTGCATTCATTGGCTAAATCCCAACACGTAATGGCCAACCTGATCGGCTTTGATGAACATCATAAAGAACAGGTGTTCCAGGTAGAAAATACACAGCTTCACGTTGGTGATCTTATCTTAATTAAGAATGGAGAACAAGTTCCGGCCGATTGTAAGATTTTGTGGGGTGAAGCCCTGGTGAATGAAGCGATCCTGACTGGTGAAAGCATGCCTCTGCGAAAAACCGCAAAGGATAACCTGATCGGTGGCAGCATCCTTCAGGATGGAACGATCAAGGCGCAGGTGACTGCAGTGGGCAACGATACAATACTATCTGGTATCATTCATTTGGTAGAACAGGCACAGGGAGAAAAACCACCCGTGCAGCAATTGGCTGATAAGATCAGCGCTATATTCATTCCTGTTGTATTGGCAATAGCATTGCTAACCTTTATTATCAGTTGGCTATTGACGAAAGAATTTACACCTTCATTGATGCACAGTATCGCCGTTTTGGTGATAGCATGTCCCTGTGCCATGGGTCTGGCAACGCCCGCAGCAATCGCGGTCGGATTGGGGCGTGCGGCAAAATCAGGCATACTTTTTCGCAATGCAACCAGCCTGGAATTATTTAAGGACATAAAGCAAGTGGTTTTTGATAAGACTGGAACTCTTACTACCGGGCAATTTATAATTGCTGAGTTTAGATCCATATCGATGGATGAAGCGGAGTTTAAGAAGATCGCCTACTCGCTGGAAAAGTTTTCCAATCACCCCATTGCTAAATGTATTTCAACGCAATGGAAAAACGCCGGTGAAATTCGATGGAATAAAATCGAAGAAGTGAAAGGTATGGGTATGAAAGCTATCGATAAGGATGGGAACACGTGGTGGGCGGGATCCTCAAAAACACTTACTTCGCATGGAGGAGCAGACAATCACAATGTTTTTATCCTGAAAAATAACGAGGTCATGGGATGGATTGATGTTAAGGATGAACTGCGCCCGGAAGCAAAGGGTGTAATCGATTACTTACATAGCAAAAAAATCAGGACCATTCTTTTAAGTGGAGACCGCCGCGAGAATTGCGAGCGTCTTGCAAAGTTATTGGGTATTGATACGGTCATTGCAGAGCAAAGTCCCGCGGAAAAATTGCAAACGATCGCTCAACTCACTGCTCAGCAGCCGACCGCTATGGTGGGTGATGGAATAAATGACGCTCCCGCGCTGGCGAAAGCTACCATTGGCATTTCCATGAGCGATGCATCGCAGATTGCCGTGCAATCGGCACAGGTAATATTGATGAATAAAGGTTTGAAAAATCTGCCAATGGCACTAGGACTTGGGAAGCATACATACATAACGATAAAACAAAATCTTTTTTGGGCATTTGCCTATAATATTGTCGCGATACCCGTAGCAGCATTTGGTTTCCTGACACCATCCTTTGGTGCACTGGTGATGGGATTGAGCGATGTGGTGCTTGCGCTGAATTCGGGAAGGCTTTTTGTTAAGCGAGTCGTTTAGAGATGATCGACATGAACACGATACTCAAACAATACTTTGGCTTTGATTCTTTTCGTCCGGGACAAGAAGAAATAATCCGGTCGGTCCTTGAAGGCAGGGATACCCTGGCTATCATGCGCACCAGCGGTGGTAAATCTTTATGTTATCAAGTTCCTGCGCTGGCAAAAGACGGAATATGCCTGGTGATTTCTCCTTTGATTGCATTGATGAAGGACCAGGTGCAGAACCTGCGAAAAAGAAACATCACCGCCTATGCGATCTATTCCGGCATGAGCCGGCGGGAATTGATAGTCACATTAAAAACAGTGATCAACAGCAACTGTAAGTTCCTCTACGTATCTCCGGAAAGACTGGAAACAAATCTATTTAAAGAATACCTGCCCGGTATGAATATCAACCTGGTAGCGGTGGATGAAGCGCATTGCATATCTCAGTGGGGCTATGATTTTCGTCCTCCGTATTTGCGAATTGCAGCACTAAGAAAGGAGTTGCCGGGTGTACCGGTGCTTGCGCTCACCGCTTCGGCCACCAAGGAAGTGCAAAAGGATATCTGCGAAAAACTGAATCCGGCTTTTCCCAATCAATCGAAGGTGGCGTGGCAGATCTTCAGACAATCATTTGAAAGATCGAATCTTTCATACACCGTCTTCAAAGTAGATTCCAAGATCAATAAGATCACAGAGATATTAACTAAAGTAGATGGATCAGGCATCATTTATTGCAAGAGTCGCAAACGGACAAAAGAAATCAGTGATTTGCTTCGCCTTCAAAATATTTCTTCTAATTATTATCATGCAGGATTGAACCAGGAAGAACGCCATCGCAGGCAGGAAGAATGGATTGATAATAAAGTGCGCATCATCGTTTGCACCAATGCCTTTGGAATGGGTATCGACAAGCCCAATGTGCGGACGGTCATTCATGTCGACATTCCGGATTGCGTGGAGAGTTATTACCAGGAGGCAGGACGTGCCGGAAGGGATGGCAAGACATCCTTTGCTATTCTATTGTATGATGAAACGGATATCAGGGACCTGGAAGAATTGCCATCTTTACGTTTTCCTTCTGAATCGGATTTGCGCAAGGTCTACCAGGCTGTTGCAAATTACCTACAATTACCCGCGGGCACCGGTGAAGGCGAGTACTTCGATTTCGACCTGGCTGATTTCATGAAAAAATTCAAGCTTACCAGTCCGGCGACACTGTATGCCTTGAAAGCGCTCGAGCAGGAAGGATGGTTGTCATTTAATGAACAGGTTTTTATTCCGTCAACGGTTGTCTTCACTACAGATAAGCACAGATTGTATGAATTTGAAAAGTCACATTCCAGCCTGGACCCGGTGATCAAGGCATTGTTGAGGGCTTATGAAGGCATATTCGATCAACCGACCTCTATATCCGAGAATGTTTTATCAGGATTGTTAAAAGCAGAACCCAATGACATTAAAAAATCGTTGACTGAATTGCATAGCTATGGCATTATTGAATACAAACCAATGAAAGATAATCCCCAGCTCTTTTTGTATCGACAACGGATAAAAGCGGAAGATATCTCTATTGATCACCTTTCTTATCTCCAACGCAAAAGAAAATTCCAGGCCAGGATTACGGAAATGATCCGCTATGTAAGAATGGAAATGAATTGCCGCAGTCGTCATATTGCCGCCTACCTCGGAGACGAATCCGTAAAACCATGTGGCATCTGTGACAACTGCTTCCGCCAAAAAGCTATTCAACTAAGCAGGGAAGAATTTGAAGCGATCAATCACCGCATTCTCAATACTGTGAAATATGAATCGCTGCATGCGCAGGAGTTGCTGCTCAAACTCAGCGATATCAAGAAAGAAAAAGCCTGGAAGGTGATTGAATTCCTCCAGGCTGAAAACAAGATCGATCTCGACAAGAACGGATGGGTCAGGATGAAGTAGCAACCAAACAAAACGAGATTTTTTCAAAAAAGGGTTTTCCGGGTGCGGCCTCTGCCTCCCAAACCTAAAACTCCTAATAGTGTGCGCGTGATAACACTGCTGGCTGTTCGTTCTGCCTGTTTGACTGCGGGATTGTCAAAAAATCCGCCTTCTTTCTTTGTTTTTCTTCGTGTTACCTGTTCCTGCTTTTGATCCTCTGTTTTTTTGGCTGCATCGTCCAACTTGTCCGTGAGTATTTCATAAGCGCTTTGGCTGTCGATCGCCTGGTTATATTTCGCCAATGATCTTTGAGTGATCAATGATGGTCGTGATCTCCGTTTCGGTGAGTATATCCATTCGGCTCTTTGGCGGAGATATCATACAATGCACCAAAGGAGTGGGAATACCTCGCTCGTCGAGTAATGTAACCAAAGCTTCTCCAATACCTAATTGCGTGATGAGATCTTCGGTTTTATAAAAGTCGGTTTCCGGGTAATTGTCTGCTGTTTGCTTTATTGACCTTCTATCAGCTGCAGTAAAACCTCTCAGCGCATGTTGAACTTTTAATCCCAATTGAGCCAGTACAGACCCAGGCACATCGACCGGGTTTTGCGTACAGAAATATATGCCGATGCCTTTGGACCGGATGAGTTTGATAATGGTTTCAATCTGTTGAAGCAGGGCATCACTCGCCTCCTGGAAAATGAGGTGCGCTTCATCAATGATCATGACCAGTTTTGGCTTGTCCAAATCGCCTTCCTCTGGACAGGAGGCATATAATTCCGCCAACAACTGAAGCATGAAAGTTGAAAAAAGCTTGGGGCGGTCCTGTAAATCATTTACACGAACAATGGAAATCATTCCTCTTCCATCATCGTGGATGCGCATCAGGTCGGCTACCTCAAAACTTTTTTCTCCAAAAAAAATATCGGCTCCCTGTTGTTGCAGTTCAATTACTTTCCGAAGGATCGTACCTGTGGACGTAGTCGATATCTTTCCATAGGTTTTTTCCAATTCCGGCTTTCCTTCATTGCTTATGTATTGCAGCACTTTAATGAAATCCTTCAGATCGAGTAAAGGAAGCTTGTTGTCATCGCAATACTTGAATATCAGGGCGACGAATCCACCCTGCGTATCATTTAATCCTAATATCTTGGAGAGAAGTATCGGGCCGAACTCACTAACGGTAGCCCTTAACCGAAGTCCCTGCTGATTGCTCAGGGTCAGCATTTCCACCGGGTAGGCCTTGGGTTCGAAGACTATATTTAGTTTCTGGCTGCGCTCCTTTACCTTGTCATTCACAGTTCCCGCTGCTGCGATACCACTCAGATCTCCTTTGATGTCCATCAGGACCACGGGAACGCTGGCATCACTTAAACCTTCGCTCAGCATCTGTAAGGTCTTAGTCTTCCCTGTTCCTGTCGCACCGGCAATCAAACCATGACGGTTCATTGTTTTCAAGGGGATGACGATATCTGCCGAGCCTACCACTTCACCGTCCAGCATCCCACACCCGATCTTAAAGCTTTCGCCATGAAACGTATATCCATCCTTAACTTTTTGAAGAAACAAATTCTTATCAGCCATGATATCATGTTAAGCAAGAAAATTACCAAAGAATTTCAAGACCCATAAAATATTTTAGAATCGAAGGACCTCCACGGCTATTTTCCATGCATCCTTTTCCATTCTCCATATCCGGAGATAGTTTTCCGTCTTGCCATTGATCAGTGCAGTACCATATATATATCCCAGGTCGCCGGAAAGAGCGATTTCACTGCCATTTATACTGTAGGTTATTTGTTCAGGGTCTGCACTCAAAATAACCTTTGCCGAATCCGGAGATATAGCAGGCTTTCGACTATTTCGATTTAATATGGAATGAGCACCCAACCATTTTGCTTTGCGGGATTTATTTTTTTCAAGAGCAAACCGGTTTTCTGCCCCAACCATGGATTTCAAAGATCCCTTCGAAAATTTTTTGGCGGGCATAACTATTTTAACGTAGGAAGAGTCCGCGCCAGATGGTATGTTGCTTACGCCGAGATCAACCAGGAATTTCCATTCACCCATTTTATTGACATGCCAAACAGTTATATATCTTCCTCTTGCAACAACACTATCGGCAGGCGATGGTTTATAACTCCATGGTCCCGTAGTGTATCCAAAATCGCCAGATGCAGCTATCTCCGCATATTCCGGGTACCAATTCAATACAGCCTCATTCTTTCCCCGGCTAGTCCATATCTGAATACCGTTGACAGGCTTGCCATTGTCAAAAACAATTCCATTGCTATCAAGAAATTGAAGGAAGGCTTCTTTTGTGCTATGATTGACCGAGTACGCTGCAAAATTCTTTTCAGCCATGACGAGTTGATCAACGCCTTTTTGAGCATTTGTCATTTGCACCCAGTAGGTCAGCACGAACACGGTTATTATTCTGATCATGATTAAAGGTATGTTTTAACAAAATATTCATCTGGCATTCTTTAACCCTCGAAATGCTTTAACTTTATTTGTGGCTTTGCTTTAAGCGGGGTAAAAACATACATAAACAAGAACAAAAATTAAATCAACTATGGAAGGCAGAAAACCCAAAATCCTATTATGCGAAGATGATCCTAATCTGGGGAGTGTTCTCAAAAATTACCTGGAACTAAACGATTATGACGTCACCCTGGAAAGAGATGGCCGCCTTGGTCTGGCCGCTTTTCAGCGCGAAAAATATGACCTCTGCCTGCTCGATGTAATGATGCCCAATATGGACGGATTTACGCTCGCAGAAGAAATAAGAGATGTTGATCCGGATATTCCTCTCTTTTTTCTGAGCGCCAAGACTATGAAAGAAGACGTTATACAGGGATATAAATTGGGCGCAGATGATTATATCACAAAACCATTCGATAGTGAGGTGTTATTACTTAAGATAAAAGCGATCCTCAAACGCAATGAAGAAATGAATAAGGAAAGTGAGAACAAGGAGTTTGACATGTCTACATATCATTTCAATCCCAAACTTCGTCAGCTGACCCATAAAGGAGTGACCCAAACATTGTCTCCAAAAGAAAATGAACTATTAAAGATGCTGGCCGAACATTTAAATGATCTATTGCCCAGGGAGCAAGCCCTGAAAAAGATCTGGGGCAGCGATACTTATTTTAATGGTCGTAGTATGGATGTCTATATTGCCAAGCTTCGCAAGTATTTGAAGGATGATGAGAAGATCGAAATTGTAAATATTCACGGCAATGGATTTAGACTTGTAGTTCAGGAATAGCTGAATTCCTTGCATAATTTTACAAAATGCCTAACGTCCATCTCCAGGGTGAAAAGGATAATATCAGCGCTGCCGATAAGGAATTTGAAAATAATATCCGCCCCTCGCACATTGAGGATTTCGCCGGTCAGGAACAGACGATTGAAAATCTCCGCATTTTTATCAAAGCAGCAAAAATGAGAGGCGAAGCCCTGGACCATATTTTATTTCATGGTCCTCCGGGTTTAGGAAAAACCACCTTGTCCAGAATTGTCGCCAATGAGTTGGGAGTGAATATCCGGGAAACCTCCGGGCCGGTCATTGAAAAACCGGGCGACCTCGCCGGCTTGCTAACCAACCTGGAAGCAAACGACGTTCTCTTTATTGATGAAATTCATCGGCTAAGTACTGTGGTCGAAGAATATTTATATGCTGCCATGGAAGATTACCGGATCGATATCATGATCGATACCGGTCCCAATGCGCGTAGCATCCAACTCACGTTAAATCCGTTTACGTTAATAGGCGCTACCACGCGAAGTGGCTTACTGACCGCTCCTTTACTTTCTCGCTTCGCCATCAAATCCAGATTGGAATATTATACAACGGATATATTGTATAAGATCCTTCACCGCTCGGCCAGGATCCTCGGTACCAGCATCTCATCTGATGCCGTGAAAGAGATCGGAAGAAGAAGTCGTGGCACACCACGCATTGCCAATGGGCTTCTGCGAAGAGTGAGAGATTTTGCGCAGGTATTAAATGACGGAGAAATTGATTTGGGCATCACTCAACATGCACTGAAGGCGTTGAATGTGGATGAATATGGCTTGGACGATATGGATAATAAAATACTCCAGGCAATCATTGAAAAATTCAAAGGTGGCCCTGTTGGATTAAACACCATTGCAACAGCGGTGGGCGAAGAACCCGGTACGATTGAAGAAGTATATGAACCTTTCCTGATCCAGGAGGGCTTTTTACAACGTACACCGAGAGGAAGGGAAGCAACATCCAAAGCTTATGAACATTTGGGAAAAATCCCAGGCTCCAATTCCGGCACTCCGACACTCTTTTCATAAGAAGATACTAGAGAGACCAGATGCTAGATACCAGATGCCAGATACTGGATGTCAGATAAATTTTGAACCATAAAATTGAACTCATGAAAATAGGTATCATTGGATCGGGACCCGTTGGCAGAGTGTTGGGCTCTGCATTTTTAAATGAAGGACATTCAGTAATGCTCGGTACACGCAATACCGCGAAGGACGAGGTAGTCAAATGGAAAAAAGAAAATGGCCGGGGCGAAGCAGGGAGCTTTCAGAAGACTGCTCAATTTGGTGAGTTAATGGTATTGGCTACAGGAGGCACCGTAACCGAAGAAGCAGTCCGGCTGGCCGGCGCTTCTAATTTTCAAAACAAAATAATTATCGACGCGACCAACCCTATTGCCGCCGCACCACCGGAAAACGGGGTATTAAAATTTTTTACCGACCCAAATGAATCATTGATGGAGAGGATCCAAAAAATCATTCCGGAAGCGAAACTCGTCAAGGCCTTCAATAGCGCGGGAAATGCACTGATGTATAAACCGAATCTTCCGGGCGGCATTCCTACTATGTTTATTTGTGGCAACGATGAGGCTGCTAAAAGAAAAGTTACGGAAATACTGACTGCCTTTGGTTGGGAAACAGAGGATATGGGTAAGGCCGAAGCAGCGAGGCCGATTGAACAACTATGTATTCTTTGGTGTATTCCGGGCTTTATAAGAAATCAATGGATGCATGCTTTCAAATTGTTGAAATAGTACTAGATGCAGATACTAGATGGCGATGCCTAATGAGAATATAATACCCATCCTAAAAGCGGCTCAACGCGACTTTCATCCCGTCGTCCCTTTCGATCCGGGCAAGGATAAGTTATCAGCTTTCGACTTTTCCATAGACAATAAGATGTTTAATGATGAGCTCTTTGATGATACCCGGCATTTTACCGAGTTCGTAAACCAACTATTGACAAATGCACATGCCCGCTATGGAATTGGAGGCTATGGGGAACATAGAAGTATTTACAGGATGACCGGAGTATTTGATGGTGACAAGCAAGGAGAAGAGCCCAGACGGTTACACCTGGGAATAGATATATGGGGAAAGCCCCATACAGCCGTGATGGCACCTATGAATGGGATCGTTCACAGCTTTGCTTTTAATGATGACGTGGGAGACTACGGAACAACGATCATCCTTTCTCATTCACTAGGAGCCACCAGGTTCTACACTTTGTATGGCCATTTAAGTCTGAATTCGATCAAGAACATGGAGGAGGGTGACCGTATAGAACGCGGAGATGTATTTTGTGAATTTGGTATTCCTGCAGAAAATGGACACTGGCCGCCACATCTGCACTTTCAATTGGTGTTGGACCTGCAAGGATGGAAAGGAAACTATCCGGGTGTAGCAAAATATAGCGAAAGGGAAAAATATTTAGCCAATTGCCCCGACCCGGATTTAATCCTGCAAATGAACCAATATCTAGTATCTGACATCTAGTGCGACACTACTACCTTAAATGTCTTTTGAGACGTTCTTATACCATCATCATAATAAAACTCGACCATATATACTCCGCCGGGTAAATAGGAAATGTCCATTGGCAACACCTGCCCATATACCAGTCCTGTAAGATTCTGTATTTTGATCAATTGCCCGGTGCTGGAATAAATTCTTATTCCAAGATAATTATACAATGTGCTATGTATCCTGATAAAGAAATGACCGTCGTTCGGATTGGGCCATAAGATCACTGCATCGTCTCTGAGCCGGATGATCCTATCCTGGCAATCTTCCACAACCGCTAACACAGTCGCCTTTGCCGTACAACCTGATGAATTTGTTAGACTATAGGTCAGTGTATAGGTTCCTACTGCAGTTGAATCCGGGAAGAAGTTGGTCCCAGACCTAACTCCGGTACCTGACCAGATCCCTCCAGTCGGCAATCCGATGTCGGCCAATGAAACCAATGTATCGCTCAGACAAATTCTGGAAGGAAGATCACCTAATGTTATCGCTACCGGCGTACTGACTGTTAAGGTTGCCGGATCTGAAGTTGTCGTTATGTTGCACGCTGTTGTGCTGATCACTCTATATTGATTTCCGCTCATGGCCAATGTTACATTTGACAGTGTTAACGTGGCAGTATAAGAACCGCCTGTAGTTAAATCCGTCCAACTCGTTCCACCGTCGGTACTAACCTGCCATTGGTAAATGGCTAGCGCTGGAATTGCATTGGCTACGACACTAAATGTTAATGTACTTCCTTCGCATGCACCTGTATCTGCTGGTTGTTGAGTAATGACCGGCGTGTTGCCAACCTGTAAGACCAACGGATTAGAGGTCACCGGTGGACAGGCACCGCTCACCACCACATCGTAGGTGCCGGCATCCGCTGTTCCGACATTTGATAATATCAGGGTATTCGTATTCGCGCCAAAAATAGAACCGCCATCAAGCAGGACCACTCCGTCCTTGCGCCATTGGTAAGTCAAATTGGTGCCGGTGGCTGTTACCTGATAAGTCACATTAAATCCCGGACAAATTACCTGTGTCGCCGGAGTAGGCTGCACTGTAATTGCAGTCACTTGGTTAACGACAACTGTAACGGGGATATCCTTGGTGCATCCAAGTGTACTGACAGCACTGACTGTATAGGCAGTTGTCGTAGTTGGATTGGCTGTAACGACTGGACCTGATGTAGAACTTAGTCCAGTGGCTGGTGACCATGTATAAGTTGAAGTGATACCTGGTACACTGAAGGAAATGCTCCAACCGGTGATTGATCCGGCATCGCCTGCAAAGTCATCCACCACATAAAGCGACCATACACCATTTGGATCGCCGGTAATAGTTGAAAGGGCAGGACTCGCTTGATCAACAGATCCGGGACCCGGAGTTGGAAAATCATCTGGTTGTATACCAGGACCAACCAAATTCGTCGGCCTATTTGTTCCGGATAGATTTGTACCGGTTGTCATTAAAGGTGCGCCATCTTCAAAAGAATAATCTACACCGCTCGCAGCATGATTTCCTCCGACATCGGACATCAGTATGACGTTCGTACCAGTTGGTGATTTCAACAGAACATCCACATCCGATAGAAAATCGTGACTTAATCCATTCAATTTTACCGAATGAATAACTGCATTCACTGGCAAGCCACTTACTGTAAGAGTTGCAGGATAAGGTGTGGAAACTCCCGCATCGGGGATAGTGATCGGATCAATAGACTTAAATGTTTTTTGTTCAACAACAGTTAACACCTGCGAACTTCCTTCACAAATGGCCGGGTTTGCCGGGGTAATATAGAAGTCGGGCTCGCTTATTTCAATGCTTATCGGAGTTGAAACAGCACATCCGGTGTTTGTTGTAGAAGTAAGATTGAATGTATAAGTACCCGGCGTCAATCCGCTAACGGTAAAATGCGCAGTTTCAAAAGAGGTACCGGTTGAATTTTGTTGAAGTATCGTACCTGGTCCTGTCAATGTATGTGAGTAAAGTCCTGTGGTTGCAGCAATGATTGCCCATTCCACCAAGGTTCCTGCATCTCCGGTTGCATTATCCGAAATAGTGATCTTCCAATCACCACCGGTCGTGCAGGGAAATGTCAATCCAACCCATGGATTTTGTGTGCCGCCGGTATTGGTGGGTTGATAAGTGCCTGCTGGAACTAATCCGGATTCAGGGAAGATCGTCGCTCCCGCCAAATCAAAAACATAAATTCCTGACAACGGATTGCTGTTGCCAAAAGCGATGGCCGGCACTCCTGGTCGATCAAAGACGAAAGTAGTTCCACAAGGACTGGTTAATGTAACGATCAAGTCACCAGTAAATGGATGAATAAGATTTAACCTCACTTTTAAGTCTGCCGCCGCAGCTACATTAAATGAAGGCAGTGTAATAGTTGAACTCACACCTGCCGGAGTTGCATCTGGAATTGCCAGATTGATATTGCCAGATGAAGCAAGCACTGCATCACCCGGACTGAGCGAACCGCCGGTAGCGGTTGCCGCAATAGTTATCGTTGATCCTTCGCATGCTGGATTCGGAGTCGTAGAGATGCCGGTATGCGTGGGCAGCACTTTCACTGTGAGTCTGGCAGCAGGACTTGTCGAAGTACCGCAGCTGGAAGAAATCACAACACGGTATTGATTGCCGTCTTGCGTCAATGTCGTAGGTGGCAACGTCAAATCGGTAAGATTTGCTCCGGCAATATCATTGAAACTCGTTCCACCATCCGTGCTTTCCTGCCATTGGAAAGTAGGATCGAGAGCGTTAACAACAACACTAAATGTAGCGCCAGAACCGATGCATGCCGTTTGTGCCAAAGGCCCGCTATTCACTACAGGTGTGGAGAATACATTCAATATGACTGGCCCGCTATTTCCTGTACCTGCACAGCCATTGGCGCTGGACACTGATACCAATGAATAAGTGGTAGTCGCGATAGGACTGACCGGAATATTTGTTCCGCTGACATAACCCGGTACAGTAGTGTTTGTGACTCCATTCGAGTAAACAAGTGTATACGGCGACACTCCACCCGTAATATCTACCTTAATATTCGCCACTGTTCCGGAACAAATGTTGCCGCCCGGTGATGTATATAACACATCGTCCAGACCTATATAATCAGAATTGGATCCGGACCCTCCGTCATGCACAAAATATCTAAATGCGATACGACCCGAAGTTGGAACTGTTAGTCCCGCTATGGTCACAGAGAATTGCGTCCAGGCAGAAGGATAACCCACTAAAGACAGGAACGGATTGATATCGATAAGTAAGTTTGTAAACACTCCAACATCGTCGGGTAAAGTCCCGACATCCACACTGGAACCGGAGGTACTCAGTCTTACCTGCAACCTGTCTGCAAATTGTGGCACATCCACCGTTCGAGTATAAAATGTCAGCACATCTCCGTTGGCAACATGAAGTATGGGTGAGATTAACCAGTTACTAATTGTCCCGGCGCCGATAGTAGAATTAAAATTAGCTGCGGCATAATCATCGGGAGCCCCGCTATGTGCGGGAAATACAGTGGCCGAATTTCCCTGGAACCAACCCAGAGCCGGTTGAGGGAGACTGTTATTTTGAGCACTCCAACCCGCAGGGATAACTGCTCCAAACCCTTCGTTTAATTGAGCGGAAGGTCCAGCCGAATTGCTTATCACAGCGGACGTCGAGAAGGTAACTAAACTAACTGCAACTGTAGTCGAAAAGTCAGTAGCCAACCCGAGAGGACAGGTAACTCGCAATCTATACCAGGTGTTAGCTGAAACAATTCCTGTAGTCAGCGTGGCGGGATTGGTTTGACCAGGTATATCTACAATATTAGTTACAAAATTATCATTGGAAGATTGCCATTGATAAGTGCTTCCCGTACCCGTCGAATAGCCGGTCGCCGTAATATTTGGATTGCCCGGTCCGCAAAGGTTCGCCGTACCGGCCGAAGCAGTTCCGCCAATCGCGCCGCCGCAGGCTAGCGAAGCAAATTCATCGGCTCCAATATCGGGTGTCGTTCCACTACGCACCGTTGCATCAATATCTGTTGTAATGCCGGCAATGGTTGTTCCTTTATTATCCAGCAAGGAATTGGAATTGACATCTAAATGCAGATCATTCAATGAAACAAATAGCGGTTGTAAGTTGAGCGAGTTAGCTTCCTGGGCAGGACTAAACTGTGTCCGCCATGTAGCTAACGACGTTATTGGAGTAATGGCGCCTGTGGTACCAATTCCACCCAGACTCATTTGGGCATTAGTGCCGCTTACATAATAATTATTGTAATTGGATGATCCGGTACCCCACACATAGGCAGCCGGCGCTACAATAGCGAAATGACGTAAGCCCGGAGTATTGGAAGAGACATCTGCATTTACCAGGTTATTGGCAAAAGTCAGGTTGGTGACGGCAGCTCCCGCAATTCGAACACCTATGTTACTTTCGTTACCAGTGACAGTTCCAACTGGATCAGTATCTGGCGACACGAGGCTGACCGTGTTAAACACAACCTGATCTCCATCTCCACGGAAGATTTCAAGTCCTATCCCCTGGTCACCTGTTGTTGCATTAGTCCTTACACGATTAATGAAATTATTTGCTACTGTGTTTGTACTGGGAATGGATATACTTGCCAACACCAAACCAAGTGCGGAAAATGTTCTTTCCTCAACGATATCGTGAATATTATTTCCAGTAACCGTAGCGCCAATCATGACTGTAGCCGTAGGCGAAGGCCCATCGAAAGCGCCAATGCCCATACCCGTTCTGTCAGAACCTGCCGTCGTATTTCCAAAAGCACCACCCACGAAGCGAACTTCATTTGCCGTTACTACGGCACCATTCTGATGTAAGATGATGATGCCGCCTTTTCCAATTTCATTTGACCCAAATGCGGCAGGTCCTACGACATTACTATTTATATTCAGGCCGCTGTTTACTCCTGCTGCGCCTCCACGAATAAAAATTCCCCATCTGGCTCTTGTAACACTATTATTTTGATAGGTATTATTATTATTATCTAAACCATCATTGTTATTTGCAATAGCTGCTCCACTAGAAATGATGCCAAAGGTTTCCAGCGCAGAAGCACTTTGATCAACTCCACAACTGATATTGCAATTCCTGATAACATTATTCGTAGCACCTGACGTTGAACCCAAACTCGAGATCCATATCCCGGCCGTTGCAGCTGCCGAATTAGTATTAGTTATAGTGAGATCCCTCGAATTGCTTCCATTATTGGATCCATCGATGATGATCCAATCTGCTCCGTTCAATTTTAATATGGAAGATGTCGAAGAGCCGCTGATGGTCGCAGTCGCACCCGCTCCCGGTCTTATGGTCAATGTATTTACGGAGCTGGCACAAGGCAGAATGGGAATTACAATGGGAAAGGCCGGTTCGGAACTACTTAGGTAGGCTGCATTCAATTCAAATATCACCGGGCCCCCCAGGCCAGTTGCCAGAGCATCCGCTATGGCGGCCGTGATAGTTGCATAATCGCCAGCTGGGCCTATCGTCCTGGTTCCTGTTAGGGTGCACGCGCCCGTTATTTGAGATCCTGATGCAGGAGTAGCAGATAGTGCACCGGAGGATACAGCATATACCCTCCAATAGTAAAGCGTTGACCCACTCAAACCAGTCTGAATTGAAGAGGTTGTGTTCGCCGCCACCTGATTGACGAAGGAATAATTAACGCCATCGGTAGAACGAAAGATCAGAAAGCCGGTTTCATTTGTTGAATTGTCCGCCCAATTCAGCGTCATTCCGCCCACTGTGACTGCTGTAAAAGAAAGCGTGGTTGGGTTGGCAGGTACAGGTGGTGAAAAAGTGTATCTGGTGCCATTTGCAATGGCATTTGTTTGTGTATTATTTGATGCAACATAGCTTACGGTTGCACTCGTGGTGGTAATACTGGCGAAATTCGTGGCTGCCCCGGATTGCAGACCTACTGAGTAGCCTAAGTTTGCACTATTAAGGACGATGCCTGTTCCATAAACAAATTCGATCACACCCGTGGTTTCATACAACCAAACCTGGAATCTGGCTGCGCCCGGGTTTCCGGCGGTTCCCCTGGGGACCTGTTCATTTAACCATTCTACTATCAGTTTTCGATTAGGCGCAGTTCCATTGACTTTGAAATGTACTTTTCCATTTGATCCCACTCTTAAATCATCGTGATAGGCAGTGAGCTTGGGAGCATCGGTAGTTGAAGCCAGATTATTAGCAAAGGCGGCAGATACAACGGTGCTGCCTAATCGCATTAGTCCATTTGCGTTTACTGAAAATTGTGAATATTGAGTGCCGTCGTACCAGAAACTAAAACCAATGCTGTTAACGGTGGAAGCCGCATCATCCGTCCCGGGAGCGATGATCTGGGTTGTACCAGATGACATATCCTCCAATACAGTAGCAGCCGCAGTTGTGAAAGGATAGCTGCTTGCCGTGATCTGCGCCTGGGTACTAGCTGCAAGGGTTAGGATAAGGAGAAGAAAATAGAATTTTCTCATAGGTCAGCTGGTTTAATAATTTAGATAAGGACCTCAAAAGCATCAGTTTGAAAGTTATGGATTTTTTTATTGCGAATAAAAACATGAAGATGAATGCTGATGACACTCACGTATTTCTTACAATAACGGAGAAAGTAGTCTCAATGAGATATGCACTGCTATATATAAGTAGATTTACTAAGTGAATTTCCCAAGTCTGCACCTCTAATTAAATCATAAATCAGGCGCTTATCTCCATTGCTGGAAAAATAATTAGCTTCTAATGTCGTTAAGAATCGTGCTAAAGGTCATTTTCTATTGCTGTTGCGTTTTCCCTCTTGCATCCCTCCATGCACAGATGATCACGGGTGTTTGGAATGGTAAGATCAATCGTCAAAAGGTGGAAGTAAAGATCATCCAGGAAGGCGATAGTCTTGCTGGCACCTCCTATTATTATGAATCCACCAACAACTATCGGCGCTATAGTATCAAAGGTTATTTCGACAAAGAAAGCAATTCTGCTATATGGTGGGATGATCAATTGATTGATGAACGGTCCTCCGGCTTTAGCTTGAACGATCCGGGAAAAAATGCATTGTTGTCTTCAGCCGACTTCAATTGTCCGGGAGACGGCACGATGATGCTCGATGGCAAAGCCTCTCTTAAAGACCAGGGCAATAAACCCAGGGGAGAAGTGCACCTGGATAAGACCGATACTAAGGTCTTCGAGGACGAATGGGATTTTGTGATCGCCAACTACACAGTCGGCGCCAATGATCCTGACATTATCGATAGTGTTGCTGGCATCGTCCGGCGACCCATCATTTCCAGCGAACCTGCACCGGACGCCATTGAACCACAGCCAGTGGTGACAGAGCCTCCCGTCAAGCTTGAAAGACCTGTTCAAAATCCCCGGCAGGAAACAACCATTATTAATAAAGAAAAACCTGCTCCAGAAATAAAATCCAACCCTGTTACGCCAATACGTAGTATCGAGGAAAAGTTTATTGCCCGCAAAAAAATATTAACCACCGAAATTCCCATCTCTGGAGATTCCATTGAACTGCGCTTTTATGATAATGCAGAAATCGATGGGGATTCTATATCTCTTTTCCTCAACGACAAGTTGATATTTGAACACATTCGTTTGACGGCCTCAGCCTATAAAATCAAGCTGGCGTTGACAGATCTGAGAGATAGCAACGATCTCATCATGGTCGCCGAAAATCTTGGAAGTATTCCTCCCAACACTTCCTATATGGTAGCCATTGTCGGAGATAAAAGATACGATGCACGATTAGAAAGCACCGAAGGCAGCAGCGCGATGATCAGGCTGGCGAAGGCGCTCGTCACACAACCACATTGATCATCTTATTCTTCACATAGATGATCTTCTTGGGTTGTTTGCCTTCCAGCCATTTTCTTACGACTTCATTTTCCAATACGATCTTTTCTATTTCAGATTGAATAGCTTCCAGTGAAATATTCATGGTTGTGCGCAGCTTGCCATTGATGGAAATGGGATACTCCTTGCTGCTTTCCACCAGGTATTTTTCTTCAAGCCTGGGATAGATGGCACCGAGTATCGAACCTGACAGCCGATCGGCTTTTTGATCTTTATTCAGTGAAAAGTTCTTGTTCAATTGATCATAGAGTTCTTCGGTAATATGCGGCGCGTAGGGAGCCAGGAGTATGAGCATGGATTCGAGGATCTCTTTCTTATGGCATTTCAAATCGGATAATTCATTGGTGGCAATCATGAATGCGCTGACTGCCGTATTGAAACTGAAGCGCTCCGTATCCTCCTCGATTTTCTTGATCGCTTTATGCAAGACTTTTAATTCCTCATGCGTAGCAGATTCATCAATTACAATCAAGCCCTCCCTCCCATTTTCCTGTGACTTTTCATCGTCAAAAAATAATCTCCAGAATTTCTTTAAGAAGCGATGCACGCCTTCAATACCTTTCGTGTCCCATGGTTTACTCATTTCCACCGGACCGAGGAACATTTCATACATGCGAAAGGTGTCCGCTCCGTACTTTAATACCAGGTCATCAGGGTTAACGGTATTAAATTTTGATTTGGACATTTTTTCGGTCTCGGCTCCGCAGGTATATTTGGCTGAACCCTTTCTTTCTTCGTTATCGTGTGGAGTATTGACCGAACCATCATCCAGCACAAACACCGCGTTGGCATATTCGCCATTTCTCCATTGTCTGAACGCGTGGATGTCCAATTCAAATCCATTTACTATGTTGACATCAGCATGCAATGCATGTACCAATGCTCCTACTTTATCAATTTCTCTGTTATGAATAAAGGATTTATTGATTCCATGACTCTTACTTAAGCTGATCAGTAAATCTGCGGGATCTATATTCCCTGCCTGCACCTGATCATATTGTAGCTTGGGAATGAAGACGGGTGTCAGTTCCTTATCATTCCGCGCCGTGTCCGCATCTGAATGATTAAGATAGGTGGGCAATAACCGGTAAATAAATCGGCTACTGCCCTGGATCATTCCCTGGTTAACTAATTTTTTATATGGTTCATCAAAATTGATGTATCCGAGATCATAGAGACATTTTGTCCACATGCGACTATAGAGCAAATGACCGACAGCGTGTTCTGTGCCACCGATATATATATCTACCTGGCCCCAATAATCGGAGATGTTTCTATCGCAAAATGCCTGATCATTATGAGGATCCATATAGCGAAGGAAATACCAGCTGCTTCCGGCGTAGCCCGGCATAGTGTTAGTTTCCCTTACCCTTCCAGGAGGGCTGAGGTGTATCCATTCTTTAATGTTTGCCAATGGCCCTTCTCCATCAGGCCCGGGCTTATAATTCTCAACGTGCGGCAATTCCAATGGCAATTCATTTTCACTGAGCGGAAATGCAATCCCATCTTTCCAGATTATAGGAAAAGGTTCGCCCCAATAACGCTGACGACTAAACGCCGCATCCCTGATCTTATAATTGACCTTTCGAACCCCAATTCCTCTTTCTTCAATTTTTCTTATCACCACTTCGATAGCTTCTTTCATCACGATACCATTCAGGAAATCCGAATTTTCAAGAATCGCATCTTTAGTGGGATTGGCTTCGGTGCCGTTGTATTCCTTACCGATGATATTGGTAATGGGAATTCCGAAGTGGTTGGCAAACCGGTGGTCACGTTCATCTCCGCAAGGCACAGCCATTATAGCGCCCGTCCCGTATCCTGCCAAGACATACTCCGCAATCCAGATCGGGATCTCTCTATTGTCAAAAGGATTCAATGCAAAGGAGCCGGTCCACGCGCCACTGATCTTTTTCTCCGCCATCCTTTCCCTTTCATTGCGACTCTTTACATAAGCGATATATTCATCCACCGTATCTTTTTGAGCCGGAGTGATGATCTTTTCCAGTAATTCATGCTCCGGCGCTATCACCATAAAGTCGACCCCAAAAATCGTATCGGGCCGGGTGGTATACACTCTTAACTTCAACCCTTCTTCATTGGATGAAGGAATGCGTACAGCAAAATCAATCTCGGCACCGGATGATTTCCCGATCCAGTTGCTCTGCATCTCCTTCATCGCATCGCTGAATGCAACGCGCTCCAATCCTTCCAACAACCGGTCGGCGTATTCGGTGATCCGCAAATACCATTGACGCAATTTCTTTTTCACTACAGGGTAGCCTCCCCTTTCACTAACACCATTGATCACTTCATCGTTGGCAAGTACGGTGCCCAATGCTTCACACCAGTTCACTTCACCATAACTGCAATAGGAAAGTCGGTATTCCATTAGAATGCTTTCGCGGGTGAACGCGTCGAAGCCATTCCATTCATTGGCTGTAAATTGAAATGGTTGTTGTTGAGAAGGCGAGCCTGAACCTGGAATTTGAAACTTGCTACTAGGAATCTCAAACCGAAGATTACCTTCTTGCTCAAATGCTTCGATAAGCTTTGCAATAGGTTCTGCCTTATGGAGCTTTCTATTGTAGAAACTTTCGAATAGTTGAAGAAAGATCCATTGCGTCCATTTATAAAAGGAAGGCTCTGAGGTATTCACTTCTCTATCCCAATCGAAGCTGAAACCAAGCTTATCAAGTTGTTTCCTGAAATTCCGGATATTGGTTGCCGTAGAAACTGCAGGATGAATGCCGTGTTCAATAGCATATTGCTCGGCTGGGAGCCCAAACGCATCGTATCCCATCGGATGCAAGACATTAAATCCCTTTAACCTTTTATAGCGGCTGTAAATATCGCTTGCGATATATCCCAATGGGTGGCCCACATGTAAGCCGGCGCCACTCGGATAGGGAAACATGTCCAGCACATAGCATTTGGGCTGCCGGCTTTCCTGGTCATTCCTCTCCGGATTCAGGACCTTATAGACTTGATTTGAGGTCCACCAATCCTGCCATTTCTTTTCAATATCCCTGAAATTATATTCCATTATGCTAAATAGCCTTTGCGTTTATGCCCATGGCTTTGTTTCAAAACCAGTAATGAGTAATTTGAAGTTGAGGAAACGTTAAAAACCCGTAACCCCTGCAATACCATAGTAATGCAATCGTTTTGCAGGTTAACAAAAATACGAATTGCACTTCTAAATTGGCTACTTTTGCCCGTCCGGAAATGTAAGTTCGGATCCTGCTAAACCAATATCAGTACCATGTCTCAATCAGGCAAGGCTTCAATAAAACGCGGCAAACCTTCTTACTTCATGTCCATCCTGGGTGTAACCCTTGTCCTGTTTTTACTTGGTATCATCGGCTGGTTTGTGATCAATGCTAACAAGCTGGGCAATTATTTCAAAGAAAATGTAGTGGTGAGTGTTTATTTAAGGGGGGATATGAACCCCAAGGATAGCGCCGCCCTGATGGAATACATTGGAACCAGGCCGTATGTAAAGAGATATAACTACATCACGAAGGATGTAGCCAAGGAAAAATACATGAGCGACGGCAATGAAAGCTGGGATAAAGTACTAACAGAGAACCCGCTTCCCAACAGTATTGACTTCGTTCTTAAGAAAGAATGGCTGCACAGTGATACCCTAAGTAATATAAGGACTGACCTGATGCAGAATGCCTATGTTACGGATGTAGATTATCCGAGAGCGCTAGTCGATAAGCTCAATAAAAATATCAGTAAAGTCAGTATTATTCTGCTAGTGGTAGCCGTCATTTTGTCCCTGGTAGTGATAGCGTTAATCGATAATACCATTCGACTGGCTATGTTTAGCAACCGTTTCCTGATCAAGACCATGCAGATGGTAGGTGCGACCCGATGGTTTATTGCCCGTCCATTGAATGTGAGGGCAGTGATCAATGGAGCAATCAGCGGTATCATCGCAGGGATCGTACTATACGGCATTATACTGGTGGCCGAAAATTATGTGGATTGGCTGAAGGTGATCCATGATACGCGCATGCTGCTCGTTTTGTTTCTCATCCTGATCATCATCGGGATCTGCATAACGGTGTTCAGTACCCACCGTAGCGTGTTAAAATATTTGAGGATGAAGCTGGACGACCTCTACTGAACCCATCCATCAAAAAAGGCTATCTTGCACCTCCAAAAATAAAATGCATGAGTGAATCAAAATCTCCGTCCATTTTCACAAAGGACAATTATATGTGGATGCTGGGCGGACTAGTCATCATGGCCATCGGCATGTTCCTGATGGCTGGTGGCAAGAGCAAGGATCCAAGTGTATTTGACAAGGATGCCGTTTATAGCACCACCCGCATTACGATCGCTCCTATTCTCATACTTGCCGGCCTAGCAATCGAGATCTTTGCTATTTTCAGAAAGCCAAAGACTCCGGCCAACTAATTTTCAACATCATGGGCATTGCAGAGGCTATTATTCTGGCCATCGTGGAAGGAATAACCGAATTTCTTCCCATTTCTTCCACGGGACATATGATCATTGTAAGCTCCCTTCTCGGCATTGAAAGAAATGAATTCACCAAGGTTTTTGAAGTGTCTATTCAATTCGGAGCCATCCTGGCCGTCGTCGTCATATATGGACGAAAATTTTTTGATTTCCGGCGCTGGCAATTCTACTTGAAACTAATTATTGGTGTCCTTCCGGCACTATTGCTAGGTTATCTTTTTTCTGACAAGATCGATCAGTTGCTGGAAAGCCCTACCACCGTTACCATTGCGATGCTGATCGGTGGTATCATCTTACTTTTTATTGATAATTTTTTTAAGAAGCCGGTGATTCAGTCGGATGACCAGATCACTTTCGGCAAGGCATTTATCGTCGGCATATGGCAATGCATTGCCATGGTACCCGGTGTAAGCAGAAGCGCTGCCTCGATCATTGGCGGTATGTCAGTCAGATTTACCCGCTGGCTTGCTGCCGAATTCTCCTTTTTTCTAGCTGTGCCGACAATGCTCGCTGCTTCCGTTCATTCTCTTTTCATAAAAGAATGGACTTATTCCGGTTCTGTCAGGAAAGGCTATCAAATAATCACGGAAACCAGCCAAAATACAATTGCTTTTGTTGTAGGAAACATCGTGGCATTCATCGTTGCGATCTTAGCGATCCGGTTTTTCATTAACTATTTAAAAGTATCCGGTTTTCGGATATTTGGGGTTTACCGGATCCTGGCATCGATTATCTTGCTTATTTTGCTGCTGACGGGTGTTATTGGGTGAGTAGACAAAATATAGAAAATGCAAACTGCTTCTAAAAAGATAGTCAATGGCTGGGCGATGTATGACTGGGCCAATTCGTCGTACAATCTGGTCATTACCTCTACCATCTTTCCCGCCTACTTTGAAGCCATCACCGGAGACGGAAATGACGCAACCATTACAGATAAAGTAAGTTTCCTCGGCAGGGAGTTTGTAAATACCTCACTCTACAATTATTCGCTGGCCGTGGCTTTTCTGATAGTGGCCATTATGTCTCCCCTTCTTTCCTCCATTGCGGATTACCGGGGAAACAAGAAGAAATTCATGAATTTTTTCCTGACCATGGGTAGTCTTGCCTGTGCCGGACTTTTCTTTTTTGATAAGGACTCCCTCTTGCTCGGAGTGATCTGCATGATCGTGGGTTGTGTTGGATTCTGGGGAAGTCTTGTTTATTATAATTCTTTCCTTCCCGAAATTGCCTCCCCCCTCGATCGCGACAGGATCAGTGCGCGTGGGTTTGCATATGGTTATGTTGGAAGTGTAATTCTTCAATTGATCTGCTTTGTCTTTGTCATGAAGTATGAACTATTCGGCATAACCGAAGCAAAAGGTTCTCAGATATCATTCCTGCTCGTAGGTGTATGGTGGTTTGGATTCGGACAATTCTCGCTGAGCAGGCTTCCGCGTTCACAACCGGCCGGCACAGGTGAACAAAGAAATGTTTTTGTTAGCGGATATAAAGAATTGAATAAAGTCTTTCGTCAGCTCATTCATTTGACTTTACTAAAAAGATTTCTGCTGGCTTTCTTCTTCTACAATATGGGCGTACAAACCGTGATGCTGGCAGCCACTCTCTATGGAAAAAGCGAACTTCAGCTACCAACGGAAAATCTGATCATCGCTATTTTGATCATACAATTGATTGCCATCCCCGGGGCTTACACGATTTCCAAATTATCATCGCGGATCGGTAATCTAAATGCCCTGATGATTTGTGTATTGGTGTGGGTAGGCATTTGTATTTGCGCCTACCGCCTGCCGCAGAAGGGCATATATGAATTTTATGCCCTCGCTACCCTGGTCGGTTTCGTAATGGGAGGCATACAATCACTGAGCCGTTCTACTTATGCCAAGTTCATGCCGGTGACAAAAGACACAGCTTCGTTCTTTAGTTTCTATGACGTTACCGAAAAAATCGCCATCGTGATCGGGATGTTCAGTTTCGGTTTCATCAATGAACTGACAGGCTCTCAACGCTCATCGGTATTGGCCCTGATGATTTTTTTTATCATTGGATTTCTATTACTCCTGTTTGCCAGGTCTGGTCAAAAAAAGAGTGCGAACTTGCATACGTCTTAAAAAAACCACGTGAAATTATTCAGCATCGATACCGGCTATTTCAAATTGGATGGAGGCGCCATGTTCGGTGTAGTGCCCAAATCGATATGGAATAAGATCAATCCGGCAGACGAAAAAAATCTGTGCTCCTGGGCCTTGCGTTGCTTATTGATAGAAGATGACAACCGTTTAATTCTCATAGACAATGGCAATGGTAACAAACAGGAGGCTAAGTTTTTCAGTCATTACTATCTGCATGGAGATGATACTCTCGACAAATCACTGGCGAAACATGGTTTTCACCGAGATGATATTACGGATGCCTTTCTTACCCATTTACATTTCGATCATTGCGGCGGCAGCATTATCCGGGAAGGCGATGGCCTGGTGCCTGCATTTAAGAATGCGACCTATTGGAGCAATATGAAACATTGGCGGACGGCTACCCAACCCAATGAAAGGGAAAAAGCATCATTCCTGCCGGAAAATATCCTCCCTATCCAGGAAAGCGGTCAATTGAAATTTATCGACCGGCCAGATGAATATCCCTACATACCTGTCGTGGGAAACGGAATTATTGACGACATGCATATCGTCTTTGTTGATGGTCATACTGACTCTATGATGTTGCCACGGATAAACTACAAAGGCAGGACCGTCGTTTTTGTGGCTGATCTTATTCCGTCGCACGGCCATATTCCCATCCCCTATGTGATGGCTTATGATATGTTTCCTCTTACATCAATGAATGAAAAGAAATCATTTTTGTCGGAAGCGGTGAAGAATGATTATATACTCTTCTTTGAACACGATCCGGTTTATGAGTGTTGTACGCTGCAACTAACGGAGAAAGGCGTGAGGCCAAAGGAATTTTTCAAATTGGAGGAGATCTAAGTCCGGTCTGGTGCGTGAGACACGCACCAGGGCACATTTCTCACCACTCACCACTCACATCTCACCTATCGCTATCTCCTCTTTATCAGGGAACTTAACGGATACCGAAGGTTGTTATAGCTCATCATATCTATCTTCACCTTACCCACCACCAGAGGGCTTTCCACTCTAATGGGAATATGATTTCCATCATCCGTAACCCAAACGGTCATCGCTTCACCGCCTTGAAAAATTTCTCCCTTCAATAACAATGGTTTCAATTTTATTGCGCGGAATTTCCCAAACCTAGTCTTAATTATTTCCTTGCCGAGGTAGCGGATGTACATATTATATGTTTCATTACTCAGGAACATAGAAAAAGGGATCTTATCCTCCGGCACCAATTTAGAATAATCAATATTACGTGCGTAATACATGCAACTCACCACATCCTGAACACAGGCCGGCACTTTAAAAACTCCATCACTTGAAACGGCCGTATTAGCCGTCTTATTGAAAGTGACATTTTGATATTTCTTATAGCCGCTTTCATTTACATTCCGGATAAACTTTAACGGCTGCATCAGTTCGGTATCGATGTACGTCTCATACTTATCCCTTACTCTATAGATCCAATCATAGGATGAATTGGTCTTCCCCTCGCCCACAATATGATATACCGGCCTATTATTAATGGTCGTTAACGTATTGGTGAATGTTGCGGTCCCCGCATTTACAAAAATCCCCGCGACAGCATAATAAACCGTAAATGAAACTTCCTCTCCGGCGTTAAAGGCAACATTACGTATTCCGCAGAATGTATCCTGAGGAGGAGAAGTTTTTACAGAAAAACTCAACAACCCGATAAGTAGAGGTAATGTCCGTTTAAGTCGTCCCATTCTTATTGCTAAAAATTCTTTTGATACCTAAAATTAGTAAACTGCCGACGATGGCCGGCATCACCAGGTTAATAAACCAGATCGCTGTCGTCGTAAACAAGATGCCTGCAATGTTCGAACTATATATCCCAATAATCGTCGTCGTAATATATCCCCGCTGAGCCAATTCCACAATCGCAAATGTCGGTATGATAGCTAGCACCAGGAAGGAAACACTCAAACCCCAAAAACCCTGCCACCAGGATATATCGACGTCAAATAGCCGAAAAAGCAAAAAGTATTGCAGCGCAAAAACCACAAACCGCAGTAGTGATAAAGACAACAGCCTAAATGAAAGAGTTGCATCTACATCCTCCAATGCCTTTATCCAGCGGGCATATTTAGCACTCCCCGGCAGACCATCCAGCCATTTTACCATCCATGACAGGCGGAAATAAATTAAGGTTAAGATTATAAAGGCCGCTATCACACCATACATGATTACCCTGCTCCAAATAGGTGAAATGATCTGGTTGGCTTCTATAATCGGCGATAGAATAATAAAGCCAATACCGCCCATCAGCAACGTGATCATCAACTGGCTCATACTTCCCACAATGGTGAGCGAGATCGCTTTGATCCTGTTTCCTTCCTCCATATATAACACCCTCCCTAAATATTCTCCAATACGATTGGGCGTGCTCACAGAAAATGATACGCCCGACAAGATGGCTTTGAAAGCAGTGGTAAATTTTATTTGCTGCACTTTATGTACGGCGATCTTCCATTTAAATGCTTCAATGGCCCAATTGACTCCCATGAGTATAATGACCATTACGAGCTTCCAGGCCTCGACACTATTAAACCTGGCCCGGATGTTCAGCCATGATTTTTCCAGGTCCGGTTGATGCTTTACCTGCCTGAATATGGAATAAGAAAGCCAAATGAAGAGAAGCGGTCCAAGGAAGTAATTGATGAAGATTTTGATATTTCGGTGGAGCTTCATTAATCTTGTAAAAATACATTCCCGGTTGCAAAAGGCTACTAAAATAATATTGGGAATAGATCCCGGAACCCTGGTAATGGGTTATGGAATTATTGAAATAAATGGTTCTGGAATCGTGATGAAGGAAATGCAGGAACTAAGATTTTCCGGTAAGAAAAATAATCATGAGCGATTGAAATTGATTCATCAAAAAGTTGAAGAGCTCATTCGAAAATTCAAACCTCACGAGTTCGCTATTGAAGCTCCCTTTTTTGGCAAGAATGTACAAAGCATGTTGAAGTTGGGAAGAGCACAGGGAGTTGCTATTGCAGCAGCCATGAGCGCCGGCCTTCCCGTTACAGAATATTCACCTAAAAAAGTCAAGCAATCCATTACGGGCAATGGCAATGCAGATAAGGAGCAGGTGTGGAAAATGCTGAAGCAATTGCTTTCGCTGAAAGAAGAAACAAAATTCTATGATGCAACGGATGCGCTGGCTGTAGCAGTTTGTCATCACTTTCAAATGTATACTCTCATTAATAAGTCTGAAAAGCGATTGAACAATTGGAATGATTTTATAAAACAAAATCCGGGAAGACTAAAAAAATGATCAGAGAAAGCCCACTATTTTTTCTTGTGCCTTTTTCAAACTTTCCTTTGAGGCCGCCGGCTTTCCCCGCGTAAAATTGAGGTCATTGGCCGAGTTGATCGGCACCAGGTGAACATGAGCATGTGGTACCTCCAGACCAATTACACTAATACCACATCGATTACATGGAAATGCTTTTTCAATTGCCTTTGCAATAGGCCGCGCAAAGAGCAACATTTCCTTTAGATATTCTTCAGGCAGATCGAAGAGGTTGTCGACTTCGGTTTTCGGGACCACCAGCACATGTCCTTCCTTCAAAGGAAAGATATCCAGGAAGGCAAAGAACCGATCATTCTCGGCTATTTTATAGCTCGGTATTTCTCCGGCGATGATCTTTGAAAATATGGTCATAGATCAGGCAGTGATCTCCTCAATTTTAAATTTTAATACTCCGGCAGGGGCTTGCACTTCAGCCGTATCTCCCACATGCTTACCCAGGATTCCCTTACCGATCGGCGAAGTAACAGAAATCTTGCCCGTCTTTAGATCCGCTTCCTTCTCACTCACTATCTTATACGTCACCCTTTTCTTTGTAATTAAATTTGTCAACGTCACTTTCGTTAGGATCGACACTTTACTGGTGTCTATATTGGACTCATCGAGTACGCGAATGTTCACAATAAGTCCTTCCAATGCCGCAATCTTTGCTTCAAGTAATCCCTGAGCTTCCTTTGCTGCATCGTATTCCGCATTTTCCTTGAGGTCTCCCTTCTCTCTTGCTTCGGCAATAGCACGGCTGGCTGCGGGACGATCGACGCCCTTCATCCTCTGCAGGTCGTGCCTTACTTGATCAAATGTCTCCTGGGTTACATATTGAATATCACTCATATTCACCTCCCTTTTCAGCCCGCTGCGGGCCATAAAAAAGAAAAAAATAACAACGCCCCAGGAAGATCTGAAGCGTTGCAGTATTAATTGTCAAATATAAAAAATGATTTGGAAATAAAGAAAACCTAGTCCAGCCCCAGCTTGCCCAGCAGGATTTTTGCCATTTTTAAAAAAGCCTCCTGGCTGTAGCCTGCGACATGGGGAGTGATAATCACATTTGGCTGTGCTACCAGCCAGTCCAACTGCCCCCTTTCTGCGCTATTGTAGCTATCCAACTTTTCGTTGTCAAGGACGTCCAGACCCGCGCCGGCGATCTTTCCGTCTTTTAGCGCCTGGATCAGTTCGGCCGTATTCACAACGCTTCCGCGCGAAGTATTCAGGAAGAAGGGCCTCTTCTCAAGTTTATTGAAAAGTTTGTGCCCCGCCATATGCAGCGTTTCGTCTGTTAACGGCACATGGAAACTGATAACATCGGAATAGCGACAGATCTGGTCCAGACTGGCCTCCTTAATATGATCGCCTCCAAATCCGAATTTGTATTTGTCATAGGCAAGCACAACTGCATTAAAAGACTCCAATAAGGCGGCAAAAGAGCTGCCCGTATTTCCATAACCAATAATCCCGACTGTCTTTCCGTTTAATTCAATGCCGCGATTTTCGTCCCGGTGCCAAATTCCTTTTTTGATCTCTTCAAAGCTGGAATGAATTTTATTCATCAGGCCCAGCAATAGACCCAGGCAATGTTCCGCAACGGCATCCCTGTTTCCTTCAGGACTGCTTACACATATAATTCCCTTGCTGGCGGCATAGGCGCTATCGATTAATTCCATTCCACTTCCTAGCCTGCCCACCCATTTTAACCGGCCTGCTTTTTCTAACAGAGCCTGGTCCACTTTGATGCGTGTCGTTACTATTAGCCCTACGATATCGGCAATGGTAGCCGATACTTCCTTATAGGTTATCGCCGGTTGATACGATACATCGAAACCATGCTGTGCCAATTTCTCTTTCAGGTAATCATGGGCCTTTCCAGTGATGATTACCTTTCCCGACGGCCCCTTCTTACCTGGTTGTATACTTGAACTGCTCATTTCATTTTAAAAGTTAAATCGGCGAATTCCTCCACTTTCAATTGTTCGGCCCTTCGATCAAACAAAGCGTCTTTCAGAAAGGAGTCTTCAAATAGATTCTTCACCGCATTTCTTAATGTTTTCCGTCTTTGATTAAAAGCTGTCTTTACCAGCAAAAAAAAGTCTTTCGATGATTTCATATTTAATTCCTTCTCCCTGGGTAATAAGCGAATGACTCCACTTTTCACTTTGGGCGGAGGCTGAAAGCTTCTTTCTGCCACCTCGAATAAAAACTCCACTGAAAAAAATGCCTGGACTAACACACTGGTGACTCCATACATTTTCGAGCCTTCCTTCGCTGCTACCCTTTGAGCAACCTCTTTCTGAAACATGCCCACCATACATTCTGTTTCATCCTTCCATTCCAATATTTTAAACAATATCTGGGTAGAAATATTGTACGGGAAGTTTCCCACCACCGTAAACCTTTCGCTAAAAGGAAGATCCATATCCAGGAAATTCTGATGAATGAGCTTCCCCTCGAGTTGCGGATATAAGTCCAATAAATAATTTACTTTCTCTTCATCCAGCTCCACTGCCTTGAACTGAATCCCTTCGAGGGACAACAGATGTTTTGTTAATGCGCCTCCTCCCGGCCCGATTTCCAGCAACCGCGTAAAGGAGTGTTCCTTCAACGCCTGCACGATCTTGCGGCAAATGTTTTCATCCTTCAAAAAATGCTGGCCTAACGATTTTTTTAAGGTGTACATCATAGCAAAAGTAGTTGATAGGCATTTATTCAGAGATGTAAAAAACCCTCTCCGTGATTGAAGAGGGTCTGCAACAAAGCTCCTGCGATAGCAGGAAGGTGATATGATTTTTATTGTCTCATGATCTTTTGAATAGACAATGTATTATTCTTTTCCCCCGTCACTTTTATAGTATATAGTTGGGGAGCCCATTTTCTTACATCGATCTGAATTTCTTTCGTGCCGACACTCACCAATTGATTTTGCCGGTACAATACTCTTCCCTGCATATCGATACCTTCTATTTGTATTTTCCCGGGCCTGGGGGCAGCTATTCTTATATTTAATACATCCTTCATTGGATTAGGATACATCGCAACGATGTACGCGGAAGGATCATAGACTACATTGATCACCTTACTGTAGGAGGGCGCTTTATTAAATTCTTCCTCCCTGATCCGGTAGTAATTGTTCCCAACATTGGGAGAAGGATCGATATAGTAATAAGGTGGTCCACCCCATACTCTTCCAATCGGAGTGAAGGAAGAATTGTCAGTTGATTTTTCCACTTCGAAATAACTGTGATTCTGATCTGTTTCTGCTTTCCAGTCCAATCGAATGGTTCTGTCCGGTAACAATTTCCCGGTGAAACTTTCAAAACTGACGGGCAATGTAATCGCTGTCTTGTATGTCAATCGCAGCACCCTTCCTGCGTCCTGTGTGCTTTGATTTCCACCGGCAAAGCCACCAGTCGGTCCGGATGTAGAGCCACTGCTATCCGTAATGGCCCAGAACTGTCCGCTGTTAGGAACAGGGTTGATAGCAATATCCCTGACACGCCAGCCGTGCATCAACGGAAATGTATCTACTGTATTCGGAGAGGAAGCAGTGCTGTCAACCAGGCTGCCGGTCGAATTCAATTTTAGCCGGAACAATCCATATTTCAGAGAAGGCACCAGGAGAGAATATTTCCATCCCGGTATATTTCCGCTATAAAAATCAATGCTGGATGGTGCAATGGTTGGCCAGGTAAATATATTTCCGGAAGTGGTTTGAATTTGGGCCGCAGTCCAGTTAAAGAATTCAAACATCGGTCGGGTGATATTGGATGTGTGGCCGTAAAAAGTAGATTCATCATTTATGGTCTGACTCGCCAGCACATTATTGGCAGTAAAGCCGTTATTCAAGTCATCATAGGTATTGTAGTTGTCGTCCGCCATTCCTGTTACTTTCGGCCATCCGTAGTTGTGTCCCGATTGTATGATATTTACTTCATCGCCGGACATATCTCCATGCTCCGAGCTATACAATCGCCAGGTGCCATTCACATTACCCCAGGCGAGACCTTGCGCGTTTCGATGGCCAAAACTATAAACCGGTGTTTTGACAGAAGTGAATACTGAATGATTGAATGGATTATTATTCGGTATCCATTGCCTCCACTTTGAATATTCATGTACCGGAGAGCCAGGCACCCCATCTCCATCGGGTTCGGTATTCAATCTTAGTACCTTCCCTTCAGCCGTATCTGTATTCTGTGCATAGTTTGTCCGGCTTGCATTGTTGAATTGACCGGCACCCATATCTCCAATAGTATAATATAATTTATAGGTATTGTCGGGTCCCTCCAATGTGGGTCCTACTTTCAATCTGCCTGAATTATGATCATTGCTGCCGGAGAGGTTGGAAATTACAGTATCCATGATCGTTAGTGTATCGGCCTTTGGAATTCGCAATGATGGGTTGCCTGCATCCGCGGAAAAATAAAAACGGCAACGAACAATCTTAGTGCGATAATCACAAGCGGTATTGCTATTGGCGCAGTTCACAACTTTATAGACATAAGACAGGTAAACCCATCGCTTGCTGCTGTTGGTCATGAAGTCCGGATGAATAGCCAGACCCTGCATTCCGCCTTGCGGCCAGCGGCCCGTTACGCCACCGCCCGGATCAATATCTTCCTGGTCTCTACCAAAATTGATCTCGCCTACACCCAATGGAATTCTCAATACCTGCTGTGCCGGAACATTTACCTGCGCAGCTGATCGTGTCGAGCTAATGCGAAGAACGCGATACCCTCTTGCCTCCGTGATCCATAAAGAATCGTCGGGTCCATAAGTTAGTTCCCATGGATAACCCAAATTCCTGGCGACAATCGCCGTATTGAAAAGGCTGGCCGTGGAGTCAACAACGGAAGGCGAAAGTGGATCGGTAACGCACACATTAAAACTTGCGTTGCTGGTAAAAGTGCTACTGCTAGATGTATTTGAAGACACCCTTACATAATAAGTATTACCGATAGTAAGCGAGGAACTACTTACCGATGTAGTCCCACAATCCAATGAATTTAATGATCCGCATGATCCGGATAAGAGTTGCAATCTCGCCGAAGTGTTAATATTAGATCCTAAGGAACTGATCGTAGCAATATGACTGGTGCTGGAAGCCACGAAATGATACCAAACATCATACTTCACAGGACCAGGAGAACAATTCGGAGCGCCACTGCTGGTAGTAGCCCCCTGCAACCATCCCTTCGAATTCAGACATGAATTGGAAGTTGGCAACAGTATAGAATTTACACATTCATCATTTGAGGGAGGTGGCACGGCCGTTGTAAATGTTATAGTAAATGCTGAACCTGAGGATCCGCCAGTCAATGCGCCTGTTGCATAAGCAAACACCCGAAGAAAATATGTGTTCCCGTTGGTTAGCCCATTTGTAATCAATTCCGATAGGGAACCGTTGGCGCAGGCAACCGAAGTAAGGCTTCCGCAGCTTCCTGAAAAGAGCTGGATGATGGCGCCCGAAGCATCGAGTTCAGTGCCAACTGCACTCAGCGTTATTGTCGCGACACCCGATGAAGTGGCAGTGAATCTATACCATACATCATCGTCCGGATTGCCGACTGAACACCCGGTTGGGATGCTAGAACTGGCGGTCGCATTCCAAACGGTCCCCGATACAGGAGTTCCCGCTGTTAGCGTCACGGCTCCGCTACAATTATCATTGGCGGGCTGAGCATTTAACTCACTTACGAAGGATATGGTAAAAAAAAGTAATGCGGTGGTGGTGGCAAATAGTTTTGACATGGTGTTTCCAGGATTCGGTAGTACAAAATATTAAATGCACCTTAAGGGGCAAACGAATATGTACCTAAATTCTCTGAGTAAAAACACTTAGAAATCCTGATAGAAATCCTATTGATAATGTACCCCTGTTTGGATTATTTTGTGAGACCACCATCAGAGGAAACCATTAGATCCGACCATGAAAAACTGCTCACATATCCGAACCCTATGTTTGCGTATTGCGGTTATTGTCATTTCCTTATCTGTCTTCCCCCTGATTTCTTTCGCTCAACCTGCCAACGACCTTTGTGGGGCGGCAGTCACTCTTACTTCCGGTGCTACCTGCGCTAATACAGCCGGCACGGTAGCAAGTGCAACGGTGACCGCCTCCGACCCCGGTTCAGGTGCCTGCGGGGGAACCATCCGCTACGATGTATGGTACCGGTTCACTGCTCAATCAACCAATCCCACCATTACGTTGAGTAGTGTGGGTGCAAACTTTCTGAGTCCAAAGATCGAGCTTCTAACAGGTGCCTGCGGCAGTCAAACCGTATTTTCCTGTAATACGGGTCTTGTATTTGCGACTAGCGGATTAACGATTGGCACCCTATATTATGTACGCGTATTTTCAACGACAACTCCAATCCCAACTACCTCCGCAACATTCAATATATGCATTACAGACCCCGCTCCTGCCAACGACGCATGCTCGGGTGCGGTAACGCTGACATCGGGCATCACTTGTGCTAACACGGCAGGCAGTCTTTATGCAGCTACTGCAACAGCCAGCATATCCGCATTCTGTGGCAACACCACTTCACCTGATGTGTGGTATTCCTTCGTTGCCGAATCCACCTCGCCGATCATCTCACTCAGCAGCATGGGAGCGAGTCTTGATAATACTCCACGCTTGCAGCTATTTAATACCAGTTCCTGTACAGTCGCCACTTTAAATGCAAACTCCAACAACTGTGTAAGTGGCACCAACCAGACGTCATTAAGTTTGACGCCGGCAACCGCCCTGACGATCGGATCAACTTATCTGGTAAGAGTGTTTACAACATCTGCGATGACGACTACCGCCAGCGCCTGGTCCTTTAATATTTGTGTTGTCGATGCACCTCCCGCTAATGACGCATGCTCTGGTGCCATTGCTCTGACTTCGGGAGGTGCCTGCGCGAATACTGCGGGTACACTTTATGCGGCCACGGCAACGAGCGGCATATCGGCATTTTGTGGAAGTACCACTTCCGCCGATGTCTGGTATTCATTCGTAGCCCAGTCAACGTCTCCTACTGTTGCATTGAGCAGCATGGGAAGTAATATGGACAACACACCCAGACTACAACTTTTTAATACAAATTCGTGTACGGTGGCAACCTTAAATGCCAATTCCAACAATTGCGTTAGCGGGACTTCCGTAACATCGTTGAGCTTAACGCCCGCCACTTCGCTAACAATAGGTTCAACCTACCTGGTTCGCGTGTTTACCAACAGTGCTATGTCCGGTTCGCCTAGTTCCTGGGATTTTGATATTTGTATTACCGATGCTGCGCCGGCCAACGATGCGTGTGCCTCCGCTGTCTCACTGACTTCGGGTACTACTTGTTCCAATACCGGTGGCACTCTATATGCGGCGACTGCGACAAGCGGTATATCGGCTTTTTGTGGAAGCACCACTTCGGTAGATGTTTGGTATTCATTTGTAGCACAAACAACTTCGCCAACCATTGCGCTAAGCAGCATGGGAAGCAACATGGACAATAATCCCCGTTTGCAACTCTTTAATACGAATTCATGTACGGTTGCAACTCTAAATGCCAACTCTAACAATTGTGTGAGCGGTACGAGTACCACTACTTTGAATTTAACCCCGGCGACTTCGCTTACCGTTGGTTCAACATATTTAGTCAGAGTATTCACCAATTCGGCGATGACAGGCACCCCCGCAAGTTGGACTTTCAATATTTGCATTACCGACCCCGCTCCTGCTAACAATGCATGCTCTGGGGCAATCTCTCTTACATCATCACCTACTTGCGCTACCACATCTGGTAATCTCTATGCATCAACGGCAACGAGTAGTATATCGGCATTTTGCGGCAGCACTTCTTCAGCGGACGTTTGGTATTCATTCGTCGCATTAAGTACTTCCCCAACCATTGCTTTGAGCGGTATGGGCAGCAGCATGGACAACGCTCCGCGCCTGCAGCTTTTCAACACCACTTCATGTACGGTGGCCACTCTAAATGCTAATTCCAATAATTGTGTCAGTGGTACGAATACAACAACCCTCAACCTGACTCCGGCAACTTCGCTTACGATTGGTTCAACTTATCTCGTCAGGGTATTTACAAACAATGCGCTTTCAGGTGGAGCGGCTGCATGGGATTTTGATATCTGTGTTACAGATCCTGCTCCTGCGAACGACGCTTGCTCGGGTGCAATTACACTTAATTCGGCAACGGCCTGTGCTAACACAGCCGGCACCTTGTATGCCGCTACCTCAACCGCCAGTGTTCCCGGGTCCTGCGGAAATGCCAGTTCTGCAGATGTTTGGTATTCGTTTGTCGCTGAAACAGCTTACCCGACAATTACTCTCAGCAGCGTGGGTGCCAGCTTTAATACTGCTTCACCCAGGATCCAAATTCTTTCTGGATCCTGCGGCAGTTGGGGCTCTATTGCTTGCGGCACGTCGACTTCATTGAATACGGCTACTTCACCGGGTGGTGCTGGACTAACTGTTGGCGCTACATATTTTGTCAGGATATCTACAAACAGTTCAACTGTCCCTAGCTCGGGCACGTGGACATTCAATATATGCATCACTGACCAGGCGGCAGGTCGCGTTGATTATAGTAAGAGCTATATCAATGTCACTAAAGGATTAAACGGAGGGACTGTGGACCCCGGCGACACGCTAGAAATAAGAGCCACCTTCGTTATTTTCAGTAAGGCTACGGATAGTCTTGCATTCTACGATACACTTTATCATTTAAGAGGTTTAAGATTGATTCCCGGTTCGATAACATTACGAACCAATGAAGGAAAAATATTCGGCTCTCCATTCAGTGATAATTTTGATGCAGATGCAGGATGGAGACTCGCGTCGGGGCTGGATACAGTCATACAAATCAATCTTGGCCCTAATGCTAATAGTTCCAGCCGGGGCAGACTCAGGAATACCTCAAAACCTTCTTTCTATAATAGCACCTGCATCATCATGGCGACATACAGGGTGGTCGTCTACGCCAGTTATAATACCAAGATTAATTACAAAGGAGGTGCGATTACCTATCGCGACACGGCGACCGGCGTGTATAACAAGATCAATTTTAACCGGGATAGTTTAATCGTATATCAGAGTCCGGGTCTCTGTCCAAATGCTGTGTCTTCTTTAAATGCAGTAGGAGTCGAGTCCAATGGAACCTTTGGAGTTCCTTCCAGTGGCGTGCCGCTTGCAAGGAACCGCGGAACGTCTCCGTATACCCCAACCTATACTTATGCTTATTTTCAATCCGGATCTCCCCAGGGACCACAGGACTATTATTACGGAATAGCAAATAATACCAGTGCACGATTTACTCTGTTAAATACGTGGGGTAAGGCCGATGGAAGCTCTCCCAGTTATCGAGTGTTTACTCTATGGGATATCATTGGTGACCATACGGGGGCGAGCAATACAGCAAAGGGCAACCCTCCCTGTGATACTACTAAACCCGTGAGTGCGACCAATCCCTGCGGATACATGCTCATTATTAACTCTGCATATAAGACCGACACGGCATTTCAGTATACTGTTTCCAATTTATGTCCGAATACCTACTATGAGATATCGGCATGGATGCGAAACATTTGCTATAAGTGCGGTTGTGATTCAAATGGTGTTGGAGCATCGGGCGGAGGTTATATTCCACTGGCTACCGGCGATTCTTCCGGCGTTCAACCCAACCTCGCTTTCCAGGTCAACGGAACCGATTACTATACAACAGGAAACCTGAGGTATTCAGGAACGACTCCGACGGGTTCGGATTCCACCAATAGCTGGGTTAAAAGAGGATTTACTTATTTGACAGGGATTACCCAGACTTCATTTACTCTAACTATTCGTAATAATGCGCCGGGAGGAGGAGGTAATGACTGGGCATTGGATGACATCAATGTAGCTACCTGTCTACCTAATATGAGTTATTCTCCTTCGCTGGTACCTACTGTTTGTGATTCAAATACGCTTACAATCAATGATACCGTCAGATCTTATTTTAATAACTATACAAATTATAAATGGCAGCGATCTACTAATAGTGGATCTTCCTGGACAGATGTAACGGCAGCGCTGGGACCAGTCACACCCAGCTGGAATGGCTCGGCCTATCAATACGTTTCTTCTTATACCATTCCTCCATCCCAAACCTTACTGTCAGACAGCGGAGACCTTTATCGCGTTATCGTCGCCACTACAGTTCCAAACCTCGCAAATACGAACTGCCAGTTTACCGATGGAGTGAGTATCATAACACTCAGCGTTATGAATTGTTTTATCCCGCTAAAGATCGATTTGCTTTCGTTCAATGGAAAATTGGTCAATAATCAAACGCATCTTTTTTGGAGTACGTCCAGGGAAGATGAATCTGTTTATTTTGAGATAGAGCGAAGCCTGGATGGAATCAATTTCCGCAATATTGGAACCGTAAGCAGTTTGAATAATTCAGCCTCTGAAACCAATTTATATTCATTCATTGATCCCGATGATTTTGATGACAAAGCCTGGTACCGGATCGTGATCGTCAATGGCGGTGGACGGAAAAAATATTCAGCGATCATTCAGCTGGTAAAAGGAGCGGTGGGCTTCGGTATTGGAAATATTGTCAATCCATTCAAAAGTGAATTATCATTTGAAGTAACTGCAAATACTGCATCCAAAATTGAAGTCAGTCTTATAGATCTCTACGGAAAGACGCTTAACAATAAAAGCTTATCCATTTATTCGGGAGTGAATAGCATTAGTCTAAGAAACCTCGATCTGATGGCTGCGGGTATGTATATCTTGCGGGTGAAATGCAAGGACGTGGTGGTTAATAATATGGTGCTTAAAAAGTAGAGTATTCCTTCTGATGCGTGAGACACGCACCAGGGCGTGCGTGAGACACGCACCAGGGCATTACAGAACACTCATAACTCACTTCTTATTCGTTGCTCTTTGCGATAAAAATTTTAGTTTTGCCGCAACGTTAATATCATGAACCAAATTAAGCCTGTCATAGGCATCAGCTGCGGCGATCTGAATGGGATTGGAATTGAGATTATCATTAAGACCTTTTCTGATAATCGTATCCTTGAATGGTGTACACCGGTGATCTTTGCCTCCAATAAAGCAATTAACTTCTACCGCAAGTCGATTCCGGAAATTAATTTCAATTATCAAAGCATCCGGGAATTAAACCGCGTCAACCACAAACAGGTGAATGTTTTTAGCTGCTGGGAAGAAGAAGCAGCCATCAATCCGGGTCAGTTGAGTGAAGTGGCGGGCAAGTACGCGATCCTTTCATTGCAAACCGCTACTGCAGCATTAAAACAAAAACTGATTGATGGACTGGTAACGGCGCCGATCCATAAGAAGAACATCCAATCTGCAGAATTCAATTTTACGGGACACACGCCTTATTTAAAGAATATGTTTGCTCTCAATGATGTGGCGATGATGCTTTGTTCCGGCAATTTCCGCGTGGGACTGCTTACAGAACATATTCCAGTGAGCGAAGTTGCCAGGCATATTACCAAAGAAGCCATTCTGAGCAAGTTGCAGATCATGCACCAAAGTCTGCAAAAGGATTTTGGGATCGACAAACCCAGAATTGCCGTATTAGGTTTGAATCCTCACGCAGGAGATGAAGGGCTGATCGGCACCGAAGAAGAAAGTATCATCAAGCCGGCTATCAAAGAAGCCAAGAATAATAATATGCTCGTGATCGGACCTTATAGCTCCGATGCGTTCTTCGCGCGGCGCAACCATGATCGATTTGATGCCGTCTTAGCGATGTATCACGACCAGGGACTGATTCCTTTTAAATCTTTGTCTGCCCGTGAAGGAGTGAATTATACTGCGGGTCTTCCCGCCGTTAGAACTTCGCCTGACCACGGCGTAGCATTCGATATCGCCGGGAAAGACAAGGCTGACCCATCATCTTTCATGGCGGCGGTGTTTGAATGCATTGATATTATCAACCGCCGGAGCGAATATGAAGAGAACCGCAAGAATCCGCTTCGCAAGATGACACCCGCCATCCTGGCCAATGCTGAAGATGAGAAAATTGATGAAGCGACATAAGTGAGTGGTGAGCTGTGAGTGGTGAGTGATACTAGATGCTAGATACCAGATGCTAGATGGCTTCTCCTGAAACTCACAACTCACCACTCACAACTCACGTCTTACGTCTAACTTTTCACTTTTATTGGTAACTTCATAAAAAAGCAAACTGATGAAACTCGCTCCGCTATTGCTTTCCGTCGTGCTCGCTATTTCTGCGGCTGCCCAGTCTGATGAAGAATACAAAGAGGCAAGTCCTGAAAGCCAGGCTTACCATAAATTCCGGTCGCGGTTAAGTTATCCTTCTTATAGTTTGGACAAGGTCAATCAGCTCATTCGAAAGCAAGTGATCGAAGACAGCGAATATAACCAGGTGTTGAGGGAAAAAACATATTCTGCCTTTACTCTTCGGGAAAAATTTACCTATAACATGATTCATGGAGAATCATTTAGTCAGAATTGCGATGCCATGCCCCCAATACAGGAGGAACATAAGAAAATTTTCAGCTACCTGCCCGATGCTTTTACTGAATTTGCATGGAGTGACCGCCAAGTCAGTTTTTTCAAAGACAACAAGGATTCAATCATTAGGCTAATGAAGGAATGTATTTCAAAGAACAATCGAGTCGGGGTTAACTTCAAACTGGCTATCATGGAAATGAATGCCAAAGAGATGATACCTTTTTTGATCAAGACCTACAATACCAACAAAAAAGATCATGATATCCTGACAGTACTCATGCTTCTTATGAAAGAAAACAAGTATGAGCCTTTTGTCAGTTCCGCTTCTTATAAGAAATTATATGGCACTGAATCCAACTACCAGGACTATCTTGTCTACAACAAAGCAAATGAAGTACTGATCCTCAAGCGGGCTACGGATTTCTATAATGAAAACAAGAATTAGATATAGCTGGGTTACCGTCGTATTGATCTTATTTCTTACCCCTGGGTTCTCTCAACATGACAGTGGATATGTATTGGTTCCAGCCGGCCGCTACCCGGTCGGCAAGAAAGGGCACCTGATCAATCCATTTCGAAGAGTGGATACCGACAGTTTTTTCATTGCAAAGACGGAAACAACCAACCGTCAGTTCGAAGCCTTTGTAAAGGCCACTTCTTATCAGACCGATGCAGAAAGAATGAAAAATGCGCTGGTTTTCGAACCAGGCTTGAAAGAATTCAAATGGAAAATGGACAGCACCGCCTACTGGCGCTATCCTAATGGCAGGAGTCTCGGCGGCATTGAAAATAAAATGGATCACCCGGTTACTACCATCAGTTTCGCCGATATCCAGGCTTATTGCCAATGGGCCGGCTGTCGTCTTCCTACGCTTGATGAATGGGAGATCGCCGCCCGCGCCAATTCTGAAGGAGATTATTTTTGGGGGAATGACCGGGAAGAAATTAAGAACTATGCCAATATCTGGCATGGCCGCGACCATTTAATTGCCGACAGCTCCGATGGTTTCGAATATACATCACCGGTAGCCAGCTTTTCCGCTAATCCATGGGGACTGTATGATATGTACGGTAATGTGTTTGAATTTTGCTCTGGCCGATTGCCGGGTGAATCAAAAAATAATAAGATAGCGCACGCCCGTGGCGGTTCCTGGTGGTGCAGCAAGAATGCATGTAATTTTTTCAATTCTTACGACGTAGGAAGGGTCAGCATCCACGCTTCCTTCAGTAACCAGGGGTTTAGAGTTGTGAGCCGTGAGTGGTGAGGGGTGAGAAGAAAGAACTGATACTAGAAGCTAGATACTAGATTCTGACATCTCTACTCACCACTGACCACTCACCACTGACCGCTCACCACTCACCACTCACCTACTGCGCTTTAATAAATTTCGCTTTTCTCAACAAAGCGTTATCCTTTATTTCAATGAAATATATCCCCGCTGGCAATGATTGAGGAATATTCACCTGCATATTATTGAACCCGGTGCTGATCGTTTCCCTATACGATTGTATGATCCTTCCGTTGGCATCCGAAATTTGGATCTGCACAGGACCATTCGTAGTAAAATAACCAGCCAAAGAAAAATTCGTCTCTACGGGGTTTGGACTGATCACCAACTCATCACTCCTGTCCATTTTTGTCATCACGCGAATGATAATGGAATAATAGTAGCCTGTCGTTTTATCCATCATCCTCAAGCGGTAATAATTATCACCCGCGGGAAAGGTATTGTCAAGAAAGCTGTATTCGGTTTGACCTGCACCACCCCTGGCATCTTGTTTATTTATCGCCAGAAACTGGTGTGCATCAGAACTTCTTTCCACTGCAAAACCTTCTAACTCCATTTCAGATTCAGTTGTCCATTTTACCAGGTTACCATCATTACGCGCCGCCACACTGAAAGAACGGAGCAGCAGTGGAAGAGGACCGTTGATAGCACAGTTGGGAAATATCTTTGACGAATCGCTGGAAGAAAGTCCTGCATTGTCAGTTACCGTCAATTTTATCATCCAAAAATATGAGTCGCCATTGCAACCAATGCGGGAAATATCGGTCGTCGTGAGCTTATTTGTGTCCACTGGTTCGGGATGCTCATGCGTGTTGTGCCGTAAAAATGTTTGCCACTCATAACTCAATTCGCCGCTGGTTTGTTCTGCATCAGTAACAACTGCCGAACATACATAACTCGTATCTGCACCCAGCCGATAGAAAGAATTCTTTGCCGGGCTAGTAATGCTGACGGCAGGTGGTGTATTATTTACAGAAATGATAATACTGTCTGACGATGAGGCATTCAAATTGTCCGTTACGGTCAATTGAACAACGAATTTTTGAGGGCCTGCCGCTGTAAAAACGTGGGTAGTCGGATCGGCTGCCGTACTGGTAGTTCCATCTCCAAAGTCCCAGCTATATGTTAATCCGCCGCCATCCGGATCAGATGAATTACTGCCGGTAAAGTTGACTGAAAGTGACGAAGGGCCATAGACCTTATCGGAACTAATCTTTGCTACAGGCACCTGGTTTCCGGTGTACCTAATCCTACCGACACCCGTTGCTGCATCCACATAGACCAGGCTGCCGTCCAATGGATTCTCCACTACACAAACAATCGCACTGAATCCTTTTGCAAATGGTTTTACCTCGGTTACCACGTCGGTGAATTCAATGTTCATGTTCTTGATCCATCCTGCGCCATAATCTGCCTGGAAAAAAGTATTATGGTATGATTGCGGAAACATGCTTCCGTTATACCAACTACCACCGATGCTGCAGTTACCCCTGAATGGAGCACCAATAACATTGGAAGAAGGCGATCCGATTTGCGATACGATGGCTTGATTGCCTGAAAAAATTCCAACCCGGGCACTATCTTCCCAATGGTCCCAGTCGATAGCAGGACGTCGATGAATGAACCGATTACTATTTTCACCGCTGATAGGCATCGATTGATTGCATGGGTTATAGATCGTCGAATTGTTATCCGGATTAGCCTGCCTGATCAAATCCCTGAAACTAAAGTATTGCTGAGTACATCCATTTATATCGTGCAAAGGATTCGGTTCATCCGGATTCACGGTGGTTAACGAAGCATAGCCATTCATATAAGTATGTCCTTCGAAAATAGGCCAGCCGCAGTTGGTAGCTGCTTTCTTAACGATATTCAATTCCTCGTAGCCATCCCAACCCACATCTCCAATATATATTTCTCCAATATCTCCGGTGGCAGGTGAAAAAGAACCCGTATTGGGTTTTATAGAAAACCGAAATGGATTCCGCAAGCCCATAGCCCAAACACGTGATTGAGGTGAACGAGGCTCTGCAGCCACATAAAAAGGATTACTGCTTACACCATCACCTGTGGCAGGATCGATCCTCAACAATTTTCCGCAAAGAGAATTAACGATCTGTGAGCGAAAGGATCCAACATTTTCTCCAGAGCGAATGATCCCGTCTGCCAGCGCTTGCGCATAGTACGTCTGACTAATACTTCCGGGATCGACAACGTTATAACTTCCGGCATCACCCGCAGATACTAACAAAGTACCGTCGGCTGCAAATGCAAGCGAACCCACACCATGCGATTCATATAAAATAGGTATCCCCGAAGTTTTGTTCTCACCCAGGAGTATCGCACGCGTAGTGAGATCAGCAACAACATTGCCGCTATTGTTGATCGTCTTATACCGGGTTACACGCCCAATCGTTGCCTGGAAATAGGTACTGGTGAAAGGACTGTAGTTGACTGTTCCGAAATCCATCAGGTGATGTCGATCCACTACATATAATAAATAGATGAGTCCGTTATTTGCATAATCAGGGTCCAATGCAAAACCCAGTAAGCCATGGTCTCTCCAGTTACCTACTTCGGGAGAAATATCCAGCACGGGAGTGCTTTGCTTGTTGTAAGTCTGGGTGGCACTGTTCCATTTGCAGATATAAACTTTTCCGCCTTTTTCCCAAACAAACAACTTGGTACCGTCGGGAGAAAAAGCTGCGCCGACGGGCTGATTCCAGCCAGAACCAATATTTGTTTTTGAAAAACCAGTGGGAAATGTTTGGGCAGAAAGATAATTGCCGCTAATAGCGATGGTAAGAATCAATACGGATAAAAGACGTTTCATAAAGCCGGGTTATATTATATAAAAAGGAATGCTCTGCAAGTAGTCCATGTTTAAAAGGCCATGGTACAGCTTTTCAGTTAATAACGAGTATTGGAAGTTAAAGCACCGGTTGGTGAGGGAGATTGGAATTCTAAAGGATTGAACGACGGATTAGTTCCATTCAAGTGTTCACAAATAAACAAAAAAATTCTCGTATTTTCTATAAATCAAAATTCATTTTTTGTCACCACGTAGTTCTACTATTATCTATCCAAACGCTTAAGACGATTAGCTGTTGAAACACAGCTCACTGAAAAACCGAGTCGGGTAATCCATGGTTTATCGTATATTTCGAATAAGTGATTTCTACCCTGCCTTTTTTATTTTTCGCTTTTTCCAACTTCGCTTCCTTTGAAGAGCCATCATCGTAATCGAAGGTGATGCCCTTGGGCAACTTATATTCGCTGGTATTGAACGTAAATATCAACTGGTCAGCCAAGCCATATTCGGCATATTTTCCATAGGTCATTTCCAATTCATAGGTGCCGTTTTCCTTTGTCGTCGTTTTTGCTTTCCGGATAACTGAGCTAGCCTGGTCAATATATAATGTAGAAAGAACCACATCAGCATTCTCATCGTTGGGTAACAACTTAATGATCCTCAAATCCGTGGTGGCTTCCTTGCCCATATCAATAATGTTGAACCCATTCGGATCCCTGAAAATGCTGCCCAGGCTGATGTTCACCGAACCCTTTGGAATGAAAGAAATTCCGCTCTCATTTTTGATCCTTAGCTTGTCGGGCTTCTTGAAATACACCTTCACATTGGCAATCGGAGCCTTGATGAAGAGTACGTTTGTCTTCATTTTTGCATTCGCCTCATAGTCGTTTACCTTGTCCAACCTGGCTTTCACCTTCTGAATAATTTCTTCTGCTGATTGTGCATGTACAATGCTTGCCGAAAACAGGCTCAATGCAAGAAGGGCTGTGAATCTGACCATATGCTCTCAGGTTAAAATGTCCTTTTTTCTGAAAATCAAAACTGCGCTACTTACAAAGACGACAATATAGGCCAATAGGATGCCCAGGCTTCTGAGTATGGCAGGAAAGTTTTCTATACTCCCGTTGATGGTCGTGCCTTCAGCATCCGCCTTTACATAAAAAAACCCCTTCCATGCCACCATGTGCGAAGTAAACAGGTAAGGTTTAACTGTCTGATCATAGATAGGGATGTTCATTTCCGAAAGAATGGTGAATACAATGACAATGCTCATCGTAGCAATAATAGGACCGATCGAGTTCTCCGCAAAAACGCTTAACAAGAATGACAGTGCAGCTACCGTAGTCAATGCTACAGCAGCATATCCAAAAGCCGCAAAGTAACGCCAAAGCACATCGAAGCTTTTTATTTGCTCTATGCCTTCAGAACGCAGTACAACCATATCGTTGGTCCCAAAAACCAATATGCTGACTAACAATGCAAGTGCGGCCATGCATACTAATAATGCCAGGGTATATATAACAGACGCGGCAAATTTAACAAGCATGTATTCTACCCTGCTTACTGGCTTTGTGAGTGATAGGCGGAGAGTTCCCATGTTGGCTTCCCCGGCGATGGAGTCGCCTGCAATCAGTGCTACCAGGAGCGGCATTTGAATCAGCAATGTGTTTAATATGATAAAACAGATCAGGTAGCCGTTCAGCAATTTTGTTTTGAATTCAGTCGTAAAGTCAAAGGAATCTTTCAGGTTATTTAATAGCAGGTCTACATAGGACCTTCCATCATATTTTAGAGCAATCTGGATCAGGAAGACGATGGCCGCTATCGCTCCAAATGCGATATAGGTCCGGGGCCTTCTGAAAATTTTAAAAAGTTCAATTCTTAAGAGCCTTATCATGGGGTTGGGCGCTGGTTAATGACAAGAAATAATCCTCCAGTGAATGTTTGGAATAAAAAGAAGTGACCGATATATTCATTCCCACCAGTTCCTTCATCAACAAGGGCAATTCATCACGGTGGAGCTTCAGTATGATACAGTCAGTTCTTTTTTGTGAGAGATACCGGCTCAGGTTGGACGCCTGAAGTTTTTCATAGGCTGTTTCGTCGTTGGTGGTCTTTAATTCAACTACTGTTCCCGCCGGATCAAACAATTCGTTCACATTCCCTTCCACAATTTTTTTCCCTTTATCAATGATCAGCATCGAGTCGGCTATCAATTCCATTTCGCTGAGCAGGTGTGAGGAAATCAGCAATGTTTTTCCGAGGTCCTTGCTGAGATGTAGAATCAAGTTTCGGATATCTGCTATTCCCTGGGGATCCAGGCCGTTGGTCGGTTCGTCCAGGATGATCAGTTTGGGATCATGTACCAGGGCTGTTGCAATACCCAACCTTTGTTTCATCCCCTGGGAGTAGGTCTTGACTTTGCTATTCGCTCTTTCTGCCAATCCAACCCGGTCGAGTTGGTCCATTAATTTGTTTTCCGGTATTCTAACGCCACTCATGGCTCCAAAAATGCGAAGGTTCTCCAGAGCAGTAAGATATTTATAGAGGTCAGGTCGCTCGATGATGGCACCTACCTGTCTCAATATTTCTTTGCGATGTTTTTGAAGGTCCAGACCAAAGATTTGGATCACCCCGGAGCTTGGTTTTACGAGGGTTAACAACATGCGGATGGTCGTAGATTTACCGGCCCCATTCTGGCCCAAAAACCCATAAACCTGTCCTCCGGGCACGCTGAAGGATAGATTATCGACCGCTTTAACTTCCCGGAAGTCTTTAGTGAGGTTATTAACCTGAATTATGTGATCCATCCTCCTGCTTGTTAATCAACTCTTTAAGAACGAAAGAAAAATATATTTGGAAAAAGGCTTGCAAATGTAGCCCCTGAATATTAGGTTTGTCTTCACGATTCGGAAAACCACATATATCCACGTAAAACTACGATTTGTAACCCGTACCTGTGAACCTTTCTCTTCTTCATCTCCAAGTACGGAATATTCAATAAAGTAGTCAATTCACGGATTCTCTCTCCCCAATTTCCTGCGAGCCGTTACCTATCCAATATTTCTGTGGGCCATTGAATATTAACTTCATAAAACCCTAAGAAATGAGAACAATTTTTACCCTTTTAATCAGCATTACATTGGGACTTACACAAAAGCCCATCTATGCAGCACCCGTTTCAACCCCTTTTAACAAGCCATCCACGGTTTCATTTCACGTTATCGACACCGCACAGCCAGCTAAGGTAATAAGCCTGAACGGTAGTGTCAATAGCAATAAGATCATCCTGCAATGGATGGTTGCTGAAAATGAATCTGCCGATCAATTCGAAGTTGAAAAAAGTTCAGATGGCAAGAATTTCCATATGGCTGCACTGGTCTTTGGCACCGATAAAGCCGAGACAGGCCAGTACCAGTTTTATGAGAAAGCAAACAAAAGCAAAGTTTCCTACAGGATAAAATTAATTAATAAGGACAGGCAGGCCGCTTATTCGGATGTTATCGAAATTGCTCCCGAAACCAGCTCCCACTAATTCTTAAAAACCTGCGCTATGCCTACTGTCAAGCGAACGCTTCGTGAAGAATATAAGCGGCTGAAAAAAGTATTTGAAAAAATGATCAAGCCAAAAGGTAAGGAACCACAACTCCAATGGATTCCCATACCTGTCCGCAATAAAAAGTTTTGAGGGGTTCCGACCTTAGTTTTTTTATACACTTAGAGTACTAACAGAAAAAAGAGCCCCCTTTCTATGGGGCTCTTTCATTTTATCACTTCCTTTCCCAAATAAGATTGCAGGCTATTTATATAATTTTCAAATGCCTTTTTTCCTGACAGGGTTATTTTGCAGATTGTTTGAGGATAATTATCCTTGAATTGCTTGATCACATCGATATAACCTGCTTCTTTCAATTTCTGAATTTGCACACTGAGATTGCCCGCCGTTGAATTAGTTTTTTCCTTCAACGCTGTAAATTCCTCCTCTTTCGCGTTCATCAATAGAGAAGTAACGGCGAGCCTTAGTTGAGAATGCAATATGGGATCAAGGTCCTTGAACATCAGTATATTCTATCTAGTATCCAGTATTTATTTCTGTTGGCATTGGGCGATCATGTCCACTGTTTGGGGCTCTCCCCAATGAGGATAGAACTTTGCAGGCTTTTCAGCTTTATACAATTCCAGCGCTTTTTCGAATAAAGGCTTAGCCTTGTCCTTACCTCCGCCGAATTGTTCAGGAGTGTTGAATAAACCCATTCCTTTCAAATAGTACGCCCTTGGATTATTTGCATTTAGTTTCATACTTGATTCCAGGGCATCGCCGGAAGCCTTACCATAAGTCATAAACCTGGTTTGAGGATCGACCATCATCTGCTGGGTCGCTGCCATATATCGAACGGTTTGCAGCTCCGATTTGTCCGCGTCGCTGGTGGCGACCGCCTCGCCCTTTTCACAAATGCCAATCATCCTTTCTGCATTGGCATCCTTATCCGCCAGGTCCGGCATCCATCCCGCAGTGCTTAGCGACAGGGCAGCATAATAATAAGGCAGCCACTGAGTTTTTTCGGCATCTCCTACTCGTTCAAAATTATTTGCCACCCGATTGAAATCTTCCACTGTTTTGGCCGAATCCAAAAGAGTCAAATTCTTTTGCATGGCATCCGTGTATTTATCGCTCTGCGAAAAAGCTCCCGCATAGATCAAAATAGCACTGAGAAGGAATAAAACAGATTTTTTCATGTTTGTATGTTTATCGTTTAATGAATCATTATAAATTATTATTTATAGCATCCTGTGTTCTGTCTACACCCCAGCTAATAAAACAACCAATGAAATAAAATCTTTTGGCAGGAGGCTGGATCGGCGATTTGAAAGCGCCACTATAAGAGTAATTGTATCCGTATACCTGGTTTGTCCCAAATATATTGTTGACGCTGGCGAAAAAAACAATAAATGATTTTGCGTTTTCCTTGCCAATGCTGGGGATCCATTCGGCGCTGAAATTCACGCTATGATATTCCTTGGTCTTGCCCTGATCTGCGATGTAAAATTTATTTCCCCCGTCCGCCATAATATTATAATAAGGTCTCCCCGAAGCCCAGCTATAAGTCACATTAAATCCAGCCTTCATCTCCATGAAGAACTTTTTGGTGACAACGGAAGCAGTATGCTTAGCGGCAAAATTGGGCACCAACTGATCGGGGTAATTCAAATAGTCGCGTTTTGTATCAATGTAGGAATAACTGATCCAATAGTCCAGGTCTTTGATCGTTTTCTTGTCCCGGAAAAACAAGTCGACGCCTTTTGCATATCCCTTACCGCTGTTATTATATGAAAAATAATTAAAGGCAATGGGCACTTGCTTGATCAGGTCCTCGTATTTTTTGTAGTAAGCCTCTACCCGGAAGATCCGTTGGTTGTTTATTTTTTGAAAGTTCATTATGTAGTGTGTGGCCTTCGTAAATCCTACTTCGGTCGAATAAAATAATTGTTGGCTTTCGGGTTTTTGATAAAAAATTCCATAGGCCACAGATACCTGTGAACTCTTACCCGTTTTGTAGGCAAGCGAAACACGTGGAGCGATATCGGAACGATGGATCAGCGAAGAATGTTCAAAACGGGTACCGACCTGCGCAGCGAGATCTTTTGAAATGTAGATACTGGCTTCCCCGAAAACTGACCAATAATGATCGATTTGATCCCTTAGCGTATCGTTGAAGATTGGGCGATAGTGGGTATACCAGTATTCCGTTCCGAAACGCAAGGCGCTCAATCCGCCCAATTTCTTTTCAAATACAGCTCTGCCAAGAGTGAGGTTTTGCGTATTCTTCAATTTGAAATTCTTGGATGTCATCCAGAATTCAGACGGAGAAAATTGTTTCGGCTGATTATTCCGGTCCTGCACTTCCTGCTGGATCTTATCCAGGTTAGTGCTGAAGCTGGTGCCGAGGGTCATCTTCCAACCGCGCCCCAGGTTTTCCCGGTAACTTAAATTATTATACCAATTGCTATTCTTTATTGAAAATGCATCTTTCAAATGGCCGCTGTCAATATCCGGTCGTCTGAGGCCCAGGTCGGTAAAAGAAAAGGTGGTATAATACTTAATCATCCCTCCGTTCTTTGTTTTAATCCGGAAATTGGCATCGCCATTATGCACCCAGGGCATCCTGAAATAATCTGGAGTCTGTTTAACAAGGGCAAAGTATAATCCCACGTTTACATAGTTATAGGTAATGCCAAACGATGATTTTTTATTCTTCGCCAATTGTTGAGTTCCTCCTCCCACTATAATGGGAGATATCGCGGCATCTATTTCAGATCTTTCCGGCAGATCGATGGATTCAAGCAAGACAACCGAAGACAAGGCCTGTCCATACATAGCGGAGTAGCCGCCGGTGCTGAATACAGTTCCTTTGAACAGGAAAGGCGAGAACCGTCCACGGCTTGCAATATCCGGTACGCTGGTGAAGTAGGGATTATTTACCAGGTTGCCATCGATATATTGTTTCGTTTCATATCCTGCACCTCCTCGCACAAACAGCCCCTCCTGCTCTCCCACCTGTTGCGTTCCCGGTAGTGTTTTCAAGGCAGCGCTGATGTCGGCATTTGATCCGGCAGTTGTAGCAATGTCTATTGAGCTAAGTACGGCCGCTCTCTTCTTGTCACCGGCTTCAAAGGTTCCGGCCGTTACCATTACTGCATTCAGTTCCGTCACGCTTTCTTTCAAACGAACATCGAACTCGATGGGCTTATCGGAAATGGAAATGGGTTGTTCAAATGGTTTATAACTGACAGCGCTGACGATTAAAAGTCGATTTCCTTTTTCGGTAGTTGAAAAATTGAAGTTGCCGGACGAATCGCTGGTAGTTCCATCGTAGCTATCCTTGAGGCTAATGCTGGCACCGGGAATAGGATGGGATTTGTTATCCCGGATGGTTCCTTTAATAATCACCTGGCCTAACGCATCCTGCATTAATATGGCAGTAAATAAGACTAATAGTCCTTTTATAACCCTTCGCATTGTTGTGGCTCCATTTCTTGAGCCACAAACATAAAGTAGTTTATATTATAAACCAAATAACCTAAATAAAAAAAGTCCCAACCGAAGTTGGGACGGACGATCCCTCAAAAAGATGCATATATATGGTGTTAGTTCTTTACTACCTTTTGCTGAGCAATTTCCCCGTCGCAGGTTACCACCACGATGTAGAATCCCCTTGCTAAGTCATTGATATTCAAAGATTCTGTCTGACTGCCACTGCCGACTTCCACCCTCCTCAGGGTTTGAGCGTTGCCGTTTATTAGCTCATAGGTCACCTTTTTACCCTGCCAATGAGAGGGAATAGTGATCCTCACCTCATTTGCCACGGGGTTGGGGTAGGTCTGCAGAATTACTTTGTTTTTTGAGTCATCAGACAGGCGAATAATTCGGGTGGCAGAATACTCCGACTTGCCATCAATATCCACTGATCGTAGCCGGTAATAGATCACCCCTTTTTGAGCCTCTGCGAGGTTATCTGAAAAATTGTAATTAGACTTATCTTTTGCGTATCCGCCAGCGAGGACCTTGCCAGCATCGAAAAAGTTCTTGCCATCGATACTCTTTTCAATAATGAAATGACTCGTATTGATCTCGGTGGCCGTGACCCATTTCAGGTCAACCTTCTTATTATTTTGAGTATGGCAGTGAATGTTTCCAGCTTCACGGGAAGAGTGGTGTAAGGTTTCAAACTGAATCTTCGAAACCATGTCGAATTCAGTCGAACGCCGGATCCATTGCTGGATACTACACCTGATTTAGCGCCATACCTGAATTTGATTTTATCCTTATTCAGGAATTGATAGGTTGCCATTACCTGGGTGGCAGAGGTATCAATGTCCACGAAATTATTGACGGGGCCATTGACGGTATTACCCGTACCTGCTTCATAAGGGTGACCACAATTTTCATAAAGCTTGCCGCTTCCTTCGCAATCGAGGACATTCATTGTTATTGCCGCTTCCGCTATTAGTGAGTCCTGTGCCGTTGCAATGTGAACATATTACCAGTGTACTCCAGGTGCCATCTATATCGCATTCAAAAGTTTGACCCAATACCCCGGTCGCAGCAGCGGTGAGGTAAGTAAATGTTGAATAAAGAATGGAGCTAGGGTTGTCGTATGTCACGTATTCAGAAATAGATCGCCCATCACCATCCACATCGAGGGCGGTCAGGTCAATGGTATCGATAACACGCTTTTGGTAGGTGCCGGCATTAAAGAAGCTCAGCTCAAAGTCAATATACCAGTTTTGTTGTGGCGCTACCAGGCCGGGTAACCCGAACTCAGGCTGAAAGGCCTTATTCCATCCCAGCGTAGAATTGTCAATATTCGCTATGACAATGTCGTTCCTGGAGACTTTCTTGACTTTAATTTCGGCGTCTACGCCCGTAGTAATATTAGAGAATCGATAGACGGCTCCTTGTTGATTGGCGACTCCGCTAACAAGAACGGGATTGATAAATTCCAATTGAGGGCCGGACTGGGAAAGAGCTGCAAGGTTAACTAGAAATGCAGCCATCAGGGTAAGAAATGTTTTCATCACTTTTCGGTTTAGGGTCCAGGATAGGCAACTTTTTGTTTTATGCCCATGAATCCGGTTTGATTCAAGAAGATTTGGATTCAAAACTGGTCCCCTAAAAACCCGGGACGGAAAACGAAGCGAGAGAGATTAGTTATTTGCGGTCTTTGTAAATTTTTGCAGGTAGTGACTGTTAAATTCACAGTCGTATTTGTTTTTTGGTTGTAGCTTATTTCGTATTGACAGGAAGAACAATTTCATTTACGTGATTAACGTGAATTACCTGAGCGGCAGAAATTTGAACTGCACCATCCGCACTAACAACTGAAATACGGTAGTAAACTTCAGATTGATTGCTGTTTAATTTCTCAGCAAACCGGTAACCCATGTTCTCAGTACCATCTTCAAAAGTGAAAACAACGGCTGCGCTATGAAAGGTGATGCCGTCCGTACTTCTTTCAACTATGAAGTGACTTACTTTGCTGTCAGCATTCATTGCCCACTTCAAATCAACTTTATTGTTGACCACCATCGCCGTGAAAGAAACTGGCTGAACAGGTGTTGCATTTGCAGCAGCGCCAAATAACATGGCAACGGCAAGTACTACAACGAATTTGTTTGCTAAAGTTGAGAAGGTGTTTCTCGTAATTTGTGAAGTCTGTTTCATAGTCGGATAAGTTTGTTTTCTCAGGGATTATTCGATTCGAATACTAAAGTACTACGTAGGTTTTATCCGTGCAAGTTTTCCGCGAATTATTTCTGAAAATTTCTCGTATTTATTTTGGGTTTTTACGATCACTAGTGTAAGTCAATGTGATATGAATCGTGTAATTAATTTTAATCGTATATTTACGATTTACGATATAGTAAATTTACTACACTTCAGCGTTGATTTTTCGTTGATAGGCAGGCCCCGCCAGGTCTAAAGGTCTGTATATGCATTGCCCCCGGGGCAATACAATCAAATTAAATTGCCTACCGATCTATTGCCCCTATGGGGCAATGATTTAATTTACCATACGCGTTGCTACCGACCTACGGCCTCTAACGGGGCTGGATTCAATTTACCATACGCGTTGCTGCCGGTGCCCCTATTGGGGCAATGATTTAATTTATCATACGCGTTGCTACCGAACTACGGCGCCTAACGGGGCCGGATTTAGCGGAATCAGGCCTCATTGTGAACGTGGTTAATTACTTTAAACCAAAAACCCCTTAGGGAGAGTTAGGGGCAAAAAAAAACCGGGTCCTTTTTTGGACCCGGACGAAACCCCCGTAAGATTTTCTATTTAACGATTTGTTGAGCTCCTCAGCTCGTGTGTAGGCTTTATTTTTTAGCGCTGGCTACTTCATCAGCTTGTCGGTCGGTCCGGATAACCTGTGTAGCTGAATACTGTACCTGGCCATTTTCATTCACCACAGAAAGGCGATAGTAGATAACAGTCTGATCATTGTTGATCTTATCGGAGAAGCGGTAACCCATGTTTTCAGCGCCATCTTCAAAAGCAAATACCAGGGCGGCATTGCGGAAGTTAACGCCATCGTTACTTCTTTCGATTACGAAATGGTTCACCTTAGCGCCTGTTGCAGTCCATTTCAGGTCAGCCTTATTGTTGTTCAACATGGCTGAAAATGCGATAGGCTCATTAGAAGCAGCTGTCTGGCTTTTTGCAGAAAGGCTCAGTAAACCAAGAGCGATAACGACGATGAATTTCTGGATTCCGGTGTTTGAGGAGAAGATCGTTTTCATAGAGTTTCTTTTTAGGGTTTTTTTCAGGGATTCTTCGATTCGAATACTAAAGTACTACGTAGGTTTTATCCGTGCAAGTTTTCCGTGGATTATTTCCGAAAATATATCGTATTTCTTTGCGTGTTTTTACGAGTACTATTGTAACTCAATGACATAGACTCAATCTAGTATTGATTAATCGTATATTTACGATATACGATCTAGTATATTTACTACCTGTGCAAATGGGTTCGTACGACTATGCTTTGTTATTTTACTGCACACCCTGCTATGTGCCCTGACTTTTTTGACCACAATTGGAGCAGTGGGGTCTCATTGTAATCGGCTGCTACCGACCTGCTGCCCCTACGGGGCTAGGGATTTAATCCAGCATACGCGTTGCTACCGACATCCAGTCGTTAAACGAGCTGGGGCTCACTGTGAGCGTGTCCTTATTGAAGAGTTGAAAATAAAAAATCCCCCAAGAGGGGGATTTAGGAGAGCGTTTGTGCCCGTTAAATATCTATCGAGAAATGCCTATTATTTGTTAGTCAACAGCTTCTGGTAGGTGGTGCCCGCAAGCTTATCCGTGATCTCCACCAGGTAAACACCCACGGGTAGTTGCTCCAGGTTATATATATTAATCTGTGACACGCCTTTGGTTGCCGGCTGAGTGATGTTTCTTATGGTCCGTCCATTGACATCAATGAGATTAATATCCAACGTAGTTTCCTTTTCAGTGGTGATACTAATGGATATAGATGAATGGAATGGATTTGGGAATATCGTCACACCTGCTTTCTGAGAAAGTCTCAGGGCCACCACATTACTGTATTTAATCTTACCGTCAATATCCACCAGCTTCACTCTATAGTAAATCACACTATTTTGCGTCAGGCTGTTGATGTTATCCTTCATAAAATATTCCCTGTCGCTGATACTGTTGCCGGCTGCCGGCACATCCCTGCCCGTCGGTGTATAACTAGTCCCGTTGATGCTGCGTTCTACTACGAAGTGATCGGTATTCTGCTCGGAAATTGTGGTCCATTTAACATTGGCTATATCCCCGTCCAGGTTGACTTGCGCAGTCAAACCATCTGCAGGAAGCGGTATCAACCAAACCAGTTTATAAAGAGCCGGGGTTGGATCCTTCATCACCGCTGCATCGACGAATGAATACCTGAATTGTACCGATGTCGAACCAGTCGATAGGTTGGTGAACTTCACCTTAAACTGTGCCGGATTGAAATTAGGTATCGTGCTGCCATTCGTTAATAAAGTAGTATTATAATACAATTGTGCATTTGAAGGAACAGTGTCAATAAATACTGTCTGAGACGTGAGCTGACATCCCGTTGTACAATCTTCAGGATCCAAACCGCTCAGGATCGGAGGATTCGCACCGCCGCTCATAGTAACAAATGAATTTAGCAGTGGTGGGACAATCGAAGTAGTATAGTTATCCGAATTTGGCACACGTTGTATTCCGAAATCCGCGCTAGTGATATTGCTCATGCCTGTCTTTATGGGTATCTGCGTCTTTTGAGTTCCACTCCTGTTACCGGTACCCGCGCCATTATTTGTTCCATAGGCATCGCCCACACTAACCCAGGTGGATGGTAAAGTCGTATTTGTCGGACCCGTTGCAGCCACAGCCACATTTACTGTCGACAGGATCAGGTTATAATCGGTATTTACATCCACTGCTGCGAATGAGTATTGACCATTACTGCTGTTCACGGTTGACTTAAATGCGACCTTGCCCAGCGCGTCAACCAGGTAAGCGTAAACGGTGGCGCCGCTCGGTGAACCCATGGAAGCTCCATTCACCTGATTATCCACCAGCCCGTTCTTATCATTTTTCAGTGTACCGCTGACCGTAATAACAGTTTTTGCTACACCAAAATCAAATTGAGATGTACAGGTACCGCCGGCAGCCATGGTGATTGACCTTTGGGTGGCGGTAGTCGTATAATATGTTGAACCCACAGATGAAGCAGCCAATTGGGTAATATAACACTGTGGATACTTAAGGTATTTTATCGTTACATCGTCAATATAAACACTGTCCGCATCAACCATGCTACCATTGGTGAGGAATCGAATGGCCGCAGCTGTACCAACGTAGGCAGAGATATCCTGGTTGTACACCGTCACATATGATGCATCAGTACTTCCATTCCCAGCAATGGTGTAAATAGTTGTAAAAGAAGAACCATTCGAAGATGCCTGCACATATATATTGTGCCCACTCGTAAATGTGGTGCTCTTTCGCCGGTAAGAGAATGAAAGGAATGCTTTGGTTGCGCCATTGGTGTTCACCGATCGCGTCGCCGAGACATTTCGGTCTTTTAACCTTAATGCCCAGCCGAAAGCACCATCTTTAACCACTTCCACGTCTGTATTGGCCGTAGACTGACTATTGTTGCAATAGCCTGCAGAAGGGTCGTTATTATCCGTCCAGTTGCCCGCCCATGGCGCATCTCCATCTGTACCGGAGTTACAGGTACTGGCACCGGCGGTACCATCGAAATTATCCTCCACTGTCTTTTCCGGATATCTTACAAATTGGTAGAAACCGGAACTATCCACGATTACTGAATCGACCAATTCATTGGGATTGATCACTCCATTACAGTTGGTTCCATCCGCGTACAGGTAAATCATACCTCCAAAATATCCTGACCCGCCATCATTATTAGCTCCATCCTTGTTCTTATCAATAAATATCTGTCCACTAATCAAATTCTGATTACCATTCGTCGGGCAGGTACTGATTTTTACGATCACCGTAGCCAGGTCACAGACGATCGGCGATGGAGTAGAACAAACATTGTATTCGAATGTGTCTACCCCAGAGAAGCCGGTATTAGGAATATAAAGAATAGTTCCATTATCATTGACACTCACCGATCCGTGCTTAGGCTGTAACAATCCTACAGTAGACACTGTTGTCGGATCAATCGTAGCGAGGAACGCAAAGTCATTATTTAATACGCTGATCGTCACCGGCTGGCTTACGAGCGTGGTTGCATAATCATCTTCGGCAATTACCAGTTTTTGCTTACAGAAAGGTTGTATGGTAGAACCCACATCCCAATAAGCAATACCAATACCCGTGGTCGATCCTTTGGGATCTTCCCCATATACGGCAGCGATCTTCGCGCCGTCACAGGTGTAAATCGCAATACCACTTTGGTCGTTATCTGTTGCGTCTTTTATCTTGAGGTAATTCAAAGCGTTGAGAGGATATGATATATCATATTTCAGGCCGCAAGGACTGGATGAGCCACCGCTACCACTGATGTTACCATCGTACTTGACATATATCGTCGTATTGGCTGACGCCGTTACCCAAATCGGGTTACCGTTGACATCAGGTCCCGTCGGGGCAACCAGGTCAAGACCTCCCGGCGCCCACGCTACTGTGGCATAATCTGTCAATCGCGAATCCGAAATGAGGTTGAACGACCAATCGTAGGTAGATCCGTCGTTCCCTCCCGATATTGGTGTATATGAGTCCACCATTTCAATCGCCGTGAATGACTCACCTGTCAGATTCACGAATTTATATGCAGCCGTATTGGAATACGCAAGCGGGAACCGTACGGCCGACTTAGCCGGAACAGTAATCACTCCACTGCTGGGTATACCAGAATACCAATTGATGTTGATCGCTCTGCTCAGACTGTTATAGAACATGACAGCTGACGTGTCCTTCGGACTGTCTCCTGCATTATCCGAAGTAGGCACTGGTGTATAGTAAATGTTGGAGTACCATGTAGCCGGGTAGATAGGTGCATTCCTGATGGAGAATTGGTCTATACCTCCCGCATTCAATTCTACCCCCACCGGTTTGTCACTGGTAACCGTAGCTCCTGTCAATACACCGCCATTGAGTAAGTAAGACTGCCCTTCATTGAGCACAGTGACGGTTTCAAGGCTACCATTGTTATCCTTATCAATACTAACAGTAGTATTATTCTCCATGGCTCTTATAAACAACGCTGTATAATCAAAGTCCTGGCTTGGAAAATCCTGGCCTAATGGAATAGTGAAAGACTGGCCAAAATCATAAGTCGATGTAATGTTGGTCTTAATAGATTGCACCGGCAAACGGGTAGGCTCACCCGAAACCTGGGTTAAAGCGATCTGGCCGCTGGAAACGATCTTATCTCTTCCGTCGTAGAAGAAGCTCGCTGGATTTCGTGGATTAGCCACCATCGTATTGTCCAGAACAATGCCTCCGCCCGCCGGAATGATATCACTCGGATATCCTGGCGCAATCCCGTTATAAGGATTTCCATCACCCCACACTTTGGTGGTAGTCTGTGTTGGATTCAATGCATTTGCTTCGTAGCCGTCTTCCCATTCATCCCAAACTACCGTAATACCAGGATAAGGAATCTTAAGACTTATAACTGTGCGGATAGTGTTGCTCGGCATGGATTGATTAGACGACGCCAGTAGTGCTGTATAAGCCTGGTTTTCCGGGTAAGGAATGTAATAAGTGTGTGTCTTTGATGCGTCGGCACATATATCTATGATCAACGGGTCAATATCAACGAAAATCTGGGCAGTCGCGCAAAGCGGTGTCGGTGCAGTGAGGTCGCAGATCTGATAAGTAATTGTATCCTTACCAGCATAAACTCCATTTGGCAGGTAAATGATCTGGTTATTCGAAATATAAGCCGATCCGTTTTTCGGATGTACCGTTATAGCTAGGGAAGCCACGTTCATATTATTATTAGGATCATAGTCATTTGCTAGGGCATTTATGACTAACGGTGAACCTCCGGTTCCATTCGCACTGTCCGGCATAGCGACTGGCGCACAGGTGGTACATATGCTATAGACCGTATTCTTCGTGTTCGTGACCGTATTCTCAGTTCCTTCCTTAGCTGTAGCGGATATTGTGTAGTTACCATTGGTTGATGGAGTAGCCCACAAATATTCATACGTACGATCGCAGCCATTCGTAGCTACCGATGTAGCGTTTACTGTAGTTCCCGGTGTAATGGTGATACTCAATCCAGTGATATCGGTATATCCAAATGGGTCGGTAACCGTTGCACGAATGTATTTGTTAGTTCCTCCTATGCCGCTTAATACCGGCAGGCCTCCAGGATACACAGCCGAATATACATCCAGCGAACTGACATTAATGAATGTTGAAACAGGCAGATCGATCCTTGAAGGTTTGGTTTGACTATCATAATCAATCCTAAACGTAATGGCACCCGGAAGAAGGTCAGTGATTTGAAGTGTGATAACATCTCCGAGCGGCACTGTTACATCTGCCGCAAGTACTCCAGTCCAGGTAACTAAGTTAGTCGCGCTATTATAAGTTGGGTTGGTGATCGTTATGATATTTCCCGCTCCATACTTTAATACAGCAGTGATAGCCGGATTGACTGGCATCACACCACTGACCACGGTAATATAATTTCTGATGGTAATTGTACCAGCTTTGATCGTTAGATTGTCGCATAAAGGCGTCCCCATAGTAAATGATGCAGTAGCAATGGCTGTTGAACTGAGTGTTGTCGTACTCGACGTTGTTGCGTCGGCAGTAGTAACCGGGTCAACACGATCTAACGCCTGCGAAGGATCAGAAAGATAAAGTTGCTTGTATACGGAAGTTGAATTTACTGTAACTGTATGCGTTGCTGTCTTTGGCCCACTGCAACCTGCGGCACTTGCTGTAATTGTGGTAATTCCTGACCATGCTGCTGAGTAAGTCACTGCTCCTGTTGTTGCATTAATGGTGTTTCCACCAGAGGTGCTAGCCGCATCCAAAGTATACGTGATACCTGTGGTAGTCGTTGCCGAAGCTGTATAAGTTACAGTTCCAGCACCCTGAGTCCTGATAGACACAGGACCGATTGCAAAAGCAGGTGTCCCTACCGATGCTGTTGTAGTAACCACATGATTGGCAGTCTTTGGACCGTTACAACCCGCTGCAGTGGCAGTTATTGTTGAACTGCCAGTCCAACCGGCTACGTATGTTACTACACCCGTGGATGAATTAATAGAGTTGCCTCCCGTAACGCTGGCGGCATCTAATGAATAAGTTATTGCCGTGCTATTTGTTGCAGAGGCAGTATACGTTACAGTCCCGGCACCCTGGCACCTGGGAGAGGTTGCGCCCAAAGTAAATGTCGGTGTACCCACTGTTGGGGTGACGGTTACAACATGTGTTGAAGTTCTCGGACCATTACAACCGGTAGCACTTGCAGTAATCGTAGATGTTCCGCTCCATCCAGCTACAAAGGTTACCGCACCGGTGGAAGCATTGATGGAATTTCCACCTGTAATACTTGCAGCATCCAGTGAATAAGTTATTGCCGTACTATTAGTAGCTGTTGAACTATAAGTTAGCGATCCTGCTCCCTGGCATCTGGTCGATGTTGCTCCTGATGCAAATACAGGGTTACCCACTGTCGGTGTAATCGTGACAGTATGATTGGCTGTTCTTGGACCGTTACATCCAGTTGCCGTTGCTGTAATAGTAGAAGTTCCCGTCCATCCCGCAGCATAAGTTACCGCGCCAGTCGTGGCATTGATACTGTTTCCTCCGGTGACGCTAGCTGCATCGAGACTATAAGATATCCCCGTATTATTTGTTGCTGTGGCCGTATAAGTTACAGATCCTGCTCCCTGGCAACGTGTGCTTGTTGCACCCGAACTAAATGCAGGTGTACCTACAGTTGGAGTGATCGTCACAGTATGTGTCGCTGTTCGTGGTCCACCACAACCAGCAGCACTTGCCGTAATAGTTGATGTACCACTCCATCCCGCTGCATAAGTTACATCTCCGGTGGTTGCATTGATGCTGTTGCCTCCCGTGATACTGGCAGCATTGAGTGTATAGGTTATACCTGTTGTTGTTGTTGCCGTAGCCCCATAATTTACAACGCCTGTTCCCTGGCAACGGGTAGATGTCGCGCCCAATGTAAATACAGGTAGACCAACTGTTGCAGTAGTTGTAGCCGTATGTGACGACACTCTGGGACCATTGCAACCTGTTGCAGTAGCAGTAATGGTCGATGCACCAGTCCATCCCGCTACATAAGTAACGATGCCCGTTGATGCGTTTATAGAATTGCCGCCAGTGATGCTGGCCGCATCCAGAGTATATGTGATTCCAGTATTGTTGGTTGCGGTCGCTGTGTAGGTTGCTGTTCCTGCACCCTGGCAACGGGTAGATGTTGCGCCTGAAGCGAATGCGGGTGTACCAACAGTTGGTGTAACAGTAACAGTGTGACTAGAGGTCCTTGGACCATTACAACCCGTTGCTGTCGCTGTAATTGTTGAAGTACCACTCCATCCGGCAACGTAAGTAACATCGCCTGTTGATGAATTGATCGTATTGCCGCCTGTAAGACTCGCTGCATCCAGGCTATATGTTATTCCGGTATTGTTTGTAGAAGTGGCAGCGTAAGTGACAGTGCCTGCTCCCTGGCAACGCGTGGATGTGCTGCCCGAAGTAAATACAGGAGTGCCTACTGTAGGAGTAATCGTAATTGTATGTGTAGCGGTACTTGGTCCATTACATCCCGCGGCTGTGGCCGTAACAGTTGAAGTGCCTGTCCATCCGGCTACATAAGTTACAACTCCTGTAGAAGCATTAATCGAATTACCTCCGGTTGTGCTGGCTGCATCCAAAGTATAAGTGATAGCAGTAGAGCCGGCTGCAGTCGCGGTGTAAGTAACCGTTCCTGCACCCTGACAACGAGTAGTCGTTGCACCCAAAGAAAATATCGGAGTACCGACAGTTGCTGTGTTTGTTACTGTATGCGTTGCGGTTTTCGGTCCATTACAACCTGTCACCGTAACAGTAATGATGGAAGTACCTGTCCATCCCGCCAAATAAGTGACAGCACCTGTACTCGTATTAATAGAATTGCCTCCTGTAATGCTAGCTGCATCGAGACTGTAATTATTCCAGTGTTATTAGTTGCTGTTGCCGTATAGGTCACTGTTGCTGCTGCCTGGCAACGTGTCGTAGTTGAACCTAGAGAAAATGAAGGATTGCCAACTGTAGGAGTAATGGTTACTGTGTGCGTTGCTGTCTTTGGACCACCACAACCTGCAGCACTTGCTGTGATCGTTGAAGTTCCACTCCATCCTGCTACAAATGTTACATCTCCTGTAGATGAATTGATACTATTGCCACCGGTTATGCTTGCTGCATTTAAACTATAGGTGATACCTGTAGTAGTGGTCGCGGATGGCACCATAATTCACAACCCCTGCTCCCTGACAACGAGTCGATGTTGCACCTAACGTAAATACAGGCGTACCAACGGTTGCAGTAGTGGTAGCTGTATGTGAAGACACACTGGGACCATTGCAACCTGTTGCAGTCGCAGTAATAGTCGATGCACCCGTCCATCCCGCTACATAAGTAACAACGCCTGTTGACGCATTTATAGAATTGCCACCAGTGATGCTGGCAGCATCCAGGCTATATGTTATCCCCGTATTATTAGTAGCGCTTGCTGTATAAGTTACAGGTCCTGCACCCTGGCAACGGGTAGATGTTGCACCCGAAGCGAATGCGGGTGTGCCAACCGTTGGTGTAACAGTAACGGTGTGGGTAGCTGTCCTTGGACCATTACAACCTGTTGCTGTCGCTGTAATTGTTGAAGCACCGCTCCATCCGGCAACGTAAGTAACGTCGCCTGTTGATGAATTGATCGTATTGCCGCCTGTAAGACTCGCTGCATCGAGGCTATATGTTATGCCGGTATTGTTTGTAGAAGTGGCCGCATAAGAGACAGTGCCTGTTCCCTGGCAACGAGTGGATGTGCTGCCCGAAGTAAACACCGGAGTGCCTACGGTAGGAGTAATCGTAATTGTATGTGTAGCGGTGCTTGGTCCATTACATCCCGCCGCTGTGGCCGTAACAGTTGAAGCGCCTGTCCATCCTCCTACATAAGTTACAAGTGCTGTAGAAGCATTAATCGAATTACCCCCGGTTATGCTGGCTGCATCTAATGTATACGTTATACCGGTAGAACTCGCTAGCACTCGCGGTGTAGGTTACCGTTCCCGCTCCCTGGCAACGTGTAGTCGTTGCTCCTAATGTGAATGTCGGTGTGCCAACAGTTGGAGTGATGGTTACCGTATGAGTTGTAGTTTTTGGTCCATTACAACCCGTAACAGTAACTGTAATGATGGAAGTTCCGGTCCATCCTGCCAAATAGGTAACGGCACCGGTACTCGTATTTATAGAATTACCTCCGGTTACACTGGCTGCATCAAGACTATAACTTATACCAGTATTGTTTGTTGCTGTCGCAGCATAAATGACAGTTGCTCCACCCTGACAACGAGTTGACGAGGCTCCTAAAGTAAATGAAGGATTACCGACTGTCGGTGTTATGGTAACAGTATGTGTCGCGGTCTTCGGGCCACCACAACCCGTGGCACTCGCAGTAATTGTTGATGTTCCACTCCATCCGGCCACAAATGTTACATCTCCTGTCGATGAATTGATACTATTACCACCAGTTATGCTTGCCGCATTTAAACTATAGGTGATACCTGAGTGTTGTCGCCGATGCGCCATAATTCACAACCCCTGCTCCCTGGCAACGTGTTGATGTAGCACCAAGAGTAAATGCTGGGAGTACCCACCGTTGGAGTAATAGTTACAGTATGTGTTGCAGTACTGGGACCATTACAACCTGTCGCTGTCACTGTTATCGTCGATGTGCCGGTCCATCCAGCTAAATAAGTTACTGCACCTGTTGAAGTGTTAATTGAATTTCCACCTGTAATACTGGCCGCATCCAGGCTATATGATAGACCGGTGTTATTGGTTGCAGTTGCCGTATAAGTTACGGGTCCTGCGCCCTGGCATCGCGTTGATGTAGCGCCCAAGGCTAAACGCCGGTGTTCCGACCGTTGGCGTAATTGTGACGGTATGCGTAGCTGTTCTTGGTCCGTTACATCCCGTGGCCGAAGCAGTAATGGTAGATGTTCCACTCCATCCGGCAACATAGGTCACGTCTCCGGTAGAGGCATTAATCGTATTGCCGCCTGTTAGACTCGCAGCATTTAGGCTATATGTTATGCCGGTATTATTAGTAGATGTTGCTGAATGACTTACTATGCCCGCACCCTGGCAACGGGTAGAAGTTGATCCTGCTGCAAAGACCGGTGTGCCTACCGTTGGCGTGATCGTTACCACATGAGTATCACTAGTTGGCCCTGCGCATCCCGCAGCTGTAGCAGTAATCGTTGATGTTCCGCTCCATCCACTTGCATAGGTCACAACCCCCGAAGAAGAATTGATAGAGTTGCCTCCTGAAATACTGCTTGCATCCAAGCTATAAGTTATTGCGGTGCTGTTTGCTGCAGTAGCTGAATAAGTTACTGGTCCGGCACCCTGACAACGCGTAGAAGTTGAACCAAGTGCGAATGATGGTGTTGCAACTGGTAAATTGGTAGTTGCAGTATGAGTCGAAGTCTTGGGACCATTACAACCGGCAGCACTTGCAGTGATTGTAGCTGCTCCACTCCAACCTGCCACATAAGTCACGGCCCCCGTAGAAGTATTGATCGTATTACCTGCACCAAGACTTGTTGCATCCAGAGTATAAGTAATGCCAGATGTATTGGATGCTGATGCTGTATAGGTTACAGTTCCTGCTCCCTGACATCGGCTTGAAGTTGAACCCGATTGAAAAAGATGGTGTTGACACTGCTGCATTAACCGTAACGGTATGCGTTGCTGTCTTCGGACCATTACAGCCAGTTGCTGTTGCTGTTATCGTCGAACTACCGAACCACAAGAATGCAAAAGTGACATCGCCGGTAGTGGAATTAATTGTATTGCCACCAAATAAACTGGCTCCATCGAGGCTATAGGTAATGGCCGTAGAATTCGTAGCCGTAGCTGCATAGTTTACCGTTGCTACTCCAAGACAACGCATAGAACTTGATCCGGCTGTAAACACTGGAGTACCTACTGTCGGAGTAACCGTTACCGTATGCGTAGCTGTTGTTGGACCGTTACATCCGCTGGCAGTGACCGTAATCACTGTAGTTCCACTCCATCCTGCTACATAAGTCACCGCTCCGGTGGAGGCATTGATAGTTAAACCACCTGAAATGCTGGCAGCATCCAGGCTATAGGTCCTTCCGGTATTATTTGAAGCCGTTGCGGTATAGGTAACAGTTCCTGTTCCCTGGCAACGCGTGCTTGTTGCGCCTGAAGAAAATACCGGAGTACCCACACTTGGTGTAATTGTAACTGTATGATTTGCGGTTTTAGGACCACCGCAACCTGTAGCAGTAGCAGTAATAACTGACGTTCCACTCCAACTTGCATCATAAGTTACATCACCAGTCGTAGAATTGATGCTATTTCCAGCTGTAATGCTTGCTGCATCCAGACTGTAAGTGAGTCCTGTATTGTTTACAGCAGTTGCTACATAACTTTGAGTGGTGGAACCCTGACACATTGTAGAAGTTGCACCCGACGTGAATACAGGCGTCCCTACAGATGGGTTAATAGTAATTGTATGTGTTTCTGTTGTCGGTCCACCGCAACCTGCTGCAGTGGCAGTGATGGTGGAGGTCCCGCTCCAGCCAGCTGCATAAGTTACCGCACCAGTTGTAGAATTGATTGAATTTCCTCCTGTAATGCTCAACGCATCGAGGCTATAAGTAATTCCAGAACTATTATTGGCAGTGGCAGTGTATGTTACTGTTCCGGATCCCTGGCAACGGGATGAGGTAGCTCCCGAAGTAAATACTGGTGTTCCAACGGCGGCGTTGGTGTTCACCGTATGTGTGGCTGTGGTGGGTCCATTGCAACCTGTTGCGGTTGCAGTGATGATCGAAGCACCCGTCCAACCCGCAACATAGGTGACATCTCCGGTGTTGGCATCAATGGAATTGCCGTCGGAAAGGCTTGTTGCATCCAGTGAATAAGTGATGCCAGTATTATTTGAGGCTGTCGCTCCATAAGTTACAGTGCCGGCAGATTCACAACGTGTCGAGCTCGCACCTAATGAAAATACCGGTGTGACAACATCCGGAGTTATTGTAATAGTGACACTGCCTGCTCCGGTGCTCCATGCCGAAGTCGTGTTATCCTGAGATCTAATGTAGTAAGTACCAGATGTAGTTACCAAATACGTCGCTCCTGAGTTAGCAGTACTGGTACCTGTTGCACTGGTTTGCCAGTACCAGGTTTCCCCTGCGGGAGCACTTCCATTACTGGTAATAGTAACTCCCGGATTTGAACATTGTGGTGAATCTGAAGTCGGATCTGCAGGATCTGCAGGCGCGATAAAAATAGAACCATCGAGGCTCACATCATCAATAGACCATTTGACGTGATCATCCTTTGCATTGATCAAATACAATCGAAAAGTAACAGTGCTCAGCGCGGAAAAACTGGCTGAAGGCAATGTTACAGTAGGAGTTGCGCTATTTTCAGTTGCTGAACCGGTAGCAAGATTTGTTGCATAGTTATTAACGCTTGAACGAAGTATCCAAGCTGTATTACCATTACCGCTACCACTTCCGTTTTTATCCACCTCTTGTGTAAACGTGAGGCTTGTAAGATTCAAAACATAATTTGCATTCGCCGTGATTGTAAATTGATTGTACTCGTTTAGGTCGATGGAGCCATTCTCATTCCAATCTTCAGACTTATAAACAGTAGATGAAGCTTTGCAGGTTGTGTTAACAGTTGTAAATGCACTAAACACAGCATTGGCAGGCTGAGTAGTTACATCGGGACTTGCAGGACAGGTACCAGGCGGTGGCGGCGCGGTCTGCGTAAACTCATAAGTTCCTAATTGCCCAAATGAAAGATTGCTTACGAGCAGCAATAAAACTGCCGTGATAAAAGGAACGTGTCTTAGGTGGAATGCCCTTTTATTTTTTGTCGTGTCAGTTTTTGGTTGGATTACGGTTTTCCTCGGACAGTAGAAATGACTCATGGTTTTCATTTTTAGGCAATGGATTTCATACATATGCTTATTGAGCATAAAAGCCCTGGATGACAATGAAAAACCGATTTTGAAAAAAAAGATGAAGCTGCAGGGAGTAAATTCCCTCGTTTGGAAGGCAGTTCAGATATCGGATTTACGTTGTCTTCTTAGGGTATTTGAATTCTGAAACAAACATAATACTCAATTCTTAACCTTGCAAATCTTACGAGCATAATTCGCATCAAATAGCGTAGTTCTCCTCGTAATGTTACGATAGTAATGTATGATATGTCTCATGGAATATCAAATTCCTGTATTTATCGCCAGCGCTCAAACGCAAGGAGTGAGAAAACTATTATGTGAAAACGCTTATTTTTTAAGGTTTTGATGGTTACAACCCAAGGCGACTTCGAAAACCTACTTCGTGAAATCTCTATTATTTAGATTTTTTTCTGTTGCGTGTATCACGCACTGGCACACACGAGCTTTATCTAACTAATATCCACGCCGCCCATCTGTAAGGGTCATTCCGGTATTTATTTTTCAATGAAGATTGCGCATTATTAAATGCCTCCTGTATAGGTTGCCTGGCAAAAAGGTTCTTGTAAAATTCCTGCATGAACTCGGATGCGGCTACATCATCAACCTTCCATAGGCTCATCACCAGGTTCCTCACACCCGCAATTTTAAAAGCTCTTTGCAGACCATACACGCCCTCACTACCTTGTATATCTCCCAGGCCCGTTTCGCAGGCAGACAACACAGCAAGCTTAGTATCTGGTAAATACATATTGGATACTTCATAAGCCGTCAATATCCCATCGTCAATACCCTCTATTGACTTTCCTTTCCAGGCATTGTTGGCACCCGCAAAAGCTAGACCAGAGCGGATCAACGGGTTATCCGATTGCTTAAATACGCTGGCTCCCACTGTCTTATCCTCCTTCCCTTTAGTCTTGGGATCCGGAAAAAAGAATCCATGTGTGGCTATATGAATAAAAGCGGGTGAGTTTTTACCGGACAAGGATTTGACGGATTCCTCACTGGCATTCATGCCGTTCGTCATACTCACCGAATACTTTTTTTGTCTAGCTAATTCTCCAATACCCTTCACTTCCTTTTCGCTCTGCGTGAGAAAATAAAATTCACTGACTGCATCCCGCAATAATTCCTCCGGAAGGGAACGCATGGCCACTTCACTATTCTTGTATTGCATGGCCGTTTTCTTCATACTGTTCGAATCAACGTCATATTGAATCCCTCCATATAAAGAAATCCTGTCTGTCCCGATGGCTGTACTCGTTGCATTGTCCAGCATGGACGTAGTTGTATTCAACTGGATCAAACGATATTTATCACTTAGCACTTTTGTATTGCTGATAGGCAAAGCCGCAAAAGAAATTTTATACAGATCTCCTGCCGGAGCGAAATAGATCGTCTTGATTCCTGCCAATTTTTTTTCCAGCGGCGCCCAAATCAGGTTGTATAAAGATTCGGGACCTATCGAAGACGAAGCAGGTCTGCTACCATATAAGTAGGAAATGATGTGCTGCCCGGGACTCGTTCCCCGATAATTTAATAAGGAGTCCAACTGCTTTCTTTCAAAAAGTTTAATTAACTCTGGTGTCGGCTTATCCTTACGGATCATCAGCGCGATATAAAAATTATTGTCCGATGGCTTGCTCCCCGTGTAATCCTGGAAATCCATGAACTCAATGGCAGCCTCGCCGTCATGCAATCCATTGCGCACAGACTGCCAACTAACCTCCCGTTGCGTCGCATGAAAATGAGAAAGCGTCCGGGTTAATTCCTTTTCCAGGCTATTTGCTTTTTCTTCCAATACTTTCACTTCATCCTGCCGTTCGATCGCAGGCTTTGTATACAGGAATGCAAGCTGTGAACGCGTATTGATCCAATCATTGTATCTGTTGGCTATCACTGTATCGGTGGAACTATAAGCTATCTGCCGAAGTTGTTGAGATGAAGATAAGATCAGATTTCTGTATGTAAGTGAAAGGTCGTAGATGGAACCGCCATCGGCGTGAGTGTTAGCCATCGAGTGAAAAGAAAGAAAATAATTTTTATACTCGTTGATATTTTTCAGATACGATTGTTTTTCGGGCTCCGTAGTAAACCGAAAAATCTTTTCTACCTGTACCTTCTCATAGGTCATCGCCTCATCATAGAGTTGATTAGCCTGGTCTAATTTATTCATGGCTACATACAGGTTAGCCAGGTTCATGCAACTTTCTACATATAATGGGTGCTCTTTTCCAACAACATTGCCCCGGATCTCTTTGGCCTCCATTTGAAGAGATTCTGCTTTTTTATAATCCCCGATCTCCGCATAGGTAAGAGAAAGAATGTCACAACTCTCGGCATAGTCGATGTTCTCTTTGCCTAATGCCTTTTCACGGATCGTCTTTCCTTCCACCAACCATTCAATTGCTTTATTAAAATCACCGGCTTTCCGGCTAACCATTCCCAGGTTATGGCAACTCTTTGCATATTCAGGATGATCTTTTCCCAACACCTTTGCCCATATTTCACGAGCTTCCTCGTGTAATGGTCCTGATTTATCAAACCTGCCCATGTCCATATATAAGGCGCCAAGGTTATTACAACTCTTGCCATATTCGAAATGCTCCTTGCCGAATAGGGTACCTATTATTTGTCTTGCCTCGGAAAGCAGCGCCTCGGATTTTTCGAACTGACCCAAGTTCCTGTAGAATAGTCCCAGATTATTACAACCGCGGGCATAGTCGGGATGTTCCTTGCCCAATACTTTCTCCCGGATCTTACGGGCTTCGAGGTAAAGTTGTTCGGCTTTTTCATACTGGCCGATGTCCATATATAATATGGCGAGGTTATCGCAACTAGAAGCATAATCCGGATGCTCCTTGCCTAATGTCTTTTCCCTTATCTGCCTGGCTTCAAGATAGAGGGGCTCTGCTTTTTGATATTGGCCGCGGTCAAGATAAAGAGCTGCGAGGTTATTACAACTAGCCGCATAAACCGGATTTTCTCTGCCCAGCGCCTTTTCTCTTATATTCTTGGCTTCGATATATAATTGTTCGGCCTCGGGAAAATGACCGGTCAGTACATTCAATATCGCCAGGTTATTACAACTGGCTGCATAGTCAACATGTTCTTTGCCCAACACTTTTTCCCTGATACTCCTGGCTTCAAGATAAAGTGGTTTTGCCTTGTCGTATTCGCCGATCTCGACGTATAAGATTCCGAGATTATTGCAACTGTTGGCGTAGTCGGCGTTTTGGGTGCCAAGAAGCCTTTCGCGGATTTGCTTTGCTTCGATCAGCAAGGTCTCGGCTTTTTCATACTTCCCAAGCATTCGGTACAGGCGACCAAGGTTATGAGAACTCAGGGCATAGTCGAGATTCTGTTTCCCCTGCATTTTTTCTCTAAGCTCCAGTGCATTGGCATAGAAAGGTTCTGCCTTTCCGTATTGTCCTGTGGTGACGTACAGATCACCGATCGCATTATTATTTTCTGCATAAGTAATGCTGATGGCCGAATCCTTCTTGAGTAGTTCGTTTGCCTTCAGATAATATTCAATGGCGCCGCCGTTGTCTTTCTGATCGAGGTTTAGACGGGCACTGTCGGTGTATTCTTTCCACGATTGAGCGTGAACAGTTCCAGAAATAATGAATGCTGAAATGACTACTCTCTTTCTCAAGTTTCTCATACGCTATTCCACTGAGGCCCCAGGCTGGCAAATATTTTGCCTGCCGAAGTTAATCATATTCTAAAATCTACTTACTGGAATAGAGCAACTAGAGAATGAAAAAAAATATTATTTTTCGAAGTCGCGAGCCATAAATGATCACCTAACTAAAATCAAGCTTTATACGCAGGTATTATTTCATTTGCCAGCTGGACCATTTTCTTTAAACCATCTTCAGGCAGGTTACCTTTTTTGAATTCGGCCATGAGCTCCGGCATCTTGTTTTCCATTTCCAAGAGAAAATGATCTTCAAATTCCCTGACCTTTCTTACCGCGACATCCTTTAGATATCCATTCGTACCCAGGTAAATGATGGCTACTTGCTTTTCCACCGGGAAAGGTGAGTATTGAGGTTGTTTTAATATTTCCACGTTACGCGCGCCTTTGTCGATCACAGACTTTGTCGCTGCATCCAGGTCGCCTCCGAATTTTGAAAACGCTTCCAACTCACGATACAGCGCCTGGTCGAGCTTCAATGTACCCGCCACCTTCTTCATGGATTTGATCTGTGCATTTCCACCCACGCGACTAACGGAGATGCCTACGTTAATTGCGGGACGGATGCCGGCATTGAATAAATTACCTTCCAGAAATATCTGCCCATCTGTGATGGATATAACATTTGTTGGAATATAGGCCGACACGTCTCCAGCCTGTGTTTCAATAATAGGCAGAGCCGTCAGGGAGCCACCGCCTTTCACTAAATGCTTGATACTCGCAGGGACGTCGTTCATATTTTTCGCGATCTTATCATCACTTACAATCTTCGCAGCTCTTTCCAGCAAACGGCTGTGTAAATAAAAGATGTCACCGGGATAAGCTTCACGTCCGGGAGGTCTACGCAACAACAATGAAACTTCGCGGTAAGCAACGGCTTGTTTGGACAGGTCATCATAAATGATCAATGCAGGCCGGCCAGTGTCCCGGAAAAATTCTCCAATGGCCGCTCCTGCAAAAGGTGCATAGAATTGCAGGGGAGCCGGATCTGATGCCGAAGCGGCGACAATGATGGAATAATCCATGGCGCCCGCGTCTTGCAAGGTCCTCATTACTCCTGCAATAGTGGAGGCCTTTTGGCCAATGGCAACATATATACAGTAAACGGGCTTGCCCGCTGCATAAAATTCTTTTTGATTGATGATCGTATCCACACATATTGCCGTCTTGCCCGTCTGCCTGTCGCCGATAACCAATTCGCGTTGGCCACGTCCAATTGGGATCATGGCATCTATCGCCTTAATGCCTGTTTGCAAAGGTTCTTTTACCGGCTCTCTAAAGATTACACCTGGCGCTTTTCTTTCTAGGGGCATCTCAAAGCGTTCCCCGGCGATTGGCCCACGGCCATCGATGGGTTCACCCAACGTATTCACCACGCGACCTAACATTCCCTCACCTACCTGGATAGACGCAATTTGTCCGGTACGGCGAACCTTCGCTCCCTCTTTGATATTTCCACTCTCTCCCATCAATACAACTCCCACATTATCTTCTTCCAGATTCAAGGCAATGGCCCGAACTCCATTTTCAAATTCAACCAGCTCTCCATAACGTACATTGCCCAAGCCGTATACACGTGCAATGCCGTCGCCCACCTGTAAGACCGTACCCACTTCTTCCATGTCGGCACCAGAATTAAAATTGCCTAGTTGCTGCCGGAGGATCGCTGATATTTCATCTGGTTTGATATCTACCATGTTGATTCTTATTTAATGCATTAAGTGCTTCTTGTTTCAAACTATCGGATCTTATAAATGAAATCATTGTTTTCAAACTGCTTCGCAATATTCTTCAAATCATAGGCAATACTTCCATCGATCAATTGATCCCCTGCTTCCAATACAAATCCACCAACCAGTTTCTCATTGACCACGGTTTCCAATTCGATATTCTGCATATCGGAGGTTGCCCTGATCTGCGAAAGGATGGCATTCTTAAGTTCTTCGCTCAATGGCGCTACCGTTGTTAGCCGCACTGCGTAAATATTTTTGTGCGCCTTGTACTGCGTGATGAAGGAAGGAATGACTTCTGGTAAAAAATGTTCCCTGTTCTTGCGGATCATCAATTGCACAAACGCTGCTGTAACCTCGCTAACCTTCCCGCGAATGACCGCACCCACGACCTTTTCTTTTTTATCAATCTTTAGAATAGGACTCTTGAGCACATTTACAAATTCGCGGCTGGTCCTGCATGCTTCTTGCAACCACTGCACATCCTTAAATACTTCTTCCACCTGGCCTTTTTCAATGGCGAGGTCGAGGAGTGCTTTTGCGTACCGGGATGCTAGACGTGGATTTGGCATAAGATTTCCAGGAGTTAATTCAATTTTACTTCGTTGACCATTTCTTTGATGTGCGCTTCCTGTGCTTCCCGGTCTTTTAATTCCCGCCTCAATATTTTTTCGCTTACCTCAATGACTAATTTTCCCACCTGGTTCTTCACATCAGTGAGGGCAGCCATCTTTTGCGTGTCGATTGCAGCCTGTGATTCGGTAATGATTTTATTAGCTTCGATTTTCGCCTGCTCTTTTGCTTCATTAATGATCCTTTCCTTCGTCTCTCTTGCTTCTTTTAGCATCTGGCCTCTTTCCTCACGGGCCTTGGCCAACAATTCTTCATTTTCATTTTTCAACTGAGCCATTTCAGCTCTCACCCTTTCAGCCGTTGCCAAAGAATCAGCAATGGATTCCTCCCTTTTCTTTAACCCTCCCACAATGGCGGGCCAGGCAAATTTTTTCAAAATGAAAAAAACGATCAGGAAGGCCAGGATCGTCCAAATAATCAATCCGAGTCCAGGAGTAAGTAATTGCATAGAAACAAATTGAAATAATAAATGAACTTTCTAAAAACTGCATCCTCCGCCCTGTGCATTGGATGCAGTTATTTCTTGTGTCTACAACACCATCGCCAAAAGACCGATGATGATCGCAAACAACGCGGCTCCTTCTACCAGGGCGGCAGTCAGGATCATGTTGCTACGGATATCATTCAGCGCTTCCGGTTGACGGGCAATGGCTTCCACCGCGCCCTTACCGATCTGGCCAATGCCAATGCCGGCTCCAATGGCACCCAAGCCGGCGCCAATGGCTCCTCCTGCATTTGCAAAAGGTGTTGTGCTTAACAAAACATACAATAAATCCATAATGCTCATTTTATATTGATAAAAAAAACTCAAATCATTACGTCATCCGCATGCCCATCGACATCATGGTGACTACCTTCCATGGCCTGGCCAATAAATACGGCGGTCAGGAAAGTAAAGATATACGCTTGCAGAAAGGCGACGAGGATTTCAATAAAATAAATGAAAACCGTAAACGCAATTGACAGGGGCGAAAATCCAATCCCTGCAAACTTGTTCAATCCTGCAAAAATAAATATCAGGGATACCAGACAAATGATCAATATATGACCGGCAACCATGTTGGCGAATAACCGTATCATCAATGCAAATGGCTTTGTAAAGACTCCCAGGATCTCAACAGGCACCAATATGGGTTTGATCCCCATGGGTACGGGCGGATTAAATATGTGTCCCCAATAATGCTTATTGCTGCTGGCCAAAATGACGATAAACGAAATCGCTGCCAACACCATCGTAAAAGTGATATTGCCCGTAACATTAGCCGTGCCCGGAATCAGTCCCACAATATTATTGATCAGTATAAAGAAAAATACGGTGAGTAAGTAGGGCAGGTATTTCTGATACTTATGTCCGAGGTTGGGACGCGCGACATCGTCCTTAATAAAATTGATGACGGTCTCCATCGCATTTTGCATTCCCTTTGGAGCCGAATGAACACCTTCTCCCCGATTATATCGCCGTGCAATGGAAAGCATGATCCACACCAATAAACCCAAAGCAAGGAGCATTTGCACAACATTGCGCGTTAGTGATAGATCATAAACTTTTACACTACTGTCCAATTCGCCCGCATCGTTGACACCCACTATTTGCCCGATATTATATTTCTTGGGGTCAAGTTTCCATTCAGCTATTTTTTCTTCGGTCAATAAGGTATAGCCTTTGTGCGCATGCTCGCCATGATGAAATGCTGAAGAAAAAAATGTGGTTACTCCTCTCTGAGGTGAGTATAAAATAACAGGTAAGGGAATCGTGGCATGATGCTGTTTGCCGTCACCGCTTCTCCAGGACAGAAAATGAAACTCGTGAGCATCCATTATATGACCAAAAATGACCTCATTGGCATCGAATAATTTCTTCTCCTTTTTCTCCTCACCGTGCTTCTCCAAATGATCGCCTTCTCCCTGTGCTATTGCCGGTGAAAAAATAGTAGAATAAATTAAGCCGAAAGCCGCTACCAATATGCATTTGATTGGTACAGAAGCCATAACGTTTGAAATTTGCGGCAAAGATAAGGGTGCGGGGGTGAAAAACGTTCAATCTACCTAAAATTGGAGCGATTAAAACGAGCCTATGCGACTTTGAATTTCTTATCAAATTGGAGCTGGTAGAGTTTGTAGTAAAACCCTTGTCTTTCAATTAAATCTGCATGGGTTCCTATTTCTTTTATCTCTCCTTTATCCAGCACGATGATCTTATTCGCTTTTCGAATGGTCGACAGCCGATGCGCAATGACGATGGAGGTTCGGCCCTGGATCAACGTGTCGATTGCATGCTGTATGAGCATCTCGCTTTCTGTGTCCACGGAAGATGTCGCCTCATCCAGGATGAGAATGGAGGGATCGTAAAGGAGTGCCCGGATAAATGACAACAATTGACGCTGACCCATCGAAAGTGTGGCTCCCCTTTCCATCACATTGAAATCGTAGCCTCCGGGCAGTTCCATGATGAAGTCATGGAGTTCGATCAACTTTGCGGCGGCAATGACCCTTTCCCTTGAAATCTCCGGATTTCGCAGCGTGATGTTATCCATTACAGAACCAGAAAAAAGAAATACATCCTGCAATACCACTCCAACATTTTTTCTTAAGATATCCAATTGATAATTTTCAATATTTACTTCATCGATCCGGATCTCCCCCTTTTGAATATGATATAACCGGTTAAGCAGGCTGATGATGGTGGTTTTTCCACTGCCCGTATGACCTACAATGGCAACCGTCTCACCAGGATTTACCGTGAAATTTATATCCCTCAGAACATAGTTGTCGCCGGTATAAGCAAACCAAACCTTGTCCAGTTCGATCTTTCCTTTTAGTTTTCCTGGTGGCGCATATGCTCCTTCTTTTGATGGCTGAATGAAATCATCATTGTCCATTACTTTAAATACCCGTTCACTGGCGATGATGCCCATTTGTAATACATTGAATTTATCGGCAATCACACGAAGGGGACGAAAGATCAGGTTGAGGCAAAGAATAAACGCAACAACGGCCCCTTGCTGGCTCTGTTGTAATTGCAATGCTTCCCGCGACGTCCACCAAACGATCAAACCGATAGAAAGAGCCAGCACAATTTCCACAACAGGAAAGAATACGGAATAAGCAAAGATGGCCTTGATATTCGCATTGCGGTGTTCCTTGTTGATCTTCTTAAATTTCTCCAACTCTCTTCCTTCGGCTGCAAATGCTTGCACCACCTGCATTCCCGTCAAATGTTCCTGCACAAAAGCATTCAGACTGGCAACGGCATTGCGTACCCGGAAGAACGAGCGATTTATACTTTCTTTAAAATAATAGGTCGCTAACAAAATGATCGGAAAAGGGATCAGCGCTATCAAAGTCAGGCGCCAATCTGCCCACAACATATAACCCAGTACACAAACTATTGAAAGCAGGTCGGCAATAATAGGTACCAGGCCATCTGAAAATATATCATTGATGGACTCAATGTCATTGATGGTCCGCGTTGTTAGTGTGCCGATGGGTGTTCTATCAAATTGTGAAAGGTTCAGTCCTACAATTTTCTTATAGGTCGCAACACGCAGGTCCCTCACTACCGATTGTCCCAAAGTGGCAGTCATAAAAGAAAAAAGAAAGCGCATGAATGTTTCAACGAGGATCAATGCGATTTGGATCAGGGTAATATTGACAACCATGTAAGCGATCGAATGCGTAATGTACTTATCGACGGTCATCTGAATGAGCATCGGTCTCACGGGCGTGATGACAGCCAGCAGGATTGCCATCACTACCGACCAGTAAAACTTTCTCTTATACGGTGAAGCGTAACGGAACACCCTTCTCAAAAGGGCGAAATCAAAAAATCTTTTTTGCGTGTTGGGCAAACCGGGGGATTGAATAATCTACAAATTTAACGAGAAGACCTTTAAAACGCCCGCTCCTCATCCTTTTCCATGGCTATCTTATAAGCCTTGATGAAGAGAGCACCGAGGTTCTTATAAGGAGGAATATAATCTTCAAACCCTTCGACATGGATCAATTTGTCGAGTTCTTCCCAGAATGGTATCCAATCGATATTACTGCCGTTTCTGATCTTTTCCGTTAGTAGTTGAAAGAAAGGCCTGTTCACTGCTGTCTTGCCAATTTGCTTGGATGCAATGATATGGGCATCCTCCGCCTTGGCCAGCACATCATGAATAAGATGATAACCTCCGCAGGAACCCAGGAAAACTATTTTAGAAGAAGAAAACATTTGCTCAATGGTGGAGTTGGCATAATAACTATGACCACGATGGATCGTGACGGTAGGATATAACTTATTTTTTTCCAAATAATCTCCCAGTTCCTTTTGCGCTCTTTCATCCTCCCCGCCTTCTTCCGGCAATGCTTTATTGGCATAGATAGAAACCGGTCGGCCCTTGATGGAATTGATCACCACCCAACTGTCAGCCGCGGTTACTCTCCAGTTGGCAGGGTTAAACATTTTCAGAAAACCCTGGAATATGCCCTGCCCATCTTTGTCTCCATAAAAGAATACTTGCATGATCACTCGCCCGCTATCATTAACCAACGATTTAAAAGGAACTGTGTAAACAGGCGGGATGCCTAATTCCTTGGTGAGATCGATTCCTTTTGTTGTATCGGCAGAAAGAAATAGTTTCTGAAGTATATTATAGGTCGCAATTCCCTTTTTATTATTCAGAGCAAGGTTCCGATTGTAATTCTGTTTAACGAGAGCGAGAATATAATCCGCCAATGGCTTATCAATTTCATGGATGCTGGCGTATGAATCGGCGACATCCACTCCGTCTTCCAGGCCGGCCGACTTTTCCAGGCCACCGGTAAAAGCCTGCATCAAAGAAAATTTATCATTTTTGTTTGGAAAGGTTCCAAAGAAGTTGCCCAGGGTATTATAGCCTGCAGCCATCTTGATAAACTTCCTGTACTTGTCAAAGTTCAAAAGCATCAACAGCGAATCTCCCCGTTGATTTATTTTTTTCATCATTAACGGATAAACGCCCTTCACAAAACTCGATGTATAAATAATGCCATCACTTGACACGGCCAGGTAAAACAATTCCTGTGCATTCAACGGTTGAATGATCCTGAAACGTACTACGTCTTCTTCTTCGTGAAGACCGTTAATGACATTGACGAAAACGCTTTGAGCCTTCCTTTCCAATTTGTCCGTCAGCGACGCAAACTCAAAAGCTGTATCCCTGTTCATCGCCCTATTTACATATTCCATCTGCGTTTTCACGAGCAGCTTATAATATTGAAGTGAATCGTCCTTAACAGCATCGATATCTTCAAAGCTCATCTTGCCTTTGACAATATTATCGAGGAACGGAAAGTATTGTTGCCCACTCTTGCTGCGAGCCATCCGCGAAACTGAGCTGATAAATACATCATCTTTAATATTGCGGATGATAGCACCCAGGCGGTTGTTGGCTGCCGCATAATCGTATAGTTGCCGGGGATAAGAAGTCGCAACTGCCTTGATCAGGCTCTCTGCGTATGGGCAGTCAGGATTATCCTTTAAGGTGAACAATGTTAACTCCGGATGAAGAACGCAGTATTTTTTAATCAGGCTACTTTGGCCCGCCGGAAATCCCGGATTCTTATTAAAAATTCCGGCATTCATGATGACGGTAGCGGCATCATACGGCAACCGCTCCACAATTTTTTCAATCGATTCATTTGCCCTGTCCTTATTCATGCAATCCTGGTAAGCCTGAATGATATCTGGTAACATTAGTGGGTTCAATTTGCCCGACCTGGATTTCCAGTTCATTCGGTAATACCTAAGAATATTTTCAAGTCCTTTGAGGTAATTGACTTTCAACCGATGATCAAATTCTTTATCGGTCTCAATATTATACTGCATACCGTCGACGCGCTTTATTAAAGCCAGGTTTAACCAGAAATTGATCTCTTCATCCGCGGAGGGGGAAAAGCTATTATCTGCCTTGCCATCGGACGCCATGATCATTTTCTGCTCGCTGTTGATCAGGTCATGATTACGCTCCCGGTTGAAGGCAGGCTTAAAATTAGAAGGGATCCGGAGGGTGTCCGGCACGCTTAAACCCTGGCTATACAGAATGGAAGAGGTCAGGATGAATCCGACTAGAATACAGTATTTGGTGGTCGCTATCATAAGGATCGTATCATACAAAATTAACACCCGCCTTCCATATACCCTAGTTATGGCGGAATATCCTTTTCTGGACGGCATTTTTCAGGCTTTGGCTGCCTGAAATCGCCAAAAAAGGGTAAAAATCCGGAACTTCCTATAACGTATTAATTTATCATTAAGTCTGCGTAAACGGATCATAGCTTAGTTTATCAGCAACTCTTTCCTACGTAGTTTGCGCAAAATTTTTCCTGCATGGAGAACAAAGCGCGAAAAGTGCTTGTGGCAGATGATGAACCGGATATCCTGGAGATATTGAAATACAATCTCTCCAACGAAGGATACGAGGTGATTACCGCCAAGGATGGAGATGAAGCCCTTGAAAAGGCAAGGAGAACGCAGCCAGACCTGATCGTATTGGATGTGATGATGCCGCGCAAGACAGGCGTGGAAGTCTGCCAATTGCTTCGGGCCCAGTCAGGATTTAAGGACACGCTGATCATTTTTCTCACGGCTATCAATGACGAAGGCACAGAGATCAAGGGGTTGGAGACGGGAGCAGACGACTACATTAGTAAGCCGATCAGTCCGCGGGTGTTTTTAAGCAGGATCAATGCCCTTTTCAGGAGGCTCAACAAGACGGAATCGAAGGTCTTGAAAATCGAAAACCTGACTATCGACCCCGAAAGGTTTATTGTCCAGCTGGATGACAGGGACATTATACTCGCCAAAAAGGAATTCGAACTGCTATACCTCCTGGCCATCAAGCCCGGCCGGGTTTTTCTTCGCAATGAGATCCTGAACCAGGTCTGGGGCAACGATGTGATCGTTGGCGACCGGACCATCGATGTTCATATCCGCAAGATCCGCCAGAAACTTGGCATTGACTGCATCACCACTGTTAAGGGTGTCGGGTATAAATTTGAGCTGTAGCTTTTTTCAGGATAATACCTTATACCTTGCAATAAGCTTAGACATGATCTCCGCCAAGAACATCTCTCCCCGCCAGCTTTCCGCCTTCACAGGACTGATACTGGCCTTACCTATTGGGGCGTTGCTTTGGTACGTGGAAAAAAGATGGTATTTCGGTCTCATTGGTTTTGCCGTGGTATTTCTCGGAAGTTTTTGGTTGATCTCCTTTCTTTTGGAGCGATTTATTTATCGCAAGATAAAGCTCATCTATAAATTCATTTATCAGACCAAGGCAACCAAAAAAGAAGAGACTTATTATAAATATATACTTCCTCAGAAAAGCATTGACGATGTCACGGAGGATGTAGAAGCCTGGGCAAAGGAAAACAAACAGGAAATTGAACTATTGCGCCAGAATGAACAGTTTCGAAAAGAATTCCTGCAAAATCTTTCACATGAATTCAAGACACCTGTTTTTGCCATCCAGGGATATGTAGACACCTTATTGCAGGGCGCGTTGGAAAAACCAGAGGTCAATAAGAAATTTTTGGAAAAGACTTCCAAAAATGTCGAACGCCTTACTCATTTACTCAATGACCTCGATGAGATCTCCAAGTTGGAAAGAGGTGAATTGGTTTTATATAAACAAAACTTCATTATTCAGGACCTGGTGAAAGATGTCTTTGAATCATTGTCACTCAACGCCGAGGCCAGGCATATTCGCTGTAGCATTAAAAAAGGATGCGAATCGCCTCTTACAGTGCATGCCGATAAAGAAAAATTAAGACAGGTATTGACAAACCTCCTGGAAAATTCTATCAAATACAGCAAAGAAGGCGGGAGTATCGTAGCCAGCATGTATAATACCGATGAGAAACACATCCTGGTGGAGATCAGTGATGATGGCATCGGCATTCAGGAAAGACACCTGTCACGGATCTTTGAAAGGTTCTACCGTACGGAAGAAGGACGCAGCATCGATGTGACCGGCAGCGGACTGGGGTTGTCGATCTGCAAACACATTATTGAAGCGCATGGCCAGACGATCCACGTACGCAGCCGGGAGGATATTGGTACTACAGTAGGATTTACGTTGGACAGAAGGAAAGAGTGAATCTATTTAATCGAAATAGCCGGAGCGACAGCGCGATCGGATTCAAAGTTTTTACCGACAAGGTTTGCAATAGTTTGCGCGACCTGTTCCTGGTAGATCTGATTTTCACCTTTCATTTCTCCGAATTTTTTTAGTTGTGGACCGATAATAGCAAGCCATGTTTGCGACGAACCTTTGACAAAGAGTCCATGATCCTTCCATCGGCTGCTACGGGAACCTCTTCCGTGGTCCGTAGTAATAATAAAGGTGGTGTTGTCTTTGTATCCGGGAGTTGATTGCACCCAGTACCAGAGTTCCCCGATGATCTTGTCCATCTTTGCTGCCTTTTCCAGGTAAAGGTCATACCTGGAATGATGCGCCAGTTCATCCGTTTCGCCGAAACCCATGAATACGATTTTAGGATGATTCTTCTGGATGTATTCCCTGGCGGTAATGAAAGTAAGTTCATCGTACCGGGTCGACGATCTATTATCAACAACATCACTTTGGATCTGATTCACCATAGATTGCTCTGTGCCTTCTTCTAAATTACCATATCCACTATTGATCTTTAGTTCGCTCCTGTCCTTATTCAATATATATGGAAACACATCCCATGAAGTAAAGGCTACAACATTTCCTTTGAACCCATTCTGACCATTCAGCCATTCGAGCACGTTGAGATTGCTATTCATTTTCTTGTTGTTTGATCGGATATTCAGATCAGGACCTCCGGTAAATATTTCATTGTAGCCCGGATATGAAAGCGAATAGATGTTCGATACGTTTACCTTATTATTAAAAAGCCGGTTGCCATATATCTGGCCCTTGGCCGCCACCACTGACCAGAAAAAAGGCATTAGCCTTCTTCTTCTTTCTTCAGATGATGCGTCCCAATACAACATCTTCATTGTTTCAGTGTCCAGGCAGTATCGTTCATCATTGATCAGAGTAGAGTCGGCTCCGGTAAAAAGTTCCTGCCAACGAAATCCATCAATAGTAATGATGAATAGGTTTTGGACTGGTTGGAGAGGAGGAAGAGGATGTGATTTGCCAGCGGATTCGTCGGTGCTTTGTATACAAAGAATCAGCATGATACAGGCCAGGATGCTTTTCATGTGTAACGGTTTTGCAAAGCTGCGAATTGAATATATCTTTTTTGTTACACTGTCATTATCTTAATGTTATTATATCCTTCAGTTCATAGTTTTTTCATCATTTGATTACATAAGCTTAATATAAAATTGGGTGTGGGGAACAAATTGTGAACAAGCTTTGCAAAACTCCAACCCATGCAAAAACGACCTATCGATGTCGCTGTGCTTTCCGATCTACACTTAGGCACCTATAGCTGTCATGCCAAAGAAATTGTCGCTTACCTGAAAAGTATCTCCCCGCAAATCCTCATTCTCAATGGAGATATTATTGACGTATGGCAATTCAGCAAACGGTATTTCCCTGCCTCACACATGGAAGTGGTCAGGGAAATTTTCCAGCTCCTCGCCAACGGCACACGAGTCTTCTACGTTACCGGCAATCACGATGAAATGCTTCGCCGATATTCAGATCTTCAATTGGGTAACCTTCAACTGGTAGATAAGATGTCCATGGAGATCGACAATAAGATGACCTGGATCTTTCACGGCGACGTCTTTGACAACACAACCCAGGGCAGTGCGCGCTTTTGGGCTAAGCTGGGAAGTAATGGATATGCAGTGTTGCTGGCGTTCAACCGAACCCTGAACCGATTTCTGAAGCTGATAGGTCGCAAGCCGGTTTCACTTTCCCGAAAAATAATGAAACAGGTAAGCAAATCCATTATTAAAATCGACGCTTTTGAAAAACTGATAGCTGAAATAGCCATCGAAAAAAAATACGACTATGTCATCTGTGGCCATATACATCAACCACAAAAAAGAACGATTCAAACGAACAAAGGAAAAGTCGTTTACCTGAATTCAGGTGATTGGGTCGATCATCTCACTTCTCTTGAATATTACAAGAATGACTGGCATTTGTATAAATATGAAGAAAGGGAAATGAAAGAGTTCTATGGCAAGATGCCGTCGGTCTCAACGCATGTGCTTTCTGATGAGATCACTTATTACCTGCATTCATTGGGCGCATAAACAGACCCTGCCAGGGAAATAAATATGAATATCTTCTATGCTATTCAAGCCACCGGTAATGGCCACATCAGCCGTGCGATTGAATTACTCCCCTATTTGAAACAGTACGGAACAGTCGATCTTTTTTTAAGTGGTTCGAACAGTGATCTTCAAATGACTGTACCCGTCAAATACCGAAGCAATGGTCTTAGTCTGTTTTACAATTACCGTGGTGGCCTGGATTATTGGGGGATGGTGAAAGGCATTCATCCACTTCGTTTACGACAGGAGATCCGGGATCTTCCCGTTGAAAAGTATGACCTTGTCATCAACGATTTCGAATTCATCACGGCGGCAGCCTGTGCGAGAAAAAAAGTGCCATCCATTAATTTCGGCCACCAGGCAAGCTTTCAATCCTCAAGAACACCAAGACCAAACCGGAAAAACTTTGTTGGAGAGTTCCTTCTTAAACATTATGCAAAAGCCACCAGGTATGTCGGACTTCATTTCAAAAAGTATGACCATTTCATCTTCCCTCCCATTATTAAAAAACGGTTACGCCATGCGGAACCTACCTTGGGAAATCACATCACAGTTTACCTTCCTTCCTACCGTAAAGCCCAACTAAAATTGATCTTTGAAAAATTTTATGATCACCGGTTCGAGATATTCTGCAATGAAGCAATGGAAAAAGCACGCGTTGGAAATATAACGTTCTTGCCTGTTGAAAGTGAGTTGTTCAATACGAGTTTTATCCATTGCTCGGGAATCATTACTGGTGGCGGTTTTGAAACACCTGCCGAAGCTCTTTATATGGGTAAGAAGATGATGGTCCTTCCCATTCGGGGGCAATATGAACAGCAATGCAATGCCGCTGCACTAAGTGAAATGGGGATCATTTGTCTGGAAGCGCTGGACGCATCGTTTGAAAACAAATTTGAGGATTGGATCAATGGACCCACGCCAACGCCGATGGATTTCTCAAAGACTACCGAGGAGGTGGTGGAGTATCTTTTTAGTGAGTGGTGAGTTGTGAGTGGTGAAATTGGACAAATGAACACTTACAATAATCAATAATCAGTAATATCAGTAATCAATAATCAATACGTACTCTTTCCCATCTCCAGGCTCTCCAAAAAATCCGCCGCTTCCTGGCTCATTTTTGTACTCATTGTCTTCCCTTCCCATTCAAATAAGAAATGGCGGCAGTCTGCTTCTTTGTATTTGAACATCACAGGAAGAAAGGCTTTTCCTTTGGTAAAAAAGATAAGGCCTCCGTCATAACCACATTTGAATTGTTCAGTTGTTTTACCACCTAAAAAACCGGCCATTTTACTCAAGCCGTTTTTATCTACCGTCTGGAGTGTCTTGACGATCGAATCAGTATTGGGCGCATTGAAAGTGATGGAGAGGCTATCGCATTCTGTCAGTTTTTTGCTAACCGCAGATTCGGAGCAGGATGTAAGTATAATAATAAAGGCAATAAGAGATAGCCATTTCATGAATGGAAGGTAAAACAAAAAAACCACCCCTTCCCTATCAAACATGAGAAGTTAATTGTTAGTTCTTAGCTGCCCGTTGGAATCATATTCATCCACGTTCAGGAGTCGCCCTGTCGTATCATAGTTTTTCCATTTCCCGTTAAACAAACCATGAGAAAAAGATCCCTCACTTTTTACACGTCCATTCTCATAATAATATTTTCCATTTCCATTGTAATGGCCTGCGCTGTCGAGAGGCAGGCTCGCCATCAGTTGTCCGTTAGCAAAATACTCGGCGAAAAAAAGACGGATTTGGTCATAGCGGGCAATGATGATCTGCCGGATCATTCCCTGTCGATCCTTCATTACCTGTGTTACTATGCTGTCTGTTTTATCAATGTAGTATTCCGATACAGCAAATTCTTCATTCCGGTAGGGTTTTACCCAACTGGTATCGCTCTTCTTCTTAATGGAATCCAGCCAATTTTTATCCAGCGTTGTCAACTTCGCTGCCGGCGCATTGCCCGAGCACGCATATAAGACAATCATTAAAGCGGCGGCGATCATCGACCTCATAAAATCCCGTTTGATCTCAAAATTAAAAAGCAGCCTGAATAAGCTGCTCCTTAATTCTATTGAAAATAGTTATTATCAAAATTTGGTCCATCCTTTCCACCAGGTGGCGTCTTCGCCATCGGGTCCAACTGCTCCAATGAAAGTAACCTGCGTAAATCCAGTCAATTTCGCATGGGTGAAACTTGCACCTGTTAACAAGGGAGAGCCGGTAGTCGGCGTGTAGTCGGGGTTGCCACTTAGATTAAATGGATCAGCCAGTTTAGCGTCTGCTGCAGCAGCCAGTATGGAGTTATTAAAGGCAGCTGTATTAAACCAGGCGGTCATGTCTCCAACGGTCCACCCCGTCGGCGCAGTAGAGCTCGCCGTGTATTTCAAAGGCGTTGCACTTCCCGCAATTACAAAATTCTGGACAAACAGGTTTGTTGTCTGATTGGGTGTTACCGGCGTGCCGGTGATATTGATATCCGTCGGTGTTCCTGTACTGGCATCGATCAAAATGCCCGTTGGCCATCCCAGCATGACAGAGTTGAAAAGAGAGATGGCGGAATTACGACGTATTTGAGCGCCATTTCTGTATAATGAATTTCCAACATTGTTGCTGGCAGCTCTGGGTCCAATCATCGTCACATTGCTGTAAACCGCTTTTGTTTGGGGTTGTACTGTCTGAAGTCCTGATGGCACGATCACGGCAATACCATTCGCGTCATTATCACTCTCCCATCCGTTCGAACCGGAAACGTCCGCAACAGAACTATCGCGCTGACAAATTACAAATTGAACGTTGCCGCTATATCCATTGTCTGTATCCAATTCATCATCTAACCCTCTGTACGAAATGATGCGGGTTAAATTTACATTGCCTCCAAAACATTCATAGGAATCATCATTGGCATATGAAACCTGCACATGGTCTACGGTGGTGCCTCTTCCGATAGCATAGAAACTGATGCCGTTGATTTCCTTATCTGGTAAATACGCGTAGCCCGCATATTCTACTCTTACATACTTAAGTGAGCCTGAGTTATCATTGTCTTCTGTTCCGCCATACAGTCCATCTCCTGATGAATTGTCGATACCTCCTTCTGCCTGGCCCAAACCAAAACTTCCATTAAAACTGGCATTGGTTCTGGCGCGTCCGAGAAGGACAAGTCCAGCCCAATCTCCACGTTGAGGAGAGGACTGGTCAGAAGTAAATACAATGGGTTTATCGGCAGTACCGTTGGCTACAATTTTGCAACCACGGGTAATGACGAGTGCGCCACGCGTACTTTTTTCACCAACTATTTTGGTACCGGCCTCAATAGTCAGCGTAGCATTCTCCGTCACATAAACTAATCCCCGCAAGGTGTAGGTATTAGTAGCACGTAATGTACGATCTGTATTGATCTTGCCTGACAACGTAGTGCTTTCTGTTGGCGTCGTATGACTCGTATCGATAATGGTCGTCTGCGAATCAATTTCGATCTTTCGGCAGCCATTGTTCGTTAAGGCATAAACGGCAACCAAAGCACTTAAAAAAATTGTCTTTTTCATATTCATAATTGTGTTTTTGTCTCGTAATGTTATCATTTGAAACTGTATCCAAAAGTCAGGGTGAACGTTGTTCCATATTGTCTCGAAATAGCTAAGGCATCTCCGCTAGCTTTATATTTTTTATTCGCATCAATGTCATGATAAAAATTTGCCGTATGGTTTAAGATGTCGCTTACATTTAATTTGAGTTCTCCTTTATTGCTAATGATCTTTTTCGACAATTGGAAATCCAACAATGGGCGTGGGGCCTCCCATATAGCAGAGACCTGTTCATTGTTTACAAAGAGGATCCTGCGACCGATCACATTAAACAGAACAGTGGAATTGATGCCCGCTTTTTCAAGATCGTAGTTGAGTCCAAGATTGATCGTGTAAGGACTTTGGCCCTGCATGGGACGGTCCAGTTGCTTCGCTTCAAAATGGACACGATTATATATGTATGCCAGGTTGGTGGAGAAAGTGAAATTCTTCAAGCCCCTACTGAAGTCAAGTCTTTTCCGGAATTCAAACTCGGCTCCATAGGAAGTGGCATTGTCGGCATTATTGTAGTTAAAGGTGTTGCTTGAGCCCGCACCGCTCTGGTTAAAATATTGTTCAATGGGTTTGTCAAAGTACTTGTAAAAAACCCCAAGCGTAATCAACTCTCCGGGCCTTGGATACATTTCATAGCGGAGATCTGCATTAGTTACTTTGGTCCGCTGGAGATTTGAATTTCCAATAATAGTGGCCCCTAACTCAAAATCATAGAACGCGATAGAAGTAAGTTCCCTGAATTCAGGCCGGATCACCGTTTGTGATCCTGACAAGCGCAGATTAATCTTGGGGTTGATCCTATAGGTCAGGTTTAATGCAGGCAAATAATCAGTCACTTCTGAATGGGCAAATCGATCGTCACTCTTTCTTACGCTGCCGACCAATTGGTCAAAGTCCTCCACTCTCAAGCCCCAAACGAGGCGCAACTTTTCGCTGAGCAAATTATCAAATTGAATGTACGCGGCATTTAAGATGCTATTGGCGAGGTAACGATATATCTTGTCCGTGAATCCATCGAAATTCAATTGCCCATTGGTAAAATTGACCGGATCGAAAATCACATATTCGGCTTGTTGCAAATAGGTAGTCCCTGGATTTGAATTTCTGAGGTTGACAAAAAATGGTTTTGCATCATATAAGCGATCCTTGACCTGGAAAAAATAACCCGCCCTGATAGATTGATTTTTCTTCCCGATGGTAAATGACTTGGTGATATCGCCACCCGCCGTGTAGATGTAATCCGATAGGCTTCCAAAAAACATACTGCCGCTCTTCTGTGAATTGCCTCCGGATGAAAGGCGGGCTTCATATTGATTAGTTGTTTGATTCAGCAAATATTCTGCTCTTAGCTGGTCGGGTATATATTGATCCAGGATATTAAAACTCCCGTACCAATTCAATTTTGTTTTCCATTTCTTTATATTATGCTCTCCGGCCAGCTGTGTATTGTAAAATATGTTTGTCTTCATCGCTAACTCACGCCCCTGCAATGGCGTTTGAACAGATAGTGCTTCATATCCCTGGCGCAATGAAACATACTGTGATGAATTGACATTAAAGAGATTCTTAACACTGATCTTATTATTTGGATCTAATTGCATGGAAAAATTGGCAATCCCTCCCCATAATACTTCGGTAGCAAATTTGTCCGTGTGATAGTTGAAATCAGGAGCTACCGGACCGCCATTAAATTCGCCAGAATAAAATGCATTCTCGAATTTGTAATGCTTGAGACTTCTGTTATAATTAACAGCGATTGTTCCACCTACTTTTTTATGAAACAAGAATCCGCCAAATCCGCCGGCCGCCTGGAAGGAAATGTTGGGTACAATCGACGCCTTTTCATACTTCCAGTTATTAGGCATCTTGCTTCCAAGAACATTCTTGGCGTTCTGATCCAGTTTGGCAAAAGTGGATTTTGTAGGAAATTCATCGGGTAGTTTTCGGGTACCGTTATCGATGCCCAAAAAATCAAGGCTGCCATGGTTTTTAGATCTGAAGAAATCGCCATCAAAAATGTTTGTATTGAATCCTGTACCGATTTGGATATTAAAAAAATCAGCGGACGGAATGTCTTTGGTATTTACTTGTACCAGGCCGCCTGCCCACTCACCGGGATACTCGGGAACAAATGCTTTGTTGACCACGATATTATCAATGACTGCGGCCGGAAAAATGTCAAAAGAAAAAGTTTTTCTGTCGGGTTCAGTACTGCTCAATAAAATTCCATTCAGCATCGCCTGGTTATATCGATCTGCCAGACCTCTTACAATCAGGTAGCGGCCATCCTGGACTGAGAGTCCTGTAATTCTTTTAAGGACTTCCCCTGTATTTTTATCGGGGGAACGACGGATGGTTTCGGCGCTGATGATCTGGGCAACGGTATTCGTATTTTTTTGAAAAGCAATGGCGGCGCTAACAGTTTCCTTTCTTGCCGAAGAACGGGTCGTATTGACGACTACATTTTCACCCGTCTTTGCATTCACATCCATGATAATATTCAACTCATTAACCTGACCGCTCAGCACTTCTATTTCGTTGATATTTTTGCCTTCGTATCCTATTGCGGAAAATTGTATCTCATATTTTTTTCCTACGGAAAGGTTGAGGGAAAATCTTCCTTCCATATCCGTTGTTGTTCCTCCTGTTCCCCCGACAATCTTAACGGATACTCCCGGCAAGGCCTCGTTCTTACTATTCAGGATCTTGCCCGAAAGTTTTGCCGTCTGCGCCTGCGCGATCGAAAATGCCCCGGTCAAAATGAGTAGAAGGATCCATTGCCGCCTGAATTCCATGTTTTCTAATTTGTGGCAAAGGAATGTTCCGCAGGTTATCGGCAGGTTACTCCCACGTTAAGCAATTGTGACCCTAATGTTACCGGAATATTAACTGACAGAAGGCCTTCTGAACCTGTATCAAAATTTGAACTGCAGTCGGCATGTAAAGACATCATCCTTTTGATCGAGGGTATAGCCGGCAAGTTGAGTTTTTTCATTTCTTACCAGGTCATAATAGAACGTGATCTTGGTTTGGGAATTAAAATAGAAAATATATCCAAATCCAAGGGTTGAGAATTTTATGTCGGCGGAGGTGAAATTCGAAGTTGGTGAGCCTATGTCGGAATTGCTCACTTTTGAATTGGGATCGTACCAATCATATTTTAAAACAAGTTGATGCCGTGAATTAAGAATATTCTGAAGAAAATAAAAGTATGCACCGGTATATTTCCGGATATAAGTAGGCAATAAGCTTCCATTTGAATTGGGAAGGCTGCCGGGATTGCTCGTCGAGTTGGCAGTGCCCGGTTGAGTTCCATACCAGTATTCGGCTCTCCATTCGGTTTCTCCCCATTCATGCTTCCACTTTAACTGGACGTCCGCGCCATAGTAATGACGTGGAGATGATTTGCCTAAATTATTTTCATTAGAATCTACCTGAAAACTTTTTTCACCGTTATTGGAGATAGCACTCTTATAGACATATTTTGTTCCGTTTTTCCATCCGCCAATAAGAAATGATAGTCCTCCGCTTAATTCGAGTGATCGCCATTCGTACGGCTTAATGGTAAGGCGACTGATAAAATCCTTATGGCTATCAAAATCAGTAGTCCCCGACGCGCCCTGCCCATTGAAAAAACCGCCATCGAGTTTGAAATGAAACAATGGGTGAATTTTTCGTTGTGGTTCAAATGATACCATCACTCCTAAGTCTCGCTCCCCTGGCATCAATATTTGCGACATCCTTCCTCTTTCCGGAGATTCGCGAAAAGAAGAACCCAGATTCACTTCATACCCAAAGGGCCGGGCAAAAAATCCGGCTGTCATCGCGAAATTGTTTTTTCTGGTTTCGTATACACGGATAAACATGTCTCTTACAATCACACCTCTTTCAGTGGCATCAATTTGAAAAGTGAATAACGCCTGGGGAAACCTTTCTTTATTCATCATTAAATAATCGATCTTCACTCTGGCTCGCCGCAACATGAACCGGCTCCGCGAAAATTGGGAAAAATTTCCGCCGGCATATGATTGAGCGCCATCTTGCTGGGCAATCTGAAATTGAGGTTGCATGTACCCCGAAATCCGGAGGTTTTCAAAGCGTTTGATAAAAGGACGTACCGTGTCTTTTATGAAAAAAGACGAATCCAGATCGGCTAAATAGCGTTGAGAAAAGGCATTGCCTGCGAAGAAAAAAAACAAAATACAGAAGATCAAGCCTTTTGCACGGTTCAGTTGATCGGAAAACATGGCCGAATAAAATTCCTGCAATATAAAGTCTTTGTTATTGAATGGTTACCCTAATTTTATCTATATATTAATTTATTATTAATTCTCCACCCCCTGGATTCAGGCCGTTTTCAAGCCGGTAATTTCGCAAACCTCCCGAAAGCCCGGGATAAATATATAATCTATGGCACTTAACTCCTTTCTTAAAATATTCATGCCCAAGAACAAAGTCTTCTACGACCTATTTGAAAAAGTAGCTGATAATGTCGCAAAAATGGGCAGCATATTAAAGGCGGTGGTCGCTGAATCAAATTTTGACAAGCGTGCTTCGCTGATCCTCCAGGCAGAGGACCTGGAGCATGATAACGACGAACTGACTCACAATGTATTTACGGAATTGGGACGCAATTTCATAACTCCGTTTGACCGCGAAGACATCCATTATCTGGCCTCTTCCCTGGATGATATTGCCGACTATATTTATGCGGCAGCAAAAAAAATCAACTTTTACAGAGTCAATCCCAACGACACAGGGATGCAGAAAATGTCGGAACTCATTGAACAAAGCGCCATCCAGGTTGCCATCGCAGTGAGAGAGTTACGGAATATGCAAAACATGCGAAACATCACGGAAGCCCTTGTAAAGATCAATAGCATTGAGAACCAGGCGGACGACATCTTTGACCTGAGCATCGAAAGACTCTTCGATACGGAGCCGGATGCCAAAGAGGTCATTAAGAAAAGGGAGATCTACCAGGTAATGGAGATTGTCACGGATAAATGTGAGGATGCAAGCAACGTCATCGAATCCATCATCATTAAATATGCCTGACCGGTGATGGTTCACTCGTTCCCCAATTCATATTTTTAAAATCAATTATGGCCACCTTCATTATAGTTATCATTGTTCTGGCTCTGACGTTTGATTTCATCAACGGATTTCATGATGCAGCCAATTCAATTGCAACGGTGGTTTCTACAAAAGTCCTGACTCCCTTCCAGGCAGTGTTATGGGCAGCAGTGTTTAACGTAGTGGCGTATTTCATCTTCAAAGATCACGGGGTGGCGGATACAGTAGCAAAAACGGTGCATGCCGACGCTATTACCAAGGTCGACATGCTTTATGTGATATTATCCGGATTGATTGCCGCTATAACATGGAACCTCCTTACCTGGTGGTCGGGTATTCCCTCTTCTTCCTCACATACTTTGATTGGCGGGTTTGCCGGCGCGGCTATCGCTCAGGCCGGAACCTTTAGTGTGATTAATTCAGCCGTTGTTCTTAAAACTGTTGCTTTTATTTTTCTTGCTCCATTAGTAGGGATGATCATGGCTTTTATCATTGCACTGTGGTTCATGAATTCTTTTCGTAAGGGATTAGGCCCCAAGATCTTTTCATCATTGGTGATAATAGCCGTAGGTGTTTTTCTGTATTATTCTCTTGAATTTGATCCGGCAAGACTCACCACGCATTATGAGTCTTATACGATGAAGGTTATCTTCTTCTCCCGCAACTTCAAATGGATCTTATTAGCATTGATCATTGTAGTGATGGCTGTATTTTCTTTGTACCTAAGCAGTCTGAATACGCATCGGGCACATGGATGGTTTAAGAGGTTGCAATTAGTATCTTCTGCAGCTTTCAGTATCGGTCATGGAGGCAATGACGCGCAAAAGGTAATGGGCATCATAACTGCTGCACTCATAGCCAATGGAACTATCGCGGAATTCAGCCAAATGCCAGACTGGGTGCCTATTGCTTGTTATACAGCCATAGGCGCGGGGACTATGAGCGGTGGATGGAAGATTGTAAAGACCATGGGTACGAAGATCACCAAAGTAACTCCATTCGAAGGGGTTGCCGCGGAGACTGCAGGCGCCATCACCCTGTTTGTAACGGAAGCCTTGAAGATCCCCGTCAGCACAACACACACTATTACCGGATCTATTATGGGAGTGGGTGCAACAAAACGATTGTCAGCGGTGCGCTGGGGAGTTACATTCAGCCTGATTTGGGCGTGGATACTGACCATTCCTGTGAGTGGTTTATTAGCGGCCGGAATCTATTTCCTGGTTAATCTGTTCCGATAAGATTTCTCTCACCTCCTTATTGATAAAAATTCCTGATTTTTGCCGGGAATTTTTTTATGGCTAAAATATTAGTTACTGGGGGGTGCGGTTACATAGGATCACATACCATTGTCGACCTTTTGGAGAATGGCTATGATGTAATTTCTGTAGATGACAACTCCCGCTCCAACCCGGCTGTTTTAAAAGGTATCGAACAGATCACGGGCATCCGGGTTAAGAATTATAAGGTCGATCTCTGCAATTTCGATGACACATTTGCCATTTTCCAGGAAAATACCGACTTAGGAGGGATCATACATTTTGCCGCCTTCAAATCGGTCAGTGAATCGGTCGAAGACCCGCTGCTCTATTTTGAAAACAACCTTACATCGCTCATTAATTTGCTTAAGTGTGTCCGGGAATTTGGAACACCAAATTTTGTCTTCTCATCCTCCTGTACGGTGTACGGAAACCCGGATAAAGTCCCGGTAACGGAGAGCACGCCGCCCAAGCCTGCTGAATCGCCTTATGGCTATACCAAACAAATGAGTGAGCAGATACTGAATGAATTTTCTAAGAGTTCCGGTATCCAGAGTATTTTATTAAGATATTTTAATCCGGTGGGAGCCCATCCAACCGGGCATATTGGCGAAATGCCGATGGGCCCTCCGCAAAACCTGATCCCTACTATTACGCAGACGGCTATTGGGCGTATTGCTAAAATGTATGTGCATGGAAATGATTACCCAACACGCGATGGCTCCTGTATCCGGGATTATGTACACGTAAGCGATCTTGCGAATGCCCATACTTTGTCTATTAAATACCTGGAAGAGGAGAAGAATATCGGACTCTGTGAAGTCTTCAACCTGGGTAGCGGCAATGGAGTTTCCGTGCTGGAAGCCATCAACTCATTTGAGAAAGTGAGCGGCCACAAATTAAACTATGAGATAGGCCCGCGGAGACCCGGCGATATTGTCGCTATTTATGCGAATAATGACCTCGCCAAAAATCTGTTGGGTTGGAATCCCAAATACTCACTGGAAGAGATGTTGTCCACCGCCTGGAAATGGGAGCAACGATTAAAAGCAGACCAAACCGTTTTTTCAAATACACCACCTGACCTCAACTGATAATAGAATATTATGATGTTAAAGGAAATTCAATCGACCGGAGAAAAAGACACGCGCAGTGGTTTTGGAGACGGTATTGTGGAAGCAGCCCGCAAAAATCCAAATATTGTCGCGTTGAGTGCAGATCTCGCGGGTTCGTTAAAGTTGCAACAGTTCATGAAAGAGTTTCCCGACCGATTCATACAGGTAGGCATAGCCGAAGCCAATATGGTGGGTATTGCAGCAGGTCTCACCATTGGTGGAAAAATTCCTTATACGACCACTTTTGCCAACTTTTCTACTGGTCGGGTATATGATCAGATCAGGCAATCGGTGGCCTATAGTGGAAAGAATGTAAAGCTTTGCGCATCCCACGCTGGTCTTACACTGGGAGAGGATGGGGCCACTCACCAAATATTAGAAGATATCGGGCTCATGAAAATGATGCCCGGCATGACGGTGATCGTTCCCTGCGACTACAGTCAGACCAAAGCAGCCACCATAGCCATTGCAGATTATTACGGTCCCGTATACCTGCGATTTGGCCGGCCTGTGTGGCCGATATTTACCAGCCAGATGCCGTTTGAAATTGGGAAGGCACAATTATTCAGTGAAGGCAATGATGTTTCCATATTTGCATGCGGCCACATGGTTTGGAATGCCATACAAGCAGGTGTCATTTTACAGGAACAGGGAATTAGTGTTGAAGTGATCAACATTCATACGGTGAAACCGCTGGATGAAGAAGCAATCATTCGTTCTATACGAAAAACAAAGTGCGCAGTGACCGCGGAAGAACACAACATTTTTGGCGGCATGGGCGATGCGATCGCACAATGTGCCGTCAGGCATTTTCCAATACCCATGGAATATGTCGGCACAAAAGATACATTTGGAGAGAGTGGAAAACCAAAAGACCTGTTGAAAAAATATGGATTGGATATTCCGGATATTGTAAATGCCGCAGAGAAAGTGATTCAGCGACGAAAAGCCGGTTAAAAGATTGTTTTAAAATTATGTCCCCAACCACCTTGAGCGATAGTGAACTACTGGTTGAATTTCGCAATCCGGTCACGAAAGAAAAGGCCTATACAGCCCTTATCAGGAAGTACCAGGAAAAACTTTACTGGCATGTGCGCCGGATGGTCGTTGACCATGAAGACGCCAATGACGTGCTGCAAAACGTATTTATCCGGGTATGGAATGGCCTTGAAAATTTCAGAGAAGATAGCCAACTTTACACCTGGCTCTACCGGATCGCGACTAACGAAAGCCTGACCTACCTGGAACAGATGAAAAAACGATCATCTGTTAGCCTAAGTGACGTGGAAGGAGGCCTGAGTAACAAGATAAAAGCTGATAAGCACTTCGACCCTAACAGGATAGAGTGGAAACTGCAGCTGGCAATTCAGCAATTACCTGAAAAACAACGTATTGTATTTGGCCTTAGATATTATGACGAAATGCCATACGAACAGATGAGCCAGGTGTTGGAAACCAGTGAGGGCGCGCTAAAAGCCAGTTATCACCATGCGGTCAAAAAAATCGAGGATTATATGCTGAATCATTAAACTTTGCAAGGCTAAAATCGTCTCAGAAACGTAAAAATGGCACAGAACACCAACATATTACAGGAATTAGTTGAGCTTAAAAGTACCCTTGCTCAGGTGGCCCCTCAAAATGTCTATGAAATACCCGATGGATATTTTGAGGGCCTGGCTAACCTAATGCTAAATCGCGTTAAGGCGATGGACGCTGCCGATGCCTCAGAAGAATTGAAATATTTATCTCCCTTATTGAGCGATGCTTCCAGGACAATGCCGCATGCGGTTCCTGCTAATTATTTTGATGGTTTGGAGAATAGATTGATGAACTATGTGAAAGATGCGGCTGAATACGATCTTGCTCCAAACAATCAATCAGCTTCGGACGAATTGAAATCCATTTCGCCTTTCCTTAGCGGATTGAACAAGACAATGCCCTTTACTGTTCCGAGTAATTACTTTGAAGATCTTTCGTCCAGGCAAGAAGAGTCATCCGGAAAAGTTGTACCGTTCAGAGAACAGGCAAAAGTGGTTGCGTTTAGGAAAAAGAAGTGGTTGCGTTTGGCTGCAGCTGCGGCGATCACTGGTATTATTGCTCTTGGAGGGCTTTTATATTTCAACAACCGGAATAAGGACTTAAATCAATCCTTTGCCAAATTTGAAAAGAAACTGGATAAAGAGATAAAGAAAACAAGTGATCAGGAATTGAGCGACTTCATTCAGCAATTTACCATTGCCGGATTGAACGGAGAAGAAAAGGCTTTCAATGATCCTAAGGCAGAGCCTAAGGAATATTTAAAGGATGTTCCGGAATCCGAGCTAAAGCAATTCTTGCAGGAGACCGCAGATCCTGATTTAGATGATGACCTGTCCCTAATGAATTAAGAACAACAAAATGAAACGCTTTTTTTTGATATTGAGCCTGGTGTTTTTCACAGGGTTTGCTGCTCTCGCGCAGGATGAAGAGACTACTGAGAGAGGAGGTGGCAAGTTGCAGGAGAGAATGCAGCAATACATTCAAAAAAGATTGAACTTAAGTCGCAATGAAGCAGAAAGGTTTAGTCCTGTATTTCTTCGCTATATCGTTGAGTTAAGAAGAACACATCGTGAAAATATAGCCGACCGGCCCATGATGCAACTAAAAATTGCTGAAATAAGAGTTCGCTTTCGGAATGAGTTCAGGCAAATATTCGACGAACAACGCGCCAATAAAGTGTATGAGTACCAGCGGGAGTTTGAAGACAAAGTAAAAGGTGAGCTGAAAAACCGCCGGATAGAGGCGCGACCCAATCGGAGGTTTCGATAAATTGTTTTAACGCAAATTATTCTGGTGTTTTTATAGGTTAGCAACGGCCAGCTCTCTTGGAGAGCGGGCCTTTTTTTTGAGATAGCATCAAGCCATCGATACTAAAATTTCCAAATAGGATTTTGAATGTCGTGATAAAAAAGAAAGCTCCATTTCTTTTCCTCCCCTTCTTTCCACCATTGCTGTCTTAACAGCATCGCCTTACGCCCATCATGATCGTATTTGGCTGTAAATCGATGTTTCATCTGCTGGAGCTGAGGCGCATCATCGCCACCAAAGAAAACCGTCTCATCCCCGTCACTCACCCAAAATACCTGGTGAAAGGGTGAATGAGCTCCTGTCACTTCATACCTTATATGATCATCTATCGATCCCTCGTCATTTTGAAGAAGCACCAGGTTGGGCATATTTTTTAAGACCTGAAATTCTTCCGGTATAAAAGAAGGAATGCCTCTTTCAAATGCAAAATCCAATTCTCTCTTCTGAAGATAATAGGTGGCATTCGGAAATGCCGGTTGGCGATGATCCGGTTGCAAAGCAATGCCACCGGCATGGTCCTTATGCAAATGTGTCAATAATACTTTAGTGATGTCTGCGGCAGCAACTCCCTTCTCTGCCAGGTTTTTGTGGATCTGCATTTGCCCCGACGGATCTGCAAAGCCAAGCCCTGTATCAAATAACAAAATGTCATTTTGAAGAATGACCAGGAATGGTTGGATTTCTACCAACAGGCTTCCTCTTGGCCTTTCCTGCAGTTGGTCCTGGCCCTCTTCGAAGGGAACAAACAATTTTGTTTTATCAACAGTAAAACTGCCTTCAGAAAGTGGGAAGATCTTCATGATTTTTATCGCAACACCATCTGCCGGTCGGCGTCAAGTCGGATCAAGATAAATAATAGTATAGTAAAAGTGATGAGGGAAGTCCCGCCATAGCTTACAAAGGGCAGAGGGATCCCGATCACCGGCGCCAACCCGATCGTCATGCCGACATTGATGGCAATATGAAAAAAGAAAACAGCCGCAACGCCATAAGCATAACAGCGACTGAATACGCTGCGTTGCCTTTCTGCCAACGTGATGATCCGAAAAAGCAGGATCAGGTAAATGCTGAGTAGCACCAGGCTGCCTGCAAATCCGAATCCCTCGCCAACCGTACAGAATATAAAATCCGTTCGCTGCTCAGGTACAAAATCGTATCTCGTCTGAGTCCCCTTTAACAGTCCCTTTCCCCAGATCTTTCCGCTCCCGATAGCAATCTTTGATTGCTTTACATTATAACTGCTCTCTGTCTCGGTTTTCTTTGTTGTTACTTCAACAACATCCTCAGATTTTTTATAGGGATTGTCTCTTCCAAAGAGATCATATATCCTTTCGACCTGGTGCTTCTGCAAGACACTCTTGAAAACAAAGGGCGCCGCAAAACGCTGTATGCCGACACAAGTACCCCATAATAGAATGATGACCGTCAAGATCCTTCGTCGCCTTCGAATGGCCTTGCGAAGAATGTAGACAGATAGCAATGCGATAGCCGTTAAAGCGATAGCCAGCACATTGGGCTCTATCACTATAGTGGCAATCAATAGCGAAGCGATAGCAAACCCAATAATCAGGACCATTGCCGGTAACCCTTCACGAAACATCACAATAAAAAAAGCGAAATAAACAAGTGCCAGTCCCGTCTCACTTTGAAGGACCGTCAGCACCGCTGGAAACAATACAATGGCTGCGGCAATCATCTGCGACCGGGTTCTCCGGAACTCTGTTTCAGGTCGCGACAGGTATTTAGCTAATGCAAGGCTTACGCATATTTTGCAAAACTCGGCGGGCTGGAACTGAAAGCCTCCCATACGAATAATTGATTCCGTGCCCTTGACGCGCGAATGAAATGGAAAAACGAGCAGGAGCATGAATATCCCAACTGCATACCAGATATTAGCGGTAGCTGAGAAAAACTTACTGTCGGTCAACAATATGAAAAAGGCCAGAAAGGCTCCGATAATAAAAAAATAGAATTGCTTGCTATAGTCGGTCTTGAACCGAATAAAACTCTGGATCACGGGATCGCCTTCTTTATATGTCGCTGCAAAAATCGCCGTCAATCCAATGGCAACCAGTAGGAGGTAAATCCAGACAAGGCTCCAGTCAATTCCTTTCGATATGGCAGGGTTACGATTATTCATTAAGTCTACACCTAATGTTTTGTGGTGTCTTTTTTGTTCGGGGAAATTTTCCTTTGATTAGCCGGTGTGAGAATTTCTTTCTTTATGGGTTCTTTATCCTGGCTATCCTTAGCCGGCAGGTTCTTTTTTGTTTTCGTGCCGCGGATCTCTTCATCGGTTAGATTATCTTCTGATTGCAGTGTATCCTTCACCCCCCGGAGATCATTCTTGATTATCAGTTCGGCTTCTTTGGCACGTTCCAATGAATCCATCACCCTCATTTGATCGAGCATGCGTGGCGGAATAAGGCTGGCCTTGATCATCCTTTCTTCCAACGGCTTGCGGTCGGTAGCTATGGTATCATTCAAATATTTTTCAATCATCAGGCCGGCGATTGGTGCGGCCCAGGTACCGCCAAAGCCTGCATTTTCACAGATCACCATGATGGCGATCTTCGGATTTTCCCTGGGTGCAAAAGCTGCAAAAAATGAGTGGTCTTTTTGCTTTACGCCTTTGTAAGAATTTTCAGCCGTACCCGTCTTTCCACAAATGATGATACCCGGAAGCTCGGCGCCCTTGCCTGTACCCTTGTCCACCACTCCCTGCATGCCATTATGCACGGCTTCAAAAATATGATCCGAAATTTTCAGCGGAACATGCTTAATCTGGAAGCGCTTCAGCATTCCGAACCGGTCACCTCCCGCAATGGAATCCACTACGTGAGGTGTGTAAAACCAACCTTTATTTGCCAGATAAGCCATTTCGTTGGCGACCTGCAAGGGCGTGGTCAATACCTCTCCCTGTCCAATACTTAATGAACGAATGGTACAGAAATTCCAATGTCCCTGGCCATACACCTTATCGTAGGTGGCGGGTGTCGGGATCAGTCCGCTTCTTTCTGAAGGAAGGTCCACACCCAGGCGATGCCCCAGTCCAAAAGCGTTCATGTAACGAGCCCAGTTGGCAAGACTGCTATCCATGTTTGGAAATATCGGGTTGTTGATCACCCGTTCCATGACATTGGCAAAATAAGTATTGCATGATTTTGTGATCGCTCCTTCCAATTGAAAAGTGCCCGGGTCAAGACAGCGCATGGGCTTTCCGCAATCATAGAAGGCACCGGAACAGGAATAAGTAGTTTGTTCAGTGATCATTCCCTCATGCAGGGCTACCAATGCCTGGAGCGTTTTAAAAGTCGATCCGGGAGGATAATAAGTGGAAACAGATCTATTCAATAAGGGAAGTCGCGGATCCTTGTATAATTCTGAGAAATGTTTTCTTCTTTCACTGCCGGTGAGATAAGTTGGATTGTAAGTTGGACTGCTCACCATTGCCAATATGCCACCTGTACGGGGATCGATGGCCACAATAGCGCCCACCTTATTCGTCATGAGCTTCTCTCCTTCTTCTTGCAACTCGATATCAAGACTTGTATAGAGATTATCGCCGGCTACCGCTTCTTCATCTAGTTCTCCGTTTGCATAAGGACCTTTAATGCGGTTAAAATTATCTTTGATCAACACCTGCACTCCACGTTGCCCCATGAGATTTCTTTCATAAATACTTTCAATGCCGGTCATTCCTGCATAATCCCCACTTTGATATCCTTCTTCTGTACGTTTCTTGATATAGTTGGAATCGACCTCACCTATATATCCGAATATATTGGATCCGCAGTTAAATGGATAGGAGCGGATAGGTCTTTCCTGAGTATAAAAACCATTTTGAAACCGCCATAGATTTTCCTGGATACGTGCAAACTTTTGAGGAGGCAACGATGCTTCAAACACGGATGGGCGAAATGATTTATTCTTGATAATCGCCGTGATGATGCGGCTCCTGAATTCAGCTGTATCGATTTCCATGAGCCGGCAGAAAAATGCGGTGTCAATGCCTTTCACCAATGACGGTGTTACCATCAGGTCATAGGTAAGTGTGTTGCTCAGTACGGCTCTTCTTTTCCGGTCAAGGACCAGTCCGCGGGGAGGATAGACCGTTTTCCGGAGAATCGCATTTTCATCGGCCAGGCGCTGATATTTCCCCGATATAACCTGCAGGTAAAATAATTGGGCTATGATAACGAAGAAAACAACCAGGAATATGAGGCGGATGATACGGCTTCTTGATTGGTTGAACACAGGCATAGATTAGAAAAAGAATATAAAATTACGAATTAGAAAAGATGGATTCAAATCTATTTGATAATAAAACTGGAATTGGCAATTCTTTCAAACGCCCGCCTCATGCGAGCCTTAGGAAATATTAGTCCTGAATTTCAATCGCCTTGGAATTAATAATTCCATGGTGACAATGAGGAGCATGCTGATGCCGGTGGTGCCGACAATCTTGATTAAAAAATCCAGGAAGCTTCCGAAGTCCAGCCATTCCAGGAAGACCAGATATCCATGATGAAGAAGTGTAAGGATGAGTATATAGACTACGTAAGGGCGCCATCCCATTGCCTTTGATGAAGGCTCCCGGTAGTTGAATCCGGAAATATCTTTGGGGGTAAGCAGATTGATCACGAAAGGACGGGCATAGGCAATAAGAACACAGGCCGCCGCATGCAGGCCCGGCGTCATCATGAAATAATCGAGCATCAGGCCGGCAACAAATCCGACGAGCAGCAATCCCATCCTGGAAATGGAAAAGGGCATCCACAGTACAAAGAGATAGTATATATATGGAGTGATGAATCCATGCAAAGGTTGAATCTTGTTAAGGACATACACCTGCAAAAGAATAAACAGGGCGAGCCGGATGATATTTCTCAAAAAATCACTCATCGCGGATTCTTTTTAATTTCTTCGATCTTCTTTTCCGTGACCTCAAACAGCTTTGCCTGTTCCTCCCTGTCAATGTTTTCTATTACATGTACTCGCTGGAGTGTATAAAAATTAGCAGCGGTTTTTAGTTTCAATAAATAGAAACCGGTTGAATTGTCCACTTTTGCCTCTGCTACAGTTCCTACCATATACCCCGGCGGAATATTATATGAATAGGGACTTGTCACCACGGTATCTCCCAACTGTATCTCGGTACTTTTTGGGATCTTCTTCATGATCAGGAAGCGCGGATCTTTGCCATCCCATTCTACCGTACCGAATTCACCGGTCTTTTTAAGTGAAGCACTCACCGTGCTTTGAATATGGAGTAGGCTCATCACCTCGCAGAAGTTGGGACTTACATTCACCACCAAACCAACGGCGCTTCCATCTGAACTTACCACCGCCATATTATCCTTTATTCCCTGGTTGGAACCGCGATTGAGCTGAAGGTAATTTTTCTGAGCGCTGACCGTATTATAGATAACTACCGCATCCCGCATAAAATAGCGACGATAGTGACCCGATGTATCGTAAGGAATGGAATCTGTCAGTATTTGTAATCCGGTATCGTGCTGGCTGAAATTGCGCGGGAGCAAATTAAGCAGGGAATCATTGAATTTATGTAAACGCCTGTTTTCTTCCTTCAGGTAAAAATAATCTTCTACTTTATTATACTGACTATTCACGCGTCCGGTTATCTCATTGGCAATACCCAGGAATTTAGCTCGGTGAAAACGATTGTATCGAAATAAAAAGCCTAACGAAATCACCTGTAGGAAAAGAAAGGTGATAAAAGTAAAATACCGGCGAATGAAGAGAAATATGTTACGCATAACCCGGGGAAGGAAGGTCTCATCTCATTACAAAAGGATATTTATCGTAACTCTTGAGTGCAATGCCGGTACCTCTTACGACGCTCTTCAATGGATCGTCAGCGATATGCACCGGTAATTTGATCTTCTGGCTTAATCGCTTGTCCAGTCCTCGCAACAACGCACCACCACCGGTCAGGTAAAGTCCGCGACGATAAATATCGGAAGCCAGCTCCGGGGGTGTTTGTTCCAATGCCTTCAAGATAGCTTCCTCGATTTTAAAGATGCTTTTGTCCAGCGCCTCAGCGATTTCCTGATAACTAACCATTATCTGCTTGGGGATCCCGGTTACCAGGTCACGGCCATTTACCGGGATATCTTCGGGGGGATTCTCCAGATCCTTCATTGCAGCGCCCACCTGTATCTTGATTTGTTCTGCAGTCCTTTCTCCAATCAGGAGGCTATGGTAACGACGAAGGGCTTCCATGATGTCGGCGGTGAATTCATCACCGGCGATGCGAATGCTTTGATCACAGACAATTCCCGCCAGGGCGATCACCGTGATACCTGTGGTTCCGCCACCAATGTCGATGATCATGTTTCCCACCGGCTCTTCCACGTCAATGCCAATACCAAGTGCTGCCGCCATCGGTTCGTGGATCAGGTAAACCTCCTTGGCACCCGCCTGTTCGGCGCTGTCACGAACGGCTCTTTTTTCCACTTCGGTAATGGAGGAAGGTATGCAGATCATCATTCTCCAACTGGGGGGAAACAGAGGCTTTTTGGGATAAACGAGCTTGATCAGCTCCCGTATCATGAGTTCAGCAGCGTTGAAATCAGCAATAACCCCATCTTTTAGCGGCCGGACGGTGCGGATGCTTTCATGGGTTTTCTCATGCATCATCAGCGCCTTTTTGCCCACAGCCAGTACATTCTTAGGATTATTGCGGTCCAAAGCCACTATACTCGGTTCATTCACCACCACTTCGTCGTTATGTATGATCAGCGTATTGGCGGTACCCAGGTCAATTGCTATTTCTTGTGTAAACCAATTAAGGAGTCCCATGAATGTATCGGATTTAATGGATGCAAAGTTGGGTGAAATAATTCGAATAACAAAGTCAACCCCTTGACTTCCAAAGATTCTTTTGGTATTACAACATCGAATGATAGAACGTAAAGAATCGGATTTTATTAGATTTCGGTAGCTGAATCTTAGAAGTCGAATACAATAGGATTAAGGGGGCTGAATAGCCCCGTTCGGGGCAGGATTTAAGGGTCTATGAAGCAAGAAACCCCAATCGAATTTCAATTTCGGCAGGCAGCGAAGGCAAATTTCTTCTTTCAATAAGAAAACTGTTGAGTTGGGCAATCTCTTTAAAGATATAATGCTTGTCAGCCGCAGCCTGCAGATAATCTTTTCCAGAGCTGCCTCCCGTACCAATCCGCGTGCCGATCATTCGGTGGACCATGTTCATATGGCGATAGCGCCATGAACTGAGTTGCTCATCAATTTCTAATAAAACATTTAAGAGTTGAAATGGCTGTTGAAGCATCGGATAACCGCGGTAAAGCATAATGAAAAGTGCAGCCCGCGAGGAAGCCGCTGAAAGTACTCGCTTTCCCTTTGAAGTATCCTCGGCATCTGTCTCGTTTTTGCGATCCAGAAAAATTTTATCAAAGTATTCCTGGTTACTTTTTTCTGCTTCAACGAGACTGTTGAGATACTGATATCGATATTCAGCCCAAAATGGATGAAGCTCCTTTTCGGGTTGATGAACATGAAAGCCCGACCAATTTTTTTCATCCTTAAAAAATGGCATCCTTTCCAACCAATCATTCAACAGGTCCAGTAACGATTTACTTGCTTCCGCCTTCTTGATGACGCCGACATGTTCATCGCGCAATTGTGAAGTGTAATATTCCTTTCCGTGACGATGTTCGAATTTAAGTCCCAGCTTGGCTTCCAGTTCCTTGAATTGCCAGCTTTGAAATCCTGATGCGGGCCGAAGCATCTCCCTAAAATCCAGGAAATCCATGGGCGTCATTGTTTCCATTATATCTATTTGGTGAACAAGGACACGCAAAATGGTGACAAACCGGTTCAATCGATGGACAACAGTTTGAAGTTCCGGAGAGTTGTCATTGAGAGCAGGCTTCTTCATTATGCCGATAACGGAGTCCACTTCATGATGCAATTGCTTAAACCAAAGCTCATAGGTCTGATGGATGACAATGAACAGCATTTCATCGTGCGCAGATATCTTACGCTTATCACTTTCGGGAAATTGTGCATGGAGAATCTTCTCCAATTGCAGGTAATCATGGTAATTCATTTCCGAAGCCATACATCACTTTTTAGAAGTTTCGACATGATCATCTCCATTTAGCTCCACGCCGGTTGGATGTAGCGGGCATGAACTCATAACCAATATCCTTGCGGTAGTAGATCCCTTCGAAATCAATTTGGTCCAATATGTCAAGGGATGTGTATACGGCTTCCTGGATGTCTTTGCCGTAGGAGGTCACGCAGAAAACACGGCCGCCATTGGTGATAATTTTTCCATTATCTTCTTTGGTTCCTGCCTGGAAGATCAGGCTTTGCTTGCCAAAATTTCTATTCAGCCCGGTGATAGCATGGCCGATTTCATGTCCTGTGGGATAACCATTGCTGACAGCCATGATCGTGACGGCTGACCTTTCATCCACTCTCACTTTTGTCAAATTGAGCTCCTGCCTCGTTGCGGCAGTCAACAAGCCTACCAGGTCCGATTCCAGTCGAGGCAGGATCACTTCCGCTTCCGGGTCGCCGAGGCGGCAATTATATTCTATCACGTATGGTTCACCATTCACACTGATCAAACCAAAAAATAAAAATCCTACATAGTCGATCGCCTCTTTATCCAATCCCTGTATGGTGGGGCGAATAATTTTTTCCTCCACTTTATGCATAAATCCCGGTGTGGCAAAGGGAACAGGGCTAACGGCACCCATACCTCCGGTGTTCAGGCCAATGTCACCTTCGCCGATACGTTTATAGTCTTTGGCTTCGGGCAACATTAAATAATGCTTTCCATCGGTGATCACAAATACACTAAGTTCAATTCCATCCAGGAATTCTTCCACCACCACCTTTTTACTGGCTTCGCCAAATTTTGCTTGCTGGATCATCAGTTCAAACTCTGCAATGGCTTCCACATGGTTTTGGCAGATCACAACACCTTTGCCGGCGGCGAGCCCGTCGGCTTTCAATACAATAGGTACTGTATGTTGTTGGAGATAGTCGACCCCTTCTTCATAATTGTCCGCCGTAAATTCCTTATAGCCGGCTGTTGGAATATTGTGGCGCATCATGAAAGCTTTTGCAAAGGCTTTGCTTCCTTCCAGCTGAGCGCCTTTTTTAGAGGGACCGATGAAATATATTTCTTTAAGCTCTTCGGATGATTTGAAATAATCATACAACCCTTTTACCAATGGTTCTTCTGAACCCACCACGATGATTTCAATTTTTTCCTTTATGCAGAATTGCCCGATAGCGTCGAAATCATTGAGATTAATGGATACATTCTTACCGCAAAGCGCTGTACCCGGATTACCTGGGGCAATGTAAAGGGGATTGGTCCAAACACTCTGGTTGAGCTTCCAGGCGAGGGCATGCTCCCTGCCGCCGGAGCCTAATAATAAAATTCGCATGTTGGTTCAGTAGCTGGATTTTAATGACTTGCGAATAGCGGTACAGCTGGTTAAAGATAATCCGAAATATTTTTGGGTGCCTAAATTTCTGTACATTGGATTCTTATAACGTTGATTGTAAACCTAAAATAATTATATGACCCAACCTCCACCAGCCGGCAAACACCCAAGAGCATTGTATGTTCTTTTTTTTACGGAAATGTGGGAGCGATTTGGTTACTATTTGATGGTGGGGATATTACTACTATACCTCACCGATTCTACGACAGGTGGTAAGGGTTTATCAAACGCAATGGGCGCGGATGTGGTCGGTACTTTCATAGCCCTGGTCTATCTAACTCCATTTATCGGCGGACTCATCGCGGACCGCTACCTCGGATATCTACGTTCTATTTTTCTTGGCGGCACTTTAATGGCCGCCGGTTACCTCGGACTTACCCTGCCCGGCAATACGGCGATGTATACTTCACTCGGATTGATCATTGTCGGAAATGGTTTTTTTAAACCTAATATCTCTACACTGCTGGGAATAATTTATAATAAAGAATCACTAAGGCCGCTAAAGGACAACGCCTATAATATTTTTTACATGGGCATAAATATCGGTGCCCTGGTATGCAATTTTGTCGCCGCCGTGATGAGGAATAAATACGATTGGCGCTATGCATTCGGGGCGGCAGGCGTTGGGTTGATCATCGGCATTATTTGGCTGGCAGTAAACATTAAACAGGTCAAGGAATTTGATGTAAGGAAGCCAATGCAGCCCGGAGATATGCCTATTTCACGTATCCTGGGTTCTGTTTTTCTGCCAATGATCATTTTCGCTCTTGTTGGTTGGATCATCCCGGGCAATCTAACAGGTTCTGATTCTAATGATGCGTTCATCTTTGCCTGTGTTCCAATAGTATATTTTTATGTAAGTCTTTGGAGGAAGGGTGATGCCCAGGACAAAAAAGGTATTGGTGCGTTATTATTCATATTTACTGTGTCCATTATATTTTGGACGATCTATAACCAAAATTCGACGGGACTAACTATTTGGGCCGACAGGCATACCGATCGTCAAATTCCAAAATTTCTTGAAAAGCCGGCTGATGCGATTTACATGGTGCAAACGGCGACGACAGAAACCAGACCTGTCGAACAGCTAGATTCGCTGCTAAGGCCGGTAGTCGATGCGGCCGCAAAACCAGTAATGACTACAGGTCCTGATCCTTATTTTGACAATGTTCCGAAGGATAAATGGCCCGGTGACGGATCGGAAAAATTGGCCAACACAGAATTATATCAATCTATTAATCCATTCTTTATTGTCGTTCTTACTCCACTCCTCATTTCTTTCTTCGCCTTTATGGCCCGACGAGGAAGGCCGGTTTCTACAGCGAGCAAGTTTGCATGGGCATTGATCATTTCCGGCGTCAGTGCGCTCGTCATGGTCATCGCTGTAATGTCTGTCCCCAGCATTTATACACATAAGACAAGTGCAATCTGGCTGTTTCTTACGTATGGCATCTTTACCGTCAGCGAAATTTCTTTGAGCCCGATAGGACTTTCCTTTGTCTCTAAGATCGCACCACCGCGGCTCACTGCATTGATGATGGGAGGTTGGTTCCTTTCCACTTCTTTAGGAGGCAAGGTGGCTGGAGTGATGGCGAGTTTTTGGGATAAGATACCTGACAAAAAAATATTCTTTGGAATTATCACCATTGCGGCTATTGCGGGTGGACTTTTAATATTTACCAAAGTGAAATCCCTGGACAAGATTGTAAAAGATAAGACAGGGTCGGCGGTGTGATTTATCCAGTATCCAGCATCTAGTATCAAGCATCTAAAAAAACATCCTCATGACCGAATCCCCATCCGGCCAATTCAAGCCGTTCGTTGCTCCTGACTCCAACATGAGAGAGTTCACCGTGAAAGCGCTGGTGATGGGAGGTATCTTCGGAATTCTTTTTGGCGCCGCAAATGTGTACCTGGCGTTGAAAGCCGGACTCACCGTGAGCGCTTCTATTCCTATCGCAGTAATGGCCATTACCATTGGTCGCCGGTTCTTCAAGACTACCATTTTAGAAAATAATATTATCCAAACAACGGGAAGTGCAGGAGAAAGCATTGCCTCCGGAGTTGTGTTCACACTACCCGGCTTCTTGTTTCTTTCATCCTCTTCGGCCGCCAATTACTTTGAATATGTCGTCATCTTCATTCTTGCAGTTTTCGGAGGAATGCTGGGAACGTTGATGATGATCCCACTCCGCCGTTCTCTCATCGTGAATGAACATGCCACGCTGCCGTATCCCGAAGGCACGGCCTGCGCTTCTGTCTTAAAGGCTGGTGAAAAAGGAGGAGAGTTTGCAAAAACTGCTTTTTATGGATTAGGGTTTGCATTTGTATATGCTCTTTTTCAAAAAATGTTCAAGGTCGTTGCTGAAACGCCATTATTTACAACTGCCCGGAACAAATTCTTTCCATCGGCTACCTTATCCGCAGATATTACTCCGGAATACATGGGTGTTGGTTATATTATTGGTCCCAGGATAGCAGGCGTTTTAGTCGCCGGTGGTGTATTGAGTTGGCTGGTGCTCATCCCCCTTTTATCCTCACTCATTCCCGATAGCGTGGTAGCAGTCCAACAATTGAAACTCGGATTAATCAATGATGTGGCGCAAGCCACGCAACGATATGGAGCCTGGGACCCGGGCAATCAAACCTTTGCTGACAAAGCCGAAGCTATCTACCGTGCGTATATCCGCCAAATAGGAGCCGGTGCTGTAGCGGCGGGAGGTTTCATCACGCTTTTAAAAACGATTCCCACCATCATATCGTCGTTCAAACAAGGTATTGCTGCGGTCCGGAATAGATCAACCGGGTCAACGCTGAGGACAGAAAGAGATCTGAATATTAAAGTGGTTTTATTCGGATGTATTGCATTGGTAATATTAATAGCGTTGTTGCCAATGATCCCGGGTAACAATTTTTTCAGCAAGTTACTTGTTGGCATACTCATCATCATTTTCGGCGCTTTTTTCGTCACTGTTTCATCACGCATCGTTGGGTTGATCGGGACCACCAACAATCCTATTTCAGGAATGACCATTGCCACAGTGATGAGCACCTGTCTTATATTCATTGCTATCGGTTGGAGTGGCAAGGGATACGAGGCTATGGCACTTGTAGTAGGCGGAATGGTTTGTATAGCTGCCGCTAATGCAGGCGCCACATCTCAGGACCTGAAGACAGGATACCTGGTGGGAGCTACTCCCCGATATCAACAACTTGGCTTATTCATAGGTGCGATCGTTTCATCAGTCGTTATTGGGCTTACGGTAAAAGTTTTGGACACACCGGATGTCGCCTTACAGGCACAGGGCATTGAACATGCTATCGGCAGTAAATACAATGCGCCGCAAGCCACGCTCATGGCCACTCTCATAAAGGGCATTCTATCTTTTAACCTCGACTGGAATTTTGTCATCGTTGGCGCCTGCCTCGCCATTGTGATGGAGCTTTGTGGAATTAAATCATTGAGTTTCGCCGTGGGCGTTTACCTTCCGCTTTCAACCACCTTACCCATATATATTGGAGGAGCGATTCGCGGAATAGCCAATTACGTGAAGAAAAAAAGAAAGCAAACAGCGCACGAAGGTGAAGAAGATCTTGAACGAGGCAATCTCTTTGCAACGGGGTTAGTCGCAGGAGGTGCTTTAATGGGAGTGATTTTTGCATTCCTCGATATCCCAAGATCCATTGCCGAAGGATTAGAACATTTTAGTATGCAGGCCGGTCTTATGAAAGGTCTGGGGCAAACAGGATATTATTTGTTAGGAATTCTATTCTTTGCCTTTATGGGATACGTGCTTTACCGGTTCGCGACCAACCGCAGAAGAATTATGTGATAACAAATTTGGGCTAAATGAAATTCAGGTATTCAAATTTCTTTCCCAACACCAATTGATCTTCTGCATTGAGCCATCTATTCAAGACCGTTGCATAAACATTCTTAAAATCAACCTGGTATTTGAGGTCGCCTTCGTCCAGGTCGGCCAGATTGGGTAAGGCATTAAGTAAGCCTTTTTGCTTAAGTCCGCCGCTGATAAGGAACATATTGTTGGCGGTGCCATGGTCGGTGCCTCCGCTCGCATTTTGTTCCACCCTCCTACCGAATTCGGAAAAGGTAAAAAGCAAGACATCATTGAACCGGTTGTTTGCTTTCAGGTCCTTTACAAATGATGTGACTGCTTCATTCATCTCGGTAAACAACCGCTGTTGCTGGAATTGTTGATTTATGTGGGTATCAAAACTTCCCAGCGACACGTAATAAACTTTGGTATTGATTTCGGAAAAGATCAGGGAAGCAATTGTCTTCATACTATTGCCCAGCTCGGTCTTCGGATATTCTGCCTTTGAGGGATGGACTTTACTCTGCTGAAAAATATAGTCGGCCGATGATAGTGTCTCTGCCATTGTCTTGTAGAGATAATCGACAGGCTGCTCGCCTGCCTCATCCCGGCGATTCTTCAATACATCGCGGAAAAATTTTTCATTCGCTGTACCATATAGCCGGCGGGGATCCTTTACAGCAATACCTTTCAGGTTGTCGCCTTTCATCGCAAGGCTCAATATATCATCGATCTCGATAGCGTGGGTCGGTTTATCACAACCGGCACATTGCGCATCCAGGTAGCGGCCCACCCAACCTGTATTAGAATACTCTGTACTGGAGGTTGCCGTTTGCCAGATATCCATACTCCGAAAATGCGAGCGATCAGGATTCGGATAACCAACGCTATTTAGAATTCCCAGTGATCCACTATCAAAAAGCTCTTTAAATCCTGTTAGCGCAGGATGAAGTCCTACTTCATCGGTGACGGACAGTGCCTTTGTTTTTTCAATTCCCAGTTTCGGCCGCGCTTTATAGTAGAGATCATTTCTTATGGGGATGACGGTATTCAGACCGTCGTTGCCACCGCCCAGTTGTAAAATGACGACGACCTTATTTCCCGGCGGCACAATGGGGGTCCTGCTTTCAAATGCTTTCAGGAATTTAGGCAACATCATCGTAGCCGTTGCCAGGGATCCTATTTGTATGAATTGTTTTCTTTTGATCAGCATTTAGTGGCGTTTAACAAAGTTGGTATTCCGGAGTGCTCATAATCTGTATAGTTGCCGTTTTAATAAAGTTTTCCCTGCCGGATAGATCGGAATATTGTTTTATAACGTCGGGGCTTACCCCATTTTTGGTTTGTAGCAATATTTTGGAGGCGGCATCCAGAATATTTTCTTTGGATACCGGATCAAAATTTCTGAGATAAAGTTGCCAGTCGACATTGGCATGAATGGGTTGATTGATGCGACGTCCGGCCTTTGCTGTTTTTGTACTCCCCTTGTCGGTTTCATCGTCCGAACGCCCCATCATCTGGTCATCGTCGGCCTTGGGCTTTACATTGAATTCATCATTGTCGGAAATTAATTGTGGAATGCGCATCCGCATCATCAGCGACGAGCTGTCTACCCATGCTTTGCCTCCGGGCCAGCCAGCGACATTCGGTGGGTAGAACAGAAGTTGACCGAGGACTCGTTGTAATAGCAGAAGAACTTCTTTGTATTCCAATTCCATTGGAAGCATTCTTTGAATTCCGACCAGTAATTCCACCGGCGACTTTATTTTGGCCCCGATATTCTTTTCATCATAAAACCATTCGCTGGTAAAGATGTCTTCCAGCAGAGGTCCGATCTCATAGTGATTTTTGTAAAACCGATCTGCCAGCCAATCAATTTTTTCCTGGTCCGCCTGTTCATTTACAAAAAATCTATACATCTTTTGCACAATGAACCTTGCTGTTTGTTTTTGTTCCAATAAGATGTCCAACACTTCATCCCCGTCAAAGTTTCCGGACTTGCCAAGAACTGATTTTGTTCCGGTGTCATGTTGAAAACGACGAAAAACAAAGTCTCCTTTCACATTGGCACTCCATCCGGTGAATGCTCTTGCTGCTTCCTTCACATCATGCTCATTATAGTTGCCGCGACCAAGCGTAAACAGCTCCATCACTTCGCGGGCAAAGTTTTCATTGGGGTGGTCTTTCCTGTTTTGCTGGTTATTTAAGAAGTTGAGCATTGCCGCCGATTTCGAAACTTCTTTGAGAAGGTCCCTAAAATTTCCGGTGGCATTTCTCCGGATGATATCCAGCAGCCCTTGCTGATAAAATATATTCAGGTTGCGGCAGGCAAAATGACCGTGCCAGAAGAACGCTGTTTTTTCTCTCAGTTGAGCGCCGCTATTGACCATCTCATGTAACCAGTACAAGTTCAAGTTGCGAACGCCTTCACGACTTTTTTGACGGATCATCTTTTTTTGATCCTTGTCCATCTCTTTCATTTGTTGCCGGCCTATCTCTTCAATACCCATATAAAGCCCTTGCAAATAATCATCCGCTACATTGATATATTCCGGTTTTTTGCCAGACGCTTTTACCAGGCCTTTATAGAATTCCTTTGTAGTGTATTCGGGGAGGTCTGCCAGCTGCTCGACGGCAGGGCCAAAGCCGGCCCGCCACATCAGGTGCTGATTTCTTAGCTGGTTGCTCAGTGACATGAAGGAATTTAGTTTGATTTCAGACTCTTATGAAGATATCAAGTTTAACATCCGGGGAAGGCAATATTTTGTTAAACGTAAAAACCAGGCGGTTATTTTTTACATTTGAATATGCGGCTCAGAGCTTTAAAATTCGCCTTGCCTTTAGTATTCTTTTTTGGCGCTCTTTTATCCTTCCGTTCGCATGGTTGGATCGTTTGGCTGCCTCTGGTCCTGGCCTGGTTCATCACTCCCCTGCTGGAATTATTTGTGAAATCCAATCCTCGTAATATGAGTGTCGCTGAAGAAGAGCTGGCAAAGAAGGACCAGACCTATGATTGGCTATTGTATGCGGTAGTCGTTTTTCAATGGGTTGCTTTGTACGTTTTTCTTCAATCGATGAGAGATGAGTCGCTTAGTTGGTATGATATAGTTGGCCGGATTTGGGTGATGGGCCTTTTATGCGGAATTTTCGGGATCAATGTAGGGCATGAATTGGGACATCGTGTGAATGTCTTCGAACAGACCCTGGCTAAGGCACTATTGATCACATCACTCTATATGCATTTCTACATTGAACACAATAGGGGACATCATAAAAGAGTGGCTACCCCGGAAGATCCCAGCAGTGCGCGTTATGGTGAATGGATATATACCTTTTATTTCCGGACGATCATATTCAGCTATCTAAGCGCCTGGCGCATTGCCAATAGTGATCGAAAGAAAAAAGGCATGAACATTTTTTCATGGAAGAATGAGATGATACAAATTCATTTCATTCAATTGGTATTTGTATTGGCGATCTTTTTGTTGTTTGGATGGCTGATAACCCTTTATTACTTATGCGCCGCCATAATCGGCATATTATTATTAGAGACAGTGAACTACATCGAACACTACGGATTGCAGAGAAAATCGACCGGCCAGGGAAACTATGAAAGAGCCATGCCCGAACATAGCTGGAACAGTGATCATGTGATCGGCCGAATGATCCTGTTTGAATTAAGTCGTCATAGTGATCATCATTACCTGGCCAGCAGGAAATACCAGGTGCTTCGGCATCATGATGACTCTCCCCAGATGCCTACGGGATATCCCGGAATGATGATACTATCGCTGATCCCTCCAGGATGGTTTTATGTAATGAACCGAAGAATAAAGAAAATCCAAGATACCAGATAGAGTATTCGGATTATTAATTATTGATTATTGGAATTGTGACTCATCACTCACAACTTAATCGAGCCCATGCCAAAATAAGAATGAAGCACCTCCGGCAAAAGAATCTCATTTTCAGTTTGATTATTTTCCAATAAGCACGCAACAATTCGGGGCAATGCCAATGAACTACCATTCAACGAATGGATAAGCTGGGATTTGCTATCCTTGCCCGCTGACGGAGATTTAAAGCGGATCTTCATTCTATTCGTCTGGAAAGTTTCGAAGTTGCTGACCGAACTTACCTCCAACCACTTGTCCTGCGCAGCACTGTATACTTCAAAATCATAGGTGAGCGCCGATGCAAAGCTCATATCACCTCCGCACAATTTTAGAATCCGATAAGGAAGTCCGAGGGTCTGAAGTAATTTCTCAACATGATTGACCATTTCTTCCAATACTTCATAACTTTTTGAAGGATGGACTAACTGAACAATTTCCACCTTATCAAATTGATGCACCCGGTTCAGTCCCCTTACATCCTTTCCGTAGCTCCCGGCTTCCCTTCGAAAGCACGGCGTATATGCTGTCATCTTGATAGGCAATTCTTCTTCCTTTACCATTTCATCTCTGTACACATTTGTTAATGGAACTTCAGATGTCGGTATCAAATAGAAATTATCTTCCTGCACATGATACATCTGTGCTTCCTTATCGGGGAGTTGCCCCGTGCCATAAGCTGTTGCTTCATTTACCATAAGAGGGGGCAAATATTCTGCATACCCCGCACTGATGTTGTAGTCAAGGAAATACTGGATCAATGCCCGTTGCAATTTTGCACCTTTGCCTTTGAATACGGGAAAGCCGCTACCAGTTATCTTATTACCCAATTCAAAGTCGATGATGTCGTACTTTCTTGCCAGATCCCAATGGGGCATTGCGTTGGATTTGAGTTGAGGTTTACCTCCTCCTTCGCGGACAGTAATATTATCGGCTGGAGTTTTACCGGCTGGAACCTGGTCCGACGGTAAATTAGGAAGGCGCACGATTAATTGTTCCTGCCTGACTTCTAGCTCCTTTAGTTTTTCAGAAAGCTGGGCAATGGGTTGCTTTAGTTGAGCAATCTCTCCCTTCAGTTTTTCAGCTTCTTCTTTGTTGCCCTTTTGAATCAGCGATCCAATCACTTTACTTCGTGAATTGATGTCGGCTTGCAGTGTATCCAGGTCCAGTTGAGCTTTTCTTCTTTCCATGTCCAGGCCGATGATCTCATCGATGATGCCGGTTTCGGCAAAATTTTTAATCGCCAATCTTTGTTTTATAAATTCAGGGTCCTGGCGTATGACATGGATCTGCAGCATTCAATTCTAATTTGGCGCAAAGTTAGTTTTTGAAGTCCAATCATGACGGGCATCCCGATTCGAATTTTATTAGTTTTGCCGTCATGAACACAAAGGATGACCTCCAACAGCGGTGGTGGGATTTAGAGGCGAAACTGATGGAGCGGTTTGGCAAAAAACCAGATCTTGAAACCATTCTTTTCCTGATCGGCATACAGGAAACAGGAATGATAAAAGAGAAAATAACGAAAGAACAGAAACAGGACCTCATGCACGTTGCCGTTTGCAATGTATTATCCGCCAGCGGCTATTTTGAAATGGATTCGGTGGACGAGGATGGCTGGCCACATTTCAAACAACTAAGGTCGATGCCGGAAATGAATGCAATTGAACAAGAATTTTTTTTGAAAGACCATATCTTGCTTTATTTTGATAACCATGATCTTTAACCCTTGATTCCTTCGCTATGAAAAAAATAATCCTGCTTGTTTTTTCTTCCTGGCTTGCTATATTGTCTATCGCACAGCCTGATGTAAACCTTCGTAAAAAAGACCGCAAACGAGATGTGCTCATGCAGACCAGCTATGGAGATATCATAATTCGTTTGTCGGATTCCACTCCCATTCACCGGGACAATTTTCTCAAACTGGTAAAAACAGGGTTTTACGACAGCATCCTATTTCATCGTGTCATTCAAAATTTCATGATCCAGGCTGGTGATCCTACCAGCCGGAGAGCTACTGCCGGCCAGCCTCTGGGTGGAGGAGATAATAATTATACGATCCCTGCTGAATTGCGAAAATCCATGTTTCATAAAAAAGGCGTCATCGCCGCTGCCAGGCAAAGCGATGATGTCAATCCCGAAAAGGCCAGTAGTGGCAGCCATTTCTATATTGTCCAGGGAAAAATATTTACTGATGCAGGGCTCGATTCAGTAGAAACTTATCGATTGAAGGCCGTGAAAATACCTCCTGAACAAAGAGAAGTGTACAAGACCCTTGGCGGCACTCCACATCTGGATCAGGGCTATACTGTTTTCGGCGAAGTGATCAGTGGATTAGATGTCGTTGACAGGATAGCGGCTACACCTACTAGCAAAGGCGCTGATCGTGACAGGCCGTTGGAAGACATCCGTATCATTCATGTGAAGCTCATTAAGCGAAAGAAGCATTAGTGTTCACCACTCACCGCTCACCACCTTATTGATTAATTCCTCCTTGCTGTTGACCTCCGGAATTAGCGCGCTTCTTTTCTTCGTCGATACCCGTATCACGTTGCCTGGCCGACTTGACCTGGTTGCTACCGAAGCGATAAGTAAAGTTTAATTTGATCTGGCGGCTTTCCCAATGGCCATTCGCACGGTTATCAACTCCTGCGAAATTGCTCGTGCCACTCCACTTCATCGTCCTGAACATATCGCTCAACGAGACCTTTGCCGTTGCCTTACCCTGGAACAGCGACTTTTGGAGACCACCATCCACGCCGTATATAGCCTTGGATTTAAATACTCCCTGCCATAGTGAAGGTGAACTAAAGAAACCGCTTAACTCACCTGTCCATCCCTTACCCAATTTAAAGCTGTTCTGCATGTAATAGGTAAATGCATATACGCCCTGGTTGATCTTTCGGCTGCCCGGACCAAAATCGGCGATATAATGGGAATAATAAGCATTCAGGTTTGCGAAAAAGCTATACCATTTATATTGGAATGGGTAGCTGACATTCAGACTAACGATGTCCTGGGTGGCCAGGTTCTTTTTGGTAAGAAAGCTCTTTGTCTTTTCCGTGGTGTCCGGTAATTGGGCAAAGATGTCTTTCACATGACTATAATTGAGGGTCGTGTTCAACTTATATTTATACGTATAAGTAAGTCCGAAACTATTGGTGTATTGCGGACGTAGCAATGTATTCCCTTTCATGAATGTATATTCATTCAATTTGAATTCAAACGGATTCAGGTCCTGGTAAGCGGGGCGATCGATGCGACGGCTATAGGTCAAATTCCATTGCTTCATTGGATTCTTATTGAAGGTAATGGCTGCACTGGGAAACACATCCGTATAGTTGCGATCAAAGGTGGAGTCGTAAGGAACATAATTTCCGCTTTCTGTTTTAAATCCGGACGACGTTCCTTTGGAATGCGTATTTTCCAGACGCAGTCCTGCCTGGATCATATAACCCTTAAACCCTTTATTAAAATTGACGTAGACAGCATTGATGTTTTCCTTATACTCAAAGCGATTACTCTTCAACGTGTCTTTTACTTTTGAAACTCCAAAGACATTGTACCGTTGAAAATCATTGTCTGTATTCACAATCGCGATCTTGGTACCGATGCTCAGCCTTCCTCCCTTAAAATTCCTGTCATAATCCGCTTTTACAGAATACAGATCGATGTCGGTGGGCGCGATCATGTTATAAATAGTGCGGCTTATTTCAGTTACGCCATCAGGAGCAAAATAATAGTTGGGTTGAAACTGGTCAGAACGGATTCTGAAATAGCCATAGTCCGCATCTATATTCAATTCACTGCCACCGGCCACAGCATACCGGTAATTCAGGTTGGAGTTAATATTCGTCCTTTTCATGGCATTGGTGCTACTGGCCCGTAAAATACGGTCGAGTTGATTGGTGGGAATATAAGTGATATACATCGGCCCGGCTGTTTCGATATGATTTTTAGCCAGGTCGCCATTGACCAATATGCCGATTGTGCTCTTGTTATCTATAAAATAATCAAACCCTGTTTTGAATCCATGGCTATTATTGGAAAAAATGATCTTATTCGTCTGTTCAAACAGAGAATCAAATTGGATCTTGGTGAACGCAAAGTAAGCCGTGTTATCGCCGTCGTTATGATTGTAATTTCCAAAAATATTGAAGGCCTTATTCCGGTGATTTAGCGATATTCCCGCATTGTATTTCGATAAAGAGCCATAACTATATCCGCCATTCACAGATCCATTTGTACCGAGTGTCTTATTTTTCTTCAATCGAATATTGATGATGCCTGCATTCCCTTCGGCTTCATATTTTGCAGAGGGATTTGTAATGATTTCAATAGATTCGATCTGTGCAGATTGCAATGTCTTTAAGTAATTCGACATATCCGAGCCTGTAAGCGGGCTGGGCTTTCCATCGACATATATCTTCACACCGTTCTTGCCGGCTAGTGAAAGATTATCGTCTTTATCCACCATCACACCGGGCGATTTGCGAAGTAGTTCCAACGCATCATTGCCTACTGCATTGATCGTTCCTTCAACATTCACGATCATCTTGTCAGCCCTTACTTCGACGATGGGTTTCTCTGCAGTTACGGTAACCGCTTTCAGCTCACCCGCAACTCTGGCAAGTGAAAGGTCGGGCAGGTTCATGTCGCCGGATCCCGCCACTTCAAATGAGTTGGAAAACGTGGGAACATATCCTACGTGAGAGGCTTTTATCAGGTAATTTCCAGGCTGAGCAGCCAAAATTGAAAACCGCCCATTGTCCGTTGTCACTGACAGCTTTGCAACAGATGAATCTTTCGCATGCAGTAGGGATACGGTTGATTTTTCCAGTCCTTTTCCCTGCGCGTCCTTAATATACCCGATCACTTGTTGGGCCTGGGACACTGAAACCAGCAGGGATACACTCACAAAAAGCAAAACAAATTTTTTCATAAACATCCTCTTTTTAGATAAGGTCGGCCAAAGATACCTTACTGTCATACTACTGTAAAGCTCTAACCGACAAAAGGCGAAAAAGTAGGTCCGAACGGCACGAATATTCCGGTGAAATGCGAAATGAAAAGCTGCATGGCGGGCTCGCGACTGCAAGGGGGATGCGCTCAAGTTTTACGCCAATTTCCCTTAGGTTTGCTACTCAAATTATTTCAGATGAACTTTCCGGATACGCTTAAATATACCAAGGACCACGAATGGTTGCTGCTTGAGGGTCAGGTAGCTACGATAGGGATCACGGATTTTGCCCAAAGGGAACTGGGAGATATCGTGTTTGTGGAAGTGGAGACCGTCGGCAAATCACTGGAGGCAGGAGCTGTTTTTGGAACGGTGGAAGCTGTGAAGACGGTATCCGATCTTTTTCTTCCTCTCAGCGGGACGATAAAGGAGCTGAATCCGGCACTGGCTAACGCACCTGAACTCGTCAATAATGATCCTTACGGGAAAGGTTGGATGATCAAAATGACTGTAGATAATTTGGCTGATGTTGAATCACTTATGGATGCTAAGGGATATGAAGCCCTTGTCGGATAGATCTATGCCCGTATTAGTTGCGTATATTCAATAACGTCACGTTTTACCGTATTTTAACCAACTGATTGACCGTCAAAAATACATACAGCGAAGAAGAGCTGGTTACTATGCTGCGACAGCGTAGTGACGCAGCATTCGGTTACCTGTACGACAATTATGCAGCTGCCTTATTAGGTATCATTAGCAGTATTGTAAACGAAAAGGAGACTGCCAACGACGTATTGCAGGATGTATTCCTGAACATTTGGAGAAAAATAGAATCCTATGAAACATCAAAAGGAAGATTGTTTACCTGGATGCTGAATGTCGCTCGCAATGCAGCCATTGACAAGATAAGATCCAGGGACTACCAAAATACATTAAAAAACCGCTCCATGCCAGAGAACGTAGATACAAGTATTGGCGGAGCTGTGGCCGATCCAACCATCAACGATGTGGGATTGAAAAGGATACTGACGAGACTGAAGAATGATCAAAGAATACTGATCGATTTATCCTATTTCCAGGGGTTTACGCATGAAGAAATAGCGAGAACATTAAATATTCCGTTGGGCACTGTTAAAACAAGAATTCGCAGCGCCCTGACCCTTTTGAGAACTATGTTACAATAAAAAAGTGAACATTCAGGAATACATATCAAGCGGCATCGTTGAGAGCTATGTGCTCGGACTCACTTCTCCAGAGGAGAAAAAAGAGTTTGAGCAAATGTGCGAACAACATGTAGAGGTGCACGACGCAAGAGTTGCCTTTGAGATCGCTCTTGAAAAGCAGGCTTTGGCCAATGCTATTGTTCCGCCTGCCGTATTAAGAGATAAAATTCTGAGCCAGCTCCAGGCAGTTCCGGGCGCCATTTCGCCTTCGAGCGCAAAGGTTAGAACAATAGAGCCCAGGGGTATGGGATGGTTAAAATATGCGGTGGCTGCATGCCTCCTGTTATTGGCTGGAAGTCTATATTGGAACGTCACTTTAATGAACAGGAACAAAAAGCTGCAAAGCGATTTTAATAATACCGTTGCGAAGTTGAATGAGATGGAAAATGATGCAAAGATCCTTCAGCAAAATCCACGGGTTAAGATGGCTTCCATGAAAGGACTTGACATTGCTCCAGAGGCTTTCGCTACTGTTTATTGGGATACAACATCTAAGGATGTATACTTATTGATAAACAATCTTCCTGCCCCCGCCACTGATAAGCAATATCAACTCTGGGCTATTTTGGATGGAAAGCCTGTCGACGGTGGAATGATCGACAATGAATATTTTATCCGGCAAGACAAACTCCTCATTCGCATGAAGAATGCGCAGGGCGCCCAGGCCTTTGCTATTACATTGGAGAAGAAAGGTGGCAATCCTGTTCCGCAAGGGACCATGTATGTGTTGGGCAATCTTTAATTGTTTCCTCAAGCAATCTAGAAACTAACTTTCAACGTAATTGATGAATACGATCCACTCAATAGGAGTTTGGTTCTATAGTTGGTTAAGTAGGGGCCTTTTCGAAGGTCCCTTTTCTCTTTTTATTCCAGTCAATCTTACCTTAATATTGCAGAAATTAGATTTGTCTGAAAAAAATTAAATCTCCATTTCTCCCAGCCATAGGTTGGTTACTCATATCTACTATCTTATTTACCATACCCGGGTCTTCCTTGCCGAGCGAAGACTGGCTGGGCAAAATATGGTTTGACAAATGGGTGCATGTAGGTTTGTTTGCGATCATGGTCGTGCTTTGGTCGAGGGCCATCATGAAAAAAATTCAAAGCCGCAATAAATTAAAGACGATTTTTATAGAGCTTGCCTTTTGTGCACTGCTGTATGGAGTCGGAATGGAATTAGTTCAGAAGTATTTTATTCGTGGCCGCTCATTCGACCTGGGGGACATCACCGCAGACGCCATTGGGTGTTTGTTGGGTGCCCTATTTTGCATCGGGAGGTATATAAAAAAATAGACCCCTGTGGAAACAGGGGTCGCAACCAAAACTAACTGCTTATGAGAAAATTGACTGCTTTTAATAAGATCTGTAATTGTATAACGCAAATTTATTGCCGATAGTATAATGTTCGCTGTTAACGAATATTTAAAAGGCCCTTTCCGTAATTCCACTAAAACGTCTACACGTAAAATCTCTTTCGAATTCTGTAAGCCTACGATTTCAACCATTGACAAAGAACATATACCTAAGACGCAGGACTCGCCAAAATCCATCACTGATTTTGTTAAGAGTCTGTAAAGAGTTTACTGGCAAAAAAAGGGCCATTTTCAAAATCCGACCCGACGGTGAGCGGAGAAGTTTCTTATTAATTGGAGACTAACCCTTTAATCAGGTCCATCAAACCGTTGCCACTCCTGGATTTGGCCTGACTTTCCTGAGCACCCTGAGTAACCTGGTTAATAATATTTTCTAAATCGAATCCTTCTCCCTTATGGGTGCTACCTGCATTTCCAGTAAATTGATTTAGAAGATCCTGAAAATTAAATCCATTCGCACCGTCGGTATTTGGGGAAGATTTTCCCCCAGTAAGAGAACCAATCAGGTCATCCAAATCAAATGAGTCGTTGACAGGACTCGTATCCCGGGTTCGATTGACCAGGTCGTTCACCACATTTGGAATAAGGTTGTTGGATACTTGGCTGGCGCTCTGGGGATTCATATTGAATTTATTCACCAGCTTGCCTACCAGATGGCCGATCATCATGGTGACCATGGGGTTTTTTATCAGTCCTTTGATCCCCGTTCCCTGATTTCCACCAGTAAAAAGTGAAAGGATATCCTGGAGACCTCCACCGGCCAGCATATTTTGAAGCCCGCCGGTGATTGTGTGTGTAGCTTCCGTCAACACTTCATTGTTGGCAGCATTCGGAATATCCGGATTATTTATGACAGTATCCTGACCATAGTGTTTTACGAGGGATGCAATATTTTCCAACATGATAAATTGTTTTGAAAAGGAAGGTAGATGATTCCCATCGCAAATTTGGAAATCCTTTAATTCTGTTTAGCCAGCTTCTCCGAATTTTCGGCGAACTGCAATGCATCTATCAATTCCTGTATGTTGCCATTCAAAACATCTTCCAAATTGTAAAGTGTCAATCCGATCCGGTGATCGGTAACACGGCCCTGCGGATAGTTGTAAGTTCGGATTTTAGCACTCCTGTCTCCGGTACTCACAAGGCTTTTCCGATGTCGGGAAATTTCTTCTTCCTGCTTCCTCACCTGCTCTTCATACAATTTGGTTCTCATCATTTGCATGGCTTTTTCCCGGTTCCCTAATTGCGATCTCTCAGTCTGGCATATCACAACAGTCCCTGTAGGAAGATGCGTGAGCATCACTTTTGTTTCTACTTTATTTACATTCTGCCCTCCCGCGCCTCCACTACGGGAGGTTTCCATTTTGACATCGGCAGGATTTAATTCGAAATCCACTTCCTCCGCTTCCGGCATCACCGCAACAGTTGCCGCCGAGGTATGGACACGGCCACTGGCTTCCGTCTCCGGAACCCTTTGAACACGGTGAACTCCACTCTCAAATTTCAAAATTCCATATACTTCATCTCCCGTCACTTCCAATTGTACTTCTTTATATCCTCCTACGGTGCCTTCATTTTCACTTAAGATGGAAGTCTTCCATCCCCTTCTCTCACAATACCGGATATACATCCTTAATAACTCTCCTGCAAATAAACTGGCTTCGTCACCACCCGTGCCTGCCCTGATCTCAAGGATTGCATTTTTATCATCCATTGGATCTTTGGGGATCAGCAATTGACGAATGGACGATTCCATAGCGGCTTTTTTCTCTTCCAGCGCAGGCGCCTCCATTTTTGCCAATTCCCGCAATTCGACGTCATCACCATGGAGGGCTTCCTTATAAAATTCAACGTCATCCAGCAGCTTCCTATATTCAGCATAGGCAATAACGATCTTCTCAAGGCTTCTGTATTCCTTGCTTGTTTCAGCAAATTTCTTGTTGTTGCTCACGATCTCCGGGTTTGTGAGTGCAATACCCAACTGCTCGAATCTCGCTTTGATGGCCTCCAGTCTGTCTATCATGACAATAAATGCTTAAATAAAAACGCTGTCATCCTTTAAGGTCGGCAAAGTTAATGAGAATAATTTTTCGCGATCATGAGAATGAACTTGGCCTTATCTTCAATGAAGCCTTCCATCATCGATAGATTTATTTTATTTTCTGGAATTTTATCAAATGGCTTACCTAAAATTCAAGGCAGACCAGTTATTTGACGGATATCATCTTTTGGAGAATGATCGGGTATTGATCACTGATGAAAAAGGAGTGATTCTCGATGTTGTCACCAGTAATGAGGCCGGCGAAAATATCCAGGTATTCAGCGGCATTTTATCCCCCGGCTTTATCAATTGTCATTGTCACCTGGAATTAAGCCATTTAAAAAACCTAATTCCTCCACACACGGGGCTGATCGATTTTTTATGCACGGTGGTTACGAAACGCGACTTTCCCGTTGAATTGATCCAGGAAGGCATGGTGCAGGCGGAAAAGGAAATGTATGAAAACGGAATTGTAGCGGTTGGAGATATTGGGAATACGGCTGATACAGCCGCAATCAAAAAAAACAGCAGGATACGCTGGCAAAGCTTTGTAGAAGTGCTCGGCCTTACAGACGACAAGGCGGTAGAAAACTTTAATCATTACAAGGCAATTGCAAATTTATTGGAACAGGCTACCAGGTCCTCCAATGGCGAAAACCGTGTATCGCTTGTCCCACATGCTCCATATACCATAAGTCCCAGGACCTTTCAATTGATCAATGAGGCTACACGCGACCAGGTGATTTCGATACATAACCAGGAACATCCCGCTGAAGACGAGCTGTACAAGACCGGCCAGGGAGATTACCTGAAACTATTTAAGATTTTTGGAATTCAGTCTTCGCCCTTTCCCGTTACGGGAAGGAGTAGTCTTCGCTCTTATCTGCCCTATTTCAATAACGGACAGACCATTCTTTTGATCCACAATACCTATATGCCGTCCGAAGATGTGGAATTCGCTAGTGAATATGCAAGCGAAAATGGATTGAAGCTGGCATATTGTTTATGTGTAAATGCCAACCTTTATATAGAAGACCGGATACCGCCCATCGAAGAGTTCATTCAACAAGATTGTCAGCTTGTACTCGGTACGGATAGTTATAGCAGTAATTGGCAGTTGAACATAGCTAAAGAAATCTATACCATTCATGAACGACTTCCACATTTATCGCTTGAAAATATTTTACAATGGGCGACAATTAACGGCGCAAAGGCGCTTCAATGGGATAGAGACCTTGGTAGTTTTGAAAAGGGAAAGAAACCGGGTGTTGTGCTCATAGAAAATTTGAATAATTCACGAAGACTAATTTAATATTTCCTTTAGTACCGGCAGTGTTTTAAGTGTGCCGAAATCGTGGATCTGAAGTCCGTAATAAGTTTCATACACCTGCAATAAACCTCGCCGAAATTCATGATTCAGTTTAATATCCTCCAGTTCACCAGGCTGTCGAACCATTAATAGTTCTGCAGTGACTCGAGCCTGACGGCCTTCAATAAAATGTGGATGCGCCGGTTGCTCATTGACAAAATTCCCTTCTTTCAGATCAAAATATAGATCCGCTGATTCACCGGTCAGCTGATGGAGACGGCTCGGCAGGATCCCAAAAAAAACGGCCAGGTTTAATGCAAAGAATAAAGGAAAATTGGCAGTTACACTTTCGTTGCTTTCATCCAGATGAAGGAAGGAATCCTCTACAAAATTGAACAGATCGGGGTTGGCTTCGGGTTGCTTCAGGCATTTTGTCAATAATTCCACCATATATAGTGCGACCGCATTCTTAACGACGTCGGAAAGAATGTGCTTATACAAGTGATCCCATCTGAATTCCTTAATCCGATTTAATCGCTTCAGTTCATGATGATACACGACCAGGTCAAGGATGGCAGAGGGTTGAAAAAGATTAGCCTTCCCGCTACCTTTCTTACCGGAGGTCCTCACCGAATTTACCAGGTAAGATTGGATGCCGAACAATTCGGTAAAGATGGTGACGATCAAACTCGTCTCGCCATACTTTACAGTTCTTAATACAATGCCTTTTGTTTTATGGACTATCATTTAATCATAGTCTTCCTGGTTGGTATAACAGAAATCAGGATCGCTGGCAACAGCACCAGGTTTGTAAAAGTTGCGGTAACCAACGTAACAGAGGTCAGCCAACCCAGTGCCTGTGTACCTCCGAATCCGCTAAAGCAAAAGATGATAAACCCTGCAATGAGCACAAAAGAAGTATAGATGATACTGATGCCGGTGCTGTGAATCGTCTCGATCACGGTTTTTTTCTTGTCATAGTTATGAAGAGGCAGGTCCTGCTTATAGTTGATGAGGAAGCGGATCGTTACGTCGATAGCGATCCCGAGGGCCACGCTAAATATCAAGACCGTCGAAGGCTTTAACGGAATTCCGGCCCATCCCATGATACCGGCTGTGATCAATAACGGAATCATATTCGGGATCAGGGAACAGATGAGTATCCGCACCGATCGAAATAAATACATCATGCAAATAGCGATGAACAGGAATGCCCATGCAATGCTTTCTTTTAGTCCATCGATGATGAAACGATTGCCTTCCAGAAACGTGACACTTGTGCCGGTTAGCGTCACTTTATAGTTGGCGGTATCAAAGAATTGATGAGCTTTTGCCTCGATCATATTCAAAATAGCCGGTAATCTTTTGCTGCCTACGTCCGCTATGTTCATGCTGATGCGCGCTTCTTTCTTGGAGCTATCGACAAATGTTGAAATCAGTCGGGCAAAGGAACTCTTGCTGCTGCCGGAATCTCCACGAAAATTGAGGTATTGTGATAGAGCGGGTAGATCAAATTCCGATGGCATGACATAGTTGGCGCTGTCGCCTTCAAAAAAAGCTTGCTTAGCAAATTTCAAACCTTCCGTGATGCTTAGTGGCTTGGCCACCTGGGGAAGAGAACTGAGAAATTGGGAAAAACTATCTATTCGCTGAAGTGTAAGTAGATTCCGTGTGATCATGGATTTCTTGCTTTGCACTTCTATCTCCAGCGGCATGATGCCTCTGAAGTTGGTCTCAAAAAAACGAAGGTCCGTATATATCCTGTCCGATTTGGGAATATCATCTACAATGTGGCCCACTGTCTTCAACCGGAATATTCCTACAATAGATAGTGCAACGATACCCAGCGTAATAGAATAGATCAGTTGCCGATGATTCAATGACCATCGTTCCAACCGGTCGAGCCACTTATTCAAGCCGGGGTTTTGGAGGTATTTTGTATGCTTCGACTTGGGAGCCGGTAATAGACTCAGCATGCAGGGAATAAGGATCAGCGAAATAAAAAACAGTGCCAGGATATTGATGCCCGCAACAAAGCCAAATTCTTTCAGTACCTGGCTTTGCGTAAGGGCAAATACGGCAAAACCTATTGCAGCAGCCAGGTTGCAGAACAACGTCACAACACCCATTCGGCCAATCATGATCACCAGGCTCTTGTTCTTGTCACCCGTTTCGCTATATACTGTATGAAATTTATTAAGAAAATAAATACAATTGGGAATTCCAATGACGACGATCAAAGGAGGGATCAATGCATTCAGGATACTTATTTTATACCCTAATAGCTCTATGGTGCCAAAACTCCATATCACTCCCAAAACAACGACGGTCAACGATAGCCACATGGCACTGAAGGAGCGAAAGAAGAGAATGAGAATGACGGCTGAAAGGATCATTGAAGCTAAAAGAAATAAGCGCATTTCTCTTGCAATCCTCACGGAAAATTCAGTTCGGATGTGCGGTAGCCCGCTTTTATAAATTGTCAGTCCGTAAGTTTTTCCAAATTCATCGGCCAGGTTGCTAATAGTATGCACAATCCCTATCCGGTCTTTGGAAATCATTAAGTTCTTATTGATCCGAACACCCATCAACCAAACATGTGTCTCCGGATTGTAGAGACGATACTGATAAAATGGAAGATTTAAAAAAACCGACTTAGCGCTGTCAATTTCCGGTTGGGTAAGTGGCCTTTCAGGAAAGATTGTATCGGCCTTTAATTTTTCAGTTTCAGGAATTTTTACCAGGTTTATCGCTGAAGGGACTGAAATCACATCGTCGACTCCTTGCACCTTCTTTAGCGCGCGGTTCAACGACGCATACGCGTTAAAGATCTTCTGATCAAATAGCTTTTCAGTTTGAATGCCAATAACGAGCAGGTTTCCATCTTCGCCGAATTTCTTTCGAAATTCCTGGTAAGCCTCATATTTTGGATTGTTGACAGGGATCGCGCTGGAAGAATCATAGCTCAATTGAACCTTACTGGCATGGTATGCCATGAAGCATGTGAATGCTGCGAGAACGACTAATAGAACTATACGGTATCGTAAAATAAATTGTCCGATTCTTTGCCACATGACTATGATTTAATGATAACTATAGTTTACTTCACCAGCTCACTCAATTTCCTTTCCAACTCTGGACCATGCAACTGTTCTGCCACAACGATTCCATCGGGGTCAACCAATATATTATAAGGAAGACCGTTAATCCGGTAAAGGGAGACCACGGGGCTATCCCAATAAAGCAGATCGCTGACCTGCGTCCAGCTAAGATTATCTTCTTTGATAGCCTGAAGCCATTCCTCTTTTTGTCCGGGTCTGTCTAACGAAACTCCCAGGATGTCAAAATTTTTATTCTTGAATTTTTCATAGGTCCTTACAATATGTGGATTCTCCCGGCGACAAGGAGGGCACCAACTAGCCCAGAAATCAACCAACACATACTTTCCTTTAAAGGAGCTAAGCTTGACTTCTTTTCCATCTACATCGGGTAATACCAGGTCCGGCGCCGGTTGCCCAACCCAACCTTTCATCAGGTTCATCTCCGCTTCCAGTGATTTCTTAATCGCTGCGATTCCTTTATGCGCAGGAAACTTGATAGCGAGATCCCCTATGATCGTGTTTACTTCGTCATTGTTCAGGGCTATTAATCTAAATTCAGAATTATTGGCGGTAGATTGATAATAGCCCAATTCGAATAGGGTCAATGCGGGATTATTTGACTTATCCATTGAGCTCAACGTCCAGGCCCTAATTTCTTCTATTGCGTTTTCCGTTTCCCTTTGATTCCGGGAGATAGTAGAATCAGCAACATTGGTTTTCTTAAGGCTGTCGGTACGGCGCTCCGATAAATATATATTCTGCAATTTGTCGGTGAATCCATAAATATAATTCTTTAACTGCTGGCTGGATTCTGAACCCTGAACCGTATAACTTTCTACAAATTGATTGTTTTCTTTGTTGAATGTAGCGTCCAACTTGATTTTGGGAGCATCGTTAACTAGCGCAGCGAGAGGATAGCCGCTCGGACTCACTCTTAGGTTATAGACACAGGCTTCTCTTGATTCAGTCTTCAACACATAACTTCCATCTTTCTCAATTCGTGCCGAGTCTACAACGATCTTCTGCATGTTGGCAACAGGGATCTCATCTAAATATATGATCTGGGCCGGAGGATTGGTAACCTTTCCGCTCACTTCAAAAAAGTCTTTTTGCTTCTTTCCGACACAGGAAGCAAACAGAATTACGAGCGCATATACCATCCAGCCATTTCTGTTTCCAGGATATGTAGATTTCATGATTTCAGTTTTTCCAACAATAATTCATTCGTGATCTTTGGATCTGCTTTCCCCTTCGACTGTTTCATCACCTCACCGACGAAAAGTGCCAGCAGTCCTTTCTTTCCTTTCTTATATTCTTTCACTTTATCTGCAAATTTAGAAAGTACCCCATCAACCAGGGGTTCCAGTGCAGAAATGTCAGATTGTTGGATTAGGTTATGTTCGACGGCAATCTGCCCGGGGGTCTTCGAAGGTTCTTTCAAGAGTTGGCTAAAGACTCTGGTGGATGCTGCCGAGAAGCTCAATTTACCATCATTTACCAGATCTATCAATTCCACGATCTGCGGAGGTGATGCCGGGAATTCATCTATCTCTTTACTATGCTCATTCAACCATGATTTGACGGGTCCCAGCATCCAGTTAGCAGCTGCTTTTGACTTCTTTCCTTCTTGCAATGATGAGTTGGGAATTAATTGTATGATCTTCTCAAAATAATCTGAGAATGCTTTTTCCTCGGTGAGCAATTCTGCGTCATAAGATGAAAGTTGCCACTGTCCCATATACTTTTTAATCCTTTCTTCCTGAAGTACGGGTATGGTTGACCTAATCTGATCGATGAAGTCAACGCTTAAATTAAATGGCGTTAGATCAGGTTCGGGGAAATAGCGGTAGTCATCTGCGTCTTCTTTTTCCCGCGTGCTAAAACTGATCCCTGCATCAGCATCAAAACTTCTGGTTTCCTGCCGGATGGGTTGCTTTTGTTCCAGGAGATCTATTAATCTTTTTGCTTCAAACTCAATAGCTCTTTTTACATTTCTCATAGAGTTGAGGTTTTTCACCTCCACCTTGGTGCCAAGTTGCGAATCGCCTTTCTTGCGAACCGAAACGTTGGCATCACAACGAAGACTTCCCTGTTCCATATTGCCGTCGCAGATTTCCAGGTAGCGAACGAGCCTTCTGACTTCTGATATAAATGAAAAAGCTTCTTCTCCGCTGCGCAGATCGGGTTCCGTCACAATTTCGATGAGAGGGGTACCTGCACGATTGTAGTCGATGTTGGTATTATCGGAACCAGCATCATGCAGGCTTTTTCCGGCATCCTCCTCCAGGTGGATCCTGTTTAACCGAATGCTTTTTTTCCCGCTATCCGTTTCGATGAAAACATGACCGCCCTTGCAAATTGGAGTGGTATGTTGTGATACCTGGTATCCTTTGGGAAGGTCGGGATAGAAATAATTCTTGCGGGCAAAATAGTTTTCACGCTCAATATCGCAATGACAGGCTAATCCCATCTTAATTGCAAACTCAACTGCCTTTCTGTTCATCCTGGGCAGGGTGCCCGGATGGCCTAAAGTAATAGGGCTGACCTGTGTATTTGGAGGTGCGCCATAGGCAATGGCATCGCCACAGAACAGTTTCGTCTGCGTGCTTAATTGCGCATGGACTTCAAGCCCTATGACGACTTCATAGTTGTCTAATTCGGAATGCATTAATTAAAGGGCAAAAGTACAATCCAAAGCCTTAATGATACCTTGTAAATTCGCCAAAATAGAAGGGCCGGTCCGAAAAACCGGACCGGCCCCACGTATTTGTTGCTTGCTTATGTATTAGAGATCGGCTGTTTTTAGCTTACGGGGCATCTTCACTTCTATATTCATTGTCTTGCCTCCGCGGAGCAATTTGATCATCACAGAGATCTTATCCTTGCTTTCCTTAATGATCTTTGCAATCTCATCTGCACTATTTACGGCTTTTCCGTCCACTTCGGTAATAACGTCATCTTCCTTGATACCTGCCTTTTCTGCATTGCTTTCTCCATCCACTTCGATCACTTTAACACCTTTTCCCTCATCAGAATCCTGAATGGAGAGGCCAAGCTTGGGTCCATTGCTGTTCCATGACCAATTCTGCTTGAATTTGGGCATTGCGTTGTTGAAATCCATGTTGCCCATATCCATTTTGAAATCTTTTGGTCCATAGCTAAAAACATTCACTCCCTTCCACTTAGTCAATTCAGCCGTAACTTTTTGCTCTTTCTTATCGCGTATGTATGTAACCGTGACCTTATCGCCGGGCTTATGCTCCCTGATCGTATGAGAAAGATCATCCGGGTCTTCGATTTTTTTATCGTCAATCTTCGTAATCACATCACCTTCTTTCAAACCGATCTTCTCTGCTGCACTGCCTTTGGTAATATCCTCTATTTCCACTCCTTGCTCAGCTTTTTCCGTGGTGACACCCAACATGGCATGATTTGAATTTTCATTGAACAACTCCATCACGTTGTCATTATCATTGTCATTATCGTTGTCGTAGTCGTGATCACCATCGTTCTTCCAGAAGTTATACCCGAAATTCCCTTTGAAATCATCAAGGCTGACGGAAATATCGCCATCCTTGTCCTTGTAATCTTCCAAAGGTTTTCCATTTACGGTAACCTTATCACCATTGATCTCAATCGTCACCTTGTCTGCCTTGTTCTTCCTCGTCACGATGATGTGCTGGATTTCTTTTTTGTCCTTATCCTTGTCTTTGTCTTTCTCTTTTGAATCCTTTTCATCTTTTTGTGCCATCAGGGATGCGGGAACACCCAGGGCAATCGCAAAGAGAAACCCAAAGAGTATTTTCAATGATTGTTTCATCTTTTCTTTTTTTAGATTTAAAATTTTGAATGCGGTTTCTATGAAATTCATCGGGAGAACACGCCTACGTTGAATTTCGTAGACCAAATATAAACACATTTTCTTAAATACGAAATGTTTCGGAAATGTTAAATGGCGAGTGGTATATATCCTGCATTTACCGGCATTAAACCGCTGTAATTGAAAGCCATGGTACATCTCCTGTTTAGCTTCACTGGCTGAGCGGATTTATGATCCGGTACTTCATCGACATGTGTTCATCCACGTCCTCGTCTCCGACATATTCCATACCACAGTTTTCCAGCACTTTAATGGAGCCAAGGTTTCCCGGCATTACCCGGGCGATGATCTCCCTCAGATCCAATTTTTCAAATCCAAATTTAATGCAGGCATATGCCGCCTCCGTCGCATAACCCTTACCCCAATTTTTTTTGAAAAAGCGGTAACCAAGGTCGATCTCTTTTCGTTCCGCGACAAATTTTAGTCCGCACCAGCCGATGAATTCCATCCCCGGTTTTAGGTGTACAGCCCATCGTCCATGATTGTAAACAGCGTATTGTGGTAGGATCACCTGCTCCAGGACTTCGCGGGCATGCTCGATGTCCCTGAAAGGATCGAGAGTGTATTTGGTGACATCGGGATCAAAGTTCAATTGATAGATAAGGTCGGCATCTGCTTCGGTAAACTGGCGAAGGATTAAACGCTTCGTTTCTATCACGACCTGCATCGCGTTTCTGATTGATTGGAAAATTCAGGTATCTACTTATGTACAGTACTCAGATCTCTACGCCAACAGTGCTCTCACTCTTTCAATTACTTCGCGGAGCCGACTCACATCAGAACCCCCGGCAGTCGCCAACTCCTTCTGACCTCCACCTCCACCCTTGATCAAAGGAGCCACCAGGTCCTTGACGATCTTGCCGGCATCCAGCTTTTTATCTGCAATAACTTTTTCTGAGATGCCGATCGCCACGTGAGCCTTGCCATCGATATTGGCACAAAGAATGGCCACGTGATCGTCGAGCTTGTGCTTTAATTCAAAACATAGTTTCTTCAGCGCATCAGCCGCCGACACTTCAATAATTTCACCAATGAACCTAATACCATTTGCATATTCTGCTTTGTGAAGCAATTCATTTCGAATGACGACCAGTTGCCTTGCTTCAAGATGTTCTACTTTTCTCTTCAAGTCAGCATTTTCCTGGATAAAACTTTCCATGCTTTTCTGAAGATCCTTAGGATTTTTCAATGATTCGCGAATGCTTCTGATCACTCGCAGCTGATCATTTATATATTCTTCTGCATTCTTGCCTGCAACTGCTTCAACCCGGCGAACACCCGCCGCTACTGCAGTCTCCGCCGTAATCTTAAAAATTCCCAACTCGCCGGTCGAGCTGACGTGTGTACCTCCGCATAATTCGACAGAATAATTGGGGTCGATGATCACCACCCGTACTATCTCACCATATTTTTCACCAAAAAGAGCCATTGCACCCAGTTTCATAGCTTCATCGCGCGGCATTTGCTTGATCACCACCGGAATATTGTCCCGGATCTTTTCATTTACCATCATTTCTATTTCAGCAATTTCATCCTCTGTCAATTTGGTGTAATGCGAAAAATCAAACCGAAGATGTTCACTATTTACCAATGAACCTTTTTGAGCTACATGAATCCCCAACCTTTTCCTCAATGCAGCATGCAAGAGATGCGTAGCCGTATGATGCAGTTCAGTGTTTTTTCTTATGGTAGGTTCTACCTTGGCAATAACAGTTCCCGTTATTTCTTCTGGTAAAATGTCCGTAAAATGAATAATGAGGTCATTTTCTTTTTTCGTATCTGTAACCAGGACTTTCACTCCTGCACTTTCCTCTGATCCCGGTACGAGTTCGGGTGGAGATGGAAAAACCAATTCTCCCGTATCTCCTACCTGGCCTCCACTTTCAGCATAGAACGGAGTAGTATCCAATACTAAATGATAGGACTCCTTTCCTTTTGCCTTCACTTTTCTATACTTTAATACAGATGCCCTCGCTTCCAAATAATCGTAACCCACAAATTGATTGATTCCGTCTTTCACCAAAACCCAATCGCCTGCATCAATGGCGGTAGCTGCACGACTGCGGTCTTTCTGCTCCCTCAGCGCTTTTTCAAAACCATTGACATCCACCGTCCACTTGATTTCCCTTGCCATTAAAGAGGTTAGATCGAGGGGAAAGCCAAAAGTATCGTTCAACTCAAATGCAAACTGGCCGGCTATGATCTTTTCTTTCCTTTCCTTATCATACTTCGACTGTATATTTATCGACTCCTTAATATCTTCAGTCATGGTGGATCCATTTCCCTTACCGGTCACGTTGCTTGTATAGTTATTGAAGAGCACAATCCCTTTCTCCAACGTTCTTAAAAATGCATCTTCTTCCTCGCTCACCACTTTGGTAACGAACTCAGACTGTTTATACAGTTCGGGAAATACATCTTTGAATTGAAGAGCGAGTCCAGCTATCAACTGGTTTAACATAGGCTGCTTGTAATCGAGGTAAGAATATTGATACCTGACTGCACGCCGAAGTATCCTGCGGATAACATAACCCGCTCCGGTATTTGATGGAAGCTGCCCGTCTGCAATGGTAAAGGCAATCGCACGGATATGGTCGGCAATGACGCGGAAAGCTATATTCACCAACAACTGCTGATCGGGGCTATCCTTTCCCTTCGCCTTCTTATCTTCCTTGAATAAATAACGCTTACCTGTAATCTTTTCAATCTCGTTAATGGTGCCGGTAAAAATGTCGGTATCATAGTTCGATGATTTTTCCTGTAACACTCTCACCAGGCGCTCCAATCCCATTCCCGTATCGACATGCTTTGCCGGCAGGCTTTCCAATTTCCCATCCTTTGAACGGTTGTATTGAATAAATACATTGTTCCATATCTCTATTACTTCCGGATGATCTCTGTTGACTAATGTCTTTCCTGGCTCTTTTACTCTTTCCTCGTCAGACCTGCAATCGATATGTATTTCCGTACAAGGGCCGCAGGGACCAGTTTCACCCATTTCCCAAAAATTTTCCTTTTTGCCAAACGGAAGGATGCGTGAGGGATCGACATATTTTTTCCATTCATTCATCGCCTCTTCATCCACCGGTATATGTTCTTTCTTGTCTCCTTCAAAAACGGTGACATATAGTCGATCAGCCGGTATTTTGTAGACCTCTGTCAGAAGTTCCCAACTCCATGCAATCGCTTCTTTTTTGAAATATCCACCTGCGGGTCCTGCTTTTGCAGTTGGATCTCCGAAACTCCAATTGCCCAACATCTCGAACATAGTATGATGATAAGTATCTACCCCTACTTCTTCCAGGTCGTTGTGCTTGCCGCTCACGCGCAAACATTTTTGAGTATCGGCCACCCGGTAATGAAATGGTTTTCTATTGCCGAGGAAATAATCTTTGAATTGATTCATGCCGGCATTGGTAAACATCAGGCTTGGGTCGTCTTTAACTACAATGGGAGCAGAGGGAACTATCGTATGTCCTTTAGAGAGAAAAAAATCCAGAAAAGCCTGCCGGATATCTGCGCTATTCATCATATAGATACAGTAAATGGGTTGATTTTTGCGGTTTTACAGGTTATATTTGCCAGCTCCCGCCAAGCGGGACAAAGGTAAAAGATTCAGGCCGCATTATTTATCGGGCAAGGGTCTAACGCGTCGCCATGAAGAAGATTAAGTATTACTATAATACCAATTCTTTGCGATATGAGAAACTGGAAACTCCATTGCGGGTTAGGCTGCTTCGCATTTTCGGATTTGTCGCGGCAGCATTTGTAACGGCAGCTTTCATCTCCTTTATTGCCTTTCGCTTTATAGGTTCTCCGAATGAAAAAATACTGAGAGCTCAGAATAGCAACCTTCGCTACCGTTATAAGGAGTTAAATGAACGGGCTAAGGCGATGCAGCAGCAAATGGGAGAACTGGAAAAAAGAGACAACGACGTTTACAGATCCATCTTCGAGGCCAACCCAATACCGGATAGCGCAAGGGCGAGCGCCCTGGAAAAGGAAATGGAGATTACTTCCGTGGAAAATATGAGAGACAATGAATTGGTTTCATCGATCGTATTCCTCCTCAATAATCTCAACAGTCGCATGACTGTTCAAAACAAATCATATAAGGAGATCGATGAGCTGATCAAGAACAAAGAGCAGTTGCTTTCACATACGCCGGCGATCCAACCCGTGAGTAACAAAGACCTCAACCGCGTGGCCTCCGGGTTTGGCTACCGCATCGATCCAGTTTACAAAACGGTTAAGTTCCATGCCGGCCTTGATTTCGCCGCCCCGCAAGGAACACCCATCTATGCTACGGCGGATGGGACGGTAAGGATTGCTGGTAATTCGGGCAATGGATTTGGTAACCACGTTGTGATCAATCACGGATATGGATATGAAACACTGTTTGGACACATGGTGCGTGTAAAAGTGAGTCCGGGCAATTCAGTCAGGCGCGGTCAGGTGATTGGTTGGGTGGGCAGCACCGGCAAATCAACCGGTCCACATTGTCACTACGAAGTGCACAAGAATGGTGTAAAGATTGACCCCGTCTATTTTTTCTATAATGACCTATCTCCAGAACAGTTCGACCGCCTCCTGAAAAAATCGGCCGCCAGTAACCAAAGCCTCGATTAAACAATTCTCGCTTGTTGATCTTTTTATTAACCGATTATTTTCCACATTGATGTAAAACTATTGTAACACTTCTTATTAAGCGACGTATCTTTACTCTGCTATGAAAAAATCACTACCACAAATCCCTCTTGCTTTCGCCGGCGATCTTGACGGCCCCGCTCCTTCCACCTCCCATTCAGTTGTTGCTGAAAAACATGATGAAGACACTGAAAATAATACAGCGATGAACAAAACAAAAGAAACAACAAAAGACGAAGCCCAGGTGATGCCGCCACACATAAAAGACCCGTCAAAACGAGGCAGGCGTTCTTTAAAAGAAGTCGCTATCCAGGCAGATCTCATCCAGGTCCCCGAGGATGAAATACTTTTTCAAAAGCAATATTATTCTATAGGCGAAGTCGCACTGATGTTCCGTGAGAACCAATCATTGATCCGCTATTGGGAAACTGAATTTGATATCCTCCAACCACGTAAGAACCGTAAGGGAGATCGTTTCTTCAGACCCGTAGATATTAAGAACCTTGTTCTTATCTATGATCTCCTTCGTCGCAGGAAATTTACAATTGAAGGAGCAAAAGATTACCTGAAAAAAAACAAGAAAGTGACTGAAAACTTTTCGATGATCCAGTCGCTGGAGAAGATCAGGGGATTTCTTTTGGAGCTGAAGGCGAACTTATGATCCATCTTCCTGTTCGCTTATACCATATATATATCATTGTATAATTCGCACATCGGTATTGGCGCCGGCAATTTCAATTTGCAAGTCTTCGATCAACTTTAGAGTTTGCAAGCTTACCTCCTGCTTAATGGTATTAAATTCAAGCAGGGTGATAGGAGCAGTATAGTATTCCGCCTGAACGATAACAGCCTGCCCTGTAATCTCACTTAGGAAAGCCAGAGAGTTTTCAATTTCTTTTCGTTTCAAAATATTCCGGATCCCATTAACGAGCGAATCCAATTTAGCCGATTCGGTTTGCAATCCAAGTTCAAGTCGAAGGTCGGCCCGCCGCTGTGTTCTCAACGACAGATTGTCCAGAACACTATCTACCATTTGCTTATTAGGAACGGAGACGAAAGTTTTTTGATCCGTCCTGATGCGCGTACTCCTCAGGCCGATCTTTTCCACCGATCCGGTAATTCCCTGCACTTTCACCAGGTCGCCCGTGGTAAATGGTTTATCAAAAAAAATGATGAAGGAAGCGATCAAATTTTCAAGACTTTCTCTCAATGCGAGGGCAATGGCCGCTCCGACAATGCTTAACCCGGTAAGTAGACTACCTACATTAAGCTTGAAAGCAAAGTTCAGGATCATCATGATGCCAATGATCACCAGGATGACCTTGAAAAAGTCCTTGAAGAAAACAATCAATTGGTTGTCTGAATGATCAGGCGTGCGATCCGCCCTGCGTCCTAAAATGATCGCGATAAAATCAATGATCCTCAACAGCAACCAGGTAAGGGCAATCAGCATTATCATAGTCCCGATGCTATGAAATACTTCTTTGGAGGTAAATTCATAGATTTCGACGTTGAGTATGTTGGGAAATATCAATTGATGCAGGGCAATAATAGAGACCAGAATGACCAGGAACAAACCCAGTGGTTGAACAACCAGGTCGGTAAACGATTTTTTATCTACGTCTTTCCATATCCTGCTCACCACTCTAAACAACAAGCCCGCGAAGAAATGTGAAATAAACCGTTTCAATAATAAAAAAAAGAGGATGATCCCGATGGCGATCAGATAGTTTCTCACCGGATTGTCCAACCAGATCTGGTCCAGGAAATCATTCATTGGAAGAAGCCTGTTTTAATGCCTAAAAATATCGAATCATCTTAAGACGGAATCAGCGAAGGGAGTAAATTTCAATGCCGTCCTTTTTCAGCGCGTATAGACGGGTGGAACTAAAATTGAAAGAACGGCTATGGAGGATTTGTGCCGGCATCTTCCATTCATCCAGGCGGAAGGTGCTGATCTCATATCGATATAACGTGTCTGCCCGGGAACCAAAAATATATTTACCCGATACTTTGAAGTTTTGCCATTTGGAGATCATGATATTATTTTTCAAGGCCCCATAGTAGTCAAAAACGTAAACACCTTGCAAGGAGTCATAGAGATAAACGTATTTGTCTTCATCAAATATCTTTATGGGAGTAATTGCCTGGCCGATCAATAACCGAAAATCAGAAGTTTCCTGTAGCAATTTCCCATCTTCATCTATTTTTTTTAGTTTATTCTCCACTTCATCATACACCCAAATTTTATTGTCATAAGATTGCCCGATGGCCCTGACCTGGAAAATATTCTGTTTACGAAGATCGATAGCATTGCGTACGTTGAGTAATCGGTCCAGCACTACGATCGTACCGAAATCCCTATAATACAGCAAGATCTTTAAGGGATTGGACACATCGATCAGGCTGGCCTGTCCGTATTTTTTTACATCATTGAAAATAGCTACCGAATCCCCGTTCGCATCGAGTTTTTTTAATTGATTCCTGGCATTGAGCAGGTACATATTGTCAAGGTTGTCGACCGTAAACTCAAGGATCTCATCACTGATGGTTCTGTTAAACCGGAACAGGCTATCCTGCGTGCTTGCGGAAAGAATGGAGAAAATTGCAGGGAATATGCAGAACCATTTTTTCATGGATAAACAATGATTTTATCTTCTTTTCCTCGATACGATCTTAATTCCAACCCGTGACCATCAAATACAGCATAGGTATAGTAGTGTATCCAATCTCCCAAATTGATATACCGGCTATCCTCTGAGAGACGATAATCGATTGGCAGGTGTCTATGCCCAAACACAAAAAAATCAAGCTTTTTTTTCGCCAACGCACCCTTGCAGTAGATAATGAGCCATTCCTTTTCTTCACCCAGGAAAAATTTCTCAGCCTGACCTGTCTGTGTCCGGCTGCGGCGGCTCAAATAATTAGCCAGGCCCATTCCGGCTGCAGGGGGTAATATGCCGAATAGCCATTTGCTGACGGGATTGCGAAATAGTTTTTTCAACCGCTTATACCCTTTATCGCCGGGACCGAGTCCGTCGCCATGACCAACCAGGAAAGTCTTACCATTCCTTTCAAATTCTTTGGGTTCAAAGTAGACCAGCATATTCAACTCTTTCTGAAAATAACTTTTCACCCACATATCGTGGTTGCCTACAAAAAAGTGAAGGAGAATACCTGCGTCCGAGAGTTCAGCCAGCTTACCCAACAAACGCGTGTAACCTTTGGGCACTACCCTTCTGTATTCATACCAAAAATCAAACATATCTCCTACCAGGAAGATTTCGGCAGCATCCCTTCTTATTTCTTCCAAAAAGTTGACAATTATTTTTTCTCTTTCGATACTGCTTTGATAATCGGGAGCGCCGAGATGAAAATCGGAAAGGAAATAAATTTTTTTGTCGGAGGAAATTTGCACTCGCTGGTTTATTTCTTTTGCTGAAGGTACAGAAACAAATCCCCGGAGTCAATCATAGGACTGGTGCCTACATCGCCGTTGTACCAATATATCCATGCATGATCGATCTGATCATTTAAATAAACCTCAGTCATTTCGCGTCGGAATAGTGGCACTTCTCCGCTCTCCACTTTGATGCCTTCATAGTCGTCGAGTTGCCCCATCGCCCAGGAAAATTCATTCTCGTCCTTTGCATGATACAACTCCCCCGTGATAAAACAATCATCATTGCAAGAGATGCCGGCGGAATAATCGCCCAGGTCGAATAATTTTCCTTTCACTTTAGCCTTTCCGGCAAAGGTGAAAAAGCGTTCGATGTATTCGTACATGGGGTTCTTAAATTCACTACGCAAAGAACCATATACAAAGAGATGAAGTCTGCCAGAATGGGTCATGATATAAAATTACTAAAGCGCAAAGAATTATGCTTCTACCAAAAACACATAAACCTCCTTTGGTCCGTGAACTCCGACAACCAACGTCTTTTCGATGTCGGCGGTACGACTTGGACCTGTCGCAAATGTGATGAGGGAAGGAAAATTATTTCCGTATTTATCTTTTACGAGTTGCAATGCGTCTTTCAGATCGATTACGACCTGGTTGGTGAATGCGATGCAAATATGTACCGGCGCATATACGCTGGCTGTCCTTCCACCTGCTTGAGCGGTGCTCATCACAATGGATCCTGTTCTTGCCACGAGGCACTCGCAGCCCGTAATAGAAACATCGCAATTGGCCAGATCGTCTTTAACCAATCTTCCGGAGACTTGCGGATTCAACAAGCTGCTTAGGTTTGCTTCAAGGCAATAAACCTTTTCCCATCGTTGCTTTTGAACAAGGCTGCTCAATTGAAAAGCCATTTCCTGGCGATTGATGCAATAAATAAATCTTCCCTGTAGTTTGGTGAATTGTTCTGCAAACTCAAGTTCGGGGTCCTGGCTGATGGGTTGGAAAATGGAATTATTTCCTTCACTCTCCGGAAAAGGTAAAGGCGTTGAATGAGTCAACGCCTTACGAATCTTTTTGAGAATATTTTCTTTGGAGGGAGAGTGGTTCATCTTGGTTTATGGCAAAGCCTTATTGATCACATCGCTGTCAAATGGCGGCACTCCCGCCGACAATTCACCATTTTCACTCGGCTTAGAATCTTCCTGCACATCCAGTGTCTTCTTTTCTTCGTATGGTCGCTTTCCAATCAGGGATTCAACATCACTTTGGAACAATACTTCACGGTGCAATAAAGCTTCAGCCAACTTTTCCACCTGTTCTCTTTTTTCCGATAACAGTTTCTTTGTCCTTTCATAGGCAACGTCGATCAGCTTTCTTACTTCCTGGTCAATTATCTTAGATGTTTCTTCCGAATAAGGTTTTGTAAATGCCGTCTCCTGCTGTGGGTCATAGAAACTGATATTACCTACTTTGTCGTTCATGCCGTAGACAGTCACCATTGCATACGCAATCCGGGTGATCTGCTGCAAGTCGTTTTGGGCACCGGTAGATATCTTATCGAAAAATAATTCTTCGCTTGCTCTGCCGCCAAGGGTCATACAGATCTGATCGTTTAGCTGATCAGTATTGTATAAATATTGTTCCTTAGGAGTATACTGGGCATAACCCAATGCAGCAGTTCCCCTGGGAACGATAGTTACTTTTAATAATGGATATGCGTGTTCCAGGTACCAACCGCAAATCGCGTGGCCGGCTTCATGATAAGCAATGATCCTCTTTTCATCGGGAGAAATGATCTTGTTCTTTTTTTCCAGACCTCCGATCACCCGATCAACAGCATCCTGGAAATCTTCCATGTCCACCGCTTCTTTTCCTTTCCTGGCGGCAATCAGAGCGGCTTCATTGCATACATTGGCAATATCGGCCCCGGCGAAACCGGGAGTTTGTTCAGCCAGTTTATGAATATCCAATGTCTTGGATATCTTGATAGGTTTTAAATGAACTTTAAAAATTGCCTCACGACCAACCAGGTCCGGTTTGTCAATGGAAATTTGTCGATCGAAGCGACCCGGTCTTAATAATGCTGTATCCAATACATCCGGCCGGTTGGTGGCGGCGAGTACAATGATGCCGACATCCGTTCCGAAACCATCCATTTCAACCAACAATTGATTCAGCGTGCTCTCTCTCTCATCGTTGCTCATCATCACGTTCTTGCCTCTCGCACGCCCGATCGCATCTATTTCATCTATAAATATGATACATGGCGCCTTTTCCCTGGCCTGCTTGAATAAATCACGAACACGACTGGCACCGACACCCACAAACATTTCAACAAAATCAGAGCCGCTCAGGCTAAAGAAAGGAACCTGTGCCTCACCGGCAACGGCTTTAGCCAGAAGCGTCTTACCTGTTCCGGGAGGACCAACCAGCAGTGCACCTTTGGGGATCTTGCCTCCAAGGTTAGTATATTTCTTAGGGTTTTTTAAGAAGTCGACGATTTCCATCACTTCCACCTTTGCTTCATCCAGACCAGCTACATCCGCGAAAGTGATATTGACTTTCGTGCCCTTGTCGAAAAGCGTGGCCTTGGATTTACCTATATTGAAGATTCCGCCAGGGCCGCCACCACCTCCGGCACCGCCACCCATTTTACGCATGAGCAGGATCCAGAGACCGACGAAGAGCAGGATGGGTAAGAGGAATTGTAGCGCACCTCCGAACCAGTCCTTTTCATTGTCTACTTCCGAAGGGACTTCTTTCACAGTCGGGTTAGCTTTATAAAATTCACTCATTTCCTTTTGGAAAGCATCTCCGCTGGTAATCTTGAAATACATATGCGGTCCTTCTTCATTCTTCTTTCCCGAAAAACCACTTTTTAGCTTATCCTCATATTTCCTTTGGGCTTCCTTAGTCAAAAATATTTTTACGGTCTTGCGATTATCGATGATCGTGTATTTATCTACCTCTGAATTCACCAGCATATTTCTGAAATCAAGGGATTTTATCTTGGTCATGTTGGGAGAGAAGGGACCAAATAATTGAAAACCTATCAATACGGCGAAAATGATGGCGTATATCCAATATATACTGAAGCGAGGACCTTTTTTTGAAGACTGAGGGTCTTCACCCGGCGGCCGATTGCCAAACCGGGGAATTTTATGATCGTCTCTTTTACTGGGTTCCTGTGGCATAATTTATTTTCTCGGTGTTCAGACTAATTAACAATTTATAGATGCAAAATCCGGGGTTCATCCGCCAAAATTTAAGTTAAACATCATGCTCTCCTGTCACGGCATCACTCCACATCTCCTCCAATTTGTAAAATTTCCGGCTTTCCGGGTGCATGACATGAACCACTACATTTACGTAATCGATCAGCACCCATTGTAATTTTGAGTAACCCTCATGATGATATGGTTTCTCATCACACTTAAGCCTAACCTGTTCAAGCACGTTGTCGGCAATGGCTTTGATCTGGGGCTGGTTACCGGCTTCGCAGACTATGAAGAAATCAGCAACCGCTTCGCTAATCTTCCGAAGATCCAAAGAAATGATCTTCTCTCCTTTTTTATCCTGGATAGCAGCAATAATGGTCTTGATGATCTTTGAGTTCCTCGTTAACCGGACTGCACTTTTCTTTTTTCGATTGGTCAGTAATGCCAGTTGTTCCAAATATTTATAATCTTTTTTGTGTATAAAGGGTAGAGTTACAAGTTACAGGTCGCCAGATGCTGATGGTTGTAACAACTGAATCTAATCGGGAACCAGCCATTAAGATCAGGCAAACAATAACCGGTAACCAGTTTACCGGAAACTAATTTACTTTGTCAAAAATAGCAATTAATTGCCACAACCACCCGAAAGGAGCCTTAGCGGACAAGCCCGCCATACGATCGGAGTGCCGATTATTGAACTGCAATCAGTTGACAGCACCAACAACTATGCCCGGAAGCTGTTGAATGAAGGTTTGACACAACACGGGACAGCCTATTTCGCATATGAACAGGTTGCAGGCAAAGGCCGCCTGGCGAAGGTTTGGGAATCTGAAAAAGGTTCGAATATCCTGCTGAGCATTGTAATAGATCCAACCCCATTAAAGCTTTCCGACCAATTCAAGCTCATCGTTGCGGTGGCCCTTTCCGCGCATCAACTTATCGTTGGCTATGCGGGCGACCAGGCGAAGATCAAATGGCCCAATGATATTTACTGGCAGGACAGAAAGGCAGGGGGTATCCTCATCGAATCAGTGGTCAGAGGCTCATCGCCCGCCTTAAATCAGGAGAAATTGAATGACTGGCCATGGGCTATTGTGGGCATTGGCCTCAACATTAACCAGCGGGTTTTTCCTTCCCATCTATCCAGGGCAATTTCATTACAACAGATAACGGGAAACTCCTTTAATCCCCTTGAATTGGCGAGGGAACTATGCGCCATTTTCGACGATTATTTCGAGCGACTTAAAAGCGAAGGATTTGACTCTCTCTATTCCCAATACCTGCAACACCTTTATAAAAAAAATGAAAAAGTAAAGTTGAAAAAAGGCAGTCGCGTCTTTGAAGCCGTCGTGAAGGGAGTCTCTGAATCAGGACAGCTGATCACACATCATGCGATCGAAGAGGCTTTTGAATTTGGGCAAATTGAGTGGGTTAGCTAATTATTACTTTAATTGATTACTGATTCTTTGATTATTTGGTCGTCGCAAACAATAATCAATAATCAATAATAAACCCGAATCAGGCATCTAGTTAGTTCTCCAAAGCGCAAATATCCTCGAAAGATTAAAGCCCCAGCGGAATTCGCCTTTTCCCCATGAGCGCGATGTATATGGAATAAAGCGGCTCTCGAGGATTTCGATTGAATTGGTAAAATTCAGGTGGAACACGTGACCCGCCGTGATGATCTCAAATCCAATTCCCAATGGATCATAGAATTTGAGGGCAACGTTATTCTTATCAATATCATTGGGGGGGTTAAAGGTAAAGTCAGTTGACTTGAAATAATCCCTGCTGGCCTTTGAACGGAAAGGATGGAAATAATCCACGATCAGGTTGACGCTTTTGCCAAGAGGCAGACGAATGGCGCCGCCTACGGCTGCAATGGTCTGTTGATCGTGCAAGGGAACATAACCCTGATGCACAACCGTAAAATTCAGTAAGAGACTTACTTTATTTATTTTTTTTGCAATGATGGCCTGTACTACCTGTCCCATACGATCGCCAAAATCCTGGAAAGCGTAAGGATAATTTAGAGCCGTATCGGTTGTGTTGCCGGCTAGATCCCTGGGCGGATCAAAGCCTGAGCCGCGAGTGGAAATTACATTGCTTGCAAACAAGGTTACGGAAATGGGATGGCTCGGATCATTTTCAAGTTGTCGCATCAATTGATACTTCAGACCCACCTCGTATAGCTGGGATAAATAAGTTTTAGTGGGACCACCTCCTTTTGCTCTTGCCGCAGAAAAGGTGAGACGATCAGTCAAGCCAACATGAAATCCGATCCGGATATCCGTGCTATTATCGAGGCCGAAGAAATTTCGAATGCCGCCGTTATCCCCGGCAATGTCTTCGAAATTGTGCGTCACCTTGAAGTCCATCTTTCCTCTCCCAACCACTTCGGTTGTATTCGCATTGATCAATCTTTCCGATTCAAAAATTCTTACCACTTTTTTCTTTTCGGAAGCGGGCTTATCCATATCCGTTGTCAGGCTGTTCATTGTACTATCCTGCGCGCTGGCGTGAAGAGTCAAAAGAACAGCAGCTACACCAATTAGATTCCTCATGATAGGCGGGGTTTTAATTGAACAAATAAATCGGTTATTTAAAAAAATTAGTTGCCTTAACAAGCTAAAAATTAAAATATTAGCTCGATCTATCCTGGCAGCGCCTCGATGATTTCCTGCGCATGGGCTTTGTTCTTAGGACGTTGGAAAATCTTGCGGATAGTTCCTTTCTTATCGATAACAAAAGTAATGCGCCAAACACCCATATATAAACGACCAAACATCAATTTTTGACCCCATACACCATATTTTTCCAATATCGTATGCTTGGAATCAGCGATCAATGTGAAGGGCAGATCAAATTTGGTTTCAAATTTTTTATGCTTGTTGCTATCATCCGGACTCACCCCGATAACGACGAAACCATTTTTCTTTAAGAGCCCATAATTATCCCGAAGATTGCAAGCCTGTATGGTGCAGGTGGGCGTGTCATCTTCCGGATAGAAATACAAAGCTACTTTCTTGCCGATATAATCGGACAATGAAACTTTTTTTCCATTCTGATCTATTCCCGTGAATGCCGGAGCCTTATCACCTTCATGAAGACTTAGAACTCTGGGAGGAGGAGATTTTTTTGTTGCCATGGTTTATATTTTAATACGGTCGATCCATTTTCATCACTTCTTTTTTCCCTGCTTCTGTTTCTTTTTCACAATCTTCTTCGGCGGCGTATAAGGATAGCGCTTGAACCACCATTCCCTGGTCTCTACATTTCCGACCAGATCTTCCACTGATACTTTCAACCTATGGACACCAAACCTCCAACGATCGTCAAATTCATAGGTCCAATTACGGCCCTTATCGTTGGTAAAACAGATCCACTGGCTATCTAATTCAGCGCGAAAATTCCGGATTTCATTAAAATTGTCCCGAGGCTCAAGAACAATTTTTGTCTGCTTGCTGAGATCAATGGTATCTCCGGTGCCTGGTTCATTTATATATGGTGGTATCGTATCGACAAATGCCTGAAAACTACCAAGGTCACCAAACTTTGCAGTCAGCCATACGCCTTTGCCAGTGCTGTCGCTTTCCCATCGAGCTCTCCGGATACTGTTGCTATTCCGGTAATTTCTTTGGATCAACAATTTATCTTTCCAGCTATCCATAATTGGCCGATCAGGCATTAGCCGAACAACAATGTCATCATGAATGGGTATCGATGCATCATTCAGCCGGTGCAAGGCGCTCACCGCATAGGGTAGCGATGAATTATTGCGGAAATAAAGTGGCTGTATGCTATCATAAAGGCAATCGACGGGAAGATATATTTCAAAGTCTGGTTTTATTAACTCGTTCTTTTGCCTGGGAAGAAAATGCCGGTGAACATTTTCTACCACGTTGGAATCAGTCCTGGAAAGAGTAGCCAGGCTGTCCACATATTGAAGACTAAAATTGAGTTGCGACGTATTTGAATTTGCATCCCTTACATCGATTCGGATCCGGTGGACATTCGTGTCAGATAAATGAATCAATCCGTCTCTGTCATTTATCCAATAAATCAGTCCCTGGTCTCCCGGCAAATGGGTTAGGTGCTGTAAATAAACGCCTCCATTGAAGCGATAGGGATAATCAATATGAGCATTTAAATACTGAGTAGCGTCGTAATCGATGCTATCAAGAACAAACCCGCCCACAGGAGTGCCATCATAGGATATATTGGCTGCGTATATCCCGTTGGGATTAGCGGATCCTGTCATCCGGTCAAAGGCCTGTATCGCAAAACTCAATTTCTTTGCGCCGGTACGGATCACCGGATTATTAGCAAGAACGTATCCACTATCCGTCGTTTTTACCAAATAAACCTCAGGCGTTTGCTCAAATACACTATAGTCGCGGTCGTAGCTGGCCAATCTTACAATGGTTGGAGGCACGTTGTCCTTTATGGGAAAATTGAACAGAAGAGGGTTCAGACATTTTCCCGATTTGGTGTCCCTTATTTCGAAATGCAGATGAGGCCCCTGCGAACCGCCTGTGTTCCCACTGTAAGCGATAAACTGGCCCGCAGCGACCAGAAAGCGATTTTTCGGTAGATCCAATTCAACCGCCCAGGATTCTTCATTATACTGTTGCTCTTTTACATATTGTTCCAATTCATAGAAGAAATTATTCAAATGCGCATATAATGTCGAAAGGCCGTTGGGATGGTTAATAATAATGTATCGCCCAAAACTCTGTGGCCGAATACCAACGTGAGTAATATATCCGGCGGCAGCGGAATAAACAGACTGGTTTTCTTTTTGATTGGTCCGTATGTCCAACCCCATATGCCAGTGATTGGGCCGCAACTCGCCAAAATTGGCTACCAATTGCATGGGTATGCGCAAAGGATTGCGAAAATAAAATTTAGGATAGGAAGGTGTTTGCGCAGACAGTAACTGTATCGAAATAATAAAATAAAGCAGGATTAAAGCCTTAGGCTGCATCTGCAAAAATAAGCAACGCTTACTTACGTCATAGCCACCTCTGTAGATTAAATGAATAAACAATATTTTTATGAAGGGAATCAAATCAAATCAAAATAGAATTTCGTTTTGAGGTGGGTAAAATCGTATCTTTTTTTAAATTTTAGAATGCGCAAATTATTTTGGCTACTTCCTATTTCTTTCATCCTCTCCGCCTGTCCCTATGAATCGCCGGTGCCATTGGAATCATCTCCCGTTGAACCCGTCGATACAAGTCTGCTGGGCTATTGGTACGGCATCATTAAAGACGGAAGCGATTTTTTTGGAATTGAAGCGCTTGACATAAAAAAACAATCAGATTCAACCTACTCTATTGTGCGGTACGGCAAGGCAGCCAAAGGAGATATTATTCTACCCGACACAGCTTATTTTACCGGATTTACATCCTATATCGGCGAACAACGGTTTATGAACATTGAATCATCGATTGTCATTATTGATACGCGCAACCATAAATCGCCGGGGGTAAAGACGGAACGGATTTATTATATCGCCCGATTTGAAAGAAATCACGATACCCTGCGATTAAAGACCATTTCTGAAAATTTCTCCAGTCGCCGAAACAGTTTTCGGACTGCACAAGAGCTGAAAAAGGCGCTGACAGATCTAAGCGATCAGAATAAGAATATCTATGACGATATTTATTCACTGGACTACCGGAAAATTGATAAGCCTCAACCTCTTAAGAATTTCTAAGGCTGACTTGAAAAAAAACTCTTTACTGCTCCTTCAATCCCTTAGTTTTGCGTCCCGATAGCCCATCGGATCGTCAAGCCCTGGCAACTATCCAGATCAATCTTCTTAAAGAAAAATGCCAAAAGATCTCTCTATTCACTCTGTTCTCATCATTGGTTCGGGACCTATTATCATTGGACAGGCTTGTGAATTCGATTATTCCGGAACACAGGCTGCACGAAGCATCCGCGAAGAAGGAATTAAAGTTTACCTGATCAATAGCAATCCAGCAACGATCATGACCGACCCGATGATGGCAGATAAAGTCTATCTGCTGCCGCTGACAGTCGAAAGTATTGAGCAGATACTGGAGGAAAACCAAATTGACGCCGTACTTCCTACTATGGGAGGGCAAACAGCGCTCAACCTTTGCAAGGAAGCGGAGGATCTCGGCGTCTGGGAAAAATTTGGCGTGCGCCTGATCGGTGTCGATATAAAAGGAATCGACAAAGCGGAGGACAGGGAGAAATTCCGGCAATGGATGATCCAGATTGGAATACCGGTGGCCCAGGCCAAGACCGCTAACTCATTTCTTGAAGGAAAGGAATTCGCACAACAAATAGGCTTCCCACTGGTGATCCGCCCCTCCTTTACGCTGGGAGGAACGGGTGGCGGAATTGTCTTCGATAAAGGCGACCTGGACGAAGCGTTGAATCGGGGTCTCCAGGCATCTCCTATTCATGAAGTACTGGTAGAAAAAGCGGTTTTGGGTTGGAAGGAATTTGAATTGGAACTATTGAGGGATAAGGCCAATAATGTGTGCATCATCTGCACCGTGGAGAATTTTGATCCGATGGGTATCCATACCGGCGATTCTATCACTGTTGCCCCGGCGATGACATTGAGCGATTCAGCTATGCAATTGATGAGGAACACGGCAATAAAGATGATGAGAGACCTGGGAGATTTTGCCGGCGGCTGCAATGTTCAGTTTGCATTGAACCCCCAAACCGAAGAGATCATTGCCATCGAAATCAATCCGAGGGTTAGTCGTTCATCAGCCCTTGCATCCAAAGCAACCGGTTATCCCATTGCAAAAATTGCTGCCAAGCTGGCCATTGGTTATACGCTCGATGAATTGCAAAATCAAATCACTAAAACTACTTCGGCATATTTTGAACCGGCCCTGGATTATGTCATTGTCAAAGTACCGCGATGGAATTTTGATAAGTTCAAGGGTGCCAATGATACATTGGGCTTGCAGATGAAAAGTGTGGGAGAAGTAATGGCCATCGGAAGAAGTTTTACGGAAGCCATTCAAAAGGCCTGTCAGAGTTTGGAGAATAATGCCGTCGGTCTGGGTTATTATGGCAAGAGTCTCATGCATGCTGAAGAAGTGCTGGAACATATTAAGACTCCCAAATGGGATCGAATATTCCGGATCAAAGATGCGCTGATGATGGGCGTCAGTGTGAATACGATTGCGAAGGCTACGGGTATCGATCGCTGGTTCATCTACGAGATACAGAAGATATGTACGCTGGAAAATGAGATTGCCAAATATGAATTGGATACACTACCTCTTGAACTTTTACGCGAAGCAAAGGTAAATGGGTTCAGTGATGAGCAGATCAGTCGTATCACACATCACCTCAACGAAGAAGATGTTTATAATAAACGAAAGGCTGCGGGCATCACGCGTGTATATAAAATGGTGGATACCTGTTCCGCCGAATTTGAAGCGAAGACTCCCTATTTCTATTCCACCTTTGAAAACCATGCTTCTGCACCTTCATCCGCTCATCTTTCTAATGAATCCAGGGTATCGGGAAATAAAAAGATCATTGTGCTGGGCTCTGGTCCCAACAGGATCGGGCAGGGAATCGAATTTGATTATTGTTGTGTCCACGGTTTGCTGGCTATCAAAGAATGTGGTTATGAGGCGATCATGGTAAACTGTAATCCCGAAACAGTCTCCACTGATTTTGATGTGGCAGATAAACTTTATTTCGAGCCCGTGTATTGGGAACACCTTTGGGAAATTGTTGAACACGAAAAACCCGAAGGAGTCATTGTACAATTGGGCGGACAGACCGCACTTAAACTGGCTGAACGACTGCATGAAAAAGGAGTAAAGATCATAGGCACTTCTTATGACAGCATGGACATTGCGGAGGATCGCGGCAGGTTTAGCGACAGGCTGAAAGATTTAGACATTCCTTATCCTGCTTATGGCACAGCTCACAATGTAGACGAGGCCATTGCGGTGGCCAACAAAGTGGGTTACCCGGTGCTGGTAAGACCTTCTTATGTATTGGGGGGACAAAGAATGCGTATCGTCATCAACGACGAAGAAGTGGAAAAAGCGGTGGTCAGTTTGTTAAAGCATATTCCTGGAAATCGCATTCTTGTGGATCATTTCCTGGATCGTTGCCAGGAAGCCGAGATCGATGCCATATTTGATGGAGATGATTTTCATGTCATGGGCGTGATGGAACACATTGAGCCGGCAGGTATACATAGTGGAGATAGCAATGCCGTATTGCCTGCATTTAATCTCACGCCATTGGTCGTACATACCATGGAAGAATATGCTGAGAAGATCGCAAGGGAATTAAAGATTCAAGGGCTTATTAATATTCAATTCGCAATCAAAGACGGCAAAGTGTATGTGATTGAGGCCAATCCGCGCGCATCTCGCACCACACCATTTATTGCCAAGGCATACCAGATCCCCTATTTAAATATTGCTACCCGCGTGATGGTGGGGGCAAACAAATTGAAGGATTTTACCTTCGAAAAAAAGCTGCAGGGCTTCGCGATCAAAGAACCAGTATTCAGTTTTGAGAAATTTCCCGGCGTGAGCAGGGAACTCGGGCCAGAGATGAAAAGCACCGGCGAGGCTATTCGCTTCATTAAAGATCTCCGCGATCCATACTTCCGCCAATTATATAAGGACAGAAGCATGTACTTGAGCAAATAGTTCGCTCAAATCTCTACGATCATATTCTTAATAGCATATATGACCAACCCAACGCGGCTATGAACCTTCAATTTAGTAAACAGCGATTGCCGATAGTCATCTATGGTGCGGGGGCTGAGAAACATTTTTGCCGCAATGTCTTTATAAGATAGCTCCGAACAGGTCCAACGCAGAAATTCTCTTTCCTTTTCATTTAATACCACTGCCTTTTCATTGGCATCCGCATCATGATTCAAACCGCTCACCAGTTTATTAGAAACATATTCCGACAGGTAAACGTTTTTATCCATCAATGAATCCAGCGCCTCCCTCAATTCGGTGGCATTGGTATTTTTCAACAAATATCCTTTGGCTCCGAGGCGGAACATCCGGATGATAGTTCGCTCATCACTTAGCATCGATAAGGCCAGGACTTTTATTTGCGGATAGTTGGCATGAAGCCACTGAGTGGTCTCAAATCCATCCATCTCCGGCATGTTTACATCCAGCAAGGCAATATCCGGAATGGTTTGCTGTACAATCTTATTCCGCAGGTCCTTTCCATTGTCAGCTTCGAATATAATGGAGTAGCCTTCAAACGTATTAATCAGTTTCGCCAATGCATTCCTGAGTAAACTATGATCGTCGGCGATAGCTACCAGGGTTTTTTTATTTGTCTTTAGCATGACTACCGTTCTTCTTGTAATGGAAGTTCAATCAAGGTCATTGTACCCGCGCCCGGTTCACTGTTGATAGAAAGGCTTGCTCCAATAAGCCTTGCCCGGTTAAACAAACTCTTCAGTCCCACACCGCTGGAGGCATGGGTAGACTCATGTTTTTGTTTGACATGGAATCCAACTCCATTGTCCTTTATCTCCAGGGTAAATTGATCTTTTAAATATTTTAGATTAACAACCACTTCCGTTGCCTGAGAGTGTTTCATTATGTTATTTAATGATTCCTGGAAAATGCGGAAGAGAAAGATCGCCTTCTGTTCATTTAAGAAAACTTCTTTCCCGGTTCGATTAAATTCAACTCCGAATACTCCTGTTTTTTTGACCGCATTCAATTCAAACTGGATGGATTCCGACAATCCGATCTGGGCGATCCGGTCGGTATGAAGACCTTTTGTAAGATTAGAAAGATCGGCGATCGCCTTATACAATACCTGCTGCGAGTTTTGAACCATGGCAAATGCCGGGTGATCCCTGTCAAGGGGAAGTGCAGAGAGCGATAGTTTCACCACGGAAAGCATTTGCCCGATATTATCATGCAATTCCTGCGAAATTATCTTGAATGTATTTTCCTGTATCTCCAACTGTGATTGAAGCAACTCTCTTTCATAAACATCTTTCATCTTTTCCAGTTCCACTTCCTGGCGATGTTGCCTCCTCTGATAAATAAATAGAACAGTGACAATAAACCCAACCAGCAGCACAGCAAGGATCATCCCGATGATGGTGATGAGGTATATTTCCGGGGTCTTTGACATAGAAAAGCGATCATGAACAAAGAATATAAAAATATATTCATCATATTCAGGATAAAGGTAAAATTATCAATTATTACTGAATCGCTCGGCCAATAGTTCATGAATCCGTACAAAGGAAACCCGCAACTATAAAAGAATAAAATTCCTGTACAAATCCAAAACGCGGGTTCATTGACCAATTTGATAGATTTCGGATAACGGAATAGTTCGAGAAAATAATAAATGCAGAATGATATCAGCATTAAACAGCCGAGGCAGTAAGTAATCGTATGGAATACTCTGATTTTTTGTATGAAAAACATATCTACGATTGCTATGACAGTATATAGGGCAATCGTCCACGGAATTATTTTTTTTACTCGTGGACTACGTACAGTAACACCGATGACCCAGATGTAAAAACAGAATTCTATAATTGAAAAAATATTATATAGCCAGAGGTTGGACACTCCTATGCTGCCCAAATAAGCTCCTGTTGTTTCAACAATGCAGGTGGCTAACAAATAAGGTGGAAAAAGTTTTAAATATGGGTATCCCGGTCTTGGATTGATATACACCGACAGACTTACCAGGAAACTAAGTGCAATAAAAAATATATAGATATTCTCAAATAAGAATGACATAGTCCTTGAATTTGCATTTTAAATTTACTATAAAAAAAACCCTCTGACCAAAGAGGGTTTTTCAGTTTTGGATCCGGACAAAAATTTTATGTCACGATCATCCCTTCCGCTCCTTTGTCAACAATGGTAACTCCTATATGGGGCACACCATCATGCCCGCACATTGGTGGGCAAGGGCGACCGATATTGTAAGCAAGGATAGTAGAGCCATTTTCTGTGTTGATATAAAGATCTTTGTCCACTTCGCCATTTAATGTTTCTTTTTGTTTGGTAGCTACAAACACCACTGTCTGCCTTCCGGCATATTCAGGACGCGGAGCATGCTTTTCATCATAAGCCCCGAAATATAAACGAATGCCATCACCTCCATGCAGTTTTGCCTTTGCCATGAAAGCTTCTAATTCTTCCAGACTGTACCAAACGCTTAGTGAATCTTCCTTCCCTATTCGCTTAGAATTGTGAACCCAACGTTGCTGTTTGTAGTTCGTGACGACTTCATTTACATGTTCGGTGTTTACCAGTTTTCCAGCTTTTACTGATTTTTTTTGAATTTCTAACATGGTTTTTGATTTTATGGTTTAATGAAGAAGGTTGACCTGTTAAAGCTATCGACGATGCAATAGGCAGCATTTTTTCAACGTCGGCTTAATCAACTAATTATAAATTATATATATTTGTATAGTATAGAAAACCAAATATTAAGGTGAAAAATGATGAAAAAAAACCGTGAAAATATTGTGGAGAAACCGGGAAAACACTGGCGGAATAGGATGGGAAAAATTGAGATTTGCAGGATAAAAACACGGGAATCGTGGAGATTAAAAACAAATTAAATTGCCTGCATGAAAAAGGAAATTGAAATTACCATACGCAGCTTGCGCGATATTCTAGACGGCACTCCCTGGTTTGGGCGTTCCGTGTATGTCCTTTTGGATGAGGTAGATCAGTCCAAAGTTTTTATTAAGCCCAACGAATCCTCTCATTCATTGATCGAATTGCTTTATCATATGAATACCTGGTCGGATTTTGTCCTGAAAAGAATTGAGAAAGAACAGATCAAAGACATGGTAGCGTTTGAAGAAATGGATTGGAGAAAGATTGATAAGGCCACACATGATTGGAATACGGGAGTTGCTGAATTCAAATCGATCCATCAAAACATCATCGATCTATTGGAAACAAAAGACGATGAATTCTTAAATGAAAAAGTAGACTATCGTAAGTTTGATTTTCGGTTCCTGCTGAATGGACTTATCCAGCATGATATCTACCACCTGGGCCAAATTGCTTACCTCTCCAAGCTGGTTTAATAATATGGGCTTCCAATATTAATAATGGGATTTACCCTAAAAATGGTATTGCATTTCGCACGCGCGGACGCTACCTTCTCTCATGCCCATCTATATTTGGCAAAGAGCTCCGCTTCTCCGTCTATTGGCATCCCTCATCGCCGGCATCCTGCTACAATGGCAATTTGATGTAGATATCAGAATATGGTGGACAATCCTCCTTACTGGTAGCATCGGAATGATCAGTTATTTTTTTATTACCACCTATGATCAATACCGATTCGTAGTCATTGGTGGAATTACCTGCACCATAGCTTTCATATCTATTGGCGCCCTCCTCTTATGGCATAAAGATATTCGTCACCATCCGAACTGGATCGGAAATTCCCGGGTGGATAAGAATGTTTTCATCTGCACTATTTCTGATCCTCTCGTAGAAAAGAAAAGTTCTTTCAAAGCCATTGCTTCTTTAACCTATCACCAAAAAATAAATGACTGGGTTCCTGTCTGTGGAAACCTAAATATTTATCTCAGTAAAGAAGAATTAATCTCGGCCCGTCATCCAATTTCTTATGGCAGTCAGCTCATTTTCAGAAAACGATTGAACGAAATAAAGAATTTCGAAAATCCCCGAGGCTTTGATTATAAACGTTACTGCCTTTTCCAGGGAATTACGCACCAGGTCTACCTGAATGAAAAGGACTATGTGATCCTCGGGAACATAAATAGTTCATGGTTGGATCAATTAGTTCATGACTTACAAGATAAAATATTGAACATTCTAAGGAAATATATTCCTGGTGAAAAAGAAAAAGGACTTGCAGAAGCCCTGTTGATCGGATATAAAGGCAACCTGGACCGGGACCTGTTACAATCTTATTCAAATACAGGTGTCGTCCATATCATAGCCATTTCGGGAATGCATATCGCGTTGATCTATTGGTTGCTGGTCAGGCTTTTCCAGCCGATCGGAAGACTTAAGCAAACGAAATGGATAAGACTGTTTTGTATTGTCATTACCCTATGGATATTCAGTTTAGCTGCGGGTGCTCAACCATCGGTCCTCCGTTCGGCCTTGATGTTCACCTGCCTCATCCTGGGAGAAAACATTTCGAGAAAATCTTCCATTTATAATAGTCTCGCTGTCTCTGCTTTTTTACTATTGTGCTTTAATCCGTTTTGGCTTTGGGACATCGGGTTTCAACTTTCCTATTGTGCGGTACTAAGCATTGTCGTTTTTCAACCATACATTCATAACTGGTTCTTTCCCCGCAACAAAATAATCGCTCTTACCTGGAAACTTACTTCCGTAACTCTCGCAGCACAAATTCTTTCGACCCCAATAAGTATCTATCAATTTCATCAGTTCCCTAATTACTTCTTATTCACAAACCTGGTCGCGGTTCCACTATCCAGCGTTATTCTTATCGGAGAAATATTGCTTTGCGCCGTTTCCTTTTCACCTTTTGTGGCCCAGCTTCTCGGAAAATGCCTGAGCAACCTGATCAGTTGGATGAATGCATACGTCGAAAGGATAGAAGCCCTCCCCTTTTCGCTCCTGGAAGGATTGGAAATAAATTTCATGCAAACTTTTCTGTTGATACTGCTGATCATTTTTATCAGCTACTGGTTAATGTCCAAATCAAAATTCTTTTTAAAAGCTGCGCTATTCGTAGTTTTTGCTTTTCTGTTACTCCGATGAATTTCAATCTTGGTTAGCCGTATATTTATCCATTAAAAGGTCGAAAATGTCAAAGATCATCGCATGTGTGGCATGGATACTTTTTTCGGCAAACCTATCTGCACAAAAAAACAAGTTTAGCGATAGCCTTTCTGAAAAAATAGACACCTATCTACGCTGAGGAAGCCTACAAATTCAATGGTGTTGCTTTAGTGGCACAAAAGGGAGAAGTAATATTTCACCATGCTTATGGTTGGAAAAATTTTTGAAGCCAAACCGAATAGTGATACAAATTCCAGGTTTCCCATTCTGTCGATTACCAAGTCTTCAAACGACATGGTCAGGGCGTTATTGATAAAGTAATTATACATGAGCATGGCATGGATTATGACTTAAAGAAACTAGAGAAATAATTCTACTCAGATTAGGGCATTGCGCCTGCCTTTGTGATGAATCTTCTGTAACCTATCTTTGGCGCAAACCCTTATCCCCACCGAAAATTGTCTATGAACAGGAAAATTCGATCTGCGCTTATCTCTGTATTTTATAAAGAAGGCCTTGGGCCTATTGTTAAACGATTGCAGGACCTGGATGTAAAGATCTATTCGACCGGCGGTACACTGCAATATATTCAGCAACTCGGGACCAACGTAACATCCGTAGAAGAACTCACCGGTTATCCATCCATACTTGGTGGAAGGGTAAAGACCCTGCATCCCACTGTGTTTGGAGGTATCCTTGGCAAAAGGGACGATGAAACACACCTGGGTGAAATGAAGCAGTACCAGATCCCGGAGATAGACCTGGTTATTGTCGATTTATATCCCTTTGAAGAAACGGTGGCTTCAAATGCCGACGAGAAATCCATCATTGAAAAAATTGATGTCGGTGGGCCCTCCATGATCCGCGGTGCCGCCAAGAATTTCAAAGATGTGATGGTCATTGCCGCCAAGAAAGACTATACATCTTTTGAAAAGATACTTGCCGACCAAAAGGGTGAGACCACTCTCGAACAAAGAAAAGATTTTGCGGCCAGGGCCTTTGAGGTTGTTGGTAATTATGATGTGGCTATCGCCAAATATTTTCATCGGTCAAACGGGCAGGACGCTTCCGATATTTCCTTCTTTTTAGAATCCGCTGCAGGCCCTCATTCCATGCGATATGGCGAAAATCCACATCAGGGGGGGATATATTATGGCGACCTGAACAAATTATTTGACCAATTGAATGGAAAAGAACTTTCTTACAACAACCTTGTGGACGTGGATGCAGCCATTCAACTAATCACTGAATTTCAACGTTCACCCACGGCTTCGAAAACCCAGGAAATTGTATTCGCGATTATTAAACACACGAATGTTTGCGGCATTGCGTCACGACCCTCAGTAAGAGAAAGCTGGGATGCAGCGATTGCCGGCGACCCGGAAAGTGCATTCGGTGGCGTACTGGTTTCGAACGGAACTATCGATAAATCCACTGCGGAAGCTATCAGTGAGATATTTTTTGAAGTGTTAATCGCTCCCGGGTTTGATGCCGATGCGCTGAGTGTTTTGAAATCAAAAAAGAATAGAATTCTCTTAACTAATAAGGTGGATAGATCCATGTTATCGGAGCAAATGTTTCGGTCATTGCTAAATGGAGTATTGGTACAATCGACAGATAAGGGAAATTTTATCGATTGGAAGGAAACGGGTGGGCGGGAAACTACCGATGAGGAAAAAACCAATCTTCAGTTTGCTAATATTGTTTGCAAACACTTAAAATCAAACGCAATCGCCTTAGTAAAAAATATGCAGTTGGTAGGCAAAGGATGCGGACAAACCAGCCGCATTGATTCATTACGGCAGGCTATTGAAAAAGCAAGACAATTCAAGTTCGAACTCCATGACGCCGTCATGGCCAGTGATGCGTTTTTTCCTTTTGATGATTGTGTGAAGATGGGACACCAGGCAGGCATCCGGGCTTTTATTCAACCCGGTGGTTCGATTCGTGACAACGATTCAATTAAATATTGTCAATCAAACGGACTGGCCCTGGTAATGACCGGCATGAGACATTTCAAGCATTAGGTTCTTATGAATGGTTGGCTCCCTTTATTAAATCATGGCTCGCTTCGACATATATAAAGCAATAGCGCAAACCGGCGATTCACTGAGACAATTATCCGCTTTCAATCCATTCACCATTCGTAAAAAAGGGACCCGGACAAAAGCCATATTTGCATTGGTACTCGTCTGCTTTCTTTGGGGAACAACCTGGCTCGCATCAAAAGAAGGCGTACGTCGCCTGCCTCCATTCCAAATGGTCAGCATCCGTCAGACGATCGCAGGCCTATGCTATGTGATCTATTTCCTGTCGAGAGGAGTAAAGTTGCCAAAAGGAAAAGAATGGATCCCCATACTTGTACTAAGCCTCCTGAATTTTGGATTGAGTAATGGACTAAGTACCTGGGGAGTAAAATATATCTCTGCAGGCCTCGGCTCCATCATGGGCGCAACCTTTCCACTTTGGTTGGTATTGATTGCCATGTTCTCTTCCCGCGAAAGAATTCCACTGAAAGCAGGCATTGGATTACTATTAGGATTTGGTGGAGTTTGCATTATATTTTATGAACACCTGCAGGATTTTTTAAATGCAGATTTTAGATTTGGGATCATTCTTTCACTAAGCGCAACCTGGACCTGGGCCTTCGCAACGATCTATACAAAAAAGCAGGCTTTGAATTTTAATCCCTATTTCAGCCTGGGTTTGCAAATGCTTATTTCAGGAGTTGCCTTATACAGTTTTTCGCAGATTACCGGCAACGCGGTTGCGTTAATAGAAATTCCATGGCAATCCTGGGCATCGATTGCATTCCTGGTGATCTTCGGCTCATTGGTGGCCTTCATTGCGTACCTATATGCCTTACAGAATTTGCCGACAGAACAGGTGTCGATCTATGCATATGTCAATCCGATGGTAGCTATAATTTGTGGCTGGCTCATCTTCAATGAAAAGATTAGCGTCTTTATTATTGTGGGCGGAACGGTCACGCTCCTTGGCATTTACCTGGTCAACCAGGCTTTTCGATCTATTCCTTCACCTACTCAACCTGAAACGGAGGGCATCTGATCACTACAGGTTTCTCTGATAAACTGTTCATATACTTCCCGCCATCCCGCGAATTTCGGTTCTGTTCCCAGGAATGAGTTATGCCAGATGCTGATAAAAGTTCCATTCACCATTTTGATCAGTTGATAATAGTGTCGCATTTCTTCCAACGCCATTTCTGAAGAAACTTTTTGTTCGTAGAATGAATTGGCTTCCATAAAGCAGAATGGATATAATAATAGCTCGGTGATCTGCTCGTTGTTCAGATCATACCAGAAAAATGGCGAAGCAGTGGATGCTCTGAAACCATTGATGCTGCCATATCCCATAGAAAAATCTTCTTTAAAGCCGGATTGGATCAGGAGCCGGTAGGTATCAGGCAATGTAAACCGTATATAATGCTGCCGGGAGGAAATAATTTTCCGACCGCTTATTTCTTCTATCTTCTGCTTTTCGCGAATAATGAGCGATGCATCATCCCCACTTTGCCAGGAAGGATGAACTCCAATCTTATACCTTTTTGAATGATGCCGAAGCAACTCCTGAAACTTTTCTTCCCGGGGCAAAATATTCCTGTCATACTTCCCGGTTCTTTCCGCCACTAAAAAGAAATAATATGGCTTCAGTTGGTATTGATCATGCAGCCGGTCTATCCATTCATAGCTGTCAAATGGGTCAGCCTTCTTTCCTCGCAAGACTTTTCGTCGTTCGGCAATGGAGGACCACCGACCCGCGAGTATTGCCTTTCCCATTGCTCCAACGGTACGCCACCAATCCTTGTGTTTATATGACCAGGCTTCATCGATATCATAGGTAGGCAGGAACCTGGGATATGTTACAGGAATATTCACTCCAGGAAAGCGATCCTTGATGACATTCCTGAAATGCAGAAACCAAAGGTTGACCAACGGCAATTGAAGAAACCCTTCGCGGAAGGCCAAAGAATTTTCGTGAGCGTAGCGGCCATACATATCCTTTTGGTGAGGAAGGTATTCTTCATAGCGACTAAGCAGATAAAATGAAGAGGCGAAGATGTCGAACGGAAAATCTCCTTTGGTTTCGAAGAATGCCTTTTGACCATTTGTTTCAAAGCAGTTTAACGTTTGAGACACGCAACCTGTTTCGAAAAGTATGGAATGAGGTTGAATCCAAAAATCTTTTGGGTTCCTTCTTTGATTGGTATAATTGACGCGTGATCCTTCATATCGATCGAACGCAGCTGTGTCGGTGATCAGCTCAAATGGCTCGCCGAAAATTTCTTTTCCTATAAAATCAGCAATGTATCGGAGTCGGGAGGTTATTGTATGAGTAAGAATGATCACTCAATGATAGCTATTGGTTGCCAAATTTTTCTTTCCATTGCTGGTTAAACGATTTATCCGGAAACTTCAATTCACCTCTTCGGAGTTTCCATGCTTTCATGAAACGATTGACCAGCCAACTTTTTGTCTTGCCCCCAGGAATGTTGATCCATCGTCTATGCAACATACCGTGCTTCCACATTTTCCATGCTGCCCGTTCTTTCATCTTGCTGTGTCCTTCTTCAACAGATTCATATCGATTCTCGAGCAATAATTCATGCAGGTTTATTTTTACCGCACAAACTTCTGTGCAATTCCCACACAATGAAGAGGCATAGCTCAGGTGTTTCCATTCACCCATATCCTTTAAATGCGGAGTGAGCACCGATCCGATCGGTCCGGTGTATGCAGTGTCGTAAGCATGACCGCCAATATTCTTATAGACCGGGCATGCGTTCAGGCAGGCGCCACATCGAATGCAATAAAGACTTTCCCTTTGTTTTTCATTGGCCAGGATATTCGTACGACCATTATCTAATAGGATCACGTACATATTTTCAGGACCATCCGATTCATTGGCCCTTTTGGGTCCGGTAATAATGGTGTTGTAAACAGTGATAATCTGACCGGTGCCATAAGTCGCCAGCAATGGCCAGAACAAGGCAAGATCAGCAAGGCTCGGAATCACTTTTTCAATTCCGACCACCACAATATGTGTTGGAGGCCATGCAGAACTTAACCGCGCGTTTCCTTCATTTTCCGTCACTGCTATTCCGCCAATGTCTGAAATAATAAAATTAGCACCAGTTACACCTATCTCCGCATCCAGGTATTTCTGCCGAAGAGTCTGCCGTGCAATCAACGTCAATTCTTCGGGTGTTGCGCGGGGATCAGTACCCAATTTTTCGGCAAACAGTTTTGCGACATCCTCCTTGCTTTTGTGCATGGCAGGAGTGACAATATGGTAAGGAGGCTCTCCATCCAATTGTTGTATATATTCTCCCAAATCGGTTTCGATACTTTCAATTCCAATTTCTTCCAAAAAAGCATTCAGGTGAATTTCTTCGGTGACCATGCTCTTGCTTTTCACCAGCGTCTTGCATTTCTTTTCTTCGCAAATTTTTTGAATAGCATTCAGGGCTTCCTGCGCATCTTCTGCCCATATGACCCTGGCGCCCCGCTGAGTTATAGCGACTTCAAACGCTTCCAGTTGTTTGTCGAGTGTCTCGATTGCTTTCCACTTGATATTCTTCGCTCTTTCTCTTGCGAGGTTGAGATCACTGAATTGCGCCTTGCCTTTGGGCACAACAGCGTTGTACTTTCCAATATTAAAATTGATCTTGCGGCGATGGTCTTTATCAGCTGCCTTTACGGTGCTTTTGGCAATAAATCCCGACGCGTTTTCCTTCACAGTAAATTAGATTAAGTGCTTTTCATTTCGATTCGCCTGTACCTGCGCGACATTATCCAATGCCGTAAAAAATTCTTCGCCATACTTCCGGGTCAACGCTTCTTTTAGGAATTGATAGGTTGGGACTTTTAATCTTTTTCCCAATCCACAAGCTGGATTGCAGAGTTTTTCACGCGGTTCAAAATTGACTCTTTCATAGTCACCGTGCTTTCCTTTCTTAGCAATGATGGGAAACAAATGACAGCTAATTGGTTTTTTCCACTCGATCACGCCATCATAGTATGCCTGTTCAAATGCACACCTGATGATCCCTTTTTCATCACGGCTTCCATATACACATATACCCTTATCATTGCCCAGGGTTGGAGTTACCCAACCAAATTCTCTACTGTAAACATATTTTCCTTTTTTCTCGATCTCGGCAATAGCTGCCTCAGTGAGATAGGGTTTGATCTTTTCATATAATTCTGGAAGCAGGTCGAGCTCCTCCTTTTCCAGTGGCGCGCCGGCATCGCCCTCCTCGCAGCAGCCTCCCTTACATTTATTCAGATCGCAAACAAATTGCTGCTCGATCACTTCGTCACTAATTAATATGTTGTCGATGACGATCACGTTGTTTGATTTGGTCAAAGTTACCCAACTACTTCCAATGAAGCGTATTGATCAGGTGAAGCATATCTTTTTTAAGAAATTCATTGACAAGACCCAGGGAGTCAACATTAGGAGCGGCATCAAAATACAAGGCGCCTCTCAGGAAATGTTTGGTCGAATCGGTGAGGAAAAATTGATTGGCTGTCGCCGTATTTCCCGCCAGGTTAAAGTAAAGTCCCTCCACATTGTTCGGAGTCTTCATCAGACTGTCGGTTATGCCAGTGGATATATCCGAGTGTTTCTTATAAGCCATCTTGAAGGCATCATTCACAAGCGAATCAAACTTATTGCGAGAACCGATCTCTTTATAACTGATATAAATCCTGCCGGCGAACTGCGGCAGATCAATATTGATCCACCAGGGATTTTCGGGTTTGTCTTCAAAAAAAGTGCTGTCTTTGAGCACATTTGCATAAACCGGGTATTCAAAAGAATAAGGATAGCCTGGTTGATCGAATCGCTGGTATTTTTTTTCGGGCAGGTCAATGCGAAAATAACCCCGCTTTTTTCCAACGGTATAGTTGCTATTGCAGGAAACAATGATAAACGAAGAGAGAGCCAAAGAAAATAAGAACAAGTTACCTGGCTGAGTCCGCTTAAAACTCATAGGAAATCGTTTTATCATGATCTGGATTTCACGGTTACTCTTACCAATTGAATACGATTGCTATCTGCCTGCATCACAGTAAATTCAAAATTTTCAAAGGGAATGACGGCATTGACCTCCGGAAATTCTCCCGCCAGCTCCAGGACTAACCCAGCTAAGGAATCACTTTCACCTCTAACCGAATCAAAGGCATCGATGGATAGTCTCATTGTCTTGCACATATCATGGATCATGGTCCTTCCTTCAAAGACATAGTCGTTTTCCGCGAGTTTCTTATTACCGCTTTCTTCTTCGTCAAATTCGTCTTTGATATCTCCAATTACTTCTTCGAGGATGTCTTCCATGGTGACGATGCCACTGGTACCTCCAAACTCGTCCACTACGATCGCAAAATGGGTCCTTTTCTGCTGGAAGTCCTTTAACAGATCTTCAATCAACTTTGATTCCGGAACGAAATAAGGCGTGCGCATGAGTGCATGCCAGTCATAGCCATCCGATTCATTGAGATAGGGTATCAAATCCTTTGTATTGATGATTCCCGCCACGTCATCCAGACTATTGCGATATACAGGCAATCTGGAATAGTGGAGCTCTTCTACACGGCGAACGAGATCGCCCAACGATGAATTATAATCCACTCCATTTACGTCGAGGCGGCTTCGCATGATCTGTTTGACAGATATATTGCCGAATTTGACAATACCTTTCATGATATTTTTTTCCTCCTGCGAGGCTTCTTCATCCGTCTTAATGTCAATGGCTTCATCGAGTTCGCGAATGCTCATCGCCTGGGAGCGGTTGGCACCCAGCCTGTTTCCAATACCGTCAGCCAATGAAATGACCCATTTGCTGATACGCCGCAGTAAGAGATGCAGCGATTCAACTATGAATGAAACTCCGTAAGCAAAACGTATATTATTCTGCGTAGCCCAGACTTTGGGCAACACTTCTCCAAAGAACACCAATACAAAAGCAATGACCAGCACCTTGGAAAATAATTCAACGAGAAAGCCAACGGCAACAAAAGAAATGAATTCCGTGATCAGGTAATTAAAAAGTACGATGATGCAGATATTCACGAAAGTCCCGGCAATCAGTAGTGAAGCATACACTTCTTTAGGTTCTTCCAGTAAGCTGACAATGCGTTTTGCGGATGAATGTTGCTTGGTCTTAAGCATGTTCACATCCTTATTGTTTAAAGAAAACAAAGCTACTTCCGCACCGGAGATGGTGAACGTAAGCATCAGCAGAACAATCAGTATGATGACGAGGATGGTGGAAAGGGGAGGATTGACGGCGAGTAAGTGAATTTCCAAAATAAAGGATTTTGTTTATCATCAGACAGGCAGGCCATGAGACCTGCCTGTCGATAACAAAGTTAAAACATAAATCCGTATGTTCTAAAAGGGAAGGCTTTCGGAAGGATCTCCCATGGGCATATCCGATCCGCCGACGTTCTCCAATCCTCCTTCGTGAGGAGGAGGCACTGGAGGGCTTTCGGTTCTTTTGTCAAGCATGATCAAATTGTCGCCCACAACCTCGGTTGCCGATTTTCGGTTACCATCCTTATCCTCCCAACTGCGGGTTCTTAAACGACCCTCTATGTAAACCAGGCTGCTTTTATGAAGATATTTTTGGGCTAATTCTGCAAGACCACGCCATAATACGACGGTGTGCCATTCTGTTTGAGATACTAATTTACCTGACCGGTCTTTAAACGTTTCTGTAGTGGCAAGTGGGAATTTCGCTACTGCAATATTTCCTTCCAGAAACTGAACATCAGGATCTTTTCCAAGATTACCGATAAGCATTACACGATTTACGCCTCTCATACGATCTAGTTTTTCGTGTTTACAAATCGTCTCTGTCTAAATGCTTATTAAAGTTAGATTGTTTTAAGGGGAAAAGTCAAAAAAATAAGTCATTTATTGATCGCTTTTTGAATCATCGGGAACTGTTCATGCAGATAAACATTTATGAATTTGGGAAAAGCGTACTCACTGATGATTTTTTTCCTCACCCAGAGCCAATCACTATTTCCCGGTGGCTTGCTTTTAAATCTAATTTGAATGAACCGGCCGGCAATTAATCGATGGGAAAGCTGTTGCCTGAATGGCCGCGAGTAATCAACCACGTCATAATTTCCTTTCATTAAAATTCCTTTCTTTTCGGCAAGTTGAAGTATTTGTTTCTGACCAATATCCTTCCTTGCTTCGATTATCGGGAACTCATACAAATCGCGCCAGATATCATCCTCTTTTCTTTTGCAAAGAACCACACGCTGATTGAATTCGGGCAATAAATAATAGAAATATCTTTTTTGAATGGGGCTTTTCTTTTTCCTGACAGGAAGTTCATTGACCCTGTTTGTTTGGAAAGCAATGCAGTGTTTCTTAAAAATGCATTGACTACACAATGGATTAACGGGTTTACAAACGACTGCTCCAAAATCCATTATCGCCTGGTTATATGATCCCGGATGATTCTTTTCTAATAACTCATTTGCCAACTGTGCAAGAAAAGTTTTTCCTTCAATTGAATCTATCAATTTGTCGTATCCGAAATACCGTGACAATAACCGAATAACATTTCCATCAACGACTGCATGCGGTAAATTGAAAGCGAATGATGCGATCGCCGCTGCTGTGTATGGGCCAACACCTTTCAATGATCTTATTTCATCTATTGAATCAGGAAATTTCCCTTGAAGTTCCCCGGCTATAAACCGGGCTGTCGCCATTAAATTCCTGCACCTTTCATAATATCCCAGTCCTTCCCACAATTTGAATACCTTCTCATCCTCAGCGGCTGCCAACTTCTGAATGTCGGGATAAGTATCCAGAAACTTGTTGTAATAAGTCAGGCCCTGCCCGACCCGGGTTTGTTGGAGAATGATCTCGCTCAACCATATCTTGTAAGGGTCCTTCTCACCTTTCCATGGCATTTGCCTTCGATTTTCATCTTTGTTCCACTTCATCAGAAGAAAGGTAAACCTGTTCTTGGCCTCCATATACCCTGCCTTTTTCATTGATTTATGGTCGTATTAAAGTGTTTGATTTCCTAAATATCCCGTATTTCCATTGTACCAAAACAGACAGGGCTGAAAAAAATTATGCCTATCCTGTTGACAATCATCGAATTTTATTCTAAATTGTTGCCAAATGTAAACAGGATAATATCTAACTAAAACCTGCAACAATGAGAAAAGCTGACCTCGTTAACCAAATTTCCGAGAAAACAGGGATACCAAAGGTCGATGTTCTAGTCACCCTGGAGACCATGTTTAAGGAAGTAAAAGACACTCTCGCCGGTGGCGAGAACATTTATATTCGCGGCTTTGGAAGCTTTATCACCAAAAAACGTGCAGCAAAAATTGGCCGTAATATCAAGAAAAATATTGCTGTACACATTCCAGAACATTTTATCCCTGCATTTAAGCCAGCGAAAGAATTTGTCGCTGAAGTAAAAAAGCTCGTCACTCTCAAGCCTGATGCTGGCCCAGGCGAAGATGCATAGTTTTTCTAAGTTCGTCTCCTTAATCCATACTAATAATGATTGTCTTGAGGTAACTTCGCTGGTTCACCCTGACCTGAAGAAGAAATATTATTCGCGTGAAAAAACCTCAATGGATAACGTTTTCAGTTGCACTTTGCTTATTGGCAATCATATTTCTGTTTGGCAGGACTGTTCCGCGGAAAAAATCCTCATCCCCTGTCAACCCGAACCCCGAATCTCATATACAAGGCATGACAACGGATTCCATTTTGGCCATGGCCAAAAGAAAAATAACGCCGGACCAGGTAATCCGACTGAATACCCTGGAGAATTCAATTTCAAGGGGTGATGTGAAGTCGCAGCAGTTGGCGATCTACCACCAACTGGCTCATTTCTGGGGCGATTCAGGCGGTATTTTTGAGCCATATGCCTGGTATGAGGCGGAAGCCGCCAGATTGGAAAATTCGGAAAAAACCCTCAACTTTGCAGCCCGCTTGTTTTTGGACAACCTTCAAAGCGACGAAACAGTTGAGAGAAGAAAGTGGAAAGCGTTGCAGGCCAAGGATTTATTTGAAAGGTCACTTAAAATAAACCCCCAAAACGATTCATCCATAATAGGACTGGGAGCTTGTTACCTGTTTGGCAATATTTCCGAAACTCCTATGGAGGGAATATTGAAGATCAGGGAAGTGGTTGAAAAAGATAGCAGTAACGCCTATGCGCAGTTAATGCTGGCAAAAGGATCATTGATATCGGGGCAATATGATAAAGCGATAAGCCGTTTACAGACGGTCAATCGCCTGGAACCCGGAAATGTGGAGGCCATACTGATGTTGGCCGATATCTATGAACGCACTGCCGACAAGACCAATGCCATAAGTTGGTACCAAAAAAGCCTGAACTATGTGAGGCGGCGGGATGTGAGAACGGAGATCGAAAAGCGTATCGAAGAGTTAAGAAAGTAATACATCTCTCCTGCGCCGGGAATTACCTGTATCGATTCCTCATTAAATAAAAAGATTAGAGAAATTATTTATACACCATTTAAAAAAATTATTTGAGTATGCCTTGTGGTAAAAAAAGGAAGCGTCATAAAATTGCCACGCACAAGCGAAAGAAAAGGCTGAGAAAGAACCGTCACAAGAAGAGGAATAAATAAGTTGAATAAACTAAAAGGACCGCTTCAGGGCTTCTCCCTTTTCCAGGGGAGAATATTTAACCAACGCAGGACTTTTAGATCTTTCAACCTTTAAACCTTGAACGTTCCAGTTACCTGGTTGTTTGCCGTATAGGTTTGCCTCCAATTCGCTCCGGATTTCCTTCCGAATTCATTCCGCATTCAGTACGGATCCCTGCAACCAGTGTTTGCATCAGCAACACCAAGGTGATTCATTTATGTAGGCTTTAATGAACAAAGAACTTATTATTAATTCAGCTCCCCAGGGCGTAGAAATAGCGCTCCTGGAGGATAAGAAGCTGGTAGAACTTCACAGTGAAAAAAGCGATGCTCGCTTTGCTGTGGGTGACCTGTACCTTGGAAAAGTAAAAAAATTGATCCCGGGCTTGAATGCGGCATTTGTAGATGTCGGCTTCGAGAAGGATGCTTTCCTCCACTATACAGACCTGAGTCCTTATGCCCGTTCCCTGCTCAAATTCACTAATATGTGTATGCAGGACAGGTCGGAAATGGGACTCGATTTCGGCAAGTTCTCGATCGAACCTGAAATTATCAAGACCGGGAAGATCAACGAAGTCCTGGGAGGTAAACCACATATACTGGTACAGATCCTGAAGGAACCTATCGCTGCCAAAGGCCCCCGGTTGAGTTGTGAACTTTCTTTGCCCGGCCGTTTTGTCGTACTTACTCCATTCAATGATGTGGTTGCAGTCTCCCGAAAAATTCATTCTTCAGAAGAAAGAAAGAGGTTGCAAAAAATTGTTGAGGCCATCAAGACAAAAAATTTCGGCGTTATCGTAAGAACAGCCGCCGAAGGCAAGAAGACCGCTGAACTGCATGAGGATCTTTCTTCCCTGGTTGCAATGTGGAAGGCGATCCAACACAATTTAAAAGGAGCTGTGGCTCCCGCCAAAATATTGAGCGAACAAACCAAGACAACCAGCATACTTCGGGACCTGCTGAATGAAGATTTCAACCGCATCGTAGTTAATGACCGTACGATCTTCACCGACACAAAAAATTATATCCAGCGAATTGCCCCGGAGAAGACGGAGATCGTTTCATTTTATCAAAATGGCTCCCCGATTTTTGATTCGTTTGGCATTACCAAGCAGGTAAAATCTTCCTTTGGCAAGACGGTGAATATGAATAGCGGAGCTTACCTGATCATTGAACATACGGAAGCCCTGCATGTGATCGACGTAAATAGTGGATATAAAAGTGTTGGCAACAACCAGGAGCAAAATGCCCTCGAAACCAACCTGGAGGCTGCTGAAGAGATCGCGCGTCAGCTGCGGCTCAGAGACCTGGGTGGAATTATTGTCGTGGATTTTATCGACATGAAATTGCCTGACAACAAGAGAAAGTTGATGGAAAGAATGGAAGGTTTTATGTCGCCGGACCGTGCAAAACACGCGGTGCTTCCGATTTCAAAATTTGGATTAATGCAGATTACCCGGCAAAGGATGAAGCCGGAAATGAATATCAATACACAGGAACTTTGTCCCAGTTGCAACGGAACTGGGAAGATATCTTCTACGTTGCTGTTGGAAGATGAGATCGAAAAGAACCTGACCTATCTCGTTACTCATAAAAACAATAACCTGAAACTCGTGGTCAACCCGATCATGTTTGCTTATCTCACGAAAGGCTGGTGGTGGTCATCAAAGATGGCCAAATGGAATAAGAAGCTAAGGCAAAAAACGCGGTTAGAAGGAGACAATAATTACCATCTCACCGAATACAAGTTTTTTGATCAGCATGATGAAGAGATCAGGCTTTAACGGAAGAAGCCATCCCGAAAATTCAGGACGGCTTCTTGTAAGCAAATAGTTTTGATTCTTTATTACAACTTCTGCAAGATCAGTGTCAGGTTTCCCTGGTTACCTCCGCCATAACTCAGCTGCATTGTCAATGTAATATACCCGGTGCAGGAGAATACATATCCTGCAACATCTCCGGCACTCGCGCCATGTACTGCCGCCAAATTTCCATAGTCGCCAAAAGTAACCTGGTGAACTGTCGCTACCCCGGATGAAGGTTCTACATCTACAATTAAAGGATCAACAATATCACCAAAAGCTGGGTTAGGCCAAACAGCACTAAGATCTAGTTGATTAGGCCCAGGTCCATCGGTTACTGTCACGATATCACCGGGTGTCCAATCCGCCCAGTCATCTCGCACAACCTGGTAATTACCTCCAACCGGGCCAACGAAGGGACAAACTACGAAAGCAGTCCAGCGGAAAGCCATATTGTAATTTGAGTTGCTTTCTACCAGGCTATATGTGTTAGACAGGTCGTAAGTCTCTCCACTCTTTGTGATGATCTGGTTATAAAGAGTATAGAATTTGCCGGGAGACAGGTCAGCCGGGAGAATGCCTAAGGCAGTCGCTATTTCTGTCCCGTTTACTTTAAGTTCAGTGCCAACACCAGTGTAAGCAACAGTCTTAATGAATCCCCAGGTTGTAGGATCTGAACTGGATCCTTCCGTGACATAGATCTTAATTTGATCTACATCATTGCCATTGGGATACTGGTCAACCGTAATGCTGACTTCTGTCGTAGCAATATTCGCATAGTCCAGGTTGAGGTTCCCTGCAGTATTGAGCGTGATATACGCTCCCTTGCCGAGGTTATCTGAATCCGCTAAAGGATTAACCCCCTCTGTTTTTTTGCAGGAGATTCCTAGCGCAACCACTGCAAGTGTTGTAATTACAAATAATATTTTTCTCATTGTAATTTTTTTTTTAATGAACAAAATTGTCGGGGTTATTATCCCAAAATACCTTGTTTGCTGCGTTTGCATCTTTTTGTGCAGGTGCATTAATATTTCTATTAACAAACACTGCCGGATACAAATAAGACCTGATGAACAGTCCTGGATCGGCAGTTGTTACCGTAGGTTGGAGGTTGCCTGGCTTTCCGGTCCTTCTGTAATTATTATAAGGTTCAATTCCATTGCCCCATAATGAGAGGTAATATTCTTTCATGATAATCTCCAATCTCTGATCATCAGTGGTGGCTGCATCATATTTTGCCAATACATATGTGTTTACATAAGTATCAATGACAGTTTGTGTGGGCATGAAGGTTGGGTCAACGGTAACTCCAACGGTTGCTGGAAAACCGAGCACCTTGGCTATGGAACCCCTTACGCCTGCTTCCAGGAGCTCGCGGGGGGTACCGGCAGTGGTGATTCCAAGCGTAAGAGCAGCTTCAGCTTGAAGGAATGAGGTAAAGAAAGATGTCCAAATTGGATCGATTCCCGCTCCGTTCCCACTCTTACTCATTGTTAGATCCACTGATTCACCCTGGCTTTCATCCATTCGACCGCCTGCGGGATAAATACCCCAGGTCGTGCGCAAGGGGCCATCGGGAGGAATACCTGTATTGTCTCCATGATCCCTTCCCCAATAGCCGGAACCCACCAGGCAAAAAGGCGTTTCAGCCGGAACCGGAGGATAATGTGCAGGTAGTGCCGCAGAAGAGCAGGGACAGGATTGCTGATTCACATCAGCATAATTGGTTCTTTGACGATAGAAATAAAATCTTCTCCTGGGATCAACATTAGAGACTCCGCCACCTGTTTTCTCTGCTGCAACGGCCCACATTAAATAATCTCCAATAAAGTCGGACGCCGTATTGCCAGCAACATAGTTGGACGCATAATGTGGATGCCGGCTGTCTGGTGATGATAAGTTAGTTCCATATTTGAACTCCAGATCTTCATCTATTGCCGTGATCAGGTCGTTTTCTGTTTCCAACGCATCGATCGCCGCTGCTACCGTATTGTCTACTAACCTGGTCTGTAATAAGAATTTCAATTTAAGGGATTTGGCCGCCTTTGTCCACAAGGCGTCGTCCCCACCATAAAACAGATCATTGGTCGGTGCGGCTCCTGCGCCTGGCTTGCCGAAATCTGAAATAGCGCTATCCAGAAGATCAAACACCTGGGCATAAACATCCGCACCCTGATCAGTAGCCGGGTTCAAATTTTCTGCTTGATTAGCCTCCGAGGCAGGCACATTGGCAAATGCATCGACAAGAGTACCCAGAACGTAGGCCTTTAAAACCCGGGCAATGCCGGACTGTACATATTTTTTTTGTTCGGCGGCCGCCGGAAGAAGCGCGTCCACACTTTTTATGATACTGGTATAAGCCAGCGTCCATGTGATATCAAAGTCATTAGGCGCTAAACCGTTACTTCCGGTGGAATATTCAGGACCGAAAAAAACTTGTTGCCGTGTTAACTGACCTCCAAAGTCGGACATCAATCTATAAAAACCAGTAAAACCTAATTGCGCCTGGTTGAGGTAAAGGTCAACGTCGGCAGTAGCCGGATCGGGATTGTTGGGATTGGGCAACAAGCTATCGAGCTTCTTGTCGCAGGATCCAATCGCCCCTATCAGGATTATCGCCGCTATTATTTTGAAGTGTTTCATGTTTCAGAATTTTTTTAAATAAATCAGTTAGAAGGTTACACGCAAACTTGCACCAATACGACGGGATGATGGACCTGTAATGAATTCCAATCCCTTACCATTACTAACACCCAAACCAGAAGTTTCCGGATCGAAGTGTACATATTTGGGGAAGTTGGGCGCATAGTACCAGAGGTTTGAACCCGATACACTCAGTGAAATTGAACCGAATGGTGTTTTATTGATCAACTTCTCTGGGAGACTAAATGATAAAGAAACCTCTCTTAACCTAATACAAGTGGCGTCATAAATTCCTGTTTCGTCCGCAGCGCCACCGGCGATTGTATTGTCAAAATAGGCTTCTGTTGCACTAGTCTGAATTCTATTTGGATTCCCATCTTCATCCACGCCCGGTAATATATATGGTGCAGCGCGGTCAAACTCCGTATCTTTTGTTACACCACGGCCAAGCAATACGCTGGATGTAACTGAATACATATCTCCACCACAGGTATAGTCCCACTGCATCCGCATACTTAGCATTTTATAAGTGAGGGTGCTGATTCCAGTTACCTTGTAATGTGGATTGGGATCTCCAATGATTCCAGTGGTCGTAGAAGCCAGATAGTCACCGGATGAACCGACGATACGCTGACCGGTCTTCGGATCTCTTTGGAAATAGTATCCTTTGATCACTCCCAAAGGATAACCGTTGATCGCAAAGTTTCCTAACGTAGTATAACCTGCAAAAACGATTTCTTTAAGATCGGCTGGAATATCAGAAACGAGACTTTCATTAATTGTATATAACGCGTCTAATTGCCATTTCCAATCTCTACTTTGAACAACTGCATAACCGAGTCCCAACTCAATTCCTTTATTGGTAACCTTACCCGCATTTACAAGTTGAGTAAGATAACCGGTTGAAGGATCCAGGTCTCTGTTCAGGATCTGATCCTTGGAAATACGTTTGTATAAAGTCAGGTCCAGAGAAGCTCTGTTCTTAAAGAATTTACCTTCCAGACCGGCTTCAATTTCCTGCTGCAACTCTGGTTTCAAGTCGCTGTTGGGAAGCTGATCGCCGATAGCATTTGTATTTACGACATTTCCATTCCTGTCAACAAAGTCACGAGTTGAAATGGCAAGAACTGGTCTTGTAGCATATGGATCGGGGAAACCCGCACTGGTTGAAAAACCTATTCTGGTTTTCAAATAGTTGATGTTCCTGCTGCCTTTGAGCCCCGCAAAAGCTGAAGTAGGAATGAATGAAATTCCTCCTTTTGGATAAATAACGCTGCGATGCGTAGATTCCACTGTAGAAGACCAGCTGTCGCGGCCTCCTACATTGAAGTATAAAAATCCTTTATATCCAACAGTGGCTTCTGCAAATGCGCCAATGGATTGTGACTTGACCTTGTAATCCAAGTCCAGGCCGGCTTCACTCACGATATCATGGGTAATAAAATTGGTATGATCGAGAAGCCCATAAACTAATTGCTCTGTGCTCATTGTACCCGTTTGGGAATATGTATTTTCCCTGGAATTGACTCCTGCATCCACTGTTAGGTTCCAATCGGCGTTGATGTTCCTAATATAACTTGCAAGAACGGTATGATCCCAAATCGTATTTGATGCATTCGACGTCCTCATGACACCTGTTGCATAGGCGGTTCCCCCCTTGTTCTGAGCATATAATTGATACTCGGAATAATTATCCAATCCGACACGATACATCAGGTTAAGACCTTTGAGGATCTCATATTTGATTTGGAAATTTCCAAAGGCTCTGTTTGCCTTATCCTGTGTAAATGCATTGTATAAAGTCCAGCGTGGGTTTTGTATATCGTTTCCGCCACGATAATACACGTGAGAATGATCCAATGGATTTTCGTAAGGCAAGTTCATCAGGTCAACCGCGGTCGGAGTATACATTACGTCTCCGAATACAGAGGTTAGATTGAACGCGTCTCCTGTAGGAGTTGTAAACCCGGCACTACTACCAAAGCTGGTACTGGTGGGAGGAGATTTTACATCCGTCACTACATAATTAAATGTACCGCTGATTGAAAACTTATTGGACAATTTGGTGCTACCACCGATTCCAAAAGTGTTTCTCACTAACCTGTTTCCAACGGTAAATCCTTTGTCATCCAAATACCCATAGTTAATATTATAGTTGAAATTGTTGACAGACCCGGCAGCATTAACTGAAGTATTATTCACGAGGCCGGTCCTGAAAAAGTCTTTTACACTATTTGGATAAGCTTTGTATTCATACTGCTTCCCCACAAACTCAGGAAAGGCAGCACGCAGAGCTGCTCTATCGTATGGATGAGGTACCAAAGCGGGTGGGTTGGTAAACTTGGCGCCCCAGTTACTGAAGAAGGCCAATCCAAGACTCAGGTCAAATCCCCCACCATATTGGTCAGTGTATTCAGGAAGATTTGCAACCGTATTGACGAAAGTAGACTGAGAAACACTGATCTCTGTTTTATCCCTTCTTTTAGCTGTCGATCCGTTCTTGGTGGTAATTAATATAACACCGTTACGTCCCAATTCACCATACAGGGTGGTTGCTGCAAGACCTTTCAATATACTCACTCCTTCTATATTATTAGGATCCAGGTCCAGCGAACGGCTGGAAAGTTGGTTACCATATATGAAGGTAGAGTTGGTATTCGTGCCGGCATCAAAAGGAACGCCATCGACAACGAACAATGGTTGGGAGCTACCAGTAATAGTGTTTACTCCTCTGATGGTAATGTTTGTTCCGCTACCACTCAGACCACTTGTGTTTAGAATGTTCACGCCGGCAGCCTTACCGCTTAATACCCGGTTAAGATCTCCTTCCGGTTTGAGTTCAAGGTCCTTCTTGTCAATGGTCGAAACAGCATAACCCAGGGCCTTTTTCTCCCTGCGTATACCCAGAGCGGTAACAACTACCTCACTTAGATTTTGGTTGCCTGTTGTCAGGGAAATGCTAAGCGTCTTGCTGTTGCCTACATTCACGTCCTTGGTTTCAAAGCCAACAGCGGAAACTTCAAGAACACCTTTTGCAGGAACGCTGATAGTGAAGGAGCCGTCTACGCCAGCGCTCGTTCCAGTATTTGCACCTTTGATTTTGACGGAAGCACCGGAGATCGGATTTCCTGAAGCATCTGTGACCTTTCCGGAGACTTCAGTTTGAGGTTGGGCTAACAATGCATTACCTAATAATAGTAACGCACTTGTTACTAAACAAATTAGTTTTCTCATGTGTCAGTTTTGAAAATTTAAAAAAAAGTTAATGCTCTAAAGTAGGAGAAATTTATGATTCAAAACGCTGCTTTAAAATTTAAATTGATCCGGATCAATCTCCATTCGTCATAATAAATAGTGGGTTTGAATGAGATACGAGCCAATTATCCGATTTTCTTGTCGTTTCTTCAGGCTGTCATGCCCACTAAAAAACCGCCTCTTTGAGAGGCGGTTTTACGTATAAAATTGCTCATTTTAATTAACGTCGGTTGGAATAGATCAGAATATATTGAACGAGGGTGACCAAGGCTGCTAGTGCCGCCACTACATAAGTCGTCGCCGCCCATTTCAATGCGTTCTTGGCCTTTGGATACTCCTGCGGATTGGTCACATTGGTGCGGTCTAACCAGGCCAGCGCACGGCGGCTGGCATCGAATTCAACCGGCAGGGTAATCAGGGTAAAAAGTGTAGTCAGTGCAAACAAGATAATTCCCACCAGCAAAAGCTGCGGAAAGCGATTGATCATGATGATTCCTAATAAGAGGATCCATTGCACGAGGGAAGAGCTAACCTGAACTACAGGCACCAATTTACTCCGCATCATTAGCCAACTGTAGGCAGTCGCGTGTTGCACAGCGTGGCCGCACTCGTGCGCCGCGACCGCCGCCGACGCAATGCTGTTTCCATTGTATATCTCGGAACTGAGGTTAACGGTTTTATTGACCGGGTTATAGTGGTCGCTCAAAAACCCGTCCTGTGAGATAATTTTTACATCATATATGCCATTCTCGCGAAGCATTTTTTCGGCTACTTCCCGGCCGGTCATTCCGTTGGCCAGCGGAATCTTTCCATAGGCGGTCAGCTTACTTTTTAGCACCATGGAGATCAACATACTGATGCCGACAAAAATCAAAGAGACAATCAAAATTGAGGGTGTCATGTTTTAAAAAAATTTAGGTAATATCTATTACATCAAATCTACTGCCATTCGGTTTTGAGCGGTTTTCCCCGTCGTTTTGTCACCTACAGGATATAGAAGGTACAAATTTACTGTTGATTTTTCCGGAAAAAAATTAAAGCGAAACGCTCACATATTTAATTGTTTTTCAATTATTTAAATCCTAGCGTTCGAGCCTGGCGTCACTTTCCTACTGCCGGTTAGCTATCAACGAAAGTTATGCACAGGAGAAAAAATATATTTTGTAATGTGGGCCATCTTTGTAACTTAGTGCAAGAATTTAATGGGTTAGTAAGTAAGGGGGCCAATCGCAAGATTGGCCTCTTTTACTTTTAAAAAGCCTCCCTGAAATCAATTTTTCCCTTCGTCTTCATCTATTCTTACGTTCTCCGATTATCTATTCTTACTTCTCGATTTTATTTTCCCATTAAAGTTTTCAATTCAACTGAATTCGATAAGTTAATTTTAATTAATGAATAAGACTAAAAGTGCATTTTTTTGTCAGAACTGCGGTTATGAAAGTGTGAAATGGGTGGGTCAATGTCCTTCTTGTGCTCAATGGAATACGTTTGTTGAAGAATTGGTCCAAAAGGATGCAACAATCAATAATGATGGATGGAAAGATTACCATACTGAAAAAAGAACCAACAAGACAATCTCCTTACATGAAATAAAGAGTAATGAAGAAAGGAGATTAGTAACAAATGATATCGAATTAAACCGTGTTTTGGGTGGAGGCATTGTTCCGGGAAGTATGGTATTGATAGCCGGCGAACCAGGCATTGGAAAGTCAACCTTGTTTTTGCAAAATGGATTGTGGCTGAAAAATATTAGCGTACTCTATGTAAGCGGTGAGGAGAGCGAACAACAAATCAAGATGCGTGCTGACAGACTGAAACTCCACAATGATAATTTTTATTTACTCACGGAAACTTCTACACCAACTATATTTCAGGAAATAAGAAAATTAAGACCTCAACTGATTATCATTGATTCCATTCAAACGTTGCAAACTCCTTTTATCGATTCATCGCCCGGCAGTGTCTCACAGATACGGGAATGTGCCGCCGAATTTCAACGGTTTGCCAAAGAAACCAATACACCCGTATTCCTGATCGGCCATATCACCAAGGACGGAAGCATTGCCGGTCCAAAAGTCCTGGAACACATGGTGGACACTGTTTTACAATTTGAAGGTGATCGGCATTATACCTATCGACTATTGCGAACGATAAAAAACCGGTTTGGAAGTACATCCGAATTGGGAATCTATGAAATGACTGATGAAGGCATGAAAGCGGTGTTGAATCCCAGTGAACTCCTGATCACACAAAAAGAAGATCAACTCAGCGGAACAGCTATCGCTGCAACGATCGAAGGAATGCGACCTCTCCTAATAGAAGTGCAGGCATTGGTCACCCCTTCTGTCTACGGCATGCCTCAACGTACCGTAACTGGTTTTGATCTGCGACGGCTGCAATTGCTTTTGGCCGTATTGGAAAAACGCGGTGGCTTTCACTTTGGCGTTAAAGATGTTTTTCTGAATATTGCCGGCGGACTGAAGGTAGAAGACCCTTCCATTGATCTGGCTGTTTTATGTGCACTACTATCTTCATACGAAGATGTACCCTTACCACAACAAATTTGCTTTGCAGGTGAGGTAGGTTTGAGTGGAGAGATCAGGGCGGTAAACCGGATCGATCAGCGAATCGCCGAAGCAGAGAAAATGTTTTTTGAAAAAATCATCGTTTCCAAATATAACCTGAGCCATCGCTCGGCCAAGCACAGTTCTGGAATTGAGACTGTTACTATGGGCCGGGTTGAAGAGGTTTACAAGTATTTATTTTAAAGAAGATGCTTGGCCTGGCCGAAATAAAAGAATCCGTATTTCATTTACTTTTCCCGCACATCTGTAAAGGTTGTGGAAGCGACCGCATCAACCGTGAAACGCAATTGTGCATACGCTGCCTGAACTCTCTTCCAATAACAAATTTTGAGATTCATCGCGATAATCCCGTAGAAAAAATATTCTGGGGCAGGTTGCCTCTCGTAAACGCAACCGCACAGTACTATTTTACCAAACAATCGCTCATGCAGCGGTTGATGCATGAATTCAAGTATAAGGGCGATAGAGATCTGGGACTACTGCTAGGCCGATTGATCGGCGATCAGATTAATCGATCGACGCGTTTTCGGGTTGATGCCTTGATCCCCTTGCCGCTTTTTCCAGCAAAGGAACTAAGAAGAGGTTATAACCAGGCCGCAGTGCTTTGCGAAGGGATGGCTGCTAACTTACAAGTACCTATTATTAGAAATGTGATTATTCGCCCGGAGTATAGCGAAACACAAACAAAAAAAGGAAGATTGGAACGATGGAAAAATATGGACGGGAAATTCGTATTGACTGATCCAACTATTCTCAATGATAGACATGTCCTCCTCGTTGATGATGTCGTGACAACCGGAGCCACCCTGGAAGCATGTGGTCTTGAACTACTCAAGGTCGAATCACTTCGCTTGAGTATCTGCACACTTTGCATTGCACTCCGGCAATGACCAATAGTACGATACAACCATACAATTTTCACCTGCTTATCCCGTTCATACGTTATTTTTGACTCCGATGAAGTCCCTCGGAATACTTATAATATCCTGCTTGATCTTCCTTTTCTCCTGCAAAAAAGAATCTTTCATTACCTCCCCCGACGCTCGCGTTAATATTACCGCCGATACGCTTAAATACGACACCGTTTTTGTAACCGCCGGTTCAGTGTATCAATTTTTCAAGATCATAAATGAAAATGATCAGAAGCTGCTTGTTTCATCGATCCGTTTGATGGGCGGCAGCAGCTCTGCCTATTCTATCAATGCCGATGGCCTGCCGGGACCCGAGATAAACAACCTGGAAATTGAAGCCAATGACAGCATTTATGTATTTGTGCAGGTGAATATCGATCCCACTGCAAGTGACCTTCCTTTTATAATAAGAGACAGCATACAATTAACGTTTAACGGCGTAAACGAATTAGTGCAACTGGAAGCATGGGGGCAGAACGCGCATTTCTTGCGGAACAAACGGATCAGTGCAGATGAATCATGGTCCAATGATTTACCATACGTCATTCTCGGTTCCTTGCTTGTCGATGCAGACAGGACACTCACCATTAATAAAGGATGCCGTATTTATATTCATGCCGACGCGCCACTGATCATTGATGGCACTTTAAATGTGAACGGACTTGCAGACACAGTTGATCGCGTCTATTTCCAGGGTGACCGGCTGGATGAACCGTATAAAGATTTCCCTGCAGCGTGGCCGGGTATTTTCTTTCGGACCAGCAGCAAGGATAATGTAATCAACTATGCAGTGATAAGAAATGCATACCAGGCCATTGCCGTCCAGGATGTTCCTTCGACTGCAAACCCAAAGGTCACGCTGAACGAATGTATCGTTGAAAACGCCTATGATGCCGGCATCATCGCAATCAATTCAAGTGTCCGCGCACGAAATTGCCAGATCAGCAATTGTGGCAAGAATGTAGTCCTTATAAAAGGCGGCGATTATGAATTTACGCACTGCACCGTGGCGAGCTATTCCAATACTTTCCTATCGCACCAGGACCAGGTTCTATTCGTTAGCAACTATATTAATATAAATGACATACCTGTAACCGCTCCATTAGACGCTGTATTTACTAATTGCATTTTTTGGGGAGAAGGAGGGGCTGTTGATGACGAGGTAATAGTGGATATAATGGGTCCAAGCAATCCTGTTATTTTTAATACGGGTCTTTACAAAGTATTGAATCCGCCCGCCAATTCTACGTTGAATCAAATGATCAATAACCAGGATCCTTTATTTGACAGTATCAATACATCACAAAACTTTTATAATTTCCGGTTGAAGGATGGCTCTCCGGCCATCGATAAAGGGACTAATGCCGGTATCACCAATGACCTTGACGGTAAACTGCGGCCCGTGGGGCTGCCAGATCTGGGCGCTTTCGAACATCAATAGATTTTATTTAAAAAAGGTCAAAATGCTACATGCCGTATCTTTGTAGTTCGCTTACGTCTTAATATTAAATTCTGAAATTTTTTAATTTATGAAAGCATTACTCATCACATTGATCTTGTCCGCTACCCTGACCGGCGGCTCTATTTACGACTTTAAGGTGCCCGGGCTGGATGGGAACGACATCGACATGGCTAGTTATAAAGGCAAAAAAATAATGATCGTAAATACAGCTTCCATGTGCGGTAATACCCCACAATACGCTGAGCTCGAAAAACTATACGAAGGATATAAAGACAAATTGGTGATCATTGGGTTTCCTGCTAATAACTTCGGAGGACAGGAACCCGGATCGAACGAAGAAATAAAAAAATTCTGCACCAAAGAATATAGCGTAACCTTTCCCATGGCGGAGAAGGTCTCTGTAAAAGGAGATGACATACATCCTCTATTCAAATGGTTGGTCGAACAATCCAAACAAATGGCGGGGGGAGTATCGGAAGAAGATGCGACGCGTAAAAAATTTCTCGAAGATCCTATCACCTGGAATTTTACCAAATTCCTTATCGATGAAAATGGGAACCTGATAGCGGTATTTCACAATAAAGTCAAACCGATGAGCGAGGAAATATTGAAGTATCTGAATTAAATGCATTTCAAAGACATCATCGGCCAATCCCTGGTAAAAAAGCAACTCATTGAACTGGTGCAACACAACCGGCTTAGCCATGCACTGCTGTTCCTGGGGAAGGAAGGCAGCGGCGCACTACCCCTGGCATTAGCCTTTTCGCAATATTTGGTTTGCGAGAAAGTGACCAGCCCAGGCCTCATGGCGGGAATACTTGATCCCGTTAGCGAGTCATGCGGGCAATGCGCCGGTTGCCTCAAAGCACAAAGCCTTGTACATCCCGATATTCATTTCTCTTATCCCACAGTGACCAGGAAGCCCGGCGAAAAACCGGTAGCCACGGACTTCATCGTCGAATGGAGAGAATTCATTAAGCTGAATCCCTATGGCAATTCATTTGACTGGATTGAATCCATTAAGGAAAAGGAAAACAGCCAGGGAAAAATCACTGCTGACGAATGTGCAGATATTATTCGGAAGCTAAGCCTCAAAAGCTTTGAAAGTGAATATAAGATCCTTATCCTCTGGTTGCCTGAATATCTCGGTAACGAGGGAAATAAGCTGCTCAAGCTGATCGAAGAACCTCCGCCCGATACCTTATTTATATTGATCACCGAAAATGAATCCGCAGTATTGCCTACCATAGTCAGCCGTTGCCAACTCCTTAAGATCCCTGCATTGGAAACCAAAGACATTGAAGAGGCACTCATCCATCGATCTAAAACCGAAGCCGGCATTGCCAGGCAGGTCGCCAGCGTATGCGAAGGGAATTACAGGGAGGCGCTTCAACTAGTGCAACATGCAGAAGAAGACTGGCAAAGTTTACTGAGAGAATGGCTAAATGCGATATTGAAGACCGGACCCGTGGCGCAGGCAAAATGGGTTGAGGAAATAAGCCGGTTGGGCCGGGAAAAACAAAAACAATTTTTGCGCTACTTCAACCATTTATTGGAGCAGGCCCTGAAGCAACGGATTGGATTGACATCAACCATAACAGAGACTGAAATGGATTTTGCGGAAAGACTGAACAAGATTGCGGGAATCGAGCAGCAACAGGCTATGATCGAGGAATTGGACAAGGCTACTTATTATATTGAACGGAACGCCCACGGGAAAATGCTGTTTCATGCCCTCACCATTAAACTCTACCATATCATTCAGGACAAATTTGTACTTTTGACTAATTAAGAGGAACTGTGGTGATGAATGCTGAACCTGCCGTATCCGGATTGCCAGGCCATTTTTTAGTCCTGACTCAGAATTGTTTATTAAGAATGCCTATTCGTGTTGATCGCTTCTGCATATATTAGTTCTACTAATCAGCGTATTATGCTGAATAGTCCAGGAACATAGAAACACGCCCTTCAAGGGCAGGTGCTTAATATGATCATTCTTCGGGTTCACATCCTCCCCCCTTTCTCGACCTAAAATCTAAGGAGCGAATGAGTTGCACTAACTGTGGAACAGGTAAGCCCAATGGCTGCAAAAGCAACGGAGGGTGTAGCACTGGCGGTTGCAATCGCTTGAATACGCATGACTGGCTACGAAATTTGCCGATTGCCAGCTTCGACTCGGCCTGCAAGGTGATCGAGGTGAGTTTTAACCAGGGGACCCGAAAAGACTTTTTCAGAAATCCATCGCTGCAGCCCTACGAAAAAGGTGAACTACTCGCCGTGGAAGGCGTAAGTGGCTTCGATGTGGGCGAAGTGTCTTTAACAGGCGAGATCGTCCGCTTGCAGATGAAGAAGAGAAATGTGAAGGAAGACAACCCCGAAATGAAAAAAGTATTGCGGCGCGCCAGTGATCGCGATATCGATATCTGGAAACAAAACAAAGTAAGAGAACCGGAAGCCGTTATTCGTAGCCGCGCGATTGCCAAGCAATTGAAGCTCGACATGAAGATCAGCCAGGTAGAAATGCAGGCTGATGGACGAAAAGCTACCTTCTTCTATATTGCCGATGGGCGTGTCGATTTCAGGGAATTGATCAAAGTATATGCATCGGAGTTTAAAGTAAAAGTGGAAATGAGGCAGATCGGTGCCCGCCAGGAAGCAGGCAAAGTAGGTGGCATCGGAAGTTGTGGACGTGAACTGTGTTGCAGCACCTGGCTGACGGATTTTAAATCAGTGAACACAGCGGCTGCACGTTACCAGAATCTCTCTATTAATCAAACAAAGTTGAGCGGGCAATGCGGAAGACTGAAGTGTTGCCTGAATTATGAGCTGGACACTTATCTCGATGCTCTTCAGCATTTTCCCGAAAACTGCGATACCCTGCAAGTAGCCAAAGGCAACGCATTCCTCGCCAAAAAAGATATTTTCAAGAATCTGATGTGGTATACCTTACCTGATAGCAACAAGCAGTATCCACTAAGCCTCGAAAGAGTCAAAAAAATAAAATCCCAAAACCTTCAGGGAATCACTCCAGCTGAACTGGAACCGGTCGAAGTCGTTTCGTCAAAGTTTAAAGAAACAGAACCTGAATTTGTAGAGTTGGTTGGCCAGATTAGTTTGCAAACCCTCGATAAGGCTGGAAGAAAGAAACGTCATCAGGGTCAAAAACCCAGGGATCAGGGTGGAAGGAACAGGCAGCCGGGGGGCAATCAACAAAATCAGTCCGGACGTCAACAGGGACAACAAAGAAATCAGGGGAACCAAGGGAACCAAGGGAATCAAGGGAACCAGGGAAATCAAGGGAACCAGGGGAATCAAGGTAACCAGCAAAAAGGGGGACAGCAAAAAAACCAAAGACAAAATCCTCCACAGAATCGGCCCAACCAGCAGCGGCCACCTAATCGGCCAGATGATAAATAGTTTTATTACTCTTTGGCGAACCAATCAAATCCCCAATGCCTGGTAAACGGTTTCCTGGATCTTTCCACGGATCGACATCTGTGATAATTTGTTATTGTCTCGGGTAGGATACACTCGATTTGAAAGAAAAATATAGATCAGCTTGTATTTTGGATCAACCCATACACAGGTGCCGGTAAATCCAGTGTGACCATAGGTTTGAGGCGAACAGCTCAGGCACGGATATGGATCTTTGCGAACTGCATTGTCTTTTTCGGGTTTATCAAATCCATAGCCACGGCGGCTGACTTTGCTGTGATAGGCAGTAAAAAGCTGGATGGTCTCGGGTTTCAAAAACCGTTCGCCATTGAGCTGACCGCCATTCAATAACATTTGGTACAACATGCCAAGGTCATAAGCATCGGAGAAGAGTCCTGCATGGCCGGCCACACCGCCAAATAAAGAAGCGCCCTCATCGTGTACGTCTCCCTGTGTCAATTGCCTGCGAAAGTGTTTTTCGATTTCGGTGGGCACCATATGATCAACAGGAAATCGGTCCCTCGGCTTGAATCCGGTTGTCACCAATCCCATCTTGCTATAAAAAGTTTTAATTACATATTGATCCAAGGTCATTCCCGTGATCGCTTCTACAATTTTTCCAAGGAAAATGAAATCATTATCACTGTACACATATTTATTTGGAGGCCCCAGGGGACTTTTTAATATCCGGCTAAAGAGAGTGTCTTTCCAATCATCACGCATATAAATATTTTGTGCCACACGGATCGTAAAGCCCGGCTTCTGTACGTCTGAATAAATAGTTGGGTTGGGAATACCGGTCACCGTATCGATCGTCTCCTTATAAAATGGAATAAAAGGGATAAGTCCTGCCTGGTGCAGTAAAATTTCTTCAATGGGCAAATGCGCTTTATCACTACCAATCACCCAGGGCAAATAATCTCCAATCTTTTTTTTGAGATCCAACTTGCCCTCTTCATAAAGCTTCATTACCGAAATAGTCGTGGCGGAAATTTTGGTAACCGATGCCAGGTCAAAAATGCTTTCCAGGTTGACGCTGGGTGAAGCCTCATATTCAAAGTTGCCGAAAGCTTTATGATAGATGATCTCCCCATCCCTGGCAACAAGGACTACGCAGCCGGGAAAGGCTTTTTGTGCAATCGCATCGTGAGCAATGGAATCAATGGCGCCCAGTTTATTGAATGAAGGAGTGCGTGGCAGTTCTTTTTCAGCAACAATTCCTTCTCCAAATTTGAATTTGCAAACACTTACGGGCAAGGTCCCCACGGGTTTTGATTTTCCCGTCAATACATCGGCAGCCACCTGCTGTGTGATATCATCATCCTGGTAACATTCGACCAGGGTGCCGGCATTACAAAAATTTTCAGATGCCAAAACATTACCAAAGACAAATGTGATGGCCTTTGTATTATTTAATCTTTTCCAAAGATCAATGGACGCCTGGCTGATATTATAGTTGTTCGCCGGTCGATTATTATAATCGTGGACGCCCACGATGATTGCATCGTAATCTTTACTCGCGACACTGTTTAATATATCAGTTGCCTTGTCGTCGCTATCCTTGTAGGAAAAGAAATAGAGATCTGCGTTATAATCGGATTTCATCCGCTTGCTAAAGGAATTCGATTGAGATATTCCTATACCTACATACGCAATTCTGCCAGGTTGCTTGCCAGCTCCCATTTCTCTTTTCAATGGAATAGTTGGATAATCAGGTTTTTTCCCGGCCGAATCAGGAAGGGATAAAAGCGTAATTCCCTGCTGGGCTACCTGGTAACGAATAGCGTCGGTTTTGGCGTTGAGGTCATCCAATAGGTTGGTCGTATCAATAGGACTGCTTTGATTCAATCCAAGTTTGTATTTAGCCATTAATACCTTCCTCACTTTAGCATAAATATCTTCCCAGCTCAACCTTTTTTCAGCAATGGCTTTTTTCACAGCATCAATCGCTTCGGGGACGCCTGAAGGAAGACAAAGCATGTCATTGCCTGCAATTAATGCCTCTACGGAAATAGTACCTCCCGGAAAATATTTGGACACACCCTTCATTTCCAGCGCATCCGTAAAGGACAGGCCGGTAAAACCCATTTCATTTCGAAGCAGATCCGTAACAGTGTTCTTTGAAATGGAAGTAGCTTTATGTTCCGCACTATCAATGGCCGGTACACCAAGATGAGCAATCATCACGCTGCCAACACCTGCATCAAAAAGGGCTTTGAATGGAACCAACTCCATTGAATCTAATTCTGCCCTGCTCTTCTTAATAACTGGCAAATCAAGATGTGAATCCACATCCACATCGCCGTGACCGGGAAAATGTTTTGCACAAGCCATGATGCCCGCATCCTGCAAACCCTTCATATAAGCAATGCCTAACCTGGATACATTATCCCTGTTTTCTCCGAATGAGCGATAACCAATTACCGGGTTAGCCGCGTTATTATTGATATCAACTACCGGCGCATAGTTTACGTGCACGCCAAGCCGTTTGCATTGTTCGCCGATAGCAACACCCATTTTATAAATGAGATTTTGATTGCTTACTGCCCCCAGCGTCAGCTGATACGGAAATCTCGTAACACTATCCAGTCTCATTCCCAATCCCCATTCTGCATCAATAGATATCATCAAAGGAGTCCGGGCGATACTTTGATAATAGTTGGTAAGCTTGGCCTGCCGTAGAGGTCCACCTTGAAAAAAACAGAGGGCTCCAATATTGTATTTCTTAATATCATTTACCACCTTGGCCACGTGGTCGGCGCCGAGATTGGAATGAGCGCGTATAACTATTAACTGGGCGATCCGCTCATCATCCGTAAGGGATTTGAAAACACTATCGGTCCATTGTTGCTGGTTAAGAGCAGACCGGGGTTGTCCGAATAAAACGAGTACGGATAAGGATAGAAGTCCTAATAAGAAAAATCTTTTCATCTGGAGGAATTACGCCACAAGTTAGCGCAATCCTGCTTTATGAAATGATGTGCACCTGAAGTCTTCCGGGAAAATTGTTATTGTTCTTTGATCCAGATCCGGATCTGATGAGGTGCTGTCTCGTCACCGCCAAAATAAGGGAAGAGTTTGTAGCCTTTCGCTGATTCAGTAGTGCTTTCGCGATCCATCGTGATAGATTTCCCATCCACAGTGAAGACATAACTGTTCCCGCTAACCGCTATGGAACATGCATGCTCAGCCCCGATGCTAACCTGCGAAACTTCTTTGAAATCCATCTGACCATGGTTATGCGTATAACCGAAGAGGCGAAGTGCCCCTTCACTCCAACGCCACCCGATGCGGGCGCTGAATTGCATATGGTCGCCACCATTGTCGGAAAAGCCATATAACTTATTAATGTCATATTGGTTCTCCGCAACAACGGTAGAATAGATGGCACTGCTGTCAAATTTCACCTGGAACTTGAGTTCGCCGTATTCAGAAGTTGCGAACCCTGTTTGCTGGCAATAGTGATTGCCCTGGTTAATTATATATTGGGTAAATGAGGTTGTATTAGCACCGGGATGCTCAATCAGCTTTATTAGGTTATCCGCTTTGTTGCAGGAAGCCAATTGCCAGGTTAGAAAAGAACAAAATAGAGTTCTAAGGAGTAGTTTTTTCATAAAATTCGGATGCGAGCACATAACGCTTTTGCCCCCGCTTTTCGTTTCCGCTGTCGAAGAAATTTCTTCGCCGTCAATAATATTATCTCACATCAATAAAATAAGCGTTATCCATTAGTTTGAGCTCCCATTGAGTTTCAAGGGCTATGGGGGCAAATAGCGTAATTTTGCTGAAAAGTGGGATTGTCGTGCCGGATAAAATATCATTGCTACCCGATAATATAGCCAACCAAATAGCTGCCGGAGAAGTGATCCAGCGCCCCTCAAGCGCTGTTAAGGAATTATTGGAAAATGCCGTTGACGCGGGGGCTACCGAGATCAAACTCATCATCGCGGATGCCGGGAAATCACTGGTCCAGGTGATTGACAATGGAGGGGGTATGAGCGAGACGGATGCGCGCATGTGTTTTGAAAGGCACGCCACTTCCAAAATACAGACCATCGACGACCTCTTTCATATTCGGACGATGGGATTCAGGGGGGAGGCGTTGGCTTCCATTGCGGCGGTGGCCCAGGTGGAGCTGAAAACAAAAAGACCGGAGGACGAGACCGGCACGCGAATAGAAGTAGAGAATAGTATCGTCAAAACACAGGAACTGATCGCGGCACCCAATGGAACGAGTATCGCCATGAAGAATTTGTTCTTCAATGTTCCTGCCCGAAGAAATTTCTTGAAAAGCAACGCTGCAGAGACAAGACATATCGTTGATGAATTCATACGCATTGTCATCTCCTTTCCCAAGATCTATTTTTCTTTGTTTAGCAATGGCCAGGAACTCTTTCACCTGGAACCGGCGAGTCTGAAGCAACGTATCGTTCAGGTGCTGGGAAATAATTATACTTCCAAACTGGTTACGGTCAACGACGAAACGGATTATATGAATATCACGGGCTTTGTAGGCAAGCCCGAAATAGCCAAGAAGACCAGGGGTGATCAATATTTTTTTGTCAACAACCGCTTCATTAAGAGTCCCTATCTGAACCATGCGGTAATGAATGCCTACCAGGATATGATTTCGTCAGATAGCTATCCCATGTACGTATTATTTATTGATCTCGATCCGGCTGTAGTGGATGTAAATGTGCATCCGACCAAGCAGGAAATAAAATTTGAAGATGAAAAGATCATTTATGCATTCGTACAAGCAGCAACGCGACATGCGTTGGCGCAATTCAGTGTTACTCCTGCACTGGATTTCGATCTGGATGCCGGTATCCAACAATTGCCTTCGGTTCAACAACCCTTTACAAAAGAAATAGAAGCAAAGACTGCGTCGACATCCATATTCCAGGGATTTACTCAAAAAAACCAGGCGCATTTTTTAGAAAAAAGCGAGTTGAGGCACTGGAAAGATTTTTATGAAAGTCCTGCAGTTGAAAATAGATCAGAGTCCCATGATAGTAGTCGTCCAACGGATAAGGAAATATCTGCGGGTCATGGAATAAATGAAGCAATAATCACTCAATGGCTGAACGCGTATATTGCCATTCCATCTTCCAGGGGATTTATTCTTATCCATCAACAAGCAGCACATGAACGCATCTTATACGAACAGCTAAAGAATGCTTTGAATGGAAAACCTATTTCAACTCAACAAAGCATGTTTCCCATCACCATGGAGCTGATGCCCTCCGATGCGGCTATACTGGAAGAGATCCTTCCTGATCTCAACCAACTGGGTTATCAGATCGAATTGTTTGGCAAGAACACCTACATATTCCATGGAACGCCGGCCGGGCTGGAACAGGGTCGTGAAAAACAGGAGATCGAACTTGTGTTGGAGCAATACAAACATTTCAGTAGCGAACTGAAACTATCCCGCCAGGAAATAATCGTTCGTTCACTCGCTCGCCAAAAATCAATCAAAACCGGCCGTGTATTGACCGACACCGAAATGCGCCAACTCGCTGAGCAATTGTTTATGTGCGCACAGCCAAATCTTTCACCCGATGGAAATCCCACATACCTGGAGTTTAAGCAGGATCAATTGGAGAAAATGTTTGGGCGGTAGGTTGTACGTTAAAACTTAAATAGGTCGTAACGGATAAAAATTTGAAAGGAACTATTTTTTTCCTGCTGCCTTGACCCACCCGGAAGAGTGAACTGAATAAATGGTTGAAGTCCGAAAGCATATCTTGCTCCAAAGGAAAAACGACCCAGTTTGTACTGCGTTTCAAATAAAGCCTGCCAATAAGTATTCACGAAGTTGCTGTCCGCCTTTTTTTGCCTGACGATGTGCGCTGGAACGATCAGGGAATCCGCACCCGTCAATAGGTTTCTTTCCAATACCTCCTGCTCCGTTATCGCCGCACTAAATTTATTCCAGACCACTCCTGCTCCTACCGACCAATCCCGGGTGACATATAAATTCAATGTAAGGGGTAGTTGATGATAATAGGTTTTCTTGATGCGCGAAGAAGCAATACTTAATTTCTGCGTTATGATATTGGAATCGGTGGATTGTATGAACAGTCGCTCCCTTACATATTGCGGCGCGCCGTACTTAAATTCAGATTGAAAAAATACTTTCTTTCGATGGACGCGGAAATAGAGTGAAGGGATATAGTCTGCAATGGTTCCCTTTCTGCCAACTGAATTATACGGGACAAACTTCTGTCCATCGATCGGTAATTGCTGCTGCATGGCAATTCCTGCACTGAATGATATCGGGGTCTTTAGTAAACTATCTTTCTTTGGTATCGGCGGAGTTGCTGTCGTATCCTTGTGCTTCTCCATATTTATTCCACTCACCCTCATGGAAACAATTCCCATGGTATCATGAGTCTCACCGGTCTCAATCATTTGATGATTGGAAAGCTCTTTTCTTGCATGAGTGGAATCAACAATCTTGTCAGGCAATACCGGATCAACAACTAATTCCTGATTCTCTTTCCTTTTCTGAGGCCGGGTCTTGCGTGGAGTCTTCAACAAATTGACACTCGCTGGTTTCTGCTTTTTTATATCCTTTTCGGATCGCAGTTCAACCCTTTTCCGTGTTTGCAATGTATCGACCGTTCCGGGATCTTTATCAATGAAACTGCTATCTGATGTCGACTTCTCTCGACTCGCAGTATCTGCATGAAACCATTTCTGGGGCTTGACTAACCACCATCCGATAGCAACTAAAAGAACAGCCAGAACAATTTTTCCCGCACAACTCCGCCAAAATGGAATGACCGGACGATCCTCTTCCTCATCAAGCCGTCTCTTCATATCCATCCATGCCATGTCAACATCGGGCAACGTCACATCGTTCCAATGTTCCTGTAGATATTGCTCGTATGCTAGTCGTTCATTCATGAACCTTTTTCTTTGTTTTGAATTAATTGCTGTAATATTTTCCTCGCTTCACTCAAATGCCATTTGCTGGTGCCCTCACTGATATTCATCAGCTTGCCAATTTCCTTATGGCTAAAGCCATCCATTACGTATAAATTGAAAACACCCTGGGTGGCGGGTGGTAGCTCTCTCACCAGTCGGAGAATCTCGTCGGCCGACATCATTGCAAATACATTCGGCGGCAGTTCCACATCTACTGCCTCGTCGAGTCGCTTCCATTCCTTTCGTCCCCCTTTATTCCTGATAAGATCGAGGCAACAATGAATAATGATGGTCCTGATCCATGTGTATAGAGTTGCCTTCCGCGCATCGTAGCTTACGATATTCTTGTAGACTTTATAAAATCCTGTATTCAACGCTTCCAAAGCATCTTCCTCATTTTTCGTATAGCGCAGGCAAAGTGTCATCATGCCCTTGTAAAAGTTCCGGTAAAGAGACTCCTGGGCTTTGCGATCACCAATCTTACAACCGCTGATAATGGTATTTATGTCCTTTTGTTCGCTATCCAATCAAGGTGCGTATTTCCACGTCGCCACGCTTTATAGTTTGAGGAAAATACTTCGACTTCGTTTATTGCCATATTGCATATCCAAAAAATATTGGCCAGGATGTAATTGCCTGACGGGAAGAGTAAATGAATTTGTTCCCTGGATCCCATTTTCTAGTCGCGTCATCACCGGAATGCCTTGCGATGTGTATATACTCAACCGGATCCTTTCGGAATGATCGAGTTGCAATCGGAAATTGAGCTCGCCGACAGCGGGATTTGGAAATGTATATACAGTACCAATCAGACTGTCGACATTCGAAAACGCGGGCAGGTAAATGCTATTGCAATACTGTTGGTTGCAGCCAGCAACAGTGACAATATTCAGACAAACCACATAGTATCCCGAATCGGAGGCCCAATATACCGGGTTGACCTGGTCTGAGGCGAAGCTGTCCTGCGGATTGCGAACATTATAAATCATCCAGTGTTGGGATTGAATGGTTTGATTGCCTATCGGCGTAAGAATAATTTGCGCTCCCGCATTGCCCAATGTTGTTAACCATGTGAAACCGGCAGTACAACTATCTATCGCCGATCCATCTACCTGTACTTCATGCCGAACACTATCGAAACAATGCGACAATGTATCCGAGATCATCAGCGTAACCGTGTAGGTCCCTGGTAGATTATAAGTATGAACTGGACTTCGTTCCACTGAAGTCACCCGTGGGTTCGCTGCATCAAATATCCAGCGGTATTTCATGTTGTCACTGGAAGGAGTGGCGAAAAAATGGATTTGTTTTGGATCTGAAGTGGATGCATTTGCAGTAAATGAAGCTTGTAAATTGCAATTAGATGTGTCCACAATCGAAATGGACCTGCAATCGGATGAGGTGCAACCCTCCGAAGTAGTAATAGATAAACAAATTGAATAAGTCCCGGATTCAAAGGAATAGTTCATCGAGTTGGAGGTCGATACAACTTGTTCGTTGATCGTCCAGCTATACGACTGAATCGTTCCTCCCTGAGCGTCTGACACAGAAAAAAAATGATATTGATTGAATAGGAAAGAATCGACAGACTGCGTAAATGCGGCGTGACAGGTTACAGGGAAATTAATCACCAGGCTTTGAGTTATGGAGTCTACGCAAGTGTTGAAAGAATCAATGGTAATATGTCTAACCTGGTAAGTCCCGGGTGAAATATAATTGTGTTCTACCTGGGCGCCGTTGCCAAAGGTATTATCACCAAAATACCAGCTATGAAATAGTTGGGACCTGGTGTCTGTCGCCTGGAATACAACCTTTCCCAGGCTAACGGAATAAGTGAATGCAGGATCACATTGTGCTTTCACTTCCTGACGGGCAAGACACAGGAGGAGGCATGCGAGGATAAGCTTTTTCATGGTAATTGCTTTTCCTCATATACTCCAGCCCCAGACAAAAGGTTGGGTAGCCAGCCAAAATATTAGATTCAGACTTTGATGACCCTACCCTCAGTTGAACTCTTTACTGCGGCTTCAATGATCCGGATCGTTTTAAGCCCGTCTGATGCAGGCACAGGATTTGGAGCCTTAGCAGTTAAAGCTTTATATAGGTCGTCATAATAGCCCATGTAATTACCGGGCGATGAAAAGGTCTTGTTCCGCACAACTTCCCCATTAATTTCCGTATGTAACAATCCGTCCGGTTTGGAGAGAGGTGGACACCAGCTATCAATGGACGGAATTGTTCCCGCCAGCAACTCCTGCTCCTGCACATCCGAACGTTGTTGTAAGTAAGAGCCCTTCATTCCGTGCAATACGTAAGCATAGAGGCTCTCTCTGGCAATGCATGTTGCCTTTAACCTTACTCTTAGCAAATCATAATATAATAAGACCTCGAAATAGTCGGGCGGGACCACCGACTCGCGCATCTTCCAAAGATCTGCAAACAATGCATTTGGCCATCCAAACAACTGAAGTGCCTGGTCAATTAAATGTGGACTCAGGTCATAGATCAATCCGGCGCCGGGCAGGTCTCCTTCTTTGTGGGGTTTACCGCTAGATCCCGGGCGATAACGGTCATATCGAATTTCAACTTCCCGCATTTCTCCCAAAAGTTTTTTGTCGACGATCGCTTTTACCGCCCGGTAATCTCCATCGTAGCGACGGTTCTGATATACGCTAATGAACAATTTTTTCTTGGCTGCCAATTCCATCAATTCTTCAGCTTCTCTTACTTCGACAGTGAAAGGCTTTTCAACCACTACCTGTTTCCCTGCTTCCAGAGCAGCTTTCGTTTGTTCGAAATGGAGGTATGAAGGCGTGTTGACGATTATCAACTGGATAGAATCATCGGCAAGCAGTTCCTCCACCGAGCGATAAATCTTTGATTCAGGATATCTTTCTCTTGAATCATTTTTGTGTCGCTCAACAATGCCTGTCAGTTTATATCCGGGATGCGCCTGAATGAAAGGTGCATGAAATAATTTACCACTCATCCCGAACGAACAAATGCCTGTATTAATGATAGTTCCTGGGTTATACATCTATTATTTCAAATTGAAAAATTGCAAATCTAAGGTCATCCTCTTTCCTGTGCCCTAAGCCATCGTTCCGGAATTTCATTGCTGCTGGCCAGCAAATAATCCTTATAGCTACAGGCGATAAACGTCCTGGCTGGCAACTGCATCCACCAGCGCCCCGTTTTTTTGCTTTGTAAAAAAGTTGTCTCCACTTCAGCAAATACGGTATGGTATTCATTGAATGAATCTTTTTCGTCCAGCTGCGCTTCTCTCCTACCCTTGCTGCGTCCATCTAAAATATACCATAACATATGACTGATCTGTTTGGCGGTAAGATCATCCTTATCAGATTTGGGCTCATATCCATAAATGCCGACACTATTTACATTGGGACTCATGCCTGCATAGCGCATCAATACACAGGCTTCTTCACCATTAAACCCATTCGGCGATAAGGTATTGGCCGGTGCATAGGCATTAGCTATCGCCCTGATATCAAAACTTAAAAGATTGGTATTGCGGATCACCGGCTCCATTTCATCAATATTCTCCTTTACACTGCCGACACGGTAACAATCGAACCGCAATTTGTCCATTGTTTCCAGCATGCGCGGATGAATAAAATAACTCTGAAACCCGATGTGATTATAATGACGGACATAATTAGGTTCTCCTGTCAGCATTTCCATTAAGAAATTTTCATGACGGAAAGGTGATTCCAGGTTAAGATCGATGAGTGCATCCACGCAGGACACTTCGATCGCTTTTTTCCGGTCGGTATAAGCATTGTATTGAGCCAGCGTAAGGTCATGTGATCCGCCGAGAATGATCACGGTCTTACCATCGTTTATCAATTCCTGGACCACTGTTTTCAATGCAGCATAAGAATCGGTAAATAACGACCCTACTTTTATATTTCCAATATCAGCAATGTGGATATCCGGGTGCCAGTAGTACAATGAATAAAAATGGCGGCGGATAATATCAGGACCTTCGCTATACCCATGAATCAATCCACTTCCTCTTTGTTCGCCGCATCCCAACAGCACGATTTGAATATCATCCAGGTCTGGAAATTCTTCTTCGGCGGAATCTTCCTGGCGGCAATACATCGAAATGGTCCGTCCCAATTGACCATCGTGGTACTCTTCGTTCTGAGAAATACTATCCAGATTGACAGGTGATAGGAAGTCGGAGATATTTAGGTAGTCTGACATAAGTGCAAGATAAGATGAGTTAGAGTTAGTTTATTGACCAACGAACTTGCTGACAAGTTAGTAAATTGTAAGTCGTGCACGGAGCGTAGTGAATAATATGTGCTAATCATGCGGGTATGCAATAAGGTCTTCCTGCCGCTGGCACCCCTTTCTTATCTTTGTGATCATGGAAGATATATTGAAACAGATTGAAGAATACAAAAGGGAAATAGAATTGTTTGCTTCATCTGATCCAAAAGCCGTCGAAGAATTTCGTATCAAATATCTCGGGACGAAAGGAATTGTAAAGGCAATCATGGGTGAAATGAAAAATGTTCCGGCAGAAAAGAAAAAAGAATTCGGACAGATTCTGAACGATTTCAAAATATTCACAGAAACCAGGTATCAATATCTCCAGGATGCAGCCACTCATGCTAGAGATGATCAACCCAAAGCTTCAACTGGAAGGGAGATCGACCTCAGTCTACCCGGTGATCCCATGCCTTTGGGAAGCAGGCATCCAATCAATTTGATGAAGAACAGGATTATTTCGATTTTTCAACGACTCGGTTTCGTGGTGGCTGAAGGACCCGAGATCGAGGATGACTGGCACAACTTCACCGCTCTTAATTTACCCGAGTACCATCCGGCCAGGGATATGCAGGACACTTTTTATGTGCAGCGCAATCCGGATTTTTTGCTGCGGACACATACCAGCAATACGCAAATCAGGGAAATGGAAAAAGATAAGCCTCCCATTCGCGTGATCTGCCCCGGTCGTGTATACCGAAATGAAACGGTAAGCGCGAGGAGCCATTGCTTCTTTCACCAGGTAGAAGGATTATATCTTGATGAGAACGTTTCTTTTGCCGACCTAAAACAAACTCTATATTTTTTTGTCAAGGAAATGTATGGAAAGGAAGTAAGGGTCCGGTTCCGGCCTTCCTATTTTCCTTTTACGGAACCCAGTGCCGAAATGGATGTCAGTTGTTTTATCTGTGGCGGCACGGGATGTAATATTTGCAAGAAGACAGGTTGGGTAGAAATCCTGGGTTGCGGCATGGTCCATCCTAATGTCATTGCTAACTGCAACATCGATCCTGAAAAATACACGGGCTTTGCATTCGGCATGGGCATCGAGCGACCTGCAATGTTAAAGTATGGAATTAATGATATTCGCCTGTTTAGCGAAAATGACGTTCGCTTTTTGAAGCAATTTACAAGCGCTATCTAACTATTTATAAGTTCAATCCGGCAGGTAGTCATTGGGCAACAAATCGGCAAGATTCTTCCACGACCAATAGCCCTGGTTGATCCAATCTTTCTGATCGTAATAATAACCGTTTTCCTTTATGGCAATACCGTCTTTCATGGTAACATAAGTAATCTGAGTGCTCACATTCTTGGGAAGTCCAAATTGTTTTAGGTATTCAGGTTCCGGTTTCTTCTTGGAATAAGTAATGCTGAGTTTTCTGGGATACCAGATCTCAATTTGTAAAGTACTGTCGAGCGCTCCAAAATATAAGGTATCATACGGGTCGGTGACCTTATTGAATTTGTTCTCGTTATTTTCATCCAGCATATCAATTGCATATCCATCCTCGGTGAGCGTGCTGTCATAATAACTTCTCATGAAATGTAAACGAGAACCATAATAGGCCTTGTTACGCCGGGTATTCCAGACTTTCTTCAGGCTGTCGCTTCCGTCCATTTCTGAAAAAAGGCAGTAGCCTCGATAAGAATTTATATTAGTGCCGTAATAATACACGAAGGAGTCGAGCTGATAGTTGAGGTTGTATCCCATGGATTTGTTGCTGATCTGTAAAGGTTCAGTAGCCAGTACCTTCAGTTTGTTGCTACGCTTATAGAAATAAAATTTAAGCACTTCGTGATTCAACAATGTGCATTGAGCGGCATTGGGAGTTGAGCCAATAAAATTCTTAATAAAGAACTCGCCATACTTGTCCCAACCATCAGCTACTTCATTGGTATTCTTTAAAACAACTTCTCCCAGGCTGATATCGGCTTTCGCCAGCAGGATCTCCATTTTATTATTATCTGTTGCATTTATACGTAGCTGTTGGGTCTGGTAACCAGTATAACTAACGATCAGGTCATAACCGCCCGATTTCAATTGAAGAGAAAATTCACCCTGCTTATTTGTAACACCACCGACTGTGGTATTCTGGCAAAATACAGATGCACTAACGAGTGGCTCACGGGTCGCGGAATCAAGGACAGTTCCTGTGACCGTAAATTGTGCGGAGGCGGATATAGAAAGGAAAACACATAATAATAGAAATAGCGGGAAACGAATGATTTGCATAGATTATGATTACTGTTTAAAGATAGAAACCGGATGGCTACGGTTGCATGGCAGTAACTGTGCCAAGATAGTTTTCACAGGCCTTTTTTATGGTCTGTTCCAGGGGTGTAAAGGAAAAACCCGGGAAGGCTGCTCGAATTTTGTCGTTCTCAAAATACGTTTTACTCTTTGCCACCCGAATGCTTTCTTTTGTTAACAGCGGTACTTTACCTGTAAACTTTGCCTTCAGCTTTTCGAGCCGCCATGCGACCGATAGAAGAAAGGCATTGGTCTGCCAGGCCGGGTGCTTTTTGCGAAAGGCGTCTGCAATGGAATCCTGTAATTTTTTGAACGACCAATTGTCGGCATTCAATATAAATCGTTGTTCTGTGATATCGCTTTCAATTAATAAAACGACGGCCCTCGCTACATCTTCCACGTCGACAAATCCATTGATGCCGGGACCATACCATTTGAATTCACTGTAAACATTCCTGAAGATGGCACAGCTTCCGGTATTCCAATCTCCATAGCCCAGGATAGTGCTTGGATTCAAGATGACTCCATTTAATCCTTCTCCTAATCCTCTCCAGACTTCTAACTCTGCCTGGTGTTTGCTTCGGGCATAGTGAGTGTTTATCTTATTTTCCTGCCATTTCCTTTCTTCATTCACATGCCCTCCATGAACTGTTCTTCCTAACGCCGCCACAGAACTGATATGGATGATCCGGGATACTTTTTTTTCCAAAGCCATATTGATCACATTGGCTGTTCCCTCCACATTTACCCGGTACATCTCCTTTCGACTTTTCTTAATAAAGGACACGACGGCTGCTGAATGGACCACGATATCTATTCCTTCCATGGCATCATCTAAAGACATTACATCCAGCACATCGCCTTCAACCCATTCAACTTTATCACCAATATCCTTGGGAAGATAGCCAGGATACTTCTTTCCCCGACGAATAGCCCTTACCTCATAATTAGCGGCAACAAGTTCCCTTATAATATAAGAGCCAAGAAAACCCGTGCCACCAGTTATTAATATTTTGCGCTTTGCCGGCATTTGGGAACTAAAAATTTATTTGCATTCAATAATGCGACAATCATTATCCCTGCGGCTGATATTCGTAATATCCCTTTCCGCTCTTTCTTCCTAATTCGCCTGCCTCCACTCTTTGCTGTTGTAGTGATGAAGGTCTTAATCTCTCAGGCCGTCCAAGCTGATCAAAAACAGACTGGCTCACGGCATAGTTGATGTCATTGCCGATAAGGTCCATGAGTTTGAAGGGTCCCATCTTAAATCCAGTAGCTTCCAGCAAGCGATCAATTTGCGCAAACCCTGAAATGCCCGATTCCGCCGATTCAGCGATTCGCAACGACTCAATATAATATGGTCTGGCAACCCGGTTGACAATAAATCCCGGTGAATCGACACAACGAACAGGAGTCTTCCCCAATTTCCTGACCAACTCTACGATCGTTTTCGAAACTTTTTCCAGCGTATGATTCGTATTAACCACTTCAACCAGTTTCATTACCGGCGCCGGATTAAAAAAATGCATGCCGATCACCCGCTCCGGGTTTTTGATTTGCTCAGCGAGGGCATTTATTGAAAGAGAAGAAGTATTGCTGGCAAAGATGGATTCGACATGATTAAATTCAGCCAGTTGATTAAATAGATTCACTTTTGGCTGACTCTTTTCTATGATCGCTTCTATAAATAGATCGGCAATGCAGGAATGAATATCATTGGTAAATTGGATCCGCTGCATTGTTTTTTCCTTCTCCTGTTCATTCAATTTTCCTTTGTCGACAAGTATCTGCAGTTCGACCGACATATCTTTTTCGGCTTTTTCAAGGATGGAAGGGTTGAGTTCATATAAAATGCTGAGAAATCCGGCACGTGCTGTTGTTTGTGCTATGCCCTTACCCATTGTTCCAGCCCCGCAAATACATATCTTATTTACATTCATGAGTGTAATTTAAACCCCAAATTTCTTATCTTGACCTACCAAAACCAACAAATATGGATCCCATTCAACCACCTCCAACCTATACTCCCCCAAAAACAACTAATTCCGGAGTTTTCGGAACAAAAATTCCGGCCTCTGTTGCATTTGTCATCGCCGTTTTATTATTCTTTCTTCCGTTCGCAGAAGTGAGATGCAACGGAACCGCACTGGCACAAAACAGCGGCTTCGGCATTGCTATCGGTACACAATGGAAAAACGTGATGGGTGGAGGAATGTTTGGCAATAGCGATTTAGGAGGCAACAATTCAAATGAGGAATTGAATAAGAAGCAGGACCCAAATATATATGCCATTGCCGCCATGGGACTGGGTGTGTTGGGTCTACTATTGTCGTTCGCTGGTTCTAAAGGAGGTGCGATGGGAGGATTGGTCACTGGTCTTTTGTCGGCCGGCGCTTTAATTGGATTAATGATCGATTTGAAAAATAATCCAAAACTTAAATCATCCGATTTGAACACGCCTAAGACGGACAATGGAAATCTCGGACTTGACCGGCTGGGGAATATGGAAGTAACGGTTGATTTTACTGCCTGGTTTTATATTGCCATCATTGCTCTGTTGGCCGCCGCATTATTCAGTTATAAACGAATGCAACAGGCGAATCGACTCGGCACCTAAGAAAATTATTTTCATGAATAACAGAACCTGGACAATTGTCATGTCCCTTGGACTCATTGGCTGCTTCTTCCTCCCATTTATTAAATCGGGAAATGTCGAAGTGAGTGGTTATGATGCGGTCTTCAATTCCGTGGCAGGCAAATATGCTTGGGAAAAATATATTTGGTTGCTTATACCTGTGCCGGCTGTATTTCTGCTGATCGGAGCATTGAATGGATATTATTTTCTTGGGCGTAGTTTGCTCAGCTGGTTGCCATTAATGACAGTCATTTATATTCTCGTTCGTTTTTATCTGAATGTCAAAACCCCTGCTGGATCGATTTCATTTACTGATTTCATTAAGCTATTCGGAGTTGGCTTTTGGATTACGGCAGCGCTTTCAATCTTACTGGCATTCGTCAATCCGCGACGAAGGTGAGGCTGAACTCACTCCTCCGTCTTGCCCGTTACTTTATCCCAGATTTCCGGAAGCCGCTTGATCCAAACAAACTCCTTCATTTTTTCCTTAGCTTCTATTGCCGGCGATCCAAAATAATTCTTACCACCCGCCAGCGATGCAGCCACTCCACTTTGCGCATACAAGACGGCATCCTTACCGATCGTCAATGTCTTGCTCACACCTACTTGTCCCCAAAGAATTACATTGTCTTCCAGCACTGAAGCACCTGCAATGCCTACCTGTCCTGCTAGTAGACAATTCTTGCCAACTACCGTATCATGGCCGATATGCACCAGATTGTCCAACTTCGTACCATCACCAATGAGCGTGTCGCCGCTCACACCGCGATCAATCGTGCAGCCGGCGCCTATCTCAACCCAATTGCCGATTACTACGCGGCCGCAGCTTTCCATCTTCTTATAATGAATATCCCGATTGGTCTTTTTATTGTAATAAAATGCATCACTACCAATAACCGTAGACGCCTGAATGGTCACATTATCTCCAATCACAGTATAGTCGAGGATAGTAACATTAGGATGGATAATGCAGTCTTTGCCAATTCGCACATGGTTGCCGACATAAGCATTCGGCATGATCACCGTACCATCTCCCACCATGGCCGTGTCACTAATTGACTTCATAGAAGGACTAAAAGGACGGTAATGGCGCACAATTTGTTGGTAGGCCTCGAAAGGTTGATCCACGATTAGCAACGCCTTACCTTCCGGGAAATCCATCTTCTTGTCGATGATGATGAAGGTAGCTGCAGAGTGAATACTCGATGAATAATATTTTGGATGGTCCACGAACACCAAATCGCCCGGCTCAACTTTATGAATCTCATTAATGCCGGTTGCACTTCCATTCTTATTCCCGATGATCTCGGCATTGACCAAAGCCGCTATAGTCGCTATTGATACAGGTTTTTCAAAACGCATATAAAAATATATTTAGGTAAAGATAGTATGCTCTGTTGGGCAATTATCTTTACTATTAAATTGAATTTTATAAAATGATCATTGAATCGGCTATATCTTTTCGTTATTCATTGAAGATGATAGATAGAAAAAATTATCTTTCAATAAAATATCATATCACATTCATTGAATATTCGATGCCCTTATCCACAGGTATATTTAAAATGTTAATAAAATATAATAGAAAAATTTTTTGATTAAGAGAAATTAATTCTAATATTGTACCGGGAAATAAGTTTCCCAGTACTTACTAACCCATCCATATAAATGATCCCTCCGGTACTCGGAGGGATTTTTATTTAATATTAAAATACCTTTACGCTACTTAAAAAAAAGAATATGCTGAAATCCATGACCGGGTTTGGAAGAGCTGAAGATCAATGTCGGTGATAAAACTTTCCTGGTCGACATAAAATCACTCAATGGCAAACAGTTTGAATTACAATTAAAGATGCCCGGGATCCTAAAGCCTTTTGAGTTTGATATCCGTCGCCTACTTTCAGAAAAACTGAACCGTGGAAGTGTTGATTGCAGCATTAGCCTCAAGGAAACCGGCAATGCAAAACCAATCACGATCAATACGGACCTGGCCAAGGCATATTACAAGCCTTTGGCAGAACTGTCCTCCGTTCTCAATCTCGACCCCTCTCATATCCTCAGCACCCTGGTTAAGCTTCCCGAAGTGATCACTCCAAGCAGTGAAACTCTTTCCGATAAGGAATGGTCCGACCTCCGCTGCCTGTTACAATCCGCTATCGATAGGTTGAATACACACCGCCTGAATGAAGGAGTGATGATGGCAGAAGACTTGCTGCTTCGCATCAACAATATTCTTAAGCAACAGGAAGAAGTGATCAGGCTGGAGCCGTTGCGTCAACAAAAAATCCGGGAGGGAATAACACGATTGCTGGAAGAGAATGTGGGCAAAGAAAATTATGATGGTAATCGACTGGAACAGGAGCTTATCTATTATATCGAAAAGATCGATATTTCGGAAGAACAGGTGCGGCTCAAAAGTCATTGTGACTATTTCAAGGAGCTCCTGGCTGACGGGGAAGAATCAAAAGGGAAGAAACTCTCCTTCATTCTGCAGGAGATCGGCAGAGAGATCAATACCACTGGTTCCAAGGCGTACGACTCGACGATACAAAAATGCGTAGTGCTGATGAAGGACGAGTTGGAGAAAGCCAAGGAACAAGTATTGAATGTCCTGTAGATATCCAACGCCATCCTATTTTTGAACCTGTTCGATTTATCTTTGCGACATGCGGCCAATAAAACAATTGTTTCCCCTCCTCCTACTCTTTATCTCTTCCTGCACCACCATCGATCTCTATGAAAAAAGCGTATCGATCCCCGCTCATTCATGGAAAAGCACTTTCAGGCCTTCTTTTACTTTTGCGATCCATGATACCACGACCCCTTATCAATTCTACCTGATCCTGCGTCACAATGAGAAATATCATTTTAACAATATTTATATCAATTTGTACATAAAAGCGCCCGCTACAGACAGCACGCAGAAAATTCAGCTTCCTCTTACATTGGCCACCAATGATGGATGGCTCGGCAGCGGAATGGACGATATCTATGAACATCGCATTCCCCTGGGTGAAAAACAAACCCTGAAGGGTGGCGTTTATGAATTTGCTATTGAACAGATCATGCGGGAAGACCCGCTGGAAAATGTATTGAACGTAGGACTTCAGCATTGAAAAGAAACCATAATCCCCTCTTGCCGCTATGCCAGATGCCAGCCGAAAAAGGTTGATTCGTACGACAATCATTTATTGGATGCTGCTCCTTTATATAATAGCAGCATTGGTATGGTGGTTCATTTCATTGAATGTACAGAATGACCAAATGATGGATTTTGAAATCAAAAAGCTGGAACAGTCTATCGACAAGAGTTCAACGCCCGTTCTCTACCAGCAAGAACATTCCAAGATCATTGCAGACCACCGGGGTAACCGAACAAAATTCCTTGGCGAAGGAGCCATATTTCTATTAGTCATCCTGGTAGGCGCTCTGTTTGTTTATCGTTATATAAGACATCAATTCAAAATGCAGCAACAGCAACAGAATTTTGTGATGGCTGTCACCCATGAATTAAAAACACCGATATCTGTCGCCCGCCTGAATCTTGAAACAATCCAGAAATACACCTTAGATGCTGAAAAACAAAAGAAGTTGATCCGCATGACCCTGGAAGAAACAGGCAGGCTCAACTTTCTTACTAATAATATCCTCATGTCTGCTCAATTGGATGTAAGTGGATATAAATCGGCCAAGGACGACTTGAACCTTTCCGGATTGTTGGAGGATTGTTTGGATGATTTCAAGCAACGTTTTCCGGAACGAGTCGTTGAACAAAATATCGAAGCAGATGCAGATGTAAGAGGAGATGCCTTTCTCCTGCAGATCATGATCAATAACCTGCTCGAAAACGCTATCAAATATTCTTCAAAGGACGCTCCGATAACGGCAGTGCTCAGAAGAAATTCTCCGGGCATTGAGTTACAGATCATCGACGAGGGACCTGGTATCCCCGAGGAGGAAAAGAAAAAGATCTTTTCAAAGTTTTACCGCATCGGAAATGAATCTACACGTAAGACGCAAGGCACGGGACTTGGACTCTACCTTTGTCGTAAAATCGCACGGGATCATAATGCCGACATTTCGGTGACAAACAATATTCCGCGTGGCAGTAAATTCGTAGTTAGCTTTCGTGCATAATCATTTTATCATACTTGAGTCATGAACGACGAGAAAAAGTCATCCATTTTGCTGGTAGAAGATGAAGAGAATCTTCATGAGGCGCTCAAGCTGAATCTCGAACTGGAGGGATACGAAGTAATATCTGCGTTTGACGGAGCCGCGGCCCTAAAAGCGGTCCAGGCCGAATATTTTGACCTGATCATTCTCGACGTCATGCTTCCCGAAATGGACGGCATCAATGTGACCGAAACAGTCAGGCTGAAAAACTATGAAGTACCCATTCTTATTCTAAGCGCCAAGAACAGCAGTTCTGATAGAGTGCTGGGCTTAAAGAAAGGAGCGGATGATTACCTGACAAAACCATTTAACCTCGAAGAACTATTGCTTCGCGTGCAAAAATTGATTGAGAAGAATAAAAAACTGCAGGATAAGGAAACGATCGGCGTGAGCTATACATTCGGTAATAATACCATCGACTTCAAAGCGCAGGAGGCAATCAAGGCGTCGGGCGAAAAAATTCAATTAAGCAAGAAAGAAACGATGTTGTTGAAACTGCTGATAGAAAACAAGAATGAAGTCGTACCCCGCGAAAAGATCCTTCAGGCAGTGTGGGGCTACAATGTTTACCCCACTACGCGCACCATAGATAATTTCATACTCAACTTCCGCAAATATTTCGAGGACGACAGCCGCAATCCGAAATATTTTCATTCGGTAAGAGGTGTCGGCTACAAGTATTCAGAGTAAATAGAGGTCTATTTTTTCCAAAACATCCTTCGCACGCAATAGAAGAGAATTCTTATCCAAAGAGTTACCTACATGGGCAAATATCCCCTCCTCACATTCCTGTAATACATTAAAAAGTTCGCTGATCAAATCCTCGCTAACAGATTTGACTCTCAATTTTTCAATCAAGATGTCCTTTTTACTTTCACTTCCATACAATCCGAAATGGTGGTTGACATATTTCCAGATCGATTGCTGTAAGGAATGATAAAACCCAGGATCATCATTGACTTCACATAAATATACCGGGACCATGACCTCTTCAATAGTTAAACGATTCTTGCTCACATCCAAAGGAGGTTCTTCTTTAATAATTTTTTTCCGCTTCCTGATAATCCATAACAACCCGATTGCCAGTATGACGGCCAGGATCACCGCCAACCAAACTTTTATTCCGGCGCCGTTTCCATAAAGCCTGGTCTTCTTAGGCGTGGCAGCCATTTTCTTTTCGGGATCGGCGATCCTGACTGCAAGCAAGTCGGTCTTTGCAATTTTATAACTCCCACTGTCGGGGTTGAAATAAGCAAAATCAATTGGAGGAATAGCAAAAACCCCTTCCCTGGCCGGAATGAATCGATAACGAAATGTCCTCGACCCGGACAGAGGCGTACGAGTCTTGTCAAATGAATCATTTATCTCCGGTTCAAACCCTTCAATACCCGGCGGCCATTGAATTGGTGGCGGACTCAATTGGATGAAATTCCCTTTCCCTATGATAACCACTTCCAGGATACCTTCTTTGTCCTTTGAAAGCGGCTCTTTTATGATCTGTGCTGAAATCCTGAAGTTTCCCAGCGCTCCGGCATACGAGTCAGGCTTGTTTTTTAATGGAACCGGCTTGACGTTTATGGAAAAGAATGGCGTGCTGATATCTGTTTCGAAAACTTCGGTATTTTCTTTGTGAGCTTCCTCCGGTATACCCAAAACTCCTTCAATGATCTCCTGTTCCGTTTTTTTATTGACCGTGCTTCTTGAAAACTCTACCCTGTTCTTCACTTCCATAGGATCTATGGTATAAATTCCAGCCTGCAAAGGATATAACTGTACACGGCGAATAGTATGAACATCAAATAACTTTCCCTTAACCGTCTCTGTTGTTACCAGCTTATTGGAGAGGTTAACCATATCATACACGGTAAATCCATAGAAGCCGGGATTCTTAATAATGTCTGATTTGGATTCGAGTCTTGAATACAATTTGAAAGTTGCTTCCACCGGCTCGCCTACGAAACAGCTTTGGTGATCCACCCTCACTTTTAGAAACAGGTTCTTGTCAATCTTTTCATAAGGGTCTTCACCAGGTCGTAAGAAATATTCAGAATTGCCTACCGACTCATTTCTTTGAAATCTTTTCGCTGCTTCTTCCGCGGTCACTACTTCAACCCTCACGTTGTTGCTTCGCACCGATTGATTATTGACTTTGGCCGTTCCACCTGGAATGATATAAACTCCAATGTAAGGAGCAGTCAGGGTAAAGACGAGATTCCTTACTTGCTTGATATGATTGTTGGCATTTACGGAACCGGTGTACTCGTCCGGTCCTGCGACCACCCGGAATGGTTTAAAATCGGGAGGAGAAAAATTGCTGAATTTCTCAGATTCTTCAAAAATGTACTGAACCTGGAAAGATTCTCCAAGCACGGTGGGCTGCTGTGAAGCCACCGCTTTCAAAGACACCTGGGCGCCTGAATGCATTGCGAGCAGCGCGGACACAAAAAGGAGAATGCTAAACTTCATAAAAAAACGAAGAATAAAAATAGAACAGGCCCTCGAAACAGAAACTTAAAATTTACTAATGGGCAGCAGGGAGTATCAGAGGTCATAGATCTCCCAATTGGGGCCGCATGACAATTTCTTCTACGCAGGCTTTAGACGAAAGCTGTGTTGCTGCAAAGACCATACTGGCGACGTCTTCGGCATCCATAAGACGTTTGGGGTCAATATCGTCGCCACTCCATGAATCTGTATAAACAGCGCCGGGAATGACCTGGGTGACTTTTATTCCAAATGGTTTCATTTCCTCCCGGAGATTCTTACCGAAACCATAGAGCGCAAATTTGCTGATACTGTATGCCCCCCCATTTTTGTATGCTTGCAAAGAGGCAATCGAGCAAAGATTGAAAATATAGCGACCCGTGGAATTCTTTTCCATCATGGCGGGCAAAAGTGTTCGTGTAAGATGATAGGCGCTATAGAAATTAGTAGCCATCTGACTTTCCAATACGCCGTCGGGCTCATTGTAGACACTGCCAGGCTCAAACAGGCCGGCATTATTCACAAGCACATCCGGAATACCAAATTCCAAACACCATTTTCCAAAATCCATTGCTTGCCTTTTCTCGCTCAGATCAAAAGGTTTTGCCTTAATGGTGACTGCCGGGTATTTAGTCTGCAACTCGTCCACTGCTTTATACAAAGTAGCCTCGCCTCTTGAGCACAAGAATAAATCGTGTCCGTGGGCAGCAAATATAGAAGCAATGGCCTTTCCAATTCCTTTCGACGCACCGGATATGACAACATTCATGATTTCAGATTTTAGATTGTAGATTGCAAATCTTTTAACCCGTCGTCTACAAATCTAAAATGGGCGATCTGCAATCCGAAATGAAATATCGGCATCTTTTCTTTGACCTGGATCATACGCTCTGGGATTTTGAGGCAAATGCGCGTACCACCCTTGCACAGCTCTATCGGATGCTTAACCTGGAAGAGAGAGGCGTCTCTGATTTCGAAGTTTTTTACAGGAATTATTTATTGCACAATGAAACGCTTTGGGAACGCTATCGCAATGGTATGATCAAACAGGAAGAACTCCGGGTAAAAAGAATGCGAATGTCGCTCCTGGATTTCAAGATTGCCGATGAATCATTGACAATGGCTATGAGCGAAAAGTTCCTCGACCTTTTGCCCACCCAAACAATACTGTTCCCCGATGCGCGCGAATCGTTGCAGTGGCTCGCTGACAAAGGGTATACACTACATCTTATTACCAATGGCTTCGAAAAAACGCAGCATAGCAAGTTAAAATATAGTGGCCTTACTACGTTTTTCACTGAAGTAATTACTTCTGAACGCTCGCAAAGCCTAAAGCCTAACAAAGAAATCTTTGAGTTCGCGCTACTCAAATCAGGTGCTTCTATCAAAGAAAGCATTATGCTGGGTGATAGCTTTGAAGTAGATATCCTGGGAGCGATGAACTCAGGAATGGACCAGGTTTATGTAAATCATGCAGGCATTGAACCTCCAATAAAGCCGACTTATACCATTACCTCTTTGAAACAACTGGAAGAGATTTTTTGACGTGTAGAATTTTCACCATTCTGCAATTACGGTTACACCACCTTTTGATCTATCCCCAATCTTTACATTGATTTTTGCGTCCAGTGGTAAAAGGAGGTCAACTCTTGATCCAAATTTTATGAACCCCATTTCAGCCGCTTGTTCTACTTTCTGGCCAGTCTGTAAATAATTGATGATTCGTTTTGCCACTGCTCCTGCGATCTGTTTTACCAAAATTTCTTTTGATCCCTTTCGATATACTACCGTTTGCCTTTCATTCTCTAACGATGATTTGGGATGCCAGGCTACCAGGTATTTCCCTTTGTGATATTGGTTATACGCAATTTCACCATTCACCGGGTTGCGGTTTACATGCACGTTCAGCGGACTCATGAATATAGAAACCTGTATACGCCGATCCGAAAAATACTCATCGGCTACCACTTCTTCGATGGCCACTACTTTCCCATCGGCTGGTGCAACCACAGCATTTTCACGCACCGTTAATATGCGGCGCGGGATTCGAAAAAAAGAGATGATGAAAAGCAGAAATACAAAGGAGATAATAAATATTATCCAACTGAGAGCAGGAAGTGAGAAACTAAGGAAGTAAAAAGAAAGAAGGTTGACAGCTCCAAAAATCAGGGCGGTCCAGGCAATGATCTTATATCCTTCCCTGTGAATGGTCATGCAGTTCGGTTTGAGGACCAAAGATAGTGCCTGGCGATGTCTTTAAGCAGGCCGCAGCACCACGACAACAAACAGCCATACAAACGGAGTAGCCAATAACAAAGAATCGAAGCGGTCGAGGAAGCCCCCATGACCCGGCATGATCCGGCCGCTATCCTTTACGCCCGCCATTCTTTTAAGCCTTGATTCCAGCAGATCCCCGAATGTCCCGGCAATGACAGCTATGCCAGCAGTGAGTAGGACCTTTACGATATTAAGGTCAAGCCACCAGGCAAGCAGTCCTGCCAAAAACAATGTAAACACCATTCCTCCAATAGTACCCTCCCAGGTTTTTTTCGGAGAGATCTTCGACAAAGAAGTCTTTCCGATAAAAGACCCTAAGAGATAAGCCATCGTGTCATTGATCCATAACGAAGCAACAAGGAGGATCGGTAAGGACCATCTCAAGTCGATCTCATGAATGGAGGAAGCAGGAGGAATTTGATTCTCAAAAATAGACAGGGGATAATTATACAGGTCCACCATTAATCCCAAGCTTAGTGAAATGTAAATGAGACCAAATAAAGAATGCCCGATATTTTTTAATTGGATCTGGCGTGCAAAAAGCACTTCATTGATGGGCAAAATAAAAACAAAGATCAAACCCGCCCACCATCCCAGTTCCTGCAGGCGCAAATCGAAAATATGAAAAGCGTCATTTGTAAAATATAACATGATGCACCAGCCCGCCAGCATGATCCCATACCGGTGAAACGGGGTGATCTCCTGGTATTCTTTATCTATCAATCCCACCAATTTTTGATATTCAAACCAGCAGCCAAAATGAATGATGGAAAAAAGAAGGAAAAATGTCCAATGATTGGTCAGCACTCCCGCCGCCATGATGATCATGAAAATGAGCGAAGTCAATGTCCTGGTCTTGAAGGTTTCCCGGTTAAGAGCCATGGAAATCGTTTTCTTGTTTGTCTTCGAAGGAGAATGGTGTCCATTCTTTTTTGGCTGCGGTAATCCTATGGAACAAGTAAAGCAAACCGATCAGTACCGGCAATGCCAGGATACCCAACGACACAGAGCTGTTGTCATTCATGGATTCGCTCAGTGGCTTTCCTTCCATCTTGTAAATATAGAGAACTGTAAGCGCGAGTGCATTGTTCAGGAAATGTGCAATTATAGTGAGCCATATCCTTCCGGAATAGTGATAGATGAGTCCAAGGATAATTCCCAAAAAGAATCTGGAAAGAAAACCAAAGTATGAAAAATGAGCCGCGCTGAAAAGGATGCTTACTATGATAATGGAAAGCCACGGTAACCTGGTGGATCGCGTCAGGAAGTTTTGTAGCCCTCCTCTGAATAAAGTCTCTTCACACAAAGCCGGCAGAAATGCAATGACGAATAAAGCCAATAGATATTCCGGGAAACTATTTAAGCCTATAATCGCCTCCATTTGCCGGTTGTAATCATTTTCCATTTTATCAAATCTCAATCTCATCGATTCAGAGATAGGAATTTTTTCATTTATATAGGATAAAAACCCGGATACAAATAAGGCGGTGAGAATAATTGAAAATACAACCGCAATCAATCTCCAATTGATCTTTCCCTGAAAACCAATCAGGGTTAGCGGTCTTCTATTTAATAACGAAGCAGTAAACATAGCCGGCAGGAAAAATCCGACAATGGCCTGTATGCATTGAATAACCTTTACTGCACCGCTGTTTGCAGGATCAGCCATCTCTGCCTCCATGGCCTCGAAGCTTCTGCCGGTCATGGTAGTCCATACCGGAATACTGATGACTGTAGCTATTAGTAAGCCGGCGACCGTAAATCCAATGAGCATGAAAAAACCGGCTGTGTAGGAGATCCCCCGCGAATTGCCGTCGTATAAAGATTTCATCGATTAACTCGTAAATTTGCAGGCTCAAAAGTAATCATTGACTATTGAAGATCAGTTGACGATTATTGAGTATTTCCACGAATGGTAAAGATTGGAAAAATAGAATTACCTGAGTTCCCATTGCTGCTGGCTCCTATGGAGGATGTAAGCGATCCGCCATTTCGCGCAGTTTGCAAAGACAATGGCGCCGACCTGATGTACACCGAATTCATTTCCAGTGAAGGCCTGATCCGCGATGCCATCAAAAGCCGCCACAAACTCGACATCTTTGATTACGAGAAGCCAGTCGGCATCCAAATTTTTGGAGGAGACGAAGAAAGCTTATCCCTCGCGGCTAAAATTGTAGAGGTGACAAACCCCGATTTATTGGACATCAATTTTGGATGTCCTGTAAAAAAAGTAGCCCTTCGTGGAGCAGGCGCAGGTGTCTTGAAAGATGTCGATTTGATGGTGCGACTCACGTCTGCCGTAGTTAGGTCTACTTCGTTACCAGTGACCGTGAAAACCAGATTGGGATGGGATGATCAAACAAAGAATATTGAAGAAGTGGCTGAAAGATTGCAGGACGTGGGTATTAAAGCACTGGCTGTTCACGGTCGCACGCGATCACAAATGTATAAAGGGGAAGCCGATTGGACTCTCATTGGCAAGGTGAAGAACAACCCCCGCATCAAGATCCCCATTTTTGGAAATGGAGATATAGACAGTCCTGAAAAAGCACTGGAATATAAGAACCGCTACGGTATAGATGGCATCATGATTGGCCGGGCATCCATCGGATATCCATGGATCTTTGATGAAATAAAACATTTTCTAAAGACCGGAAAACACCTTCCTGCTCCTGGCATCGATGAAAGAGTGAGTCTCATTCGCAAGCATCTGTACAAGAGTCTTGAATGGAAGGGCCCCGTCGTTGGCATCAATGAAATGAGGCGACATTATGCGAATTATCTCAAAGGTCTTCCCAATATTAAAGAATACCGTAACCGGCTGGTGACACTCACTTCATCCGAAGAGATTGATCAAGTATTGGACGAAATAGTGAGTTCCTACGATGGCTTTGAATTCGAAAAAATACCGATCAAATTGATCAATTACCATGAAAAATGTGCAGTCTGACTCATTGCCGTTAGCAATCCTCTTTTAAAACAATCTCCATATTCTTTTGATTAGGTTATCTTAATGCGCATCGTTTTCATTAGTCCATAGATCGAGACAAGGCACCAAGTCCCTTCCAGAATGATAAAGGGCCAGTAATTAATGAGGAACGAGGCATAGCAGGCCAGCGCCGCACCGATCATATTGAGAATAAAAAATGTCTTGCCATTTTGCTGCAGCAGCCGTATAGTATGGAGAAAATACGCCAACAAAATCAAGCCAACGCCTAGCGTTCCGATAAGATCATTGTAAACCATATGAAATGAATTAGAAATTAATAATTATTTCAGCTTTCCGTCTTCTTATGAATAGCATCCACTACTTCCTCACTCAATGGAGAAACAGATGATCCGAAATAATTGGTTAACATCCCTTCTTCATTGACAAGGTATTTTGCAAAATTCCAGGAAGGTGCTTTATTATTCCAACCGTTCATGTTTGAATCAGTAAGCCACCGGAACACTTTATTCTGCCGCGATGATTTGATCACGCTGCTCTTTTTGATTAATGGAAAGGTTACTCCAAAATTCCTCTTGCAGAATTCGGCGATTTCCTGGTCGCTGCCTTTTTCCTGCCTTTTAAAATCATTGGCCGGAAAGCCGATCACCACCAGGTCATTCTCATTTTCCTCATATAATTGCTGCAATGCACTGTATTGAGTGGTGTACCCGCAATCGCTGGCGGTATTCACTAATAGTACTTTTTTATTCTTCAGGTTCGAAAAATCCAGGAGGTTGCCATCATTCAGTGTATCGGATAAAGAATAGAAAGAAACGACGGGTTTTTTTACTTCATTTGAAAGTTTCGTCACATTCTTCCCCTTCAGCCTGGCCCACCACATCCAGGCTGGGTAAATTGCCTTCAGCAGTTTTTGTCTTAGTGTCATAGTCCTGGAATCGTGTTTATCGGATCACCCATTTGAACAGTTTAAGCCTGCCTTTGAACGGCGGATATTTAATGTCCGGATCGAACCATGTCGGCGTTTTCATCACAGCTCTTTTATGACTAAACGTTTCAAACGAATATTTTCCATGATAAATACCTGTCCCACTAAATCCTCTTCCACCAAAGGGAAGATGGTGATTCGTTAAATGCCAGCTTGAATTATTGACGCAACTCCCTCCGGCGGGAACTTCTTCCAGCCATTCCTTTTCTTTCTTACTACTCGAAGTATAAATATAAAACGCCAGCGGATTCGGATGCCTTTGGATGATAGCCATAGCTTCGTCCTTTGAAGTGAAGGGTACAATCGGAAGAATGGGACCAAAGATTTCATCATTCATGACCGGTGCATCGGATGGCACAGCATCTAAGATGGAAGGTTCGATAAATAATTTTTCTTTACTTGTTCTGCCTCCATGCAATAGTTTGCCTTGTGATAAATAGCCGGACAGTCGATCGAATTGTCTATCGTTGATGATGCGGCAATAAGTATAGCTGTCTTCCGGTCTATCGCTAAAAAACTTCACCAGCGATTCTTTCAGGGCTTTCACTAACCGGTCTTTCACTGTCGTGTGAACCAATATATAATCTGGTGCCACACACATTTGCCCTGCATTGGTGAATTTGGCCACGGCAATGCGCCTCGCCGCCACCTTGATATTTGCATCATCCTCCACCACGCAGGGACTCTTTCCACCCAATTCAAGAGTTACAGGCACGAGTCGTTCGGCCGCCATTTTATAAATTATTTTTCCAACTGCTGTGCTGCCTGTATAAAAGATATGATCAAAAGTAAAATTGTTCATCAGGCGTGGGACTACCTCCGCTCCATCGCCCTGCAAATACAAAATATATTCCGGAGGAAACGATTCTTCAATCATTTGCTGCATAGCGGCGGCCGAAGCGGGAGCAAATTCACTGGCTTTAAGCACTGTACAGTTTCCTGCCGCGATCGCTCCAACTAATGGATTCAACAATAATTGCACCGGATAGTTCCAGGGAGCAATGATCAGCACCACTCCCAATGGTTGATGCATAACATAACTCGCAGACGGCAGGTTAACCAAATTCGTCGCGGCTTTCTCGGGTCTCATCCAATGACGCAATTCCCGGATTGCCGCATTGATTTCTGATACTACCAATCCCAATTCTGTTACCCAGGATTCCTCCGGACTTTTTTTCAAATCGGCATTCAATGCATTATAAAGATCCTGTTCGTGACTCAAAATGCTTGCCTTCAATTTTTTTAATTGAGTCATTCTGAAAGCATATGATTGAGTCGCGCCACTATTGAAATAGAGACGCATTTTCTCCAATTGATCAATATCTTTCATTTACCAGTAATTTTGTCCTAAGTTAGTTAAAACCGCCAGGAGAATGACTGATGAATACTATATGATGCAAGCGATCAAAGAGGCAAAAAAGGCTTTGGAAGATGGTGAAATTCCTTTGGGAGCGATTGTTGTCTTAAATGAAAAAGTGATTGCCCATGGTCATAACATGGTGGAAAGATTGAATGATCCTACCGCGCATGCCGAAATGATCGCATTGACGTCTGCATTTAATGTATTAGGAAGCAAATATTTACCGGAGGCTACTTTATACGTCACCATCGAGCCCTGTTTCATGTGCGCAGGCGCCATTTATTGGAGCAAACTTAAAAAGATCGTTTATGGAGCCGATGATGAAAAAAATGGATACAAAAAAACGGCAGGAACAAATTGGCCATTTCATCCCAAGACAGAACTGATAAGAGGTGTGCTCAAAGACGATTGTGCTAATTTGATGAAAGACTTTTTTAAAACCAAAAGATAACGCGTGACTAAATCCTTAAAATCAACCGCCACAAAAGTAGTTGTCACTCATCCAAGGACCAAGACGGCAAAGAAATTTGATGCCGGCATTTATGAGCCAGTTAAGTCAGCCATTGTTGCGAGCCTCAAAGGCAGCAAGGGAAAAACGTTTACCGACTTATCAGATGACGTTGTAAAAATTATGCGGAAAAAAATGCCCACGTTCAAGGGTTCAGTACCCTGGTATACCATTTCTGTCCGCCTGGACCTGGAAACAAGAGGAATCGTTGAAACCTTTGTTGAAAAAGGAAAGAAGCTGAGCCGGTTGAAAAAATAATTTGCGAAATGCGAAACAAATTGCGGGGCTTCAACATGAAGGCAATAATTTTGTTGTCCTTTTAGTAAAGACATTCATTCATTAATTAAAACTGATCATCATGGCATTCACATTACCTGCACTCCCTTATGCTCCTGAAGCATTGGAGCCGCATATAGATAAACAGACGATGGAAATTCATCATGGCAAACATCACCAGGCCTATGTTGACAACCTGAACAAGGCAATCGCCGGCACACCCAATGAAGGCAAATCGCTGGAAGAATTAGTCGCCAAGGCCGGATCTATTTCTCCTGCCGTAAGAAATAATGGCGGCGGACATTGGAATCATAGCTTTTTCTGGGAAATCCTGGGTCCTAACGCAGGCGGCAAGCCCTCCGGCAAATTAGGCGACGCCATTAATTCAACCTTCGGTTCTTTCGAAGCTTTCCAGGAAAAATTCAATACTGCAGGCACAACCCGGTTTGGATCGGGCTGGGCATGGCTTATTGTAAAAGATGATAAGCTTGAAATAACTTCCACACCTAACCAGGATAATCCTTTGATGGACGTTGCTGAAGTGAAAGGCACTCCTATTCTTGGAGTGGATGTATGGGAACACGCTTACTATTTAAAATATCAGAATAAGCGTCCGGATTACCTGAAGGCAATCTGGAATGCCATTGATTGGAAAAAAGTGGCCAGGCACTATGAGAAAGCGCAGGCAGTAGCTGCAAACTAAATTGAAAAGAGTAGTCCGAAAGACTACTCTTTTTTTATGATTTTATTTTTTATTGAATTATTAAGGGACCGGATCATAGCCGCTTCCACCCCAGGGATGACAGCGGGAGATTCTTTTAATTGCCAGCCACATCCCTTTAAATAATCCATACTTTTTTAGTGCTTCCGCTGCATAGTGCGAACAGGTAGGCGTATACCTGCATTGAGGGCCCATCCATGGAGAAATGATCCATTGATAGATTTTTATTAATGCCAGGAATGGAAGACTTAGTATACGCAAAAACGGTTTCATTTCATATCAAATGCTCTCTTGCTAATTTTATCCAGGATGACGGCAATGCTTTTAGATATATCCTGGAAAGGCATCTGCTCCTTACTCGTATAAATCAGAAATACATTTATTTGAATGCTCTTGTCAGCAATTTTTTCCTTTAAATCATTTTTTTGTAGCCTCCATGCCTCTCTCACCAATCTTTTTATCCGGTTGCGGTCAACTGCCTTCTTAAAATTTTTGGCGCCTACCCCTACACCCATTTGCATGGCGGAAACGACTCCAGGTGTGATCAAATAATAAGTTTTTAATGGCGTCACTGAAAAACTTTGGCCGCCGGAAAACAACTGATCGATTTGTTTGCGACTCTTCAGCCGTTCATTTTTTCCTAAAGTAAATTGCCTTGCCATTTTGCTGCAGCAAATTGTTGTATATGCTAAAACTAAAATAGCCCCAGTCACCGGGGCCATTCCTAAACTATGGGATTTGTTCCGGGAACGTTTATTTTAATTTTCTTTCATCAGAAACACTCAGCTTCTTCCGTCCTTTAGCGCGGCGGCTGGCTAAAACTTTTCGGCCATTGGCCGTTTGCATACGCTTGCGAAAACCATGTACGGATTTGCGGCGACGACGATGTGGTTGAAAGGTCCGTTTCATAATCTAATCTTTTCAGGATCATCCTGCCCAACGCCGGATGAAGGACGGCAAAGGTAGTGGTTCGACGGCAGAATTTGGGTTCACTCAGCTGGATTTTTTGATGTTCCGGCGCCTTACATAAATGTTTTGGAATCCGTTAGTTAGCACACCCAGCAGTGAGCTTTTATTTAGGATGTATAAACCTGATCCAGATCAACATGGCGGGCGTTAACGGTTTCTCCATAAAAAAGGGCGGCATGGTTGTCAAAATCCTCCACTGAATCCGTCGTATAAAAATATCGCTTACCATTTCGACGCAATTCGCCTTCTATTTCGGGATGGCGGTGCAGGTAATCCCTGAGACTATTGGCAACTATTTCACCTTGTGAGATCAGTTTAACACCCACCGGCATATATTCTTCAATCTTATCCTTTAACAATGGATAATGGGTGCAAGCCAGTAATAGCACGTCAATCTTTTTCCCCTTTTCAAATAGGTTGTGCAAATGTTTTTTTACAAAAAAATCTGCACCATGGCCCTCGTGTTCATTATTCTCTACCAATGGAACCCACATCGGACATGCTTCCTGGTACACCTGAACTTCAGGAAAGAATTTTTCAATCTCAATGGGATAAGATTCGGAACTGACCGTGCCGCTGGTTGCCAATATGCCTACGTGTTTGGATTCGGAAAACTTACCAATGATCTCCGTCGTCGGACGAATAACTCCGAGTACTCTTTTTCCGGGCTGCATGGAAGCCAGATCATTTTGCTGAATGGTGCGCAACGCTTTGGCGGAGGCCGTGTTGCAAGCCAGTATCACCAGGGAGCAGCCCTGATCAAAAAACCACCTCACGCATTGAAGAGTATAATGATAAACCGTGTCGAAGGAGCGATTACCATAGGGAGCCCGTGCATTATCTCCCAGGTAAATGTAATCGTATTGCGGCAGCAGATGAATGATCTCTTTCATCACCGTCAATCCTCCATAGCCAGAATCGAAAATACCAATGGGGCTTGTTTGCTGTTGCATTGAGCAAAATTACAAATTACCTGGCAGCCATCATATCCTGGATAATCATATCAATCATTAAATCATAGTAAAGAAAAACCTCAACATTTTTGTTGAGGTAATATGATTTATGCCAATGAAGGACCTAGTTAGCGCCCTGGCGCATCTGAGGTGGCGGCCATTTGAGCTTGAGTTTCTGAGCTACTGCCTGCGAAAGGTCATCGGCATCAGGCATTACCAGCAATGTCTCACGGGTAAGCACATGCGTATATCCTTTTTCTTTGGCAACGGTCTTGATCGCATCCAATACTCTCCTATAGATGGGACCGAGTAATTCATTTTGTTTGCTTTCAGTAGCTTGCTGAACAATGCTCTGCCAGTTTTGGATCTGGTAAATAAGTGTTGGCAATTCTTTTTCAATTTCCTTGCGCACTGCCGAAGGCGTTTTTAGCGAATCCCTATACACACTATCCTTAAATTGATAGCGGCTGACCAGGGATGCATACTCCGGGTTGAGTGAGTCTACCTGGTAACGCTGAACAATCGAGTCGATTTTTGCTGTTTCAGGCATCAGTCCCACTATATTATCAACATGTATATAGCCAATTTTGGTTTGCGCATTAGCCTGGCCCGCCATTAAACAAAGGGAAGCCAATGCCATTAAGGAAAGAAATTTTTTCATTTGCTGTTTGTTATTTGCTTTATAATGATTCGTTAACTCCGGTATTAGTTGCCCTATCAGGTGGGAGCCACCCTCTTTTGGTTTTCTTTAACATTTCGCTTTATCAGCGTTGGCGGGCCGGGATTAGTTTCTCACGCCTAAATCTCTCAGTACATCTTCGCTCTTGTCCAGTTTAGGGTCGGCAAAGATAATGGTAATTCCTTCACTTTTATCCAGCACAAAATCATAGCCCCTCTGCACTGCCATTTTCTGGACAGCGTTGTAAACCTTGTCCTGGATGGGCTTTATCAGCTCCTGTCTTTTTTTAAACAGATCGCCTTCAAAACCAAAGCGTTTGCGCTGAAGATCCCGAGGTCTTTCTCCTTTATGAAATAGCTGGTCTTCCCTTTTCTTCTTAAGGTCCTCACTCAACATCACCTTTTCTGCATCATAATCCTTATACATTTTATCAAGATCGGATTGCCTGGTATCAATTTCCTTCTGCCAGTCGGCGGCTACACCATCCAATTGTTTTTGGGCGTCTTTGTAATCCTGCATCTTATCGAGGATATAGCGGGTATCAATAATGGCATACTTCTGGGCAATTCCCAGAAGAGCCAATGCCCAGGAAACAGAACAGAATCATTATTTTTTTCATGATTAGTAAATTTGTGATTAATCAATATGACGATCCCGAAACGATTCAGGAAAAGTTTCTTATTCCGGCTCAAAGCCAAGCATAAATGTAAATCGGGATGCATCTTTTAACCCGGATTGTCCGCTGGTAATCCGATCAAATCCTATACCATAATCAAATCCAAGTAAGCCAAACATCGGCAGGAAGAAACGCATACCCACACCAGCGCTACGGCGAAGACGGAATGGATTATAATCTTTAAAATTATACCATCCATTTGCAGCTTCAAAAAAGGTCAGTGCCATAGATCGTGCTGCCTGGGATTTGTGACTAGCGGATAATCTCATTTCCAACTGTATATTATTAAAGATAGTAAAGAACTGGCTAGCGTTTTGCTGATCAGGGTTTACCGTAGGATCAGATGATTCATAGACCGGATAGCCACGGTGTGCAATGATATCATACCCCAATAATCCATAGTTGTTTGTCAGACCTGCATCACCCAGCTGGAACCGTTCAAATGGCGAATAATCCAGCTTCTGCTGTTGTAACGGCCCATAAATCCATATTTGGCTGCCATCTTCAATACAAACTGGCGGTTCTTTTCGGCACCAAGCGGCTTGCCAATCGGCACATACCATTCTGCATTGAAGCGCCATTTGTGATATTCCGGATTCTTGTATGGATTGGAAGAATTCACCAGGTTCAGGATCAAACAAGGAATACGGTGGAGTAAATTGAACGCTGGCCAAAAAATTGGAGCCACTTCTTGGGAAATATAGGATCAAATACGGATGAACGCTGCAAAGCTATCCTCAGACTGAAGTTATTGGAAGTGCCATCTTCTAAGGCCCTGCAAAAATTGGATAGTTGCGCATTTTATATTGCGTATAATTTAATGTATACACCAGGCTGAAATAATCATCCGGCCATTTCAATTGCTTTACCCAGCGAAATGGAAAACCCAGTCATCTTCAGATAGTTGGTATCGGATCTGTCGCTGATCTATACGTCCGTAATGGATCAAAGGCATTGGAATATTTACTGTTGTTGACACCCAATGTCAATGAATTTCTTTTCTTGCCTCCCAGCCAGGGTTCGGTAAATGAAAAACTTATAAGATCGGATAAGCGCGGCCATTGGACTGAACACGGACGCTCAGCTTCTGTCCATCACCTGTGGGCAAAGGATCCCATGCAGATTTTTTCCAAATATTCCGGATCGAGAAATTATTGAATGTAACACCCAGTGTTCCGGTCAATCCAATACCACCACCCCATCCCGCCGATAATTCCAATTGGTCGGATGATTTTTCTTCGAGCTTTCCAGTTGATATCCACGGTACCATCGTCAGGATTGGGGACAACACCCGGATTGATTGTCTCCTGGTTGAAGTATTGCAGATTGGCCAATTCGCGGGATGATCGGATCAGGTCAGCGCGACTAAACAATTCTCCGGGCGTCGTTCTTAATTCGCGCCGTGATAACATGATCTTTTGTCTTATCATTCCCGGCAATCGTCACATTCTTGATCCGCGCCTGCGGACCCTCGGTGATCCTTATTTCGTGATCTATAGTATCATTATAAACGGCTGTCTCAACGGCTTCCACGCGAAAGAAAAGATATCCATCATCCATATAAAGACCGCTGATATCTCCGCCTTCCTGGGTCAATTCCTTTCCCAGCCGTTTATTCAGGATATCTAAATTGTAAATATCTCCTTTGGCTATTCCAAGGATGGACATTCAGCAACGAGTCGGGGTATTTTGCATTTCCTTTCCAGGTGATGTTGCCGAAATAATATTGCCTGCCTTCATCTACTTTCAGATCGACATTCATGTTTCCGTTTTGCGTAGGATATCTTGTTTCATCAATGATCTGCGCATCGCGGTATCCTTGCGAATTATAGTAGTTCAGGATCTTCTCCTTGTCCTCTTCATATTTTTTAGGATCAAACTTGGCCGAGCTGAATAGTTTGAACCGGAAATAGGGATCGATCAAAGCTTTGGTCTTACTCAATGAAAGAAAACCCCAGTCTTCGTATATATTCTGAAAAAGATAATTTCTTTTTTACTCCAAAAGGACTTTGATCATTGAGAAGGATAAAGAGTTAACCGGCTCATCTCCTTGGTTCCTTTCATCTGCTTTTTAATCTTCAATTCTTCTACATTCTGGTTGCCAAAATATTCCGACGTCATTAATATGCACCTTGTTTCCCTTGTCAACATGGATCGTCATTGCATTGGAGTTGACAAAAGCAGGGTCGGGTTTTTCATCAATTCTTACCTGTATATTCTGATATCCTTTATCGAGATAATATTTTGTGGTGACCTCCACTAATGTTGCGACGCATGTTCTCCGTAATGATCGTTTGTTTAGCGAGGCCGATCTTTCCTTGCAGTTCCTCTTCATCCGATTTTTTTACGCCGATAAACTTAAAATTTCCCAGGCGGGGACGTTCAGTAACATTGATCTCCAGGTCCACTCGTTCACCATCGATCCTGGTTACATAAATCTGAACATTGGAAAAAAGCTTTTGTCGCCACAGGTTGGCAATGGATTTGGAAAAGATATCCGCCCCGGGATGCGTGAATTTATCTCCCGGTTGAAAACCTGCAATGGAAAATACGATCGAAGTATCGAGATGCTTTATACCGGTGATGTTGATCGAACCGATAGTGTATTCTTTGGGGATCTGGGCATTCTGCCACTCGAGCAATTTGGGATCTACTGAACTGGGTTTGGTTGTATCCTCCTGAGCCTGCAAGGAAATACTGAAACGAACACAGCTGTTAAAAAAAAACCAGCACTGAGTAAAAATCGTCGCATGTTTAATTGTTCAGGTCAATCCGAAAAATTCGTGTTTTTTATCTAAGGGAAGATGTAATTGGCTTGTTTTCCGAGCTTTAGAAATGAAGCCGTCAAATTTTTCTTCGGCGGCAAATTAAGGGTAAATATCGAAAGTGTTTGTTAAAAGAGTAACAGGAGGTGAGAATCATCCGACATTATTGTGTTGGTCTGCAGCTGGTCACCGGTCTTTCCAAACCTTCTTTCGCGGCCCTGATAGTCAAGGATCGCTTCGTAGAGGTTTTCTTTTCTGAAGTCGGGCCAGCGAACATTTGTAAAATACAATTCAGCATAGGCCAATTGATATAACAGGAAATTGCTGATACGATATTCACCACTGGTGCGAATCATCAGCTCCGGATCAGGAAAGCCGCTCGTGCACAAATACTGCTGCAACACATCCTGGTCAATGTCTTCCACATTCAGCTTTCCCTTTCTCACTTCATGGGCAATGTTTTTCACTGCATTCAACAACTCCCACCGTCCACTATAACTAAGCGCCATGATGAGATTTAAACCACTATTGGGCGCTGTGATGTCCAGAGCTTCATTCAGTTCTTTTCTTGCATAGTCCGGTAACATATTCATATCGCCGATCACATGCAAGCGAATATTATTCTTATTCAGACTTTCAACTTCCTTTCGAATAGTATTGACGAGCAACTCCATCAATCCCACCACTTCGTATTCCGGCCGGTCCCAGTTCTCTGTTGAAAATGCATATAGGGTTAGATAGCCAACGCCCAGCTCAGCGCAGCCTTCGACGATATTCCTCACACTTTCAACGCCATGAAAATGGCCAAAAAGCCGATCCTGGCCCTGCTCCCTGGCCCAACGGCCATTGCCATCCATGATTATTGCAATATGGGTGGTAATAAATTCTTATCAATTTTTTCGAGGAGCTGCGACATAAAAAACAGGGAAGTAAAGGTATCGATTTTTTTAAGCCGGGGATTATTTCGCGGAAGGACACTTGTAAGATTGAAGGTTCCATGAAATGTGAAACATCGCCGTGGCAAATTGATCTCTTTGCTGACTATTTCCTCTTTGCCTGCCAGGAACGCCTATCGGTTCCCCAAGCTCATAGGAACGGTCACTCATCAACAGGGCCTGAGAGGGACTGTTATCAACGGGGTTAGGAGGAAATACCGACGGTTCAACGTAAGTCTTACTGACATCATCAAGGTAATCAGTGTTTGTAAAGCGATGCACAATTTCAAAGCCTATATTCATCCGCGCATTTAAGCAATATTTGAATCCCACTCCGAACGGGATGCTAACAGCCATCGAACTATATTGCTTACGTTCGGGATACCGGGAACTGCCTTGGCCTTCCGTACCGAGAGGTCTCAGGAAAATTTTCTGATTAGCAAGAAATGCATAGGGATCATAACTGAACAGCCCTGCGCCAATAGTTATGTAAGGAGTGAATTCATAACCAGGCTCTCCCGGCATGAACCGGAAAAAATTAAAGTCTCCTTGCAAAGACAATTCCCAAACCTTACTGTTAAAGCTCAGGTTACGGCTTTGCATATACGCATTATGATCATTATAAATATCCGAATAACCTAATTGCGCGAAGGTGGCACCCACGCGAAGGGCGATGTAGTTGCCGAAGTTCTTGCGAAAAAACATGCTGGCGGCCAGCTTAGCCCTGTTCACGCGCGCCCGTGTGTTCAGGTCGCCAAAGTAATGGCCGGCGCCCAATCCAAAGCCAAATTCACCTTCCTGCTTTATGGAATTCTGGCCATGAAGGTCCACGGCTGAAATGGTTACAGCAATAAACAGGAAGGCTGCGGCGAAGCGTGTTTTCACTTAAAAATAGTTTTACCGGTTCAGGCCCGTCCAGAGGGCGATTTGACAAAAATTGGGTTGGGTATTACTAAGAACGGCAAATTAGGCATTTTCGTTTACCGACTCACGACTTTAGTTGCGCTTATCGAGGCCCCAGGTCAACTTATTGCGGAGAGTTTGCAAAAAATTATTCTCGCTTAGGCGGAGCAGATTTATGCCAAAACTTTCCCTCTTCACAGCTAACTGTACATTTTTCGAAACTATTTCCCTCCGCGAATCGAGGGCACAAATGATCTCGTCGGTCCTGCTTTCAATTTCAAAAGAAATGACATTATCATCCGGGACAACAATCGGTCGCACATTGAGGTTATGAGGCGCTACCGGTGTAATAACAAAGCTGCCCGAATCAGGAAAGACAACCGGGCCATCGCAACTCAGGGAATAGCCTGTCGAACCGGTTGGAGTGGCAACGATAAGTCCGTCTGCCCAATAAGTATTTAGAAATTCGCCGTTAAGATAAGTGTGGATCTTTATCATGGTTGCCACATCTCTCTTATGGATGGAAAATTCATTCAATGCATAAGGCACCGTACCAAACATAGGAGAATCTGAATCCAGGTGGATCATGGTTCGTTTATCCACCAGGTAAGTTCTTTTGGCGATTGCCTTCACTGCGGTTCGCAATTCCTCTCTTCCAATACTTGCAAGGAATCCCAGTCTTCCAAAATTGATGCCCATGATAAAAACGGGTTTGCTTCTAACCAGGGTCACTGTATCCAGCAAAGTCCCGTCGCCACCGAGGCTGATGATGAATTCAATTTCTTCCGTAAGGTCTTCGGAAACGGCAAAGGTTTTAGTGTCTGCCGGCAGGTTGATGCTATTTTTTATTTGCTCGAAAAATTGAAGGAAGATGACCGGCTCGATCTTTTGCTTGGCCAATTCTTCAAAAAATAACTGGACGTCCTGCCGTTGATCGTCCTCCATTACTCTGCTGTAGATAGCTGCTTTCATCGATGAAACTGCTGGTATTATTTCAACTGTTCTTAATCCGACTAAAATATCGACTTCCTGTGTAAAAATAGCCCGTTTTGACCTAATTGATTAAAGGTCCATTCCATCTTTAAGGTGAAGTCGTAAAGTGTCAGGACATCGATCCCAAATCCGCCGGAGAAAAGCATTTTATTTGACAGGGAGTTGTCGCCGGGTTGAGGATTGTGGACATAGCCCGCGTTTCCGAATACTTTTCCGAAAATGCGGACAGGGATCGTCGGTAGTATCCGGCCTCTCCAGGTAGGAGTCTTGATACGAAAGTTCAATAGTTCGCGCGTGAACGTGGATTTGATATAACCTCCGGCAACACCATCAATAACATAATATTCATAGCCCTGCAAAAAAACATCACTATATCCAAGGAAGCGTAACATAAAATATGGTTGATGAAACGGCCATCTGATGGAGCCATAAAGAAGAACATTTAAAAATGTCTTTTTCCCGGTATGCCAGCTACCCGAGCCTTTTGCAGAAATACTCCAAAGATTGATCGAGCGATTAATCCCTTTCTTTCCCATGATGACCTCCGACGCGTAACCTTTCGTAGGATAAGGATTATAATCCAGATCGTAGTAAGTCCATTTGTAATAGACCTCCGGAAATTGGATCCGGTCCCTGCCTTCCTTGAAGTAACTTGGATTGAGAGCGATGATTGTATCCATCACGTCTTCCTTGGTAAACCCGATTCCAAAATATTGGCGGATCTTGATCGCAGGCCGGTAAGTAAGCTCCAGGTTGGCAGATACAAAGCTCCGGACATAGTTATCCTTATCCTTCAAAAAAACCTGCTTGTCATTGATGGTATTGTAATTCAATTCCCGGTTCTTGCCAATGGCAAAGCCCAGGTTCATTCCCCATTTCATTTTTTTGTCAATGTAAATGCGGTCATAACTAAAAGAAAATTGCTTGGTGTAGCCGGCGATAAGCCATACGCGAAACTTATCATTTCGGCCAGTCGCATTGTTATAGAGCAATTTGAGTCCGTAATTCACACGCGAAAGACTTGCTTTTTGCTCAACAATCCATTGGTTAAGGTTTCTGTCCACCGGCTTCAGGTAAGGAATCGGAAATACATACCACCTTTCCTTTACATCGATCATCACGTCGACATTGAAACCTTCGAAGGCTTTCAACGCGACAATTACTTCGTGGAAAAGTGACGTGTTCATCAATTGCCGGCGCGCACCTTCAAATTTTTTCACCAGTTCCGGTAAGGGATATCCTTCACCCACCCGAAAGGGAATCTCTCTAAGGATGATATCATTTCTGGTTTTCCTGTTGCCGTTGATAGTGATCTTACGGACAATAAAAAGACTGTTCGCGGGAGCTGTCTCCGGAGGCGACTGCATTTCAGTAACCGGGACCTGTTCTTTGAAAGTAATGGAGTCAGGGATTTGAGTCCACCCCGACTGGCAGCAATAGACACCTATCATCAACAAAACGCAATATCGTTTTTCCTTCCACATCAGCGAGGCTATAAATAAAGGAGACGAAATTTACCCGGATTTTTCTTTGTCTTCAATTGGATACATGGCTGGGTAAATCAGATCTTGAGGTAGTTCATGAGATTATCGTAATTATTCCGCAATTCGTTGGCATAAAGCTCCTCCCCGAAAAAATATTTAACGTTGTAGTCGTAGCGCTGGAAGGTAGCCACGATATCGGAAACATCGGGTTTATTGATGCGAATGGTGACTTGCATCATCCCCGTTTCAGCATCATTGGAGGTATTTAGTTGGGTAATTTGAGCGTCGTTGGTCTCAACCAGCTTGCTGATTTCATTGAAGGAATACTGATTACTCTCCATTTCCAACACGATCAATCCGCCTGGCTCATTGAGACTCATGAATTCCGAGGCATATTTCAGCAAGTCATTGTAGGCAAGAGCTCCAACCAGTTCCTGCCCGCCCGCAACCACCGGCACAACGCTGAGATTATTTTCGGCTGCCACCTGTACCGCCTTGAGAAAATGTTCATCACTGCGTACCGACGCATTGCCAAATGATTGCCGCAGGATCTCCAATTCCAGATCGTCACTTTCCGCCATGAGCAAATCCTCTTCACTAACTATGCCAAGGTATTTTTCACCTTCTACGATGGGAAGATGGGTCACATGATTATCATTCATCAATTGCAAGGCCTGGTAGACCTTGTCATTCAAATGAAGGTAGGGAAGTGATTGGGAATGTATTTCTTTGGTTAACATGGATGCGGCTTTGTTTTCACTAAGACCTAAACAGTCAAGCAACTGTTGCAGGTTCATTATGTTTTTTCAAAAATTTATGCAGGATGGAATTGAACTCATCAGGGACCTCCATCATCGGCGCGTGCCCACACTTATCTATGAAATAAAGTTCACTGTTGGGAATCAACTTGTTAAACTCCCGGGCGACAAAGGGAGGTGTAATCGTATCATTATTTCCCCAAACCAATAACGTGGGTTGTTTAATTTGATTGAGTTCCTCCCCTAAATTATTTCGGATGGCGCTCTTGGCCAACGCAATGATCTTGATGGCTTTCAAACGGTTATTGGTGATGCTGTATACCTCATCGACAAGTTCCTTGGTCGCCGTGCGTGGATCATAAAATGTAAACTCGGTCTTTTTCTTAATATACTCGTAGTCGCCCCGTTTCGGATAACTGTCTCCCATCCCGCTTTCAAATAATCCTGAGCTTCCGGTAAGGATTAGTGACTTAATCCTTTCGGGATGTTTTATCACGTGCAGCAGTCCAACGTGTCCGCCTAAGGAATTTCCCAGCAGGTGAACGCCGTCATATTCGCGCGCTTCGATGAATTTGTGAACATATTTGGCAAGACCGCCGACCGAGGTATGCAAAATATCCATCTCCAATAGGGGCAACAACGGAACAATAACCTTATTGTATTGGCGGAAATATTCGATCAGGGTCATGAAATTGCTCATTGCCCCAAACAAGCCATGCAAAAGCACCAATGGTTCACCACTGCCTTCTTCAATATATTTGAATTTGTCTTGTTGTTTAATCTCGTATTGCATGGCAGTCAACTGTCAATTACCTGATGCTAAAGTAGTTGATTTGCCGCAAAAAATCAGGGATTTGCGTTATTAAGGGGCGCAACGTGAAACACTCGCGTTGAAGTATAACTGCGAAAAAGGGCTGAATAACTAACGGTTTCGGGAGAAATTATTTTTTGGAGGCAACCCTTTCGGAAATACCATCAAAGAAATTTTCCAATTGAGCAAACATGTCATTAAATACTGGCACTACAGCGCCGAAGGTATTAACGGCCTTAGGACCCCATGGCTGTACCATCCGGTAAGTAACGGATTTTTTTGTCGTTTCAGGTTTTACCAGCTTAATCTGCTCAGCGTAAAACAAGGCCACACTGAAGATGATCACATAAATCGCGACATAAAGCAGGACGCCGCCGATCCGGTTGGCCCAGCCCAGCATCACCGCTTCAGTAACTCTTTGAATCGCATTTGCACCCAGGCGCACCAATACGACGACAATGATGAATACGACGGCGAATGAAATGATCGGTAGCCATTGATCAGAGATATTAACTGATTTACTCAAATAGTCGGCTACTACCGCTGAAAGTTTGATGGCTGCAGCGAGCCCGATGATAATAGCAACAAAAGAAAAGACTCCTGCAATGAGTCCGCGCTGGTAGCCTTTAATAATCGCCAGTACAATCAGGACGGCAACTATCAGGTCGAGTATCATAGTTGAAAGATGATGGTTGATATTACAACGAAAGGTCGAATCAATAATTTTAAAAAAACATCAACCACTATTTATTTAACATCTCCTTTACCATCGCAGAAATTGTCTTGCCATCGGCTTTGCCCGCCAATTGCTTTGTAGCTGCCCCCATCACTTTACCGATATCTGCTGGTGCAGCGGCTCCGACTTCAGATATGATCTTGGTTAAAATATCTTTTAATTCGCCGGATGAAAGTTGCTGGGGCAGGAATTTTTCGATGATCTCAATTTCTTCCTTTTCTTTTTGCGCAAGGTCTGACCGGTTTTGTTGCTCAAATATTTCGAGCGAATCTTTTCTTTGCTTCACTAATTTTTGCAGGAGCTTTATTTCATCTTCGTCTTTTAGTTCACCCTGACGACCTTCGGCTGTCTTTGCTAAGAGGATGGCTGCTTTGATAGCGCGCAGGCTACGAAGCGCTTTTTCATCTTTGGCCAGCATAGCTGTCTTTAATTCAGCCATAATTTTTTGCTCAAGACTCATAGTTAAAACATTTTGGTGCTCAGGCTTTGTTTTCTTCCAATTGTTTTGCGCGAAACTTTTCATAAAAGGACTTCGCAAATTCTTTCATATCGGCAGTCATTTCATCGTATTTGGTTGCGCGACCATAGGTGTCGGCCATGGTCATCATGGTTTGATAAAAGAAATCCGCCATTTCATCCACCATCATGTCCTTAGTCCAAAGATCTATTCTCAGTGCAGCCTTTTCCCGTCCGTCCCAAAAAGCAAGCATCATTGCTTTGGCTTTTTGCGCATTTTCGGCGCTGGTATCGCTTGCACTCCACACAATGGTTTCCGGCACGTGACTCTCATCGGTGAGAACATCTATCGTAATCGTTGATTTATTCATAACCTGATTGATCTATTAAAGGATTGACTTTGAAAGGGGCTAAAGATAGATCAAATCAACGGATAGACTCGGGAGCATACACCGCTTTTTGAATGGATTGCCAAAACGCTTCGGCTGTCTTCTCCCAGTCGAACTGATGAGAATTAGCTATTCCAATGCGGATCATTTCGCTTCTTTTCTTTTCGTCTTTATAAAGCAGCATCATTTTTTCAGCAAGGTCTTGTTGATCATCTGGTTCAGCCAATAGGGCTGCCGCGCCTGCAATTTCTTCGCCAACGGAATTCTTCGCGACGATTACAGGTAAGCCGCAACGCATGGCCTCTAATACAGGAAATGCAAAGGTTTCAAACAAAGATGGATGTACCATTCCATAGGCTGCTGAAATGATCTTCAATCGTTCCTCTTCATTCAGGATGCCTGTAAACACCAGGTCATTTCTATATTTATAAGTTTTCAGGTCTTTTGCAAGTCTTTTATGTATGGGTTGACCAACCAATACCAACTGAAGATTGGTTTCCTGCCTTTTCTTAAAGAGGGAGAAAGCTTTCAGCAAGATCACCAGGCGCTTGTAAGGATCTAACGCTCCCGCATAGACTAAATATTCCTTGCCATTCGTATAATTCTTTTTTACCTTTTCTCTTTCTTCCGCATTGATAGGATCTGCCTTTATATGCACTTCCCCGGGAACAATATTGATCTTGCCTTCATCCTTTTTATAATATGTCACCAATTCCGTCGTGCCAAAGGCAGAAAGCGTGATCACTGATCTTGCCTTCTTTAAAAATTTCGGAGTGTACCTTTTATAAAAAAATAAATGAGACTTTTTAAAGGCGGAGGGATCATGGAGAAACTCCAGATCAGGTATTAGCAGACATTGCGGTAAGGGCGTAGTTAGAGAGCAGATCCCTTCGGTGCAAACAAATACATCAGCTTTGTATTTTTTCAATAACCTGGGGAGGCTCACATCATACCACCATTTCCAGGCCAGTGGATTGCGGGAGGGCCGGCCAGCCAACACGGGCCTTACATTTGATCCAAATACAAAATTCGGATCATAGATTTGATCAAATATAAAAATAAACTCATGTTCCTGGTGATTTTTCGTAACCCGCGTCAATGTTTCATGTAGAAAATTTCCCAGTGCTGAAGGGTATCCTGGCAACAGAAATCTCGTATTTATTGCAATTCTCATTCGTAATAATAAAGGTAAATCCGACCGGGTATTTTTTTGCTGTTTAAAAAAACAACGTTCCGTAAAATGTCCATTGCTTTTCTAGTAAAAGATGAATGAATTTACCATCTATCACGACTTTTTTTTCATCTTTTATTTTCTCATTCTCCTATGGATTGCCGTTAATTATTCAAGAAGCTTTTCAAAAATTGTTCAGTAAATACCGCTCTTAAAATCAAGGAGTAATCCAATTGCATGCTGGGTTTGCGGGTGTTAATTTTATTAAGTTAATCGAATCCATCATTCACCAGAACTGTAACTTATGAATAAACTCTACCCTAAGATTTTTATTATCGGAACTTTTCTACTTGCCATGCTTTCTCCACATTCCAATGCTCTTGCACAGTGTCCACATGGTTATGTACCGAGTGGTGTCGCTTTTGATACAACGGTATCGACAGGAAGTGGTAATTACGCAACTCAATTTAGTTTTCCAAAAATTGATCCTCAAAATGGGATGGTGATCTGTGTCAAGTTATGTCTAACGATCACTGGACGCGTAAGCATGTTTTTGGAAAATAATGTGACGAGTCCGGCGATTTATAATATTAACTATAACCGGAAAGATACTCTCGATGGTCCGGGTTTAAGTTCGCCATTGAGCAACCAGGTAACGGTCAGCTATGGTCCTTACAATTTAGCGGCGTCGGACGGCACACCGTTTTCCGGGCCTGATTTCCAAAGCATTGGTCCCGATACGGTCCTGCAGTCCGTATCCATTTGCCACACGATTACCGACTCAACAGACCTGTCCCAATTCTATGGTCTTGATTCGGTCACCTATAATTATAGTATTAATGCGGGAGCGAGCGTCACCGGAAGCGGGGATTATCTTTTTTCTGTGGCTACAACGGGTACAGTGAACTATAAATTGGAATACTGCATTTGCCCGATCGTGGTGCTTCCTTTGAATGTGCACGATTTCTTTGCTAAAAAAGTGGAGGCGACTAAAGCGGAATTAAAATGGACAGGAGTAGAGGATGTGGAGAATAGTTACAGGTATGAAATTGAGTTAAGTAAAGATGGTCATCATTTTTCAAGTGTTGGAACGGTGCAGAAAAATGCATCCATCAATAATGTATACAAATATGTTTACCATTCGCAGGACAACATGCCCGGTGTTCGATTTTTTCGCATCAAGCAGGTCTACTCAAACGGATATACGCGTTTTAGTGAGATCAGAACCGTTGAACTGGAGAGATCGCCCATTCCAAAATTTTCTATCTATCCCAACCCTTCAAATGGCATTGTTGGTATCAAATTTGATAATATTCCGGGCGGACAAATGCTCGTCCAGGTTTTTAATACGCAGGGCCAAATAGTGATGAAGAAAGAAGTTGCCACATCGGGATTACCCTTTTGGCAAATGGAGCCTCTACAACGAGGAGTGTATTGGATGAAGATGACAGATACGCAGAGTCGACTGTCCTGTGTCAATCAACTTATAATTAAATGACCTCTTAGGTGGAAGAGGATGGTGGCTTGTAAAAGGGGCCTTGGTTCGGGGCCCCTTTCTTTTTTCTCCCCTTATTCAGCGCTTTCAGGGCTCATTAATCTTTCATACATTTGCAATTCTCCCCTGAACAATATGGAATACAACACTACAAGAAATCTATTAGCGATGCGGGAATATGGTCGCCACGTGCAGAAGATGATCGAACACATTTTAAGCATCGACGAGCCTGAGCGACGCCAACGCAATGCGCATGCTGTGATTGAATTAATGGGATTCCTCAATCCGCACCTGAAGAATGTTGAGGACTTCCGTCACAAGCTCTGGGATCACCTGTTCTTTATCGCTGATTTTAAGCTGGATGTAAAGTCACCCTATCCCATTCCCACGAGGGAAACCTTAAAGGCCAAACCTGACCCGTTACCATACCCTAAACGCACTCCACGTCATCCTCACCTTGGTAAGAACCTGGAAGTGATCATCAACAAAGCGCTGAAAGAAGACAATTCAGAAAAACGCCTCGGCTTTGCCAACGCCATTGCATACTATATGAAGCTGGCGTATAATAATTGGCATAAAGAGATTGTACATGATGATGCCATTCAGAGTGAGCTGAGCGGCATTACGGAAGGACAACTTACATTTACCAACACTCCTTATGTAAAGGCGTTCCGCCCCCAACAGGAAAATCGCGATCGCGGTGGATCTTATGGCAAGCAACGAGGTAAGTTCCAACAGAGAGGCGGCTCCGGTGGAGGACGTCATAATGATAACAGAGGTAGCAATAATTTCAAGAAGAAAAGATATTGATCATTGAACATGTTTTAATGATTAGTTGAAAAGGTTGATAAGCACTCTTGTCTCACGAACATGCATTCCTTCGAAGTAAAAGGCGGCAAAAAATTAAATGGAACTATCATTCCGCAGGGTGCGAAAAATGAAGCGCTCCAGATCATCAGCGCTACCCTCCTTACGCCCGAAAAAATAACAGTTTCAAATATCCCGGATATTCTCGACGTCAACCTCCTTATCGAATTGTTGATGGAGATGAACGTTAAGGTGGAAAGGCCGCAACGCGACGTTTGCATATTCCAGGCTGATGACGTGAATGTAGACTATCTGCACAGCGAAACTTACAAAAGAAAGAGTGGAAAATTAAGAGGATCGGTGATGTTGGCCGGACCCATGCTATCGCGCTTCAGAAAGGCATTTATCCCAAAGCCCGGAGGCGATAAGATAGGACGGCGAAGACTCGATACACACATCATTGGCTTTGAAAAATTAGGAGCAACGTTTGAGTATCATCCAGCGGATGGTTTCTTTCACCTGGATGCGGCCAACCTCAAAGGAATTGACCTGTTACTCGATGAACCTTCAGTGACCGGAACTGCTAACATCATCATGGCGGCCGTAATGGCCAGAGGAATTACTACCATATATCATGCAGCCTGCGAGCCTTATATCCAGCAGCTATGCAAGATGCTCAACAAAATGGGGGCAAAGATCAGTGGCATAGGCAGCAACCGACTGGTGATTGACGGAGTGACCTACCTGGGAGGAACCGACCATCGGCTACTACCCGATATGATCGAGGTCGGTTCGTTCATTGGGTTGGCGGCAATGACCAAAAGTGATATCACCATCCAGGATGCCGGGATTGAACACCTGGGTCTCATCCCTGAGAAATTCCAACAATTAGGTATCCAAATGGAATTTGATGGAGATAATATTCATATTCCTGCGCAGGAGATATACGAGATCCAAACCTTCCTCGACGGTTCAGTGATGACGATCTACGATCATCCCTGGCCTGGTTTTACTCCAGACTTGCTAAGTATCGTTTTAGTTACGGCAACCCAGGCGAGAGGCTCAGTGTTGATCCATCAAAAAATGTTTGAGAGCCGGTTATTTTTTGTCGACAAGCTCATCGACATGGGAGCGCGTATCGTTCTCTGTGATCCGCACCGCGCTGTTGTGATCGGGCTCGAAAGGGAACAATCACTTCGTGGCATCACGATGAGCAGCCCGGATATACGGGCAGGTGTAGCCCTGCTCATCGCGGCTTTGAGTGCAGACGGCAAAAGCATCATTCAGAACATTGAACAGATTGACAGAGGCTACCAGGACATTGACGGACGCCTGAATAAGTTGGGAGCCGAGATCAAGAGAGTTGAAGGATAATTACTACTTATGCCCTGGTGTGTGTCTCACGCACCAGCATAGTTTGGCATTGGCCCTAATCTGTAATTTAACAATGCAGTTTTGCTTTTTGACGATTTAAAGATGAAAATGATACCGATTCAGGAGTGTAATAGTTGGTGGTGCGTGAGACACACACCATGGCGGTTTACTTGATGGTGCTAGTGCGTGGGACACGCACCATGACACAAAAAAAGCAGAGTGGCAAAGCCACCCTGCTTAGGTCCTGATCTATCCCTTTTAATACATTATTGCATCTTCACAAACTTGAATGATCTTGTTTCCTTGCCGGCAATGATATTGACCATATACATTCCGGGAACGAAATTGATTGTATTCAGTTGAACCCTTTGCTGGTGCCCATCTGTCTTAATCACTTTCAACATCACACCGTCTGCAGCAAAAACCTGTATGGTAGAAGGTTCAGTGACATGAAGGAGTTCGATATTGAGGAAATCCCTGACCGGGTTTGGATAAATCCTAAACTCGGGCTTGTTCAGGATCTCTGCTCCATTGATGGATTCAGCAGCCACCTTCTCTTCTTCTTCGAAACCGGGACACAGTTCTGTAAAAAATACGTTCTTCTGAAGATTGGTAAGGGTCGTATTTCTCTTGATCACATCCGCAAACGTCGTATTCAGTATCTGGTTGCGGACACTGGTCGGAAGAAATGGGTCATTCCTGTAAAAATAATAGTCTCCATCCCTCAATTTTTCAAATTGACTGCGCAGCATTTCATGCATCGTATTTCCTACTGATTTATTGGCCAGATGATTTTCTGCGAGTATGCCAACCCAGAGGTCAACGTTTTCCACGCTACCATATAATGCCTTCAGCTGGGCGGCCAATTCTGCGTTTGAAGTAATATCAGAAAAATTGCGGGCGCCCCGGCCAGTATAATATCTTCTTACCGTATTATAACCAGGCAGACCATGATCCCTTCCACGCTGTATATTCAGGCTTCCCAGGTCTATCCCAAAACGAACGGGATCATTCGGACTTCCGAAAAGAAAATTACGCAGTACGCTATTGATCTTAGTATCTGTTTCATATTGAGTGTGCGCAGCGAAGCCCTTTAAAAATGGTTCCGGTTTAATTTGTAGAAGAACCTCAGGTGTCCAGAATACTTCGACCAGATCGAATTCACCGGGAGGAACCTCATTACAGGCATTATCAAAGAGCAGGATATCATCAGCGACCATGGTATGACCGATACGATAGCCGGCTGTTGCAAACGTATTGGCAATATCCGGTCTTGCATTTTCATTATAACCTCTATAAGAACGGAGAGTAACTCCTACTGCTGGCAGGAATTCCTGGTAGGTAATGGCCTGTATCAGCGCTCCCACTTCTTTTCTTGCCATTTGAAATATCTGTTCGTCGTTTCGAACACCCTGTGCCAATAACCGGTCACAAATTCGGTTGTGCTCGCGAACAAATAAAGTATGCAGAGCCAGGATCCCCGGATGTTCGGAAGCTCTGACATCCCCGGCCACAAAGGTTTTCACAGTCTTGCCATTATCATTGGCCATATCAGGAGCCTTTGGATCAATAGGATCTCCCTGTAAGCCCGTGGTTGTATTCCATGGCAAATAATTGCCAACGGAGACTTTCATTTTGCCATTTTTAAATGTCCGCAGCCAATTGGAGCGAGCTGCCTCACTGCCATAAACTACAGAAGCGTCAATCCACGCCGTATTAAGATTGGTTTGTTGTCTCGCTGAATTGACACCGGTTCCTTTGCGCACTTCACTGCGGTAGAAAGGAATTTCCTCGGTGAATACGGTTTCGTCCGCTGGTAAAACAATGGGTACATATTCGGTCGTATCCGTGGGGGTGAGCGTCATGTCGTGGTCCAGGAATTGTCCCCACACATAGTTAAATGAACTCAGGCCTCGCGAATTAAACTGAGTGACCGGTTCATCAATCACTTTGTTCGAGATATCCCTTGGTGAAGGGCGTCGCACACCACCGATCGCATTTTTTTTGTCGGTTAGGCCATATTCAGGAGGTAGTTCCCGGAATAATTCAATATCGGCTGATCCCCATACGGCTTTTTGGAAACTACCGATATTATTGTTTGTACCATCATAGCTGCGGTATGGCGCATGAAAGCGAAAGAGGGTCGTGGGACCGCGCCCGTTGATTTCGACGGTACGAGGCTGGAATATGAATGGTTTTTTATTGGGGGCTATTCGTCGTTGAGCAATGAGGTTATTCAAAGACACGGAAATAAATAGGATACTCATTGCCGTTAGTAAAATGGATTTGAAATACATAATAGGAGTTTTAGAGGTTAACTAATTTTTTTGGAAGACGGGTGGATACGCGGTCTTCGTCGAATAGTTACTCTTGGGTGATACTCCCGGTCTTTTATAGTTGGTAACGCGGGTTGGAGATGGCTCTTCAGAAAGGCATAAAGATGCCCTGCATCCCAAATGGAAAGAATTATTACAAATAAAAAGTGGGGAATAGTTTTTGTCCAGAGAGGTACTGTAACAGCGTTGACTTTGTTGTCGGCATGGGTCAGTCGTTCACATTCGGTCCGTCCCTGGAAAATATGCCTGATTTGATGATTGGATTGTTAAGTAAAAAGGTTTTCATAGATCATATCTTGAATGCATTAAAGTCTGCTACAAAAATGAGAATCTTAAAATGGTATCTGTTATATAATTCTGAAAAAATGTTATATAATTCTGAACCGCAAAAACCTGCAAGCTGGTAATCTGAGATAGTCCGAAAAACAATAATTAATAATTAATAATCAATCCTCTCGAACCTTCTTAAATTTCATTTTCTTAAAAAGAGATGGCGTCAGGCCGGTGACTTTTTTGAATTGCGCTGAAAGGTGGGCTGTGCTGCTGTAGTGCAGCTTCCATGCAATTTCCGAAAGCGTTAGATCATTAAAAGTCAGCAATTGCTTTACGCGTTCGATCTTGTGAGCAATAATAAAATGTTCGATCGTTATCCGCTTTACTTTGGAAAATAACTTGGAGATGTAGGTGTAGTTGATTCCCAATTTCTTACTGATATAATCGGAATACTTTAGGGTAGGTAATTCATCTGTGTAATAAACCATTTCAATGATGACCGACCTAACTTTTTCTATCAGGATCGAAACCTTATCATCGACAGTTTCCGCCTTGCTGTTTAGCAATGTATTGGCGGGATCCCCATATTTCGTTATTGAAAGTTTCTCTGCTATTTCTGAATCTCCTATCTCTACAAAATCTTTATGCAGCCTGGGATTGATGCCAACCTCCGCCAGGCGAAGGCCGGTTATATTTTTACTAAACAGTCTCAATGCGTTTTCATTAGGGATACAAGAAGAACATAGTCACTCCTCAAAAATGTTACCACTTTTTTGTAAAGCACCAAATTAGGTCTGGTAACCTGGAATTTTTTTGCAGGTTGAGTCCTGAAGGAAGGGATATCTCCTTAGTGATCGCACGGATTTGCGGGTTTTGGATGATTTGGAGCCTAAAAATCTTCCAGTCATCTCTGCCGATATAGAGATTAATTACAAAAAAGCCGGAAGAAATTCCGGCTTTCAGTTACTAAGGATTAACCCTCTTCTATTTTATATAACCAACAACGCCATCTTGTTCATCATCGGGGCCCGCGGCAAAGAACAACCAATTCGGATCGATCGCAGTCGCGGTGGTTGGGGCAAATGTAATGGCCCACAGTCCTTCGATTACGATTGCCTTTCCTTTTGAACGAAGTCTTCCAACAAACTCACCATCCTGGTTAAATGCATTAATTCTTCCATTTCCAAAGTTGCCAACCAAGATCAATTGTTTTATTGAGTGGAAGTCGTGGTGATGCCTATTGCCAGAACCCTTACCTGAATTATCTTCATCATCATCGTCGTCTCCATCCCATTTCTTATTTGACCAGAACGACTCAGGCGCCATGACCACGCCCCACGGAGCATTTAACACACCGCGGGAGGCAAACCGGCGAATAAATCTGCCATTGGATTTGTAAACATTTACGAACCCCTTGCCAAACCCGGATTCCGACCTACCATCGGGAGCCACCTTGGCATAAGTCACAAAAAGATTATTGTCGATATTTTGAATATTGAATGGCGCATATCCTCTCGGAATAAAAAAATCACGGAATGGTTTGTTCCAAACCCTTTGCCAATTGGCATCGTAAACATCAATTTTACCCGTGCGGAAGTTAGCCGCATATAAAAATGAGTCTACCCCATCAGCTGCTATTGCCAGTCCGGTATAAGCAGAAGTGGCGGAGTTATCTAAAGCTTTGACGGCAGCGGGACCGCCATTCCATCCAGAGATGATACCGTCTACAGCATCAAAAATAAAGCGGGCCGGGTTTCCGTTGGGAAGCTTAAATCCGCGGCTGCTATTAAAAACAATACCCGTCGGATGTCCACCCGTTGTTTCTGAACCCGGCGAAGGAATAGTTACCGGAGGAAGAATATCACCACCAGTAGCATTCAGCACAAAACTGAGTCCGGTGCCTTGCACGGCAAGCCAATTTGGCCCGGAAGGTGCAAAGGCAATTCCCCAGGGATTGATCAAACGGTCATCTATCCGGGTAGCATTGTATTCGTCATTATTTGCCACCAGGTTTACTTGCTCAAAGTCCCTTCCTTTAAAACGCCTCTCTTCTAAAGATTGAGTTTGGTCTGTAAGGCTACTGTCATTTGGCCGCTCAATATTCTTTTGGCATCCCGCCAGCATTAATAAAAGGCAAGCCATCCCTGATGCCAGGCTACTGGCACTTATCAAGGTCTTTTTCATTTTTAGTTGATTTTAAGTTTACAAATAGAGTCCCTTCCAAAAATTGCAAAAACTTTACGTCTGAATTTTTAGTGATCAGATCAGAGTACGGAGTTGATTGCCCTGAAACTATTCGTCAACTATTTTAAGAAGGTTGCCGCTGGTAATAATTTTTTTTGTTTTCTCACATCTATTTCTTCCTTTCTTTGCAAATGGTTTCCCAGCCCAATAAGCTTATCATCATTGCTGCTCCTTCTGGTTCAGGCAAGACTTCAGTTACCAGGCATTTATTGAAAACGATTCCCGATAAACTTGTCTTTTCTGTGTCGGCAGCCACAAGGCCTCCGCGTAAATATGAGACTGATAAGATTGACTATTATTTTATTTCCATTGACGAGTTTAAAGCCAGGATACAGAATGAAGAATTTGTAGAATGGGAAATGGTTTATGATGGTAAATATTATGGCACGCTCAAATCAGAACTTCACCGGATTTGGGAACAACATAAAGTGCCTTTGCTGGATGTAGACGTAAACGGAGGCATTCACATACAGCAGCAATTTCCAGAGGACTCATTATCCCTTTTTATCGAACCTCCTTCGATCGAAGAATTGAAAAGGCGACTTGAGGCCAGGGGTACTGAAACCGTCGAGTCTTTAAAGGCGAGAATCAATAAAGCCTCTTTTGAGCTATCCTTCAAGCACGAATTCGACTGCGTTATCATCAATGACAACCTGGAAAGGGCATGCAAAGAGGCTGAAGACATAGTCCGCAGGTTCATCAATTTATGATGATCTTACTATTCTGTCTGCAGGAAAATACCTGTTTCATCATTTATTTCAACCGGTTACTCGAGAGGGTATAAGCGATTCTTTACCTTTACTCTATGGAAGCGATGAAGGTGATATTTTTCTTTGTCCTTACCCTTCTGTTGATGGGGTTTTTTGCGGGCATAGAAATGGCTTTTTATAGTGCCAACAGGCTGAGTATTGAGATCAAGAAAAAGCAAGGAGTTCCCTCAACGCAGATCCTCTCAAAATTCGTGGATTCTCCGGCCCGGTTTCTCGGGACCACCCTGATTGGTTTCAATATCTTCCTCGTTTTCTTTGGACTTCACATCAGTAATATGATGGCCTTCCTTTGGGCAAACCTGAATCTTGGTTCTGATTTTGTTCATCTTTTAATTGAAATCATACTCGCGACTTTCGTGGTGCTCATATTTGCAGAGTTTATTCCAAGAGCGATATTCAGGGCAAAGAGTAATGCGCTCCTTGCATCGACAGCTTATATCACCGATTTCTTTTATCAAATGTTCAGCCCGGTGGCCATCGGATTGATCGACCTTTCCGAATGGATACTGAAATATGTTTTTAATATCCGTCTTGATAAAAACAAAGAACCTTTCAAACGCAGCGATCTGAAATATTTGTTTCACCAAAACATGGACGAAGAAAGACAGGAGCGAAATACTCAACTAATGGAAAATGCGCAGGAGTTGCCCAGGGTGAAGATCCGGCAATGCCTGGTTCCCAGGAAGGAAGTAACGGGGATCGATAGTCGCGCTTCTATGGAAGAGGTAAAGAAAAAATTTGTCGAGACTAAATTGAGCAAATTAGTGGTCTTTGAAAATAATATTGATCATATCGTCGGGTACATCCATCAGCTTGATCTCTTCAAGAGGCCGTCAAATATTCAATCCGTGTTACTACCTATTCCTGCTGTCCCGGAAAGTATGAGCGCGGCTGATTTGATCAGTAAGTTCACAAAGGAAAGGAAGAGCATAGCATGGGTGGTGGATGAGTTTGGAGGCACTGCCGGCATCATTACGATGGAGGATGTGCTTGAAGAACTATTTGGTGAGATACAGGATGAATATGATACAGAAGAATTTGTAGAAAAACAGATTGCAGAAAATGAATATATTTTTTCCGGCAGGCTGGAATTGGATTACCTGGAAGAAAAATACAATCTTGAATTTCCAAAAGATGAGTCTGAAACGCTTTCCGGCCTCATCATTAACTACCACGAGACGATCCCCCGCCAGAAGGAGAGGATCATTATTGATGACTATGAATTCGATATCATCAATGTGAGCGATACAAGAATTGAAATGGTAAAGATGAAGAAGCTCAAATGATACTGGATACCAGATGCCAGATACTAGATGTTAGCATCTATCTTTGCCCCTCTATTATTGCTGATGGGTTTACTGGATTTTTTTAACAGGAGGAAGAAGGACAAGAATGCGGAGATGTCATTTATTGATCATCTGGAGGACCTGCGCTGGCATGTTATCCGGGCGGTCGTGGCGATATTGATCTGCGCCATAGTCGTATTTATCTATTCTGATTTTGTAGTCGATAAGATCTTGATGGGACCCGCCCATAAAACCTTCGTCAGCTATGGTTGGTTTTGCAAATTGGGTCACCTGGTAGGCGTTGGTACCACCCTTTGCTTCGGCGATGCAACTGTCAGCTTCCTTAGTAATGCCATGACGGAGCAGTTTGTCGCCAGCTTTACCATTGCATTTGTAGGCGGATTCATTATGGCTTTTCCGTATGTGTTTTGGGAATTTTGGAGATTTGTCGTCCCTGCGCTGTCGGAAAAAGAAAGGAGGAAAACGAAGGGAATCATATTCTGGGTATCATTTCTTTTTTTCCTCGGCGTGGCTTTTGGTTATTTTATTCTCACTCCTTTCATGATCAATTTTTACTTTACGTATAAGCTTAGTCCCCTTATTGAAATCAAACCCACCTTTTCTGATTATGTAGAAAACCTGGTATGGACTACCGTGGGCATCGGCGTTCTATTTCAACTTCCATTGGTCGTGAATGTATTAGCCAGGATCGGTATCGTCACTGGTAACTTCCTGCGGAAATACCGTCGTCATGCTTTTATAGTCATCCTGATTGCTGCGGCCATTATCACTCCGTCCACTGATCCTTTTAGTCTGACAATAGTTACGATCCCTCTCTATGCATTGTATGAAGCCAGTATTATCATCGCTTCCCGCATCGCCCGGCAGAAGGAAAAAGAAATGAAGGAATGGAGTTGATATGTATCGGATCGATGAGTTGAAAGTTCCCTAATTTTACATCGGCTCATTTCATTTTCGTCAGGGTTTAATTTATCCCAAACAACTATGCATTCCCCTTTTGATCTTAAGAAGCCCATTGCGATAGGCAGTGATCACGCCGGTTATGAATACAAGGAAGACCTGATTTCTTTTTTGGAAGGAAAAGGGTTTCTCTTCACAGATTATGGAACGGATTCCAAAGACTCCGTTGACTATCCCGATTTTGCGCATCCGGTTGCTGTTGCCGTTGAAAAAGGAGATGCTGCTTTTGGCATCCTGATCTGCGGCAGTGCCAACGGAGTGGCGATTACAGCTAACAAACATTCCGATATCCGCGCCGCCGTATGTTGGGGTGAGGAGCTGGCACAATTGGCCCGCGAACATAATAACGCCAACATTATTTGTATTCCGGCAAAATTCGTTCGGGAAGGAGATGCGGAGAAGATGGTTGGGATATTCCTGACGACTCACTTTGAAGGAGGTCGCCATCTACGTCGCGTGGAAAAAATTTCGGTGACCAACTGATACTTCTTCGCTTTAATTCCTCCTGCCTGAGTCATTAAACCTTCCGGCCATCTCCAAGTCTATCTATTAGTTTTCCATTGAAAAGCCTCGAATGACCCGGTGACCGTGAAAGGTCCATTGATCCATACCTTTCGCCATAAAAGCAAACCCCGACGGACTCCGTCGGGGTAATTTTTTTAGATAGGTTACCATTCCAGTATCCAGGCGAAGATGAGGGGAGCGACGATAGTAGCATCGCTTTCTACGATAAATTTCGGCGTATCGATATCCAGTTTACCCCATGTAATTTTTTCATTCGGAACAGCCCCTGAATAGGAGCCATACGAGGTTGTAGAGTCACTAATTTGGCAGAAATAGCTCCAGAAAGGCACGTCATGCCATTCCAAATCCTGGTACATCATGGGCACAACGCAAATCGGAAAGTCGCCGGCAATGCCTCCACCAATCTGAAAGAAACCAACTCCTTTCCCTTTTGAATTATTCCGGTACCAATCACTTAACCACACCATATATTCAATCCCACTCTTCATGGTGGAAGCCTTCAATTGTTCCTTAATAATATAGGAAGCAAAAATATTTCCCATAGTGCTGTCTTCCCAGCCGGGCACGACAATGGGAATATTCTTTTGAGCTGCTGCCAGCATCCAGCTATTCTTCGGATCTATCTCATAGTATTGTTCCAGTACACCACTCAACAGCATCTGGTACATATATTCATGCGGGAAATATCTTGCGCCACTGCCATCGGCTTCTTTCCATAACTTATAAATATGTTGTTGAAGTCGTCGGAATGCTTCTTCCTCCGGAATGCAGGTATCCGTTACGCGGTTAAAATGACCTTCCAATAGTTTCCATTCATCCTGAGGAGTTAATTCGCGATAGTTTGGGACTCTTTTATAATGACTATGAGCCACCAGGTTCATGATGTCTTCTTCCAGGTTTGCGCCGGTACAACAAATGATGGCAACTTTATCTTTTCTGATCATTTCTGCAAGGCTGAGTCCAAGCTCTGCAGTGCTCATTGCACCTGCAAGAGTCACCATCATCTTGCCTCCTTCCTGCAAATGTTTTTCATAACCTTTCGCGGCGTCCATCAATGCGGCGGCATTGAAGTGGCGGTAGTGGTATTCAATAAATGTGGAAACGGGTCCTTTGGCCATAGCGCCAAAATTAGACTAAAATACAAAACCCCGTCTCCTGAAGAAGAAGGACGGGGCTTGTTTTACCACACACCAAAACTAACATCTTGTCCGGATAAGTTCCAGACCTGATTTATGATTTTCCTTTTTTCTTGAATACTGTCCAATCGCTGTCGGCAGAAGCTTTGACAACGGTTTTTGTATTAGCATCCTCCAAAGTCAGGTAGTAACTGGTTCCTTCAGTTTTTGCCACTTCAAACAGATCACTGACCCAATAATTGCCGTACTTCTTCTTCAAACTGATTTGCAAATTCAGCGGCAGGTCTACCGGACTGACAAATCGGGTTACCCCCAGTAATTCGCCTTCGTGATTATAAAAAGCAAACACATGTTTGTCGTTAAAGATAAAAGCGGCTTTGTAAAAATTAATGCCGATAGTCCATTCCACCTCTTTGGCAGTATTGAATTCGCTTTTAAAAGCATTCAGGACTTGAGGGTTCACTTTGTCTTCCCCGGCAAAGGCAGATAGGGTTGTTACAGCAATTGCCAGCATCAGAATCATCTTTTTCATATACGAGAAAATTTAGAAGGTTTAGGGTTTATTATTTTTTCTTCTGTAAGTGTGACGTCACAAATCTAGATTAGGTTACACCCGACCGCAAGCCAATTGTGACTAGTGGTGTGCTCTGTTAACTGCTGTTAACACAACTCTTAAAAGTATACCGCCCGACATTCTTAACGGCCGGTCATCCCTTACCCTAACATTTCCTTAGGATAAATAAAAAAAAGATTTGGAAGTGTCATTGAGTATTTAGATATTTGTCTAAATATACAAACATCGAATCGAGTTACTATGAATATTGTGTTTAAAGCGCTAAATGATCCTACCCGCCGGCAAATCCTTCAAATGCTGCAGGAAAGGGACATGACGGCCGGCGAGATAGTTGAAAAATTCAATATCTCCGGCCCCAGCATCTCACACCATCTCGACCTTCTTAAGCAGGCGAAGCTGGTGGTTGCCCAAAAGGAAGGCCAGTTCATTTATTATTCGCTAAACACGACGGTAGTGGACGAGATACTGAAATGGTTGATGCAATTCAAAACCAAAAAAAAATAAACGATGGATACTTTCATGAAAAGGATCATTTGGCTGATCCTGATTATACCAGGCATTTATCTTGCACTGGTTTGGAATAGCCTTCCGGAAAAGATTGCCATACATTTCAATTTAAAAGGTGAGGTTGACCGATATGGTAATAAGAACGAATTGATCCTTCTAACGGTGGCAATGACCCTCATGTCCGCATTTATTTATTTATTGCTGCCGCTCGTTTATAAGATTGATCCAAAAAGACGTGCTTCGGAAAATAAGAGTCGCTTACATCGCATGGCATTTGTGCTTAGTGTCTTCATTATAGCGATACTCTGTATGCTGATCTATAACAGCACACATGGTAATATGAAGTTCAGCTTCCGTTTAATATTCTCCGGAGTAGGTCTTCTATTTTGTTTTATAGGAAACTATATGCACAATATCAAACCCAATTACTTTGCAGGCTTTCGCTTGCCCTGGACCCTTGAAAATGAATTTATCTGGAGAAAGACACATTTGCTGGGAGGTAAACTATTTTTTGCCGGCGGCTTTCTGATCGCAGTGATTTGCCTTTTTACTCCCCCCACTGTGGCGCTGGTTGTCTTCCTTATTATCACGATCACTATTGTTATTATACCGGGCGTTTATTCTTACCGGCTTTACAAGAAACATAAAAATCAGAAGTTAAATGACCCCGTTCCCCGGAATTGAAACCTGTAACTTGCACCCCACCTATTTCGTTGAAAGTAAAATTTATTCCTGGCCGGGTCTTCATGAATTATCTCGCACACGCATATCTTTCTTTCAATAATCCTGAAATACTGCTGGGAAATCTTATCAGCGATTTTGTAAAGGGCCGAAAAAAACTGGAATATCCTTTGCGGGTCCAGATGGGTATCGGACTTCATCGTTCCATCGATAATTTCACCGATTCGCACGACGCTACCAGGCAAGCCAAAGATATTCTAAGACCCCATTACCGGTTGTATAGCGGAGCTTTTGTCGACGTGATCTATGATCATTTCCTGGCTGCTGATGAAATGGAATTTCCCGGTGATTCTTTATTGCGCTTTTCGAAGCAGGTTTATGCCGACCTGGAGAAGCAACGGCAATGGTTCCCCGAACGTTTTGCAATCATGTTTCCTTACATGCAGTCGCAAAACTGGCTGTTTAATTATCAATCAACCTGGGGCACCTTTAAGAGTTTCGGAGGTCTGGTAAGGCGGTCGGCATACCTGACTGAATGTGATAAGGCAATTCAATTATTTGAAGAGCACTACCAACGCTTTCAGGAATGCTATCGTCATTTCTGGGCCGAGGTCAAGCCTTTTGCCCGCCAGGAGTTTGAACAACTCCTGTCTGCCGGCAATGGAAATGAATGATGGCTTTACCCAGAACACGTGAATCCGTTTATTTTTGCAAATAGCTCACTTTTATGAAAAGAAATTTTTTTTCAATCTTCTTGCTAGTAATAATCCCGTTCTCATCCATAGTCGCACAGTCCGATAATATGCCGCCGCTGGATAAATCTCCCATGGACATGTGCTATTATCCCAACAACTATCCGATCCTGAAGGTCCAGGATAAAATGAATGATCCTCTTTCTGCAAGGGTCATCTACGGCCGTCCCCAAAAAGCGGGAAGAGTAGTATTCGGCGATTTAATTCCCTATGGCGAGGTTTGGAGACTCGGCGCTAATGAAGCCACTGAAATAGAATTTTTTAATTCAGTCCGGATTGGAGATAAGAAAGTTCCCAAAGGACGTTATACTCTATATGCCCTCATCAATGAAAACACGTGGACCATTATCTTAAATACAGAAACCGATACCTGGGGCGCTTTTAAATACAATATAAAAAAGGATTTTCTCCGGCTCGAAGTACCCGTACAAAAACTCAATGAAGCATTAGAAGCACTGACGATGGTATTTGAAAAAGCGACGGGTGGTTTTAAGTTGATCATCGAATGGGATTTAACAAAAATTGTATTGCCTATATACACTTTAAAGTGATGCATTATGAAGATTCTAACGTATTTGCTATTATATTTTTCTCTCTCCCTTATATGCTATTCCTGTAACAACAAGGAAGGAAAAAAGCAAGCTTCGGTCAACACTACAGAGACGACTATCGATAGCCTGAACCCGGTGCGTTCGGAAAAAATGATTAATCCTTACGCTCCTCTTGACATCTCACCGATGGACATGAGCTATTATCCTATCGATTATCCCATTTTAAGAATGACCAATACCCAATCATCACCTCCGCTGGCCAGGGTCATCTACAGCAGACCTCACCTTCAGGGCCGCAGCCTGTTTCATGATCTTTTAAAGTATGGTGAGCCCTGGCGTTTGGGAGCCAATGAAGCATCTGAAATGCAACTTTATCAGGACGCTACCATCCAGGGCAAAAAAATAAAAGCAGGCAGATATGTACTGTATTGCATTCCACAAGACGACAAATGGACGGTTATTTTCAATTCAAATATTGACAGCTGGGGCCTTAAACCTGACGTCGCCAAAGATGTTGCTCGCTTTGATATCCCTATTCGTATGACCAACCGTCACCTCGAATACTTCACGATGGTGTTTGAAAAAACAGACGGCGCGGTTCAATTATTGATGGCCTGGGATAATATCGAGGCAAGGTTGCCAATGATTTTCTGATTCACTTTATCCTCCTGCCGGATTTTATTTAAGATATTTACAACATGTGTGGGATTGCCGGCATATTGATGAACCCTTCCGTGGGTATTGAACCAGATCATTCATCTATCACCCAGCGTCTCCAGCGAATGACCTCCGCTATCCGGCACCGCGGACCAGATGGTGAAGCATTTTGGCTTAATTCTTCTGCCACTGTCGGATTTGGCCATCGTCGTCTCTCCATCATCGATTTGAGCGAATCGGCTGCTCAGCCAATGCATCTGTCCGCGACTGAAAATAAGTTTGACCCTTACCGTTATAGCATTGTACATAATGGAGAAATCTACAATTATATAGAAGTCAAAAAAGAGCTCCAGAACAAGGGCTATTTCTTCCGCACCCGTTCAGACACTGAAGTTATTCTTGCCTCATATGACTACTGGAAGGAAGAATGTGTCGACCAGTTTGATGGAATGTTTGCCTTCGCTATCTGGGATGAAAAAGAGAAGGAGTTGTTCGCTGCGCGTGACCGCTTTGGAGAAAAACCATTCTTCTACTATTTCGATGAAAAACAATTTGTATTTGCCTCCGAAATGAAGGCATTGTGGGCGGCCGGTGTCGAACGAGTTCCCAACCAGAAAATGATCTTCAACTTTATTACAATTGGATATACGGGCAATCCTGAAAAACCGGATGAAACCTTTTATGAGAATATTCAAAAATTACCTCCCGCCACCTCCTTAAAATATTCATCGATCCGTCACGATATAGACCTGGAAAAATACTGGGACCTGGATGCGGAAGAACAAAACGAAAAGATCAGCGACGCAAATGCTCTCGAAGAATTTAAAGAGCTGTTTACAAGTTCCGTAAAAAGACGATTGAGAAGTGATGTATTGGTTGGCACATCCCTAAGTGGTGGACTCGATAGTTCATCGGTGGTCTCATTCATGCATCAACTGCAGAAAAGTGATGCGGAGATTCAAACTTTTACGGCAGTGTTTCCCGGCTATGAAAAAGATGAATCGAAATATTCGAAGCAAATAGTACAAAGTCTGGATCTGCAGCAACACATGGTTGCTGTCTCAGTCGATGATCTATTAAATGACTGGAATAGATTCTGTGAATACCAGGAAGAGCCGGTAGGGTCCGCCAGTGCCTTTGCTCAATACAAAGTATTTGAGTTGGCACAACAGAAGCAGGTTAAAGTGCTGATGGATGGACAGGGCGCTGATGAAACGCTGGCAGGCTATCACCATTATTATAAATGGTATTGGCAGGAATTATTTCATAAGAGGAAATTATTTTCCAGCAAAGAATTATCAGCCGCCAAAAAAAATGACGTTGCGGAAGGATTTGGCATCAAGAATGTGATCGCCTCCCTTTTTCCTGATCTGGCTTCAGTAATCCTGGAACGGCAATATCTTTTACATGCATTGCGGCAGGAAGATCTTAACAGGGATTTTGTGCGAATGCAAAGTAAAGAGGCTTACTATAGCCGACCTACCCTTTCTAACCTGAATGGTGTTTTATATTTCAATACCTGTATACAGGGTTTGGAAGAGTTATTGAGATATGCCGATAGAAATGCCATGTCCCACGGCCGCGAAGTGCGCCTTCCTTTTTTAAGCTATGAATTGGTGGAATTTGTTTTTACCCTGCCTTCGCGTTTTAAGATCCGACAAGGTTGGACTAAATGGATATTGCGTAAAGTGATGGAAGACTCCTTGCCGCCAGAGATCACGTGGAGAAAAGAGAAAGTAGGTTTTGAGCCGCCCCAGGCCACCTGGATGGAAGATAAACGCCTGCAGGAAATGGTCATGGAAGCCAGAAAAAAAATGGTGCAGGAAAATATTTTAAAAGCTGCCGTATTGGATAAGCCCATTCGCCTTTTAAGTAGCCATGCCGCAGACAACTATGACTGGCGCTATCTATCGATTGCTGCGACGCTCTTTAATCACTATTAAGGCAGGCCACCTATATCAGTGGCCCGCCTTTTACAGGTCTTTCTATGGGTCGCTCCTTTTAAATTTATCCAATTGCTGAAGATTGGCATAAGGATCGGATTGTACCGTATACCAGTTCTTTTCATCTTTCAATGTAATTTGATAGGAAACTTCTGAATCGGAGGTGACCTCAGTCACACCGAAGATTTCCTTTCCATTATATTTCTTGTTCAGTCCGGCCAAGATATTCGGAGGCAGGTTGGTCCCGCCATAATACCGGATCGTTTTTAAGAGGTTGCCCTCGTTGTCGTACATGGCCCTGATCTTCATTTCACTTTGCTTGAAGGTGGCCTGGCAGTTATTGTCGAGTTCCTGCCAAACAACGTCTTTGGCCGCTGCAAAGGTTTCATTAAATGCTTTCAATACTTTTTGACTTATTTCCGGAGGAGTTGCGGCTGATGCTGAAAGACCTGCAAACAGCACCGCCAGGTAAATCATTCTTTTCATGGCTATTTATTTGAATGAATAATAGATACTGATTCTAAATTAGCGGTCCAATCCATTTTCGTCAAGCAGATATCTATTGTCGGTAAGCCATATGAAACGACCATAGTGATGCAGGAAATGAAAAATCAGCCGAACCCGTAAAAATTGAATTTGAAAAATTGATTTAGCGAGATAAGACATGAGTTTTGTTAAGTGCTCATTCCGGTTAACTGTTTGTTAAACAAAAGGGCGTCAGGATAAGTGGCAAATGATGTAATCAGAGATCTGCCCGGGATTCCACATCTTTGCAGGTTCAATCATCAAAATATGAAGCTCGCTACTAAATTAATACGCGCTGGTGCCGACCCCGATCCATCTACGGGGGCGATCATGACGCCCATATATCAAACATCTACCTATGTGCAGGAAGCTCCTGGCAAGAACAAGGGATTTGAATATGCCCGCTCTCAAAATCCAACGAGAAAGGCCCTGGAAGAGGCTTTCGCCATGATAGAGAATGGAAAATTCGGGCTGGCGTTTAGCAGCGGCGTCGCCGCAACCGACGCCGTAATAAAATTGTTACAGCCCGGTGATGAAGTGATTGCCGGAAACGATATGTATGGTGGTACTTATCGCCTGTTCAATAAAATATTTGAAAAGTTCGGCATCCGATTTTTATACATCGACATGCATGAGTCAGATAACGTAAAGAAAAATATCACCCCCAACACCAAATTGATATGGTTGGAGACGCCTACTAATCCTTTGATGAATATTTGTGATATCGCCGCCATTTCTGAAATAGCCCGTAAGCAAAAAATACCCGTTTGCGTGGACAATACATTTGCCTCACCCTATTTACAAATGCCACTCGATCTGGGTGCAGACATCGTCATGCATTCGGCAACGAAATATCTCGGCGGGCATAGCGATGTCATCCAGGGTTGTCTTGTGATGAATGACCCTTCTTTACGCGAAAGACTTTATTTCATTCAAAAGAGTTGTGGCGCCGTTCCGGGCCCCATGGATTGCTTCCTGGTGCTCCGAGGTATTCGAACGCTTCATTTAAGAATGCAGCGTCACTGCGAGAATGGTTCCACCATTGCACACTGGTTAAGAAATCATTCAAAAGTTGGTAAGGTCTATTGGCCGGGATTTGAAGATCATCCCGGATACGCCATTGCCAGGAAGCAAATGCGTGATTTTGGCGGCATGCTTAGCTTCACTTTAAAAAATGATAGTATAGAAAATGCAATGCGGGTATTATCTTCTACGAAACTATTTTCCCTTGCGGAGAGTCTCGGCGGTGTTGAGTCGCTGATCAATCATCCCGCATCAATGACGCATGCGTCCATTCCACGGGAAGAAAGGATAAAGAATGGATTAACAGACTCCTTGATCCGGTTGAGTGTAGGTATCGAAGATGTGGATGACCTGATCAATGATCTGGACGAGGCCATCGGATAGCCATGAATTCTGGTACGGTGATTGCCTAAGCTAGCATAAATCAAAAACATGAACAGCTTGCTTTATGTCTTCGCCGTGATCTTGATTATTGGTTGGATTCTGGGATTCTTTGTCTTTTCCGCAGGGAACCTGATACACATTCTCCTGGTAGTTGCTATTATTGCAATACTGGTGCGTGTCATCAGGGGTGGCAACCCGGTATGAAAGAATCACTAAAACAATTTTTGAACAGAAAGGTTGATGAATATAATCAACCTTTCTTTATTAAAGACGATCCGATCTCCATTCCGCATCTCTTTACCAGGAAACAGGATATCGAAATCGCCGGTTTCTTTGCGTCCATCTTTGCATGGGGTAATCGCACCACCATCATACAAAAATCTTTGGAGTTGATGCGGCTAATGGAAATGCAGCCCCATGCGTTTTGTCTTAGCCTGGATACAATTGGTTTAAAAAAACTGATGGGGTTTAAACACCGCACATTCAATACAACAGATCTTTCATATTTCGTCGAGTTCCTGCACTTTCACTATTCGCGGGAGCCCTCTCTTGAGTCGGCCTTTTCAAAATGGATGAATAAAACCGACGACACGGTGGAAACAGCACTCAATGGCTTTCATCACTATTTTTTTTCATTGGATGAATGGCCTTCCCGCACCAAAAAACATATTGCCAGCCCTGAAAGAGGTTCCACCTGCAAGAGATTAAATATGTTCCTGCGATGGATGGTTCGCCGGGACCAGCGCGGCGTCGATTTTGGAATATGGAAAACAATATCTCCTTCGCAATTGATCTGCCCTATCGACCTTCATGTAGCAAGGGTTTCCCGCCATTTTGGTTTGTTGGAAAGAAAACAAACAGACTGGCGCTCGGCACTGGAACTTACCGCCGCACTCCGTAATTTGGATAAGAATGACCCGGTCAAATATGACTTCGCATTGTTTGGTCTGGGCGTGGTTGAAAAATTTGGATAATGGACCAGGAACTCGTTCATATATTGAATTCAGAACTCTCCATTGAATTGCCAGAGAAAATATCAATGGAAGAGATGATTGATTTGTTGGCCCGGCAGGTTCACCATTATATTCAAACAGATTTTCAACGCCTCGTCAACCTATTATACCGGGTAGATGTGAATGAAACAAGGTTGACCAGATTGCTAAAGGAAAATACGGACGCTGATGCGGGCAGGCTGATCGCAGAATTGATCATTGAGCGTCAACTGGAAAAAATTAATTCGCGCAGGCAGACACCGAAGCAAAAGAATGATCTTGGCGAAAATGAAAAGTGGTGAGGTACATTCCAAAAGGCTATTTTTTCCTTTCAAACATCAACTCCTTCACTTTTTCTTTATCTTCCTTTTCCCTTTTCAAATCGAACATGGTTCCAAAAACGTGGTCCCACAGTGTAGAGCTCACACCGTAACCATTGTGCTCGTTCTTATAATGATGCAGATGATGGTTTCTCCATAATCCTTTCATCCATTTGAATGGAGGATTCCAGGCATGAATGGCATAGTGCATGGTTCCGTACATCAGGTACCCCAACAAAAATCCGGGAAAAAACATGAATGTATAATTCCGCATGATCAGGTACATCAAACCAAAGATGGCTGAAGCAAGAATAATACTCGGTACCGGAGGCATGAACAATCTTTGTTTATCCCGCGGATAATGGTGATGATTACCATGCAGGGTATAGGAGATTTTCTTTGCTGTGGGATTCTCACTCACCCAATGAAAGATAAACCGGTGCGCTATGTATTCAAAAAAGCTCCAGAAAAACATGCCTCCCAAAAACGTCAGAATGATCCTCAGTGTCGAAAATTGCAGTTGCTCTGAGCTGTAGTATAATGAATAAACTATTAAGGGTAAATAAATGCCCCAGATCACCAAAGGATGGGTCTTGGTCAGCATTTCCAGGTATTCGTTCTTAAACAGCCGCGCCTGACCTTTGTTATTGATCTTTTCAAAATGCATGACGCAAAGATAAGAAAGATAATATTTCCCAAATGGATACCTAACCAGTTGGTTAGGAGCATGTTGAGAAGACGTTTTTAAACGTTCAACGTTTGCTAACTTAGGGCATTCAATTTATTAAAATGAAGTTAGTTTCTTATATCAAAGAGGAACGCGAACAATTGGGCGTATTGATAAATGGTTTTATTTATGATATGGAAGTGTTGCATCCCGACCTTCCGAATAGCATGAATATGTTCCTCACATATTGGGAGGATGCATACCCCATTGCGCTGGCCGGTGAGTTATTGCTGAAGGAAGGTACGCGTTCCAGCAAAAAAAATATTCCTTTGGCAGATGCCCAACTTCTTTCCCCGATTCCATTTCCGCCATCCTGCCGTGACGCCTATGCATTCAGGCAACACGTGGCAGCTGCGCGGAGGAATCGGAAAGTAGAAATGATCCCCGAATTTGATCAATACCCCGTTTTCTATTTTACCAACCACCATGGAATAAAAGGACCTGGTGAAATACAATGCATGCCGGACCAATTGGAAAAGCTGGACTTTGAATTGGAAGCGGCCATCGTGATCAGTAAACATGGAAGAAATATTCGTGCTGATGAAGCAGACGAGTATATCGGCGGCTTAATGATCATGAACGATTTCAGCGCAAGACGATTGCAATCAGAAGAAATGTTGTTGAACCTCGGACCTGCCAAGGGAAAAGATTTTGCAACCGCGCTGGGTCCCTGGCTCGTTACCCTGGATGAATTGTCCTCATTTGAGATTTCTCCAAAAGAAGATCATGTGGGCAAACGTTGGAACCTCCGCATGCAATGCTGGGTAAACGGCGTGGAGGTAAGCGATGGAAATTTAGGAGATATGGATTGGAGCTTTGCGGAGATTATTGAAAGAGCATCCTACGGCGCAGACCTCTTCCCCGGCGATGTAATTGGCAGCGGTACGGTGGGGACAGGTTGTTTCCTGGAATTGAATGGAACGGGCAAACTCAATAATCCCGATTATACGGAGCAATGGTTGCTAGATGGCGATATTGTCGAAATGGAAATTGAAGGCCTTGGACGTTTGAAGAATAACATAGTGGCTGAATCAACGGACTGGAGTATCCTTAGTCTAAAAAAGAAACTCACTTCAATCACTTCCTAGGTTTCCGTATCATATGGTGAGAACTACGCTATTCAAATTCTCACTCTATTCATTCGTTTTATCGGAGCGTTTCCTCTGTTGACGACCTTTCCCAGAAAAGAGTCCTTGACTTTTATTTCTTTTTCAGCATTCACTTCGGCCGAACCGACTCCCGTATTTTCAATATCCATTTTTTGAACAACAAACCGGGAGGCTTCGAAATTCCCAACTCCTTTGTTTCTGATCACCGCCCTATCAGCCATCCCATTCAACTTCACATTTCCTACACTTGTATTATCGATCTTCAGCTCATCAAATTTCAAATCGTTGTCTGAAGAGACGTTTCCCACCGTTTTCAAATCCATGCTTTTTAATTTCTTAAAGGTGATATAAACCTTCATCTTTTTCTTGCTATTGAAATGAGCATGTTTTTTCATCGAGACCGACAATTGAGATCCTTCATTCTTTACTTCAAAGAGATCCTGCAAATTATCTTCTGCCTCAATCTTTACTTCTTCCTTATCCCCCTGCGTTAGCCATACGCTAAATACCCCACTGATCTCGAGTTCATTGAATGAGGTTACCGGAATATTCCGGGTGATCACGTTTCCACTCCCTATTATCCTGGTTTTGTCGTCATTCTCATCATCAGCCTGGGCGAACAATGAAAAAGCAGAAACGAGCAGTAGAGCTCCGGGGAGGAATAACATTTTTTTCATAAAATCACTAATTGAATGAGAGAATAAGGTTAAAACGAAATGTTTCGTAGTACGAAGTTGTGCTTTTTTTCTTAGAATCAAAATTTTTTTAATGAAAATCCTGAAAGGCCTTTGACTGATACTTATTTATTTGCCTATATACCTTATATACCTATATACCCCCACCAATCAAACCCCCCAACCTATAACTTTGCATCAGGCTTAACTCCCCCACCATGACCTTTGATTTGAAAGAGCTAGTACCCATTGAAAAGCAATACTACCTGCAGCATGTAATAGCTCCGCGACCGATATGTTTCGCCAGCACCATTGATCAGGCTGGAAATGTGAACCTGAGTCCTTTCAGTTTTTTTAACCTGTTCTCCAACAACCCACCCGTTGTTGTCTTCTCTCCTGCCCGGCGATTAAGGAATAATACGACCAAACACACGCTGGAAAACCTGATGGAAATCCCTGAAGTCGTGATTAACATTGTCACCTTCGATATGGTTCAACAGGTTTCGCTAGCCAGTTGCGAATACCCCAAAGGAACAAATGAATTTACTAAAGCCGGGTTTACAGCGGAACCCGCTACCCTTGTAAGACCGCCGATGGTGAAAGAAAGTAAAGTAAAACTTGAATGCAAAGTTCTTGAGATAAAACCATTGGGTACTGTGGGCGGTGCGGGCAACCTGGTGATCTGTGAAGTATTGATAATGCACCTGGATGATTCTTTACTCGATGCAAACAAGAAGATAGACCAACGCAAACTTCATCATGTGGCCAGGCTGGGTGCAGATTGGTACTGTGTGGTGAATGAAGCTAACCTCTTCCAGGTGCAAAAGCCCAATATGCACTTAGGTATTGGCCTGGACGCACTGCCACAAAGTATTCGGACAAGTAAGGTATTAACCGGAAATCATCTCGGACAACTGGCCAATGTACATGAGATGCCAGAAATCGACCCTTCATTTGAAGACGCTCATCTTAAGCAAATCATTCAATACTACAGCATCAATCCGGAAGAGATGGAAAAGGAATTGCATGAATATGCCAGGAAATTACTGGACGAAGGTAAAGTGCAGGAAGCCTGGCAGGTTTTGCTAGCTACCTCTTAGACTTTATGCTTTACCGCTTCCAAAAAATACTAAAAAAGTTGCCAGATAAATTTACTAATTTTATTAGCGAAAAAGAAATAGGTATGGGACTTTCGGAAAAAACTTCTGCTTCAAAAAAAACTATTGAGTTTATAATCTATGTTGCAAATAAACTAAAAGATAAACCTACGTATGGAAAGGTTCTACTGGAAAAATCATTGTACTTCTGCGATTGCATGAGTTATCTCAAATTAGGCAAACCAATATCCGATTTTAAATATATCAAACAAGAGTTTGGGCCAACACCAGAACCCGGAAAGTACTTATCAATAAGAGATGGTCTTGTTAAAAGTGGTGATTTGGAAATACAAAAAGAGCCTTACTATAATACTTTGCAAAATAGATATATTCCCAAACGGCAAGCCAATGTAAAAGTGTTTGAAAAAAAAGAAATTGTTTTAATTGACGACGTCATAAATTGGTTCGGTGATCAAAATGCCAAAGAAATAAGTAGTATCACACATGACTCACTAGCCTGGAAAACCGCTGATAAAAACGAAGAGCTTCCGTTTTTTACGTTTTTACTCACTTCCCGACAACCCACACAAAAAGATATCGATGCATCCGTAAAAACTATTGAAAAATATCTTTCATCTAATGGCAAAAAAACATAAGCCAATATATGACGTTATTAAATCAGAAGAATTTATCGAACAATTTAATTCTGTTGCTAAGCGGTTTCCCCGGGCATTAGAATTAAATAATATGATAGAGTGGCAACTTGCAAGAAACCCCCATGCGTTTGAAAGAATAAACAACGACTATTATCATTGGATTACCGAAGAATCTATAAACCCAGATATCCCAACAATTAAGGTTTTATACAGGATTATTACAGAGCAGAATAAAATTATCCTTTTGTCAATAGAAGAAATAATACCATGACAATCTCTCTCAACTGATTCGACTATCACTCAATTCAATAATATAAACCCTCCCCAATAATAAGGTTGTGGATACTTTTTCTTGATCGTTTGCTGCGCCTGAATAAATGCTCTCTGGGGATCGTTGAGGCGCTGCCAGTTTTCATAAAAGGCAATCATTAATTGCCTCGTCGTCTCATCATCTACTTTCCAAAGACTCATCAATATTTTATCCGCCCCGGCCACTTGAAACGAACGCGATAATCCGTACACTCCCTCCCCATTCACGATCTCACCAATGCCGGTCTCACAGGCGCTTAATACCACGAGGCGAGTTCCTTGCAAATCCAGGTTCATTGCCTCATACGCATATAGTACACCGTTATTACTTCCTTCCATATTCGGCTCATCGCTATATACAGCGGCCGCGCCATTAAACAATAAGCCCGATCGCAACAAAGCATTTTCTTTGGCCCGCGAAACCGTGATACCCATATTCATATTCCTGCTCAAATCAGCATTCGGATTGAAAAAACCGTGTGTGGCAATATGAAGTATGGATGGATGGTTCGCGGACTTGATATTTTCCTCTGAAGCAGATTTTTCAATTAAAACTTTTGTCTTTACATGGTCGCGGACCAGAATGGTATCAATTCGCCGGATCTCTTCTTTGGTACCTGGAAGAGGCGGAATCAGCGCATCGTTACCGTAGATAGGAGATCCCAGCAAAATAGCCTCCGATTCTCCCATCGACATGGATGATGTTGATTTCATTCCGAGCACGACTGATTGCGTATTGGGCACCAGCACAATATTATACTCATCCAGGATAAATTTTCCATCTTTTCGTTGAAGGGTGTTGAGATTAATTGTATTGTATACTCCGTCCACCGAAACATATATGGTCGTTCGCTTGCCGACGGCGGTTTCCAATGCTTGCCAATAATTTCTATATGATTGGGTATCCTTCACCTTATTAAGGATAGATTTTTTATAAATAGTCAGGAATTTTTTCTCCAGGTCATCGCTGTTACCAAGTTTTACGAGACTTGGGCTAGCATCCTCCTTTTTAGCTACCAGTCCAAAATATTCAGCTTCTCCTTTATGTTGCCCATAGTAGTTGAATACACGGATGATCTCTATAGCAGCTTCGTCCGGATTCAATTTGTTCCTCAGGTCCTCATAAGAAATTTCTGCCGGTTTATATGCAGCGCTAAACCTGGAAGAACGAGAGGATAATTCTTTTTCCAACTTGTTTGCCTTTTCTTCCAGGTCATCCAAACGGATATGATCATCCTTCAGATCCTCCAGAGGGGAGCTGTAGTAGCTGGCGAGTGTACTCTTCAGTTCAAGCCATTCCCCGTATAGTTTCCGTATCACCGTATCCGTAGAGTTTAAAATACTGTTTCTAGTCTGCCTGGTTGCGTTGATCAAAATTCCTTTTGTCTTTAGTTGGAGATTATAGGCATCCGTCAACAGAGAAGGTTGCGAAGGCCCGTTTTCCATAGCAAAAGACATGTATGCGTCAATATTCGGTTTTAATGTTCTCCAGAAAATGGTTTTTTCCGATTCACTCATGCTCGGAAAAATCTTATTCAGCATCAACAAATATTTCTGAGTGGCCTCATTAAAATGGATAGCGGCGTTTCCTTTATCACCCGACGACCATTCACATATCGCCATTTTGATCAAAGTATTTAAATAGTCCTTATGATTATTCCCCAGAACGTTTAACTGAATAGTCAAAACCTGGTTATATATGTCCCTGGCAGCTGCGTAAGATTTACTATTCAAATAGTAATCGCCTATGTTGGTCAGTGCCCTTGCCGTCAAAGGATGATTTTCTTTATACCGTTTTTTCACTTTGTCAACCACCTTCGTTAGAAAATCAAGGACCTGCGGATCATTTTTTTGTACCCGCAGGGAACCATAATACACCATTATATTATTATAGTCGGGATGATCGTCGGCCTCCTTTTTCTTCCATATTGTTGATGGCCTGCTGGTAATATTGTTCGGCATTATTCAGGTTACCCGATTCCTGTTCCAGCAATGCTTTATTGGTCAGGATTCGTTCGTAATCAAAATAATCAGGACTCAGTACGGTCGCTCCAAGGCTCAATGGCTTCATCCAACAATTGCGATGCTTCTTTATTCCTGCCGAGCTCGGCAAGGAGCATTGCCCGATTATTTAAGAGAGCAACATATTGGATAGATTGAGTGGAAAATAATTCTTTAAAAAGCGGAATCAATAAATTGAAAATGCTGTCAGCCTCCTCATAATAGCCCAGGTCTTTTTTAAACACGGCGAGATTATGAAGGCTATTGACATATTCCGGGCTGGATCTACCCAAAATATTCTCCCGTTTTTCCAGCGCCCAATTCAATAATTCTCCAGCCTGTACAAACTTGCCCCGGGTCTGGTATAGCAATCCAACCGAATTGATGATTCGGGTCTTGACCCTTATATAGTCCAGGCTTTGACGGCTTGTATCCATCGTCCGGCTCATGAAATAGGAAAACCCTGAATCACTGACAGATTCACTCATTGGCAGTTCCATCAAAGCATATTGATATCGTACACGGGAATTGAAATATCGGCCATGGTAGTAGGAAACATCACCGGATTCAGCCAGCGATTGATTGATACGGTTCTTTAACGTTGCTCCGTTGTAAAGCAATTGAGCCTGATCGGCGAAACACAATGAGTATTTCAATAGAGTATCTGCAGACTTGATTTTCCACCTGACCCTATTACCATTGCGCGAGGACAGCGGCAAGTCGGCCGATAGAAATAACTTTTCGACATTCGTAGCTAATATTTTAAACGCATCTTTCCGTTTTGAAACGATATCCGGCCCGAAAGTAATAACGCTACTAAGGGAATTCCTCTCGGAGTAGGGTTCACAAAACTTTATCACCGATTCCGTCAGTTTCCCTTCATCTGTTGTACAGAGCATAGGTTATATTGGAACAAATATCATAAGATACTTTCCGGCTTTTATCCCCCTTTTCCCCCGATACTTCCATACCCGTTTGATCAAAATAGATATCTAAATTCTTTATCGTTATAGCCATGGTACTGGCTGTATCCGTCATCATAGAAAGGACCGCGCTGTCGTAGTTTGCATTTTGAGGCAGCAACCCATTGAGGATAGTGACTCCATTCTGATAATTAGGCTCGATCCGTCGATACAATAATTGTTTGAGGCTATCGGCTAATTGGGCAAACAATTCCTTTTTTTTCTTTCTGCCATCCATGGACATGGCGTCAAAAGAATTTATGATCAGAATTGTTTGGGGGACTGTGTCCTGCTGAAATTCAACCCTGGCCTTAGCATGAAGTTCCGGCACCACCAGGATGGTGGATATAAGGACTGGCAAAAGGAGTGGCTTCATAACTTAAATAAAGTTATGAACTTGTTCGCATCACTTGCTTCCACCAAATACTTTCTTCAACAAATCGGTGGCTCTTGCTGCTGGATTGGCCCTGATATTCGCTTCTTCTTTAGCCACCTGGTCAAATAAAGCATCGACCGCCCTGCCAACCACATAACTCGTGAGGTCGGGATTTACTTTTTTAAACGTTGTAGGAAAATTATTGTAGGTATTCACGATATCTGAATAGTACTTTGTTGCCTCTGTCTTATCCAACGAATTTTTTACCGAAGGCGAGAAGGCAGCTACTAATTTGTCGGTTGTCTTTTGTTTGAAATATTGCGTAGCGCCATCATTAGGTCCCCTGAGAATATTCAACGCATCAGTGATGGTCATTTCCTTAATGGCATCAACAAATATGGGCTTCGCAAAAGCAACAGCGTCTTCAGCGCCACGATTGATCTGGAGGATTGCTTTGTCTACCTGTGCACCCATGCCGACTTTCCGTAAAGTATTTTCAACTTTTACTGCATCCGGTGGTAACAAAACTTTATATATCTCGCTTCCAAAAAAACCATCTGTTTTATTCAAATTGAGCACGGCTGCTGTAACGCCTTGCGTTAACGCTTCCTTAATACCGAGTCCGGCCTCATCCTTTGAAACTCCAGGAGATTTTTTTGAAAATATCTTAGAAACATCGAGCTGGGCTGATGCAGAAGTAGAAAGAACCAGGCTTGCAAAAAATACGACAATGATTAGTGGATTTTTCTTCATGAGTTTAGTTTAAATAGTGACGGCCAAATTACCAGCCGGGATGTATGCCGCCAAAAGCATGCCGCTAATTTTGGCTATTCTTTAAGGTATTTACGAACTTTCCTATGGTAAAATTTCGTGCCCAGCGAACCAGTACCTTTGCACCACTTTTGAAACAATTATTGATGCAAACCACACAACTTTCGGAACAGGAACAACTTCGACGTGAAAAACTGGCTGAACTGATCATCATGGGCATTGAGCCTTACCCGGCTTCTTTGTATCCAGTAAATAGCAATTCGGCATATATCAAAGAGAATTATACAGTCGAAACCAAGGATCAGTTTGCCGATATCTGCATTGCAGGGCGGATCATGAGTGTACGGGATATGGGAAAGGCAAATTTTGCAGTCTTGCAGGATGCACATGGAAAAATTCAACTTTATCTCAGGCGCGACGAAATTTGCCCCGGCGAGGACAAATCATTATATGATATCGTTTGGAAAAAACTTACCGATATCGGAGATATCATCGGGATCAAAGGATATGCGTTTATTACCAAAACTGGCGAGACGTCCATCCATGTAAAAGATTTGGTCATGCTTTGCAAGTCCTTGCGTCCTTTGCCAATTGTTAAGGAGGCGGAGGGTCAAACCTATGATGCGGTCACGGATCCTGAATTTCGTTACCGGCAACGGTATGCAGATCTGGTCATTAATCCCTCCGTTAAAGAAACTTTCGTAAAGCGAACGCGCTTAATTAATTCTATTCGCGAATTTTTGAATGAGCGGGGAGCATTGGAGGTCGATACTCCCGTGTTGCAATCGATTCCAGGAGGTGCGGCAGCCAGGCCATTCATCACGCATCATAATGCGCTGGATGTAGAATTCTACCTGAGGATTGCCAATGAATTATATTTAAAAAGATTGATAGTAGGCGGTTTTGATTGGGTATATGAATTCAGTCGCAACTTTCGCAACGAAGGAATGGACCGGACACATAATCCTGAATTTACCATCCTTGAATTTTATACCGCCTACAAGGATTATTTCTGGATGATGGAAACCACGGAGCAATTAATGGAAAAGGCCGCCCTGCAAGTCTGCGGTACTGCTGATGTTCCGGTAGGTGATAAAATCATTTCTTTCAAGGCCCCCTATAAACGCATTACCATATTCGATGCCATCCAGGAACATACAGGTTTCGATATCAGCCGGATGAATGAAGAACAACTTCGTTCGGTTTGCCGGCAATTACATATTCATCTTGATAAGACAATGGGCAAGGGCAAATTGATCGATGAGATCTTTAGCAGTCAATGTGAGCATCATTTCGTGCAGCCCACTTTCATTATTGATTACCCGGTTGAAATGAGTCCATTGACCAAAAAACACCGCAGCAAACAAGGATTGGTAGAAAGATTCGAATTACTGATCAATGGAAAAGAAATTGCCAATGCTTATTCAGAATTGAATGATCCCATCGATCAACGGGAGCGATTCGAGGAACAGGCGGCTCTATTGGAAAGAGGCGATCATGAAGCGATGTTTATTGATGTCGATTTCCTCCGAGCCCTGGAATATGGCATGCCTCCCACGTCGGGGATTGGTATCGGCATCGACCGGCTGTGCATGCTGCTTACAAATCAGGTTTCCATTCAGGATGTGTTGCTTTTTCCTCAAATGAGGCCGGAGAAAGTGGGTTGATTGCCGTGAGTAGTTGAGTGGTGAGTAGTGCCGGATCGCCAATGATGCATTGAACATTACATCTTTGTGAAGTCCTCACGACTCACCACTCACAACTCACAATTAAATAAACAAATCATTGTAAAGCACGGCGCCGGGAACAACAGAATATTTCTGCAGATCAGTGATCCCTTCTGCAGCAAGTACCGCCTCATCAATAAATAAATTTCCTGTGCATTTATCCGATGGCTGACGTAATATGTAATATGCTGCATCTGCCAGTATTTCAGTAGTGCGGCTCATTCGGGCCAGCGCTTCGCCACCCAACAGATTCCTTACAGCCGCCGTGTCGATAGTTGTCCTTGGCCAAAGAGAATTGGCAGCAATCCGATCTTTTTGAAACTCCTTTGACCAGCCAATCGTCATCATGCTCATCGAATACTTGGTGATGGTATATCCAACGTGCTTATCAAACCATTTGGGATCCATATTCAATGGTGGAGACAGGGTAAGGATATGTCCGTTAGTTGATTTTCTTAAATGAGGAATAGCAGCTTTAGTAACAAGAAATGTTCCCCTTACATTGATATCATGCATCAAATCGAATCGCTTGGGTATGGTCTGATCAGTCGGAGTGAGTGAAATAGCAGAAGCATTATTGACGACTATATCAATACCTCCAAACTCTTTGATCACCTGGTCGACAGAACTTTCGATCTGATCATCAAAACGGATATCGCATTGAATTGGCAATCCTTTGCCACCAGCAGCTTCTACTTCTTCGGCCGCCGAAAAAATAGTACCCCCCAGCTTTACATTTTCTTCCACGCTTTTTGCGAGGATCGCAATATTAGCGCCTTCCCTGGCTAGTCGCAGGGCTATAGCTTTTCCGATCCCTCTGGTGGCGCCGGTGATAAGTGCCGTCTTCCCGTTAAAGGACATAAGTGATTGTTTTAGAAAGTGAAGATAGGAAAAGAGACTTTGGAGTTCATTCATTCCTAAGTAACCGTCCCTGCAGAAAAAGTATTTGTATCAGGTAGATTATCTGTTAAAGATGCGCTGGTAGCAATTAAGATGGAAGATTATATTTACTGTAAGGTTGGTTGGTAAGGAACCCCCGTCCCCAATGTCCCCTGAAAAACCATAACTAAGGAAAGGTCCAGTTCCTGGGAAAAAATCTTTATCAATCACCTTTTTTTAATAATCGGGTTGATTCAATATAAATGGTCATTAGCTAATGTTCTGGTAAGACCGGTTTAGAATCTACAATCTCTTCTATCTGCTGCATCAACGGCTCATTTAATTTTTCCAGTACATCCAGCGATCCCAGGTTCTCTATCAATTGCTCCTTCCTGGTCGCGCCTAATATGGCAGTAGTCACATTAGGGTTTCTGATACACCATGCTATGCTTAATTGGGCAAGCGTAACCTCTAATGATTGTGCCAGCTCATCAAGGCGCTTTACTTTATCTGTAAATTTTTCTTTCAGCCAGCGATCCTTTAACCAATCAAACCCGGGAATGGCAAAGCGGCTTCCTTCCGGGACCCCGTCTTTATACTTTCCAGTCAGCAAACCCGTGGCCAAGGGGCTCCAGATAGTGGCGCCCATTCCAACAGTCTTAAAAATCATCAGGAATTCATTTTCCATTTTATTACGCTCGAATAAATTGTATTGAGGTTGCTCCACTACGGGACCAATCAATCCGTGCTGACTCGCTACCCGGTGTGCTTCCATGATCTCTACGCCGCTCCATTCACTCGTGCCCCAATAAAGAATTTTTCCCTGCAGAATGAGGTTGTGCATTGTCCATACTACTTCCTCAATGGGAACAGCCTTGTCAGGCCGATGACAAAAAAACAGATCCAGGTAATCAAGTTGTAATCGCGACAGCGCTTCGTGACAAGCTTCTATCAAATGCTTCCTGCTCAGTCCTTTTTGATTCGGCTTGTTTGCCTTGCCTCTCCAACCCCAAAATGCCTTTGATGAAATGGTGTAAGAACTGCGATCCCAATTTTTCTTTTTTAATACACGGCCCATCATTTTTTCGCTTTCTCCAAGCGCATATACCTCGGCATTATCGAAAAAGTTGATGCCATTATCGTATGCGATTCCCATCAATTCATCGGCCACATTATCGTCGATTTGTTTATGAAAACTTACCCAGCTTCCAAATGATACTACACTTAGTTGCAAGCCTGTCCTACCCATATAACGATACTGCATACTTGTAAATTTTTCAACCATTAGGAGCAAACTTTACTCCCCTTACTTGTTCGGAAACCCACCCTCAGGAACCTGTACAGTTCCTGTAGGGTATTTGAATGTAACGCTTTTCATATCCTGCGTCGCTTCCAAACCCTTGCCTCCGTAAATATTTTTATCCTTTGTATGATATTCGGCAAATTGATCTGTATAGAATAACTTTTTTTTCTGGTCCCACCATAGATCCGGGCTTTTCAACGTGTCGCCCATAACGTTGATGACAATTACACTGTCACGCAGGTAGACCTTATCCAGCGTTTCAAAATACTTTCCGTATTTGCTGTCGAGCCAGGTCTCCAGCCGGGCGCTGTCGTTATAGAAGTCGACGTGTAATGTCTTTGGAAATTCTAAATAACTGGTATCTGTGAGATACCGGACCATTAAGGGCGACTTTAATTTTGCTTTTATTTTTCCTTCTTCACTCAGGTAGCTTTCGATGTGAACTGCTTCCTCCTTCATGACCACTTTTTTGGTCATGTCGTTCAACACTTTCTCATCATTTTCACAACTACAAACAAAAAAGCAGCCTGTAAGTAGGGCTGCTGACTTGATAAATATATTATGGAAAGAAAAATAATTACTCATACTTGCGTTTGCTGAACCAGAAATCGCTGAGCGAAAGACCCACCGAAAATCTGAACAAACTTTCCTTTAGCAAATTAGCATCATTTCCCCTTTTTCCATATTCAAATGCGAGGTTAATGAACGTAGATTGATTGGCGCTGGCGTATGATGTACGAAAGTTGGTAACCGGGAGGCCCATACCAAAAGTAATACCGAACTGGGATAGCTTTCGTCCCACATTGATATAATCCGGTCCCATAAAGAATCCTGCGCGATAAGCAACATTGCTGAAATAATTCTTTTTGGGTATGGGATGCCATTGCGTTCCGAGGCGTATTTCCCATTTATTCCTGAGCGAATCGACCTGCCCGTAGAAACGGTATTTGTCCCAGTTCTGGCTTGAAAAGTCGACACCGAATAACCATCCACCTTCCTTAATACTGATCTCTTTTTCAATGACAAATCCTACCGTATAAGTAGCGGGATAGTAAACCTTGCCTTTGACATTCCGTTGATCGAATACGCTATCCAGCCGCGCAGTCCCTTGCGTAGGGTCGGCGACAAAGGTTTCTCTCAAAGCGTCTTTTGATGCATTGAGGTTTTGATTCATTGCTCCAAAACCGCCGATAGTCATGGAAATCTTCTTGTTCAAGGGAAATCTATATTGCAACCCGCCATTCAGATAAAGGTTTCCGAGGGCGGTCTTCGTTTGAAAATTAGCCTGGTAATAAAGCACTGAATCATTGATCAACGATCTCCTCACACTATAATCTTTCGATCCAAAGAGGTAACCCACATTCACACCCACACTTAATTTCTCCTTTCCGTTTTTTGTAGTTCGGTCAATAATACTGAATCCGGTCCCCAATGTCGGCAAATACAATCCACCGGAGCCCTCAAACCGGGTTATTGCACTATCAATAGGTACTCCTGTAACGGGATCATTCAAACGTTCACTACGGAAAATGTTATAGCTGATCCTGGACACCGGCCTTAGGCCAAAACTCAATCCCCAATTGTTCCTTAATGAAACCCCCACCTGCACATAAGAAAATAAGGCATTCTTTGCTACGAATTTTTCAGGGATGGATGGTTCTCGTAACGTTCGTGAATCGATGTTCAAGCCCACATCGAGAATGGCACGACCCAAAACCTGCTTCTTACTCTTTAGTTCTCTAATTGATTGAAAGGATGAATATGCTGCCGGATTAGAGAAATTGATTGAAAAGAAATCCGCATAGCCTGCGGAAATACTACCCATTCCCCTGTTAATGATATTCGTCGTGGGAGATAAGTCACCAATCCCGTAGCGGGAATAGGGCGAATTGTCCTGGCAAAAAGCGGAGGGAATGAAGACGAAAACCAGGCAAAGCACAGCAAAAGCAGGCAAAATACTGCCTGAAAATTTGCGATGTAACTCATTGATTTTCTTAGGGGTTATTAACTTCGCTGAGTGCATACAGACCTTTGAATATTAAATCGGGGTCTGCAAATATCTTGCTTTTAAGGTGCGAACCCAAATACACTATATCACCCCCGGTTAAGAGGACGTTAAAGTTCCCATAACGTTCTTTATAAGCATCAATAAAGCCATCTATTTCCTTAGCCATTCCTAATACCACACCACTGAGAATATTTGTTTCTGTATCGTATCCTATTAATGGAACATTACTATCTGCTGGTATCAAAGGCAGCCGGGCTGTATAATAATTCAATGCCTTCAGCCGCATCTCCATTCCCGGTGAAATTCCGCCTCCGAGGAATTCATGATCCTTATTTATGAAATTATACGTAATGCAAGTACCCAACCCAATGACCAGGTTATTCTTTTTAGGATAAAATCGTACAGCAGCAGCTGATAAGGCGAGGCGATCGGCACCAATGGTTTTAGGTTTGCGTACAGGTGTAGTGAATGAAATCTTGGTCAGGTAATTTAGCTTGTGAAATTTGGTTTTGGCTGCAAGCAAATTTTCTATCTCAACGTTGTGATCGATAACAGAAGATAGAATTGATTTTTGCGGCTGCACTCGTTCGATCAAAGATTGAATGGTTTCCAGAGAATCATCGGCCATGACCGTTATCTCTTTTATTGCCGATCCCTGAAAAATGGCACATTTCTTTCGCGTATTACCAAAGTCAATGCAAAGCGTTACTGACATGCATATTTTTTTCGGGCAGACCCAAGATCATAAATCAAATCCTGCCAGGTTCTTAAAATGTCCATTCCCTTTTATTTTATCTTTCAGCTGTTCCATGCCCGCCATTAACGGAATTACTTTGGTTAAATGGCGCTTAACATATTCCAGTCGCTGCCTTTCTTCAAGAAGTCCGAGCAATTCATATTCTTCTTCCACAGATAAGCCGATATGATGGGCAATGTCGTAGCAAGTCAATTGATCGTCGTCCTTTTTAAAATCCTTGGTCACCTTCAGCAGACGATGGAGGTCCCGAATACTCTTTAGCAAACGTCGCATGATCTGGGGATTTGCCGCCTCCACGTTTTCAGGATAGTTGACAATTGCTCCGCTATATAATTTATCCGGCACGTCCTTTATCACCTCCAATATCCTGAATATTTTATCTCCCCTAGTTTTAATATCCATCTCACCATTCTCATGCACTTTCGAGATTTCGGTTATCTGTACCAATGCGCCGTAGTCCTGCACTTTACTGTCCAGTACCGCCGGTATTCCAAATGGCTTCTTACCTTTTTGACAATCGTTGATCAGTTGTTTATACCTCGGTTCAAAGATGTGCAGGTTAAGATCTTCCCCCGGGTACACGACGATGCCAAGCGGAAATATGGGAATGAAATTTGTCATAGGTGAACAAATTTGTCATAATTATTATTATGATTTGCTTCTCCAAAGTTCTTTCAATCTTTTATATTTCAAAAAAGTGTAGCGCGAAGTCATTTTTGCACACACATAACCGGCATGCCCGTCCAGAAACCCCAATTTTAAAACATAAAAATTAAAAAAATTAAATGCAGGAGCAACGTGTATTTTAAGCCAGGACGATTTTTTTCCCTGGAGGTGATATTTTTCGGCGTTCAGGCTGGCATAGTTCTGCATCTTTTGTGCATACTCCCGCTCATCCGTGACTGTGTGATGTAGGACATTCCCTTTGGCTCTTTTAATGACGACCCCTGCGGGCATTACCAATTGTTCATGTACCGGCGATTCGTCCCAATTAACCTGCTTACGGTTAAATAAACGAATATGCCAATCGTTCCCCCATTCCCCAAATTTCAATGGTTTTTTTCCAAGGAAATTCTTAAAACGCATTTCGAAGACAATTTTTTCCGATGCGGGTCGCAATTGAATTAAGAATTCTTTCAATTCCTCATCGATCCCTTCATCCGCATCGAGGTTAAGTACCCAGTCGTATTGAGCCAATGCTACAGCCTTTTTTTTCGTCTTCCCATATCCTTCCCAGGAACCTGTATGCCATTTTACCTGGAATTGTTGAGCTACTTCCATTGTATTGTCGGAGCTACCGTTGTCGAAGATCACAATATCATCCGTTAGGCCTTCCAGGCTTTGCAGCGTGCTTCCGATAATATCCGCTTCATCCTTGCAAACGATGACTACTGAAAGAAATGCCATAAGAAATGCAAAGGTTACATCTTTTTGGGTTTACACAGATGCTGATCTGTAACTTTGTTCCCTTTGCGAACAGCCTGGCAAATCCGATTCAATTCATGTGGAAGGAATTATTAAAACAGTTAGGAGAAGGGGACATAAAAGCATTGGCCCGAAGCATTTCGCTTGTAGAAAATGGATACCCGGGTTACGAAGAATTGCTTCAATCATTACCGGTCAATCATTCAAAGATCCTCGGCATCACAGGGCCGCCGGGTGCGGGAAAAAGCACCCTGGTAGATTCTTTGATCGGGTTACTAGTCGACATGAATAAAAAGGTCGGGGTCATTTGTATTGATCCTTCTTCTCCATTTAATCTCGGCGCAGTTCTCGGTGATCGGATTCGGATGAGTAAATGGTATACGCATCCCCATGTTTTTATCCGTTCATTAGCCACCAGGGGTTCGATGGGCGGATTGCATCCCCGGATCATTGAGATCACAGATCTGATGAAAGCATTTCAATTCGATCAGATCATTGTCGAAACAGTGGGTATAGGCCAGAGCGAGATTGAGATCGCAGGTTTGGCTGATGTCACGGTGGTGGTGATGGTGCCCGAGGCGGGAGATGAAGTGCAAACAATGAAAGCAGGACTGATGGAAATTGCCGATGTTTTCGTCGTGAACAAGAGTGATCGCCCAGGAGCAGATATGTTTGTAAAAAACCTGCAACAAATGCTGGCTCCTACTTTCGGAACTCACTATCATGAAGTGCCTGTGCTTAAAACGATAGCTTCTCAACACGAGGGTGTCAAGGAATTACTGGACCTGGTGATACATGAATTAAAAAAATCGCATTTATCAGATAAAACCTTTTGGTTGCTGGCAGAAAGGGCATTTTATCTCATTGAACAAAAAAGAATGAAAGACATAGATAAATCCATTCTTCAAAAAGAAATTGAGTCCAGCTATCAAAAAGGTAATTTTAATTTGTATAAATTCATTGCTGATAAATATGGATTTAGAAACGATACCCAATGAAGGGTTACCCAGGATTACAAAATGCGAACCCATCGGAATTGTGGTTGAGCCAGGTAAAATTTATTCCTGGTGTTCCTGCGGATTAACCCAGCAAAGCCCATTTTGCGATAGCAACCACAAGCGTGTGGAAGGCCTTCCCTTTCGAAGCATCAAAGTACAATTTGCCAAGCGGGAAGAGATCTTATTTTGTCAGTGTAAACAGACTAAAACGCCTCCATTCTGCGACCAGACCCACCTTACCGTGAACCCTGATATACAGTAGTCTATCCGATGCCGGAGGATATTCCCGCGTCATTCTGCTATTTCAAACATAGAAATTAATTGCTATTTTAAGGCCCTGTGAAAACCAGGGATGTAATACTATTTCCAGTTGTCGTTCTTTCTTCACAATGGAGTTTTGGACAAACTTCAAATATCAGTGGCATAATAAACAGCTACTATCCGGTTGACAAGATCTTACCTGCAAATGATGGTGTTATTGTATTGAATCCTGCGGGCCTTAGCCAGCATGATAAGATCATGATCATCCAGATGAAAGGCGCGTCCATTAATACCAGCAATTCGGCAAGTTTTGGAGATACTATGAGTCTTAATAATGCCGGCAATTACGAAATCGCGACAATCTGTTCTATCCAAAATGATACGATCTATCTTTTCTTTAACCTCCTGAATTCATATACCATCAGTGGCAAGGTTCAATTGGTCAAATTTGCGGAATATTCTTCCGCCATGGTAGTCGATACGGTCAAAGCTCTTCCATGGGATAACTCTACCGGAACCGGTGGCGTGATTGCCATCAGTGTCGACGATGATCTTACATTGAATGCTCCGATATACGCAGATTCCAGTGGATTTCGTGGAGGCAATATAAAATTGAGCAACGGGACTTGCGGAAATGGATTTCCTATTCCAGTAGCTAACGCTTATTACTATGATGCAAATAGTCTATCGCCGCAGAATGGAGGTTTCAAAGGTGAGGCCATCGTCGACCTTGTTGCCTCACAAAGTGGTGGACGTGGTGCTGCTGCCAATGGAGGTGGTGGTGGCAATAATCATAACAATGGAGGTGGCGGCGGCGCCAATTTATCAACCGGCGGCAGAGGAGGTGGCAATTCCAGCAGCGCAGGTTGTACTTCCAACCTGCGTGGTGAAGCTGGTAAGGCATTGAGCAATTGGGGCGGACAGAAAATTTTTTTTGGTGGAGGCGGTGGTGCAGGCCATGCCAATGACGGTTTTGTTTCATCATGGGGAGCAGGTCATGGCGGTGGAATCATTTTTATTTCGGCAAATAATCTCATAAGTAATATTAGTAAGATATCTGCCAATGGACAGAGTGGAGGTCCGGCACTATCGGATGGAGCATCGGGAGGTGGCGCAGGCGGCACGATCATCATGGATATTTTCAATTCCTATTCCGGCATTCTAACAATAGAAGCAAATGGTGGAAGCGGCGGAACAGAAAACGATGGAGGTAATATCAATCGCTGTTATGGAGGAGGTGGTGGAGGTAGTGGAGGAGCAATCTATTTTAACGGATCCCTTCCTGCGGTAAATATTACCGCTACAGCCGGTGCCGCGGGTCCGGAAACCGGAAGAGATGCAGGATGTAATGCCGCCGTTCCGGCGTTGGCTGGCGCAACGGGCTCAATAAATTCATTTTATACGTATGCGAGGCCATTTGATCCAGCCGGTTCCTGTCATTCTGTGCTCGCCGTACAAGTAATTTATTTTAGTCTTTCCCGTAAACAGGATCTCGTCGAAATCGATTGCAAATTGGCAAACCCAGAGGAAGTAAGAAATATTTTAGTTCAGAAATGGATGGAAGGATTGGGATGGATCAACCTCGATACGATCATCGCCAATGACCATGTACAGGAATATAAATCCATGGATGCCTCTCCTTTACCGGGAAAGAATCAATACCGGTTAAAAGTGATTGAAAAAGACAGAAGCTTTATTTATTCGACCGTCAAGCAACTTTATTTTTCGGGACTGGCTGAACAGTATAAGATATATCCCAATCCGGCTGGCAGGCAGTTAACGATTGCGGGAAAATTCCCGGGTGGTACTTCTATTCGGCTCTATGATCTTTCAGGCAGACTGGTTATGGAAAAAAAATCGACAGTTAATAATTACGAGGTAAAGCTGGAATTGGAAGGGTTGGCTTCGGGGATATATGTGTTGCGGATAAATGATGTCGTTAAGAAACTGATTATTGATTATTGATATTATCTATATATTATGATTATTGATTTATTGATTATTTTTTTGCTTCAACTAATAATTAATAATCAATAATCATCAATAATTAGTAATTAATAATCAACCCTCGTGATGCACAGTCTTCCACCACCTATAAGCTACGAAACCAACAATAGCAAATGGAACGAATGCCAGATAAAGAATGCCCGAATTCATCCCCTTAGCGGGTTTCTCGCCCAATTGCTGAGCGGTCTTGGTACAAATGGAACACTGCGCAGAAGTGGTAGCCGGCAGAAAAATAAAAACGGAAAACAAAACCAACAGACCAACCAAAAACCACTTTTTCATTACGCGATGATTTGATACAAAATTACCTAAACCCTTTGTGAAAAAATGAAAAATCCCTTTGCAACCCAGGATCGCCGATATGGGATTCGTGTATCTTTGATCCTAATCCAGGCAAAAAACTCAATACTCATGAAAAAAATTCTCGCTACCATCGTTGTTTTGGGGCTGGCATTTTACACCAGCCAGGCCCAGACAACCGCCAAAGAATGGTTTGACAAAGGCGTTAGTCTCAAGAAAAGTGAAAAATACAAAGACGCCATCGAAGCCTTCAAGAAAGCTGCTGCATTAGATGCTAGTTATTCAGCCGCCTGGCACCAATTAGGTTGGTGCTATAATGAAGAAGGAATGTATACAGAAGCGATTGATGCACTGAAGAAAGAAGAAAAGGCAGGCCCTGCTGACAAAGCCAGTAATTTTTTTGAGCTGGGATACAGCTACAAAAGCTTAAAAAAATATGATGAGGCGCTCGCAAATCTAAACCAGGCCATAGCAATTGACGATGAATATGCTTTGGCTTTTAAGGAAAGAGGAAATACCTACTATAAGATGAAGGAATATGAAAAGGCGCTTGACGATTTCAATAAATATGAAAACCTAAGCGAAGAGATCGATGATGCCGTATTTTTTTACAACAAAGGATGGACTGAAAATGACCTGGAGAAATATGAGGAAGCTGTGAAATCTTTGAAATACTGCGTTGACTTGGATCGAAGTTATTCAGATGGATACGCTGAATTGGGCTATGCCTATTATAAATTGAATCAAAATTCTGAAGCCATCAACAACTATCGTAGAGCGATGGAACTGGACAAAGAATCCGATCACATTCCCATTCTGGGAATTGCCGACGTATATTTTGACAACATAAAAAATTACGATTCAGCATTGGTCTATTATGAAAAGGGAATTAAACTGAAAAAGGATAGCCGGTCCGCTTTTTACCGGCTTGGCTGGTGTTACAATGATAAAAAAAGGTACCAGGATGCGTTGGAACCTTTGAAGCAAGCGATCCATTTGGATGCTGAATATAAAGATGCAAAAACGGAATTGGGTTATGCCTATTATAAACTCGAAAAATATGATGACGCGCTGGAACAGTTTAACCCGATTATGAACAAAGATTCCAAGCATCAGCTATCGCGCTATTACGCCGGCTTTTGTTATTATATGAAGGGTGAGCAGGAGAGGCTGAAGAAAATGATTGATGAGTTGACGGCCCTGAACTCTACCAAATATGTGGAGACTCTCCAGAAATATGTCAAGTAAGAGGCGTTAGCTAGTTTTTTATTCTAAGCAATCTCCGCGCCGATTCGTTTGGATTGTTTCTTTCTTTCATCCTCATCCAGGATGACCTTACGCATCCGGATGGATTTAGGAGTTACCTCGATGCATTCGTCCTGCTGAATATATTCCATGCATTCTTCCAGGGTCATCAATGTTTTTGGAGCAATGCGCGAAGCGTCGTCACTGCCGCTCGCGCGGTGATTGGTCAACTTCTTGGGTTCCGTTGAATTGACTACCAGGTCGCCCGGCTTGATGTTCTCTCCAATGATCTGTCCTGAATAGACTTCTTCACCCGGATCGACAAAAAACCGGCCGCGGTCCTGTAGTTTATCGATGGAGTAAGCAGTTGTCTTCTCCTGGTTCTTGGAAAGTAAGACCCCATTGTTTCTTCCGGGAATATTTCCTTTCCATGGTTTATATTCTGCGAAACGATGCGCCATCACAGCTTCTCCCGCCGTATTGGTAAGCATGTTACTACGCAACCCGATCAAACCACGAGATGGAATTTCAAATTCCAGGTGTTGCATATCTCCTTTGGTTTCCATTACCATCATTTCACCTTTGCGTTGCGTTACCAGGTCGATCACCTTTCCGCTAAACTCTTCCGGAACGTCCACGACCAATACTTCATAAGGTTCACATTTTTTACCCAGAATATCCTTTACAATAACGGTGGGTTGGCCGATGGTCAACTCATAACCTTCGCGGCGCATGGTCTCCACCAGTATCCCCAGATGCAGGATACCGCGACCATAGACCAAAAAGCTATCTGCACCATCTGTATCCTCAACGCGCAGCGCGAGATTTTTTTCAGTTTCTTTCATCAAGCGATCGCGTAAATGGCGACTGGTAACAAATTTGCCATCCTTTCCGAAAAACGGTGAATTATTAATGCTAAACAGCATGCTCATAGTTGGTTCATCCACGCTGATCACCGGCAACGCTTCCGGATTATCTATGTCCGCCAGCGTATCGCCCAAATTGAAATCCTCCACACCGACCACTGCGCATAGGTCCCCGGCAATCACTTCACTCACCTTTTTCTTTCCCATGCCTACAAATACATATAGCTCTTTTACCTTAGTCTTCTTAATAGTCCCGTCTGCCTGCATCAGGGCCATCGTCTGATTTTCGAGGATCTTTCCGCGTGCTACCTTTCCAATGGCAATCCTCCCAAGGAAAGAAGAATAATCCAATGAAGTGATCTGCATTTGCAACGGACCTTCATTCACTTTTGGTGGAGGCACATATTTAATGATCCCGTCCAGCAAGGGCGTAATGCTGTCGGTAGGAGTCAATGAATCGTTGAACCATCCATTTTTTCCAGAACCATAGAATGTTGGAAAATTTAACTGTTCTTCGGTAGCATCCAGGTTAAAAAACAATTCGAAGACGGCATCATGAACTTCATCTGGCCGGCAATTAGGCTTGTCGACCTTATTTATCACCACGATGGGTTTCAGATGCAAGTGCAAAGCTTTTTGCAGGACAAACCTCGTTTGAGGCATGGGACCTTCAAATGCATCCACGAGAAGGAGTACGCCATCCGCCATTTTTAGAACACGCTCCACCTCACCACCAAAATCGGCGTGACCCGGAGTATCAATGACATTAATCTTAACATCGTTGTATACGACGGCGGCATTCTTGCTAAAAATTGTAATGCCTCTTTCTCTTTCAAGATCGTTACTATCCATGATCAGGTCACCTGTCTCCTCGTTATCCCGAAAAACCTTGGTAGCATGCAGGATCTTATCGACCAGTGTAGTCTTGCCGTGGTCAACGTGAGCGATGATGGCTATATTTCTGATTTCCATAGTGGTCAAAATAATGAGGCCGCAAAGGTAATTCATTTCATCGGGGGGCGCAAGCAAAACACCATTTAATAACGGTCAATTCGGCCTTTAAACAGGGATTTGATGTAGTTTTATAAAAATCCTTAGCATGAAATTCCTGAAATGGTTGGGTATTTTCCTTTTGGCATTGATTGCTGTTTATTTTCTGGGTCCCCAACCATCGTCACCAAAGCTTTCCAGGGATCTGCCTTCCGTACCTGATGACCCGACAACGTTGGAAAAATACATTGCTGATCACGAAGCGCGACATAGATTAAAGCCGGATAATGAGGCGCGGATCCTTTGGCTCAATGATTCCCTGAAACAACCAACGGACTATGCCATCGTATACCTTCATGGTTTTTCTGCGAGCCAGGAAGAAGGTGATCCCGTGCACTACTCATTTGCACAAAAGTTCGGATGCAATCTGTTCCTGGACCGGCTTGAAGACCATGGAATAGACACGACAGAACCCATGGCATTTGTGACTGCCGACCGCTTGTGGAACTCTGCCAAAGAGGCCTACGCAATCGGAAAAAAATTAGGGAAGAAAGTTATCTTAATGGGAACGTCTACGGGAGGCACGCTGGCAATCAAATTAGCTGCCGAGTATCCGGATATTGCGGGACTCATTCTTCTATCACCCAATATTGCTATCAATGATCCGAATGCATGGTTGTTGAATAATCATTGGGGACTGCAAATTGCGAAACTGTTAAAAGGAAATTATATCCGCTCTGCGGATACGAGCGTGGCCTATGCACAATATTGGAATACGAAGTATCGGATTGAATCTCTTGTCGAGCTGGAAGAATTGCTGGAAACCACGATGAAAGAATCGACATTTAAAAATGTAAAACAACCCACGTTGCTGCTCTATTATTATAAAGATGAGACACACCAGGACAAGGTGGTAAAGGTTTCAGCCATGAAAAGAATGTTTCTTCAGTTGGGTACGGCTGACAGTCTGAAAAGGCAGGTTGCACTTCCCAATACCGGTGAGCATGTAATCGGCTCTTATATAAAATCAAAAGATCTGCAGTCGGTAGAAAATGAATGTGAAAAGTTCGGACAGGAACTCCTTCACCTCAGGGAGTTACAATGAACAGAAAATTTTTACCTTACTTTCTTAAATTATCATCATGCCAGAAGGGTTATTGAATGGTGTAAGATCCAGGATTGCGGGAATCGGGATGTATGTTCCGGAGCAGGTAGTGAGTAACACCGATCTGCAGAAATTTATGGACACCAGTGATGAATGGATACAGGAACGCACGGGAATCAAAGAACGCCGTTATGCTCACCGCACCGACGAAACGACCACGACGATGGGCATCGAAGCGGCAAAAATTGCTCTTGAAAGGGCAGGTACTCATGCCTCTGAAATCGACTTTATCGTCTTTGCTACTCTTTGTCCAGACTATTATTTTCCCGGATGTGGCGTGTTGCTTCAGCGAGCTATGAAAATGAAAGAGGTTGGCGCGCTGGACATACGCAACCAATGCAGCGGATTTATCTATGCGTTGAGTGTGGCCGATCAATTTATTAAGACCGGGATGTACAAGAATATCCTGGTAGTAGGTTCCGAAAAACATTCATTTGGTCTTGATTTTAGCACAAGGGGAAGAAACATTTCTGTGATCTTCGGAGATGGAGCCGGCGCCGTAGTACTACAGCCGACTGAAAACGAAAAACAGGGAATCCTCAGCACGCATTTGCATAGCGATGGAGAATCGGCAGAGATCCTGGCCATGTTCAATCCGGGTACTCATGCCAATCATTGGACAGATCAGAAGCTGGCGGACTTTGATGACGCTGAGATGGGAGAGATGTTCATGAGTCATGCCATGATAGATAAGGCCCAGCTATTTCCGAATATGGATGGACCTGCCGTATTCAAGAAAGCAATAGAGAAATTTCCAGAGGTGATCAAAGAAGCATTGACCGCTAATGGTCTTCAAACCTCAGATATTAAGATTCTGATCCCACACCAGGCCAACCTTCGCATTAGCCAGTTTGTACAGAAAATATTGCGATTATCCGATGATCAGGTCTATAATAATATTCAGAAGTTCGGTAACACTACTGCCGCTTCTATTCCTATCGCTTTATGCGAAGCATGGGAACAGGGAATGATCAAAGAAGGTGATCTTGTTTGTCTCGCTGCCTTCGGAAGCGGATTTACCTGGGGAAGTGCTTTGTTGAGATGGTGAGCATCACGTCAATTCATAGATCATGAACAAATTCCTTGTGACCACCGCCTTGCTACTTATCTATCTATACCTGCCTGCACAGGAGTTGGAAGATAGTTGGAGGATCAGATTAAACAATAAGTTGCGGCTCGCCACCAGCAAGGAAAATGAAAAAGCAAATCTTATTAAAGTCAAATCGTCGGAGTGGACGACGAAGGGTTGGTTGGAGATTACTTTTAAAGAATCTTATCCCGGCGTGTGGAAGCGGTCTTTTCTCTTATATGATGATCAAGACAATGAGTTATGGAGGAAAGACAGTGTTACCCATTCTAAACTGTCCACTACCACATTGCGCAAATTATTCTCCGGTAAGAAGGAGATCCGGATCTATACTACCGTTTCTCCCGTTGATCCAAATATTGCAGTGAAAATGCGCAGGGTACATTTATGTACATTGCGTCTTCCTTAAAGGATGTCACGCAGTATCATTTATATCATCAATCCCATTTCGGGCAGGGGCAGCAGGCATAGCCTGGAAAAAACCATAATTCAAAGAACAGAAGCTGAAAAAATCCCCTTTGTAATGTTTCCTTCTGTGGCTAATGGCGATTACTCTTTCCTTCGTGAAGTGATCAGGGAAAAAAGAGTAACGGATATTGTCGTGGCAGGTGGAGATGGTACGGTTAGCCAGGTTGTGGGCAGCTTAATGGACTGCAAGGTAAATTTCGGCATTATTCCCTGCGGCTCCGGCAATGGCCTGGCATATACAGCCAAAATTCCTTCTCAACTTTCCCGTGCCCTGTCCCTTATTTTTAATGGTAGTGCTGCTCCCATCGATGGATACATGATCAATGACCGCTTTGCATGCATGCTTTCCGGATTGGGTTTTGATGCTAAAGTAGCCTATGACTTTGCGCAACAGCCGCGGCGTGGATTGGCCACTTATGTAACGCAGGTGGTCAAGAATTTTTTTTCTGCCAAGACCTATGCTTTCGAATTGGAAGCATTTGGGAAATCATTTTCCTGCGATGCGTATTTTATCAGCATCGCCAACAGCAACCAGTTTGGAAATAATTTTACGATTGCACCTAAAGCCAGCTTGAGTGATGGATTGCTCGACGTCGTCATCCTTACCAGCCAGAATAAATTGAGCGTTTTGGTGGAAACGGTGAGGCAGGTCAGCGGCCGGAATAAATTATTTCACCAGGAATTATTCGGTCATACATCCACGGCTATTGAGAAAAAGAAAGGGATCATCTATTTTCAAACGCCTCGACTACATCTATATAACAATTCCGCAGCTCCCCTGCACATAGATGGTGAACCGGCAGAGACGCCTGTCGAACTGAATATCGTTGTCAGGGAAAAATGTTTTTGGCTTATTCAACCTTCTTCTCACTAAACAGATCTTTCAACTGCTGAAAACTTCTTTGATTCCACGGAGAATAAATAAAATTGATGATGTCCTTTTCTTCGCGTCGGGTAAGGTGAAAGTTAAGCGCCGCTTTGTTTTCCTCCTTGTCCGTGGCGTATTGAAAGACTATCTTATAGGTGGGGTGGCCTTGCTGATCTATATAGTACCCGAGCATATCGTTTTGAAAATATTCCATCATCTTAAACCAATTGTGCTGTAGCAATAAAAATGGTTTGGTTACATGGTCGCCGATATTGTCTGATAAATATGGAGTCTCCCAACCGCCCGCAGCCCTGTCCCTGATCTGTAGTATAAGAACACCCCTGGTGTTCTCCTTAATCCAATCATCCATCACTGTTAGGAATCTCAAGGTGGATTCAGGGCCGAAATTATCTCTCAGGCCCGCATCCATCACGTCGATCACCGGATTGGATGGCAACCACACATTAGGCAAGACAATGGGAAAAGTGGCATTCATGCGAAGGGCCGTGAGTATGCGAAGATTATAGGGATCCTGTTTGGCAAAAAAAGAAGTAAAATCAATGGCGTCGGGGTCGGTTGCCGGCATATGCGTGGTGTCTTGCTTCCCGATCATCATGAACCTTACCGGCTGAGTGCTGATGATCATCTTACGACTATCACGTGTAACAACCGAATTAATAAACGCCAGTGGAATATTCGCGGCCTGCTCATCGGCTACGTAATCCCTTAATTGCTTGTTGAGGAAACCCCCCGTGTTGGCATCCAATTTTTGTTCAAAGGCATATCCCCTGTCCTTTACGTAAGAGTAAGGGCCTACCTGGAATTTCTGCGCGGGCGAGATCAGGTCCCTGGCAAAGAAAGAAGTAAACAAAGGGTTGAGGAGGTCGTCAGAAATATCGTCGACATATTTTTTATCCTGCAGGTTTATAGCGCTACCTCTTAATTTTCGCAAGTAGAGCTCACGGAAATAAGTAGCACCGATCATGCCTCCCGAAGCGCCACTGATCAGGAATGTTTTTTTCATGAAACTCCCTTTCGTGATGCTGTCCAGGGCTTGCAGTACGCTCATAGTAAATGTTGCACTGCGATGTCCACCACCACTGGTATTCAATAAGACGAGGAGGGGCCGGTCGCTATCCTGGTGTTTCTTCCATTTGTTCAGGATGCCGATCATATTCTGCCGGTCCGCTTCCATATTTTCCGGAGTGCAAAGCGACATCAATCCCTCTTTGGTATAAGCGGGACGCTCGGTCTTGTTCACATAATTCAATCCATAGGCTTTGTTCCGCGGGTCGATCCAATTGAGTTTATAAAAAATATTCAATATCAGAACAAGTCCAATGAGGTAAGGGATACTCCAGCTTTGAAGAAAATAACTAAATGCGCCGGCCACGCCGATCAGTATCGAAAAGAAAATAGTAATGCTGGCTGCGGCGGGCAGTTGGAAGAGCGTATAGTCCAGGAAAAAACCAATAAAGACCAGGAATAAGAAAGCAGCAAATACAGAAAGAACGGCAGCAAAGTGATGCCGTTTGAAAATCGATTCGACAAATTGATTGGTATAGTGTGAGACATCTCGCGCGCGCCGCAGACGCAGTGGCGATTCAAAATACCATTCTACTTTCATCAGGCTTTCGGCATGATAGATCTCCTGGACGGGGCGCAGATGAGTGATATATTCCGAAGGATTTTTAATGATGGGCATCATCCTGCGCATAATTGACCGGTCGGCACGGAAAAAATAAATGAAGGAAACAGCCAACATGACAATGAGCCCGCTTACAAATCCAACAGCAAGCAAAAGGATCTCCGCCGCCGGGATCAGTTCCTTGTTATGATCGAATTCATAAGCTTTGAAAAAATAGAAAACAAGAAAGACAACCGGAATGATACAATTATTAATGCAGTATTTCAGAAAGGGATTGGTGGTTGCTGCGAGGAACCGGAAATGCCGGCTAAATAAAACGAAGGTGGTAATATTCCAGCTCATGATAAACATTCCGATCGCCATACCGACAATGGCGGAAGCCAGGGAATTTACATTCCCCAGGTATTCCGGACCCAGGTACAGGGAATCGGCGCCGAAAGTTTTCATGAAGGTGCCGTTCACGGTTGAGAATAAAATAAACCAGAATATCAGCAATACCTGGTATTTCCTGAAATGCAGGAACAACAATTGTATTGGGAAGGAAAAATAAAATCCTCTCAGCCAGGCTTTCATCAATCAGAGTAATGATAATAAATAAAAATACAGATTATTACTGCCAATTCAAATTCCATGGAGGGATGATGCAGCAACATTAAGCCTCTGATTGCGGACAATATAAATGATCCAAATAAATGAGAGAAGCAACAGCATGGCCACAAACTGGTGGGCTACGCCGAGCCAAAGAAATGATGAATGATGCGCATTCAATACAGTGCTAATTCCGAGAATTACCTGCAACCATACAAGGCCGAGTGGAAGCATTCTGGTTTTTTCAAATAACACGCTTCCTCCTTGCTTTCGGGCTTTCCACCACCATATAACAATGAGGATGGTTAGCAAATAGGCCAGGTTGCGATGAATGAAATGGATGACCAATGGATGATCAGTTAAAAATGTAATGCCCACAAAATCTCTTCCTCCAAATGAATGAAGATTTTCCGGCAACCATTTACCATTGATGCTGGGCCAGGTCGGAGCCGTGGAGACTGCCTTTAAACCGGCCATAAAAGTTCCATAGATCAACTGTATTATAAGTACTAGTAATATCCACCCGCTAAACTTGCGCAATTTGGAATTGATTGTGATCTGGTCCCTGGCGATCAGGAGGTCCATCGCAAACCAGAGTGTATAACAGAGTAAACCCAACGCTAATATAAAATGAATGGCTAGTTTGTAATGGCTTACATAAAGAGATTGAGAGTCTTCAAGTCCACTTTTTACCATAATCCATCCAACCAATCCCTGTAAGGCACCCAAAAGGAACAAAATGACCATTGGCCGGATCATCTCCGGTCTGAATCTTTTTTGCACTACAAAAACGACAAAGGGAATAATAAAAACGATACCGATCAGTCGTGCCCAAAGACGATGGATCCATTCCCAGAAAAAGATGAACTTGAAATCACTCAATGTAAAGTGAGCATTGAGATATTTATACTGACCAATCTGCTTGTATTTTTCAAATGCAAGGTTCCAATCCTGTTCATTCATTGGCGGCAACGCACCCATGATCGGTTTCCATTCGGTAATGGACAACCCTGATCCGGTAAGACGGGTGATCCCTCCGAGAAGCACCTGGATCACGATCATTCCTACACCGATCAATAACCAAATGGCAATCGGCCTGGAGGAACGTGCTGTGCTGGATTGAGCCATGGGGAGCAAAGGTATATCAAGCTGTCTTTCAAATTTTTATTGGCACTATGCAAGGGCAGTCATAAATTTTCCAATGTGTTGGCTTTTGACCGTGCCAAAAACAAATTTTAATTCGTAGCTTTTCGTTCATTTTTTCATATCCCATTCATTTACTAAAATAGATTTCTTATGGCAAACAAAGATCTGAAGGCATCGACTAACCGCCGTGGGTTCCTGGGAACTCTTGCTACCAGTGCAGCCGCTGTTGGGCTGGCAACATTTACACCATCTCTCCCACTTCATGCTGAAGGTATACTAACCGTTGATGAGGACGATCCCGATGCATGGTTCAATAAAATAAAGGGAAAGCATCGTATCATGTATGACGTTGTTCGTCCCCACGAAGTCATGCCATTTGCATGGCCAAGAGTCTTCTTGGTTACAAACGAAAAAACGGGAACGCCCGCTTCAGATTGCTCCGTGGTAGTCATCCTGCGGCATAGCGGGATTCCGTATGCATTTGATCATAGCCTTTGGGAGAAATACAAGTTTGGCGAACTGTTTAAAATAGATGACGAAGCAACTCATGCGCCATCGGTCCGGAATATGTTCTGGAAACCCAAGGCTGGCGACTTTACCATACCCGGAATAGGAGAGGTGAAAATAGGCATCAATGAATTGCAGGAAAGCGGTGTCATGTTTTGTGTTTGTGATATGGCGATGTCAGTTTATTCAGCGGTCAAGGCACAACAACTGAAAAAAGATGCGGCTGAAATCAAAAAAGAATGGGTGGCAGGTCTACTACCGGGGATCCAGGTGGTACCGTCTGGCGTTTGGGCCATCGGTCGCGCACAAGAGCATGGCTGTGCATATTGCTTTACCGGATAATAAAAAAATTGCCACGGAAAATCTCATCCGTGGCAATTTCATTTCTTTTCTCTTCACTTCAATTGCTCTCTCGCATTTTTTATTGGCATGAAAGGTCCATACTTGTGTTGGGCTTCTGTAAACTTATCTCCGTAAGGACCAAACGGATGGTCAACCGGTTTGGTCATCATATTCGGCCAATCATACACAAAAAACTTTTGACGTCTCGGTTGTGAATTAATAAAGGCGGCTACGTCCCAGGCTTCTTCGTCGCTTAATTGCGGCGCTATATGAATAGGAGTAAACGGCATATTATATTTTACAAACGCTGCCAACCGAGAAAGCCGATACAAGCCTGCGCTAACATTATAACTATGCTCGCCCCAAAGTGGTGGATAGCGATAACCTGAAGAATCGGAGTTCAGTGCGCCTTCGCCATTCATGCCATGGCAGGTTACGCAGCGGGATTCAAATACCAGCCTTCCTTTTTCCGGATCAGCAGCCCTGTCCAGGTAAGGAACCTCCACATTTGCGGCTCCCGGAATTTTTGCGCCTTTTTCAATATCCTTTCCAACCCACTTCAGATAGGCTACCATCGCCTTCATCTCCCTGCTAACAGAATCTATCGCCTCCCCATTCAAACTTCTTTCCAGGCATTCATTAACTCTAAATTCGATGGATTCAATTTTTCCACTTCTTTCGCGAAACCGTGGATAGGTGCTTGCTACTGCCAAAAAAGATCCTCCAAACAATCTGGTCCCACCCTCTACATGGCAATTCTGGCAATTCATTCCATTCGTAATTTGTTTGACGCTTCCTCTTGGCCCCAGGTAAACCGAGGTATTCACGATCAACTCGCGTCCATAACGAATGAGATTTCCTTCGGGCGTCGAAGGAAGGAGGTTGATATCCGGGACCTGCAATTCAACCTGGTCCTCATTTGGCAAAACAGGTTCAGTGCTGGAACTGCCAGGCAGCATGCTTCTCAGGATAGCTATCGTAAATATCAATCCCAATAAAAGCGGAAACCAGGATGACCGTAATTCTTTCACTATTAATTGTTTCAATTAATGTGGTAGTCTTGGGCGCAGGTATCCATAGACCCAGGTTCCTGCAATAGCGCTCAGCAATGCAGCAATGATCACGGTTGCTCCACTACCGATTAGCGCAAACAATGGGCCGGGACAGGCTCCCGTCAATGCCCAACCGAAACCAAATAATAAACCTCCATAGATCTGCCCTTTATGAAAATATTTTTCCGGCAACAAAACGGGTTCTCCATGGATCGTCTTTGCTTTAAATTTCTTGATCAGGAAAACAGAAATAATGCCTACAACGACTGCCGAACCGATCACTCCATACATGTGAAAACTCTGCAAACGAAACATCTCCTGGATCCGGAACCAGGATATCACCTCTCCTTTCACCAGGATAATTCCAAATAGAACTCCGGCGACAAGATATTTGATGTTGTACCAGGCAGGGTGTACCAATTGGGACTCATTAATACTTGCCGTATCCAAGGAACGAACCTCAAAATCTGTATTATAATCCTTTAATGCAGGTTGCATAAATTCATAATTTCAATACGAAAGGAAGAACCAGGTTGGCAACAATAAATCCACCAATCATAAAACAAATCGTAGCTACGAGTGAAGGCCATTGTAAATTAGACAAGCCCATTATTGAATGTCCCGATGTACAGCCTCCCGCCCATCTCGTTCCAAAACCTACCAGGAACCCTCCCACAACGATTAATATGATTCCCCTCAGAGTGGAGAGCGCTTCCCAGTTAAATAGTTCAACCGGGGCCAGCTGATTGTAGTTCGTTACTCCATACAGCGAAAGTTCCTCAACTAATTTTGGATTTGCCTGGACCGGTTGATGATCCGATAAAAAAGTAACGGCGAGGAAAGCGCCGCCAACAATACCGATAACAAACACCAGGTTCCATATTTCTTTCTTCCAGTTATAGCGAAAAAAAGAAATGTTGGAAGGAAAACAAGCTGCGCAAATATGCCGGAGTGAGGAGGAAACGCCGAAAGTCTTATTGCCCAGCAATAACAATAAGGGAACCGTCAACCCGATCAGTGGACCGGCGATATACCAGGGCCATGGTTGTTTGATCCAACTGATAATATCCATTCGGCTTGCCTTTTGATGAAATACAAATTTACGATTCGTCCATCGTGGATATTTAAATAAATGAGGAATTAACCAAGTCCTTATTTTTGAAAAAATTATCTCCAGTTGAGGCACTTTTTTCAGAAGGAATTGACTGAAGCCGGCTGCGATGAAGCAGGCCGCGGTTGCCTGGCGGGTCCTGTGTTTGCCGCAGCAGTGATCCTGCCGAGAAAATTTTACCATCCTTTGCTAAATGATTCCAAACAGGTTTCAGAAAAAGACCGCAACGAACTCCGGCCAATCATAGAGTCGAAGGCCATTTGTTTTGCCGTCGCCGCCGTTGACAATAATGAGATCGATGAGATCAATATTTTACAGGCTTCAATGAAGGCGATGCGTCTGGCGTTGGACCAACTGCATACAGCTCCTCAATTTTTATTGATCGACGGTAATTACTTTCCTGCGTACAAAGACATACCTCACCAATGCCTGATCAGGGGCGATGAGCGTTTTATGGCTATCGCGGCCGCAAGCATCCTGGCCAAGACCTACCGGGATGAATATATGAAACAACTCCACCAGGAATTCCCTTCTTATTGCTGGGACACTAATAAAGGCTACGGAACCCCGGAACACCGGAGGGCTATAGGAGAGCATGGTGAATGCAAATACCATCGCCGCAGCTTTCGCCCCTTTATGGTAGAGGAAGTACTGCCTTAGGCTGTTAAAGTTTTCTAAGGCCGTTAAACCCTCTCCATCACCCACTGTCTTACTACAAATCATTTTTTAAACAAATAATCTGACAACATGAAAAAGATATTTACACTTGGTTTGATCTTAGTTCTGATGGGCTCGGCTGCCATAGCACAGCGCGGCCCCGGCGATCGTTTTCGGAATCATAGAATTGCGGAAGGGTTCAGGAATGGCCAGATCAATCGTGGCGAAAGATTTCGATTGCACAGAGATGCGTTTCGCCTGAGAATGGAAAGACGCAATGCCCGTAGAGATGGATTTATCTCTCCGATGGAAAGAAGGAAATTGCACAAAATGAAACGCAATGAGCGCCGTGACGTCTATCGATTCAAACACAATGATCGCAGGAGAGTGATATAAATGCTGTTAGCACTTCATGATATAGAAGGAATCCGGTGATTAAGGAGTCTGCCGCCAGGCAGCTATCAAAAGCATCGCTCCGGTTGAGCGGTGCTTTTCTTTTTAAAATATCCACCCGAATCTATATTGGAAAGCCCCTTTATTCAATTGAATTGAGGGGCTTACAGCTTGATAACCTGCTATTTATTAACCTTTCTTTATATGTTCAGGTTATTTGCCGACAATTTGTAATTTAGGGCGCTAACTACCTTTGTCCAAATCTGACTGACATGCAATTAAAGCCGGTTTGCACTTTCGATACCATTGAGCCGGAAGTGTTTAGAAAGCAATTTTATGCTCCAGGTGAACCGGTTGTCATTAAGGACCTCTCAAAAGCTTGGCCGGCCCATACCAAATGGAATTGGGAATACTTCAAAGAATTAGTAGGGGATAAAAGAGTACCGCTCTATAATAATGTAAAGAGTGATGCCTACACGCCGGTTAACAAAGCTGACGATTATAAAACCTTTGGAGAATACATCGACATGATCAGCCATGGACCCGCAGCCTGGCGAATCTTTCTCTTCAATATTTTTGATCATGCTCCACAACTCATCAATGACTTTACCTGGCCCGAACACCTGATGAAGGGTTTTATAAAAAAATATCCCATGTTGTTCACCGGTGGGGCTACTTCTATCACGCATATGCATTTTGATATTGATCTTTCCCATATTCTGCATACACAGTTTGCCGGAAGAAAACGGGTCTTGATGTTTCCCTTTAAAGAGCAACATAAGCTCTACCGGAAGCCTTTTGAAGTATTAAGCCTTGCCGACTTCTCGAATTATTATGAACAAAATGGTAGTCCAGACTATCAGCGGTTTCCTGCGCTAAGACTGGCAGAGGGATATGATTTTATTTTGGAACCCGGCGACACGCTTTTCATGCCTGCCGGCTATTGGCATCACATGGAATACCTCGAAAGCGGTTTTGCTATGAGCCTGAGGGCACTGCAACCCTCGCTGGCCGGTAAGCTCAAAGGAGCCTGGAGCCTGATCGGCATGCGCGGCATTGATACGATGATGAAAAAAACAGTCCCGGCCTGGTGGTACAAAAGAAAAGAAAAGAAAGTATTCGAAAATGCAGCCAAAGAACTGGCTAATGCCTAGAATCTTTTATTAGTTATACTCTATTGTATCGTCCACACTTCATTTCCTCTTAATAGCTTATCCAGATCACCCGGCTTCTTTGCCTTAGCCTCCTCGATCTGTCTGGCCATTACATCTTCGTAACAAGGACGTTCTGTTTTATAGAATACACCAAATGGCCGGGGAAGATGGTCCTCCATTTTAGGATCGTCGAATATGCGGACAAGGATTTGCGCTTTATATATATCTGTTTCGTCGTGTATCCAACACTCATCTATTGAATACCCTTCATCAAATTTGATCACTGTCGGTGTGAATCCATCCAACTTTATTCCCCGGTCGTTATTAATCCCAAATGTGAGAGGCTTACCCTGTTCCAGGAACAGCGTTTCGACCGGCTTCGATCCTTTTTCAGTAAAAATTTCGAATGCGCCATCATTGAAGATGTTGCAATTCTGATATATTTCCAGGAAGGAGGCTCCGCGATGACTATTGGCTCTTAGCAGCATAGCCTGAAGATGCTTGGGATCGCGGTCCATTGTCCTCGCGACAAACGTTGAATCCGCACCAAGCGCTAATGCCAGGGGATTAAATGGATGATCGATACTGCCAAAAGGTGTTGACTTGGTGACCTTATTTTCTTCAGAAGTGGGAGAATACTGTCCTTTGGTCAATCCGTAGATCTGGTTATTGAACAAAAGGACATTAACGTCGAAATTGCGGCGTAATAGGTGAATGGTATGGTTGCCCCCGATGCTGAGCCCGTCTCCATCTCCAGTTACTATCCACACACTCAGTTCAGGGCGGGAAGCCTTCAGCCCCGAAGCCACTGCCGTTGCCCGGCCGTGGATGGAATGCATTCCATAAGTATTCATATAATATGGAAAGCGGCTGCTGCAGCCGATTCCGGAGATGATTACAATATTTTCGCGGGGCACGCCAATAGTAGGCATCACTTTTTGTACCTGAGCAAGAATAGAATAGTCACCGCAGCCGGGACACCAACGCACTTCCTGATCGGTACTAAAATCCTTCGCGGTTAAGGGGGTCGCAATAGTCTCTGCCATAGTCAGATTATTGAGGACAAATTTACATCATCCGCCTTACTAAATTCTTAAAATTAACAGGCTCTTCGGTCTCTATGCTTCATTATCATAAACGGTTCTGAAATTCGTACTTTGGACTCACAAAAAATTATATATGAGGAAGATGTTTTCCATGCTGGTACTACTGCTTTCCTATCTGGTTGGCTCTACGCAAAATGGTAAGGATCAGGTTAAAGTAACTGACCTGCTGAAAATAAAATCTGTAAATGGTCTTGTTCTTAGCAACGATGCGAGCCGGGTTGCCTTCACGGTTACTTCAATAGAAGCCGATGACGATAATAAATGGCAATATAAATACATCAACCAGGTGTGGATGGCCTCCACTGATGGCAGTTCAACACCGAAACAACTAACGGCGAAAGAAAACTCTTCTCAGCCTGCATTCAGCCCGGACGGAAAACAATTGGCCTTTGTCCGCACAGTCGATAATAAATCCCAAATATTTCTTTTGGCGTTGGATGGCGGTGAGGCCATTCAATTAACTAAATATAAATATGGAGCCAGCAACCCAAAATGGAGTCCGGATGGAAAACAAATCTTGTTCTCCTCCTCTATCGCGTTCAAAGAAATGCTGACTGATTCCATTCTTAACCCCGGCCGGCAACTTCCAATATGGCCATACGAAAAACCGGGCTTCAATAAAAATGAACAATTAAATAAAAATTCAGCTAAAGCAGATCCCGATGGGAATATGGAAGAGATCAGAGCTTATTTAGATAACAATGTCGCTGATAAAAAAGCCAAAGTATTTAATAAGCTAAGCTTCCAAAGTGAGACGGATGTAAATTCCGAGCTGAGTTTTAATCACTTCTTAATTATGAATGTCAAGGGAGGCACAGATCCCATAGACATAACTCGCGGCTATTATTCTTTCGATAATGCGGAGTTCACACCCGATGGTAAACAAGTTATTCTTTCCGGTGATGTCGATTCACTTCAGAATATCGATCGCTCATTGGAAAATGAAATTTACGTGATCAACACCAATGGCACAGGGTTCCGAAAATTATTGGGTGAGGAAAATAAAGATTACAGCCTTGCGAGAGTTTCTCCCTCCGGCAAATGGCTTGCCTTTCAATATCGCAGCACTGCGCTGGTAAATATTGCCAGGCTGGCTATCATTCCAATGAACGGCGGAACAAAGGATATCATCGACCTTCCTTTTGATCGCAGCATAAACAGCGTCGTTTGGAGCAAGGATGAAAATTTTATCTATTTCACTGCGCCAAGCAATGGAGGCGTGCCTATCTACCGCGTAGACATTAAAACAAAGAAGGTAGAACAGTTAACCGATTATAACGGTGGCATTGGAAGTTTCGACCTCGTCGATAACAAATTGGCTTTTGTAAAAACGGAAGTTGCCAATCCATTTGAAGTCTATCTAGCCGATCCGACCGCAAAAAATGCCAAGCGCATCAGTAATTTCAATACCGAATGGATCGCCTCGAAAAAACTAAGTATACCCGAAAAGCATAGTTTCTCTAACTATAAAGGCATGACGGTGGAGTACTGGGTAATGAAGCCGACTTCTTTTGAACCGGGCAAGAAATATCCTCTGTTACTGGAAATTCATGGCGGGCCCGCTGCTATGTGGGGCCCGGGCGAATCGACAATGTGGCATGAGTTTCAATATTTCTGCAGCAAGGGATATGGAGTGGTCTATTGTAATCCGCGGGGCAGTGGCGGCTATGGGTTAGATTTTTTGCGCAGCAACATAAATGATTGGGGTTCCGGTCCAACTCGGGATGTACTTACCTCCCTAGACAGAACCGTGGCGGAAGGATGGGCTGATACTTCGCGGTTATTGATTACCGGCGGTTCTTATGCCGGTTACCTCGTTGCCTGGATCATCGCACACGATCATCGATTTAAGGCAGCGTGCTCCCAACGAGGCGTCTATGATCTCCTCACATTTTTTGGTGAGGGCAATGCCTGGCGACTGGTACCAAACTATTTTGGCGGTTATCCGTGGGATACCACTGCCAAAGCCATCCTTCAAAGGGAATCACCCATCAATTACGTGCAGAACATAACCACTCCATATATTATATTTCATGGAGACAATGACCGCCGCACAGGATATGTACAAAGTGAAATGATGTATCGTAGCTTAAAAGTACTTGGACGGCCGGTGGAATATGTTCGACATACAGGCGCCACACATGAAATTACACGTAGCGGAGATAACCGCCAGCGGATTGATCAAATGCTGCGGACTTATGAGTTTTTTCAACGTTGGATTAAATAGTCTTTCATATGGACAGTCCTTCTTATGATTTTGGAATGATCGGGCTCGGAGTGATGGGACGAAATCTCCTTCTCAACATGGCTGATCATGGAATCCCCGTCATTGGCTTTGATAAGGATCCGGGTAAAGGCATCAAATTAGAATCAGAAGCAACCCCAGGAACCACGGTGAAAGCAGCTCAAAGTCTCGCAGAAATGACCGCGCAATTGAAAACGCCACGCAAAATAATGATGCTCGTACCGGCGGGACCAATTGTTGATTCTGTTATCAATGACCTCCTCCCCTTGTTACAGAACGCCGATATCGTTATTGATGGAGGCAACTCGCATTATACCGATACATTGAGCCGCATTAAATTTTTGCAGGATAAAAAAATTCATTTTATGGGAATGGGCATCAGCGGCGGTGAGGATGGTGCGCGCAAAGGTCCAAGCATTATGCCCGGTGGAGATGTGGAAGCATGGCACCAGGTTCAACCCATACTGGAATCCATCTCAGCAAAAGTGCCTGATAAGCGTGGTGATCAACCTTGCGTAGCATATATGGGAAAAGATGCTGCGGGGCACTATGTAAAGATGGTGCACAATGGAATCGAATACGCTATCATGCAGTTGATCAGCGAGAGCTACGACTTATTGAAAAGAGGAGCCGGATTAAGCAACGATGAATTGCATCACCTTTTTAGCAAATGGAATGAGGGTGAATTGCAATCATTCCTGGTCGAGATAACGAGAGATATTTTTTCAAAACGGGATGAGATAACGGGGAACCGGCTGATAGATATGATCCTTGATAAAGCCGGTTCAAAGGGAACCGGCAAATGGACTTCGCAGGATGCCATGGACCTTCCCGTATCGATTCCTACTATTGATATGGCTGTCGCCATGCGCGACCTCTCCGTTTATAAGGATGAAAGGACAGTCGCTGCTGAATTATATAAACCAAAGATCAAGTCTGTTGTTAATAAAGAAAAATTCATGACCCAGGTGCATGATGGATTATATGCCGCCACTATCATTTGTTATGCGCAGGGTTTAGCCATGTTGCATAAAGCATCTACGGATTTAAAAATGGATATTCCTATCCAGGATGTTGTTCGCATCTGGCGGGGAGGTTGTATCATCCGCTCTGGTCTCCTGGACATATTTACACCGATTCTGAAAAAGAATCCGGAACTACCGAATCTATTGCTCCATAAGAAAGTGGCTGTTTTATTGAAAAAGAAATTACCTGCACTGCGAAGAGTGGTGCAACAGGCTGCATCATCGAAAATATCCGTTGCCGGACTAATGAGTGCGCTGGCGTATGTGGATGCCTACTCCAATGAACGCAGTCCCACCAATTTGATCCAGGCTCAGCGGGATTATTTTGGTGCGCATACTTATCAAAGGATCGACCAGGAAGGTAGCTTTCACACTGACTGGAACGGATAACTTGCTTTTAATTAAATGAGTGAGGATATATGGAAGAAAAGAAAAAATTATCGCCCACCATCCTTTTCATCTTCGGCGGTAGCGGGGATCTGACCAACAGGAAATTAATTCCCGCCTTATATAATTTATACCTCGACAACTACCTACCTGAGCAATTCATCATCGTGGGTGTGGGCCGGACTTCCTTTGCCAGCGATGATGCCTACCGCGATAAACTATTGGAAGGCGTTAGAGAGTTTTCCAGAAGAAAGGATGAGATAGATCAAAAATGGCCTGAATTTGCCAGCCATGTTTCCTACCATGAATTGGATTTGGAAGACGATGCTACCTACCAGAAAATTACCTCATGGATCGAAGTGAAGGCAAAGGAGTGGAATACAAGTCCCGCCATTATATATTATATGGCGGTTGCACCGCAATTGGCGCCAGGCATTGCTAAAAAATTATCCGAACAAAAACTATGTGAGAATGAAAGGAATACCAGAATGGTTTTTGAAAAACCATTTGGTCACGACCTGAAAAGCGCTCACGAACTGAATAAGCTGCTGAGCAGTATGTTTGAAGAGGACCAGATCTTTCGGATCGATCACTATCTCGGCAAAGAGACAGTACAAAATATTTTGGCATTCCGGTTTGCTAATGCTTTATTCGAACCAATCTGGAATAATAATTATATCGATCATATTCAAATTAGCGTGGCGGAAACAGTAGGTGTAGGCAGTCGAGGCGGTTATTATGAACAAGCGGGTACATTAAGAGACATGGTGCAGAATCATATTCTTCAGTTGTTATGTATGATCGCTATGGAACCTCCTGTTTCATTCGATGCCAATGAGATCAGAAATAAGAAGGTGGATGTTCTTCATGCAATTCGAAAAATGGATATGGAAGGCGTGCGTGCACATGCCGTACGGGGTCAGTATTCTTCGGGATGGATGAAAGGACAGGAAGTAAAAGGTTATCGCCATGAAAAGGATGTAAACCCTCAATCGCCAGTGGAGACCTTTGTCGCTGCAACATTCCATATAGACAATTGGCGCTGGAGAAATACGCCATTTTATATTCGTTCCGGTAAATACATGCATGAAAAAACTACGGTCATCATTATTCAATTCAAGGAAGCTCCGGGATATTCTTTCCCTCCATTGGCTGCTGAGACCTGGAGACCAAACCGGCTCACTATTAGTATACAACCGGAGATGGATATTCGAATTCGGTTCCAGGCCAAGCGCCCGGGTCCGGATATGATTTTGGCTCCGGTGGATATGATATTCAGCTATGCCCAGGCATTTGATGGAAAGGAACCCGAGGCTTACGAAACTTTATTGGAGGATGTGATCTCCGGCAATCCTACTTTGTTCATGCGAGCCGACCAGGTAGAGGCTGCATGGAAAGTGATCATGCCCATTTTAGAAGCGTGGCAAAACCGGGCACCTGTTGATTTTCCAAATTATGCGCCGGATAGCTGGGGACCTGAAGATGCAGAGGCGCTGATTGCTAAAGACGGGCATCAATGGATCAGTCTGCCCTTAAAAGATTAGTAAGGAATATCTCAAACTTTTTATTCTCTTACCCATGCAATTAACTATAACTGATGACCTGGAAGAATTAAGCAATGTAGCTGCAGAATGGATCGCTCATTGTATTGAATCCACGCTCAGGAAAAAAGACCGCTTCACTTTTGTGCTTTCGGGTGGCAGTACTCCCAAAAAAATATATCAAATCCTGGCCTCCGGTAAATATGTTATCGATTGGTCTGCGGTTCATTTTTTTTGGGGCGATGAAAGATTCGTTCCATTTACTGATCCACGAAATAATGCCCGAATGGCATTTGAATTTTTATTGGATCACATACCGGCAACAAAAGACCAGATCCATATCATGAGAACGGATATAGATCCGCAGGTAGCCGCCGATGAATACGAGCAAACATTGCATCAGTATTTTGCCAATGATGACCAAAGTTTCGATTTGGTCATGTTGGGATTGGGTGATAATGCACACACTCTATCGCTGTTTCCCGGCTATGGCATCACCCTGGAAAAGAAGAAATGGGTTAAAGCATTTTATTTGAAAGAACAGGATATGTACCGGATCACATTGACCGCTTCCATCGTGAATGCAGCTGACCGGATTCTTTTTCTGGTGAGTGGGCGGGATAAGGCGTCTGCCCTGCAACAGGTGCTCGAAGAAAAATATGATCCAAATCGTTTTCCGGCCCAGGCCATTCATCCTGTGAATGATCAGGTATTCTGGATGGTGGATAAAGAAGCGGCCGGGCAACTAAAGCAGTGAATGGACTCTTATTTACAAGTAGCCAGCCAGTCTTTTATTCCTTCCACGATTTTTTCAGCCACTGCTTTATGAAATGCAGGATCCAGAATTCTTTTCTCGTCTTCTTTATTACTTAAAAAAGCTACTTCTACAAGGCAGTTTGGATATTCTGTTGCACCGTTGAGGGAAAAGTTGAAACTTCCTACATTTCCACTTTCTTTCAATCCGAGTTCCATCATTCTCTTCAAAATAGCGAGACTAAGAGGTCTGAACCCAATATAACGGTAATACGTACCTGCACCCTGCACCGTATCTTTATCGGATGAATTAAAATGAATGCTGATCAACAGATCGGGTTCCTGTTCTCTTAGCATGGTCAGGCGTTCCACCATGCTCAGGGAGGTATCTTTTTGCCGGGTCATGAAAACGCTGCCTTTTTCTTCCAGGAGTTTTGTTTCCAATTCCCTGGCAAATAAAAGAGTGAATTTCTTTTCGGCAATATGGCTGGTGCCGCCTTCGGCTCCTACGTTTTCTCCTCCATGGCCCGCATCGACGGCTACTTTTAAATATTCCAATTCCAGTCGTTCGGGTGGCCTTTTGATCCGGATCACAAGTTGCTTTTGCTCATAGTATATCCGGTAACCCCAATGTTGTTGATGATTTAGATCTATGATAACCCTGAAAACATCATCTTCCACTTGTTCATAGTAAGCATTTCTTATTTCCCGGGCACTGGTATAGTGGGTGATCCTGTTTGTATTACTAGTGGCCCCGAAAATATTAACTACAATCCTGGAAGGGTCCAGTTCCTGGATACTCTGATAAGGCAGTTCTTCATCGAGACTAATACTGACGTAATCATATTTCTCATCACCGTATACTTTCCAGTCGTGAGTTAAATAATACGGTGCTATTTGCAAGAAACTATCCTGCTTGAAATTTTCCTTTGGCAACCACGCAAAATGGTTTTTGGAAAGTTGCAATTTGTAATCGCCGTGGATGCTGTCCGTTACTTTTACGACGACATTGGTATCGAGGTATCCCATTTTTGCGCCACCCAGGCGGTCTTCACCCAATCCATATTTTAAATAAGGGATCGACCCTGTTGTTCTTCCCGCCAGGTAGGTCGTTGAAATGGGCTGAGCAACGGCCGAAAAAAAGGGGAAAATGGAGAACAAAACACAAAATCGTATCATCACAGAAAGATAGGTTAAAAGCACTTGGAGGCGGTTTGCGTAGAATTACGGAAATAGGTGCACGGTTTTACTGAATTTTCGTATAAAGTCTTAAAATTAAGCACTATGTATATATTGCTACCGTTAATATTGCAGTGAAATTTTAACCGGCATTTAGCCGGCCCTAAGTTTTTATCCTTAGAAAAACCTAACACCTTATGACCTGGAATTCCGTAATGGGATTTGTTTCATCCGTCGCCCTTTTTCTCCCGGTAGTTTTAATACTGGTTCTTCGATTGGGTTGGTATAGAAGTTTCCCAGCCTTGCTTATATACTATTTCCTGGTTTTTGTCTACAATCTTTTTACAGAAGGTTATGTCAATGTCAACCGCGATTTTGTTCACTATTGGGGCCTAAGCAATAATCTGCTCGATGCTCCTCTCATGCTGTTTTTCCTTACTTATTTCAGCCCTTCTGTTTCGATGACCAAACAGATGCGGATCCTTATTTTATTGCTATTGCTTTTCGATGGGATAATTATTGGAATAAAAGGATATAACATCACCAGCCTCACCATTATCATGGCTCCCAGCTTGTTGATCGTATTTGCATTCTGTGTTTATTTTTTTGTGCGACAGTCCAAGATCACGATCATGCATCGAAAGGCTACCGGGAAGGCATTGATCGCCGCCTCTCTTGTTTTTGCATACGGTTGTTATGAGATCATTTACCTGATGTTTTATGTGTTCAATAAGATACTTATCAATAGTGTCGAAGAGACCTTCCTGGTCTATTTCCTGGTAACTACATTTTCTTCCATTCTTATATCGGTGGGAATTATTATGGAGCGCAAGCGCATTCAAAAGTTGAATGAGTTAAAAATAACGAGGAAAGAACTTTCCATGTTATACAAGGAAAACCCGCCACCTACTCCATTAAAGACTGCTATGCTGGATTTCGATAAGGAGCAATGGAACTAAAAGCAATACTTACTTGCTTCGATCATTTTATCAGCGATCCTTCTTCGGGCCTCCTTAATGTTAAACGGCTCCGTTTTTGTAAAGCGTTTTAATCCCATGAGGATCATTCGCTGCTCATCTCCTTCTGAAAAGGCATTGACTGCATCCTTACCCGACTTATTTATGCGATCAGCTGCATCATAAAGATATACCTGGAGAATGTCCATATAAGGCTGTGCTGCCGATTCTCCCTGCTGATCCATTATTTTCATCACGCGCAACAGCAAGCTTTCAGCATTGAATGTTTCAATAGCCATGTCGGCAATGTTCATCAATAGCTCTTGCTCCTTATCTAATTTCATCATGAGTTTTTGAACGGCTGCCCCGGAGATCATTAAGATTGCCTTCTTAAGATTGGCAATTACTTTTTTCTCCTTCATAAAAGGCGCATCTTCTTCTGAATTAAAATCAGGAATGCTCATCAATTCTTTTTGTACGGCCATGGCCGGACCCATCAGGTCCAATCTTCCCTGCATGGCTCTTTTCAGTGTCATATCCAGAGTCAACAAGCGATTGATCTCATTGGTTCCTTCATATATTCTATTGATCCGGCTATCGCGATAGGCCCTTGATATATTATATTCAGCACTAAAGCCATTGCCACCGTGTATCTGTACTCCTTCATCCACTACAAAGTCCAGCACTTCACTGCCATATACTTTTAGCATGGCGCATTCAATGGCGTATTCTTCAGCGGCACCCAACATGGCCTCACTAAATGAGCGACCTTCAGAAAGTAACTCCTGTTCTTTCTCATCTATCCAACTAGCTGTGCGGTACAGTGCTGATTCGGATGTAAAGACGCGGATCGCCATTTCTGCCAGTTTATGCTTAATGGCGCCGAAGTTTGCGATGGGTTGTTTGAATTGTTCCCTGGTTTTAGCATAGACCACTGAATCGGTTACGGCTCGTCTGGCTCCGCCAATCGCAGCAGCACATAGCTTCAGTCGACCGATATTTAGAATGTTAAATGCAATCTTATGTCCCTTGCCTACTTCACCCAATAAATTCCCGACGGGTACTTTGCAATCCTGAAAATAAAGTTGCACGGTGGATGAACCTTTGATACCCATCTTGTGCTCTTCTGGTCCCTGGGTAAACCCTTCGGTTCCTCTTTCAACGATAAAGCCGGTGAATTTATCGCCATCTACTTTTGCAAACACGGTATACACCTGAGCGAAGCCGCCGTTCGTGATCCAACATTTTTGTCCATTGAGAAGGTAGTACTTTCCATCATCGCTCAGTTTAGCCGATGTCTTCGCTCCTAGTGCATCGCTTCCGGAGTTAGGTTCGGTGAGGCCATAGGCACCAGCCCATTCGCCACTGATCAGGCGGGGAATATATTTTTGTTTTTGTTCGGGAGTGCCAAAGTATAGGATCGGTAGAGTGCCGATTCCGGTATGGGCAGCGATTGCGACGGAAAAGGAGTGACCGGCACCGAGGTATTCATTGACGATGGTAGAGGTAACAAAATCTTTTCCAAGACCTCCGTATTCTTCGGGAAAAGAACCGGATAATAATCCTTGTTCACCAGCTTTGGTGAGTAAGGATTTCATCAACCCGGCCTCCAGGTTATCGATCCTGTCGAGGATGGGATACACTTCCACATTCAGAAACTGATCACACATGTCGCGGATCATTGTTTGTTCCTCCGAAAAATTTTCCGGGATGAAGATGTCGGATGCCGATGATTCCTTCACCAGCCATTCACCTCCTTTTAAGACGGATTTTCTTTTTGTTTCTGTACTCATGTTAAGTATAGTTGAAAGTTATAAGTCTAGGACCTTCCATTCAAATTATCATACACCACCTGCAACACTTCTTTACATACTTCTATTCTATCAGATGAGACTGTATCCAGAGCTTCTCTCAATGTTTCATCTGCAATCTGCATGGTTTCGTCCTGCAGTTTAAGTGCCTGCTTACTGAGATAGATCAGGTTAATGCGGCGGTCGCTTTCAGACGCGACTCTTTTCACCAGGCCCAGCTTTTCCAGGTTATCGACCAGCCGGGTAATGCTGGGTTTATCGCGAAAGGTGGCATTGCATAATTGCTGCTGACTCTGGCCATCTTCCTTCCATAAATGGTAGAGCACGCTCCATTGCTCAATAGTGATATTCAGTCCTGCCATATTGAATTTCTTCTGCAGGCGACGGGCAATGGCTGTCGAGGCTTTTCCCGTGATGAAACTGTAAAGCTCCCCCCTCTTAAATTGGTTGTTTGACATATAGTTGTTTATACAACTAATCAAAGTTACTCTTATTTTTTAATTGCCAAAGTATATTCAGCAAAATTTTGTTTCCTTTAGTCGCATGGAGAACTACCTCCTTGATTATAAAAGCTCCAGGATCAATTATTATCGGTTTGGCGAGGGACCCAGACTGGCATTTTGCTTTCATGGATATGGCGAAGACGGGGCCACATTCGGTTTTGTCGAGAAATTTGCTGGCCACCTGGTTACTTTTTATTCGATCGATCTTCCCTACCATGGACGAACGGAATGGAACGAAGGACTGGTGATGAGTCCTGCAGATTTGAATCAGCTGATCGAAGAGATCACCAGGTTACATCAACTTCAGTTTGGCAATTCTCCGGATCCGACAATTCATTCCAAATTGATACTGATAGGGTTTAGTCTGGGCGGGCGCGTGGCCTTAAACCTCTACCAGACCAGGCCTCAATCCATTGAAAGAATAGTGTTGCTCGCGCCGGATGGATTAAAAATTAATTTTTGGTATTGGCTGGCGACACAATCATGGGCCGGCAATCGATTCTTTCGGTTTACCATGAAATATCCGGGATGGTTTTTTGGGTTTCTGAAAATGCTCAATAAAGCCGGGTTGGTGAATGCCAGCATTTTCAAATTTGTCAATTATTATATCGGCAATAAAGAGGTACGATACTTATTATATGTAAGATGGACCTGCCTGAGAAAACTAAAGCCTGATCTGAAAAGAATTAAGTCAATGATCAAAAAATATCGGACGCCGGTCCGGTTAGCTTATGGCAGGCATGACCGGATCATTTTGCCCTCTGTCGGAGAAAAATTCAGACAGAGCATCGAAGAGGAATGTAGTATTACGGTCATCGATTCGGGTCATCAGGTACTGCAGGAGAAGCATGCCGCTCAAATACTTTCCTTATTGAATGACTAAAAACACAATGATTAGTTTTGTTGCCTTAGATGATCCTGCTGATTATTACCATAACATTATTTATTGGCTATAGTATTCTTATCATATATTATTGGCAAAGTTGGAAGGCTATTCCCGAATTTACACCAACCGCGACAACACCCGTAATAAAGGCCTCTGTGATCATTCCCGCCCGAAACGAGGAGGACAATATTGCAGAACTATTAAAGTCATTGGAAGAGCAAACTTATCCCCGGGAATTTTTTGAAGTGATTGTGGTGGATGACCATTCCACGGACAATACTGTCGCGATGGTCCGTCGATTTCCCTTCGCCCGGGTTCTTCAACTTGACGAAGACGGGATCAATTCCTACAAGAAGAAGGCTATTGAAACAGGGATCGCTCATGCCACCGGGGATTTAATAGTCACTACCGATGCGGATTGTATAGTCCCCAGACAGTGGTTGCAGCAGATCGCGGAATTCAAAACCACAAACAATGCCGTCCTCATCGTAGCCCCCGTGGCATTGGAGAATGGAAAAAGTATTTTGTCTGCTTTTCAACAACTGGATTTCATGGTCTTGCAGGGCATTACCGGGGCTTCGGTATTTAAGAAGATACATTCTATGTGTAATGGAGCGAATCTCGCTTACGGAAAGAAAGCCTTTGATGAGGTGGATGGCTTTAAAGGTATTGACCAGATTGCGTCGGGAGATGATATGCTGCTGATGCATAAGATTGACAAACATTTTCCGGGGCGGCTCTCTTATTTAAAATCGCAGCAGGCAACGGTGACTACGGAGCCCATGGCAACCTGGTCGGATTTTTTTAATCAACGTATACGATGGGCGAGCAAAGCCTCCAAATATGATGATAAAAGAATAATTGCAGTTTTATGGCTGATCTATCTTTTTAATCTTTCTTTCCTGGCATTGTTGATCGCGGGTTTCTGGGACTATCGCTACTGGATAGTGGCGCTCGCTTATTGGGTACTCAAGACGCTGATCGAACTTCCGTTCTGTGTCGACCTTTCCCGGTTCTTTCACCAGGAAAAATTGGTCCGGTATTTTTTCTTCCTTCAGCCATTGCATATTTTTTATACTATTATTTCGGGGCTATTCGGGCAATTCGGGAAATATGAATGGAAGGGAAGAAGAGTGAGATGAGATCAGAAAAAATTAACTTGGCAACTAATGAATTTGAACGAATCATTCCAACTGGCTGCCTGGAAGCGTCTCCGGAAAAATAAAGGAGCTATGGTTGGACTGGTAATTATTGCCGTATCGATCTTAGTAGCGGCGTTCTCTTATTTTCTCGCCTCCGATCATTCCCCGTATGCGAACAGGATCATCCTCGAAATCGGTGGAGAAAAGCCCGGCTTTCGACAATCATTTATCATGGTAAGAAAGGACAAGAAGATCGGGACCACGGGTTTTTTTCAACAATTGGTTTCCGGGACTGAAGATCCCTATTATTATGTTCCAGTTCTCCGCCATGAGCAGGCGGGAGACAGCATGATCGTACAGAAATTCATCGATGAAGAATTGAGCGAACGACAGTCCTATGCGCTCACGCAACTGGCGCCTGTGCCGATAGTCAATAAGAAGTTTCTGTTGGGAACCGACAAGTATGGCCGTGATATAATGAGCCGCTTAATTGTAGGCACTCGGGTTAGTTTGAGTGTTGGATTGATCACGGTCATTATTTCATTGAGTATCGGTTTGATCCTCGGCTCGCTGGCCGGATATTTCCGGGGCAGAACGGATAATATCATCATGTGGTTTATTAATGTGATCTGGAGCATCCCTACTTTGTTGCTCGTCTTCGCCATAACACTCACGCTGGGAAAGGGTTTTTGGCAGGTGTTTATTGCTGTAGGATTGACCATGTGGGTAAATGTAGCTCGGCTGGTGAGAGGGCAGGTGCTTGGCATCAGAGAATTGGAATATGTTGAGGCAGCCAGAGCACTCGGTTTTTCTCATGCGAGAACAATTGTCCGCCATATCTGGCCAAATATCATGGGGCCGGTGATTGTGATAGCAGCATCCAATTTTGCCTCAGCGATTGTGATTGAGGCGGGTCTTAGCTTTTTAGGTGTGGGCGTTCAACCGCCGCAACCCAGTTGGGGATTAATGATCAAAGAGAATTATAATTTCATCATCACTCAAAATCCGATGTTGGCGCTGGCGCCGGGTTTTGCGATCATGTTGTTGGTGCTTTCCTTTAATTTATTGGGAAATGGATTGAGAGATGCGTTGAATGTGAGGGGTTCTAGATACTAGATGCTGGATATTAGATGCTGGATACTGGATGCTAGATTTCTATCCGACCACTTTTACATTGCGATTAAAGCTTTCTTCTAAAGAAATAAACGTTTCTGTTCGCTCGATGCCTTTGATTTTCTGTAATTGGTCGTGCAAAACAAATCGCAGTTGCGAAATATCCTTACAAACGATTTCTGCAAACATGCTATAGTTGCCGGTGGTATAATTCAGCCGTACGATCTCGGGAATTTTCTGCAGGTCTTTGGCCACTGCATCATATAGAGAGCTTTCTTTGAGGTATATTCCGATAAAGGCAATAACATCATAGCCGAGTTGTTTAAGGTCTGCCTTCAATCTAGTACCTTTAACCACTCCCGCTTCCTGTAGTTTTTTGATACGGACATGAATGGTACCGCCGGATACAAATAGTTTCTTACCCAGTTCGGCATAGGAGATCTCTGCGTTCTCCATCATGTGGTGAATGATCTGCAGATCGAGTTTATCGAGATTTAATTTGGCAGGCATTTTTTCGTTAGTTTTTTGAATATTTTCAGCAAGCGGAGCAAATATTTGAATATTTTCTATAATTTCAAAATATTTATTAGAAAATTTGGAATAAAACTGCTGATTGGCCTATATTTGTATTGTCAAGCTCTTTTAGAACACCCAAAAATACTGTGGGGTGATGAAATTTTCGGCAGACATGCCCTCTTGTCTCGGGGGTGGGGATCACAGGATAAACGTAGTATAGAGCCGCTGTTCCGTTTCGGCGGATGGCGACCAGGGTCGACCACTGAACTTTGTGCTATAGCTAACTGCCCCGTGGAGGTTCGACTCCTCCCCCTACAGCTACATTTTTTCTCATGTGCTTTATAATGCCTTCCCGATTCCTCGGAGAGGCTTTTTTCTTTATAGCCGTGCATGATATTCAATTTGAATAAACGGGAAGGATGATAGTGAAGGTGGATCCTTTGCCAATTTCACTCTTCACCGTTATTGAACCGCCGTGTTTCTCCACGATCTCTTTAGAAACAAACAGGCCCACACCAAATCCAGGAAAAGTTTCTTCCTTATTATCCCTGCTGCGATAAAATCTCTCGAATATTTTTTCCAGGTCGGCTTTATTGATGCCTATTCCATAATCCTTGACGCCGATGCCAACCTTGCCCTGAGACAAAGAGTGGATGGAGATATCGATGTTCTTGGAATGGGGTGAATATTTAACGGCATTCATGATGATGTTTGATAAGACCTGCGCAATCCGGTCTTTGTCGGCGTCCACTTTACAATTAAAACTGGAACGGTAGTTTATTTTTTGCTGAGGATGTGTGATCATTATGTCCTGGATAGTTTCCTCAACCAATTCGTTAAGATCAAAAATCTGCTTCTGAATTTCAAATTGTCCTTCTTCAATACGAGAAAGATCCAGGAGTTCGGAGATAAACCTTACCAGCCTGAGCACTTGTTTGTCGATCTTAATCAGTGCGCCGGCAATAGTTTCAGGTGTAACCTTGGTTTCCGACTTCGTTTCAGTAAATAGAGATAGGAGGAGTTGAACATATCCTTTTATGGAGGTGACTGGTGTATTCAGTTCATGGCTGGCCATCTTGATAAAGTCGCTTTTCAACTTATCAGAGACGGATAATTTTAATAGTTCATCCAATTGTTTTTTATTCTCTGTAATATCATGACAGATAATTACGACTGCGTACACCTGCCCTTTCTCATTAGTCAAGGGGATATAATTATTCTCATAATAATTTCCAGAAAGTTCATCTTTTATTTCTCTTCCTGAAACAACTTTACCTTCAAATGCTTTACGGATATCAAGCCTGGTCTGGTTTTCAGCAAGCCATGGTAGGATGTCTGTTACTTTACTATTCAATACGGGACCCTTCAAATACATTTGTAGAACGGATTCCGCCTTTGTGTTGAGGGTGATAGAGCGAAGTTCTTCATCTACTACCATAACGAGGTCAGGAGAAGAATTAATCAGTTTTTCCACAAACCGATTTCTTTCATCTAGCTGAAGATTTTGTTGCTCTAGCTCATGCTGGTAGTTCAATACCACTTTTTCGTGGTTCTTTTTTTCGGTGAGATCAGTGACGATCATTCCAATGCTGTCCAGTTTGGGTCTTAGCGATGTCAAGGATATATAGACCGGAATGACCTTGTCGCCTGCGATCAGGTTAATTTCACCTTTGCTGTTTCCTTCCTTCGCCTGCGCAAGCAGGGAATTAAATTTTTCTAAGAAATCGGATTGCATATAATCCTGGATGAAACTTCCAACGACCGTCTCATAGGTAACATCCAGTAATTCGCAGAAATAGGCATTCGTATATACAATCAGACCTTCAGCAGTGAGGTTTACGGCCCCCTCTCCAAACTTTTCAATGAGAATTCGGTATGCGTAGTCCCCACTTTGCAAGGTATATACTTCCGATTCTCCCGCTGTTCCTACTGCAAAAGCATCTACTTCGCCAGCCTTAATGGCTGCGATCAATTCTTCGGCGTCAGCCAGGCGTGCTTCCAGATCTTTTATCCTTTCTCGCATCGAATTCGAAATCTTAAGTTCCATATTCATTATTTAGTCCGATACCGAGCGTCCTAATCACTTTTTCAACATTCGAAAGGTTTCCAATCAGCGTTTTTTTGGGTAATGGAAATTTTTTTACTAGAGAGGGACTAAATACAATTTGACGTTGGGCCGCCAATTCCGGGTTCTTGTATATGTCAATAATTTCAAGCTCGAAATTGTTCCGGATATAAGTGTCACACAATTTCTTGAGATTTTCGATGGCTTCCATCGACCTTTGGGACATGCCTGCTACATAAAGTTGTAGTATCAACTTATCGTCATCTAAGAATTCCGAGGCTGCCTTTTTTTTCATGCCTATTTATTTTTTTTTCGCAACCGGGCGCATGTTAAGACCTACAAGCACTTTTTCTTCATTGGACAGGTCACCAATAATTTTCCTGAGTGGCTCCGGCAATTTTCTTACCAAAGTTGGAATCGCAAATATCTGGTCGTCTGCTGCCAATTGGGGATTTTTTAATAAATCCACTATCTCAATTGAATAGCGGCCTTCAAGATGTTTCTTGCAATAATTCATAATATTTTTTAGGGCCAATATCGACTTAGGCGTCTGTCCTGCAATATACAGGCGTAGCTCCCACTTGTTCTCTTTTGCCATTCAGTAATCTTAGTTAATACGAAATAAGAATCTTCCAGCATTCAAAATTTATCGTGACTATTGATACTTAATTGCTTTATCAGCCGAATTGTAACCAGCGCGGATTGGGCTGCTTTTATCAGGCAGAATACCCTTCGGCGTGATCGTAAAAGTCCAAAATTCATTCAAATGCCCCATCCCTCGTGATTTAACAATAAATAGAGTCCTTTTCCTTTTATCTTCCTGAATTTCATTTTTCAATTCGATCCACGTATCAGCCAGGGACGAGACCGCCGTGACAGTAAAGTCGTCTACAGCAGATTCTTTCGGATGGGTGAGTGAAGTAAAAAAAGCGGTGACCTGGTTCGCTTTCAGATAATCAATTAACCGTACCAGCATGCTTCGCACTTCATTATCGCTACCCGCTGTAATCAGGCTGCTTATGGGATCAATGACCACAGATTTTGGCTTGAGCTCGCGAATCAATTTATGCAGCATTAAGAGATGCATTTCTAATCCTTGCAAGGATGGTCTTGAAGAATGTATATATAGCAATTTGGATTTAATGAATGGAACCAGGTTGATCCCGATTGTTTTCATGTTCCTGACAATCTGTTCTGGCGATTCCTCAAATGAGAAATACAGAACTTTTTCTTTTCGCAGGCAGCTCTTTTGTGCGAAGTAAGTAGCTAGAATCGTTTTGGATGTGCCCGCTGTTCCCGTTACAAGAGTAGTGCTTCCCCTAAAGAGTCCCCCGGTAGACAAAAGCTCGTCGAGATAGGAAAGTCCTGTCGAAATTATTTCCTTGGAAACCAGGTGATCCAATCGCAAAGAAGTTATCGGCAGAACAGAGATACCATCCGAATTTATAAGAAAAGGATATTCATTTGTGCCATGCGTGGAACCTCTGTACTTAACAATTCTTAAGCGACGAGTGGCAATCTGTTCATTGACACGAAAATCCAAAAGAATTACACAGTCCGAGACATATTCTTCCAAACCCTGTCTCGTCAATGTCCTATCGCCCCTTTCCCCTGTTATGATGGTTGTCACGCCCTTTTTCTTTAGCCAGCTAAATAAGCGGCGAATCTCCGAACGAAGAATGGTCGTATTTTCCATACCCCCGAAGATCGATTCTATCGTATCCAGCACCACCCTCTTAGCGCCAATAGAATCAATGGCGTGGTTCAATCTTATAAATATACCCTCCAGATCATATTCTCCTGTTTCATCAATTTCGGATCTTTCAATAATGACATTGTCTATTCTTAATTTCTTCCTGGCAACTAGTCCGTTTAAGTTAAATCCAAGAGAATCTACATTCTGGGTCAAATCAGATTCCGATTCCTCAAAACTCATAAACACGCCGTTCTCTCCATACTCCGTAATACCCTTTACCAAAAACTGGAGAGCCATTAGGGTCTTTCCGCATCCGGCACTTCCGCAGACGAGCGTGGGTCGGCCTTTTGGAAATCCACCTTCTGTAATCTCATCAAGCCCGTCAATACCCGTGGGCGTTTTGAGCAGCTGTTGTGTTTTTTGAGTCTCCATTTTTATTTAGTGATGTAAAGGATTTACCTGCGGATTCCCTGGCCGCTCAAAGGTAGCTAATACTATATCTTACTTAACCTTCTTCTCTAACTCCTTTGCAATAGCTGCGGCGTAGGGTTCCTTCATAGCCGTGAGCGGAAACCAGAAAAACTTTTGCTTTGGCTTATTGATCTGATAAAATATATATATGTCAGGATTCTCATTGCCGCTCTTCACCACCACACGGATATGCGGACAAGCAAACACCTTCATTTTTTGACAGCTAGCATCGATCTTTCTTCCTTTAAAAGAAAATGTAAGATTGAATTCATTCACCTCTGAAACGGTCATGCACTAAAGATAATTTTCTTAACTGAAGAAGAAAGAAGTTTCAGCGAATTTGAAACGATGCGCACTAATAAAAAATGGCCTGCCCCATCGGGACAGGCCTGCTTTCTTTATTGGTACTCTCTGAATTAATCTTAAGATCCTTCCAGTCTATAGGTGACCGGCAATGTATACCAGGCTTTTACTTTCTTTCCCTTTACCATACCCGGTGTCCATTTAGGCATGCTGGTAATTAATTTTACGGCTTCTTCTTCCAGTCCATAGCCAAGCTTATCGCCAACTACTTTCGCGTTGGTGACATTACCCTGTTCATCAATAGCAAATTGTACGCGTACAGTCCCTTCGATATTATTATCTATAGCATCTTCCGGATATTGAAGATGATCAGAGACATAAGATTGAAGTGCATCCTGGCCACCCGGGTAGACAGGCAATACTTCCGTATACATATAATATCCCTCTTTATCTTTTTCTATCTTGCTATTTTGTTCGGCTGCCATCAATTTTGCTGAGGCTTTCCCGACCTTCTTACCAGGTGTCGTTGTGGTAGCGCTTTTTGCTGCGGTATCACTGGTTGTGGAATTTTTTTCCGATTTGTCGCTATCGTTACAAGCTGTTACAAAAAGCAACATGCTAAATGCTGCAATGACAGCCGGATATCTAAGCTTTAATTTGCTGAAACTCATAAACTTAATTTTTTTAGATGAATAATCGTATGCTGGATAGGTTTCAAAGAAGATGCCACATACCTTCTATCCACCCTTAACTGCTGATTACCAGCATCATTTTTCGTTTAACTTCGACGATATGGGACAAAAAAAGCTATTGCGGTTTGAAGAATTGAACACATTTCCCAACGTATTACAATTTCCTTCCCACATGGCAGGAAACTGGAAAACATTTTTTAAAAATGAGTTTCCCATTACACTTGAACTCGCTTGCGGCAAGGGAGAATATGCATTGGGTCTCGGAAAGATATATCCGCATCGGAATTTTATAGGAATTGATCTGAAAGGCAACCGCATTTGGGTAGGTGCTAAGAAAGCTTTGCAGGAAGGCCTTATTAATGTAGCTTTTCTTCGAACTCAGATTGAACAGGTGGCAGAGTACTTCGCACCAGATGAAGTAGCGGAGATCTGGATCACTTTTCCCGATCCACAATTGAGGAATTCAAAAGCCAAAAAACGACTCACTCATCCCAAATTCCTTCGCCTCTACCAACAATTCCTGGCGCCTGGCGGGTTAATACATTTAAAGTCGGACAGCCCCGACCTTTATGAGTTTACGAAGACAGTGATCGCTGTATATGATTGTACTTTACACAAGGATCATGACGATACCTACCGGCAGGAAAATATATCGGAAGAATTGCGTATCCGCACCTATTACGAATCGCTGGATATTGCACGCAGCACCCGCATATATTATTGTTGTTTTTCATTGCCAGAAAATATGCCTGGCAAAGAAAAAGACGAGGAACTTAAGCAATTATTGAAAGAACATGAAGGAAATCATTGAAGGCGTCGATTATTACATAAATGAAGATGGTTATATTGTATTCACGGAAAGATATCATCTGGAGAGAGGATATTGCTGTGGTAGTGGTTGCAGGCATTGTCCTTTTAATTATGAAGATGTACCTGAACCGAAAAGAAGTGAATTGAGATCCAAGAAGAACGATAACACCTAACCCTGTAGCGATGCAGAAAAAAAAATCCAACGAAAAATTGAGAAGCATTAGACCCTCTGGAAAGAGGGATGAGAACTTCTTTGAATTAGTTTACCAGGTAGCACGACAAATACCCAAAGGCAGAGTGACCTCTTATGGCGCCATCGCTTCCTGGCTTGGAGCCAAGTCATCGGCCCGCATGGTCGGCTGGGCGATGAATGGGTGCGGAAAGGTCCGACCGAAAGTGCCGGCGCACCGCGTCGTCAACCGTTTGGGAATTTTATCCGGTAAGCCTCATTTCTCTCCACCGGGAATGATGGAACAACTACTAAAGAAAGAAGGCATCAAAGTAAAGAATGATGCGATCGTTGATTTTGAAAAACTATTCTGGGATCCGGCGAAGGAGATAGGTTTTTGAATATGGGCTAGGGGGTTAATAGTAGGGACTGATCATCCAATAAACAATCACTCCGGTGACGGCGACATAAAACCAGATTGGCCAGGTGATCCTTACCAACTTCTTGTGCCTCTCAAAATCACCGGTGAGCGCCCGGTAAGCAGAAAATAAAATAAAAGGAAGCACAATTCCTGCAAGCAGAATATGCGTGCCCAGGATACCATAATATATTAGGCGCTTCGAACCAGCAAGGGATTTTTCCTCGCCGGATAAGATCCCATCATGATTGAGATCACCAAATCTTGTCTCGCCGGCGAAGAGGTGATGACAGATATAACTTACCAGGAAGCAAATGGAAAGGAACATCGCCGTCAACATGATCCGCTTATGCAACAAATACTTTTTGCTTTTTACAGCTATGAGGGCCGCGACCAATAAAATGGCGACACAGGTATTTATATATGCATTCGCTTTCGCAAAAATATGCACGTCAAAACCCAGGTTAACATTCCATTTTACGCGGCTAAGAAATACAATGGCCGTAAATATGATGATGGAGAAAAGGAAGATAATATTCCTTGCTTTTCGGTCATTTCTTTTCCAGGTCGCTTGCAGCATCGATCACGATCTTTTTCTGAGAGAAAATAAAAGTAACCCCACTCCCAATAATACCAGCAAGAAAACAATCGCGATCATCTTAAACTTGCCTGATAAAGCCCCTTTTTCTTTGTTACCCTTTTCCAATGTCAGCAAGACAATATCTTCCGATATCCTGGCCAGGGAAGCCGAATCAAGTCCGTGGTAATAACCCCGAACAATGCGACTGCTATCGATCAGCACAAAATGATCCGTATGGATAAAATTCGTATCCACGCCCTCACCATCCGTGATTCCAATCTTCATCTCGTGAATGGCCAGGTCATAGATCATTTTTTTACTACCTGTCAACAGCCACCATTGATCAGGATCTATCTGGAAACGGTCAGCCCAATATTTTAATCGCGACATGGAATCGCGTTCGGGGTCGATGCTAAATGATAGAAAATGTATCTGCTGGTTTGTCCGGTCTCCTACCCTCTGACCATTATGTATGGATTCCTGTAAACGCTTCATGTTGCGTGTCATGGGCGGACAAATAGTTGGACAGTGAGTAAAGAAAAAGTCGGCAACAATGATCTTTCCCTTCAGTTGTTCCCAGGAAACAGTATCTCCGGATTGATTGATCAATGAAAAATCACCGAGCTTGTGCCATACGGTATCTGTCACCAACTTTCCATTCTTAGTCTGCGTAGTCACCGAATCAGCAAAATAACGCGGCGGCATTTGGACTGCCAGGTCGCTATATCTTTTTATGATAAAATAACAAACCAGCGGAAGGAGCAGAGCCATCATCACCGCATACAATGCTTTCTTATTCACTTTGTAATTTTATTTTTTGACTTAATGCTCCAGGTACGAACCATTAAAAAACCATCGCCGCTACCAGAGAAGAAAAAGCTGCTGCGATGGTCCTGATCCTATTCGATGTCGATAATGATCTTATTCCTTGCCTCCCTTCTTTTCCGCCGGCTCTTCAGCGTTATGATGTTTGGCAGGCATAGTCGTTTCTTTAAAGTGTTTGTCATAGCGGTTACGAAGATTCTTATATGAATTTCCTTCATAAATGAAGGCTGTAATGAACCAAATAAAAAGCATTAGCGGAACTACGATCGTCATGATCATATTCCTTATTTCGTCGCCGAGGTGCATGAATACGGAAACGATGTAATAAGCTTTGGCAATGGTCAAGATGCAAATCATCCCCTTAAATCCCAATACCAATGCCGCATTAGGCTCAGGACCCTTATGAATTGTATAGATCGTCAATCCAAAGGCCAATTCAATGACAGTCAGTATCGATAAAATAATAGTGGTCTTACGGACCCTTTTCTTGAACTCGGCAGTCGAGTGCTCGTGATGAAAGGTTACTTCCGGTGAACCAGCATGTTGTTGCTCCATATCAATACAAATTACAAAAATTCAGAATTCTGGCAACTTATCCTCCTTTGCCAAAATATCTAAATCAAATAGAAACATAAAAAGACGAATACCCACACCAGGTCCACAAAATGCCAATACAACCCTGCTTTCTCAATCATGAGGTAGTGGCCCTTTTTCGCAAACACATCTTTCTGCGCCATGATCAGCATCACCAGGTTAATGATCACCCCGGAGAATACATGGAAACCATGAAAACCTGTTATTCCAAAAAAATATCCGCCGAATGCTACCGGCCCTTTTTCACGCACGTGCATTTCTGCAAAGTTTACCATCCCTCTTAGCTGCGAATCGGATAAAGCCGTTAACTCTCCCAAGCTCCTGCTATGATCGTGCCCATGTACAAACTCGACCAGTGTTTCATGGGGCGTATTATTTAATGCCGTCGTCAACACACCGGTATCCTCTACCAATTTACCCCAGGGGTTGCCTCTCATATTTTGCGGAATCAAATCGATCTGACCATCCACCAATACAGCATGCGCGCCGGTGAGCAAGTGATGCCATTCCCATGCCTGGCAGCCCAGGAATGCAAGCCCTCCTACAATGGTCCAGGCAATCCATTTTATCACGCCCTTCTTATCGTTGTTATGACCTGCATGCACAGCCAGTACCATCGTCACAGAGCTAATGATGAGAATGAATGTCATTACACTCACAAAGGCCAATGGAAGGTTAAGGTGTCCTGTGCCAGGAAAGGCATTGAAGACAACGTTTGGGTCGGGCCAAAAATTCTGACTAAAGCGGATGGCACCGTATGAAATAAGGAATGCGCCAAAAGTGAAAGCATCGCTCATCAGGAAATACCACATCATCAGTTTGCCATATTCCAGGTTGAAGGGGCTCTTGCCTCCGCTCCACCATTTGGTCTTATGTACCGTTGCCGTTGTAGCCATGTTAGAATTTTACTCTTAACCAATCACCAAAAAAAATATAAGTAGATAGATCCATAAAAGATCTACAAAATGCCAATACGTTGCAGCGACTTCCACCGGAATGGAGCTATACAATTTTATCCGGCCGAAAAACGCTCGAATAAACATGACGATCAATGCAATGACGCCGCCCAATACATGCAGTGCGTGCAATCCAAAGATCACATACAAAAATTGGCCGGCGCCCGCACCTCTAAAAGTTATGTTTTGCGCCCACAGTTGCTGAAATCCTTTCCATTGCAACAACACAAATACAACTCCCAATAGTAGCGTCAACCCGATCAACAAGCGGTACTGGCTCATTTCCCTTTGCTTGAAAGATCTCAAGGCCATTTGGACCGTGATGCTGCTGAGCAGGATCGCTCCGGTGGAGAGCCAAAATACTTTAGGTATCTCTACCGGGTTCCAATTCGCCTGGTTGCTTTTTACGATAAATGCGCTGGTCAATCCCGCAAACATCATGATGATGCTTCCTATAGCCACCCACATGGTAAATTTATGAGGGTGTATTTTATTTCTTTGAGTATTCACTACCGTAGTTCGCATATATCGATTCGAAATTCAAACTTTACTAAGCAACAGGGCAAATAATATGACCGGCAAATACATGTAACTTCCAAACATCACCTTTCTCGCCGCAGCTATATCCATGATCCGGTAAAGATTCAAACAACGCGTGATCATAAACAGGTTCGCCAACACTACTAAGATCAACCCCGACATTCCAGCAATACTTCCGAATTCACACATATCAATAAAGAATGGGGTCAATGTCATCGGCACCAGCAACAGTGAATAGATCACGGTTTGCAGGGCTGTAAATTTTGTCGGTCCTCTATCCGACGGCAGCAACTTAAACCCGGCAGCTGAATAATCCGTGTGGGCGATCCATGCGATAGCCCAAAAATGCGGAAACTGCCAGAAAAATTGAATGCCAAACAAGACCCAACCTCCCAGCGTCAACCGATCCTCACCCGCAGCCCAACCAATCAAACAAGGCAAGGCTCCTGGAATTGCACCCACCAGCACCGCAATCGAACTTACTTTCTTTAGCGGCGTATAGATAGATGCATACAGGAATAAACTGAGTCCTGCCAGACCTGCCGACAACCAGTTGAAATAATTACCTAAAAGAAAGATGCCGAGTGCGCCCGTCAGGATCGCAAAGATCCATCCTTCCTCTACACTCATTCTACCTGAGGCGACCGGCCGATTGGCGGTTCGCTTCATCAATGCATCTGTATCTTTTTCAACAACCTGGTTGATGGCATTGGCACTGCCCGTCACCAGCATCCCACTTACAAAGAACAATAATACCCACTTCCATTTCTCCTCATAACTCCTAAAAGCCGGCGTCAGCACAAAAGCCATTACACTGCTGAACACCACCATGATACTGAGCGAAAGCTTTATTAATTGCAAATAATCTTTGATCTTCTTCATCAGCAGCTTTCGCTATTTAAAAATCACATCTAAAAAAATGCGATAATTTCTATGCTATTCGTCGGTCAGTTGACTGCCTTAGTGTTTGCTTTCATCCTGACCTATCGGTTCAATTTGCGGAATAAACTCTCTTCCATCCTTACCATAATCATAAGCCCAGCGATGCACTTCCGGAATCTCTCCTTCCCAGTTTCCATGTCCGGGATTGATAGGCGTCGTCCATTCCAGGGTATTGGCACCCCATGGATTTGGCGTGGTTACCTTTCTGCCCTTAAATATGGAATAGAAGAAATTGAACACAAACATGAGCTGCATCGCAAATACAACGATCGAGACAATTGTGATCATCTTGTCCAACTCACCAAACTGGGTGAAAGAAACCCAACTGCTCTTATCGAGATAACGGCGTGGCATACCTGCCAATCCTTCATAGTGCATGGGCCAGAAGATAAGATAGGAACCTACCATAGTCACCCAAAAGTGAATATAGCCGAGGGTTCTGTTCAGGTAACGGCCAAACATTTTTGGGAACCAATGATAGATGCCCGCCATCATACCGAATATACCCGCCACTCCCATCACAATATGAAAGTGCGCTACGATGAACATGGTATCATGCAAGTGAATATCAATCGTTGAATTACCGAGGAATATACCTGTCAATCCTCCCGAAATAAACAGGCTGACAAACCCGATTGCAAACAGAGTTGCCGGGGTAAATCGAATATTTCCCCGCCAAAGCGTGGTAAGCCAGTTAAAGACCTTGATAGCAGAAGGAACTGCAATCAATAAAGTCAATAAAACGAATACCGAACCAAGGAAAGGATTCAACCCGGTGACGAACATGTGGTGCGCCCAGACCAGGAAGGCAAGAATGGTAATCGCGAACAGGGAACCAAGCATGGCCATATATCCAAAAATGGGCTTGCGGCTATTGACCGACAACACTTCCGACACCATTCCCATGGCAGGAAGGATAATAATATATACTTCCGGATGCCCCAGGAACCAGAATAAATGTTGGAATAGAATGGCGCTGCCTCCTTCATTTGGAAGGATCTGGCCATTCACAACAATATCACTGAGATAAAAACTCGTTCCGAGATTGCGGTCAAACAATAACAGGATCAACCCGGACAATAAAACAGGGAATGACAATACTCCTAATATAGCTGTAAAGAACAAGGCCCAAATAGTCAGGGGCAGCCTCGTCATGCTCATGCCCTTGGTGCGCATATTGAGAATAGTAGAAATATAATTCAGGCCTCCCAATAAGGAAGACACTACGAACAACGCCATGCTGATTATCCAAAGATCCATTCCTGCCTTGGACCCTTCAGAAGCTCCGTGAAGTGCACTCAGTGGAGGATATACCGTCCATCCACCTGCCGCAGGACCGGTTTGAATAAATAAGGAAGAGATCATTACCACGCTGGCCATAAAGAAGAACCAGTAAGAAAGCATGTTTAAGAATGGCGAAGCCATATCCCTGGCGCCCACCTGCAAGGGTATGAGCAGGTTGGCAAAAGTTCCGCTAAGACCAGCTGTCAACACGAAAAATACAAGTACGGTCCCGTGCATCGTGATCAGAGCATAATAAAACTCCGGTTTGATCTGTCCGCCTTCTGCCCAATGCCCAAAAACCGTTTCAAGGATGGGGAAACTTTGGCCCGGATATCCTAATTGCAATCTGAAGAGAACAGAAAACAAGCCTCCGATAATCGCCCAGACAATGCCGGTAACCAGGAATTGTTTTCCAATCGTCTTATGATCCTGGCTGAATATATACTTTGTAATGAAAGTCTCTTTGTGATGGCCATGATGCTCCTCATGATGGACCGGAGCAGCCCCCACTTCGTGATGTATATGCGTTGCTTCACTCATACTCTTTCATTTTAATGACAACCGAAGCTGTCACGAATAGCTAATACTGTTTTCACTGACTCGGTGACGCCTGGCTGATGGGTTTAGCTTCAGCTTTGGTCGTGTCTATAGCAGTCTTTTTGGACGGATCAAATTGTGGATTGGCAACTAAATATTGCGGTGTCTTCGATGCAATCCAGCGATCAAACTCTTCCTGTGTTTCAACAATCGACGGTGCCCCGCATTCCTGTATGTCCTTTTCCACACATCTGGTCACAGGATAATTCATAAACAAACTTTGGCCCGTACGATTCCTGCATTTGTTTGGTTGTAAACTTTGGGGTGAACCACATCGTCGTTGGTGTTCCCGGCACGGCATCCATCTTCATGCGGAAATGAACGAGTCCTACGTCATGGATCACATCTTTAGAACCAATGACCAATTCGACGGGTCGATTCACTACCAAATGCATTTCCTGTGCTGCCCAAACATCATCGTGGTTGGCCGGATCATCCCACAACTGTCCCATCGGATTATTTTGAGCATCGCTGATGTTCTTAAAATATTTCTTACCCAGAATTCCATCTCTTCCCGGATAACGAAATTCCCATCCAAATTGTTTCCCTGTTACTTCCACTACCATGGCGTCTTTGGGAGCATTGCCAGTTATTTTGAACCAATAAAACAAACCAAATCCCACCAATACAGTTAAGGCAATAGCCGGAATGACCGTCCATATAACTTCCAGCTTATTATTATGCGGGTAATAATAGGCCTTTCGCTTATCTGATTCCTGGTATTTGAAAGCGAACCAGAATAAGGCTATTTGTGTAATCAGGAAAACAAAACCCGTCATGGCTAGCGTAATCCATAACATCCGGTCTATATCCTCGCCCTGTACGGAAGCAGAGGGGCCCAATATCTTTCCCTTCAATTTTTCGTTGCAATAGTACACACCGA